>CAVUFZ010000002.1:0-2120764 GCA_963740925.1 uncultured Actinomycetota bacterium | reverse complement strand
CATCGGTGACTCACCGGGCCACGAAGCCGCCACGTAGTGCCGCACCGGTACTTGCTGCAATGCTCCGGTGAGGTGGACGGTCTGCAGCAACGTCCCGATCGGGTGGGGGCGGGCCCGTTCCTCGAAGAACGGCAGCGGTGCGACGCCGTCACCGCTGACGGCGCACCCGTTGGCGTACCACTCGCGCTGCTCGTCGTTGGTTAAGGACCAGCAGGAGTCACCGTCATCAGGCAGGAAAGCGTCGAGCAGGACCAGAGCCGCGACCTGGCCGGGAGCGCGGTCGGCGACGGCAACACAGGGAACGCCGGCGTAGCTGTGCCCGACCAACACGACGGGCGCATCCGCTGTCTTCGCGGTCTGCTCCACGACGGCACTAACCTGGCCGATGTGGGTGTCCAGCGTGATGCGCCGGTCGACATCGGGCTCGTCCTCGAGACCAACCAGCGTCACAGCCGTCGCGGTGTGCCCGGCGCCGGTCAGCGCCTGCACCGGCGGGTCGTACCACCAGCCGCCGTGGCATGCCCCGGGGACAATCACGAACGCGGTCATGACCGACCGGCCCGAGCTTCAGCCTGGGCCAGGGTCTGCTGCGCGGCAAGGCCGGCCAGCAGCGCGCGCGGGTCGAAAACGACACGGATCCCGGTGCCAGCAAGAATTTATGGGCCGAACAAAAGTTCCCTCATCCGGCCAACACAACCATCGTTTTCATCACAGCACCAGCAACCGACTCACCGCTGGATGATTCTCTGCTGGCACATTGAATCGCACTGGGTTGGTCGGAAGCTTATGCCACCGACCGGCGCCGTCGCCTGGCCACAGGAGACGTAGGCACGGAAGGTCGGACGGGCGACACCGGCCAGTCCTGCCACCTCCACCTCCGCCACCCGTTCCACGGACACGATTCTCCCGGCTCCCGGACCGGGGTTGTCACAACCCCGTCCGTCGGGCCGGCAGGACACCCTCTCTCCCCCCATCGGACCGGAGACCGGCCGGGCAGGAAGGTCCGTCCCGGCGCTTGCCGCTCAGCGCTCGAGTGCCGGCCGGCTCTCAACCGGGATGACTGCGAGGGTGCCGTCGACCTCGACGGCGACCAGATCCGATCCGAGACGTGTGCGGACCAGCGCCTCCACCACCCCCACGCCGAGTGGAGCGCCGTCTGCCGGGTGACCTCTGCCGAGAACAAGGCGAGTTCGCGGTAGTCGTCGCGCCGGGCGGCCGCACTGTCCCGGCTACGGTCGGCCAGGGACCGCGGCCACTCCGGGATGGCGGCGAAAAGCTTGACCAGGCCGGTGAGACCCTTCGGCTTCTCCGCCCCCGGCCTGACGGCCCCGTCGCCAAACAGCAGCTTCATGAACTTCTCCCGGTCACGGAGCGCGTCGCGGAGAAGGTCGTCGAACGGACCGACCTTCTTCCCCGCCGTCCTCCTCGTCCAGTCCTCGAGCGGGTCCTCGGCGAGCCGCCGGAGGAATGCCGTGTCGAGGTCGACGCCGAACTGGTTGAAACCCGCTTCCAGAGCCTCGAACTGGGTGGAGAAGACCTGACGGACGGCGGCGACGACGTCGCGGACGAGTTCGAGGTCGTAGAGAAGCGACTGGGCACAGCCATCTTCTTGTTCGCGGCAACAGCCTCGAGAGTGGCCGCCGCCTCCCTGGCCAGGAACCCCGAGACACGCACATTCAGGCGCTGACCGTCGGCGTGCGCCGCCGCCCACCTCGCCATCATGTCCGACGTCCAGGGGATGCGCCGCTCCTCCTCGAACTGGGCAGAATCGAGAAGGCGGTACTGATGGGACTCCCACAACTGTCCGACGGCCGCTGCCGCCCCGACGAGCTGCGCGACCGGGCCTATGAAGCCGTGGCCGCCTTTGGCCCGACTCGCGGACTTTTCGGGGTGGTCGTTCTCGCACACCCCTCAGCCACCTCATCCCGGAGCCAACGGACCCCGTTGCTCCTGTAAAGGATCGCGAAAGGGCTTTCCATGTCGTCGATCCCGGTGGAACTAGTCGGTCCGGTCACGGTCTGCCTCCGTCGGGGGTCACGTCTGGCCGCATCTGTTGCTGCTGAGAAATTATGCCGGAACCATCGCCACGTGTTTCCACCGTTCCGGGCACGGCCGTCAGCGTGTGATCTGGATGGGGCTGAGACGGCTCCGCCAGCGGACGCGGACGACCCGACAAGTGCGTAGACGCCGCCGTCTTTGACGATAAGGAAACCGATCGTTTGGCACTTCCTGGAGATGGTGACGGTGCCCTGCCAGACCTTCTTGACGTTGCCGCTGCCGCCGCCAGGACGCCGTCCTGGCGGCTGACCGGGCGGTGGAGCGAACGGGTCAGCCGCCGTTGGCCTTGGTGGCGGCCGCGACCTGGTTCTCGGCGATCTGGATCTGCTCCTGGTAGGTGGCCAGATCACCGGCCTTCAGCGCCCTGTCCGCTGCCGCGAACGCAGTACTGGCGGCGGCGAGATCTCGTTGCACGGCCGCGTTGCCGCTGCCACCGGAACCACCGGTGCCCGACCCGCCGGTGCCACCCGTACCGGTGCCGCCGGTGTTACCGGACTCGCCCGTGGTGGCACCCGAATCACCGGCGAAGACCTGATCGAGGGCGTCCTGCAAAGAGTCGGCGATCCCGACGCTCTGGCCGAACCGGACCATCACGAATCGCAGCACCGGATACTGGCCGCCGCCGGTGCCCTGTCGTTGGGTGTAGACGGGCTGGACGTAGAGCAGCCCACCGCCGACCGGCAACGTGAGCAGGTTGCCGTACTGGACCTGGGTCGATCCGGTGTTCTGGAACGGTCGGAGCGTCTCCGAGACCGTGGTGGAGGCGACCATCGCGTTGAAGCTCTGCGCCGGTCCGTCGATCTGGGTGGTGTCCGACATCCGCAGGATCCGCATCTGGCCGTAATCGGGACTGCGTGCATCGGCGTTCACCGCCATGTAGCCGGCCAGGTTGGAGCGGTTGTTGGGCACGAAGACCCCGGTCAGGGCGAAGTTCGCCGCGTCGTCCCCGGGCCACTTGACCGACAGGTAGTAGGGCGACTCGAGCCGGTTGTTGCTGACCGGGTCGTTCGGCACCTTCCACAGGTCGGTCTGCTGGTACCAGGTGGTCGGGTCGGTGACGTGGTAGGTCGCCAGGATCTGGCGTTGCACCTTGAACAGATCCTGCGGATACCGGAAGTGGTTCAGCAGGTCGTCGGAGATGCTCGCCTTCGGCTGCACGGTGCCGGGGAAGGCTTTCTCCCAGGTCTTGAGGATCGGGTCGGTGGTGTCCCACTCGTACAGCGAGACACTGCCGTCGTAGGCGTCCACCACCGCCTTCACCGAGTTGCGCATGTAGTTGATGTTGGTGTCGGGCTGCGCGCCGATGGTGGTGCTGGCCGTCCTGGTGTCAGCAGTGGCGTCCTGCAACGAGATCCGCTGCGAGTTCGGGTAGGAGTTGGAGGTGGTGTAGCCGTCGACGATCCAGACCAGCCGGCCGTCCACCACCGCCGGGTAGGAGTCGCGGTCCACGGTCAGCCACGGAGCGGCCCGCTCGACCCGCTCCTTGGGTGAGCGGTCGTAGATGATCTTGGACTGATCGGTGACCCGGTCCGAGAGCAGCAGGTTGCCGTCGGTGAACTTGGCCGCGTAGAGGATCTTGCGCCACAGACTCGAGAGGGCCACCCCGCCCTTGCCGGCGTAGGTGTAGAGCTTCGGGTTGTTGTCCTCCCCGCCGCCCGGGGTGTCCAGCTCCAGTGGCTGTCCGTTCTGGACGGCCCCGACCACCGAGTAGCCGAGCTGGTCCATCAGTTCGCCGTAGTAGATCCGCGGCTCGCTCTGCTCGATCTCGCCGGTCGGCGGGATGGCCGAGGCCAGCCACTGCGGCTCACCGCCGGACTGGCTCCGGTTGCCGTAGGCCGCGACCAGGCCGTAACCGTGGGTGTAGACGGTGTGCAGGTTGTTCCAGCTCTGCTGCGGGATGCCGCTGCGGTCGAGTTCGCGGGCCGCCACCACGGCATCGGTCTCGACGTTGTCGACGGTGTAGCGGTCGACGTCCAGCACGGCGGGGAAGGAGTAGTAGCCACGCACCTGCTGCAGCTGCTCGAAGGTCGGAGCCACCACAGCCGGGTCGATCAGCCGGACGCCGGGCAGCGCGGCCGAGTCCGAGCGGAGCTGACCGGCCGTTGCGGTGGTCTTGGCCGAGTAGTTGGTGATCTGGACGTCGTCGACGCCGTAGGCCGCCCGGGTGCCGGCGATGTTGGCCTCGATGTAGGGCCGCTCCTTGTCCGGCTCGTCCGGACGGACGCTGATGGCCTGGACGGCCGCCGGGTAGACGACGCCCAGCACGATCGCCGAGAGCACCAGCAAGGTCAGGGCGATCGTCGGCACCACCCAACGGCGCAGCACCGCGTTGGCGAAGAAGAGCAGCCCGCAGAGGCCGGCGATCACGGCCAGGATGACTTTCGCGTTCAGGGTGGCGTGATCGGCGGTGTAGCTGAGGCCGGTGAACCGCGGCGCGTTCGCGATCTCCAGGCCGTACTGGTCGAACCAGTAGCCCGCGCCCTTCACCAGCACCGCCAGCCCGACGATGATCGACAGCTGCGCCTGCGCGGGGGTGTTACCGCCACGCCGAGGACCGGACAGCCGGATGGCGCCCATCACGTAGAAGACGATGGCGGCCGCGATCGCGGCCAGCACCAGCACCGCGAAGGCGTAGGAGAGGACGAAGCGCCACCAGGGGTAGCTGAAGACGAAGAAGGAGATGTCGAGGCCGAACTTGGGGTCCTTCGTGCCGAACGGCTGCGCGTTCAGCCAGGCCAGGTAGATCGAGGACCGGCTGATCGCCGCACCGCCGCCGAACAGGCCGACCAGTACCGAGACCACCACGACGAGGATCATGAAGCGCGATTCGAGCATCTCGCGGTACCGCTCGAGCAGCGGGGTGGTGGGACCGCCGGTGCGGATCCGCGGCCGCAGCCGGAAGGCGATCGTGGCGCTGACCAGGACCGCCCCGGCCATCACGATCCCGAAGGCGGCGAACAGCCCGATCCGGGTCAGCAGCAGCTTGTTGAACACGCTGCCGAAGCCCATCGAGGTGTACCAGAGCCGGTCGGTCCAGACGTTGGTGTAGATCGCGAAGACGACGATCAGGACCGCGACGATGATCAGGGTCGGCAGGACCGCGCTGCGCCGCCGCGGCATCCGGACGGTGCTCACGGGCGGGCCTCGACACGCTCGTGCGGGCGGCGGTTCATCGGCATCGTCACTCTCGACTTCATGTTGGGCGACTTCATGTCGGGCAATTTCGGGTTGGGCAATCTCGGGTCGGGCAATTCGCTTCGGGCGATTTCGCTTCGGGCATCACGCTCACGGCGTCACGCTTCAGGCTCTTCTCCTGACTCCTCGTCGGAGTCGGGTCCGGAAAGGGTATGCGCCAGTACCTCACCCAGCCCGGAGACGAGGTCCGGGGCGCCCAGAAGTTCATCGGGTTGTGACACCAGCCGACCGACGCCGTGCCGCGCGCCGTCGCGGCTCACCCCGACCACCAGCCGCACGTCCTGGCGAGCCGGGTGCGCCCGGACCGCCTCGGCGGCCAGCTTCGGATCCTCGGGCAGATCGTTCTCGGCCCGCGAGGGCAGGAAGCTGCTCTCGAGGGCCAGGGCGCAGCCGTGGACGGCGGCCGGCCAGAAGATGCCGGCCAGGCTTCCGACCAGATCGTCGCCGGGGTCGAAGTCCTCCTGCTCGATCGCCGTCATGGCGTCCGCAGGGGCGCCCTGCTCACTGCCCCGTAGGCCCTGGGACTCGACCAGTTGCGGATCGGCCGCGATCAGGTCGTCGGTCCGGACCAGGGCGAACAGCCGCGGCGGCTGCTCCCAGCCCTGCTCCCCGATGAAGCGCTCGAGTTCGACCAGCGCCGCGATCAGTGCCTCGGTGCCCTCGTCCACCTCGTCCATCCCGTCCACCTCGTCCGCGCTCATCGACAACTCGGCAGAGTGGACCCGGCCGCGCCGGAGTTCAGCGCGGTCAGGGAGGAGATCGCGTCCTCCAGCGTGGTCGCCTTGATCAGTGTCATCTTCGTCTTCACCCCGGTCAGGTCCTCACAGTTGTCGGCCGGCACCAGGAAGACGCTCGCCCCGTCCTTCTGGGCGCCGGCGATCTTCTCCTGGATGCCACCGATCGGTCCGACGGTCCCGTCGGCGTCGATGGTGCCCGTCCCGGCCACGTGCCGTCCGTCCAGCAGTTGGCCGGGGGTGATCTTGTCATAGATCGCCAGCGAGAAGACCAGTCCCGCGCTCGGCCCGCCGATGTCCTCGCCCAGATCGAAAGAGATGTCGGGGGTGTACTGATAGCCCGTCCCGACCGTGATCCCGACCACCGGGCTGACCGGCCCGCTCGAGGCGGTCTGCGACGTCACCGAGACCGACACCTTCTTGTTGTCCCGCAGGACCACGAACGCCACGGTGCTGCCGGCCCGCCGGCTCCGGATCAGTTCACCGACCTGATCCGAGGACGTCACCGCCGTTCCGTCGACGCTGAGGATGAGGTCTCCGGGTTGCAGCCGCCGGTAGGCCGGGCCACCGACGGTCACCGAGGAGACCGCGAGCCGGGTGATCACCCGCTGATCGGCGGCCCGGAGCGCGGCCACCACCGCCGAACTCTGCGAGGTCTCCATGTTCTCGGTCTGCTGGGTCTTGACCTGGGCGGCGGACTGGCCGGGTGGGTAGATGGCGTCCCGCGGCAGCACGTCGCGGTTCGGCAGCCAATAGGACAGCAACGCCTCAGGCAGGGTCAACCGGGAATCAGGCCGGGTCTCCGAGACCGTGGTCAGGTCCAGTTGACCCGTCGTCGGGTAGGTGGTGATGCCGGAGATCTCGATCACCGCCTGCCCCTTCACCGAGCCGAGGGTGTTCTGCACCATCCCCGGGCTCCAGCTGACGAACGGAACCGGGATCACCACCATCAAGATGGCCGCCAGGATGAAGGCGATCGCAGCGACGAAGGCCGTCCAGGTCTGTCGGGTCATCACAGCCCGACCCACTCCACGTCCCCGGAGGCGAACTCCTGGGACTTCCAGATCGGGACCTCGAGTTTCAGGTCGTCGATCAACCGGTGACACGCCTCCAGCGCCGAATGCCGGTGCGCCGCCCCGACCGCCACCACCACGGCCAGATCGCCGACCTCGAGGTGGCCGATCCGGTGCTCGACCGCGACCGCGACGACGTCGAACTCCGCCGCCACCCGGGTTGCGACCGCGGCCAGCCGGTCGGCGGCCGAGGGGTGCTCGGAATAATCCAGGGATGTCACCGACCGGCCGCCGTCGTGATCGCGGACGACACCGACGAACAATCCGATCCCGCCCACACTCGGATCCCGGACGCAGCCCAGCAGCCGGTCGACACTGAGGGGTGCCTCGGTCACCTGAGCCAGTCGTACCTGGGGCGCGGTCATGGTGATGAGCCTAATTGGGCCCTCCGACAATTCCTCTTCCCCGCCGCACCACGACGACCGCAACGGAACTTGAGCGGTTCGGACTCAGCCCGCAGCGAAATCCCCCGGCAACGACACGTCGAGGTTGGTCGATGCGGTTCAATGGAGAGACATCCACCGGGCCGGCCCGGAGGATCGAGCGGACTCCCGAGGAGTGGTTTTTTCATCATGACGGACGACAACGCCGAGCAACGACCGGACGGATCCGAGCCCGAGGACCGACCTGACTCCGACAGGCCGGAGGGCTCCGGTGATCCGGGTGAGCAGGGCGGGACGGGCGAACAGCGGGACGCGGAACAGCCGCCGCAGAAGCCGCTCGGCCCGGCACCGTCGTCCGGGTCCCAGTCTGGCTCCGGGTCCGGGTTCGGGTCGACCGGCTCGCGTGGGCCCGTCGGTTTCGGCTCGACCCCGTCCGGTTCCGGCTCGGGTGGTTCCGGTTCGGGTGGTTCCGGTTCGGGGGGCCAGCCGACCAACCCGCTGGAGGCGCTGTTCGCCTCTCTCGGCGGGAGCATCGGCGGTCCGGGCGGCAACAGCCCGGATCTGAACGCGTTCATGCAGCAGCTGCAGGGTGCCCTGTCGATGTTCGGCGGCGCCGGCGGGATGTTCGGTGGCGGTGCCGCCCCGGACGGCGGCGTGAACTGGGACGTCACCAAGGACACCGCCCGGAAGACCGCCGCGTCGCTGGGTAAGGACCCGAGCCCGGACAGCGCCGATCGGCGAGCCCTGGACGAGGCGTCCTCGATCGCCGAGACCTGGCTGGACGACGCGACCGGCTTCCCCCGCTCCGGAGCCGGCGTGGTCGCCTGGAGCCGGGCCGAATGGATCGAGCAGACGATGCCGGTCTGGCGACGGCTGGTCGAGCCGGTGGCCACCCACATCGCCGACGCGATGGAGGGCGCCCTCAGCTTCTCCGCCGAGGACCACCCCGAGGCGGCCCAGTTCGCCGGGATGGAGCAGATGCTGCGGCCGATGCTGCGGACGTCGGGGGCCAGCATGTTCGGCATGCAGCTCGGTCAGGGCCTTGGCCGGCTGTCGACCGAGGTGATCGGCGCCACCGATATCGGCCTGCCGCTGGCCGCCGACACGAAGGTGGCGCTGCTGCCGGCCAACATCGCCGCCTTCGGCGAGGGCCTCGACCAGAGCCCGACCGATGTCACCCTCTACCTGACCCTGAGGGAGAGCGCCCGCTCACGGCTGTTCGCGGCGGCGCCCTGGCTGCGCGAGCAGATGTTGGCCCTGGTCGAGGAGTACGCCCGCGGCATCACCATCGACACCTCCGCGCTGGAGCAGGCGGTCAGCGAGATCGACCCGACCAACCTGGAGCAGCTGAGCGCCACCCTCGAGGGGGGCCTGTTCGAGCCGAAGAAGACGCCCGAACAGCAGGCCACCCTCGGCCGGTTGGAGACGATGCTGGCCCTGGTCGAAGGCTGGGTGGACGACGTCGTGGAGACCGCCACCGCACGCTGGATGCCGGCGGCGAACGCCTTGGCCGAGACGGTCCGACGCCGCCGGGCGACCGGCGGGCCGGCCGAGGCCACCTTCTCGACCCTGGTCGGGCTGGAGCTGAGGCCGCGCCGGATGCGGGACGCGGCCAACCTCTGGGCCGCCGTCCGGGACGCCCGGGGTGCGGAGGGCCGCGACGCGGTCTGGTCGCACCCCGATCTGATCCCGACCTCGGCCGACCTCGACGACCCGATCGGCTTTGCCCGCAGCAAGCCGGCCGCGGACAGCGACGACGACTTCGACGCCGCGCTGGCCGAGCTGCTGGACGAGGCCGAAGGCGCAGACGACGAGCCGGGCAGCTCCGACGACGAGCCGGGTGCCGACGGATCGGGCGACCGTCCGGACGCGTGACTGACGAGCAGGTGCGTGCGAGAACCGGGAGTGCGAGGACCGGGAGTGCGAGGACCGGAAGTGACGGCCTCACCCAGGACTGCAGCCGGGTGCTGGCCGGTTGGGACGCACCGGGCCGGGAGCAGCAGGCGCTGCGGCAGCTCTACCTCGACCATCTCGTGGCCCACCCCGACGACGGCTGGTCGAGAACCTGCCCGGGAGCGCACCTGACCGCCAGTTCGCTGATCGTCGCCCCTCTCGACCCGGGCCGCCCGGGCGATCCTGATGATCCGGGCGATCCTGATGATCCTCGAGGTCGGGTCCGGGTGTTGTTGACCCTGCACCGGCGGATCGGGCGCTGGCTGCAGACCGGCGGTCATCTCGAGGCCGACGACACCTCGCTGGCCGCGGCCGCACTCCGGGAGGCCGGCGAGGAGTCCGGCATTCGCGATCTCCGGCTCGACCCGGATCCGTTGCTGCTCTCCCGGCACCCGGTCCGGTGCGGACCGGTGGACCCGTGTCACCACCTGGACGTGCAGTATCTGGTGCACGCACCAGCCGGAGCCACCATCGTCCGGAGCGCCGAGTCGGCCGACCTGCGCTGGTTCGAGCCCGCCGATCATCCCGGCGACGCGACGGTGAGGGCCCTGGTCGATGCAGCACTGCTCCGGGTCCGGACGCCGTCGCTCCGGGCGGCCGGCAACCGCTACGCCCGCACGGCCGACCAAAGCAACCAGGGCAAGCAGAGCAACCAGGGCAACCAGGGCAACCAGGGCGACGTCAGCCGCTGAGCAGCAGCCGGACCTGCTCCCACCCTTCCAGGCCGGGATCCAACCGGTCGGTCCCTGCCGGCTGGCGCAGCCGGTGCCAGCCCGGGCCGCGGGCGAGCGCGGACGGCCTCGGAGCCACCGCGCGCAGTTCGTCGTAGGGGTCGTGGCCGAGATCCAGCTCCGGCCCGGAGTCCAACCACTCCGGCCAGGGCAACCGGACGCCGATCGCCGCCAGCCCGGGGCCGCCGGTCTCCGGGGCGAGGCAGACGTCGGCCCGGTGCAGCGCCTTGGCCACCTTGGCCAGTACCAGTCCGGGCAGATCCGGCAGGTCGGCCGGGACCACCAGCAGCTCGGTGAAGGGGGTGGCCCGATCGCTCCGTAAGGCCGAGGCGACCTCGGCCACAGCACGGATCCCCGGCGTCGGCAGCGGCACCGCGAGATCCCCCGGCCACAGCAACTCCTCGATCCTCCCCTGCCGGAGATCGTGCTCGTGGTCGGGTCGAGCCCGGAAGGCGATGCCCGCGCGAACCTGCTCCAGGTCGGCCAGCACTTCATAGCTGTCGGCCAGGCATGCCGCAGCGAAGGCGTCCGCGTCGATCCCCGGCGGCGGCACGGCGCGACAGTCGGCGAGCACCAGGGCCAGCCGGTGCGCCTGGGGTGGCGGCTCAGACAGGCGACTCACCGTCCCACGGATCGACATCGAGATCACCGCTCGGATCGCCACCCGGATCGCCGCTCGGTTCACCCACCGGTTCACCGGCGCCGACCTGGGCCCGGCCGGCCAGGAACCCCTCCAGAAAGCCCTGCGCCTTCTCGGCCCCGGGGTAGCCGGAGACCAGGGCCCAGAACCGGGGCGAGTGCGCCGCCTCGACCAGATGAGCCAGCTCGTGGACGAGCACGTAGTCGACCACCCACGACGGCATCGTCTGCATCCGCGCCGACAACCGGATGGCTCCGGTGGACGGCGTACAGGACCCCCAGCGCTGGTTCTGGTTGGTGACCCAGGCGACCGACGCCGGCGCCGGAGCGAAGCCGAGCTGTGGCTCGAGATGACGTCCGGACAGCGCGAGAGCTCGCTCCCGCAGGTCCGTGTCACCCTTCGGTGCGCGCTGACGCCGCTCCCGGGCCAGCACCCTCCTGACCATCTCGGCGACCTGGGCCTGCTCCTCAGCCCTGCTCATCCGGGCCGGGATCAACACCACGATGGCGTCCGCTTCGCGGTAGGCGGTGACGGTCCGGCGACGCCGGGCGCTGCGGCGCACCTCGACCCGCGGTTCCTGCTCGGCTGTCATGGCCACCCCACGCCACCCCTCTCCTGTTCCGACCGAACTCGACCGGGTCTCGACCGGATCTCGACCGATGCCGAAACTGTAGGCAGCCCCTCCGACAAATCTTTTCGACGTCTTCCCGACAGCGAAACAGCTCGATGACGCCAGTCCCCGCCGGGCACGCCACTGGACGTGACCCGGATCCGACCAGAGGAGCCACAGTCGTCAAGATTTCAATGTCCACAGGTGAACGGAGGGTGAACCGGGGGCAACCGGACCGGTCCTCCACACCCCTGGCAGACGTCTGCACACAGCATCCACAGAGTTGTCCACAACGGTGGATAGAACCAGGTGAACGCTGGTCTTCCGGCGTCACCCAGGTGAGCGGTCCCGCGGTGGACGGCCGCCGCGGCCCGGCGGCAACGGGCCGGTTGACGCGGTCGGAGGAGTCCCCTAAGTTGGCGATCACGAAGCCCCCGGATGGTCCGCACGCTCGCAGGGGAAGGCAAGCGATCGGACGCTCCCTGGGGGCTTCGTCAGCTTTCCGGGCCGCCGGCACACGACGGCCCGACACGCCGACAGCGTCGAACAGCCCTTGTCACAGCGGCAGGCGCGGCTCGCGTAGAGTGATCGGCGAAATCAGCGCTTGCGGACGCAACGTCCACAGCGATGCGGACGAGCGAGGAGAGAACGTGGCTGCAGAGACCTACAGTGGCGAGTTTTACTGCGTCAAGTGCAAGGCCAAGCGCGAAGCTTCGGGCGACGTGGTGGTCAACGACAAGGGCACCCGGATGGCCAAGGCCAAGTGCCCGGTCTGTAGCACCAACCTGAACCGGATCCTCGGCAAGGCCTGAGCCCGACCGGCGGTTCCCAGGGATCGGACCGGCCCGAAACGCATCCTCACCACAGGAGCAGTCCGCTCGGACTGCTCCTGTGGTGCGTCCGGGGCGCCTTCGGCGGGCACCGGTCCGACGGTCTCGGCCGAACTCCCTGTGGACAACCGGCCTCCGAGGCCCCCGGCAGACCCCGGAATGGTGTGAACTACACCGGTGCCGACCGAACCCGCCGACCCTGCCGACAAGGGGGCTCCCGGCACGGCAACCCAATGGCGGCCGCGACTCGACCCCGGACGTCCGGTGCTGCGGCGCGACGACCGCGAACTGCAGTTCGGCCTCGACCCCGACACCGCTCTGATCCTGGCGGGGCTGCCGCCGGCCTTCGACCCACTGCTGGAGTTGATCGACGGCACCCGCTCCAGCGCGGAACTGCGGACGGCCGGACGTGACCTCGGCCTGGACGCGGCCGTCGTCGACGCCGCCCTCCGCACCCTGAGGACCTCGGGGCTGCTCGAGCGTCCCGGCCCCGGGCCGGCTCCGGTGTCCACCGTCCGGCTGATCGGCGCCGGCCCCCTGGGACGGGCGATCGGGACTGCGCTCGTCGCCGCCGGGCCCGAAGCGGGGATCTTCGGGCTCGAGCTCTCCGATCCCCGCACGGTCGATGCGTCGCTCTACCCGGCACATCCGCTGGCCGGCAGCCAGGCCGAGGCTCTCCGCGCCGAACTGCAGGACAAGTCGAGACCGCGGCACCCGCTGCCGGAGGACCGTCCGCGACCGGCGATGGGGATCGGACCGCACTGGAGCGAGTTCGGCGGGCCCGGCGGGCGACACCGATCCGAGCGAGCTACCGAGAGAGCCGCCGAACGAGCCATCGCCCCGGCGCTCACCGTCGTCACAGCCGAGACCACCGAGACCGACCGGGCGATCACCGACGCCCTGATGCGCGCCGACCAGCCGCACCTGGTGGTGCGCCCGTGGCTCGGCGGCGCGCTGCTCGGCCCGTTGGTCGTCCCCGGTCGCAGCCCGTGCCTGGGCTGTCTGGATCTGACCCGCACCGGCGCCGACCCGGCCTGGCCACGGCTGCTCGACCAGCTGTCCCACCACGGCGACCGAGCCGATCCGGTCAGCCTCGGCTGGGCGGCGGCGACCGCCACCACCCAGCTGGTGCGCTGGCTGCGCACCGGGGACGCCGACCTCGTCGGTGCCACGATGGAGGTGACCCCGCCCGACTACGCGCCACGACTCCGACGGTGGTCCATGCATCCCGGGTGCGGGTGTTCTTGGCCGCTCGCGGCAAGATGGGCCTCATGACGCCTGACGACGACTCGATGGCCCGGTCGGCCATCCGGCGCGGCGCCCGGCTGGCCTCCCTCCCGATCGGGTACGCCGGACGCCGGACCGTCGGCCTGGGCAAGCGGATCGGCGGCAGCTCGGCGGAGACGGTGAGCGAAGAGCTTCAGCAGCGCACCGCCGAACAGCTGTTCAAGGTGCTGGGTGAGCTGAAGGGCGGTGCGATGAAGTTCGGCCAGGCCCTCAGCCTGTTCGAGTCGGTGCTGCCGGACAACATCGCCGAGCCCTACCGCGAGCACCTGGCCAAACTGCAGGACTCGGCACCGCCGATGCCGACCTCACGGGTGCACGCCGTCCTGGCCCGCGAACTCGGCGCCGACTGGCGCGGGAACTTCCGGAGCTTCGACCCGCGTCCGGCCGCTGCCGCCTCGATCGGCCAGGTCCACCGTGGGGTCTGGTCGGACGGACGCCCGGTGGCGGTGAAGGTGCAGTACCCCGGAGCCGACGAGGCGTTGCGCTCCGATCTACGCCAGATCGGGCGGCTGGCCGCGATGGCCGGGCCGCTGACCGGCGGCATCGACGTCCGTGGGCTGACGGCCGAGCTGAGCGAACGGGTCGGCGAAGAACTCGATTACCGGCTGGAGGCCGCGAACCAGGAACGGTTCGCGGTGGCGATGGCCGACAGCGACGAGTTCGCCGTCCCCCACGTCCTGACCAACACCTCCCGGGTGATGGTCAGCGAGTGGATCGACGGGCCGGCGCTCTCCACCGGGACCCGGACCGACGGCGACCGGATGCCGGAAGCCGAACGGACCAGGGCCGCGCTGGCCTACGTCCGGTTCCTGTTCGCCGGGCCGAGCATCGTCGGGTTGCTGCACGCCGACCCGCATCCGGGCAACTTCAAGCTGCTGCCGGACGGACGGCTCGGGGCGATCGACTTCGGTCTGGTCGCCCAGTTGCCGGACGGGTTGCCGTCGGCCATGGGCCGGATCATGCGGATCGCCATGTCCGGTGACGCGGACGCGACCTTGGAGGGGTTGCGGCGCGAAGGCTTCGTGGCCTCCGCCGTCGACGCCCACGACCTGCTGGAGTACCTGGCTCCGTTCGTCGAGCCGGCGGCCGTGCCGGCCTTCCACTTCAACCGCGCCTGGATGCGCGAGCAGTTCCAGCGGGTGAGCAACATCCGGACCTCCGGCGGCGTCGGGATGAAGCTGAACCTGCCGCCGAGCTATCTGCTGATCCATCGGGTCTGGCTGGGCGGGATCGCCGTGCTGGCCCAGTTGGACGCCACCGCCGACTTCGGATCGGTGCTGGCCGAATTCCTGCCCGGCTTCGCCGAGGACGCCGACCCCACGAACTGAGACACCTGCTTCACCACGACGAAGGACGGGCGGCGACCGAAGTCACCGCCCGTCCGAACTACCGCGAGGTCGCCTGCTCAGGAGAGGGCCCGGCCGAGCCAGAGCCGGACGGCGTGGAAGACCCGGTCCGGCACGGCGATCCTCTCCTCTTCGGCGAGGGCCTCGCTGTGCTCACTCATGCGGCTTCCTCCCGACCCAGCGGCCGGTCCGCCGACGGCCGGATCTGCGCTGCCGGCGCGACCGGAAGCACCGGCTCGGGCAGCGGGTGCTTCCGCGGCCGACCCCGGGGCCGTTTCCGGGCGACCACCACGCCCTGGACGAACAGCTCGCCGCCCCAGACACCCCACGGCTCGTGCCGCTCCAACGCACCGGACAGGCAGACCTCCCGCACGGGGCAATCAGCGCAGAGCGACTTCGCGTACTCGACGTCGGCGGGCGACTCGGCGAAGAACAACTCCGGATCGACCAGCCGGCAGGGCAGCGAGCCCCCGCCGGGCAGCGGGCTGAGCATCTCATCAGAGATTCCTTGCGCAATCATCTCGGCCAACTTGTCTTCCGCGAGCCCGGATCCGGTGGATCGCACCGGTGGGCGGGCTCTCGTCGGGCCGGGAAACACGAAGGCCGTGAATCCCGGATGCTGCGGGATTCACGGCCTGGAGGCGGTCGGAGTGGTGTCTCTACTCCGGCGGACTGCCAGGTCTTGATCCCCATCGGGTGGTGAAGATGTCATCGGCGTCATAGCCGCCCATGACGTCGACGTGCTTCTCGTTCATCCAGAAGCGGTTGCCGGCCAGCTGCGGGCAGGTGGACGCGGCGACGAACGGCTTGACCTCGGACGAGACCAGCAGCCGACCGGCGATCGAACGGCGGACCGATCCGGTGAGCGGACGCACGCCGAGGCCGGCGGTCAACTCGCTGCTGATCGTGATGCCGGTCGTGGTGGTGATGATGTCCATGGCGCGCCTCCTCTCGTTCGACCTTCGGCGTGATGACCGATGTCTGGATATCTGATGTGCGGACGTACCTGGTCGATAGCCGCGTGAAACACAGTAGAGAACCGGTGCGGCAGGGGGCAACCGATTATCCGCAATTCGGATGAGAATTTTCACCCCGCCCCGATATGGGCCGACCTGCCGGGGTGGATTCAGCCCTCGGCGTCGGCGATGATCTCCAGCACGGCCTCGCCGTACTTGGTGGCCTTGCTCGTACCCAACCCGTGGATTTTGATCAACTCGGCCGCCGTCCGGGGCCGGGCCTCGGCGATCGAGACCAGGGTCGCGTCGGTGAAGACGCAGTAGGCGGGCAGCTTCTGCTCGTCGGCGGCCTGTTTGCGCCAGTGCTTGAGATGGGCCAGCGTCTCGTCGTCGAAGGTGGCCGGGCAGTCGGTGTGCCGGCCGAGTTTGCGCTCGACCGCGTCGTGCAGCATCGCCCCGCAACTGCGACAGCTCGCCGACAGCGCACTGCCCCGGGTCCGCCGGCCGCCGGCGTTCTTGGCCGGCGTCGATCGCACCTCCCCGGGCCTGATGCCGTCCAGGAACCGGGACGGGTTGCGTTGGCCGTTGCCGTTGCGGGTCCGCGACCAGGACAGCCGTAGATGGACCCGCGCCCGGGTGACGCCGACGTAGAGCAGCCGGCGTTCCTCCTCCACCTCTTCGGGCCCGTCGGCCAGGACGAACGGCAGCGAACCCTCCTGGACGCCGACCACGGCGACGGCGTCCCACTCCAGGCCTTTGGCCGAGTGCAGCGTCGAGACCGTCACACCCTGGGCGACCGGAGCGTGCTGGGCCTCGGCCCGGCGGTCGAACTCGGCCGAGACGTCGGCCGGACTCAGGACGCCACCCTTCGCCTCGGCCTGGCGGTGCAGATCCTCGGCCACGCCGACCAGAGCGGCCAGCGACTCCCATCGTTCCCGCACCGCACCCGAGCCCTCCGGCGGACGCTCGCTCCAGCCCGCCGAGGCCAACACGGCTTTCACCCGGTCCAGCGCCCGGACCGGATCGTCGCCTTCGGCGGGGCCCGCCGAAGCCGGATCGGCCCCGACCCGGGCGTCGTTGCGGATCAGCAGCAGCGCTTGGCGGACCTCGGGACGTTCGTAGAAGCGCTCGGCCCCACGCACCAGATAGGGCACGCCGCGGTCGGCCAGCGCCTGCTCGAAGGCGGGTGATTGAGCGTTCACCCGGAACAGCACCGCCATCTCGCGGTAGTCGACGCCGTCGTGATGGCGGGCCACGCACCAGTCCGCCACGCTGCCCGCTTCGGACGCCTCGTCCGGCGACTCGGTGAAGCTGACCTCGGGTCCGGGTTCTCGCTGGGCCTGCAGCACGACCGAACCCAGCGCCTTCTCATCGGCCCTCTGATCGGCCCTGCGGTTCGCCGGGGCCGGGCCGCCCGAACTCACCGGCCGTCGGGCCGCGGCCATCACGGCATTGGCGACCTTGACCACCTGCGGGGTCGAACGGTAATCGCGCACCAGCCGGATCACCCGGGCGCCGGGATGGCGGCGGGTGAACCCGGTCAGATAGGAGGCCTGGGCGCCGGCGAAGGAGTGGATGGTCTGCGCCGGATCGCCCACCACGCACAACTCGTCGCCCTCGCCCCGCCACAGGTCCAACAGCGCCTGCTGCAGCGGACTGACGTCCTGATACTCATCGACCACCAGGTGGCGGTAGGTGCGCCGGACCTCCCGGGCGACGGCCTCGTGCTCGGCGATCAGCGAGGCCGTGCACAACAAGATGTCCTCGAAGTCGATCCGGTCCCGATCGCGCTTGGCCTGCTCGTAGGCGGCGAACACCCGGGCCACCGTCTCGGGGTCGGCCGAGGCCAGTTCGCGACCGCGGGCCGGCGCCAGGCGCGGATAGTCCTCGGGCGAGACGTTGCTGACCTTGGCCCAGCCGATCTCGGAGACCAGGTCGCGCAGCGCAGGGGTGTCGGTGCGGACCCGGAGCCGGGAGGCCGACTCGGCGACCAGGCTCATCCGGTTCGACAGGATCGCCGGCAACTCGGCACCGTGCACCCGCGGCCAGAAGTACTGCGCCTGGCGCAGCGCCGCCGAGTGGAACGTCCGGGCCTGCACTCCCCTGACCCCGAGCTGGCTGAGCCGGCCGCGCATCTCACCGGCCGCCCGCTGGGTGAAGGTGACCGCGAGCACCGACATCGGGTTGTAGACGCCGGCCGCGACCGCGTAGGCGATCCGGTGGGTGATGGCCCGGGTCTTGCCGGTGCCCGCGCCGGCGATCACCGCCACCGGACCGGACAGCGTGGTCGCCACCTCACGCTGCTCCGGATCGAGCGCGTCCAGGATCCGGTCGGCCGTACCGGCGGGGTCCCACCCTCGGGCCTCCGAGAGGCGGGACTGCTCCGAAACGGTCATGACGCCCACCATAAACGAGCACACCGACGAAAACTCAGAACCGGCGTCCGGGGCTGTGGACAAGCCCGGTCCCGGCGCAGTCCGGACACCGACGGGAATCAACAGGTGGGAGGTGCGGTTCTGCTCTGCATGAGCACCTTCACCATGTACACCACCGGCTGGTGCGGATTCTGCGCCCGGCTGAAGTCGCAGCTGAAGCGCGAAGGCATCGACTACACCGAGGTCGACATCGAGGCCCAGCCCAAGGCCGCCGACATCGTCACCGAGGTCAACCACGGCAACCGCACCGTGCCGACCCTGGTCTTCGCCGACGGCACCGCGTTGACCAACCCGTCGGTGGCCCAGGTGCGCACCAAGCTGGACGCCCTCGCCGGCTGAGCGCGTCCGTGGCCCGAGAGGCCGGCAGGCACTTTTGTCAGTGGGCCGTTCTAGGCTCAGCGGACCATGAGCCTGCACCTGCACCGAGCCCGGCGCGCCGACCGTCTGGTCGGCGCGCTCGCCGAGGTGCTCGCGGATCCGTTGCCGGATCCGTTCGCCACCGAGATCGTGGTGGTGCCGACCCACGGGATCGAACGCTGGCTGGCCCAGTCGTTGTCGCGCCGGTTGGGCCGCACCGAGCCTGAGACCGCAGAGCCCACCCGAGCCGACGGGGTGTGCGCCGGCGTCGAGTTCCTCTCCCCCCAGCGGTTGGCCGCAGAGGCGACGGCCGCGGTCACCGGGGTCGAGCGCCAGGACGACCCCTGGTCGCCGCAGCGGACCGTCTGGCCGCTGGCGCAGATCATCACCGACGCCGCCGACGAGCCGTGGGCGGCGACACTGTGGCGACACCTCCGGGCCGGGCGTCCGGAACCCGGCCCGGTGGCCGAGGGCGCCGAGCAGAGGGCGTCGGGTGGGCGCCGGTACGCCGTGGCCCGCCATCTGGCTCAGCTGGTGCACCGCTACGCCACCAGCCGCCCGGGGCTGCTGGAGCAGTGGCAGGACGGCCGGGATCTCGATCCGGGTGGTCAACCGCTGCCGGCCGAGTTCGCCTGGCAGGCCGAGGCCTACCGGCGGCTCCGGGCCCGGATCGGGGCGGCGGGCCCGGTCGAACGGCTGACCGCGGTCTGCGCCCGGCTGGTCGCCGAGCCCGGTCTCGTCCGGTGGCCGGATCGGTTGTCGTTCTTCGGCGTGACCCGACTGTCGGGGGACCAGCTGTCGTTGATCGAGGCGCTGGCGGTGCAGCGTGAGATCCATCTGTGGCTGCCGCACCCGTCGCCGTCGCTGTGGTCTGCGGTCGCGGGCGTGCTCGCCGACCTCCCGCCCCGACCCGATGGATCGGGCCCGGACATCGGCCACCGGTCCCGGGTCGACGATCCGACCGCGGCCGTCCCCCACCACCGGTTGCTGGCCTATCTCGGCCGTGATCTCCGCGAGCTCCAGGTCGAGCTCTCGGGACTGGTCGTGAGTGCGGACGTCGACCATGACCGCCTCGACCCGACCGGGGTCGACACCATCGGGCCCGACCCGACCGAGCCGGATCTGCTGCACCGGCTGCAACGCGACATCGCCGACGACCGTGCCCTGCTGGAGCTGCCGACCGCCCGGATCAGCGCCGGCGACCGGAGCGTGAGTGTGCACGCCTCACACGGGCCCGATCGACAGGTGGAGGTGCTGCGCGAACTGCTGCTCAACCGGTTGCAGGACGATCCGGGCCTCGAACCCCGCGACATCATCGTGATGTGTCCCGACATCGAGACGTTCGCGCCGCTGATCTCGGCGGCGTTCGGGGTGGACGCCGAGGAGTTGTCCGACCCGCACCCGGGGCACCGGTTGCGGGTCCGGCTGGCCGACCGCTCGCTTCGGCGGGTCAATCCGCTGCTGGCCGTGCTCGGTCAGCTGTTCGAGCTCGCCGACTCCCGGACGGAGGCCTCCCGCCTGCTGGACCTGTGCAGCAGCGCGCCGGTCGCCGCGAAGTTCGGCCTGAGCCCGGACGGTCTGGCCCGGCTACGGCAACAGGTCGAACGCTCCGGGGTCCGCTGGGGGCGCGACACCGACGACCGGCGCCGGTTCGGGATGGGGGATTTCGCCCAGAACACCTGGTCGGCGGGTCTGGACCGACTGCTGCTCGGGGTGGCGATGGACGAGGGAGGGGCCCGCTTCCTGGGCACCACCCTGCCCTTCGACGACGTCGACTCGGGCGACGTGGAGACCCTCGGCCAGTTCAGTGAACTGATCGCCCGGGTCGGCGCGGTGATCGAGCAGATGAGCGAGCGGCGGCCGCTCGCGGCCTGGGTCGCTCTCTGCCGGGACGCGCTGGACGCACTGACCGACGTCCCGGCCGCCGAGTCCTGGCAGCAGACCCAGGCCTACGGCGAGCTGGCCCGGATCGGTTCCGCAGCCCCCGACGGAGCAGAATCAGGCCTGCTGCTGTCCCGGTCCGAGGTCGAGACCCTGCTCGCCGAGGCCTTCGAAGGACGTCCGACCCGGGCCAACTTCCGCACGGGCACGCTGACCATGTGCACGATGCTGCCGATGCGATCGGTCCCGCACCGGATCGTCTGCCTGCTCGGGCTGGACGACGGCGTTTTCCCGCGGGCCGGCCGTCCGGACGGCGACGACGTGCTGGCGGTGGACCCGTGGATCGGCGACCGCGACCCGCGCAGTGAGGATCGCCAACTGATGTTGGACGCGATCACCGCAGCCACCGATGAGTTGATCGTCATCTACGCTGGCGCCGATCCGCGCAGCAACGCGATCAGACCGCCGTCGGTGCCGGTGGGCGAACTGCTCGACGTACTGGATCTGACCGCCCGGGGTGCCGACGGCGGGCCGGTCCGCGACCAGATCCTGCACCGGCACCCGCTGCAGCCGTTCGATCCACGGAACTTCCTGCCCGTCGGGGACGGACCGTGGTCGGCTCCGTTCAGCTTCGACCGTGCAGGGCTGGCCGGCGCCCGGGCGCTGGTTCAGCCGGACCGACCGGCTGCCGCTCATGCCACGCCCGCTCATGCCACCCGCGCGGACCTCGGCTCCACCGGTCCCGACCCCGGGCCGAAGTGGATCGCCGATCTGCCGACACCGCCGGAGCCGGACACGGTCGAACTGACCGAGCTGATCCGGTTCCTGAGCCACCCGGTCCGGGCGTTCCTGCGCAGTCGGGTGGGCCTGTCGGGTTGGGAGGACGACCCGCCACCGCCGGACGAGATCCCGATCTCCCTGGATCAGCTGGAGGCCTGGAACATCGGTGACCGGTTGCTGAAACATCACCTGAGCGGTGTCGACCTCGGCCGGCTGACCGACGCGGAATGGCGTCGCGGCACGCTGCCGCCCCGCCTTCTCGGCAACCGGACCCTGGCCCCGGTGGCCGACAACGTCCGGCAACTGGCCGAGGACAGCCGGGCCTTCCGCGCCGGCGAGCGGCGTCAGATCGACGTCCGGCTGCAGTTGGGCTCCATCGGTTTCTCCGGGACGCTGACCTCGATCTGGGGTGAACGGCTGGTCGGGGTCAACTACTCGCGGCTGGGGCCCAAACACCGGCTGCAGGCCTGGGTCGAGCTGTTGGCGCTGACCGCGAGCGAGCCCTCGACGTCCTGGACGGCGGTGACCGTCGGACGTGGCGGCCGGTCCCTGATCGGACCGGTGCCGCCCCGTTTCGCGAAGCTCCTGCTGGCCGACCTGGTCGACCTCTACCTCGCCGGGCTGCGCAGCCCGCTGCCGCTGCCGATCAAGACGGCCGCCGAGTTCGCCGCGATCCGCTACCGCGACCGACCGGCGAAGTTGCCGTTGCTGGAGCGCATCTGGAAGGACGAGCGCGACGCCGCCTTCAGCCGGTTCTGGGGCGAGGAGGCGACTGTGGCCGATCTGGAACGGGAGCCGTCGATCCCGGCCGAGGAGCGGGGCGACACCGCCGAACGCAGTCGCTTCGGCACCCTGGCCCGCCGGGTCTGGCAACCACTGCTCGGCAGCGAGGTGGTGACGTGAACGAACCGTCCGCCTTCGACCTGTACGGCGCGCTACCCACCGGAACGACCGTGCTGGAGGCCAGCGCCGGGACCGGGAAGACGTTCACCATCGCCGCTCTGGCCGCCCGTTTCGTCGCCGAGGGGGTCGCCGATCTCGGGCAGCTGATGATGGTCACCTTCGGCCGGATGGCCACCGACGAGCTGCGGCTGCGGGTCCGGGAGCGCCTCGCGCGATCCGAACGGTTCCTCGGCCTGGATCCGGCCCGCCGCACGGATGCCGGAGCGGACCGGCTCGACCTGCTGCTGGCGAGCGGGAGCGATGCCGAGGTCGCCGGCCGGAGAGCCCGGCTGCGGGCGGCGCTGGCCGACTTCGACGCGGCGACCATCGCCACCACACACGAGTTCTGCCAGACCATGCAGTCCGGGCTGGGGGTGCTCGGCGACCACGACCCGGAGGCCAGCTTCGCCGAGTCGCTGGGCGAACTGACCCGGGAGGTGGCCGCGGACTGTTACCTGCGTCGTTTCGCGGGTCTGGACCGGCCGCCGCCGTTCACTTTCGAGGAGGCGCGCCGGATCGCCGACGAGGTGGTGCAGAACGGCTCGTCGCGACTGGTGCCGGACCTCGGCGACTCCCCCGGCGCCGGCCTCAGCGCCGGCCTCACCGCTGACCTCACCGCTGACCGGGGCGATGCGGATTCGCCGGTGGCGCAGCGGCTGGCGTTCGGGGGTGAGGTCCGGGCCGAGGTGACCCGACGCAAGCACCGACTCCAGTTGTACAGCTACGACGACATGCTGACCGGGCTGCGGGACTCGCTGGCCGATCCGGTCTCGGGTCCCCGTGCCGCCGAGCGGCTCCGCAGTCGCTACCGGGTCGTCCTGGTCGACGAGTTCCAGGACACCGATCCGGTGCAGTGGGAGGTCTTGCGTCGCGCCTTCCACGGCCACACCACGCTGATCCTGATCGGGGACCCGAAGCAGGCGATCTACGCCTTCCGCGGGGCCGACGTCTACTCCTACCTGGCCGCGGTCGCCGAGGCCGACACCGTGGCCACCCTGGACGTCAACTGGCGCAGCGACGCCGGTCTGGTGGCGGCTCAGCAGGCCCTGATGGGCGGCGCCGCCCTCGGCGACCCGCGGATCGTCGTTCGCCCGGTCGGGGCGGCCCATCCCGAACCCCGGCTCCGCTTCCCTGCGGCCGCGGTGGACCCGCCGTCGAGCGCTCCGGTCCGGATCCGGCGGCGCGAACCGGATCCGGGCGGCGAGGGCATGCGCAGCGTCAGCCAGTGGCGGCCCGAGTTGGCCAGGGACCTGGCGGCCGACGTGGTGGCCTTACTGGACTCCGGGGCCGAGATCGCGGCCGATCCCCGACCGCCGGCCGCCGAAGCGAACAGCGAAGCAACGGCAGCGGCGCCGGAGGCCCGACGCTGGCGTCCGGTCAGTCCCGGTGACGTCGCCGTGCTGGTGAGGACCAACAAGAGCCTGGAGACGATCAAGGACGCCCTGGCCGCCGTCGGTGTCCCCGCGGTGGTCCGCGGAGCCCGGAGCGTCTTCTGCTCCGAGGTGGCCCAGGAGTGGCGGCGGCTGCTGGTGGCGTGCGAC
This sequence comes from uncultured Actinomycetota bacterium, assembly GCA_963740925.1. GTDB lineage: Bacteria > Actinomycetota > Actinomycetes > Propionibacteriales > Propionibacteriaceae > Microlunatus. The sequence goes on along the minus strand of CAVUFZ010000002.1, from coordinate 2,097,032 downwards.
CAGCCCCGGCAGCCGGCGATCCGGGAGGTCGCCCTGACCAGTTTCGTGGGCTGGGACCTGGCCCGGCTGGCCGGTGCGGACGACACCGGACTGACCGAGCTCTCCGGCATGGTCCGACACTGGGCCCGGCTGTTGGCCAACCAGGGGGTGGCGGCACTGCTGGAAGCCGTCACCGAGCGGACCGGGCTCGCCTCCCGGCTGCTGGCCGAGCCCGGCGGCGAGCGCCGGCTGACCGATCTGCGCCACGTCGGCCAGAGCCTGCACGCCGCGCAGACCGCCGGACAGTTGGGGGTCGGCGGGCTGCTGGCCTGGCTGGTCGAGCGGATCGACGAGGCCGAACGCAGCCAGAGCGACGAGTTGAGCCGGCGGCTGGAGACCGACGCGGAGGCCGTCCAGATCCTGACCATCCACCGGAGCAAGGGCCTGGAGTTCCCGGTGGTCTATCTGCCCGAGGCGTGGGACCGCTGGATGCCTGACGACAAGGGGCAGGTCCTGAGGTTGCACGACCGTTCGCCGCAAGGCCGGCCCGAGAGCGAGCTGCTGGACATCGGTGGGCTCTGGACATCGGCGGGCTGCTGGGCCCGGACCGGCGCGACCGGCTGGCCGCGGCACAGCAGGAGGAGGCGGGTGAGGACCTGCGGGTCTACTACGTCGCCCTGACCCGCGCCCGCAGTCAGATCGTGACCTGGTGGTTGCCGTCGGCCAACACCGGCCGGTCGGCCCTGCAGCGGTTCCTGTTCCGGGCCGGGACCGAAGGGGCGGTGCCGCACCCTGCCTACCCGGTGGTCGGCGATCCGGGAGGCCAACCCCGGCTCACCCCCGAGCTGTTCTCGATCGAGACCATGTCCGAACGGCCGGCCTCGCGGTGGAGAGCGTCCGGGGTGGGTGGCGAGGCCCTGGCCGTACGCCGCTTCGGCCGCAGCCTCGACCTGGACTGGCGCCGCACGTCCTACTCCTCCCTCACCGCGGCCGCACACGGCCTGGTCGCCGGGCCGACCGGAGCCGCCGCGGAGCTCGACGCCTCGGCCCGCGGCGCCGGCGCGGAGGGCACGTCCGGTGTGGGCAGTGAACCCGACGTCGGCCGGGAGGACGACGAGTCGGGCGCCTCGGCCGTCCTCGCCGACCAGGCCGTGTTGCTCCCCGCCGGCCCACCGGGCTCGGCCGGGGCGCCGGGTCCGTCGGACCAGGCGCCGCTGACGCCGGAGCAGCAACTGGCCTCGCCGATGGCCGAGCTGCCGATGGGCACCCAGTTCGGCACCGTCGTCCACGCGCTGCTGGAGGCGGTCGATCCGGCCACCGAGAATTTGGCCGCGGCCCTGACCGGGTTGGCCACCGCCGAGCTGGCCCGCGGCCCGGCCACCACGATGACCGCCTCGCAGCTCGGCACCGCTCTCGTCCCGGCCCTGCAGACCCCTCTCGGCCCGCTGGCCGGCGAGCGTCGGCTGGTCGACATCGAGCGGGCCGACCGGTTGTGTGAACTGACCTTCGAGCTGCCCCTGGCGGGCGGGGACGAGCCGTCCGCCGAAGTGCTGCTGGGCGATCTGGTGCCGGTCCTTCGTCGCCATCTCGGCCCGGACGATCCGTTGCACGACTATCCCGCACTGCTGGGCGTGCCCGCGCTGGCCGAACAGAAGCTGCGCGGCTACCTGAACGGCAGTATCGACGCCGTGCTGCGGGTCCGAGATCCCGGCCGGGTCCGCTACCTGGTGGTCGACTACAAGACCAACTGGCTCGGCGATCCGGATCTCGGCGGGCTGCCCGTGGGCCACTACACCCCGGAGCGGATGGCGCAGGCGATGATGAGCGCCCACTACCCCCTGCAGGCGCTGCTCTACTCCGTCGCCCTGCACCGCTACCTGCGCTGGCGACAACCCGGCTATCAGCCGGACGTCCATCTCGGCGGGGTGCTGTATCTGTTCCTGCGCGGGATGGCCGGGCCGCAGACCCCACGGGTGAACGGCCTGCCTTGTGGCGTGTTCAGCTGGCGGCCGCCGGCGGCGCTGATCGGCGAACTGTCCGACCTGCTGGACGGCCGGGCATGAGGACACCGGTGCCGACCACACCGAGCAGTGGCCGCGGGCGGAACCCGGCCGAACTCGTGGTCGACGACGCCCGGCTGGTCCGCGGTGCCGGCGGGCTGCTCGGCGTCTTCAACGCAGCCGGGGTGCTGGGTCCGGCCGACGTCCACACGGCGATCCGGATCGGACGGATCTGCGGCGACCGGGACGACCGGGTGCTGTTGGCGATCGCCCTCACCGTCCGGGCGCTGCGGGTGGGTTCGGTCTGCCTGGATCTGCGCACGGTGGCCGAGACGGCGTTCGACGAGTCCGAGCAGCAGATCGACACCACCTCCCTGCCCTGGCCGGAGGTGACCGACTGGATCGACGCGGTCCGCCGCAGCCCCACCGTGACCGACGGCGCCTCCGGGCCGGGAGGGGCGGAACAGCCAGAAGGGGCGGAACAGGCGGAGGGCCGTCCGTTGCGGTTCGCCTACGGCCAGCTCTACCTGGATCGGTACTGGCGCCAGGAGGAGACCGTCCGGATCGAACTGCGGCGCCGGGCGGCCAGCCCGCCGCCGCCGACCGATCTGGACCGGCTGGGGCAAGGACTGGCCCGGATCTTCAGCAACGCGGGCCTGGCCCCGGGTGAACCCGATCGGCAGCGGCTGGCGGCGGCGGTCAGCGCTCTCGGCTGGGTGACGGTGCTGGCCGGCGGACCGGGTACCGGGAAGACCACCACGGTCGCGAAGCTGCTGGCCCTGCTGCACGATCAGCCCGACCCGGACCCTGCGGACCGACACGGTGGCAGCGAGGACGAGCAGAACGGGGCCGACGGGCACCGCCGGCCGCTCCGGATCGCGCTGGCGGCACCGACCGGCAAGGCGGCCGCGCGGTTGGAGGAAGCCGTCCGGGCGGCCACCCGGCGGCTGCCCGAGGCCGACCGCGCCCGGCTGCCGGAGCTGCGCGCCTCGACGGTGCACCGGCTGCTCGGCTGGCGACCGGACAACCGCAGCCGGTTCCGCCACGGGGTCGATCGGCATCTGCCGTTCGACGTGATCGTGGTCGACGAGATGTCGATGGTGCCCTTGACGTTGATGGCACGACTGCTCGAGGCGACCCGTCCCGACACCCGGCTGATCCTGGTCGGCGACCCCGACCAGCTCTCGTCGGTCGAGGCCGGCGCCGTGCTGGCCGACATCGCCGCCGCACCCGGATCACCGGAGCCGGAACTGAGTGCGGCCCTCGACCGGTTGGGGGTCGCCGATCCCGAACCGGTCGTGCACGGTGTGGTGGCCCTGCGGCACACCTGGCGCTACAGCGGGGCGATCGACGCCCTGGCCCGGGCCGTTCGGGCCTCCGATCCGGACGAGGTGATGGCCGTGTTGCGATCGGGAGACCCGGCGCTGGTCTTCGCCGAGAGCGACGACCAGGGCTTCCGCCCGGCCACCCTGGCCACGCTCCGGGAGGAGTTGGTCGAGGCGGGCCGCGCCACCGGCGCCGCGGCCGCGGCGGGCGACGTCCGGGCCGCCCTTTCGGCGCTGGACCGGCACCGGCTGCTCTGTGCGCACCGGCGCGGGCCCTACGGGGTGACCCGGTGGAGCCGGGAGGCCGAGCGCTGGCTGGCCGAGCAGCTTCCTGGCTACGGCCAGAGCGGTGAGTGGTATGTCGGCCGGCCACTGCTGATCACGGCCAACGACTACGAGATGAACCTCTACAACGGCGACACCGGCGTGGTCGTCGCCCACGGCGAGACGGTCCGGGCCGCTTTCGCCCGCGGGGACGAGCCGACGCTGGTCGCACCGGTCCGGCTGGACAGCGTGCAGACGGTGCACGCGATGACCGTCCACCGCGCCCAGGGCAGCCAGTTCGACACCGTCTCGTTCGTCGTCCCGCCGCCGGACTCGCCGTTGCTCACCCGCGAGCTGCTCTACACCGCCGTCACCCGGGCCACCCGACGGGTTCAGGTGTTCGGCTCGGAGGAGGCGATCCGGCGGGCCGTGGTCCGGGCGGCGAACCGGGCCAGCGGACTGCGCCCCCGGCTCGGAGCCTGAACACACCAGCCTCCCGAGCCCGTCGAAAAGGACCGAGCCCGTCGAGAAGGACCGAGCCCGTCGGCGGGGTGGGCCGACTTCGGGACCGAGCCCGCCGGGCTCAGGGGACGAGCGGTTCGACGATCGTCGCCGGATCCGCCCCGCAGCGTTGCACCGCGGCCCGGATCGCCGCCCGCTCCTGCTCCGTCGCGGCTGCGCCGACGGCCGGTGCACTCAGCTCCCGGGCCAGCTTCGCCGCCCAGCGCTCCCGCTCACTCGCCCCGACGGCGCGGCTGGTCTCCACCGCCGCGACCAGGACGTCGACCATGGCCTCGGTGACCCGGGCGTCGGTGGTGGCGTACCGGGCGATCTCGGTGAGCGGGTGCAGATAGTCCTGGTAGGTCCAGCCCCGGGCGGTCACCCGGACACCGGCGACCTCGTTGGCGGTGACCGGCGGCAGATCCCGCTCGGCCAGCAACTCGATCAGCCCGCGCACGTAGCGCAGGCAGGTGACCGCGGTGGTCGGATCGTTGATGCCGGGCGAGATCGCCCGCAGGGCGATGTCGATCAGCTGCCGGATGCCGAACCCGGGATCCTGGTCGATGTCGCGCTCGTGGCCGATGGTGATCAACGGCCCCAGATCGATCGAGTCGCCGGCGCGCTCCGGCGTCCAGTACGCGACCGGATCGGCGAAGGTGACGAAGTCGCCGGCGCGGACCGCGATGCTGAGCCGGCCGCCTGCTGACGCGCGGCGCAGGCCGGTGTCCAGGTCGATCCGCTGCACGTACCCCGCACGGCCCGAGCGGAGCGCCACCGAACCCTCCAGCCCTCCGTCGGGCTGATCGCCGGCGTACGGACCGGAGTGGACGGCGGTGATCGCCGCGGCGGTGTCGCGGGCCAGCTCGGCCGTCATCGAGGAGACCTGGATGGTCCGGGCCAGGGTGTTGATGAAGACGACCAGCATCACCAGCCCGTACAGGGCGAGGGCCACCGCGAGGGCAACCCCGAGTGAGGGGACGAACGGCTGATTGGCGTCCCCCGGTGCCCGGACGGTGACCAGCAGCAGCAGGCAGTAGAGGAAGATGCCGATGAAGCTTCCGGCCACCACCTGGGAGATCTGGCGCCGCAGGAAGCCGCGGACCGCCCGCGGCGTGTACTGGTTGGACCGCAGCTGCAGCGTGACGATGGTCAGGGACGCGGTCAGGCTGGCGATCGTGATCAGTGAGCCGGCGACGTTGCCCAGGATGGTGCGGGCCGAGTCCGGACTGATCACCAGGAATCCGAGCTGGCCGCCTTGGCCGCCGGCCTTGTCGGTGAGGAAGACCAGCACCGCGAGCAGCGGCCCGCCGGCGGAGACGAGCAGGGTCAGGAACCAGAAGCCGGCCAGCAGCTCGGTCCGCCGTGACCGGCCGTTACGGCGCTTCCAACGCGACCGGCTCTGCGACATGGCGGCATCGTCGCACCCGAGCCTGACCTGCGCGGACGGGTCGAACCGGGTCAGCGTCGATCGAAGACTGCCCGAAGGACCGCCCGGTCAGCGCAGCTGCTCGTCCTGCCAGGCGCTGATCAGCCGGTGGGCGATCGAGCTGGCGCCGGGCAGGATCAACTCGCCGCGCCCGACCTCGTCGGCGACCCGCTCCCGGGTGTACCAGTCGGCCGCCTCGATCTCGGTGCCGTCGACCGTGATCTCGGTGCTCGCCGCCCGGGCGCTGAAGCCGAGCATCAACGAGCGCGGCATCGGCCAGGGTTGGCTGCCGAAGTAGCTGACCGAGTCGAGCCGGATCCCGCACTCCTCGAACACCTCGCGGTGGACGGTCTGCTCCAGCGACTCGCCCGCCTCGGTGAAACCGGCCAGCACCGAGACCCGGTGCGGCCCCCACACCACCTGACTGGCCAGTAGCAGCCGGTCGGTCGGATCGGTGATGGCGACGATGATGGCGGGATCGGTCCGGGGGAACAGCTCGCGCTCCTCGGCGACGCAGAAGCGGGACGAACCCGCGTGGCGGACCTCGCTCGCCCGACCGCAGTGCGGGCAGTGCGGCTCGGCCCGGTGCCAGTTGGTCAGCGCCGCCGCCATCGAGGCCAGCTCGCGATCGGCGTCCCCGAGGTGCTGGCCGATCTCGCGGATCGTGTGAGCCTCCCCGCTGACCTCGCCCTGCACGACGAAGTAGGAGACGCCGTCCACCAGACCGAGCAGCAGGTGCTCCTGCGATCGGTACTCACCCTCGGCCGGGACGAAGCGGAGCCGCCGGCCTTCGTCGGCCGTGGCGAACGCACCCCGGTCGGTGATCGTCACCACCGCGGCCTGGCCCGAGTTCCAGCGACCGGCGACCCAGTCGCCCGAGGTGCGTGTGCCGTCGGCCCGATCGACCCGGCTTGCGGTGTCCCAATTGATCACCGGACCAGTCTCTCCCACGGCCGGCGCCACCCTCCTGCCCGGCTCAGTCCGCACCCTCCACCGCCAGCAGCACCCGCTCGATCTCGGCCCGATCGGCCAGCCGGGACGGGCGGACCACGGTGTCGGAGCCGACGAAGTAGAAGACCGCGTCCACCTCCGCCAGCGGGACGCCGGACAGCTCGGCCCAGGCCAGCCGGTAGATCGCCAACTGCCAGGGATCGGCGTGCGGATCGGCGGTCTGCGTCCCGTCGGGGGACGTCTTCCAGTCCACGATCCGGTAGCGGTACGGCCGGTCGTCCGGCGGCAGCCGATCCGAGCCGGGCAGGCTCGCCGGTTCGCCGAGCCGATCCGGGTCGGCCCGGTAGACCGCGTCGATCCGGCCCCGGATCACCCGGCCGCCGACCAGCACCGAGATCGGTGCCTCCAGCGCGTACGGCACGCTGGTGCCGAACGGGCCACCGGCGAACCGCTCGCACAGCGCCCGGAACGCGCTCTCGGTCGCCGCCGCACCACGGTCGGACCTGTCGGCGCCGGAGTCGGATTCAGAGTCGGATTGAGGTCGGCATCGCCGGCGGACACGTCATCGGGGTCGATCAGACTCGGCTGACTGCCCGCACTCGTCAGCTGTCGCTCCACCCACTGGTGGAACCGGGTGCCGAACCGGGCTGCCGCGGACGGCCGGGCCGGCATCGGCCGGGCCAACTCGGCCGCGAACCGGTCCGGCTGGGACCGTAGCCGCAACAGGGCGCTGGCCGACATCGTGGCGGGCAGGGCCACCGTCCGGCGCCCGACCCGGGCCGCTCGCGCCTCGGCCAGCAGATGGTCGATGTCGGCGTCCCAGGAGGCCACGATCTCCTGCTGATCCAGCAACAACTGCTCGGTGTCACCCGCTCCCCCCTCGGCCTCGTCGTAGCGGCCGGTCCGCCGGAACCGCTCCCGGCCGGCCCGGACCAGTTCGGCCGCCTCACGCCGACGTTCCCAGGCGTCCTCGTCGAGCGGTTGCGGCCACGGTGTCGGCGCCACCTCGACCACCAGTGGGTTCACCTCTGCAACCGGCCCGGCCTCGGCCAGCACCCGCCCCTGCCGGCCCGCCTCGGCCAGGACGGCCTTCAGATAGACCGAGGGCAGCCGGGGCCGGACGTTCTCGGCCCGCCAGGTGTGACCGCTGCCGATCAGCACCGTCCGGGCCCGGGTCACCGCAACGTAGGCCAGCCGGTCCTCGGCCAGCCGTTGCTGCTCCTTCAGCCGTTCGGCGTAGGTCTTGATGGCGGCCGCCGTCGCGTCCTCGAGCTGCGGGATCGACGAGGCGTCGCCGCGCAGGTCGGCGGGCAGGGCCGCGGCGGCGGTGACCCAGTTGTCGCTGACCCGGTCACTGGGAAAGGTGCCCATCACCATCGCCGGCAGGTAGACCACCTCCCACTCCAGACCCTTGGCCCGGTGCATGGTCAACAACTTCACCGAATCGGCCGCGGTCGGCACGGCCTGGTCCAGGCCGTTGCCCTGCTCCACCTCGGCCCGGAGGTAGCCGAGCAGCCCGGTGAGCGAGGCCTGCCCGTCGACGTCGACGTAGTCGGCGACCGCGTCCAGGAACGCGCCGAGCTGGTCCCGGCGGTGGGTCCGGGCGTACTCCGGGGTGGCGGTCAGCTCGACGTCGAGGCCGAGGGTGGTGATCACCCGACGGCACAGGTCGAGCAGTGGCTCGTCGGCGTGCCGGCGCAGATAGCCCAGCTCGGCCGCGAGCAGGCCGAAGCGGCGCAGCGCTGCGGCCGAGTAGCCACCGGTCTCCCGGCTCCGCCCGGTCGCCGGCTCGCGGTCAGGTGCGGCGGTCTCGGGACCAGGTGCGGCGGACGGTGGGGCGGACGGTGCGGCGACCGGATCCTCCAGCGCGTCGACCAGACTGATCACCTCGGTCGGGTCGACGTCGGCCACCGCTTCCTCCAGCGCGTGCAGGATGCCTTCGCTGAGATCGCCCTCGGTCTTCGTCCCGGCCCGGGCCAGCTCGCGGGCCCGGGCGCCGAGCAGGGCCAGATCGCGCGGGCCGACCCGCCAGCGCGGACCGCTGAGCAGCCGGATCAGGTCGGGGTTGGCGGTCAGGTCGTCCACCAGCCGCAGGGTGGCCACCACGTCCTGCACCTCGGGCAGGCTCAGCAGCCCGCCGAGCCCGACGATCTCGGTGGGGATGTCGCGCGAGACCAGCTCGGCGTAGATCGGGCCGATGTCGAGGTTGCGCCGGGTCAGCACCGCGATGTCGGACCAGCGCTCGACCTCCCCGGCCGCCCGATGGCCCGCGACCTGCCCGGCGATCCAGCCGACCTCGTCGTCCCAGCTGTCGAAGGTGGCGGCCCGGACCTGGCCGGGACGCGTCCCGGCCGGAGCCCGCAACGGGTCGAGGTCGACCTCGTCGCCGGCCCCGTTCAGCTGGGTCAACCGTTCCGCGGTGTCGCTGCGCAGCGGCCGGGCCAGCTCGTTCGCGACGTCGAGGATGGTCGGCCCGCTGCGCCGGTTGACGGTGAGGGCGAACCGGCCCGCCGGGGTGCCGTCACGCCGGGGGAAGTGGGTCGCGAACTGCAGGATGTTGCTGGCCGCCGCGCCACGCCAGCCGTAGATGGCCTGGAACGGGTCGCCGACGGCCGTCACCGGATGGCCGCGTCCGGTCAGCGGTGCGTGGCCGGAGAACAACCCGCGCAGCATGATCGCCTGGGCGGCCGAGGTGTCCTGGTACTCATCCAGCAGCACGACCCGGAAGGCGGCGCGTAGTTGGTCCGAGACCTCCGGCACCTCGACCGCGAGCCGGGCTGCGGTGGCCATCTGGTCGGCGAACTCGACCACGCCCAGCTGCTGCTTCAACCGCTGGTAGTCGCTCACCAGGCTGCCCAGTTCGAGCCGCTCGTCCAACGACAGCAGGGCTTTGCGGACGTCGACGTAGACGTTGCCGCGGGAGTTCGGCGGGGCGGAGGCGAGGCCGACGCGGTGGTCCCGGGCATGCCGGTCCAGTTGCCCCAGTCCGACCAGGTGCTGGGCCAGATCCGAGTCCAGCTTGAGCACCCGCTCGGTCACCGTGTCCGGACGCAGCCGGGAGATGTGCTCGAACGGCCCGGCGGCCGCCCGCACCACCCGGGAGGCCAGCCGGAACCGGGTGGCGCCGGTGATCATGGTCGCGTCGGCGTCCACCCCGAGCCGCAGCCCGTGTTCACTGACCAGCCTGGCCGCGAACGCGTCGTAGGTCATGATCAACTGCTCGCCGGCGTCGTCCACCCCGGCCGGGTCGAGCACCCCGGCCTTGAGCAGCGCCGCCCGGACCCGGGCGAGGAGCTCGGCCGCGGCCTTCCGGGTGAAGGTGAGCCCGAGCACCTCCTCGGGCCGGACCGCCCCGGTGCCGACCAGCCAGACCACCCGGGCCGCCATCACCGTGGTCTTGCCCGAGCCGGCGCCGGCGATGATCACCCCCGGCTCCAGCGGCGCCGTGATCGCGGCGAGCTGTTCGGCGGAGAAGTCGATCCCGAGCGCGGCGACCAGATCCTCCGGGGTCCGGATCCGCGGCTCGACCGGCGGCCTCGGGTGCAGCACGGTGACACTCACGACACCACCTGCCGTCCCTCGCGCTGCGCCGGGCAGCTGGCCCGGAAGGGGCAGTAGCGACACGTCGGCCCGGGGATCGCGGCGAACGACTCGGACCGGATCGTCTCCGCCGCCGCCGCCAGCCGCTGGTGCACCCAGGTCTCTGGGCGGAGAGCGCCGTCAGCCGGGTCGTCGCTTCCGCCGACCGGGAACGGGACGTCGTCCAGCGAGGCCTGCCCGAAGACCTTCGGCATCCCCGTCTCGCCGTCGGGCAGCCGCAGATAGACCAGCTCGGCCCCGCCGCAGCGGTGATCGTCGCCGGTCACCTCGGCGAACGCGCCCTGCCGGACGGCCAGCTGGTAGACGCCGAGCTGATCCTGGACCGCGACCTCGGCCCCGGTCGGCGCCCGCCGCCCGGTCTTGAAGTCGACGATCCGGATCCGGCCCTCGAGGTCGCGTTCGACCCGGTCGGCGGTTCCGGTCAACTCGATCCGCTCGTGGCCCAGCTCGACCGAAGTGCTGAAGCTGACCTCGGTGCCCAGCAGGGTCCGATCGCGCCGGAGCCTCCTGCCAGGTGAGGAACCGCTCGAACGCGGTCTCGGCCTCCACCCGTTCGACGTCGGAGAGCCACGCGGCGTCGAAGTCCAACTGGTCCCAGACCGCCTCCAACTGATCCGACAGCCGAGCGCCGTCGGCCGCACCCGGTACGCCGTCGCCCCGGTCGGCGCCGTGCTGGGCCAACACGTGCACCAGGGTGCCGAAACTGGCCGCGCTGTTCCGCACCGACTCCGCCGAGGCCCGCCGGGCCAGGAACCACTGCCGCGGGCAGCTCAGCACCGAAGCCAGCTGGCTGCCGGAGAGCCGCACCGGGGTGGCGGGGGCCAGCACCGGTCTCTCCGGATCCGACAGGGCGCGCATCCCCCACCAGTGCGCCGGATCGGCCCCGGAGACCAGATGCCGGTCGTCGTCGTCGACCGCGTCGGCCAACCGGGCCAACCGTTCGGCCGCCGCGATCCGCAGGGCCGGCGCGGCCTCGGCGTCGGTGCTCACCCGGCGCAGCTCACCGACCAGGGCGGGCATGGACAACGGCCGGTCGGGCCGGCCCGGCAACCGCTGGACGGGGACGTCGAGTTCGGCCAGGAACCTCGACGGCTGGTCGCCCTCGCCCTCGGTGCCCTCGACCGCGGTGACGATCAACCGGCTCCGGGCCCGGGTGCAGGCGACGTAGAACAGCCGCCGTTCCTCCGCGATCCGCGCCGCGGTCGGTTCGGGCTCGGCCAGCCCGTGCCGGCTCAGCCGGTCGGCCTCCAGCAGCGAGCCGCGTCGTCGGATGTCGGGCCAGCTGCCCTCCTGCACCGCGGCGACCACGACCAGCGGCCATTCCAGCCCCTTGGACCGGTGCGCGGTCAGCACCCGGACCGAGGCGCCGCGCAACTCGGCCTCGGTCCGCGGGTCGGCCGGGATCTCCTGCGCCTCGACCTCGGCCAGGAAGCCGGTCACGCCACGCAGCCCGGACATCTCCTCGGACCGGGCGGCCACGGCGAACAGGGCCAGCACCGCGTCCAGGTCACGGTTGGCCCGCCGGCCCACGTCACCGCCGTAACTCGCCTCGGTCTGCAGTCGCTGCGGCCAGTCGGTGCCGGACCACAGCGTCCACAGCGTCGTCTCCGCGCTGCCGCCGGACCGGATCTCGGCCACCACCCGGCCCAGCAGCGCGGCCAGGTCACGGGCCGCGGCCACCTCCCGGCCCGGCGGCAGTTCCTCCAGCAGCGCCGGATCGGCCAGGGCCGCGCGCAGCAACTCATCCGAAGGCCGGGCCAGTCCGGAGCCGGCGAGCAGCGCGCCCTCGGCCCGCCGGAGCGCCCGGCCCAGCCGTCGGACGTCCATGCTGTCCAGCCGGCCCAGCGGCGAGGTGAGCAGCAGCCGGGCCTCGTCCCCGGTGAGCTGCAACCGGACCGGTCCGCCCACACCCGTACCGGCACTGGCGGCCGCGACCCCGAGCGCGGTCAGCAGCGGCCGTACCGCCAGCTCGCTCATCAACGGGATCTCGTCGCCGGCGACCTCCACCGGGACGCCGGCCGCCGTCAACGCCCGGGACAGCGCCGGGATGGTCGTCCGGCCGGAGCGGACCAGGACGGCCATGTCGGACCAGGGCACCCCGTCGCGCAGATGGGCGTGCCGCAGCAGGTCGGCGATGTGGTCGGCCTCGGCCCCGGCGCTGGCGCAGGTGTAGACCTCGACCCGGCCCTTGTCGGCCGGTCCCGCCGAGCCGCCCGACCCGGCCGCCCCACCCGGCCGGGACGTCTTCACCGCCGGCCGGTCGCGGATTGCGGAAGGCGGCGAACACCTCGGCCGGCAGGCTGCGCGGCACGCCCAGTCGGCGGACGATCTGCCGGCTGGCGGCCAGGATCCGCGGCCCGAACCGGCGGCACCGGCCGAGCGCCAGCACCCTCGCCGGTCGGTCCTCGAGGGTCCGGAACCGGTCGGGGAAGTCGAGGATGCCGCGCGCCTCGGCGCCGCGGAAGGCGTAGATCGACTGGTCCGGGTCGCCGAACGCGATCACGTCGCGGCCCGGGCCGACCAGCTGCTGCAGTAACCGCACCTGAGCCGGATCGGTGTCCTGGTACTCATCGACGAAGACGCAGCCGAGCTCGGCCCGCAAGGTCGCCAGCACCACGTCGTCGCTCAACAGGATCCGGCAGCGGTGCACCAGTTCGGCGTAGTCCAACACCTGCTCGGCGTCCAGCACGTCGAGGTACTCGTCGAAGAACTCCCCCACCGCGCTCCACTCCGGCCGCCCGGCCGCCTTACCGGCCTCGACCAGGTCTTCGGGGTCCATGCCGAGTTGGCGGGCCTTGGCCAGCACCGCCCGCACCTCGGCGGCGAACCCCCGGGTCGGGAAGGCCCGGTCGACCGACGGCGGCCAGTTCGCCCGGCGGGTCTCCAGGCTTCCGGCCAGCGTCTCCCGGACCCGGAACTCCTGCTCCGGCCCGGTCAGCAGCCGGATCCGGGCCGCCTCCGGCCCTGCCGCAGCACCCAGGCCGCCAGCGACCCCCGGTCCCCCCGCCGAAGCCGAGGACGGATCGAGCTCCCCCGTCGCGGCGAACCGGCGGATCAGGGCGTAACAGAACGCGTGGAAGGTCATGGCGAGCGGGGTCAGGGTGGCCCGCCCGAGCCGGCCGGCGATCCGGGTCCGCAGATCGGCCGCAGCCCGCCGGGAGAAGGTCAGCGCCAGCACCCGGTCCGGGGACAGCCCGCGGTTCTCGATCCGGTCCACGATGGCCTCGACCAGCGTGGTCGTCTTGCCGGTGCCCGGCCCGGCCAGCACCAGCAGCGGCCCGGAGGCGTGCTCGACGACCGCCCGCTGATCCTCGTCCAGCTCGGGCGCCTCGGCCCGTCGGGCGTGGGGACGGACCAGCCGGTAGCCGGGGGCGGCGGGCTCTTCACGGGTCCGGTCCGGGACGGTGCTGGTCATGGGTTCATTGGATCAAACACCACTGACAAAAAGGTGCGGTCCACCGGCAGGCGTCAGTCGGTGTCGGCCCGTTCGACATCGGAGCCGCGAATCCCCAGCATGAACAGGATCGCGTCCAGGTAGGGCACCGAGACCGTGGTGTCGGCCTGCTGCCGCACCACCGGCTTGGCGTTGAAGGCGATTCCCATCCCGGCCGTGGCCAGCATGTCCAGATCGTTCGCCCCGTCCCCGACCGCAACCGTCTGGTTGAGCGGGATCTCTTCGGCAGCAGCGATCTCGGCCAACAGCTCGGCCTTGCGGGCCCGGTCGACCACGGTGCCCAGCAGCTCACCGGTCAACACCCCGTCCACGATCTCCAGGGTGTTGGCGTGGCCGTGATCGAGATCGAGTTCGGCGACCAGCCAGTCGGTGAACGGGGTGAAGCCGCCGCTGACGATCGAGACGCTGAACCCCAGCCGCTGCAGGGTCCGCACGAAGGTCCGGGCCCCCGGCGTCAGCCTGATCCGGGCCCGCGCCCGTTCGATCGCCGCCGCGTCCAGCCCCTTCAACAACCGCACCCGCTCGCGCAGTGACCCCTCGAAATCGAGTTCGCCGGCCATCGCCCGGGCGGTGATCGCGGTGACCTGATCGACACAACCCGCCTCGTCGGCCAGCAACTCGATCACCTCGTTCTGGATCAGGGTCGAATCGACGTCCATCACCACCAGCCGCTTCGCCCGGCGCTCCAGCCCGTTGACCTGGACGGCGATGTCACAGCCGTGCTCACGAGACACCGCCACCAGGGCGTGCCGCATCGCGGCGACGTCGCCGGCGATCACCACCAGGTCGTAGGCCACCACCGGCGTGGTGGCCAGCCGGACGATCCGGTCGATGTTGCCGCCGGTCTCGGCGATCGCGTCGGCGACGGCGGCCAGTGCGGCCGGGCTCAGCGCCTCGCCCAGCACCGTGACCGCGTGCCGGCGCAGCATCGAGCGTTGGGACTGCCGCTCCACCTGCTCGAAGTCGACCCGCAGGTCGTGGGTGAAGCCCCAGAACAGGATGTCGCGGACCACCGAGTCGGCCGCCGCGTCGAGCCGGACGAGGACGTCCAGGGTCAGCCGCTCCCGGACGACCAGCTGCTCCATGTCCTCCAACTCGGCCCCGGCGTCGGCCAACAGCCGGAGCAGATCGCGGGTCAGCCGCGGCCGGTCCCGGCCCGAGACCCGGATCAGCAACGGACCGGACGTCATCGGGCCAGCTCCCAGACCAGGACCTCAGCCGGCTCAGCCGGCTCGGCCGGCCCCGACGAGGCGAGCCCTTCGATCCACAACCCACCGGCGTCCAGCAGCCGCACCGCGTCACCGCTGTGCAGTCGCTCACCGGTCTCCATGGCCACCGCACCCCGGGCGACGAAGACGTGCAACCGGGCCCCGTCCGGTAGTCGCCGACGCTGCCCGCCGGCCACCGTGCCGACCCACAGGGTCGAGGCACGACTGCCGATGGTGATCGCGGCGTCGGGGTGCGAGCCGGACGCGATCGGCACCCAGCCGAGGTCCGGCGCGGCCGGGTCGATCTCACGCTGCTGATAGGACGGCACCACCCCGGGTGTGTCCGGCCGGACCCACATCTGGACGAAGTGGACCGGCTCCACCGCCCGGTCGCGGTCGATCCGGAACCCGCCGTCGGTGCGGTAGGCGTCGTTGCGTTCGGCGTGATCGATCCCCCGGCCGGCCGACAGCCGCTGCGCCAGCCCCGGATAGACCACGCCCTGCTCACCCTGGGAGTCGGCGTGCACCAGGGACCCCGACAGCACCCAGGTGACGATCTCGGTGTCGGCGTGCGGGTGCAGGTCGAAGCCCGTCCCGGCCTCGACGACGTCCTCGTTGTGGGCCAGCAGCGCGCCGAAGCCGACCTCGGCCGGGTCGTAGTGCGCGCCGTAGGAGAAGCTGTGCCGCGAGTCGAGCCAGTCGGTGCGGGTGCGGAACCGGTCGGTCGCCCGTCGGATCACGATCGAGGGCTCGGCCACCGGGCCAATCTAATCGGGTCTCTCGCCCCGGGCCGCCGCGAACCACGGGAGCGTACATTTCCTCCCGTGTTCGGACGCCCGCAGCCAGACCAGCCCGGACCCGGCCAGGAGTCGGTCTGGGACTACCCCCGACCGCCGGCCCTACGCCGCTGCGAGCAGACGATCCGGGTCGTCCTGGGCGGGGTCGAGATCTGCGTCAGCGACCACGCCTACGCGGTGCTCGAGACGTCGCATCCGCCCACCTACTATCTGCCGCGGGACTGCTTCATCCCCGGATCGCTGCGCCCGGCGCCCGGGCATTCGCTGTGTGAATGGAAGGGCCAGGCCAACTATCTGGACCTGATCGGCGGCAGCAACCCCGGCGCCGGCGATCCGGTGGTCGCCGCCGGCGCCGGCTGGTACTACCCGCAGCCGAGCCCGGCGTTCGCCGACCTGGTCGACCACGTCGCGCTCTACCCCGGGCGGGTGGACGCCTGCTACGTCGACGGCGAGCGGGTCCGGCCCCAGCCGGGCGGCTTCTACGGCGGCTGGGTCACCGACGCGGTCAGCGGGCCGTTCAAGGGCGGCCCGGGCAGCCTCGGCTGGTGAGCTCGGACAGGACCGGGACGCAGCAGGACCAGGAGGCCTACGTCGAGGCGGTGCTGCGGGCGGTCGAGTCGATCCCCGAGGGTCAGGCCGCGAGCTACGGCGACCTCGCCGAGTTCGTCGGCCGCGGCGGCCCGCGCCAGGTCGGTGCGGTGATGTCGCACTACGGCAGCACGGTCTGCTGGTGGCGGGTGGTCCGCGCCGACGGCCGGCCCGCCCGCGGTCACGAGGTCGAGGCGTTGCGGCGGCTGCAGGCGGAGGGCGCGCCGTTGCGGAACGACCGGGTGGTGCTGCGCCGCTGCCGATGGACCGGCCCGGTCCCTGGTTGATACCGGGTCGGGAGCGGGTTGATACCGGGTGAAACGAGACAATTCGACGAACTCACCGCGCGGGGTTACGCAGCGGGACCAATCTGTGTCAGGCTAGGCATGCTGTTTGCAAGTGCTCTGAGTCGTGGTAAGTGCTACGCCCGGTGAACTTCGTGCGGGCGTCGCTTCTGGCGCCCGGCAGCATCGAGGTCGTGAGGTGCGACCGCGAATGCCAGATGCTAGGAGATGTTTCATGGCGCAGGGAACCGTAAAGTGGTTCAATGCCGAAAAGGGCTACGGCTTCATTGCCGTGGACGGCGGCGGTCCGGACGTTTTCGTCCACTACAGCGCGATCGACTCGAGCGGCTTCCGCAGCCTCGACGAGGGGCAGCGAGTCGAGTTCGAGACCACCCAGGGCCCCAAGGGACCGCAGGCCGACCAGGTGCACGCCATCTGAGTTCAGCCGTCAACGTCAAAGCCCCCGCACCGGTGACCGGTGCGGGGGCTTTGTCGTTCTCGTGGTCGGAGACCGCCGGTCAGTAGGCGGGCTGGCTCGGGTCGATCTGGTCGACCCAGGCGCTGACCCCGCCGCCGACGTGCACGGCATCGGCCATCCCGGCCGCCTGCACGCTGGCCAACGCCTCGGCCGAGCGGGTGCCGGCCTTGCAGTAGAGCACCACCTGCTTGTCCTGCGGCAGTTTCGGCAGCGCCGAGCCGTTCAGGAAGTCGCCCTTGGGGATCAGGATCGAGCCCGGGATCTCGTTGATCTCACGCTCCACCGGCTCGCGGACGTCGATCAGCACGAAATCACGCTTGCCCGACTCACGGTCGGCCAGCCAGTCCTGCAACTGGTTGACGCTGATCGTGTGCCCGGCCACCGCATCGGCGGCCTCGTCGGTGATCGCCCCGCAGAAGTCGTCGTAGTCGATCAGTTCGGTGATCGGCTCACCGCTCGGATCCTTGCGCAACTTGAGGGTCTTGTAGCTCATCTCGAGTGCGTCGTAGACCATCAGCCGACCGAGCAGCGACTCACCGATCCCGGTGATCAGCTTGATCGCCTCGGTCACCATGATCGAACCGATCGAGGCGCACAGCACACCGAGCACGCCGCCCTCGGCGCAGGACGGCACCATTCCGGGCGGCGGCGGCACCGGGTAGAGGTCACGGTAGTTGGGCCCGTAGTCGGCCCAGAACACGCTGGCCTGGCCCTCGAAACGGAAGATCGAGCCCCAGACGTACGGCTTGTGGCTGAGCACCGCGGCGTCGTTGACCAGATAGCGGGTGGCGAAGTTGTCGGTGCCGTCGACGATCAGGTCGTAGCCGGCGAAGATGTCCATCACGTTGTCGTTGTCCAGCCGGGTGTCGTGGACGATCACGTTCACCAGCGGATTGACCTCGGCGATCGACTCCTTGGCGCTGACCGCCTTGGACTTCCCGATGTCGGACTGACCGTGGATGATCTGGCGTTGCAGATTCGACTCGTCCACCTCGTCGAACTCGACGATGCCCAGCGTCCCGACCCCGGCCGCGGCCAGGTAGAGCAGAGCCGGGCTGCCCAGACCGCCGGCACCGACGACCAGCACCCGGGCGTTCTTCAGCCGCTTCTGACCGTCCATCCCGACGTCGGGGATGATCAGGTGCCGGCTGTAGCGACGCACCTCCTCGGTGGTCAGCTCGGCGGCGGGTTCGACCAGCGGCGGCAGGGCCACGACATCCTCCAAAAGACTCGGTTGTTCTGATCTTCTAGCCCGAACGCTCCCCCGCCGGTCGCTATTCCGCATCGCGGACCGGACCGGTCATCCCGGGTAGGGTTCACGGGTGGTCAGCACCGGGTCGAGCGGACGAGTTCCCGCCACCACGCCGACCAACACCCGGACCGGCACCCAGGCCAGCGGGCTGACCGGGCCGGACGAGTCGACGGTCGGGCCACGTCCCGGGTCGGGCCCGGAAGCGACGACAGAACCGGCTCCGGAGCCGGTCGTCCGAGCCGTCGGCGACACCACGACCGGGCCGCCGCGGGCGGTCCGGATGCCGCGGGAGGAGCGCCGGGCCCAGCTGTTGGACGCCGCCACCGACGTGTTCACCGCCAAGGGTTACTACGCGGCCGCGATGGACGACATCGCCGACGCGGCCGGGGTCTCCAAACCGGTGCTCTACCAGCACTTCGGCTCCAAACTCGAGCTCTACCTGGATCTGGTGGACGCCAGTTGCCAACGGCTGACCGACCTGCTGGAGAACGCGCTGACCTCGACCAGCGACAACGCCGAACGGGTCCGGGCCACCACCCGGGCCTTCTACGACTTCGTCGCCGAGTCCAGCGGTGAGTTCCGGTTCGTCTTCGAGAGCGAACTGACCGCGGAGCCGGCCGTCCAGAAACGGATCTGGCGGCTGAACAACGACATCGCCGACGCCATCGCGCCGATGATCGCCGAGGACACCGGCCTGGCTGCGGCCGAGGCGAAGCTGCTGGCGATCTCCCTGGTCGGCGGGGCCCAGGTCAGTGCCCGCTACTGGGTCTCGGAAGGTCGTGGCATCGACGCCACCCAGGCCGAACACCTGGTCGCCAACCTGCAGTGGCGCGGGATCGGGGGCTTCCCACGGTCCGAGCCGGCCGGCTGAGGCCAGGAGCCGGAACGGATGAGTGACCTCGACCAGGTGAGCGGCAGCGACGAGCGCGCCTCGCGGCAGGAACCGCTGACGATGGAGTTGTCGCCGATCGACCTGCCCGGCCTGGAAGTCCTTCGCAGCTGCCCGGTCTGCTCGGCCGAGGTCCCGGTCGACGACGTCTTCTGCCAGACCTGTGGGCTGCAGCTGACCAACGACCGCCAGCACTTCAGCGAACAGCCCGGACGCTGGCTGGCCGCCGTCACCGATCGCGGGTTGCGCCATCCGCGGAACGAGGACGCCTCGGCCACCGACGCCGACGAGCCCGCCGGATTCGGGATCCTGGTCGTCTGCGACGGGGTGTCCTCGGCCCGCGACACCGATCTGGCCAGTCTGGTCGCAGCCCGCGCCGCCCGGGACGAACTGCGCCCGCTGGCCGACCGCCACGCACCGGACACCGACGCACCGGACACCGACGCAGACCGGTTGACCGCAGCGCTGCTCCGGGCCGTCGGGGCCGCGAACGCCGAGATCTGCCGTCAGACCGAACCGGACACCAACGCCTCGGCCACCCTTGCCGTCGCCGTCGTCGACCGCGACCTGATCGGCTGGGCCTCGGTCGGCGATTCGCGGGTCTACTGGTTACCCGATGCCGTGGCCGATGGTGCCCCGGCCGCCGAGGGCGACGAGCCGCAACTGCTCAGTCACGACGACTCGGTGGCCGAACTGCGGATCGAGCTCGGCGTCCCCCGCCAGCAGGCCGAATCCGGGCCGCAGGCGCACGCCATCACCAACTGGATCGGGCACCGGGCCCCCGCAGAGCAGGCCGAGACCGGCGTCCTGCGCCCCGGGCGTCCGGGCTGGTTGGTGGTCTGCAGCGACGGCCTGTGGAACTACGCCTCCGAGGCCGCCGAGCTGCGCCGGGTGATCGACGAACTGAGCCCAGGACTACGCCCGGGGGCGCTCGCGTTGGCCGACGCCCTGGTGCGCTGGGCCTGCGAGCAGGGTGGCACCGACAACGTCACCGTTGCCCTGGTGCGGATCGGGACCGTCCCGGCCGGTCCGCCGTCCGCGAACAGCTGACCGCAACCCCGCCGCCGTGTGGCAGGGTGAACGGGCACGGCAAGTGAAGGCGAACACCGTGGACACGAAGTCCGGGTGATTCGAGTGGACAAGCATCATCAAGGCCCGGGAGGCAGTCGGTGGAGATCAAGGTCGGCATCCAGAACGTCAATCGCGAGGTCGTGCTGGAGGTCAACGAGCCCGCGGCCGAGATCGAGAAGTCGCTGCTGGAGGCGGTCAAGAGCAACGGCATGCTGAGCCTGACCGACGAGCACGGCCGCAAGGTCTTCATCCCGGCCGCCACCATCGGCTACGTGGACCTCGGCGAGGAGAACACCCGCCGGGTCGGCTTCGGCGGCTGACCCACCCCGCCGGCTCGAGCAGTCGGTCAGGACTGCAGGCCGAGCCGGGCCATCCGCCGGGTGTGGTTCTCGATCAGGCGGGAGAACAGTGCGCTGATCCGGGCCAGATCCATCCCGGCTCCGGACTCGCTCCCCGACCCGTCCGCGCCGGCGGTGAGCAGCTGCGTCAACGCCGTCCGGTCGACCGCGACCCGCTGGGCCTGGCTGATCGCCTCACCGACCAACCGGCGTCCCCACAGAGCGAGCCGGCCGGCGATGTCGGGGTCGGCGGCGATCCCGGCGCGGACCCGGTCGACGGCGAACTCGGCGTGCGCCTCGTCGGCCAGCGCCTCCATCGCCACGGCCCGGGTCTGCGGATCGACGTGGGCCGCGACCTCGCGATAGAAGTCCGCGGCCAGCCCGTCCCCGACGTAGGCCTTGACCAGGCCCTCGTACCAGGTCTTGGGTGCGGTCAGGGAATGGAAGCTGTCGAACGGCCGGTGGAACGGGGCCATCGCGACCAACACGTCCGCACCGAGGTCGGACAGCCGCGCCTCGATCAGCCGGTAGTGGTCGAACTGGGCCGAGGCCATCGCCACCATGTGCACGGTGTCGGCCAGGTCGGGCGCCATCCGGGCGTCCTCGGCCAACCGGTCGAAGGCGCTCAGCTCGCCGTAGGCCAGGATGCCCAGCAGGTCCACCGCACCCGCGGACGGCTCGCTCGGCCCGGGCTCGCTGTCGGTCACCCCCGCAGCCTACGGGCCGGCGCGGGGTCGGATCGGAAGAAATCTGCGGCCAGCGGGTAGACTCGCGCTCGTACGCACATCACGTGCGTCCCTGCAGCCCTGGCGATGCGTTCCCCCAGGACGATTGACGCCGGTCGGCTCAGGTACATTCCGCCCCGCGCGGGCGATGCACCGCAAGGCTTGAGCACTGATAAACGAACAGATCGACACCGACCCGACCGAGTCGCTCGGGTCCGACCCTGCGGCCGAGATCGCTGCCGCCACCGTGACCGCCGAGGACACGCCCGACCCGCACGCCACCGACGAGACCACCTTCGCCGATCTGGGCGTCGACGCCCAGATCGTGGACGCGCTGGCCGAGGTCGGCATCGTGCACCCCTTCCCGATCCAGGCGATGGCCATCCCGATCGCCCTGTCCGGCACCGACATGATCGGCCAGGCCCGGACGGGCACCGGTAAGACGCTGGCCTTCGGGGTCACGCTGCTGCAGCGGATCCTGGTCCGCGACGACGCCGGGTTCGACGCCCAGGACCGGC
The DNA here is from genome assembly GCA_963740925.1 of uncultured Actinomycetota bacterium. Taxonomy (GTDB): domain Bacteria; phylum Actinomycetota; class Actinomycetes; order Propionibacteriales; family Propionibacteriaceae; genus Microlunatus. Next base: position 2,075,384 of record CAVUFZ010000002.1, on the reverse strand, counting down.
CCGGCGCCCCGCAGGCGCTGGTCGTCACCCCCACCCGCGAGCTGGCCAGCCAGGTCGGCAAGGACCTGCAGGTCGCCTCGACCCGCCGGGGCGCCCGGGTGATGACGGTGTACGGCGGGGTCGGCTACGACACCCAGCTGGACACCCTGAAGACGGGCGTCGAGGTCGTCGTCGGGACGCCCGGCCGACTGCTCGACCTGGCCGACCGCGGCAGCCTGGATCTGACCCAGATCAAGGTGCTGGTGCTGGACGAGGCCGACGAGATGCTCGACCTCGGCTTCCTGCCCGACGTCGAGCGGATCCTGGCCAAGACCCCGGCCAGCCGGCAGACCATGTTGTTCTCGGCCACCATGCCGTCGGCGATCGTCGGCCTGGCCCGCGCCCATCTGGAGCACCCGGTCAACATCCGGGCCGAGTCGGCCAGCGACAGCACCACCGTCCCGGCCACCGCCCAGTTCGTCTACCAGGCCCACGATCTGGACAAGCCCGAAGTGGTGGCGCGCATCCTGCAGGCCGAGGGCCGGGACAAGGTGATGATCTTCTGCCGGACCAAGCGCAGTGCGCAGCGGCTGGCCGACGACCTGGCCGAGCGCGGTTTCGCCGCCGCCCCGATCCACGGTGACCTCTCCCAGGTCAGCCGGGAGAAGGCGCTGAAGCGGTTCCGCGAGGGCAAGGCCGACGTGCTGGTGGCCACCGACGTCGCCGCCCGTGGCATCGACGTCACCGGGGTCAGCCACGTGATCAACTACGAGTGCCCCGATGACGACAAGACCTACGTCCACCGGATCGGCCGGACCGGCCGGGCCGGCGCCAGCGGCATCGCCATCACCTTCGTGGACTGGGCCGACCGGACCCGGTGGAAGGTGATCAACAACACCCTCGGGTTGCCGTTCGAAGAGCCGCAGGAGACCTACTCGACCTCGGAGCACCTGTTCCACGACCAGGGCATCGACCCGTCGGTCCGGGGTCGGATCGCCCCGCCGAAGGACGACGACGGTGGCCGCGAGCGCCGCCGGGACCGGGACGCGGGTCGCGGTCAGCACGGTGACAACCGTGGCGAGAACCGTGGCGACAACCGTGGTGAGAATGCCGAGAAGAAGCCGGCCCGCCGGCGTCGCTCCCGCTCGCGGGTGCGGACGCACAACGGTGTCCCGGTGAGCCGGGAGCAGTCGACCGCCGAGCAGTCCGCCGGCTGAACCGGCGCGGACTCAGGAGGTGGGTCGAGTCGCCGGACCGGTCACACCGGTTCGGCGATGATCACCACGTTGCTCTGGTAGCCACCCTTGCTGGGCAGATAGGCCCCGCCGCAGGTGATCAGCACCAGGCGTGGCGCTGTCGTCTGGTCGAAGGCGTCGCTGTCGGCGGCCAGGGCGTCCTTGGCCACCAGCGTGGACGAGGTGATCCGGTAGGTCGCGTGCCGGGTGGTGGCGTTCTTGGGGTCGGTCACCGCGAAGCCGCGCACGGTCACGTGCTGCCCCTTCTTCAGGCTGAGCAGCCGGGCGAAGAAGCCGAGACCCTCGGTGGCCGAGTCGATGTGGCCGGCGATCACGGTCGAGCCGAACGGGTCGCCGATCTGCGCACTGCCGTCCCACCAGCCCACCGTGCTGACGTGCTCGGGGACGGCGAGCACGCCGTTCACCGTGCTGGCCGGTCGCACCGGCGCCGACCGGCCGCCGGGCAGTTCGATGGTGGCCGGCTCGAACGCGAGATCCGGCCGTGCGTCGTGGCCCTCCCGGACCGGGCCGGAGGACTCCGCCGGCGTCGTCGTGGCGGTGGCCGTGGCAGTGGCCGGGGTGGGAGTGGGACTGGTTGAGGAAACCCCGGCCTCCGACGTGACAGACGTCCCGTCGGCGGACCCACCGCACCCGCTCAGGCCGGAGCAGATACCGATCAGCGCGACCCCGGCGGCGAGCGAGCGCCCGAGCCGAGGCCGACGTCGATCGGCGCGGCTCACTTCAGGAACGGCGAGAGCGAGGCGGGCTGCGCGTCGGCAGCCATCCCGGCCGAGCCGGTCGGGACCCGCTTGGGCGCACCCGAGCCCGAGCTGCGGACGGCGATGGTGTGCACGGCGACGTTCATCGTCTTGTCCGAGGGCCGGCCGAAGGCGTACACCCGGTTCAGCGAGCCGGGCTTGACGGCCAGGTCCAGCGGACCGAGGTAGACCGGGGAGTTCTTGCCGGTCGGGGTCACCTTGACCGAGTAGGTCTTCGCCGGGACGGTCAGGTTCAACGACTCACCGTTGGCCACGTTGGCGAACAGCACCTTGTTGTCGACCTGGATGTCGGCCGGCGGCACCGCGGCCACGTGGGCCACGGTCAGCGTCGCCTTGCCGGGCGGAACGGCGGCCAGATCGTTCTTGTAGGTGGTGACCTCCTCACCGGTGCCGGTCTCCGGCAGGTGCAGCACGACGTCGCCGTTCCAGCCGGGGGTGACCGACATCGTCCGGGTCAGGGTCGGCGAGCCCTGCCAGGAGAAGGCCAGCTTGACCTGCCCCGCGCTCACCTGGAACGGGCCGACGACCTTGGCCCCGGCCACGTCGCCGGCCAACTGGTGGCCGTCGACGGCGAAGCTGACCGCCGCGCCCGGCAGGCCCTGGACGAAGTAGATGGACGCCTTGTCCGACGCGGTGCTCGGCAGCCAGCCGGCCGTGACCAGCGTTGCGGTCAGACCGACGGTCGCCACTGCACCCAGCACGCGGCGACGCAGCCCGAACCGAGCGGTCGAGCCGGCCGTGCCGGTCGTGTGCGCACGCGCGCGCGAAACAAAACCCACCATGGTGATCTCCCGAAGAAATGTGGTCCCGGCCCCACCCACGGTGGCCGGCGACGAACCCGCAGACGCCTTATGGTAGGTCGATTTGCCGCGATCCGCAGACGAACGAAGAGATCCGGGTATCGTTCGCACCGATATCGGGGGTGACAACCAGGATGGGACCATCGGGTCGCCAGGACGCACCGCGTCGGGCAGCAGGGATCGCGCTCACCGTGCTGCTGCTCGCGGCGGCGGTCGTCTTCGTCGTCCGCACCCCGCAGACGGCGCTCAGTGAAGGGCGATCCGACACCGGGACCTCACCGACCGCAGCCTCCGCCGGCGCAGGTCAGGCCACCGCGTCACCCGCGTCACCCACGACCCCGACGGACACCGCCACCGCCGCCCCCGGAGCTGCCGAGAGCTCCGATGGAACGGCCAGCGGACCGGGCCGGACCGCCGCCGGCATCCAGCTCATCGGCCAGCCGCGGTCCGACGGTAACTGGGACGTGATCGAGTACGTCCGGCTCACCAGCCCGGCCACCACGCTCACCCTCACCGCCCCGGCGATCAGCCGGCTCGGCGGCCAGTTCAGCGGCCTGACCGCGGGTCGCTCCTCGCTCCAGGTCAGCGCCGGCGACCAGGTCGCCTCGATCGAGGGATCGGGCTCCCGGCAGTCGATCGTGGCCCCGAGCGCCACCCAGTCGTTCGTGCTGCGCTACCTGCTGACCGGGGCGACGGTGCGCAGCGTGCCGTCCACGGCGGGACGCGCACTGACGGCGCTGGCGCCGATCGCCGACCCGGGCGATGACCAGACGCCGGTGGAGATCATCACCTCCGGGTCGACGGTCCGGACGGTGCAGTGCCCGCTGCTGAGCGGTGACCAACAGCTCTGTCAGGCCGGCGACGCACCCGCGATCCGGGTGGCGCAGCCGCTGCCCCGGGCTTCCGCGATCGCGCTGGTCCAGTTCGACCTGCCGGCGCCGTCGTGACCGGCGGCGGACTGCTCATCCTGCTCGGCGTGAGCCGGATGCTGGACTACCTCGGCTTCGCGGTCTTCGCCGGGGTGCTCTCGGCCCCGGCCCTCGGACTGATCCCGCGCGCCGACCGGACCACTCTCCCGAGAACCCACCGGGAACGACTGCTCCGGCTGCAGCGCGCCGGGCTGATCGTGCTGACCGCAGGCACGGTGCTCAATCTGGTCGGCGCCGCCGGTCTGATCGCCCTCGGCCGGACCGGCGCCCCCGTCGACCTGATCGGCGCTGCGGCCCTGGCCCGGTTGGCCGTCCTGGCCGCCGCCGTCCTCCTGCTGCCCGATCCGGGCCGGATCCGGACGCCGGCCGCACGATTCGCGGTGCTGCTGGTGGTCGGGGTGCTGGTCCTGACCCTGGTCGTCGCCGGGCCGTTGATCCGGGGCCCGCACTGGGCCGTGGGCGCGGCCACCGCGGCCTGGCAGCTGGCCGGGCTGGCCGCACTGACCGGAGCCGTCCTGGTGCTGCTGACCGCGCGGACGTCCGCCCCGGAGGTGGCGCGGCAACGGGCCCGGCTGGTGCTGCGGATCGGATCGGTGGTGATCGGCGTCGCCGCTGTGGCCGGCCTGCTGGCCGCGCTGGTCACGTCCGCCGGCGCCGCGTCGGCCCTGGTGTCGGTCGTCGGCCTGGCCGTCACCCTGGTGCTGATCCTGTCCGGTGCCCGGGCCGCCGAGACGGTCGGAACGGTCACGGCCGGGAGCACCACCCCCGCAGCAGGGCCGTCCGGGTCCCGCTCAGCGGGTTCGGTGCTGCTCTCGACCGGGCTGGCCGTCGGCGCGGTCGTGCTGATCATCAGCAGTTGGCTGCCCCAGCAGATCCTCTGAACCCGGGTTCAGCCGTCGCCCTGCACGATCCCTCACCGCGAGGTCGAGCCCAGCACCTCCTGCGACAGCTGCTCCTGTACCGCCCTGGCGTAGCCGAGCCAGAGCCGGGCCACGATCCGGACCGGCAGCGCGGCCGGCGCCGAACGCGGGAACAGGTTCCACTCCCAGCTGGCCTCGGTGCCGGTGCCGACCGCCGCGAAGCTCCAGGACTCCTCGATGGTGGCGACCAGCGGCCTGAACGGCCCGGAGAGCACGGTCAGCCGGTTCGCGAACCGCAGCGGGGCGTCGATGCTGAGCATCTCCTCCCTCATCTCGCCGCCGTCGCTGGTCCGGAAGATCCGGGTCTGGCCCGGGCTCTCCCACGGACCCTGCTGATCGCGGACCTCGACGATCGGTGGGAGCGGACCGTAGCGCCGGCAGTAGAGCTGCGGCAGCGGCAACGACAGCGCGGCCTCGAAGACCGACTCCGGCGCGGCGAGGATCGGTGCGGTCCGCCGGGTCGTGATCGGCGAAGTGGTCTGAGTCACACTTGATCCTAGCCCGAGAGCTCGAGCCAGCCGATCGTTCAGACCCAGCTGGCCGACCAGGCGACCGACCCCGTAGGTGATGATCATCGCGGCCGCGCCGCCGGTCACGTTGCGCAGCACGGCCCGTTTCGTTCCGGCCTGACCGAGCCGGGCGCTGACGAAGCCGGTCAGGGCCAGTGCCGCGACCACCACGCCGAACGTCAGAACGACCCGGACCGCCGGCGGGGTCAGCAGCACGATCGCCAACGGCAGCAGCGCACCGAGCGTGAACGACAGTGCCGAGGCGAACGCCGCGGCCCACGGGCTGGACAGGTCGTCGGCGTCCAGGTTCAGTTCGGCCTCCAGATGCGCACCGAGTGCGTCGTGTTCGGTCAGCTGGACGGCGACCTGGTGGGCCAGCTCGGGGCTGAGGCCGCGGCCGCGGTAGATCTCGGTGAGCTCGGCCAGCTCTTCGTCCGGCATGGTGGCCAGTTCGTGTCGCTCCTTCTCGATCAGCGCCCGCTCTGAATCGCGCTGGCTGCTGACCGAGACGTACTCCCCGGCGGCCATCGAGAGGGCACCGGCGACCAGGCCCGCCAGCCCGGCCAGACCGATCGTCCCGCGGCTGACCGACGCGCCGGCGACGCCGACCACGATGCCCGCGACCGAGACGATCCCGTCGTTGGCCCCGAGGACGCCGGCCCGCAACCAGTTGAGCCGCGCGTTCAGCCCGTCGGAGTGCGGCTCGTCCTGGTGGGACACGTCCTGGCTGTCGGCGGTCGTTTCGCTCACGCCGCCACCGTAAGCCGTTGTCTGGAACCGTTCCAGGGAGGTTAGGCTCAGCAAAGATTGGGTCGGCCGGGTTCGCGTTGCTATAGTTCACGGGCTGTCAGGGTGGGATCCAGTCCCGCCTGCGGCGCCCGGTCCGGGTGGCGGAATAGGTAGACGCGCTAGCTTGAGGTGCTAGTTCCCTTTACGGGGAATGGGGGTTCAAGTCCCCCCTCGGACACACGGAAAGCGGCCTCTGACAAGGGGAAACAGGGATCGGCCCGACTGGAGACGGTCGGGCCGTTCTGCTGTCTCTGGCCTGGCTGGACACAGATTGGACACGAGCCGCGAGCGCAGGTCCCGAGGTGCAGTCCGAGCACCACGAGAGGCTCACCGTGACCGCAGTCGAGCGGGGTCAGGACGTCAACAGCTGACCGCCCGGCCGCCTCGGTTCGCCCCTTAGGCGCGAGAAGCGATCTCGTGGGTTCAGGCGGGGTCGAGCGACTGAACGGACATCGTCGACGAGGAGTCGTCTGCGGTCCCTTGGCACACGAAGCGGTATCGGAGGCTTGCCCCGAACGAGTTCTCGGCATCGACCGAGCCGGTTACGCGATAGGAAACCGTGCTTCCCTCGACACCCACGCTGTTCTCGTCGCTGAACTTCGCCGACGACGGGGACTTGAGCTGCTCTTTCACGGCATCTTCACACCCGATCTGCGCGGAGATGCTGTAGTCGGGTGGACCGTCACTGCCGCTGTGGATCAGGGCGAAACATCCTCCGATGAGAAGCACCGGGACGGCGACCAGCGCTAGGAGGCAACCGTTGCCGGTCTTCTTGGCAGGTTCGGTGGGGGGAACCGAGGTCATGCGCTTTCTCCTTAGCCTTCTCGGGTGGGGTGGCACCCAGTGTGCCCCCACTCAGGGCCCAGGGATTGCGCCGGGAACGTGTCAGCTGTCGTCACCGCGTCGCCTGATCGGCGCGGTAATAATCGACGTGAGAGCAGCCAGGATCGGCAATCCAACGAGAACCGAGCCAGCCACTGTCTTGCCGACGGCGAAGAAGACGATTCCAGCGCCGAACAGCAGCAAAGCGAAGAAGATGATCCACCCGAGGCCGGTCTTGCGTATCCAGATCTCGGCGTCAGCCAGTCGGTCGTCCCGAGCCGAAGCGTCTACCGTGACGGACTCGAAGGCACGGAGCAGTCGCTCACCAGAGCCGGGCATGACCGATTCGTACTCACCAAGCGTCTTCGGGTCGGGCATGGGCGCTGCCCACGTCCGCGTGATGCTTAGCTGCTGTTGGCTGAACCCCTCGACCGAGAGCGTCTCATCGCTAAGTTGTAGCGGGAGAGGTTCCTGAGGAGGACGCTCCGCTCCTCGTTGCGACGTGCGAGCCGCTTCCGCACGGTCCCGAGACTTGTACTCGGGCTCATCAGCGCGTCGGCCGTGTCCAGAAGCGTCATAACCACCGGGCGGTGGGTCTCCCCCCGAGGCGGGCGAGCCGTCATTGCCATGATTTGAATCTACCTCCTCGCTGCCCCGCTCGGGCTCAGGCCCGTCATGTTGGGCGTCCCTCACGTGCTTTGCCTGGCGTGACCGATCTGTGCGGCTGACATGGCGAAGATTGTCGCACCAGCGGGCGGGGGGTCACAGCTTTACGCCGCCGTGTCGCCGTCGTCCCTCGCCCTACGTCGCAACGTCCGATCTTGGCCACCCCAGACGCCGGTGACCTCGCGGGCCGCCTCCGCGTAGTTGCCGCACAGCTCAATCACCGGGCAGCCCTCGCACAGCCCAGCGGCGACCTGCCGGTCATCGAGGTCGTCGGAGGTGAACCGCGGGTCATCGCGGCACGGAGTCGGGTCGGCAACCTCGCCCATCGCCCGCAACAAGGCGGCGAACGCCTCGGCCGCCCGCTCGGGCAGGGCGAGCGAAGCGAAGTTGAAGGCCCGCGGCTGGTGGCGCCACGGCCGCGGCCAGGCGGCGGTCGAACTTCCCGCGGAGGTCCTCGTCTCGACCAGCTGTCGCCTCGGTGCCGGTGCCGTGGCGGCCTCAATCCCGCGGAGCTCGGTCAGTCGGGCCGACTCGTCGGAATTGGCTGCGGTGTAGCTCTCGGCGTAGCTGCTGGTGCGGCTCATCGGCCACCGCCTTGGCGGCGCCGTTGCTGGTCATAGTGATCACCCGGCACGCCGACGATCGCGCCGCCGGGCGTCCTCGGGCTGGACTTCGCCGCCCGGCGGATCGCGAGCAGTGCCTCGCGTGAACCGTTCACCGGGGTGCGCCGAAGGGCTGACGTCGGCAGGCCGGTGTCCCGCCCGATCGAGCCACCGGGCACAGTGATCGTCGCCGTGCCGGTCGGCTTCTCGACCAGGGCCAGCGCAGCCAGGCCGGGAGCGACCGCCTGATCGTCGTGGTGCCCGGAGTCATGGTCGAGCCGGAACACGCCGGGCGTGGTTTCGCGTAGCCGGACGGTGGCCAGCTCGGCGAGCAGATCGGCATCGTCGGGCAGGGCGAGCCGGTGCTCACGGAACAGCAGGTGCAAGGTCATCGCCAGCCGACCGATCGAGGCCGGGGTGAAGGACCACTCCTCGACCTGGATCCCGCTGTTGCGGAGCCGCTGGGCCAACCCGATGGCCTGCCAGGGATCGAGCCTGATCTTGGCGTTGTAGGTCTGTGCGGCCTGTCTGGCGACGGCCTCCACAGTGCTCAGCTGCACAGGGTTGGCTGAGGTGCCCGCGAGGACGTGCAGCCGGTCCAGCACGATCCGTTGCGGGCCGTTCGAGCTGTCCGGGTCGGGCTCGGCGTGGACCGCCCGCGATCTCTTCCTCAGTGAACCGAGTCATGATTTAGCTCCGGGCGTCTTCTTGGTCGAGGCCGCCTTCTCTTGCATGGCACAGCATTCCGAGCAGTAGCGGAGGTGCTCAATCCAGCGCGGGCCGCCATCGAAACCGGCGTCCCAACAGGCTTTCGGCGCGCCGTAATCGCCGAAAACTTGTCGGCGTCTGGCGACGAGGTGACGGGTCTCGTTGTGCGGTTCGGACATGGAGTTTTCTCCTCCTGCGTTAGGTTTTCGACGAGCGGGCTGGATCTCGATAGGTCAGCGCGGCTCGACGTCCGGAGGCACGAGAGCGCCGCCAGATCGCTTGAATTTTTCCCACTCCGACCGCTCGATACGAGTTGTCTTCGGCGTCAGCGCGTAGGCGCGGAGCGTGCCCGATTTGATCGCTTCGTAAACCCTGTGCTTCGTCGTATTGGCGTCTTCCGCACATTGGGCCACGGTCAGGTCTCCGGTCATTTGATGTCCTTGTCTGTGCTGTGCGTGGTCTCTGGTCTCAATCGTGCCGAGAAGTGTGCGCACTTCACAAGAGTGATAATCTGCGCATATGAACGAGATGAAGAGCTGGTCAGTTTTCCCGTGGGGTCGGTACGACGCCGACCCGCCGCCGTCGGCGCCGTGGTGGCCGAGCACCCATACGGACGCCAACCGCAAGCAATGGGAGGTTTCCGAGCTGGTCGACCCCAAGTGGCATGCCGAGCACTGGCACGAGGGCGCACAGATCCACGACTCTCGGCGCGGAATTTGCTACCGGGCCACCGTCGATCAGCGAGGTCAGCTCGACCACCTGGAAGTGCTGATCGACGGCTACATCGACGCAAACGCCCTGAACCGACTGGGGAGCGTTCCGATCGAGCGCATCACGCGAGCGACCAACTTGCAGGTGATCGCCAAGCATGAGGCGGGCGACGGCGGCCTCGCGATAACGCTTGAGGGCGGGCTTTCCGACGGCGACGGCAGCCCCTACAGCCCACCATCCGCGGATGAACTGAAAGAGCTCCTGGAAGACCACCCAACGTGGTGGAGATACGAAGTTGCAGCGCACTACCAGCGGTCCGTGCGGACTGTTGACAGATGGCTGCGACAGGCCGAACTCACCCAAGGGCGGCGACCCCTTCCGAACAATTCACAGACCGGCAGGACCAGAGGGAGCAAGCGATGAACGGATCTGCAGAGAAGTACGACACCGATGCAGGGGTGCGCTGGCGGGTCCGGTGGGATCTCCCGGACGCCAGTGGGCAGCGAAGGCAGCGCGCGAAGCGCGGATTCCAAACGAAGGCTGAGGCGTTCAAGTTCCTGCGCCACGTCCTCTCTGAGCAGGATCACGGGCGGCCGGTTGAGAGCAGCATCGAGACAGTCGCCGAGGCGGTCGAGGCGTTCCTGCTCGCGAAGGCAGCAGCGCGGAAACAGGCGACGACGTAGGATTTATGGTCGACCGTGCTCAGGGTCCACGTAGTCCCCCGGATCGGCTCGGTGAAGTGCGGCGCTGTCACCGTCGAGCAGGTCGAGCGGCTCTACGCCGAGCTGTCCCTCCACGGCAAGGCCGTGCGCCACGGAGCGGCCGAAATCTGCCGGACAGCTGGCGTCACCTGCAGGAACTTTCCTAGCTGCAGCCCGGCGGCTCACGGGGGCCTCTCGGCGGCGATGTTGCGTCACGTGCACGTAGCTTTGCGGGCCGTCCTGCGCCGGTCCCTGGGCGAACGTGCAGCCCTGGCGACGGACGCGGATCGGGCCCGCGAGGCGTTGCCGAAGCCGGGGGCGCCGCGAGTCGATCCAGGCGATTACTGGACCAACGAGCAGGCTCGGTACTTCATTTCCGAGACCACGGACAGCGCCTACGGGTCAGTCTGGGCGGTCGCCTTGGCGACCGGCCTTCGCCGATCCGAACTCGGCGGGCTTCGTTGGATCGACGTGCAGCTCGACGGCGACGACCCGCACCTCTGGGTTCGTCGCACGGTGACCGTTGTCCGTGGTCGCGCAGTCGAGAAGGACGGCGGGAAATCTCGGGCTGCCGTGCGGCGGGTTCCGCTCGGCACCGTCACCGTGGCCGTCCTGCGGGCTCACCGGAAAGCTCAGCGGCAGCAGCAGCTCGCGGCGGCCGACTGGACCGACTCGGCCGCAGTGTTCACCGACGCGGCAGGGAGCGCGGTCCACCCTCAGGCCCTCACTCGGGCGTTCGGCACGGCGACGGTCAGGGCGAAACTGCCGAAGGTCGGCCTCCACGGGGCGCGTCACTTCGCCATCACTTCGATGTTGCGCCGTAGCGTGCCAGTGACCACCGTCGCGAAGATTGTCGGGCACGAGAAGCCCTCGATCACGTTTGACGTCTACTCGCACGCGATCCCCGACGATGCCCGGCTGGCTGCAGCTGCGCAGGACGCCGCGCTCGGCCCACAGGGTCCTGCGGCAGCTGCGCAGGACGCCGCGCTCGGCCCACAGGGTCCCGCGGCAGCTGCGCTGTGAGCGTGTCCAATGGACACAGAATGGACACGGGAGCTTCACAGCACTCCGATATAGATCGACACAACAGATCACTACCAAATAGAGTCAAATTGCCGCTTGACCACGGGAAATAGACACAGATAGGCACAACCGGGCACAACCTGACATCACCAAGAATCGGCCTTGCGCCGTGTTGAGGTGCTAGTTCCCTTTACGGGGAATGGGGGTTCAAGTCCCCCCTCGGACACACGACGATCAGCGCACCGGGTAGGACATCAGCTCGTCCGCCCAGGTCAGCGCCGCCGCACGCAGGGCGTTCGACGTCATTCTCAGTGATAGCCGGACGTCCCCGGCCCCAGGACTCCGGCTTGCCGTCGACGGCGGACGCGACTCGGAGGCCAACCACACCTGAACCGTAGGCCGGTCGTCGCCGGACCGGTCGAGCGCGAACGCGAGATTCGGCTCGGTGAACTCAAGCCGATCCACCGGGTTCACGCCGGCCTGCTCGAGCCAGTGCCCCAGCCCCCGCGCCTCCCATGTGGTCAGACACGGTTGCGAGAACGACCAGGACTCAGCGTCGACCCGCCACACCCGCCCCGTCACCATCAACCAGTTGGCGTCCCCATCGCGCCCACCTCCCCGGCCATGACCCGGGAACTGGTAGCGGTCGATGAGCAACTCGAGAGCGCTTCCGTCTCCCCCGGTCAGTTTCACCGGTCCAGTCCGGCCGACGGATGCCTCACGCTCGGGGGCACCGCCGTCAGCCGTTCAGGCGACGACGAGATGGGCGAAGACGATCACGTTGCCCTGGTAATGCCCGGTCCGCTGGTTGAAGTCCGCGCAGGTCACCAACCGCAGTTCCGACCGGTCCACCGGGCCGATGTAGGCCTGGGCCGGCTGGATCCGGCTGCGGTCGGGGTAGTTCTCCAGTCCGTCGACCTCGAACACCGCACGTCGGCCGTCCCTGCGGTTCACCGTGATCCGAGCGCCCGGACGCAGTCCGCCGAGCCGAAAGAAGACCGACGCACCCCGCTCGGTGTCGACGTGCCCGACGATGATCGAGGCGCCGAACTGGCCGGGTGTCGGGGACTGGTCGAACCACGCCGCCTGGTTGATCTGCCGGCCCTCGGGGACGTCGATCGCGCCCGCCTCGGTCAGCCCGACATCGGTCAGCGCGGTGTCGACGCCGATCGCGGGGATGGTCAGCCGGACCGGTCGTGAGGCGGTACGCAGCTGCTCGGCCGCCGTCGGCCGACTCACCTTCGTGCTCGCCCGGGTACTCGTCGGCGCCGAGGACGCGGTCGGCGTGACCGGCGCCGAGGACGTGGCCGGCGTGATGGACGTGGCTCGGCGTGATGGACGTGGTGGGCGATGAACTCGGCACCACACCGACGACCGCCGCGACCGGCTCGGGCGCCGATTGCTGCCCGGCCAACGCCACCCCGATCAACGACAGACCGAGCGCAGCGGTCGCCGCGATCGCCACCGGGACGATGCGGCGACCGCGGCCGGTCGAACGTCGGCTCACCTCAGTGGGTGGACTCGACCTTGCTGCTGCGGCGCCGAGCCACCACGGCCGCTGCCCCGGCTGCGACGACGAGCCCGCCACCCGCGGCCAGCAGGCCGGAGTGCTCGACCCCGGCGGTCGAACCACTGCCCGTGCCCGGTCCACCGGAAGCGGACAGGTGCACCGCGCCGCAGAGCGCCGGCGCGGTCGCGGCCAGCGGCAACGACGGCACCAGCAGACTCTTCTCGCCCTGGGCCTTCTTGCTCACCGAAGAAGGGTTGAGACCGTGCACCACGACGACGGCGGTGTCGTTCTTCAGCGCGGCCACCGTCTTGGCGTCCAGCTCGATCGTCCGGTGGTAGTCGGTACTGGAGCCGGTCGGGGCCAGCTTGGTGTTGGTGCCGGCGTCCGGGCTGGTGTCCCCCGACACGGTCAGGGTGGTCCCGATACCGCCGTAGTAGGGCGCTCCCTCCGGCACGTCGACCACGCCGTCGTTGTTGGGGTCGGCGGAGGCGGGCGGACATTCGCCCTTGGCACCCACGTGGATGTGCTGGACGTGCGGGAAGGGGTTGCCGTCGAGGGTCGCCGTCAGTCCCGACCAGTGCTCGTTGATGGTCGCGCTGTCACCGTTCAGGCTGATGGAGATCGATCCGGAGCCACCCGAGTCGTTCAGCTGGTTCAGCGTGGCGTAGTAGGTGTGGGTGGTGTCGGCGGAGGCGGCGAGCGGGGCCGCCACGGACAGACCGGTCGCCGCCAGAACGGCGAGCGGAAGGATGAACTTGCCAGAAAGTGCCACGGTGCCTCTTTCGTTGACGCGCCCCGAAAAAAGGGACGAGCGAGGGGCGGGTCGGGCGACCCGTGAGCCGACCATAAGCCCACCGCGCGAGCGAAGACCAGCAGCCGGTTCTTACGTTCTCAGGTCAACGCCAACACCCCAGGTCAGCGCCGGGCGGCGACCTCGTCGCCGGCCGTACGGTGCAGCCGGATCGCTTCCACCAAAGGGATCACCATCAGGACGGCCAGCACCACGAAGGCGATCCGGTAGCTTCCGACCGAGGTCGGGTCCTGGCTCAACACGCCGCCGAAACGGAGCGCCAGCGCCCCGAGCGCGACCCCGAGACCGACCGCGATCTGTTGCAGGGTCGAGGAGAGCGTGTTGGCCTCCGCCATCTGGTCGGGCTCGATCTCGGCGAACTGCAGCGAGTTGTAGGCGCTGAACCCGACCGAACGGAAGGCTCCGCTGAGGATCAGCACCGCGACCACCACCGGCAGCGGCGACCGCTGGTCCAGTGCTGCGATGGCGAGGAAGACCGCCAGTCCGGCGGCCACACTGCCGATCAGGACCGGCCGGAAGCCGTACCGGCGGATCATCGGCGAGGTGAGCGGTTTGACGGCGAGATTGCCGACGAACAGCAGCAACACCAGCAGCCCGGCGCGGACCGCCGACAGTCCGTAGCCGACCTGGAACAGCAACGGCAGCAGGAACGGGACGGCGTTGATCACCATCCGGTAGACCAGCCCGCCGCCGTTGCCGGCCCGGAAGGACGGCAACCGCAGCGCACCGAAGCGCAGCAGCGGCGAAGGCGCCCGGCGGAACCAGCGCGCGGCGAGCAGCCCCAGCAGCACCGCGAGCGGCAACGCGACGGCCACCGTGAGCCCGGTTCCGTTACCACCCAGGGATTCCAGCCCGATCAGTGCCGCGCAGAGGACGCCGGCGCTGAGCACGAAGCCGACCCAGTCCAGTGGTGGCACCGACTCGGCGCGCAGAGCCGGCACGATCCTCGCGGCGACCACGAAGGCGATCACGCCGAGCGGCAGGTTGATCACGAAGATCCACGGCCAACCGACCGTGGTGACGACGAAGCCGCCGATCGCCGGGGCCAGCACCGGGGCCAGCAGGGCCGGCCAGGTCAGATAGGCGATGGCGTCCAGCAGGTCGGCCCGCGATGTCGCCCGCAGCACCACCAGCCGGCCGACCGGCACCATCATCGCCCCGCCGGCGCCCTGGGCGATCCGGGCCACCACCAGCATCGGCAGCGAGGTGCTCAGGGCGCAGACGCCGGACGCGACGGTGAACACCGCGATGGCGATCAGCAGGATCCGCCGGCCGCCGAACCGGTCGGTCAGCCAGCCGCTGATCGGGATGCCGATGGCGATCGTGATCAGGTACGCGGTCAGCGCCACGTTCAGGTCGACCGCCGCGACCCCGAAGTCGCGCCCCATCGCCGGTGCGGCGGTGGCGATGATCGTCCCGTCCAGGTTCTCCATGAAGAAGGTGCCGGCGACCAGCAGCGCCAACGGTCGGTTCAGCTCCGAGCGCGGACGGCCAGGGTGTCGGTCGGACGGCGGTTGCACCCTCCCATCCAACCGTGCCGACCGCGACGGCGGTGAGCCTGGCAGACTCGGTTGGACTAGACCATCGAGATCAGGAGAACAGAACCGGATGCAGTACCGCACTCTCGGCGCCAGTGGTTGCGCCGTATCGAACCTCTGCCTGGGCACCATGACCTTCGGCTCCGAGACCGACGAGGAGGGGTCGTTCGCCCAGCTGGACGCCTTCGTCGAGGCCGGCGGCACGCTGGTCGACACCGCCGACGTCTACAGCTCCGGCGTCAGTGAGGAGATCATCGGCCGTTGGTTCGCCGACCGGCCCGCCGAGGTCACCGACCCGGTGGTGCTGGCCACCAAGGGCCGCTTCGGCGGCGGCGAGCCGAACGCGGCCGGGCTGTCCAACCGGCACCTGACCCGGGCCCTGGACGCCTCGCTGAACCGGCTCGGACTGGACCGGGTCGACCTCTACCAGGTGCACGCCTGGGACGCCCACACCCCGTTGGAGGAGACGCTGCGGACCCTGGACCGGTTCGTGGCCCAGGGCAAGATCGGCTACTACGGCTTCTCCAACTTCACCGGCTGGCAGCTGGCCAAGGCCGTCGGCGTGGCCAAGGCGCTGAACCTGGCCGCCCCGGTGTCGCTGCAGCCGCAGTACAGCCTGATCGTGCGGGAGATCGAGTGGGAGATCGTGCCCGCCGCACAGGACGCCGGGCTGGGCCTGCTGCCGTGGAGCCCGCTGGGCGGCGGTTGGCTGTCGGGCAAGTACACCCGCGACCAGGCACCGAGCGGTTCCACCCGGCTCGGGGAGGACCCGGGCCGCGGGATGGAGGCCTGGGACCGGCGCGGTACCGATCGCACCTGGGCCATCGTGGACGCCGTCCAGCAGGTCGCCGAGGCCCGCGGGGTCAGCATGGTCGAGGTGTCCCTCAGCTGGCTCACCGACCGGCCGGGGGTGACGTCGACCATCCTGGGCGCCCGGACGCTGGAGCAGTTGCAGCAGAACCTGCTGGCCGCCGATCTGCACCTGGACGATTCCGAGGTGGAGATCCTCGACCGGGCCAGCGATCTCGGCGCCTCGGACTACCCGTACGGCGAGATGGGCCAGGGTCAGCGCAGCCGGGATCTCTCCGGCAGCTGAGCCGGGCCCGCGCCGAGCTCGTCGCGGACGTTCCCGCGGCGAGCCCGGTGCCGGCGGTTCAGCCGATCGAGCTGCTGGTCTCGCGCCACTTCACCGTGGGCAGCAGCCGGTCGCGCTGGACCCGGTCGGCGTTGGCCTCGACGATGCCGAACATCGACTCGATCAGCGTGTCCGACAACAGATGCGGCTCGAGACCGAGACCGACCAGGCCGGTGTGCTTGACGTTGTAGTAGTGCTCCGGTGACTCGACCCGCGGGTTGTCCAGGTGCTCGATCCGCACCTCACCGGGGTAGCGGGCCGCCACCAGATCGGCGATCTGGCGGACCGAGAAGCTCTCGGTGATCTGGTTGAAGACCCGGAACTCGCCCCGGTCGGCCGGGTGCTCGACGGCCAGCCGGATGCACTCGACGGTGTCGCGGATGTCGATCAGCCCGCGGGTCTGGTCGCCCTGGCCGTAGACGGTCAACGGCTCGCCCAGCACCGCCTGGATGACGAACCGGTTGAGCACGGTGCCGAAGACCGCGTCGTAGTCGAACCGGGTGGCCAGCCGCGGATCGCGCGCGGTCTGCGGCGTCTGCTGGCCGTAGACCACGCCCTGGTTGAGATCGGTGGCCCGCAGCCCCCAGATCCGGCAGCCGAACTCGATGTTGTGGGAGTCGTGGACCTTGCTCAGGTGGTAGAACGAGCCGGGCCGTTTCGGGTAGAGCATCCGGTCGGTCCGGCCGTTGTGCTCGATCTCGAGCCAGCCCTCCTCGATGTCGATGTTGGGGGTGCCGTACTCCCCCATCGTGCCCAGCTTCACCAGATGGATGTCGGGGTTCACGCTGGCGATCGCGAACATCACGTTCAGGTTGCCGATGATGTTGTTGTGCTGGGTGTAGGAGGCGTGGGCGAGATCGATCATCGAGTACGGCGCCGACCGTTGCTCGGCGAAGTGCACGATCGCGTCCGGGGCGAAGTCGCGGACCGTCTCGGTGACGAAGTCGGCGTCCAGCAGATCGCCGACGTAGGTCTGCAGCGGCCGGCCACCGAGTTCGCGCCAGACGTCGACGCGGGACTTCAGCTCCTCGATCGCCACCAGCGACTGGGTGCCGAGTTCTTCGTCGTAGCCGCGCCGGGCGAAGTTGTCCAGCACGGCGACGTCGTGGCCGTGGTCGGACAGGTGCAGGGCGGTGGGCCAGCCGAGATAGCCGTCTCCACCGAGGACGAGCACGCGCACGGAAAACCTCCAAGAGTTCGTGGTGCGACAGCCTTTTCTGTCGGACCGTGTCACCGGCACAGCGGGCCCGGTCGTCACCGATCGTCGTGCCCGGTCCCCTCGGACGTCCCCCACTGGAGGTGGCTGGGGTGAACAATGGACCGAAATGGACGACGACACAGCGCAGACCAGACCGTCGAGCCCCGACCCCGGCAGCGACGACGACCGTGCCAACGACCGTGACAACGATCATGGCAACGAGCCGCACCACACCGGCGATCGGGACAACGCAGGGAACATCTTGCCTGAGAAGGCTGTGGAAACGCACAATTCCGCCCGGCCCGGCGGCACCGGCGAGTTCGCCCGCGCCACCGGACGCGATCTCGAACGCGGCCCGGATCAGCCGCAGTACCGCCGCTACCAGTACGACCTGATCGCCCCGCACGTCGGCGCCTCGATGCTCGAGGTCGGTGCCGGCATCGGCGACTTCGCCGCCCAGTTCGATCAACTGGACCGGGTGGTGATCACCGACGTCGACCCGGACGCGGTGGCCCTGATCGGCGAACGTTTCGCCGACCGGGACGAGGTGGAGGCCCAGGTGCTCGACCTGTCCCGGCCGGTGCGCCCCGACGCCCTCGGTGGCCGCCGGGTCGAGACGGTGGTGGCGATCAACGTGCTCGAACACGTCGAGGACCACGTCGGCACCCTGGCCGGCCTGGCCACCCTGGTCACGCCGGGCGGCACGGTGGTGATGTGGGTGCCCGGCTACATGGCGCTCTACGGCGAGTTCGACGCCCGGGTCGGCCACGTCCGGCGCTACACACCGCAGACGCTGACCGCGGCGTTCCGCGACGCCGGACTGGTCCCGGAGCTGGTCCGGCCGGTGAACGTGCTCGGTGGGCTGGCCTGGTGGCTGGTCGTCCGCAAGGGGGGCACCGGGGCCCCGAACCCGAAGCTGGTCGCCGTCTACAACCGGGTGGTGGTGCCCCTGACCCGGATCGTGGACAAGCTCGGAATCGGTTTCGGGCAGTCGATCCTGGGGGTCGCGCGGGTGCCGTCAGGGCCCGGCTCGTGAACCGGGGCAGGACCGGCCTTGCCGGCCGCGTCCGTGTTCTGTTGAGCACCGGACGCTGGCGGCTGTGGCTGCGCTACGGGGCCTCCTCGGTGATCGCCGGCCTGATCAGTGAGGGGACGTTCGCCCTCGCGTTCTGGCTGGGGGCCGGGCCGACCGCGGCCAGCCTGATCGCCTTCGTGGCCGGGGCGGTGCCGAACTACCTGATGAACCGCTACTGGGCCTGGTCCCGGCGGGACCGGATCGGTGGCGCCCGGGAACTGCTGCCCTACCTGGTGATCATCGTCAGCACCGCGCTGGTGGCCACCGCCATCACCAACGCCGCCGACGTACTGGTCCGCAGTCGGGTCGCCTCGCACCTGGGCCAGACCGTGCTGGTCAGCCTGGCCTTCCTGGCCACCTACGGGGTGATGTTCGTGATCAAGTTCTTCCTCTTCGACCGGCTGATCTTCGCCGGCCGAGGACGTAGCCGCGAAACCACGTCGTGAGCAGCACCCGGGCGTAGTTCGCGCCGTAGGTCAGGCTGCCGCCCTTCTTCGACGTCCCCGTTCCCCGCAGCCGCATGCTCAGCGGCACCTCCACCACCCGGGCACCGCCGGCCAGCACCCCCAGCAACAACTCCGAGGCCTGGTACTGCGGCTCGCTCAGCCGGACCTGGCCGGGCAGCCCGGCCCGCATCGCCCGGAAGCCGAAGGACGTGTCGGTGATGGTGGTGCGAGTCAGCACCGAGGCCAGGGTGGCGAACACCCGGACGCCGAGCCAGCGGACCCGGCTGTCGGCCTCCTCCAGCCCGAGCCGGCGGGAGCCGGTGACGAAGTCGGCCCGGTCGGTGAGGATCGGCGCGATCAGTGCGTCCAGCTCGGCGATGTCGTACTGGCCGTCGGCGTCGGTGGTCACGATCAGCTCGGCCCCCCGGGCGGCCGCCAGTCGGTAGCCCAGTCGGAGCGCTGCGCCCTGGCCGCGGTTGGTGGCGACGTCGGCGACCAGCACGCCATGGCCCCGGGCGACCTCGGCGGTGTCGTCGCTGGCCCCGTCGACCACGACCAGCACCGAGACGTCCAGGCCCGAACACCGCCTCGGCATCCGGTCCAGTACCGGCCCGATCCCCTCCCCCTCGTTGTAGGCCGCGATCAGCACGGTCAACGGGTTCAGCACCAGCTCCGGGTACTCGCGGTCGAACTCGGCGATCGCCACCGCGTCCACGGTGTCGGGGAACCCGGCCAGCGGCGTCCGGCGGCGCCGGCCGCCGAGCAGCGCGCTCAGCCCGAGGACCGCGCCGATCGGCAGCAGGGTCAGGGCCGGGATCTGGTAGCGCCAGGAGAACTCGAAGCCGGCCGCACCGAGCAGCAGCACCAGTCCGGAGCCGGTGGCCAGCAGGCCGGCCTGGGCCAGCCGGCGCACCTGCGGCGCCAGCGGTGTCCGACCGGCACGACGGCGTCGCCGGTCGCGGGCGAAGCTCACCCAGCCGCCGGCCAGACCGAGCACACTCCCCAACGCCAGTAGCGGTCCCGGGGTGTGACCGATCCCCAACTGATAGGCCCGCAGGAACGACGCCGGCCCGACCCGGACGCCCGGGTCGACGTCGTCCAACCGCTGGGCCCAGTAGGCCGGCTGGCGGTCGCCGGGCGGGTCGTAGGGGTAGCTGGTCTGGAACTGCCAGCGCTCCACCGGCAACCCGTCACCGAAGGTGATCTTGGCCGGGGAGAAGTTCTTGGCGAAATCGCCGAGCACGGCGCCGGCCAGATCGGCCGGCTGGTGGGTGAACACGGTGATCGCGAACTGCCGGGCCAGCGCGTCCTTGTCCGCCCCGGCGGGCAGCCCGGTCGGCCAGTCGTCGTCGCTGAACACCGTGTTGGCGTAGTAGTCGACGTCCTCGCGCGCACCGAGCGGCTCGACCGGGCAGAACAACCGCAGGGTGGGGGTGAGCGGCAGCTCCGCACAGTCGGCCAAGGTGGCGGCCCGGCCGTAGAGCACGTTCCCGGTCGACGTGGTCAACCCCCAGCGACCGGTCACCTCGCGGTAGTTGTGGGCGTAGGCGAAGACCACCGCACCGAAGGCGAGCGCCATCGCCAGCGTCCGGACACCGACCCGGATCGCCTTACCCGGCGGGGAAATCGGCCGGGGCAACCCGTCCCGCCCGGCCCGACCCGCCAGCGGCGCCAGCAGCGCGAACAGCACCGCCGGGGCGATCAGCACGCCACCGATGATCCGGACGAACATCGCCGCGCCCAGCACCCCGCCGGCCAGCGCCGCCCGCCACCAGCTCAGCCCCCGCAGCCCCAGCAACAGCCAGAGCACGACCACGACCAAGGCGCTGAACCAGACCTCGGACATGATCATCTCTTCGATCTGGATCTGGTAGCCGTCCAGCAACAGCGGGGCGACGCCGATCGCCGCCAACCACGGCCGCAGGCCGATCCGGCAGAGCAGGACGTAGCCGGCGACCGCGACGCCCAGGCCGAGGACGTGCTGGATCTCCACCACCCGGTGCAGGGTGCCGACGTCCTGGCCGTTCTCGTCCAGCAGCAGCTGGGACAGGATCAGCGGATAGCCGAGCGGATCGATCGCGTCCGGCTCCAGATTCGTGCTCAGGTAGAGATAGCGGAAGGAATCGATGTAGAGGATGGCCGGCCGGTAGGCGTGGGTGGCCAGCACCCGCAGAACCGCCCCGAGGACGACCAGGACCGCGATCGGCAGATGTCGGCGGAGAACCCGGCTCACCGGGAGAACTCGGCCCAGACCTCGGCCAGCCCTTCGTGCAACCCGATCCGGGGCGCGTAGCCGATCGCGGCCGCGCTGCCGGACAGGTCGACCCGCACGGCAGGCATCTCCCCGGCCGGAGCGGGGACGTGTTCGGCCGGTAGTTCGCGGCCGGTGACCGCGCGCACGGCGGCCAGCATGGCCAGCACCGAGACCGACTCCCCCGAGCCGACGACGGCCCGGCCGGTGAAGTCGCTGGCCAGCGCCAGCAGCACCGCCCGCGCCACGTCGCGGACGTGGACCAGGTCTCGGCTCTGCTCGCCGCTGCCGTAGATCCGGACCGTCGACCCGCCGGCCGCGGCCCGCATCATCCGGGGCACGAAGCTGTCCTTGGCCGCCATTCCCGGCCCGTAGACGTTGGTGAAGCGCAGTGCGATTGCGCTCAGGTCGTAGCTGCCGGCGTACCCCAGCGCGAGCATCTCGGCCGCGGCCTTGGTGGCGCCGTAGGGCGTCAGCGGGGTCGGCGCCAACTGCTCGGTGATCACGGCGGCGCCCACGTCCCCGACGACGGCGTTGGTGGAGGCCAACACGAACCGTCCGATGCCGTGGGTCCGGGCCGCCTCGAGCAGTTGTTGGGTCAGCCAGACGTTCTGGGTGAACGTCTCGGCCGGCTGCTGGACCGAGCCGAGCACCGAGGTGATCGCGGCCAGGTGCACGATCGCACCGATCGGCTCCGGACCCGTCCCGCTCCCGGTGTCGGTCCCGGTTCGGTCCCGGTATCGAAGAGCCGGCCCAGGACGACCGGATCGGTCAGTTCGCCCCGGATCAGCCGCACCCCCGGATCGGCGTCGAGCGGTGCGGGCAACTCCGACCGGTCGGCCACCAGCACCGACCGGCCGGCCCGGCGCAGGGCGGCCACCACCGACCGGCCGATGAAGCCGCTGCCGCCGGTGACCAGCACGGTCGGACCACTCGCCGCCGCACCCGTTCCAGCACCCGTGTCCACACTGTCGGAACCACTGTTCACGGGGCTAACGTAGGACAACCGCCGCCACCCGACCGGACGGCCGGCGCCCAGATGGACCGGAAGGGACCGACCATGTCGCTCAGATCACTCGCCCTGCTCGGCGGCGCCGTCGCCGCCGGTTACGTGCTCGGCACCCGGACCGGCCGGGCCCGACTGGAGCGCTTCGCCTCCCGGGCCAACGACGTCCTGCACGACCCCCGCACCCAGCAGACGGTCGCCGACACCGCCGACCAGGTCCGGCGCCAGGCCGGCCGGCTGCCCGATCCGGTGGCCGACGTCGTCCGGACGGCGGCCGATCAGGTCCACCACCACTTCGACCATCGCTCGCCCGCCACCGACTGAGCCGGGGCGGAGCAGGTCTCCGATTCTGTCGGGGACCGATCGAAATCCGACGACATCGGCGCGGAATCGCCGATCGCCCCGATCACAGCGCTGTAAACGTGATCGGTCCGGGATTTCCTTTCCTGGCAGGAATTCTGTTCTGAAAAGTTTTAATGATCAACCTTTTACAGGGGTTAGAGTCGGACCCGAATGAGGTGGGCAACGGGGCTCCACCGCTGAGTCGATGCACCAGAAAGGTGACGAAGTTGCCACCCTCCGACACGACCGACAACGTGATCCAGAGCGGCCAATACAGTCCCGTCGACAGCCCGGCCGGCTGGTCGACCACCGAGTTCCAGCCCGGCCGGGTCCGACCCCTGCAGCCCGCGGCGATGCGCGAGGTCAACATGGGCTCCCTGCTCCGCGCGCTGCGTGTCCTCGGCGCGAAAGCCCGGGTCGAGTTGTCGGACTACACCGGCATCTCACCGGCGACCGTCACCAAGTTGGTGGCCAGCCTGACCGAGGCCAACATCGTGGTGGAGCGGGCCAACACCTCGACCAAGCGACTGACCGGCCGGCCCCGGGTACCGGTCGACTTCGCCCCGGGCACCCGGGTCGCCCTGGCCCTGCACCTGGGTGAGGACACCGCGACCACGGCCGTCGTGGATCTGCGCGGCACCGTGATCAGCCAACGGACGAACGCCTACTCGACCGGCTCGGCCGAGAAGATCGTCCAGTCCGCGGCCCGTGGGCTGAACCGGATCCGCCGTGGTCTCGGCGCGGACGTCGGCGTGGTCGGCGTCGGGATCAGCTCCGAGGGCGACATCGACCAGGCCGGCGGCGTTCTGCGTTCGCACCCGAGGCTGGACTGGAGCGACGTCGCCGTCCGGGATCTGGTGGCCGAGGTGGCCGGCCTGCCCGCCGAATACGACCGAACCGTCCGCGGCCAGGCGCTGGCGGCGGTCGAATCGGGACAGGGTCAGATCGTCGATCTCGTCCACCTGGCGGTGAACCGCCGGGTCGAGTGCGCGCTGGTGTTGGACACCACCCTCTACCGGGGCCACGGCGGGACGGCGGGGCTGCTGGAGCACTGGCCGGTTCCGGGCGTCCGCGGCCCGGTGTGCGAATGCGGGCAGAACAACTGCCTGGCCACGGTGGCCGGCAACGACGGGTTGGCCTGGCTGGCCCGCGAGCGGGGGCTGATCGAGGCCGACCAGGGCTACCCGGAGTTGGTGGACGCGGCCGCATCGCAGTCCCGGACCGCGGCCAACCTGCTGCGCTCCCGGGCGCAGTGGATCGGCCGTGCGCTGGCCACGCTGGGCGACCTGCTCGATCCGGCCAGCATCACCCTGTCCGGCAGCGCCCAGGACTGGGCGCCGTTCGCCACCGAGACCGGAGAGGCGCTCGACCGGGCGCCGGGTCGGACCGGCGCGGACCGGCTCCGGGCTCTGCCCGACTCGGCGAGCCCGGTCGCAGCCTCGGCCGCCCTGTTCCTGGAGCGTTACTTCGAGGACCCGGTGCGCTACGAGCCGGAGCTGCAGCGTCGGCTGATGGCCTGAGCCTGCGCGCCGGTCGACGATGAGGTCAGGGCGGTGACGGTGTCCGGGCCCGCGCCCGAGCCGGCATCGCAGCCGGGGTCCGGTACGGCGCCGGAGACGCTCAGCGGCGGCCCGACCGCACGGTCGGGCCGGACGGCGCGGATCGTCGGCGTCGTCGTCCTGGCCCTGCTGCTGGTCGCCGCCCTCGGGTACGGCGGAGTACGGCTCTACCGGGCCCGGACGAGCGTGGTCGATCTGGCCGAGCTCAGGACCGCCTACGGCGCGTTCCTGGCCGCCGACGGACGCAACCTGGTGACCGAACTGCAGCGTCCGTCCGGGAGTGCGGGTGAGAACGCCGGTGTCTCGACCACCCGTCCGCCGCAGTGCGCCCCGCTCACCGCGGCGCCGATGCAGCAGGAGTTCCCGGCCACCGCGCTGGACGGCGTCTCCACCTTCCAGGACGGAGGCTTCGACACCTCGGTCTCGCTGTTCAGCTACCGGTTCGCCGACCGGCCCGCAGCGCGGCGGGCGCTGGCGGGGATCGAGGAAGCGGCCACGGCCTGCGACCACACCCTGGTCGAGGTGTCGGAACCGATCAGCACCTCGGCCCGGGCGGACGTGCTGGCCACCGAGGTGCAGGGAGCCGACGGCACCGTCGACGTGACGCTGACCAGCCGGGTGGACACCTCCTCGTTCCAGATCACGGTGGCCCGCTACAAGAACGTCCTCAACTGGGAGTACAGCTATCACTCGGGGGCGACCGCTGCGGTGGCCGACCACCAGTTGCTGCAGGCGCTGACCGATCGGCTGATCAGCGTCGACCGGGCGGCCGGCGGATCGCACGGAGGGTCCTGATCGGCGCCCGGCGAGGTAGCGTGGCCCGGTGCCGCAGGAGGATCAGTCGGAGGCGGGCCAGCCCGACCCGCAGCCAGCGCCCGGCCCCGACGCCGCCGAGCCGATCCGCCCGGTCGAACCGCACGAGGTTGGACCGCACGAACCGGACGAACCGGACGAGGCCCCATGGTACGAGGACGCCCGGATGCCGTGGCAGGGCAAACCGGGCCCGCGGGACATCCGGCTCTACGTCGCCTTCGTCCTGACCGGGGTCTACTCACTGGTGATGTTGCCGCTGCGGCCGAAACTGATCGGTTCGTTGCCGTTGCTGCTGGTCGGGCTGACCGGATCCCGCTCGGGGCTGGTGACGATCGGTGCCCTGAGCGCCCTCGGCCGGGCCGACTGGTGGTGGATCGGCTGGATCATCGGCAGCATCAGCCTGATCAAGTTCGACCCGATCTTCTTCTTCGCCGGCCGGTTCTGGGGCCGTGGGCTGATCGAGGTGTTCGCCGGCCGGTCCAAGCGGGCGGCCCGCAACGCCGACCGGGCCGAGCGGTTGGGCCGCCGGTTCGGCATCCTGGCCATCCTGCTGAGCTACGTGGTCCCGATCCCCAGTGCGGTGATCTTCGCGACCCTCGGTGCGGCCGGGATGCGGCTGCGGACGTTCGTCGCCGTCGATCTGGCCGCGGCCCTGGTCATCAACGGGCTCTGGCTCTACCTGGGTCACCGGCTCGGCCAGCCCGCGGTGGACGTGGTGAACGTGATCGCCCGCTACTCGAGCTGGATCTCGATCGTCCTGATCGCCTTCATCGTGCTCAGCGCCGTCTGGGGCGCACGCCGCAAGGCGGCCCGGGATCAGGCCCGCACGACCGAAGCCGGCTGAACGGACCCCGACCGGTCAGCGGGCCAGGCCGGGATGATCCGAGCTGCGCCGTCCGATCGCCGCCGCGAGCAGTCCCCGCACCGAGGCCAGCCGGTCGCGGGCCTGCTGGGCCGACTCGTCCCGGACCAGCATCACCACCGCGGTCTTGATCTCATAACCCGATCGCTCCAACGCCTGCCGGGCTTCGCCCTGGCCCACCTCGGCGATGGTGCCCACCAGTTCGGTGGCCCGGGCCCGGAGCTTGGTGTTCGACGGGTACATGTCGACCATCAGGTTTCCGTAGGTCCGCCCGGCCCGCACCATCAGCGCGGTACTGATCATGTTCAGGATCTGCTTCTGGGCGCTGCCGGCCTTGAGCCGGGTCGAGCCGGCCAACACCTCGGGCCCGGTCCGGACCTCGATCGGGTACTCGGCCTCGGCCGAGACCGCGGTGTCGACGTTCGCTGCGACCGAGACGGTCAGCGCGCCTGAGCGCCGGGCGGCGCGCAAGGCACCCACCACGTACGGCGTCCGGCCGCTGGCGGCCAGTCCGACGACGGTGTCCAGCACGCTCAGGCTGAGCGCCGAGACGTCCCGGGCGCCCTGCTCCGCATCGTCCTCGACCCCCTCGACCGCCGAGGTGACCGCCTGCGCCCCGCCGGCGATCAGGCCGACCACCCGGCTCGGATCGGTGTGGAAGGTCGGCGGGCACTCGGCCGCATCCAGCACCCCCAGCCGGCCGGAGGTGCCCGCGCCGACGTAGATCAGCCGACCGCCGGCGGTGAACCGTGGCTCGGCGGCCTCGATGGCGGCGGCGATCTGCGGCAGCGCGGCCTCGACCGCCCGCGGGACGTCGTGGTCGGCGGTGTTCATGGTGGCCGCGATCTCGGCCGCGCTCATCTCGTCCAGCCCGGCGAACCTGGGGTCGGACTGCTCGGTGAGCAACGAACCGTGCTCGGGCGACCGGGCCGGGTGGGGCGTCATCACGCCGTCCGCCGTTTCGTTCCACTCATCGTGATTCCCCTGTCCCCACAAGTCCACTCAAGGTAACTTCTTTACCTCGAGGGCGCAACGACCCCGGGGAACCGGCCCGATCAGCGTCTGCGGCGCCCCTCGTGCCGGCTTTCGACCGCGGCGAAGGTGTCGTTCAGAGCGTTGACGGCCGAGTCGTAACTGCGCTGGGCCACCCCGGCGAACAGACAGTCGACCAACGCCAACTGGGCGATCCGCGACGACATCGCGCCGGAGCGGAAGGTCGTCTCCCGGGCGGCGGTCACCAGCAGCAGATCGGCCTCGGCGCTGATCGGCGAACCGTCGAAGTTGGTGATGGCGATGGTCCGGGCGCCGCGCCGGCGGGCCAGCGCCAGGGCGTCGATCACGTCGATCGTGGTGCCGGTGTGGGAGATCGCGATCGCGACGTCGGCCTCGGTCAGCACCGCGGCCGAGGTCAACGCCAGATGCGGATCGGGCCACAGGAAGGAGACCAGCCCGATCCGGTGCAGTTTCTGGTGCAGATCCTGGCCGACCAGTGTGCTGGCCCCCGACCCGAAGATGTTCACCCGCCGGGCCGAGACGATCGCCTCGACCGCCTCGGCCAGCACGCTCAGGTCCAGCGCCCGCGCCGTGTCCTGGACCGCGCTGGCGTCGGCGTAGGTGATCTTGGCGACCACGTCGGCCAGGCTGTCGGTCGCGCTGATCTCGCCGCTGACCGGCCCGCCCTGACGGTCGCCCTCCTCCCACTGGGCCGCCCGGGCCAGGGCGATCCGCAACTCGGGATAGCCGGCCAGTCCGAGCGCCCGGCAGAACCGCAGCACCGTCGTCTCGGAGGTCTCGCACTGCTTGGCCAACGTGGTGATCGAGCTCTCCGAGACCGCGGCCGGGTCGGCCAGCACGGCCTGGGCGACCCGCTGCTCGGCCGGTCGCAGATTGGGCATCGCACGGCGCACCCGGATCAGGATCGACAGGCTGCGCGGGCTCGACTCGGCGGGCTCGGCTAGCGGGCTCGGCGGGCTCGGTCAGATCGATCGGGTGCAGGTCGTTCTCGACGTCGGTCACCCTGATCTCCTCGTCCCACCCCGGTTGTTCGGCCCTAATTGTTCGGGCCCAGTTGTTCCGCCCCGGTTGTTCTGCCCCCGGCCGATTCGTGCTCCTGGATGGACCTTAGCGAGGATCGGACGGGGCGGCACCCGATCCCGTGAAATCCTCACCCGGGCACGGCGGTAGCGTCGGAGGCGAGTCCCGGGCAGGCCGCTTCGCGTCCTCCGACGGACTGCCGGATCGACAGGTCGGGGGTGGGCGGTGACGACGGGCACGTCGGTGTGGGATCCGGAGCGCTATCTGCAGTTCGCCGACCACCGCGCCCGTCCCTTTCTCGAACTGACGGCGCGGATCGGTGCCGGGTCGCCCGACCGGGTGGTCGACCTCGGCTGCGGCCCCGGCCGACTGACCCGCACCCTGGCCGAGCGCTGGCCCACGGCACAGGTACTCGGGGTGGACTCCTCGCCCGAGATGATCGGTTCGGCCCGGGAACTCGACGTCGGCGCCGAGGTCGGCGCCCGGCTGCGGTTCGACCTCGGCGACCTGCGCTCCTGGACACCGGCGACCTGGACACCGGCGACCTGGACACCGGCGACGAATGTGGACGTCATCGTCAGCAACGCCACCCTGCACTGGGTTCCCGGTCACCGGGACCAGCTGCGACGCCTCGCCGGCCTGCTCGCCCCGGACGGCTGGCTGGCCGTCCAGGTGCCGGGTAACTTCGGCGAACCGAGTCATCGGCTGCTGCGCGAGCTGGCCGGTTCGCACCCGTTCGCCGAGCACACCGCGGCCCTGGTCTGGCCGGAGTCGTTCGACCCGGCGGACTACCTGGCCGACCTGGTCGGGCTCGGCGAACCGGAGTTGGACGTCGACGCCTGGGAGACGACCTATCTACAGGTGCTCGACGGCGAGGATCCCGTCTACGACTGGATCTCCGGCACCGCAGCCCGGCCCGTCCTGCAGGCGCTACCCGATGGTCTCCGCGCCGACTTCATCGCCGAGTACCGGGCCCGACTGCGACAGACCTACCCTGGACAGCCGTTCGGGACCGTGCTGCCCTACCGCCGCGTCTTCGTGGTGGCCCACCGCAGGACCGATCGGACAGACGATGACGACTGATGAGGAGATCACCGATGAGCAGACCACCGATGAGGACGGACAGATGACACTCGAGTTCAGCCGGGACGACGACCGGTCGCGCTACCTCGCGGTCGAGGACGGCCACCAGGTCGGCCTGATCGACTTCCACCGCACGACGGAGATGGTGGCCATCGATCACACCGAGACCAACCCGGAGGTGCGTGGTCGCGGGATCGCCGACCGGTTGACCCGGTTCGCCGTCGACGACATCCGCGCCCAGGATCTGTTGGTGATCCCGAACTGTCCGTTCACCAAGGCCTGGTTCGACGACCACCCCGACGACCAGGACATCCTCGGCGTCGTCTGAGGGAACCCGGTCCGGGTCAGGACGACCGGCGCGGCAACTGCAGCCCGTTGCGCCGCAGTTCCACCTCGGCCAGTGCGTCGATCACCTGGCGATCGCCGTTGCGCCAGGCCGCGACCGGGTCGTCGCTGATCCGGGCCAGCACGTGCATCGGCTGCGACGTCATCGCCCGGAGCGCGAACAGATCCAGATCGGCCTGGCCGTCGATGAACCGCTGAGCGGCCCGGGAGCGGCGGACGAACCGGATCCTGGTCGGTAGCCAGACCGCGAGCAGGATCGAGACCGGGACCAGGAACACCAACCAGCTGACGATGGTGGCCAGCCGTTCGATCGAGGCGACCTGGTCCTGGGCCGCGAGGACGATCGAGTTCAGCGACGTGACCGCCTGATCGAACGGGGACCGCAGGCTCGAGCCGATGCCGGGCACCCCACCGACCTGACCCGCGGCCGAGCCGAAGCTGTTGGACAGATCCGCCGCCGAGCTGGCCGTCTTCCGGGCCGGCGCCTCCAGCACCCGGATCGCCGCACCGGTGAACCGGCCGACCAGCCACCAGACGATCAGCCAGACCAGCATGAACGCGTCGAAGCCGACCTGACCGACCAGCCGCCACGATCTGCGGGCGTAGAGACTCATCGACCACCACTCCCCTCGTCCTGCTTCTCTGCGCCCATCCTTGCCTATCGGTGCGGATCGGGCCCGGCGTAGATCCGGCGTGCACAATGGTCCGGGTGAGCCGACGCCCCCGCATCCTGCCGACCACGTCGTCGAGCACGTCGTCGACCACACTGTCGAGCAAGCCGGTGGCCGCGTTGACCCTCGGTCTGGCCGTGGCACTGACCGGCGGACTGGCCGGGTGCACCGGCGGCGGATCCCCGGCCCCGACGTCTCGTTCGACGCTCGCGGCGAACGGTGCCGACCCGGCGGCCCAGCAGGCCGCGACCGCGCTGGCCACGGCGCTGAGCCAGCAGGACGTGTCGACGCTGAGCTGGTCAGGTCTGAGCGGAGCGCAGGCACAGACCGACTTCTCGCAGGCGACCGCGGCGCTGGGTACCGTGAAACTGGCCGCCACCGCGAGCGCAGTCCGCACCGACGGCGACACCGGGACGGTGAGCCTCGACCTGAGCTGGACGTTCCCCGGGGTGAGCAAGGCGTGGACCTACCCCGTCACGGCGCAGCTGGCCAGGGTCAACGGCAGCTGGGCCGACGTCTGGGCACCGACCCTGGTGCAGCCCCGGCTGACCGGCGGTGCCACCTTGACCATGAAGCGGACCCAGGCCGAACGCGGCGACATCCTCGACGGTGACGGCAAGGCCCTGATGAAGGAACGCCCGGTGGTCCGGATCGGCCTGGACAAGACCCGGGTCTCGGCCGCCGCGGCCCCGGCCTCGGCCGCGGAGTTGGCCGATCTGGTCGGCATCGACTCCGCGAACTACGTGGCCGCGGTGAAGGCCGCCGGGTCGAAGGCCTTCGTGCCGGCCATCGTGTTCCGCGAGGACGCCGACGACCGGCCGAGCACGGACGATCTGGACGAGATCGACGGGGCCGTCTCGCTCGACGACACCGCCGTGCTGTCCCCCGCCCGGGGTTTCGCCTCCGCGCTGCTCGGCAGCGTCGGCGAGGCCTCCGAGGAGGTGATCGAGAAGTCCGACGGCACGATCGCCGCCGGTGACCAGGTCGGGCTGTCCGGACTGGAGTCGCGCTACGAGGCGCAACTGGGCGGCACGCCGTCGGTGCAGGTGAGCGTGGTCGCGGCGGCCGACGCGAGCGCGAGCCCCAGCGCAGCACCCAGTTCATCAACCAGCGCGACGCCCGCCCCGTCCGCCAGCCCCGGCCCGGCGACCGTGCTGTTCAGCTCGACCGGCCGGGCCGGCACCGACCTCGAGTTGACCATGTCGACCAGCCTGCAGGCGCTGGCCGAGGACGCCCTGTCCGAGATCAAGCCGGACAGCGCCCTGGTCGCCGTCCAGCCCTCGACCGGCAAGATCCTGGCCGCAGCCAGCGGACCCGGGGCCGACGGGGCGAACAGCGCCACCTACGGCCAGTACCCGCCGGGCTCGACGTTCAAGCTGGCCAGCTCGCTGGCGTTGCTGCGTGCCGGGGACAAGCCGACCACCGCCGTCGACTGCCCGGCGACGGTGAAGGTCAACGGGCAGACGTTCAAGAACTACGACGACTACCCCAGCTCGAAGGAGGGTCGGATCGACCTGGAGACGGCGGTCGCGAACTCCTGCAACACCGCGTTCATCGGCTCCCGGGACGAGTTGTCCGGCTCGGACCTGGCCGACGCCGCGGCGACGCTGGGGATCGGGACCGATTACGACGTCGGCTTCCCGGCCTATTTCGGCTCGGTGCCGAGCCCGGCCTCGGAGAACGAGAAGGCGGCCTCGATGATCGGCCAGGGCAAGGTGCAGGCCTCGCCGATGGCCATGGCCGGGGCGATCGCGTCGGTCCAGGAGGGCAGGACGGTGCTGCCCTACCTGATCGCGGCCAAGCGGCCGGCCTCGAAGGCGGAGCCGTTGACCGGTACCGAGGCGAAACAGCTGCAGACCCTGCTCGGGGCGGTGGTCAGCGAGGGCAGCGGCGCCACCCTGCAGAGCCTGGAGCCGCCGGCGGTGATCGCCAAGACCGGCACCGCCGAGTACGGCACGGACGACCCGCCGCAGACCCACGCCTGGATGGTGGCCGCCCAGGGTGATCTGGCGGTGGCCGTGTTCGTGGGCAAGGGCGACAGCGGCTCCGGCGTGGCCGGTCCGATCCTCACGTCGTTCCTGAAGTCGGCGCGCTGAGCATGACCGCACACGATCACCCCGCCGAAGGCGCGCACGATCACCCCGCCGGGGGCGCGCACGATCACACCGCCGGGGCGAACCGCCGGGCGTTGGCGATCGTCTTCGTGATCACCCTGGCCAACTTCGCCGCCCAGGTCGTCGGCGCCGTCGTCACCGACAGTCTGGCCCTGCTGGCCGACGCGGGACACCTGCTGACCGACGTCCTCGGGTTGGCCCTGGCGTTGTTCGCCGCCCAGCTGATGGGACGGCCCGAGACCGGTCGCCGGACCTGGGGCTTCCGCCGGGCCGAGGTGCTGGCGGCCGGCGTGCAGGCGATGCTGCTGACCGGGGTGGCGGGCTACGTGCTGATCGAGGGCATCCGCCGGTTGTTCAGTCCGCCGGAGGTGACCTCCGGGCCGATGCTGGTCTTCGGTGTGGTCGGCCTGGTCGGGAACGCGCTCGGACTGCTGGTGTTGCGCTCGGGTCGCGGGGCGAACCTGAACATGCGGGCCGCCTTCCTGGAGGTCGCCAACGACGCCCTCGGCTCGGTGGCGGTGATCGTGGCCGCCGTGATCATCTCCACCACCGGTTTCCTGCGGGCCGACGCTCTGGTCTCACTGCTGGTCGGCGCGCTGATGCTGCCGCGGGCCCTGGCCCTGCTGCGCGACGCCAGCGCGGTGCTGCTGGAGTCGGTGCCGAAGGGCCTCGAGCTGGACGACGTCCGCGCTCACCTGCTCGAGATGCCGCACGTGCACCAGGTCCATGACCTGCACGCCTCCCAGATCGCGACCGGTCTGCCGGTCCTGACCGCGCACGTGGTGGTCGACGACAGTTGTTTCACCGACGGCGACCTGCCCCAGATCCTGGACGCACTGCAGCAGTGCGTCAGCGAGCACTTCCCGATCTCGATCGAGCACTCGACCTTCCAGTTCGAACCGCTCAGCCACCACCGGCACGAACCGTCCCGGCACGCCTGATCGATCAGGTCAGAGGGATCGAGCCAGGTCAGACGGACCGGCCAGGTCAGACGGACCGGGGGCGGTAGGCGGTGACCGACCAGGCCAGGTGCCCGGCGCTCGCGACGGTCCCGTCCACCTGCTCCAGTCGGCGGGCGAGCCGGCGCAGCAGCCGGCGCGAGGCCCAGGACCGGGCGTAGACCGAGACGATCAGCACCCCGTCGCTGCTCAGTCTGTCGGCGTAGTGCTCGGCCACCCCGACCGGATCGCTGAGGTAGTAGAGCACCTCGTTCAGCACCACGGCGTCCGGCCGTTCGTCCGGTTCGTAGGCGGACCCGTCGGCACAGACGAACGCGGTCCGCTCGTCGGACTTGGCCGAAGCCACCGCGACGGCCGCCGCGAAGCTGTCCACCCCGAGGTAGCGGCGGTAGCGCAGACCTTCGGCCAGGATGCCCTGGGAGCAGCCGACGTCGAGGACGAAGCCGTCCGCGGCGTACCGCTCGGTCAACTGCCGCACCGCCGCGTAGCGGGCGACCTCGCCGGGCTGACGGAGCCGGTTCCAGCTGTCCTTGGCGTTCTCCCGGGCGTTGTCGCGCCGCAGCGCCCACTGGGCGAGCGTCAACGGCACCGGCGCCGCCGACATCGCCGCGACCGCCGGACGACTGGCCATGATCCGGCCGACCAGGGTCGGTCGACCGGCCGCGGCCGGCGGCTGATCGGCGGGGCTGGATCCGGACGGCACCCGCTCAGCCTGTCACGTCACAGCTGCCCCCTCCCTGCGGTTTGGCTGAGACCGGCCGGCCCCTACCGCCTGACGTGCGGGCCGCGCGACCCGCCAACCCTCGTCGGTTCCTTCGGCCAACCCGGCCTCCTCGAGTGCGTCCAACTCGGCCAGGCAACGGGCGATGCCGAGACCGGCGGTCAGCGCGACCTCACCGGCGCTGCGTCGACGCCCGGCCGGCAACGCCTCGAAGACGGCCATCGCCGTCGGCTCCAGCCCGTCGGTCGGTCGCCGGTCCACCTCCGGGCCCGACGAGACCCCGGGGATCGAGGCCGGTCCGGCCGGGATCAGCGAGCCGATCGGACTGATCAGCTCGAGTACGTCCTCGGCGGAGGTGACCAGGGTGGCCTGCTGCTCACGGATCATCGCGTGCGGCGTCGCCGACAGCGCCGACGAGACCGGGCCGGGCACGGCCATCAGCACGCGGTTGCACTCCCGGGCCCAGGTCGCGGTGTTGCGCGCGCCGGACCGGGCCGCCGCCTCGACCACGACGGTGCCACCGGTCATCGCCGCGATCAGCCGGTTCCTGGCCAGGAACCGCAGCCGGGTCGGATGCGAACCCGGCGGCAGTTCGGAGACCAGCAACTGATCCTGGGCCAGCCGGGCGAACAGCTCCCGGTTCCCCGGCGGGTAGCTGACGTCCACCCCGCAGGCGAGGACGGCGACGGTCACGGTGCCACCGAAGCCCGAGGTGCCACCGAGCCCGACGTGCCACCACCCACGACTCCGCCACCATCAGCACCCGCGGCCAGAGCGCCGCGGTGGGCCGCCGCATCGATCCCGAACGCTCCGCCCGAGACCACACAGACCCCGCGTTCGGCAAGCTCGAGGGACAACTCCCCCGCCACCGTCTCGCCGTAAGCGGTGGCGGCCCGCGACCCGACCACCGCCACGGACCGTGGTGTCGCCAGATCGAGCCGGCCGGGCCCGCGGACCCAGAGACCGAACGGCACCCCGCCGCGGCGCTGGACCAACCCGCCGTACTCCAGATCCGCCAGGCCGCTCGGCCACTCCTCGTCGCCGGGGACGACGAAGCGGAACTGCCCGCGGGCCAGGGCCCGGGTGAAAGCCGTCAGGTCGACCCGCTCGGCCCGCTCGGCCAGTGCCGGCCCGAACCCGCCCGCGCCGAGCTGTCGCCAGACGGCCCCGGCTCCCTGCCGGGTCACCTCGGCCGCCAGTTGCGGATCACCGGCCTCGGCGACACAGCTCAACCCCATCCGTGCCGCCCGGTCCGACGGCTCACCCTGCTCGATCACGACCGCACCCTCCCCTTGTCCACAGCACCCGCCGTCCGGCACCGTCTCCGGCACCATCACCTGACCCGTCCGGACCGGCGGCCGGCTCCGCCAGCCCGGGCACCGAGCGCAGCACCGGACGGGCACCCGCCGCGTCGCCGCTCAACTCCCCTCGCCGCATGGCCAACGCGGTCCTCACCTCGGAGCGACCGGGTTGGCCGCGCCCGGCCAGGTCGGCCAGCGTCCAGGCCACCCGGAGCACCTTGTCCACCCCGCGCGGACTCAGCCGGCCCGCCGCAACCGCCCGGTCGATCAACTCGGTGCCCGCCGGCAACGGCAGCCGGGCGCGCAGGTAGGGCCCGGACACCTCACCGTTGGTGCTCCAACCCGTCCCGCGCAGCCGGTGGGCCTGCCGGTCCCGGGCCGCCCGGACCCGATCGGCCACCACCGCGCTCGGCTCGGCCTGCGCCATCGCCGCCTGCAGGAAGGCCTTCTTCATCGGCAGCAGCACCAACTGGATGTCGATCCGGTCCCGGATCGGGCCCGAGAGACGTTCCCGGTAGCGGCGGACGGTCATCGGCGGGCACTGGCACTGGGCGCCCGGCGTCCCGGCCAGACCGCACGGACACGGGTTGGCGGCCAGCACCAACTGGAACCTGGCCGGATACCGGGTCTCGACGTTGCTGCGGCCGATCGAGACGGTGCCCGATTCGAGCGGCGTCCGCAGCGCCTCCAGCACCTTCGGGCTGAACTCCGGCGCCTCGTCCATGAACAGCACCCCGCGGTGGGCCCGCGAGATCGATCCCGGCTTGGCCATCCGGGGACCCCCGCCGACCACACTGGCCACCGAGGCCGAGTGGTGCGGATCGGAGTACGGCGGTCGGGTGATCAGCCCGTCGTCGAGGGCGAAGCCGGCCAGAGAGTGGATCGCCGAGACCTCCAGCGCCTCGACCAGGCCGAGATCGGGCAACAGGCTGGGCAACCGTTCGGCCAGCATCGTCTTGCCCACCCCCGGCGGACCGATCATCGAGACGTGGTGCCGGCCGGCGGCCGCGACCTCCAGCGCCCACTTCGCCTCCGGCTGACCGACCACGTCGGCCAGATCCCGGGCGGGCACGGAGCCGGTGGGAGCGGGCTCGGTCGGGCGGTTCTCCGGCTCGGGCCCGGTGGTCGGCGCGTCCGGGATCGGCTCGCCCCGCAACAGCGCGATGAACTGGCCGAGAGAGGAGACGCCGAAGACCTCCAGGCCCTCGACCAGCCCGGCCTCGGCGGCCTGCGACCGGGGCACGATCGCCCGGCGAGAGCCGCTCTGCGCCGCGGCCAGCAGCGCCGGCAGGATGCCGCGGACCGGACGGAGCCGGCCGTCCAGGCTCAACTCGCCCATGAACACCGTCCGGCTCAGCTCGGCGGCCGGCAACACCCCGTCGGCGGCCAGCACCGCGGCGACCACGGCCAGGTCGTAATGGGCGCCGGCCTTGGGCAGGGTGGCCGGGCTCAGGTTGATGGTGACCAGCTTGTCCGGCCAGCGTTGGCCGCTGTTGTGGATCGCCGCCTTGCACCGGTCCCGGGATTCGTACAGCGCGGTGTCGGGCAGCCCGACCATCACCGTCCGCGGCAGTCCGGGGCCGATGTCGGCCTCGACCTCGACCATCCGCCCCTCCAGCCCGAGCAGCGCGACCGACCAGGCCGACGCGAGGCCCATCACCCCACCGCCCGGACGTGATTGACCTCGGGCTCGGCGCCGCTACGCAGATCCAGCACCACACCGATCGCGTCGATTCGCAGGTCGGCCCACTCCGAGCGGGCAGCACGCTCCCCCTGGGCCGCCAGCCAGTGGCCGGCCAGTCGCCGCAGCCGCTGCATCTTGGCGAACGTGATCGACTCCAGCGGCGAGCCGTAGCCCCGGCCCGTCCTGGTCTTCACCTCGCAGAACACCAGCCGCCGCCGGCCGGCGTGCTCACCGCCACCCTCCCCGTCGGAGCCGTCGACGGGCTCGGCGGCGACGATGTCGATCTCACCCCACCGGCAGTGCCAGTTCCGGACGAGGATCTCGCACCCGTCTGCTCGGAGATGAGCGGCCGCGACGTCCTCGCCGCGGGCGCCGATGGTCTGGTTGTCGCCTCTGGCCCGACCGGCTGAGGTTCTCGGAGTGTGTCCCACGTTCCTTACTATGTGGACGCGGACGGAAAAGTGACCGCGACCTCACCGGGCCTGTGGACAACCCCGGACCGGGCGCGAGGATCAGACGAGCGGACCAGGCGCGCGGATCAGCCTTCGACGCTCTTGGGCACCTCGAGGTCGCTGTGGGCGATCTCCTCGATCGAGACGTCGCGGAAGGTCAGCACCTTGGCGCTCTTGACGAACCGGGCCGGTCGGTACATGTCCCAGACCCAGGCGTCGGCCATCGAGACCTCGTAGTAGACGTCGCCGCCCTCCGTCCGGACCTTCAGGTCGACCGCGTTGCACAGGTAGAACCGCCGCTCGGTCTCCACGGCGTAGGTGAAGATGCCGACGACATCCTTGTACTCACGGTAGAGCTGGAGTTCGGCTTCGCTCTCGTACTGCTCGAGGTCCTCAGCGCTCATCGTCGGCCACCTTAGCCACGTCGGCCAGCGGCAGCGGCACCGGCATCCTGGGGAGTTCGTAGGCGCCGCGGGCCCGGCCGGTCGCCGCGGTCCGGGACACGTTCTCGTAGCGCATCCGGTGGATCGGGCTCGGCCCGAACTCGTCCAGCCGCTGCTGGTGCAACGGTGTGCAGTAGCCCTTGTGCACCGCGAAGGCGTACTCGGGATAGCTCTCGTCCAACGTGCACAGCATCGCGTCGCGGGTGACCTTGGCCAGCACCGAGGCCGCGGCGACACAGGCCGCGACCCGGTCGCCCTTCCAGACCGCCAAGCCGG
Organism: uncultured Actinomycetota bacterium; assembly: GCA_963740925.1. Lineage (GTDB taxonomy): Bacteria > Actinomycetota > Actinomycetes > Propionibacteriales > Propionibacteriaceae > Microlunatus. The sequence continues at coordinate 2,037,582 of CAVUFZ010000002.1, read as the reverse complement.
GGACGCCGAGACCGTCGACCGGAAACCCGTCGGTCAGGGCGTAGGTCGGCTCGACGTCGAGGCGGAGCAGGGCCAGCCGTAACGCGGTGATGTTGGCCACGTGCATCCCCAGCCGATCGCACTCACCGGGCTCGATGCTGACCACCGACCAGGCGACGGCCTTGTCCACGATCTCGGCGTAGCAGCGTTCGCGTTGGGCGGCACTGAGCAGCTTGGAGTCGCGCAGGCCGCGGATCTGCTTGGACCTGGCGTCGGACAGGATCGCCGCACCGGCGACCAGCGGTCCGGCGCAGGCTCCGCGGCCGGCCTCGTCCGCCCCGGCCACCGGCGTCAGGCCGACCCGTTTGAGGGCCCGCTCGTAGCCGTAGAGACCGCTGTCCTTACGGACCAGCACCCGTCGCGGCAGCTCGGCGACCGAGGAGATCGACATTCAGCAGCCCGCGTCCGGGGTGTTGATCACGGCCTGGGCGGGCGCCGGGGAGGAGGGTGGCGGCACCCCGGCGAAGGTGTCGGGCACCTTCAGCAGGGTGGCCCGGCCGATCGGGAAGACGATCGCGAACGCCGGCCCGACCACGTCGGATTCAGGCACGAAGGCACTCGAGCCCCGGTCGCCGTCCAGGGTGAGAGTGCTGAGATGACAACGCGAGTCGGCGCTGTCGTTGCGGTGGTCACCCATCACCCAGATCCGGCCCTGCGGTACGACGACGTCGAACTTCGTCTCCGACGGGGCGACCTGTTCGCCGCCCTCGGAGTACAGATAGCCGGTCTCGTCCAGCGCGTAGCCGTTGACGGTGATCTGCCCGCGGGTGTTGCAGCAGACGACATGGTCGCCCGGCGTCCCGATCACCCGTTTGATCAGGTGGCCGGTGCTGGTGTCGGGCAGCACCCCGATGAACTCGAACACCCGGCCGACCGGACCGCGCGGCGCCGATTCGTCCTCGGCCCCGAGCCAGCCGCCCGGGTCGGCGAACACCACGACGTCGCCGCGCTTGAAGTCGGTCACCTTCTGCACCGCCACCCGGTCGCCGATGTCGAGGGTGTGCTCCATCGAGGCGGACGGGATGACGAACATCTGACCGAGGAAGACTCTGATCACCGAGGAGATGATGATCGCGCCGACGACCACGATCAGGATCTCTTTGACGAAGGTGCCGAACCGCCGTCCTGGCGTGGGGCCGGCGACCTGGTCCTCGTCGAGGTGCGTCTCGCTCAACAGTCGGCGTCCGGTCCGGCCTGGACGCTCGGGCCGGTCGGCGCCGGGCTGATCCCGGAGGGAACGGTGGCGAAGGTGCCCGGGATCTTCAGCCGGGCAGCATGGCCGAGCGGCCAGTAGACGGCGACTCCGCGGCCGACGACGAGGTTCAAGGGCACAAAAGCATTATCACCCTTGACCGAGGAGGAACCGGAATCGTTCAGGTGGCAGCGGGAATCCCGGCTGAAGCTGCGGTGGTCGCCCAGGACGAACATCCGGTCGGCGGGGACGGTGACCGAGAACTCGATCTCCGACGGTGCGTCCTGCCGGCCGTCGGCGTCGGTGTAGAGGTAGCCGCGCTCGTCCAGCGGCTGGTCGTTGACGGTGATCTGGCCGCGGACGTTGCAGCACACGACCTGGTCCCCCGGCAGCCCGATCACCCGTTTGGTCAGATGCCCGGTGCTGTTGTCGGGCAGGATGCCGACGAACTGCAATCCCTGGCGGACGGGCCCCGGCTGGGCCGCGTCCTCGGCCGGCAGCCAGCCCCCCGGGTCGGCGAACACCACCACCTCGCCGCGCTGCACGGTGCTCAACTTCTCCACCACGACCCGGTCCTGCAGCTGCAGGGTGCTCTCCATCGAACCGCTGGGGATCAGGAACGCCTGGCCGACGAACACCCGGAGCAGCGTGGCCACGATGAGGGCACCGACGGCCACCACCAGGATCTCCTTGACCGCGATGCCCAGGTGCGCGGCCAGACCACGTCGCGGCCGCCGCGGGGGCTCACCGCTCTCGAGGTCGGTGGCAGCCTGGCCGGAGAGGATCGGGCCGGATCTGTCAGACATCCCTCACCGGTGCCGAGCCTCTCCTGTCGGCGTTCAGCCGACGTTGTCGCGCTTCTCCTTGATCTTGGCCTTCTTGCCGCGAAGACCGCGCAGGTAGTACAGCTTGGCCCGACGGACGTCACCACGCCGGTCGACCTCGATCTTGTCGACGATCGGGCTGTGCACCGGGAAGGTGCGCTCCACGCCGACGCCGAAGCTGACCTTGCGTACGGTGAAGGACTCTCGCACACCGTCGCCGGATCGCCCGATCACCACGCCGGTGAACAGCTGGATCCGCGAACGGTTGCCCTCGACGACCTTCACGTGCACCTTGACGGTGTCACCGGGCCGGAAGGCGGGGATGTCGGAACGCAGAGATGCGTTGTCGAGCTCGCCGATCAGACCGGCGGCAAACTTGGCCATGATGTGATTCCTCGCCAGGTGCCACAGGTCACCAGGATCGCTGAGTCAGATGGGTCCGACGCGAGCTGACCCGCGCCGGCCGGAACGCAACGGACGGACCCCCTGTGGCAGGAGCCGCGCGTTTCGGCAACAGCGACCAAGCTTGCCACACCGGGCGGGCCGCACCGAAATCCGCTCAGCCCAGAACCGGCAACCGGTCGGCCGCCGCACCGAGCTGATCCCGTTCGGCCGGTGTCGGCCGGAGCCGTCCGGTTCCGATCAGCACGGCATGCTCGTCGCTCCAGTCCGCCGGCAGCGGTGCCGCCAGCAGCTCCTCGATCGTCTCCCGGGTCAGAGCGGACGCGTCGAAGTCCGGGACGGGACGCGGCAGCGGCGAGCCGTCCGGGCACAGATCGAGATGGTGGACGGTGCATTCGACCGCCCAGCTGGCCAGGAAGTCGCCGGTGCCGATCCGCACCCCCTGGAAGGCCAGCACGCCCGCCGGTGCCGCCTCGACCAGTCGGGTCAGGGCGGTGACGGTGGCGGTCCACTGGGCGAGCAGCGAGGACGGCCGCCGGATCGCCGAGAACAACGTCCGGACGTAGCGGATGTGGGCGAACTCGTCCTCGCCCAGCTCGCTGGCCGGCGGCTGCGTCCGCCAGTAGCTGGCCGCATCGACCTGCGGCAGCGGCTCCGCCTTTCCGATGGCGGAGACCGGCGAGGCCAGCCCGAGGAACATCTCCTGCAGGCCGAGATGCACGTGCACCAGGACGTCCCCGACCAACCAGCCACGACAGCGGCTGGGGGCCAGCAGGCCCTCGTCGTCCAGGCCGGTCACGTAGTCGCTCAGAGCCGCCAGCTGGGCCGAGAACGCGGCCAGACCTCGGTGGTGATCGACGTGCATCGACACGGCTGCGGCCGCCGAACCGGCCCGGTGACCGGGCTAGTCCTCGCCGCGGTGGCTGAGCGCGCCGAGCAGGTCCCGGTTGAGCCGGGAGATGGTCTCCAGCGGGATCCCCTTGGGGCAGACGGCGGTGCACTCACCGATGTTGGTGCAGTTACCGAAGCCCTCGGCGTCGTGCTGGGCGACCATCCCGAGCACCCGGGAGCGTCGCTCCGGCTGGCCCTGCGGCAGCAGCCCGAGGTGGGTCACCTTGGCCGCGGTGAACAGCATCGCCGACCCGTTCGGGCAGGCCGCGACGCAGGCGCCGCAGCCGATGCAGGTGGCCGCGTCGAAAGCGTCGTCGGCGTCCTCCTTGCGGACGGGGGCGGCGTGCGCGTCCGGAGCGGCCCCGGTCGGCGCCGAGACGAAGCCGCCGGCCTGGATGATCCGGTCGAAGGCGCCCCGGTCGACGATCAGGTCCTTGACCACCGGGAACCCCTCGGCCCGCCACGGCTCGACGTCGATGCTGTCGCCGTCGGAGAAGGAGCGCATGTGCAACTGGCAGGTGGTGGTCTGCTTCGGCCCGTGCGCCTCGCCGTCGATGACCACCCCGCAACTGCCGCAGATGCCCTCGCGGCAGTCGTAGTCGATGGCGATCGGGTCGTCACCCTGCATGGTCAACCGCTCGTTCAGGACGTCGATCATCTCCAGGAACGACATGTCCTCGCTCACGTCGGGGACGTCGTAACTGACCATCTGCCCCTTCGCTGTCGCGTTCGGCTGCCGCCACACTCGAACCTTGATCTGCACTAGTGCTTCCTCACGTCGTTCTCGCTCGTTCCTGCGTCTTCGTCGATCGGGCTGCCGCTACTTGTAACTGCGCTGCTTCAGCTCGATGTAGTCATAGACCAGATCCTCCTTGTGCAGGATCGGCTTGGCCCCGCCGTGGCTGTTGGCGTCGCCGCCGTACTCCCAGGCGGCGACGTAGGCGTACTCGTCGTCGTGCCGCAGCGCCTCGCCCTCCTCGGTCTGGCTCTCGGCCCGGAAGTGCCCACCACATGATTCGCGCCGGTGCAGCGCGTCGATGCACATCAGCTCGCCGAGTTCGAGGAAGTCCGCGACCCGGCCGGCCCGCTCGAGCGCCTGGTTCAGCTCCTCGTTGGTGCCGAGCACCCGCACGTCGGACCAGAACTCGGTCCGCAGCTCGCGGATCCGGCCGATCGCCTTGCGCAGACCTTCCTCGCTGCGCTCCATCCCGCAGTAGTCCCACATGATGTGGCCGAGCTCGCGGTGGAAGGAGTCCACGGTCCGGCTGCCCTTGATGGCGAGCAGGGTGGAGATCCGGTCCTTGACCGAGGTGACCGCCTCGACCACGGCCGGGTGCGAGTCGTCCAGCGAGCCGAACGGGCCGGCGGACAGGTAGTCGTTGATGGTGTTGGGCAGCACGAAGTAGCCGTCGGCCAGGCCCTGCATCAGGGCGCTGGCGCCCAGCCGGTTCGCGCCGTGGTCGGAGAAGTTCGCCTCGCCGGCCACGAACAGACCCGGGATCGAGGACTCCAGGTCGTAGTCGACCCACAGCCCGCCCATCGTGTAGTGGATCGCCGGGTAGATCCGCATCGGCGTCTCGTACGGGTTCTCGCCGGTGATCTGGGCGTACATGTCGAAGAGGTTGCCGTACTTGGACTCCACCGAGTGCCGGCCGAGTCGCTCGATCGCGTCGGCGAAGTCGAGGTAGACCCCGAGCCCGCCCGGACCGACCCCGCGGCCCTCGTCGCAGACGTTCTTGGCGGCCCGGGAGGCGATGTCGCGAGGGACCAGGTTGCCGAAGGCGGGGTAGATCCGCTCCAGGTAGTAGTCCCGCTCGCCCTCGGGAATCTCCCGCGGGTCGCGCTTGTCCTCGCCGCTCTTCGGCACCCAGATCCGGCCGTCGTTACGCAGCGACTCGCTCATCAGCGTCAGCTTGGACTGGTACTCCCCGCTGACCGGGATGCAGGTCGGGTGGATCTGGGTGTAGCAGGGGTTGGCGAAGTAGGCGCCCTTGCGGTGGGCCCGCCAGGTCGCGGTGACGTTGCAGCCCATCGCGTTGGTGGAGAGGTAGTAGACGTTGCCGTAGCCGCCGGTGCAGAGCACCACGGCGTCGGCGAAGTGGGTCTCGATCTCACCGGAGACCATGTCCCGGACGACCACGCCGCGGGCCTTGCCGTCGGCCACGATCAACTCGAGCATCTCGTGCCGGGTGTTCATGATCACCGTGCCGGCCGCGATCTGTCGCTCGAGGGCCTGGTAGGCCCCGATCAGCAACTGCTGACCGGTCTGGCCGCGGGCGTAGAACGTCCGGGAGACCTGGACACCGCCGAACGAGCGGTTGTCCAGCAGGCCCCCGTACTCACGGGCGAACGGAACCCCCTGGGCGACGCACTGGTCGATGATCTGGACGCTGACCTGAGCCAGCCGGTAGACGTTCGACTCGCGGCTGCGGTAGTCCCCGCCCTTGACGGTGTCGTAGAACAACCGGTAGACCGAGTCGCCGTCGTTGCGGTAGTTCTTGGCCGCGTTGATCCCGCCCTGGGCGGCGATCGAGTGGGCCCGGCGCGGGCTGTCCTGATAGCAGAAGCTGGTGACGTGGTAGCCGGCCTCGCCGAGGGTGGCCGCCGCCGAGGCGCCGGCCAGACCGGTGCCCACGATGATCACCTTCAGCTTGCGCCGGTTGGTCGGGTTGACCAGTTTGGCCGAGAACTTCCGGCCGTCCCAGCGCTGGTCGATCGGCCCGTCCGGGGCCTTCGTGTCGGCGACCGGGTCACCGGTGTCGTAGATCGCATCGGCGTCGATCGAGGCGATGTCGTCTGTGGTCTCTGTCGTCATTTCAGTCACCAACCCAGGAGTGTCGATCGAGTCACCATGTCAGGCAATTATTTCACCAGGCCGAAAATGACGGCGTACGGCGTGAGCAGGAACCCGATCGTGATGACGCCGGTCACCACGTGGGCCAGGACGTTCAGTCGCTTGCGGGCCACCGGCGAGGTGTTGGCGCCGAGGGTGGTCAGCGCGCTCCACATGCCGTGCCGCAGGTGGAAGCCGATCGCGATCATCGCCGCGGAGTAGGCCAGCACCACCCACCAGACCTGGAAGCCCGCCACCAACCGGCCGTAGGGGGTGTCGGCCGGGCCACCGGGATTGACCGCACCGAAGGTCAGCTGCAGCAGATGGAAGACCAGGAACAAGATGATCACGATGCCGCCGAAGCGCAAGGTGAACGAGGCGTAGGTCCGCTGCACCCCGCGGCGGGCCTTCGGGCTCTGGTAGCGCTTGCTGCCACCTCGGGCGCGGTTCGAGCGGGCCCACAGCCGCAGCGCAGAGTACATGTGCAGGAACACCGCGGCCAGCAGCACCACCCGGATGATCCAGAGCAGTCCGGTGCGCGGCAGAATCGGCTCGCCGATCGTCCGCAGGTGGGCGGAGTACTCGTTGAAGGCGTCCGCGCCCGCGAAAGCCTTCAGGTTGCCGTACATGTGGGCCAGCAGGAACAGGATCATGATCAGCCCGCTGACCGCCATCACGACCTTGAGCACCACACTGGACCGGGCGGCCTTCTGGTGTGCGGTGAGAGTCATCGTTGCCACGCTCAGCACCCTAGTCCCCGGTTCGGACAAAACCGTGCTCAGGAGAGCCCCGGCACGGCCGGTGTGGCGAACGCCTCACGCTGCGACCGGTTCACCGCCGGATCACGGGCTCGTCACTGCCTGGTCACTGCCGGGTCACTGCCTGGTCACTGCCGGGTCACGGCCCGATCACGGCGCGGCGTCGCTCTCAGCAGCGCCTCAGGGTCAACCTGAGGTCGAGCACAGTTTCCTCCGAAGGCTTCCCGGAGGTGGCGGATTCGGAGAGCGACTGCTTACTCTCCTCCCGACTCGGCCAATCCCCCCATTCGGCGCCGACACACCGAAGGAGTCCTTCATGCACTTCGTTGCCCCCACCCCGACCGCTTCCCCCGCCCGTTCGATCGCCCGCGGCCTGACCACCGCCGCGCTCGCCGTCGGCCTGGGTCTGATCCCGCTGGCCACCGCCACCACGTCCGCCTCGGCGGCCGGCCCCAGCGCGAAACCGGAAGCCGGAGCCGCCGCCTCGGCCACCGCGCAACTGGCGAAGACCAGAGCGGCCGCAAGCACCCACACCACGGCTCGGCCGGCCGGTTCCGGCTCGATGGGCTGGCGGGAACGGTCCACCGGGACCGCCCAGGCCCCGAGCGCCGCGGCCAGCCCGCAGGCCAGGACGGCGGCCACTTCGCGGGCCACCGCCCAGACCGGGATCCTCGGCATCGACGTGGCCAGCTACCAGGGCAACGTCAACTGGACCTCCTACCGCAGCCAGGGGAAGTCCTTCGCCTACGTCAAGGCCACCGAGGGCACCAGCTACAAGAACCCGTACTTCGGCAGCCAGTACACCGGGGCCTACAAGGCGGGCCTCTACCACGGGGCCTACCACTTCGCCACCCCGAACAAGGTGGCCGGCAGTGCCATCGCCCAGGCCGACTTCTTCGCCTCCCACGGCGGCGGCTGGAGCCGGGACGGACGGACCCTGCCCGGCGTCCTGGACATCGAGTACAACCCCTACGGCGCCACCTGTTACGGGCTGAGCCGGACCCAGATGGTGACCTGGGTCAAGAACTTCACCACCGAGTACAAGCGCCGGACGACCCGCGACGCGGTGATCTACTCGACCACCGACTGGTGGAGTCAGTGCACCGGTAACTCCTCGGCGTTCAGCTCCACCAACCCGCTGTGGATCGCCCGCTACTCCTCCAGCGCCGGCACCCTGCCGCACAACTGGGGCTACTACACCTTCTGGCAGTACAGCGCCACCGGCATCGACCAGGACAAGTTCAACGGCACCGCAGCGCGGCTGCGGGCTCTGGCGCTGGGCTGACCTGGCGTGGGGCCCGTAGGGCCTGATCCGGCGTCGGGCTGACCCGGCGCCGGGTCGGCCCTGACGCCGGGTCGCTCCTCAGGTTTCGCTCAGCAACGGCGCCCACAATGGCGCTCGACATCATGCGAGCAGCCTGAGGGGACGTCGATGCGGGTACTGGTGATCGAGGACGAGCGGCGGATGGCCGAGTCGGTCCGGGTCGGACTGAGCGGCGAGGGCTTCTTCGTCGACGTCCGTCACGACGGCCCGAGCGGGCTGTGGGCGGCGACGGAGAACCCCTACGACGTGATCGTGCTCGACATCATGTTGCCGGGGATGAACGGCTACGACGTGCTCAAGGAGATCCGGCGCCGCAAGATCTGGGCGCCGGTGATGATGCTGACGGCCAAGGACGGCGAGTACGACCAGACCGACGCGTTCGATCTCGGTGCGGACGACTACCTGACCAAGCCGTTCAGCTTCATCGTGCTGGTCGCCCGGCTGCGGGCCCTGATCCGGCGCGGTGCGCCGGAGCGGCCGAACAAGATCTCCGTCGGCACCCTCAGTCTCGACCCGGCGAAACGGTCGGTGGCCCGCGGCAGCACCGACCTGCAGTTGACGGCGCGGGAGTTCGGCCTGCTCGGCTATCTGATGCGGCACGCGGGCGACATCGTGACCAAGGCCGAGATCCTCGACAACGTCTGGGATCCGTCCTACGAGGGCAGCGAGAACGTGGTCGAGGTCTACATCAGCTATCTGCGCAAGAAGATCGACATCCCGTTCGGGCTGCAGAGTCTGATCACCATCCGCGGGATGGGGTACCGACTGGTCTCCGACGTGACCGAGCCCGCCTCGGTCTGAGGCCCCGGCGGGGTCTGGCCCCGGCCCTCAGCCCGGCAGCACCGGGTTCTCGGGTGCGGCCGGCAGGTCGACGGTGAAGGCGCACCAGCCCTGAGCCGTCTCGTCGACCTCGATCCGGCCGTCGTGGCCGGCCACGATGGCCGCGCTGATCGCCAGCCCCAGACCGCTGCCGCCGTTGTCCCGGGAGCGGGCGTCGTCGAGGCGGACGAACCGCTGGAAGATCCGTTCCCGTTGCCCGGCCGGGACGGGGCTGCCGTCGTTGTCGATCCGGACCCGGACCCGGTCGCCGACCGGCGCCAGTCGCACCTCGATCGCCGAGACGGCATGACGGACGGCGTTGTCGGCGATGTTCCGGATCACCTGGGTGAGCCGGTCGGGATCGCCGATCACCCGGGCCGGCACCACGTCGGTGCGGATCTGCAGCTTGGTGGAGGCCCGCAGCCGACGGACCTCGGCGTCGCAGACGTCGTCCAGGTCGACCTCGACCCGGCGGAGCACCAGACCGTGCGCGTCCACCTTGGCCAGGGTCAGCAGATCCTCCACCAGCGTCCGCATCCGACGGCTCTCGGCCAGCACGATGTCCTGCATCTCGACCCAGGTCTGGCCAGTCGGATCGGCGGCGGCCACCTCGCCGGTGACGACCAGGGTCGAGATCGGGCTGCGCAGTTCGTGGCTGGCGTCGGAGACAAAGGCCCGCTGGGCCCGGTCGAAGGCCTCGATCCGGTCCAGCATCGTGTTCATGGTGGTCGCCAGGGCCTCGATCTCGTCGCGTGATCTCGGCACCGGGACGCGTTCGTTCAGCCGCGCCCCGTCGATCCGCGCGACCTGCCGCCGGATCCGGTCGACGGTACGCAGCGAACGGCCGACCAGCACCCAGACCGCGACCGCGACCACGACCAGCAGCAGCGGGGCACCGCCGAAGAGCAGCAGGCCGACCGTCCGCAGGGTGTCGGCCTGGAGCTGGATACTGCCGCCCACCAGCACCACGTAGGAGGCGTCGTCGACGGTGAATCCGTAGCCGACCACCAGATAGTCGTCGTCGTCACCGATCGACTCAAGCCCGGGGACGGTCTGGTCGCCGAACTGTCCCGCCGCCGGGCTCAGCCGGCCCATCGGTGTGGTCAACCGGCGATCGCTGGCCGCGACCACCCGGCCGGCCCCGTCGAGGATCTGCACCTGCTGGCCCTGGACCCGGTCGCGGCGGAGCTCGGCGCCGATCGCCGCCGTCCCCGAGGCACCGGCACCCTGCTCGGTGGCCAGCACCGAGACGTCGCGGGCCCGGCTCTCCAGCGCACTGCGGTTGCTGTTGGCCAGCGCGGTCTGCAGGGCGAACAGCAACAGGGCACCGCCGGCGATCAGCGCCAACCCGACCACCAGAACGGCCACCAGCACCGACCGGGCCCGGACCCCCGGCACCGGTAGCACCCGACCACGGCCGGCCGGCAGGAGACGAGTCACGACAGACAGTCTCGTCCAGCTCAGCGGGCGGGCTTGGCCAGCTGCACCAGCTCGACCCCGCTCGGGGCGTGCACCTCGCGTCCGACCTCGACGAAACCACGGCGGGCGTAGAAGGCCAGGTTGCTCGTGCTCCGGGCGCCGGTGAACAACCGGAGCCGATCGCACCCCTCCGGGGCGGACGCCTCGATCGCCCGCATCAACCGCGACCCGATCCCCTCGTTCTGCCGGTCGGGCGCCACCATCAACCGGCCGATCACCCACTCGGCGCCGACCCGTTCCGCCCGGACCGAGCCGATCAACCGCCCGGCCTGCCGGGCGACCAGCCAGCCGGCGCCGGCACCGGCACGCACCGCCTCGACCAGTTCGGCCAGCCCGGCGCGCGCGTCGGCGTAGGTCTCGGCCAGCGGCGGGATCTCGAAACTGCCGTCCCGGCGGCCCTCGCCCAGGTAGGCCGCGCGCTGCAGCGTGTACAGCTCGCCCGCGTCGGCGAGCGCGCCCGCCTCGATCAGGACGGGCTGCCGGTCGGCGGGCAGCAACTCGGGCCGTCGGTCGCGGGTGCGCTCGAGCGCCTGCTCGCGGCGCCAGGCGGCGATCCGGGCGTGGTGGCCGCTGAAGAGCACCGGCGGCACCTCCAGCCCGCGCCAGCCGGCCGGCTTGGTGTAGAGCGGGTACTCCAGCAGTGCGTCGTGGCCGGGGGCGTGGGACTCCTCGGTCAGTGACTCGGGGTTGCCGATCACCCCCGGGATCAGCCGGACGACGGCTTCGATCACCGCCAGCGCGGCCACCTCGCCGCCGTTGAGGACGTAGTCGCCGAGGCTCACCTCGTCGGTCCGCAGCCGGCCACGGGCGTGCTCGACGACCCGGGCGTCGATGCCCTCATAGCGTCCGCAGGCCAGGATCAGCCGGTCCTCGACGGCCAGCTCGGCGGCCAGTTGCTGGTCGAACGGGCGGCCGGACGGCGTCATCACGATCAGCCGCGGCGGCCGGGCGCCCGGGGGTGGCGACGGGGCGGGTCGGCTGAGCAGCTCGTCCAGGGCCAGACCCCAGGGTTCGGGCCGCATCACCATCCCGGCGCCGCCGCCGTACGGGGTGTCGTCGACGGTTCGGTGCCGATCGGAGGTCCACCGGCGCAGATCGTGGACGCAGAGGTCGACCAGTCCGGTCTCGATCGCCTTGCCCACCAGTGAGAGCCGCAACGGCTCCAGGTAGTCGGGGAAGATCGAGACGACGTCGATCCTCATCCGCCGGTCGCGTCCTCGGCCAGATCCTCCAGCAGACCGGGAACGGCCCGGACGGTCAGCGTGCCGGCGACCAGGTCGACGTCCGGCACCAGCTCGGCGACGAAGGGCACCAGCCGGGGACCGGACGCGGTGGCGATCTCCAGCGTGTCCTGGGTGGGCAGATGCAGCACCTGCCGAACCGTCCCGACGGGGCTGCCGTCCTCGAGCAGCGCGCTCAGCCCGACCAGTTGCCGGTCGTAGTACTCGCCGTCGTCGGTGGGCTGTTCGTCCTGGGGCACCTCGGTGACCAGGACGATGCCGCGGGCCGCCTCGGCCGCGGTCCGGTCGGCCAGTTCGGCGAACCGCACCACGAGCCGCCCCTGTTGCAGCCGGAAGGTCTCCACCGTCAGCGTCCGCCGGCCGTCCTCGGAACGCAGTCGGGAGCCCACGGCGAAGCGGCGCTCAGGTTCGTCCGTGCGTGGTTGGACGCTGACGTCGCCCCGGATCCCGTGCGGCCGGCCGATCACCCCGACGGTGATCTCGACCTGCTCCGGACCGGCGGGCGTCGATGCAGCGTTGATACCGACGACCTCAGTAACGCCCGCGGGACCGGTTGCCACCACGAGAGGAGGACTGGGGACGCCGGTCGACGTCGACGAAGTCGACCCGGACCTGCTCCCGCCCGGCCAGCGCGGCGACGACGGTGCGCAGCGCGGTCGCCGTCCGGCCGTTGCGGCCGATCACCTTGCCGATGTCCTCGGGGTGCACCCGCACCTCGAGCAGCCGGCCCCGGCGCAGATCCTTGTCCCGGACGGAGACGTCGTCGGGATTGAGGACCAGGCCGCGGACCAGATGCTCCAGTGCGTCGGAAAGCACGATCAGGCCTCGTCGCCCGACTCGGCCTCGGCCGCGGCGTCAGCCTGCGGCGCGGCCTCGGCGGACTTGCGGCCACCACGCGGACGCGGCTCGTCGCCCTTGAGCGCGAGCGCGGCGTTGAACGCCTCGTCCTTGTCGGCCTTCGTCGGCTGCGGGTCGATCCCCGACGGGGACGTGTCGCCGGAGAACTTCTGCCAGTCGCCGGACCGCTTGAACAGCGCGACCACGGCCTCGGTCGGCTGAGCGCCGACGGACAGCCAGTACTGGGCCCGCTCGGAGTCGACCTCGATCACCGAGGGGTCGTTCTTCGGGTGGTACTTGCCGATCTCCTCGATCGCCCGGCCGTCCCGCTTGGTGCGCGAGTCGGCGACGACGATGCGGTAGTGCGGGGAACGGATCTTGCCGAATCGCTTCAGTCTGATCTTGACAGCCACGGTGTGTGGATACTCCTGTTGGATACGGACCGGGAACGGCCCCGGTCGCCAGTGGTTGGGAATCAGGGCCCGGAGTGGGTGCCTGGCTCGTCCTCCCGATGGATCCGTACGTCCGGGCGGTCAGAGGGCGCCGTTCGACACAGATGCGCAGATCAGTCTGCCAGATCTGCGGGGTGGGAGCGAACCGACGGTGCAGCGACGGCCGGGAAGCCGAGCCGGAGGAGGACGCGTGCCCCTCGGACCGGGCGGGTCGCCTACGGTAACCGGATGGAGACTGCCCGATCCGATCTCTCGGTCGTCCTGCCCGGTTCCGCCCGCGCCCGTGGCGTCCTGGTCCGCCCGGTTGAGGACGAGAGCCGCAGCCGGCCGGGTGTGGTGATGCTGCACGAGATCTTCGGCATCGACGAGGTGCTGCTGCGCAACGCCGACCGACTGGCCGCGATGGGGTATCTGGTCCTCGTCCCCGATCTGTTCGGCGAGGGCAACCGGCTCGGCTGCATCGCCGGCGCCTTCCGGGCGTTGCGGAGCGAGCGCGGCCGTCCGTTCGAGGTGATCAGCGCCTGCCAGGACGTGCTCCGGGCGCAGCCGGAGTGCTCGGGGCGACTCGGCGTGATCGGCTTCTGCATGGGCGGCGGCTTCGCCCTGCTGAGCGCGGCCCGCGGTTTCGAGGTGGCCTCGATCAACTACGGCCAGCAGCCGAAGGAACTGGACGCCGTCCTGGTCGGTGCCTGCCCGATCGTGGCCAGCTACGGCCAGGCCGACACCACGCTGCGCGGCGCCGCCCGCCGGCTCGGCGAGGCACTGACCGAGGCCGACATCGCCCATGACGTCAAGGAGTACTCCGGCGCCGGGCACGGGTTCATGAACGACGCCCCGAACGGGCCGAAGGCGATGCGCATCGTCGCCCGGGCCTCCGGCATAGGCCCGGAGCCGGAGGCGGCCGCCGACGCCTGGGGCCGGATCGAACGGTTCTTCGCCCGCCAGCTGAGCGACTGACCCGGCGGCGGGATCGTCCTGCGCCGACTCAGCTGGTGATGTCCTTGCGCAGGAAATGCCAGTAGGCGACCCCGATCAGCACCACCGCGTAGCCGATCGACCAGAGCGCGCCGCTGAGCATGTCGGAGAGGTCGATCTGTGCGTTGAGTGCGCCGGCCCAGGCGTAGGCGAAGTGGCCGGGCAGGCCGACCCGGATCCCGCCGAGCGCAGTGATGGTGTCCAGGATGGTGGCCAGGATCATGATCAACACCGCCCCGCCCACCGCGGCCAGCGGGGCGTCGGTGAACACCCCGATGGCGAAGGCGAAGCCGGCCACCGCGGCCAGGCTGAGGATCAGGTAGGCCACGATCAACAGCAGCCGTAACCCGAAGGTGCCCACCGGCAACTGGTCGCCGGTCGGGCCGATGTAGGGACCGAAACCGTAGGCCAGGCCCCCGACCACAAAGGTCCAGGCCGGCAGCAGGATCAGCGCCACCGCCGAGTAGAGCGCCGCGGTGATCAGCTTCTGCCGCAGTAACCGGTCCCGGCGGACCGGGGCGGCGAGCAGATAGCGAAGACTCGACCAGCTCGCCTCCGAGGGCACCGTGTCGCCGGCGAACAGCGCCACGATCACGATCACCAGGAAGCTGGTGGAGGCGAACAGGGCGAACACGGTCAGGTTGGCCCCGCTGTCCTGGGCCAGGTCGACGAAACCCGGAGTAGCCGAGGACGAGTCGTCGGTGCCGAGCCAGAACGCCAACAACAAGATCAGCGGCAGCACGGCGATGACGATGAACACCCCGATCGTCCGCCGCCGGCGCAACTGCCGCATGATCTCGGTCCGCAGCGGCAGCGACCGGGTCCTCCGGGTGCTATTCGCCACCTTCGCCCTCCCCACCCGGAGCCATCAGGCTCATGAACACGTCCTCCAGTTGGCGACGTCCGTCGACGTAGTCCAGCCCGATCCCGGCCCCGACCAGCGCCGTCACCACCTCGGCCCGCGGCCGGTCGCCGCTGACCCGAAGGGTCCGCTCCTCGTCCTCGGCCGCGTCCTCGACCTGCCAGCCGGCGCCCTGCAGCACCTCGGCGGCCCGGTCCCGGTCGGCGCCGGCGACGCCGACCAGCGTGACGTGGTCGGTGGCGGTCAGCTCGGCGATCGAGCCGGTCAGCACCACGCTGCCGTGGTTCATCATCACCACGTGGCTGCAGCTCTGCTGCACCTCGGCCAGCAGGTGGCTGGAGACGACCACCGTCCGGCCGGTGGCGGCGTAGTCGGTGAGGACCGTCCGCATCGCCCGGATCTGCGGCGGGTCCAGACCGTTGGTCGGCTCGTCCAGCAGCAACAGGCTGGGCAGCCCGAGCATCGCCTGGGCGATCCCGAGCCGCTGCCGCATGCCCTGGCTGTAGCCGCGGACCGAACGGTCCAGGGCCGAGCCGAGGCCGGCGATCTCCAGCGCCTCGTCCAGGTGGGCGTCCTCGATCGGCCGGCCGGTGGCCGACCAGTAGCCGAGCAGGTTCTGCCGGCCGGTCAGGTGGGGCAGGAAGCCCGGGCCCTCGATGAACGCGCCGACCGAGCCGAGGACGTCCGCGCCGGCGTGCACCGGCTGGCCGTTCACCCAGATCGAGCCCGCCTCCGGCCGGATCAGCCCGACCAGCATCCGCAACGTGGTGGTCTTGCCGGCCCCGTTCGGCCCGAGCAGGCCGACGACCTGGCCGGGCTCGGCCCGCAGCGACACCCCGTCGACGGCCTTGAACCCGTTGCCGTAGCTCTTGACCAGCCCCTCGACCTGCAGCGGCACCTCGGCCAGATCGGCCCGCGGTTGCACCGCCCGGCGCCGGGCCCAGAGGACGATCAGGGCGATCAGCGCGGCCAGCACCAGGGCCGAGACCACGATCACCAGCGGCAGCGACACCGACACGCCCGGGCTGCTGGTCGTGCCCGGCAACTGCGGCACCGTGATGGTCTGGGACGGCAGCGCGACCGTGTAGACCGCCGAGTCGGACGGACCGGCGTAGGCCTGGTCGGTGCTGGCCACCACCACCTGCACCCGGTGCCCGATCGGCACCCGGTGGACGACCGACGGCAGGGCCACGGTGACGTCACGGGCTTCGCCGGGGGTCAGTCCGGCGACCCGGACCGGCGCGACGGCCAGCGCGGGCAGTGCGGCGGTGGTCGGCCGGCCGTTCCGGTCGGGCCCGAGATCCCAGGCACTGAGGAACACGGTGGCCGTGCTGGCCGAGCTGGTCAGCCGGATCGTCACCGTGCCGCTGCCGCTGAGGGTCAGCGGCGTGCTCAGCGGGGCGCTGGTGAAGGTGGCCGACTGGCCGGTCAGCACACCCAGCTGATAGCCGCCCAGACTGGCCGCCGCGGCCAGCGCGTCGCCGGTGCCGGGCAGATTGGTCAACGCGGCCGGCGAGCTGCCCGGCGGGGACAGGATGGTCTGGCTCGATCCGGTCAGCGCGATCGGTACGGTCTGCAGGCTCGAACCGGCGCCGCTGCCCGAACCGAGTCCCGGGTAGTCGGACAGGCTCACCTGTTCCGGGTCGCGACCGCCGGTGTTGTTCCGCCCGACCAGCGAGGTCTGGGCGACGGCGTAGCGGAAGGCCGGGACCGGTGCGCTGCCGTCCTGGTTGCCGTCCTGGTTGCCGTCCGGGCTGCCCGAGCTGGTGGTGGGGCGGAGGTAGCGGCCGAACCAGCTGGTGATGTCGGGGAGCAGCGCGTCCAGGTCGATCCCGGTGTCGTGGCCGCCGGTGGTCCAGATCATCGCCTTCGGGGTCGAGGACGGCAGGCCGCGGAGGTTGGCGTCGGCCTGGTCGAGGCCGAACAGCGTGTCGTCCTCGCCCTGGATCAACAGCGTCGGCGCCCGCACCCGGCCCAGCAGACCCGCCGGCCCGGACTGCTTCAACAGGGCCGACAGCGACGCCGAGGGACGTCCACTGGCCGCGGCCTGCTGGTAGTCGGCGCAGAGCTCGGCGCTGAACCGACCGCAGGACGAGGCCGACGAGTCGGTCGATGAGCCGGGTGACACCTCGGTGCCACCGGGACGCCCGGCCCCGAGCCCACTGAGGAACAACAGCGAGGCCCAACGCTGCTTGAACACCCCGGCCCGGTCGGTCGGGATGATCCCGGCGGCGGTGTCACGGGCGCCCGAGGCCAGGGCGTGCTGCGGGAACAACGCCTGGCCGAGGCTGTTCCAGGTGAACGACGGCACGACGGCGTCCACCCGCGGGTCGAGGGCCGCAGCCAACAGCGAGACCGCACCACCGTAGGAGGCGCCGGCGAAGCCGATCACCGGGTCGTCACCGGTGCGTTCGATCTCGGGCCGGCCGGCGGCGAAGTCGACGATCCGGCGGGCGTCGGCCCCCTCGTAGGTCGGGCTGTCCAGATGGATCAGGCCACCCGAGTCACCGAAGCCGCGGGCGGTGTAGGCGATCACGGCGTAACCGTCGCGGGCCAGCGTCTCGGCGATCGGCAGTGAGTCGGCTTTGCTGCCGCCGAAACCGTGCGCGAGCACGATCGCCGGCCGGGCGGCCCCCGGGTCGGCGGTGACCAGGGTCAGATCGAGGCTGACCGGATCACCGTCCGGCTCGGGCGTGCCCGAGACGGTGAACGCCCGCTCGGTCAGCGGTGCCGGATCGGCCCGGGCCGTCGGGGCACCGAGCGGCGCAGCGGTGAGCAGACAGATCAGCAGGCAGGTGAGCAGTGAGAGGGCGGGCGCCGACGTGAGGGTGGACAGCCGGCGACGCATGGCCCCCATCCTCCGCACCGCTCCAACCCGTCGGGTCCGGACCCCGGCCCAGGCTCGCCCGCCGAGTCCGTTCAGGGCCCGACCCGCCTCCCCCGCAACAGCACGTGGCGTGGTCGCCGCAGCTCGCTGAGATCGCGGCGCGGGTCGGCGTCGAGGACGAGCAGATCGGCCGGGGCGCCGTGCTCGAGCCGGGCCGGCCGGCCCAGCCACTCCCGGGCACCCCAACTGCCCGCCGCCAACGCCGCTTCGGCGCCGATCACCCCGGCCAGCGCGTCGATCTCGTCCCGGATCCGGCCGTGCGGCTGATAGCCGCCGGCGTCGGTGCCGGCGAAGATCGGCACGCCGGCGTCCCGGGCGGCACCGAAGCGCGTCAACCGGGTCGCGTAGAGCGAACGCATGTGCGCAGCGTAGGCCGGGAACTTGGCGTCCGCGGCCGCGGCGAAGGACTCGAAGTTCTCCAGCTGGATCAGCGTCGGCACCAGCGCGACCTGCCGCTGCGCCATCAGCGCGATCGTCGCCTCGGTGATCCCGGTGCCGTGCTCGATCCCGTCGATGCCGGCCGCGACCAGCTCGGTCGCCGCCTGCTCGCCGAACACGTGCGCAGTGACCCGGCAGCCGAGTTCGTGCGCACGCTCGATCGCCGCCCGGGCCACCTCGGCCGGCCAGAGCGGGGTCAGGTCGCCGACCTCCCGGTCGATCCAGTCCCCGACCAGCTTGATCCAGCCGTCGGAACGGGCCGCCTGGCGTTCGATCGCGGCGATCACCTCGGCCGGCTCGACCTCGTCGGCGAAGTTGCGCAGATAACGCTTGGGCCGGGCGATGTGCCGGCCGGCCCGGATGATCCGCGGCAGGTCGTCACGGTCGTCGATCCAGCGGGTGTCGGCCGGCGAACCGGCATCGCGCAGCAGCAACGCACCGGCGGCGCGATCGTCGTAGGCCTGCTGCTCACCGGTCGCCTGCGGCACCGCACCGTTCGCGTCCAGGCCGACGTGGCAGTGCGCGTCGACCAGCGCCGGCATCGCGAAGGCACCGTCGAGGGCGCGCGCACCGGCGACCGGCTCGGTCGAGATCAGTCCGTCGACCACCCACAGCTCACGCTGCTCGCCTGCCGGCAGCAGCACCGCGTCGAGCCGCCAGCGCTCGGCCAAGGGAAGGCCTCTCTCTACTTGCCCTGCTTGAACATCTTCTGCAGCTCGGGCGGCAACTCGAAGTTGCCCATCGCCTGCTCCAACTCGGCCTGACTCTGACCGGCGCCGAAGGCCTCCCCCGGATCGGCGGCCCGCGGGGCCGCGCCGGCCGGGGCGTTGCGCTTGGCCGGGTTGCCGGAGCCCTTGCGGTTCTTCTTCTTGGCCTGTTGCTTGGCCGGCGGCCGGCGGGCACCCATGCCCGGCATCCCGGGCATGCCCGGGCATCCCCTTGCCACTGGCCATCGAGTTCATCATCTTGCGGGCCTCGAAGAACCGGGTGACCAGATTGTTGACCTGGCTCACCTCCACCCCGGAGCCCTTGGCGATCCGGGCCCGCCGGGAGCCGTCGATGATCTTGGGGTTGTCCCGTTCGGCCGGGGTCATCGAGTGGATCATCGCCTCGATCCGGTCGATCTCCTTCTCATCGATGCCGGCGATCTGGTCCTTGATCTCGCCCATCCCGGGCAGCATCCCGAAGATCTTGGACAGCGGGCCCATCTTGCGGACCATCTGCATCTGCTGCAGGAAGTCGGCCAGGCCGAACTCCTTGCCGCCGCCGGAGGCGAGCTTGGCCGCGGCCTTGGCCGACTGCTCGGCGTCGAAGGTCCGCTCGGCCTGCTCGATCAGGGTGAGCATGTCGCCCATCCCGAGGATGCGGCTGGCCATCCGGTCGGGGTGGAAGACGTCGAACTCGCGGATCTGCTCGCCGTTGGAGGCGAACATGATCGGCTTGCCGGTGACCCGGGCGATGGACAGCGCGGCCCCGCCCCGGGCGTCGCCGTCCAGCTTGGTCAACACCACCCCGTCGAAGCCGACGCCCTCGCCGAACGCGTTCGCGGTGTTGACGGCGTCCTGGCCGATCATCGCGTCGACGACGAACAGCACCTCGTCGGGACGGACGGCGTCGCGGATGTCGGCGGCCTGCTGCATCAGGTCGGCGTCGATGCCCAGCCGGCCGGCGGTGTCGATCACCACCACGTCGAACAGGCGTCGTTCGGCCTCCAGGATGGACGCCCGCGCCACCCCGACCGGATCGCCCACGCCGACCCCGGCGGCCTCGCTGGCCGAGGTGTTGCCCGGTTCGGGTGCGAACACCTGCACCCCGGCCCGCTGCCCGACGACCTGCAGCTGGGTGACCGCGTTCGGACGCTGCAGGTCGGCCGCCACCAGCAACGGCGAATGCCCCTGGTCCTTGAGCCAGTAGGCGAGCTTGCCGGCCAGGGTCGTCTTGCCGGCTCCCTGCAGGCCGGCCAGCATGATCACCGTCGGCGGCCGCTTGTTGAACCGGAGCCGGCGGGTCTCGCCGCCGAGGACGCCGACCAGCTCGTCGTTGACGATCTTGATGATCTGTTGCGCCGGGTTCAGTGCTCCGGTCAGCTCGACCGCGCGGGCCTGTTCCTTCACCGCAGCGACGAAGTCCTTGACCACGGACAGGTTGACGTCGGCCTCGAGCAACGCGATCCGGATCTCCCGGCAGGTCGCGTCGATGTCGGCCTCGGACAGCCGGCCCTTGCCGCGGAGCGACCGGAAGGTCGCCGACAGCCGGTCTTGGAGCGTGTCGAACATGGTGGATCTACCTCGGTCTGGCTCGGTCTTGCTCGGTCTGGCTCGGTCGTTCGGTGCGCCGCCACCCTACCCACAGCGGTGCGGGCCGTGTCGGACCCGAAGGAGGATCCAGACCCTCGGATCGCCGTTGCCTGCCGACCGGCGGGCCGGAAGGAACGAGACCATGGACGTCACCTGGCACCGGATGGCCAGCACCCAGCTCCGCCAACCCCAGATCTGCGCCGCCAGTGGCGCTCCGGCCACCAGCCTGTTGCCGATGGTGTTCCGCAACCGGACCAGCTACTACCTGCCTGGCATGGTGCAGGTCGCCGGACGGCCGACGGCGGATCAGCGTCTCAGCTGGTGACACGGCGGGAAGCCAGCAGCGGGTAGCCCGGTTGCCCCCCGTATGACTGTGACTCCGGACAAGATCCTCTACACCGCCTCCGCCACCTCGACCGGAGGTCGGGACGGCCGCGCGGTGAGCAGTGACGGCCTGCTCGACGTCTCCCTCACCGCGGCCAAGGAGCTCGGCGGCCCGGGCACCGGGACGAACCCCGAGCAGCTGTTCGCCGCCGGTTACTCGGCCTGCTTCAACAGCGCCCTGAACGGTGTCGGTAAGAAGGCCGGGCTCGAGACCAAGGGCTCGCAGGTCACTGCGGAGGTCGGTTTCGGCCCGGGCGGCACCGGCTACGCGCTGGCCGTCGAGCTGAAGGTGAGCATCCCCGGTCTCGAACTCGAGCAGGTCCGGCAGCTGGCCGAGGACGCCCACCAGGTCTGCCCCTACTCGAACGCGACCCGGGGCAACGTGCCGGTGACCTTGACCGCCGTCAGCGCTTGATCCCGAAGTAGACCCCGGCCAGGTCGTCGTCGCCGTGGCCCCGCTCGGATGCCCGGGCGAAGGCCTGGCGGACGGCGTCGATGATCGAACCGTCGATGCCGCTGCCGACCTCGGCGGCCGCTGCGATCAGGGCCAGGTCCTTCGAGCCTCCGTCCACCGGGAACGAGGCGGTGAAGTCGCCGTCGATGATCGCTGTGCCCTTGAGGTGCGCGTAGGGCGTGTCGACGGCGCCGCCGGCGATGGCGTCCAGGAACAGTTGTGGGTCCAGGCCGAGCGACTGGGCCAGCGCGATCGACTGGGCGGCGCCGGCGGTCACCGACAGCACCCAGGCGTTGCAGACCAGCTTGAGCGCCGAGGCCTTGCCGACGGTCTCGTCCACCCAGATCGTCGTGCTGCCCGTGGCGTCGAGGGCGGGTTGCACCCGCGGACGTAGGTCCGGATCGCCGGAGACCAGCCACACCAGCTGGCCCTCCGCGGCGGGCTTCTTGGTGCCGAGCACCGGTGCGTCGAGTAGGGCGAGCCCGTGCTCGGCGGCGAAATCGACGATCCGTGTCGCTCCGTCGATACCGACGGTGCTGGCCTGCACCCAGACCGTGTCCGGACCCAGCCGGGGCGCCGCCTCGGTCATCACCTCGAGGACGGCGTCGACGTCGAACAGCATGGTGATCACGACGTCCGCCCCGTCGACCGCATCCCCGACGTCGGCACAGACCCTCGCGCCGTCCTCGGCCAACGGCTCGGCCTTGGCCGCGGTCCGGTTCCAGACCCGGAGGTCGAAGCCCTCCCGGGCCAACACCCCGGCCATCCCGAAGCCCATCAGGCCCGTCCCCAGAAATGCGATCGTCACCGGTTCATTCTCCATGGCCGGGATCAGCCCGCCCATCGGGTCCACCGTCCCCGACGGCCGCCTCGGCCAGGGCCACCAGATCTTCCCCGGTCCGGCCCGGGTAGCCGTGCACGATCTCGCGCCATGGCCCCGGAACGGCGGCCGCACCCCAGCGGGCACCGAGCAGGGCGCCGGCGATGGCGGCCACGGTGTCGGTGTCGTCGCCGATGGCGATCGCGGTGACCAGCGCGTCCCGTAGGTGGTCGCCCGGACGGGACGTCGGCACCGGCGTCTGGGCGATGGCGGCCCAGGCCGCCTGGAACGCCGAGACGACGTAGCCGTTGGGTGCGAAGGAACCGGGCGGCCGGGTCTCGGCCTCGGTGATCCGCTCCGACCACCAGGCCGCAGCCGCGTCCCCCAGCGCAGCCGAGCCGGCCCGGAGGTCGAACTCGCCGTGCAGGATCGCGTGCCGGATGGCCAGCGACCACAGCACGCAGGCCTGGCCGGCCCGTTCGTCGGCGTGGGTCAGGTCGCTGACCGCCCGGGCGGCCGCGGCGACCCGCCGGTCGAGCTGGGTCTGGTCGTCGAGACGGATCTGGTCGTCGAGACAGGTCTGGTCGTCGAGACAGGTCTGGTCGTCGAGATAGGGCAGGGCGACGGCGGCGGTGCGCATCAGCGAGCCGTTGCCGCCGGTGTGACCGGTGGCGGCCTGCAACTCGGCCGCCGCGGTGGTCAAGCCGGCACCGGTCGGCCCCGGCCCACCGGCCGACAGCACCCTGCGGGTCTGGTGGCCGACGTCCGGCGGATCGGTGTCGAACCAGTCGCGGAAGTTCCGGGCGATCCGGGTCAGTCCTGCCTCACCGCGCAGGTCGAGACCGGCGGCGGCCACGTCCAACACCGCCCAGGCCATCGAGGTGTCGTCGGTCCACTCCCCCGGCGCGAAACCACCGATCCCGCCGCCGATCATCTGTGGGCCGGCCGGCGTCAGTGCCGCCAGCCCGGCCTCGTACGGCGCCCCGAGGGCGTCGCCGACCGCACTCGCCAGCACCGCACCACGAGCCCGATCCACCTGTTCGGCCGTCAGCTTGGTCGTCGGCTCCGTCGTCGGCTCCGTCGTCGGCTCCATCTCAGCCCTCCTCCACCTTCCGCGCCGCCGGGTCCGGTCAACCGGCCAGCAACGATCTGATGTCGTCTGCCGTCAGGGCGCTCGGCGGCAGTCCGTCGGCGTCCATCACTGCGGAGAACAGCTTCTCCTTGCGGGCCTTGAGGTCCATCACCTTGTGCTCGATGGTGTCCTTGCTGACCAGTCGGTAGACCATCACCGGCCGGGTCTGGCCGATCCGGTGCGCCCGGTCGACGGCCTGCGTCTCGGCGGCCGGGTTCCACCACGGGTCGCAGACGAAGCAGTAGTCGGCCTCGGTCAGGTTCAGCCCGAACCCACCGGCCTTCAGGCTGATCAGGAACACCCCGGCGTCACCGGTCCGGAACTGCTCGATCGTCGCGGCCCGGTCCTTGGTCCGGCCGTCGAGGTAGACGTAGTCCACCCCTTCCTCCCGCAGCCGGTCACCGATCCGGCG
Organism: uncultured Actinomycetota bacterium; assembly: GCA_963740925.1. Lineage (GTDB taxonomy): Bacteria > Actinomycetota > Actinomycetes > Propionibacteriales > Propionibacteriaceae > Microlunatus. Next base: position 2,013,830 of record CAVUFZ010000002.1, on the reverse strand, counting down.
CAGGAAGCCGGTGAACTGGCTGAACACCAGGGCCCGGTGTCCCTCGGCCACCAGCTCGGGCAGCAGCTCGGCCAGCAGGTCGATCTTGCCGCTGGGCACCCCGTCGTGCCGGTCGTCGACCAGCGTGGCGTCCAGACTGAGCTGCCGGAGCAGGGTGAGGGAGCTCAGGATGGTGAACCGGTTGTCGTCGAGATCGTCGATCAGGCCGAGCACCTTCTGCCGTTCGCGCTGCAGATGGGTCTGGTAGATCCGGGCGTGCCGGCTGTTCAGCTCGACCTCGATCACCTGTTCGGTCTTGGCCGGCAACTCGGCGGCGACCAACGCCTTCGTCCGGCGCAACATCACCGGTGCGATCCGCTGCTTGAGCCGCTCCAGCCGCTCCGGCGCCTCGCCGCGCTCGATCGGCCGGCGGTAGTACTCGGTGAACTTGCCCGGGCTCGGGAACATCCCCGGTGCGGTCAGCGACAGCATCGACCACAGGTCCATCAGGCTGTTCTCCAGCGGGGTGCCGGTGATCGCGAAGGTGGCGGGGACCGCCATCCGGCGGATCGCGGCGTAGGTCTTGGCCTGGTGGTTCTTCACGAACTGGGCCTCGTCCAACAGCATGCCCGCCCAGGGCTGCTCGCCGTAGGCCTCGGCGTCCAGCCGCAGCAGGGTGTACGACGTCACCACCAGATCGGCGCCGGCCACGGTCTCGGCCAGCGGCGTCCGGCTCTTGCGCTGGGAGCGATCGAGCGCCACCACCCGCAGATCCGGGGTGAACCGGGCGGCCTCGGCGGCCCAGTTGCCGACCACGCTGGTCGGGGCGACCACCAGGAACGGCCGGCGCCCGCCGCCCTCCGATTCCTGGGCGGCACAGATCAGCGCCAGCGCCTGAACCGTCTTGCCCAGACCCATGTCGTCGGCGAGGATCCCGCCCAGTCCCAGCGACCAGAGCCGCCACAACCAGCCGAAACCCTCACGCTGGTAGGCCCGCAACTCGGCCTTCAACCCGACCGGCGTCGCCACCTCGGCCGGTTGGTGGGACTCGGCCAGCGCGGCGATGGTGCGGCTCCAGCGCTCGGCCTGCGCGGCCACCGTGCCGCAACTGATCAGCTCCTCCCACAGACTCTGCTGGTGGACGTTGATCCGCAGCCCGGGCCGTTCGCGGTCCTGCAGCGATCTGGCCTCGGTGATCAGTTCGAGCAGCTGGGCGAACTCGGGCCGGTCGAGGCCGAAGTAGACCCCGGTCTCCAGGATCAGGTACGGCTCCTCCTGGGCCAGGGCGCGGAAGAGCTGGTCGAACGGAACGAGTTCGCCGTCGATCCGGACGTCGACGACCAGGTCGAACCAGTCCGAGCGCGGATCGTCCTGGTCGGCGTCCGGGTCGATCTCGGCGGTGCTGAACTCGATCTGCGGCACCGCGCTGCTGAGCCGGTAGTCCCGCTCCTCGCCCACCTGGCTGACGACCACCCCGGCCTCGGTCAACCTCGGCAGCATCTCGTCGCAGAACCGGGCCGCCACCACCCCGTTCAACCGGGAGACGTTGCGCGGCTCGGGATGGCCACGACGGTTGACCAGCGCCGGCCAGCTGCGGTTCAGCTCGAGCCCACGCCAGAGTTCGGTCTCGGCCAGGCCGTCCCGGAAGCCGTCGCCGTCGGCCCGGTCGACCGGGTCGAACGCCCGGTCACTGCGTTCGCCGCGATACCCCACCGACCAGCTCAGCGTGACCTCGCCCGCGTGGGCGTGGCGGACCTCCAGCCGCAGCTCGGGCCGAGGCCGCTCCGGCAGCCGGACCGAACCGTCGGCCGAGCTCAGGACGATCCGCTGCTGCAACCGGGGGGTGAAATCCTCCAGGAACCGCTCCCGGTCCTCGCCGGGGATCCGGACCGATCCGTTCTGCTCCAGCCACTCCTGCGCGGCGGCGTCGAGCGGCGCCTCGAGCGGCGCCAGCCGCAGCGACCCGTCCGCGGACTCCAGCACCAACCCGTGCGCCGGATGGCCGACGAAACCGAGCCGGTCGTAGCGGGCCTCCGCGGCTTCGGGGCCCAGCCGGACCAGTGGGCTCAGCTCCAGGGCACCGTCCAGCGTGACCGCGCTCAGGTCGAGGCTGAGTGACGCGCCGGCCTCGGACACCTCGACCGCGGCGTGCTTGCGTCCCGCGCCGGGGACCAGCGCGACGCCGGCCGCCGCCAGCTCGGCCAGCACCGCCCAGACCGCGCGGGTGACGTCGGACAGGTCGACCCAGTCGCCGCGGCCGTAGTAGGTGTACCGGTCGGCGGCCCGGCCGATCCGGGACAGCTGCACCAGCAGATCGCGCTGCACCGGATCGTGGCGGGAATCCCAGTCGTACTCCAGCAGGCTCCAGGACATCTGGTCCTGCACCCAGTTGCCGTTGCGGCCCGAGCGGACCGGCCGGCAGCGCAGCCGCAGCGGCTGGTCCGGTTCCTTGCCGGTCACCTCCACCCGCAGCCCGATCCGGTCCCGTTCGACCGGAGAGCCGGTGGTCACCGGCCGGGCCGTGTGCACCAACCGGTCGAGACTGCGCTCCCAGGCCGGTCGCACCGGTGTCGGGACGGCCGGACGTGGGCGGGGCAGAGCCTCGGCCAGCATGATCCGGCACCGGACCAGCACCGCCGCCACGTGCTTGCAGTTCTGCCCGACGTAACAGCTGCACGTGCCGTAGTGCAGCCCCTTGCCGTGGGCGGCCAGCTCCACCCGGATCTGGTACGGCGCCGCCTCGGTGCCCTGGACGAGGCCGGAGAGCAGCCCGTCCTCGGCGTCGAGCTCGAGCCCCGCGACCGCACCCTGGGTGGCGTAGACGAAGCCTCGGGCGAGAGCCTCGTGCCCGACACAACGCGCCAGGAAGGCGTCGCTGAGGGCATAGCTGAGGTTCACGTCTGCGAGCGTACTGAGCACCTCTGACAGAACCGCCGGGCCGCACTTCCCGACCGGGCCGGTCCTGATCGATCGCCCGGGTATTGACTGGGTCGGTGCCCTTCGAGCTGCGATCGGTCCGCTACGACCACCCGGACGTCGTCGCCCTGACCGAGATCGCCCAGGACTACTACCGATCGCTCTACGGCGGAGCCGACACCAACCCGATCGACGCCGACGAGTTCGCACCCCCGACCGGCGGCTTCCTGCTCGGCTGTCTCGACGACCGGCCGGTCGCGATGGGCGGCTGGCGACGGCACCCGGACGGCTCGCCGCTACCGGGGAGCCGGCCGGCCGAACTGCGCCGGATGTTCGTGCTGGCAGAGTTCCGTGGCCGCGGCTTCGCCCGGGTCCTGCTGGCCGGGCTCGAGGCCGAGGCCGTTCGCGCCGGGGCGGACCTGCTCGTCCTGGAGACCGGAACGCCACAGGTCGAGGCGCTCTCCTTCTACGCCGGGCAGGGATTCCGGCCGGTGCCGGCGTTCGGGCACTGGGCCGGCACCGCCGGAGCGCTCCATCTCGGCCGACCACTCCATCCGCCTCGCTACGGTTGAGTCATGCCTGAGCTCACCGGAGTCGATCACGTCGCGCTCACCGTCACCGAGCTGAGCACCAGCGTGGCCTTCTATTCACGCCTGTTCGGTGCCGAGCCGATCGCGACCCTCGACGACGGTCCGTTCGTCCGCACGCTGTTCGATCTGGGTGGCGGCGCTCATCTCGGCCTGACCCAGCACGACCAAGGCTCCGGACAGCCGTTCCGGCCGACCACCCCTGGCTTGGACCACCTGAGCCTGGCCGTCTCCGACGAGGCCGGACTGGACACCTGGCGCCGACATCTGGACGAGCTGGGCGTCAGCCACAGCGGCATCGTCAGCGCCGATTACGGCCAGGTGCTGAGTTGCGAGGATCCGGACGGGATCGCGCTGGAGTTCTTCGTCCCGGCCTGATCGAACTCGACCCCCACCTGGCCTTCAATCTGGAATCGTTCCAAGCTAGGCTGGGTCCACCGCAACGATGAAGGGAACGAACACCTATGACCGAGACCATCGCCCGCCCCGCCGACACCGACGCCACCGCGAGCACCAAGAGCCGGCACACCGCCCGGCCGCCGTTCAAGGCCTCCGAGGCTCTGGCCGACCGGCTGCAGCGGATGCACGTCGACCTGATCAACCTGCACCTGGTCGGCAAGCAGGCCCACTGGAATGTGGTCGGCAAGAACTTCCGTGATCTGCACCTGCAGTTGGACGAGGTCGTCACCGACGTCCGCGAGTTCTCCGACACGGTCGCCGAGCGGATGCGCGCCATCTACATCACCCCCGACGGCCGCGCCGAGACGATCGCCAAGACCACCTCGATCGACCAGTTCCCCGAGGGTGAGGTCGACACCGCCAAGACGGTCGACCTGATCGTGGCCGCGCTCTACGCCACCTCCGACACCGCCCGGGAGATCCACGACGACGTCGACGCCGAGGACCCGACCACGGCCGACATCCTGCACGGCATCCTGGAGCGGCTGGAGCAGCTGGCCTGGATGATCGACGCCGAGAACCGGACCGCCAACGAGAGCCGCCCGCAGCAGATCCACGAGTAGGACCGGCACAGCATCAGCTGAACGACCGACGAGGCAGGCCATCCGCGAGGGTGGCCTGCCTCTTCTGGTTCTGCCTCCCTCACCAGCGGTCGTGCACCGCAGCCCGGAAGTGGTCGTCGTAGATCCGACGCACCCCGGCCAGGAAGTCCTCCCCCAGGGCCGGCACCTCTGCTGCGGCCGCGTTGGCCCGTGCCTGCTCGGCCGAGCGGGCGCCGGGAATCACCGCCGTCACCCCCGGTTGCTGGATCACCCAGGCCAGCGCAGCCTGCGCCGGGCTCAGCTCACCGGGCAGTTCGGCGACCAGCGCCGCGAACTCCTCCGCCGCCTCGACGCCGGTCTCGAAGTCCACCCCGGAGAACGTCTCGCCCACGTCGAAGGCCTCGCCGTGCCGGTTGTAGTTGCGGTGGTCCGCCTCGTCGAACGTCGTCTCGGCGGTGTACTTGCCGCTCAGCAGCCCACTGGCGAGCGGGACCCGGGCCAGGATGCCGACGCCGGCCTCCGCGGCCGCCGACAGCACGTGGTCCAGCGGCTTCAGCCGGAACGCGTTCAGGATGATCTGCACGCTCGCCGTCCCCCGCCGGGCGATCGCGGTCAGTGCCTCGTCACAGGTCTCGACGCTGACACCGTAGGAGGCGATCAACTGGTCGGCGACCAGCGCGTCCAGCGCGTCGTAGACGCCGTCACGGGAGTAGACCTCACTCGGCGGACAGTGCAACTGCACCAGGTCGAGCCGGTCGACGCCCAGATTCCGCCGGGAGCGGTCGACCCAGGCGCGGAAGTTCGCCTCGGTGTAATTGGCCGGATCCAGTTCTGCTCGCCGGCCCATCTTGGTGGCCACGAACACCCGCTGCTCGGGGTACTCGGTCAGAAAACGGCCGATCAGTCGTTCGCTGGTGCCGTCGCCGTAGACGTCGGCGGTGTCGAAGAGGGTGACGCCGGAGTCCACCGCGGCGGCGAGCAGATCGAGCGCCTGCTGCTCGCTCACCTCGCCCCAGTCACCGCCCAACTGCCAGGTGCCGAGTCCGACCACCGACACGTCCCGCTCGGTCCGTCCCAGAATTCGCGTATCCATCCCGCCACCCTAGGGGTGAGGATGACGGTTGATTAGCACGGTTGATTACGGTGGAGAGCATGACTGCCAACCCGGAAGAGACCGCCAAGGTCGCCGAACTGATCCACCAGGGCAAGATCGCCATCGTCACTACCGTCGGCCCGGACGGGCAACTGCTCAGCCGGCCGCTCGCGCTGCAGGACCGTGACTTCGACGGCGACCTCTACTTCTTCACCCCCGACCCCTCGCCGAAGACCGAGCAGGTCAAGGCCAATGACCAGGTCAACGTCTCGATCGACACCGGTAAGGGCTGGCTGTCGCTGGCCGGCACCGGTTCGATCACTACCGACAACGCCATCATCGACGAGCTGTGGAACGTCGGTGCGCAGGCCTGGTTCCCCGAAGGCCGCGAAGACCCGTCGCTGGCTCTGCTCAAGGTGCACGCCGAGTCGGCGGAGTACTGGACGATGGACACCCCGAAGCCGGTCGCGCTGCTGAAGTACGCGAAGTCGGCGGTCACCGGTGGCCAGCCCGACATCGGCGAGAGCGCCAAGGTCGATCTCTGAGCCGTCTCCGCATCCCGTCGACGTCAAAGCCTGGGGCCGAACCTCAGTTTTGCCCCAGGTTTTGGCGTTGATTGAGCGCTCAACCGTGAGCGCAGTCACAATCAGACGCCACACCTCGTGATCAACTGCCCTCTGACTAGGCCAAACGCTGATAAACCGGTTCAGCGGTCGTTCCGTAGGATCATTCTCAATCCGGTCCGCGAACAAACCGATCGGATTCTGGCTCCGTATTAGTTGTATGCGTACGTCCATGTATCCGGGGGTTATTCAAAGTGTGGTTCCTTCCTGACCTGAAGCAGTCGTCTGCCACGCGTCTTCGACGCGCACCGGCTACCGCCCTGCTCACCTTCTTCATGATCGCCGGCGCCGGTGCCGGCCTCTCCGTCACCAGCAACGTCTCGGCGCCGACGGTCGCTGCTGCGGCCCCTGCGCCCAGCGCGCCGGCCTCGCAGTTGCTGCCGCCGGCCTCGCAGCCGACGGTGATCGACAACGGCCCGAACAGCGGTGCGACCGCTGGGGCTCCCGTCACCCAGGCGCCGGAGCCGACCTCGGCCAACGACTGGGACAGCACCGCCGGCCGGATCGGCCTGGTGCTGCTCGGCATCGTCTCGGTCGCCCTGTCCGCAGTGGCCCTGACCACTCTGGCCTGGATGCTGCACGCCTGGCGCACTCCGCAGCACCTGGAGGCCACCGGCTTCGTCCGGTCCGCCCGCAAGCCCAGCCTCTCCTTCTCCCTCCTGGTGCCCGCCCGGCACGAGGAGGAGGTCCTCGGTGACACCCTGGACAAGTTGGCCAGGCTCGATCACCCCGACTACGAGGTGATCGCGATCATCGGCCACGACGATCCCGGCACCGAGGCCGTCGCCCGTGCCGCCGCCGACCGGCATCCCGACATCGTCCGGGTGGTGATGGACTACTCCGTCCCGAAGAACAAGCCCAAGGGCATGAACACCGCCCTGCCCGAGTGCCGCGGCGACATCGTCGGTGTCTTCGACGCCGAGGACGAGGTGCACACCGATCTGCTGAAGCTGGTCGACGCCCGCTTCATGGACACCGGCGCCGACGTCGTCCAGGGCGGCGTGCAGCTGATGAACATCGAATCCAGCTGGTGGGCCCTGCGTAACTGCCTGGAGTACTACTTCTGGTTCCGCAGCCGGCTGCACTTCCACGCCGGCGCCCGCTTCATCCCGCTCGGTGGCAACACCGTCTTCGCCCGCGCCGATGTGCTGCGCGAGGTCAACGGCTGGGACGCCGAGTGCCTGGCCGAGGACTGCGAGCTCGGCGTGCGGCTCTCGACCCGGGGCAAGAAGGTCGTCGTGGCCTACGACCCCGACGTCGTCACCCGGGAGGAGACCCCCGGCACGCTGAAGAGCCTCTACAAGCAGCGCACCCGCTGGAACCAGGGGTTCCTGCAGGTGCTGCGGAAGGGCGAATGGAAGAAGCTGCCGACCGTCCGGCAGCGGCTGATGGCCCGCTACCTGCTCTCGATGCCGTTCCTGCAGGCCTTCACCGGCCTGATGATCCCGGTCTCGGTGCTGCTGATCCTGTTCGCCAAGGTGCCGACCGGCATCGCCCTGCTGACCTTCCTGCCGATCGTCCCGACCCTGCTCACCATCGTGATGGAGACCGCAGGCCTCGGTGACTTCCGCCGGCTGTACGGGGTCCGGGTCCGCGCCCGGGACTACATCCGGCTGTTGCTCGGCACGTTCCCCTACCAAGTCTTCCTAGCGGCCGCAGCCGTCCGCTCGGTGGTCCGTGAGATCCGGGGCATCAACGCCTGGGAGAAGACCGAACACACCGGAGCGCACCGCCCCGCCGCCGTCACCAACCGCGAATCCGAGCCGGCCCTGGCCGGTGCCGGAGTAGGAGATCCGCGATGACCCAGACCATCGACCACGGCTCGCTCGACCAGCAGACGCTGACCTTTCCGCCGTCGCTGCGCAAGATCGACGAGTACAGCGAGCACGACTCCCCGTCCCCCACCCAGAACCCAGGCGGTGACGCCGAGCCGACCCCCGGACGGCGTCATCGTTTGGCAGACTTCCTGCGCGGCCGGCTCCGGTCGATCGTGTGGTTCCTTCCCCTGTTGGTCGTCTCGGCCGCGGTGAACATCATCAACTTCACCGGCTCGCCGCAGCGGATCGACGACGAGGGCACCTACACCGCCCAGGCCTGGGCCGTGGACAACCTCGGCTCGCTGACGCACTACACCTACTGGTACGACCACCCGCCGCTGGGCTGGATCCAGATGGCGGGCTACGCCAAGCTGACCGGCGCCTTCGAGCGCTACGGCAGCTCGGTGATGGCCGGGCGCGAGTTCATGATCGTCTGCGCGCTGGTCTCGTGCGCGCTGCTGTGGATGCTGGCCCGTCGCCTGGACATGTCCCGGCCGGCCGCCGCGGTGGCCGTGCTGATCTTCGCCGTCTCACCGCTGGCCGTGCAGTTCCACCGCACGGTGTTCCTGGACAACATCGCCACCCCGTGGATCCTGGCCGCCTTCGTGCTGGCCCTGGCCCCGCGCCGGCAGCTGATCGGCTTCACCGCCGCCGCCGGCTGCTTCGCGATCGCCGTGTTGAGCAAGGAGACCTACCTGTTGTTCATGCCGTTCCTGGCCTGGACGATGTGGCGCACGGCCTACCGCGGCACCCGTCGCTACACGGTCTCCCTGGCCGCCGGCGTGATGGTGCTGCTCGGCCTCGGCTACGTGCTGCTGGCCACGATCAAGGGCGAGCTGTTCCCGGGCGCCGACCGGGTGAGCCTGTTCTCCGGCCTGTACTTCCAGCTGGACGGACGGACCGCCTCCGGCAGCCTGTTCAACGCCGGCACCCAGGCCCGGGTCACCCTGAACCAGTGGCTGGATCTCGATCCGGTGCTGGCCGTCGTCGGTCCGCTGGCCGCCGTGTTCGCCTTGCGGGCCAAGAAGTTCTGGCCGCTGGCCGGCGCGTTGATCTTCATGGTGGTGTTCATGCTGCGGCCGGGCTACCTGCCGGTGCCCTACGTGATCGCCATGCTGCCGCTCGCCGCACTGGTCGTCCCGGGGGCCGTCGAGGTCTGGTGGCGCCGGGCGCGCAGCAAGGACAACGCCGGCAAGCGTCTGGTCCAGACGGTCGCCGTCGGGCTGGTCGCCGTGATGGCGATCGCCGCGGCCGTGCCGATGTGGGGCCCGAAGCTGCGTGGTCTGCTGTTGAGTGATCTCGACCAGCCGATGATGCAGGCCGAGGGCTGGGTCAACCAGAACGTCGACCACAACTACCGCGTGGTCGTCGACGACTCGATGTGGGTCGACTTCGTCCGCGCCGGCTTCCCGCGCAACAACGTCGTCTGGTACTACAAGGTCGACACCGACCCTGCGGTCGAGGCGCTTGCGCCGAACGGCTGGCGCGACTACGACTACGTGGTCAGCACCAACTCGATGCGGACCTTCCCCGACGGTTCACCGACCGTGGCCGAGGGTCTGCGGAACGCCACCGAGGTCGCCCGCTTCGGCACCGGCGACAAGGCGGTCATCATCTACCGGATCCACTCCGAGGGTGCGGCGGCGGTCGCCGCAGCGGCGAAGACCGATGCGGCAGCCCGCAGCACGGTCGGCACCGAGCTGGCGCAGAACGCGAACCTGAGCATGCCGATCGACACCCGCAACCTGTTCACCGGCGGCCGGGTCGACGCCCGGATCCTGCTGATGCTGCCGCGGGCGGCGCTGATCGGAAAGCTCACCATCGCTGACGCACCGGCGGTGTCCGGTGAGGTGACCGAAGCTGCACCCCGCCGACAGGTTCTGATCTCACAGCTGAACGGCAAACCGCTGGCCGACTCGCCCCAGGCTGCGGCCCAGCTGAAGGCCTACTTCACCGATCAGGTCGCTCCGTTCGTGCCCGAGTCGGTGCAGGAGACCCCGCAAGGTCTGCTCGTCACCTACGGCGTCGACGCCCCGACCGGACTGATCCCGGCCAATGCCTGAGCTCGAGCCCCGACAGATTCGCCGTCCCGAAAACCGCAATGAGTACCGCCAAGAGAATGTGGAGAAGGAATCCATGAGCGCAACCACCACCCGGGTCAGCCCGCGGTTCACCCGGGCCCTGTTGCTGCTGGTCGCCAGCGCCCTGTGCGCCCTGGTCGGCCTCGGCAGCTCGACCTCGACCGCCTCGGCCGAGACCTCCGGCGGCTGGATCCGGCTGGCCCACCTGTCACCGGACACCGACGCCGTCAACGTCGCGCTGACCTCGGTCGGCAACAGCAAGGCCATGGTCAAGCTGAGCGACGTCGAGTACGGCGACGTCTCGGCCTACAGCAAGGTCCCGGCCGGTCAGTACGTGGCCAGCATGACCCCGGCCGGCGGTAGCGCCGACAGCAAGCCGGTCGTGACCCAGTCGGTCACCGTCAAGGACGGCTACGCCTACACCGTGGCCGCGGTCGGCACCAACGCCAACCTCAAGGGCGTCGTCCTGAACGACGACCTGCGGGCTCCGTCCTCCGGCAACGCCAAGGTCCGGCTGCTGCAGGCCTCGACCAACGCGCCGACGGTCACCGTCACCGCGGTCGACGGCCCGGTGCTGGCCCGGGACGCCTCGTTCGCCTCGGCCACCGGCTACGCCCAGATCAAGGCCGGCGTCTGGACGGTCAACGTGAAGCCCGATTCGGGCAGCGCCGCCGCGATCAACACCAAGGTGACCGCGGTCCCGGGCAGCGTCAACACCATCGTGGTGCTGGACGGCGCCAAGGGTGCGGTCGCGACCAAGGTGCTGCGTGACGCGTCGAACAACACCAAGACCGTGCCGAAGAAGGGCAAGGGCGTCGAGACCGGTCTCGGCGGCACCGCCACCCAGTTCGTCGGCGGTCCGGGCGCGGACGCTGCCGGCGCCACCTCCGGTGCGCCGGTGCTGGTCGGCGGCGGTCTGCTGCTGATGCTGGCCCTGACCCTGTTCGTCCGCCAGAGCCGGCGGAGCAAGAACGTCGCGGTGCACGAGCGCGCCACCCGTTCCACCCGATGAGGCGAGGAACCGCCGTCCGACTGTCCGTGGTGGGGGTGGCGGCGCTACTGGTGGCCGCCACACTCGCCGTCATCGTCACCCGCGGCATCCGGCAGCAGCCGGACGTCGCGGGCGGCGGTTCCGATCCCGCAGCACCCACCGCCGGCTCGACCGGCGCGAACACGACCGCGCCGGCCTCACCGACCCCGACGGTGCTCACCTTCACCGCGGCCGAGGCCAGCCGGAACTTCCTGAACGCCTACGTCGATCCCGACGGCCGGGTGGTGCGTCGTGACCAGGGCGGCGACACCGTCAGCGAAGGCCAGGCCTACGCGATGCTGATCGCGGTCGGATCGGGTGACGAGACGACCTTCGACTCGGTCTGGCAGTGGACGACTGCGAACCTGATGCGCACCGACGGCACGCTGGCCTGGCGCTGGTCCGGCGGCAAGATCGCCGACAAGTCCTCGGCCTCCGACGCCGATCTGGACGCGGCCCGCGCCCTGGTCCTGGCCGGCTCCCGCTTCGACGACCCGAGCCTGACCGCGGCCGGGGTGAAGCTCGGCAACGCGATCCTCGACACCGAGACGGTGCAGACCGAGCTCGGCCGGGTGCTGGTCGCCGGTAGCTGGGCGATGACCGACCCGTACGCCTACAACCCCAGCTACGCCTCGCCGGCGGCGTTCTCGATCCTGTCCGAGGCCTCGCACGACGCCCGCTGGAAGCAGCTGCAGTCGGGCAGCCAGGCGGCCACGAAGGCCGTGTCTCGACAACGCCGACCTGCCCCCGGACTGGGCTCAGATCCACGACGACGGCACCGTCGACGCCGATGCCCGGCGCCGCCGGCCGCGGCAACGACGGGGTCCGTTACAGCTACGACGCGGTCCGGCTACCGATCCGCTACGCCGAGTCGTGCAGCAGCACCGACGTCCAGCTCGCGGCCCGGCTGAAGACCGCTTTGGACCGGTTCCAGGGCAACCCCGGGGCCCGCGACCTCGGCGGTAAGCCACTGACATCCGACCAGGCGGTGGTGGCCGCGGTCGCCCAGGCGGCCGTCGACGCCTCCGCCGGCGACCAGGACGCCGCACTGGCCCAGCTGAAGGTGGCCGACCGGCTGCAGCAACAGACCCCGACCTACTACGGCGGAGCCTGGGACGCGCTGGGCCGGCTGATGCTGCAGCGAGACGACCTCGGCGGTTGCATCCGGATCGACCAGTAGGTGACGAGCAGTGAGCGGCGACCGGTGAGCAGGCTGCGTCAGCGCGCAGCCGCAGCGGCGCTGGCCGCCGCCGGTTTCGCGCTGGTCGCCGTCGGCTGCACCAGCACGACCTCCGTCTCCTCGACCGAGCCCGCGTCGGCCAGCAGCTCGACGGCCGCTCCGACGGCCACCCCGACCCCCACCCCGACCCCCAGCCCGACCCCGTCCGGTGTCAGCACCGCCGGCCTGGGCCCGCAGCCGCTGCCGACCTCGAACGTCACCGTGACGTCCGTCGCCGTGCCGTCGGTCGGGATCAAGTCCACCTCGATGGAGAAGCTCGGCCTGCTCGACAACGGGGCGCTGGCCTCTCCGGACGACCCGGACAAGGCCGGCTGGTTCAGCGACGGCACCCTGCCCGGTGAGATCGGCCCGGCCGTGATCGCCGGGCACATCGACTCCACCACCGGGCCGGCGGTGTTCTTCCCGCTCCGGCTGACCAAGCCCGGCGCCACGATCACGGTCGGGCTGAGCAACCACAAGACGGTGAGCTTCACGGTGGACCGGGTGATCACCACGCCCAAGGAGGGCTTCCCCACCGACGACGTGTTCGGCGCCGTCCCGGACTCCGAACTGCGCCTGATCACCTGCGGCGGCCCGTACAACCGGTCGGTGAACGGTCCGCACGGCTACCAGGACAACACGATCGTGTTCGCCACCCGCTCCTGAGCGACCAGGACCTGAGCGACCAGGACCTGAGCAGCCAGGACCTGGGCAGGGAGACAACTTAGGCTGAGCGCCGTGGACGGCGTCGAACTGGTCTTGGTGGTGATCGCGGCGATCGCGGTGAACGCGTTCGCCGCCCGGCGGGGACTACCCGCCCCGTTGATCCTGGTCGCGGTCGGGCTCGCGGTCTCCTTCATCCCCGGGCTGCCGCAACTGGCGGTGCCGCCCGAGGTGATCCTGGGGTTCGTCCTGCCGCCGCTGCTCTACTCCACCGCGATCAACTTCTCCTTCATCAGCTTCGTCCGCAACCTGTGGCCGATCCTCGGCCTCGGCGTCGGGCTGGTGGTGGTCACCGCGGTCGCGGTCGGCTTCACCGGGAACGCGATCGTGCCGGCGCTGACCCTGCCCGCAGCCCTGGTGCTGGGCGCGGTGGTCGCTCCCCCGGACGCCGTGACCGCGACCGCCATCGGCGGCCGGCTCGGCCTGCCCAAGCGGGTGATGACGATCCTGACCGGCGAGAGCCTGGTCAACGACGCGGCCGCACTGACCTTCTTCACCATCACCGTGGCCACGGTCACCGGTGAAGGCTCCTTCATCTCCAACCCGGTGCTCTACTTCGGCTACAGCGCGCTGGTCGGGGTGATCGTCGGCATCCTCGCCGCCGGTCTGGTGATGGTGCTGCGACGCCGGCTGAACGACGCCGGGCTGGAGACGGTGCTCGGCGTCGTGCTGCCGTTCGGGGCCTACCTGGCGGCGGAGGAACTGCACGCCTCCGGGGTGATCGCGGTGGTGGTGGCCGGCTTCGCGATGGGCGCGAACGCCGACAAGTCCGGCTACGCGGCCCGGATGCAGGAGCGCGACCTGTGGCAGAGCGTCGACGTGCTGTTGGAGGCCTTCGTGTTCGCGTTCATGGGCCTGCAGGTGAAGTTCGTGCTGGCCGACGTGATCGCCGAGGGCAAGTCGCTACCGCAGGTACTGCTCGGGGCCCTGCTGCTGTTGGCGGTGGTGATCCTCGTCCGGCCGGTCTGGGTGTTGGCCAACCACGCCCGACAGGTCCTGTTCCGGCGGATCTGGCGGGGTCACCTGCGCCGCGACGAGCGGGCCCGGCAGGCGGTCGCTCAACACAGACAGCAGGAACAGCAGCACCAGCGCCTCCGCCGGGAGCCCTACCTGCTGCCGCTGAGACAGGAGCTGGTGATCAGCTGGACCGGGATGCGCGGCGTGGTCACGCTGGCGGCGGCCGCCGGTATCCCGCTGACCACGGCGACCGGCGCCGACTTCCCCGGGCGCTCGGAGATCCAGGTGGTCGCGGTCGTGGTCGCGGTCGGCACGCTGCTGATCCAGGGGATCACCCTGCCGGCACTGATCCGCTCGCTGCACCTGAGCACCGAGGAGGAGGACGCCGAGGCCACCGAGCAGCGCCGGCACGCCCAGCAGGTGGCCCGAGCGGCCGCGATGAAGGCGGCCGAGGACGCGTTCCATCAGCGCACCGAGGCCGAGGACGCCGATCCCGAGCTGGTCCGGCAGTTGGCCGATCGCTGGCAGCAGGCCCAGCAGGCCCGCCAGCAGATGCAGCAGCAGTGGGCGAGCCGGTGAGGAGGCGATGAGCCCGGAGCAGAAGGAGGCGATCGGGGCCGCGTTCGAGCGGGTCCGGCTCGACATGGTCGACGCACAGCGCCAGGCCCTGACGCAAGAACGCAACGCCTTCCGGCTGGACGACGACCTCTACCGCGACCTGCTCGAGCAGCTCGACTACGACGAGGCGGCCACCGCGTCGCGCAGCGGCAGCCGCCTGTCGTGATCGGGAACGGTCGGAACTAGATCCGCCCGGCCAGAGCCTCCCGGGCCGGCGGGTCGGCCAGCACCGCGGTCGCCTCGTCGGTCGACCCGTGGCCGCCCCAGAGCAGCACCCCGACCGCAGTCTCACCGTCGAGGTAGTAGACGACCCCCTCGGAGGCCTCGTCGTTCAGGTCCGGCACCGTCTCCAGCGACGCGTCGGCCCGACCGACCGCCTTGTAGCCGAGGTCGAACAGATCGGTGTAGAAGAACGGCGTGTGGTCATAGGTCAGGTCGGCCCCGGCCATGATCTCGCCGACCGTCTTGCCCATCACGTTGGCGTTGTCGACGTGCTCGACCCGGGTCCGGCCGAGCACCTTGTCCGGGTAGTTGGCGATGTCGCCGGCGGCGTAGATGCGCTCGTCCGCCGTCCGCAACCGCTCGTCCACCACGACGCCGTCGTCGACGGCCAGGCCGGCGGCCTCGGCGAAGTCGACCACCGGGCTGACCCCGAGACCGAGCACCACCGCGTCGGCCTGCACGCTGGACCCGTCGTCCAGCTCGAGGGTGATGCCGGCGTCGTCGGCGCTGCCGCCGGTCACCTTGGCCCCGGGCCGCAACTCGACGCCGTGGTCACCGAAGCGCTGCACCAGCTGACCGGCCAGCGGCTCGGGCAGCACCTTCTCGTGCAGGGTCTGCTCGACGAAGATCAAGGTGACGGCCACATCGTCCTGCTGGGACAGCGCGGCGGCGATCTCGGTGGCGATGTAGCTGCCGCCGATCACCGCCACGTGCTTGCCGGGGGCGACCAGGCCGCGCAGGGTGCGGTAGTCCTCGGCCCCGCGGAAGTAGATCACCCGGTCGTCCTCGGGCAGTTCGATCCGGTTCGGATTGCCCCCGGTGGCCAGCAGCAGTGTGCCGTAGCCGAACCGGTCACCGCTCGCGGTGACGACCTGGGCGTTCTCCCGGTCGATCCCGGTGACCAGGGTGTTCAACCGGATGTCGGCGCCGGTCGCCTCGGCGGTGTCGTAGGGCAGGTTGTCGTCGCTCCAGTCCTCCGCGGTCCAGGCGTTCTTGGTCAGCGGGGGCCGGTGGTAGGGGATGTCGACGTCGGCGCTGAGGATGCCGATCGTCCCGTCCTTGTCGTGTTCGCGGATGCCCGGGGCGGCCGCCGCGGCCACCACGCCGCCGCCGATGATCAGATAGTCGAAGCTCTCCATACCTCATCTTCTCCCGCCGGGCCCGGCGGCGATGCGGTGGGGACCGGGCTGACCCGGCTAACCCTGGAGTAGTGCGTCGACGAAGACCTCGGCGTCGAACGGGGCCAGATCGTCCACGCCCTCCCCCAGCCCGATCAGCTTGACCGGGACGCCGAGCTCACGCTGCACGGCCACCACGATGCCGCCCTTGGCCGAGCCGTCCAGCTTGGTCAACACGATGCCGGTGATGTTGACCACCTCGGCGAAGATGCGGGCCTGGATCAGCCCGTTCTGGCCGGTGGTGGCGTCCAGCACCAGCAGCACCTCGCTGACCGGTGCCTTGCGTTCGATCACCCGCTTGACCTTGCCCAGCTCGTCCATCAGGCCGGTCTTGGTGTGCAGCCGGCCGGCGGTGTCGATCAGCACGACGTCGACCTCGCCCTCGATCCCCGCCTCGACCGCCCGGTAGGCCACGCTGGCCGGGTCCGCGCCCTCGTCACCGCGGACGGTCGGCACCCCGACCCGGCCGCCCCAGGTCTCCAGCTGGTCGGCCGCGGCGGCCCGGAACGTGTCGGCGGCGCCGAGCATGACGTCGGCGTCCTCGGCCACCAGCACCCGGGCCAGTTTGCCGACGGTGGTGGTCTTGCCGGTGCCGTTGACCCCGACCACCATCACCACGGCAGGCACCTCGCCCCGGGTCGTGGCCAGGGTGCGGTCCATCCTCGGGTCGACCAGCTTCAGCAACTCCGAGCGCAGCGCGGCCCGGGCGCCGGCGCCGTCGGCCACGCCTTCGACCCGCAGCCGCTCCCGCAGCGCGGCCACCAGTTCGGTGGTCGGCCCGACGCCCAGATCGGAGGTCAGCAGGACGTCCTCGAAGTCCTCCCAGGTCTGCTCGTCCAGCCGGTCCCGGGAGATCAGCAGCAGCAGACCGCGACTGAGCGCGTTCTGCGAGCCCGACAACCGCTGCCGCAGCCGGACCAGCCGGCTCTGCGGCGCCTCCGGCCGCTCCAGCAGCGAGCCGGCCGGCGGCAACAGCTCGGCCTCGACGACCTCGGGCTCGGCCAGTCCGGGGCCACCGGAACGACCGGGCCGGCCTCCGTCGGAGTCGCCGGACGTCCCGGACTGCAGTTCCTCGGTCCGGCGGGAGCGGGCGATCGAACGGCGCCGCGTGCCGACCACCAGCCCGACGACGAGCCCGAGGACGACGACGACCGCGCCGCCGATGATCAGGTAGAGAGTTGTGGTGTCCACCGCGACAGCGTACGGGTCACCCGATCAGGCGTGCTGGTGCTCCCGGGGTGCCGCCGCAGCCGCCTGGTCGGACCGACCGGACTCCTCCGATTCGGCGTTCAGGTGTCCTGCGGCGTGCACCAGGAACTGGGCCAGCCGCGGATAACGCTCGAGCCGACGGCCCTCGATGCCGACCAGCACCAGACCGGCGATGCCGGCCGCGACGACGAGGATGACGAGCATCGCGATCAGATAGACGACCACAACGTGACCTTTCACCAGCAGGGAAGACCTCTATGATGCCAGCCGAACCTGAGTCCACCCTGGAGGACGCCGAGTCACTTTGGTCACAATTTGAACTCAGGCCACGCGAACTCAGGCCACGCTCGGCGTCGCGCAGCCGCTGGCTGATCACCGCCGAGACGCCGTCCCCCCGCATGGTCACGCCGTAGAGGGCGTCGGCCACCTCCATCGTCCGCTTCTGGTGGGTGATCACCAGCAACTGGCTGCTGGCCCGCAGCTCCTCATAGATCTCCAGCAGCCGGCCCAGGTTGGTGTCGTCCAGGGCGGCCTCGACCTCGTCCAGGATGTAGAACGGGCTCGGTCGGGCGATGAACAGCGCGACCAGGAAAGCCACGGCGACCAGCGACCGCTCGCCCCCGCTCAGCAGCGACAGCCGCTTCACCTTCTTGCCCGCCGGCCGGGCCTCGACGTCCACCCCGGTGGTCAACCAGGAACCGGGCTCGGTCAGGACCAGCCGCCCCTCGCCGCCGGGGAACAACCGGGTGAAGACCCGGGCGAAGGCGCGCTCGACGTCGGCGTAGGCCTCGGCGAAGACCTGCTCCACCCGGGTGTCGACGTCGGCGATGATGTCGAGCAGATCGGCGCGGGTCTTGCGGACGTCCTCCAGCTGCTCGGCCAGGAAGGCGTGCCGCTCCTCCATCGCCGCGAACTCCTCCAGCGCCAACGGGTTGACCCGGCCCAGGACGCCGAGATCTCGTTCGGCCCGGCGCAGTCGCTTGGCCTGCTCCTCCCGGACGAACGGCACGGTATCGACCTGCTCGTCTGTACCGGCCTGCTCTCCCGGCTCACCCGGATCGCCCTGCTGGGCCAGCACCGGCACCGGCCGGTCCGGCCCGTAATCGCGCATCAGCGCCTCGGCCTCGAGCCCGAGATCGTCCATCGCCTTGGTCGCCAGGGCCTCGATCCGCATCCGCTGCTCGGCCCGGGCCATCTCGTCGGCGTGCACGGTGTCGACCAGGGTCTGTAACTCCGCGGCCAGCTCACGGGCCGAACGCCGGGCGTTCGCCAGCTCGGCGTCGGCCTCGCTGCGGGCCTGCTCGGCCGCGGTCCGCTCGCGTTCGGCGGCGGCGATCGAGGTCTCGGTCAGCCGACCCAGGTGGTCGGCGGCGATCCGGACCGCCTCGGCCACCCGCGCCTCGGCCAGCATCCGCTCCCGCCGGGCCCGGGCCCGCAGCCGCGCCGACCGCTCGTGCTCCGCAGCCCGGCGCAGCGAATCGGCCCGACCGGCCAGCGCCCGGGCCCGTTCCTCCACCGTCCGCAGGGCCAGCCGGGCGTCCATCTCGGCGGCCCGGGCCAGCCGCGCCTCGTCGGCCAGTCGGTCCCGCAGCGCCGGATCGGGTTCCTCGGTGCTGACCTCCTCGGCCGCCGCGAGCCGGGCCTCGAGCTCGGCCAACCCGGCGATGTGGCCCTCGCGGGCCTGCTCGGCCTCGGTGATCCCCCGCCGCAGCCGGTCGGCCTCCTCCCGGGCCGAGCGGGCGCTCGCGTTCAGCTGGCCGAGCTGCTCGGCCGTGGCCGCCATCCGGGCGTCGGATTCGTGCAGCCGCTCCAGTGAGGCCTCGACGTCGGCCGACGCGGCCCGGTGCCGCGTCGCCAACTCGTTCTCGGCGAACCGCAACCGGTCGCAACGGAGGCCGGCGCCGGTCAACCGCGACTCGGCGTCGTCGACGGCGGCCTGCACCTCGATCAGACTGGGCTGGGCGCTGGACCCGCCGGCGGCCCGGGTCGCGGACAGCAGGTCGGCCCCGCGGGTCAGCACGGTCAGCTCGGGCCGCAGCGCCAGCAGGGCCTCGGCCGCCTCCAGATCCTCCACCAGAGCGACCTGGTCCAAGACCCGTTCCACCGCCGGCACCAGTCCCGCCGCACAGCTCACCACGTCGGCGGCCCACCGCGCCCCGCCGGGCAGCGACGGCCGACTGGGCCCCGTCGCCGGCTCGGCTCCCGGATCGGCCCGGCTGAACACCAGCCCGACCCGGCCCAGATCGCCGGCCCGGAGGAACTCGAACGTCTCGCCCGCCACCGCCGGCCCGGTCGCGACCAGCGCGTCGGCCACCGACCCGAAGGCGGCCGAGACGGCCGCCTCCCAGCCGGTCTCGATACCGAGCTGTGCCGACACCGGACCGAGCAGTCCGCCCGGGCCTGCCTGGTTCTCGGTGGCCGTGAGCAGCGCCGCGGCCGCATCCTTGCGCTGCAGACCCATCTGCAACGCCTCCAGCCGAGCGGCCAGTGCGGCCCGGTCCTGGTTGGCCCGCTGCACCTCCCCGCGCAGATCGGCCAACTCGGCGCTGAGCCCGGCCAGCGCCACCTCGGCCTGCTCGTGCTCACCGTCCAGCCCGGACTCGCCCGCATCCAGGCCGGCGACGGTGGTCTCCAGTGCGGTGAACTCGCGGGCCGCGGTCTCGGCCCGGCCCTCGGCCAATTCCAGCGCCACGCTCAACCGGCCGATCTCGTCGTCGGCCGCACCCGCGCGGCTGCGCAGGCTGTTGACCTGGCCGGTCAGCCGGGCCAGGCCCTCGCGCCGGTCGGCCGCCGCCCGGACCAGGCCGGCCAACCGCTTCTCCTCCGCGGCGTGGGTCGCTTCGCGCTCCTCCCGGCCGCTGCTGGCGCTCCGCAGCGCGGTCGCGCCGGCCTCGACCTCGGCGGCCAGCGCCTGCTCCTGGGCCCCGACCTCGGCGGCCTCGGCCTCCAGCTGCTCCGGGTCGCGGCCGCGGCGGTCGTCCTCCGGCGCGTCGGCGGCGTTGCGGACGCGCTCGCGGGCGATCGACCGGGTCGACCCGATCCGCTCACGCAACCCGGCCAGGGCGTACCAGGTGTCCTGGGCCGCACTGAGCCGGGGCAACTCGGCCCGCAGGCTCTCCTCGGCCTCGACCTCGCTGCTCCGGGCCTGCTGCAACCGCTGCTCCACCTGGCGGCGCCGCTCCTTGAGTGCGTTCTCGTCGGCCAGCTCGCTCTCCAGCGACAGCGTCGCCTGGACCAGGTCGTCGGCCAGCAACCGGGCCCGGGCGTCGCGGACCTCGGCCTGGATCACGGCCGCCTTGCGGGCCACCTCGGCCTGGCGACCCAACGGTTTCAGCTGCCGCCGGATCTCGCTGACCAGATCGGCCAGCCGGTTGACGTTGGCCTCGGTCGCCTCGAGTTTGCGCAGTGCCTTCTCTTTGCGCTTGCGGTGCTTCAACACCCCGGCGGCCTCTTCGATGAAGCCGCGCCGGCCCTCGGGGGTGGCGGTGAGGATCGAGTCGAGCTGGCCCTGGCCGACGATGACGTGCATCTCCCGGCCGATACCGGAGTCGCTGAGCAGGTCCTGGACGTCGAGCAACCGGGCCTTGGCGCCGTTGATCTCGTACTCCGAGCCACCGTTGCGAAACATCGTCCGGCTGATGGTGACCTCGGTGTAGTCGATCGGCAGCGCGCCGTCGGTGTTGTCGATCTTGAGCTCGACCTCGGCCCGGCCCAGCGGGGCCCGGCCGGACGTGCCGGCGAAGATGACGTCCTCCATCTTGCCGCCGCGCAGGGACTTGGCACCCTGCTCACCCATCACCCAGCTCAGGGCATCGACGACGTTGGACTTGCCCGAGCCGTTGGGTCCGACCACGCAGGTGATCCCGGGCTCGAAGTCGAGAGTGGTCGCCGAGGCGAAGGACTTGAACCCTCGCAGGGTCAGGCTTTTGAGATGCACGCGCTCCCTCTTGGCTCTGGTGCAGGTGGTACGGGCCGGGAAGGCTCGCTCACTCTAGCCCAGGCAGCGCCGGAAACCGGGGAGCGTCAGGCTGCGGTCTTCTCCCGGACGGTGGCGGCCGGTGCGTGCCGGCTGTCCTGCTGCTGGGCGACGGTTTCGTCGATCTTCTCCGCCACCGCCTCCTCGGTCAGGCTCGGGTGGGTACCACCGCGAACGGAGGAGAACGTCCACAGCTTGTTCAGTACGAACGAGACCGGGACGGTGACGGCGATCTGGATCAACTGGGCCCAGTAGAACTTGGTCCGCAGTCCGGTGGAGTTGTCGAAGACGCTCGAGGGCAGCCCGATCGGTGAGGCGGGGTGCATCAGCAGGGTCAGCAGGATCAGCCCGAAGACCCAGGCGCCGAAGCCGACGACCAGGAAGGGTCCGTACTCACGCCACCAGCCGCTGTGCTTCGCGCTCCGGAACGTGAAGCGCCGGTTCAACTGGAAATTCCACAGGTTGGCCACCATGAAGGAGACCAGCGAGAAGAAGTGGTACCAGCGGACGTTGAAGTCGGTGAACGGCAGGTCGATGAACACGCCCTCGACGTCGGGCCCGGTCCGGTTCAGGATCACGCTGACGAGCAGGTTGACCAGCACGCCGGAGCCGCCGACCAGCCCGAACCGGAACAACAGCTTCCAGTTCTCGCTGTGCCGGACGAAGATGAAATGTCCAAGGCGTTTCACGATGCGGTGAGCCTACTCTCGCTGCCGGGTGGTGAGACAGATCTGGCAGTCGTCGCTGACCCCGAGTCGAAGCGGTGCCGATCGGCACCCGCTGTACACCATCGATTCGGACGCAGGCACCGGCCGGATTGGGGGGCTGAGGCCTGGGTGGGCACAGACTAGCCGAATTCTCGGTCAACCCTCAAGGTCGGAGGTGCCCGGCCGGCGGGGTGCGCTGGCAGTGCGGGCAGCGGAAGGAGGACCGGTTCATGAACGCCTCCCGCCGGATCGGGCGTCCGCAGCGGTGGCAGGGCAGCCCCTCGCGTCCGTACACGTCCAGGGTCCGGTCGAAGTAGCCGCTCTCGCCGTTGACGTTGACGTAGAGCGCGTCGAAGGACGTCCCGCCCTGGGCGAGCGCGTCGGCCATCACCGCCGTCGCCGCCCGCAGGACGCCGACCGCCACCGGCCGGGTCATCGTGTCGGTGGCCCGGGCGTAGTGCAGCCGGGCCCGCCAGAGGGCCTCGTCGGCGTAGATGTTGCCGATCCCGGAGATCAGCTGCTGGTCCAGCAGGGCCCGTTTCACCCCGGTGTGCTTGCGACGGAGCCGGGCAGCGGTCTGTTCCAGGTCGAACTGCGGATCGAACGGGTCGCGGGCGATGTGGGCGATCTCGGCCGGCAGCTCGGCGCCGTCCTCGGCCAGCGAGAGACCGCCGAACATCCGCTGGTCCACGAAGCGCAACTCGGCACCGCCGTCGGCGAAGCGAAACCGGACGCGGGTGTTG
This sequence comes from uncultured Actinomycetota bacterium, assembly GCA_963740925.1. Lineage (GTDB taxonomy): Bacteria > Actinomycetota > Actinomycetes > Propionibacteriales > Propionibacteriaceae > Microlunatus. The sequence goes on along the minus strand of CAVUFZ010000002.1, from coordinate 1,991,151 downwards.
CGGGGGTCGGGTTGGGCGGCGTCCTCGAGCCGGAACTGCCCACTCATCCCGAGATGGGCCAACAGCGCGTCACCGTCGGTGAACGGCAGCCAGAGGTACTTGCCGCGCCGGGCGGGACGGGCGAACGTCCGGCCGGTCAGTGCGGCAGCGAAGTCGTCCGGGCCGGCCGGATGGCGGCGGACCGGACGCGGGTGCAGCACCTGGACGGAGTCGATCCGGCGGCCCTGTGATCGCGGTCTGCAGCCCGCTGCGGACCGTCTCCACCTCGGGCAGTTCGGGCATCGCGACGACCGGTTCAGCTGGCGATGACCGGGCGCAGGGACCCGAAAGCCGCCTCGGCCGCCTGCTGCTCGGCCTCTTTCTTGTTCCGGCCGGTGCCGGGGCCGTGGCGCCGCCCGTCCAGGACCACGACCGCGGTGAAGATCTTGGCGTGGTCGGGGCCGGCCTCGCTCACCTCGTAGACCGGTGCGCTGATCCCCTGCAGCGAGCAGATCTCCTGCAGGCTGGTCTTCCAGTCCAGACCGGCGCCCAGGGTGGCCACCCGGGCGAGCACCGGGTCGAACATGCGGTGTACGAAGTCGCGCGCGCGCTCGATGCCGTAGTCCACGAACACCGCCCCGATCACGGCCTCCATGGTGTCGGCCAGGATCGAGGACTTGTCCTTGCCGCCGGTGGCGACCTCGCCGCGGCCGAGCTTGATCAGCAGGCCGAGTTGCAACGTCCGGGCCACGTCGGCCAGGGCACGCGAATTGACCACCGCGGCCCGCAGTTTGGCCAGTTGGCCCTCGGACAGCTCCGGGTAGCTGGCGAACAGGTGTTCGGTGACGACCAGACCGAGCACCGAATCGCCGAGGAACTCCAGCCGCTCGTTGGTCGGCAACCCGCCCTGCTCGTAGGCGTAGGACCGATGCGTCAGGGCGCGATCCATCAGCTGAGGGCCCAACGGGATCCCCAGCTGGTCGAGTACCTCGGTCAGACCGAGGTCCGGAGCGTTACTCACGCCCGGCTGGCTCAGTTCGCCAGAACCTGACGGCGGCCGGCGCGCGGGCCGTACTGGCCGCACGAGGGGCAGGCCGTGTGCGGCAGGTGCTTCTCGCGGCACGCAGGGTTGGCGCAGGTCACCAGGGTGGGCGCAGTGGTCTTCCACTGCGACCGGCGATGCCGGGTGTTGCTGCGCGACATCCGCCGTTTCGGGACAGCCATGTTCTCTCTCTTCCGCTTACCGTTCTACTGCTCGGTCGACCCCAGGGGTCAGCCGACTGAATCCTCGCCCCACCCGGTCAACGCTGACCAGCGCGGGTCGGTGTTCTCTTCGTGCTCGTGCTCAGGATCATCGTTCAGGTTCGCGCCGCAGTCCGGGCACAGGCCCGCACAGTCGGCTTTGCACAACGGCTGGAACGGCAGCTCCAGCACGACCGCGTCCCGGACCACCGGCTCCAGGTCGATCAGCTCGCCCTCGAGTCGGTGGGCCTCCTCTTCGGTGGCCTCCGAGGTCTCGTAGACGTACAGCTCCTGGACGTCGATCTGCACCGTGTCCTCGACCGGCTCCAGACAGCGCGAGCACTGCCCGGCGACCTCCACCTCAGCCGTCCCGCTGACCAGCACCCCTTCGACCACCGACTGCATCGCCAGTTCCAGCTCGATCGGCGAGCCTTCCGGGACGCCGATCATCTCGATGCCGATCCCGGCCGGTGCCGGTGCGGAGTCCCGAACCGTCATCATCTGACCGGCGCCGCGGGCCAGATCGTGGGTGTCGAGGACGAGCCCGGACCGAGGATCCAGCGGACGTCGCCGCGAACTCATCGCCTTACCCTCCACAACCCGTACTCCACCGTCTTGGCTGTCGACCCGTTCCGACCCTTGATCGACGGACGAGTGTATCCCGCTTGCCGCCGCGGGCCAATTCCCCGGTGGCAGCCCGGGCCGGGCCGGATCAGTCCAGCTCGGGCAGGGCGATCGTCCGGACCCGCTCGGGATCCTCGTTCGTCCGCTCGGCCAGTCGGCGACGCGCCAACCGGACCTGCGAGCTGGTCTTGGACAGCACCGACTCGAAGCTGGCCATCCGGGAGTCGATGAACACCTCGGTCTCCCGCCGCAGTGCGGCCGCATCGTCCTCGGCCTCGGCCACGATCCGGGCCGCCGCTGCCTGCGCCACCTTGACCTGTTCACTGTGCGCGGCCAGATCGGCGGCGTGTTCGCGAGCCTCGGCCACGATCTCGCCGGCCTCGGCCTCACCCTCGGCCACCCGCTGGCGCGTCTCCTCGATCACCTGCTGCGCGGCGGCGATCTCGTCCGGCAGGTGCTGGCTCAACTCGTCCAGCGCGCCGAGCAGCTCGGCCCGGTTGACCACGCAGGAGGCCGACATCGGCATCGACCGGGCGTTACTGATGATGCTGCGGATCTGCTGGACCCGATCTGCTGCGCTTGCGCCGTCCGCCATCGGGTGTCGGTCTCCGTCTCACTGCTCGGTCGTCTCGGATCGCGGGGCCCGTCGATCCTCTGACCCACGAATGTAACCGATCCGGGCCAAGGTCGCCTTGCGGACCTCGTCGGTCAGGAACGGGCTCACGTCGCCGCCGAGGGCCGCCACCTCACGGATCAGGCTGGACGAGACGTAGGACCACTGCGGCGCCGCCGGCAGGAAGACGGTCTCCACCCCGGTCAGCTCCCGGTTCATCCGGGCCATCGGCAGCTCGTAGTCGAAGTCGGCGGCCGCGCGCAGGCCCTTGACGATGCAGCCGGCGTCGACGTCACGGCAGAAGTCGACCAGCAGACCGTCGAAGAGCTCGACGTCGACCCCGCTGAGCTCGGCGCAGGCCTCGCGGACCATCACCACCCGCTCCGCCGGAGTGAACAGCGCGTTCTTGCCCATGTTCGAGCCGATGGCCACGACGACCGAGCCGAACTGCGCCGCCGCCCGCGCGATCACGTCGAGATGGCCCCGGGTGAGGGGATCGAACGAGCCCGGACAGACCGCACGTGTCATGCCGGCCATCCTCGCAGGTGTGGGTCGATCTCCGGGCGCGGACGAAACGGTCAGCGTTGCCAGAAGTGCAGCACCGACTCGCCGTAGTCGCGGCTCCAGGTGTCGGCCGGGTCCTCGGGCCAGCGCGGCGGGTCGGTCCGGCCGGACCGCTCGAGGACGACCAGCCCGTCGGCCGCGATCCAGCCCTGTTCGATCAGCCGGGCGATCACGGCGTCCAGGTCAGGGCCGGGCAACTCATAAGGCGGATCGGCGAAGACGACGTCGAAGGCGGTGCTCGCGGTCGTACGGGCCAGCTCCTCGGCCCGCCCCTGCCGGACCGTGACGTCGAGCTCGAGTTCGCGGGCGTTCTCGGTGATGATCCGGGCCGCCCGTCGGTCCGACTCGACCAGCCAGACCAGTTCGGCGCCGCGGCTGGCCGCCTCCAGTCCGATCGCACCGGAGCCGGCGAACAGGTCGAGCACCGCAAGACCGGCCAGGGCGACGTCGGCGGGGCCGCCGGCCGTCCCGGCCCAGGACGCGATCGCCGAGAACAGGGCCTCGCGAACCCGGTCCGTGGTCGGCCGGGTCCGCTGCCCGGGCGGCACCTGCAGCCGTCGTCCGCCTCTGGACCCGGCGATCACCCGACTCATGTCCGCTCCAACCACTCGGCTGCCGCCCGCCGTTCGATCGAGATCACGATGTCGGCCAGTCCCGGATCTGACAGTCCTGTCTCGCTGGAGTGCCGGTCGTCGCTGACGCAGGCGTCGGCCAGCTTCCGCGCCCCGACGATCAGCTCGGTGTCGGTGAGCACCCGTAACAGGTGCAGGCTGGAGCGGAAACCGGACTGGCTGGCCCCGAGCACGTCGCCCTCACGCCGCTGCTCGAGGTCGATGTCGGCCAGCTCGAAACCGTCCCGGGTCCCGGCGACCGCGGCCAGCCGTTCCCGGGCCAGGGTGTCGTCCGCCGCCGCGGTGAGCAGCAGACAGGTGCCGAGGTGGCCACCACGTCCGATCCGACCGCGCAGCTGGTGCAACTGGGAGATGCCGAACCGGTCGGCGTCGCAGATCACCATCACCGAGGCGTTCGGGACGTCGACACCGACCTCGATCACCGTGGTGGCGACCAGGACGTCCACCTCGCCGGCGGCGAAGCCGGCCATCCGGGCCTCCTTGTCCTCACTGCTCAGCTTGCCGTGCAGCATCTCGACCCGCAGACCGGACAGCGGCCCGGCCGTCAGCTCGGCGTACAGGTCCTCGACGGTGGCCGAGGGCGGTGCGTCGTCGGCGGCCCCCGGCGGAGCGTCGGCGTAGGGGTCCGCGTCGTCGGTCTTGTCGGACTGGGTGATCCGCGGGCAGACCACGTAGGCCTGTCGTCCGGCGGCGACCTGCTCGATGATCAGCGACCAGGCGCGCGCGACCCAGCCCGGGTGGGCGCGGCCGTCGACGACCACGGTCTGCACGTCGGCCCGGCCGGCCGGGCTCTGCCGCAGGGTGGAGACCTCCAGGTCGCCGAAGACGGTCATCGCCACCGAGCGGGGGATCGGGGTGGCCGTCATCACCAGGACGTGCGGGCGGCTGCTGGCCTTCGCCCCGAGGGCAGCCCGCTGCTCGACGCCGAACCGGTGCTGCTCGTCCACCACGATCAGGCCCAGGTCGGCGAACTGGACCTGGTCACCGAGCAGGGCGTGGGTACCGATCACGATCCCGGCCTCACCGGAGGCGGCGGCCAGCAGGGCGTTCCGGCGGCGGGCGGCCCCCATCGACCCGGTGAGCAGCGTGACGCGGGTGGCGTGCTCGGCGGCGTTCAAGGTCCCGGCCTCGGCGAGATCGCCCAGCATCCGGGTGATGGTGTGGAAGTGCTGGGTGGCCAACACCTCGGTCGGGGCCAGGAACGCGGCCTGGCCGCCGGCGTCGATCACCGCCAGCATCGCCCGCAGCGCCACCACCGTCTTGCCCGAGCCGACCTCGCCCTGCAGGAGTCTTTGCATCGGATGCGGCTGGGCCAGTTCGCCGAAGATCTCGCCCGAGACCTCGATCTGGCCCTCGGTCAGGGTGAACGGGAGCCGCGCGTCGAAAGCGTCCAGGATGCCGTCGGGGCGGCGGGCGCGCGCGGTCGCTCCGTGGGCCACGGCGTCGGCCCGGCGGGTGGCCATGGTCAGGCCGATGGCGAAGGCCTCGTCGAAACGCAGCCGCTCCCGGGCCGGGTCGATCTCGGACCGCTGCTGGGGCTGATGGGCCCCGCGGTAGGCGGCGGTGAGCTCGACCACTCCGGCCAGGTCACGCACCCGGGGGTCGAGCGGGTCGTCGACGTCGCCGAGGTGTTCCAGGGCCAGCTGGACGCACTCGGTGATGGTCCAGGTCGGCAACTTCCTGGTCGCCGGGTAGATCCCGATCAGCGGCACCTGGGTGACCCGGCCGAGGGCCTCGTTGCGACGGGCACCGATGGTCAGCCGGCCGGTCTCGTCGACCAGGACGAAATCCGGATGGGCGAGCTGCAGTTCGGAGCGGAACTCCCCCACCTTGCCGGCGAAGATGCCGCGGCGCCCGGGCCTGAGCTGATCCTCCCAGTAGTCGATCATGTGCTGCCGGCCGAAGAAGGCAAGGGTCAGCACCCCCTTGTGGTCGGTGATCACCGCCTCCAGCCGAGGCTTGCGGCCGGCGCCGCCGAAGGAGCGGACCGAACGGACCTCCGCCATCACGGCCACCTCCTCACCGACCTCCAGTGAGGAGAGGTCGCTGAGTTCGGTGCCGGAGAAGTAGCGGCGCGGCAGGTGCAGCAGCAGGTCGCCGACCGTGCTCAGCTTGAGCTTGCCGAACTCGGCCGCGGTCTTCTCGCCGAGGACGTCGCCCAGGCGCGTGGTCAACCGGCGATAGGCCTCGGTTCGCCACGCACTGGCGGTCACGCTCGTCGACACGTCGGTCAGCCTAATCAGCCGCTGTGACAGATTTCTTCCCGTGGCGTTTCTCTCCGCGGCATCGCTCGGGACGACCGGGTCGGAGTACCTGCCGTGCGACCGCTGATCCTGAGTGGCGGGCCGGCGGCGGGCAAGACCAGCGGTGCCCGTGCCTTGGCCGAGGAACTCGGCCGCGCGGCCTTCGTCGACGCCGACGACGTCCGCCAGCTGGTGGTGGCCGGCGCGGCGACGCTGTGGAGCGGGCCGGAGGGAATGACCCAGGCGGTGCTGGCGGCCCACAACGTGGCGCGGTTGGCCCGCGACCTGGTGGCGGCCGGGTTCGAGGTGACGGTGGCCGACTTCCTGGTCCCCGAGACCCTGGCGGTCTACCGCAGCGAGTTGGCCGGCTGCTTCGTCGTTCAACTGAGTCTGTCGCTCGAGGCCGCGCGGGCACGAGCGACCACCCGGCCCGTCTATCTCACCGAGGACGAGTTCGAGTTGCTGCACGCGATGGTCGCGGTGCCGCCCGCGGTCGATCTGGTCCTTCCGGTGGACGGGATGAGTGAGGCCGAGCAGCGGACGGCGGTGCGGACGGCCTGGCTCGCCGCGTCGCGTGCCGGGGCGGTCTGACGCGCCGGGTCACGGGGCCGGGTGCCGGTGACCGACTCCCGACCACCTGACCTCTCTGAGGTCGGTGCAGGACCGTCCGACCTCGTTGCCGCTTCCCCTGGGGCTGCGTGCTGCCGCTGGGTTCTGAGGTCTTGGTCGGACGCAGCGGTACGGCTTAGGGTGCACTGGTTCGGAGCAGCGGAAACGGGTCGAGCCGGAGAGCCGGGGCCATGGAGAAGTCATCGAGGGTGGCGTCACGTGCGCTCATGGTCGTCCTGGCCCTGCTGATTGCCGTCGGCGCCGCGACGTGGGTTTCCCCGTCCGCCCGGGCGGACCCCGAGGTCAAGGTGCTGCTGCTGCTCGACGTCTCCGGCTCGATGAACGAGAAGATCTCCTCGGGTGGCACGAAGTTCGCCGCCGCCAAGCGGGCGCTCAAGCAGGTGGCGGCCTCGCTCCCGCCGGGCACCCAGGTGGGCCTGCGGGTCTACGGCTCCGAGATCGCCGAGGACCAGGACGTCAACCCGAAGGCCTGTTCGGACACGAAGCTGGTGCTCCCCATCGGTCCGCTGGAACAGCAGAAGATGAACGCCGCCGTCGACTCGTTCACCGCGAAGGGTGAGACCCCGATCGCCTACTCCCTCGGCAAGGCCGTCGACGACCTCGGCAGCTCCGGCAAGCGAGTGCTGGTGCTGATCTCCGACGGCCAGGAGACCTGCGCGAACGACCCCTGCCCGACCGCGGAGAAGCTGGCGAAGTCCGGGGTCGACCTGCAGTTCAACGCCATCGGCCTCGACGTCGACAGCCGGGCCCGCAAGCAGCTGAGATGCGTCGCCGAGGCCGGGAGCGGGTCGTACTACGACGCGTCGCAGGCCGACGATCTGAGCAACGCCCTGCGCAAGATCACCCAACGGGCGTTGCGTCCGTTCCAGATCACCGGCACCCCGGTCGTGGGCACGGCCGACCAGGCGCATGCGCCGACGATCGGGGGCGGGCAGTACACCGACCGCTACGACGTGTCCGCGACCCCGCGGTTCTATCTGGTCACCCGGACGCCGGGGTCGGCGGTGACGGCCTCGGTGGCCAGCATCGTCCGCCCGTTCGACGTGCAGGGGTCCGAGAGCTGGTCGCTGAGGCTGAGCACGACCGACGGCCAGCTCTGCCAAGCGAGCTCGGGCGGCGGCAACGCCAGTTGGGTGACCACGGTTGCCTCGACCGCGGTCAGTACCGGTAACGGGTTCGGGGGGTCTGCCCCCGGCTGCCAGGACTCCTCGCTGCTGCTGTCGGTGGCGCGGCGGGCCAACTCCTCCACGACCAGGACCGTGCCGGTCCAGATCGCGATCACCGAGGAACCGGCCATCAGCAACCTGGCCGCCCTCCCCGCAGCGGCGACCAAGCCCGGCAGCAGCGTCAAGGCCGTGAAAGTCTCCGGCTCGGCCACGAGCGTGGTCGGCGGCAGCTCCTACGCCAACGCGGCCGAGATCGGCGCGGGGGCGTGGAGCGACGTGGCAGCGCTGGGCGAGACCCTGTTCTATCGCGTCCCGCTGCAGCCCGGGCAGCAGCTGCGCGTCAGCCTGCAGGTACCGGCGCCGGGGACGACGTCCGGCCTGACGGGCGCCGACGTGGTCGTGCCCGAGGTCAGGATCTTCAGCCCGTCCTGGGCGCAGATCACCCGGCAGTACACCGCTCTGGGCGGAGGGCAGCGCAGGACGGTGAGTGCGGCCACGCCTGAGATCCGGGTCAGGAACCGCGAAGAGGACTCGGTCTACGATCGCCTGGACCAGACCGGTGTCGCCGGCGACTACTACGTCGCGGTCGATCTCGACCCGGGTCAGAAAGACCTCACCGGCCGCGTCCTGGCCCTGCGCCTGGACGTCGCGGTGGACGGCCAGGCCGCCGGACTTCCGGTCTACGCCGTCGCCAGCGCGACGCCGAGCCCGTCGGTCACCGCAGCCCCGACACCGTCCGACGCCGCCTCCACGCCGACGGGGACGCCGACGGGGACGCCGACGGGGGGCGGGCTCAAGCGGGTGCCGGTGGCTGCAGCCGTCTTCATCCTCCTGGTCGCCGCCGGGGTCGTCCTCGTGTTCGTGCGTCGGATCCGCGCCGGACGGCGTCATCGCTCTTGATGCGAAGAAGTCTCGAATCACACCAAGACCTGACCATCACCCTCGCCGAGCGAAGAATCCCCTGACCGTAGGCCGCCGCCCGCTCGCTCGCACCTCGCACCCCCACTCCTGGAGCTCACGCGGGCGGTCGATGGCACAAACGCCAACCGGATCCGGGGACTTTCCGGTGGCGTTCGCCGCACGACCGGACCCTGTCACGGCCGACGAAAGCCTCAACCTGGGCACCGCTCGCTTCGCCCGCGCCGTCTGGCCGTCCGCCGACCCCGAGGGCGCCTTCAGGGCCGACGGGATCGGCGGGCCCGGTCTGCGCGAGTCTGTCGGAGACTCCCCGATCTTGCCGCCGGCAACGGGATTGGCCGATCCCCGGTGAGCGGGAGGGCCGACAGGGGCAAGGACGACGGGGCCGGGTGACGGGGCCGGGTGACGGGGCCGGGTGACGGTGACCGACCCCCGACCACCCGACCTCTCCGAGGTCGGCGCCACGACCATCGGACCGCCTCGGACTCATGGCGTTGCCCCCCGGTTGACCTCGTCGTCTTGTCTCCGCGGAGCCCTTGCCACGGTAGCGAGGGTGAGATAGAATCGAACACATGTTCGACACGACGGAGTTGGGGCGGCTGACCGGTGGTCAGTTGCTGCGGCTCGCCGCGTCGAACCACCAGGCCGTGATCGAAGCCGAGAACCAGGCCGTGATGATCGCCGCGGCCTGGGCCGACGACCAGGATCGCGATCCGGCCGATGAGTACGCACCGCTGATCCACCGCTCCAGCGAGGCCGGTGGGGCCGGGACGCCGGCCGTCTCGGAGTTCGCCGCGGCCGAACTGGGGGCCGTGCTCGGTGTCGGGATCGGCTCCGGCCGCGCTCTGATCGCCGACGCGCTCGACCTGCGCCACCGATTGCCGCTGGCCTGGTCGCGCTTGTGCGCGGGCCACATCCGGGCCTGGCAGGCGCGCAAGGTGGCCCAGGCCACCCGCTGGCTCGGCGTCGATGAGGCCGGCGAGGTCGACGCCGCCGTCTCCGGCTTCTTGGGTGCGATGCCGTGGCCGCGGTTCGAACGGATCCTGGGCGCAGCCATCCCGCAGGCCGACCCGGAGGCGGTGGCCGAGCGGGCCGAGCGCGCCCGGACCGAACGGATGGTGCGTGCCTTCGACTCCGACGACGGTCTGCGGACCGTCGTGGCCAGGGCCACCAGTGGCGACGTCGCCTGGTTCATGGCCACGGTCAACCGGATCGCCGACATCCTCGAACTCGACGGTTCCAGCGACACCGTCGATGTCCGCCGATCCCGGGCCATCGGGATCCTCGCCCAGCCTGCGCTCGCCCTGAAGATGCTGATCGCCCACCGCGACGATCCCGACCGACCGCCGAACCCTCCTGAGCCGCTGGCACGCCGCGGGCACACTCCTGCCCGTCCGTCCGTGCAGACCGAACCAGCGCAGACCGAACCTGGCCAGACCGAACCAGCGCAGACCGAACCTGGCCAGACCGAACCAGCGCAGACCGAACCTGGCCAGACCGAACCAGGCCAGACCGAACCAGGCCAGACCGAACCAGGCCAGACCGAACCAGGCCGGACCGAACCCGGATGGCTCGATCTGATCGGACAGGCGGAACCGCTGGGCCGGACCGACTCGGCGAACGACGACGCCGACGCCTTCGACCGGCCCGGGTCGGCGACCGGTGACAGTGCCGACCTGTCACCGGACGATCCCGGTGAGGCCGAGGACGCCCGTCGAGGCCTCCTCGGACACTCAACGGCAGACGCCGAGTTGGTCGCAGCAGTCGACCGTCTCGATGCCGCGACGCTGCGGCCACGGGTGGTCCTGCACTTCCATCTGGCCGAGGCGGCACTCAGCGAGGTCGGCGCTCTGATCCGGCCGGAGCAAGGCCCTGCTCTGAGCCTGGACCAACTGCACGAGTTCCTCTCCGACACCGGATGCCGGGTGACCGTCCGTCCGGTGGTGACGCCGGCCGACCAGGCCCCCGTCGACGGCTACGAGATCCCGCACCGGATCCGGGAGGCGGTCCGGCTGCGAAATCTGGTCGATGTGTTCCCGTACGCCAGCTGCGCTTCGGCCGGCATGGATCTCGACCACACCGTGGCCTATCGCCCTGGTGGCCCGCCCGGCCAGACCGGACTGCACAACCTGGGGCCCCTCAGCCGTACCTCGCATCGGCATGCCACTCCTGGAGTCCGTGCGGGTGGTCACTGGCGCAAACGCCAACCCGATCCGGGCACCTTCCTGTGGCGGTCACCGCACGGCTGGACCTACCTCGTCACCGCCGACGGAACCCTCAATCTGGGTACCACCGCGTTCGCCCGCGCCGTCTGGGCGTCCGCCGACCCCGAAGACGCCTTCGGGGCCGCTGGAGCCGCTGGGGCCGGCGGGGTCAGGGGGATCGGCGGGGTCGGTGCAGCCGGTCTGCGCGGGTCTGCCGGATTCGCACGATCGAGCCGCCGGCCACGGGGCATTCCGGACCCTCGCGAGCCTCGACGCAGACCGGGCCGGCAGCAAGAAGGTCGAAGCCGAAGAGGACATGGTCAGCGGAACGACTTGATCGGATCGACTTGATCGGGCCGGCACTGAAGTCTGACGGCGACCGTGTCGGCGGCTGACGGAGGGGTTCCTGTCGCGGAGCCCGACCGAGTCGCGACCTCCGTAGTTCGGGTGCGCGGCCGTGGGATTGGCGTGCCGTCCGGGCCGTCGGGTACGCTGGATCGGTTCCCAGTCGGGGACCCATCATCTGAACGACGACAGTTCGCGTTGACGCGCGAGCGCTGAGCAGTGGGAGTATCCAGTGGCAGCCGTATGCGACGTGTGCGCCAAGGGGCCGAGCTTCGGCCACAACGTGCCGTGGTCGAAGAAGAAGACCAACCGGCGGTGGAACCCGAACATCCAGCGGGTCCGGACCGTGGTGAACGGCACGCCCAAGCGGGTCAACGTGTGTACGTCCTGCCTGAAGGCCGGCAAGGTCGCCAGCCGCTGACCAGCTGACCGGTAGGTAGACCAAGACCACGCGAAAGGCCCGTCCCCGAAAGGGGACGGGCCTTTTGTGCGTTCCGGGTCAGGTGACGATGACGACCGGCACGATCATCGGCCGGCGGCGATAGGTGTCACTGACCCACTTGCCGATATGACGCCGGACGATCTGCTGCAGCCGCCGGGTGTCGTCCACGCCGTCCCGCAGTCCCGAGGTCAGCGCCTCGGCGATCTGGGAGCGGATGTCGTCGAAGGCCGAGTCGTCCTCGGCGAAGCCGCGGGCGTGGATGTCGGGCCCGCTGACCATCGACTTGGTCCGCAGATCGACCACGGTCACCACCGAGATGAAGCCCTCTTCGCCCAGGATCTTCCGATCGGTCAGCATCGCCTCGCTGACGTCGCCGACGGTCGAGCCGTCGACGAAGATGTAAGCGGCGTCGACCTGGCCGGCGATCCGGGCCTTGCCCTTCTTCAGATCGACCACCGTCCCGTCCTCGGCGATCACCGTCCGGTCGCGGGGCACGCCGGTCTGCACAGCGAGGTCGGCGTTGGCGATCAGGTGCCGCGATTCGCCGTGCACCGGCATCACGTTCTTGGGCCGGACGATGTTGTAGCAGTAGAGCAACTCCCCCGCGCTGGCGTGGCCGGAGACGTGCACCATCGCGTTGCCGCGGTGCACGACCCGGGCACCGAGCTTGCTGAGCCCGTTGATCACCCGGTAGATCGCGGTCTCGTTGCCGGGGATCATCGAACTGGCCAGCACCACGGTGTCGCCGGGAACCAGCTTGACCACCGGATGCTCACGGGCCGCGATCCGTGACAGCGCCGACAGCGGCTCGCCCTGGGATCCGGTGGAGATGATCACCACGTCCTGCGGCCGGAAGTTGTCCAGGTCACGCATCTCGATCAGCGTGTTGTCCGGCACCTTCAGATAGCCCAGGTCGCGGGCGACCCCCATGTTGCGGACCATCGAACGGCCCACGTAGACGACCTTGCGCTTGTTCTTGACCGCGACGTCGAGCACCTGCTGCACCCGGTGGACGTGCGAGGCGAAGCAGGCCACGATGATCCGCTGGGTGCTGGTGGCGAAGGTGCGCTCCAATGCCGGGGCGATGTCGCGCTCGGAGGTGGTGAAGCCGCGGACCTCGGCGTTGGTGGAGTCGACCATGAACAGGTCGACGCCCTCCTCGCCGAGCCGGGCGAACGCGCGCAGATCGGTGATCCGGCCGTCCAGCGGCAACTGGTCCATCTTGAAGTCACCGGTGTGCAGCACGGTCCCGGCCGCAGTCCGGACGGCGACCGCCAGCGCGTCCGGGATCGAGTGGTTGACCGCCACGAACTCGAGATCGAACCGGCCGATCTGGATCCGCTCGCCGTCGGCGACGACCTGCTGCTCGACGCCGCGGATCCGGTGTTCCTTGATCTTCTCGCTCAACAGCGCCAGGGTCAGCCGGGAGCCGATCAGCGGGATGTCGGAGCGCTGCCGCAGCAGATAGGGCACCGCACCGATGTGGTCCTCGTGGCCGTGGGTCAGCACCAGCCCGACGACGTCGTCGAGGCGGTGCGGCGATCGCGTCGAAGCCCGGCAGGATCAGGTCGACCCCGGGGTGGTCGTCCTCGGGGAACAGCACCCCGCAGTCGATCAGCAGCAACTGACCGCGGAACTCCAGCACCGTCATGTTGCGACCGATGTCGCCCAGCCCGCCCAACGGGATGATGCGCAGGGCGTCGGACGCCAGCTTCGGAGGTTGTCTCAACTGACTGGCGGCCACCCGCTCAGGCTACAGGGACGCTCGCCCGTCGGATGGCACCATTGGTCCTTGTGAACGGATGCCGGGTGTGAACGCCGATTCGGCGAGGCTGGCCATGTCCGGCGAGGCGGTCGCCATCGCCGAGATCCAACGGCGCGACTGGCCGACCCGGCTGCCCGAGGCCACCGCCACCTCGATGCTGGCCGAGGTCGAACTGGACGCGATGAGCCAGGCCTGGACCCGGGCGCTGACCAGCCCGCCCGAAGCCCGGTTCCGGGTCCTGGTGGCGGTCGGCGCCGGACACCGGGTCTGCGGGTTCGCGGTCACCGCGCCCAGCCAGGATCCGGACGCCGACCCCCGGCTGACCGGCAGTGTGGACGAGTTCGTGATCGACCCGCCCGCCCGGCGCCAGGGCCACGGGTCGCGGCTGCTGAACGCCTGCGCCGACACGCTGCGCGCCGACGGGTTCGGCACCGCCACCTGGTGGCTGGCCGCGACCGACGATCCGCTCCGTGCCTTCCTGACCTCGGCCGGGTGGGCCGCCGACGGCGCCTACCGCGAGATCGGGACCGAGGACGAGAGCGTCCGGCTCAAGCAGGTCCGGCTGCACACCGACCTCGCCTGACGAGCTGGCCTGACGAGCTACTTCGTCTGGACGGTCACGTCCTGGGCGCTGACGTCGGCCGAGACCCCGCTACCGGTGATGTCGAGCGACTGCAACTGCACTCCCAGCGGCAGATCCTTGACCGTGATCGGCGGCACCAGTTGGGCGATCAGTTGACTGGCGGTGTTGGCCGGGATGCTGACCCCGGCCACGGTGACGGCCGGATCGACGATCGAGATGCCCTGGTCGGCCACGTCCAGCCCGACTGCCCCGGTCACGGTGGCGGTCAGAGTCTGGCCGAAGACCGCTCCCGAGACGGTGAGCTTGACCTGGTCCTGGCCGGAGGAGTTCTTGCCGGCGTAGCTGACCGTCTGCCCGATGGCTGTGCTGAGGCTGTCGTAGCCGAAGTTGGCGGTGCCGTCGATCCGGGCGATGGTCAAGGTCGAATAACCGGAGTCGGCCTTCACGTCGTAGAGCGTCGCGTCCAGGGTGTCCAGGGCCAAACCGCCGGCCGCCGCCGGCACGTCGTCGGCGTGGATCTCGACCTGGTCGTAGTGTCGGCCGGCCAGTTGGGTCAGGAACGGGATGCCGTCGATCGTCACCTGCGGCTCGTCGGCCGTGTTCAGCCTGGTCTGGAGCGAGCTGGCCACCCGCTGCTCGGCCAGGTGGTGGGTGATCCGGTCGGCCCCGACCACGGCGGCGATCACCAGCACGATCACCACCACGATGACGATCGGCGTCTTGCTCCGCTTCTTCGGCTCCGCCGGCCGGGTCGGCGACTGCTGGAACTGCGACTGCTGAAACTGCGGCTGGTCGGACTGTGACATCAGCTGATCCCCAAGATCTCTTCGATTCCGACGGTCAGGCCCGGCCGGGCGCCGACGGCCCGGACGGCGGCGAGCACCCCGGGCATGAACGAGGCCCGGTCCAGCGAGTCGTGCCGGATGGTCAGCGTCTCCCCCGCCGAGCCGAGGAGCACCTCCTGGTGGGCGACCAGGCCACGCAGCCGGACGCTGTGCACCCGGACGTCCTGCACCGAGGCACCCCGGGCACCGGGGACCTCCTGGCTGGTCGCGTCCGGCGCGGCACCCAGACCGGCCCCGGCGCGGGCCGCGGCGATCCGCTCCGCCGTCCGGCTCGCCGTGCCGGACGGAGCGTCCGCCTTGTCCGGATGGTGCAACTCGATCACCTCGACGCTCTCGTAGAAGGCTGCCGCCTGCTCGGCGAAGTGCATCATCAACACCGCACCGACGGAGAAGTTGGCGGCGACCAGGACGCCGACCCCGGTGCCGGCCACCAGTTCCCTCAACGTCTGTAGCCGCTGCTCGGTGAACCCGGTGGTGCCGACGACGGCATGGATGCCGTGCCCGACGCACCAGTCGAGGTTGTCCATCACGGCGTCCGGGTGGGTGAAGTCGACGACCACCTCGGCCCGCTCGGCCGCGGCCCGGTCGTCGCCGGCGTCCAGAGCGGCGACCAGGTTCAGGCCGTCGTCCGCCTCGACGGCCCGGCACACCTCGGCGCCCATCCGTCCCCTGGCCCCGAACACGGCCACGCCGATTGCGCTCATGGCCCGATCCTTCCATGCCCGGGGCCGGAACGGACGGTGCTGCTCACCTGTCAGGAGTACGCGGTCGTTCCGTCGTCGAACGGCGAGGTGATGGGTCAGCCCGCCCCGACGAGCTTGCGCAGGCGCTGACCGCCGGTGCGGGGGCCGACCAGACAGAGGACGGGTTCGCTCTGCAGGATGGTGGCGGCGGTGGCGACGACGTCGGCGGCGCTGACCGCGTCGTAGCCGGCCAACAGATCGGCGATGCTCCGTCGGTCACCGGCGAGTTCGGCGCTGCCGTGCCGGCTCATCCGGCTGGACGGGCCCTCGAAGGAGAGCACGGTCTGCCCGCGCATCTGACCCTTGGCCCGACGCAACTCCTCCTCGGTGACGCCGTGCTCGACCAGCTGCTCCAGGCAGCCCTGGACGACGGTGAGGATCTCGGCCACCCGGTTCGGGGCGCACTGCCAGTCCACGCTCCAGTAGCCGGCGTCGCTGTAGCAGCTCTCCCCCGCCTCGATCCCGTAGGCCAGGCCGCGCCGCTCCCGGACCTCGACGAACAGGCGGGAGGCCATCCCGCCGCCGACGATCACCGAGAGCAGGCCGATCGGAAAGCGCTCGGGGTCGAACAGACCGGGCCCGGGGTAGGCCAGCGAGACGGTGCTCTGCTCGAACCGGCGGGGGCAGGTGATGACCCGTGGGACCGCCTCGGGTGTCGTGCCCTTCGGCGACCGACCTGCCGGCCTGGGAACCGCCGCCCGGGCGAACGGGGCGAACTCGCTGAGCTGATCCACCAGCCGGTCGTGGTCGACCTTGCCGACGGCGGAGACCACCAGGTTGTCGGCTCGGTAGTGACGGCGCCAGAAGTCGGAGATCTGCCGCCGGCTGAGCGCGGCGATGCTCTCCGGGCTGCCGATCACCGGCAGGCCGAGCCCGGGGCTGGGCAACAGCGCCGAACAGACCAGATCCGAGCTGAGGTCGGCCGGGTCGTCGGCGTGCATCGCGATCTCGTCCAGGATCACGTTCCGCTCGGACTCGATGTCGACCTGGCGCAACCGTGACTCGGTCAACATGTCGGCCAGCACGTCGGTGGCCAGTGTTGCGTCCTCGGCCAGCGTGCGGGCGTAGAAACAGGTGTGTTCCTTGGTCGTGTAGGCGTTGAGATCGCCACCGACCTCCTCGACCGAGGCCGAGATCGTCTCGGCGCTGCGGCGCCTCGTCCCCTTGAACAGCACGTGCTCCAGGAAGTGCGACGCGCCGTGCAGGGTCGGCGTCTCGATCCGTGACCCGACGCCGGCGAAGAAACCGATGCTGAACGAACGGCTGCTGGGGACTCTCTCGGTGATCACGCGCAAACCGCCCGGCAGCACGGAGCGGCGAACATCGCCACCCACGTGCCGCCGAGCGGCCGCACTACTGCGTTGCTGGGAACTGATCGGGATCAGGCCTCGGCTCCGACGGCCTCTTCGACCACCGGCACCAGCGACAGCTTGCCGCGGTCGTCGATGTCGTTGATCTCGACCTGCAGCTTCTGCCCGACGCTGACCACGTCCTCGACGTTGTCGACCCGGTTGCCACCGGCGAGCCCGCGCAGCTTGGAGATGTGCAGCAGGCCGTCCTTGCCCGGCAGCAGCGAGACGAACGCACCGAAGGCGGTGATCTTGACGACCGTCCCGAGGTAACGCTCGCCCTTCTCCGGCATGGTCGGGTTGGCGATCGCGTTGATCATGCCGCGAGCCGCCTCGGCCGCCTCACCGTTGTCGGCACCGACGTAGATGGTGCCGTCGTCCTCGATGCTGATCTGGGCGCCGGTGTCGTCCTGGATCTGGTTGATGACCTTGCCCTTGGGCCCGATCACCTCGCCGATCTTGTCCACCGGGATGTGGATGGTGATGATCCGCGGTGCGTACAGGCTCATCTCGTCCGGGCCGTCGATGGCCTCGCTCATCACCTCGAGCAGCGTGTCCCGGGCCTCCTTGGCCTGGGTCAGGGCACCGGCCAGGACGTGCGCGGGCACGCCGTCGAGCTTGGTGTCCAACTGCAGGGCGGTGATGTACTCACTCGTCCCGGCGACCTTGAAGTCCATGTCGCCGAACGCGTCCTCGGCACCCAGGATGTCGGTCAGCGCGACGTAGTCGGTCTCACCGTCCACGGTGTCGGAGATCAGGCCCATGGCGATGCCGGCCACCGGCGCCCGCAGCGGCACGCCGGAGTTCAGCAGAGCCAGGGTGGAGGCGCAGACCGAGCCCATCGAGGTGGACCCGTTCGAACCCAGCGCCTCGGAGACCTGACGGATCGCGTACGGGAACTCCTCCCGGGTCGGCAGCACCGGCAGCAGCGCCCGCTCGGCCAGCGCGCCGTGGCCGATCTCACGCCGCTTCGGCGAACCCACCCGGCCGGTCTCACCGGTGGAGTAGGGCGGGAAGTTGTAGTTGTGCATGTAGCGCTTGGTCTTCTCCGGCGCCAGGGTGTCGAGCTTCTGCTCCAGGCCGAGCATGTTCAGCGTGGTGATGCCCAGGATCTGGGTCTCGCCGCGCTGGAACAGAGCCGAACCGTGCACCCGCGGGACGACCCCGACCTCGGCCGACAGCGACCGGATGTCGCGGACGCCACGGCCGTCGATGCGGACCTTGTCCCGGAGCACGCGCTGGCGGACCAGCTTCTTGTTCAGCGCCTTGAACGCACCGCTGATCTCCTTCTCCCGACCCTCGAACCGGGGACCGAGATCGGCCTTCAGCTTGTCCTTGAGACCGTCGGTGGCCTCTTCGCGCTCCTGCTTGTCGGCGATGGTCATCGCCTTGGCCAGCTCCTCGGAGCCGGCCTGCTCGACCGCGGCGTAGACGTCGTCCTGGTAGTCGGCGAAGATCGGGAAGTCGGCGGTCGACTTCGGGAACTGCGCAGCCAGCTCGGCCTGGGCGTCACACAGGGACTTGATGAACGGCTTGGCCGCCTCCAGGCCCTGGGCCACGACCTCTTCGGTCGGGGCGGTCTTGCCGGAGCGGACGAGATCCCAGGTCTTCTCGGTCGACTCGGCCTCGACCATCGCGATGGCCACGTCGCCGGCGGAGGTGACCCGGCCGGCCACCACCATGTCGAAGGTGGCGTCCTCGAGCTGGGCGACGTCGGGGAACCCGACCCAGGTGCCGTCGATCAGGGCGACCCGGACACCGCCGACCGGACCGGTGAACGGCAGGCCGGCGAGCTGGGTGGACATCGAGGCCGCGTTGATCGCGACCACGTCGTAGGCCTTGTCCGGGTTCAGCGCCATCACGGTGATGACGACCTGGACCTCGTTGCGCAGGCCCTTGACGAAGCAGGGACGCAGCGGCCGGTCGATCAGCCGGCAGGTGAGGATCGCGCCCTCGGACGGGCGTCCCTCACGACGGAAGAACGAGCCGGGGATCCGGCCGGCGGCATACATCCGCTCTTCCACGTCCACGGTCAGGGGGAAGAAGTCGATCGCGTCGCGCGGCTTGGACTGCGCGGTGGTGGCCGACAACAACATGGTGTCGTCGTCCAGGTAGACGGTCGCCGAACCGGCGGCCTGGCGGGCCAACAGGCCCGACTCGAAACGTACGACGTGCTTGCCGTACTCACCGTTGTCGATCACGGCTTCGGTGTACTGAAGTTCAGGTCCCTCCACGGGGCATCCTCTCTTGGACTGCTCCCCCGACTCCGGGTCCGGACGTTCAGGCCGGTCTTCGATCGAGGTCCGCGGGTGGTGCGCCCGAATGGGAGGCACCCGAAGACCACTACCGGAGACCGATGCGCTGGCGTTCCGGCCGCGCGGCCGGGGAGCAGTCTCGTGTGTGGTGTTGTTCGGCTCGAGGTCGAAGTGACCGGGAGCCGTTCGTCAGCGGCGCAGGCCGAGCCGCGCGATCAGCGAGCGGTATCGCTCGATGTCGCTCTTCGCGGTGTAGTTGAGCAGCCGACGGCGCTGACCGACGAGCAGCATCAGGCCACGACGACTGTGGTGGTCGTGCTTGTGCTCCTTCAGGTGCTCGGTCAGGTGCGCGATCCGCGCGCTCAGCAGAGCCACCTGGACCTCGGGCGAGCCGGTGTCACCGGGGCCGGTCGCATACTCTTCGATGATCTTCTTCTTGTCCACGGTCTCGCTCGACACGGGCTCTCCATTCTGAGGTCGTTGCGCGGTGCTCCCGGGCCTGTTCGAGGCCCTTCACTCGGTGTGAGGGGAGCGCTTGGGCATCCGCGGCCGTCCTGACGGCAGTTGACCACGCTACCAGCGGTCCGGCGGGCGCCGAAATTGCCGCGTTTCCCCGCGACGGCGGACGTGGCACCCTGAACGCCGTGATCACTGTCGCCGGACTCACGCCGTCACTGGACATCACCTACCTGGTGTCGAGCCTGACCCCCGGATCGATCCACCGGCCGAGCGAGGTCCACCGCTGCGCCGGCGGCAAGGCCCTGAACCTGGCCCGGGCCGCCGCCACCATCGGTGCCGCACCGGCGGTGCTGGCCGTGCTCGGCGGGCCGACCGGGGACGCGCTGGCCGCCGAACTGGCTGCGGCCGGGATCGAGCTGGTCCGGGTGCCGACCGAGGCCGAGACCAGGGTCTGCGTCTCGATCGCCGCCGACGACGCCCCCGGGCTGACCGAGATCTACGCCTACGCCGATCCGCTGGCCGACGGGGTCTGGGCCCGCTTCGGCCACGAACTCGACGCGTTGTTGCCGGCCCGGCCGGGCTGGCTGGCCGTCCCGGGCGGCCCGCCCCGGGGTCTGGACCCCGAGGCGATCGGCACGCTGGTGCGGACCGGCCGGGACCACGGCTGCCGGGTCGCCGTCGACACCCACGGGCCGGCGCTGGCGCCGGCGATCGAGGCCGGGCCGGCGCTGGTCAAGATCAACCGGAGCGAGGCGGCGGAGTTGCTCGGCCGGGCCGAGACCTCCGGGCTGGCCGAGATGGCCGTGGCCGTGCGGGACCGGCTGCCCGACCCGGATGCGGTGGTGATCCTGACCGACGGTCAGCACGGCTGCGTCGGGGTCGGTCCGGACGGAACGGGCGGCCCCGAGACCCTGCAGGTCCGGGCGCTGCCCGTGGTCGGGCGGTACCCGGTGGGCAGCGGGGATTCGTTCCTCGCCGGGCTGCTGACCGCCCTGGACGCCGGGGCCGGGCTGGCGGCGGCGCTGCGCACGGCCACCGCCTGCGGCGCGGCGAACGCGCTGGTGCCGGGCGCCGGCCGGTTCGAGGCCGGCTCCGTCACCGAGCTGGCCGACCTGGTCGAGGTGGTCGGACTCAGCTGAGGATGGCGCGGGCGTGGTCGACGTCGAGATGCATCTGCTCGATCAGTGCGGCCATGCCGGTGTAGCGGATCTGGCCGCGCAGCCGGGCGACGAAGTCGACGGCGATCTCGACCCCGTACAGCTCCAGGTCGGTGCGGTCCAGGACGTAGGACTCGACCACCCGGAACCGGCCGTCGAAGGTCGGGTTGTCCCCGACCGAGATCGCGGCCGGCCAGCGTTCGGCCCCGGATTCGCCGTCGGACCGGTCGAGGCGGGTGACCCAGCCGGCGTAGATCCCGTCCGGCGGTGTCGCCCGGTCGGACTCGATCAGGATGTTGGCGGTGGGGAACCCCATCTCGCGGCCGCGTTGCTCACCGTGCACGACCTCGCCGGTGTAGCGGAACTCGTGGCCGAGCAACGCGACGGCGGTGCCCAGGTCGCCGGCCGCGATCGCCTCCCGGACCCGGGTCGAGGAGTCGGGTGCGGCCTCGGCGTCCAGCAGCGTGAGCCCGGTGACCGCGAACCGGCCACGGCCCAGCTCGGTCAGGGTGGCCACGTCGCCGGCCGCCCGGAAGCCGAACCGGAAGTTCTCCCCCACCACGACCCGGCTCGGGGTCAGCGGGTCGATCACCTCGGCCACGAACTCCGCCGGGCTCCACTGGGCCACCTCGGCGGTGAAGTCGACGACCTCGACCCGGTCGACCCCGGCCGCGGCCAGCAGCCGACGTCGTTCGGCCAGGCTGCACAGCAGCAGCGGTGCGTGATCGGGTCGGATCAGCGACATCGGGTGCGGCCAGAACGTGACGGCGACCAGCTCGGCCCCGGGCTCGGTGGCCCGGGCGGCGGCGATCAACGCCTGGTGGCCCCGGTGCACGCCGTCGAAGTTGCCGATCACGACGACGCGCGCCGCCGGTGCTGCCGAACCGTCCACGAGGGGTGAGTCAATCACGCTTCGACGACCCGGAGACGAACACGCTGACCGGGATCGCCCCGGCGCCGTCGGGGTTCGGGCGGTAGAGGGCGAGCAGCCGGCCCTCGGGGTCGAGCAGGGCGGTGGGGGCGGCGTCGAGGCTCGGATCGGGCAGGGTCGAGTCCGGGCAGGGTCAGTCCGGGCAGGGCGCGGCCGAAGCCGATGGCGTGGGCGTCGTCCTCGCTCACGGTGAGGCTGGGCAGGGCTCGGCGGGCGGCGGTGGCCAGGTCGATCAGCGGGGGTGGCTGCTGTGGTTCTGGATGAGCGGGTTCTGGGATCGGCTTCGGCGAGTGACACCGCCTCGGCGAGATCGAAGTCGCCGACCCGGGTCCGGCGCAGCGCGGTCAGGTGGCCGCCGGTGCCGAGGTCGGCGCCCAGGTCGCGGGCCAGGGCCCGGATGTAGGTACCGGAGGAGCAGCGGACGGTGGCGTCCACGTCGCACACCTCGACCCCGTCGACCACCGTGCGGGTCAACTCGCCGAGCACGTACTCGTCGATCCGGACCGGGCGCGCGGCCAGCTCGACCTGCTCGCCCCGGCGGGCCCGGGCGTAGCTGCGGACGCCGTCGATCTTGATCGCCGAGACCTGGGTCGGCACCTGCAGGATGTCGCCGCGGTAGTTCTGCACCGCTGCCGCCAGGGCGGCCACCTCGAGGCCCGCCGCGCCGGCCGCGCTGGTGACCCTCCCCTCGGCGTCGTCGGTGTCGGTGCCGAGACCGAGCCGGATGGTGGCCCGGTAGGTCTTGGTGGTCGCCATCAGGAAGCCCAGCAGCCGGGTGGCCCGGCCGATCCCGAGCAGCAACACCCCGGTGGCCATCGGGTCCAGCGTCCCGGCGTGCCCGACCTTGCGGGTGCCGTAGAGCCGGCGGGCCCGGCCGACCACCTGGTGCGAGGTGCGACCGCCGGCCTTGTCGACGACCAGCACGCCTTCGGCGGACGGCTCAGCCAACCGAGTCCCTGGTCTCGTCGTCGTCCGTCTCGTCGTCGTCCGGCTCGTCGTGGCGGTAGGGATCGGCCTCGCCGGCGTACGTCGCCCCGACCGAGCGCTCGGCGATCTCGGCGTCGCCGGCCCGGGCCCGGGCCAGGGCCTCGTCGATCTGGCGGGCGGACTCGGGGATCGCGTCGGCCTGGAAGGCCAGGGTGGGGGTGAACCGCAGCCCGAGTTGTTTGCCGATCTGGGCCCGGATGATGCCGGTGGCCGACTTCAGCGCAGCGGCGGTCGCGGCGAGCTCGGTGTCGTCGCCGAGCACGGTGTAGAAGACGGTCGCCTCGCGGGTGTCACCGGTCAGCCTGACGTCGGTGACGGTGATGAAGCCCAGCCGCGGGTCCTTGACCCGACGCTCCAACATCTCGGCGGTGATCATCTTGATCTGGTCGGCCAACTTCAGGACCCGCGGCGACGGCATGGACGCGAGCTTAGTGGCCGGCCCCGGCAGCTGGCTCTGCCGTCGGCACAGCGAGCGGGACGGTGAGCGGGACGGCCGCGATCGCCCGCTGCACCTGGTCCGGGTCGATCCGGGCCCGGTCGAAGCTGACCGAGATCTCCATCCGGTCCCGGAACCGGACCGCGAAGACGCTGATCCCGTCGGTCGAGATCGGATAGCCCAGCCCGACGTAGCGGCGCGGCCCGTCGGCCCACGGCAGCGCGGCCAGCCCGGGCAGGGTGGGCATCGAGTTGAAGGTGAGGGTGATCGGGCCGGTGCTGACCGGCTGGGTCTGGTCCGGAGTCTGAGCCGGAGTATGAGCCGGGGTGGGGGCGGACCGGCCGCGCAGACGGGTGGCCACCGCGCCGCCGATCAGGGCCGGTAGCGCCCGTCGGGTGTCGATCGCCTCGCGCATCGCCCGGTCCACCGCGGCCGGATCGGCCAGGTCGGCCAGCAGCAGCAGGCTCTTGGCCAGGTTGCCGGTCGTGGGCGCCCCCTCGGGCAACAGCGACCGGAGGTCGAACAGGCTGTAGAAGCCGTCCGGACGCATCGGGACTCCGGCCTCGACCAAGGCCCGGAACATCCTCGACGTCAGTACGGCGGTGATCGAGGCGCCGGGGTGGTGCTCGTTGCGCCATTTGGTCAGCGCCCGCAGTTGGGCGTTGTCCAACAGACCTTCGGCGGTGCCGGGACGGGGAGCCCGGTTGCCCCGGGCGACGGTCTGGGCTCCGGTCTGCGGCGGTGTCGGGTGCGTCGGCCGGACACCGTCCAGGGCTCGACGTGTCCAGGCCCGGTAGTGGGCCCGCTGCTGGCGCGGCAGCTCACGCAGGACGTCGGCCAGCACGGCCCGGCGACCCAGGGCGGCGAGCCGCTCCGGGTCGGCCAGCACCAGGGCGAGGACCACCTCGGTGAAGGTCGAGGCGTCGCCGGCGGCATGACTCATGGAGACAGGCGAAGCCGTCCGGGGCGACGACCGCGTGCAGTGCAGCGGTCGAGTCCAACGGCACCCGGTGGCGTTCCAGCTCGTCGGGGATCGCCTCGATCCGCAGTTCGGCGGCCCCGACGACGATCGAGGTGACGAAGGCGACCCGTTCGGCCGGCGGCACCGGCCGCCAGCGACCGGCGGCGGCGTCCAGCCGACAGGCCAGCGGATGGTCGGGGTGAGCGGTGATGAAGTCGAGCACCGCCCGGCGCACGTCGGCCACCGGCGGCATCCGGAGCGGCCCGGCGACCAACCCCGACCAGAGGCCGATCCAGGGCAGGTCGATGGGGTCGATCCTGCGCCCCGGGCCGGTCGGGTGGGTCAGCACCTCGCGGTAGACCTCGACGGTCTGGGCCGCGACATCCCGCCAGGACGGGACGTCGACGCTGCTCCCGCTGCCGGTCCCGCTGCCGGCCGCGGTCAACTGGGTACGGGCGGTCAACTGGGTACGGAGGGCGTCGGTCACGGCCGCCGGATCGCCCGGGTCGACCAGCACCGCCACCTCGCCCAGGTACTCAGCGGTGATCTCGCGGTGCGCGGGGATGTCACTCAGCACCACCCGGGCGCCGGCGGCGGCCGCCTCCAGTGGCACCAGGCCGAACGCTTCGTGGGCCGAGAGGGAGACCAGCACGGTCGCGGTCCGCTGCCACCGGTGCAGGGTCGCGTCGTCGACGGCACCGGGCAGGCTGACCTGTCCGCCGAGCCCGAGCCGCGCGACCTGGGCGCGCAACGCCGGTGCCGCGGACCCGTCGCCGATGATCACCAGCCGGGGCCCGCCCGGTCGATCGGTCGGCCACGGGCCGGCGAGAAGGCGGGCGAAGGCCTCGACGGTGACGTCCACCCTCTTGTAGGGCTCCAGGCGTCCGACCACGAGCACGGTCGGGCCGTCGGTTTCGAACGGCTCGGCCGCGCGCAGCGCCGCCGCCGTGACCCCGTTCGGGATCACCCGGGCCGAGTCGGCCCGCGGCAGGTCGGCGGCGATCTGGTCGCGTTCGGCCCGGGAGACGCAGATCAGCGCCGAACTCGCGGCGAGCAACCGCCGACCGAGCACGGCGTAACCCAGATGCAGCACCCTGGCCGCAGCGGTGTGCCCGCCCCCGTGGAAGTGCGGGGTGAAGACGACCCGACCCCGGAACGACCGGTTCAGCACGGCCAGTGCGTTCGAGGCGTGGTAGCTGTGCACGTGCAGGACGTCGGCCCCGCCCCGGCGCCGGAGTGCGGCCAGCACCAGCCGCGGTGAGACCGACATACTGCGTAGCGACCAGGCCGGATAGGTGGTGATCTGCACCCCGTCGCGCTGCTCGACCTGCGGGGTGGTCAGGCCTCTCCGCGCGGTGAGCACCTCGACCTGGTGACCGGCCACGGTCAACTCGTCGACCAGTCGTCCGACGTGCTCCTCCACCCCACCTCTCACCGGCGGGAAACCGGGGCTGACCATCAGAATCCTGACCCCGGCCGGTGCGGTCATCAGGCACCCACGATTTTCAACACCTGATCGGCGATGAACGAATACCCCGCGGTCGTCGGATGGACATCGGAATACTCACAATAAAACGTATAACGACACACGTTCGCCACCGGAACGGGGAGTTTGCCGTACGGCGCCAGGGTGGTAGTCCGGTCCAGCGGGCCGAAAGCGCCGGTCAACGTGGTGATGTCGATAAAGGAGGCACCATTGGCGGTGTAGACCTCTTTCAGCACCGGATTCAGATAGTTGCTGAACAGCAGTCGCGACAGGGTGGCAATCCGGATCGCCGCATCGGTCCCGTGCACGTATTCGCCGAGGTAGGCGTCGGGATAGGTCAGGCCGACGATGCGGGCGTTAGGCCCGACGACCCGTCGGATCTCGGTGACCAAGGCGGTGAGGTTGCGGCGGACGACCGGCAGCGCGTCCTCGACACATTGCTGGGGTTGGGCCGACTGCAGACAGGGCGCGACGTCGTTCCCGCCGACGACGATGGTGACCAACGCGACCGCTGACGGGTCGACCCTCATCGCCGCGAGCGCCGCTGCCGCCTGCGGCTGGTTCGGGTAAGACGGCGCACCCGGGCCGAGCGCCGCAGCCTGACAGCCGTTCTCACCGACCAGCTGGCTCGTGGTCACACCGGCGCAACCGAAGTTGACCAGTCGGAACACCTCGTCGTCCATGGCTGCCTTGGCCACGATCTGGTAGGCGAAGCCGTTCTTCGAGGTCGAACCCATCGTGAGGCTCTGCGGCTGGTAACCGGCGGCGTAGGAGTCGCCGATGGAGATGTAGAGCTGGTCCCCCGCCCGCAGCTCAGGGGTCGGTTCGCCTTGACCCAGCGGCGTCTGACCGCACCCGGCCGACACGGTCATCAGCGCACCGGCCGAGAGAAGGGCCAGCCCCCTGGCGAGGTCGCGGACACGGGAGGTGAACATGTGGCAATCTCGGCTTTCTCGGTGGCTGGAGGCTGAGCCTACGGCACCGACGAGCCCGGTCCGGTGAACCGATCCCGGCGAGAAAGTCCACCGACCAGACATTAAATTTCAACGACTTTCTTCATTTCCGAGCACGGATCGGGTGGGTCCGCAATGCTGCGACGGCTATCACCCCGGGCGGGTGGCCACCGCGATTGTGCCGGGATCGGTCGCCCTGTAGCTTGAGTTCAACGCAGTGAGACCGTTCGACGCTCGGCTCCCCCAATGAGGTCGGCAGTCGTACGAACGGGAAGTTCGGGGTGGGCTGCCGCTGTGTTCCCCGGGGGAACGGAAACCGATGACCTTTCTCAGCATCGTCATGCCCGTCTACAACGAGGCCCGGACGATCCGTCGTGCCATCGAGGAGGTACTGGCGGTCGAATATCCCTGCCCGACGGAACTGATCGTGGTCGACGACGGCAGCACCGATGACACCCGCGAACTGCTGGTGCCGTTCGGCGATCGCGGTGTCCAGCTCGCCTTCCATGCCCAGAACCAGGGCAAGGGCGCCGCCGTCCGGACCGGCGTCGAGCGGGCCCGCGGCAGCCATCTGATCATCGTCGACGCCGACCTCGAGTACGCCCCGGCCGACATCGCCGCGATGCTGGTGCCGGTGATCGAGGGCCGGGCCGACCACGTGTTCGGCAGCCGGGTCTTCGGCCTCAACACCCGCTTCAACTCCTTCCGGTTCGCTGTCGGCGGCCGCGCCACCACGCTGGCCGCGAACGTCCTCTACGACTCCTGCCTGACCGACATGCACACCTGCCTCAAGCTGCTGCCGGTCAGCGACTTCCGTCGGCTCGCGCTCGGTGAGGACGGCTTCGGGCTGGACACCCAGTTGACGGCCCGGCTGTTGCGTGCCGGCATCCGGCCGTTCGAGGTGCCGATCAGCTACCACGGCCGTTCGCACGCCGACGGCAAGAAGATCACCTGGACCGACGGCGTGCGCTGTCTGGCCATCCTGGCCAAGGTGCGGCTCGCCCGGAAGCCGGTTCTGGACCCGGTCGAGGACGCCCAGGTCGAGTTGATCACCGTTCCGGCCCCCGGCCCCCAGAGCCGGCCGTTCCGCAGCGACGCCGAGATCCTGGCCGATCTCGAGGAGTTCGGCGCCGACGAGTGGGAGTTCGGTGACCAGCGGATGACCGCCCGCCGGTGAGCGATCTGTGAGCCAGGCCCCGACCACGGCGCGGATCACCATCGTCGGCCCGGGCTTCCGGCTGCTCGGCGGGCTGTCGGTCTACACCTGCCGGATGGCCCAGGCCCTGGCCGACCGGTTCGAGGTCTCGGTGCTGCTGCTGCGCCAGGTCGTGCCGACCCGGCTCTACCCCGGTGGGCACCGCGCCGGGGCCGAGCTGACCAGCCTCTCCTACCCCGACAGCGTGCCGGTCCGCGCCGAGATCGACTGGTACGGCGGTCCCGGACTCGTCCGCGCCGTCGCCGCCCTGGCCCGGCACCGGCCGGACCTGCTCGTCCTGCAGTGGTGGACGGCCGCCACTCTGCACACCTACCTGGTGCTGGCCCTCGCGGCCCGGGTGCTGCGGATCCCGGTGGTGATCGAGTTCCACGAGACCCAGGACACCGGTGAGGCCGGCGTCCCGCTGGTCGCCCGCTACTGCCGGACACTGATGCCGTTGCTGCTGCGCCTGGCCTCGGGTGCTGTGGCCCACAGCGACCACGACGTCGCCCTGTTGCGCCGCACCTACGGCGGCGGCGCCTTCGACGCGCCTGGCCCTCGACATCGCTCCGCACGGACCGTACGACCACCTCGCGGGCGCCGAGGACGTCGTCCCGGATCAGGAGGACGCCGGCCCCGATCCGGACGGCACCGTCCGGTTGCTGTTCTTCGGGCTGATCCGCCCGTACAAGGGCCTGGAGGATCTGATCCGGGCCTTCGACGCGCTGCCGCCCGCGGAGGCCGCGGCGTTCCGGCTGACCGTGGTCGGTGAGACCTGGGAGAACTGGACGCTGCCGGCCGAGCTGATCGCCGCCAGCCCGAACGCCGAGCGGATCACCTTCGTCAACTCCTACGTCAGTGACGCCGAAGCCGCCCGCTTCTACGCCGGGGCCGACGCCGTCGTCCTGCCCTATCGCCGTGGTTCGGCCAGCGGGCCGCTGCAACTGGCGATGAGCCACGGGCTGCACGTCCTGCTGTACGCGGTCGGCGGTCTGGTCGAGGCCGTCCGGGACTACCCCGGCGCCCAGCTGATCCCACCGGACGACGTGGGCGCACTGACCGAGGCCCTACGTGGCCTGCCCCGGGTGGCCGGACAGCGGTTCGTCGATCCGCACTCCTGGCAGGCCAACGGCGACGCATTCGGCCGGCTGGGTGAACGGCTGAGCCCGCGACTGAGCCGTGCGCGGGACGACACCGACAAGGCATGATGTCCACGCCCCGCAACCTCGCCCGCCCCCACCGACTCCAGGAGGAGCCGAACCGATGCCTGCCGTCAGTTGGTGGATCAGCTGGTGGGTCAGGTGGTGGACGGTCGTCCCGGCGGCGGTGGCCGGGGTGCTGCTGGTCGGCCTGTCCTACCGGATCTCCGGCGCCGGCGGTCCGGCGGAGCTGTACTACCTGACCTTCTGGGCCGGGATGTTGCTGGCGCTGTTGCCGGTGGCGATCATGCTGACCCGCCCCGGGACGGACCGCGGCCGGCGGGCGCTGGCCCTGCTGCTGCTCGGCGTGCTGACCGCGGTACCGAAGTATCTGCGCAACGCGACCCAGCCGCTCTACCACGACGAGTACGCCCACTACCGCGAAGCGGTCGACGTCGCGATGAACCAGCATCTGCTGCAGCCCAACACGCTGATCCCCATCGTCCAGTTCTTCCCCGGCACCTCCGCCCTCACCGTCGCGGTCAACGAGCTCACCGGCCTGTCGATCTGGCATTCGGGCCAGTTGGTGGTCGCCCTCCTGCACGTGGCGACCCTGTTCGCCGTGTTCTGCATCGGCGAGGTCCAGCTCAGCTCGGCC
Source organism: uncultured Actinomycetota bacterium (assembly GCA_963740925.1). Classification (GTDB taxonomy): domain Bacteria; phylum Actinomycetota; class Actinomycetes; order Propionibacteriales; family Propionibacteriaceae; genus Microlunatus. Next base: position 1,961,647 of record CAVUFZ010000002.1, on the reverse strand, counting down.
CGGGCCGGCGCGATCGCGGCGCTGGTCTACGCGGTGAACCCCTCGGCCGTCTATTTCGACACCCAGTACGCCTACGAGAGCGTGGCCATCGGGCTGTTCTGCTGGGTGTTGGCGCTGGCCGGTCTGGCCACCCGGGCCGGCAGCCGGCGGGGCCGGATCGGGTTGACCATCGGGGCGGTCCTGTGTGTCGCCGGCTGTGTGGTCACCCACCACCTGACCACGGTGTTCCTGCTGCTGGTGCTGTTCATCGTCGCGGGCGGGACCCAGGTCGCGCGGATCAGGGCCGGGCGGGCGGCCCGGACCGCGCCTGCGTCGGCCGGCCGCCGCTCGAGCGTCGAGGTGCCGGGGCTGCCCGAGACCTCCGAAGGGGCTGGTGAGCACCGGATCTGGACGGTCGTCTTCGTCGCCGCCGTGCTGCTGGCCGGGGCCTGGCTGTTCGGGGTGGCCCAGGCCACCATCACCTATCTCTCGCCCTACTTCGGCGGGTCGCTGCAGCAGTTGGTGAACATCGGCCGGGAGCGCGGCCAGTCCGGACGGGTGGTGCTGGCCGCCACCGTGCAACCGTTCTGGGAGCGGATCCTGACCGGCCTGGCCCCGGTAGTGATCGGTCTGTGCTGTCTGGTCGCCGTCGTCCGGGTCTGGCAGAGCCGGCAGCGCTGGCCCGCCGCCGCGTTGTCGCTGATGGTCTTCGGCCTGATCTTCTTCCCCTCGGTACCGTTCATCCTGGCTCCCTCCGGGGCCGAGGGCGCGCGCCGGTCCTGGGGTTTCACCTATCTGGGCGTCTCGCTGATGGTGGCCCTGGCGGTCAACGGCCACGACCGGTTCGTCACCGACCGACCGGCCCGGTCCCGGGACGTCCCCCGCTGGCCCCGGCTGCGCCGGGCCGCGGCGCTGCTGCAGTGGCGCTCGGTCGGGCTGGTCGCCCTGGTGGTCGTCCTGATCGGCAACGTCGGCGGCGGCCTGAACGACCCGTACCGCTTCCCGGGCCCGTTCCGCTGGGGCACCGACACCCGCTCGGTCAGCCTGGAGGCACGGACGGTGGCCCTGCGGCTCTCCGACCAGTCCGGCCGGGTCCGGGTGGTCACCGACGGCTACACCGCCCTGCAGCTGGCGGCCTACGGCGGCCTGGACGTGGCCGCGCCGTCCAGCGGCTTCCCGGCCTGGGATCTGACCCAGACCGACCAGGACCCACCGCGCTCCCTGGCCCGGATGCTGTACGAGTCGCGCTATCAGTACCTGGTGGTCGACGACCGGATCGCCGAACAGCCGGCCTTCAACGGCGCCAACTACGGCGGCGGCGACCCGCTGCCGGGACAGGCGACGCCGCAGGTCTACCTGGACCGGCTGACCCGGGTGCCGTGGGCACATCTGGTGATGTCGACCCGGCATCTGTCCGTGTACCGGCTGGATCTGCCCCAACTGGGCGCCCGGCTGCGGGGTGGATCATGAGGCCGCGGCTGCTGGTCCGGCTGCTGGTCCGGCTGCTGGTCCGGCTGGGGGTGCTGGTGGTGGTGCTGGTGGCCGGCGCCGTGATCGTTCTCGACGCGCCGATGCCGCTACGGGCCCTGTTCGCGGCGCCGGTGCTGGTGCTCGTCAGCGGCGACGCGCTGGTCCGGCTGCTGGCCGGGACGGATCCGGTCCTGGCCGGGGACCGGCTGGTCCGGCCCGCCCTGGCGCCCGTCCTCGGCCTGCTGCTGGTGCTGGCCGTGATGCTGGTCGAGAACGCGACCGGTCAGGCCCTCACCGGGGATCTGCTGACGATCGCGCTGACCGTGCTCACGCTGCTGCTGGTGGTCGCCGCCTTCGTGACCACGCCCGCCGGCGACACCACCGGAAGCACCGGAGCCGCCGAAGCCACCGCGCCGGTCCGGGCCACGCTGACGGTGGGGGTGGGGGTGCTGGTCACCGCTGCGGTGCTGATCGCCGCCCTGGCCCTCGCCCAGGCCATCCGGCCGCCGCTCGCCGAGGACTACGCGATGCTCGCCTTCACCCAGGCCGATCGGTTCGGCGAGTCGCCGATCACCGCGACGCCGAACGCCGAGGTGAGCATCGGCCTGGGTCTGGCCAGCTACGGCACCGACCTGCCGACCGCCGTCCCGCAGACCTCCGTCACCGTCGGTGACGGTGCCGCGACCTCGGTGCAGACCCGGTGGTTCGGCGTCCTGAGCGACGACCCGTTCGGCACCGGATCGACCAACGAACGGCGCGGCCGGGTCGACTTCCGTGCGCCGGCCGCGGCCGGGCTCTACCGGATCCGGATCGACGTCCCCGATCCGGTCGGCGGCGAGTCACTGCTGTTGACCACCGACCTCCAGGTCCGGGGCTGAACGCGATGTCACCACCCCCGTCACTGCCCGGGCCGTCACTGCCCGGCCCGTCACTGCCCGGCCCGTCGCTGACCGGTTTACGCAGTCGGGCGGTCCGCGCCTGGGCCGATCCGCTGGCCCGCGGCTCGCTGGCCATCATGGCCACCACCGTGGTCACCTCACTGCTCGGCTACCTCTTCTGGCTGATCGTCGCCCGCCGGTTCGGGGTGGCGGTCAGTGGTAGCGCGGCCGGGGCGACCAGTGCACTGCAGGCCACCGTGCTGGTGGCCAGCGTCGGTTCGGCCGCCGCCCTGGTGGAGTGGTTGCCGCGCAGCCGGACGTCACTGGAGTGGCGCCAGCGGGTCACCGCCGGATTGGCGTTGGCGGTGGTCACGGCCCTGATCGGCGGACCGCTGGTCGTCCTGGTCCTGGGCCGGGCAAGTTCGGTGCTGCCGCTGCTGAACCGGCCGGGTGCGGCCGTCAGCTTCTGTCTGGCCGCGGTCGTCTTCGCCGCGGGCACCGTACTGGACTACGTCGCCATCTCCGAGCGGCGCTCGCTGACCCTGATCCTGCGCAGTCTGGTGATGTCCGGGCTGCGACTGCCCTTGCTGTTCTTGCCCGCGGCCGTGATCTCCGGGGTCGGCGGGCCGAGTGGCGGCGTCCTGACGGCCTGGTTCGCGGCCGGACTGGTCTCGTTGGCCGTGGCGGTGCTCGGGTTCACCCGGGCCGCCGACGGACGCACCCTCGCCCCCGAGTTCGGCGCCCTGGGCGAACACCTGCGCGAGATGGCCTCGTCCTTCCTGGGCCAGCACCTGATCACGGTGGCCGCGTCGCTGGCCGGCTACCTGCTGCCGGTGCTGGTCGTGGCCCGACTCTCGGCAGCCGACAACGGCTATTTCTACATCACCTGGATGCTCGGCTCGATCTTCTCCATCATCAGCCCGGCCGTCTCCACCGCCCTGTTCGCTGAAGGCGCTGCGACCCCGGCCGCGCTGCCCGCCCTGGTGCGCCGGTGCGCGCTGCTGATCGGGGCACTGCTGAGCGTGCCGATCCTGATCTACCTGATCGCCGGTGGCTGGCTGCTGGACCTGTTCGGGGCCGACTACGCCGAGCACGGCCGGCTGCTGCTGATCGTGCTGACCGCCGCCGCGATCCCGGACGCCATCACCAACATCGCCGTGGCCGTGCTGCGGGCGACCGGGCGGCTGGCGGAGGCGATCGTGCTGAACGCCTCCATGCTGGTGGCCTGCTTGGCCGGCTCGTGGCTGTTGTTGCCGAGGCTCGGCATCGACGCCGTCGGTTATTGCTGGCTGGGCAGTCAGCTGCTGGGCGTGGTGTACATCGTCCTCGCCCGGCACCGGATCTTCGCCGGCGCCGCGACGACCGGCCGCCGAGGGACGAGCCGGTCATGAGGGTGCTGCAGGTCAGCGACAACTATCCCCCGGCGACCGGCGGGCTGGAACGGACCGTCCAGGCGCTGGCTGCCGAACTCGACGCCCGTGGCCACCACAGCGAGGTGGCCACCCTGTCGCGGGCCGGCAGCCCGGACCTCGAAGCCGAGGGAGGGGTGAGCGTTCGACGGCTGTCCGGGCTCAGCCGGCAGCTGCAGCGGTTCTCCGCCGACCCCGGCCACCACTTCCACCCGACCACCCTCGACCCGGCGTTGCTGAGTGAACTGTCCAGGGTCATCGACGAGGTCCGGCCCGACGTCGTGCACGCCCACGGCTGGATGCTGAACACCGCTCTGTCGCTGCGGCTGCCGCGGGGCTGCGCCCTGGTGACGACGCTGCACGACTACGGCCTGAACTGCGCCAAGAAAACGATGGTGCGCGGCGAGCAGCTGGACCGGCGCTGCCCGGGGCCGGGCCTGCGGGCCTGCCTGACCTGTGCCGGCGCGTTCTACGGCCAACTCAAGGGCACCGCCCTGACCCTCGGTCTGGCCGAGCGGACCCGGCGCTGGGACCGGGTCTCGATGTTCCTGCCGATCAGCACCGCGGTGGCCCAGGCGTCCCTGTCCGGGGTGGAGCCCGAGCGCTACCGGATCGTGCCGTCCTTCGTCGCCGACGATCTGGCCGGCGTGGCCCGGCGGACCCCTCGGCCGGACTGGCTGCCGGCCGGCGACTTCGTCCTGTTCGTCGGGGCGCTGGGCGAACACAAGGGTCTCGGGCTGCTGGGACAGGCGCACCGCCGGATGGCCACCGACGTGCCACTGGTGCTGATCGGCGCACCCCGGGCCGACACCGTGCTGCCCAGCGGCACCGAGCGCCGGCCGGTGCTCACGATGACCGGCCTGCCGCACCCGGAGATCATGGCGGCTCTGGCGGCCGCGACGGTGACCGCCGTCCCGAGCCGGTGGGCCGAGCCGCAGGGGCTGGTGCCGATCGAGTCGATGGCGGCCGGGACGGCCGTGGTCGCCTCCGCCATCGGCGGCCTGACCGACATCGTCGAACACGAACGGAACGGTCTGCTGGTGCCGCCCGGCGACGCCGAGGCCCTGGCCGCCGCGCTGGACCGGCTGCTGGCCGACCCGGCGTTCTCGCGCCGGTTGGGCGACCAGGGCCGGCTCACCGCTGACCGCTACCGTGCCGACGCCGTGGTGCCGCAGGTGATCGCGGCCTATCAGGCCGCCCTCGTCATCGCCGGGGAGAACCAGCGCTGAACCTCAGCGACGGTAAGCACTCCGGCTGACCAAGCCCAGGGCGTAGGAATTGAACCAGGTCCCCGACCTCGGCTCGTTCCGGCCACAGGTGCCGTCGGACTCCCCCGGGTGCTTGATCCACAGGTAGGCGTCGGCGTGTGCGGCGCCGGTCTTCAACGTCGGCTTGACCCCGAGCGCCCGGCCGGCCGGGTTGCACCAGTTGAGGGCGCCGGTGGCCGCACCCAACCCGTTACGGGAGGTGTCGACCACGTAGCGCTTGCCGCCGAGCAGCGTAGAGACCTTTTCGCCGTAGGCGTCCTCGTCCTTGGTGGGGTAGAAGTTGGAGACGTTCAGGCTGAAGCCCCGGGCCCGATCGACCCCGACAGCCTTCAGCTGGTTCGCGATGTCGGCCGAGCTGTGCCAATGGGAGTGTCCGGCGTCGATGTAGACGTAGGTCGTGGGGTCGGCACTCAGGGTGTAGACGGCGGCCTTGAGGATGGCGTAGCGCTCGGCCCGCTGGGTCGTGGTCAGGCAACCGGCAGCGGCCAGGGCGTCCGGCTCGAGGACGATCGCGGTGGTCCGCTTGGCGATGCCGCGACGGATCTGGGCCACCCAGTCGGCGTAGGCCCTGGCATTGGCCAGACCACCGCTGGAGTAACTGCCGCAGTCGCGGTGCGGGATCGCGTACAGCGTCAGCACCGGGATCCGGCGCTGTGCGCTGGCCTGACTGACGTAGTAGTTGATCTGGTCGGCGACCAGCGAGGTGGGGTTGCCCTCGGTGACCCAGCGTGCCTGCGGAGTGTTACTGATCACCGACAGACTCGAGGCGGAACTGTGGTAGGTGGTGGTAGCCCAGGCGGCCCAGGTGGACGGATCGTTGAAGATGCCGGCGGCGTTACTCAGGGTGGGCGCGGCAGCAGCGGCGGCCGGGGCGGTCGGGGCGACCGCGGGTAAGGCCAGCGTCGTCCCGGCGGCGACCAGGACGGCACCGAGCAGCGCGGAGACAAGCCGGGACGGACGGAACCGGCGGCGGGGTGATTCGGACGATGTGCTCACGGGGGGGCTCCAGGAAATCAGGCGGCCGGGCGACCGCAGATCTTCCCCCCGAAAGACGTCTACTCGATCCGGGCATCCATGCCTGGATCGATGACGGGAGAAAAGTAACAGGTGCCTCACCCCGATGCAAGGGCCTTCCGGGCTGGCGAGGGTGTCGGTTTTCGTGCCAGCCCCACTAGGCTCGCCTGGTGTCCCCCCGACGACTGTTGGTGCTGGTCGTCCTGGTCGTCCTGGTCGCTGGCCTCGGGATCGCGATCCGGAGCGGGAATCCGCTGGCGGGACGCCCGCTCTTCGTGGAGTTCGGCGGAGCGGTCGCGGCCGCGATCGACGCCGACCCGGGGAGCGCAGTGGCGCTGCGGACGATCGCCGACACCCCCCAGGCGCACTGGCTGAACGGCGGACCCGGCACCGAGGCCGAGACGGACGCCTACGTCGCTGCGGCCGCCGCGGCGGCTGCGACCCCGGTCCTGGTGCTCTACGCCCTCCCCGACCGGGACTGCGGTGGCGGCAAGTCCGCCGGCGGCCTGGCCGACGCCGCGGCCTACCGGGCCTTCGTCGCCGAGGTGCGGGCCGGAATCGCGGGCCGGCCGGCCGTGGTGGTGATCGAACCCGACGCCCTCGCCGACGCCGCCTGCCTACCGGCGGCGACCAGGACGACCCGGCTGAACATCCTGCACGAGACGATCGGCGCGTTCGCCGCCGACCCGGCCACCACCGCCTACCTCGACGCCGGCCATTCCCGCTGGCTCTCGGCCATCGCCATCAGCACCCTGCTGCACCAGGTCGGCATCAACCGGATCCGCGGGGTCAGCCTGAACGTCTCGAACTTCTTCGGTACCGCCCAGGAACGCGCCTACGGCGAGCGGATCGCCGCCCTCACCGGCGCCCACTACGTGATCGACACCTCCCGCAACGGCGCCGGCCCACCCCCGGTCAGCACCGACAGCCAGGACAACTGGTGCAACCCGCCCGGCCGGGCCCTCGGCCGACGCCCCACGATCGCCACCTCCCCCACCCGCGGCCACCTCGACGCCCTGCTCTGGATCAAGCGCCCCGGCGAGTCCGACGGCTCCTGCCACCCCGCCGACCCCACCTCCGGCCTCTGGTACAACGCCTACGCCCTGGCCCTGATCGAGAACGCTCGAAGCCGCTCGTAAAGCGCGGCCCTCAGCAAGCAGCGCACGGACGCAGGGCGCACGGACGCAGGGCGCACGGACGCAGGGCGCACGGACGCACGCAGGCGCAGACGGAGGGGCCGCACGGACGCGGGGCGCACAGACGTCCGCACGCAGTGCGGTGCCGACCACCCCAGCATGGGTGAGAGAGCCGCCCAGCCCGGGGTGATGGGCTCCGGGCTCCCCGAGAGGGAGCATGGATGGGCCTGGCAGGCGACCGAGCCTGCGAGGGAGCCCGGTTGCGAACGAACGGGGCGCCCGGAGTTCATCACCCCGGGCGCCCCGCCCTTCATCCGACTTTCACACGCACTTACGTCCGCGGCTTTTCCCGCATCTCGAACGTCTCCACCACATCCCCGATCTTGATGTCGGAGTAGTTGCCCACCGTCAGACCACACTCGTAGCCCTCGCGCACCTCCGTCGCGTCGTCCTTCTCCCGACGCAGCGACGCGATCGTGCTCTCGGTGATCACCACACCGTCGCGCAACAGTCGCGCGCTGGCGTTGCGGCGGATCAGGCCGCTGGTGACCATACAACCGGCGATGGTGCCGACCTTGGAGCTGCGGAAGATCTCGCGGATCTCCGCGGTGCCCAGCTGGGCCTCCTCGTAGATCGGCTTGAGCATCCCCTTCAGGGCGGCCTCGATCTCGTCGATCGCGGCGTAGATCACCGAGTAGTACCGGATGTCGACGTTCTCCCGGTCGGCCAGCTCGGTGGCCTTGCCCTGCGGCCGGACGTTGAAGCCGATGATCACGGCGTTGGACGCCGAGGCCAGGCTGACGTTGGTCTCGGTGATGGCACCGACGCCACGGTCGATCACCCGCAGGCTGACCTCGTCGCCGACGTCGATCTTGGCCAGCGCGTCCTCCAGGGCCTCGACCGAACCGGCACCGTCGCCCTTCAGGATCAGGCGCAGCTCCTGGTCCTCGCCCTTCTCCAACTGGTCGAACAGCTGATCCAGCGTCTTGCGCCGGGTGCCGGCCGCCTGGGCCGCCATCCGCAACCGGGACGCCCGTCGTTCGGCGATCTGGCGGGCCATCCGGTCGTCCTCGACGACGATGAAGCTGTCGCCGGCGCCGGGGACGGCGGTCAGACCGAGCACCTGGACCGGGAAGGACGGCGGCGCCTCGTCGACGTTCGTGCCACGGTCGTCGAGCAGCGCCCGGACCCGCCCGTAGCCGGTACCGGCCACGATCGAGTCGCCGACGTGCAGGGTGCCGCGCTGGACCAGGACGGTCGCGACCGGGCCGCGGCCCTTGTCCAGGTGGGCCTCGATGGCCACACCCTGACCGTCCATCTCCGGGTTGGCGCGCAGGTCCAGGGCTGCGTCGGCGGTCAGCACGACCGCTTCCAGCAGGCTGTCCAGGCCGACACCGGTGATGGCCGAGACGTCGACGAACATGGTGTCGCCGCCGTACTCCTCGGGCACCAGGCCGTACTCGGTCAGCTGGCCGCGGACCTTGGTCGGGTCGGCGCCCTCGCGGTCGACCTTGTTCACCGCGACCACGATCGGCACGTCGGCCGCCTGGGCGTGGTTCAACGCCTCGATGGTCTGCGGCATCACCCCGTCGTCGGCGGCCACCACCAGGACGGCGATGTCGGTCGACTTGGCCCCGCGGGCCCGCATGGCGGTGAACGCCTCGTGACCCGGGGTGTCGATGAAGGTGATCTCGCGCTCGTCACCGTCCACCTCGGTCGAGACCTGGTAGGCGCCGATGGCCTGCGTGATGCCACCGGCCTCGCCGGCTACCACGTTGGTCTTGCGGATCGCGTCCAGCAGCTTGGTCTTGCCGTGGTCGACGTGACCCATCACGGTGACCACCGGCGGCCGGACCTCGAGCTCGTCCTCGCCACCCTCGTTCTCGCCGAACTCGATGTCGAAGCTCTCCAGCAGCTCGCGATCCTCGTCCTCGGGCGAGACCACCTGGATGTCGTAGTTGAGCTCGGAGCTCAACACCCGGAGGGTCTCCTCGCTGACCGACTGGGTCGCGGTCACCATCTCGCCCAGGTTGAACAGCACCTGGACCAGTTGCGCCGGGTCGACGTTGATCTTCTCGGCGAAGTCGGTGAGCGACGCGCCCCGGGCCAGCCGGACCGTCTGCCCCTCACCCTGACGGACGCGTACGCCACCGATCGACGGCGCCTCCATCTGGTCGAACTCTTGGCGACGCTGACGCTTGGACTTGCGACCGCGCCGCGGTGCGCCGCCCGGACGACCGAACGCACCCTGGGTGCCACCACGGCCACCACGACCGCCGCGGCCCGCGGGGGGACCACCGGGACCGCCGCCGCGGGGACCGCCGGGCGCCCCTCGGCCGCGACCGGCGCCGGGGCCGCCACGACCACGGGTGGTCGGCGCACCGAGCTGACCGGAGCTCTGCTTGGGCATCATGGCCGGGTTCGGCCGGGGCATCCCACCGGTGCCACCCGGGCGCGGGCCGGGCATTCCCGGCCCACCACGACCGGCCGGCGGCCGCGGGCCGCCGGGACGGGCGGCCTCGGGAGCGCCTTCGGGGCGGGGGTTGCGGGCGGTGCCCATCCCCTGGCTGGAGGCGAACGGGTTGTTGCCCGGACGCGGCGCACCGCCACCGCTACGGCGCGGCGGAGCGGGCGTGCCGCTCGGCAGACCGCCGGTGGAGCCGGTCCGCGGTCGTGGCGCCGGCGACCGGTCCTCGCGGGCCTGGCCCGGCGTGCCCGGACGCGGTGCGCCCGGGGCCGGACGGGTGCCGCCCGGACGTGCGCCCGGCGCACCCGGCCGCTCGGTCGAGCGGGCCGCCGGGGCCGACGGGGCCGGCGCAGCCGGGGTCGGACGAGCCGGGGCAGCTGGGCCGGGGGTCGGTGCGGAGGTGCCGTTGCGGGCCTGGACGGGTGGCGCAGTGGTCTCCGCCACGGGCGCCGGAGCGCTTGGCGTAGGGGCAGCCGGGGTAGGGGCAGCCGGGGTAGCTCGGCGCAGCCTGAGCCGGAGCGGCCGGCGTCGGCGCAGCTTGAGCCGGAGCGGCCGGCGTCGGCGCAGCCTGAGCCGGAGCAGCCGGCGTCGGCGCAGCCTGAGCCGCCGGCGCCGGTGCCGGCGGCCTGCGTGGGTGCGGCTGGGCCGGGCGGCGGGCTTGGCGGCCGGCCTGGGGGCGGGCTTGGCCGCCGGGGCCGCAGTGGAGTACTTCTCCTTCAGCCGCCGCTCCACCGGCGCCTCCACCGTGGACGATGCTGATCGGACGAACTCACCCATGTCCTTCAGGGTGCTGAGTACGGTCTTGCTGTCGATTCCGAGCTCTTTGGCGAGCTCGTAGACCCGGACCTTAGGCACTACTCTCCTTCGAGGTCCAGGCCTGGGTGGGTCTGGACCAGATTAGTTGTCGATGCTCATTGAGGAGTACTCATCGAGTGGTCATGAGCGTGAGCCCACTTTCTGGTTCCTGACCTGCCCGGAACGGACAGGAGCGAATGAGACGTGCCGGCCTCGCGGCGCTGACACCAGTGCTCACTCTAGCCCGATCTCGGAAATCAACCCAAGCGGGTCGAGACCGGAGTGGCGGAGCGCCCGTCCGAACGCACGCCGTCGCAGCGCCGCATCGACACACTCCCGGCGACGGTGCAGATAGGCGCCGCGGCCGGTGCGGGTCTGCTCCGGATCCGCGACCACCCGGTGATCGAAAGCGACGACCCGCAGCAGTTCCGACTTCGCGGCCCGCTGCCGACAGCCCACGCAGGTCCGGACCGGGTTCAGCGGGCGTCCTCGGTCAGCCACACCGTCGACTCGCCCGGCAGTCGTCCGTCGACCAGCGGTGAGGTGGCAAGCCGGATCGTGCCCGCCGGCAGTTCGACGGTGGTGGTGCCGAAATTGGTGACGCAGTGCCAGCCGTTCGGCCGGACGAAGTGCAGCACGTCGGGGTGGTCGGTCGGCAGCCACCGCAGTGCGCCGTCGGCCTGATCCGAGCTCTGCAGTTCGCGCCGGACCAGCAGGGCGGTCCGGTAGAGCTCCAGCGTCGAGTCGGGATCACCGTCCTGGACCGAGACGGCCGCGGCTGCGAACCAGTCGGGCTGCGGCAGCCAGGAGGAACCGGCACCGAAACCGAACGAGGCCTGATCGGCGTCCCAGGGCAGCGGCACCCGGCAGCCGTCCCGCCCCTTCTTGGTGTGCCCGCTGCGCAGCCAGATCGGGTCCTCGAGCTCGGCCTCGGCGAGGTCGGCGACCTCGGGCAGGCCCAGCTCGTCGCCCTGGTAGACGTAGCTCGAACCGGGCAGCGCGAACATCAGCGCGTTCGCCGCCCGGGCCCGGCGCAGACCCACGGCCTGGTCGGCCGGCGGCCGGGTGCCACCGGTCATCAGCCAGTCGTCGTAGTCGGTGCCGTCGGGCAGCGCGTAGCGGGAGGCGTGCCGGACGACGTCGTGGTTGGACAGCACCCAGGTCGAGGACGAACCGGTCCGGGCCGCCTCGTCCAGGCAGAAGCCGATCACCGTGCGGAACCGGGCCGCGTCGAAGTCGGCCTCGAGCAGGTCGAAGTTGAAGGCCTGGCCGAGGCTGGAGGGCAGCGCCACCCGGTAGCGGCGTTCGGGCCGGGCGCAGAACTCGGCGACGGCCATCCGGGGCGGATCGTAGGCGTCCATCACCGCGCGCCACTCGCCGTAGATGTCGACCAGGTCGTCGCGGTCGAACAGCGGGTCGCTGCCGTCCAGGGCGACGTCCATCCCGTGCACGGTGGTCTTGCTGCGCAGCGGCTCGGACAGATCCTTGGCCAGGGCGTGGGCCACGTCGACCCGGAAGCCGTCCACCCCACGATCGGCCCAGAACCGCAGGATCGAGCAGAACTCGTCGCGGACCTCGCGGTTGCTCCAGTCCAGATCGGGTTGTTCGGGGGCGAACAGGTGGCAGTACCACTGCCCGTCCGGCAGCCGGGTCCAGGCCGGCCCGCCGAAGTGGGAGACCCAGTCCGAGGGCGGCTCGGAGCCGTCCGGGCCGGTGCCGTCGCGGAAGATGTAGCGGGCCCGGGCGGGCGAGCCCGGCTCGGCCGCCAGCGCCTCGCGGAACCACGGGTGCTCGTTCGAGGTGTGGTTGGGCACGATGTCCACGATCAGCCGCATCCCGAGGCCGTGCGCCCGGTCCAGCAGTTCGTCGAAGTCGGCCAGGGTGCCGAAGTCGGGATGGACGTCGCGGTAGTCGGAGACGTCGTAGCCGCCGTCGGCCAGCGGGGACGGGTAGAACGGGCTCAACCAGATCGCGTCCACCCCCAGACCGGCCAGGTAGGACAACCGTGAGGTCAGCCCGGGCAGGTCGCCGATGCCGTCGCCGTTGCCGTCGGCGAAGCTGCGCGGATAGACCTGGTAGACGGCCGCCTGACGCCACCAGTCCGGGTCGTGATCCAGGCCCTGACGGGCGCCGGTGGACTGCGGACGGACGAGCTGCTGGGTCACTGCTGGGATTCCTTCGTTGCGTGAGGTCTCATCACCCGAGGTGTCGCTCAGGTGGGTTCGGTGTCGGAGCGGATGTCGATCCGCCAGCCGGTCAGCCGGGCGGCGAGCCGGGCGTTCTGTCCCTCCCGCCCGATGGCCAGCGACAGCTGGTAGTCCGGCACGACGACGCGGGCGGAGCGGGTGCTCTCGTCCACCACGGTGACCGAGGTGACCTTGGACGGGCTGAGCGCGTTGCCGACGAACTTCGCCGGGTCGGGTGCGTAGTCGATGATGTCGATCTTCTCGCCGTTCAGCTCCTGCATCACCGCCCGGACCCGTTGGCCCATCGGGCCGATGCAGGCGCCCTTGGCGCTGACGTCGCCGTTGTGGGTCATCACCGCGATCTTGCTGCGGTGGCCGGCCTCACGGGCGGTGGCCATGATCTCGACCGTCCCGTCGGCGATCTCGGGCACCTCCAGCTTGAACAGCTTCTCGACCAGGCCGGGGTGGGTCCGGGAGACCACCACCTGCGGGCCGCGCAGTTCGCGCCGGACGGCGACCACGTAGACCCGGATCCTGGATCCGTGCCGGTAGCTCTCGCCGGGCACCTGCTCGGCCAGCGGCATGATCGCCTCGATCTTGCCCAGGTCGACCAGCACGGTCCGGGTGTCCCGGCCCTGCTGGATCACCCCGGAGACGATGTCGCCCTCGACCCCGGAGAAGTGGCCGAACTTCTGCTCGTCCTCGGCGTCGCGCAACCGCTGGAAGATCACCTGCCGGGCGGTGGCGGCGGCGACCCGGCCGAAGCCCTCCGGGGTCGCGTCGTACTCACCGATCCGGTTGGCCTCGTCGTCGAGCTCGGGCACCATCACCTGGACGTGGCCGCTCTTGCGGTTCAACTCGAGCCGCGCCCCCTCGACGGCGCCGTCGGTGCGTTCGTAGGCGCTCAGCAGCGCCTCCTCGATGGCGCTGATCAAGACGTCGAACGGAAGATCGCGTTCGCGTTCCAGCAGGCGCAGTACGGAGATGTCGATGTCCATCTCAGCCCTCCTCGGTTTCGGGCTCGGTCTCGGGCTCGGTCTCGGCTCGGCTCGGTCTCGGGTTCGGGCCCGCGTTTGCGGTTGAGTTCGACCTGGACGATCCCCTGGCCGATCTCGTCGTAACCCAGTCGGCGCTCGCCGTCCTCGGTCTCCAGCAGCACCGACGCCTCGTCGCTCTCCCGGACCCGGCCGAGCACCGAGCCGCCGTCGGCGAGGGTGATCAGGACCAGCCGGTCGGCGTTGCGGCGCCAGTGCCGGGGCAGCGTCAGCGGCCGGCTGACCCCGCGGGAGCTGACCTCGAGGGTGTAGCCGGCGTTGCCCAGCAGATCGGTGTCGTCCAGCGCGGCCGAGATGGCCCTGGTCGCCTCGGCGATGTCGTCCAGCAGCGGCCCGTGGCCGTCGGGGCCGTCGCCGTCCACCACCACCCGGACCAGCCGGCGCTTGCCCGCCGGCGTCACCTCGACGTCGTCCAGATCGAGACCGAACTGCTCGATCACCGGGGCTCAACAACTCGACCAGTCCGTCCGCCTTCATGGTCGCTGCTCGCTCACGTGCTCGCTCACGGTGATGACCTCGATCCGGTTGTGGGTCTGGTTGTGTGTCCTGCCAAGTGCTAGGTCGCTGCGCTTTCTCGACCGACCATACTTCCACGTCGGACGCCGGTTCCGCGACCGCCGGTGCGGTAGCTTCGCTCCTGTGCCCCTCCCCCACACCCCACGCCCGGCGCTCGGACGCCGGGCGGTCCTGCTGGGCGGGACGGGTCTGAGCCTGACGGCTCTGACCGGGCTGACCGGCTGCACCAGCCCGGTGATCGGCGGCGGCCCGGGACGACCGAGCACGGGTCGGACCGCCGCGGCACCCGCTCCGCTGGCCGGCGCGAACGAGGCGGCGGCGGTGGAAGCGGCCCTCGCGGCTGCGGCCGGCCGGCTGCTGGTCCGAACCGGCGACGAGGCGCCGTCGGACCGGCAGCGACGGATCCTCGGTCAGATCCGGGACGCCCATCTGGCCCACGCGCAGGCCCTGACCGCGCCCGATCCGAGCGATCCCGGCAGCACCGGCACGGCGGGCCCGGCACCCAGCGCCTCGCCGAGCGGCGCCCCGCTCGACCAGCAGCCCTTCGAGTGGTTCGGCGAAGCTCGAGCACGGCCCTGGCCGACCTGGCGAAGAGTGAGGACGCCGCCGCTGCCGATCACCGGGCCTGGGTCGCCGGGTCGAGTGGCGCGGTGGCGCTGCTCTGGGCCAGTCTGGCTGCCGCCGCTCGCACGGCTACGCCGACGCACTGGTCTCGAACGCCTCCCGCAGCGCCACCGTGCTCGGCCGGACGCGGCCGGCCCTGGCCGAGCTGACCGGCAGCCGAGGCGATGACGCAGCTGCTGGGCGAGATCGACGCTGTGCTCTACGGCTACCAGGCCGCCCGGGTCTATCTGAGCGGATCGCAGGCGAGCACCGCCGCGAGCCGGGTCGCCGCCTACTTCCGGCTGCGCGACGCCGTCCGGGCCGAGCTGGTGGCGGCGAGCGCGCAGCCCACCCCGGCCGCTCCCGGCCTACGTGCTGAAGCCGGAGCCGACCGACGCCGCATCGGCCCGCACGCTCGCCGCCACTCTGGAGACCCGGATCCAGCCGTTCCTCGGGCAGTGGCTGCGGACCGCCGCCGGTTCCGGAACCGGTTCGGACCGGCAGACCGCGCAGAGCGCGCTGGAGGCCGCGGTCTCGGCCGGGCTCGGCTGGGGCGCCCCGCTCAACTTCTGGCCCGGCTGGGGCGGCTGAGCAGGCCGATCAGCACCTCGGCCACGTCGGCGGCCGGCACCTCTTCGCGCTGACCGGTGGCCCGGTCCCGCACCTCGACCACACCGTCGGCCAGGCCGCGGCCGACCACCACCGAGGTCGGCATCCCCAGCAGCTCGGCGTCGGCGAACTTCACCCCCGGGCTGGCCTTGCGGTCGTCCAGCAGCACCGCAACGCCGTTCCGGTCCAGCCGGGCGGCCAGATCGCCGGCGAAGGCGGTGATGTCGTCGCCCTTGCCGGCGACCACGATCTGCAGGTCGAACGGGGCCAGCTCACGCGGCCAGCACAGCCCCTTCTCGTCGCTGGTGCCCTCGGCCACGGCGGCGACGGCGCGGGAGACCCCGATGCCGTAGGAGCCCATGGTGACCGTGACCAGCTTGCCGTTCGCGTTCAGCACCTTCAGCCCGAGCGCATCGGCGTACTTGGTGCCGAGCTGGAAGATGTGGCCCATCTCGATCCCCCGGGCCAGATGCAGCGGCCCGGAGCCGTCCGGCGCCTCGTCGCCCTCCCGGATCTCGGCGGCCTCGATCGTCCCGTCGGCGGTGAAGTCGCGGCCGGCGACCAGATCGAAGACGTGGCGCCCCGGCTCGTTGGCCCCGGTCACCCAGCGAGTGCCGTCGACCACGCGCGGATCGAGCAGGAACCTGATCCTGGTCGCTGAGTCCAGTCCGAGAGCGGTCGGGCCGATGTAGCCCTTGATCAGACCGGGATGGTCGGCGAAGTCGGCCTCGGTGAAGTCCTCGACCTCGGCGGGCTCGAGTTGCGCACCGAGGCGTTTCAGGTCGACCTGGCGATCGCCCGGCAGGCCGATCACCAGTGGCGCCCGACTGCCGTCGGGTTCGCGGACCATCACCACCACGTTCTTCAGCGTGTCGGCGGCGGTCCAGGCCCGGTCCGCCCGCGGGACCCGGTCGTTGGCCACCGCGACCAGGGTCTCGATGGTCGGTGTCTCCGGGGTGTCCTCGACGTGGGCGGCGGGCAGGTCGTCGAAGGCGATGGCCTCCGGGATCGCCGTCCGGACCGCTTCGACGTTGGCCGCGTAACCGCCGGGCGAGCGGACGAAGGTGTCCTCGCCGTTGGGTGAGGTGGCCAGGAACTCCTCGCTGGCCGAGCCGCCCATCGCCCCGGACATGGCCGAGACGATCGCGTACTCGAAGCCGAGCCGGTCGAAGATCCGGACGTAGGCGTCCCGATGCAGTTGATAGGCCTTGGCGAATCCCTCGTCGTCGACGTCGAAGCTGTAGGAGTCCTTCATCACGAACTCGCGGCCCCGCAGGATGCCGGCCCGGGGCCGTTGCTCGTCGCGGTACTTCGTCTGGATCTGATAGAGCGAGAGCGGCAGATCCTTGTAGGAGGAGTAGAGGTCCTTCACCAGCAGGGTGAAGATCTCCTCGTGGGTCGGGCCGAGCAGATAGTCACCGCCCTTGCGGTCGGTGAGCTTGAAGATGTTCTGGCCGTAGTCGGCGTAGCGACCGCTGGCCTCGTAGGGCTCTTTCGGCAGCAGCGCCGGCAGCGAGACCTCCTGGGCGCCGATCGCGTCCATCTCCTCGCGGACGATCCGCTCGACGTTCCGCAACACCTTGTAACCCAGCGGCAGCCAGGAGTAGATGCCGGGCGCGGTCCGACGGATGTAACCGGCGCGGACCAGCCAGCGGTGACTCGGCACCTCGGCGTCCGCCGGATCCTCACGCAGGGTGCGGACGAACAGCTCTGACATTCGGGTGATCACAGCAGACCACCCTAGTGCTCCGCTCAGCCCCGGGCCGGATGGATTTCGATCAGCTCGCCGTCGGGGTCGGTGACCGACAGGACGTCGGTCCCCTCGACCGGGTGGCCGGCGGCCCGGAGCCGCTGGGCCAGCGCGGCCAGGGCTTCGGTGGTCTCGAAGCCGAGCGGCGAGGTGAGGTAGCCGTGTTCGTCCAGACCGGCTGAGTCGGACCGGTGCAGGCCGATCACCCCCTGGCCCGACGCCGGCGCGCAACGGCCGCCAGCCGGGCGTCTCGTCGTCGCCGGGCAGGAAGCCGAGCCGGCCGAAGAAGTCCGTCATCGCCTCCATCCGGGCGGTGAACACGACGGCGTTGACGTCGACCTGCGAACGCTCGGGCTCGCTCGCCCGATAGCCGTGGAAGTCGGTCATCTCGGCGTTCACCGAGATCCGGCCCTCGGGGCCGGCGACCCACGCCTGACGTCCCCAGGACTCGTCCCACCAGGTGGCGTCCAGACCTGCGGCGGTCAGTTCCTCGGTGGTGGCGACGGCGTCCGGCACCTCCAGGGTGAGCGAGGTGCGCAGCGTCCCGCCCGACTCGGCGGTGCTCAGCGGGTGCACCGCGACCCGCCCGCCGCGGCCCTGCAGGATCGCGTAGTCCTCGCGCCGGACGATCGACCGACAGCCCGACCAGCTGCAGGAAGTCGATCATCGCGGCCGGATCCGAGCTGAACCGGTACGGGCAGACGACCGCCTCGTCGGTGATCACGGCCGGATCCGTCCGGGTGGGGTGCGTCATCGCTGTTCTCCTTCGCGTCGCAGGTAGTCGGTCAGGGCCGCCTCGACCAGGGCGGAGAGCGAACGGCTCTCGTCGATGGCCCGGTGCTTGACCTCGCGCACCAGGCCCGGCGGCAGGTACACGTTGAACTGCACCTTCGGCTCTGGGCTCATGTCTAGGATGCTAGCAATCTAGGAATGTCAGCGGTCAATGCTCCGCCTGCTCGGGTTCAGGTCGATGTCCTCAGTAGAGGATGGTGGCGAACTCGGAGACGACGTCGAAGCCGACCCGGTCGTAGGTCCGTCGCGCGGCGAGGTTGTAGTCGTTGACGTAGAGCGAGACCGTCGGGGCGACCGAGCGGGCCAGCCGGACGACGGCGGCCATCGCGGGCGCGGCCAGCCCCTGGCCGCGCAGGGACGGATCCAGCCAGACCCCCTGGACCTGGGTGACCGAGGCCGAGACCGAACCGAGGTCGGCCTTGAAGACGACCCGGTCGCGGTCGAAGATGGCGAACGCCCGGCCGGAGGTGATCAGCTGGCGGACGTAGTAGCGGTAGCCGGCGGGATTTCCCTGCAGTGGTGAGACACCGACCTCCTCGGTGTACATCGCCACCGCGGCCTCGTAATAGGCGTCCCAGTGGTTGAGGGTCACCCGTTGCACCCGCGGGTCGGCGGGGATCGCCGGCTCGGTCCCGATCGCCATCACCGGCTGGTGCGGCCGCACCTCCCGGACCTCCGACCAGGACGTCCCCCAACGCTCACCGAGGCGGCGCCACAGATCCATCGCCACCGCCGTCGGCCCGATGATGGAGGAACAGGTGCGGTGGGCGCCGGCGAACTCGGTGAAGGCGGCGATCGCGTGCTGATCGGCGTTCACCGGGATCAGGTTCGACCCGGCGTGGCAGAGCGCCTGCACCGACCCGCCGGCGACGTAACCCCACAGCGGACAGCCGAGCTGGCGGGGTTCGACCCCGGCCGAGCGGACCCGGGCCGCGACGAAGACATTGACCACCGGTTCCAGGGTGAGCAGCTTGACCACCTCGGCCAAATCGGCCCGGCCGAGCACCCGGACGTCGCCGCGGACGGCGAGTTCGGTCATGCCGCGCCCGGGGTCGTCATCGCCCTGCCTGGATCGTCATCGCCCTCGCCCGGATCGTCATCGACGGGGTCAGCCGACGCTCACCTGAGGGCTGCCGGCCATCGCGGGCTCGCCCATCTCGTCGGCGATCCGCATCGCCTCCTCGATCAGGGTCTCCACGATCTCGCTCTCCTTGACCGTCTTGACCACCTCACCCTTGACGAAGATCTGGCCCTTGCCGTTGCCGGAGGCGACACCCAGATCGGCCTCGCGTGCCTCACCCGGTCCGTTCACCACGCACCCCATCACAGCGACCCGGAGCGGAACGGTCAAGCCCTCCAGCCCGGCGGTGACCGCGTCGGCCAGTTTGTAGACGTCGACCTGGGCCCGGCCACAGGACGGGCAGGAGACGATCTCGAGCTTGCGCGGCCGCAGGTTCAGCGACTCCAGGATCTTCGTGCCGACCTTGACCTCCTCCACCGGCGGGGCCGACAGCGAGACCCGGATGGTGTCACCGATGCCCTTGCTCAGCAGCGCGCCGAAGGCCACCGCGGACTTGATCGTGCCCTGGAAGGCCGGCCCGGCCTCGGTCACCCCGAGGTGCAGCGGGTAGTCGCACTGCTCGGCCAGCAGCTCGTAGGCCTGGACCATGATCACCGGGTCGTTGTGCTTGACGCTGATCTTGAAGTCCCGGAAGTCGTGCTCCTCGAACAGACTCGCCTCCCACAGGGCCGACTCGGCCAGCGCCTCCGGGGTGGCCCGGCCGTACTTCTTCAGCAACCGCTTGTCCAGGGAGCCGGCGTTGACGCCGATCCGCAGCGAGACCTGGTGGTCCTTGGCCGCCTGGGCGATCTGCTTGACCTGGTCGTCGAAGGCGCGGATGTTGCCCGGGTTGACCCGGACGGCGGCGCAGCCGGCCTCGATCGCGGCGAAGACGTACTTGGGCTGGAAGTGGATGTCGGCGATCACCGGGATCTGGCTCTTGGCCGCGATCGCCGGCAGGGCGTCGGCGTCGTCCTGGCTGGGCACCGCGACCCGGACGATGTCGCAGCCGGTCGCGGTCAGCTCGGCGATCTGCTGCAGGGTGGCGTTGATGTCGCTGGTCAGCGTGGTGGTCATCGACTGCACGCTGATCGGTGCGTCGCCACCGACCAGCACCTTGCCGACCTTGATCTGACGGCTCTTGCGGCGCGGGGCCAGCGTCTCGGGCGGCAGTGCGGGCATTCCCAGGTCGATGCTCATGGCTACTTTCTACTCTTCCTTCGTGAGGTGGAGGTGAACGGTCGGGGTGGGGCGGTCAGCCGAAGATCCGGATCGGGTCGACCACGTCGGCCACAACCAGGATCACCCCGGAGACGGCGATCACCGCGCCGACCAGGTAGGCCACCGGCAGCATCCTCGCGGTGTCGGCGTAGCCGGGATCGGGGCGTCCGAACAGCCGGGCCAGTCGGCGCTTGACCGCCTCGTAGATCGCGCCGACGATGTGGCCGCCGTCCAGCGGCATCAGCGGCACGAAGTTGAACAGGGCGACGAAGAGGTTGACCTGGCCGAGCAGGTAGAACACCTGCGCCGCCTTGGCCCCGGAGGTCAGCTCGTGGGTGGCGGCGACCTCGCCGGCGACCCGGCTGGCCCCGACGATGCTCATCGGCCCGTTCGGATCGCGCTGCCGACCGGTGACCAGGTTGTCGGCGGTGTTGTAGACCTTCACCGGGAAGTGCACGATCGCGTACGCGCTCTGCTCGGTCAGCTGCCACATGTCCGAGACCACGGTGAGCGGGCCGCTGCGCACGACGGCGACCCGGGGCGAGATGCCGAGGAAGCCGGCCTCGATGGTCTTGGACGGATCCCAGGTGTCGGCGACACCGGTGATCACGGTGTTCGTCTGCGGCAGAGTGACGTCGCTGCCGTCACGCCGCACGGTCAGCACCATCGGCCGGTCCAGGTTGCCCCGGATCAGCCCGCTCAGCTGGTCCCAGCCGCCGAGCCGGGTCCCGTTGAAGGCGACGATGGTGTCACCCGGCCTCACCCCGGCCCGGTAGGCCGGTGTCTTCGGGTCGGCGTCGGTGCAGGTCTGGCTGGCCCGACCGGCCGGGATGACGCACTCGCTGACGGTCTGGACGCTCAGGCTCTGCCGGGGCAGACCGTAGAACCCGGTGACCGCGGACATGATCACGAAGGCCAACAGCAGGTTCATCACCGGACCGCCGAACATGATGATCAGCTTCTGGTGGGTCTTCTTCTGGAAGAACAGCCGGCCCTCGTCCTCGGGCAGGATGTCCTCCCACTCCGCCGAGCGGGCCTGGTCGGCCAGACTCTGGAAGATGCCGGTTCGGGTGGAGCGGACCTTGCCCGAGGTCGCCGGGTCACCGGTCTGCTCGGGCGGGTACATGCCGACGAAGCGGCAGTAGCCGCCCAACGGCAGCACCTTGACGCCGTACTCGGTCTCACCCCTGCGCCAGGACAGCAGCGTCTTGCCGAAGCCGACGAAGTACTGCGTGGTCTTGACGTCGAACAGCTTGCCCGGGATCAGGTGGCCGAGCTCGTGCAGGGCGATCGAGGCCATGATCAGGGCGAAGAACAGCACCGCGGCCACGATGTAGAGGACGACGTCCATCGCTCGGGTCTACTGCCCCTTCTGCTCGGTGATCCGGTCTGCCTGCTGGTTCAGCTGCTCGGCACGGTTCCGGGCCCAACGGTCGGCGGCCAGTACGGCCGTGAGGTCGAGACGATCGCCCGGAACCAGCGACGAGCCTACGTCCGGTCCCCCAACCTCGTGTTCGTCCAGCACGGCGGCGATCACGTCACAGATGTCGGTGAAGGCGATCCGGCCCTGGTGGAAGGCGTCCACGCAGGCTTCGTTGGCCGCGTTCAGCACGGCGGGTGCGGTGCCGCCGAGCCGGCCGGCGCGACGGGCCAGGTCGACCGCGGGGAAGGCCTCGGTGTCCAGCGGCTCGAACGTCCAGCTGCTGGCCGTGGTCCAGTCGCACGGACGGGAGACCCCGCCGAGGCGCTCCGGCCAGCTCAGGCCGAGGGCGATCGGCAGCTTCATGTCCGGCGGCGAGCACTGGGCCAGGGTGGCGCCGTCGCGGAACTGCACCATCGAGTGCACCATCGACTGCGGGTGCACGACCACGTCGATCCGCTCCAGCTCGACGCCGTAGAGCAGATGGGCCTCCAACAGCTCCAGGCCCTTGTTGATCAGGGTGGCGGAGTTGGTGGTGATCACCCGGCCCATGTCCCAGGTCGGATGGGCCAGCGCCTGGGCCGGGGTCACCTCGGCCATCGCCGCCCTCGTCCAGCCGCGGAACGGGCCGCCGCTGGCGGTCAGCACCAGCCGGTCGACCTCCGCTGCGCGGCCACCGCGCAGGCACTGGGCGATCGCCGAGTGCTCGGAGTCGACGGCCACGATCTGGCCGGGCGCCGCGGCGGCCAGCACCAACGGTCCGCCGACGACCAGGGACTCCTTGTTGGCCAGGGCCAGAACCGTGCCGCGGGCCAGGGTGGCCAGGGTCGGCTCCAACCCGGCCGAACCGGTGATCCCGTTCAGCACCACGTCCACGTCCAGCGCGGCCAGTTGGACGGCCGCGTCCGGACCGGCCACGATCCGGGGCAGCCGGAAGCCGCCCTCGTTCCAGCCGCGGTCGCGGGCCTCGGCGTACAGCGCCAGCTGCAGATCCTGGACGGCGGTCGCGCGGGTCAGGCCGACGACGTCCGGCCCGACGTCGAGGATCTGGCGGGCCAACAGCGGGATCCGGCTGCCGGAGGCGGCCAGCCCGATCACCCGGAAGGCGTCCGGCCGTTCGGCCACCACCTCCAGGGCCTGGGTCCCGATCGAGCCGGTACTACCGAGGATGACCACGTCGCGCATGAGGCTCAGTGTGCCAACCGCGGTCTGCTGATCACGACCAGTTCGCGATGCGTTCACTTCCCCGTAGCGATCCGGTCAGCCCGGGCTTCTAGCTTCCCTATGCATCGACCGAAGGCGGCAACTGATCTGGGGGTGGGCTGACGTGACGCGACGACCGGCGGTCCGGACCCGTGGGATCAGCAAGACCTACGGCGACGTCCTGGCCCTGGATCAGGTCGACCTCGACGTCGTCGAAGGCCAGATCCACGGTCTGGTCGGCCCGAACGGTGCCGGCAAGACGACCCTGCTGGGTCTGCTGCTGGGTCTGGTGAGACCCGATCGCGGTGAGCTGGAGATCCTCGGCACACCGATAGGAGGCACGACGCAGGTGCCGGAGGCCGTCGCCGGTTTCGTCGACCACCCGGGGCTCTACCCGTCGCTGACCACGCGGCAGAACCTGGTCGCTCTGGCCAGACTCCGCGGGCTACACCTCGGCGTCGTCGACGGAGCACTGGGCGAGGTCGGGCTGTCCGAGGTCGCCGACGAGGCGGTGCGTGGCTTCTCTCTCGGGATGCGGCAGCGGGCCGGCCTGGCTGCGGCCCTGTTGACCCGGCCCCGGCTGCTGGTGCTGGACGAGCCGTCCAACGGTCTCGACCCGCGGGGCGCCCGCGACGTGGCCCGGATCCTCACCGGGCTCGCCGACGCGGGCACCGCGATCGTCCTGTCCAGCCACCGGATGGACGATCTCTCCTCGTTCTGCTCCGAGATCAGCATCCTCACCGCGGGCCGGGTCGTCTTCACCGGGCCGGTGGCCAAGCTGGCCGCCGAGAGCGGCGCCCTGGACTATCGGCTGCGGGTCTCCGACGCCCCGGCTGCGGGCCGGGTGATCGCGCAGACCCCGGGCCTGACCCGGGTCGACGACCCCGCGACGAACGAGCCGGACCGCCACCCGGACACGGTCGTCCTGCGGGGTCCCGAGCCGGCGGTCGAGGACCTGGTGGCGCGGCTGGTCCTGGCCGGGATCGGCGTCCGTTCGCTGGCCCCGGTGATGACGCCGCTGGAGGCGGCCTTCCTCGCCCTGACCGACCGCGATCCACCGACCGACGTCGACCCCGGGCGGGGAACCCGATGACCGCGGCCACGCTGACCCGGGCCGGCCTCGGCTCCGCGCCGGTCCTGCTCAGCTACCGCTTCGAACTGGCCAAGCTCTTCTCCCAGTGGCGGGTCAGGGTGCTGATCGCCGGCTGCTGGATCGCGCCGGGGGTGTTCGTGGGCGTCGTCAGCCGGCAGAGCTTCCTGCCCGCCGACACCGTCTTCGGCCGGTGGATGAACTCGACCGGCTGGTCCGGTGCGCTGGTGGTGCTGGCCTTTGCCTGCTTGTGGGCGCTGCCACTGCTGATCTCGTTGATCTGCGGTGACGTCTTCGCCGTCGAGGACCGGCTCGGGACCTGGCGTCACCTGCTGTTGGCAGTCCGCTCGCCCGCCCGGATCTTCGCGGCCAAGGTACTGGCCAGCGTGTCGGTGGTGATCGTGCTGATGCTGGGGCTGGCCGTCTCGGCCCCGCTCGGCGGCCTGATCTCGGTCGGCAACCGGCCCTTGGTCGGACTGACCGGCCAACCGCTGGATCCGGGTGCGGTCGCCGGCCGCGATCTGCTCGCCTGGGCCTGTGTGCTGGCCCCGGCGCTGGCCTTCGCCGGCGTCGGCATCCTCGGCTCGGTCGCGCTCGGCCGGTCCCCGATGGGCTTGGCCCTGCCGGCGCTGCTGGCTCTGGCCCTGAACCTGGTGCAGTTGCTGCCGATCCCGGTCGAGCTCCGGCTGGCCCTGCCCGGCCAGGGCTTCGACGCGTGGCGGGGCCTGTTCACCGAGCCGATCCAGTCCGGGCCGATCGTGATCGGCGTCCTCGTCGGGCTGGGCTGGGCCGCCGTCTCGCTCGCCGGCGCCTACTGGCTCTTCACCCACCGCGACTTCGCCGATCTGGCCGACGACGGCTCGGCCCGGCGACTGCTGCTGGGCGGGCTGGTGCCGCTGGTTGCCCTCACCGCCGTCTCCACGGTGCTGATCGCGGTGGCCACCCCGGCCCGCGGCACCGGTATCGACCGGGAGAAGCTGCAGAGCTCGCTGGCCCGGTCCTACGCCCACCTCTACCGGCGCCAAGCCCGCGACCTGAACCGGCCGGCGGTGACCGAAGCCCAACTGGCGACCGGCGCGACCTGCGACAAGGGCGGGTCGCTGGTCCGTGACGAGGGCCCGGGAACCGACTGGCGCTGCATCGTCACCTGGCACCTGCCGGGCGCGAGCGCGGTCGGCTCGGCCGTCTACCAGCTCGACGTCACCGCCGACGGCCGCTACGTCGCCGACGGCGACGGGCCGACCGAGGTCAACGGCTTCTTCCAGGTACGCGCGCCGTACGGCATGGCCCCCAATCCCCTCTGGCAGTTCGACGGTTCGCTCGACCTGTCCGCACCCCTGACCCCCGGCAACTAGCCGGGACCCTTGATGAAAACGAGGTTCGATCGTGCAGGTCCAACGTGTTCACATCCCGGCGCAGACCCGGCTGACCCGGTGGCGGCGCCGCCGTCGGCTACCGGCGCTGGCCGCGACCATCACCGCCCTGGCCCTGATCGGTACCGGTGGCGCCGTGGCCACCACCAAGATCTTCGGCCACCAGCAGGTCGGTACGACCTACGCCAACGGGTTGCAGATCTCCTCCGACCAGACCCTCACCCCTTACGGACAGCGGCTGGTCACCGACCAGGGCAAGATCATGGGCTCCACCGTGAGCCCGGACGGCCGGTACCTGGCCGCGACCAGCACCGACAAGAAGGTGGTGCTGCAGATCTTCGACCTGCAGACCTACCGGCTGATCTGGACCGTGGGCTCGGCCAGTGGGGTCGACCAGTCGCTCGCCGACGGCACCGTGGGCCAGGAAGGCCCGACCTACTCCCCGGACGGGCACTACCTGGTCCTGCCCGAGCTCAACGGGCTGACCGTCTTCGAGGTTCAGGCCGACGGCACTCTCGGCCGATCGCTGGCCTTCTCCGATCCCCGCGATGGACGGACGCGCCCCGCTGCCCGGCAAGTCGGTCTTCTCCGCCGACGGCCGCACGCTGTACGTTCCGATCAACGGCCAGAACACCGTCAAGGCCTTCGACACCTCCACCGGGGCCCTGGAGCAGACCTGGAACGTCGGCATCGCGCCCCGTTCGGTGGCCCTGGTCGGTCGCCGACTGTTCGTGAGCAACGAAGGCGGCCGCACCGCCCGGCCGGGTGAGACCACGATCGAGTCCTACGGCACGTCGGTGCCCGCCGATCCGGTCCGCGGCACCTCCACCACCGGCACGGTGAGCGTGATCGACACCGCCCGGCCCGACGTCGCCGTCCGCACCATCGCCGTCGGCCTGCACCCCACCGCGCTCTACCTCAGCGGCCGGACGCTGTTCGTGGCCAACACTTTCGACGACACCGTCTCGGTGATCGACACCACCCGGGACAAGGTCGTCCAGACCGTGGACACCAAGCCGTGGAAGTCCTCGGCCGTCGGTTACGAACCTACCGGGATCGCCGTCACCGCAGACCATCATCTGCTCGTCACCCTCGGCCGGGCCAACGCGGTCGCCGTCTACGGCTATCAAGCCGACGCGCACCAACCGGTGAGCTATCTCGGCCTGCTGCCGACCGACTACTACCCCAGCGACGTCGCCGTGATCGGGAGCGAGATCGTGGTCACCAACACCCGCGGCATCGACGCGCGTGGGCCGGACCTCACCTTCGACAAGGGGCTGAACACCACGCCCGCCACCGGGCACGGCACCCACAGCACCACGGCCTCCTTGACCCGATTCACGTTGCCCGACGACGCCGACCTGGGCCGGCAGACCGAGGTCGTCTTCGCCCGCAACGGCTGGACCGGTCACGACGTCGACCAGCTCGGGAACCGGCGCAAAGCGATCCCCGTGCCCGTCCCGGCGCGGATCGGCGACCCGTCGACGATCAAGCACGTTTTCCTGCTGGTGAAGGAGAACCGGACCTACGACCAGGTGTACGGCGACGACACCCGGGGCAACGGCGACGCCTCGCTGGCCCAGTTCGGCCAGCGGGTCACCCCGGACCAGCACGCCCTGGCCCGCCAGTTCGGTCTCTACGACAATTTCTATGACGTCGGAACCAACTCCGCAGAGGGTCACAACTGGGTGATGCAGGGCGACAACCCCGAGTACACCGAGTCCTCCGCGGGCGAATACGAGCGCAGCTACGACACCGAGAACGACGTGCTGGGCCATCAGCGCTCCGGCTTCTTGTGGAGCGCGGTGCAGGCCGCGGGTGGATCCGTGCGCAACTTCGGCGAGTTCATGGCCTTCGAGAACAAGCCTGCCGGCGCGACCTGGCAGCAGTACTACTGCGCCGCCCGGAACGTGTCGACCGGCGGCGATCCGGCCCAGCTCACCGACCCGAGCATCAAGGTGGACGACGAGTCGCCGATCCCGTCGTTGAACGCGATCTCCAACCACGACTCACCGCAGTTCGACACCGCCGTCCCCGATCTCTACCGCTACCAGATCTGGAAGCAGGAGTTCGAGCAGAACGGGCCGGCCAACCTGAACATGATGTGGCTCTCCAGCGACCACACCGGCGGTCCGCCGTCGCCGGAGGCCCAGGTCGCCGACGGTGACCTCGCGGTGGGCAAGATCGTGGACGAGATCTCGCACAGCAAGTACTGGAAGGACTCGGCGATCTTCGTGGTCGAGGACGACAGCCAGAACGGTGCCGATCACGTCGACGGACACCGTTCGCCGGTCCAGATCATCAGTCCCTGGGCCCAGCACGGCAAGGTCGACCACACCTACTACTCCCAGATCACCATGGTGCGGACGATCGAGCAGATCCTCGGGGCACAGCCGCTGAACCAGAAGGTGGCGGCCGCGACCCCGATGACCGGCGCCTTCACCAACCGGGCCGACAACCGTCCGTTCACCGCGGTGGGCAACCAGGTCCCGCTGACCGAGGGCCTGACCACTCCCCCGGCCTGCGGGCTCGACACCCTCGGCCGGACCGGGGTCGCGGCCCGCAACCTCCGGGCCCAGCAAGCCGAGGCCGCCAGCGTGCCCGCCGCCGAGGCAGCGGTGGCCGGGGCGTGGCAGCAGTGGGCCAACCAGCAGCACTTCACCGGTAACGGGGCCATCCCGGACTACGCCCACCCCGAGCAGATGAACCGCTACACCTGGTATCAGTCCCACACGTGGGCCAAGCCCTACCCCGGTGATGACAAGATCTTCACACCGGCCCAGGTGCCGGGGGCGGACATTCCGGGGGTGGACGGCGACCGCTGACAGAGCTGGAGGGGCGGGGTGAGGTGAGCCGACGGACCGTCGAGATCGAGTCGTTGGCCGAGTTCGACGACCGAATCGCCCGGACGGGCCGGCTGGACGGCTGGTTCGTCTCCTCGCTCGACCTGACCGGGCGGGCCGACCGGCTGCAGCAGGTGGACCCGCGAGGTGCGGTGTTCCTGGGCTGTCGGTTGACCCCCGACTCAGCCGTCGACCTGCGCGGGCGCGGTGCGCTGCTGTTCCCGACGCTGCCCGACCTGCCGTTCGACCCGTACCGGCCCGATCTCTACTCGGCGCAATCCCTGCTCGGCCACGGCGGGTACGCCGACAGTCCGGACGCGAGGATCTACGCCTGGGCGAAGTCGCCCGCAGCGTCCTCGATCGGCGGCACCCTGGCCGGCAGCCTGCACGACCAGGCGATCGCCAATGCGCTCGAGGACCGGATGACCATGGCCGCCCGGCAGGTGGTCGGGGTGATGGGCGGCCACGCGCTGCGCCGGGACGAGCCCGGCTACGCCGACGCGGTCGTCCTGGGGGCCGAGTTGGCCCGGGCGGGTCGGGTGGTGCTGACCGGCGGTGGTCCGGGGGCGATGGAGGCCGCCAACCTGGGTGCCCGGCTGGCCGACCGGCCGGACGCGGTCCTCGACCAGGCGATCGCCATGCTCGCCGACGCGCCCGGTTTCCAACCGAGCGTGGACGACTGGCTGGCCCCGGCTCGGGAGGTGCGCCGGCGCTGGCCGGCCGCGGTCGACGGGCAGCACGACCCCGAGGTACCGCTGCGCAGTGTAGGCATCCCGACCTGGTTCTACGGTCACGAGCCGCCGAACGTCTTCCCCGACGTGATCGCCAAGTACTTCGCGAACCCGCTGCGCGAGGACACGCTGCTGCACCGGTGCCGGGGCGGGATCGTGTTCCTGCCCGGCGAGGCGGGCACGGTGAGCGAGATCTTCACCGCTGCGACCGAGAACTACTACGCCGCCGACCCGGCCGAGATCGCTCCATTGGTGCTGCTCGGCAGCGAGCAGTGGCGGCGCCGGCTGCCGGCGTGGCCGCTGCTGCAGAGCCTCGGGGCGGGTCGGGCGATGCAGGACGCCGTCCACTGCGTCGAGACGGTGGCGCAGGCGGCCTCCGTGCTGCTCAACGCCCGGACCTGATGGTCAGCGCCGGGTCTGGAACGGCAGCGACGCCTCCTCGTTCGTGGCCAGCGTGAGCACGGCCTCCTCGATCTCGTCGTGCTGTTCCAGCTGCCACTCGACGCTGCGCAGCCGGGTGGCCAGGTCGCTCTCCACCATGTCGCCGACCATGTCGACCGCGGCCACCAGATAGAGCTTGCCCGGCCCGACGAACTCCAGGTGCAGATAGCTGATCCGGTCGATGTCCTTGCGCTGCAACAACAGGTTCAACACCCGCTGGCGCAGATCTGGCGGCACCGCCTGGCCGACCAGGAATCGCCGGTTCCGGTCGATCAGCACCACCGCGACCACCCCGAGCAGGACGCCGACGGCGATCGAGCCGAGCGCGTCCGGGATCGGGCTGCCGGTCAGCTGGTGCAACCCCAGCCCGGCACCGGCGATCAGCAGCCCGACCAGCGCCGCGGCGTCCTCGGCGAAGACCGCCCGCAGCGTCGGGTTCGAGGTGTGCAGGACGAACTCGAGCGTGGGCCGGTCGATCTCTCTGGCGCTGCGGGCGGCCTGCCGGTGCGCCCGGAGGAAGGACGTCCCCTCCAGCACGAACGCGAGCGCCAGCACGATGTAGCCGACCAGGTAGTCCGCAGCCGGTTCGGGGTCCATCAGTTCGGTGACGCCGTGCCAGATCGAGATGACCGCGCCGGCGGTGAACAGGCCGAAGGCGGCGAACATCGACCAGACGTAGCTCTCCCGGCCGTAGCCGAGCGGATGGCTCTCGTCCCGACCCTTGTTGCTGCGTCGCTCGGCCACCAGCAGGAAGATCTCGTTACCGGTGTCGGCCCAGGA
This sequence comes from uncultured Actinomycetota bacterium, assembly GCA_963740925.1. Lineage (GTDB taxonomy): Bacteria > Actinomycetota > Actinomycetes > Propionibacteriales > Propionibacteriaceae > Microlunatus. Next base: position 1,931,558 of record CAVUFZ010000002.1, on the reverse strand, counting down.
GTGGGCGGCCTCGGCGACCATCGAGGCGGATCCGGTGAGCAGCGCGGCCACCGTCTTGGCGATCGCGATCACCAGGTTGGCCACGAAGGCGATGATCACGGTGACCAGAGAGTCGCTGCCGCCCTGGGACTGCAGCAGGTCGGGTGCCGGCGCGGCAATCTCGCCGGTGCCGCTGCCGGGGTCGCTGCCGGTGTGGGTGGATTCAGCCATGCCGCGATTCTGCCGTGCCGAGCCCAATCCTCAGATCACCGGGGGACGTCCGATCGCGGTCATCCGGGCCACCGTGCGCCAGCGCATCGGGCTCCGCTCCGGCAGAGCGGTCCGGGCCTCGCGGTAGCCCGCGGTCACGTCGCGTCCCGGCGCACCCCGCAGCACAGCCAGCAGCGTCCACACCGTCAGGTAGATCGCGAGCAGCGGATCGGGCAGCGACCGCCAGGCCATCCAGTAGCGGTTCCGGGCCGTCAGCCGGACGTGGCCGGAATGCCGGGACGGGCTGGTGTGCGGGTGGAAGGCGATCAGATCGGCGGCGTAGAAGATCCGCCAGCCGGCGTCCAGCAGCCGCCAGGAGAACTCCGACTCCTCCATCGCGTAGAAGAAGCGCGGGTCGAACCCGCCGGCCCGGGTGAACGGGTCGGCCCGCACCACACAGGCCGCCCCGACGAAATGGGTCACCGGTCCGGACACCGCGGCCGTGTTGCCGCCGATCCGGGGCACGTGCCGGCACTGGGTCCGGCCCTGCTCGTCGACCAGGCGGACGGCCAGCGCCCCCAGTCGGGCGTCGGCGGCGAACCGGTCGGCCACCTCGGCCAGCAGGTCGCTCTGCAGCAGTTCGGCGTCGTCGTCGAGGAACATCACCAGCTCGGAGGCGGCGGCCGCCGCCCCGACGTTCCGACCGGCGGGGATGCCCACGTTCTCGGCCAGCACGATCAGCCGGTCCACCTGCCCAAGGATTCCCGGCTCGGGGACGGGTGCCCCGTTCATCACCAGCACCAATTCGACCCCGACCCCCTGTTGCGCCCGCACCGAGGCGATCGCGCGCTCCAGTTCGGCCGCACGGGTGGCCTGGGTCAGGATGACGACACTGACCTGGGTCTGGCCGGCCTGGGTCTGGCCGGCCTGGGTCCGACCGGCTCCGGCTCGGAGCTGTCCACCGGACCGTTCGACAGAGCCGGACCTCGACGGCAGCGGTACCAACAGGCTCATGGGACGAGGCTGACCAGCGTCGATGAACAGGTCGTGAACAGCCACCGAAGGGTCGCCGAACTCGGCTGGAACGATCCCGGACCGACCCCGGATCCGGGCCGGGACAGCGATCGGCGCCCCTGAGACTGAACCGGTGACCGACACCAGATCGACGTCTCGGTGATCATCCCGATGCACAACGCCGGCGCTACCGTCCCCGCGGTGGTCGCCTCCTTCCTGGATCTGTCGGACCTCAGCGTGCAGGTGATCGCGGTCGACGACGCCTCCACCGACGACTCGGTCGCCCGGCTCCGTGCCCTGGAACGACCGCAGGTCGTGGTGGAGGGCTTCGAGGTCAACCACGGTGCGGGAATCGCCCGCAACCACGGGTTCGAACGCGCCGCAGGCCGTTACACGTTGTTCTTCGACGCCGACGACCAGGTGCATCCCGAGACGCTGGCCGCAGCCGTCCGTGCTCTGGACGAGACCGGCGCCGACGTGGCGATGACGTCCTACCGCTACCGCCGACCGGACGCCGCCGCCTCGTCCTCCTCGTCCTCGTCGTCCTCGTCGTCCTCGTCGTCGTCGTCGTCGGAGGAGATGAACTCCTTCGACACCTCCGTCTGGTCCCGCTACCTCGGTGGAACGGTCAGGCGGGTGGCCCGGCTCGACGAGGTGCCCCGGTTGCTCGGTTTCTCCAACTACCCGTGGAACAAGGTGGTCCGGACCGATCACTTCCGCCGGACCGGGCTGCGCTTCGGCGGCACCCAGGTCCACAACGACGTCCTCGGTCACTGGCTGACCCTGCTGGATGCCCGCAGCCTGGTGTTGATCGACCGGCCGCTGTGCACCCACATCGTCACCGCCGGCGGTCGCAACCTGACCAACCGGGAGAGCCGGGCCCGGCTCAGCCTGATCGACGCGCTGGAGGAGACCTACACCGCGCTCGAGGCGCGACCGGCCCAGCGCAACCGCTACTCCCACCACTACTGGGATTTCGTGCTGCGGGTGGCCGGTTGGGCCACCGCCCGGTTGACCCCGGACGTGCTGGATGAGTTCAACCAGCGCCTCCAGCAGCACCTGATGCGCATCGACCTGGCCGACTTCACCCGGATCCGGCTCCGCCGCGACGCCGGACTGGCCGGCCGGATCGTCCGGCGCGCACTCGCCTGAGCAGTTGACCCGAAGGAGAACCATGAGCGCAACGCCGGCCCTGAGCATCATCGTCACCACGTACGACATCGAGGCCTACATCGAACAGTGCCTGGCCAGCGTCGCGGCCCAGACCTGGACCGATTTCGAGGTGCTGGTCGTCGACGACGGGTCGAGTGACTCGACCCCGGCCCGGATCGAGGAGTTCTGCGCCACCGACCCGCGCTTCGTGCCCGTCCTGTTGGGCCAGAACAGCCCGGGCGGCGTCGCCACCGCGGCCAACGCGGGCCTCGACCGGGCCCGGGGCCGCTGGGTCGGTTTCGTCGACGGCGACGACTTCGCCGAGCCGACGATGTTCGAACGGCTGATCACCGCCGCCGAGGCCGCGGGCTCGGACCTGGCGATGTGCGAATACCAGGAGGTGGTCGACGAGACCGGCGAGCGCAAGGACCCGGCCGACACGCACCGCTGGGCCGAGTTGACCGAGCCGAGCTACCTTCTGGACAGCCAGACCCGGCGACGCTTCCTGCGCTTTATCGCCGTGCCCTGGCGCAAGCTCTACCGGCGGGATTTCCTGACCCACAACGAGATCCGGTTCCCGGTCAGTGACGGCTTCTACGAGGACAACCCCTTCCACTGGTTCGTGCTGACCGCGGCGGACTCGGTCGCGGTCGTGCCGGAGGTGCTCTGCTATCACCGTGTCGGCCGGGCCGGCCAGACCATGGCCAGCGCCGACGAACGACTGTTCGCCATCTTCGCCCACCACGAGGTGATCCACGCCTGGCTGGCCGGTCGGACGGTGCTCGACGTCTACTCCAGTGCCTTGCTGGGTTGGGTCATCTCGCAGCTGGAGTGGATCTCCCGCCGTACCCCGCCCGCGTTGCGGCGCACCCTGTTCGACGTCGTCCGGCCGATCTTCGCGAGCTACGACGCCGCCACCCTGGCGGCGGCGCTGCGGGAGAACAACAAGGGCGCATCCACCCAGAAGCTCTGCGCGGCGGTGGCCAAGGGCGAATTCGGCTCCTTCGTCCGCACCCTGACCACCAAGCCGGGATCGTCCCACCCGGTCGTCAGCGCCGCGTTCCACCTGCGCCACTCCGGGTTCTCCCACACCGCGGTGCTGATCGGGCGTTACGCCCGCAACTCCTTGCAGGGCAGCTCGATCCAGCGCCGGGCCACCAAGGTGAGCCGGGTCGGGCGGGGAGCGCAGCAGTCCGACGTCATGTTCGCGCTGGCGGTGATCCAGCGCCAGCTGCAGGGGCTCGAGCGGCAGCTGTCCGAACTGCGGCAGCGTCAGCTGCTGCTGGAGAACGACGGGCGATCAGGCGTCGACGAAGAAGGCCGGCACCGCCACCCCGGCCCTGATCGACTCGAGGATCCCGTCGGCCGCCGTTAACGCCTCACCGATGGTGACGTCCATGTCGAGGTAGCGGTAGGTGCCGAGCCGGCCGACGAAGGTGACGTCCGGCTCGTCCCGGGCCGCCTGCAGATACGTACCCAGCAACGACTTGTCCTCGGCCAGCCGGATCGGGTAGTACGGGATGTCGTCGGGGGCGGCCAGCCGGCTGGTCTCCCGGAAGCAGACGGTCTGGTGGTGGGTCTCCCAGGGTGCGAAGTGCTTGTGCTCGGCGATCCGGGTGTGGGGGACGTCGAGGTCGCCGAAGTTCATCACCGGACATCCCACCAGGTCGCCCTCGCCGCGGATCTCCTCGAAATCCAGTGTCCGATAGCCCAGCCGGCCGAACCGGTAGTCGAACCAGGCGTCCAACGGACCGGTCCAGATCGAGTGGTCGAAGTCACCGCGGTCGGCCTCGGTGTAGGGCGTGGACAGCCGCACCTCGACCCCCGGGGTGTCCAGGATCGCTTCCACCACAGCGGTGTAGCCGTCCCTGGGGATCGCCTGGTGCGGGTGGTCGAAGTAGGAGTCGGCGTAGCTGAAGCGCAGCGGTAGTCGCTTCAGCACCGCCGCCGGGATCTCGGTCGGCTCCAGCCCCCACTGCTTACGGGTGTAGCCCAGGAAGAAGGCCTCGTAGAGCTTGCGGCCCATGAACCGCAGTGCCTGCTCCTCGAAGTTGCGCGGCTCGTCGATGGTGCTGTCGGCCTGCTCGGCGATGAACTCGCGGGCCTGCGCCGGTGACAGCGCGGTGTCGAACAGCTGGTTGATCGTCATCAGGTTGACCGGCAGCGAGTAGACCCGCCCGCCGACCGTCGTCCTCACCCGGTGGTCGTAGGCCATCATCGTGGCGAACCGGTTGACGTAGGACCAGACGCGTTCGTTGCCGGTGTGGAAGATGTGCGGGCCGTAGCGGTGGACCATCACCCCCGAGCCCGGATCGCGTTCGGTGTGGCAGTTGCCGGCGACGTGGTCGCGGCTCTCGAAGACGACCACCTGGTGCCCGGCGAGGGCCAGCTCGCGGGCGATCACGGCCCCGGAGAAGCCGGCCCCGGCGATCCCGAATCTCATCGGACGGGGCGCTGAAGTGTTGTGCACACAACGAAACTAGGCCGCCGCGGACGCCGCGAACGACGTCGGTCCGCAGATGTCGCCACCTCGACACCCAGGCTTCTCCGGCCGTTCACCCGGACGCCGATCGGTGTCCATACCGTCGCCGTGATGAGTGAACACACGGTGGCGCCGACCTGGTCGGTGATGATCCCGGTGCACGACTGTGCGCAGTATCTGGCCCACACCCTGGCCGAGGTGGTCACCCAGCTGGCCGACCGGCCGGACGTGGAGATCGTGGTGCTCGACGACTGCTCCCACGACGATCCGGGTGCGGTCGTCGCCGCGCTCGGCCGGGGCCGAATCCGGTTCGAACCGAACCCGGGGCACCTGGGGGCGATCGGCACCTTCAACCGCGCCCTGAGCCTGGCCCGTGGTGAGTACGTCCATCTGCTGCACGGCGACGATGCCGTGCTGCCCGGCTTCTACGCCGCCATGCAGGCCGCGCTCGCCGATCATCCGGACGCGGTCGCAGCGCTGTGCCGGACCAGGGACACCGACGCCCACAACACGCCGACCTACCTCAGCCGACACTACCGGCGCGGCACCGGGGTCTGGACCGGCGCGTGCGAGTCGATGGCGTTGTCCAACCGGGTCCGGGCGCCGGGCATCGTGGTGCGGGCCTCGGCCTACGCGCAGGTGGGCGGATTCTCCGCCGAGCTGCCGCACGCGGCCGACTGGGAGATGTGGACCCGGCTGGCCGCGCACGGTCCCGTCGTCTTCGTCGACGAGCTGCTGGCCGACTACCGCAAACACGCGGGCTCCGACACCACCTCCCGCACCCGGACCGGGCTGAACGTGCGGGAGCGGGTGACCGCGATCGGTGTGGTGGCCGAGCACGTGCCGGCCCGGCGACGTCGGCGGATCGTCCGCCGGGCGCTCGCCTACTCCGTCGTCTTCGCCGCCCGGACCGGCCTGGCGCAGGCCCGGCGGGGTGACTGGCCGGTGGCGTTCCGGCAGTGGCGCGAGGCCGGCCGCTGCGCCCGGCTGGCGCTCGGGGTCAGTGCGAGTTGCGGGCGCCCGCCTCGTCCTGCGGCACCTTGAGGAAGCCGACCAGCACGAAGGCGATCGCGTACAGCACGACGAACGCCCAGACCACGGCGGTGTTGCTGGGGGTGAACTGCTTGACCAGCAGCACCACGCCCGCGCCGGAGAAGGTGGCGCCACCGGCGGCGGTGGTGTACATCGCCATTGCCGCGCCCTTGTGCTCGGGCACCAGATTGGCCATGATCGCGCCCATCGGCACGAACCCGGCCAGCATGATCCCGAAGGCCATCCCGGCGATCACCGAGACCAGGTAACCCCAGGTGGTGTTCGGCACCCAGTGCGGCACGTACCACCAGGCCAGCAGGCCGATGGCTGAGCCGGCGATGCCGAACCAGCGCACGGTCCGCGACCAGCCGATCCTGTCCCCGATGCCGCCGTAGAGGGCGTTGAACAAGATGTTACCGGCGTAGACGCAGACGGTCATGATCAGCCAACGGCTCTGGCCGAAGCCGAGCGTGGTGGTGATCACCGCCGGCATGATCACGAACATCCCGAACTCCGGTGAGGTGTTGATCAACCGGACCAGGAAGCCCATCAGGATCTTCGGCTGTTCGACGGTCAACCGCAGCCCGCTGAGCAGCACCGCGCCGGGGCTCTCCCCCGCCGGGGCCAGCCGGCTCCGGCCCTTCTTCTCCTTGACCCCGACCATGACGATGACCAGGCCGGCGGTGACCAGGATCGACGAGCTGATCATCGCCCCGGTCTCACCGCCGTAGCCACCGCCGAAGAGCGGGATGGCGAACACGGCGTAGAGCGAGCCCAGGGTGGGCAGGCCGCCGGTGAACATGACGTAGAACCAGCCGACGGCGACGCCGTTGCGACTGCGTTGGACGATCGCGGTGATCCAGACCAGGAAGGAGAAGCTGAACAGCGGGAAGCCGAAGCCGCGTAACACGTAGGAGACCAGCGCCAGCGGGAAGGAGTCGATGGCCAACGAGCCGAGGAAGGCCGCCTCGAAGACCATCCAGATCACCCAACCGAGGACCATGATCCGGCGCGGCCCGAACAGGTCGGAGAGAGCGCCGCTCAGATACGAGCCGATGATCACCGTGACCCCGTAGACACCGGTGATGATCACCGAGGCGTTGTCGCCGAAGCGGGTGGTCAGGTGCGGTGAGATGAAGTTCGATTCCACCCCGTGCCCGGTCATGAAGACCAACACGCCGAGGAAGCCCCACCGCAGCGGGTGCGGGATTCCGATCCGGTCCAGGAACGGCTCGCGCTGGGTGGAGGTCTCGGTGGCTGCGGACATCGGTGATCCCCATCAAACTCGGCGGTGAGCGGACCCCGCCAACCTAACCCTGGTCTGAGTCGGGGCTCAGCGCACCCATCAGTTCGGCAGCGAACGGGCTGGCCATCGCCTGTTCCAGCGTGATCGGCTCCCCGTCCGGGCCGCTCAGCGGAACCCGCCAGTTGGGATACTCGTTCGTCGTCCCGGGCTGGTTCTGCGTCCGTCGGTCGCCGACCGCATCGGTCAGGGCCAGGTTGAGCAACCGGGCCGGGGTCCGGGTCAGGAACCGGTGCAGGGCCAGTAGCTCGTGCCGCTGCTCCACCTCGGGGTCGGGGTCGGGCTCGGCGCTGAGCAACCCGTCGAGCCGGAGCCGGTCCAGCCAGGCGGTCCGCTCCGCGGCGGCGACCTGCAACTCCTCCTCGACCGGACGGGTCAGCAGACCGAGCCGGTCCCGGAGCCGGACGTGGTCACCGGTCAGGTAGGCCGCGGTCGGCGGCAGATCGTGGGTGGTCACCGAGGCCAGGCAGTACTCGCGCCAGCGATCGGCGGCCAGTGGGGATCCGTCGCCCTCCCAGTCGCCCTCGAACCACAGGATCGAGGTGCCCAGGATGCCGCGCGACTTCAGGTAGTCCCGGGCGCTCGGCTCGACGGTGCCGAGGTCTTCGCCCACCACCACCGCGCCGGCCCGGTGGGCTTCCAGAGCAAGGATCCCGACCATCGCCTCGTGGTCGTAGCGGACGTAGGTGCCAGCCGTCGGGGCCATCCCGGCCGGGATCCACCACAGCCGGAACAGACCGACGACGTGGTCGACCCGGACCCCGCCGGCGTTGCGCAGCACGGTCGAGACCAGCCGGCGGAACGGTGCGTAGCCGGTCTCGGCCAGCTGGTCCGGGCGCCACGGCGGCTGGCTCCAGTTCTGGCCGTTCTGGTTGTAGGCGTCCGGCGGGGCGCCGACACCGACACCCTGGGCGTAGATGTCGTGCTGGGCCCAGGTCTCGGCCCCGGTGGGGTGGACGCCGACGGCCAGATCCTTCATCACCCCGAGCGGCATCCCCGCCGCGGTCGCCGCCCGCTGCGCGGCGGCCAACTGCCGGTCGATCACCCACTGCAGCCAGCACTCGAAGGTCACCTCGTCGCCGTGCGCGGCGCGGAACTCGGCGACCTCGGTCGAGCGGGGCGACTGCATGGGCTCCGGCCAGCAAGTCCAGTCGGTGCCGTAGACCTGGGCCAGCACGTTCCAGGTGGCGAAGTCGGTCAGGCCGTCGCCCTCTCGTCGCTGGTAATCCGGCGAAGTCCTGAGCACCCGCGGCGCTGTGCGGTACCCCGAACAGGAGCAGCAGGGCCTCACGCTTGGCGGCCCAGGCGGCGTCCCGGTCGATCCGTTGCCAGGACTCCTCCCGGCCCTGGATCCCGGCGGCCAGTTCGTCCACCCGGGCCCTGTCGGTGGCCGGCAGGTCGGCGTAACCCTCGACGTCGGTGATCCGGATGTAGACCGGGTTGACGAACCGCCGGGTGGTCGGCAGGTAGGGCGACGGCTCCATCGGCGGCACCGGCTCGGCCGCATGCAGCGGGTTGATCAGCAGGTAGCCCGCACCGTGCTCCCCCGACCAGCGGCACAGGGTGGCCAGGTCGCCCAGGTCGCCGACGCCCCAGGACGTCTCGGACCGGACGCTGTAGAGCTGGGCGGCCAGCCCCCACCAGGGCCGGTCGGCCGCGTTCGGCGGCATCCCCACCCAGGGCGGGGTGATGATCACGGTGGCTTCGGCGGCCAGGTCCGGTGCCGGTCAGGGCCAGTCGGTGGTAGCCGAGCGGCAGGTCGGCCGGCAGCAGCATCCGGTGCCGCCGGATCTCCACCCCGTCGATCTCGCGCCCGGCCTCGGGCTCCGGCAGGCCGAGCGGCCGGCGGCTGCCGTCCTCCAGGATCAGCTCGGCGCTCGGCGACACCCCTTCGCGGACGTGCACGTCCGCCGTCAGGGCGGTGCCCTGCTGACCGACGACGCAGGGCGGCAACGGCCGGCGCCAGGGCGACAACCCGTGTTCGGCCAGAGCGGCCGCGGCCGATTCGGGGGTCTCGGCGTCGACCCCGAGGGCGATCAGCACGGCAGCGATGGTGTCGGCGCCGATCTCGGTGTGCCGGCCCTGCCAGTCGTGGTATTCGGTGGCGATGCCGTAGGCCTGGGCGAGGGCGCGGCGGGCGGGGTCGAGCTCGGTCACGGGAGGTTCCTCGGGGTGATCGGGATGAACGCGCAGCACTCTACGTGGCCGCGCCGCCGCTCTGCTCCAGCACCGGCGTCTCACCGTAAGAAACACCAGATCTGGATAGTTACAACCGCGTCATTTCCATATATGGTGGCTGACGCAGCTGGTTCATCCGGCCCTTCGGGGCCGGGTGTCGCAAGAGGGAATCCGGTGCGAGTCCGGAACTGCCCCGCAGCGGTGAACGAGAACGAACGTCGTCAGACAGCACTGGGACGCCTCATCGGGCCCGGGAAGCGACGACCAGTAGGCCCACGGCCCCGGCCGTCCGCTCGTGAGTCCGAAGACCTGCCAGCGCACCTCCCGAACCGGGGAGGTCATCAGTCACCAGACACGAGGGATGTCGACATGAGCATGAACCAGCAGGTCATCAACGTCACCAAACGCGACGGCAGGATCGAGCCCTACGACGGCTACGAGATCGCCCGCTCGATCGAGGACGCCGCCCGCGGGCTCGACTCCGCGGTCGCCCGGGCCACCCAGATCCAGTCCGAGCTCGAGATCACCCTGTTCGAGAAGATGACCACCGAACAGCTGGACGAGGCGGTGATCCAGGTCGCGCTCGGCAACGTCAAGGACGATCCGGCCTTCGACACCATCGCGGCCCGGCTGCTGACCAAGACGCTCTACAAGAAGGTGCTCGGCGAGACCCACGACCTGTTCGGCGACGTCTCCAGCGCCGGCCTGAACGGGGCCATCCGGCAGCTGCACCGCGAGCAGTTCGCCGGGTACATCGAGGGTGGCGTCCGGCTCGGCCTGCTCGACACCCGCTTCCCCGACCTGTTCGACCTGGAGGCGCTGGCCGCCGTCCTCGAGCCCGAGCGCGACGACCTGCTGCACTACATCGGCATCCAGACCATGCGGACCCGCTACATGATCACCGACCACGACCGGCGTCCGCTGGAGGTGCCGCAGTTCTTCTGGATGCGGGTCTCGATGGGTCTCAGCCTGAACGAGGCCGACCCGACGGCGGTGGCGATCGACTTCTACCACGCGATGAGCAAGCTGGAGTACGTCGCGGCCGGCTCGACCCTGGTCAACGCCGGCACCAGCTACGCCCAGCTCTCCAACTGCTTCGTGATGCAGATGGAGGACGACATCGAGCACATCGCCAAGTCCGTCCGGGACGTGATGTGGCTGACCAAGGGCACCGGCGGCATCGGCCTGAGCGTCAGCAAGCTGCGCAGTGAGGGCAGCCCGATCCGGTCCAACAACACCACCTCGACCGGCCCGATCCCGTTCATGCACACGATCGACTCGACCCTGCGGGCGATCTCTCGTGGCGGCAAGAAGTTCGGTGCGCTCTGTTTCTACATGGAGAACTGGCATCTCGACTTCGCCCAGTTCCTCGATCTCAAGGCCAACTCCGGCGACCCGTACCGACGGGCCCGGACGGCCAACACCGCGGTCTGGATCTCCGACGAGTTCATGATCCGGGTCCGCGAGGACGCCGAGTGGTATCTCTTCGATCCGCTGGAGACCCCGGATCTGGTCGAGCTCTACGGATCGGCCTTCTCGGCCCGCTACGCCGAGTACGTGGCGATGGCCGAGGCCGGGCAGCTGCGGCGGTTCAAGAAGCTGCGGGCCCGCGAGCAGTACCAGGCGATCCTGATCAGCCTGCAGACCACCAGCCACCCGTGGCTGACCTGGAAGGACACGATCAACACCCGGGCGCTGAACAACAACACCGGGACGATCCACCTCTCCAACCTGTGCACCGAGGTCTGCCTGCCCCAGGACCGGGACAACGTCGCCGTCTGCAACCTGGCCTCGATCAACCTGTCCCGGCACCTGATCGAGCCGCGGCCCGAGTTCACCCAGGGCCGGCCCACGATCAACTTCGACTCGCTCGCCCACGCCGCCCGTTCGGCCGTCCGTCAGCTGGACAACCTGATCGACATCACCGTCTCCTCGGTGGACGAGTCCGAGCACTCCAACGCCGAGAACCGGGCCGTCGGCCTGGGCGTGATGGGCTTCACCGACGTGGTGGAGCGGCTCGGGCTGAGCTATGAGAGCGAGGCCGCCTACACCCTGATCGACGAGCTGATGGAGTTCATCAGCTGGCACGCCATCGACGCCAGCGCCGACCTCTCCCGCGAGCGCGGGCCCTACCCGAACTTCCTCGGATCCTCGTGGAGCAAGGGAGAAGTCCCGATCGACACCCTGGACCGGCTGGAGGCCGACCGCGGCGTCCCGGTGCTGGTGGACCGCAGCACCCGGCTGGACTGGGACGCGCTGCGGGTGAAGGTGCGCGGCGGCATCCGCAACGCCACCCTGTTGGCGATCGCCCCGACCGCCTCCATCGGGCTGGTCGCCGGCACCACCCCGGGGCTGGATCCGCAGTTCAGCCAGCTGTTCAGCCGAGCCACCTCATCGGGCAAGTTCCTGGAGGTGAACCGCAACCTGGTGGCCGACCTGAAGGCCCGCGGGCTGTGGGAGGAGGTCCGCGAGGACCTGCTGCGGCACCAGGGCGACGTCAGCCGGATCGAGGCCGTGCCGGCCGAGCTGAAGGCGATCTACCGCACCTCGTTCCAGCTGTCCGGGCACGCGTTCTTGCATGTGGCGGCCCGGGCCCAGAAGTGGATCGACCAGGCGATCAGCCGCAACATCTACCTCCAGAGCAGGGACATCAACGAGATGGCCGAGCTCTACAGCGCGGCCTGGGAGCTCGGGGTCAAGACCACCTACTACCTGCACATGATGCCGCGGCACACCGCCGAGCAGAGCACGGTCAAGGTGAACAAGGCCGCCGAGCTGAACGGGGCCGGCGCCGGCGGGGCCCGGCGCGGCTTCGGTGGCGCCCGGCGCGTCCCGCAGGCCACCGCAGCACCCGCCGCCCCGCAGGTCACCCCTGCGCCCGCCCCGACCCAGCCGGCCGAGCCCGTCGAGGCACCGGTGGGTCGGACCAGCCCGGTCGAGGCACCGAAGAAGCGCGGCTTCGGCTTCGCCACCGTCGCCGCGGTGACCACGGTGCCGGCGTCGGAGCCGGTCGTCCCCGAGGGCGTGGAAGAGATCGAGGTGGTCGACGGCGCCGCCTGCCCGGTCGATCCGATGGAGCGGCTGCAGTGCGACTCCTGCCAGTGACCGCTTCCCTCTCCTCCGACCCGACCCCCCACCTCAGCTGAACGAAAGAAGTTGATCATGACCGCCACCATCGAATCCGCAACCGGCCAGACCTCCACCAGCACAGGGATCCTGGGCACCGGCATCACCGAGGGCCTGTTGCTCAAGCCGGTCCGCTACCCGTGGGCCTACGACCTCTACAACCAGGCCGTGGCCAACACCTGGTTCCCGCACGAGGTGCAACTGGGTGAGGATCTGGCCGACTTCGGCCGGCTCACCGACGAGGAACGGCACGCCCTCACCCACCTGATGAGCTACTTCAACCCGAACGAGCTGTTGGTCAACAAGGCGCTCGCCTTCGGGGTCTACCCCTACGTCAACACGGCCGAGGCGCACCTCTACCTGGCCAAGCAGATGTGGGAGGAGGCCAACCACTGCATGGCCTTCGAGTACGTGCTGGAGACCTTCCCGATCGACCGGGCCGCGGCCTACTCCTCCCACGTGAGCGTGCCGTCGATGGCGGCCAAGGAGGAGTTCGAGGTCAAGTACATCCGCCGGATGACCGAGCAGACCCTCGACATCTCCACGGTGGAAGGAAAGCAGGACTTCGTCCGCAACCTGGTGGCCTACAACGTCATCCTGGAAGGGATCTGGTTCTACTCCGGTTTCATGGTGGCGCTGAGCTTCCGGCAGCGGAACCTGCTGCGTAACTTCGGCTCGCTGATCGACTGGATCGTCCGGGACGAGAGCCTGCACCTGAAGTTCGGGATCAACCTGATCCTGACCGTGCTGGACGAGAATCCCGAGATCGCCACCGAGGAGTTCGCCACCGAGATCCGCCAGCTGATCATCGACGCGGTCGAGATGGAAGCCCGCTACAACGCCGATCTGTTGCCCAACGGCATCCTCGGCATGAACGCCGACTACATCAACACCTACGTCAAGTATCTGGCCGACCGCCGGCTGGAGGAGCTCGGCTTCGAACCGGCCTTCGGGGTGTCCAACCCGGCCAAGTGGATGGCCACGGCGAACGACACCCTGCAGCTGGTGAACTTCTTCGAGTCGATCAACACCTCTTATGAGGTGGACGCCCGCGCCCACTGAGCCTGTTCAGGTTCGGTTCACCAGGGCGTGGGGACGCCGAGCTCGGCGGCGACCTCACCGAGGACGCCCCGGTGGTCCTCCCCCACCGGGATCCCGTCCCGGCCGTACTCCTCGGCCCGCGCCGCCTCGATCCCGCCCGGCAGCAGTGAGCTGCTGTCCGGGTCGATCGGGGTGAGTTCGTGCACGGCGCGGACGTAGGCGTCCATCTCGGCGGCGAACGCGGCCGGGTCGGTGAACAGGTCGATCCGCAACACGATGATCATCGAGCCCTGGTTCGCCCCGGGCCAGGTCCTGCTCGCCCGGGCCGGGTCGAGCGGTACCCCGGCCAGGAAGCCGCCCCAGGACTGGCAGACCGCACCCATCCCGATCGCCCGGTGCACCATCCCCGGCGCGAGCGCGGTGATCTGCTCCCGGGTCTCGTCGTCATAGAGGTCGTGCATCGCCCCGAAGTCCAACACCAGTGGGGTTTCGGTGCCGGTCGGGGTGACGAAGCACATCGGCGAGCCGCCGGCCGCGGCCGAGACCGGCTGGCCGGGCTGCAACTCCAGCTGGTGGCCGGAGGTGACGAAACAGAGCAGGTCGTGGCCGAGCGTCATCCGCCCGTACAGGCCGGCGGCGCCGAAGTGCCCGTGGTTGCGGGTCAGGGCGACCGCGATCCCCGCGTCGGCCGCCTTGTCGATCACCCGCCGGGTGGCCTCGGTCGCCGCGAAGTAGCCCAGGCTGCCGTCGCCGTCCACGACCAGGCTGGAGCCGGTCTCCCGCTCGACTCCGAGTCGGGGGGCGGGGTTCAGCTTCTCGTCCCGGAACAGCCGGCAGTAGGTGGCCAACTGAACGGTGCCGTGGCTGACCACCCCGCGCAGATCGTTGCCGGTCAGCAGGGACGCCAGCTGGCGGGCCCGGTCCTGTACCAGTCCGGCTGCGGTCACCAGCTCGGTGCCGAAGTCCTCGAGGGCCTGGGCCGGGACACGGACGAACGACTCGGGTGGAATGTTCACCGGGTCAGTGTCGTACAAGCGCACCTAGGGTGTCCGAGTGGCTCGCGAACATCACTCCCATCTCGTCGACGGCCGCCGGCACCATTTCTGGACCGACCGGTTGTGGGAGCTGAGCCGTGACCTGCCGGTGAGCGAGGTGCCGATCGACGACATCGCCGAGTTCGACCAGGACTGCTGGTTCCATGGCCGGGCCCCCACCTGCCGCGAGGTGGCCGAACACGCGCGCCGGATCCGGGACGCCGACCTGCGACACCCGGTGATCCTCTCCGCCGACGGATCCCTGATGGACGGTGGCCACCGGGTCGGCCAGGCCTGGCTCGCGGGGTCCACCAGGATCGCCGCGGTCCGGTTCGAGGTCGACCCGCCGCCCGACTGGGTCACCGAGGACTGACCTCCCCGGGGCCCGTCCCCCACCCGCGCCCCTGAGCCGCCGACGGGTGAGTTCTATCGTGAGGACATGGAATACCGCAGCCTCGGACGCACCGGAATGATGGTCAGCCCGCTCTGTCTCGGAGCGATGATGTTCGGCCCCTGGGGTGAACCCGACCACCAGAAGTCGACCGAGATCATCCACGCCGCGCTGGACGCCGGCATCAACTTCATCGACACCGCCGACGTCTACTCCCAGGGTGAGTCGGAGACGATCGTCGGCGAGGCGCTGGCCGGCGGCAAACGCGACGACGTCGTCCTGGCGACCAAGTTCCACAACCCGCTGGACGTCCAGATGGGCCAACCCGGCGGCGATCCGAACCACCGCGGCAACTCCCGGCGCTGGATCGTCCAGGCCGTCGAGGACAGCCTGCGCCGGCTGCAGACCGACTGGATCGACCTCTACCAGGTGCACCGGCCGGAGCCGCAGACCGACCATGAGGAGACGCTCTCCGCGCTGACCGATCTGCAGCGGCAGGGCAAGATCCGCGCGTTCGGCTCCTCGACCTACCCGGCGCACCAGGTAGTGGAGGCGCAGTGGGTGGCCGAGCGGCGCGGCCTCGGCCGGTTCGTCACCGAGCAGCCGCCCTACTCGATCCTGGTCCGCGGCGTCGAGGCCGATCTGCTGCCGGTGACCGAGCAGTTCGGGATGGGCGTGATCCCGTGGAGCCCGCTGGCCGGCGGCTGGCTGACCGGCCGCTACCGCAAGGGCCAGGACGCCCCGGAGTCGAACCGGGCCAAGCGGATGCCCGCGCGCTACGACCTGTCCGATCCGGGCAACCAGGCCAAGCTGGACGCGGCCGAGAAGCTGGCGCAGCTGGCCGAGCAGGCCGACCTGTCGATGGTGCACCTGGCGATCGCGTTCACCCTGGCCCACCCGGCGGTCACCGCCCCGATCATCGGCCCGCGGACGATGGAGCAGCTGACCACCCAGCTCGGTGCGGCCGACGTCACCTTGAGCCGGGACGTGCTGGACGCCATCGACGAGATCGTCCCGCCCGGCGTCACCCTGGCCCGCGCCGACGCCGGTTACGTCCCGCCGTCGATCAGCGACGCCTCGCTGCGCCGCCGCCGCTGATCGGAGAAACTCACCACCAGAAGGCGTCCTGGGTCCGGTAGGGGGCTTCCAACCGCTCGATCTCCGCCGGGCTCAGTTCGACCTCGAGCGCCGCGACGGCGTCATCGAGATGGTGCGGCTTGGTCGCTCCGACGATCGGCGCACTGACCACCGGCTTGCTCACCAACCAGGCCAGCGCGAGTTGGGCCATCGGCACGTCCCGCTCGGCCGAGAGCGCGGCGAGGGCGTTCACCACGTCCTCGTCGACGTCCCGGTCGAAGGCGGCGGCGACCTTGTCGGTGCTCGACCGGGCCGTGCTCTCACCCCACGGCCGGGTCAGTCTTCCCTTGCCCAGGGGGGAATACGGGATGGCGCCGACGCCGAGGTCGGCGCACAACGGCAACATCTCCCGTTCTTCTTCGCGCTTGAGCAGGTTGTACTGATCCTGCATGGCCGAGAACGGCGTCCAGTGGTTGACCACGGCGGCGTGCTGGAGTTTGGCGAACTGCCAGGCCCACATCGAGGACGCACCGAGGTAGCGGACCTTGCCCGCCTGCCGGATGTCGTGCAGTGCCTCCATCGTCTCCTCGACCGGCACCTCGGGATCGAAACGGTGGATCTGGTAGAGGTCGATGTAGTCGGTGCCGAGCCTGGTCAGGGAGGCGTCGACCTGTTCGAGGATGGCCTTGCGGGACAGACCGGCACCACCCGGACCCGGATGCATCCGGCCGGAGACCTTCGTGGCCAGCACGATGTCCTCGCGCCGGGAGAACCGCTTCACCGCCCGGCCCACGAACTCCTCCGAGGTGCCCTGGCTGTAGGCGTTCGCGGTGTCCCAGAAGGTGACGCCGAGGTCGACGGCCTGGCGAAAGAACACCTGCGCCGCGTCCTCGTCGATGGACCAGGTGTGCAGGCTGCGGTCCGCGTCGCCGTAACTCATGCAGCCCAGGCCCAGCCGACTGATGGTCAGACCGGTGGTGCCGAGTCGTCCGTACTTCATCGCCGCTCCTGTTCGTGGGTTCTCCGGCCATCATGCCGGAGCGGCCTCCGCGCGAACGAGGTACCGACAGGGACTCCTTCACCGCCGCTCGGCCTGCCTACCCTGCTGGGATGGACAACCGGGCGCACGTGCGTGACTTCCTCGCCACCCGCCGGGCCAAGATCACCCCCGATCAGGCCGGCCTCGTCTCGTTCGGTTCGCGCCGCGTCCCCGGCCTGCGCCGATCCGAGGTCGCCCAGCTGGCCGCGGTCAGCGTCGAGTACTACACCCGGATGGAGCGGGGGAACCTGGCCGGCGTCTCCGAGACCGTGCTCGACGCCGTCTCGGCCGCACTGCAGCTGGACGAGACGGAGCACGCCCACCTGCTGCATCTGGCCCGGACGGCCAACGAGGGCGGCCGGCTACCGCGGCGACACCGGGAGCCGGCGCCGACGATCAGCGCCTCGGCCCGCCGGCTGCTGGACGGACTGGCCGGCTTTCCCGCCTTCATCCGCAATGCGCGCCTCGACGTGCTGATGATCAACGACCTCGGCCGGGCCCTCTACAGCCCGGCCGCCGGCGGCGGGGGCGGCGAGCTGAACATGGCCGAGTTCTGCTTCCTGGACCCGGCCGCGAGGACCTTCTACCCCGACTGGCCGCACACCGCCGACGTCACCGTCGCCCTGCTCCGGACCGCCGTCGGCCGTGATCCGCACGACCGGGAGCTCAGCGACCTGATCGGTCGGCTCAGCACCCGCAGCCACGACTTCGCCGCCCGGTGGGGAGCCCACGACGTCCGGGCCCACCGCACGGGCACCAAGCACTTCCACCATCCGGTGGTCGGGCCGCTCGAACTCGACTTCGACGCCCTCACCTTCAGCGACGACACCGGTCTGACCCTGACCGCCTACAGCGCCGAGCCCGGAACCCCGTCGGCCGACGGACTCGCGGTGCTGGCCAGCTGGTCGGCCTCCACCGGCGTCCAGGATCTGGCCGAAAGCGTCTGAGCGACGCCCGTGCGTTCACCTTGAGCGAACCACGCTCAACTCGGAATGAGCGCAGAAACCCGCGCGTTGACCAGCATGTGACTGACACCGTGAAACTGCCCGTACTGCCGCTCGCCGACTCCGTGGTGCTGCCGGGCATGGTCGTTCCCATCCGTCTGGACGAGTCGGAGAGCCGGGCTGCGGTCGACGCGGCCCAGACCGCCGCGGACGAGGGCGAGCAGCAGGTGCTGCTGGTCCCCCGCCCCGACGGCGCCTACGCACGCACCGGCGTGATCGCCACCCTCGAACAGGTCGGCCGGCTGCCCAGCGGCGAGCCTGCGGTCGTCGTCCGGGGTGAGCAACGCGCCCGGATCGGCTCCGGTGTGCTCGGCCCCGGTGCCGCGCTCTGGGTCGAGGCCACCCCGCTGGCGGAGACCGTCACCGAGACCGGCCGGGCCACCAGCCTGGCCCGGGAGTACAAGGCGATGGTGATCTCGATCCTGCAGCAGCGCAACGCCTGGCAGGTGATCGACTCGGTCTCCTCCATCACCGACCCGGCCCAGCTCGCCGACACCGCCGGCTG
Source organism: uncultured Actinomycetota bacterium (assembly GCA_963740925.1). Classification (GTDB taxonomy): domain Bacteria; phylum Actinomycetota; class Actinomycetes; order Propionibacteriales; family Propionibacteriaceae; genus Microlunatus. The sequence continues at coordinate 1,912,991 of CAVUFZ010000002.1, read as the reverse complement.
GGCGTCCTACCTGGACGGCACCCAGAAGGCGCAACTGCTGGACGAGCCCGACGTGATCGCCCGGCTGGAGTTGCTGATCACCTGGACCAGGGACCACCTGGCCGAGCAGGAGGTCGCCGACAAGATCGGCCAGGACGTCCGCGAAGGGATGGAGAAGACCCAGCGCGAGTTCCTGCTGCGCCAGCAGTTGGCCGCGATCCGCAAGGAGCTGGGCGAGGACGAGCCGGCGGGCGCCGAGGACTACCGCAGCCGGATCGAGCAGGCCGAGCTGCCGGATGACGTCCGCAAGTCGGCCCTGGCCGAACTGGCCAAACTGGAGCGCGGCTCGGACCAGAGCCCGGAATCCGGCTGGATCCGGACCTGGCTGGACACCGTTCTCGACCTGCCCTGGTCGGTCAGGACCGAGGACTCGGTCGACCTGGCCGCAGCCCGCGAGATCCTGGACGCCGACCACTCCGGTCTGAGCGACGTCAAGGAGCGACTGATCGAGTTCCTGGCCGTCCGGGCCCGGCGCAACCGCCGTGGGCTCAGCGTCGTCGGCGGCCGCGGCTCCGGCGCGGTGCTGTCCCTGGTCGGACCGCCCGGCGTGGGCAAGACCTCACTCGGTGAGTCGGTGGCCCGCGCGCTGGGCCGCACCTTCGTCCGGGTCGCCCTGGGCGGGGTCCGGGACGAGGCCGAGATCCGCGGCCACCGCCGGACCTACGTCGGCGCCCTGCCGGGCCGGATCGTCCGGGCCGTCACCGAGGCCGGCACGATGAACCCGGTGATCCTGCTGGACGAGGTCGACAAGGTCGGCTCCGACTTCCGGGGCGACCCGGCCGCAGCCCTGCTCGAGGTGCTGGACCCCAGCCAGAACCACACCTTCCGCGACCACTACCTCGACGTCGACCTCGATCTCTCCGACGTGTTGTTCCTGACCACCGCCAACGTGCTCGACACCATCCCCGGCCCGCTGCTGGACCGGATGGAGGTCGTCACCCTGGACGGCTACACCGAGGACGAGAAGATCGCCATCGCGCGCGATCACCTGCTGCCCGAGCAGCTGGAGAAGGCCGGTCTGGAGACCGGTGACGTGAGCATCAGCGAGGAGGCCCTCGGTCTGATCGCGGCCGAGTACACCCGCGAGGCGGGCGTCCGGCAGCTGCAGCGCTCACTGGCCAAGATCCTGCGGAAGGCCACGGTCAGGCTGGACGCGGACGGGACCGACCCGATCGCGGTCGGGGTCGACAACCTGGTCGACTACCTCGGCCGTCCCCGGTTCACCCCGGAGTCGGCGGAGCGGACGGCGGTGCCCGGCGTGGCGACCGGACTCGCGGTGACCGGGGCCGGCGGGGACGTGTTGTTCATCGAGGCCTCGACCATGCCCGGCGAGGCCGGTCTGTCGGTCACCGGCCAGTTGGGTGAGGTGATGAAGGAGTCGGTGCAGATCGCCCTGTCCTACCTCCGATCCCGCGGGCTGGCGGGAACGCTGGCCGAGCAGAAGCTGCACGTCCACGTCCCGGCGGGCGCGGTGCCCAAGGACGGCCCGAGCGCCGGCATCACCATGACCACCGCGCTGGCCTCGCTGGCCAGTGGGCGTCCGGTGAAGTCGAACGTGGCGATGACCGGGGAGGTCACCCTGCAGGGGCGGGTGCTGCCGATCGGCGGGGTCAAGCAGAAGTTGCTGGCCGCCCACCGGGCCGGCATCACCGAGGTGATCATCCCGGCCCGGAACGAACCGGACCTGGACGACCTACCCGCCGAGATCCGCGACGCACTGACCATCCACCCGGTGGCCGACGTGGCGGACGTGCTGGAGTTCGCGCTCGAGCCGGCCGTACCGGTGGAGCAGGACGGACAGGCCGCCTCGCTGGCGGCCTGACCCGAGCGGCCTGGCCCGAGCGGCCCGGGCCGGGCGGCCTGGTTCAGGCCGGTGTCTCCCAGGTGCCCATCAGGGTGGCCCGGGCGATGGTGTGGAAGAACAGGTTGAAGCCGAGGAAGGCCGGGCTGGCCCCGTCGGGCAGACCGAGCGAATCGACGTCCAGGGCGTGCACGCCGACCCAGTAGTGGTGCGGGCCGTGTCCGGGTGGCGGGGCGGCACCGGTGAATCCGGTGCCGCCGCCGTCGTTGCGCAGGGTCATCGAGCCGGTCGGCATGCTCTCGCTCGCCCCCGCGGCCAACGACGTCACGTCGCTCGGCAGATCGGCGACGGCCCAGTGCCAGAAGCCGCTGGCTGTCGGCGCGTCCGGATCGTAGACCGTGACCGCGAAGCTCTTGGTCTCGGCCGGGAATCCCGACCAGCTCAGCTGGGGCGAGGTGTCCGAACCACCGCCGTCGGCGCTGACCTGGGCCAGCCCGAGTCGGTCGCCTTCGGTGATGTCGTCACTGGTCAGGGTGAAGCTCGGCACGTCGCCGATCACCTGGTAGGGCGAAGTCATCGCTACTCCTCTGCTGGTCGTGTGAGGCCTTCCTATCAAACCCCGCCGACACATCGGCTCCGGCCCGGACGGTCCGCTCCGATTCGTCGTGCAAGCGCCCGGAGCAGAAAGAATTGATACCGAGCCGAACAATCTGGCTGAAGTCCTTGCGCCGGAGGCTACTCACAGGTAACAGTAAGCCCGGCGCCACTCGGGGTAGCGCCATCTGACGCTGAGGAGCAGCGCGTTGCCTGGATCATCACGATCACGATTTCCCTTCTCTGTAGGACAATCCGGGGCGATGACGCCCCGGCGATCACTCGCTGCGACTGTCGCCGCCGCAACCGCACTGAGCGTGACGATGGCGCTCACCGCCGGGTCGCCGGTGCAGGCGGCGCCGACACCGGCCGACCCGACAGCGAGCACGGCGACCCAGTCGGTCATCGTGCTGCTGCGTGACCAGCTCACCGGCACGCCGGCCAACCGCAGCCACGTCGCGTCCCGGCGCGACCACGCCCGGGCCGACCAGGCCACGGTGCTGAACCGGTTGCACTCCCGCGGCGGCCGGACACCGACGAACGTCGACCACTACACCGCGGCCAACGCCTTCTCGGCCACGGTGACCAGCGATCAGGCCGCCGCCCTGGCCGCCGATCCGTCGGTCGCCGAGGTCATCCCGAACGTCAAGATCGAACTGCCCGTCCCGGCGAACGCGGCCGCAGCGACGGCGAACGGGACGGCCAGGTCGAAGGCCGCCAAGGCGGCGGTGGCGCCGGTCGATCCGAGCGTCTGCCCGACCGATCCGACCAAGCCGCTGCTCGAGCCGGAAGCACTGACCGACACCCACACCGCCTCCGACGACACCTCGGCCAAGACGGCACAGGCCCTCGGTGCGACCGGCGCCGGGGTCAAGGTGGCCTACATCGCCGACGGGATCAACCCCGACAACGCCGACTTCATCCGGGCCGACGGCTCGAAGGTGATCGTGGACTACAAGGCGTTCTCCGCCGACGGCCCGGCGCCCGAGGACGGCGGCGCCGAGGCCTACGGCGACGCCTCTGCGATCGCCGCCCAGGGCCTGGTCTCCCACGACCTGTCGAAGTTCGTGAACCCGGCGTACCCGCTGCCGACCGGCTGCAACATCCGCATCCTCGGGATGAGCCCCGGCGCCAGCATCGTGGCCCTCAAGATCGACTTCTACACCAGCTCGATCATCCAGGCCATCGACTACGCCGTCAGCGTCGACCACGTCGACGTGATCAACGAGTCCTTCGGCGGCGCCCCCATCCCGGACGCGTCCGCCCGCAGCGCCATCCAGACCTTCAACGACATGGCGGTCGCCGCCGGTGCCACCGTCACCGTGTCCTCCGGCGACGCCGGCACCACCAGCACCATCGGCAATCCGTCCACCGACCCGAACGTGATCTCGGTCGCGGCCAACACCAACAACCGCGGCTACGCCCAGACCGGGTACGCCGGGGCGCGCACCTTCGGCAACGGCAAGTGGATCAACGACCAGATCTCGTCGCTGTCCTCGGGCGGCTTCACCAACGAGGGCCGGACGGTCGACCTGACCGCGCCCGGCGAGTCCGGCTGGGCCGTCTGTGACCCGGGCGCCCCGGAATGCCGGACCTTCCGTGCCACCGGTGGTGACGTCCAGTTGTTCGGCGGCACCAGCCAGTCCGCACCGCTCACCGCCGGCGCGGCCGCCCTGGTCATCCAGGCCTACCGCTACAGCCACGGTGGCGCCTCGCCCAGCCCCGCCCTGGTCAAGAAGCTGCTGACCAGCACCGCCACCGACCTGGGCCTGCCCACCTACGAACAGGGCGCCGGGTTGCTGGACTCCCGCGCCGCGGTCGAGGCCGCGCTGACCTACCCCGGTAGCGACAAGACCGTGCCGGCCGGCATCTCCTCCAACGTCGTCCTGTCGGCCGACCAGGTCAGCATCTCCGGCGCTCCGGGCTCCACCCACACGGTGAACCTCGGCGTCCAGAACGTCGGCACCAAGCCGCTGACCATCGCGGCCTCCACCCGCGACTACCTCGACACGGCGGTCCAGACCCAGACCACCGCCATCGATGCCAGCAGCAGCCAGACCTTCCCCTACCCGACCAACGGCGCGCCGTGGGTCTACAAGAAGGTCAGCCTCACCGTTCCGGCCGGCACCGACCGGCTGGCGGCGCAGATGATCTGGCAGGGCGCGGCCAGGACGGTCGGTACGGCCAGGGTCACGCCGGTCGTCCGGCTGAGCCTGTTCGCCCCGGACGGGACGTACGTGGCCAACAGCCGTCCGCAGGGCGGGGCGGTCTCGGCCAACTACGCCAACCTCGACGTCCGCAAGCCGGTTGCCGGCACCTGGACCGCCGTGCTCTACACGGTGGCCGGCGCCAGTGGCTACACCGGCGACGTGACGCTGCGGACCACCAGCCAGCAGAACATCCGGGTCGGGACGGTGAACCGTCCGGCCTTCACCCTGAAGGCGGGCCAGAGCCGCAACGTCAAGGTGCGACTGACGATCCCGGAGAACACCGGCGACCACTCGGTGGCGATCACCGTCGCCAGCTCGGACGGTCACCAGACCGCGGTCGCCGTGGTCGAGCGGGCCGTGGTGCCGATCAGCAAGGGCACGGGTGACTTCGCCGGCACCATCACCGGCGGTAACGGCCGGGCCGGCGCAGCGGCGCAGACCCTGACCTACGCCTTCGACGTGCCGGCCGGGAAGAAGGACGTCGGGGTGGGCATCACCCTGCCCGACGATCCCGGCTACCAGCTCCAGGGCGTGCTGGTCGACCCGAACGACGAGACCCAGTCGGTGGCCAGCAACCGCTACACCAACGAGAACGGCGAGTTGGCCGGGCAGGGCTCGACGCTGCAGCTGACCAGCGCGAACCCGGTGGCCGGACGCTGGCGGCTGATCGTCCTGGTCGTCAACCCCGTCCCCGGACGCCGGTTGACCGAGGACTTCACCGGCACCATCGCCTTCGACCAGAGCAAGGCGAGCACCACCGGCGTCCCGAACTCGGCCAGCACCGTGCTGGCCCGGGGGAAGGCGACGACGGCCACGGTCTCGGTGACCAACACCGGCATCGCGCCGATGGTGATCCAGTTGGATCCGCGGACCAACACCCTGCGCCAGATCCCGCTGAACTCCCCGTTCGGGCCGCAGAGCTTCACCCTGCCCGACCACGCGGCCCCGGCGTTCCTGGTGCCGCCGGGGACGAAGGCGCTGACGGCCGCGGCGGTCAGCGAGGTGCCGGCGACGGTCGAGCTGCAGTCCAGCGCCGGTGGGATCGACGTGATCGGCGGGCTGAAGCAGGGCAAGAACGGCAGCACCGTCTCGGTGGCCCGGGTCAGTGAGAACCCGGGCACGGTGGCGAGCGGCGTCTGGTTCACCGACGTGGCCGAGGTCGGCTACTTCGGCACCGACGGCGCACCGGAGGCGAACTCGACGGTCGACCTGACCGCGCGGACCCCGGAGTTCGACTCCGCGGTCAGCTCGGGCACCGGCGACTTCTGGTCCGTGGCCACCGATCCGGAAGCCGACACCGGCGTGCCGGTGACGATCAACCCGGGCAGCACGATCACGATCCCGGTGACCATCACGCCGAACGCCAAGGTCGGCACCGTGGTCTCGGGTGTGATCAACGTGATCGTCCCGCCGTCCTTCGCCTACGCCACGTTCAACACCACCGGTGACGTCGTGGCCCGGCTGCCCTACCGCTACACGGTGGGCAAGGCCGACACCTCCGCTGCGGCGGCGGCCACCTCGGCGGTCGCCCGGTCACGGGTGTCCTCGGCCCGGACGTCGTATGCAAAGGCGGCGCACTCGACCGGTTCGCGCTCGATCCGGTCGCTGCTGAAGCACTGATCGGAACGACTGGCTGATCCAGGGCCGGGTGCCGATCGCGGAAACGCGATCGGTGCCCGGCCCTCTGCCGTTCAGGCGACGGTCGCGAACGCTCGGTCCGAGCCGGCAGGCGGGCTCAGGCCTCGGTGGCGGCCAGCTGACCGCAGGCGCCGTCGATCTCGCGGCCGCGGGTGTCGCGGACGGTGACCGGGATGCCCTTGGCCTCCAACCGGCGGACGAACTCGGCCTCGTCGGAGCGGCGGGAGGCGGTCCACTTCGAGCCGGGCGTCGGGTTCAGCGGGATCAGGTTGACGTGCACCCAGCCGAAGTCCTCGCCGGAGGCGCGGGCCGGCTTCTTCAGCACGTCGGCGAGCAGGTCGGCCCGGAAGGCCTGGTCGTTGATGTCGCGGATCATCGCGTACTCGATCGACACCCGGCGCCGGGTCGTCCGGGCGTACTCCCAGGCCGCGTCGACGGCCTCGCCGACCTTCCAGCGGGTGTTGATCGGCACCAGCTCGTCGCGCAGTTCGTCGTCCGGGGCGTGCAGCGACAGGGCCAGCGTCACCGGCAGCCCCTCGCCGGTCAGCTTGGTGATCGCCGGTACCAGCCCGACGGTGGAGACGGTGATCCCGCGGGCCGACATGCCGAGGCCGTCGGGTGTCGGATCGGTCAGCGTCCGGACGGCGCCGATCACCGCCTTGTAGTTGGCCATCGGCTCGCCCATCCCCATGAACACGACATTGCTCACCCGACCCGGACCCCCGGCCACCTCACCGCGGGCGAGCTTGCGGGAACCGTCGACGACCTGGTCGACGATCTCGGCCGCACTCATGTTGCGCTGCAGCCCGCCCTGGCCGGTGGCGCAGAACGGGCACGCCATCCCGCAGCCCGCCTGGGACGAGACGCACATCGTGACCCGGCCCGGGTAGCGCATCAGCACGCTCTCCACCAGCGCCCCGTCGTGCAGCCGCCAGAGGGTCTTGATCGTGGTGTCGCCGTCGCAGGCCAACGTCCGGACGGGGTTCAGCAGAGTCGGGAAGAACGCCTCGGCCAGTTCGCCGCGGCTGGCGGCGGGCAGATCGGTCCACTCCCCCGGCTCACTGTGGTGATGCTCGAAATAGTGCCGGGACAGCTGCTGGGCCCGGAACCCGGGCAGACCGTGCTCGACCACCGCGGCCTTGCGCTCGTCGGCGCTCAGATCGGCCCAGTGCCGCGGCGGCTTGCCGCGCCGGGGGGCGGCGAAGACCAGCGGCAGCCGGCGGCCCTCGCGGGCTGCGGCCTCCGCTTCCGGGCTGGTCGCCGAGACCGGCCCGTCGTTCCCGGTGTCGCTGTCGGTGTCGGTATCGGTACTGGTGTCAGTGTTCACGGTCGTCATTCATGGTCGTCTCATCGGATCAGCAGGGTCATGATCAGCCACGCCACCGGCGCGGTCAGCAGCAGTGAGTCGATCCGGTCCATCACGCCGCCGTGCCCGGGCAGGAACGAACTCATGTCCTTGATCGCCAGGTCGCGCTTGATCAGCGACTCGACCAGATCGCCGACGACGCCGATCACCACCAGGCACGGGCCGAGCACGAATCCCAGCCAGAAGTGGGTGTCCAGGGCCAGCACGCTCATCACCACCCCGGCCGCCGTGCCCAGGATCAGCGAACCGCCGAAGCCTTCCCAGGACTTCTTCGGGCTGATCTTGGGCGCCATCGGGTGCCGGCCGAGAGCGACCCCGGCCACGTAGCCGCCGATGTCGCCCATCACCACGATCAGGACGTAGGTGACGACCCGGGCGGCACCGTGGTCGGCGGCCAGCATCAGCGGCACGAACGAACCGAGCAACGGGACGTAGGCGACGATGAACAGACTCGCGGTGACGTCGCTCAGATACCCGTCCGCGCCCTTGGGCATCCGCCAGATCAGGCAGGCGATCACGGTCAGAGCGAGCGAGGCGAGCAGGATCGCGATGTTGGAGATGCCGCCGTTCTTGGTCACCCCGGCGACGTAGTTGCCGACCACGATCATCACGGTGCCGACCACGATCGGGATGATCGCGGAGTGGATGTCGCGCTTGGCGAAATTCTGGTGCAACTCGACCGCGGCCACCGCCAGGCCGAGGGCGACCACAGCCACGAACAGGGCGTTCAAAAACAGCAGTGAGACGACGATGACGGCGCCGATCGCGACCCCGACCCCGATCGCCGCGGGCAGGTTGCGGCCGACCCGGCCGTAGTCCTTGGTCACCGGGGGCGGCGGCATCGGCGAGCCGGCTGCGGGAGAGGTCCCCCGCGCCGAAGCTGGCTGTGCTGCGGAGGCGGCGGGTTCGTCCGTCGACGAAGGTTGATCGGCCACCGGCTCAGACCTCGAGAAGCTCGGATTCCTTGTTCTTCAGCAGGTCGTCGATGGCGTCGGTGTGCTTCTTGGTCGAAGCGTCCAGCGTCTTCTCCGCCCGGGTCACGTCGTCCTCGCCGACCTCTTTGTCCTTGACCATCTTGTCCAGGCTGTCCTTGGCCGTCCGCCGCGCCCCGCGGACCGAGATCCGGGCGTCCTCGGCCTTGGTCTTGGCCAGCTTGATGTACTCCCGACGCCGTTCCTCGGTGAGCTCGGGCAGGGTCACCCGGATCACCTGGCCGTCATCGGTCGGGTTCACGCCGAGGTCGGAGTCGCGGATCGCCCGCTGGATGTTGCTCATCGCCGACCGGTCGTAGGGCGTGATCAGCACCATCCGAGCCTCGGGCACCTGAAAGCTGGCCAGCTGCTGCAGCGGCGTCGCCGAACCGTAGTAGTCGACGTTGATCTTGGAGAACATCGCCGGGTGCGCCCGCCCGGTGCGGATCGCGGCGAACTCCTCCTTGGCGTAGTCGATCGAGTTGGCCATCTTCTGTTCGGCGTCCTTGATGATGTCGTCGATCACCGTGCATCTCCTCTTGTACGTCTTGGGTGCGGGCTCCGCCGGTCAGGCGTGCACCGTCGTGCCGATCTTCTCACCCGAGACAACCGAGACGATGGTGCCTGCGGTGTCGAGGGAGAAGAAGATCATCGGCAGCTTGTAGTCCCGGGCCATCGAGATCGCGGTGGCGTCGGCCACCTTGAGGTCGCGGGCCAGATACTCGTCGTAGCTCAGCTCGTCGAACTTGGTGGCTTCGGGATGCTTGTTCGGGTCGGCGTCGTAGACCCCGTCCGCCCCCTGCTTACCCATCAGCAACACCTCGGCCCCGATCTCCAGCGCCCGTTGGGCGGCCACGGTGTCGGTGGAGAAGTAGGGCATCCCCGAGCCGGCGCCGAAGATCACCACCCGGCCCTTCTCCAGATGCCGCTCGGCGCGGCGCGGGATGTAGGGCTCGGCGACCTGACCCATGGTGATCGCGGTCTGGACCCGGGTCGCCACCCCGGCGCGCTCGCAGAAATCCTGCAGGGCCAGGCAGTTCATCACCGTGCCCAGCATGCCCATGTAGTCGGCCCGGTCGCGGTCCATCCCACGTTGCTGCAACTCGGCGCCGCGGAAGAAGTTGCCGCCGCCGACCACGATCGCGACCTGGACGCCGGAGGCACTGACCTGACAGATCTGGTCGGCGATGTCGGAGACCACGTCCGGATCGACCCCGACCTGGCCCCCGCCGAACACCTCACCGGAGAGCTTGAGCAACACCTTGCGATAGGGGCCGGACGACTCGGTCCGGGTCTGCTGGCTCATCAGGCTCCTCGTCGTGTTCGGGACGGATGCGGGCTCCGTCCCAGTGTGTCGGACGGCAACCGGGGTGAGACGTCCGGGACCGGGCTGACCCGGTCCCGGACGCTTCAGTGCTCGATCAGGCGCCGGCCTCGAACCGGACGAACCGGGTCACGGTCACGCCGGCTGCGGCCAACTGCTTGCCCACAGTGGTCTTGTTGTCGGTCACCGACGGCTGGTCGACCAACACCACGTCCTTGAAGAACGCGTTCACCCGGCCCTCGACGATGGTGGGCAGTGCGCGCTCGGGCTTGCCCTCCTCCTTGGCCTTCGCCTCGGCGATCCGGCGCTCGGTCTCGATCACGTCGGCCGGCACCTCGTCTCGGCTCAGGTACTGCGGCCGCATCGCGGCGATCTGCATCGCGGCGGTCCGGGCAGCCTGCTCGTCATCGCCCTCGTAGGCGACCAGGACGCCGACCTGCGGCGGCAGGTCGGAGGCGCGACGGTGCAGGTAGACCACGTGCTTGCCCTCGACGTAGGCGGCGTTGCTCACCTCGAGCTTCTCCCCGATCTTGACGGCCAGTGCGCCGATCGCCTCGGTCACGCTCTGCCCCGAGGGCAGGGTCGCGGCGTTGGCGGCCTCGACACTGTCGGCCTTGTCGGCCGCGGCCGCCTCGACGATCGTTCCGGCCAGGGCCTGGAACTCGTCGTTCTTGGCCACGAAGTCGGTCTCGGCGCCGAGCTGGACCAGCGCGCCGCCCTGGGCGACGACCAGTCCGTTGCTGGCCGAGCGCTCGGCCCCACGCTTGGCCGCCTTGGCCGCGCCGGAGACCCGGAGCAGCTCGGTGGCCTTGTCGAAGTCGCCGTCGGCCTCGGTCAGGGCCTTCTTGGCGTCCATCATCCCGGCGCCGGTCGCGTCGCGGAGCTTCTTCACATCAGCTGCGGCAATAGCCATGAGATTGACTCAGTCCTCTTCGTCTCGTGCGGTGTTGTCTCGTGGTGTGGTGGTGACGTGCGAATCCGGCCGGGCCACCTGGCCCGGCCGGATCGGGTGTCTCAGCGGACCTGGGCCTCGGTGGTGACGGCCGCGGCCTCGGCCTCGGCGGCCTCGGTGGTCGACGGCGCGTCGCCGACCTCGACGGCCGCGTTCTCGTGCACCGGCTCGGCGGCGATCTCGGCGGTGGCCGGGGTCTCCGCGGGGGTCTCAGCGGCCGGGGTCTCAGCCGGAGTCTCGGCAGCCGGGGTGTCGGCGGCCGGGGTCTCGGTGGAGTTGCCCAGCAACTCGCGCTCCCAGTCGGGCATCGGCTCGTTCTGGGCCTCTTCACCGGTCTGGTTACCGCCGGAGCGAGCGACCAGGCCCTCGGCGACGGCGTCGGCCAGCACCCGGGTCAGCAGCGAGACGGAGCGGATCGCGTCGTCGTTGCCGGGGATGGCGAAGTCGACCTCGTCGGGATCACAGTTGGTGTCGAGGATGCCGATGATCGGGATGTGCAGCTTGCGCGCCTCGTCGACGGCGAGGTGCTCCTTCTTGGTGTCGATGATCCAGACCGCCTGCGGGGTGCGGGCCATGTCACGGATACCGCCCAGGGTCTTCTCGAGCTTGTCCTTCTCGCGGCGCAGACCGAGCAGTTCCTTCTTGGTCAGGCCGGAGGCGGCGACGTCGTCGAAGTCCAGGCCCTCGAGCTCCTTGAGCCGCTGGATCCGCTTGATCACGGTGTGGAAGTTGGTGAGCATGCCGCCCAGCCAGCGCTGGTTGACGTAGGGCATGCCGACCCGGGTCGCCTGATCGGCGACGGCTTCCTGGGCCTGCTTCTTGGTGCCGACGAACAGCACCTGCCCGCCGCGCGAGACGGTCTCCTTGACGAAGGCGTAGGCGCGGTCGATGTAGGTCAGCGACTGCTGCAGGTCGATGATGTAGATGCCGTTGCGCTCGGTGAAGATGAAGCGCTTCATCTTGGGGTTCCAGCGACGGGTCTGGTGCCCGAAGTGGACGCCGCTCTCGAGCAGCTGGCGGGTGGTGACGACGGGCATGGCCCTCTTCCTCTCCTTGCCGGACCACGGGCCCGGCGTACGGTTGTCCGACGCCGGCTCTCGGCGTCCCTGACGCACGCAGCGGGTGTCGCGCCCGGCTCGTCGTGATGACGAGGTCGGGACCGTGCGAGCCGCTCACCGTGAGGTGAATGCGTGCATGCGAAGTCAGCCCCGGAGGGCTGCTGGAGTTGAGTCTACGTCGCGCATCGCCGCAGCAGAAATCACCTCGGCGCTGGTCACACGTCACCCACCCGACGGTTATCCACAGCTGGTGTCCCGTCCGGAGCACTGTCCACAGGCAGCCGCCGGCGCGGTCACTTTCGGCTCCGGGTGCACACCGTAGGAGATGTGCGGAATGAGCTGACGATGACGATGACGGCGAGGCCGGGGACGGGCCGGACACGCTTCGGCCGACGGAGGTCGGGCGGGCGGCCGGGCCTGATCGTCCTGGCGTTGGTGCTGGCGTTCGTGCTGGCGTTCGGTCTCGGCCTCGGTGGTCTCGGGCCCGGTGGGCTCGGGCCCGGCCGGGCCTGGGCCGATCCGAGGACCGAGGGACTGCCCGCCGACGCCTCCTGGCCGTTGGCCGGCCCGTCGGCGAGGGTGCTGCGCTGGTTCGACCCGCCGACCTCGGACTACGGGGCCGGGCACCGGGGGGTGGATCTGTCGGGCGAGGTCGGGCAGCCGGTGCTCGCCGCGGCGGCGGGCACCGTGGGCTTCGCCGGCCGGGTCGGCGGAGTCGGTGTGGTCACCGTCGATCACGGCCAGGTCCGGACGACCTATTCACCGGTGGCGGCCACGGTCCGGGTGGGCACCCGGGTGAGCCTGGGCCAGCCGATCGGCACCCTGCAGGGCGGCCATTGCCCCGAGCTGAGCGCCGGTCAGGCCTGTCTGCACTGGGGCCTGCTGCGTGGGTCGACCTATCTCGATCCGCTGTTGTTGGTCCCCGGTGAGGGTGGCCAGGCCCGCGGCTACCGGCTGGTGCCGGCCTCGGAGAAGGCCGCGGTGCTGGCTCGACAGCGGGCGGCCGCGGCGTCGGCCGCGAAGGCCCGGGCGGCGGCGGGCGGTTCAGGCGCGGCCATGCCGACCGGCGGCGACTGGAGCTCACCCGGCGCCAAGGCGGCCGTGGCCTTCGCCTACGCGCAGGTGGGCAAGCCGTACGTCTTCGGGGCTGCCGGGCCGAACACCTTCGACTGCTCAGGGCTGACCATGCGGGCCTGGGAGGCCGGCGGGGTCGAGATCGGCCACTACACCGGGGTGCAGTGGGGCAACGTCCATCACATCTCGATCAGCCAGCTGCGACCCGGGGATCTGGTCTTCTGGGCCTCCGACCCCAGCCGGCCCGCCACGATCTACCACACCGCGATCTACGTCGGTGGCGACACGATCATCCAGGCGCCCCGGCCGGGCAAGACGGTGGAGGTCTCCGGGATGCACGACTGGATCGTGCCGCAGCTGTTCGGACGGGCCTGAGGTGACCTCGTCGGCCGGGGCGATGACCTCCTGGGTCTCAGCCCGGACCGGACACATCGTCGCCGATCACCTCGCCCAGGCCGCTGGCTCGGACGAATCCTGCACGCAGGAGACATCGGCGAACGCGTTCGCGCACCTCCGCGGCGGCCAGCCGCCGGACGGTCTCGGCCGGTTCCGGCGCCGGCGCCGTGGCCGCCGCTGCCGTCTGTGGCGCGAACAGATAGGCGAGACCGGGCAGAGCGGCCAGGAGAGTGTGCAGGTCGCGCTGAGAAGAGAGCGGCAGCGGGCGACCGTCAACGGCCAACACACCCCATCGGGACCGGTAGATCCAGAGCGGACCGGCACCGAGCGGTGGCGGCTGCTCCAGCGGGATCCGCTCGTAGTTCGGCTCGGTCGCGTCCAGCGCGGCCAGTTGGCCCTGGTCGAGCCAGCTGAGGGTGAGCTCGGTCCTGACGTCGGCGGAAGTCACGAACGGAGCCGCCGCCAGATACCCGCGGCGACTGACGTGGGCCGAGTGCCCGACCCCGATGCCCGGGACCACGATCGGGGTGAGCGGCAGCACCGGGCTGGCCCCGGCGGCGAGGAACTTCTGCCGCATCACCTCCGGGTTCCGGTTCGACCCGACGCCGACCACCGCGGCCCGGTCCTGGAGCGGGTCGAGGCCCCGTCGGTCGAGTTCGGCCCCGAGGGCAGCTTCGAGGTCGGTCTCGGCCAGCGGGACGAAACCGCCGGCGTCCACGGTGCCGGCCGTCGGCGCCGGATCCCACGGATAGTCCTCCGCCGGCAGCGGGACGACGTAGCCGGAGCCGGGGTGCATTCAGGTCGCCGTTCAGGCCCGCGGGTGGGCCTGCTGGAACGCCTGGCGCAGGCGTTCGCTGGTCACGTGGGTGTAGATCTGCGTGGTGGCCAGCGACGAGTGGCCCAGCATCTCCTGCACGCTGCGCAGATCCGCACCGCCTTCCAGCAGATGCGTCGCCATCGCGTGCCGGAGTCCGTGCGGGCCGAGGTTCGGCGCGTCCGGGACGGCGTCCAGAGCCCGGTGCACCACCCGACGAACCACCCGGGGATCGATCCGGGCGCCCCGCGCGCCGAGGAACACCGCACTCTCGGCCGGGCCCGGCCCCTGGTCCGCGCTCAGGGCCCGGAGCAGTTCACCGCGGTCGGTGCCGACCCAGCGCGCGAGCGCCGTCGCGGCCGGTGCGCCCATCGGGACCGTCCGCTCCTTGCGACCCTTGCCGAGAACGCGGATGCTCCGTCTGGCCTCGTCGATGTCGTCCAGGTCGAGGCCGCACAGCTCCGAGACCCGGATGCCGGTGGCGTAGAGCAGCTCGAGGACAGCCACGTCACGTCGCCCGAGCGGGCCCGGTTCGTCCTGGGCCGCGGCCAGAGCAGCGGCCAGCATCTCCTCGGCGGCGGCGCGGTCGATGGTGGCGGGCAGCCGGCGGGCGTTCTTCGGCGAGCGGAGGGTGGCGGCCGGGTTCTGCCCGATCCGCTCGGTCCGTTCGGCCCAGGCGAAGAAGACCCGGACGGCGGCCGATCGCCGCTGGACGCTGGCCCGGGACCGACCGGTCGCCTGCTGACGGGCCAGCCAGCTCCGGACGGAGCGCAGTTCGACGTCGCCCAGATCCTGATGCCCCAATCGCTGCAGATGCACCAACAGCGACGTCACGTCGCCCCGGTAGGCGCGGACGGTGTGGGCGGAGAGCCCGCGCTCGGCGTCCAGATGGCGCAGATAGTCGGCCAGGGTTCGGGCATGCGCCGAGGACAGTTCGGTCTGCTCGGCCTGCTGGCTCATCGTCCTATCGTCTCCCGCAACCGGTCGGGCCAGCAGTGCCACGCCCGGGGACCGTGATATCAACGTGGCCATGAGCGAGCCGCACGCCGACCGGATCGACCCCTACGCCGTCTTCATCGGCGGCTACACCGCCGCGATGGAGGGCGAGTCGCCGGGCGTCAGCGTCTTCACCGCGACCGGGGCCACCAGCGAGGAGGTCGAGTTCACCGCCGGACGAGCGCTCGCCCTGGACTCACCGACGTTCATGGTGAAGCACCCGATGCAGCCGTGGATCTTCGCCGTCAGCGAAGCCGAGCCCGGCACGGTGAGCGCGTTGCGTTACGGCGTGGACGGCAGTCTGGAGCTGATCAACACGGTGGCCAGCGGCGGTGACGGCGGCTGTCATCTCTGCCTGGACTGGACCCTGTCCCGGGTGCTCGTCGCCCATTACGGCAGCGGCTCTGTGGCCTGCTTCTCCATCGGCGAGGACGGTGCGCTGTCCGAGCGCACCGGGTTGGTCACCTTCTCCGGCTCCGGACCGGACGCCGAGCGTCAGGACGGCCCGCACGCTCACCAGGTGGTCAGTGTCGGCGAGGTGATCCTGGTCCCCGATCTCGGCACCGACTCGATCCACATCGTCGCCGTCGACGCCGACGGTGGGCTGTCCGAGGCCGGCGACCCGATCCGGCTGCCGGCCGGGTCCGGCCCCCGGCACCTGGTGCTGGCCGCCAACCACCTGGTGGTGGCCTGCGAGTTGTCGGCCCAGGTCTGGGTCAGTCCGCTGGACGCCGAGCTCGGCGCCGACGGCATCCTGGTGGCCAGCAGCGACCGGACGGTCGACGAGCCGGTCTACCCCTCGGCCATCGCCGCCTACCGGGACCAGATCATCGTGGCCAACCGGGGCTCGGACACGCTGGCCTTCTTCACCCTGACCGACGGGGAACTGGGCCGGGTCGACGAGATCGACTGCGGCGGCCGCTGGCCCCGCGACCTCACCATCGACGGCGACCAGCTGTGGGTCAGCAACCAGCAGGCAAATCTGGTCACGGTCTTCAACCGGCAGCAGAACGACGGCGCCGACACCTGGAGGATGGACTTCCAGATCCCTAGCCCCGACCCCGCCTGCGTGATCGTCGCGCACTGAGCGGTCGATAACCTGGACCGCCCCACTTCCCGATTCGCTGTTTGACCCGATGGCCTAGCTGAAGGACGAGATCGCGTGACCGACCCGAATCCCCGACTGCTCACCGAAGCCCCACGACCGGGCCGGTCGATCGCCGTGGTCGGTGGCTACGTGCTGCCGGTCGTCGGCGACCCGATCGAGAACGGCACCGTGCTGATCACCGACGGCACGATCACCGCCGTCGGCACCGACCTCGAACTACCGGCCGGGGTCGAGGTCGTCGACGCGGCCGGCTCCTGGGTGCTGCCCGGTTTCGTCGAGTCCCACGCCCACGTCGGCGTGCACGAGGAGGGCAACGGCTGGGCCGGCAGCGACACCAACGAGCTGACCGATCCCGTCGGCGCCCGCTTCCGGGCCCTGGACGCCATCAACCCCGCCGACCAGGGTTTCTCCGACGCACTGGCCGGCGGCATCACCACCGCGGTGATCAAACCCGGCTCCGGCAACCCGATCGGCGGCCAGACCGTCGCGGTGAAGACCTGGGGCCGGATCGTCGACGAGATGCTGCTGGCCCAGCCGTGCAGCATGAAGTCCGCCCTCGGGGAGAACCCGAAGCGGGTCTACGGAGACAAGAAGCAACTGCCCTCCACCCGGCTGGGGGTGGCCGCCGTGATCCGGGACGCCCTGCTGCGCACCCAGGACTACATCGCCCGCCGCGACCACGCCGCGGCCGAGAACAAGCCGTTCAGTCGTGAGCTCGACCTGGAGGCGCTCGCCCAGGTGCTGGAGGACGGGCTGCCGTGGTGCCAGCACAGCCACCGCGCCGACGACATCGCCACCGCGATCCGGCTGGCCGACGAGTTCGGCTACCGGCTGGTGGTCAACCACGGCACCGAGGGCCACCTGATCGCCGACGTGCTGGCCGAACGCGAGATCCCGGTGATCATCGGCCCGTTGTTCACCTCGCGCAGCAAGGTCGAGGTCAACCAGCGGCACCTGCGCAACCCGGGCCTGCTCGCCGCGGCCGGCGTCAAGATCGCGTTGACCACCGACCACCCGGTGGTGCCGATCAACTTCTTCGTCTACCAGGCCATCCTGAGCGTCAAGGAGGGCCTGGACCGCGACACCGCACTGCGGGCGATGACCATCAACCCGGCCGAGATCCTCGGTCTGGACGCCCGGGTCGGATCCCTGGAGGTGGGTAAGGACGGCGACGTCGTGATCTGGGACGGCGACCCGTTGGAGATCATGAGCCGGGCCCGGACCGTGATCATGGAGGGCCGGGTGGTCTACCGCTGGGAGGAGGCCCTCGGCGACGGCATCACCACCGACCCGTACCGGGCGGGCCAGCTGTGACCACCGAGCCACAGCCGGAGCCACAGCACGGAGCCGCAGCAGGAGCAGAGCACCGAGAACGTGACCGGGGAGAGCGCGGTGCCGAGCGTCGCCGAGCTGATGAGCGGTGGCACGGTCCGGTCGATCAGCCGGTGGGGCGAGCCGGTGCTGCACACCCGGACCCGGCCGGTGACCGAGTTCGGCCCCGAGCTACAGCAGCTGTGCCGCGACATGTTCGCCACCATGGCCGCGGCCGAGGGCGTCGGCCTGGCCGCCACCCAGGTCGGCGTCGATCTGGCCGTCTTCGTCTTCGACTGCACCGACGACGACCACCGCCGCCACGTCGGTGTGGTCTGCAACCCCGAGGTCAGCCTGCCCGAGGGCAAGGAGCGCAACCTCGACCGCGGCGACGAGGGCTGCCTGTCGCTGCCCGGTGGGTTCGTCGAGCTGGCCCGCCCGGACGAGGCGACCTGCCGCGGGCAGGACGTCGGCGGACGTCCGGTCACGATCACCGGCACCGGCTATCTGTCCCGCTGCCTGCAGCACGAGACCGACCACCTGAACGGCACCGTCTTCGGCGACCGGCTCTCCACCCGGGCCCGGAAGAAGCTGTACTCCCAGCACGAGAAGGCCGCCGACAACTATCCGCACGACTGGCCGGTCAGCCCGCGCAAGGACGCCGACGACGAGGATTGAGCCGGCGGGCTGAGTGCCGGCGGCGTCAGCGGGTGGCGTAGAAGGCGACCGCGGACGAGGCGGCGACGTTAAGCGAGTCGACCCCGTTCATCATCGGGATCCGCACCCGGGCGTCCAGCCGTCGATCGGCCGCGTCGCTCAGGCCGTGACCCTCGGTCCCGAAGACCAACGCCAGCCTCGGACGATCCTGTCCGGCCAGGTCGTCCAGGCTGATCGCGCCCTCGCCCAGCGTCATCCCGGCGACGACGAAGCCCGCCTGCTGCAGCAGCCCGACACCGTCCGGCCACGGATCGATCCGGGCCCAGGGCACCTGGAAGACCGTGCCCATGCTGACCTTGACCGAGCGGCGGTAGAGCGGGTCGGCACAGCGCGGGGTGACCAGCACGGCGTCGACGCCGAGCGCGGCGGCCGAGCGGAAGACGGCCCCGACGTTGGTGTGGTCGACCAGATCCTCCAGCACGGCGATCCGCGACCGTGGCCCCGGCAGAGCGGCCAGCAGTTCGGTCGCCGTCCGGCCGAGATCGCGGTGCAGGGAGGCCAGCGCGCCGCGGTGGACGTGGAAGCCGGTGATCTCCTCGGCCAGCCCCTCGCTGACCAGGTGGACCGGCACGCCCGGGGTGGCGGCCAGCACGTCGGCGAGGGTGTCCAGCCAACGATCGGCCAGCAGGTAGGACCGCGGCCGGTAACCCGCCTCGACGGCCCGGCGGATCACCTTCTCGCCCTCGGCGATGAACAGCCCGTGCTCGGCCTCCAGGCTGCGGCGCAGGGCGACGTCGCGGAGCGAGACGTAGTCGGCGACCCGTGGATCGGACGCGTCGGCGATCGGCACCAGCAACGGCTCGGTCACGGGTCGGCCACCAGTTCACGCAACCGCTCGGCCAGGCCGTCCCGGATCGCACGGATCCGTCCCGGGTTGCCGTGCCCGACCGTGTGCCGGGTCAGCAACCCCAGCAGCACACCTCCTTCGACCACGGTGGCCGGGGTCCGGGCCGAGCCGCCGGACGCGTCGTCGGCCCGGACGCAGAAGATCCGCCGTCGCTCGGCCTCGGCCGCCACGGCCGCATTGGCCTCCGGATCGTCACTGGCCGCCAGCACGAACCAGACCCCGTCCAGGTCGCCGGGCTCGACGCCCCGGGCCCGCCAGCTCAGCTCGCCGGCCTCGGCGCGACCTCGCAGTCCGGACGTCGCCTCGGGCGCGATCAGAGTGACCTGCGCGCCGGCGGCGACCAACCGGTCGATCCGGCGCTCGGCCACCGCGCCCGCCCCCATCACGACCACGGCCCGTCCGTCCAGGACCAGGCCGAGCAGGTACGGATCGGGATCGACGGGCACGTCCGGCAGTCTTCCTCACCCCCGCCGGGCTCGTGCGTCACCCCGGCGAACTCCGGGCTGACTACCCTGGCGCGATGACGCAGACACCACAGCTGGGCACGCTGGACTGGCAGCCGGCGCTGCAGGCACCCGACCTGCTCGCCGGGCCGGTCCGGGACGCGCTCCGCGCCGACCCACCCGCCCTCGATCCGGGCGTGGTCTTCGTGGCCGCTATCGATCCCGGCCTGGCCGACACGGCGGAATTCTGCGCGGCCTACGACGTCCCCGCTTCGGCCTCGGCCAACTGCGTCGTCGTCGCCGGCCGGCGGGGCGAGGAGACGACCACGGCGGCCTGCCTGGTACTGGCCACCGACCGGGCGGACGTGAACAAGAAGGTGCGAAAACACCTCGATGTCCGCAAGCTCAGTTTCGCCGCGATGGACGACGCGGTCAGCGAGACCGGGATGGAGTACGGCGGCATCACCCCGATCGGGCTGCCCGCCGACTGGCCGCTGCTGATCGACGAGGCCGTCTCGGGCGTGGCCTGGATCGTGATCGGCAGCGGCATCCGCGGCAGCAAGATCGCGATTCCCGGACCACTCGCCGCCGACATCCTCGGCGCGAGCATGCTGGACCTGGCCCAGCGTTAGCACCCGTCGGGCTCAGTGCACCAGCAGGTTGACGATCGCCACCACACCGACGACGACGATCACGATCCGGTAGACGATCGGCGGCAACTTACGTCCGACCCGGCCACCGATCTGAGCTCCGATCACCGCGCCGACCGCGATGGCCACCGCCGAGGGCCACTCGACGTGGGCGACCACGATGAAGATGATCGCGGCCACCCCGTTCACCACCCCGGCCAGCACGTTCTTCACCGCGTTGATCCGCGGCAGTGTCTCGGCCAGACCGATCCCCAGCACGCCGAGCAGCAACACCCCCTGGGCGGCCCCGAAGTAGCCGCCGTAGACGCCGGTCAACAGCACCAGGATCCAGATCACCAGCGACCCGTCGGCCGCCGCCTCGGTCGTCCCCCGTCGTTCGCGCCGGGCCTTGACCCAACGGCTCAACCTCGGTTGCACGATCACCAGTACGCAGCCGATCCCGATCAGCACCGGCACGATGGTGTCGAAGGCCGAGGACGGCAGCGTGATCAGCAGCACCGCCCCGATCACCCCGCCGATCAGCGAGGCGATCGCGAACCGGATCACCCGGGATCGCTGTCCGGCCAGATCGGCCCGGACGGCGACCACTCCGGAGAGTGAACCGGGCGCCAGGCCGATGTTGTTGGTGACGTTGGCCGTCACCGCCGGCACCCCGAAGGCCAACAGGGTCGGGAAGGTGATCAACGTCCCCGAGCCGACCACGGTGTTGATCAGACCCGCGCCGGCACCGGCCCCGAACAGGGCCAGCAGTTGCGGCCAGTTCACTCAGCCGGCTCGGCTTCCGCCCGGGTCGCCGGCTCGGTCGACGCCCCGGTTGCCGGTTGGGTCGCCGGCTCGGTCGGCCCCTGAGTCTCGCCGACGCCGAGCGCGTCCTGCCCGGACTGCCCCGTACCGCGCCCGAGCCGGGCGGGCTGCTCCAGCTGCTGGGCCGCGTCGATCGCCTCCTGCATCGTCTTGTCCGCGGCCTCGCTCTCGGCCGCCTTCTGCTGGGTGATCTCGCTCTGGACGTCGATCTTCGGCGGCGCGCTGAACTGCTTGCGGATCGCGGCCGGGATCGGTGAGTCCGGCTGGCTGACCGCGCCGCCGAGACCCTCCAGCGCCTTGGTGATCTCGCTCGGGATCACCCACACCTTGTTGGCGTCGCCCTGGGCCAGGCTGGGCAGCATCTGCATGTACTGGTAGGCCAGCAACGCCTGGTCCGGCTCACCGGCGTGGATGGCGTTGAACACGGTGGTGATGGCCTGGGCCTCACCCTCGGCCCGCAGCATCGCCGACTGCCGGTCGGCCTGGGCCCGCAACACCGCGGCCTCCCGCTCGCCCTGGGCCCGCAACACCGCCGACTCCTTCTCACCGCCGGCCGAGAGGATCTGGCTCTGCCGCTGGCCCTCGGCGATCAGGATCGAGGCGCGCTTGTCCCGCTCCGCCCGGGCGCCCTTCTCCATCGCGTCCCGGATCGTCGCCGGCGGATCGATGGCCCGCAACTCGACCCGGTTGACCTTGATCCCCCATTTGCCGGTGGCCTCGTCGAGCACCACCCGCAGCTTCTGGTTGATCTCTTCCCTGCTGGTCAGGGCCTGCTCCAGGTCGAGGCCGCCGATGATGTTGCGCAGCGTGGTCATGGTCAGCTGCTCGATCGCCTTGATGTAGTTCTGGGCCTCGTAGGCCGCCCGCACCGGATCGATCACCTGGAAGTAGATGACCGAGTCGATGTTGACCATCAGGTTGTCCTCGGTGATCACGCCCTGCGGCGGGAACGGGACGACCGCCTCGCGCATGTCGATGTTGTAGCGGACCTTGTCGATCAGCGGCACCATCAGGTGCGGGCCCGGCTCGAGGTTGCGGCGGTACTTGCCGAGTCGCTCCACCAGAGCGACCCGCTGCTGGCGGATCACCCGGAACGAGCTGCCGAGCAGAAACACGACCAGCACCACGGCCACGACCGCGACGATCAGTCCGGCTGGATCCATCAGAACCTCCAGGTTCGAGGGCGACTCATCCGAGCCGGCCGTACTTCGGATAGACCACGGCGATGGCACCGTCGATCTCGAACACCTCGATCTCGGCCCCGGACTCGATCACCGTGTCGGCCTCCATCGTTCGCGCGGTCCAGGTCTGGCCGTCGATCTTCACCTCGCCACTGTGGGCGGTGATCTCGGCCACGGCCCGGCCGCTGCTGCCGACCAGTTTGGCGGTGGACGAGCGATAACCGGGCGCGTCGCGGACTTTTTTCAGTAACGTCGGCCGCAGCACGGCCAGCGTGCCGGTCGAGACCGCCACCCCCACCAGCACCTGCAGCCACCACAGATCCGGTGCGATCGCCGCCGTGCCCGCTGCCGCGAGGGCCCCGACCGCCAGCATCACCAGAACCAGATCCAGCGACAGCAGTTCGGCGATGAGCAACAGGAAGGCCAGGCTCAGCCACAGCGCCCAGAGATGATCACCGAGCCAGTCCGTGAGATTCACCCCCATCGATGCCCCCGAATGTCTGCCCCCATCGTGCCAGGGAGGGGCAACGCCTCCGGTCGGACCAAACCCATTCAGCGCGCCCGCGCCATGAAGCGACCGTCGTCCTCGCGCAGGCTCAACGCCATCTCGAACGTGGCGCTCAGGTTTTCCGCGGTCAGTGTCTCCCGCAGCGGACCGGCGGCGACGATCCTGCCCTGCTTGATCAGCAGGGCGTGGGTGACCCCGGGCGGGATCTCCTCGACGTGGTGGGTGACCAGCACCGAGGCCGGGGCGTAGGGGTCCTGGGCCAGCTCGGTCAGCGTCGCCAGCAGCGATTCGCGTCCGCTGAGATCCAACCCGGCGGACGGCTCGTCCAACAACAGCAACTCCGGGTCGGTCATCAGCGCCCGGGCGATCTGGACCCGCTTCTTCTCGCCCTCGCTCAGGGTGCCGAAGGTGCGGTCGGCCAGCTGGGCGATCCGCAACTGGGCCAGCAACTCCTCGGCGCGGGCGTGATCCAACTCGTCGTAGCTCTCCCGCCAGCGGCCGACCACGGCGTAGCTGGCCGAGACCACCACGTCGTGCACCCGCTCGCTGCGCGGCAGCCGTTCGGCCAGCGCGGCCGAGGTGAGCCCGATCCGGGGACGCAGCTCGAAGACGTCGACCGCACCGAGCACCTCGTCCAACACCCCGGCCACACCGGTGGTCGGGTGCAACTGGGCACCGAGCAACTGCAACAGCGTGGTCTTGCCGGCTCCGTTCGGCCCGATCACCACCCAACGGTCGCTCTCGTCGATCCGCCAGCTCACGTCGTCCAGCAACTTCGCACCGCCGCGAACGATGCTGACCTCGGCGAGATCCACCACGGCAACCATGGGGTGAAACCTACCGAGGCCCACCGGTGACCGATGTCAGGGAGGCCGGTGACACGCGTCACGAGCCGATCGACCCCGCCGGATCTAGCGTCGGTCGGGTGAGCAGACGAGACATCGGTGGTCAGTTGGTCGGCGGCATCATCTCGGCCGGGTTCGGGGCCGGCTGGGCGATCGGCTGCGCGAGCGCGCTGATCGGCTCCAGCCGGGTCGTCGGCCTCGCGGTCGGGGCGATCGGGGTGCTGCTGGGGGCCGGCCTGGTGCTCACCGCGGCCCGGATGCTGCTCGCCGAACGCCGGCGCCGGGTCGCCACCGGCGCGGCCCGGCAGCCGAACGCGATGTTCGCCTCCCGCGGCTACCGGATCGTGGTGGTGATCGAGGTGCTGGCGATCGTGGCCTCCGGACCGGTCCTCGGCCCGCTCGGTCTCAGTCAGTACGCCGTGATCTGGGTGGCCTTCGTGGTCGGCGTGCATTTCCTCGGCTTCGGCAAGCTGTTCTGGCGCGGGTTCTACCTGATCGGCGCGGTGATGGTGCTCGGCGCCCTGATCGCGCTGCTGCTGGCGCTGACTTTCGCCTCAGCGGTCCCCGCCGTCGTGGTCGTCACCGGGGTCGCGGCGGCCGACCTGCTCGCTGCGGGCACGATCGCGCTTGGTCGACGCCCACCGGCTGCTCGAGCGCTGACGTACCCTTCCCCGGTGCACGACGCTTCGGTCCGGATGACGAGCCATCTCAACGCCCTGGTCCACCCTCAGGCCCAGAGTCCGATCAGCCTCGAGGTGGCCGCCCACGCCATCGCCGAGCCCGACGCCGCCCATCACGTGGTCGACCCCGACGAGCTGCTCGGGCTTGACCCGCTGCACGCCGTCCCGCTGCAGGGCGCGCTGCCGGCGTTGCTGAGCGTCGAGCGGGAGGGGTGGCTGCTCTGTCTGCCGACCCCGGGCGCCCTGCACGGACTGCGTGGACCGCAACCGCTGAACGAGGCCGCGCTCGACGTCGGCGAGGCCGTGGTCGGGCTGAGCGGCAGCCTGGCCCTGGTGCCGTACCCGGTCGGGCCCGCGGTCCAGTGGCGGGTCTTCGCCGCCCATCGCCCGTTCCCGTCCAGCGGCCCGTACGAGGCCGAGCGCGAGCTCAGTCAGACCGTGATCAGCGCCGCCGACGCCCTCGCCGCCCTGGACGTGGCCGCTGCGCCGGCCGGGGCCCGGGGCCGGAACCGGGCGGTGCAGGACCCGGCGGTCCGGCTGGCCCCGGGCTATCCGCAGCGCAGCTACGTCGCCGCCGACCGGGCCGCGAGGTTGCTGGCCGCCTGCGAACTGGCCCTGAGCGACGACGGCGCCTCGATCTCCTCCTACGAGGCCGACGCCCGCCGGCTGCAACTGGTCGGCGTCCGGGCCGCCGCCCGCGCCGCCCTCTGTGCGGCCGTCAGCTGGACCGGTCCGGTCTCCTGAGCACCTCGACCCCTTCTAGAGTGGCCGCCATGTCCGAACCGGGAACGTTGTACGCGATCGGCGGGGCGGAGGCCAAACTCCGCGGCCGGACGGTGCTGCGCAGCTTCGTCGCCGACGCCGGCGGGGACCGGGCCCGGATCGCCGTGGTGCCGACCGCGTCCTCCCTCGGCCCCGAGGTGGTGGCGGTCTACCACGCGGCGTTCACCGCCCTCGGCGCCGAGTCCATCACCGCCGTCCGGCCCGAGACCCGGGCCGAGGCCTCGGCGCCGGATCTGGTCGACCGGATCGACGACGCGACCGGAGTGTTCATGACCGGCGGGAACCAGCTGAAGCTCGCCTCGGTGCTGACCGGGACCCCGGTCGGGGACGCCATCGTGCGGGCCTTCCGTCGCGGCGCGGTGGTCGGCGGCACCTCGGCCGGGGCCAGCATCCTGAGCGACCACATGATCGCCTTCGGGGTCGGTGGGGCCACTCCGAAACAGCGGATGAGCCAGCAGGCCGTCGGGCTCGGGTTGATCCAGAACACGATCGTCGACCAGCACTTCGAGCAGCGCAACCGCTACGGCCGGCTGCTCTCACTGGTCGCGCAGTCGCCGTCGCTGTTGGGGATCGGCATCGACGAGGACACCGCCGCGGTGGTCCGGGACGGCTCCCGGCTGGAGGTGGTGGGCCGTGGTTCGGTCACCGTGATGGACGCCAGCCAGATCACCACCGACGCCTGGGCCAGCAAGGCCAACGCACCGCTGCTCGTCTCCGGCGCGATCCTGCACGTGTTGCCCGCCGGAGCCCGTTTCGACCTCGCCACCCGGACGCTGATCCGCACCGACCAGAGCCTGCCGGCGCAGGAGAAGGCCGAGGTCGAGGAGGCCGAGCAGAGTCTGCGGCAACTGGCCCGCGACATCGCCGCCGACGACGTCTCGCCGGCCAATTACGCCCGTCGGCTGCGACGATCAGGCGCAAGACGGTCGTAACAGAGGCTGTGCAAGGCTGAGCGACACGTCGATCACCAGGGGGTCAGCAGTGTCGGTCAGTACGCCGGAGCAGAACGGTTCGTCGCAGCAGCGTCCGCACGGTGAGCTGGAGATCCTCTCCAGCCGGGTGCTGCGCGGGGCCAACGTGTGGCACTCCGCGCCGGTGATCCAGCTGGTCGTCGACCTGCACGGGCTGGAGGAGTTCCCCAGCAACCTGATCCCCGGCTTCACCGAGGCGCTGATCGAGGCGCTGCCCGGGCTGCAGAACCACGCCTGCTCCCGCGGCCGGCGCGGCGGCTTCGTCGAGCGGCTGCACGAGGGCACCTGGATGGGCCACATCGCCGAGCACTGTGCCCTCCAGCTGCAGCAGGCCGTCGGTCACGACATGCGGCGCGGCAAGACCCGCGGCGTCCGGGGCGAGACCGGCCGCTACAACGTGATCTACGCCTACGCCGACGAGAACGTCGGGCTGGCGGCCGGCCGGCTGGCCGTCCGGCTGGTCAACCACCTGGTCGAACCCGACCCCGAGTTCGACTTCGAGGCCGAGCTCGAGCGCTTCATCATCCGCGGTGAGCGGACCGCGTTCGGGCCTTCCACCCAGGCCATCCTGGACGAGGCGATCGCCCGCGACATCCCGTTCATCCGGATGAACACCTCCTCCCTGGTCCAGCTGGGCCAGGGCGTGCACCAGAAGCGGATCCGGGCCACCATGACCTCGGCCACCTCGTCGGTGGCCGTCGACATCGCCGGCAACAAGGAGCTCACCATCGAGCTGCTGGCCAGCGCCGGGCTGCCGGTGCCGCGCTCGGAGTCGGTCCGCCGGGTCGAGGACGCGGTCCGGCTGGCCAACCGGATCGGCTACCCGGTGGTGGTCAAGCCGCTGGACGGCAACCACGGCCGCGGCGTCTGTCTGAACCTGAGCGACGACGACGCGGTCCGGGCCGCCTTCGAGATCGCCCAGGCCGAGTCCAAGCGCGGGCTGATCATCGTCGAGACCTTCGTCACCGGCCGCGACTACCGCTGTCTGGTGATCGACGGCCGGATCGCCGCCATCGCCGAACGGGTGCCGGCCCACGTGATCGGCGACGGCAGCCACACGGTGGCCGAGCTGGTCGAGATCACCAACGCCGACCCCCGCCGCGGCGTCGGTCACGAGAAGGTGCTGACCCGGATCAAGGTGGACGCCGCCGCCGTCGATCTGGTGGCCGAGCAGGGATTCACGATGGACGGCGTGCCCGAGCGCGGCGCCATGGTCAAGCTGACCCTGACCGGCAACATGTCCACCGGCGGCATCTCCATCGACCGCACGATGGAGGCGCATCCGGAGAACATCGAGATCGCCGAGGAGGCGGCCCGGGTCGTCGGTCTGGACATCGCCGGCATCGACTTCATCGCCCCCGACATCACCCAGCCGGTGCGCGAGACCGGCGGCGGCATCTGCGAGGTCAACGCCGCGCCCGGGTTCCGGATGCACACCCACCCGACCGTGGGCGATCCGCAGTACGTGGCCAAGCCGGTGATCGACATGCTGTTCCCGCCCGGGACGCCGAGCCGGATCCCGATCGTGGCCGTCACCGGGACGAACGGCAAGACGACCACGTCGCGGATGATCGCCCATATCTTCAAGGGAATCGGGCGCAAGGTCGGGATGACCTCGACCGACGGGGTGCTGGTCGACGAGCGGCTGGTGATCCGCGCGGACGCCTCCGGGCCACGCTCGGCGCGGATGGTGCTGCAGAACCCGCGGGTCGACTTCGCCGTCTTCGAGGTGGCGCGCGGCGGCATCCTGCGCGAGGGCTTGGGTTATGGTCGAAACGATGTCGGAGTGGTGCTGAACGTCCAGCCCGACCACCTCGGGCTGCGTGGCGTCGACACCCTGCAGCAGCTGGCCGACGTCAAGGGCGTGGTGGTGGAAGCCGTTCCCCGTAACGGTTATGCGGTGCTGAACGCCGACGATCCCCTCGTCCGGGCGATGCGCAAACGGTGCGCCGGGCGGGTGATCTGGTTCAGTCTGGCCGCACCGGGCAGCGAGATCCGCGACCTGGTCGACGACCACTGCCGCCGGGGTGGCAGTGCGGTGGTGCTGGAGCCGAGCGATCGCGGCGACATGATCGTGGTCAAAGAGGGACGCCGCTCGATGCAGGTCGCCTGGACGCACCTGCTGCCGGCCACCTTCGGCGGCCGGGCGGTGATGAACGTGGCCAACGCGATGGCCGCAGCGGCCGCGGCGTTCGCGGCCGGGGCGTCGTTGCACGACATCCGCCAGGGGCTGCGGACGTTCTCCACCAGCTACTACCTCTCCCCCGGCCGGATGAACGAGGTGAGTGTCGAGGGCCGGACGGTGATCGTCGACTACTGCCACAACGCGCCGGGGATGAAAATGCTCGGCGACTTCGTCGACAAGACCGGCGAGCAACTCGAGACCGTCAGCGAACTCGGCCGGACGTCGCGGATCGGCGTGATCGCCACCGCCGGGGACCGGCGCGACGACGACATGCGCGAGCTCGGCGAGATCGCCGCCCAGCACTTCGACGTGGTCATCGTCCGGGAGGACAACGCCCTGCGCGGCCGCCGGCGGGGCGAGACGGCCGGCCTGATCGCCGAAGGGGTCCGGGCCGCGATGTCCGCCGGCGCCCGGTGCCGGCAGGTCGAGATCGTGCTGGACGAACTGGAGAGCACCCGGCACGCGGTCGCCCGCTCCAACCCGGGCGACCTGATCGTCATCTGCGTCGACCAGCACGGGGCGGTGATGCACGAGCTGGAGTCCTACGGCACCCAGGCCCAGCCCGGCGCCTACACCGACGCCGAGAGTGATCTGGCCAACGCCGTCCGCGACCCGGACTACACCCCAGAGCCGACCCGGGCCGACCAGCCGGAGCTGACCGGGCTCTGACGACCTGACCGGGCTCTGAAACCCGGCGGAAGTCTCAGGCCAGACGTTGAGCCCGGCTCAGGTAGGTCTGGATCAGGACCACCACGGCCAGGAAGAGTCCGTTGACCGCGTCGGTCGCGGCCGATCCGTACTGCGAGAGATTGACCCCGATCACGTTGGTGATGACTGCCAGCAGCAACACCCCGGAGACGGTGCCGGTGATCGACCCGAGACCTCCGGTCAGCAGGGTGCCGCCGATGATGACCGCGGCGATCGCCGTCAACTCGTACCCGGTGCCCAGATTGGTCACCCCCGACTGCAGCCGGGAGGCGTTCAACGCGCCGGCCAGTCCGGCCAGCAGGCCCGAGATCAGGTAGACCAACAGCTTGGTCCGGGCGACCGGTAGACCCATCAGACCGGCCGCGTCCTCGTTGCCACCGACGGCGAACAGGGCCTGACCGAACCGGGTCCGGGTCAGCACCAGACCGCCGATCCCGAACAGCACGACCGCCAACAGCACCGGTCGCCAGAATCCCTGGCCGAGGGCGGCGAAGAACGATCCGACCGGGACGATGTAGGTGGTGGTGCCGTTGTCGGAAATCGCCTGCAGCAGCCCTCGGGCTCCCAGCATCCCGGCCAGCGTCACGATGAACGGCGCCAATCCGACCTTGGCCACCAGCCACCCCTGGACGGCACCGATTGCCCCGCAGATCGCCAGCGGCAGCACCAGCGCCACCACCCAGCCGCCGTGCGCAGCTCCGTAGGCGGCCAGCACCCCGCCGAGGGCGAACACTGACCCGACGCTCAGATCGATGCCGCCGGTGATGATCACGAACGTCATGCCCAGTGCGAGCAGTGAGGTGTAGGCGGTGTTGACCAGGATGGCCCGCAGATTTCCTGAGGACAGGAAGCCGTCGGACCCGATCGCGGCCGCGATCACCACCACCAGCAGCACCGCCTCACCGCCGTGCCGCTGGACGATCGAGGAGACGTGCTCGAACCGGCTCGGCCGGTCGGCCGCCGACACCACGTCCTGGTCGAGCGCCGTCATCGCCGCAGCCGTCCGCGGGCCGCATAGACCGCGAGCACGATGATCACGGCCTGAACGATCTGGGCGTAGGCCGTCGGGATGTTGCGCTGGGTCAGGGTGGCGGTGATCAACTGCATCAGCACCGCTCCGGCCGCGGTGCCGACCACCTTGACCTTGCCGCCGGACAAGGGGGTCCCGCCGACCACGACCGCCGTGATCGCGAACAGCTCGAAATTGAGCCCTTGGCCGGCGGGGTCGGCCTGCGCGTTGTAGCCGACCAACAGGACACCTGCCAAGGCGGACAGCAACCCAGAACAGATGTAGACCCCGACCAGCACCCGCTTCACCGGCAGTCCGGCCAGCTGACTGGCCGCCCGGTTGTCGCCGATGGCCAACAGCTGACGACCGAAGACGGTCCGGCGCACCACGAAGGCCACCACCGCGACCGCGAGCACGCCGATCAGCAACATCCACGGCACCCCGGCCACCACAGTGCCGAAACCCAGCGTGTCGTAGAGCGGATCGTCGACCGGTTTGGAAGAGGCGCCGTTGAAGATGACGGCCAGACCGCGCAGGCCGATCATCAACGACAAGGTGGCGACGATCGGTTGCACCCGGGCGACGGCCACCATCGAGCCCGAGAGAGCGCCGGAGGCGCCCCCGATCAGCAGCGCGAGGATGATCGTCATCACGGCGCCGTAGCCGAGGTAGAGCGGGATCAGCGATGAGGCGATCGCGATGATCGCCCCGACCGACAGGTCGACCCCCTCGGTGCCGATCACCAGCGCCATGCCGAGGGCGACCATCAAGGTCGGAACCACCTGCAAGGTCTGGACCCGCAGGTTGGACAGGCTCAGGAAGCCGGGATTGACGAAGACGTTGATGATCAGGATCACCACGATGGCGGCGTAGACGCCGTAGGCGTTCAGCAGCTCGAAGGCACGGACCCGGTCGAAACCCCGCGCAGTCCGGACCGCCTGGACGCTCGCACTCACGCCGATTCCCCGGCCAGCATGGACATCAGCGTCTTCTCGTTGACGTCCTCACCGCTCAGGTCTCCGACCACCCGACCGTCCTTCAGCACCATCACCCGCATCGAGTTCTGCATCAACTCGTCCAGCTCGGAGGAGATGAAGACCACGGCGAGACCGTCCTGGGCCAGCTCGCCGATCAGGTTCTGCACCTCGGCCTTCGCGCCGACGTCGATCCCCCGGGTCGGTTCGTCCAGCAGTAACACCTTGGGGTGCAGACACAGCCAACGGGCCAGCATCACCTTCTGTTGATTACCTCCGGACAACTCCCCGACCCGCTGCTCGGAGCTGTAGGCCTTGATCCGCAGGCGTTCGGTGTAGTACGAAACGATCTTGTCCTGTTTGGCCGCGCTCATCACCCCGCCGCGGGAGACCTGTGACAACGCGGCCAGCACGATGTTCTCCCGGACCGAGAGGTTGGGCAGGATCCCGTCGGACTTGCGGTCCTCGGGCAGCATCACGATGCCGGCCCGGATGGCCGCCGCGGTACTACCGGGACGGACGGGCTTGCCGTCGACGCTCACCTGCCCGGCGTTGAGCGCGCTGGCCCCGGCCAGAGCCCGGGCGGTCTCGGTCCGGCCGGCCCCGAGGAGACCGCCGAGTCCGACCACCTCACCGGGAGCTACATCGATAGAGACGTCGTCGATCTCGTGCCGCACGGACAGCCCGTGAGCGCTGAGGACCGGCTCGCCCCCGGTTCTGCCCCCGAGACCACCGGTCGACACCTCCGAGGGGTCACGGCCCAGCATCAGCGAGACCAGCCGCAGCTTGCTCACCGAGGCCATCTCGTCGACGTGGACGACCTGCCCGTCACGCATCACCGTCACCCGGTCGCACACCTGATAGAGCTCGTCCAAGCGGTGGCTGACGTAGATGATGCCGATGCCGGACCGCTTCAGTCGTTCGATCTCACCGAACAGGGTGTTCACCTCGCGCTGCTCCAACGACGACGTCGGCTCATCCATGATGACCACCCGGGCGTCGATCTGCACCGCTCGGGCCAGAGCCACCATCTGCTGGGCTCCGACGCCGAGCGAGCGCAGCGGCCGGGAGACGTCGACGTGCACACCGAACTCGGAGAGGATGGCCGTCGCCTCCCGCTTCATCCGGGCTGAGTCGATCAGCCCGAAACGACGCGGTTCCCTGTTCAGGAACAAATTCCGGGCCACGCTCATCAACGGCACCAGGTTGACCTCCTGGTAGATCGTCGAGACTCCGTGCTCCTGGGCCTCCAGCGGAGTCCGGAAAGACACGGTCGAACCAGCCAGGCTGAGCTCACCCGCATCGGGTGCGTAGACGCCGGTCATCACCTTGATGAGGGTCGACTTGCCGGCCCCGTTCTCCCCGATCAGTGCGTGCACCTCACCGGCCCGCAGATCGAACGAGACGTCGCGCAGGGCCCTGACGCCAGGAAAGGATTTGTCGATCCCGGTGACGGCGAAGATCTCCGCACCGGGGGCGGCCCGGGCCTGCCGGGGGGCCGCGGCGTCGGCGCTCAGTAGACCTGCCCGTTCTTCAGTGCCTCCGCTGCGTTGTCGGAGGTGAAGTGCTGGTCGGTGATGATCACGTTGGTGGAGGTGCCGTCATCGGTGTAGAAGCTCTTCAGGGTGCTGAAGGCGAGCGGACCGAAACGCGGATTGGTTTCGATGGTGGAGACCATGGTGCCGTCGGCCACGTTCTGCACTGCCTGGCGGATGCCGTCGATGCCGACCACCTTGACGTCGTCGCCCGGCTTCTTCCCGGCGGCCTTGATGGCCTGGATCGCCCCGAGAGCCATCCCGTCGTTCTCGGCGTAGATCCCGTCCAGATCGGAGTTCGACTGCAGCATCTGGGCCGCCACCTTCTGACCGGTCGCCTGGTCGAAGTTCGCGGTCTGCGAGGCGACCACCGTGATGTCGGGGTACTTCGACTTCAACGTGTCGACGAATCCCTGGGTTCGGGCGGTGGCCACGTTGTTACCCGGGGTGCCCTGCAGGATCGCGACCTTTCCCTTCCCGTCAAGGGCTTTGCCCATGTCGTCGGCCGCGGTCTGCGCCTGTTGCAGGAAATTACTGCCGATGAAGCCGATGAAGTCCGAGCAGGCGGTACCGGTGACCGTGCGGTCGATGGTCAGCACCGGGATCTTCTTCGCCTTGGCCTGGGCCAGCGACGGGGCCAGACCGGACGAGTTCTCCGGGGCGACGATCAACACCTTGGCGCCCTGGGCGATCAGGGCCTGGATGTCCTGGTTCTGCTGGTTGACGTCGGCGTTGGCGTTGCGCTGGATGAGCTTGATCCCCAGTGACTTCGCCTCAGCGGTGATCGAGGACGTTTCCGTGGCCCGGAAAGGATTCGAGGTCGCCTCGGACTGGGAGAAACCCACCGTGGTCGAGCTCAGGTCCAGCTTCGGGACCCCACCGGCGTAGTCGGTGTAGGAGCAGTTGGTGCCCGATGACGCCGAGGCCGACGGCGTCTGCACCTGTTGAGCGTTCTGGCTGTCGTTGACCGGTCCGGCGCTGGTCTGCGACCCGGCGGTGCCCGGGTTGGTGCAGCCGGCCAGAGCGAGGGCGGTGACCGCAAGTCCGGCCATCCCGGTCGTCAGGGATCGTGGTTGCCGCATGGGAACTCCTCGGGGTGATCACGTCATTGTGTGGAGGCGACAGTAGCCCCGGCTGGTGTACCGGTTCAGTGCGGGCGCTGCGTGTCGTGGGACAAGTCTTGACACAACCGGTCCGGTGAGCGCAACAATTCGACCCACCCCATCCCTGCACCGTTGCTTGGAGGCCCCGTCCCGATGTCACGCCCGATGTCAGCAACCCACTCCTCCCACACCTCCCGAACGGCCAGGGCCGTCGCTCTGCTGCTGTCGGCCTTCGCCCTGGTGGCGGGACTGCTCGGTCCGCTCGCCACTCCGGCCCGGGCCGCGGCCGCGGACACGCTGTGGGACGGATCGACCGCCCCGTTGGCCACCCCGTGGAGCGCCGAGGTCGGCCCGGACAACGCGTTGCCGGACTATCCGCGACCCCAGCTGGCCCGGCCGAGCGCGGCATCGCCGCAGTGGCTGAACCTGAACGGGCTGTGGCAGTTCGAGGCCGGCGACGGCTACTCCGCCCCACCGGTCGGCCAGCAGCTCAGCGGCCGGGTGCTGGTGCCCTATCCGATCGAGTCGGCTCTCTCCGGAGTGGGCCGGCACAACGACTACATGTACTACCGGCGCGTCGTCGACGTGCCCCGCAACGTTCTCGGCAGCCGCAACCTGCGGCTGAACTTCGGCGCCGTGAACTACGACGCCACAGTCTGGGTGAACGGGGTCCAGGTGGCCCGGCACCTCGGCGGCTACGACGCGTTCAGCGCCGACATCACCGCAGCGCTTCGACCCGGAAACGCCCAGGAGATCCTGGTCGGGGTCCATTCGCCGGTCGACGGTGCCACGATCCCGGTCGGCAAGCAGCGGCTCGATCCGGGCGGGATCTTCTACACCGCCTCGTCCGGCATCTGGCAGACCGTGTGGCTCGAGCCGGTGGCGAAAACGTCCATCGGAGCGCTGACCATCACCCCGGACGTGAGCAACTCGAGCTTCCGGGTCGCCAGCACCTTCCACGGGAGCACGGCCGGCACCCAGATGTTCGTCGAGGCCTACGCCGGAACCCGGCGGGTCGCCCGTTCGGTGGCCGGGGCCGGGGTCCCGATCAACGTCAAGATCCCCTCAGCCCACCTCTGGAGCCCCTCGGATCCGTTCCTCTACACCTTCAAGGTCGGCCTCACCGGCCGGAACGGCGGCGACCGGGCCGAGAGCTACGCCGGGCTTCGCTCGATCGGTCTGAAGGTGATCGACGGCCGGCAGCGGATCGTGCTGAACGGCAAGCCGACCTTCCTGCTCGGCACTCTGGACCAGGGCTATTGGCCGGACGGCATCTATACCGCACCGACCGACGAGGCGTTGAAGTTCGATCTGCAGAAGACCAAGGATCTCGGCTTCAACACGATCCGCAAGCACATCAAGGTCGAACCGGCCCGCTGGTACTACTGGGCCGACCGGCTCGGACTGATGGTCTGGCAGGACATGCCGGCTCTGCCGACCGGCCGCAACGCCTCCTTGACCACCGGTGACAAGGCGAACTTCCGCGACGAGTTGCGGCGGGTGGAGACCCAACTGCAGGGCACCACCTCGATCATCGGCTGGGTCCCGTTCAATGAGGGCTGGGGCCAATGGAGCGTGGCCGCGGCGGCCGACGTCGCCGAGCAGGTCAAAGCTCAGGACCCGACCCGGTTGGTCGATGCCCGGAGTGGGTTCAACTGCTGTGACACCCCTGGCGACCCGCAGGCCGGGGACGTCATCGACTGGCACGTCTATCAGGGCCCGGCGCTGCCGGCGCCGGACGCCACCCGAGCCTCGATCGACGGCGAACACGGCGGTCTCACCCTGCCGCTCGCCGGCCACACCTGGCCGGGTTCGTCGCTGAACCCGTACGGGGCGGTGGCGAACCGGGCGGCGCTGACCCGCGGTTACGTGGCCAACACCAAGGTGCTGCGCGACCAGGGCGCGCCGTACGGCCTGTCGGGCAGCGTGTACACCCAGATCACCGACGTCGAGAACGAGCTGAACGGTCTGTTCACCTACGACCGGAAGATCGAGAAGCCCAACGAGGCAGCCGTCCGCGCCATCAACGAGCAGACGATTGCGGCGGGCAGCGCGCCGGCGCCGACCCCGCCGGCGGGCAAGCCGGGACTGGCCGGCGTCGACGCCTGGAACTTCGACGAGGGCAGTGGCACCACGGCGGCCGATCAGGCCGGCGAACACCCGATGACCCTCGAGGGTGGTGCGGGCTGGACCGACGGGGTGGAGGGCTCGGCCCTGTCCCTGGCCGGTGACGGCCAGTACGCCGACGCCGGGGCCCGCATTCTGCCCACCAGCGGCCGGAACTACAGCGTCGCGGCCTGGGCGAAACTCGACCAGGTCGGCGGTTCCTTCCAGACGGTGGCCAGTGAGGACAGCACCGCCAACAGTGCGTTCTTCCTGCAGTACTCGGGCGCCGATCACCGCTGGGCCTTCAGCTTTGCCGGTGGTCGAGCACTGGCCGCCGACCTGGGCGAACCGAAGGCCGGGCAGTGGTACCACCTGGTCGGGGTCCGTGACGTCGAGCAGAACGCCCTGATCATCTACGTGAACGGGAAGCGGGCCGGATCGCTATCCGTGCTCGGCAACGCCGACGTGGGCAGCGGACACTTCGTGGTCGGTCGCGGCCAGTTCGGCGGCGACCCGGTGGACTACCTGCAAGGTGCGGTGGACGACGTGCACGCCTACAACCGGGCACTGTCCTCGACTGAGGTCGCGCAGCTGTTCACCCAGGAGTCACCGGCCGGGGGATCCGCCCGGCGCTGACCCGGTGGCGCCGGCCGTGGCGATCTTGCCTCGCAGGAGGTCGATCCCGTCGCGGCTGGCGCCGCGCCCGCTCAACCAGTCATCCAGCTCGGCCCGGTCCTGGTGGGCCATCATCGTGACCACGTCACCGGGCCGGGCGGCCGAGACCAGCGAGGCCAGACCGGTGACCTCGTCGGGGTGCTCGGTCTGGATCTCCATCCCGGCCGCGGCCGCGCCGGTCCGCCACAGCTCGGTCATCTCGGCCTGACTGCGACCGCGCAGATAGTCCGACTTCTGACTGACCTCCACCAGGTCGGCCGCCAACGCGGCCATCTCACCCATCCGGATGAACACGTCGTCGCCACGGTCGCCGGCCACGCCGACGCCCAGCAGCAACCGGCCACCCGGCGGCATGATGGCCCGCGAGATCTCCAGCAAAGCAGCCAGTCCGGCCTCGTTGTGGGCCAGATCCAGCACCACACTGAGAGTGCCGGTCCCCTCTCCACCGACCTCAGGGGTGGAGACCGGCAGGGTCCAGATGTTCATCCGCCCCGGGTTGTTCTCCCCCGGTGAGAAACTACGCAGGCCGTCGGCCACGACCTCAGGGGTGAAGCCGAGCGCCAGCGCGGCCGAGGCGACGGCCAGCACGTTCTCCACGTTCACCAGGCTCAGCCCGGCCAGCGTCATCGGCACCGCCGCCACTTCGACCACGGGCAAGGGATCCCGGCCGTTCTGCAACACACAGACCCAGCCGTCGAGCACGGTGCTGACCCGGCCGCCGGCGTCCAGCACGGTGCGCCCGTTCGGTGAGTCCGGGTCGCGGGTGAACACCCAGACCTGGGCCTTGGTGCCGAGTCGCATGGCGAAGGTGCGCGGGTCGTCGGCGTTCAGCACGCACCAGCCGCGCGGCTTGGTGATCTTGGTGATCACCGCCTTCACCTCGGCCAACTGGTCGAGGGTGTCGATCCCGCCGAGGCCCAGATGGTCGGCGCTGATGTTGGTCACCACCGAGACGTCGTTGTAGGCCACGCCGACACCCCGGCGCAGGATGCCGCCGCGGGCGGTCTCGGTCACCGCCAACTGGACGCCCGGATGCTTGAGCACCTGGCCCGCCCCGCTCGGGCCGGAGTAGTCGCCGGCCTCGACCAGCTCGCCGTCGACGTAGACCCCGTCGGTGCTGGACCAGCCGACCGACAGCCCGGCCACCCGGGCGATATGACCGATCATCCGCGAGGTGGTGGTCTTGCCGTTGGTGCCGGTCACCGCGACCACCGGGATCCTCGGACGCAGCAACTCCGGGGCCCGGCCGGGTGGGACGTCGGGCAGCGACTCGGCCAACTCGGTCAGCGCCGCCTCGATCGCCTCCGGCCCCTCGGCGGCGGCGTCCAGCACCCGGGCGACGGCAGCCCCGAGGGCCTCGGCCCGGCCCGAGTGTCGCCACGGGAAGGCGACGATCAGCTCGGACGACCCGGAGCCGGGACGGGAGCGGACGGCCAGTCGGGTGGTGCCGCTGAGCCGGGCCAGTCGGCGTACCAGATGGGCCACGGCCCGGGCCACGAACCGCTGCCGGAACGCCGTCCCGGCCGGACCGGGCCGGCCCCCGGACAGCCCGAACGCGCGTCCGACCGATCTGGCCCGATCGTCCGGGATCCCCAGCAGGGCAGAGATGTCGAGGGTGACCTTGGCCGCCGGCCGCGGGAAGTACAGGTTCGGCCCGACCAGCAGCCGCAGCTCGACCAGCGACCCGGGCACGTGGTCAGGCTCCGGTGGAGTGCAGGCCGCCGTCGACGTGGATCATCTCGCCGGTGGTCTTGGGGAACCAGTCGCTGAGCAGCGCCACCACCGCGCGCGCGGTCGGGTCGGCGTCCTTGGGATCCCAGCCCAGCGGAGCCCGGCTGCCCCAGACCTGGTTGAACTCATCCGCGCCGCCGATCGCCTTCTTGGCCAGGGTTTCCAGCGGCCCGGCCGCGACCAGATTGACCCGGACGCCCTCCGGCCCGAGGTAGCGGGCCAGATAGCGACTGGTCGATTCCAGTGCCGCCTTGGAGACCCCCATCCAGTCGTAGACCGGCCAGGAGATGGTGGCGTCGAAGGTCAGCCCGACCACCGAGGCCGGGTTGGCCAGCAACGGCTTGCAGGCCATCGTCAGCGAGGTCAACGAGTAGGCCGAGACCTGCAGGGCGGTACCGACGTCGCTCCACGGGGTGCTGAGGAATTTCCCGCCCAGCGCGGTTTCGGGGTTGGCGAAGGCGAGTGAGTGCACCACTCCGTCGAGTGAATCCACGTGCTCGCCCAGCGCCTCGGCCAGGCCGGCCAGATGCTCTTCGTTGGTGACGTCCACCTCCAACAGCGGCGGCACCGGATCGAGCTTCTTGATCACCCGGGCGGTCAGGCTCATGGCCCGGCCGAAGTTCGACACCACTACCGTCGCCCCTTCGGCCTGGGCGATCCGGGCGACGTGGAAGGCGATCGAGGTGTCCAGCGTCAGGCCGGCGACCAGGATCTTCTTGCCTTCGAGAATTCCCACGGGACTCACTTTCTTGTGTGCGTTGACTTCTGTCAGGGGCGAGGGCGCGAGCAGCGGGTCAGTGACCCATGCTGAGTCCGCCGTCCACCGGGATCACGGCCCCGGTGATGTAGCCGGCGGCGTCACTGCTCACCCACTCGACCGCGGCCGCCACGTCCTCGACCCGGCCCATCTGGCCCTGCGGGATCTGGGCCCGATAGCTCTCGACGGTGGCTTCGGGCAGTTCGGCGGTCATGTCGGTCTCGATGAAGCCGGGAGCGATCACGTTCGCGGTGATGCCGCGGGCCCCGAGTTCACGCGACAACGACCGGGCCATCCCGGTCAGGCCGGCCTTGGAGGCGGCGTAGTTCAGCTGTCCCGGAGCACCCATCTGGCCGACCACCGACGAGATCAGCACGATCCGGCCGAACCGGGCTCGCACCATCGCCCGGACGGCTCGGCGGACGACGCGGTACGAGCCGGTCAGGTTGGTCGCGATCACGGCGTCCCAGTCGTCGTCGCTCATCCGCATCACCAGGCTGTCCCGGGTGATGCCGGCGTTCGCGACCAGCACCTCGACCGGGCCGTGGGCTTCCTCGATCTGGCTGAACGCCGCGTCGACCTGGGCCGGATCGGTGACGTCGCACTGCACGCCGAGCACGCCGGCCGGGACGTCACCGCTGCGGTAGGTGGCCGCCACCTTGTGACCGGCCGCGGCGAAGCGCTCGGCCATCCCGCGGCCGATGCCGCGGCTGCCGCCGGTGATCAACACACTTCGCACGGAGGGAACGTGGGAAGCGCCGGTCGGGCTGGTCGGATCCTGATCGGTCATGGGCGTAACGCTAGCCGAGGGGCACCGACCGGAGGCGGGCGTGTGGTCAGAGCCACAGCCTTGATCGCATCCCGCTCAGGTCCCCGGTGCGAATAAAGATCGACGGACTGACAGGTCGAGGAGCAAACAATCTTTCCCGGTCGGGAACGAGGGGGCGAAGCGTAGGGTGATCCACGTGGCAGGTACCGAGGGGCGCGGGCGCCCGGATCGACGTCCGCAGCAGAACGTCATCACCGACGCCAGGAGCGGTAACAGCCGGGAGTTCGCCTCGCGGCAACGCAACTACATGATCACCATGGCCGCCCGGACCATCCTCTTCCTGGCCAGCACCATCCTCTACTTCACCCACGTCATCAACGGCTGGACGTGCGCGATCCTGTTCGTCTCCGGTCTGATCCTGCCCACCATCGCG
The DNA here is from genome assembly GCA_963740925.1 of uncultured Actinomycetota bacterium. GTDB lineage: Bacteria > Actinomycetota > Actinomycetes > Propionibacteriales > Propionibacteriaceae > Microlunatus. The sequence goes on along the minus strand of CAVUFZ010000002.1, from coordinate 1,872,925 downwards.
GTGGCGGCAGCCAACCAGGTCAACACCCGCGGCGAGGACCAGCAGAAGTTCGAGCACCTCGAGCCCACCTCGGCGCCGCAGCTCACCACCGGACCCGAGCCCGAGGTTCTCGAGGGCACCGTCGAGGACGATTTCGGTCCGGTCAGCGACCCGACCCCGCACGAGCACGCCCCGCACCGTGGCGCAGCCTGAATCGGGTACAGCGCAGCCTGAATCGAGTACAGCGCAGCTTGAATCGGGCACGGCGCAGCCTGAAGACGAGACCTCGGCCGAGACGATCTGTTCGGCCAAGGGCTGCCAGCAGCAGGCGCAGTTCGATCTGCGCTGGAACAACCCGAAGATCCACACCCCCGACCGGCGCAAACACTGGTTGGCCTGCGCCGAGCACCGTGACTCGCTGAGCGCGTTCCTCTCGGCCCGGGGCTTCCTGCGTGAGGTCGCCGACCTCAGCTGAGGTTTCGCCGATGCCGCCCGCCGATTTAGTCAGCCGGGTGGTCTGCTGCTGTGGTCAGCCGCCGATGGCCGACATGGGCCGGGACGGCTGCAGGAAGCTCGGGTCGTCGATCCCGTGCCCGGCCCGTTTGCCGGCCACCGCCTGCTGCCAGCGCGAGGCGAGGTCGTCGTCGTCGGCGCCAGCACGCAGAGCCGCCCGCAGATCGCTCTCCTCGGTGGCGAACAGGCAGTTGCGGATCTGACCGTCGGCGGTCAGCCGGACCCGGTCACAGGCCCCGCAGAACGGCTTGGTGACGGCCGCGATGATGCCGACGGAGTAGTCGGTGCCGACCACCCGGAACAGCTCGGCCGGCGCACTCCCCCGACTCGCGGCCTCCGCCGGATCCTCGGCCAGCTCGACCCTCTCGCCGAGCCGGGCGCGGATCTCGTCGGCGGTGATCATGGTGTCGCGTTGCCAGGCGTGCTGGGCGTCCAGAGGCATCTGCTCGATGAACCGCAACTTCACGCCGAGCTCCATCGCCCAGGCCAGCAGGGCGCTCGCCTCGTGATCGTTGACCCCGCGCATCAGCACGGTGTTGATCTTGACCGGGTCGATCCCGGCCCGGCGGGCGGCGGCCACCCCGGCGAGCACGTCGGGCAGCCGCGGGCGACGGGTCAGTCGCTTGAACGTCTCGGCGTCCAGGGTGTCCAGGGAGATGTTGATCCGGTCCAACCCGGCCTCGGCCAACGCCTGGGCCCGTCGTTCCAGCCCGATGCCGTTGCTGGTCAGGGCGATGGCCGGACGCGGTTCGATGGCCGCGATCCGGGCGATCAGCTGTTCCAGGTTCTTGCGCAGCAAGGGCTCGCCGCCGGTGAGCCGGATCGTCCTGATGCCCAACCGGGTCACCCCGACGCTGATCAGCCTGATCATCTCGTCGTCGGTGAGGACCTCGGCGTGCGGCATCCAGTCCAGGCCCTCGGCCGGCATGCAGTAGCTGCAGCGCAGGTTGCACCGGTCGGTCAGGGAGACGCGCAGATCGGTGGCCACCCGGCCGAAGCTGTCGCGAAGCTCGTTCCCCTCGGGCACCCCGGAGCGACGCAACGCGGGGAACGGCAACGCGATACTCACGCAGTGATTCTAGCCTCGGTCATTTCTGATCCGGCTTTGTCCAGTTGGCCCGCCGGAACGTGACCCCCGGCCGTTCTACGCTCGCCGAGCAGGTTCGACGAACCAGCCCGGACCGCCACCACAACGGTGCTGGCCAGGCCACAGCCCACCCGGAGAAGAGACTTCATGAAGCACAACAGCACCAAGCGGCTGGCCGCGATCCTCGCGGCCGGATCAGTCCTCACGCTGGCCGCGACGACCTCGGCCTTCGCCGATGTCTCGGTCCGGCAGCACCTCAAGCCGTCGAGCTTCCACTGCGGCTCCAACGAGCGCATCACCGGTCAGACGGTCCACTACGGCTTCCTTCCCACCAAGCAGCACGCTGAGATCTACCGCAACTGCAGTGGTAGGACGGTGCACAAGAAGGCCGACGTGATCTTCGACCGGGACGGCAGCTGCATCTCCGTGCCGGCGGGGACGGCTGTCGTCCTCCATGTCGTCCAGGCGCTGCCCAGCCGGACGGTCTATCGCGCAGCCAAGTCCTGCTGAGAGCGGGTTCGGCCTGCGGTGTCGGACCGGCACCGCAGGCGGGCCCGACCGGTCCCCCTCATCGCCGACCGGTCCCCCTCATCGCCGACCGGCCACCGTTCAGGAGTCGATCCGCTCGGGATGGGTGTAGACGTTCATCGTCTCGCCGCGGACGAATCCGGCCAGGGTGAGCCCGGCCCGCTCAGCCAGCTCGACGGCCAGCGAACTGGGCGCCGAGACCGCGGCCAGGATCGGGATGCCGGCCTGGACCGCCTTCTGGGTGAGCTCGAACGAGGCCCGGCCGGAGACCACCAGCAACGTCTCGCTCAGCGGCAGCCGACCTTCGCGCAACGCCCAGCCGATCACCTTGTCCACCGCGTTGTGCCGGCCGACGTCCTCCCGGACGCAGATCAACTCGTCCTCGTCCCCGCCCGGCCCGGCGCCCGTGGCCAGCAGGCCGGCGGCGTGCAGCCCGCCGGTGCGCTCGAAGCCCTGCTGCCGGGCCCGCAGCAGTTCCGGGGCGGCCAGCACCGAGCCGGCCCGCACCGTCCAGCCGGTGGCCAACGGCTGCGGTCGCCGGTCGAGCACCTGCTCGATCGAGGTGGAGCCGCAGATGCCGCAGGCGCTGGAGGTGAGCACGTTGCGTCGCAGGCCCTGCTCCGGCGCCGGCACATCGGCCCCGAGTGACACGTCGATCACGTTGTAGGTGTTCAGCCCGTCCGGGCCGGTACCCAGGCAGTAGCGAGCGGCCCGGACGTCCTCGGCGGCGGTGATGATCGCCTCACCGTGCAGATACCCGTTGACCAGATCGAAGTCGTCGCCCGGGGTCCGCATGGTGACCGAGAACGACTCGCCGCTGATCCGGATCTCCAGTGGTTCCTCGGCGGCGACCCGGTCGGCCCGCTTCGACCACGACCCGTCCGACCCGCCGGACCAGCGCCGGACGGAGCATCGCTGACTGGCCCGACCCATGGCAGCATCCTTCCATGCCCGACAACACCGGCCCCAGGATCGATCCCAGCCCCGATCCCAGCACCGAACCGGGGCTGGCCCACTGGTTGCACGCCGTCGCGACCGAGTTGGACGTGGCCGCGTCGGCCCCGAGCCACGCCCAGACCAAGCTGCTCCTCGATACGGCCCGGGACGCCGCACATCAGGTCGAGCGTCCGGCCGCGCCGCTGACCACCTACCTGCTCGGCGTCGCCGTCGGCCGCGGCCTGACCCTGGCCGAGGCGGCGGAAAGGGTCGAGGCCGCGCTCGCCGCCCGCGAATCCGAGTGAGGCTGAGTGACGCTTCGCCAGGCTCAGGGTGCGGACTAGGCTCGCACTCGTGACCCAGACCCCGACCGATCCGAGGACCCGGCCGCGACCGGTGTCCGGGGCCGTCGGGACGACCGGGCTGCCGAAGTCGGCGACCCGGGCCAAGCCCCCCCGACCGGAGAAGCCCAAGCGGCCGCTGTGGGTGCGGTGGACGGCGCTGATCCTGTTCGTCGCCGTGATGGGGACGATCTTCGTCAGCATGGGCGACTGGCAACTGCGTCGCCTGGCCCAGCGCAAGGCCAGCAATCACGTCATCCTGACCAACGAGGCCCGGCCGGTGGCCGCGTTCGGTTCGATCTTCACCGAACCGATCGGCAAGGCGTTGGAGTGGCGCCGGGTCCAGGTCAGCGGCACCTACGACGGCGCCCACCAGTACGTCGTCCGCTACCGCGACAACGGTGACGCGACCGGTTACGAGGTCGTCACCCCGCTGCACACGACCAGCGGCCAGACGGTCCTGATCGACCGCGGCTTCGTCCCGGTCGACAAGGGCACCCAGATCCCCAGTACGGCCGCCGCCCCGCCCACCGGCCGGATCAGTCTGGTCGGCCGGGTCCGGCGCAGCGAGCCCGGGCGGCTGAACGCCATCACCCCGGTGGACGGGCAGATGCGGCTGATCAACGCCTACGCGGTCGCGACCACGCTGCCCTATCCGGTGGTCGACGGCTACATCGACGTGCTGCAACAAGATCCGGCCCGGGCAGCCGAGCTGCAGACCAAGGTGTTGCCGGAGATCTCCGACGGTCCACACTTCTGGTACGCCGTGCAGTGGTTCATGTTCACCGGCATCGGCCTGGCCGGGATCGTCGTCTTCATCCGCGGCGATCTGCGCGAGCGCAAGGCCGCGAAGGCCGGGACGGCACAGACGGCGGGGCAGACGACGGCCAGAGGGCGGGTCGGACGACGGCCGGTCCCGCTGCGCCGCGGTGACGCTGACCGAGCGGCTGCAGTTGGACCCGCTGGATCGTGATCACACCGATCAGGTGCACGCGATCTACAGCGATCCCGAGACCTGGCGGCATCTGCCCACCGGCCGGTTCACCGACCCGGCGAAGACCGCCGCCATGATCGAGCGGGCGCGCCGGAGCTGGCTGAGCGTGGGTCTCGGTCCGTGGGCGGTCCGGCTGCGACCTGGCGTGGCCGAACCCCCGATCCCCGACCCCGATGACCCCGACCCCGATGACCCCGACCTGGCCGGCCCCGACCGGCCCGTGATCGGGACGGCCGGCTGCGCCCTGCTGGGCGTCCCCGCCTGGAATCTGGGTTACCGGTTCACCCCGGCCGCCTGGGGTCACGGCTACGCCACCGAGGCCGGCGTCGCCGCGCTGGCCGCGGCCCGGCAGGCTCGCCCGGACGTCCCGGTCACCGCTCGTGCGCTGACCGCCAATCCGGCCTCGATCCGGGTGCTGGAACGGATCGGTCTGACCCAGGTGTGGCGCGGGCGGACGGCCGAGTCCGGGCAGGCCGATCCGGACGACACCCGCGGGATCGAACGGGTGATCACCGCCGACCGCCCCCTCGAGCCCGCTCTGCTGAGCGCCCTGATCGACCTCGGCTGAGCCCGGCTCGCCGCGGGTGGGACGATCGGGCCATGGATCTTCAGCTCACCGACAAGGTGTTCCTGGTCACCGCAGCCAGCGGCGGCCTGGGCCGGGCCAGCGCTGAATCCCTGCTGGGCGAAGGCGCCCGGGTCGTCCTGGTGGCCCGCCGCTCGGACGTGCTGGCCGAGCTGAGCCGAGAGTTCGGCGACACCCGGGTGGCGACCCTCGCCGCCGATCTGGCCGAGGCGGGGACCGCGGACCGGGCGACCCGGCTGGCGCTGGCCCGGTTCGGTCGGCTGGACGGAGCCCTGGTCAGCGTCGGCGGTCCGCCCGCCGGTCCGGCCAGCGGCCCGGAGGCCAACACCGACGAACAGTGGCGCTCGGCCTTCGAGTCGGTCTTCCTGGCCCATCTGCGGGTGACCCGGGCGGTGCTGGCGGCCGGCACCGCCGACGACCTGGCCGTGGCCTGGGTGCTGTCCAGCTCGGTGAAGGCGCCGGTCGCCGGACTGGCCATCTCCAACGGGCTGCGCCCCGGGTTGGCGATGATGATCAAACAACTGGCCGACGAGCTCGGCCCGGCCGGTACCCGGCTGCTCGGATTGTTGCCGGGCCGGGTGGAGACCGAGCGGGTGACCCACCTGGAGTCGCTGTCCGACGATCCGGCGGCGGCCCGGCGTGCCTCCGAGGCGTCCATCCCGTTACGGCGGTTGGGCCGGCCCGAGGAGTTCGGCCGGGTGGCCGCGTTCGCCCTCTCCCCGGCCGCCTCCTACCTCACCGGATGCGTACTGCCGATCGACGGCGGCGCCATCCGGTCGCTCTGAGCCCGGCCGTTCCGTGCCGATCGCCGACGTCCTCGATCTGCTGCGCTGCCCGCACTGCGGGTCGCCCCTGCTGCAGCAGGGGGCGACGCTGCGCTGCCCTCAGGGTCACGCGTTCGACGTCGCCAGGCAGGGTTACGTCAACCTGCTGCCGGGCGGCCCGCCGCGGAACGCCGACACCGCCGCGATGGTCGCCGCCCGCGAACGGTTCCTGTCCGCAGGCCACTACCGGCCCTTGCTCGCCGGGCTCTGCGAGGCGATCGACGGACTCGGGCTGCGCTCCGATGCCGTCCTGATCGACGCCGGGGCCGGCCCCGGCTGGTACCTCGCCGGCCTGCTCGACCAGCTGCTCGGCCAGGTTCCGTCGGCCCGCGGTCTGGCCACCGACGTCTCCGTCGCCGCCGTCCGCCGGGCCGCCCGTGCCCACCCACGGATGGGCGCCGTGGTCGCCGACAGCTGGGCCGGACTGCCGGTGCGCGACGGCGTCGCGGACGTCGTCCTCAGCGTCTTCGCCCCCCGCAACCCCGCCGACGCCGCCCGGCTGCTGCGTCCCGGCGGTCACCTGGTCGTGCTGGCCGCCGAACCCGACCACCTCGCCACCCTCCGCGACCGCCTCGGCCTGCTCGGCGTCGAGCCCGCCAAACACCAACGCCTCCTCGACAGCCTCCCCCCGACCCTGACCCCGACCGGCTCCCGTCGGCTGACCGCCCACCTCACTCTCACCCCCGCCGCCGTCGCCGACCTCGTCGCCATGGGCCCCAACGCCTTCCACCACAGCGAGAACACCACCGACGACCGGCCCGGATCACTCGACGTGGACGTGGAGGTCGCCGTCCGCCTCACCCTCGCCCGCCGCACCTGAAACCTCGCGCCAACCGACGCCCGCCACCCACCCCACGATGCGTCAGCCCGCACGCAGTGCGGTGCCCGGCCTCAAAGAGAGACTCGGGGAGCATCCCGCAGAGCGAGGGTGGCGACATCTCCCCTCCGAGGACGTGGATGGGTCTGGCCGTCGACCGAGCCTGCGAGGGAGACTGGTTGTCCGCGGAGGGGAGATGTCGTCACCCTCGCGGACGCAACCACCACAGCGAACGCCCGCCACCCTAGCGGACGCAACCCACCTCACCCCACAGTCAGCGAATCCTCATCGTCCGCAAACTGCGTCCGGTACAGCTCCGCATAAACCCCACCCTCGGCCAGAAGCTGAGCATGCGTCCCCCGCTGCACGATCCGCCCCGCCACGACGACCAGGATCACGTCCGCATTGCGCACGGTGGACAGGCGGTGCGCGATCACCACGCTCGTCCGCCCCTCCATCGCGGTGTCCAGCGCCCGCTGCACGGCCGCCTCGGACTCGCTGTCCAGGTGCGCGGTCGCCTCGTCCAGCACCACGATCGGCGGCGCCTTCAGGAACAGCCGGGCGATGGCGAGCCGCTGCCGCTCGCCGCCGGAGAGCCGGTAGCCGCGCTCGCCGACCAGGGTGTCCAGACCGTCGGGCAGCCGGTCGACCAACTCCAGCACCTGCGCCGACTCCAGCGCCGAGCGCATCTGCTCCTCGGTGGCGTCGGGACGGGCGTAGGTCAGGTTGGCCCGGATCGTGTCGTGGAACATGTGCGCGTCCTGGGTGACGTAGCCGACGGCGTGCCGCAACGACTCCTGGCGCAGCTGCCGGACGTCCGTTCCGCCGACCGCGACGCTGCCCTCGGTGACGTCGTACAACCGGGCGATCAGGTGCGTCATGGTGGTCTTGCCGGCCCCGGACGGGCCGACCAGTGCGGCCATCTGGCCGGGTCGGACCTCGAAGCTGACGTCGCTCAGCACGACGTCGTTCGGGCGCTGCTCACCGGAGGCGACCGACTCGAGACTGGCCAGCGAGACCTGCTCGGCGCTCGGATAGGTGAAACCGACGTGGTCGAAACGGACGGAGGCCGGGCCGGTGAAGTCACCGGCGTCCTCGGCGTCGTCGATCATCGGCGGCAGGTCGATCACCTCGAAGACCCGCTCGAAGCTGACCAGTGCGGTCATCACGTCGATCCGCAGGTTGGTCAGCTGGGTCAGCGGCCCGTACAGCCGGACGAGCAGCCCGGCCAGGGCGGTCAGGGTGCCGACGCTGAGCAGCCCGCGGATCGAGAACAGGCCGCCGGCGCCGTAGACCAGCGCGGTGGCCAGTGCCGCGACCAGGGTCAGCGAGGTCATGAAGAAACGACCGTTCATCGCGATCGAGACCGAGGTGTCGCGGACGGCACCGGCTCGGTCGGCGAACTGGTCGTGCTCACCGCCGGAGCGACCGAACAGCTTGACCAGCAGCGCGCCGCTGACGCTGAACCGCTCGGTCATCGCCTCGGAGAGCTCACCGTTCAGCTGCATCTGCCGTCGGGTGAGGTCGGCGAGTTTGCGCCCCATCAGCCGGGCCGGGATCAGGAAGATCGGCAGCAGCACCAGCGCGGCCACGGTCAGCGGCCAGCTGAGCACCAGCATCGCGACCAGCACCAGGATCAGGCTGATCACGTTGGAGACCACGGTGGACAGGGTCGAGGTGAACGCCTGTTGGGCGCCGATCACGTCGGAGTTCAACCGGGAGACCAGCTTGCCGGTCTGGGTCCGGGTGAAGAAGGCGACCGGCATCTTGGAGACGTGGTCGAAGACGGCGGTCCGCAGATCGTAGATCAGCCCCTCGCCGATCCGGGAGGAGTACCAGCGCTGGATCAGTCCGAGCCCGGCGTCGACGATCGCGATCCCGGCGACGACCGAGGCCAGGATGACCACCAGCCGGCGGTCACCGCCGAGCACGCCGCGGTCGATGATCTCCTTGAACAGCAGCGGCGGCGCCACCGCCAGGGCCGCGTCCAGCACCACCAGGACCAGGAACGCGATGATCATCGTCCGGTACGGGCGGGCGAACTGCAGGATCCGTCGCAGCAGTCCCGGCGCCAACCGGTGCCCGGCGATCCCGTCGGTGTCACGGCTCATCCGGTGCATCGTCCGTGCACCGGCTCCCATCATGCTCATTACCCCACCCCCACAGTCGTCTCCAGGACGCTACTCCCGGGGCGGCAACGCGGGCCGGATCGGTGGCATTCCCGGGGCCGGGATTCGGGGGTCCTACTTCTTCGTTCTCGCCCCGGCCGCCTTCTTCGCCGGCGTCCTCTTCGCGGCCGTCCTCTTCGTAGCCGTCTTCTTCGCAGCCGTCTTCTTCGTGGCCGTCTTCTTCGTGGCCGTCTTCTCGACGGCCGCACCGCGGGTGGCACCGCCGCGACCTCGTAGTGTCGTCCCGGACTCGACCAGCACGCCGTGCACGAAGCCGTAGGAACGTCCGGTGTCCTCGGCGATCGCCCGGACGCTCTCGCCCCTGGCGTACCGCTCGGCGAACTGCGCGGCCAGCGTGCCCCGGTCCGCGCCGGTGATCCGTGAACCCTTGGTCAGCTTCTGCGCTTGACCCCTGGTCGACGCTGCAGCCACCCGTCCTCCTGAAGCTCCTGCCGTCGGCATCCTCGCGCAACGGACCTGTTCAGGACATGATCGACGAGAGATCGACGACCCGGCAATCGTTTGGAAAAATTCGTCCGATCTTTTTGCCGGACGTCGGACGGGCCGAAGAGATCAGGCGAGGGTGATCAGGTCGGCGTACTCCGGACTCCACAGGTCCTCGGTGCCGTCGGGCAGCACCAGCACCCGGTCCGGCTCCAGCGCGTGCACCGCGCCCTCGTCGTGGGTGACCAGGACGATGGCGCCGGCGTAGGTCCGGATCGCCTCCAGCACCTCGGCGCGGGAGGCCGGATCGAGGTTGTTGGTCGGCTCGTCCAGCAACAGCACGTTGGCCGCCGAGACGACCAGCATGGCCAGCGCCAGCCGGGTCTTCTCACCGCCCGAGAGCACGGCCGCCGGCTTCTCCACGTCCTCGCCGGAGAACAGGAACGAGCCGAGCATCTTGCGGACGTCGGTCTCGTTCAGCTGTGGCGCCGCCGTCTTCATGTTGTCCAGCACCGAACGGTCGGTGTCGATGGTCTCGTGCTCCTGGGCGTAGTAGCCCAGCCGCAGGCCGTGGCCCGGGTTGACCCGACCGGTGTCGGAGCCCTCCACCCCGGCCAGGATCCGCAGCAGGGTGGTCTTCCCGGCCCCGTTCAGCCCCAGGATCACCACCTGGCTGCCGCGGTCGATGGCCAGATCGACACCGGTGAACACCTCCAGCGAGCCGTAGGTCTTGCTGAGGTCGGAGGCGGTCAGCGGCGTCTTCCCGCACGAGGCCGGATCGGGGAACCTGATCTTGGCCACCTTGTCGCCGGCCCGCTCGTTCTCCAGTCCGGCCAGCAGTCGCTCGGCCCGCCGGGTCATGTTCTGGGCGGCGACCGCCTTGGTCGCCTTGGCGCCCATCTTCGCGGCCTGGCCGAGCAGTTGCTCGGCCTTCTTCTCGGCGTTCTTCCGCTCCCGCTTGCGCCGCTTCTCATCGGTGTCGCGCTGCAGCAGATAACGCCGCCAGTCCATCGCGTAGATGTCCACCTCGGCCCGGTTCGCGTCGAGATGGAACACCTTGTTCACCGTCGCCTGCAGCAGCCCGGTGTCGTGGCTGATCACCATCAGTCCGCCGTTGTAGCCGCCGAGGAAGGCCCGCAGCCAGGCGATCGAGTCGGCGTCCAGGTGGTTGGTCGGCTCGTCCAGCAGCAGCACCTCCGCATCGGAGAACAGGATCCGGGCCAACTCGACCCGTCGGCGCTGCCCACCCGAAAGCGTCTCCAACGGCTGTCCGAGCACCCGGTCGGGCAGGCCGAGGTTGCTGGCGATCCGCGCCGCCTCCGACTCCGCCGCATAGCCGCCGCCGGCCGCCAACTCCGCCTCGGCCCGGGCGTAGGTAGCCATCGCCGCGTCCCGCTCCGCCTCGTCCTCGGAGGCCATCTTGTTCTCGGCCCGCCGGATCCTGATCAGTACCTGGTCCAGCCCGCGGGCCGACAGGATCCGGTCCCGTGCGATCACGTCCAGATCCCCGGTCCGCGGATCCTGCGGCAGATACCCGATCGGTCCCGTCCGCGAGATCGACCCCGCCGCCGGCTGCGCCTCGCCCGCCAGGATCTTGGTCAGCGTCGTCTTCCCGGCCCCGTTCCGCCCCACCAACCCGATCTTGTCCCCCGGCCCGACCTGGAACGAGGCACTCTCCAGCAACAGCCGGGCCCCCGCCCGCACTTCCAGATCCCGCACCGTCAACATCCACAAATCCTTAACTACTTGAAAAGCGAAGCCTGCCCGCAGGGCAGTGATCCTGATCTGCCCGGAGGGCAGTGCCGACCGCGCGCCAGCGGAGACGATCACCGCCCCCGCCCGTCAGCACGCGGTTGGCGTCATCCCAGGCCCGACGCGACACCGGTGACCGTGATGACGAGGGCTCGGAGGTGATCCCCCCTCCGAGGACGTGGATGGGTCTGGCCGTCGACCGAGCCTGCGAGGGAGACTGGTTGTCCGCGGAGGGGGGATCACCGCAGCAGCCCGCCCCAACCCCACCCCCAAAAGCAGAGTGACAAGCAATCAGACGTTGAACCCCAACGCCCGCAACTGCTCACGTCCGTCGTCGGTGATCTTCTCCAGCCCCCACGGGGGCATCCAGACCCAGTTGATGGTCGAGCTGGTCACCAGCCCCTCCAGGGCCGTCGTCGTCTGGTCCTCGATCACGTCGGTCAACGGGCACGCCGCCGAGGTCAGCGTCATGTCGATGGTGACGGAGTTGTCGTCCTCGAGGTGCATGTCGTAGACCAGGCCGAGGTCGACGACGTTGATCCCCAGCTCGGGGTCGACGACGTCCTTCATCGCTTCGGTCAGGTCTTCCATGCTCGGCGCGGCCGAGTACGTTTCGGTCATCGGGTGATCCCTTCGGCAGAAGATGAATGGTCGGCTGAGCTGGCCTGCAGCAGGGCGTCCTTGAAGGCGGACCAGCCGAGCAGGGCGCACTTGATCCGGGCCGGGAACTTCGCCACCCCGACGAAGGCGACACCGTCCTCCAGGGTGTCCTCGTCGGGGGTGAAGTTGCCCTTGCTCTGCATCATGGTCAGGAACTCCTCGTGCAGGGCCAGCCCGGCCTGCAGGCCCTTGTCGCGCACCAGCCCCGCCATCACCGAGGTGGAGGCCTGCGAGATGGAGCAGCCCTGCCCGTCGTAGGAGACGTCGGCCACCCGGTCCCCGTCCAGGTGGACGCGCAGGGTGATCTCGTCCCCGCAGCTGGGGTTCACGTGGTGCACCTCGGCCTCGTACGGGTCGCGCAGACCGCTGTACTCCTTGGCCTTGTAGTGATCCAGGATGATCTCCTGGTACATGTCTTCGACGTTCATTCCTCAGATCCTCATTCAGGCGAAGAACTTCTGGGTGTAGAGCAACGCGTCCACCAGCTGGTCTATTTCGGCCTCGGTCGTGTAGAGGTAGAACGAGGCCCGGGTGCTGGACTGGACGCCGAAGCGCTCGTGCAGCGGACGGGCGCAGTGGTGCCCGCCGCGGACGGCCACCCCGCGCGAGTCCAGGAACTGGCTGACGTCGTGCGGGTGCACGTCGTTGCCGCCGGACTTCAGCTCGAACGAGATCGCCCCGCCGCGGTCGACGGCCTCGGTCGGCCCGAGGATCCGCAGCCCCTCGATGCTCTGCAGACCGGCCAGTGCATACCGGGTGATCTGCTGCTCGTGGGCAGCGATGGCGTCCATCCCGATCGCCTCCAGGTAGCCGGCGGCGGCACCGAGCCCGACGACCTGGGCGATCGGCGGGGTGCCGGCCTCGAACCGGTGCGGCGGCGCGGCGAAGGTCGACCCGGACATCCGGACCACCTCGATCATCTCGCCGCCACCGAGGAACGGGGGCAACTCGGCGAGCAGGTCGTAGCGGCCCCAGAGCACCCCGATGCCGGTCGGGCCGACCATCTTATGGCCGGTGAAGGCGACCAGGTCGGCGCCCAGCTCGGCCACGTCGGTCGGCAGCTGCGGCACGGCCTGGGAGGCGTCCAGCACGAAGGTGGCGCCGACGGCGTGCGCCATCGCGGCCAGCTCGACGACCGGGTTGACGGTGCCGAGGACGTTGGAGACCCAGGTCAGCGAGACGACCTTGGTGCGCTCGTTGATCAGCTCCTCGGTGCGGGCCTTCTCCAGGTCGAGGCGGCCCTCCTCGGTGACGTCGAACCAGCGCAGGGTCGCGCCGGTCCGGTCGCAGGCCAACTGCCAGGGCACGATGTTGGAGTGGTGCTCCATCACCGAGATGACGATCTCGTCGCCGGGCTTCAACCCGGCCGAAAGCGTGTGGGCACAGAGGTTCAGCGCCTCGGAGGCGTTCTTGGTGAAGATCACCTCCGCCGGCTGGGCGGCACCGATGAAGCTCGCGATCTTCTCCCGGCCGCCCTCGTAGGCCGCGGTCGCCTCGCCCCCGAGCAGGTGCATCGCCCGGGCCACGTTGGCGTTGTGGTTGAGGTAGTGGTCCTCGATCGCCTCCACCACGGCCGTCGGCTTCTGGGAGCTGTTCGCGCTGTCCAGGTAGGCCAACGGATACGACCCGGCCCGGCGTTGCAGGATCGGGAAGTCGTTGCGGATGGAGTCGACGTCGAAGCCGATCCCGTCACCGGGCTCGACGTCCAGCTCGCGGGCCGACTCGACCGCTCGATCGACGATGGTCATCAGGCGTTCGCTTCCGCCTTGGCCGCCTGCACGTAGCGGTCGTAGCCCTCGGCCTCGAGCCGCTCGGCCAGCTCGGCGCCGCCCTGTTCGGCCACCCGGCCGGCCACGAACACGTGCACGTAGTCGGGCTTGATGTAGCGCAGGATCCGGGTGTAGTGGGTGATCAACAGCACCCCGCGGTCGCCCTGCTCGCTGAACCGGTTGACGCCCTCGGAGACGATCCGCAGCGCGTCGATGTCCAGGCCCGAGTCGGTCTCGTCCAGGATCGCGAACTTGGGGTTGAGCAGCTCGAGCTGGACGATCTCGTGGCGCTTCTTCTCACCACCGGAGAAGCCCTCGTTGACCGAGCGCTGGGCGAACTCGCGGTCCATGCTGACCTTGTCCATGGCCGCGTTGACGTCCTTGACCCAGGTCCGCAGTTTCGGCGCCTCACCGTCGATCGCGGTCTTGGCGGTACGCAGGAAGTTGGCCACCGAGACACCCGGCACCTCGACCGGGTACTGCATCGCCAGGAACAGACCGGCGCGGGCGCGCTCGTCCACCTTCATCGCCAGCACGTCCTCGCCGTCGAGGGTGACGGTGCCGGAGGTGACGGTGTACTTCGGGTGCCCGGCGATCGAGTAGGCCAGGGTGGACTTGCCGGAGCCGTTCGGCCCCATGATCGCGTGGGTCTCGCCGCTGCGGACGGTCAGATCGACACCACGGAGGATCTCCTTGGCGCCGTCCTCGGTGTTGACACTGACGTGCAGGTCGCGGATCTCGAGAGTGGCCATGATGGGTAGAACTCCTTGTGACGTTGAGAAATCAGAGATTGGTGGGGGTGGAGACGTCGACCAACAGGTCGTCGCCCTCGAGGCGGACGGGGTAGACCGCCACCTTCTCGACGGCGGGCAGCCCGGTCGGCTCGCCGGTCTTGAGGTCGAACAGCGATCCGTGCAGATAGCACTCGATCTGCCCGTCGACGACATCGCCCTCGCTGAGCGGGACGGCGGCGTGGCTGCACTCGTTGGCGATCGCGTAGTAGCAACCCCGGGACTGGACCAGGGCGAGCTCGACGTCGTCGACCTCGACCTCGATCGCCGACTCCGGTGCGATCTCGGCGACCGCACAGGCCCGGACGAAGGCCATCAGATCGATCCGATGTTGAGCGCCAACTCCTGCTCGACCGCAGCCAGCAGTCGCTCCTCGACCTCGGGCACGCCGATCCGGCGGATGATGTCGTTGAAGAAGCCGTGCACCACCAGCCGGCGGGCCTCGGCCTCGTCGATGCCGCGGCTGCGCAGGTAGAACAGCTGCTCGTCGTCGAACCGCCCGGTGGTGGCGGCGTGCCCGGCGCCGGCGATCTCGCCGGTCTCGATCTCCAGGTTCGGTACCGCGTCGGCCCGACAGCCGTCGGTCAGCACCAGGTTTCGGTTCGACTCATAGGTCTCGATCCCCTCGGCCACCTTGCGGATCAACACGTCGCCGATCCAGACGGTGTGCGCACCCCGGCCCTGCAGCGCGCCCTTGTAGTCCACGTTCGACTTGGTGTGCGGCGCGTTGTGGTCGACGAACAACCGGTGCTCCAGATGCTGGCCGGCGTCGGCGAAGTAGAGCCCGAGCATCTCGCCGTCCCCGCCCGGTCCGGCGTAGGCCAGCGACGCGTTCAGCCGGACCAGATCGCCGCCGAAGCTGACGGCGATGTGCCGGTAGGTGGCGTCCCGACCGATGTTCGCGTGCTGCGAGCTGTGGTGCACCGCATCGTCGGCCCAGTCCTGGATCGACACCACGGTGAGGTTCGCGCCCTCGGCCAGCACGATCTCGACGTTGTCGGCGAAGACGGCGCTGCCCTCGTAGCGCAACACCACCACCGACTTCGAGAACGCCTCGGCCTTGATCACCAGATGCTGCGCCGAGGCCTCGGTGCCACCCGTGCCGGCCACCGTGAGCACCGAGGCTCCATCGACGATCCGCTCGGCCGGCACCGTCAGCAACGACACCGTCTCGGCCGCCTGCCAGGCCCGCGCACTGATCCGGTCCGTCGGCTCGTAGCCGCTGGAGCCGACCACGGCATCCGACCGGTCGACGGTGGTCAGCTCGACCCCGTCAGCCAGCTCGGCCGTCACGTTCACGCCGCCGTCACCGAACGCCAGCGCGTCCTGCAGCCCCTTGAGCCGCTTCAACGGCGTGAACCGCCAGATCTCCTCCAGCCCCGTCGGCACCGGATGATCCTCGACCTCGAACGACCCCACCGGGTGCAGATGGCTCGCCACCTGATCCGACGTCTCCACCGCATGCACGATGTTGTCGAGCCGTTCCTTCTCCGTCACACTCACAATTTTTCCTTCTCGACCACCCCAGTGGTGGCCACGTCGTCTTGTCGTCCGGCCCTGCCGGTGGTGTCCGCGATCGAGCTACGCCGTTCCGGACCGGCTGCTCGGGCCCGAGCGGCTGAGAGTCAGGTCAACAGCCGAGCGTTCGGGTCGGGTACTCCGACTCGAGAGCATGGATGGGCCTGGCAGCCGACCGAGCCTGCGAGGGAGGCCGGTTGCGAACGAGTCGGAGTACCCGACCCGAACGCGCCCCGACCATGATAGCGCCCCGAACGATCAGCCGACAGCACCTTCCATCTGCAGCTCGATCAGCCGGTTCAGCTCGATCGCGTACTCCATCGGCAGTTCCTTGGCGATCGGCTCGACGAAGCCACGCACGATCATCGCCATGGCCTCGTCTTCTTCCATCCCTCGGCTCATCAGGTAGAAGAGCTGGTCGTCGCTGACCTTGGAGACGGTGGCCTCGTGGGCCATCGAGACGTCGTCCTCGCGGACGTCGACGTAGGGGTAGGTGTCGGAGCGGCTGATCTGGTCGACCAGCAGCGCGTCGCACTTGACCACCGAGGCCGAGTGCTCGGCCCCCTCCTGGACCTGGACCAGCCCGCGGTAGGAGGTCCGGCCACCGCCCCGGGCCACCGACTTGGAGATGATCGAGGAGGACGTGTGCGGGGCGCAGTGCACCATCTTGGAGCCGGCGTCCTGGTGCTGACCCTCACCGGCGAAGGCGACCGACAGGGTCTCACCGCGGGCGTGCTCGCCCATCAGGTAGACCGCCGGGTACTTCATGGTGACCTTGGAGCCGATGTTGCCGTCGATCCACTCCATCGTCGCGCCGGCCTCGCAGGTGGCGCGCTTGGTCACCAGGTTGTAGACGTTGTTCGACCAGTTCTGGATGGTGGTGTAGCGGCAGCGGGCGCCCTTCTTGACCACGATCTCGACCACCGCGCTGTGCAGCGAGTCGCTCTTGTAGATCGGCGCGGTGCAGCCCTCGACGTAGTGGACGTAGGCGTCCTCGTCGACGATGATCAGCGTCCGCTCGAACTGGCCCATGTTCTCGGTGTTGATCCGGAAGTAGGCCTGCAACGGGATCTCGACGTGCACACCCTTCGGCACGTAGATGAACGAGCCACCGGACCAGACCGAGGTGTTCAGCGCGGAGAACTTGTTGTCACCGGTGGGGATGACGGTGCCGAAGTACTCCTCGAACAGCTCCGGGTGCTCCTTGAGCGCGGTGTCGGTGTCGAGGAAGATCACGCCCTGCTTCTCGAGCTCTTCGTTGATCTTGTGGTAGACCACCTCGGA
Organism: uncultured Actinomycetota bacterium; assembly: GCA_963740925.1. Classification (GTDB taxonomy): domain Bacteria; phylum Actinomycetota; class Actinomycetes; order Propionibacteriales; family Propionibacteriaceae; genus Microlunatus. The sequence goes on along the minus strand of CAVUFZ010000002.1, from coordinate 1,855,934 downwards.
CTCGTACTGGGCAGCCACACCGGACACCAGTCGGGCCTTCTCGGCCTCGGGGATGCCGAGCTTGTCGTAGGTGCTCTTGATGTCGGCGGGCAGGTCGTCCCAGCTGTTGGCCTGCTTCTCGGTGGAGCGGACGAAGTACTTGATGTTCTCGAAGTCGATCTCGTCCAGATCGGCGCCCCAGGTCGGCATCGGCTTGCGACGGAACAGCTTGAGTCCCTTGAGCCGGCGCTGCAGCATCCACTCCGGCTCGTTCTTGAGCGCGGAGATGTTGGCCACGACCTGTTCGTTCAGGCCGCGGGCGGCGATCGCCCCGGCCTCGTCGGAGTCGGACCAGCCGAAACGGTAGCGGCCGAGCGCGTCCAGGTGCTGATCCTGGGTCTCGCCGGTGCCACCCATCTTGTCCTGCACCTGGTTGTTCACCGGGGTCAACGACTCGGGGTGGTCCCGGGGATCGGCCTCGGGACGGCTGTCGAGATCGAGCTGGGTGTGCGGCTCGTGGAGCTGGGTCATATCTGATCCCTTCCCTGCTTGCGGTCTGAGTCTTCGTGGATATCGACGTAGGTATGGTCGTGCGGCTTCGCATCCGCGGATGCGATCCGGGGAATGTGGGTGGTACAGACGCCGTCACCGTGCGCGATGGTGGCCAGGCGCTGGACGTGGACACCGAGCAACTCCGAGAACAGCTCGGTCTCGATCTCGCACAGCTGTGGGAAGCGCTGTGCCACGTGTGCCACCGGGCAGTGGTGCTGGCACAGTTGCTCCCCCGCCGCGGACGGTTGGGTCGAGGCGACGTACCCCTCGTCACTGAGGGCGGCGGCCAGAGCCGCGGCCGGCGTCTCCGCCGGTCCGGATCCGGCACCGACAGCCGATCGGTGTTCATCGTATCGTCGGGCCACTCCGGCCACGCGCTGCCGGGCCAGGACGGTGAGTGCCTCCGGGCCGGCCTGATCGGCCAGCACGGTCAGGGCCTTGATCGCGAGATCGTCGTAGGCCTGGTAGAAGTCGGCCCGGCCGGTGTCGGTGAGGGCGAACACCTTGGCCGGACGGCCCCGGCCGCGCGTTCCGTAGATCCGCTGCTCGCGCGAGACCACCTGGCCGCGCTCGGTCAGCACGTCCAGATGCCGCCGGATGCCGGCGGCACTCAAACCGAGCCGGCCGGCCAGATCGGTCGCAGTGGACGGACCGCACTCGAGAATGGACTGCGCCACCCGCTGCCGGGTGGAGGCGTCGCCCTCGCCCGGGTCGTTCAGGGCAGCCGTGTCCCCGGCCAGGCGCACCTGCGACTGCGGGGAAATTTTCACAACACCAGTGTGCTCTTATTCGCAGAGCTCGTTCAAGCAAGGCCTGCCTAAGCCGTCACGACCCGGCCGTACGGCGGGGGCACCGCACCGGGCAGGATCGAACCATGGACGATCCGACCAGGGCCGAACCCGGTCCGGCAGGACCACGACCGAGCGTCGCCCTGGTGACCGGGGGCGGCCCGCGTTCTGCGCCGACGTCACCGACGAGGCGGCCGTCACCGCCCTGGTGGGCGACGTCGAGCAGCGACTCGGTCCGGTCGGCGCCCTGGTCGTCAACGCGACCGGGCCGCAACCCGAGGCGACGCTGCCCGACCTGACCTGGCAGGCCGAACTCGACCAACTGACCTACTTCGTCAAGAGTCCGACCCTGCTGGCCCGGGCGGTACTGCCCTCGATGCAGGCCGCCGGTCGGGGCCGGATCGTCCAGATCAGCTCGGACGTGACCGACCGGGTGCTGGCCGGAGGATCCGCCTACGCCGCAGCCAAGGCCGCGCAGGAGATGTTGACCCGGGTCTGGGCCCGCGAGCTGGGGCCGGCCGGGATCACGGTCAACACCGTCGCGCCCGGCTGGATCCCGGTCGAACGGCACGCCGACGTCGACCCGGAGCGGCTGCGCGCCTACGCCGAGCAGGTCCCACTGCGTCGCCAGGGCAGTCCGGCGGAGGTGGCCGACGCGGTCGCCTTCCTGCTCTCGGATCGCGCCTCCTTCCTCACCGGACAGCGGCTCACCGTGAACGGCGGCCACACTCTCGGGTCGGGCTGAGCGGGCGGTCAGGTCGCGCCGGTGCCGGAGCTGGGTCCGCTGAGGGTGGCGAACTCCAGCCCACCGGCCCGGCTCCGGGCGATCAGCTCCGGCAGCGCGGCCAGCGTCTCCCGACGATCGAGCACACTCGGGTCCTGAGCCAGCTCGACCCAGTCGTGCAGCAGCACTACATCACCGGCCTCGGCCCGGCCGACCTTGGCGGCGATTGTCGCCGCCGAGGTCGCGGGATGCCAGTCCCAGGGGTCGACGCTCCACAGCCACGGCTGCAGCCGCAGCCGGATCGCGAGCGCCCGCAGCTGGACGGCACGGGCCGGATCCAGGAACCCCCGCGGCGGCCGGAACAGCGCGACGTCCTCGCCGAGGATGTCGCACAGCGCCTGCCGGCCGCGCCGGTAGTCCCGGCCCAGTTCGGCCAATCCGGTCACCTCGGGATCGGGGTGGGTGTAGCTGTGGGATCCGACGACGTGGCCTTCGGCGCGGATCCGCCGGACCAGCTCCGGGTGGGCCTCGGCGTTCCGGCCGACGCAGAAGAAGGTGGCGCGGACGTCGTTCGCCGCGAGCAGCTCCAGCACCTGGTCGGTGGTGCCCGGGTGTGGTCCGTCGTCGAACGTCAGGGCCACCGCGCCGGCGCTGGTGATCCGACGCCGGGTGCCGGCCGCCGCCTCCAGCCCGCGCGCCCGCAGCCCCATCAGGGGTGGGTTGCGGCGTCGGGACCCACCGCACCCACAGCGTCCACAACATCCACAGCAGCCACCGGAGCGACCAACGGTCGGCCCGGACCGTGATCAGCACCGGGAACTGCGGATCGTCGCGGTCGAGCTCACGCCGGCTCAACTCCTCGGCGGCCAGGCCGGTCAGTCGGGCGACAGCGGCCAACACGTTGCCCCGCGTGCGCAGATCCGTCGCACCGGTGCCGAACACGTCCGCCACCGCCCTGCCGACCGCCCGCGGGGTCGGCGTACCGAGGCTCGGGTCGTGCTTGGGGTCACGGCTCAACGCTCTGATCCCGGGTGTCGCGTACAACAGCGTGCCGCCGGGCCGCAGCCGGTCGAAGCAGCCGCAGGCGACCTCCGCCGGCTCCCGTTCGCAGCTCAGGTCGGCCACCAGCACGCAGTCGTAGCCGGACGAGCCGGGCGCCGACACCAGATCATCGAGAACACCGAGGGCATCGAGGGAATCGGCGACGTCCACCGCCGCGGTCGCCGGGTGCGGCGCGAACTCGCCGGCCAGCCGTCCCAGCCCGATCGCCAGCACCCGGCCGCGGATCAGATGAGTGTGCTCGGCGAAGAACCGGACGGTGTAGTGGACGTCGATTGGGGTGCCGCGTCCGGTCCCGCCGTCGGGGTCCAAGGGGGCGGTCCGGCGCAGGGTGCCCAACCGGGGACGGCGGTCCAACGTCCGGCTGCGGACGACGCGGGCCTCGTGGACGAGCCGTCGGACCGGTGGCGGTACCCGGTCACGCAACAGCTCGCGTTGGCTCCACAACGGCGCGACCCGGTCGTAGCGGGCCAGCATCGACCCGACCTTCACCCGCAACCGCTGCCACTCGGGTTCCGGCCGGGAGAGCTGCGGTTGCTCGATCAGCCACCGCAGATAGATGTAGTCACTCTCGTTCAGCGCCGAAGGGTGCCACAGTCCGGACCGGACCGCGCGGGCCGTGGTGGACGAGTCGTGGCGCCGGTAGCGAGCCGACCGGGCGCCGCTGATGACGCAGGTCCGACTCAGGTAGAGCTTGGCCAGCACGACCTGGTCCTCGAGCATCCCGGTGAACTCGTCGACGAAGCCCCCGACCTCGCGCAGCGCCTGGGTCCGAACGGTGAGACTGCACATCGGCGTGGTGAACATGCCCCGCTCGAGCACCAGCTCCAGCATCGCCGGGGCCGCGACCACCGAGCCGGCCGGCCAGGCCAACGGGGTGTAGACGTCGACGTGCTCGCCGAACCGCCAGCTGTACCAGAGCAGTGCCCGGCCGCAGACCAGTTCGGCCTCCGGGTGGGCCCGCAGCAGCCCGAGTTCGTGCTCGAGATGGCCGGGCAGCCAGACGTCGTCGGCGTCGAGGAAGGCGATCACCTCGGCCCGGGCGGCGGCCAACCCGAGGTTGCGGGTGGCGCTCATCCCCCGGTTCCGGTGGCCGGGATGTTCCAGGTAGCGGACGCTGCCGGGCTCATCGGCGGCCCACCGGCGGGCAAGGTCCGTGGCCGGCGCGGCCGAACCGTCGTCGCAGAGCAGCAGTTCGACCCCGGGCTGGGTCTGGTCGAGCACACTGCGGATCGCTTCGTCGAAGAAGGCCGGCGGAGGGTCGAGGAAGATCATCAGCACCGAAACCGTGGGCCCGGCCCCGCTCGACTCCATCCGCTCAGCGTGCCAGAACGAGAGGGGCCGCGTGGTCGATTCGGTGATGAATTATGTCGGTTGGTCAGCCGTTTCGGCGTCCTGCTGCGGACGGGTCGGGATCGTCAGGTACCGAGCACGTCTTCCAGGTCGAACCCGACCACTTCCTCCAACTGGCCGTAACCGCAGGACGCGGGGTCGCGGTCCGGACGCCAGCGGTTGAACTGGGCGGTGTGGCGGAACCGGTTGCCCTCCATGTGCTCGTAGCGGACCTCGACCACCCGCTCGGGCCGCAGCGGGGTGAAGGAGAGGTCCTTGCCGCCGGTCCAGCGGCTGCCCTCGGAATGACGCGGCGTCCGGGTCCCCTCCTCCTGCCTGGCCCAGGCCCAGGGGTGCTCGTCGAAGTCGTTGACCCAGGGCTGCAGCTCGGCGAACAGCTCCTTGCGCCGGGCGGCGGGGAAGGCGCCGATCACCCCGACCGACAGCAACCGGCCCGGCTCGCCCCACCGTCCGTCGTCGTCGAAGAGGCCGAGCAGCAACGAGCCGATCGCGTCGTCGCCGGACTTGTGGGTGCGGTAGCCGGCGACCACGCAGTCGGCCGTCCGCTCGTGCTTGATCTTGAACATCACCCGCTTGTTCGGCTGGTAGGTCACGTTCAGCGGTTTGGCCACCACCCCGTCCAGACCGGCCCCCTCGAACCGGGTGAACCAGTTCTGCGCCAGCGCGGGGTCGTGGGTCAGGGCGGTCAGATGGATCGGTGGTGCCGCAGCGGCCAGGGCCTTCTCCAGCGCGGCCCGCCGCTCGGCGAACGGGTGGCCGGTGAGGTCCTCGTCACCAAGGGAGAGCAGATCGAAGGCGACGAACCGGGCCGGGGTCTGTTCGCTCAGCAGCTTCACCCGGCTGGCCGCGGGATGGATCCGCTGCTGCAGTGCCTCGAAGTCGAGCCGTCGGCCGTCGGCTCCGACCACCACGATCTCGCCGTCGACCACACAGCGCTCGGGCAGGTTGGCCTTGATCGCCGCCACCACTTCGGGAAAGTAGCGGGTCATCGGCTTCTCGTTGCGGCTGCCGATCTCGACCTCGTCGCCGTCGCGGAACACGATCGAGCGGAAGCCGTCCCACTTGGGCTCGTAGCCGAAGTCGCCGGCCGGGATGGCCTTCATCGACTTGGCCAGCATCGGTGCGACCGGCGGCATCACGGGCAGCTGCATGAGCCCATGCTCTCGCACGCCCGTCCTGACTACACTCGCCCGGTGAGTGCTGGAGCGACGCCGGGCGGATCGGCCGCCCTCGACGTCGCCGGTCTCACCGTCGCGTTCGGGCGGGTCGCCACCGGCAGACCCGCACTCGACGACCTGACGATGGCGGCCACCCGGGGTGAGATCACCGCCCTGCTCGGGCCGAACGGAGCCGGCAAGACCACGCTGCTGCGCTGCTGCACGGGTCTGCTCGCCCCGGACGCCGGAACCGTCCAGGTGCTCGGTTTCCCGGCCGGGTCGGCCCAGGCGAGTGCGCGGATCGGCTCGATGCCACAGTCGGTCGGCGCCTGGTCCGGGATCAGGCCGGACGAGCTGCTGCGCTATCTGGCCGGGCTGTACGCCACCCCGCTGCCGGTGGCCCCGCTGGTTCAGCGGCTCGGTCTGGGTCCGCTGCTGAAGACCCCGTACCGGCGGCTGTCCGGTGGACAGAAGCAGGCGGTCAACCTGGCCGGGGCACTGATCGGACGCCCGGAGCTGGTGTTCCTGGACGAACCGACCGCCGGAATGGATCCGCACGCCCGGCACGCCACCTGGGAGCTGCTGGCCGAACTGCGTACGGCCGGGGTCAGCGTGCTGCTGACGACGCACGCCATGGACGAGGCCGCCGCGCTGGCCGACCGGGTGTTCATCGTCGACGCCGGCCAGGTCCGGCTGTCCGGGACGGTGGCCGAGCTGACCGCCGGCGGCGAGAGCCTCGAGGACGTCTTCCTGGCCAACACCCACGCCACGATCGGTGGTGCGGCATGAGCGGCACCGCTCTCGACTTCCGGCCCGCGCCCGGTGCGGCGACCCCGGCCCGTCGCGTCCTGGGCCACGCCCGGGTCGAGGCGAAGTTGCTGGTCCGCAACGGTGAGCAACTGCTGCTGGCCCTGGTCATCCCGGTTGCCATCCTGGTCATCGGCCGGCTGCTCGAGGCCAGGATCGGCTCGTTCCAGACGCTGGCGCCGTCCGTGTTGGCGCTGGCGATCTGGTCCAGCGGCTTCACCTCGGTGGCCATCTCCACCGGGTTCGAGCGTCGCTACGGCGTGCTGGAGCGGTTGGCCGCCACCCCACTCGGTCGGGGCGGCCTGCTGCTCGGCAAGACGGTGGCCATCGTGGCCGTCATCCTGGGCCAGCTGATCGTCCTCGGGCTGATCGCCGTCGCGCTCGGCTGGCGGCCGACCCCGACGGCCGGTTCACTGGCCGAGGCGGTGCTCGCCGCAGTGCTGGCGATCGGCTGTTTCGTCTCACTCGCCCTGCTGTTGGCCGGCCGGCTGCGGGCCGAGGCGACCCTCGCGCTGGCCAACGTCCTCTACGTGGTGCTGTTGGCCGGCGGCGGTCTGGTGATCGCCGTGCATCGGTATCCGGCCGGGTTGCGAAGCATCATCGAACTGCTGCCCACCGGAGCGCTCGGTGAGGCACTGCGGGCCGGATCGGCCGGGGTCACACTGTGGTGGCCGCTGCTCGTCCTGGCCGTCTGGTTCGCGGTCCTGGCCCTGATCGCACGGAAGGTGTTTCGATGGCTGTCCTGACCGAACGTCCCGAGCTGACCCCCCGGACCGACCGGCGTTCCCCGCTGCGTGGCCTGGCGGTGGCCCTGCTGGTGGCCAACGTCGGGATCATCCTGACCGGCGGTCTGGTCCGGTTGACCGCTTCGGGTCTGGGTTGCCCGACCTGGCCGCGTTGCGACGCCACCAGCTACACCACCCATCCCGCCCTCGGCATCCACGGCGCGATCGAGTTCGGCAACCGACTGCTGACCTTCGTCCTGCTGCTGATCGCGCTGGCCACCGTGGTCGCCGCGCTGCTGCACCGCGAGAACGGCCGGGCCCGGATCGGGGTGTTCTGGCTGAGCGTGGGGCTGCTGCTGGGTATCCCGTTGCAGGGGGTCGTCGGCGGCATCTCCGTCCTCACCCACCTGAACCCGTTCGTGGTCGCGCTGCACCTGATCTTGTCGATGGTGCTGGTCGCACTGTCGGTCTGGCTGGTCCGGCTGACCTGGCACGCCGAGCGCCGACGCGTGGCCACCGGGCCGTTCGTCGGCACCAAGCTGACCTGGGCCGCGATGTGGTTGACGGTCTGGCTCGGCACCATCGTCACCGGCAGTGGGCCGCACGCCGGTGACGCCACCGCCCCGCGGACCGGTTTCGACGGGATCCTCGTCACCCAGCTGCACGCGGCCGCGGTCACCGTCACGGTGGTGCTGGCCGTGGTCTGCCTGGTGCAGATCCGCTCCCGGGCGGCGGTGCTGCTGCTGGTGGTGCTGCTGGCCCAGGCCGCCGTCGGGATCACCCAGTACTACCTCGGCGTCCCGATCGGTCTGGTGTTGCTGCACCTGCTCGGCGCGGCCGCAGCCATCGTGGTCGCCACCAACCTGGCCCTCTCGGTGACCCGCCGGACGTCGACGGTCCGCATGTGCGATCCGCAACTGACCACCGATCGCCCGCCCCCCACCCCCCGCTTCCCCCGCCTCCCACCCCGACTTTGCGACCGTTCCCTGCACTTTGCGTCTGCTGCAGCAGACGCAAAGTGAGGTGAAGGGGCGCAAAGTCGGGTGGCAGGGGCAAGCTGGAGGTCATGAGCGCACTCGTCGCCGAGACCACGGACGTCCTCGACCACTACGACCGGGACGGGGTCGTCCTCGTCCGCGGACTGGTCGCGGCCGAGGAGATCGCCGCCATCCGGGACACGTTCACCGCACAGGTCGAGCACGACGACTCGATGAACTACGACGACGGCGTGGCGGCCGGGGACATCCTGCGTCGCTATCCCCGCTTCGTCCATCCGCACCGGCATCCCGACACCGCGGCCGGGCGGATCGCGCGCGAGCTGATGAGCGACCCGCGGATCGTGGACGTCGTCACCCGGCTGCTCGGCCCGGTCTACGGCGCCCAGTCGATGTTCTACTTCAAGCCGCCGACCGCCCGGGGCCAGGCGCTGCACCAGGACAACCTGTTCCTGCAGGCCCATCCGGAGACCTGCCTGGCCGCCTGGATCGCGGTGGACGACTGCGACGGCGAGAACGGCGCCCTGACGGTGATCCCGGGCTCGCACCGGATCCAGTTGCTGTGCCCGGAGGAGGCCGACCGGTCCGAGTCGTTCGCGGACGTGACCGTGCCCGTCCCCGACGACGTCGAACGGGTCCAGACGACGATGCGGGCCGGTGACGTGCTGTTCTTCCACGGCAGCCTGGTGCACGGCTCGAAGCCCAACACCAGCACCGACCGGTTCCGGCGGTCGCTGATCTTCCACTACATCCCGCAGAGCAGCGTCGAGGTGGCGAAGTTCTACCAGCCGCTGGTCGATCCGTCCGCCGACCCGGCCGACGACGGCGCCCGGATCACCGAGTCCCCCGACGGCGGCCCCTGCGGCCACGGCTGGACCGGTGCCGGTGCCGCTGCCGGTGCCGGTGCCGCTGCCGGTGCCGCTGCCGGTGCCGCTCCGAGAGTCACTGACCTTCGAGCGGCGGAGACCACCTCTGCTTCGTCGAGCTAGTCGAGCAGCCAGTCGCGTTTGGCCTCGCCGTCCCAGCGGCGGCAGACGGTGATCTTCGCCTCGACCTCGGCCGGCGTCTCCTGCCCGGCCAGCAGGGCGATGGCCGGGCCGAGCTGATCAGCGCCGAACCGACGGCCCAGAGTCACGTGCGGGACCCAGCGTCCCAGCTCGGACGTCTCGTCCAGGCCCGGGCCGCAGAGATCGAGGACCGCTGCCTGCAGCCGGAGCAGCTCGACGGTGGTGATCACCTGGCGGACCAGGATGAACGTCCCGCGCCGGGCGGTGAAGACCAACGGCGAGCCGATCATCACCCGTAGGTCGAGACCGCCGACCAGCTCGCGCAACGCCGGCTCCGTCCCGGGATCGATCGCCGCGGCGGCCAGCAGAGTGATGTGCGGACGATGCGAACCGCTCGGCTCCGGTCGCCAGGCACTGGGCAGACCGGCGTGCCGCAACAGGTCCCACTCGGCCCGGACGGCCTCGTCGGAGTCGGCGTCCAGCAGCAGCTCGACCGATTGGGTCACCCGGGCGAAAGGATCAGCGGATCAGTGGGTCGATGGCCGCGGCGACGAAGATCAGCGCCAGGTAGCTGTTCGACCAGTGGAAGAGCCGCATCGGCTTGAGCAGTGCGTCGCTCAGACCACGACGCGCCCGGCGCAGCAACTGCACCGACTCCCAGATGAAGGCCAGGCCGGTCACCGCGGCGACCACCGGGTAGAGCCAGCCGGTGCCGGCGATCGGCCACAGGGCCAGCGAGACCGCGACCGTGACCACGGCGTAGGCGACGATCCGCTTCGCCACCGCCGGCGCGGCCATCACCACCGGCAGCATCGGCACCCGGGCGGCGGCGTAGTCCTCGCGGTAACGGATGGCCAGCGCCCAGGTGTGCGGCGGCGTCCAGAAGAACACGATGGCGAACAGCACGAACGGGGCCAGCGCCAACTGGTCCGTCACCGCCGTCCAGCCGATCAGCGGCGGGAAGCAACCGGCGATCCCACCCCAGACGATGTTCTGGCTGGTCCGCCGCTTCAGCAACAAGGTGTAGCCGAAGACGTAGAACACGTTCGCCCCGAGGGCCAGCAACGACGACAACCAGTTGACCCCGAAGCCCAGCCACAACGTCGCGGCCACCCCGAGCACCAGCCCGAAGACGGTGGCCGCCATCGGGTTGACCATGTGCCGGGGCAGCGGCCGGCGCCGGGTCCGGCGCATCCGCTCGTCGATGTCCCGGTCGAGGACGCAGTTGAAGACGTTGGCGCTGGCCGCGGCGAAACAGCCGCCGACCATGGTCAGCAGGACCAGCCGCAGGCTCGGCACCCCGCGTGCGGCCAGGAACATCGCCGGCACGGTGGTGACCAACAGCAACTCGATGATCCGGGGCTTGGTCAACCCGACGTAGGCGCTGACCACGTCGCGCCAGCCCGCCCGCGGTCCCGCTGCGTCGGTGTCGGCCGTCCGGAGTGTCCCCGGTTGGCCGGGACCGACCCGGGTCACGTCGATGCTGGTCACGGTGAGGGTTTCTGTTCCTTCGTCCGGTTCGGATTCTGTTGCGGCCCGCCTTCTGCTGGCGCGTCCGGTCGAGGTCACGGTATGCAACGGGTGGGGTCGCTGTCATCTCACACGCAGCACGCCGCCCGAGGCGTTCACAGGTCGGTCTCATCGAGCGCCGCGCCGAGCTGGACGGGCTTGAGTCTACGGCGTCCGGCCCGGCTACCGAGGCCCTGCCGCCACGCGGATCGCTGCCGCTAGGGTTTGAGGTGTCAGCCGGGAATGCTTCACCCCCTGACGCGGTTCGCCCATTCAGAAGCCTGTTTACCCAGAGTTCGGGTCGAGGTGTTCGGCCCACGGAAGGAAGCCCTCGTCGTGTCCGATTCCACAGATCCCCAGGTGAGCTCCGAGATCGGCTCCGCCGACCAGACCATCGTCCCCGAAGGCTGGACCGAGCTGGACGCCCGCGCCGTCGACACCGTCCGGGTGCTGGCCGCGGACGCCGTCCAGAAGGTGGGCAACGGTCACCCCGGCACCGCGATGAGCCTGGCTCCGCTCTGCTACCTGCTGTTCCAGAAGGTGATGCGGCACAACCCGGCCGAACCGCACTGGCCGGGCCGGGACCGGTTCGTGCTGTCCTGCGGTCACTCCTCGATCAGCCTCTACCTCCAGCTCTACCTCGGCGGCTTCGGGCTCGAGCTGAACGACATCGAGTCGCTTCGCACCTGGGGTTCCAAGACCCCGGGCCACCCCGAGTACGGCCACACCGAAGGGGTCGAGATCACCACCGGGCCGCTCGGCCAGGGCATCGCCAACGCGGTCGGGATGGCGATGGCCGCCCGCCGCGAGCGCGGCCTGCTGGACCCGGACTCCCCCGAGGGCCAGTCGGTCTTCGACCACCAGATCTACTGCGTGGCCTCCGACGGCGACATCGAGGAGGGCATCACCTCCGAGGCGTCCTCGCTGGCCGGCACCCAGCGGCTGGGCAACCTGACGCTGATCTATGACCACAACCACATCTCGATCGAGGACGACACCAACATCGCCCTGACCGAGGACACCGCCGCCCGCTACGAGGCCTACGGCTGGCACGTCCAGGACGTCGACTGGACCAACGGCGGCACCAGCTACGCCGAGAACGTGAAGGCCCTGAACGAGGCGCTGGAGGCCGCCCGCGCGGTCACCGACCGGCCCAGCTTCATCCGGCTGGAGACCATCATCGGCTGGCCGGCCCCGAACAAGCAGGGCACCGGCGACGCCCACGGCTCGGCCCTGGGCGACGACGAGGTGGCCGCCACCAAGAAGCTGCTCGGCTTCGACCCGGAGCAGACCTTCGAGGTCAGCGACGAGGTGATCGGCCACACCCGCAAGCTGCTGGAGCGCGGGAAGGCCGCCCAGGACGAATGGCAGACGAAGTTCGACCAGTGGGCCGGCGCCAACCCCGAGGGCAAAGAGCTCTACGACCGGATGGTGGCCGACGAGCTGACCCCGGGCTGGGAGGAGGCGCTGCCCAGCTGGGACGCCGACGCGAAGGGCATCGCCACCCGCGCCGCCTCCGGTGAGGTGCTGACCGCACTGGCGCCGAAGATGCCCGAGCTGTGGGGCGGTTCGGCCGACCTGGCCGGCTCCAACAACACCACCCCGAAGGGCCAGCCGAGCTTCCTGCCGACCGACCGGCAGACCAAGAAGTTCTCCGGCGGACCCTACGGCCGGGTGCTGCACTTCGGGATCCGCGAGCACGCCATGGGCGCGATCATGAACGGCATCAAGGTGCACGGCGGCACCCGCCCCTACGGCGGCACCTTCCTCACCTTCAGCGACTACATGCGGGCGGCCGTCCGGCTGTCGGCGCTGATGCGGGTGCCGGTCACCTACGTCTGGACCCACGACTCCATCGGCCTCGGTGAGGACGGCCCGACCCACCAGCCGATCGAGCACGTGGCCGCACTGCGGACGATCCCCGGTCTGGACGTCGTCCGCCCCTCCGACGCCAACGAGACCGCCGCCTGCTGGGCCGCGATCCTGAAGAACGGCGACCGGCCGGCCGGCTTCATCCTGAGCCGGCAGAACCTGCCGATCACCCCGCGCGGCAGCGACGGCTTCGCCACCACCGAGAACGTGGCCAAGGGCGCCTACGTGCTGAAGGAGTTCGGTGACGGCGACCCGCAGGTGGTGCTGATCGGTACCGGCTCCGAGGTGCAGTACGCGCTCACCGCGGCCGAATCGCTGGCCGGCGAGGGCATCGCCGCCCGGGTGGTCTCGATGCCGTGCCGGGAGTGGTTCGACGAGCAGGACGACGCCTACCGCGAATCGGTCATTCCCAGCTCGGTCACGGCGCGGGTCAGCGTCGAGGCCGGGGTCGAGGCCGGCTGGCGCGACATCGTCGGCAACGCGGGCCGGATCGTCAGCATCAACCACTACGGCGCCAGCGCCGACGGGGCCCTGCTGTTCGAGAAGTTCGGCTTCAGCGGCGAGACCGTGGCCGCCGCAGCGAAGGAAAGCCTGCAGGCCGCCTCGAGCGACAAGGTCTCCTTGCACCGGGCCGCGGCCGGCTCCAAGACGACCGGGGACCACACGTCCGACCCCGGCGTCACCGTCAACTGAATCCGTCTTCACCCGCCCTTCCATCTCAACCCTGTCAGGAGCTTGCGATGAACGAACGACTCAAGAAACTCTCCGATGCCGGTGTCTCGATCTGGCTCGACGACCTCTCCCGGGAGCGTCTGGACTCGGGCAACCTGTCCAGCCTGATCAGCGACTCCTCCGTGGTCGGCGTCACCACCAACCCGACGATCTTCGCCAGCGCGCTCAGCAAGGGCGAGTCCTATGACGTCCAGCTGAAGGATCTGGCCGCCGACGGCTCCGGGGTCCCGGCGGCGATCAGGGCGATCACCACCACCGACGTCCGGAACGCCTGCGACGTGTTCTCGGCCACCTCGGCCGCGACCGGTGGCGCCGACGGCCGGGTCTCGCTCGAGGTCTCGCCGAACCTGGCGATGGACACCGACGCGACCATCGCCGAGGCGCGCGAGCTGTGGTCGACCGTCGACCGGCCGAACCTGCTGATCAAGATCCCCGCCACCAAGCCGGGTCTGCCGGCGATCTCCACCGCGATCGGTGACGGCATCAGCGTCAACGTCACGCTGATCTTCGGCCTGGACCGCTACCAGGGCGTCATCGACGCCTACTTCGACGGTCTGGAGGCGGCCGACGCGGCCGGCAAGGACCTGAGCACGATCTACTCCGTGGCCTCGTTCTTCGTCTCCCGGGTCGACACCGAGTACGACAAGCGGCTCGACGCGATCGGCAGCGACGAGGCCAAGGCGCTGAAGAGCAAGGCCGCGATCGCCAACGCCCGACTGGCCTACCAGCTCTACGAGAAGTCGCTGCAGAGTGACCGCTGGAAGGCGCTCGAGGCCAAGGGCGCGAACGTGCAGCGTCCGCTGTGGGCCTCGACCAGTGTCAAGGACCCGGATCTGCCCGACACCCTTTACGTCACCCAGTTGGTGGTCAAGGACACCGTCAACACCATGCCGGAGAAGACGATGCAGGCCTTCGCCGATCACGGTGAGCTCGAGGGAGACCGGGTGACCACGATGTACGACGACGCCCAGCAGACGATGGACGCCCTGAGCGCGCTCGGCATCTCCTACGACGATGTGATCGACACCCTGGAGGACGAGGGTGTGAACAAGTTCATCGGCTCCTGGAACGAGTTGACCGACTCGGTACAGACCTCGCTGCGCGAAGTCGGCGACAGCGAAGCCGGCGGTCACTGAACCACTGACGGATCGGGTCCGGCCCCCAGCGCATCGCTGGGGCCGGGCCCTTTTCGTCCCCCGAACGAAAGGAAACCATGACCCAGCCCGAGATCCTGGTCCACCCGAACGCCGACGATCTGGCCGAGGCGATCGCCGCCCGGTTGACCGCCCGGGTGGCCGAACTGCAACGCTCCGGTGTCGACCTGCCGCAGACTCGCCCTGACCGGCGGCACGATCGCCACCAAGACCTACCAGCAGTTGGCCACCGACGGTGCCGACAGCGCGGCGGACTGGAGCCGGGTCGGGCTCTGGTGGGGCGATGAACGGTTCGTCGCTGCCGACAGCGACGACCGCAACGACAAGGGCACCCTGGAGCTGCTCCGGGGCCCGCTACAGCTCGATCCGGACCGGGTGCACCCGATGCCGGCCACCGACGCCGGGATCGGCCTGGACGACGCGGCCGCCCGCTACGGCGACGAGCTCGGCGACACCGTCTTCGACGTCTTCCTGCTCGGCGTCGGCCCGGACGGGCACGTGAACTCGATCTTCCCCGAGCACCCGTCCTCGCACGAGGCCGGCCGAGTGATCCCGGTGCGGTCCTCGCCGAAGCCGCCGCCGGAGCGGATCAGTCTGACCCTGGAGGTGGTCAACGCCTCCCGCGAGGTCTGGTTCCTGGTCAGTGGCGAGGAGAAGGCCGACGCGGTGGCGATGGCTCTGTCCGGTGCAGGTCAGATCCAACTGCCGGCCGGTGCGGCCAACGGGACCGAGCGGTCGATCTGGCTGCTGGACGAGGCGGCCGCGAGCAAACTGCCGAAGGATCTGCGTCAACGCGGCGTGATCTGAACCCGAGTGGGTCGACTGTTGTGGCCGACGGTCGGGTTGGCGGCTGGGTCAGTAGATGACTTCGCCGCGGGCCCGGCGGTCACGCAGTGAGGTGAGCGCCTCGGTCAGGATCGCGCTCGCCTCGGAGTCGCTGCGACGCTCCTTCACGTAGGCCAGGTGCGTCTTGTAGGGCTCGGTCTTGGGCGGCGGCGGCGGGTTCGCCGAGTCCAGGTTGGCGGGCAGTCCGCAGCGAGGGCAGTCCCAGTTGGCCGGGACGGCGGCGTCCGCGGCGAAGGCCGGCCGGGTCTCGTGGGAGTTCGAACAGAAATAGGAGACCACCAGTCGCGGCGCACTGTCGCCGCGCTCGACCTCGCCCATCGGCCCGGCCCCGACCCGGCTGCCCCGGATTGCACTTCCACCAGCCACGATCTATTCCCCCAAGGACAGATACAGCGTCAGCTTGATCTTCAGGTGTTGCGTTGGGACCGGATACCGGTCAGCCCTGGGCCTTGTAGAGCAGACCCAGGGTGATGATGCAGGCGAGCCAGATCAGAGCGATGATGATGGTGAGCCGGTCGAGGTTGCGCTCGGCCACCGACGAACCGCCCATCGAGGACGAGACACCGCCGCCGAACAGATCGGACAGGCCGCCACCACGACCCTTGTGCATCAGGACGAACAGGGCCAGGGCCACGCTCGTCACGATCAGCACGATCGACACCGACAGGATCGGTGCGCTGATCAGCGGAATCATCGAAATCACCCGGAGATCCTAACTCACGAACCGACGTTTTCTGATACCCCGAACAGACCGGATCACCCGGCCCCGGGGTCGCGCCGGGCTCAGCCGACGGAGGGCAGGGCGTAGAAGCGGGCCAGGGCGGCGAAGTCGTCCACCTTGAGACTGGCCCCACCGACCAGGGCGCCGTCGACGTCGTCCTCGGCCATCAGAGCGACCACGTTCGAGGGGTTGACCGAACCGCCGTAGAGGATCCGCACGCGGTCGGCCACCTCGGCGCCGTGCTGGTCGTTGACCCAGCCGCGGATGGCTCCGCAGACCTCCTGCGCGTCGTCGGGGGTGGCGACCTTGCCGGTGCCGATCGCCCAGACCGGTTCGTAGGCGATCACCGTGGTCGCGACCTGCTCGGCGCTCAGGCCGCGCAGCGCACCCTCGACCTGGGCCAGGGTGTGCGCGACCTGGTCGCCCTGTTCGCGCACCTCCAAACCTTCCCCGACGCAGACGATCGGGGTGATCCCGGCCTCCGTGGCCCGGAGCGTCTTGGCGTTGATCTTGGCGTCGTCCTCGCCGTGGTACTCGCGTCGCTCGGAGTGGCCGACGGTGACGTAACGGCAGTTGAGCTTGGTCAGCATCTCGGCCGAGATGTCCCCCGTCCGGGCGCCGTTGGGGTGCTCGGAGAGATCCTGGGCGCCGAAGCCCAACTCGAGCCGGTCGCCCTCGATCAGCGTCTGGACGCTGCGGATGTCGGTGAACGGCGGCAACACCACGACCTCGCACCGGCTCGGGTCGTGCTTCTTGTCGTCCAGCGTCCAGGCCAGCTTCTGCACCAGGCCGACCGCTTCGACGTGGTTCAGGTTCATCTTCCAGTTACCGGCCATCAGGGGCGTGCGTGCCATGTTCTTTCGGTCTCCTCGGTCGTCGGGGTGCGGATCCGCTGGCGTGGATCTGCCGGCGGGTGGACGGAAGCGGTCAGCTCTCCAGGACGGCCAGACCCGGCAGGGTCTTGCCCTCCAGGTACTCCAGGCTGGCGCCGCCGCCGGTCGAGATGTGGCCGAACGCGTCGTCGGCGAAGCCGAGATCGCGCACCGCGGCGGCCGAGTCGCCACCGCCGACGACCGAAAGGCCGTCCACCTCGGTCAGCGCCTGGGCCACGGCCCGGGTGCCGCCGGCGAAGTTCTCCCACTCCGCCACCCCCATCGGGCCGTTCCAGAAGACCGTCCTGGCCTTGCTGATCACGGCACCGAAGACGGTCTGGGCGTCCGGCCCGACGTCGAGCCCGAGCTGATCGGCCGGCATCTTGTCGGCCGGCACCACGGTCGGGGTGGAGTCGGCCTTGAACTCCGGCGCCACCACGATGTCGGAGGGCAGGATGATCTGCTTGCCGTCGGCCGCGGCCTGCTCGAGATAGCCCTTGACGGTCTCGAGCTGGTCGGCCTCCAGCAGGCTCTTGCCCACCTCGTGGCCCTGGGCGGCCAGGAAGGTGAAGACCATCCCGCCGCCGATCACCAGGGTGTCGGCGGTCTTGATCAGGTTCGCGATCACCGCCAGCTTGTCGGAGACCTTGGCCCCGCCGAGCACCACGACGTAGGGCTTGGCCGGGGACTCGGTCAGCTGCTTCAGCACCTCGACCTCGGCCTGGACCAGCGAACCGGCGGCGTTCGGCAGCAGCGAGGCGACGTCGTAGACGGAGGCCTGCTTGCGGTGCACCACGCCGAAGCCGTCGGAGACGAACACGTCGCCGAACTCGGCGTACTTGGCAGCCAGCTCGGCGCGGACGGAGTCGTCCTTGGACTCCTCCCCCGGCTCGTAGCGGACGTTCTCCAGCATCGCGACCTCGCCGTCGGCCAGAGCCGCGACGATCGAGTGCGCCGACTCACCGACCACGTCGCCGGCCAACCTGACCTCGACACCGAGCAACTCCGAGAGCCGCTCCGCCGCCGGAGCGAGGGAGTACTTCGGGTTGACCTCGCCCTTCGGCCGGCCGAGGTGGGCCATGATCACGATCTTGGCGCCGGCCGAGTGCAGGCGGGTCAGGGTCGGCAGCGCCGCCCGGATCCGGCCGTCGTCGGTGATCCGGTCACCGTCCAGCGGCACGTTGAAGTCGCAGCGGATCAGTACGCGCTTGCCGCGCAGGTCGCCGAGGTCGTCGATGCTGTTCACGAAGAGGGTCCTGTTCTGTTCAGCGGACGCGGCAGGGCCTGCCGAAGAGTCGTCGACCCTCCGGCAGGCTCCGGACGCGGTGACGTCCGGGGGTCGGTCAGAGGGACTTGCCGACCATGGTGGTCAGGTCGACCAGCCGGTTGGAGTAGCCCCACTCGTTGTCGTACCAGCCCACGACCTTGACCTGGTTGCCGATCACCTTGGTCAGGCCCGCGTCGAAGATGCAGGAGTGCGGGTCGGTGACGATGTCGGAGGAGACGATGTCCTCCTCGGTGTACTTCAGGTAGCCCTTCAGCGGGCCCTCGGCGGCGGTCTTCATCGCGCCGTTGATCTCCTCGACGCTGGTCTCGCGGCCGGCCTCGAAGGTGAGGTCGGTGGCCGAGCCGGTCGGCACCGGAACGCGCAGGGCGTAACCGTCGAGCTTGCCCTTGAGCTGCGGCAGCACCAGGCCGATCGCCTTGGCGGCACCGGTCGAGGTGGGGACGATGTTCAGGGCGGCGGCGCGGGCGCGACGCAGGTCCTTGTGCGGGCCGTCCTGCAGGTTCTGATCCTGGGTGTAGGCGTGGATCGTGGTCATCAGGCCCTTGACGATGCCGACCGACTCGTCCAGCGTCTTGGCCATCGGGCCGAGGCAGTTGGTGGTGCAGGAGGCGTTGCTGATGATGTGGTGCTTCGCCGGGTCGTAGTCACCGTCGTTGACGCCGAGGACCATGGTGATGTCCTCGTTCTTGCCCGGGGCCGAGATGATGACCTTCTTGGCGCCGCCGTCGATGTGGGCCTTGGCCTTGGTGCCGTCGACGAAGAAACCGGTCGACTCGATCACCACGTCGACGCCGAGATCGCCCCAGGGCAGAGCGGCGGGATCGCGCTCGGCGAGGATCTTCAGGCTGTGATCGCCGACCTGGATGCCGTCGTCGGTGACCGAGATCTCCTCGGGGAAACGGCCCAGGATCGAGTCGTACTTCAGCAGGTGCGCCATGGTCTGGACGTCGCCCAGGTCGTTGGCTGCGACCACCTCGATGTCGGCGCCGGACGCCGCGATGGCGCGGAAGAAGTTACGGCCGATGCGGCCGAAGCCGTTGATGCCTACGCGTACGGTCATGCGGGAATTCTCCTCAACTGTGCGGATTGATTCGTCCGATGCCGACACTAGCCAATCGGCTCGCGCCGGTTTCGGACCGGCCCCGGAGGTGGTATCGACCTCAATCCAGCTGAGCAGAGGTCTGCTCGACCGGACCGCTCGACCACGCCGGGGCGGTCCGGTCAGTCCTCCAGCAGCTCTTCGCTCAGCCCGGCCTCGGTGTTCGGGACGCCCAGCTCGCCGGCCCGCTTGTCCGCGGTGGCGAGCAACCGACGGATCCGGCCGGCCACGGCGTCCTTGGTCAGCTGCGGGTCGTGCAACTGACCGAGCTCCTCCAGGCTGGCCTGCTTGTTCTCCAGCCGCAGCACACCGGCCGCCTTGAGATGGTCCGGGACTTCGTCGCCGAGGATCTCCAGCGCACGCTCGACCCGGGCTCCGGCGGCCACCGCGGCCCGGGCGGAGCGACGCAGGTTGGCGTCGTCGAAGTTCGCCAGCCGGTTGGCCGAGGCCCGCACCTCCCGGCGCATCCGACGCTCCTCCCAGGCCATCAGGGACTCGTGCGCACCGAGCCTGGTCAACAGCTGGCCGATCGCCTCGCCGTCCCGGATCACCACCCGGTCGACGTTGCGGACCTCCCGCGCCTTCGCGCCGATCCCGAGCCGGCGGGCGGCCCCGACCAGGGCCAGGGCGGCCTCCGGGCCGGGGCAGGTCACCTCCAGCGACATCGAGCGGCCCGGCTCGGTCAGCGAGCCGTGGGCCAGGAAGGCGCCGCGCCAGGCGGCGACGCAGTCCTCCATCCCGCCGCTGACCACCTGGGCCGGCAGCCCCCGGGCCGGACGTCCACGGGAGTCGACCAGACCGGTCTGGCGGGCCAGCGCGTCGCCGTCGCGGACCACCCGGACCACGTAGCGGGTGCCACGCCGGATGCCGGCTCCGTTCACGATCACCAGTTCACTGGGGTGGCCGAACACGTCGGCGATATCGGTCCGCAGCCGGCGCGCGGCCGCGCCGGTGTCCAGTTCGGCCTCGATCACGATCTTGCCGCTGACGATGTGCAGCCCGCCGGCGAACCGGAGGGTCGCCGCGACCTCGGCCTTGCGGGAGCTCGGTTTGCTGACCTTGATCGTCGCCAACTCGGCCTTCACCTGCGCGGTCATCGCCATTGCCGCATTTTGTCACGAGCCGCCCGTTCTGGGCGAAGCGTCGTCCGGACCCCCAGGATCGAGGCTCACACCCCCAGGATCGAGGCTCACACCCCCAGGATCGAGGCTCAGACGCCCAGGATCGAGGCGTAGGCCGCGGCGAGGCGGAGCGGATCGTGCCGGGCCGAGCCGTCCCGGGCGGCCAGATCCTCCACCACCAGTTCGGCCCCGAGCGACTTCGCGTACGGCTCGAGGTGGGCGTCGTCGCCGGCGAAACGGTGATCGACCAGGACGGCGTCCAGCCGCAGTTTCGGGGCGTGCTCGGCCAGCAACTCGATGTGCCGGGCGGCGGTGAAGCCGTGGGTCTCGGCGTCGGTGCGGACGTTCAGCACCAACAGCCGGCGGGCGGACGTCTCGTGGATCGCCCGGCCCAGCTCGGGCACCAGCAGATGCGGGATGACCGAGGTGAACCACGACCCCGGGCCGAGGATCACCCAGTCGGCGTCCAGCACGCTCTGCACCGACTCCGGGCAGGCCGGCGGGTCGGTCGGCAGCAACCGGACGTTACGCACCTCGGCCCTGGTCTTGGCCACCTGGTTCTGGCCCCGGACCACCGCCACCTCGTCCGGGACGCTCGGATCGAGCCCGAGCACGTCGGCCTCGATCTCCAGCGGCACCGACGACATCGGCAGCACCCGACCCTTGGCGCCGAGCAGCCTGGCCACCATGTCCAGCCCGGCCACCGGATCGCCGAGCCGCTCCCACAGGCCGGCGATCAGCAGGTTGCCGATGGCGTGGTCGCGCAGGCCGCCCGAACCGGTGAACCGGTACTGCAGCACGTCGGCCCAGGTCCGGCCGGCATCGTCGTCGCCGCAGAGAGCGGCCAACGCCATCCGCAGGTCACCCGGTGGCAGGCAGTCCAACTCGTCCCGGAGCCGCCCGGAGGAGCCGCCGTCGTCGGCCACGGTGACCACCGCGGTCAGCCGGTCGGTCACCCGGCGCAACGCGGCCAGCGAGGCCGACAGCCCGTGGCCGCCGCCGAAGGCGACGACCGCGGGCCGCGGGTCCAGTCCGTGGTTCTGCTCGCTCATCTCATCCGGCCTGGGCGACGTCGCGGTGCAGGACGGTCGTCGGCACGGCGGCCGCGCGCAGCCGGCGGGCGAACTCCTCGGCCATCGCGGTGCTGCGGTGTTTCCCGCCGGTGCAGCCGATGGCCACGGTGGCGAACCGTTTGCCCTCCCGGACGTAGCCGTCGGCGATCACCCCGACCAGACCCTCCAACCGGTCCAGGAACTCCGCCGCCCCGTCCTGGGCGAGGACGAACCCGCTCACCTCCGGGCTCAGGCCGGTGAGCGGTCGCAGCTCGGGGACCCAGTGCGGATTCGGCAGGAACCGGACGTCCAGCACCAGGTCGGCGTCGACCGGGATGCCGTTCTTGAAGCCGAAGCTGAGCACGGTGACCCGCAGCCGCTCGTTCTCGCTGTCGCCGTAGACGTGGGTCACCCGGGAGGCGAGCTGGTGGATGTTGATCGAGGACGTGTCGATCACCAGGTCGGCGGCGGCACGGAGGGTGGCCAGCCGCTGGCGTTCGGCGGTGATGCCGTCGAGCAGCCGCCCGTCGCCCTGCAACGGATGCGGCCGGCGGACCGACTCCTGGCGCCGGACGATCACGTCGTCGGCGGCCTCGAGGAACAGGATCTCCGGCCGGACACCCTCGGCGCGCAGGTCGGAGAACATGTCCGGCAGTTGGTCGAAGAAGGACCGGGTCCGGACGTCGAGGACCACGGCCAGCCGGTACCAGCCGGAAGAGGCGGCCAGTGCGCAGATCTCCGGCAGCACGCCGGGCGGCAGGTTGTCCACGACGTACCAGCCGAGGTCCTCCAGCGCGTTGGCCGCTGTGCTGCGGCCCGCCCCGGACATGCCGGTGACCACCACCAGCCGGACGCCGGGATGCTCGTCACTACCGATACCGACCGGGACGGGCTCGCCGACGTGCTGTGGGGTGGCCATCGCCTCCGTGCTCACGCGCCCATTATCACCGGCCGCAGCACCGGTTCGGCGATCAGTTCTCGATGATCTCGCCGGTGGCGGTGTTGACCGACTCGCGGACCGGCTTCGCGTCCAGCGCGGCCTTGATCGAGATCGCCGTCTTGGACCCGAAACCCGGCACCGCGGCGATGTCGTCCAGGGTGGCCGCCCGGAGTTTCTTCAACGAACCGAAGTGCGACAACAGGGCCTTGCGGCGGACCTCGCCCAGACCCGGGACGTCGTCGAGCGTCGACTCGACCATCGACTTGCTGCGGCGGCCGCGGTGGTGGGTGATGGCGAAGCGGTGCGCCTCGTCCCGCAGCCGCTGCAGTAAGTAGAGACCCTCGGACGTGCGCGGCAGGATCAGCGGATCCTCCTCCTCGGGCAGCCAGACCTCCTCCAGCCGCTTGGCCAGGCCGCAGAGGGCGACGTCGGTGATGCCCAGCTCGGCCATCGCCTGCTGCGCCGCGGCCACCTGCGGCGGGCCGCCGTCGACCACGATCAGCGCCGGGGCGTAGGCGAACTTCCGCGGTGCGCCGGTGGTGGGGTCGACCAACAGCGCGCCCTCGCCGTCCACGCCGTCGCTGTGCTCGGTCATCGCCCGCCGCTCGTCCAGCAGCCGACGGAACCGGCGGGTGATCACCTCGTGCATGGCCGCGACGTCGTTCTGCCCGTCCACGCCGCGGATCACGAACCGGCGGTACTCCCCCTTGCGCGGCAGCCCGTCCTCGAAGACGACCATCGAGGCGACCACCTCGGTGCCCTGCAGGTTGGAGATGTCGTAGCACTCCATCCGCAACGGGGCGGTGGGCAGGTCGAGCGCGTTCTGGATCTCCTCCAGCGCCTGGTTGCGGGTGGAGAGGTCGGAGGCCCGGGTGGTCTTGTGCCGGATCAACGCCTCGCCGGCGTTGCGGGCGACGGTCTCCATCAGGGTCTTCTTGTCCCCGCGCTGCGGCACCCGGATCTGGACCTGTGAGCCGCGCTGTTCGGCCAGCATCTCGGCCAGCACGTCGGCGGAGGCCGGCAGCGCCGGCACCAGGATCTCCCGCGGGATGGACTGCTCGGCGGTGTCGTCGGCGCGCGCGTCGCCGTAGAGCTGCAGCAGGAACCGCTCGATCAGGTCGCCGGTGTCGCCCTCCTCGGTCCGGTCGGCGACCCAGCCCCGTTCGCCGCGGACCCGGCCGCCCCGGACGTGGAAGATCTGCACGGCGACCTCGAGCGGATCCTCGGCCAGTGCGATCACGTCGGCGTCGGCGCCGTCGATGAAGACGATCGCGTTCTTCTCCATCGCCCGTTCCAGCGCGCCGAGGTCGTCCCGCAGCCGGGCCGCGCGCTCGAACTCCAGCTCGGCACTGGCCTCCTTCATCTCCCGGGTCAGCCGCCGGATCACCGGCTGGGTCTGGCCGGACATGAACCGGCTGAAGTCCTCGACGATCTCGCGGTGTTCCTCAGGGCTGATCCGGCCCACGCAGGGAGCCGAGCACTTGTCGATGTAGCCGAGCAGACAGGGCCGGCCGACCTGGGCGGCGTTGCGGAAGACCCCGTTGCTGCAGGAACGCATCGGGAAGGCGCGGAGCAGCAGGTCGACGGTCTCGCGGATGGCCCAGGCGTGGCTGTAGGGCCCGAAGTAGCGGTTGCCCTTGCGCTTGGGGCCGCGGCCGACCAGCACCCGCGGGAACTCCTCGCTCATCGTGACGGCCAGCCACGGGTAGGACTTGTCGTCGCGGTACTTGACGTTGAAGCGCGGGTCGTACTCCTTGATCCAGGAGTACTCCAGCTGCAGCGACTCGACCTCGGTCTGCACCACCGTCCAGTCGACCTTGGCCGCGGTGAAGACCATCGTCCTGGTCCGGAAGTGCAGCCCGGCCGGATCGGCGAAGTAGGAGTTCAGCCGCTGCCGCAGACTCTTGGCCTTGCCGACGTAGATGACCCGGCCGTCCTTGTCGCTGAACCGGTAGACCCCCGGCTGGTCCGGGATCGCCCCCGGCTTCGGACGGTAGGTCACAGGATCTGCCACGGGACCCAGATTAGGTGCCCGGCCGAGAAATCGTGTTCGGCCGACAACCTCCCGCATCCGACCGCGTAGTCGCGGCTCAATCCGGGACGACGACGAGTTCCCGCTTACCGGTCGGCGCCGGCCAGCCAGGCTGCGGCCCGGCCGGCCCCGGCCAGCCAGCGGCGTCGCTGCTGCCCGTCGGATCGTCCCACCGGTGAGAACACCAGTCGTTCGATCTCCGGATCGCCGAGCACCGGGCCCACCGCCTCGCGCCAGATCAGGTCGAGCGGGTCGTGCCCGGGTGCGGGCCGCTCGCCGGACCGCGGATCCGCGGTGTTGACCACCAGCATTCGCGAGAGCCGGGGCCGGCCCGGATCATCGGCCCGGCGATCGACCAGGACCCGGTCCAGCCAACCGGTCAGTACGGCCGGCGGCTGCCCCCACCAGTTCGGATGGACGACGGCCAACGCCCGGGCCGTGCCCAGTTCGTCGCGATAGGTCTGGACGGTGGGGGCGGTGGGGACGGCAGGGTCGGTGCGGTGCGGACCGGTCAGCGCCGACAACTCGGCGGCGGTCAGGGTCGGGTCGAAGCCCTCGCGAAAGAGATCGTGGAGGACCACCCGGGCGCCGGCCTCACCGAGCACCCGGCGCACCTCGGCAGCGACGGCGTGGTTGAAGCTGTCCGGGTCCGGATGGGCCAGCAGCACCACCGCGGGACTGAGCAGCCGCATCCCCGAACAGTAGTGCCGTGGGACGGCACCGGCGACCGGTTCAGGTGCCGATCAGCAGATTGCTGCCGGACTGGACGACGGTCTTGCCGGGCAGCGGCCGGGGCGCCGGCCCCGACGACCACCGATCCGTCGGTGATCGAGTACTTGCTGCCGGTGGCACGGGCAGTTCATGGTGCCGCCGGAGACCTAGGTGAGTTGGCAGCCCAGGTGGGTGCAGACGTTGGAGTACGCCTTGTAGCTGCCGGCACTCGGCTGGGTGACGACGAAGTCGCTGCCGATCGTGCCACCGCCTTCGGGCACCGTGCTCTTGGCCAGGGTGTGCGCGGCGTCAGCGGTCGGGCCTGACGAAGCGGAGCCGACGGGAACTCGAGCGCCGGACTGACGCCGACTCGAGGCCGAGCTCGAGGACGCGTCGGCCGACGGGCTGGCGCTCGCGCTCGAGCTGGTCGCCGCGGACGGGCTGGGGACCTCGGTGCCGGCGCTGGTGCCTCCACCGGCCGGGGTGGACGCAGCCGGGCCGGCGGTGTCGGAGCCGGAGCAGGCCGCCAGCGCGAGCCCACCGCCGCCGAGCAGCGCCATCAGGCCGGCGCCGCGGAAGACGGTGCGCCTGGTCAGCGGGGACTGCCGGAAGGCCGACTCCGACGGCTGGGCCGGGGCTGTTTTCAGGGCTGTGGTCGAGGCCGTGGTCGGGGCTGTGGACGGGGTGGATGCTGTGTCGCGACGGGACATTGAGATGACTCCAGACGTGGTCGGATCGGGGGCGAAGGCCACACCGTCCGCTGCGGCGGTGAAGTCCTCACCGAGAATACGATCCAGCGGGCCGATTGGTTCGGTTCCTGGGGCTCGGGTCGCGGGTCAGGCCGCCGTCCGCTTCGCGGCCTTCTTCGCCGTCCCCTTCTTGGCCGGCGTCTTCGTGGCCGCAGCGGAGGTCTTCACCCCGGCCTTCCTGGCGTTCGCCGCCTCGGTGGCCTGCTTCACCGCCGAGATCTTCTTGGCACCGGACTTCTTGGCCGCCTTGACGATCGGGGCGGGCACCAACGTCGGCTGGGCCGAACCGACCGGCACCTCACGCCCGGCCAGGATCGGGGCCAGGAACTCGCCGGTGTGCGATTCGGGTGTGGCCGCGATCTGCTCCGGTGTCCCCTCGGCGATCACCGTGCCGCCGCGCGATCCACCCTCCGGGCCCATGTCGATCAGCCAGTCGGCGGTCTTGATCACGTCCAGGTTGTGCTCGATCACCACCACGGTGTTACCGGCGTCGACCAGCCGGCCGAGCACGCCGAGCAGTTTGCGGATGTCCTCGAAGTGCAGACCGGTGGTCGGCTCGTCCAGGATGTACATCGTCCGGCCGGTGGACCGCTTCTGCAGCTCGCTGGCCAGCTTCACCCGCTGCGCCTCGCCGCCGGACAGGGTCGGCGCACTCTGGCCGAGCCGGACGTAGCCCAGACCGACGTCGACCAGCGTCCGCAGGTGCCGGGCGATGGCCGGGATGGCGGCGAAGAACTCGACCGCCTCCTCGATCGGCATGTCCAGCACCTCGGAGATGGACTTGCCCTTGTAGTGCACCTCGAGGGTCTCCCGGTTGTACCGGGCCCCGTGGCAGACCTCGCACGGCACGTAGACGTCGGGCAGGAAGTTCATCTCGATCTTGATGGTGCCGTCGCCGGTGCAGTTCTCGCAGCGGCCGCCCTTGACGTTGAAGGAGAAGCGCCCGGGCTGGTAGCCGCGCACCTTCGACTCCGGCGTCTCGGCGAACAGGTTCCGCATGTGGTTGAAGACGCCGGTGTAGGTCGCCGGATTGGAGCGCGGCGTCCGGCCGATCGGCGACTGGTCGACGTGGATGATCTTGTCGATCTGCTCGGCGCCGGTGATCCGCCGGTGCCGACCGGGGACGTCGCGGGCGTTGTAGATCCGCTTGGCCAGCGCGGTGTAGAGGATGTGGTTGACCAGCGTCGACTTGCCCGAGCCCGAGACACCGGTGACCGCGACCAACTGGCCGAGCGGGAACTCGACCGACACGTCCTGCAGGTTGTGCTCGACGGCGTTGTGGACGGTGATGGTGCGGCCCTTGGTGCGCGGCCGGCGGGTGGCCGGAAGGGGGATCTCACGCCGCCCGGACAGGTACTGACCGGTCAGCGACTCCTCGCTGTCCAGCAGTTCCTGCACCGGTCCGGAGACCACGACGTGCCCGCCGTGCTCGCCCGCGCCGGGCCCGATGTCGACGGCCCAGTCGGCGACCCGGATGGTGTCCTCGTCGTGCTCGACCACGATCAGGGTGTTGCCGAGGTCACGCAGCCGGATCAGCGTCTCGATCAGCCGGCGGTTGTCCCGCTGGTGCAGCCCGATGGACGGCTCGTCGAGGACGTACAGCACCCCGACCAGGCCGGAGCCGATCTGGGTGGCGAGCCGGATCCGCTGGGCCTCGCCGCCGGACAGGCTGCCGCTCGGCCGGCTCAGCGACAGGTAGTCCAGACCGACGTCGAGCAGGAACTTGAGCCGCTCGTTGATCTCCTTCAGCACCCGCTCGGCGATCTGCTTCTCCCGGTCGGTCAGTTCCAGGCCCGAGAGGAAGCGTGCCGCCTCGTCGATCGACATCGCCGACACCTCGGCGATGTTCTTCTCCCCCAGCGTCACGGCCAGCGACGTCGGCTTCAGCCGGGCGCCGTGGCAGACGTGGCAGGGCACCTCCCGCATGTAGCCGGCGAACCGCTCGCGGGAGCTGTCGGTCTCGGCCTCGGCGTGGCGGCGTTCGATGTAGGCGACCACGCCCTCGAACCGGGCGCTGTAGCTGCGCTCGCGGCCGTAGCGGTTGCGGTACTTGACGTGCACCTGGTCCCCGACGCCGTAGAGCAGCATCTTCTTGGCCTCGACCGGCAGCGTGTGCCAGGGCTTCTTGGTGCTGAACCCCTCGTTCTTGGCCAGCGCGTCGACCAGCCGGATGAAGTAGTCGGCGACGTGCGCGGACGACCAGGGGGCGATGGCGCCGTCGTCCAGGCTCTTGTCCGGATCGGGCACCACCAGCTCCGGGTCGACCTCCATCCGGGTGCCGATGCCCGAGCACTCCGGACAGGCGCCCCACGGACCGTTGAACGAGAACTGCCGCGGTTCGAGCTCCTCGATCGCGATGTCGTGGTCGTTCGGGCAGGCCATCTTCTCGGAGTAGCGGCGCTCCCGGTTCGGGTCCTTGGCGTCCAGGTCGACGAAGTCGATCGACACCACCCCCTGGGCCAGGGCCAACGCGGTCTCGACCGAGTCGGTCAGGCGTTGCTTGGAGCTCGGTTTGGTGGCCAGCCGGTCGACGATGACGTCGATGTTGTGCTTGTACTTCTTGTCCAGCGTGGGCGGATCGGTCAGCTGATAGACCTGATCGTCGACCCGGACCCGGCTGAAGCCGCCGGTGGCCAGCTGGCGGAACAGGTCGACGTACTCACCCTTGCGGCCGCGGACGACCGGCGCGAGCACCTGGAACCGGGTGCCCTCGGCCAGCCCGAGCAGCCGGTCGACGATCTGCTGCGGGCTCTGCCGGCTGATCGGCTCACCACAGACCGGGCAGTGCGGCCGACCGGCCCGGGCGAACAGCAGTCGCAGGTAGTCATAGACCTCGGTGATGGTGCCGACCGTCGAACGCGGGTTGCGGCTGGTCGACTTCTGGTCGATCGAGACCGCCGGCGACAGACCCTCGATGAAGTCGACGTCCGGCTTGTCCATCTGCCCCAGGAACTGCCGGGCGTAGGCCGACAACGACTCGACGTAGCGCCGTTGGCCCTCGGCGAAGATGGTGTCGAAGGCCAGGCTGGATTTGCCGGACCCCGACAGCCCGGTGAACACGATCAGGGCGTCGCGGGGCAGGTCCAGCGACACGTTGCGCAGGTTGTGTTCACGGGCGCCTCGGATGGTGAGGCGGGAGGCCTGAAGGGCGGCGTCAGTCACGATCGTCATGCTATGTCGGTGCGCTGACAGTTTTCTCCCGGCGGCCGGACGCCCGCAGCCGAGGGCTAGGTTGGCCCCATGACCGCACCCGAACCGGACGTGCCGGACGCTTCGGTCTCCTCGCTCGCCGCGGTCAGATCGCTGCTGACCCACGCCACCCAGCATCTGCTCGGGGCGACGATCGAACTGGGTGACGACCAGTGGCGGGCACCCTCGCTGCTGCCGGGGTGGAGCCGGGGGCACCTGGCCGCCCACCTGGCCCGGAACGCCGACGGCCTGGCCCGGCTCAGCCGTTGGGCGCTGACCGGTGACCGCGAGGAGCCGTACAGCTCACGGGAGGCGCGCGACGCCGCGATCGAGAGCGGCTCCGGACGTCCCGGGCTGGAACTGCAGGTCGACCTCGACACCAGCGCCGGGCAACTCGACGACGCGTTCGCCGAGCTGGACGACGCCGACCGCTGGGACGCCGCGATCGAGACCCACGGCAGGCCGACCCCGGCCCGGCTGCTGCCGCTGATCCGGCTGTTCGAGGTGACGATCCACCACATCGATCTGGACGTCGGGCACACCTTTGCCGACCTGGACGACGAACTGGTCGGCTGGCTGCTCGAGTTCGTCCCGTTCGCCCTCCAGGGCCGAGACGACGTCCCGCGGCTCGAACTGACCACCGACGCCGGTCAGGTCAGCGTCATCGGTCCGGGCGGTGCCGAGCCGCGAAGAGTCACCGGACCGGGCGGCCTGCTGCTGGGTTGGCTGACCGGGCGACGCGGGTCG
This sequence comes from uncultured Actinomycetota bacterium, assembly GCA_963740925.1. Classification (GTDB taxonomy): domain Bacteria; phylum Actinomycetota; class Actinomycetes; order Propionibacteriales; family Propionibacteriaceae; genus Microlunatus. The sequence goes on along the minus strand of CAVUFZ010000002.1, from coordinate 1,826,154 downwards.
GACGGACTCGACGGTGCCGACGGACTGACCCTGCCGACGTTCGGCTGAGTCGGCGCCCAGCTACTCCGGAACGAACGAATCCCAGCACGCCGATCACGAGGAGACGACAGAGATGCCGGCACGAGGACATGTAGAACCGCACGGAGCCGCACTGCGCGAGGCGCTGGACGACGGCGTCAGCCTGACCAAGCTCTCGGTCGGGCCGATGGACAACAACGTCTACCTGATCCGGTGCACCTCCGGCAGCCTGCTGATCGACGCGGCCAACGACGCCGAGCGGATCGACACCGTGGTCGGCCAGGCCCTCGGGGACGACCGGCCGGGCACCATCGTCACCACCCATCAGCACGGTGACCACCTGCAGGCGCTGGCCGACCTGGCCGGGCAGTGGGGTTCACGACTGGTGGCCGGCAGCCCGGACACCGCCGCGATCGCCGAGGCCGCAGGGGTGACCGAGCCCGACGGCGTCTGGGACGGCGACCAGGTGGCCTGCGGCGAACTGCAACTGGAGGTGATCGGCCTGGTCGGCCACACCCCGGGATCGATCACCCTGGCCTTCCGCCCCGCCGGCGACGGTTCAGGCCAGGACTCGGGCCGGGGTTCGGGCCAGAGCTCCGCCGGCCCGGCGCACCTGTTCACCGGCGACAGCCTGTTCCCGGGCGGACCGGGCAAGACCCGGTCGAAGGCCGACTTCACCTCCCTGCTGGACGACCTGGAGCAGAAGGTGTTCGCGGTCTTCGACGACGACACCGTCGTGCATCCCGGTCACGGCGACGACACCACCCTCGGAGCCGAACGTCCCCAGCTGTCGACCTGGCGCTCCCGCGGTTGGTGAGGACGCCCGCCTGACTAGGCCTTACCGGCGGCCAGGTCGGCCACCGCCTTGTCGATCCGGCGCTGCCTCGTCTCGGCCGCCCTGGCGGCAACGACGGGCTCAACCAGGCCTCGCTGCCTGGAGTAGGAAAGCCCGGCGTAGGCCCGCGCCGCGACCGGATCGGCGGCCAGGGCTTCGGCCAGGTCCGCCGGGACCTCGACCACCCGCGGAGCGGTGTCGAGTTCGAGGTCGACCTCGACCGCATCCCCGGCGGCCAGCCCGGCCGCGGTCCGGTTCTCCGCGCTCAGCGGGATCATCGAGCGGCCGGCCATGGCACCGACGGTGGTCCGGTAACTGTGGCCGTTCACCGTCGCCGTCACCGCCGGTCTCCTGCCCGAGCCGAGCTGTTCGATCACCTCGGCCGGGACCTCGATGCCGGTTGCGGTCTTGCCGCCGAGTTCGACGCAGCTGGTGAATCGCATCACCGGAGTATGCCGGACCGGACCGGTGCGACGGGCGGGTGGTCAGCGGGTCTGTGCCACCGCCGTGGCCTCCTGATCGTGCTTGGACTTGACCAGGCTGGCCACGGTGGTGATGACCAGGGTCACGATGATCACCGAGAGCGACAGCCAGATCGGGATCTCGACCGAGAACGGCAGGCCCATCTTCTCGTCCAGGTGGTACTCGTGCACGGCGTGCAGGACCAGCTTCACACCGATGAAGGCCAGGATCACCGACAGCCCCAGCGAGAGGTAGACCAGCCGCTTGAGCAGCCCGCCGATCAGGAAGTACAGCTGGCGCAGGCCCATCAGCGCGAACACGTTGGCCGCGAAGACCAGGTACGGCTCCTGGGTCAGACCGTAGATGGCCGGGATCGAGTCGAGCGCGAACAACAGGTCCGTGCTGCCCAGCGCCAGGATCACGAACAGCATCGGGGTCAGGTGGCGGTGGCCGTTCTGCTGCACGGTCAGCTTGGTGCCGTGGAAGTCGTCGGTCGCCTTGAACCGCTTCTTGACCAGCCGGACGAACGCGTTCTCGCCGTCGCCGTCGTCGCTCTCGTCATGTTTGCGGTACTCGATCACGAGCTTGACCGCGGTGTAGATCAGGAAGGCGCCAAAGAGGAAGAACACCCAGCTGAACAGGCTGATCAGGCCGGCGCCGAGGGCGATGAAGACGGCCCGGAAGATCAGCGCGATGACGATGCCGACGAGCAGGGCGAACTGCTGCAGGTGCCGGGGCACCTTGAGCTTGCCCATGATGATGACGAAGATGAACAGGTTGTCCACGCTCAGGCTGTACTCGGTCAACCAGCCGGCGAAGAACTGCCCGGCGTAGTCGCCGCCGGAGACGTACCAGACGCCGAGGCCGAAGACCACGGCCAGGCCGACGAAGGCACCGATGGCCAGACCGGCTTCCTTCATCGACGGCTCGTGCGGACGACGTCCGATCACGAAGATGTCGATCGCCAGGATGGCCACCATCACGACGACGGTGATGATCCAGGCATACAGATGAACGTCCACGAGAAACCTTCCGAGAGCGCGAGTACGACGCCGTGTCTCGGAGGTCTCTTCCACCGGAGCGCCGATCTGCCGCTCCGATCAGCGGCCCCGGGAGCCCGGCCGGTGCCTGCGGCAACCGGTCCGGACGCCGTGATGACGACGCCGCTGCGGGGGAATACTCCCCTCCGCCGTCCATGGTCCCATCCGGACCCGGCTAAGGGAAATCTCGAGCGCGCCTACTTGGTGGCCTCCAGCATCTGGCGCAACTCCTTCTTCAGATCCGACATCTCGTCCCGGAGCCGGGCGGCGACCTCGAACTGCAGGTCGGCGGCGGCAGTGTTCATCTGCTCGTTCAACTCCTGGACCAGCTCGGCCAGCTCACCGGCCGGCAACCCGCTGAGATCTCGCGAACTCCGCTCCTCGGTCCGCATCACCGGAGACTTGCGCCGGCCACCCTTGCGCTGGCTGGCCGAGAGCAACTCCTCGGTGTCGGCGTCCTCGCGGGCCAGCAGATCGGTGATGTCGGCGATCTTCTTCCGCAGCGGGGTCGGGTCGATGCCGTTGGCCTTGTTGTAGGCCAACTGGGCGTCCCGGCGGCGGTTGGTCTCGTCGATCGCCTCGTTCATCGAGTCGGTCATCCGGTCGGCGTACATGTGCACCTCGCCGGACACGTTCCGGGCCGCCCGGCCGATGGTCTGGATCAGCGACTTCGAGCTGCGCAGGAAGCCCTCCTTGTCGGCGTCCAGGATCGAGACCAGTGACACCTCGGGCAGATCGAGACCCTCCCGCAGCAGGTTGATGCCGACCAGCACGTCGTAGTCACCGAGCCGCAGCTGGCGCAACAGCTCGATCCGGCGCAAGGTGTCCACCTCGGAGTGCAGATACCGGGTCCGGACGCCGTTCTCGAGCAGGTAATCGGTCAGGTCCTCGGCCATCTTCTTGGTCAGGGTGGTGACCAGTGTCCGTTCGTTCCGGGTCGCCCGGAGCTGGATCTCGCCCATCAGGTCGTCGATCTGGCCCTGGGTGGGCTTGATGATGACCTGTGGATCGACCAGCCCGGTCGGCCGGATGATCTGCTCGACCACACCGTCGGAGCGGGCCAGTTCGTAGTCGCCCGGCGTCGCCGAGAGGTAGACGGCCTGCTCGATCCGCTCGGCGAACTCCTCGAACCGCAGCGGACGGTTGTCGGTGGCCGACGGCAGCCGGAAGCCGTGGTCGACCAGCGTCCGCTTCCGCGACATGTCGCCCTCGTACATGCCGCCGATCTGCGGCACGGTGACGTGCGACTCGTCCACCACCAGCAGATAGTCCTCCGGGAAGTAGTCGAGCAGACAGTTCGGCGGCTCGCCGGCGGCCCGGCCGTCGATGTGGCGGGAGTAGTTCTCGATCCCCGAGCAGGTGCCGATCTGACGCATCATCTCGATGTCGTAGCTGGTCCGCATCCGCAGCCGCTGCGCCTCCAGCAGCTTGTTCTCCCGCTCCAGCTCGGCCAGCCGCTCCTCCAGCTCGGCCTCGATGGTGCCGATCGCCCGCTCCATCGTCTCCGGGCCGGCGGCGTAGTGGCTGGCCGGGAACAGGTGCATGTGGTCGTGCTCGGAGATGATCTCGCCGGTCAGCGGGTGCATCGTCATCAGCCGCTCGATCTCGTCGCCGAAGAACTCGACCCGGACCGCCATCTCCTCGTACTTGGGGAACACCTCGAGGGTGTCGCCGCGGACCCGGAACGTGCCCCGGGTGCCGGCCAGGTCGTTGCGGGCGTACTGCACGCCGACCAGATCACGCAGCAGCTGGTCGCGTTCGATCTGCTGGCCGACGTGCAGCTGGATCATCCGGCCCGCGTACTCGACCGAGCTGCCCAGACCGTAGATCGCCGACACGGTGGCCACCACGATGCAGTCACGCCTGGTCAGCAGTGAGTTGGTGGCCGAGTGCCGCAGCCGTTCGACCTCCTCGTTCAGCGAGGAGTCCTTCTCGATGTAGGTGTCGGTCTGCGGGACGTAGGCCTCGGGCTGGTAGTAGTCGTAGTAGGAGACGAAGTACTCGACCGCGTTGTGCGGGAACAGGTGGCGCAACTCGTTGGCGAACTGGGCCGCCAGCGTCTTGTTCGGCTGCATCACCAGGATCGGGCGCTGGACCCGCTCGGCCAGCCAGGCCACGGTCGCCGTCTTACCGGTACCGGTCGCACCGAGCAGCACGACGTCGGTCTCACCGGCGGTGACCCGCCGTTCCAGGTCGGCGATCGCCCGCGGCTGATCGCCGGACGGCTGGAAGTCACTGACCACCTCGAACGGGGCGACCTGACGCTGGAGATCCTGCACTGCTGTCATGGGATCGAGCTTAGGCCGACCCCCTGACAGTTCTGATTCCGAGCACCCGATCTGCTCGGGTCCGCCCGATCAGCCGGCCTGGGTCTTCAGCATCGAGTTCACCATCGCGCTGAAGTCCTGGCCGACCTGGGTCGTGTCGCTGGCGGGGGTGTAGAGGATGGTGCCCACGACGGTGACCCCGTCGGAGGTCCGGACCGAGGCCAGACTCTGCAGGCCCACCTCCTGCGAACCGCTGCCGCCCGAAGAGGTGCCGGTCATCCCGCCGAGCGCCCCCTCGAGCTCGGAGTTCTTCAGATTCACCGTCTTGGCGTCGGTGTAGCTCACGTTCGTGTAGTCCTCGGCCAACTGCCGGTGATAGCTGTCGACGATCTGCTTCGGGTCGGCGTCGGTCTCCTGTTCGGCGACCTGGCCGACGAACACCTCGGTGCCGTTGCTGACCACCACCAGTGACGTCTTCTGGGACTCGACGGTGTAGCCCGAGGCCGGGGTGAGGCTGATCGAGTGGCCGAGATCGACCGCCTCCGAGCTGGTGCCACCGGTGCCACTGGAACTCGGTGCACTCGGTGACCTGCCGGACGACCCGGTGCTCGACTTGGACGTCGGCGTCGGCGCCTGACTCGCGTCGGGGGTGATCGGGGCCGCCGGACTACTCCCGCCGCCACCGCTGCCGAGGGCGATGAAGATGCCGCCCAGGGCGACCAGCAGGACGACGGCGGCCACCACGATGCCGATGATCAGCAGCGGGCTCTTGGCCGGTCGCGGGGCCGGACCACCACCGCGACCGGGCTGGCCGCCGCCCTGCCCCGAAGGGCCGCCCGGTCCGCTCCGAGCCGTCCACTGGCCCTGCGCCTGGTAGCCGCCCTGTTGATACCCGCCCTGCTGACCCTGCTGTGGGTAGCCGCCCTGCTGTGGTAGCCGCCCTGCTGACCGCTGCTGACCGCGGGTAACCGCCCTGCTGACCCTGCTGGGGGTAGCCACCCTGGGGCGGATATCCGCCCTGGCCGCTCACGCGCGTCCTCCCCGGTCGTGCCGGGAGTTCGGCGTCTCGTCCGAGGCGGGCATCGACTCCTGGTCGAAAACCCCCTGATCCGCCGGTTCACCCAGTTCACGGACGGCGGTCGAGGTACTCGGCGACAGGGCGTCGCGCGGACCGTCCGGCCGACCGGACGAACGGCTCCGGTCCGGCGCCGTCCCCGGGCCACGATCGCGGCGCGGCGACGAGGTCTTGGACCGGACCCGGACAGCTGTCCCGCAGGCGTTGCAGAAGGACGCCCCGGCCAGCAACGGCATCTCGCACCGGGCGCAGAAATCGAGCTCGCCGGTCTCGCCGACACCGCGGTCACGGGCCGAACTCTCCAGCGCGGCCTCCATCAGACCGACGTGCAGGACGGTCCGGACCCGAAGGATCAGGACCGCCAGGATGATCAGACCCCAGACGATGCTCAGCAACACGCCCATCGTCGGGTTGAGGAACGAGAACAGATACGTGCCGGCCTGGAAGGCGACGTTGGCCAGGACGGCCTCGGCCACCCCTCGGAAATAGCGCGGGGTGAGGCCGTCGTACCCCCGGCCGAGCCCGGAGAACTCGGCGCAGGCGATCCCGGTCGCGGTGCCGATGATCAGCGGCTTGACCAGGCCTTCGAGGAAGAGCAGCGAGACCCAGAAACCGGGGTCACCGGTATCGGTCAGACCGCCGAACAGCCGGTCGCTGTGACGGACCAGGGTGTCGAAGGTGGCGTAGGCGACCCCGGAGACGACACCGAAGGTCAGTCCGTCCATCAGGTCGTCGAACCGGGGGCGGCTGGCCAGCAGGCACGGCCCGATCTGACGGATCGCCTCCCCGACCACCGGTACCCCGATCGCGATCACCAAGAAGGCGCCCACCCGCGGGCCGGCGGCCGGTGAGCCGTCCAACGCTCCGACCCGGTAGGACGCGGGGAGCAGCGACGTCCAGATGATGGTGAACAGCAGCGCCAGCACGCCGGTCAGCACGAAGGCGAGACCGGTGACGGCCACCGGTTCGTCCTCCCAGAGGTTCACGTCGTAGAGGTAGACGATGTAGACGATCGGCACAGCGAACGCCGCCACCAGCACCGCGATCGGCAGGGCGCCGAGGATCGCCGCCACCAGGGCCACCGCCAGAGCGATCGTCAACGCCGTCCGGTAGGTCTGCGGTCGCCGCCCGACCCCCCGGGGCATGATCGTCGAGATCAGGGCGAACGAGGCCACCGGCTCGTCGGGCTTGGCTGCGAACGACTGTCGCCGAGCCTCATCGGCCGAACGCTGGTCCAGGCCGCAGACCTGGCAGAAGTGCGCGACCTCGGGCAGTGACGCCCGGCAGCGTGAACACTCCACGAACCCTCCTCGATCGACACACCCGGCCGCTCGCCCGGTGCTGGCCCCAGCGTCGCGGACTCCACCCTGACAAGCAAGGACGCCACACCCCTCGGGCACCATCCTGATCTTGCCGCGGCGTTCGGGCCTACCGCCGGGCCGCACGCTCCGACGGACGTTCCGGCGGACCCTCCGACGGGGCCAGGCCCAGCCGGACGGCGACTCTATCGACCTGCCGGGCCAGTTCGTCCAGACCGGCGGAGTTGTCGATCACCAGATCGGCGGCGGCCAGCCGTTCGGCCCGGCCGGCCTGGGCCCCGATCCGCTGCCGGGCCTCGGTCTCGCCGACCGGGTCGCGCTCGAGCAACCGCGCCAACTGCACCGCCTCGTCGACGTCGACCACCACCAGCGTGTCGAACGCGTCCGCCTGGCCCGTCTCCACCAGCAGCGGGATCATCTGCACCACCACGGCGTCCGGTGCAGCCTCGGCCTCGAGCTCGGCGGCACGCGCCCGGACGGCCGGGTGCACGATCGCCTCCAGGTCGGCCCGGGCGGCCGGATCGGCGAAGACGACGCGCCCGAGAGCCGCACGATCGAGGGAACGTTCCCCGCCGTCGTCGTGGATCACCGCGTCGGTGAACCGTTCGGCGATCCGGGTCAGGCCCGCGCTCCCCGGGGCCACCACCTCCCGGGCGAGCAGGTCGGAGTCGATCACCACCGCACCGCGGTCGGTCAGCATCCGGGCCACGGTCGACTTGCCCGAGGCGATCCCACCGGTCAGCCCGACCCGTACCCGTGCCATGGCAGCCGATCCTATCCAGCGTCCCCGCGCTCTGCTCGTCGCGGCCGGCCGCCCAGGACGCGGCACGACCCCCGCCGGATCTCTCCGACGGGGGTCGTGGTCGCGCTCAGTGTTACTGGGGCGTCAGCCTCAGTTGCTGCCGCCGGTGAGCTTGTCCCGCAGCGCCTGCAGGGCCTCGTCCGAGGCCAGTGAGCCCTCGGGTGCGTGCGGCACCGGAGCGCCACCAGCCTCCCCTGCGGGCTCGTTGCCGGTCTCCTGGGCCGACGAGCTGTAGGAGGTGGTCGGTGCACTCGCACCGGCGCTCTCCGCGGCCTCGGCGTCCTCGACCTGCTTCTTGTGGGCCTCCCAGCGGGCGTGCGCCTCGGCGTACTGGCTCTCCCAGGCCGCGCGCTGCTCGTCGTAACCCTCGAGCCACTCGCCGGTCTCGGAGTCGAAACCCTCCGGGTACAGGTAGTTGCCCTGCTCGTCGTAGGAGGCAGCCATGCCGTACAACGTCGGGTCGAAGTCCTCGGCGGAGGTGTCGACACCTTCGTTGGCCTGCTTCAGCGACAGCGAGATCCGACGCCGCTCCAGGTCGATGTCGATGATCTTGACCAGCACGTCGTCGTTGACACTGACGACCTGCTCGGGGATCTCGACGTGACGCTCGGCCAGCTCGGAGACGTGCACCAGACCCTCGATGCCCTCCTCGACCCGGACGAACGCGCCGAACGGCACCAGCTTGGTGACCTTGCCGGGCACGATCTGGCCGATCTGGTGGGTCCGGGCGAAGGCCTGCCACGGGTCTTCCTGGGTCGCCTTGAGCGACAGCGAGACGCGCTCGCGGTCCATCTCGACGCTCAACACCTCGACCGTGACCTCCTGGCCGACCTCGACCACCTCGGAGGGGTGGTCGATGTGCTTCCAGGACAGCTCCGAGACGTGCACCAGGCCGTCCACACCGCCGAGATCGACGAACGCGCCGAAGTTGACGATCGAGGAGACGACGCCCTTGCGGATCTGGCCCTTCTGCAGCTGGGTGAGGAAGTTCTGCCGGACCTCGGACTGGGTCTGCTCCAGCCACGCCCGCCGGGACAGGACGACGTTGTTGCGGTTCTTGTCCAGCTCGATGATCTTGGCCTCGAGCTCCTGGCCGACGTAGGGCTGCAGGTCGCGGACGCGGCGCATCTCGACCAGCGACGCGGGCAGGAAGCCGCGCAGGCCGATGTCGAGGATCAGGCCGCCCTTGACGACCTCGATCACCGAACCGGTGACCACACCGTCCTCGTCCTTGATCTTCTCGATCGTGCCCCAGGCGCGCTCGTACTGAGCCCGCTTCTTGGACAGGATCAGGCGGCCTTCCTTGTCCTCTTTCTGCTGGACCAGGGCCTCGACCTCATCGCCCACGCTGACCACGTCGAACGGGTCCACGTCGTGCTTGATGGAGAGTTCCTTGGAAGGAATGACACCTTCGGTCTTGTAACCGATGTCGAGCAGGACCTCGTCCCGGTCGACCTTGACGACGGTGCCGGTGACGATGTCACCGTCGTTGAAGTACTTGATGGTCGCGTCGATCGCGGCGAGGAAATCCTCGGGCGAGTCGAAATCGTCGAAAGCGACCTGGGGTGCTGCCTCGAGAGAGGACGTCATGTAGTAGGGCTCCGCAGATGAAAGGGTGTGGGCATGGCTCGCTGCGACCCGATCCGTAGCGATCCGCAGATCAGACGTGCGATGCGGATGCGGTGCCGTGCTCTCAAACAACCTCGTTCTGTACAGATGCGGAGTTGTGAAAAAACAATCGACCTACGAGCGTGACCTACTCCGTCCGAAGTCGCGCAGGTCACAGCGCACCGCACAGTCTAGCCGGGTGCTGAGAAACCGGTCAAAACCGGCTGCGAAGGTCAACGACGCGCGAGGAGGGTCGGTTCCCGGGGCTGGCAGGATCGGACGGTGACCAGCACAACACACCTCCAGGCCCGCGACGACAGGGGCGCACTGGTCGACCCGGTCAGCCCGGAGTCGCTGCGCCCGTTCCTGCTCGAGCGGGCCGACGGCCGGGCCGGAACGGTCGAGGTACGGGCGGTCGACGTCTCGTTCGAGGACGGGCGGACGCTGACCGGATCGGCCCGGGCCACCCCGGACCCGGCCGGCGGTTGGACGGTCTCGATCGCGACGACAGCGCTCGACCCGTCGTCGGTCGGGAACGGAACGGGCGGAATCGACGACCGTTCGGAGGCCCGGGCGCCGAACACCGACGCCGTCTACGACCTGCTGCGTTCCTGGGCCGCCGACGACGGCTGGTGGCAGGAGGCCTTCAGCTGGCGCCGCGCGGCCTGATCGCCTCGGCTCCATCAGCGCGGAACGATCGGCGCGGAACGATCGGCGCGGTCAGTGGGCGGCCTCGTGCCAGGAGCGACCGACGCCGACCGAGACGTCGAGGGGCACCCGCAGTTCGACGGCGTGGCCCATCTTGTCCCGGACCAGCCCCTCCAGCGCCTCCCGCTCCCCCGGCGCGACCTCGAAGACGAGCTCGTCGTGCACCTGCAGCAACATCCGGCTGGCCAGGCCGGACCGGTCGATCGCCGACTCCACGTCGAGCATGGCGATCTTGATGATGTCGGCCGCCGAGCCCTGGATCGGTGCGTTCAGGGCCATCCGCTCGGCCATCTCGCGACGTTGCCGGTTGTCACTGGTCAGATCGGGCAGGTAGCGCCGACGGCCCAGCAACGTCTCGGTGTACTCGGTCCGGCGGGCCTCGTCGACCAGCGAACGCAGGTAGTCCCGGACGCCGCCGAACCGCTCGAAGTACTCATCCATCAGCTCTTTGGCCTCGCCGGTCGAGATGGCCAGCTGCTGGCTCAACCCGAAGGCGCTCAGCCCGTAGGCCAGGCCGTAGTTCATCGCCTTGATCTTGGCCCGTTGCGCCGGCGTCACCTCGAGCGCGTCGACGGAGAACACCCGGGAGGCGGTGATGGTGTGGAAGTCCAGGCCGGAGTTGAAGGCCTCGATCAGCCCGTCGTCGGCGCTGTTGTCGGCCATGATCCGCATCTCGATCTGGGAGTAGTCGACCGACATCAGGGACTCATAGCCGGGCCCGACCACGAACGCCTCCCGGATCCGGCGGCCCGCGTCGGTGCGGATCGGGATGTTCTGCAGGTTGGGATCGGTGCTGGACAACCGCCCGGTGGCCGCGATCGTCTGCACGTAGGTGGTGTGGATCCGGCCGTCGTCGGCGACGGACTTCAACAGCCCTTCGACGGTCTGCTTCAGCCGGATCGCGTCCCGGTGGATCAGCAGTTGGGCCAGGAACGGGTGCTCGGTCTTGGCGTACAGGCCCTGCAGAGCGTCGGCGTCGGTGGTGTAGCCGGACTTCGTCCGTCGGGTCTTGGGCATCTCCAGTTCGTCGAACAGCACCACCTGCAGCTGCTTCGGCGAGCCCAGGTTGATCTCCTTGCCCAGCACCCGGTAGGCCTCGTCGGCCGCCTCGGTCACCACCGAGCCGAAGTCGGCCTCCAGGGCGTGCAGATGGTCCAGATCGACGGCGATTCCCGTCTTCTCCATCCGGGCCAGCGTCCGCTGCAGCGGCAGTTCGACCTCACGCAGCAGCCGGGTTCCGCCCCGGGTCTCGATCTCGGCCTCGAGGGCTTCGGCCAGGTCGACCACCGCCCGGGCCCGCACCATCGCCGCCTCGGCGGCCAGCACCGCACCGGAATCGTCGTCACCGGCCTCGAACTCCAGGTCGAGCTGGCCCTGGTCGGCGTCGGCCTCCCCGTCCTCGGTCTCGACCTTGAGTTCGCGTTTGAGATACCGGACGGTCAGATCGGCGAGGTCGTAGGTGCGCTGGTCCGGCCGGGTCAGGTAGGCCGCCAGCTGGGTGTCGGAGGCCAGGCCGCCGATCTCCCAGCCGCGCGACCAGGCGGCCAGCATCGGGCCCTTGGCGTCGTGGATCACCTTCTCCCGTTCGGGATCGGCCAGCCAGTCGACGAAGGCCTGCTCGTCCTCGGGGGTCAGCTCGGGGACGGTGAAGTAGGCCGCGGCCTCCGAACCCGCGGCCAGCGCCACCGCCGAGACGTCACCGGCCCCTGAGCCCCAGTGCCCGATCAGGTCGGTGCCGGTCCGGTGGCCGACGGTGTGCTCGGCCAGCCACGGCGCGACCTCCCCGGGCTGCAGGATCGCGCCGGAGAGCTCGAAACCACCCTCGGGCAGCGCCTCGCCGTGGTTGGGTAGCGCCTCGAGCAGCCGGTCGCGCAGCACCCGGAACTCGAGGCCGTCGAACAGTTGGTGGGTCGCCTCCCGGTTCCAGTCCTGCCGGGCCAGGTCGTCGACCCCGACCGGCAACTCGAGATCGCGGACGAGAGCGTTGATCTGGCGGTTCAACCGGACGTCGGCGATCCGCTCCCTGAACGCCTCGGCCGCCTTGCCCTTGAGCTCGTCGACGTGCTCGATCAGGTTCTCCAGGCCGTCGTAGGTGGTCAGCCACTTGGCCGCGGTCTTCGGCCCGACACCGGGGACACCCGGCAGGTTGTCACTGGACTCCCCCACCAGGGCGGCGATCTCGGGGTAGCGCGCCGGCGGCACGAAGTACTTCTCCGCCACCGCCGTCGGGGTCATCCGGGCCAGGTCGGAGACACCTTTGCGGGGGTACAGGATCGTCACGTCGTCGGTCACCAGCTGGAAGGTGTCCCGGTCCCCGGAGCAGATCAGCACCTCCATCCCGGCGTCGCCGGCCCGGGTGGTGAGGGTGCCGATGATGTCGTCGGCCTCGAAACCCTCCTTGTCGACGTAGACGATGTTGAGGGCGTCCAGCACCTCTTTCACCAACGCGACCTGACCGCTGAACTCGGCCGGTGAGGCCGACCGGTTCGCCTTGTACTCCGAGTACACCTCCGAACGGAACGTCTGCCGGGAGACGTCGAAGGCGACGCACAGATGGGTCGGCTGCTCATCGCGCAGCACGTTGATCAACATCGAGGTGAAGCCGAAGACCGCGTTCGTGTGCTGTCCGGTCTGGGTGGAGAAATTGTCCACCGGCAGGGCGAAGAACGCCCGGTAGGCGATCGAGTGGCCGTCGATCAGCAGCAGCTTCGGCCGCTCCGGCGCAGCCTCGGCGACGGCCTTCTTCGCGGCGGCGCTCTTGCCGGCGCTCTTGCCGGGGGTGGTCTTCTTCGCAGGCGCTTTCCGGGCAGTCGTCGCAGGCACGTCCCGACTGTACCGAGGGCCTCTGACAAGCCTCTGCCAAGAGGCTCCGCACGACCGCCGACAGGTGGCCGGATGGCAGGTCCTAGCCTGTGACCCATGCCACAAGACGCGCCTTCGCCGGCGCTCCCGGATTGGTTCGGCGAGATCGACAGCGCCCTGGACACCCGGATGGGGTTGGAGCTGAGCGAGATCAGTCCCGAACGGGTCGTGGGCCGGATGCCGGTGGCAGGCAACACCCAGCCGTTCGGCATGTGGCACGGCGGCGCCTCCTGCGTGCTGGCCGAGACCCTGGCCTCACTCGGCGCGTTCGCCCACGCTCGGCCCGACCGGGGTGCGGTCGGGGTGGACATCAACGCCACCCACCACCGCGGTGTCCGGGAGGGCTGGGTGCGCGGTACGGCGACCGCACTGCGGTTGGGACGGACGGTGGCGATGTACGAGATCGTGCTCACCGACGACGACGACCACCGGGTCTGCACGGCCCGGGTGACCTGCCAGCTCACTGGCCGAAAGGACGCCTGATGACCCTCAAGAGATCTGCGCTCGCTGCCCTGACCGCGGGCCTGGTGACCGTGGCGATGGCTGCCCCACCGGCCTCCGCCGCCGTCCGACCACGCTGGGACCGGATGAGCGGAGCGAGCGAACTCAGCCGGTTCGTCGCCTCGATGACGCTGCCGGAGAAGGTCGGCCAGTTGTTCGTCACCTACGCCTACGGCGCGAGCGCCGACACGACCGACCCGGCGGACGTGAGACAGAACCAGGCGCTGCTCGGGGTCGACAACGGGGCCCAACTGGTGGCCAAGTACCACCTGGGCGGGGTGATCTACTTCGGCTACTCCGGCAACCTGGTCGACCCGACCCAGATCGCCACCCTGTCCAACGGGCTGCAGAGTGCCGCCACCACGTCCGGGGCGAAGATCCCGCTGCTGATCAGCACCGACCAGGAGGGCGGCACCGTCACCCGGATCGGCGCCCCGCTGGCGGTCTCGCCGGGCAACATGGCCATCGGCGCCAGCTTCGACCCCTCGATCAGCTACCGGATGTCGCAGGCCACCGGGCAGCAGCTGAAGGCGCTCGGCATCAACGTCGACGACGCACCGGTGGTCGACACCAACACCAACCCGAACAACGCCGCCGACGGCCCTCGGGCCTTCGGTGACCAGCCGCTGCAGACCGCGGTCCTGGGTGCCACCTCGGTCAACGGCTACCAGAACGCGGGGGTGGTCGCCACCGCCAAACACTTCCCCGGGCTGGGCAGCACCAGCGTGAACACCGACTTCGGGGTGGCGACCAGCGACCAGACCAGAGCCGAATTCGAGCGCTACGACCTGCCCGCCTTCCGGGCCGCGATCGCCGCCGGGGCCGGGGAGATCATGGCCGCCCACATCGTGGCGCCGGCCCTCGACCCGAGCGGTGCGCCGGCCAGCCTGTCCAAGCCGATGGTCACCGGGATCCTGCGCAACCGGCTGCACTACGACGGGGTCGTCACCACCGACGCCCTGAACGCCGACGCGCTGAGCGCCTACACCAATGCCCAACGCAGCGTGGACGCGATCAAGGCCGGTGACGACCAGCTGCTGATCCCGACTGATCTGGCCGGCTCCGAACAGGCCGTGCTGGACGCCGTGGCCAGTGGCGACATCCCCGAGAGCAGGATCGACCAGTCGGTGACCCGGCTGCTGAAACTCAAACTCAAGCTCGGGTTGGCCTCGTCCTCGCAGGTCGACGCGGCCGCCGCCGCATCGAAGGTCGGTACGGCCGGCCAACTGGCAGCCCAGGACGCCGCGGCCCAGAAGTCGATCACCCTGCTGCGCAACAGCGCCGGCCTGCTGCCGCTGCAGAAGGATTCACAGAAGTCGGTGCTGGTCACCGGTTTCGGCGTCAGCACCACCGCCAACCTGGCCGCCGATCTGGGGGCCAAGGGGGTCACCACCACCCGGCTGGTCACCGGCTCGGCCCCCAGTGACAGCGCGATCGTGGCCGCGGTGGCCGCGGCGAAGACGTCGGACTACGTGGTCGACGTCAGCTACAACGCCTGGTCCAGCCCGCAACAGCGCTCCCTGCTCGATGCACTGCAGGCCAGCGGTACGCCGGTGATCGTGCTGGCGGTCGGCGCACCGTACGAACTCGGCTACGCCCCCTCGACGCCGACCTTCCTGGCCAGCTACGGCTATCAGCAGCCCTCGCTGCTGGCCGCCACCGACGTGATGTTCGGCGCCCGGCCGCAGGGCCACCTGCCGATCACCGTCAAGACCCCGGACGGCTCCTCGGTCGTCGCCCGGTTCGGCAGCGGACTGCAGTACCAGTAGGACGATCCCGACCTCGTCATCTCGTCACCTCGTCACCTCGTCACCTCGTCACCGAGAGTGACGACCTGACCGCAGGCTGGACGCCGGATATGCCGCTCGGCCAGCGATCGACGCAGCTCGTCAGATTGCATCAAGTCACCCCGACGTCCTGCACGATAATTTGATCATGACTGAGTTGTTGTTCTCGTTCGGCACTTTGCGCCAGGCTGACGTGCAGGAGGCTCTGTTCGGACGTCGGGTGTTATCGACGCCTGACCAGATCGTGGGTTACAAGGTTCGTCGGGTCCAGATTGTCGACCCAGCGGCGATCGAGGCGAGCGGGAGTGACCTGCACCCAGCTCTGGTCGTCACCGGTGAGCCCGATGACGTGGTGCGGGGTGAAGTGCTGGAGTTGACGGAGGCTGATCTCGCGGCCGCTCACCGCTACGAGCAGGTGTCCTTCGAGCGCATCGATGTTCATACGCAGTCGGGTCGGCGAGCGGTCGCCTACGTGCCAAAGCCTGGTCTTCGGCTGGTCGACGACGGAGTCGGCACGGCAGGCTCAGCCGGCGGCACCGACGGCTGACGGCCGCGCCGGGGACATCCCTGCCAGCGGCTTGCAATTTTCTTCATTCACCCGAGCTCAGTGCCGTCCGACGATCCCATCTGAGCCTGAGCAAGTGGGTCTCCTTCGAACTGGTGCGTGGTCGAGGGCAACCAGCCTCAGGGAGATCTGCCCGCCTCGGCCGGCCCACACGGGTGGGAAATCGGGTCAGCATCACTCGGGGAAGTTCAGTAAGCATGATCATCACGAGGCTTCCTGTCACTGTGGCACCACCGAGAGGCCAAGGCCTGTCGGCAACCCACGTCCAATCACCAGTGGCGCGTTGCCGAAGTCTCTCGGCGCTTCGGCACCCCACCACGGACAAGTCCGTGGCCTCGAGCAGTTCGCGGGCCTTCAGTGCTCGCTGGGCCACGAGCCGGCGCAGTGGGGTGCTCCCAGTTTCGGCGACGAACCAACGGGCGAAGGTGCGTGGTGTGCCCAGCCGGCGTGGCTCGCCAGTTCGGTCACGCCTGGGGGGTCCCGGCCGAATCCGAGGGCAGCTATCGGTTCACCCTGATGATTGACCATGGGTGATCGCCGTCAGTAAGCGACCGGCATTGGTGGGGTGTTCATCACCGAATCTCCGATAGCGGTATCAATCAGTTCGGTTGCCCGTCGGGGCGAAGGCAGGGGCGTATTCCCGGGCAAAGTCCTCGAAGGCACGAGCCGGCCGGTCCAGGAGCTCGGTCAGGTCTGAGGACAGCCATGCTGCGTCGCCGTCGGCGATCAGGGAAAAGGCGGTGGCGTTGTTGTCAGCGACGTCTGCCGGCACGTGGGCGGCGAGCATGGCGTGCAGGTCTTCCTCGCGGCTGCGGGCTGTGAAAGTGATCCGACGGTGCAGAACCCGTGACAACGTGTCTGCGACATCGGGGTAGGACAGAAGTTCCGGACCGGTGATCCAGTAGGTCTCACTGGCGTGGCCGGCCGGTTCGGCAGCGATGTGGGCAGCAACCGCTCCGACGTCGCGGGCGTCGGTGAGACCGACCTGTCCGTTGCCGGTGCTGGCGGCGAAGCCGTCCGTGGACGCGATCACCGGTGCGAGGGCGAGCAGGTTCTGCATGAACGCGTTCGCCCGCAGCAGCGTGTGGGGAAGGCCGGAGGCGATCAGACCGGCCTCGATCTCGCTCTGCCCGCGGCGGCGAGCGACAGGTGAATCGGACGAGGCTTTGCTGGTCACCTTGACGACATGCCGGACTCCGGCGGAGACGGCTGCCTCGACCACCGCCAGTTCCTGGGCCGGGACCGCCGGACTGACCAATACGAGAGACTCGACCCCGGTCAGCGCTGCCCGGACCGAGGCCGGATCAGCGAGATCCCCGGCCATCAGATCTATGCCCGCCTGGCCGAGGTCGCTGTGTCGGCCAGGATCGCGGGTCAGCACTCGGACCGGAAGGCCGCGGCCGGCCAACACTGATGCTGCCTCGGTGCCGACCTTGCCGGCGGTGGTTACCAAGATCATGGTCATCTCCTCTGTCTGCCCGACATCTGTGGACGGCGGGCCGCGTCGATGAGCCAGCTGGCCCTTCGCACTCCCAGAGTTGCCTTGGGCCGGGCCGGCATCAACCCCGATCTCGACAACGCAGCGATTAGTATCAGTGATCGATGTGGACGTCAGTGGAGTTGCGCGAACTGCGGATTTTTCTGGTTCTGGCTCAGGAGTTGCATTTCGGTCGGACCGCCGATCGGCTGGCGGTGTCGCAAGCCCGGGTCAGCCAGGCAATCCGAGCACTGGAGCGAAAGCTCGGGGGGCGATTGTTCACCCGGACCAGCCGGAGGGTGAGCCTGACCAGTCTCGGCGAGTTCGTACGAGACGACGTCGGAGGCGCCTACGACGACCTTGCCGCTGCGCTACGACGCAGCAGCAGCCGAGCCGGTGCCGTCGTCGGCACCCTTCGGCTCGGCATCTACCGCAACGCCCTCAACGCCGGCCCACACCTCACCGAAATCATCCGTGAATTCACCCAGGCCTACCCCGGAACAAGGGTCGAGCTCGTCGACGTCGGTTCGATGGCTGATTCGCTCGCCCCGCTCCGCACCGGACAGGTTGACCTGATCACCGCCCGGTTGCCGCTGACCGAGCTCGGCATCAGCATCGGCCCTGTCCTGGCCAGCCAACCCCGCGTGCTGATCGTGGCTCGAACCGACCCGCTGGCCCACGCCGATGAGATCGGCTATGACGAGATCGGCGATCGTCCGGTCGGGACCCTCTCGCCGATGCTCCCGGCAGACCTCCGCGACGCATTCATACCGCCGCTCACCCGCGCCGGCCGCCCCCTCACCCGCGCGCCCGGAGTTCTGGGCACGCCGACCCAGATCAACCTGCAGGTCGCCCTCGGAGAACTGGTTCATGTGACGGTTGCAGGATGGACCGAGCGCCATCATCATCCCGATGTCGTGGCCGTGCCCATCCGTGACCTGCCACCCTCCAAGACCGCACTCGCCTGGCTGAGAAGTCTCGACAATCCCCGCATCGCTGCCTTCGTCGAGCTGGCCACCCTGATCCTGGACAGGAGGGACTCTCCGACAAACGGTGGCAGTGGCCTCGATTAGCTGGGCTCATACGATGGAAGTAACGGTGGACATTGGCAGCCAGATCGAACAGCACCTCGATGACAAGCCGGCGGCCCGTTCGTCCGCTCGGCGTTTCCTGACCTGCTTCGCGAGGTCGCACGATCTCTTCCCGACGCAACGCAGAGCTGCATGGGTAAGACGATCGTCGCCCAGATTCCGCCTACCTTGACCGGGCCTCAGAGCGGACAAAACATACGGGAATCGACAGCGCTCGGAAACGCTGCCAGCCGGCTCGTCCGTGCAGGTCACTGGCAGCGTGCCGTGACCGGTCCGCTTGCGGGCCACCCCCAATCAATTACCTGCAGCGAGCCGTCAGGCCACGGCAGGGCCATCTCCATGTCAGAACCGGGGCTGGCCGCTGCTGGCGGTGACACCACCGTCGACGGGCAGGATCGCGCCTGAGATGAAACGGGCGTCGTCGGAGGCGAGGAAGGCGATCGCTGCGGCGATGTCGGCGGGGGTTGCGTTGCCTTCGAGGGCTCGACGGGAGCGAAACGCGCCGAGGAACTCGTCGGTCATCATGTCCTCGATCCCCTCGACGATGGTGAACGAGGGTGCGACGGCGTTGACCCGGACTCCGCTGCGGCCGAGATCGAAGGCGAGTCCGCGGGTGAAGTTGACGACGGCGCCCTTGGCGGCGTTGTAGGCGGTCAGTCCTGCGTCACCGCCTAGCCCGGAGGCCGAGGCGGTGTGCACGATGCTGCCGCGACGCTCGATCAACGCCGGAACGCAGGCCTTGGCGCCGAGGTAGACGCTCGTCAAGTTGGTGTCGATCACCGAGCGCCACTCCTCGATGCCGAGGTCGGCGAAGGGTGTGGCGACACCGAAGCCAGCGTTGGAGACGAGCACATCGATGCCGCCGAAGCGGTCGACCGCTGCTGCCGCCATCGCGGCGACGTCCTCCTCGCTGGTCACGTCGACGCGGACGGCGAGTGTCCGATCAGTGCCGAGTTCGGCTGCGATCTCGTCGAGTCGCTCCTTGCGGCGTGCTGCGACGACGACGTTTGCGCCTTCCTCGCTGAATCGGCGTGCGGTACCGAACCCGATGCCGCTACTAGCTCCGGTGACGATGACGGTCTTGTCGATGAAGCGCGCTTCCATGGGGTCTGCTCCTCGCAGTCTGGGCCGCCATTGACCGTTCGAGGTTGAGTACTCGGTGATCTGACGACAGCATGTGCTGTAATTATGACGACAGCATATGCTGTCACTCGGAAGGAGCCAAATGCACATCCCTGCAGCACAACCCGCCGCCGGCGGCAGAGCAGATCGTGATGGGACCGGCGCCAGTGATGGTGCTCGTGGACACGACGACCGTGAACCTCGCGGCTCTGGTTACCCACGGGCCCTGTAACGAACCACCCCGTCGCGTCCCGGATCTCCGCCACGGCCCCGCTCGCCCCAGCCGGCGTCGCGGCGCTGCCCGTGGAAGCCGGAGCCCAGCCGCCTCCGATCCCGATCATCCCAGACCTCGCGGAAGGCCCGAACCGCCTTGTTCCGCGCCCGGCAAACAACCCGACCCGCGCCCTACCCGCGCACACCAGAAGGAGAAACAATGCCCACCACCCGCGCAATCGATCCCGAAATCGCTGCCGTCCTCGACGCAATGCCGCACACCAGGTACGGGGCGTTCGACCTCGACGACATCCCCGGTACCCGTGCGATGATGCGACAGATGACCGAGCAGATGTCCGCCGGCATCACCCCGGATCCCGGCGTCACCACCGGTGACGTCGTCGTCGCCCGTCCCGACGGCACGGACCTCACCCTGCGTGTGCACCGGCCCGGCGCCGGCGCTTCCCAGAAGCCCGGGCTGCTCTGGTTCCACGCCGGCGGCCAGATCCTCGGCACCGCCGGCGAAGACGACCTGTACCTTGCGCAGCTCGCGCAAGAAGCTCTCGATCGTCGTGATCGCCGTGGACTACCGCCTCGCTCCGGAGTACCAGGCCCCGGCTGCCGCCGAGGACGGTCTTGCCGCCTATCGCCACCTTCTCGATCGCGGCGCCGAAATGGGTGTCGACACCGGACGGGTCGCGATCGGCGGGGCCTCCGGCGGCGGCGGGCCAGCCCTCGCCGCCGCGCTCATGATCCGCGACCAAGAGCTCCCCGCACCGGCCGCACTGACCCTGCTCTACCCGATGATCGACGACCGCAACACCACCAAGTCGAGCCACGACATCACTGACGTCGGCGTGTGGGACCGCGCTGCCAACCTCCTCGCATGGTCCGCCGTGCTCGGCGACCGAGCCGGCGGCGACGTCAGCCCGTACGCCGCTCCTGCTCGGGCCACTGATCTGTCCGACCTGCCGCCGGCATTCATCGCTGCCGGCGAGTACGACCTGTTCCGCGACGAGGACCTCGCCCTCGCCGACGGGCTCCGACGGGCCGGGGTCCGCACCGAGGTCCACGACTTCGCCGGCGCCGTCCACGCCTGGGACCGCTTTGTGCCATCGAGTGAGCTTGCGCAAGAACTGAACACCAGTTGGCACCGTTTCCTCGCCCGTGCGTTGGCGCCGGCCGCGGACAACGGCTGACCTGCTGCGGCCCCGCCTTCTTGGCGGGCGGGGCCCCGGGCCGCGCAGAAAGTAGGATGGCCACGTGCCGAGATGGGAGGGAGACGGACGGGAGCGCCTCGAACAGGCGGCACTTGACCTGTTCCTCGAGATCGGCTACGAGGCAACGACCGTCGCCGCGATCGCACGGCGCGCAGGGCTGACCGAACGCAGCTTCTACCGCCACTTCCCAGACAAACGGGAAGTGCTCTTCGCGCGCGACGACGTACTGATCGATCACATCACGGACCAGCTCCGGCAGGCACTGCAGACGCAGAATCGCTACCCGGCGGTACTGGCGGCCATGGCCTCGGCGGGCACCGTGTTCCTTCCCCGGGAAGCCGTGCAACGGCGGGTCTCGGTGATCGAACGCAGCACCGCCCTCAGCGAACGAGAGCGCAGCAAGCTGACGACTCTCTCCGATGCCGTTGCTGCCGTGCTCAGCGAGCACGGCTGCACGACTCGCGACGCCCACCTGCTCGCGAGCCTCGGACTCTCAGCACTGCTCGTGGCGTCGGAAGACCGGATGACTGATACGTCGCCGTTCGGCGAACTCGTACAGCGGGCCGCCGACGACCAGTACCGGTTGATCACCGGCAGCGACGAACCCCCAACGTGCACCGGGACTTCGGCGGGGTAGCACCCACGGCGCAGGATCACGGAGGAACGACCGTGCCACAACTCGCCGACGTGATCACCGGATCGGCGCCAAACAGCGAGAACGCATCCAACGCTCCAAACGAGAATCGTCTGAGGCTTCGCGCGATCGAGCCAGGTCACCGTGTCGCCCCGTTCAATGTGAAGTTCGTCGCCGCTGCTCGCCGAAGGGTCTCGACGCCGTCGATTCCCGAACCGACCGAGCGAGCGTTCAGTCCTCGCCGAGGTAGGCCTTGCGGACCTTTTCGTCGGTGAGCAACGACTTCCCGGTGTTCTCCAACACGATCGAGCCGACCTCGAGGACGTAGCCGTAGTCGGCCAGCGACAGCGCGGCCTGGGCGTTCTGCTCGACCAGCAGGATGGTCACACCCTCGTTGCGCAGTTCGGTGATGGTGGCCATGATCCGCTGCATCATCAGCGGCGACAGACCCATCGACGGCTCGTCCAGCATCAGCAGCCGGGGCCGGCTCATCATCGCCCGGCCGATGGCCAGCATCTGCTGCTCGCCGCCGGAGAAGGTGCCGGCCGGTTGCGCCCGCCGGGTCCGCAGGATGTCGAACAGCGTGAAGACCCGCTCCAGGTCGCTCGCCACCCCGGCCTTGTCCTTACGGGCGAAGGCGCCGAGTCGCAGGTTGTCCTCGACGGTCAGCCGCGGGAAGATCCGCCGGCCCTCCGGTGAATGGGCCAACCCGAGGGTCAGCACCTCGTGCGCCGGCATCGCGTCGATCCGCTTGCCGTCGAACCAGATCTGGCCGCCCTCGGGACGCAGCAGGCCCGAGATCGTCTTCAACGTCGTGGTCTTGCCGGCGCCGTTGGTGCCGACCAGGGTGACGACCTGGCCCTCCTCGACGCTGAACGAGATCCCCTTGACCGCGCGGACCCGGCCGTAGGCGACCTTGAGGTCCTTGACTTCGAGCATCGGCATCGCTCAGCCCCGCCTTCCCGCTTCGTCGGCCACGGCCTCGGCGTCACTGTCCGCGATCAGATCGGCGGTGGACTCCTCGACCGGGCCGGTGCCGATGTAGGCCTCGATCACCCGCGGGTCGGACTGCACCTCCTGTGGCGTGCCCTCGATCAGCGTCTTGCCCTGGACCAGGCACAGCACCCGGTCGCAGAGGTTGAAGATGAACCGCATGTCGTGCTCGATCACCACCACGGCCAGGCCCTGGGCGCGGATCTTGAACACCAGTTCCTCGGCCTGCCGGGTCTCCTGGGGGTTCATCCCGGCCGTCGGCTCGTCCAGCAGCAGCAGCTTCGGGTCGGTGGCCAGGGCCCGGGCGATCTCGAGCCGGCGCTGGTCGCCGTAGGCGAGGTTGCGGGCCAGGTTGTCGCTGGTCCCGCTGAGCCCGACGAAGTCCAGCAGCTCCTGGGCCCGGGCTCTGGTGGCCGCCTCCTCCCGGCGGAACTTCGGCCCTCGGATGATGGAGGTGAACGGACCGGCCGACGTCCGGCAGTAGCGCCCGACCATCACGTTCTCCAGCGCGGTCATGTTGCTGAACAGCCGGATGTTCTGGAAGGTCCGGGCGACGCCGGCCCGGACCACCTTGCCCGGCTTCGGCGGCAGCACCTCGCCGTTGAACACCACCCGACCCGAGGTCGGCACGTAGAGCCCGGTCAGGCAGTTGAAGAAGGTCGTCTTGCCGGCGCCGTTCGGGCCGATCAGGCCCATGATTTCGCCGCCGTTCACGGTGAAGTTCACCGAGTCGACCGCGGTCAGACCGCCGAACCTCATGGTCACGTTCTCGGCCACCAGCACGGGCGCCGAGTTCTGGGACGGGCGTTCGGCGTCGATCTGGGTCGTCGTCACGGGGTGACCTCCACCGGTCGGCTCGCGGGTGCGGCAGTGCTGAGATCGGACTCGACCGCCGTGGCCATGTCGTCGTCTTCGTCGTCGTGGAACTCGAGTTGCCGGCGCTGGCTGGCCACCAGACCCTCGGGCCGGAAACGCATCATGATCACCAGCAGCACGCCGAAGATCAGCAGCCGGTAGTCGTTGACGAACCGCAGCTTCTCCGGCAACAGCTTGAGCAGGGTGGCACCGAGCAGGACGCCGACCACGGTGCCCATGCCGCCGAGCACGATCGCGGCCAGCAGGAAACTCGACTCGAGGAAGACGAACTGCTCGGGTGTGACCGAGACGTCCTGGTGGGCCTTGATCGAGCCGGCGATACCGGCCAGGAACGCGCCGCCGGCGAAGGCGAACAGCTTCAGCCCGAAGACGTTGACGCCCATCGCCTCGGCGGCCTTCTCGTCCTCGCGGATGGCGACCCAGCCGCGGCCGATGCGCGAGTTGTTCAGCCGGACGAAGATCAGGATCACCACGGCGATCAGCACCAGCAGCAGGAAGTAGTAGTTGCTGAACTTGCCCAGCGGGATGCCGAACAGCACGTGCTCCTGGCCGAAGTCGAATCCGAACAGGTTCAGATCCGGGATGGCCGGGATGCCGTTCGGGCCGTGGGTCAGGTTCGGTCCGTTCTGGCCGTCCAGGTTGTTCATCGAGATCCGGAAGATCTCCCCGAAGGCCAAGGTCACGATGGCCAGATAGTCACCGGAGACCCGCAGCGTGGGCGAGCCGATGATCAGTCCGAGCGCCGCGGCCACACATCCGCTCATCAGCACCACCACGACGAACGGCGGGTGGATGATGCCGGTGGCAAAGCTGGAGGTGGAGAAGATCGCCGCCACGTAGGCCCCGGCCCCGAGGAAGGCGATGTAGCCGAGGTCGAGCAGACCGGCCAGACCGACCACGATGTTCAGGCCCATCGCGGTGGCGGCGAAGATGATCACCTGGGTGGCGATCGACATGTTCGCGTTCGACCCGTTCTGGGTGAACGGGAACAGGAACGAGACCACGAACGCGGCCAGGATGAGGATCTTGCGGTGCCGCCGGGCGACCGAGGACAGATAGGCCATCACCCCGAGCCGCAGCGCACCGACGACGCTGACCCCGGCGGCCACCACGAACGCGACGAAGGCGCCGCCGTCGTCGAGGTTCAGCGCGTGCGCGACGGCGATCAGGATGACCGCCATCAGCAGCGCGACGAAGACGATCTCCAGCCAGGTCGGCGCCTGGGCCGCGGCGAGGTCGGGGCGACGGTGGTAGCTCAGCAGGGTCGAACAGCCGACGACGGCGAGCGCGGCACCGAGGAAGGCGAGCCAGCCACCGGTCAGCACGTTGATCAGGCCACCCAGCTCGACCGCGATCCCGGCCAGGATGACCACCATGAAGACGACCGAGCCGATCGAGACGGCCTTGGCCGCCCGGAACCAGCCCAGCCGGCGCGGCAGCCGCGGCTGGATCAGCACCGGACCGAGCAGCAGCACCACGATCACCAGCCCGAAGGCCAGCGCGAAGTACTGCAGCGGCGACGGGTTGCCCGCGATGGTCATGTTGTCCAGGGCGTCCGAGGCGTAGGCCCAGGGCAGGAACGCCGAGATCAGCAGCAGCGCGCCGCCGACGAGGCCGACGATCCGGGCCGGCTTCTGCAGCCGCTCCCGGAGGTCAGGGGCGTCGTCGTCCGTTCTCGGGGCCGAGCCGGCCGGGGTACGGGTCACGGTGCTCATGCCCGGTCCACCACCCGGGCGCCGAGCAGGCCCTGCGGCCGGAACACCAGCACCAGGATCAACAGCACGAAGGCCCAGACGTCCTTCCAGGCGAAGCCGCCGAACTGGCCCGGGATGAAGGTGACCATCGCCTCGGCGATGCCCAGCACCAGACCGCCCAGGATGGCGCCGGCGATGTTGCCGATACCACCGAGCACGGCCGCGGTGAAGGCCTTCAACCCGGCCAGGAAGCCCATGTTGAACTGGATGGTGGCGACCGAGAAGCCCTGGGCGACCCCGGCCACCGCGGCCAGGCCGGCGCCGAGGGCGAAGGCGACCATGATGATCCGGTCCACGTTGATGCCCATCAACCGCGCGGTGTCCGGATCCTGGGAGACGGCCTGCATGGCCCGGCCCATCCGGGTGCGGTTGACGAAGTAGTAGAGGAAGCCGCCGCAGAAGATCAGTGCGACGAAGGTGAAGACGTCCGCCGGCTGCACGTTCACGACCCCGCCGAGGGAGAAGGCGTTGCCGGTGATCAGGTGCAGCTGCGGGTAGCTGATCGGGCTGGTGGAGTCCGGGAAGCCGGGGATCAGGCCGTAGAACAGCCGGATCGCTTCCTGCAGGGCCACCGAGACCCCGATGGCACTGATCAGTGGGGCCAGTCGGGGCGCGTTGCGCAACGGCCGGTAGGCGACCCGCTCGACCAGCAGGGACACCACCACCGCAGCGATGATGCCGCCGACGAGCATCAGGGGCAGCAGCCAGAGACTGAGGCCCTGGCCCAGCAGCACCCAGACGGTGATCGAACCGAAGGCGCCGATCATGAAGATCTCGCCGTGAGCGAAGTTGATCAGCTGGATGATGCCGTAGACCACGGTGTAGCCGACCGCGATCAGGGCGTAGAGGGAGCCGGTGGCAAGACCGTTCTCGAACTGTTGGAGGACTCGGAGAAGGATCTGCATGGCGAGACCTTTCTTGGTCGGCGCGGACCGGCGCAGGATCGACAGAGGGTGCGGCGAGGGCGGGTGGGGATCAACCCCACCCACCCCGGCCCGTTCCTGCTCAGCTGCCGGTCTTGACGGCCTTGAACTCGCCGTCCTGGACCTTGTAGACGGTCAGCGTCTTGACCTTGGTGTCGCCGTACTGGTCGAAGCTGACGCTGCCGGTCGCGCCCTCGAAGTTCACCGAGCTCAGCGCGGTGATCGTTCCCGCCCGTGCGGACTCGACGTCGGAAGCTCCCTGCAGGGAGGTCTTCATGGCGTTGATGATGGCGTTGGCGGCGTCGTAGGCGTAGGCCCCGTAGGCGCCGTACTCCTGCTGGTAACCGGCGGCCTTGTAGTCGGTGACGAACTGCTTGGCCGAGGCCTGGGTGTCGGTCGGTGCGCCGACCGAGGTGGCCAGGTCACCGGTGGAGCTGTTGCCCGCGAGGTCGATGAACTTCGGGTCGTAGATGCCGTCGCCGCCCATGAACGGGACGTTCAGACCGGCCTGCTTGGCCTGTGCGGCCAGCGGGCCGCCCTCGGTGTAGACGCCGCCGTAGTAGACGGCCTGCGGCTTGCTCGCGGCGATCGAGCTGACCACGGTGTTGAACTTGGTGTCACCGGGGTTGATCGTCTCGGCGCTGGTGACCGTGCCACCGGCGGCCTTGAAGGCCTCGGTGAAGGTGTCGACCAGACCCTGGCCGTAGGTGGTCTTGTCGTTGATCGTGGCCACCGTCTTCACGCCGGTGGAGTAGAGGTACTTCGCGGCGAACGGGCCCTGCACGGCGTCGGTGGTGCAGGTGCGGAAGTAGTTCTTGTAGGGCCGGGCCGGGGCGGTCTGCCACTTCGCGCCCTGGGTCAGCGTCGGGTTCGTGTTGGCCGGGGAGATCTCGGCGATGTCGGAGCTGTTCAGCACCGGCTGCACCTGCTGGGCGACACCCGAGTTCAGGGTGCCGACCACACCGATCACCTCGTCGTCGGCGGCCAGTTGGGTGGCGGCGTTCTTGCCGGTGTCCGGGGTGGCCTGGTCGTCCTGGGCGTCCAGTTCGATCTTCCAGCCCGGGATGGTGTTGTTCTTGTTGGCCTGGTTGATGGCCAGGTCGACCGAGTTCTTGATGCCGAGCCCGAGCGGGGACAGCGAGCCGGTCAGCGGTGAGATCGAGCCGATCTTCACCGTCTTGGTGGCCGTCCCGCCGGCGCTGCTGCCGCCGCCCGCGGTGCTGTCGGCGCGACTGCCACAGGCCGTCATGGCCAGAGTGGCGGCAAGCAGGGTGGTCCCCGCGATCACTAGGCGCTGCTTGGACACAATTCCTCCTGGATTCGAACACCTCGGGTGCCGCGGTTGATCGCGGTCATGGTCGCGACCGGCGCGAGCATGACGGGAACCCTACGGTGGGTCGACCCTGAGAATTGTCCGAATCCGGCTGTGTCGCCTGTT
This sequence comes from uncultured Actinomycetota bacterium, assembly GCA_963740925.1. GTDB lineage: Bacteria > Actinomycetota > Actinomycetes > Propionibacteriales > Propionibacteriaceae > Microlunatus. The sequence goes on along the minus strand of CAVUFZ010000002.1, from coordinate 1,798,564 downwards.
CGTTACGAGATCGCAAACTGCCTGATCGGCGGGTGGATTTGTGACCCCGATGAGCTGCTACTTGGAGGATTTCGCCCCGTGGGCGATGACGCCGTCGGCCACCTCACGCATCGACTTGCGCAGATCCATCGCCGTCTTCTGGATCCACCGGAAGGCTTCCGGCTCGCTCAGCCCGAGCCCGGTCTGCAGCAGGGCCTTGGCCCGGTCCACGGACTTCCGCGACTCCAGCCGTTCGGAGATGTCGGCCACCTCGGCCTCGACCGCGCGGATCTGGGCGAACCGGGCGATGGCGATCTCGATGGCCGGGATCAGGTCGGCCTTGCTGAACGGCTTGACCACGTAGGCCATCGCGCCGGCCTGGCTGGCCCGGTCGACCAGCTCACGCTGGCTGAAGGCGGTCAGCATCACCACCGGGGCGATCCGTGCCTCGGTGATCTGCTCGGCCGCGGAGATGCCGTCCAGCTTGGGCATCTTGACGTCCAGCACGACCAGATCGGGCCGGTGCTCGGTGGCCAGCGCGACCGCCTGCTCACCGTCGCCGGCCTGGCCGACGACCTGGTAGCCCTCCTCGGTCAACATCTCGACCAGGTCGAGCCGGATCAGCGCCTCGTCCTCGGCGACGACCACCCGGGTCATCGGTTCGCCGGTCCCGGACGTCGCGGTGCTCGGCTCCGCGGCCGGCGGAGGCGCCGGGGTCGTCTTCGGCTTCGCCGCAGCAGCGGTCTTACGGGGGCTCGCACTCTCGGTCACGGCCCTACCCTAAGCCAGTCCGGTCGAGGCCCGAAGCGGAGACCCACCGGCGTCTCCGGGCGAGAGCGGGGCCGCCGATTGTGGCAGAATGTACGACGCTTCAAGGTGCCCCGGCCGGGGTGGCGGAATGGTATACGCGGACGGCTCAAACCCGTCTGTCCCACAAGGACATGGGGGTTCGACTCCCCTCCCCGGCACCGGCCGATCGACGGCGTCGGACCGGCCACCCTCAGAGCGGGTTGCCGATCCGTCGCAGCCGGATCATGTTGGTGACGCCGGCGACCCCGGGCGGGGAGCCGGCGACGATGACCACCCGCTCGCCCTGCTCGATCAGACCCGAGTCGGTGAGGGCCTTGTCGACCTGGACGATCATGTCGTCGGTGTGGGTGACCATCGGGGTCAGGATGGTCTCGGCACCCCAGAGCAGCGTCAGCTGGGCCTGGGTCTCCGGCAACGGGGTGAACAGCAGCATCGGGATGTTGGAGCGCAGCCGGGACAGCCGCCGGGCCGAGTCGCCGGAATGGGTGAAGGCGACCAGATACTTCGCCCCGACCCGCTCACCGATCTCGGCCGCCGCCTTGGCGATGATGCCGGACGGGGTGTGCGGATCCCATTCGATCGGGTGCATCTCGGCCATCCCGTGGGATTCGGTCTCCTCCACGATCCGGGCCATCGTCTGCACCGTGACCACCGGGTACTCCCCCACGCTGGTCTCACCGGAGAGCATCACCGCGTCCGCACCGTCCAGGATGGCGTTGGCCACGTCGGAGGCCTCGGCCCGGGTGGGCCGGGGTGCCGAGATCATCGACTCCAGCATCTGGGTGGCCACGATCACCGGCTTCGCCCACCGACGGGCGGCGGTGACGATCCGCTTCTGGACCAGCGGCACCTGCTCCAGCGGCAACTCGACCCCGAGGTCGCCGCGGGCCACCATGAAGGCGTCGAAGGCGTCGATGATCTCTTCGAGGTTGTCCACCGCCTGGGGCTTCTCGATCTTGGCGATCACCGGAACCCGGCGGCCCTCCTCGTCCATCACCTGGTGCACCAGATCGACGTCGGCCGCGCTGCGGACGAAGGAGAGTGCGACCATGTCGACACCGTGCTGCAAGGCCCAGCGCAGGTCGGCGGTGTCCTTGTCGCTCATCGCGGGGACGCTGACCGCGACGCCGGGCAGGTTGATGCCCTTGTTGTTGCTGACCGGCCCGCCGACGACCACCTTGGTGATCACGTCGGTGGCGGTCACCTCGGTCGCCTCCAGGGCGATCCGCCCGTCGTCGATCAGGATCGAGTCACCGGGCCGGACGTCGCCGCACAGACCCTTGAAGGTGGTCGAGCAGCGGTTGACGTCACCGGCGCAGTCCTCCACCGTGATGGCGAAGGTGGCCCCGTTCTCCAGGACGGCGCGCCCCTCGGCGAACCGGCCGAGACGGATCTTCGGGCCCTGCAGGTCGGCGAGCACGCCGACCGGCTTGCCGGTCGCCTCGGCCGCGGCCCGGACGTTGCGGAGATTCACCTCGTGGTCGGAATAGTCGCCGTGACTCATGTTCAGCCGGGCGACGTTCATGCCGGCGTTGACGAGTTCGATCAGGCGGTCGGGCGCTGAGGACGCAGGCCCCAGCGTGCAGACAATTTTGGCTCTACGCACGTCGTCGACCCTAGCCGAGTGCTCCGGCGACCGGAGGGACCACTCCTGTCGGTGGGCACCACCGACCGGCCCACCGACCGCCCGGCCGGCCTCGGCCCGCCTCAGCCTGGACTCAGGTCGGTCGACAGCCTGCACTCAGGCTCGGCCGACGATCTGCAGGGCGCGTTCCAGGTCGTCCGGGTAGGGCGAGGTGAATTCGACCTCGTCCCCGCTCAGCGGATGGTCGAACCGCAACCGGACGGCGTGCAGCCACTGCCGCTGCAGCCCGAGCTGGGCGGCCAGCACCGGGTTCGGTCCGTAGGTCGGGTCGCCGACGCAGGGGTGCTTGATCGCAGCCATGTGCACCCGGATCTGGTGCGTCCGGCCGGTCTCCAGCTTCACCTCCAGCAAGGTGGTGCCGACATGGGCCTCGAGGGTGGAGTAGTGGGTGACGCTGGGGCGTCCCTCGGCCAGGACGGCCATCTTGTAGTCCGCACCGGGGTGCCGGCCGATCGGCGCGTCGATCGTGCCCTCGAACGGATCCGGATGACCACGGACGAGGGTGTGGTAGGTCTTGTCGACCCGCCGGTCCCGGAAGGCCTGTTTGAGCACGCTGTAGGCCACTTCGCTCTTGGCCACCACCATCAGCCCGGAGGTGCCGACGTCGAGACGTTGGACGATCCCCCGGCGCTCGGGCACCCCCGAGGTGCTGATCCGGAAGCCGGCTCCGGACAGGTGGCCGAGCACGGTCGGACCGGACCAGCCGACACTGGGATGGGCCGCCACGCCGACCGGCTTGTCGATCACCACCAGATGATCGTCGTCGTAGACGATCCGCAGGCCGGCCACGGTCTGGACGCCGATGCTCGGGCCGGCGACCTCGGGCAGCACCACCTCGAGCAGGACGCCGGCGCTGACCCGGTCGGACTTGGCGGCCACCTCGCCGTCGGCGCGGACGAGCCCGTCGGCGATCAGGTCGGCGACCCGGCTGCGGGACAGCCCGAGCATCTTCGAGACCGCGACGTCGACCCGCTCGCCTTCCAGCCCGTTCGGCACGAACAAGGACTTGGTCGACGCGCCCGCCCGGCCGGTGGTCTGCTCGCTCACTCCTTGCCCGGGTCCGGGCCGGACGGTCCCGGTGCCGCGTCGGCCCGCTCGCCGGCTCCGCTCCCGACCTGATCCTCGATCCGATCCCCGGCCGGGCTGGGCTGATCTGCCCCTCGATCCACGCTCGGCCCCGGAGCCTGGGCCCGCTCCGGCCCGGCCTGCGTGCCGGAACCGGGATGGCGGACCCCGTCCAGGCCGACGTTCTTCACGATGGCCAGCACGACGATCAGCACGGCGGCGGAGGTGATGCACATGTCGGCGACGTTGAAGATCGGCCAGTGCGGCAGTTCCAGGAAGTCCACCACCCGGCCGTGCAGGAACGACGGCGCCCGGAAGATCCGGTCGGCCAGGTTCCCGCAGACCCCGGCCGTCAGCAGTCCGACGGCCACCGCCCAACCGCGGTGTGCGATCCGCGGCACCAGCTTGATCAGCACGAAGGCGAGCACCAGGACCGACAGGACCGCGAAGACGATGGTGAAGTTCTCACCCAGACTGAACGCCGCCCCGGAGTTGCGGATCAGTTGAAGTCGCAACAACCCGCCGGCGAGCACGGTGGGGTTGGTGGGGTCGAGGTAGCGGACGGCCAGTGCCTTCGCACCGGCGTCCAGCCCGAGCCCGACCAGGGCGACGACGGCGAACAGCACCCTGCTCTTCAGCCGACGGCGTTCCGTCGGCACATCCTGCTGCTGAGCCGTTATCGCCGTTCCGCGCGCTGTTTGCATGACACGCACAGTGTGGCACGGGGGAACGCCTGCAACCGACCCTTGCCGATCGGCTGCCCGCAGTGGTCGCAGATCCCGTAGGTGCCGGCCGCGATGTGGTGCAACGCCAGCTCGGACTGCTCCAACGCCTCGCGGGCGTTGTTGGCCAAGGAGATCTCGTGGTCCCGCTCGAAGTTGGTCGACCCGACATCGGCAGGATCCCGGCCCGCACCGTCACTGCCGTCCCGGAGCAACCCGACCAACTCGGCGTTGGAGTTCTCGATCTGCTCCCGCAGCCGATTGATCTCGTCCTCCAGTTCGCCGCGCACCTCGGCCAGCTCGGCTTCGGTCCACGGATTCTCCTCCGGCCGGACCCGAAGGGTCTCGGGATCGGCCGCGGTGCCGGAGGGCTCGGTGGGAGGCCGGTGGAAGAGGGCTCGGTGCCGGACGGCGCGGTGGAAGACGTGGTGGGGACCAGGCCCCCGGCCGAGGCCTGTGTGACGTCGACGCTCTCGGCCGGCGGCTCCGTGGCGGCCGCTGCGGCCTGCCGGGCGGCGGGAGCCTTTTTCGTCGTCGCGGCTTTTGTGGCCCTGGCCTTCGTGGTGGCGGCCTTCGTCCCCGGCGCCTTGGTGGCCGGCGCCTTGGTGGCCGGCGCCTTCGTCGGCGGCGAGGACTTCGTCGTCGCCGTCTTCTCGGTCGTGGCAGCCTTCGTCGCCGGGGCCTTGGTCGTGGCAGCCTTCTTCGCCGGGGCCTTCTTCGCCGGGGCCTTCTTCGCCGGGGCCTTCTTCGCCGGGGCCTTGGTCGCCGCGGCACCGGCCGATCGGGCGGCCGGCTTCGGGGCGGTCGTCGTCACGCTGGTGGTCTTCTTGGCGGTCATCGTCGAACCACGCACCTGTCGCTCTGTACGCCGGCGTATTTGCCGTGTGGGACTGGAGAGTAAGGCCCAACGAGCTCAGGTTCAATGATCGGCACGCACCAATATGTCGATCTGTGTGGATCGGCGGCGGCCGGAGCCGAAAACCGGCCCGCCGATCACGTCGGCGGGCCGGTCCGGGCTCGGTCGGTTACTGCGGCGCCGTGCTCAGTGGTCGCCGAGCAGAGCGTCCAGCCGAGGGGTCTCGCTGCGGCCGTCGTTCTCCGACGATGAGGCGTCCCAACCGCCGCGTCGATTGCGCGGAGCGTCGTCCTCGTCCTCGTCACCCTCGGGTGATCCGCCCTCGCCGCGTGCTCCGTTCGAGCCGGAAGCGGCCGGCGCGTTCAGCAGGGCCGGCGCGTCGGCCGGTTCGCCCTGGTGACCGTTCACCGAGTCCAGTTGCGCCTGCAGATGGGAGACCAGGTTCTGTCGGTACTTCGCCTCGAACTGGCGCAGTTCGGCCACGGCCCCCGTGAGCTGATCGCGTTCGTGTTCCAGACCGCCGAACAACTCCTGCCGCTTGGTCTGGGTCTGCTGATCCAGCTCGGCCGCGCGTCCCTCGGCGTCGGAGCGGACGCGGTCGGCGTTCACCCGGGCCTCGCTCTCGATCCGCTCGGCCCGGGTGCGGGCGTCCGTCGTCACCTGCTGGGCGTTGCGGTTGGCCTCGGTCTGGATCCGGCTCGCGTCGGCCTCGGCCTCGTTGACCAGCTTCTCGGCCTGCTCGGCCGACAGCTGAACCAGCCGGACGACCGCCGTGCTGGCCTCCTGGCTGGTGGTCACGACGATCTTCTCGGCCCCCGAGCCGACAGCGGAACTCGCCTGCGCCGGAGCCGCCGCCGGCACCGGTTGTGGAGCCTGCGGCTCCGGACGGGCGGACTGCGGGACGGCGGAGTCGTTCTGGTCCTGCTCAGCCTGGTTGTGCTCGACCTGGTCCCGCGCGACGTCCCGGTCGTCACCGCGGCCTTCGTCGTGGGCCCCGGAGCCCTGCTCGGACTGCAGGGACTCGACCTGCCGCTTGAGGTTCTCGTTCTCCTCCAGCAGCTGGGTCAGTCCCTCCTCGACGTGATCGACGAACTCGTCCACGTCGAGCACCTCATAACCGGAGCGCTTGGCCATCCGGAACTTGACGTTCTTGACCTCGTTCAACGTCAGCGACATTCATCCACCTCAAAGCTTCGCGGTCGGTAGCGTCACCCAACCGGGCAGGAACACCCGTGGAGACCAACCGCCTTACCGTACCGAATGAGGTGCCGCCGATCATCTTCCGGCCCGGATCCGACGTCGTGCAGCCGTGCCGGTCGGCGGACCGACCGGGCTAGCGGAAGAAGACGATCTGGTCGATCTTGATCAGGATCGAGACGAGGATGAACAGTCCCAGGAAGGCGAGGTCGAGCATCATGTTCCCCAGCCGGACCGGCGGCAGGATCTTACGCAGCACCCGCAACGGCGGGTCGGTGACGGTGTAGATCGCCTCGGCCACCACCAGGATCGGGCCGCGCGGCTGCCAGTCACGCACCAGCACCGGGACCCAGGACAGGATCATCCGGGCGAACAGGACCATCAGGAAGATCCACAAGATCCAGTAGATGATCTCGCCGATGATGAACATTGGTCGGTGGCCTCACGCCTCGTGTGGTGGTGCTGGATCCGGGAATCGATGACGGGTCGTCACCTGCGGATGCGAGGCCTCAGCTCTGGTTGAAGAAACCGCCCGCGATCCGCTGCTTGTCCTCGGCGGCCACGCTGACGTTCTGCGGTGAGAGCAGGAAGACCTTGCTGGTGACACGTTCGATAGTGCCACGCAGGCCAAAGATCAGGCCAGCGGCGAAGTCGACCAGGCGCTTGGCGTCGGAGTCGTCCATCTCGGACAGGTTCATGATCACCGGGACGCCGTCGCGGAAGTGCTCACCGATCGTGCGGGCCTCGTTGTAGGTCCTCGGGTGCACGGTGATGATCTTCGACATGTCGGCCCTCTGCGATTGTGCCGGCGTCGTCGGCTGGGTCGTGGGCTGCACCGACGGTTGGGCCGGGCGCCGGGTCTCCAGGGTGGTCACGCTGGCGCCCTGGGCCTGGTGGCCCTCGTAGCCGTTCTGCTGGTCACCCTGGTGGCCGTTCGGGCGGGCGTAGCCAGAGGACTCCTCCGAACGGTCGATCAACTCCTCCCGCGAGACGCTCTCGGTGTTCTCGTTGTCGTCGTAGTCGGAGTCGGCGTATTCGGGGTACCGGTCATCGGTCACCAGACCGAGCCACGCCGCCGCTCGCTTCAATCTCTCCGCCATCGTTCCACCTCTCGCACCAGGACCACGTCGCGCTCGACAGTACCGGTCCGATCGGGCCTGCCCGGCGAAACGACCGGCGACACGCAGGAACCCGGCCGGTGACCCACCGGGGTGAGGACAGAACTACTTCAGGAAGTCCGGGACGTCGAGGTCGTCGTCGGCCGGCGGCGCCGGCTGGCGCGGCGGCCACGCGGCACCGGGAGTCGCGTTCGGCTGGGACTGGCCGGGTTGCGCGGGCTGACTCGCCGGGCTCTGGGACGGCCGGGACTGGGCCGGCTGGCCCTGGCCGAACTGACCCTGGCCGGACTGACCCTGGCCGGACTGACCCTGGCCGGACTGAGTCGGGGAGCCCGAAGGTCCGGTGGCCCCTTGGGTCGGCGACGTCCGGGCGGGCGCGGACCCGTAGGGCGACGGCGACTGAGCCGAGCCGGGCCGGCCCGCCTGACCACGGTTGGCGACGGACTGCCGCTCCGGCGGCGCCCCGCCCTCGAAGCCGGCCGCGATCACCGTCACCCGGACCTCGTCGCCGAGGGCGTCGTCGATCACGGTGCCGAAGATGATGTTGGCGTCCTCGTGGGCGGCCATCTGGATCAGGTCGGCGGCCTCGGAGACCTCGAACAGACCGAGATCGGAGCCGCCGGCGATCGAGAGCAGGACGCCGTGGGCGCCGTCGATGCTGGCCTCCAGCAAGGGTGAACTGACGGCCATCTCGGCGGCCGCACGGGCACGTTCCTCGCCGCGCGCCGAACCGATCCCCATCAGGGCCGAACCGGCGTTCGACATCACCGATTTCACGTCGGCGAAGTCGAGGTTGATCAGGCCCGGGGTGGTGATCAGGTCGGTGATGCCGGAGACGCCCTGCAACAGCACCTGGTCGGCCTGGCGGAAGGCGTCCAGGATGGCGACCTGGTGGTCGGTCATCTGCAACAACTTGTCGTTCGGGATGACGATCAGTGTGTCGACCTCGTCGCGGAGGTTGCTGATCCCGTCCTCGGCCTGCACGGTGCGCCGGCGGCCCTCGAACTTGAACGGGCGGGTCACCACGCCGATGGTCAGCGCGCCGAGCGCCCGGGAGATCCGGGCCACGACCGGGGCGCCACCGGTACCGGTGCCACCGCCCTCACCGGCGGTGACGAAGACCATGTCGGCGCCCTTGAGGACCTCTTCGATCTCTTCGGCGTGGTCCTCGGCGGCCTGGCGGCCCTTGTCCGGGTCGGCACCGGCCCCCAGCCCGCGGGTCAGCTCACGGCCGATGTCGAGCTTGACGTCCGCGTCGCTCATCAGCAGCGCCTGTGCGTCGGTGTTCACCGCGATGAACTCGACCCCCCGCAGACCGGACTCGATCATCCGGTTGACGGCGTTGACGCCGCCGCCGCCGACCCCGACGACCTTGATGATCGCCAAGTAGTTCTGTGATGCAGAGACCACGGAATTCCGCCTCTTTCTGTTGCTGACTTCGGCACTGGATCACGCCGAACTGGAGCACGCCGAGTCTCGACCTGAGGTCCACAGGGGAAGAGACGGGAGCTTCTGACCGGGCGCGCTCGTCAGGTTATGAGATGGCGAAAGTCAGTGTCCACCGACGGGTCCGCCGGGCGGCTGCGCGGGCGCGAATCGGCCGGTTGTCTCGACCTCAGGTACACAGTGAGGCCGTGGGCGGGAGCGGCTACTTCTTGATCGCAGGAGTGTCCGGCGCCGAGACGTCGTAGCTGCTCGCCTTGTGCCCGAGCAGCGCACTCAGCACGTCGGCCTTGTCGGCCGACCGCTCGGAGCTGCCCCAGACGACCGTCCGGCCCTTGGTCAGGTTCAGCTGGATCGAGTCCGGCGTGGTGGCCGAGATGGTCACCAGATCGGCGCGGATGTCCGCGGGGAGCGCCGCAGCGACCTGAGCCACCTCGGTCAGCAAGGTGGTGCTACCCGTGCTGTTCGGACCGGTGCCGTCGTTCCCGACGGTCGCCACCGCCATCCCGGACGGCTTGCTCTCCACCGTCCGATAGCCCACGCCGTGGGCGTCGATCAGCAGGTAGCCGTCGGACTGCTCGATGGCGAAGACCGGCGTCCGCTCGGTCAGCCGGATCTCGACCCCGGACGGCCAGTGCCGGCTCACCTGCGCCGTCTCGACGCCGCGGATCGACTCGACCCGCTGGGTGACCGCGGCCAGGTCGAGCCGGGCCAGCGGCAGACCGGTCGGCACCCGGGCGGCCTGCTCCACCGTGGCCGGGGCCAGCACGTGGGCACCGTTGACGTCGACCTGGCGGACCGAGAAGACCGAGGAGAAGCCGACCACCCAGATCCCCACGGCGATCAGGAGCAGCACCAGCAGCGGCAGCACCGTCTTGGCCAGCAACGCCCGGCGGCGGCCCCTGCGGTCGGCCCGGCGGCGGCCGTCGAGGACGTCCGCCGCGTCGTCGGTGTCGTTCCGGGACGGCCGGGATCGGGTGGCGGTCGGGCTCACGGGTGCACCATCCTCATGCGTCTGACGATCCGGCCGGTTGTCGTGCGTCGAGTTCGGCCACGATCAGCGGGGCGATCTTGGTGACGTCGCCGCAGCCGACGGTGATCACCAGGTCGCCGGGACGGGCGATGGCCGCCACCGTGGCGGCCGCATCGTCCCAGCTCGGCTGGTAGGTGACGTTCGCCGAGCCGCTCGGAACGGCCGCACTGACCAACTCACCGGTGATGCCGGGGATCGGGTCTTCCCGGTCGCCGCAGACGTCCATCACGATCGCCTCGTCGGCCCGTTGCAGGGCCTGGCCGAGCTCGGTGGAGAAGTCCCGGGTCCGGCTGTAGAGGTGCGGCTGGAAGCAGACCACCAGCCGGCCGCCGTCCAGCCCGGCCTGCGCGGCCTGGACCGTGTTGGCCACCTCGGTCGGATGGTGGGCGTAGTCGTCGAAGACCCGGACGCCGCCGGCCCGGCCGACCAGCTGGAAACGCCGATAGGTGCCGGGGAAGTCGGCCAGTGCGGCCCGGACGGCTGCCTCGTCCTGCCCGAGCCAACCGGCCACGGCGTAGGCGGCGGCGGCATTGAGCAGGTTGTAGCGACCGGGCACCGACAGCCGGACCGGTCCCCCGCCGTCCGGTCCGGTCAGGGTGAAGGTGGAGCCGGTGCCGACGAACTCGGCCTCGGCGATGACCACGTCCGCGTTTGGGTCGAACCCGAAGGTGATGATCTGTGGTGCGGCCGACCCGGTGGCACGGCGACGCAGTTCGGCGGTCAGCGCCACCGCGCCTGGCTCGTCGGCGCTGACCACCAGCAGCCGCAGCCCGGGCCGGGTGGCGAAATCGACGAAGCCCTCCCGGTAGTGCTCCGGGGTGCCCCAGTTGGCCAGATGGTCGGGATCGACGTTCGTCACCACCGCGATCTCGGCCGGGTACTGCAGGAACGACCCGTCGCTCTCGTCGGCCTCCACCACGAAGTCGGGCCCGGCACCGAGGTGCCCACCGGTCTTGCTGCCCTGTCCGCTGGCCGGGTGGTAGAGGGCACCGCCGATCACGTAGGACGGATCCGCGCCCAGCCGGGTGAGCAGATCCGAGATCATCGCCGTCGTCGTCGTCTTGCCGTGGGTCCCGGCCACCGCGATCCCTCTCCGACCGGCCATCAGCGAGGCCAGCGCGACGCTTCGGTGCAGCACCCGGAGGCCGCGCCGCCGCGCCTGCGCCAACTCGGGGTTGTCCTCGCGGATCGCCGAGGAGGCGACCACGGTCCGAGCAGAACCGAGTTGTTCGGCCCGGTGCCCGATGTGGGTCCGGACGCCGTGCGCGGCCAGTGAGCGCAGATAGTCCGAGTCCTGGCGGTCGCTGCCGCTGACCTCGATCCCCCGTTCGGCCAGCACCGTCGCGACGCCGTTCATCCCCGAGCCGCCGATCGCGATGAAGTGCACCGGCCCGAGTGACTCCGGAGCGGGCAACTCGTCGTGCGGCACGGTCTCGATCAGTGCCATCTCGCTCCCCCTCCCTCCTGGGCCGCGACCTGCAGGGTCAACGCGGCCAGCCTGTCCGCGGCGTCGGTGACCCGGACACTCCGCGCTCCGTCGGCCATCGCGGCGAGCCGGGACGGATCGCCGGTCAACCGCGGGACAGCTGCAGCCAACCAGTCGGCGCTGCAGTCGGCGTCCAGGATCAGCTCGCCACCGCCGGAGCGCACCATCACCACAGCGTTGCGGGCCTGCTCGCCATTCCCGACCGGATACGGCACGAACAGCGACGGCAACCCGGCCACCGCAGCCTCCAGTACCGTGCTCGCGCCGGAGCGGCACAGCATCAGGTCGGCCGCACTGTAGGCGCGTTCGATCGCCTCCACGTAGGCGACCGGGAGGTAGCGCGCACCGGAGGCGTCGTCTCGGACCTCGACGTCGGCCTCGGTGAAGTTCTTGCCGCCGAGCACGTGCAGGATCTGGACGCCGGCGGCCAGCAGGGCCTCCTTGGCCCCGAGGACGGCGGTGTTGATCGTCCGTGCACCTTGCGATCCGCCGGTGACCAACAGCAGCGGCAGGTCGGTGCGAAAACCCCACTCGGCCCGGGCGGCAGCGCGGGCCGCCGACCGGTCGAAGTCGGGTGCGGCCAGGTCGGTGATGGCCCGGCGCAGCGGCAGGCCGAGACAGTCCGCGTGCGGCAGCGGGGTGTCGGGGAACGACGTGGCGACGTGCCGGGTGAACCGGGCGGCCAGTTTGTTGGCCAGCCCGGGCAGCGCGTTCTGCTCGTGGATGACGATCGGCACCCGGTGCTGGCGGGCGGCCAGATAGACCGGGGTCGAGACGTACCCGCCGAAGCCGAGCACGACGTCCGCGCGGGTGTCGGCGAGGATCGCGGCCGCCTCACGCACGGCTGAGCGCAGCCGCAGCGGCACCCGGGCCAGGTCCGGTCCGGGCCGGCGCGGCATCGGGACCGGCGGGATCAGCCGTAGCTCGAGGCCGGCCGCCGGGACGGTCTGCGTCTCCAGCCCGCGGGCGGTGCCGACCGCGGTCAGCCGCACGTCGGGCTGCTGCTCGCGCAACCGTTCGGCGGTGGCGATCAGCGGCGAGGTGTGGCCGGCACTGCCGCCACCGGCCAGGACGACACCGGTCATCGGGTCCGGCCCGTGTTGCTCGTCCGGCCCGTGCTGCTCGTCCGGCCCGAGCGGCGGGAGTCGACCACGGTCGTCATGGCCGGCCGCCTGGTCTCCCGGTGGGCCGCGAGCAGGGCGAGGGCGTCGGGTTCACGCCGGGCGCAGTTGATCAGGACGCCGATCGCGATCAGGTTGGCCAGCAGCGCCGAACCGCCGTAGGACATCAGCGGCAGCGGCACGCCGGCGATCGGCAGCAACCGCAGTACCACGCCGAGATTGATCAGGGCCTGGACGATGAACCAGGCGGTGATGCCGGCGGCGGCGTAGCGGCAGAAGTTGTCGGTGGAGCGCAGCGCGATCCGGATCCCGGCGTACCCGAGCACCAGGAACAGCACCAGCACCATCAGCGAGCCGAAGAGTCCGAGCTCTTCACCGATCACCGCGAAGATGAAGTCGGTGTGGGCCTCGGGCAGCGCGCCCCACTTCTGCCGGCTGGCCCCGAGGCCGAGACCCCACCAACCGCCGGAGGCGATGGCGTGCATGGCCACCGTCGTCTGCAGATTCGCCCCCGAGGCCTCGGCGCCCGGGTTCAGGAAGGCGAACAGCCGGGCCATCCGGTTCGCGCTGGTCGCGAACAGCGCGATGACGCCGGCCACCCCGACCGCGGCGAGCGCGACGAAGATCCGCATCGGGGCGCCGACGATCCACAAGCATGCAGGCCACGATGGCGGCCATCACCACCGCCGTCCCGGCGTCCCCCTGGAAGACCACCAGCAAGATCATCAGTCCGGTCACCGGCACGAACGGGATCAGCAGATGTTTCGGTTGGTCGAGCAGTTTCTGCTTGCGGGACAGGACGTCCGCGGCCCAGATGATCATGGCCAGCTTGGCGAACTCCGAGGGCTGGATCCGCAAGGACGCACTGCCGAGCTCGAGCCAGTTCCGGTTGCCGTTCACGGTGACGCCGAGCGGGGTGTAGGTGAGGATCAGCAGCACCGCCGAGCCGAAGATGGCGATCCAGCCGAGCACCTTGATCGAGCTCGGCCGCAGCCGGGCCACGATCGCCAACCCGATCAGCCCGACCACCATGAACACGAGCTGGCGCTTCACGAAGTAGTAGGAGTCGTTGCCGGGGGCGTTCTGGTGGGCGTACACGCTGGAGGCCGACAGCACCATCAGCACCCCGAGCCCGAGCAGCAGCCCGGCGGCGGCGATCACCAGGTGGAAGCTGGTCAACGGCCGGTCCAGCACCGCCTGCACCCAGCCGAACCGGCCGGTGTAGTCACCGTTCTGATCGCCTCGCGGGCTCTGCTCGGTCCGGGGACTGCCGGTGCGGTGTCCACTCGTGATCGTCACCCGGTATCTCTCCCGTTCCCGCCGCGAACCCGCTAGGGATCCGTGACAATCAGCTCGTGCCGCCGGGCGCTCCGACGTCTCGTTCGGTCAACTCTTCGGACCGCCGCGGCGAAGGAGTCCCCTCGGGCGGCGTAGCTGTCGTACATGTCCAGACTGGCGCAGGCGGGGGCGAGCAGGACCGCGTCGCCGGGTCGGGCCAGCGAGGCGGCTGCGGCCACAGCCTGAGCCATCGCCCCATCTTCGGCCGAGTCGATCACGATCACCGGGACGTCCGGCGCGTGTCGGGTCAATGCCTGCCCGATCTGTTCCCGGTCCACGCCCAACAGCACCGCGGCCCGGAGCCGATCGCGGTGATCAGCGACCAGGTCGTCGAAGCCCACCCCTTTGGCCTGACCGCCGGCCACCCAGACCACCGAGTCGAAGGCGTGCAGCGAGGCGTTGGCGGCGTGCGGGTTGGTGGCCTTGGAGTCGTCGACGAAGCGGACGCCGGCCAGCGTCCGTACCGTCTCGATCCGGTGCCCGGCGAGCTGGACGTTGCGCAGACCGTCGCGGACCGCGGTGGCCGGGACGCCGTAGCTGCGGGCCAGGGCCGCCGCGGCGAGGGCGTTGGCGACGTTGTGCGGAGCGGCCGGAGCGACGTCGGAGACCTTGGCCAACTCGAGTGCGGAGTCCCTGCGCTGGGCGATGAAGGCCCGGTCGACCAGCAGGTCGTCGACCACGCCGAGCATCGACCGCCCGGGGATGCCGAGGGTGAACCCGATGGCCCGCGCGCCCTCGGTCACCTCCGCCTCCTCGACCAGGTGCTCGGTGGCCGGATCCTGCACGTTGTAGACGCAGCTGGCGCTGACCCGGGAGTAGATCTCGGCCTTGTCGGCGACGTAGCGGGCGTAGGGGTCGGATTCGTCGGCGTACCACTCCAGATGGTCCGGCTGCAGGTTGAGCACCACCGCAGAGTGCATCGCCAGCGAGGACGACCAGTGCAACTGGAAGCTGGACAGCTCGACCGCGAGCACGTCGTAGGGCTCCGGATCGAGCACCGTCTCCATCACCGGCCGGCCGATGTTGCCGACCGCGGCCGTCCGCAGCCCGGCCGCGCTGAGCATCGCGGCCAGCATCTGTGTGGTCGTGGTCTTCCCGTTGGTCCCGGTGACGGCCAGCCACGGCACCGGCGGCCGATCGATGCGGGAACGGGACAGCCGCCAGGCCAACTCGGGCTCACTCCAGATCGGCACCCCGGCGCGCACGGCCTGGCTGAGCAGCGGCGAGGACGGCGGCCAGCCGGTGGTGATCACCAGATCGGCACCGGTCGGCAGGGTGGCCGAGGACCCCGGCCCCATCCGTACGGTCGCCCCGAGCACCTCCAGCAACTGCCCCTTCTCGACGTTGCTGTCGCTGGCGTTGTCCTCCAGCACCGTGACCCGCGCGCCGAACTCGCACAGTCCGTCCGCCGCCGCGAACCCCGCCACCCCGGTCCCCGCCACCACCACATGAGCCCTGCTCCAGTCCGGCCTTCCGTCCGCACCGGTCAACCAGTCGCTCACGTCCCCGAAACCCATTCCGCGTAGAAGATCCCCAACCCCCCGGCGACGAACAACCCCGCGATGATCCAGAACCGCATCACGATCGTCACCTGGGCCCACCCCAGCAACTCGAAGTGGTGGTGGAAGGGCGTCATCTTGAACAGCCGCCTCGGTGTCCCGGTGATCCGTCGGGTCAGTTTGAAGTAGCTGGTCTGCAGGATCACCGACCCGACCTCGAGCACCAACAGCCCGCCGATGATCAACAACAGCAGCTCGGTCCGGGTGAAGATCGCCATCCCGGCCAGTCCGCCGCCGAGGGAGAGCGATCCGGTGTCGCCCATGAAGATCTTGGCCGGCTCGGCGTTCCACCACAGGAAACCGAAGCAGGCCCCGGCCATCGCCACCGCGACCACGGCCAGGTCGTAGGGATCGCGCACCTCGTAGCACTTGGCGCCGGCCGAGGCGTTGTAGGCGCACGACTGGTTGTACTGCCAGATGTTGACCAGGGTGAAGGCGCCGAAGATCATCACGCAGGCGCCGCCGGCCAGGCCGTCCAGACCGTCGGTGAGGTTGACCCCGTTGGAGGCGGCCGCGATCAGCAGCAGGATCCAGATGATGGCCAGCACCAACGGCAGCTTCAGCCAGGGCACGTCGCGCAGGAACGAGACGAACTGCGAGGCCGGGGTGATGCCCCGCTGGTCGGGGAACTGGAAGGAGAGCAACCCGAAGATGATCGCCACGATCGCCTGGCCGGCGATCTTGGCCTTACTGCGCAGGCCGAGCGAACGCTGCTTGCTGATCTTGATGTAGTCGTCGAGGAAGCCGACCGCGCCGAGCCCGACGAACAGGAAGAGCACCAGCATCGCCGAGGCGGTCGGCGGGGTGAACGTGATCAGGTGGGAGACGAAATAGGTGAAGACGACGGCGGCGATGATGACCAGACCACCCATCGTCGGAGTGCCGCGCTTGGTGTGGTGGGAGGTCGGACCGTCGTCGCGGATCAGCTGGCCGTAGCCCTTCTTCACCAACAACCTGATGGCGAACCGGGTGCCGATCAGGGTGCCGAGCAGTGAGAACACACCCGCGATGACGATCGCCTTCACCGTTCTTCCTGCCGTCCGGCCAACAGTTGGTCGGCCAGCGCCTCCAGTCCGACCGAGCGGGACGCCTTCAGCAAGACGATGTCGCCCGGCGCGGTCTGCGCGGCCAGCACCGTCCCCAGCTCGGCGATCGAACGGACCATCGAGGCGTTCTCCTTCGAATACCCGGCATCCAGTGCACCGGCGACGACCGAGCCGGCCTGGTCGCCGACCACGTACAGCCGGTCGACGCCCAGTTCGGCGACCAGCCGTCCGAGCGTCGCGTGCTCTGCGGCCGAGGCAGACCCGAGTTCGAGCATGTCTCCCAGCACGGCAACGGTACGCACTGAATCCCCGGCGTCCCGCCTCGACGCCCCGAGGCCGGCCAGCGTGTCCAGGGCAGCGGCCATCGAGCCGGGGTTGGCGTTGTAGGCGTCGTTGACCAGCACCAGACCGTCGTCGCGGGTCGTCACCTCCATCCGCCAGCGCGAACGCAGCCCGGCGGCGTTCAGCCCGGCGGCGATGTCGGCGGGGTCGATCCCGAGCCCGTAGGCCGCGGCGGCCGCGGCCAGCGCGTTGTGGATCTGGTGCCGTCCGACCAGCTGCAACGCGACCGAAAAGCTCAGATCGCTCTGCTCCGGAGCGTTCGGGTGGCGGAAGTGCAGCCCGAACGTCCAGCAGCCGGTCGGCCCGGCCTGCGGCTCCTCGGCGCTCAGCTCGAGCTCGATCCGATCCGACCAGCCGGGATCGGTGCACCGCAGCCGGCCCGGTTCGAGGAAGCCGAACAACCTCGCCTGCGTCCTGGTCGCCATCGCGGCCACGTTCGGGTCGCTCAGGTTGAGCACGGCGACACCGTCCGGGCCGACGGCTTCGACCAGTTCGCCCTTGGCCCGGGCGATGGCCTGCTGCGAGCCGAACATGCCCAGATGGGCCGAACCCACGTTCAACACCACGCCGACGTCGGGCGGGGTCAGCCGGCACAGATAGGCGATGTGGCCGGCGCCGCGGGCCCCCATCTCGGAGACCAGGAACCGGGTCGAGGGGGTGATCCGGCTCGCGGTGAGCGGGACGCCGATCTCGTTGTTGAACGATCCCTGCGGGGCGACCGTCTCGCCGGCCCGGGCCAGGATCTGGGCCAGCAGGTCCTTGGTCGAGGTCTTGCCCTGGGAGCCGGTGATCCCGACCACCCGCACCGGCTCCGGCCCGGCCGGCACCGCCTGCTTGGCCTGAGTGACCACCAGCCGACCGACCTCGCCGAGGGCGATCAACGGGTCGGCCACCAGGAGTGCGCAACCGCCGCCGTCCGGTTCGGTCGCTTCGATCGGGTGGGCCACGATCGCGGCCGCCGCCCCGTCCCGCCAGGCCGAGAGGACGTAGTCGTGACCGTCGACCCGCTCACCGGGCAGAGCGACGAAGAGACTGCCCGGCCCGACCAGCCGGGAGTCGACGACCATGTCCGTGATGGTGACGCCGGCCCGGTCCGGTGCTGGTTCGGGGCAGCCGAGCAGCCGGGCCACGTCCCCGACCGTGATCGGCATCATCGGCGTGCCTCCCGTCCCAGTGCGGCCCATTCCTCGCCCACCACGGCGACGTCGTCGAACGGCTGGAGCTGATCGCCGACCTGCTGGCCCTGTTCGTGTCCCTTGCCGAGCACGGCCAGCACGATCTCGTCCGGCCGGTCGCTCGCTGCGGCCGCAGCCAGCGCCGTCCGGATCGCGTTCCGGCGGTCGGCGCCGTCGACCAGCTCGACCTCCAGCCGGGCCCCGGCGATGGCGCTCGAGGCACCGGCGAGCACGGCCTCCCGGATCGCGGCCGGGTCCTCCGTCCGAGGGTTGTCGTCGGTCACGATCACCGTGCCGGGCTCGACCCCGCGGGCCGCGGCTTCGCCCATCGGTCCACGTTTGGCCCGGTCCCGGTCACCACCGCAGCCCAGCACACAGATCAGCCGGCCCTTCCCGGCCGCCGGCCGCAGCGCGGCCAACGCCGAGGTGACCGCCTGCGGGGTGTGGGCGAAGTCGACGTAGACGGCCGGGGCACCCGTACCGAGCGGCACCCGCTGCATCCGCCCCGGCACCGCGACCGAGGCGAAGCCCGCCACCGCCGCGCTCAGGTCCACCCCGACCCCGGCCAGCATGGCCAGTGCGGTCAGCGCGTTGGCCACGTTGTAGTCCCCCGGCAGCCCGACCTGGACCTCCAGTGGGCCGTCCGGGGTGGCGACCGTCACCGCGGACCCGGCCGGGCCGGGCCGCACCTGGGTCGCCCGGTAGGTCGGCTGTTCGTCGGCACCCGGACTGGTGGCCCGCAGACTGGTGGCCCGCAGACTGGTGGTGGAGACGGCCAACCCCTCGTCCCGCGCCTGCCGGACCAACTCCGCGCCGCGGGGGTCGTCGAGGTTGATCACCGCCCGCCGCGCCCGCCGGTGGGTGAACAGGCTCGCCTTCGCCGCGAAATAGGCCTCCTCGCTGCCGTGGAAGTCGAGGTGGTCGCGGCCGAAGTTGGTGAAGCCGGCGACGTCGAACCGGATCGCGTCGACCCGGCCCAGCGTCAGGGCGTGCGAGGAGACCTCCATCGCCGTGGCTTCGGCCCCCCGCTGCACCAGGGCGGCCAGCAGCCCCTGCAGCTCGGCCGACTCCGGGGTGGTCACGGTGGTGCGCGCGCCGGCCAACGCGACGCCGTCGAAGCTGAATCCGAGGGTGCCGATCAGGCCGGTGTGCAGGCCCGCCGCCCGCAGCCCGGCGTCGACCAGGTAGGCGGTGGTCGTCTTGCCGTTGGTGCCCGTCACCCCCAGCATCCGCATCCGGGTCGCCGGGTGGTCGTACAGCTCGGCGGCCAGCCCGGCCATCGCCGCCCGCGGGTCGGCCAGCACGACGACCGGCAAGACCGCCGCCGTCTCCTCGTCCGATCTGCTGTTCGGCGATCATCGCCCGGCCCCGCTCGTCGGTCAGCACGGCGCTCGCCCCCGCCTGCCGGGCCGCCGGCACGAAACCGGCGCCGTGCGTCTGCTGACCCGGCAGGGCCAGGTACAGATCGCCCGGCGCGACCAGGCGGGAGTCGGAGGCGACCCCGTGGACGACCACGTCGACGTCCCCGCTCAGGCCGACCTGCCCCGTTGCCCCGCGGGCTCGGTCCAGCACGGATCGCAGGCTCAGGCCGGCAGTCCGCTGGGGTCGGAGCGCACTCACCCCGGCCGTCGTCACCACGGTCGCGACGCTACCGAGCGGCCCGGCCGGGACTGTCCGCGGGCTCACCAGGTAAGCGGCAGGTCATAGTTCTTCGCAGCCTCGGCCTTACTCTGCTGGTCCGGCAGCACCCCGTAGCGGGGCAGCGCGTAGGTCATGATGTCCTTCACCACCGGGCCCGCGGTGCCGGTGCCGGTGTCGCCCTTGCGCGGGTTGGTGATCACCACGTAGGTCATGATCGACGGGTCGTTGAGCGGCGCGAAGTCCACGTAGGACGTGACGTAGCCCCGGTAGCAGCCGCACTTCGGGTCGATCCGCTGGGCGGTTCCGGTCTTGCCGCCGGTCTGGTAGTGCTCCAGCGCCAGGTTCTTGTAGTTGGACGTGCCCAGCACCACCGCCTGCATCAGACCCCGGACCTGCTGCGAGGTCTTGGCCGAGATCACCCGGTGTGCCGCCGGCCGGTTCAGGTCGGCCGGGGTGCCGTCGGCGTTGCTGGCCGAGGCGATCACCGTCGGCGCGTGGTAAACACCGCCGTTGATGATCGCCGACAGCGCCGCGGCCTCCTGTACACCGGTGACGGCGAGGCCCTGGCCGAAAGCGATCTGGTCTCGGGTGTAGTCGGGCATGTCGGCCGCGGGTACCAGCCCGGCCGATTCACCGGGCAATTCGATCCCGGTCGGCGAACCCAGCCCGAAACTGGTCAGGTAGCGGTGCAGCGTGGCCTTCGGTAACTGCCTGGTCAGCAGTAGGGTCCCGATATTGGAGGAGTGGGCGATCACGCCACGCATCCGCAGCTTCAGGGTCGGGTGGTCGTAGGAGTCCTTGATCGTCCCGCTGCCGGAGGGAACCCGGTTCGGCACCCTGACCTGGGTATCGGGGTTGGCCGTCCCGGAGTCGATCAGGGCGGCGGAGGTGAGGACCTTCTCCACGCTGCCGGGCTCGTAGGCGTCGGTCACGGCGCGGTTGCCGCGGTTCTTCGCCGCAGCGGCGCCGGGATCACTCGCATCGAAACTCGGGGCGTTCGCCATCGCCAGCACCTGGCCGGTGCGGACATCCATGGTGATCGCGAAACCGGAGTCGGCGTCCAGTGACTTCACCTGGGCGCTCAGCCGCTGCTCGGCGATCCACTGCAGCTCGGAATCGATGCTCAGTTGGTAGCTGACCCCGTTCTTGGCCGGCGTCACCGCGCTGGTGCCGAGCGGGATCTTGCTGCCGTTGGGGGCACTCTCGTAGGACTCGCTGCCCTCGGTCCCGGCCAGCTGGGTGTTCCTCGCGTATTCCAGACCGGCCAGCCCCGTGTTGTTGGAACCGGTGAAACCGACCACGCTCGCGGCCACCGAACCTGCCGGATAGGTACGGATCGGGTCATTGACCCGGAAGACGCCGTAGAGGTCGAGCTTGTCCAGTTCGTTGGTGATGGCCAGGTAGGTCGCGGCCGGGACCTTCTTGGCCACATAGGAGAAGCGGGTGTTCGGCTTGGTCAGAGCAGCGATGGTGACCGCCGGGTTCTGGTCGACGTAACGGTCGATCACCGCGGCGATCTTGGCCGCGTCCTCGGTGGTCAGGGTGGGATCTGCGGTGATGTCGACCGCAGGCTCGGTGGAGGCGAGGACGACGCCGTTGCGATCGGTGATCTGGCCGCGGGCCGGCAGCAGGTCAAGGGTGCGGGTCAGTTGGTCGGCCGAGCTGGCGGCGTAGGCCGAGGAGTCGAAGCCCTGCAGCTGCAGTAGCCGACCGGCGCACAGTGAGATCGCGATCGCCATCACGATCAGGCCGACCCGCAGCCGGCGGGCCCCGGATCCGAGCGCGATCCGCAGGGTGGGACGACGTCGGGCCGGACGGCGACGACGGGTCGGAGGTCGGCCTTCGGGCCGAGCCGGACGCCGGCTCGCCGGAGAACGTGGTGCGGGAGCGCCCGGAGAACGTGGTGCGGGAGCGCCCGGACGACGTGGTGCGGGAGCGGACTGACGACGGGTCGTGGAGGCGGCTTGACGGGTGGTGCCGGGCGCCGAACGGATTTTCGCCGACGGTGCACTCTGCGACCGGCGACGGGCGGCCGGGTGCTGCGGAGTCGGCTTGCGGGAGTCGGGGGCCATCGATTCAGTTCCGTCCACTCGTCTTGTCGCTCGTCGGCTTCGAGCTCGACCCCGTCTTGTCTGCGGCCTTCTTGTCTGCGGCCTTCTTGTCTGCGGCCTTCTTGTCTGCGGCCTTCTTGTCTGCGGCCTTTGTCTGCGGCCTTCTTGTCTGCGGCCGCCTTGTCCGCGGCGGCCTGTTTCGCCGCAGCCTCCTCGGCCGCTTTCTTGGCGGCCGCCTGACGGGCGGCGATCGCCTGGGCCTGCAGCTCGGCGTCGGTCTTGACGATCTGGTGCGGAGCCTCATCACCCGACACGGCCTTCGGGTAGCCGCTGATCTTGCCGTCGGTGATGCGGACGAAGCCGGGATTCGGGTTGGCGCGCATGCCCAACTCCGAGGCCCGCGCAGCCAAGTGCTGTGGCGCCTGGTCCTGATCGAGCTTGCGGGTCAGTGCGGCCTGGTCGTAGGTGAGCTGGGTCGCCTGCAGATTCAGTTGCTGGGACTGGAACGCCTGGTTCTGCAGGGTGGTGTTGAGCATCAGCAGCCCGGCCATGCCGATCCCGAAGATCGCGATCAGTACCAGGACGAACGGCACCCGCGCCATCCGTTGCTGCGGCAGGCTGACCGAGCGGAGCAACGAGCGACGTCCGCCGGGACGGGACCGGTCGGTCCCCTCCTCGACGCTCCCCCAGTCCTCGTCCCACTCGAGGTCGGGATCGTGCCGGCTGTCGTTACCGGCCCACAGGGCGCTCATCGTCGTCTCATCTCCTCGGTTCTCATGCCGCCACCTCGATCCGCTCGGCCGCCCGCAGCCGGGCCGACCGGGCCCGTGGGTTGTCGGCGGACTCGTGTTCGTCCGGCCGGTGGGCGCCACGGGTGAGCAACCGCAACTCCGGCCCGTAGCCGGCCGGGACGACCGGCAGGTTCCGCGGTGCCCGGTCGCTCGAAGCGACCCGGAGCACCTGCTTGACCAGCCGGTCCTCGAGTGAGTGGTAGGCCAACACCGCGATCCGGCCACCGAGGGCCAGCGCGGCGACGGCGTCGGGCAGCACCCGCTCCAACGCCACCAGCTCGGCGTTGACCTCGATCCGCAGCGCCTGGAAGGTCCGCTTGGCCGGGTGGCCGCCGGTGTGCCGGGCTGCCGCCGGGATGGCCGCGGCGATGGTCTCCACCAGTCGGGCCGAGGTGGTGAACGGACGGGACGCCCGCTCGGCCGTGATCCGGCGGGCGATCCGGTCGGCGAACCGCTCCTCGCCGTAGCGTCGCAGGATCCGGGCCAGCGCTGAGGAGTCGTAGCTGTTGACGACGTCGGCTGCGGTCAACGCCTGCTGTCCGTCCATCCGCATGTCCAGGGGGGCGTCGGTGGCATAGGCAAATCCTCGCTCGGTCGTGTCGATCTGCAGTGACGACAGGCCGAGGTCGAGCAGCACACCTTGAACCGAGGTGAGGCCGAAGCCGGCCAGCACGTCGGCGAGCTCGTCGTAGACCGCCTGGACCAGCCGGACCCGGTCCCCGAACGGAGCCAGCCGGCGGCCGGCGACGGCGAGCGCGTCGGGGTCGCGGTCGATGCCGATCAGCTGGGCGTCCGGGCAGGCCGTCAACAGGGCTTCTGCGTGGCCGCCGAGCCCGAGGGTGCAGTCGACCAGAATCGGCCCGGAGCTCGGACCTCTGCCGGAGTCGCCTGGCGACTTCTCGGGGGAAAGTGTGAGCGCCGGGGAGAGCAGCGCGACGATCTCGGCCAGCATCACCGGGACGTGCGACACCGGCCCGCGCTCAGGCCGCTCGCTCTCAGCCCGGTCGCTCTCGGGCTGCTCGCTCTCGGGTCGGGTGGGCTCGGACCCCACCTCAGATGACGACATCTCGACCCCACGCATCTTGGTTGCCCTGCTCGACCTTGCCCTGCTCGTCCTTGCCCTGCTCGTCCTCGTCCTGCCGGAGCGCAATGGCTCGTGCCCTGCGGTTTCAGCCCGAGGCGATCAGACGAACCACCTGGCACCGGGGAAGGTGCACCAGGGTGTTCCACCTCTGGGCTGAAGCCCCAGGACACGAGCCGCGCTCGTCCGGTGACCACGCTGTCGCCGGTTCCCTACCACTGACCCACCGATCCGGTCGGTCAGAGGCCGGGGAAGACCTCTTCGTTCATCTCGGCGAACGCCGATTCCTGCTCTGCGGAGTACTCCTCCCAGGCGATGCGGTCCCAGACCTCGACCCGGTTGATGGCCCCCACCACGACGCAGTCGCCGCTCAGGCCCGCATAGGTCCGCAGCTGCGGATTGATGGTGATGCGGCCCTGCTTGTCCGGCGTCTCGTCCGAGGCCCCGGCCGCCAGCATTCGCTGGAAGTCCCGGACCTGCTTGACGCTGGTCGGTGCGTTGCTCATCGACTTGGTCATCTCGACGAACGTGGCCAGCGGATAGATGGCCAGGCAACGGTCCTGCGCCCGGGTGATCACCAAACCGTCGGCCAGTTCCTCGCGAAACTTCGCCGGCAGAAAGAAGCGGCCCTTCTCGTCGATCTTCGGCGTGTGGGTTCCCAGGAACACGGATCCACCACCTTTGCGCTGCACGATCGGGCTTCCTCACTCCACTTCGCTCCACCGTACTCCATTTCACTCCACTGAGCCATCAAACCACCGCGATTTCCTCCGTGTTCAGCGGTGACGGAGCCCGATCGGGGAACCAGCACCGGTCTGCTGAACGGCCGCATACGATGGGCCCGCAGTCCCGGCGCCGTGACCCGTCCGGTCGGGGTGATGCCAGGGCTGCCCGATCGAGCGCCCGCGCCCGGATCGGGTGATCGCCAAGCCGACGGCGCCGCAGGCCTCCGGGCCCGTACCCGTCCCGCACGCACTGGGGAGACCGTGACACTGAGCTACGAGGCGGGTGCCGAGAACGCAACCGGGCATCCGGGAGCGCGCCCCGATCCGGTGCCGACACTCTCGCTGGACGACGTGACCCGGGTGATCGGGGAGGTCCGGGCGGCGATCGAACGGGTGATCGAGGGCAAACGGGAATCGGTCGACCTGGCCCTGGCGGTCCTGCTCGCCGAGGGCCACCTGCTGGTCGAGGACGTGCCCGGCGTCGGTAAGACGATGCTGGCCAAGGCGCTCGGCCGCTCCATCGACTGCACGGTCCGCCGGATCCAGTTCACCCCCGACCTGCTGCCCTCCGACATCACCGGGGTCAGCATCTTCAATGCCGAGACCCGCGAATTCGAATTCCAACCCGGCGGAGTCTTCGCCAACATCGTGGTCGGTGACGAGATCAACCGGGCCTCGCCGAAGACCCAGTCGGCCCTGCTGGAGTCGATGGAGGAGCGCCAGGTCAGCGTCGACGGCACCACCTACCGACTGGCCAGTCCGTTCATGGTGGTGGCGACGCAGAACCCGATCGAGATGGAGGGCACCTATCCCCTGCCGGAGGCGCAGCGGGACCGGTTCACGGCCCGGATCGAGATGGGCTACCCCACCGCCCGCGCCGAACTGGACATGCTGGACTCGCACGAGATGTCCAACCCGTTGGACGAGCTCCGCCCGGTCACCGACGGCCGCACCGTCCAGGGTCTGATCGAGGCCGTCCGCGGCGTCTACGTCAGCCCCCCGGTGAAGGAGTACCTGGTGCGGTTGGTCGATGCCACCCGGCGGACGAAGGATCTTCGTCTCGGCGCGTCCCCCCGGGCCACGCTGCAACTACTGCGGATCAGTCGAGCCGTGGCGGCGATGGCCGGACGGGACTACGTGAACCCCGACGACGTCGCCGGCCTGGCCGTCCAGGTGCTGGCCCACCGGGTGATCCCGTCCGCGGACGCCCAGCTCGGCCGACGGGGCGCCGCGGAGATCATCACCAACTGCGTCCGCACGGTCGCCCTGCCGGATCGTCGCTGAGCGTGCGCGGGGCTGAAGGTGCGTAAGGGGTGGCGGCTGCTGACCGTCCGCGGCCGGGTGCTGCTGCTCGTCGGGTTGGCGGTCGTCCTGGGCGCGATGCTCGCGGGTCAGCGGGACGTGCTGCGGCTCGGCCTGCTGCTGTTGGTGCTGCCGGTCGTGGCCGCCGTCCTGGTCGCCACCTCGCGGATCCGGTTCTCCTGCGACCGCTCGGTCGAACCGGCCCAGGTGCCGCTCGGGTCACCGATGCACGGCCGGATCCTGCTCGGCCAGGAGGGACGACTGCCGGTCGGGCTGGTCCTGATGGAGGACGAGGTGCCGCCCGAACTGGGCATCGCACCCCGGTTCTGCGTGGACAAGCCCGGTCAGGCCTGGCAGCGCGAGGTCGAGTACCCGTTGCTGGGGCGCGTCCGCGGCCGGTTCCGCACCGGACCGTTGACCGTGCGGACGGCCGACCCGTTCGGCCTGGTCCGGCTGGACCGTCGGTTCACCGCGACCTCGGAAGTGATGGTGACCCCGCAGATCGTCCCGCTCGGACCGTTGCGCGGGGCCGGCGGCGCCGGCAGCACCGGTGACGCACAGCCACACCGGATCGGCGTGGTCGGCCAGGACGACGTCCTGGTCCGGGAGTACCAGCAGGGCGATGACGTCCGCCGGGTGCACTGGCGCTCCACCGCCCGTCGCGGCGAGCTGATGGTGCGACGCGAGGAGCAGGCCTGGGACCCCAGCGTCAGCATCGTGTTGGACTCGCGCGCCTCCGCACACGCCGGCCGGGGCATCTACTCCTCGCTGGAGTGGGCGGTCTCGGCCGCGGCCTCGATCGGGTTGCACTTCCTGGCCGACGGTTTCGGGGTCGAGATCTACGAGGCCGGTGGATCGCTGCACGTCAGCCCGGCCACCGGCCAACACCCGGGCACAGCCCGGCAGACGGTGATCGACCGGCTCACCGACCTCAGGCCCCGGGTGAACCACAGCCTGCGCTACGGGATCGAAGCGGCGGCCGAGGACCGGGCCGGACAGTTGGTGGTGGCGATCTGCGGTCGGTTGAGCGTCGAGGACGCCGAGGCGCTGGTCCGACTGCGGCGCAACCGGGCTCAGGGGATGGCCTTCCTGCTGGACGTGGCGACGTTCGCTGCGGACGACGGCGGGGTGAGCGCGCCCGCCCGGGCCGGCCGGGCGGCCCGGCTCGAATCGGTGGAACGACTTCTGGTCCAGGACGGATGGCGGGTGGTCAGGGTGAGCGAGGGTGTCGGGGTGGCCGAGGCGTGGGCCGCGCTGGACCGGGTCGGGGTGCTCGCGTGAGTGCGGCTGCGCCGGAACGTGGTCTGCGAGCCAGCGACCGGAGCGCGATCGCCGTCGTCTTCGCGGTCTGTCTGGCTGCGCTGACCCTCACCCCGCTGACCCAGGACCACACGTTCGTCGGGCAGAGCTGGTTGCTGATCCTGATCATCGGCGGTCTGAGCGCTCTGCTGCGCCGTCTCGGCCTCGGCTCGTTGCTCGTCGTGGTGGTCCAGGCGGTCGTCTGGCTGATCGGGATCGTCGTGCTGGCCACCAGGATGGCGGCACTCACCGGCCAGGGACCGATCGCTCAGGTGATCGCCGAGTACGGGGCTGCGGTCGTGCACATGCGCGACCAGTCGGCGCCGATGGAGCCCAACGACGGCGTCCGCCTGATGCTGGTCAGCGCCCTCGGCCTGATCGCCATCGTGGCCGATCTGCTGGTGCTCGGGGTGGACCGGCCGGCGTTCGGCATCGCCCCGCTGGCCGGGGTCTATCTGGTGCCGGCGCTCGGTCTCAGCGTGGACACCGGGGCCTGGCCGCTGCTGCTGATCGCGTTGGGTTACCTGGCGATCCTGGTCGCAGGCGGCCTGAACGCGAACGCCCGCTGGACCCGTGGTCTCTCCCTCGACACCGCGCGCGGGGCCGGTTCGGCCGATCCGGTGGTGTGGCGGGCGGCCGGGCTGATCGGCCTGCCCACCGTGGTGCTGACCCTGATCCTGGGACTGATCGTGCCGACGATCTCCCTCGGCGGCATCGGGCTGGGGTCGGGCACCGGCAGTGGCAACGGGCCGATCCAGCTCAACGACCCGACGCTGGACCTGAAACGGAACCTGACCCAGCCTTCGGACCGCCCGCTGCTCAGTTATCGGACCACCGGCAACCAGGGGCAGTATCTGCGGCTGGCCTCGCTGCCGGCCTTCAGCAGTGCCGGCTGGCAGAACTCCGAGTCCCAGGTGGTCAGCGGACCGGATTTCCCCGCGGTGCCCGGTCTGGCCGACAACTCCGGCGCGGACCGCACCACCACCATCTCGATCTCCGATTTCGACTCGGAGTACCTGCCGATGCCCTACGCGCCGCGGCGGCTGGAGGCGAACGGCCGGTGGAGCATCGACACGAACTCGCTGGTGGTGATCTCGTCGGCCCGGAGCGCCCGCGCCCGCTCGTCGGCGACGAGCGGTCTCGGCTACACCGTGCAGAGCCAGGACGTGAACCCCAGTGCGACCGAGCTGGCCAACGCCGGCGTCGGGACGCCGGCCGACGCCTCGGTGACCGCCCAGGTCCCGACGGACGTCCCGGGGTCGATCATCCAGTTGACCAACCGCATCACCGACGGCGCCACCACCCCGGCCGCCCGCGCCGCGGCCATCCAGGACTATCTCCGCGACCCCGACAACTTCACCTACAGCACCGCACCGCAACCGGGCAACGGATACCAGGCGCTGACCAACTTCCTGTTCCGGGACAAGCGGGGCTACTGCGAGCAGTTCGCCGCGACGATGGCCCTGATGGCGCGGATCGAGGGCATTCCGAGCCGGGTCGCGGTCGGCTTCCTGCCCGGGGAGCAGAACGGCGACACCTGGACGATCTCGGTGCACGACACCCACGCCTGGCCAGAGCTCTACTTCGCCGACTACGGCTGGGTCCGCTACGAGCCGACGCCGAGCACGGTCACCGGCCGGGCCCCCTCCTGGACGCAGGCCGCCGCGCAGGCGGCACCGTCGGCCGCGCCCAGCGCCGAGGCCTCCAGTGAGCCCTCCGCGCCCAGCGTCGCTCCGGCCGATCCGACGCAGAACCAGGCCGACCAGAGTCAGAACCAGGCCGATACGACCTCATCGGGTCATCTGGCCCGGACGCTGCTGATCGGCTTCGGAGCACTGCTGGTGCTCTTGATCCTCGCCGCCCCGGCCACCATCCGGGTCCGGCGCCGGAACAGCCGGTTCGACGCCGAGCAGAGCGCCGCCGACCAGGTGGAGGCGGCCTGGTCCGAGGTCCGCGACGACGTGATCGATCTGGGCCGCCCGTGGCCGAACGGATCGCCGCGGGCCATCGGGGCCGAGCTGGCCGACCGGCTCGAGCCGGCGGAGTCCGCCTCGGTGGGCCAACTGGCCGTGCTGGTCGAACGGTCCCGCTACGCCCGGAGCTTCAGCGGGCCGACCGACCCGGCCGAGTTGGCCGCACGGACCAGCGCGATCCGGCGTGGGCTCGCCGAGCCGCTGAGCCGGCGGACCCGGCTCCGGTCCCGGCTGCTGCCCCGCTCGGTGTTCCGCCGCCGCTGAGGCCCGACCTGCCCTGCGCTGGTTCGAGCCTGAATGGGGTGAGCGCAGTCCGCGGGAGAGCCCCCCGCTTGTCAGCCCGTTCGCGGATGAGCCGGTCTGCGCTCGGAGTCACCACCTGTCCGCAGAGACACGAAGAGCGCATCCGCAGTGCGGATGCGCTCTTGATAAACTTCGGGTCAGCGAGGGTCGCGGCTTCAGCTACCGGACTCGTCCCGGCGCTTCTTCCAGCGCTCTTCCATCTTGTCCATGAAGCCCTGGTTGCTCGAGCCGCCGGTCGAGGACGGCTGGGCCTTGGGGTGATCGTGGGACCGACCGGGTGCGGCGTTGGCGCCGGTGACGTGTTGCCATGCGTAGATCGCGGTCACCGCGGCCACGACCATGACGACGAAGCCGGCGACACTCACCGGGATGCCGATCGCGGGCCGGACCTCCATCCCGATGGCCATTCCGCCGACCAGCAGGCCGAGACCCACGAAGAAGCCCACGCCGGCCAATGCGGCCCGACGTCGATGAACGCGCCGGGTCCCCTTGCCGCTGAGCGTGTGCACCAGCTTCGGGTCTTCAGCCGCGAGCGCCGCTTCCATCTGGTCGAGCAGACGCTCTTCTTCTTCTGAGAGGGCCACTGGCCACCTCCCACGCCTCGTCGGGTTTCCGGGTTTCCCACAGGACCACCCTGCTGAGTGGTCGAGATCAGTCTAGGTCCCGGGAAGGTCCGGCGAAACCCATCGGGGAAAATGGTGGAGATAACGATTCGACCACCAGGCCGCGACCGGCTCGCGGGCTCGGTCAATCGGCGTCTCGTCGAACTCTGGTGACACGATCCGGGCCGGGCGCACCCTCCGGTCCCAGGACGGAACTGCAGAGAATCGACGTCTCACTCCGGCTGAGCGTGCGGGCTCAGGCGGCGGCCCCCGCGGCTCAGAGCGGCCCGCTGGACGGCGCCGGCCCCGAACCGGCCGACGGCGGCGTCGACCGCCTGTTCCGCCTCACGCCAACCGAACTCGCGGTCGGTGAGGAACGGCTGTCGGTGGGCCCGATCGGCCTCGACCACGTTCTCCACCCGCACCCCGACCCGCCGGATCCGGGCCTTCGGCACGCCCAGGGCCCGGTAGAGCCGGACGGCCTCGGCGTGGATCTCGCTGGTGACGTCCGACGGCGTGGCCAGGGTGGCCGACCGGGTGATGGTCCTGAAGTCGGCGAAGCGGATGCCGAGGGTGACGGTGCGACCGAGCAGGCCGGTGGCCCGCAACCTCCGCGCGGTGCGGGCCGCCATCCGCAGCAACTCCCGTTCCACTGCGGCCGGGTCATCGGTGTCGGCGCCCAGCGTCTCCTGCGAACCGACACTGCGCTCCCGTGGGCGAGGGGTGACCGTCCGTCCGCCGTCCCGGCCGAAGCACAACTCGGCGAGCCAGCGGCCGTGATGCGGGCCGAAAGTTCGGCGCAGTACGTCCAGCGGGGCCTCGGACAGATCGCGGACGGTGAACAGGCCCAGGCCGTGCAGCCGCTCGGTGGTGGCCGGCCCGATCCCCCACATCGCCTCCACCGGTTGGGGGAACAGGAAATCGGTGACCTGATCGGGCTCGACCGCGCACAGTCCGTCCGGTTTGGCCGCCCGGGACGCCACCTTGGCCACGAACTTGGTCGGACCGATCCCGACCGAGCAACTGATCTGCTGTTCGTCGGCGACCTGGGCCCGTAGCAGCTCGCCGATCGAGACCGGCGAGCCGAGCCGGCGGACGCTGCCGGTCAGGTCGAGATAGGCCTCGTCGATCGAAGCGGCCTCCACCCGTGCGCTGACCCGGTCGAAGATCTCGAACACCGCCTTGGACACGGCTGAATAGGCCGCGAAGTCCGGCGCGATGGCCGTCAGGTTCGGGGCCAGTCGCCGGGCCTGACCGCTCGACATGCCGGAGCGGACGCCCAGCCGACGCGCGGGATAGTTGGCCGACAGGACGACGCCGCGGGTCTGGCCACCGACCATCACCGGGACCTCGCGCAGCTCCGGCCGGCGGCGCAACTCGACCGAGGCGTAGAACGCGTCCATGTCGACGTGCATGACGATCCGACTCACGCACACCCCTTCCGGCGCGGACGGTGTCGATCCGGCGCCCGCCGGAGCGGACTCAGTCCGAGGTCAGTTCGGCGAACACGTGAGCGGCCGGTGCGAGCGCCCGGAAGGCCGGATCCTGACTGACCCCACGTTCCAGGGCGAGCAGGTCGGCGTAGAAGGCGGCGTCCGTCTCGACCATCGACTCGGCCACGTAGTGGGCGATCGACCCGATGCCGTCGGTGGCCAGCACCCGGAAGCCGGCCTCGCCGACCTGGCCGAGCACCTGCTGCAGGTCGGTCCGGGCCGGATCCTGCCAGGTCCGGAGCGCCGTCGCGGCGTGCCCGCTCAGGGCCTGGGCCAGCACCACCGATCGCGATTGGTTGAGCACCAGGCTGAGCGCCCCGCCCGGCGTCAGCACCTCGGCCATCCCGCGCAGCGCGCCGCCGGGATCCTCGACCATCTCGAGCACCCGGTGACAGACGACCAGGTCCACCGAGCGTGGACCGAGCAGGGAGACCAGTTCGCTGGCGTCCCCCTGTACTCCCCGGATCGCCGGCACCGTCGGACCTTCCGCTTCGCGGCCCCGGTCCGCCGAGCGGCGCCGCAGCGAGGCCAGTGCGTCCGGGCTCGGATCCACCACGGTGATCGTGTGCCCCAGATCGGCCAGGGCCGAGGCGAAGGTCCCGGTGCCACCCCCCAGATCGACGACCCGGCACTCGGCACGCCCGGTCCGCCGGCGCCACTCGTCCAGCTGTCCGGTCAACAGCTCGAGCAGGAAGGCGTCGGTGATCGAGCGGCGGCGGCGCGCCTGACCCATCGGCATCCCAGGATCGTAATCGCAGCAGGCCGGTCCTCGTCCCGGCCGCCGTCCCCGGATCGTCCCAGCGCTCGTCCCAGCGCTCGTCCCAGCGCTCATCCCAGCGCCTGTTGCTCTCGGCCGGCGGCACCCAGGCCCCGTTCGGCCAGGGATCTCTCCACCAGCGAGAGGAACGAGGCGGCATCGCGGACCAGGTCATCGGCCTCCCGGGAACTGACGGCGTAGCGCGATCCGGCCTCGATGGCCTCACGTTTGGGTTGGGTCGCGGCGAAGAAGCCGGCCCACTCGGCGAACTCCGGTGCCACCTCGGACAACACCAGCCAGGCGTCCCGGGGCGCCAGCAACCCCGGACGAGACCCGGCGCCGGACCTCGAACGGACCGACAACACCACCGCCGCCATCCGCAGGGCGGCCAGGTGGGCGGCTGCGTACCGCTCGGCCGGCGAGGCGCACACCTCGGCGTCGAACAGCGCGGCCCGGGCCCGGCGCAGATCGGTCCGCAGTTGCTCGCTGCCGCTCGGCTCCCCTGAGGTCGGCCGGTCACCGGTCGTCATGGCGTCTGCTCCTCACCGTCGGTCGCGGCCTCCCGGACATCCGGGCAGGACGCAGTTGCGCACGCCGGGATCGGCGCACGTCAGAGAAAGATGTGGCCGCCTCGGCGTGGACGGGGTCGAGACCGTCCACGCCGAAGCAGGGCCCGGGCGCAGGCCGCGAATGCTGCGCACCTCGGTGTCCGCCGGAACGACTGCGGTTCTTCCCCAAGCACCGCCGCCGTTCTTATCGAACACGCGTTCGAACAAGCTCAATGTACAACAGCCCACCGACAGATCGTCAAGACCCGACGGCGAGTCCTTTCGCTCCGACCGCCGAATCGGTCCGGACGCCGGCGGCGAGAACCGCGTCCTCGGCGCTACTCTCACCCGATGCCGAATCCGTCGCGACGCCAACCGGCCGGCCGGGTGGTGGTGATCGGCGGCGGACTGGCCGGGATGGCCACGTCGGCCAGGCTGGCCAAGGCCGGCCACCGGGTCATCCTGGTCGAGGCGACCGACCGGCTCGGCGGCCCGTGGACGAGCGGACCGGCCCCCTCCGTACTGGCCTTCCCCGCCCCCTGGCGCGATCTGTTCCGCAAGTCCGGCCGGACGCTGGAGGAGGAGTGCCGACGATCCGGCCTCGCCCTGGTGGCCGCGCCGCCGACCCGCCACCGGTTCGATGACGGTTCGGTCCTGGAGCTGCCCTCCGGCCGCGGCGACCAGTACGAGGCGATCCAGCGGTTCGCCGGAGTCCGGGCCGCCGAGAGCTGGCGCGAGCTGTTCGGCGGTCTGGCCGACCTGTGGCAGCACCAGCGGCAACTCGGTCTGGAGGCCGAGCTCGCCGACGGCTTTGTGCTGGACCGGCGGACCCGGGCCGCTCTCTGGGCGAACCGGTCGCTCTCCGATCTGGCCGCCGGACTGCCCGACCGCCGGTTGGCCTCGGTGGTCAGCGACCTCGGCTACCTGCAGGGTTCGACCCCGGAGGAGACGCCGGCGTTCTGCGCCACCACGCTGCTGGTGGAGCAGACGTTCGCCCGTTGGCAGCTCGTCCGCTCCCCTGACACTGCAGCTACCGCCGATCCAGCCGGCGCCGATCCAGCCGGGGCCGATCCAGCCGGGGCCGATCCAGCCGGGGCCGATACCGGCCGGCCGACGGCCGCGGTGCCACTGTCGGAGCTGGCCGACCTGTTGGCGGCCCGCCTCGAACTCCGCCGGGTCGAGGTCCGACGGCAGACCCGGATCGGGGCGATCGAGGCCGATCGCGAGGGGGTCCGGACGGTCGACCTCGTCGGCGCGGCGCCCGGACGGATCGCGGCCGACGCCGTCGTCGCCTGCGTCCACCCTGAGCGCGTCTACGCCGACTGGCTCAGCACCGGCCGGAGCTCCCGGGCCCTCCGAGCGGAGCGGCGGACGATCCGGAAGACCGAACCGGCGCTCGCGCCGCACACCGAGACCGCGGGCCCCGAGAACGTCGGGGCGAGCCCGGGCGCGGGTGAGACCCACTCACACCGGACCGGATCAGCACCGGTGATCGAGGCCTGGAGCAGCAGGCCGGCCCGCTTCGACTACGGGCGATCGAGCCCGGACGAGGCAGCCGGGCTGCGTTGGCACGGCTTCGACAGCTGGCTGCGCCGGCCGCCGACCCGAAGCGCCCTGCCCGGTCTGTTCTTCGCCGGCGTCTGGTGCCGGTCCGGTCAGGGCCCGGACCGTGAGGTCCTCTCCGCTGCCCTTGCCGCGGCCGCGGCGCAGGACTTCCTCCAGCGGAAGCCGTCCCGCTCCACGTAGGATCGGCCGCCGGTCGCCCCACCCGACCCGACCTGAACCGAACCGGTGCACGACCCTGACCCCAGCCGGGCCCGACCCGCAGACAAGGACCTCGATGCGATTCCCCCGCCCCGCCGCGATCCTCCTTCCGTCGTCGGCCTGGCCACCTCGGCCGTGCTCGTCCTCAGCGGGTGCTCGGGCAGCAGTTCCGACCCGGCCCCGACCGCGAACCCCACGTCGACGACGGCCGGCACCGGTGGCGCCGGCGCCGGGACCGGCGTCTCGCCGACCGACCTGCCGACGACGCCCGGCCTGAAGAACCCGCAGGGGGCTGTCGTCGACGTCTCCTACGGCACCTGCGCCACCGCTGCCGGCACCCGGAAACTGAGCGGGACGATCAAGAACAGCACCTCCAAGAGCGCCGATTTCGTGATCACGATGAGCTGGACCAACGCCACCTACGACGTCCTCGGACGTGGGGTGGCCGTGGTCGAGGACGTCGCCGCGGGTAAGACGAAGAAGTGGAGTATGAGCGCGAAGGTCGCCTCCGGGGCCACCACCTGCACCCCGAACGTGCTGCGCGGCACCCTGACCAAAGCCAAGACCTCGGCCAGCCCGAGCCCGTCCGGCGGCAGATCGAGCAAGAAGTCGTAGGGACGCCGGACAGCGCACGGAACAGCGCAGGAACCGGTCATGGAACAGGTCACGGAACAGCGGTGGGGCCGAGCTCGGGCGACCTCGCCGAAGGCCCGAAAACCTCGTCCGGACCGGAGTAAAGTGAGACGGCCCACTTCAGGGAAGCACGTCCGGGTTCATCGGGTAAGGATGCATTTTTGACCTCTCACCACGACCGCACCACCACCAGTTCTGCCGCCGCCGACCAGGTCTCCGGCGGTGAGGAGGAGATCCTCGAGCGCGAGCTCGCCGTCGAGCAGGCCCACGTCGATCTGGTCTACGACCGGTTGTCCGAGGCCACCCGCTCGGCCCGCCGGGTCGCCACCGAGGGACGTGGCCTGCATCAGTCGGACCGGGCCGACTTCCACCGTGAGGAGCACGGCACCAGCCTCTACGAGCGCGACGTGTTCGCCTTCCAGGCCGCCCGCCGGCTGGCCACCCTGGACGCCGAGCACGAGGGCCTGGTCTTCGGCCGGCTCGACCGGACCGACACCGAGGTCCGCTACATCGGCCGGATCGGCGTCCGGGACGCCGACTACGAACCGCTGACCATCGACTGGCGGGCACCGGCGGCCGAACCGTTCTACCGCGCCACCCCGGCCAACCCGATGAGCGTCGTCCGGCGGCGGGTGCTGCGCTGCCGGGGCGTGCGGGTGATCGGCATCGAGGACGACCTGATCGACGCCGAGCAGGCGAACGAGGATCTGGTGGTGATCGGCGACGGCGCTCTGCTCGCCGCGCTGAGCCGGGCCCGCGGTCACAGCATGCGCGACATCGTGGCCACCATCCAGGCCGAACAGGACGAGGCGATCCGGGCGCCCTACCAGGGCGTCACCCTGATCACCGGCGGCCCCGGCACCGGCAAGACCGTGGTCGCACTGCACCGGGCCGCCTACCTGCTCTACTCCAACCGGCGGCGGTTCGAGAACGGCGGCGTCCTGGTGGTCGGGCCGAGCCGGGTGTTCATGAACTACATCGAGCGGGTGCTGCCCTCCCTCGGTGAGGACGCCGTCACCCTGCGTTCGGTCGGCTCCGTCGCCTCGGACGTGATCGCCACCAGCGGCGAGCGGCACGATGCCGCCGAGGTGGCCCGGATCAAGGGCAGCCTGAAGATGGTCGACCTGCTCCGGCGCCTGATCAGCGAACCGCTGACCGGCTCGCCGACCGAGCTGCGACTGATCGTCAAGGGTGAGCCGGTCAACCTCCGGACCGAGACCCTGGCCCGGATCCGACGCGAGGTGCTCGCCCACCAGCGGCTGAACCAGGGCCGGCAGACCGCCGAGACCTCACTGCTGAACGCGCTCTGGCGGGCCCGGCCGCGCGAGCTGGACGTCGAACGGGACGAGTTCGACGAACTGGTGAGCGGGTTGGCCGCGTTCGTGATGTTCACCCATGCCTGGTGGCCCTATCTCACACCGCAGGACGCCCTGACCCGGCTGGCCGACCCGTCGACCACCCGCCGGCTCGGACGCGGCCTGTTCAGCGACGCCGAGCTGGACACGCTGAGCGCGAGCCTGCAGACCACCCGCACCGGCCGCGCCGACCCGAGCGTGGCCGATGCGGCGGTGCTGGACGAGCTGGCCGACCGGCTCGGCCCGGTGCCCGCACCCGAGAACGAGGAACCGCTGCTGTTCCTGGAGGACGGCCGCCAGGTGGAGGAGGTCGTCACCACCTACGACCGGATGGCCACGGCCCGCGAGATCGACCCGTTCGCCGAGCCGTACGCCACCTACGCCCACATCCTGGTCGACGAGGCCCAGGACATCTCGCCGATGCAGTGGCGGATGCTGCGCCGGCGCGGCCAGCACGCCTCCTGGACCATCGTCGGCGACCCGGCCCAGAGTTCCTGGCCGGATCCGGCGGAGTCGCGGCGCGCACTGGAGGACGTGATCGGGCGGGCGCCACGGCGCGACTTCCGGATGAGTACCAACTACCGGAGCCCGGCCGAGGTGTTCGACTTGGCCGCGAAGGTGGTGGTGGACGTCTTTCCCGACGCCGATCTGCCGACCGCGGTGCGCTCCACCGGGATCGAGCCGGAGCTCTTGGTGGCCGCGGACAGGCCGGGCGAGACTGCACTGGGTGAGGCTGCACTGGGTGAGGCTGCACTGGGCGAGGCTGCACTGGGTCACGTCCGCCGGCTGCTGAGCGACGTCGAGGGCACCGTCGGGGTGATCGCGGCC
Source organism: uncultured Actinomycetota bacterium (assembly GCA_963740925.1). Taxonomy (GTDB): domain Bacteria; phylum Actinomycetota; class Actinomycetes; order Propionibacteriales; family Propionibacteriaceae; genus Microlunatus. The sequence goes on along the minus strand of CAVUFZ010000002.1, from coordinate 1,761,483 downwards.
CCGACCCGGCTCGGTTCGCTGGCCGAGCTGCTGGCCGACGAGCTCGGTGCCGACGACCTGGCCCGGATCGCTGCGGTGACCCCGCTGGAGGCCAAGGGCCTGGAGTACGACGGGGTGCTGGTGGTGGCGCCGGACGAGATCGTGGCCGAGTCCCCAGGCGGCGTCCGGGTGCTCTACGTGGCGCTGACCCGCCCCACCCAGCGGCTGATCACGCTGGACCCGGCTCCGGGCGCAGCCTGGCGTAGATCTCTCGGGTAGCCAGCGAACGGTTCATGGTGATGAAGTGCAGGCCGGGCGCTCCGCCGGCCAGCAGCGCCTCGCTCAGTTCGGTGCCGAGCTCGATCCCGACCGCCCGGACGGCCTGCTCGTCGCCGCCGGCGGCGTTCAGCCGGTCGACCACGCCGACCGGAAGATCGGTACCGGAGAGCTCGGCGAACCGCTTGATCTGGTTGGACCGGGTCACCGGCATCACGCCCGGGATGATCGGGATGTCACACCCGAGGCTGCGGACCCGGTCGACCAGCTCGAAGTAGCGGGCCGGGGTGAAGAACAGCTGGGTGATGGCGAACGCGGCACCGGCGCGGGCCTTCTCGACCAGCAACCGGGCGTCCAGGGCGGCGTCCCGGGTCTCGGGGTGGACGTCGGGGAAGGCGCCGACCCCGACGCAGAAGTCGCCGAGGGAACAGACCAGTTCGACCAGTTCGGTGGCGTTGGCCAGCCCTTCGGGATGCCGGACCCAGGGCTCGGTCGGCCCGCCGGGCATGTCGCCGCGGATGGCCATGATGTGCCGGATGCCGACGCCGGCGTAGGCGCCGACCGCGCGCCGGATCTCGTCCCGGGACTGGCTGGCGCAGGTCAGATGGCCCATCGTGCGCAGGGTGGTGTGCTCGGCGATGGCCTCGGTGGCAGCGATCGTCCGGCCCCGGGTGGATCCGTTCGCGCCGTAGGTGACCGAGACGAAGTCCGGGCCCAGCGCCTCCAACCGGCGGACGGTCGACCACAGCTGACGGTCCTGATCGGCGTCCTTGGCCGGGAACAACTCGAAGGAGAACAACGGGCCCGCGTTCTCGGCGAGCAGGTCGGCGATGGTCGCCGACCGGGCCGGCCGGGCCGCTCCGGGCCGGTGTCGCTCGCGGAAACTGACGGCGGGCGAAGACATGATCCAACCCTAATGCGCCGGGCCGGCGGGTCGACTCGCGTCCTGTCGGCCGGACGGGCTGGCGTGAGGGGCGGGGCGTCGGCCGACCCGGCCCGCTCCGTACGCTCACCCCTGTGCCGAACCCCGATCAGTCGTCCTCGTCGGTCGCGGTGGATCCGGCCGACCCGGCCGGAGCGGGACTCCGCTCAGCGGTCGGGACGGCACTGGCCGAGTTCCTGACCGGCCAGCGCTCGGCCACCGCGCCGCTCGGCGACGAGCTGGAGCCCCTGCACCGCTCGGCGGCCGAGCTGACCGCAGGCGGCAAGCGGCTTCGTCCGGCCCTGTGCGTCTGGGGCTGGGTCGCCGCGGGCGGCGCGAACCCGGTGCCCTCGCCTCTGGTCCGGGCGGCGGCCAGTCTGGAGTTACTGCACGTCAGCGCGCTGGTGCACGACGACGTGATGGACGCCTCCGATCTGCGTCGGGGTGCCCCGTCCGCCCACCGTCGGCTGGAGAGCTGGCACCACGAACACGGCCGGCTCGGTGACCCGGAGTCGTTCGGCCGCGCCGGCGCGATCCTGCTCGGCGACCTGTTGTTGATGTGGTCGGCGGAGATGCTGCAGCGCTGCGGTCTCGAGCCCGGCCGACTGCTGCCGGCGTTGCCGATCGTCGAGGCGATGCGGACCGAGGTGACCGGCGGCCAGTTCCTCGACGTGCTGGCCCAGACCGCGCCGCTGGACCACGCCGGCGAGAACGTCTCGGCGGCGCTGCGCCGGGCCGAGCGGGTGACGGAGTTCAAGTCGGCCCGCTACACCGTCGTCCGCCCCGTCCAGCTCGGCGCGGCGCTCGCCGGGGCCGACGACGCCCTGCTCACGCATCTGGAGGCCTTCGGGCTGCCGCTCGGTCGGGCCTTTCAGTACCGGGACGACCTGCTCGGCGTCTTCGGCGATTCGGCCCTGACCGGCAAGCCGGCCGGGGACGATCTGCGCGAGGGCAAGCGGACGGTGCTGATCGCCCACGCCCGGGACCGGATGACCGGTTCTGCCCGGGCCGAGCTGGACGCCGCGCTCGGCCGGCCCGATCTGGACGCCGACGGGGTGGACCGGCTGCAGACGCTGATCGTGGACTCCGGCGCCGTGGACGCCGTCGAGGCCATGATCAGCGCCGACCACGAACGAGCGCTGGGCGCGCTGGAGGACGCCGACCTCACCTCGGCCGGCCGGACCGCCCTGACCTCGCTGGCCCGGCTGGCCGTCGAGCGCACGGCCTAATCCCGATGCTGCTAGTCCCGATTCTGCTCCTGGTCAGAGCTGGTCAGAGCTGGTCAGAGCTGGTCAGAGCTGGTCAGGCGGATCAAAGCGGCGAACCCCGGCGCGTTATCCGGCCGTGATTCAGAATCGCCTCCTACACTCGCCAGCAGGCAACACGGCCTTACTTCCCCGACCGTGTTTGGAGTACATGCGTGATGGCGACATGACGATGACCAGTCTCAGCGACCCCTTGGTCGGGCACGTCCTGGACGGTCGCTACCGGATCACCGACCGGCTGGCCCGTGGCGGCATGGCCACGGTCTACCGCGCGACCGACCTGCGGCTGACCAGGACCGTCGCGGTGAAGGTGATGCACGCCGGTCTCGGCGACGACGCGGAGTTCAGCCGCAAGTTCGACGCCGAGGCCCGGGCCGCCGCCCGGCTCTCCCACCCCAATGTGGTGGCCGTCTTCGACCAGGGCCAGGACGACCTCGGCCGCGGCGAGATCCGGCCCTACATCGTGATGGAGTACGTCGAGGGCCGCACCCTGCGCAGCGTGATCAGCAAGGAGGCGCCGCTGGATCCGCTGCGCGCCCTGCAGCTGATCGAACCGGTGCTGGCCGCCCTGGCCGCCGCGCACGAGGCCGGCCTGGTGCACCGCGACGTCAAGCCGGAGAACGTGCTGCTCTCCCCCCGTGGCCAGGTCAAGGTCGCCGACTTCGGGTTGGCCAAGGCGATCAGCGCCCAGACCTCGACCGCCACCCAGGGCCTGCTGATCGGCACCGTCTCCTACCTGCCGCCCGAGCTGGTGCTCTCCGGCCGGGCCGACGCACGATCCGACGTCTACAGCGCCGGCATCGTGTTGTTCGAGTTGCTGACCGGGCGCAAGCCGCACACCGGTGACACCCCGATCCAGGTCGCCTACGCCCACGTCCACGCCGACGTCCCGCCGGTCTCCTCGATGCCGACCGGCGGCCCGATCCCGCCCTACCTGGACGCCCTGATCAGCCGGGTGACCGCCCGCAACGCCGACGCCCGGCCGCCGGACGCGCGGGTGATGCTGACCCAGGTCCGCCGGGTCCGCGCCGCCCTCCAGGCCGGTCTGCCCGACGACCCGGAGCTGACCCAGGATCTGACCATCCCGCTGGCGCAGTTGCAGCGACCCGACGCGCCCGAGGAGCTCGGCGGCTGGTCGCGGTCGGAGGCGATGGAAGCCGAGGCCCACCTCGGCGACACCGAGATCACCGGGCTGCCGGTGAACGATCCGCAGATCACCCACGCCACGGTCGCCCCCACCCCGGGCGGACCGCTGGTCGACCCCTCCTGGTCCGACCCCTCCTGGACCGATCCGTCCTGGTCCGATCCGGTCGTTCCGCAGACCCCGTCCCGGACGCGGTGGACTTCCACGCCGAACGTCTGCGCGAGCGGGACGCCGAACGTGATGCCCGCCGGCGGCGGCGTCGCTTCCGGGGCTGGCTGATCCTGCTGTTGGTGCTGCTGCTGACCGCCGTCGCGACCTATGCCGGCTGGTATCTGACCGAGGGCCGCTTCACCAGTGCGCCGGCGCTGAGCACGCTCAGCCAGCCCGAGGCCTCGGCCGCGGCGCAGCGGGCCGGCCTCGAGCGTCCACTTCGACGGCGCCTTCTCCGAGACGGTCACCGCCGGCACCGTGATCTCCACCGATCCCCGTGCGGGCACCAAGATCAGGGACGGCGCCGACATCGAGGCGACGCTGTCCAAGGGCCCCGAGCGCTACCCCGTCCCGACGTTGGTCGGCGCCCAGGAAACCACCGCCCAGCAGGCGATCCTGGCCGCGCACCTGCGCCTCGGCGCGGTCAGCACCAGCTACAGCGACAGCGTCGCGAAAGGCAAAGTGCTCAGTTCGTCCCAACCGGCCGGTACCGAGCTGAAGCCGCAGACCGCGATCGGGTTGAACGTCTCGGCCGGGCCGAAGCCGATCACCATCACCGACTACACCGGTAAGTCTGCCGACGACGCCGAGAAGGCCCTGAAGAAGGCCGGATTCAGCGTCAAGACCAGCAGTCAGCACTCCGACTCGGTGCCGTCGGGCTCGGTGATCAGCCAGAGCCCGGACGACGGCACCGGCACCCACGGCGACACCGTCTCGCTGGTCACCTCGCTGGGCCCGGTGATGGTCGAGGTGCCGAACGTCCGCGCCATGGGCGTCAGCGCGGCCACCTCGGTGATGAAGAAGGCCGGGTTCGGTGTCAAGACGGCGAAGGTGTCGGCGAACTACCTGGGGCTCGGCTATGTCTCGTACACCAAGCCCGGCATCGGCGGCAAGGCCCGCAAGGGCTCGACCATCGTCCTGTATCTGGTCTGAGCTTCCCCGTCGCCGCCGGTCCGGATCTCCGGGGCGTTCTGGTTGGATCGACCCGTGACCCAGGTGAGGACGGAGCAGCCTCGACGCGACCGTGCTGCGTGAGCGTCGGCTCGCCTTCGTCGCGATCCTGATCATGACCGCGGCCTGGGGGTCGACGTTCTTCATGATCAAGGACGTGGTCACCCGGATCGGCGTGGTCGATCTGCTCGCTCTCCGGTTCGCGATCGCCGCCCTGGCCATGATCGTCCTGGCCGGCCGGCGGCTACGGATGAGCCGGCGGACGCTGCGCGACGGCGTGCTGCTCGGGCTGCTCTACGGCGTCGCCCAACTGCTGCAGACCTACGGCCTGTCGATGACCGACGCCAGTGTGGCCGGATTCATCACCGGGCTCTACGTGGTGGCCACGCCGCTGCTGGCCGCACTGATCCTGCGCTCCCGGATCGCGCCGATGACCTGGCTGGCCACCGGGTTGGCCACGATCGGGCTGGGAATCCTGTCCCTGCAGGGATTCAGCGTCGGCTCGGGTGAACTCCTGACCCTGGCCTCGGCAGTCATCTACGCCCTGCACATCATCGTCATGGCCCGGCTCAGCCGGCCCGGCGAAGAGGTGGCGCTGACCGTGGTGCAGATGGTGGTGATCGCGCTGCTCTGCCTCGCCTTCGCCCTGCCCGGCGGGCTGCAGCTGCCGCAGCGCGGCACCGACTGGTTGATCGTGGTCTATCTCGCGGTGGTGGCCGGGGCGCTGGCCATGTTCCTGCAGACCTGGGCGCAGGCCCGGATCCCCGCCACCCAGGCCGCGGTGGTGATGTCGATGGAGCCGGTCTGGGCCGCCGTCTTCGCCGTCGCCTTCGGCGGCGATCGGGTCAACGTCCGGATGATCTTCGGTGGCGCCGCGATCCTGGCCGCGATGTATCTGGTCGAGATCGGCCCGGCGCTGCAGGCCCGACGCCGTGCCGGACGGGAAGCCGGATCTCCGCTGACCTGAGCAATCGGACGACGGTCCGCGAACGTCACGGTTCGGTCGTCAATGCGGTCGGCGACCGGTCCGGCGAGCGTTCCCGGGGCTACCGTGACCCTTATGCGGAGGCCATGGCCAGGGCCCGGGGTCGCCGCCTTGGCCTGCCTGGTGTTGGCCGCTTGCTCCGCGCCCGGGCCGTCCTACGTCGACCTCCCGATCCAGCGGACGCCGGCCAGCCTGACGCCGGCGCACTGTCCCGACAACGCGGCCGGCTACGGCCTGCCGGGGCCGAGCAGTTCGACCACGCCAGCGGCGGGATCGGTGCCGGCGGGCTTCCAGTCGAGAACGGTTCTGCGCTGCCGCGCCGATCCGACCCGGGCGCAGGATGACCCGTCGCGCATCACCGTCGTCCAGGAGACTGCACCGATCACGCCGGCCCTAATGAGCGCGATCGGGCTGCCGGACCAAGACTTTGCCCGCGGCCGCTGGGGCTCCACCTACGCCTGTGCCGACGCCTCGCTGCCACCGCCGTTCGTGTTGCTGATCGACGGCCGGGGATCAGCGGTCCGCCCGGTGCTGCCGCAGGGCCCCTGCGCGACCCGACCGGAGGTCGATCAGGCGATGAACGCTCTGGAATTCACCACCGTACGGACCTTCACGGTGAGGATCGGCTGATGTCCCTTCTCCGGGCCCGGATGATCGCGACGGCCGTCGCGGTCCATCTGATACTGACCGGCTGCAGTTGGGGCCCGCTCGTCGTCGACCAGCCGCCCGACCGGACCCCCGCAGAGTTGATCGCAGCCCGCTGCCCCCGGAGTGCGTCCGAGCTGGGTCTGACCAGCGTCGACACCGGGCCGACCCCGGGTGCCGTCCCCGCCGACTTCGGGCCGGCGACGGTGCTGCAGTGTCGTGAGAACGGCGAGACCACGACCCCGTCGGCCGACGGCACGAACGGCACCCGGCTGCTCACGATCGTCGAGGAAACCGCGCCGGTGACCCCTGCACTGCTCAGTGCGCTGAGCCGACCCGATCAGGCCTTCGCGCCGGGGGCGCAGGGCGCGTGCCCGGCCGTCGGCTGGGTCCGGCCGTTCCTGCTGCTGGTCGACGATCACCAGCGCGCGGTCCGACCCAGGCTGCCGACCGATCCGTGCCAGCTGCCCCGGCCCGAGCTCGACCGGGCCCTGAGCGCCCTCACGTTCACCCCGGTGCGGACCTACACGGTCGAGGCGGGCTGAGGTCGGACCTGCTGCTGGGCCGGGCGTCAGGATCAGGACGTCAGGAACTGGACGTCAGGATCAGGACGGCAGGAACTGGACGTCAGGATCAGGGCTCGACCACCTCGAAGGTGGTGGCCATCGCCGTCCCGAAGGCGGTGCCCGCCTGCCGGCCCAGTCCCTCCAGGAACTCCTCGGGGTCGAAGGCGTAGCTGAGTCCGTCGACGTAGGCCCGGTGGGCCTGCAGCGAGGCGACCCCGCGCTCGTGGGTGGCGGTGATGTCGACGCCGTGGGTCGGCTGGGGCGAGCCGGCGATCCAGACCTGACGGACGCCGTTCCACGGCTCCAGCCCCTCGCCCACCTCGAGCTGCTCGCGGAACACCCACCGGTTCCCGGCGTCGCGGACGGCGTCCAGGGTGGCCCGGCCGGTGGCGATGTGGTCGGCCTGGTTCAGCCCGCCGCCGGGCCAGCGCTCGGCGAAGTTCTGGGTGATCACGATGTCCGGCCGGTAGCGCCGGATCGAGGCGCAGATGGCCGCCCGCAGCGCCAGCCCGTACTCGATCACCCCGTCGGCGAAGCCGAGGAACTCGACCTGCTCGACGCCGACGATCCGGGCCGACTCCCGCTCCTCGGCCTCCCGCAGCGGGCCGCACTCCTCCGGTGACATCGCATCGATCCCCGCCTCGCCGCTGGTGGCCAGGGTGTAGTCGACGCGTTTGCCCTGGTCGGTCCAGCGGGCGATGGCTCCGGCCGTCCCGAACTCGAGATCGTCGGGATGGGCGACCACGCACAACGCCCGGGTCCAGCTCTCGTCCACCGGCTCCAGCCGTCCGGCCTGCGCTTCGGCTCTGTTCTCGGTCATGTCCTCACCGTACGGCTCAGAAGGTGTGCGGTTCGCCGTCGCGCAGGTCGACGACCTCGGTGTCGCTCATGTCCTGCACCCGGCCGATCACCATCCCGACCGCGGCGTCCTTGAGCAGTTGTTCGTGGATCGGGAACGCCTGGCCGGCGCCGACCGCACGGGCGAAGTCGATGGTCTCCTTCAGCGCCGCCCACGGCGCCTGCGCCGGCAGGGCCAGCACGTCGACGCCGTCCGGGGCGGTGTCGTAGGCGTCCCCGGGGTGGAAGAACGTCGGTTCGCCGTCGGCGGTGAAGACCAGGCCGACGTTGCCGGCCCGCGGCAGGTCGGCGTGGATGACGGCGTGCTGGCCACCGACCGCGGTCACCGTCCACGGACCCACCTGCACCTGGTCACCGGCGGGCAGGGCCTGCGCCCCAGGCAGCTCCGGCACGTCACCGGCCTCGATCATCGAGACGATCGACGGCTCGAGGTAGACCTTCGCCTCCGGATTCGCCTGCAGCAGCGCCGGCACCTGCTCGGGGTCGAGGTGGTCGGGGTGGAAGTGGGTGACGAAGACGGCGTCCAGACCGGTCAGCCCCGTCCAGGCCCCCGAGAGGTTGCCCGGGTCGATCAGCACCGTGGTGTCGTCGGTCTGGAGCAGGACGGCCGCGTGGCCCAGATGAGTGATCTGCATGCACCTCACGCTAACCGCCGGCACCGACACTCACCCGGCGGGGTTGATCAGCTCCCCGACGAGCTGGCCGGCCTTCCGGCAGGACTCGAGATCGACGTCCAGGTGGGTGACCGCCCGCAGCAGGTGCGGACCGAGGGCGGACACCGCGATCCCCCGCTCGGCCGCGCCGGCGGCGACCTCGGAGGCCCGGATCGGTGCGGTGTCCAGCACCACGATGTTGGTCTGCACACCGCTCGGGTCGACCGCCTCGGGTGCGGTCGCCGCGACCGCCTCGGCGAACGCCCGGGCGGCCGCATGGTCGTCAGCAAGCCGGTCGACGTGGTGGTCCAGCGCGTGCAGCGCACCTGCGGCGAGGATGCCGGCCTGCCGCCAACCGCCGCCGAGTCGCTTGCGCAGCACCCGGGCCTTGGCGATGTTCTCCCTGCTGGAGACCAGGACCGACCCGACCGGGGCGCCGAGACCCTTGGAGAAACAGACGCTGATGGTGTCGTAGAGCGCGCCGTAGTCGGCCAGGGCGACCCCGCTCGCGACGTGGGCGTTCCACAACCGGGCCCCGTCCAGATGCCGCCCGACCCCGGCCGAGAGACACAGCTCCGAGACCGCGGTCAGCGCCTGGTAGGGCTGGACGGTGCCGCCGCCGAAGTTGTGGGTGTTCTCGATCGCCACCGCGGCGGTCGAGACCAGGTGCGGCCCGGCGTCCGGGCTGAGCAGCTCGGCCACCGCGTCCGGCTCGACCACCCCGGCGGTCGACGGCCAGGTCCGCATCGTCACCCCGTGGACGGCGGCGTGGGCGCCCATCTCGGCCCGGGCGATGTGGGCCCGGACGTCGCAGAGCACCTCCTGGCCCGGCTCGACCAGCAGCCGGACGCCGACCAGGTTGGCCAGTGACCCCGAGGCACAGAACAGTGCCGCCGGATGGCCGAACGCCTCCGCCACCCGGGCCTCGAGCTCGTGCACGGTCGGGTCGTCGTCGTAGACGTCGTCGCCCACCTCGGCGGCGGCCATCGCCTGCCGCATCGCCGGGGTCGGCCGGGTGATGGTGTCGCTGCGCAGATCGATCATGACGCCACCGTAGTCAGGCCTGCCGGAGCCGAACGATGCTGAGCCCCGGCGGGCCCGTCAGAAGTCGATCGGCTGGTAGTCCTGGACGGGGTTGTTGGCCCGGTTGATCCGGCCGTCGGTCAGCCGCTCGGAGACCTGGAAGGCCAGCTCCAGGGACTGGTTGCGGTTCAGCCGGGGGTCGCAGAGCGTCTCGTAGCGGTTGACCAGGTCGGCCTCCACCAACTCGTCCGCCCCGCCGACGCACTCGGTCACGTCGTCGCCGGTCAGCTCCACGTGCACCCCACCGGGCCAGGTGCCGAGCTCTTCGTGGACGTCGAAGAAGCCGTTCACCTCGTCCATCACGTCGGCGAAGGCGCGGGTCTTGTAGCCGTTGGCGGCCTCGAAGGTGTTGCCGTGCATCGGGTCGCAGATCCAGGCGACCTGCCGGCCGCTGGCGCTCACCTTGGCCACCACCTCGGGCAGCACGTCGCGGATCTTCGAGGCCCCCATCCGGGTGATGAAGGTGATCCGGCCGGCCTCGTGCTCGGGGTCGAGCCGGTCGGCCAGTTCGAGCGCGGTGTCGGCGGTGGTGGTCGGGCCCAGCTTGATCCCGATCGGGTTGCGGATCCGGGAGAAGAACTCGACGTGGGCGCCGTCCAGCTGCCGGGTCCGTTCCCCGATCCAGACGAAGTGGCCCGAACAGTCGTAGGGCTGCTGGGTGCGCGAGTCGACCCGGCTCAGGGCGTGTTCGTACTCGAGGATCAACGCCTCGTGGCTGGAGTAGAAGTCGACGGTGCGCATCGGCTCGGCGTCGACCCCGCAGGCCACCATGAAGGCCAGCGCCCGCTCGATCTCGGCCACCAGCTGCTGGTAGCGCTCACCGGCGCCGGAGTTACGGACGAAGTCGGAGTTCCAGGTGTGCATCGCCCGCATGTCGGCGAAGCCGCCGGTGACGAAGCCGCGGGCCAGGTTCAACGTCGCGGCGGAGGCGTTGTAGACGCCCAGCAGCCGCTGCGGGTCGGGTAGTCGCGAGCTCTCGGTGAAGTCGAAACCGTTCACCGCGTCGCCGCGGTAGGCGGGCAGGCTGACCCCGTTGCGGGTCTCGGTGCCGGAGCTGCGCGGCTTGGCGTACTGGCCGGCCATCCGGCCGATCTTGACCACCGGAACCTGGGCGGCGTAGGTGAGCACGATCGCCATCGACAGCAGCGTCCGCAGCTTGCCCTGGATGTTGGCCGCGGTCACCCCGTCGAAGGTCTCGGCGCAGTCGCCACCCTGCAGGATGAACGCCTCGCCGGCGGCCACGCTGGCCATCTTGGCCCGCAACTCGTCGCACTCACCGGCGAAGACGAGCGGCGGCAGCCGACGCAGCTGGGCCACCACCCGGTCGAGCGCCTCGACGTCGTCATAGATCGGCTGCTGCAGCGGGCTCAGAGCATGCAACTCGGTCAGCGACGGCAGCCCGGCGCGGGTCAACTGTTCGGCCTGGCCGACCGGAGCCGGGCTCAGTCCGTTGGTGGTGATGGACACGCGGCTCAGCCTAATCTCCCTGGTGAGTCCTGCCGCCGGGTTTCCGGCGGGCGGGACCGCAGGGGCTCAGGAACTCAGCCGACCCGAGAGGATCAGGGCTCCGAGGATCCCGTTGACCACGGCGACCACGATGGCCACCGCTCCGCAGATGATGGCGGCCAGGGAGAACTTCCCGCCACCCGCCTGGCGACGGCTGACGATGCCGAAGACCAACCCGAGGATGCCGAGGACCCCGCCGACCGCGGCGATCAGGATGGCCATCGGGATGCCGGCGATGCCGCAGACCAGTCCGCCGATCGCCAACCCGCTGTGCCAGCTGCGTCCGCCTGCGACCGGAGGACCGCCCTGGGGAGCGCCGTACGGGCCCTGCCCCTGTCCTCTGTCCCTGCCCGCTGTCCTTGTCTGGGCTGCTGCTCGCCGTACTGGTTGTCGTAGGGCTGGTTGTCGTAGGGCTGGCTCATGATCGCAGATCCTTTCGATCCTGTTCTTGAGCAGCATCGTAGGGCTCGGTGCTCGGTCATGGGCGAAGATCCCTGAACTCTGTCGGTCCGGGACGAAGCCGCTGTCTCGAGCCGGGGCGTTCAGCCCCGACAGGGTCGGCGCAGTGAAGATAAAACTATCTACCGGCCTGACCGGTCGGGAGGTCTGGCCGGTGGCGTCGGCGGCGTGCTTCGCTTCGCTACCGGGTCCGGCGATCCAGCCGCCGGGCCACTCCAGACAGGACGACGACGATGCGACAACTCAGCCCACGACGCCGAACCACCGCCCGGATCGGCGGCGTGCTGATCGCTGCGGCGCTGGCCGTAGGTGCCGCCGCCGTGCCCGCCTCGGCGATCACGCACGATCTCGGTCACAGTACGGAGGGCAGGATGCTTCCTGGCCAGTACCTGTCGAACGGTACCTATCAGCTCCGGATGCAGACCGACGGCAACCTGGTGCTCTACGGCAAGAATCGCCGGGTCTGTTGGGCCAGCAACACCAACGGCCTCCCCGGTACCTATCTGGTCTATCGTGACCACCTTCTTCTCGGTCCCGATGTGACGCTGGAGAACTCCCGGTACGGCCGTCTCGGCCACTGGCGCGGTGGGTACGAGTGGCTCCACAAGAACGGCAACCTGAGCCTCAACTCCCACGGCGAGGTCTGGATCGCCTGGAAGAAGTGGGTGCACTGCTGACCGGGGCACCCGTCGACACGCTCGAGTCCGACGAGCGGGCTCAGGGCCGGGAGCCTGAACGGCGGCACCGGCCCTGAGCCTGTGGTGAGCCCGGTGCCGTCAGCCGGCGGCGTCCAACCTGGCCAGTTCTTCCGTGCTCAGCTCGAGATCGGCGGCGGTGACCGAGTCGGTGATGGTCTCCGGCCGGGACGAGCCGGGGATCGGGATCACCACGTCGGACTTGGCCAGCATCCAGGCCAGGCAGACCACCTGCGGGCTGACGTCGTGCGCCTTCGCCACCTCGGCGAACGGGGCGAACTTGTCCCCCAGCCCGGCTGCGTTGCTGATGCCGCCGAGCGGACTCCACGGCAGGAAGGCGATCCCGAGCTTCGCGCACTCCTCCAGCTCGACCTCACTGCTGCGGAACGCCGGGCTGAACTGGTTCTGCACCGAGGCGAGCTTGCCGCCCAGGATGTCGTTGGCCTGGTTGATCTGGGCCACGTCGGCGTTCGAGATCGCGGCCAGGGCGATCACACCCTCGTCCAGCAGCTCTTTCAGTGCGCCGATCGAGTCGGCGTAGTCGACGTCGGGGTCCGGCCGGTGGAACTGGTAGAGCCCGATCCGGTCCACCCCGAGCCGCTTCGCCGACGCCTTCGCGGCCTCCTTGAGGTGCTCCGGCGTGCCGTCGGAGAGCCAGTCGCCGTTGCCGGGACGGGTGTGCCCGCCCTTGGTCGCGACCAGGACCGAGGAGGTGTCGCCACCCCAGGAGTTCAGGGCCTCGGCGATCAGGGACTCGTTGTGGCCGACCTCGTCGCCGTGCCAGTGGTAGGCGTCGGCGGTGTCGATCAGGGTCACCCCGGCCTCCAGGGCGGCGTGGATGGTGGCGATCGAGCGGTCCCGGTCGGGACGTCCCTCGATCGACATCGGCATCCCGCCGAGACCGATGGCGCCGACCGACCGGCCGGAAATGCTGCGCTGCTTCACTTTTCTCCTCCGATAACGATGCTGATGGTGGTGCTGGCTCGGTCAGCGATGCTCACCAGGCGTAGTCCTCCGGCGCGGGCTTGTGGCCCGGGAAGATCTCGTCCAGCTTGTCCAGCGTCGACTGATCCAGCTTCAACTCGACCGCCGCCAGCGCGGTGTCCAGCTGGTCGCTCACCCGCGGGCCGATGATCGGGGCGGTGACCGCCTTCTGGTGCAGCAGCCAGGCCAGGGCCAGGGTGCCGGGGCCGGTGCCCAGCTGGTCGGCCAGATCCTCATAGGCCTCCAGCGCCGGCCGGTTGCGCTCCAGCTCTTCGGCGCGGTCGTTGCGACGTTTGCCTTCGCCCTCCTTGCGGATCACGCCGCCGAGCAGACCGCCCTGCAGCGGTGACCACGGGATGACGCCGAGACCGTAGAACTCGGCGGCCGGCAGCACGTCGGTCTCGACCTCGCGCTTCAGCAGGTTGTAGATCGACTGCTCGCTGACCAACCCGACGAAGTTGCGCTTCTCGGCCGCGGCCTGGGCCTGGGCGATGTGCCAGCCGGCGAAGTTGCTGCTGCCGACGTAGAGGATCTTGCCCTGGGCGACGGCGACCTCCATCGCCTGCCAGATCTCCTCCCACGGCGTGGCGCGGTCGATGTGGTGCATCTGGTAGAGGTCGATGTAGTCGGTCTGCAACCGCTTCAGGCTGGCGTCCAGAGCGCGTCGGATGTTCAGGGCCGAGAGCTTCCCCTCGTTCGGCCAGGGACGCTTCTCGTCCTGCGGCATCTCGCCGTAGAGCTTGGTGGCGATGACGGTCCGCTCCCGGCGGCCGCCACCCTTGGCGAAGTAGCTGCCGATGATCTCCTCGGTACGACCGAGGCTGACCGAACGGCCGTAGCCGTTGGCGGTGTCGAAGAAGTTGATGCCCGCGTCGTGCGCGGCGTCCATGATCTGGTGGCTGTCGGCCTCGTCGGTGTGCGGACCGAAGTTCATCGTGCCCAGGCACAGTTTGGAGACGGACAGACCGGTACGGCCGAGATGGGTGTATTCCATGACTCCCATCCTCGCGCGCGGCCCGGTCAGGCCTGCGGAGAGGTCTCGTCCTCCTCGTCCTGCTTGGCCTGCCGGGCCGCCTGTTCCTTGGCTGCCGGGGCGTACAGATCGACGTAGGTCTGACCGGAGAGCTCCATGATCGCGTACATGATCTCGTCGGTGACCGAGCGCAGGATGAAGCGGTCCTCGCTCAGATCCTCATACCGGCTGAAGTCCAGCGGCCGGCCGAACCGGACCGTCGGACTGATGATCTTGGAGACGATCTTGCCGGGCGGGGCGATCGCGTCGGTGCCGATCACCGCGCACGGGATCACCGGCACCTTGGCCTCCAGGGCCAACCGCGCCACACCCGTCCGGCCCTTGTAGAGCCGGCCGTCGTGGCTGCGGGTCCCCTCGGGATAGATGCCGAACAGCTCCCCGCGCTGCAGCACCTTGAGCCCGGCCCGCAGCGCCCCCTCGCTGGCCCGGCCACCGGAACGGTCGATCGGCACCTGGCCGGTGCCGGCGAAGAACCGCCGCTGGGCCCAGCCACGGACGCCCTGGCCGGTGAAGTAGTCGGACTTGGCCACGAAGGTGACCCGGCGGTCGACGGCCAACGGCATGAAGATCCAGTCGGCGAAGGAGAGGTGGTTGCTGGCCAGGATCGCCGGCCCGTACCGGGGGACGTGGTGGACGCCCTCGGCGATCGGACGGAACAGCTTGGTCAGCGGTGGCCCGATCACCAGGTTCTTCAGCACCCAGTAGATGCCGCGCCCGCCGCGCCGGCTGTCCAGCTCGACCCCGTCGGCCCGCTCCCGGCGGATCTCGGGCCGCCCGTCCTCCGACGGACCGATCGAGACCAGGTCGTCCCCGCTCACGCGGGACTGCGCTCGGGCTCGGCCGGCCCGGTGGAGCGCGCCGGCGGCAGCACCGGACGAGGCCGGCCGAAGCCGGGACGCGGCGGCGTCGGCTCGTCGATCACCCGGCCCTCGGCCCGGGCGGACTTGACGCTCGCTCCGTAGACGTCGACGTAGGTCTGACCGGAGAGCTCCATGATCGCGTTCATCATCTCGTCGGTGACCCAGCGCAACGTGTCGCGGTGGTTGCCGGCCGCGGCATAGGCCGAGAAGTCCAGCGGCGTCCCGACGACGACCCCGGGACGACGCAGGACCGGGATCCGCAGCACGCTTGGCCGGGACGAACTCGGTCCCGACGACGCCGACCGGGATCACCGGGACGCCGGCGGCCAGGACGAGCCGGGCCGCGCCGGTCTTGCCCTTGTAGAGCCGACCGTCGGGCGAGCGGGTCCCCTCGGGGAAGATCGCCAGCAGGTGCCCGTCGGCCAGCACGTCCCCGACGCTGCTGATGCCACTCGCGCTGGCCCTGCCGCCGGACCGGTCCATCGGCCGTTGCCCCACCGCCCGCAGGAACCAGGCCAGCAGCCGTCCCTTCGGGGTGCGGCCCTGGAACAGCTCGATCTTGGCCGGGAAGGTGAGGTGCCGGGGCAGTCATCGCCGGCAGCAGCACGGTGTCGCCGGCGGAGAGGTGGTTCGCGACCAGGATCGCCGGGCCGTCGACCGGGACGTTCTCGGCGCCCTCCACCCACGGCCGGTAGAGCAGCTTCATCAACGGCCGGACGAGGAAGAACCTCAGCACCGAGTAGAGCACGCCGCGTTCCCCTTGTTCTCTGCTGAGCTTTCGCTGCTGAGGCCGACCGCAACCGCCTCCGGACCGCCGCCGACCGCGCTGTCCTGGGTCAGTGTCCAGCCTCAGCGGCCTCAGGACAAGATCACCGCCGACAGACCGCTGGTGGTGGCTCCGCCGATGCGATTAGGCTCCGGCTGTGACGTCAACGACCGGGCGGGGCTCGGACCGGTCCGAGCCCTGGCTGGCTCGCCTGCTCACCCCGCGCAGCGCCCCCCTGACCCACGCCCCGGCCCCGGCCGAGATCAGCGCCGAGGCCGAACCCTACGTCGGCGGCGACGGTCGGATCGGCGTCCTGCTCTGTCACGGTTTCACCGGCTCACCCGCCTCGCTGCGACCCTGGGCCGAGCAGTTGGCCACCGCCGGTTTCCGGGTCCGGCTGCCCCGGCTGCCGGGGCACGGCACCGACTGGCGGGAGATGAACGCCACCACCTGGCCCGACTGGTACGCCGGGCTGGCGGCCGAGTTCGCGACGCTGGCCGGCGAGTGCGAGCGGGTCGTCGTCGGCGGACTCTCGATGGGCGGGGCGCTGGCCCTGCACCTGGCGGCCCAGCTCGGCCCGCAGGTCGCCGGCCTGGCCCTGGTCAATCCGTCGGTCACCTCGGCCGACCCGAGGATGGCGGTCATCCCGGCGCTCAGCCGGTTCGTCGGGTCGATCCCCGCGATCGGCGACGACATCGCCAAGCCCGGCGTGAGCGAGCACGCCTACCCCCGGACGCCGCTGCGGGCGCTGGCCTCGATGACGAAGCTGTGGCGGGTGGTGGGCGGCGAGCTGCCGCAGGTCCGCCAGCCCCTGCTGCTCTTCGTCTCCGAGGTCGACCACGTCGTCGACCCGTCCTCGGCCGCGCTGATCGGCGCCCGGATCGGCAGCTCGGACGTCACCCGGCGGACGCTGACCCGCAGCCACCACGTGGCCACTCTCGACTACGACGCCGAGCTGATCTTCGCCGAGAGCGAGGCGTTCTTCGCCCGGGTCGGGCAGCCGACCGGAGTCGCCTCGTGACCTCGGCGGGGCGGGACGAGCGCGACGACCGGGAAGACGTGGACCGCGCTTTCGCCGAACTGATCGCCGGCTACCACCTGACCGCCGAGCCCCGGACCGGCGAGGACCTTCCCGGCGCGGGCTCCGGCTCCCCCACGGGCTCCGGCACAGGCGTCGGACCAGGCGTCGGCTCCGGCCCAGGGAGCAACAAGAACGGGGCCGGCGGCAGCGGTTCGCGGCTCGACCTGGACAGCCGGTGGGCCGACGAACATCCCCTGTTCTCCTTCGACCAGCCGCCGGCCGCACCCGAGCCGGAGCCGGCCGAGGAACGCTACGAGCCGCCGCCACCCCCGCCCTGGCCACGCCCGTCCGCGGCCGTGTTGGTCGGTTGGCTGGGGCTGGGTTTCGCTCTGGTGATCATGGTGGCCGCTGCACTGGGGGTGTCGATCCCCCGTGGTCTGGCCTGGACCGCGATCGGCACGTTCGTCGGCGGCTTCACCCTGCTGCTCAGCCGGTTGCCCCGGCACCGCCCGCCCAGTTCGGGCGACGGCGCCGTCCTCTGACCGGCCGAGGTCGGTCTTCCGGTCTCTGATCCCTGCTCTGCGTACGCCGGTCCCTGAACCCCGGGGCCGGACGACCGACGTCCGACCGGCGGCGACCACGACGACGACCACGACGACGAGGGCGAGGGCGACCGAGCGCTCAGTGGGCGCGGCGGCCTTCCCTGCCCTCCCTGGCCCGGCGTTCCTTCGTCCGGCGTTCCTTGGCCCGGCGCCGGCGCTCGCCGTTGCGGTGCCGCGGCCAGAACCCACCGATCACCCGTCCGGGTGGCTCGAACAGCGAGTGGCGGGCCAGGTCGGCAGCGCCGATCAGGCCGGCGTCGTTGCGGAACCGGGCGGTGACCAACCGGGCGGCGGGCCGGAAGCCGCGTCCGGTCAGCGTCCGGTCGAACGCCTGCTGGGCCGGCCCGAGCAGCAGGTCACCGGCCTCGCTGACCCCGCCACCGACGACGACGAGTTCCGGATCCAGGGCGGCCACCAGGTTGGCGATGCCCGTCCCGAGCCAGTGCCCGATGTCGCCGAGCAGTTCCCGGGCCACCGGTTCACCGGCCAGCGCGGCGGCGGTGACGGACGGCCCGGTGATCTGCTCGGCCCCGCCGACGAACTCCATCAGTCCCTGCGCCGCCGGTGACCGGGCACCCGCGAGCTCTCGGGCGTCCCGGACGAGCGCGTTGCCCGACGCGTACTGCTCCCAGCAGCCCCGGTTGCCGCACTCACAGCGATGTCCGCCGGGCACCGCGATCATGTGGCCCCACTCGCCGGCCATCCCGTAGCTGCCCCGGTACAACTGGCCGTTCAGCACCAGTGCGCCGCCGATCCCGGTGCCCAGGGTGATGCAGACCATCACCGAGGCCCCCGCCCCGGCCCCGAACCGGTACTCGGCCCAGGCCGCCGCATTGGCGTCGTTGTCGACGATCAGGGGCAACGAGATCCGGTTGCGCAGCTTCTCCCGTAGCGGTTCCTCCCGCCAGGCCAGGTGCGGTGAGAACCGGACCACCGCCTGATCGGTGTCGACCCAGCCGGCAGCGCCGATGCCGACCGAACCGACCCGGTGCCGGCTGCGCAGCTCGTCGACCAGTTCGACGATGGTGTTCTCCACCGCGACCGGACTGTGCGACGGGGTACCGACCTGCAGTCGCTCGAGGATCTCCCCGTGGCCGTCGACCACGCCGGCGGCGACTTTGGTACCGCCGATGTCGATGCCGATGCTGAGCGGACGGTCGTCGCTCCCCGGACCGGCGGGTGGAGTCAGAACCGACAACGTCGATCAGCCCTCGACACGCTTCTTCAGACCCTTCAGTGCACCGTCGATGATCGTCTTCTCGGCCCGGCGCTTGACCATCCCCAGCATCGGCAGGTTGAGATCGACGGCGAGGGTGTAGCTGACGGTGGTCAGCGGCGCCCCGCCGGAGCTGTGCGTCCCCTTGCCCAACGACGCCAACGTGTACGAGCCGTCCATCGCCTTCAACAGCTGTCCGTCCACCAGCGTCCAGCTCACCCAGTCCTCGCCCTGCCAGGTGTAGGCCAGGGTGTAGGTGTCCTTGACCAGGGGGTGCTCCAGCACCATCCGGACCTGCTCGGCCCGGCCGTCGGCGTCACTGCTCAACACGGTTGCGCTGCGCAACGAGTCGACCCAGGCGGGATAGTGCTCGAAGTCGGCGATGACGGCCATGATCTCGGCCGGCTCGGCCGAGATGGTGATGTTGGACTGGGTCTGGTCCGCCACGCCGGTTTCTCCTCAGGGGTCTGGGTCTGGGATCGCTCTGCTGTGTCGAAGCGGTCGGCCCAGCGTAACGAGCCGGTCGGCACGAGACGTCAGCACGCCGGTCGCGGTGCGCCGTACCCCTCGACGCATACTGAGCCGGTGGACGAACCGATGAGCACCTCGATGGCCGACGCCTGGGCCGTGGCGGACTGGCGCCGACGGACCTTCGCGCTCTACGCGAACGTCCGCGAACTCTGTGAGGCCGGGGATCACGCCGGGGCACACCAGCTCTGGCGCGATGGCCGCAACGACCTGTTCGCCGGCCATCCCGCCTCGCCGATCCTGGACCGGGACGCCTTCGCCGGCCTTCCGGTCGCGCCCTACGATCCGGCCTGGCGGTTCCGGGTCGAGGTGGAGCCGGCCGAGCCGCAGCAGATCGCGGTCGGCACCGGCACGGACGGCGAGGTCGCTTTCAGCCGGCTCGGCGTCGCCCGGATCCCGGACGTCGGGTCGCTGGACGTGTGGTGGCACGAGGGCTACGGCGGTGGCCTGTTCCTGCCCGTCCGGGACGCCACCTGCGGGCGGACGACCTACGGCGGCGGACGCTATCTGCTCGACACCATCAAGGGGGCCGATCTCGGCTCGGGCCCGGATTCGAGCCTGGTGCTGGACTTCAACTTCGCCTATCACCCCTCCTGCGCCTACAACCCGGACTGGGCCTGCCCACTGCCTCAGCCCGGTAACACGGTGTCGGTCGAGATCGGGGCCGGCGAGCTACTGGGCTGACGAGGTCGGCCGGACTGACGAGGTCGGCCGGACTGACGAGGCCGGCCGGACTTCGCCGGTGCGCTTCCCTGGCTGCCCGGTCCTGACGACGGGATCGCGGCAGGATCGCGGCAGGATCGCGGCAGGACGGGTCAGTCGAGGTCGAGCAGGGACCGGATCTCGGTCCGTAGCCGGACGGAGCCGAAGCGTTCGACGTACGCCCGGCCGGCGGCCCCCATCCGCCGGGCCAGCCCCCGGTCGGTGAGCAGCAGCGTCAGCCGGGCCGCTAGCGAGGTCGGATCGTCCGGCTCGACCACGAACCCGCTGACCCCGTCCTGCACGGTCTCCGGGGCCCCGCCGGAGCGGCCGACGATCACCGGCAGGCCGACCGCCGCCGCTTCGACGAAGCCGAGGCCGAGCCCTTCGGGGTTGAGTCCGGCCAGCCGGGTCCGGACGGGCAGGGCGAAGACGTCGGCCGTCCGCAGCAGACCGGGCAGTCGGTCGTGGTCCACGCCACCGGCGAACCGGACGGAGTCGCCGAGCGCAAGCGCTCGCCGGAGGGCCTCGAGCTGTGGTCGCTGCGGTCCGTCCCCGACCAGCAGCAGTTCCGGATCGAGTGCGCCGGCCGGTGAGTCCAGCACCTGCCGCCAGGCGGTCAGCAAGGTGTCGAACCCCTTCTGCCGGACCAGCCGGCCGGCGGCCACGCAGCGCGGCCGGTCCCGGATCCGGTCCGGGCCCGGCGGCCCTGCCGTCGGCGCGAACCGGTCCAGGTCGACCGGTGGCGGCAGCCGGACCATCCCGGCCCGGCCCGACTCGGACAGCACGCCCGCGATCCTGGCCCGGGTGAAGTCGGAGATGACGCCGAACGCGTCCACGTCGTCGGCCATCCTGCGGAGCAGGCTGCGGGAGCCGGGCAGCCGGGCCCACCACGTCTCGTGACCGTGGCTGAGCGCGAGCATCCGGCGCACCCCCGCGGCCCGCAGTCGTGGCGCCAGCAGGCTCAGCGGAGCAGCTGCGCCGAAGACGACCCTGCTCGCCCGGTGTCGGCCCGCCAGCTCGACCGCGAGCCGTCCCAGCGCCGGGGTCGGCAGCAGCACCCGGGCTGCTCGGACCACCGGGAAGCCGAGGCCGGCGTCGTGCCGGGCGTCGGCCTGCCGGTCAGCGTTGCGGCTGGTCAGCACCACCACCTGGTCCTCCAGCAGCCGGCACAGCTCGCGGACGTAGGACTCGATGCCGCCGACCCGGGGCGGGAAGTCGTTGGTGATGACCAGGGTGGTCGGCATCAGCCCTTGGCTGCGGCCGTGACGGCCTTGTCCCAGCGCTTCATCAGCTCGGCCTGGTCGAAGCCGTAGCCGGTTTTCAGGGCCGCGTCGACGTCGGCGTCCGGGCTCGCGCTGACGCTGGAGTAGAACGCGTTCAGCTTGCCCTGGCCGCCGTGGGAGGCCAGATAGGCACACAGTTGCCAGGCCTGGGCGTAGGCCAGATTCAGGTTCTGGGCCTGGGCGGTGAACCGTTCGTTGCCGGGCGGCTGCGACGGCGCGCCGTCGGCTCGCACCGCCCGGTACAGCAGGTCTCGGGCCGGGGCCTGGGCTTGGGGGAAGCTGGCGTAGGCGTTGAAGTCGGCGAAGCCCTCGACCAGCCACAGCGGCGCAGGCGAGGCGGGCGACCGGGTCGCCACGTGGGTCATCTCGTGGGTGAGCACGATCTCGACCCCGAGCTCGGACTCGGTGTTCATCACCAGCGGGTTCAGCATGATCCGCATCGGGGCGAGCCGGGCGTCCATGGCGTCCGGATAGGTCACCGCGGCCAGGGCCCCGTCCGAACCGGCGGGAGCGCCGACCGTCTGCTCGAACCGGGACTGGGTGGAGGCGATCTCGAGCACGAGGTGGTGGTTCCAGCCGTGGTCGGGCGCGGGGACGTCGTGGCTGCTGCTCTGCAACCGGTCGGTGATGGTGGTGGTGGCCCGAACGACCCGGGGCAACCAGCTCGCCGCGTCCTGACCTGGCCCGGCCAGCACGACGTTGCCGTCCGAGCGTCGCACCGTGACCGGCTCCAGCCACCACAACGGCAGCGCACTCGGATCCGCCTCGGCCGGGCCGTCGGACGTGCCCGCCCACTGCCAGTCGGGGTTCGCCGACGCCGCGGTGCCGGTGCTGGCCGCGAACGTCATCCAGACCAGGTGCTCCGAGGCCCGCTGATCACCCGACAGCTGCCAGGTGATGAGCACCTGGGCGGCGAAGGCGTCTGTGCCCAGCAGCCCCCGACGACCGACCGGCACCGGGCGTTGCAGACCGGTGGGGGTGAACTCGAGCCGGGTCGGCCGCAGTGATCCGAGGTTGTGGTAGATCATCGACGCCGACCCGACGAAGCCGAGATCCCGGTCGGTCAGCTGGGCGGCCCAGAGATTGTCGTCCTGAGCCTCGGCGGCGCGGGCCAGCGCGGAGAGCACCGGTTGCACGACGCCGGCCTGGCGCGGCACCGAGGCGTTGCCGGACGTCCCGCCGGCGGTCGGCGTCGCGTCGGTACGGCCCGAGCCGGAGCCGAGCGGCGGCGTGGTGGAACGGGTGGCTCCGGACGGCGTCGGCGGCCACGATGTGGCCTGGGTCGGGACTGCGGAGGCGGTCGAGGCGGTCGAGGCGGTCGGTACGGACGGCACCGACGTGGCCGTCTGTGCAGGGTCGGCCACCTGATCCGGATGCGCACAACCGGCGACCGCGAGCAGCGCGGCCAGCCCGGCGGCACCGACCACACGACGAGACGCCGACAGCCTCCCTCTGATCAGAGAGGAAGGCTGCCGCGATGCTCGAACGCCGTGGCCGCTCAGCCCGGCCGCCGTGCCCCGCTGTAGGGCATGTAGCTCATCTTGATCAAGGTCACGCTCGAACCGGGGTGCGGCGCGTGCACGACGTAGCCGTTGCCGGCGTACAGAGCGACGTGGTCAGGGTTGCTGCCGTAGAAGAAGACCAGGTCTCCGGGCTGCAGATCGGACTTGGCCACCGCGACCCCGTCGTGGAACTGGGACTGCGACGTCCGGCTCAGGCTGACACCGGCAGCTTTCCAGGCGGCCAGAGTCAGACCGGAGCAGTCGTAGGAGCCCGGACCCTCGGCGCCGAAGGAGTAGGGCTTGCCCTGCTGCTTCAGCGCGAAGGCGAGTGCCGTGGCGCCCTTGCCCGACGAGGAGGGTGCCGCAGTGGCTGCGGAGTCAGCCCCGCTGGTGCTGCTGGTGCTGCTGGTGCTGCTGGTGGTGGTCGTGGTGTCGGTCGGCACCGCGGTGCGGGCATCTGCGGAGGCCCCGGCGGCAGCAGCCGTGGCCGCCTTCCTCGCCGCGGCGTCCTGCTTGGCCTCTTCGGCCGCGATCTTCTGCCGTTGCTCTTCGGTCAGCTGAGCCAGCACCGTCTTGGCGGCGGCGATCTTCTGCTCCGAGTCGGCACGCGAGGCGGCCAGGGCGGTCTGCTTGTTCTGCAGGTCGGCCAGCCCGGAGGTCTGGGCCCGCTGCAGGTCGGCCAGTCGAGCCTGCTGCGCCTGGAAGTTCTGCAGTGTCGCGGTCTGGTTGTCGCTGATCTTCTGCACGGTCGAGATCTGGCTCAGAAAACCCTGGGTGTCCTGGGTGACGAAGAGCTGGGCGCGGGTGTCGAAGTTCCGGTTCTGGAACTGGGCCAGAGCCAACTGCCCGAGCTGGGTGCGCATCGTCGCGACCTGGGCGGTCTGCGCCTTCAGGTCGGCGTCGCGCTGGGACATCGCGGTCTTGGCCGCGGTGATCTGGACGTCGATGCCGTCGGACTTCTGATCGAGTGCGGCGGCGTCCATCTGCAGCTGCAGCACCTGTGCCTTCGCCTGTGCCAACGTCATGGCCGGGGCCGCCTGGGCCTGGCCGCCACCGACGGTGCACAGAGTGACCGCCAGAGCCGCCGCGGCGAGACCGCCGAGCGAGCGTCGCGTGGCAGTCTTCATCCGGCTGTGGCCAGGACGTGAAAGCACTCGGTTCTTCCCTTCGATCTGTACCCGGACGACGACGACAGCAACCGCCCGAATCTATGGATGCAGACCGGCCGGACACGCTCCCCGGGGCTCTCGACCTGCATCGTCACGATGTTGAAATGACCTTAGGTCACAACTTGGTCACTGGCAAACCCCCCTGTCCAGCGCTGAGCGGTGGCCGTTCTCAGCTTTTTCACGGCAAACCGACAGCTCGACCGGGTCGTCGCTCTCCCGAGATTCGGATCCGGCGCCGCCCGGGATTGGGTACTCGCCGTCCAGCGGCTCGAGCAACGGGGCCGGTACCCGGCCGGGCACGCGGTCAGGCACCCGTTCGGACACCCGTTCGGCCACCCTCCCGTCGAGAAAGACCACCCCGGGTCGGGCCCGACCCTCAGCCCCAACCGAGTCCGCCACCCGCCGCCGGGCGTTCGGGTGCGCGTCCGGCTGGTCGCTCAGCCCGACTCCCGGCTGGTCCCCCGGCTGTCGGCCGGGACCGCGGATCGAACCGGGGCACCAGCCGTAGCGGCGGCACCAGGCCGGAACCGGCCAGTGCCGAGAGCGCCGACTGCTCCTCGGTGTCGAGGTCGACCCCTTCGGCGGGGGCGCCGAGCAAGACCGAGATGACACAGTCCGAACACGCCGGTCCCCGGGCGGCGCAGGCGGCGCAGTCGACGTGCAGGGCGTGGCCGGTCATCGCCCCACCCCTGTTGATCCGCTCACCCATCGACGATCTGCTCGCATCGGTCCTCCTTCATCGGCTTCTGGCCGGACACTGTCGCCGGCCCGCCGGGCCTCATCCCGGGATGTCGAGGACTGTGCAGCAGGCCACTGACAAAACTTTTCTGCCGCCTCTCTGCCGCCTCTCTGCCGCCACGGCGCCGGGGCTGACGGGACCGGCCGGCAGCTGAGCGAACGCGACCGGAGCAGAGTCTGGAGCAGAACTGTCAGCGGGCCCGCCTACCGTCCCCGGCATGGCTCGACCTTCCAGCTCCGCCGCCCCGCACCGGGCGGTCCAGGACTCTTTCGACGACCTCGGGATGCCGCTGGCGGAGGTCACGTTCTGTGTGGTGGACCTGGAGACCACCGGGGGCAGCGAGCAGGACGCCATCACCGAGGTCGGTGCGGTGAAGGTCCGAGGCGGCCGGGTGCTCGGTGAGTTCCAGACCCTGGTCAATCCCCGTGCCCACATCCCGGCCCTGATCGCGGTGCTGACCGGCATCACCAACCAGATGGTGGCGGCCGCGCCGGCTCTGCGATCGGTGTTACCGGCCTTCCTGGAGTTCGCCCAGGGCAGCGTGCTGGTGGCCCACAACTCACCCTTCGACGTCGGCTTCCTGCGGCGGGCCTGTGCCGAGCTCGGCTACCGCTGGCCCGGATTCACCGTGGTCGACACCGCGGCCCTGGCCCGTCAGATCCTGCTCCGCGACGAGGTGGCCAACTGCAAACTGGGCACACTGGCCGCCCACTTCCACACCGCGGTGACCCCCAATCACCGGGCGCTGAGCGACGCCCAGGCCACGGTCGAGGTGTTGCACGGACTGCTCGAGCGGGTCGGCAACCTCGGGGTGGGCACGATCGAGGATCTCTCGGAGTTCACCCGCAAGGTGTCGTCCCAGCGCCGGGCCAAGCGGACCTGGGCGGCCGACCTGCCGGAGAAGCCGGGGGTCTACTTCTTCGTCGCCGACCATGCCGCTACGAGATCGCCGGAGCCGGCCGAACCGGTGGACTCACCGGAATCGATAGGCGCGGCCACGCAGACATCGCGTCGTGAGGTGCTCTACGTCGGCAAGAGCGGCAACATCCGGCGCCGGGTCCGCAGCTACTTCACCGCCGCCGAGAAGCGCCCCCGGATCGACGAGATGGTCCGGGTGGCCACCGGGGTCGAGGCGTACGAGTGCGAGACCGGGCTACAGGCGGACGTGATCGAGTTGCGGATGATCGCGGCCCACTCCCCCCGCTACAACCGACGCTCCAAGTTCCCCGAACGCCAGCACTGGCTGAAGATCACCGTCGAGCCCTTCCCGCGCCTGTCGCTGGTCCGGGAGGTCCGCGACGATGCGGCCACCTACTTCGGGCCGTTCTCCCGACGGCAGAGCGCCGAGGCCGTGATGATGGCGTTGTACGACGCGTTCCCGATCCGGCAGTGCACCCCGCGGCTGCCGCTCCGGCCGAAGGGGATGGCCTGCGCCCTGCAGGGCATCGGCCGCTGTTCGGCGCCCTGCGACGGCTCCGTCTCGGCCGGGGACTACGCCGCCCTGGTCGAGCAGGTGCGCTCGGTGCTGCTGGCCGACGCCCGGCCGGCCTGCGGCGCGGTGCAGACCCGGATGAGCCGGCTGGTCGACCAGCAGCGCTACGAGGAAGCGGCCGTCCTTCGCCGTCGGCTGGAGGCGCTGCTGGGCAGTGCCGCACGTTTTCACCGGGTCAGCAGTTTGGCCCGCTGCCCGCAGATCGTGGCGGCCCGCTGGGTCGAGCCGAACTGGGAGGTCCACGTCGTCCGCTACGGACGACTCGCCGGCACCGGCCTGGCCCGGCCCGGTGAGGTGCCGCAGGCCGTCGCCCGCAGCGTGCTGGCCACCGCCGAGACGGTGCCCCGCCCGTTGCCCCCGGCCCCGGCCGCGACGATCGAGGAGACCGTCCGGATCGCCGACTGGCTGGAGCAGCCGGGCAGCCGGATCATCGACATCACCGGCGACTGGATGTGGCCGCTGCACGGAGTGGTCACCCATGCCGAGTTCGTCCGGCACGCGCTCGGTCCGCCCGACCAGGTGCTCGGCCCACCCGACCCCGAGCTCCGTTCGGCCGAGCCCGAACCGGCGACGTCGCTACGATGACGCCATGGTGACCGCGATCGTCTTCATCAAGGCCGACGTAGCCCGGATCCCCGAGGTCGCCGAGGCGGTGGCCGGCCTGGCCGGAGTGACCGAGGTCTACTCGGTGACCGGCAAGATCGACCTGATCGCTCTGGTTCGGGTGGCTCGACACGATCAGGTCGCCGACGTGGTGGCCGACCAGCTGAACAAGGTGCCCGGCATCACCTCGACCGAGACCCACATCGCCTTCCGCGCCTACTCCAGCCTCGATCTGGAGGCCGCGTTCGCCATCGGTGCGGATTGAGGCCACAGATGCGGCCACAGTGCGGCCACAGCTCAGGACCGGACGCTGATGGCGAACCGCCCGGGTGACCCGCGATTCGAGAACCCGGCCCACTGGAGCGCCCCGGCGGAGTGGGCACCGCCCGCCCCGGCCACGTCGGCGCCCAGCCTTGCCTCGCCCGGCGCCCACCCCGAGGCCGTCGACGATGCTGGCGACCCGATCGACGTCGCGGCCAGCCCGGCGGCCTGGCTGTCGGGCCGGGCGCTGCTGATCGCGACGATCCTGGTCGCCGTCCTGCTGGTCGCCACGGTGGTCGGGTCGCTGCTCTACTGGCACACCCCGCCTCTGCACGCCATTCCGGTGCCGGTGGTGCCGAAAGCCTGAACCGTTCGGCCCGGAGCGTTCGGACACGGCTGGGACGACCAGATCCGGACCGATCAGACCAGCCGGATCAGACCGGCCGGATCAGACCAGGGAGCCGGCCAGCACCACGCCGAGGCAGAGCACGGCGATCACCACCAGGCCGGCGACCTGCAGCACGGTCCGGCTGCGCCGCGGCGCGAAGGCCAGCGTGAACCCGGTCAGCGCGCCCACGATGATCCCGCCGAGCTGTCCGGCCCAGAAGAAGCTGCCGCTGCTGACCACGAAGCTGTAGCCGACCAGCAGGATCAGGAGCCCGATGTCGCCGCGGATGTCTTCCTGGCGTTTGACCTTGATCACGCCGTTGGCTGCGAGCAGGCCGACCACGGCCGCCGAACTGCCGTAGGCAGCCCCGCCCGGGCCCGAGACCAGGAAGAACAAGGTCGCGCCACCGACGCCGGCCAGCACGTAGAGAGCCAGGAACCGCCAGGCTCCCAGCACCTGCTCCAGAACCTGACCGGCCAGCCACAACACGACCAGGTTCATCGCCAGCTGCAGCAGTCCGGTCGAGACGAAACCGGTGGTGAACAGTCGCCAGTACTGATGGCCGAACTCCACCCCCGAGTTGCTCATCGCCAGCAGCGAGCCGAACAGACCACGACTGAGCAGGTTCAGCACCCAGACCCCGGCCAGGATGCCCATCACGATCTTGGTCATCGGGGCGTTCCGGTTGGTCAACGCGCCACCGAAGATCGTCCGCGGTGCCCGTTGGCGACCACCCGGCCCACCGGGTCCGGCCCCCCACGACCCGCGCCCGGTGCCGCGCCGGATGCAGCTCGGACACTGGAACCCGACCGCGGCCGGGTTCATGCACTCACCGCAGATCGGCTTGTGACACCGCTGGCAGCGGATCCCGGTCGACCGGTCCGGATGCCGGTAGCAGGCGTCGAAACTGGGCGGTGCGGAAAAATCCGGACCGGTGTTCGGAGGTTGACTCATCGATCAGCCGGTGATCTCCACCGACTCGATCACCACGTCCTGCTTGGGCCGGTCGTTGCGCCCGACCGGGGTCTTGGCGATCGCGTCCACGACGTCGCGGCCGGCCTGGTCGGCCACCTCCCCGAAGATCGTGTGCCGGCGGTTGAGGTGCGGGGTCGGCGAGACGGTGATGAAGAACTGCGAGCCGTTGGTGCCGGGTCCGGCGTTGGCCATGGCCAGCAGATACGGCTTGTCGAAGGCTGAGTTCGGGGTGGAACTCGTCGCCGAACTGGTAGCCGGGCCCGCCGGTACCGGTGCCCAGCGGGTCGCCGCCCTGGATCATGAAGCCGTCGATCACGCGGTGGAAGATGATCCCGTCGTAGAAGCGGCCGGTCGTCTTCTCCCGGGTGCTTCGGGTCGGTGTAGGTGGTCGCGCCGGTGGCCAGACCGACGAAGTTGGCCACCGTCTTGGGGGCGTGGGTCGGGAACAGGTTGATCGCGACATCACCGTGGTTGGTGTGCAGCGTCACCTGGTTCGCGCTCTCGGTCGGAGCCTGGGCGGTGGATTCGCTCACGATGTCGTTAGGCCTCTCATCTGGGGTTTTCCTCGAATGTCCGTCGTACCTCAACCCGCCGCTGCGGGATCGAGGTACGCGGGACGTGATCGTCCATCCTGCCACGCGAGACCAACCGGTCGCCTCGGCTTGTCCGGGGGTGGCCACGGTACGGTAAGCGCACGCGTCCTGCCGCGCGTCATTCGATCTCTTCACCGGAGGAACCGTGAGCCGCAAGAACAAGCGCGTCGCTGCCGCCGAGGATCTCGCCACGTCTGCCGTGGACAAGGTCGCGCCGCTGATCCATTCCGCCGCCGATCAGGTCGCGCCGCTGGCCCAGGCCGCGGCGGACAGGGTTGCCCCCCTGGCCCAGGCGGCCGCGGACAAGGTGCAGCCGTTGGCCCACCAGGCCGCCGAAGCGGTGTCCCCCTACGCGCACCAGGCCGCCGACAAGGTCGCCCCCCTCGCGCACCAGGCCGCCGAGATCGTCGAGCCCTACGCCCACAGCGCAGCCGA
Source organism: uncultured Actinomycetota bacterium (assembly GCA_963740925.1). Classification (GTDB taxonomy): domain Bacteria; phylum Actinomycetota; class Actinomycetes; order Propionibacteriales; family Propionibacteriaceae; genus Microlunatus. Next base: position 1,732,134 of record CAVUFZ010000002.1, on the reverse strand, counting down.
CAAGCTCGCCCCCTATGCGAAGAGCGCGAAGAAGCACGGAGCTCAGGTGGCTCAGGATGCGGCCGACAAGCTCTCGCCGCGGCTCGAGGACGCCCGCGGCAAGCTGCAGAACGACGTGCTGCCCGCGCTGGCCGACCGGCTCTCCGACGCCGCCCAGAGCGCGGCGTCCAGCCCGGCCGCGATCGAGGCCCAGAAGCGCAGCCGTGCTGCCGCGGCTGCGCTCCGCGGTGAGCTGATCCTGCCCGAGGACGAGCCGAAGAAGAAGCGCTGGCTGCTGCGGATCGGCGTCTTCACCGCACTCGGTGGCCTCGTCTTCTTCCTGGTGAAGCACTTCAGCGGCCATCGCGATTCCGACTGGCAGAGCGCCGAGCCGACCCCTTACAGCTCGACCACCCAGACCCGGCCGGCCGGCGAACAGGGTCAGGCGGCCAACGGTGCGTCGCCCACCGCTCCCGGCGCCGAGGACGTCGTCCCCGGTGCTTCCGTGGTGGCCGACCACGATTCGGTCTTCGAGGTCTCCCCGAACGCCAAGGACGTCGCGGCCACCGGGGCAGCCAAGCACGCGGGGAACGGAACCGACCCTCAGCCCGCGCACGCGGCCGACGAGCCCGGCGGGTCTGCCGGGCCCGCTGACGGAGCGAAGCACGGCAAGGCCGACCGGGCCGACTACGGCGAGCACGCCTTCGTCGGGGCCGAGCCGCCGGAGCAGTTCAGCATCAAGGCCAACGAGCGTTCGAAGAAGTACCACCTGCCCGACTCGGCCGGCTACGGCCGGACGCAGACCGAGGTCTGGTTCGACAGTGCCGAAGCGGCCGAGGCGGCCGGGTTCACCCAGGCCACGCACTGACCTCGGCCTCCCGCCCGGACCCCAGGCCGCCGGTGATCCCGGCGCTCGAACTACCCGGCCTCGCCGACGCCTCGGCGATGGATCTTCGAGACGGCGAGAGCCGGGAACTCGAGCGGTTCAGTGACGAGGACTTCGGTGGGCTGGACCTCACCTCCACCTCGTTCACCGAGTGCGAGTTCCTGCGGCCGGTCTTCGACGGCGCCGACCTCCGTGGCGCCCACCTCAACGAGTCGGTGATCCGCGGCATGAACACCGCCGCACTGGCCGCACCGCGGTCGGGCTGGCGGCGCACCGTGATCGAGTCATCCCGGCTCGGGTCGGCCGAACTGCACAGTTCCACCTGGCAGCAGGTCGTCGTCTCCGAGTCCAAGCTCGGCTTCCTCAACCTGCGCGGGGCCACGATCACCGACCTGCGCTTCGTCGGCTGCACCATCGACGAACTCGACCTCGGCACCGCACGGGTGGCCCGGGTCGACTTCGTCGACTGCCGGATCGACACCCTGGAGTTGTCCGGGGCCCGGCTGAGCGACGTCGATCTGCGTGGTGCCGGCCTGGGCCAGGTGAAGTCACCGGACGGGCTGGCCGGCGCCACCGTCAGCGAACTCCAACTGCAGCAGTTGGCGCCGCAGTTCGCCGCTCACCTCGGCGTCCGGGTCCGCTAGCGACACCACGGCCTCGGCCACAGGTGGAGACCGTTCCGGCCGGACCGCTCAGCCCTTGACCGCACCCGCCGCGATGTTGGCGATGAAGTGCCGGGAGCCGATCAGGAAGATGCCGATCAGCGGGATCACGCTGATCAGCGCTCCGGCCATCACCTGGCCGTAGTCGGTGCCGTAGATCGAGTTCAGGGTCGACAACGCCACCTGCAGGGTCTGCCGTTGCGGGTTCACCAGCACGATCAGCGGCCAGACGTAGTCGTTCCAGGCGGTGACGAAGGTGAAGATCCCGAGGAAGGCCAGGCCGCCGCGCAGCATCGGGATGGCCAGCGTCCACCAGGTGCGGAAGAAACCGGCGCCGTCCATCCGGGCCGACTCGATCAGTTCGGTCGGGATGGCCGAGGCCGCGAACTGGCGCAGCAGGAAGATGCCGAACGCGTTGGCCGCCCCGGGCACGATCAGCGCCTGCAGCCCGCCGACCCAGCCGAGCTTGCTCATCAGCACGAAACTCGGCACCAGCGACAGGCTGCCCGGCAGCAGGAAGGTGACCAGCAGCACCCCGAACAATCCCCGGCTGCCGGGGAAGTCGTACTTGGCGAACGCGAACGCGGCCAGCGAGTCGAAGACGATGACCAGGAAGGCCAGCAGCAGGCAGACGACCAGGGTGTTCCCCAACGCCGACAACAGGTCGACGTTGGCCAACACGTTCTTCACGTTCTCGACGAAATGGGTGCCCGGCACCAGCCGCGGCGGGTACCCGAAGATCTCGGCGGTGGTGCTGGTCGACATCACCAGCAGCCAGTAGAACGGGAACAGCGACAACAGCACCCCGACGATCAGGCAGACGTAGGTGACCACCACCCCGAGCGGAGCGCGCCGGTGCCGGCCGGTGATCGCCTGCAGCGAGGTCGATTCGTCCGGTGCTGCGGTGATCCGACTGCTGGGCAGGACCGAGCTGCTCATGCCCGCACCCCTTTCCGGTTCGATCGTCGTCGGCTGAACAGAGGGGTCTTACGCTGCGGCGCGTCGTCGCGGTCCCGCAGCAACCGGAAGTTGATGAAGGCGACCAACGCCGAGAGGATGAACAACGCCCACGAGATCGCCGAGGCGTAGCCGAAGTCGAAGTTGAAGAACGCCTGGACGTACTGGTAGAGCACGATCGTCATGCCGGCATCGCCCGGGCCGCCGGCACTGGCGGCGTTGGCCCCGGTGCCGAAGAGCACCTGCGGCTCGGTGAACAGGCTCAGGCCGCCGATGGTCGAGGTGATCACGGTGAACAGGATCACCGGCCGCAGCAGCGGGATGGTGATCCGGAAGAAGATGCTGGCGGTGGAGGCGCCGTCCACCCGGGCCGCCTCGTACAGCTCGGTGTTGACCGACTGCAGCCCGGCCAGATAGATGATCGCGTTGTAGCCGGTGTAGCGCCAGATCACCATCACCGCGATCGTCACCTTGATCCCCCAACTGCTCGACAGCCACGGGATCGCGTCCACGTGCAGCGCCGTCAACGCGGAGTTGACCAGCCCGAAACTGTCGGAGAAGACCGAGCTGAAGACCACGGCGACGGCGACCAGACTGGTCACGTTGGGGATGAAGAAGGCGACCCGGAAGAAGCCCTTGAAGCGGATGTTCTGGTGCAGGATGAAGGCCATCAGCAAGGCCAGGAAGAGCATCGGGACGGTCGAGATCACCCAGATGACCACCGTGTTCCAGACCGAGGTCCAAAAGCGCGGGTCGGTGACCAGGAACCGGTACTGGGAGAGACCGGCGAAAGTGATCTCGCTGATCCCGTCCCAGTCGGTGAAGGACAACACGATCGAGAAGACGATCGGGAACAGCCCGAAGACGGCGAACAGGAGATAGAACGGCGCGACCGCGACGTACTGCGGCCAGAACCGGCGCAATGGGCGCCGACGTGCGGGCGGCAGCTCATCGGCCGACCTCGTCACCGACGGTTCGATCCGGCGGGACTGGCCTGCGGACGGTTGGCGGACGGGGTGACCGACGGGTTGGCGAGGGCCATCAGAGGAGTCCTCTCTTCTTCAGTGCCCGGTTCACCGAGGTGACCGCGTCGTCCCAGGCCCGGTCCGGGTCCTTCCCTGCGGTCTCGACCAGGGTGAGCTCGGAGCTGAACGGCGAGGTGAGGTTCTCGTACGGGCTGACGTAGCTGATCGGTACTTCTTCGGCCGCCGTGTTGAAGAAGGTCAACGAGTCCTGGCCGCCGTAGAAGCTGTCGTCGGCCTTCATCGCGTCGGCCTCGAAGCTGGCCGGGGTGGAGGGGAACAGCTGGATCTCGTTGAACGTGGTGACCTGGTTCGAGGCGCTGGTGTACCACTTGATGAAGTCGAAGGCGGCCTGCGGATCCTTGCTCGTGGACGGCACCATCAGGAACGACCCGCCGCTGTTGCCGGCCTTGACCGGTTGGCTGGCCAGCCGCCACTTCCCCTTGGTCGCGGGCGCGGTGTCGGCCAGGATCGGGCCCCACCACACCGCCTCCAGGTGACCGACCACGCTGCCCGAGGCCCAGCCGGCGTTCTGGTCCGTCGAGGTCTGCAGGTTGCCGGTGACCCGGGTCTGCGCGGCCCGGACCGCCAACGCCCAGGCCTGCCGGATGGCGCTGTTGTCGTTCTCGAAGATCGGGTGGTCGCCCTTGTCGAAATACCGTTCGGCGCTGGAGTTGACGTAGATGGTGAAGATGACACCGGCGTTGATGTCCAGAGCGACGTCGAGATTCCGGCGCAGCTTCTGACCGAGCTCGAGGTAGCCGTCCCAGGTCTTGACCGCCGCGCTCACCTCGTCCGGATCGGAGCCGACGTCGCCCTCGGCGAACAGGTCGTTGCGGTAGTAGAGCCCGGTGGGGCCGGTGTCCATCGGCCAGAAGCACATCCGGCCGGTCGGTGTGACGCCGAGCTGCCACTTCCAGTCGAAGAAGTCGTCCTTCAGCGCCGCCCCGCCGAGCGGGTTGAGGTCGACGAAGCTGTCCTCGTTCGGGAAGTAGAGCGAGCAGTTGGAGTTCACCCCGGCGATGTCGGGGATGTAGGAACCGCCGGCCAGGCTGGTCCGCATCTTGGAGTCGTAGTTGCCGCCGATCACGTCGGCGCGGAGTCGCTTGTCACCGCTGCCGGGGATCGCGGTGGCCGCTCTGGTGAGCAGGCTCGGCGTGAGCGAACGGCTCCAGTACCAGAGCACGAGCACGTCCGGGTTACCGGAGATGGACACCTGGGAGCCGCAACCGCTCAGCCCGCCGGCCGCGCCGGCCAGGGCCAGACCGGCCGCGCCCCCGAGCAGTCGTCGGCGCGAGACGACGGGCGAGCCCGGGCTCGGATCCGTCCGGTCCGGTCTCGATCTGTCGGGCCTCAACACTGAAGCATCACCTCCGGGTCGACCGTGAACGTTCACGGTTGTGGTCCATGGTCGGTGTGCCCGGGGCCCACGTCAAGGGCCGGGAAGCCTTGATCTTCCCACCCGGGCCACGGCTAGAGTGTCGGATCGTGAACGCTCACGATTCCGCTCCCGGCTCCGCTCCCGACTCCGCTCCCGACTCCGGCGCTGACGACCTCGGCACCGACCACGGCTTCGGTTGGGCCATCCTCGGCGCCGGTTCGATCGCCCGACAATTTGCCGGCCAGCTGCCGCACAGCCGGGGCCGGCTGGTCGCGGTCGGCAGCCGGGACGCGGAGAAGGGACGCCGGTTCGTCGACGCTCTGGACCTGACCGAGGACGAACGGGCCGCGATCAGGGTCGGGGACTACGACGCGGTGCTGGCCGACGAAGCGGTCGACGCGGTCTACATCGCCACCGTGCACACCACCCACGCGGCCTTGGTGCTGGCCGCACTGCGCGCCGGCAAGCACGTCCTCTGCGAGAAGCCGATGGCGCCGAACTGGGGCACCGTGATGTCCCTGGTCGATGCCGCCCGGCAGTCCGGGGTCTGCCTGGTCGAGGCCTACATGTACCGGTTCCACCCGCAGACGGCGAAGGTGCTGGAGTTGGTCGCTGCGGGAGCCATCGGCGAGTTGACCCACGTCGACGCCTCGTTCGCGTTCGGTGGTGGGGGCGGCGCCCGGACCGGCCGGCTGTTCGACGTCGACACCGCCGGCGGCGGCATCCTCGACGTCGGCGGTTACCCCGTCTCGCTGGCCCGGGCCGTCGTCGGCGCCGCCGGCGGACGTCCGTTCACCGAGCCGGTCGACCTGACGGCGACGGGCACCCTGGGGCCGACCGGCGTGGACGAGTGGACGGTCGCCCGGTTGACCTTCCCGGGCGGGATCACCGCCTCCGTCCGGACCGGCGTCACCCTCACCGACGCCAACAGCGCGACCGTCTACGGCTCCCGCGGGATGATCCGGCTGTCCGACCCGTGGACGACCCGGGGCGACGAGCCGGTACTGGAGTTGATCGTGGCCGGCGAAGACCCCCAGCAGATCCCCTTCGGCGACGCGTGGTCCTACGCCCTCGAGGCCGACGCGTTGGCCGACGCCGCGGACGCCGGCCGGGTCGAGACATCCCGGATGAGCCTGGACGACTCGCTCGGCAACGCCCGGGTACTGGACGACTGGCGGGCCGCGATCGGTCTTCGCTATCCGTTCGAGGCCGAGGACGCCGACATCCCCCCGGTCTCGATCGCCACCCTCGACGGCGCACCGCTGACGGTGGCCGCCGACGCCCCGATGCGCTACGGCGAGATCGCCGGGGTCGGCAAGAAGATCTCCCGGCTGGTGATGGGCGTGGACAACCAGCCCGACCTGGCTCAGGCCTCGGCGATCTTCGACCACTTCTTCAGCCGCGGCGGCAACACCTTCGACACCGGCTACATCTACGGCGGCGGAGTGTTGGAGGGCCGGGTCGGTCGCTGGATCCGCAACCGCGGTATCCGGGAGGAGGTGGTGATGATCACCAAGGGCGCCCACACCCCGCACTGCGATCCGGAGTCGCTGACCCGGCAACTGCTGGAGAGCCTGGAGCGTCAGGGCACCGATTACGCCGACCTCTACCTGATGCACCGGGACAACCCCGCGGTCCCGGTCGGGGAGTTCGTCGACGTTCTGGACGAGCACTACCGGGCCGGCCGGGTCAAGGTGTACGGCGCTTCGAACTGGACTCCGGCCCGCTTCGACGAGGCGAACGCCTATGCGGCGGCGAACGGGCGGCAGCCGTTCTCGGTGCTGAGCGATCACTTCGGCCTGGCCCAGGCCTACGACGTCCCGTGGGACGGCTGCGTGCACGTCACCGACCCGGCGTCCAAGGCGTGGCTGGAGGAGCGCCGGGTGCCGCTGTTCCCGTGGTCGTCCCAGGCCCGCGGCTTCTTCACCGGACGGGCCCGGCCGGAGGACCGCTCGGATGCCGAACTGGTCCGCTGCTACTACAGCGACGACAACTTCGAGCGGCTGGGCCGCGCCGCGAAGCTGGGCGCCGAGCGCGGGGTGGACGCGACCGCGATCGCCTTGGCCTTCGTGCTGAACCAGACCTTCCCGACCTTCGCGTTGTTCGGGCCGCGGACCATCGCAGAGGCTCGGTCCTCGATGGCCGGGCTGGACGTCGAACTGAACCAGGACGAGTTGCGATGGCTGGATCTGCTGGACTGAGCACCGGCTCGTCCCGGGCCACGATCGTCGATGTGGCCGCGGCCGCCGGGGTGTCCCGGCAGACGGTGACCCGGGCGATGAACGACATGTCCGGGATCAGCGCCAGCACCAAGCGTCGGGTGCTGGACGCGGCCGAGCAGTTGGCCTACCGGCCGTCCCGGTTCGGCCGCGGGCTGGTCAAACCCGAACAACGGACGTTGGGTCTGCTGGTCACCGATCTGACCAACCCCTACTACCCCGAACTGGCCTCGGCGGTGATCGGGGCAGCCGCGACCCTCGGCTGGAGCACGCTGATCGCCGAGGACCGGCACGCCCACGACCGGCGGACCCAGTTGGCCGAACTGGCCGCCCAGGTGGACGCGCTGGTCGGTTACGTCCACGACGACGGGGTCCCGCTCGAGTCACCCGCCGGACGAGCACTGCCGCTGCCCGTCGTCCGGATCGACGCCGCACCGGACCAGCGGCTCCAGGGCGTGGTCGGGTTGGACGTCCGACCGGCGATCGAGCAAGCCATCGACCACCTGGCCGGGCGGGGGGTGCGCCGGCCGGTGATGGTCGACGCCAACCGGGCCGACGCCCCGAGTGAGCGCGCGCTGCTCTACCGGGCGGGCTGGGCCGCCCGCGGCGTCGAGGTGCCGATTGTCCCGGCCCTGAGCGACCACGGCGACACCGCAGAATGCGGCCGGGACGGGATCTCCCGTGCCCTGGCCCTGGAGCCGGATCTGGACGCCGTGTTCTGCTTCAACGACCTGATGGCGCTGGGCGTGCTGGGTGAGTTGCGCAGCCGTGGCCTCGCCGTCCCCGACCGCATTCGGGTGGTGGGCGTGGACGGGCTCAGCGCCGGCGCCCTGGTCGGCCCGCCCCTGACCACCCTGGCCATGGACCTGACCGAGGTGGCCCGACAGGCGGTCGACCTCGCCGTCGGGATGGAACGTGGTGCGCTCCCCCGCTCCGGGCCTGACGTCCGCCGCTCGGTCAGCTACCGCCTGCTGGTCCGCGAGTCCGGCTGAGTCCGTCGCCGGCGGACGGCCAACAGCACGACGCCACCCAGTAGAAGCAGCCCGCCCACCTGCACGACCAGGCCACTCGGCCCGCCGGTCTCGGCCAGCGAGCCGCCGGTCGATCCCGAGGAGGCGGCACCGGATCCGCTCGAGCTGCCGGGGTTTGATCCGCCGCCGGGGTTCGATCCGCCGCCGGTGCTCGCTCGGACGACGGTGAACGCCACCGGATCGGAGACCTTGAGGTCGCCGTCCGGGCTGAACTGACCGGCGATCACCGTGTACGTCCCCGGATCCAGATCCTCCGGGACACTCCACCGCCCGTCGGTGGCCACCGTGGTGTCACCGAGCTCCTCGGGTTCGGTCAGCGGCTCGTACCGGGTCGAGCCGGTTCTCGCTGTCCGCAGTCGGTCGAGCATCGCGCGGCCGGTCGACCCGCCCGCCGCCGCCTCGGCCCGGGTCGGCCGGGCCCGGACGCCTGCCTCGGTATTCTCCTGGGTCGCCAGCTCGGCACTGAGTTCATCGGTGACGTCGCCCGGGAGAACCTCGATCAGGATCTCCGAGCCGGGCTCACCGGTGCCGGCGACGCGGGTTCCCCGCGGCACGGTCGAGCCGTCGGTCGGCGAGGTGATCCGCACCGCGGCCGCGTTCCCCGCCACCTGCACGAAAACCGGCTCGGACGGATCCGATTCGTTGCCGGCCGCGTCGGTGGCGGTTGCGGCGATCAGGTACGGGCCCGGGCTCAGCGCTTCGGTCAGCGTGAGCGACCAGGTGCCGGCGCCGTCGACCGGGGTGCTGCCGACCGCGTCGCCCAGATCGTCGACGTCGCTCTCGTCGAACTGGTCCTCACCGAGGAGGAACACCGTGACCACCGAGCCGGATTCGGCCCGCCCCTTCACCGTCGGCAACGCATCGACCAGGTCGCCGTCGGTGGGCGAAGCGATCTCGGGGGCGTCCGGTGGGGTGGCGTCGACCGTGAATGACACCGGACTGCTCTCCGGTGAGTCGTTGCCTACCGCATCTCGCTGGACGGCGGTGACGGCGTGCTTCCCGGTGGACAGGGCTCGAGACGGCGTCAACGTCCAGCCGCCCTCCGGGCCGATCGCGGCGGTCCCGATCGCAGTGCCGTCGATCCGGACCGTCACCGTCCCGTCCGGCTCTCCGTTACCACTGATCAGCGGCCGGACCCCGACCCCGGATCCGGCCCTCGGCGTCGTCACCACCGGCATCGCCGGCGCGGTGGCGTCGACGGTGACCTGGTCCGAGGCCGTGGGCATGGGCGAGTCCGTGGGCGTGGGCGTGGGCGACGACGAGGGCGAGTCTGACGACGAGGGCGTGGCCGACGACGTGGCCGACGACGAGGGTGAGGCTGACGACGAGGCTGACGACGACGCCGGCGACGAGGGTGAGGCTGACGACGAGGCCGGCGACGACTCGCTCGCGGTGGTCGCCGAGGCCGGTGCGATCGGGGAGGCCGGCTCGCCCAGCGCCGTCGGTGCGGGCGCCAGAAAGACCAACGACGCAGCGGAGAGCACGGCAATCAGGGTCGGAACGGTTCGCCGTTTCATGGGTCACTCCCGGGGTGAGTGCCGGTCGGCCGACGAGGTGTTCTCACCGCGCGCATCCGGACGGAGCGAAACCTAGCGGAACCGGCGGACAGTTGCCATAGACGAACATTGCGCTCGACCCCGAGGCCCGGCGTCGCAAGCTTCGACCCGGGGTCAAGACCCCGCCGGGTCGGCTTCGCTCCGGCGACGGCGGGGCGCTGCGGTCAGCTGGCCAGTTGTCGGACCAGGGTCTCGCTCAGCCAGTCCCGGACCCGGGCGACCAGCACTTCGCGGTTCTCCTGCCGGGTGATGGCGTGCCCCTCGTCGTCGAACAGCAGCAGGTCCACCGGAGCGCCCCGATCCCGCAGCGCGGCCACGATCTGTTTCGACTCGGTCACCGGCACGTTGGTGTCGTTGGCCCCGTGCACCACCAACAGCGGAGCCCGGAGTTTCTCCAGCCGGTTCATCGGCGACAACTCCGCCAACAGGGCCCGGTCCCGGACCGGGTGGCCGTACTTGGGCACCGCCGCGGCCGCGATCCACGGCTCGGTGTGGGCGTAGAAGCTGTTCAGGTCGCTCATCCCGCAGATGCTCACCCCGGAGGCGAACAACTCCGGATGGAAGGTCAGCGCGGCCAGGGTGAGGTAGCCGCCGTAGGACCAGCCGGCGCATCCGATCCGGCCCGGATCCAACCCCTGCTCGTCGACCAGCCAACGGACGCAGTCGGCGACGTCGTCGATCCCGGCGAACCGCAGCGGGCCGTCGTCGGCGTGGCTGAAGGCGCGTCCCAGTCCGCCCGAGCCGCGGACGTTGGGCGTCAGCACGGTGATCCCGGCCGCGAGCATCGCCGGGAACAGCTCGCTGTAGTCGGGCCGGGACTGACCCTCCGGGCCACCGTGCAGGAAGATCAGCGCGGCACCGCTCGGACGGGCCGGCCGGTAGCACCAGGCGGACAGCTCCAAGCCGTCCCGGGCGCAGAACCGCTCCAGGCTCGGCTGGACCGGGTTCCGGTCCCGGATCATCGGCTCGATCGGCTCCCACGTCCCGGTCCGGGTGTCGACCACCTGGACCGACCGCGGCCGGCCGGGCGCCTGCACGGTCAGGGCGAGCAGGCTGCCGTCGGCGCTGATGCTCAGCTCCGAGGCCACCCCGACCCCGGCGAACGGCAGCGGCACCGGCTCCAGCAGCGTCTGATCGCTGAGGTCGAGCAGCTGTAACTCGCTGGCCCCGCCGTGGTTCCACAACAGCGCGACCGTGCTCAGGTTGTCGCTGACCGCGAACTCGTCCAGCTCGGCGTCCGGCCGTTCGGCCAGCACCCGGTGGGTGACGCCGTGCTCGGTCACCGTCACCTGCAGCAACCGGGCGACATCGCTGCCCCAGTCACTGCGGACCAGGATCCGGACGAAGCCCCGGGTGCTGTCGAAGCCGTAGCTCTTGCTCGGCCGGTAGAGCCGGGTCCGTTCCTCGCCCCGGACGTGGATCAGCCGCAGCTTCTTGTGATCGTCCAGGATCACCCCCGGATCGGTGGTCGAGCCGGGATCGGCCGGCAGCAGCGGCGCCTCGATCCCACCGCGCAACAACAGCAGCGACCGTTGTCCGCGGGCGCCCACCCGGATCAGGGTGGAGCCGGCCCAGGAGTCGATCAGCCGGGCCCCGGCGCGGCGGTGGACGACGGTGATCAGACCCGTCGACGGGTCGACCAGTTGCGCCTCGGACAACCCGTCGGCGTCCACCGCGTTGATCGCCACCAGCGGTCCGTCCCAGCCGATCAGCTCAGCCGTCCCGTCCGCGTCGTCGATCCGGCGGGCCGCCCGGTCCTCGGGGTCGGTGGTGACCACCCAGACCTGGGCCCGGATGCCGCCGTGCGGTGCGGTCTGGCAGGCCAGCCAGCCCCCGTCCGGGGAGTGGATGACCTTGTTGATCGGGCCTGCGACCGGCAGTTCGACCGGACGGGAGGTACTCGCGTTCACGCCGCGGAGGAACCGCTGGACGGCCCGCGGATAGCCGCCGTCGTCGACGATGTGGGCGACCGCGGTCGCGTCCGGGGCCAGCGAGGCGCCGTAGCTGGGTCGCAGTTCGTCGTCGGGTCGGGACGCGCGCAGCCGCGTCTCGTCGGCCCAGTTCTCGCTCACCTCAGGTCTCCTGTCCAGAAATCGTCCCCCGGAGTTTCGCAGCGGCCGGCCGCCAGGATTGGCCCGAGCCGAGCCCGATCTCGAGCCCGTCCCGGGTTGCCGTGCCGGGTCAGAGACCGAAGCTCTGCAGCCACATCTCCAGCACGGCCACCTGCCAGAGCGCGTTCGAGCCCAGCGCCGTCCGCTCCTCGTTGGGTGCGGCCAGCAGACGTTTCAGCACGGCCGGGGAGTAGATCGCCCGGTCGCGGGCGCCCTGCGCACCCAGCGCGTCGTTCACCAGGTCGAACACCCCACCCTCCAGATGCCGGATCCCCGGCACCGGGAAATAGCCCTTCGTCCGGTCGATCACCTCGGCCGGCAGATGCGGCCGCGAGCCGTCCTTGAGCACCCCTTTGCCACCGGCGGCGAGCTTGAACTCCGGCGGGCAGCTGCCGGCCAGTTCGACGAAATCGTGGTCCAGGAAGGGAACCCGGGCCTCCAGCCCCCAGGCCATCGTCATCGTGTCCACCCGCTTGACCGGGTCGTCGACCAGCATCACGGTGGTGTCCAGCCGCAGGGCCGCGTCCACCGAGGTGTCCGCCCCGGGGGCGGCCTGGTGCTTCGCGGCGAAGGCCAGGCTGACGTCGTCGGAGAGTGCGTAGTCGGGGTTGAGCATCGAGACCAGCTCGGCGTGCGTCCGGTCGAAGAAGACGTCCCGGTAGGCGGCGGTGGTGCCCGAACGGGGGACGTCGGCCAGCGGCGGATACCAGCTGTAACCGGCCAGGATCTCGTCCGCACCCTGGCCCGACTGCACCACCTTGACCGACCTGCTGACCTCCTCGCTCAACAGGTAGAAGGCCACGCAGTCGTGGCTGACCATCGGCTCGCTCATCGCGGCGATGGTCTGCGGCACCGCCGGCAGCAGCCGGGAGCTGTCGATGTGGATCTGGTGGTGGTCGGTGCCGAACTCCTTGGCCACCAGATCGGAGTAGTAGTACTCGTCGCCGGACTCGCCACCGGCGGAGTCGAAGCCGATGCTGAAGGTGGACAGATCCTTCTGGCCCTGCTCGGCCAGCAGTGCCACCACGATGGAGGAGTCGATGCCGCCGGAGAGCAACACCCCGACCGGGACGTCGGCCACCATCCGCCGGACCACTGCGGTCCGCAGCGACTCCATGATCGCTTCCTGCCAGTCGCCGTAGCTCCAGCCCTCCCGTGCCGGGTCGCGGGTGAAGCCGGGCGCCCAGTACTGGGTGTCGGTCCAACTGCCGTCGGGTTCGATCACCCGGTAGGTGGCCGGCGGCAGTTTGCGGATGCCGGCGAACAGGGTCATCGGCGCGGGCACCACGGAATGGAAGCTCAGATAGTGGTGCAGTGCCTGCCGGTCGAGGCCGGTGTCGACGTCGCCGGCCTCGACGATGGCGCGCAACGAGGAGGCGAACCGCAACCGGGATCCCTGCTGGGACAGATACAACGGCTTGATCCCGAGCCGGTCGCGGGCCAGCACCGTCCGCTTCGTGTCGGTGTCGACCACCGCGAAGGCGAACATGCCCTTGAAGTGCTGGACGCACTCCGGACCCCAGCGGTGGAAGCCCTTCAGCACCACCTCGCTGTCGGCGGTGGAGAAGAACCGGTAGCCGTAGCCGGTCAGCTCCTCCCGCAGCTCCTGGTAGTTGTAGATGCAGCCGTTGAAGACCAACCAGAGCCCGAGCTCGGAGTCGACCATCGGCTGGCAGCCCCGTGCCGACAGGTCGATGATCGACAGCCGGCGATGGCCGAGCGCGATCGGGCCCTGGGCGACGATGCCGCCGGAGTCCGGGCCGCGCCGCGACATGCAGTCGGTCATGGTGGTGACCGCGCCGACGTCGGCCGGCCGCTGGTCGAAGCGGATCTCACCGCAGATGCCGCACATACCGTCCTCTTCTCCGAAACGTCCTCAGCCTGGCCGAACCGACCCTCTCACGCGGCCTCGTTCAGGCCGGCCTCACTCACGCAGGATCCAGGTGTCCTTGCTGCCGCCGCCGGCCGAGGAGTTGACGATCGAGGTGCCGGACGCGGCCACCCGGGTCAGCGCGGCCGGGATGATCTCGGCCTGTCGCGACTCCGGACCGTGCGGACCGGGTCGCAGGTGGACGAAGGCGCGCAGGTCCACGTGCCGGGGGTGGAAGCCGCTGCCGTCGAAGGTCGGATGGGTCGACAGCGAGATGGTCGTCTGGGCCACGAACCGCTCCGGCTGTTGCATCAGCTCGCGCCGGCGGGCGGCCAGGGCCCGTTCGTCGGCCTCCGGCCCGATCAGGACGCCGCTGCCACCCAGGCCGTCGATCGGCTTGACCACCAGTTCGTCCAGATGGTCCAGCACGTAGTCGCGCTGGTCCCGCTCGCCGCAGACCCAGGTCTGGACGCAGTTCAGGATCGGCTTCTCGCCCAGGTAGTAGTCGATCATCGCCGGCACGTAGGCATAGATCGCCTTGTCGTCGCCGACCCCGTTGCCGAGCGCGTTGGCGATGGTCAGGGTGCCGTTCTCCACCGCACCCCGCAGGCCGGGTCGTAACGGCTGGCCGTCGTGCCCGGTCGAGGACAGCAGCATGTCCTCATCCATCCGGGCGTAGACCACGTCGACCCGCAGCCGGGTCCGGCCGCGGAACCGGTACAGGACGCCGTCCTCCACCACGAGCTCGTGCGGCAGCACCAGCGGGATGCCCATCGCGTCGGCCAGGTAGTTGTGCTCGAACCAGGCCGAGTCCTGCCAGCCGCTGCTCAACAGCACCGGTTGCGGGCTGTCCGGCGCACCCCGCGGGGCCGCCGCGACCAGCGTCTCCAGCAGGGTCTGCGGCACCCCCTCCAGCCCGACCACGTCCGGCCGGGGCGCGACCTCACCGACGAAGTCGGTCAGCAGCCGCCGGTTCACCAGCGCGTAGGCGGTCCCGGACGGGATCCGCAGGTTGTCCTCCAGCACGTACCAGTTGCCCGGGCCGTCGCAGACCAGGTCGAGACCGCTGATGTGGGCCCGGACCGCCTGGCCCGGGGCCCGGCCGCTGGAGCGGAATCCCGGCGCCCGGTCGAGCACCTCGGCGGGCAGGATCTCATCACCCAGCACCTGTTGGTCGGCGTAGATGTCGTTGAGGAAGGCGTCCAGGGCCTTGGCCCGCTGGGCCAGGCCGGCGCTGACGTGGGCCCAGTCGGCGGCCGAGACGATCCGCGGCACCACGTCGACCGGGAACAGCTGGGCCCGGCTCTGGCCGGAGACCCGGAACGTGATGCCGTCCATCCGCTGTTCGTGCTCGATCGCCGACTCCCGGTCCCGCAACGTCCGGGCCCCGAGGCCGGCCAACCTGGGCAACACCGTCTCGTAGTGGCTCCGTGGCACCGAGCCCAGCCCGACCGCCTCGTCGTAGGGCTCGCCACCGGCCGGTCGGGGCAGCCCGACCGTCTCGGCCAGCGAACCGACCACGGAGGTGAGAACGCCGGTGTCGGTCTCGGCCAGCAGTTCGTTCCGGTAGCCGTGCAACAGGGTGGGGTCGTCGTCGACCGGAGCGACCGGGTGCTGGCCGGCGGTCTCGGCCAGTAGTTGATCCACCACGTCGGTCAGCCGCCCCCGGCGTCGCAGCGCCCGGCGCTGCCGGGCCGACGAGGTACCCGAATGCAGGGCGTCCTCGGCCAGCCGACGGACCGTCTCGTCGTCACCGGTGGCCTCGAGCTGGGGTCGCAGCGACTCGATCAGCTCGGCGATGACCTGGGCGGCCGGTTTGGCCGTCCTGGTCTCGACGTCGACCAGGTCGCCGTCGAGGCCGGAGCGGGCGGCCCGCCAGACCGCGGCCCGGCCGAGGACGGGGGTGATCTCGACGCCGGGCCGACCCTCGGCCTCGGCGGCGATCTCCCGGTCGACCAGAGCCCGGAACAGGCCGGCGATCAACACGATGGTGTCCACCGAGGGACAGCTGTCGCAGATCCGCAACTCCAGGGTCGGGATCTTGGCCGACGGCCGGACATCGAAGTAGACCATGCCGGGATCGGTGATCACCCCGGAGGAGATGACGTCGTCGATCATCGCGTCGTAGTCCTCGGCTGAACCCGCAGCCGAGGACAAACCTGTGGTGGGCCAGCGCTGCCAGACCAGGGTCCGGGCACTGGCGTAACCGGTGTCGGTGCCGTCGGACCAGAACGGCGAGCTGGCGCTGAGCGCGAGCATGATCGGCAGATAGGGCGCCACCCGGTTGCCGATCCGGACCGCCTGGTCGCGCTCGGGGATGCCGACGTGCACCTGGGCGCCGCAGATCAGCTGCTCCCGGGCCAGCAACTGGTAGTCCGACAGCATCCGGCGGAACCGGGGCGTCTCGGTGACCTGGAGTTCGGCCGGCACCGACAGCGGGACGGCGCCGGCCGCGACCACACCGAGCCCGATCTCCGCCGCGGCGGCGACCAGCACCTCGCGCCGGGCCCGCAGTTCGGCACCGAGGTCGTCCAGCTGCCGGACGACCCGGGAGTTGACCTCGACCACACAGCGCTGCAGCTCGGCGACGTAGGCGTCGTCGGGCAGGTGGGCCAGCAGTTCGGGTGCCCGGGCCACCAGCCGTCCGGTCGGCAGATCGACCAGGTGGAACTCCTCCTCCACCCCGATCGTCCGCATCACCGCTTCGGCTCCCCCTGCCATGTCGCTCACGCTAGGTCGCCGACGTAACGCGGGCGTAACGCCTCGATCACGAACCCGATCACACCCCGACCCTCCCCTGTTCGAGGCCGGACGGCAAGGGGTCGCGCGAGGCGTCGGACCTCTCGGCACCCCGGTCCCGACGCCGGCGGAGAAAAAGATTTCAGAAAGTTCGCACCGATCGCTCACACAACGCCTCGAAAAAGGGCCTTCCCCAGTGAGAGCACTTTTTGACCACCGAGGAGAACCACCATGGCGATCGCCGTCCTGCCGTCCACGTCCACGCCGGCCCTGCTGCACCCGACCGGTCCCAGCCTCGAGAACACCCCCGGGACCAGCCCCGGGAACAGCCCCGGGGACGAGGTCGTCCCGCTCGCCCTGGGCGACTGGGTCCGGGCCGAACCGTTCCGGGCTCACCTCCAGCACCTGATCGCTTCGACCGGGCTGCCCTGGCGGGTGCTGGCCCGGCTGGCCAGGGCCGAGCCACACGAGGTGCAGCGGCTGCTGCAGGGCAGCCGCGACGGCCGCATCGTCCGCCGGGTCCGGATGCCGCTGGCGCGCCGGTTGTTCGCACTGAAGGCCGAGAGCGTGGAGGAGGCCCGGCAGAACACCGTCGGCAGCGGCCCGGGGGTCGAGGCGCTGAGCCGGCTGGTGGACGCCGGCTGGACGGTCACGGAGCTGAGCGGCCGGCTGCGGCTCTCGGCCGGCCTGTTGCGGGCCCTGCTGGAGGGGCGACGCGCGGTGTGCTCACAGTTGGTCGAGGCCCAGATCCTGGCCGCGGCCGAGGTGCTGGGCGGCGTCGACGCCCCGGTCCAGGCCCGCCCGCTCCCCCAGCGGCAGGCCGCGTGATCCGCACCGGCTGGCCGCCTCCGGTCGATACGATCCGGCCATGACCACGGCGCGGCTGCTGCTCGACGTGGTCGTGGTCGTCGGCGTCGGGCTGGTGATGGCGCTCGGTGTGGTGCCGGTGCTGCGCCGGCTGCCCGAACCCGAACCGGCTGATCCGGTCGAACCCGAGCGGCCGGTCGATATCCGATCACCTCAGCGCGGGGACGGGCCCACCGGCCGACCTTGGCGTCGATCGTCGCTTCGAGGTGAAGATCCCCTACCGTGATCTGGTCCGGCGCCGGTTCGTCCTCTCCTGCGTGCTGCTGAGCATGGCCGCTGCCGCGGTGACGGTGGTCGAGGTGCCACCCAGGCTCTGGCCGCCGTGGCTGGTCCTGTGCACCCTCGGCGTGCTGCTCGGCTGTATCGACCAGGCGACCACCTGGCTGCCCTGGCGGCTGACCTGGCCGGGCTGGGTCGCGATGGTGGCTGCCGGCTTCGTCAGCGTCGCCCTCGGAGCCGACTGGTCCGATCTGCTCCGGCTGGTCGGTTCGGGGCTGGTCGCCTGGCTCTGGTACCTGATCGTCTACTTCCTCACCCGGCGACAGCTCGGCCTCGGCGACGTCTGGCTGGCCCCGCTGATCGGCGCCCCCGCCGGACTGATCTCGCTGACCGCGCTCTATCTGGCCCTGTTCCTCGGGGCGATCGCCGGCGGTCTGTACGGGCTGTTCCTGCTCGTCCGCGGACGTCGCGGCGGCTTTCCCTACGCGCCGTCGATCATCGTCGGGGGCTTCCTGGCACCGGTCGCCGTGGCGGTACTGAGATGACGTCCGAGGGGCGAACCACCCGACCCAGGGCGGGGCTGAGGACGGCCCTCGGTCGGGCCCGGGGGCCCGGGAAGACTCAGGCGGTCTGCAGCGATTCGCCGGCCGGCGTCGTCGCCTCGACACCCCGGACGTGCAGCAGGGCCAGCGCGTAGGCGTCCTCGGCCTGCGGCACGTTCTCGGTGTGGTGGGCGCCGGCCGGGCCACGGGCGCTGACCACGAATCCCGCCGAGATCTTGTCCAGGCTCAGGAACGCATCCCCCAGGGCGTCGCGCAACTGATCCTCCCGCGGCAGCCAGACCGCGTCCTCGCTCTCCACCGAGTCCAGCGCCCACTCGGTGGTGCCGTTGAAGTGGAAGGCCGTCCGGCCTGCGTGCTCACGCAACTCGACCACCATGTCGCTGACGGTGAAGACCGAATCGGCGATCTCCGGGCGCGGGATGAAGAACCGGTCGCCGTTCTCCGGCTGCCAGTCGAGCA
Source organism: uncultured Actinomycetota bacterium (assembly GCA_963740925.1). Taxonomy (GTDB): domain Bacteria; phylum Actinomycetota; class Actinomycetes; order Propionibacteriales; family Propionibacteriaceae; genus Microlunatus. The sequence continues at coordinate 1,713,613 of CAVUFZ010000002.1, read as the reverse complement.
GCGGCGACAGTCGCTGGGCGAGATCGCGAGAGATCATCGAATCAGTATGGCGCGGCCGGCAAAGCCGGGTGGCCGGGCCTGCGACGACCTGGCCGACCGGGCGACCCGGCACAACTCGACCGGTGGATCAGTCGACGGCGCGGTGCTGGATCCAGACGTTCGGCTCGACGTAGACCGCGTGGTCGTTCTCGACGTCGACCTGCACCGGGTTGAGGGCACCCGGCACGACGGTCGGACCGCTGACGTCGAACGGTAGCGAAGTCCAGGCCCGCCAGTCCGCCAATCCGGCGGTGATGGTCATCGCCGCCGGGCAGATCTTCGCGATCCGTCCGCCGACGCGCAGATGCGTCCGCAGCCAGGGATCGAACGCGGTCCCGTCCGCACGGGTGCGAGCGACGTACTCCGCGATCGGCGTCCACGGCTCGCGATCCTTGGCCACCGGGCGGATCGGGGCGAGCAGATCGACGTAGCCCAGCGAGGCCACATGCTCGCGGCCGGCCGCCAACAGCTCGGCGCCGAGACCCCGACCGGCGAACCGGGGGTCCAGCCGGGCCTCGATCAGCGACACCGCCGTCGCTCCGGTGGGCATCTCCGGTCGGAACGCCGTCCCGAGGGCGAAGTCCCAGCCCCGGTCGGGCAGATCCTGATCCGATCCGGTCCAGCGGAACGGGACGGCGTTCAACCGGGCCAGCACCTGCTCGCCCCCTTGATCACTCGCCACCGCGAGCAGTTGTAACTCCGGGTAGCGGATCGGGAGCTGGTCGTACCAGAGGTCGGCGATCAGATCCTGCTGCATGAACGTCGGCCACGGATTGGGCACGGCCCACATCGCCGAGACCAGATCAGGCCGGCTCCGCAGATCGAGGTAACGGATGTCCATTCGAACATGCTGGCACGCCGCCTCGAGGACCCGAACGGATCCGTTGCCGTATCCCGGCCCGACCTGCCAGGCTGGATCGCACCAGTCCCCAGGAGGAGCGTCACGATGGCCAAGCTCAACCCCTACATCAACTTCCGCGGCCAGGCCCGGGCGGCGATGGAGTTCTATCATTCCGTCTTCGGTGGCCGGCTCGACCTGAACACCTTCGCCGACTTCGAGATGCCGGGCGTGCCCGAGAGCGATCAGGATCTGGTGATGCACAGCCAACTCAGCACCCCGGCGGGGATGACCCTGATGTGCTCCGACGTGCCGTCCTCGATGGAGCTGCCGGCCGGCAGCAACATCACCATCTCACTCAGCGGGGACGAGGACGCCGAGTTGCGGGGCTACTGGGAGAAGCTCGCCGACGGCGCGACCGTCGCGATGGCTCTGGAACAGGCCCCCTGGGGTGACACCTTCGGACAGTTGACCGACCGGTTCGGTGTCTCCTGGCTGGTCAACATCGCCGGCGGACAGCCGACGAACTGAGCAGTCCTCAGGACGGGACGCGGCTCAGGACGAGACGCGGCTCAGGACGAGACGCGGCGGCCGGCCTCGACCCAGCGCTCGAGCAGTCCGGCCGCGGCCCCGGAGTCGATCGCGGCCGCCGCCCGGTCGATCCCGGCACGGAACTGGTCGCCGAGCCGATCGACGTCCGGGCCGTCCAGCGCGGTCAGGGCGGCGGCGGCGTTCAGCAGCACGATGTCGCGCACCGGGCCACTGCGTCCGGCCAGCAGGTCCCGGGCCACACCCGCGTTGGCCGCGGCGTCGCCGCCGACCAGATCGGACAGCCGGGCCCGGGGCAGGCCGAGGTCGGCCGGGTCGAGTTCGGCGATCCGGACCTGACCGTCGCGGAAGCACCAGAGGGTGGACGTGGTCGTGGTGGTCAGTTCGTCCAGCCCGTCCCCGCCGTGGAAGACCATCCCGGTGTTGCCGCGCCGGGCCAACACCCCGGCGACCAGGCCGGCCATCTTCGCGTCGGCCATGCCGACGGCCTGATGCCGGGGCCGGGCCGGGTTGGTCAGCGGACCGAGCACGTTGAACGTGGTCGGGATGCCGAGCTCACGCCGGGTGGCGGCCGCGTGCCGCAGCGAGGGGTGGTAGGCGGGCGCGAACAGGAAACCGATCCCCACCTGCTCGATCACCTGGGCCTGCCGTCCCGGATCGAGATCCAGCACGATCCCGAGCTCCTCCAGCAGATCGGCCGCGCCGCAGGCCGAGGAGGCGGCACGGTTGCCGTGTTTGACCACCCGCGCCCCCGCGGCCGCGGCCACCATCGCCGCCATGCTGGACACGTTCACGGTGTTCGACCGGTCACCACCGGAGCCGACGATGTCGACCGCCTCCCCCGGTGCCTCGATCGGGGTGGCGAAGGCCAGCATCGCCTCCGCCAGCCCGGTCACCTCCTCGACCGTCTCGCCCTTGGCCCGCAGCGCGGTGACGAAAGCCGCGATCTGAGCCGAGGTCGCCGCACCGGACAAGATCTCGCCCATCGCCCAGCCGGTGGCCTGTGAGGTCAGATCATCCCCGGCCAACAGCGAGGTGAGGACGGTCCGCCAGTCCGACCCGGCCTGGCCCTCGAGATCGGCCCTGGGTCTGGTCCTGGCCGGGCGCGGCCGGCGCAGCTGCTGGGGTGATCGCCGACACGCGGCTCAGCCGGCGACGGCCGGCGCCCGGCCGGCGCGCAGCAGCTCGGCCACCGCGGCCGGCAGCCGCAGCGGATCGATCGGGTGCGGCACCGCTGCGTCCGCCCGCGACCAGGTGGCGAGCCAGGCGTCGTCCGGACGTCCGGTCAGGACCAGCACCGGCGGGCAGCGGTAGATCTCGTCCTTCAGCTGGCGACAGATCCCCATCCCGCCCGGCGCGGCCTCGCCGTCCAGGATGACCACGTCGATGCCGGGCTCGTCCAGGGTCTTGATCACCGCAGCCTGGGTCGCGACCTCCACCACCCGGATCTCGGGCAGATCCCGGGCAACCCGCCGTCCGAGGGCCAACCGGACCTCGGTCCGGACGGTGCGGTCGTCGGAATAGACCAGGACGCTCAGCACCTGCTCGCTCATTCCCACCCGTCCTCACTCGACGATCTGTTCTCGACCAACGTATCGGTCCGGCCGCTCCGGTCGGGCAGCCCCGACCCGGGTCCACCAGAACTCTAACCGCCCCGTCCCTGGTCATCGCGGGTTCCGAGCCGTGGCGAGCGCCGTGGAGGCGAGACTGCTGAACAAACTCTGAGAGAGCACCCCCGGACTCGGTCCCGTCACGACTTGCCGAGAACACCCCGCCGACTGGTGACGGACGGGGTGGATGAGGCAATAATGACCGCGTGGCACTACACACCCCAGGCGCTGACGCTCCCGTCATCAAGCCGCATTCGGCTCTGCACCCGATCCCGCAGTCCCGGCTGCACGGACAGCCCGGGCGCCCGGACCGGGTCGCGGTCGGCACGATCATCTGGCTCGCCTCCGAGCTGATGTTCTTCGCGGCGCTGTTCGCGGCCTACTTCACCATCCGCAACGTCACCAACGCCGACGCCGTCTCGCGCGGGATCACCTCGTTGTGGGCGGATCAGACGACCCACCTCAACATCGTTCTCGCCGGCACCAACACCACGGTTCTGGTGCTGAGTTCCTTCACCTGTCAGATGGGCGTCTTCGCCGCCGAGCGGGGTCAGGCCGGCCGGACCGGTTCGGCGCTGAACTTCCGTCAATGGGGCCTGCGCGAGTGGTACGTCCTGACCTTCCTGATGGGGGCCTTCTTCGTCTCCGGTCAGGTCTATGAGTACGCCGGGCTGATCAGTGAGGGCCTGACCATCTCTTCCAACGTGTACGGATCGGTGTTCTACCTGGCCACCGGGTTCCACGCGCTGCACGTGACCGGCGGCCTGTTCGCCTTCCTGTTGCTGATGGGCCGTACCTACCTGGCCAAGACCTTCACCCACGAGCAGGCCGTCAGCGCCGTCGTGGTCTCCTACTACTGGCACTTCGTCGACGTGGTCTGGATCGCGCTTTTCGGCGTGATCTACCTGCTGCGCTGAGTCTGCATCCATTACCCGACCGTCGGCCTAAATTGTTGGTAGGCCGCAGTACAGACGAACAAGCTCCACCGAAGACCAAGACCGGAGTATCACCACCGAAAGGGCCACCGTGCGTTTCCTGTCATCCAGACGGCGACACCGCGCAGCCAAGCCGCTGCTGCTGTTGTTCGCCCTGTTCGTCATGGGTGGGCTCTACTCCGTGCTGGCCCCGAGCGCGGTCTCCTCGGCCGACACCACCAAGACCGAGCAGATCTCTGCCGGCAAGGAGTTGTTCGCCAGTGGTTGCGCCTCCTGCCACGGCCTGGCCGGTCAGGGCAGCACCCAGGGCCCGACGCTGGTCGGTGTCGGCGCGGCGGCCGTGGACTTCCAGGTCTCCAGTGGGCGGATGCCGCTGGCCAACCCGGGCGCTCAGGCGATTCCGGGTAAGAGCCGCTACACCGATGACGAGATCGCGGCGATGGCGGCCTACGTGGCCAGCCTGGGCGCCGGGCCCGAGATCCCGACCACGGCCGATCTGTCCACCGCCGGGCTCACCCCCGAGCAGATCGCCCGTGGTGGCGAACTGTTCCGCACCAACTGCTCGGCCTGCCACAACGCCGTCGGCGCCGGTGGCGCCCTGCCGAACGGGGTGCAGGCACCGTCCCTGATCGGGGTCAGTAACAAGCGGCTCTACGAGGCCATGCTGACCGGCCCCGGGCAGATGCCGATCTTCTCCGACGCCGTGGTCACCACCGAGGACAAGCAGGAGATCATCGGCTACCTCAACCAACTGCACGCCCGGCCCAACGACGGCGGTCTCGGGCTCGGTGGGCTCGGTCCGGTGACCGAGGGGCTGTGGACCTGGATCATCGGTCTCGGCGTGATCATCGCGTTCGCGGTCTGGATCGCGGCGAAGGGAGCGAAGGCCAAATGAGCGACTCGCACGGAACCGATCTCGTCGCCTCCTCCGGACACGGTGAGGACGAGGACCGCGACGCCAGCGCGCTGGTGACCACCGACGACCCCCGTTTCCCGGTCGCCGATCCGGGGCCGGAGGAGCACCTCCCGCGGTTGACCGACGTCGACGAGAACGCGGCCCGCCGGGCCGCGCGCCAGGTCACCGCCATGTTCGCGGTGGTGCCGATCTTCGCCATCGGTTTCATCGTGGTCTATTTCGCGGTGCCGATGAACATGACCATCGACTTCGGTTTCCTGCACACCAACGCCAAGCAGTTCGGCCTCGGCACCACGCTCGGCATGGCGATCCTGCTGATCGGCGTGGCCGCGGTGCAGTGGGCCCGGCAGTTGATGAGCGACAAGGAGATGGTCGACGAGCGGCACCCGGCCGTCTCCAGCGAGGCCGATCGCAAAGAGGCGCTGGGGCAGCTCGACACCGGGATCGCGGAGTCGCAGATCACCCGGCGCAAGATGATCGGCCGCAGCATGATCGGCGCAGTGGGCATCATCGCCGTGCCGTTCGTGGTGCTGCTGGCCGACCTCGGTCCGATCGCCACCAAGCGGGTCCGGCAGCAGACCATCGAGACCACCATCTGGGCCGCGGGTGTGCGCCTCGTCAACGACGTCACCTACACCCCGATCAAGCCCGGGGACATCCAGATCGGACAGCTCGTCAACGGCGAGCCGGCCAACCTCCAGGAACTGGAGGGCACCGAGCGGATGCAGGCCATGGCCAAGACCCCCATCGTGATCGTCCGGATGAACCCGAACGAGATCAACATCCCCGACAGCCGGCAGGACTGGCAGGTCGGCGGGATCCTCGCCTATTCCAAGATCTGCACCCACGTCGGGTGTCCGATCAGCCTCTGGGAACACCAGTCCCATCACCTGCTCTGCCCGTGCCACCAGTCGACCTTCGACCTCGGTGACTCGGGTGTGGTGATCTTCGGCCCCGCGGCACGTTCGTTGCCGCAGTTGCCGATCACGGTGGACTCGGAGGGTTATCTCGTCGCCCGAAGCGGATTCACCGTCCCGGTGGGCCCGAGCTTCTTCGAGCGCAACTCCCAGCACGACTACAAGCAGGGTGAGAACTAATGGCCAAGCCAGCAGCGACCGCAACCGCCAGCGCCCATCTCGACGCGAAGGCACCGGACAAGCAACTCGGCCCGGTGTTCAAGGCCGCCTCCGGCCCGGCCGAGTGGGCCGACGAACGCCTGGGTATCGCCAGCCTGGGCAAGAACTACATGCGCAAGATCTTCCCCGACCACTGGTCCTTCCTGCTCGGTGAGATCGCGCTGTACTCGTTCATCATCCTGCTGCTCACCGGCGTCTTCCTGACCCTGTGGTACCAGCCGTCGATGGCCGAGACGACCTACGACGGCACCTACCAGTTGCTGCACGGTGTATCGATGTCGCAGGCCTACGCCTCGGCCGTGCACATCTCCTTCGACATCCGCGGCGGTCTGCTGTTGCGGCAGATGCACCACTGGGCCGCGATGCTGTTCGTGGCCGCGATGATGACGCACAGCCTGCGGATCTTCTTCACCGGCGCCTTCCGCAAGCCGCGTGAGCTGAACTGGCTGCTCGGCGTCGGCCTGCTGGGTATCGGTCTGATCGAGGGCTTCGCCGGCTACTCACTGCCCGACGACCTGCTCTCCGGCACCGGTCTCCGCTTCGTCGACGGCCTGGTCCGCGCGATCCCGCTGGTGGGCACCTACCTCGAGTTCTTCATCTTCGGCGGTCAGTACCCGGGCGACATCATCGTGCCCCGGCTCTACATGGCCCACATCCTGTTGATCCCCGCGGTCATCCTCGGGCTGATCGCAGCCCACCTGGCGCTGGTCGTGTACCACAAGCACACCCAGTACCCGGGCCCGGGACGCAAGGAGTCCAACGTCATCGGTTACCCGCTGTTCCCGGTGTACGTGGCCAAGGCCGGTGGCTTCTTCTTCATCGTCTTCGGGGTGATCACCCTGATGGGCGGGCTGCTGCAGATCAACCCGGTCTGGACCTACGGCCCCTACACCCCGAACCAGGTCGAGGCCGGCACCCAGCCCGACTGGTACATGGGCTTCGTCGAGGGCGCGGTCCGGATCATGCCGAACTGGGAGTGGCACATCGGCGGCACCACCTGGAGCTGGAACATCTTCCTGCCCGGTGTCGGTCTGCTGACCGGCCTGTTCGTGATCATGGGGGTCTATCCGTTCATCGAGCAGTGGGTGACCGGGGACAAGTCCGAGCACCACATCCTGGACCGGCCGCGCAACAACCCGACCCGGACGGCCTTCGGTGTCGCGGCCATCACCTGCTACGGCCTGTTCTGGATCGGCGGCGGTAACGACATCGTGGCCACCCAGTTCCACGTCTCGCTGGAGAGCGTCACCTACTTCCTGCGGGTGGCCGTCTTCGTCGGCCCGGTGGTCGCCTTCGTCATCGCCAAGCGGTTCTGCGTCGGCCTGCAGCGTTCGGCCGAGGAGCGGGTGCTGCACGGCGCCGAGAGCGGTGTGATCACCCGGGACCCGTCCGGCGGGTACGAGGAGAAGCACGCGCCGATCACGGCCGACGAGGCCTACTCGATCACCCAGTACAAGGAGTACCAGCCGATCACGGTCGGCGAGGACAGCGACGCGAACGGCCTCAGCAAGCGCGATCTGGCCAGCCAGAAGCGTCGCGCCCTGGCCAGTCGGTTCTACTTCAACCAGGTGCTGCCCAAGCCGACCCGGGAAGAGATCGAAGAGGCCGCCCACCACCTGCACGGCGACGGCCACGACGAGCTCGACGGCCACGGCGACGGTGATCACGAGATCGGTGCCGAGTCCGGCAACCGCAAGGAGTTGGAGAACACCGCCGGTCAGGCCTGATCGACGAGGTTCACGTCAGTCGGACTCTCCACCGAAGACAACGAAGCGCCCCGAGGCTCGGCCTCGGGGCGCTTCGCCGTTTCCGGTGCCGAGCGGGCGGACGTCCTCCGGTTGGGTTATGGTCACCTGCACGCCTCACCGGGGGCGTCGCACATGTGGGTGGGGAGCCGCGTCGTGACACCGTTCCTGATCGTCGGTGTGGTCGGCCTCGTCCTGCTCGCCGTCTCCTTGGTGGTCGGTGATTTCTTCGAGGGCGTGTTGGGCGGGCTGGACAGCGACATCTTCTCCAGCGCCGTTCTCGGCGGCTTCGTCTCGGCCTTCGGCTTCGGCGGCGCGATCGCCCAGGCGGCCGGTGCCCCACTCCCCCTGACCGTCGGCATCGGCGTGGTGGCCGGCGCCGGCTTCGGTTGGTTCGCCGCCTGGCTGACCAAGGTGCTTCGCGGTGGGCCGATCGCCGACACCCCCGAGACCGCGGACGCCCTCGGCCGGGACGCGACGGTGCTCACCGGCATCCCGGCCGACGGGTTCGGCGTCGTCCGGGTCCGGATCGGTGGCCACCAGACCCAGTTGAACGCCCGCTCCACACCGTCCGATCGCCGTCGGGGTCGAGGTGCACGTGGTCGAGGTGCTCTCCCCCACCGCCGTGGTGGTGGCCCCCACCCATCCCGAGCTGGAGTTGCCGGACGAGCCCGGCGCGCAGGACGATCGGGAAATTCCACCCCGTTGACCCGAGAAGGCGAGATGATGAGGGTCCGCTTCGAAAGGAACCGTCGTTGTTCAACCTCTCCCTGTTCGCGCCGATCGCCGGCCTGGTCGTGCTGGTCGTCCTGCTGCTCCTGCTGGTCACCAGTCGCTACAAGGTCGCCGGCCCGAACCAGGCGTTCATCGTCACCGGCCGCAAGGGCAAGGCCGTCCTCAACCCCGAGACCGGGGCGTTGACCACCGATCTCTCCGGCCAGAAGGTCATTCTCGGCGGTGGCACCTTCGTGGTGCCGTTCGTGCAGAAGCTGGCCACGATGGATCTCTCCAGCCGACGGATCTCGGTCCAGATCCGCGGCGCCGTCTCCGGCCAGGGCATCAAGCTGAACGTGGAGGGCGTGGCCATCGTCAAGGTGGGCGGCAACGCCGACCAGATCCGGCTCGCCGCCCAGCGGTTCCTGAGCCAGCAACAAGACGTCGAGCCGTTCACCCAGGAGGTGCTGGCCGGCGCGCTGCGCTCCATCGTCGGTGGGCTGACGGTCGAGCAGATCATCCGGGACCGGGCGGCGTTCGCCCAGCGGGTGGCCGATGAGTCGGAGAACTCACTCACCGGTCAGGGGCTGATCCTGGACACCTTCCAGATCCAGGACGTCACCGACGACGGCAGTTATCTGGCCAACCTCGGCCGGCCGGAGGCGGCCCGGATCGGCCAGGCCGCCTCGATCGCCGAGGCCAACGCGCGGCAGGCCGCGGAGCAGGCCCGGATCAAGGCCGAGGAGGAGATCGCCGTCTCCCAGCGGGCCCTCGCCCTGCGGGTGGCCGAGATCAAGGCCGAGACCGACGCCGCCGCAGCCAACGCGGCCGCCGCCGGCCCGCTGGCCCAGGCCGACCGGGACCAGTCGATCCTGACCGAACAGGAGAAGGTCGCCGTCCGCCAGGCCGCGCTGACCGAACGGAAGCTGGAGACCGAGGTCCGCAAGCCGGCCGACGCGGCCCGCTACCGGGTCGAACAGGAGGCCGAGGGCAAGCGCAACGCCGACATCGCGGCCGCCGAGGCCCGCAAGGCCGCCTCGATCGCGGCCGCCCAGGCCAAGGCCGAGGAGACCCGACTGAGTGGGCAGGCGGACAAGTCGCGGCGTCAGGCGTTGGCCGAGGCCGAGGCGATCGAGGGCGTCAAGCGAGGCGAGGCCGAGAGGGCCCGACGCGTTGCCGAGGCCGAGGCGACCAGCGCCGAGGGCCAGGCCCAGGCGTCCTCCATCCTGGCCGTCGGCAACGCCGAGGCCGAAGCGATGGACAAGCGCGCCGCCGCCTTCGCCCACTACAACGAGGCCGCTGTGCTGCAGATGCTGATCGAGGTACTGCCGCAGATCGCCAAGGAGGTCGCCGCACCGATCTCGGCCATCGACCAGCTGACCATCGTCTCGACCGACGGCGCCGGTGCCCTGCCCAAGCAGGTGACCGACAACGTCACCCAGACCATGTCGATGCTCAAAGCCAGCACCGGCCTCGACCTGGAGGAGCTGATCAGGCGCGCCGTGCCGAACGTCGTCAACGGGCGCGCCCCGACGGCCGGCGGTGACGGACAGGCCTGAGCCTGCCGCCCGGCGATCAGGGCTGGTGGCGGGACCACCGGGCACCGGCTGGAGGCCGCGGCCCGGGCCGCCGACGAGGGTCTGGCCAACCCCGAGGGCCGGCGCTACCGTGACGTGATGAGTACTGACACCCACGAACGGACGAAGCAGGACCAGCCCGCCGCCGCGCCGCCGGTGGTCGACCGGGCAGCCTTCGACGTCGCTCTGGCCGATCAGGTCAGTGCCGAGAAGGAGCTCACCCGGCAGGGCGACCGCGTCTCGGCCGCCCGGCGTCGGCTACCGATGGTCGAGGTCGAGAACTACACCTTCGCCGGCCCCGACGGACCGATCACCCTGGTCGAGCTGTTCGGTGATCACTACCTGCTGCTGGTGCAGAACGTGATGTACGGCCCGGACTGGACCGAGGGTTGCCCCAGTTGCACCTGGGCCGTGGACAACCTGCCGGCCGAGATGGGCCGGATCGACGACGAGGCGATCGCCTTCGCGATGATCTCCCAGGGCCCGATCGAGAAACTCCAGGAGTGGCGGGCCGAACGCGGATGGGATCACCTCTGGGTGTCCTCGGCCGAGACCAGCTATCACCACGACTGGGGCTGGACCCTGACCGGCGAGGACGGGTACGAAGGTCCCGTCCCCGGGTACTCCTACTACCTGCTGAAGGACGGCGTGCCCTACCTGACCTACGCCACCGGCGCCCGTGGCACCGAGGCGATCCTGCCCACCGCGCACATCATGGACCGGTCGGTCTACGGCCGCCAGCAGGACTGGGAGGACAGCCCCGCCGGCTGGCCGCAGTACCCGACCTACGGCTGAGGGACGCTCAGACCTCGCGGGTCTTGGGTGAGCTGTCCAGCGTCTTCGCCGGATCGGACTCGACGATGTCGCCGAGCACGTCGTCGATCTTGGCCAGCACGTCGGCTTCCAGCTTCACCCCGGCCGCGGCGGCGTTGTCGTGCACCTGCTCGGGCTTGGAGGCGCCGATGATGGCCGTGGCCACGTTCTCGTTCTGCAGCGTCCAGGCCACCGCGAGCTGGGCCATCGACAGGCCGAGGTCGTCGGCGATCGGCTTCAGCTGCTGCACCCGGGTGAGGACGTCGTCGTTCATGAAGCGCTTGATCATGTCCGCGCCGCCCTTGTCGTCGGTGGCCCGTGAGCCCTCCGGCGGTGCCTGACCGGGCTGGTACTTACCGGTCAGCACGCCCTGGGCGATCGGCGACCAGACCACCTGGCTGACCCCCAGCTCGATCGAGGTCGGCACCACCTCGGGCTCGATCACCCGCCACAGCATCGAGTACTGCGGCTGGTTGCTGATCAGCTGGAAGCCCAGTTCGGTGGCCAGCCGGTGACCCTCACGGATCTGGTCGGCCGTCCACTCGCTGACGCCGACGTAGAGCACCTTGCCGGCGCGGACCTGGTCGGCGAAGGCCTGCATGGTCTCTTCCAGCGGCGTCTCGTAGTCGAAGCGGTGCGCCTGGTAGAGGTCGACGTAGTCGGTCTGCAGCCGCTTCAGCGAGCCGTTGATCGACTCCTGGATGTGCTTGCGGCTGAGTCCGGTGTCGTTCGGCCCCTTCGGTCCGGTCGGCCCGAACACCTTGGTGAAGATCTCCAGCGACTCGCGCCGCTGCCCCTTGAGAGCCTCGCCCAGCACCGTCTCGGCCTTCGTGTTGGCGTAGACGTCGGCGGTGTCGAAAGTGGTGATCCCCGCGTCCAGCGAGGCCCGCACGCAGGCCGTGGCCGCCTCGTTCTCGATCTGCGACCCGTGGGTCAGCCAGTTGCCGTAGGTGATCTCGGAGATCTTGAGACCGGAATTGCCCAGATAACGGAAGTCCATGACCTCATTCAATCACTTGATCGATTCAGATCAGGCGCCGGGTGAGCTCAGTCGACCACCACGGTGTGCTGAGGATCCACCACCTCGTCCGGCTTGGGCGGGGGCGGCGGGGTGCCGTCGCCGAACGGACGCGACGACAGTTGTTCGCGGTAGTGCGGGCTCAGCCAGTTCGCCAGTTCCGGGCCCTTGGGCACGATCTGAGTGGGGTTCACGTCGGCCTGGACGATGTAGTAGTGCTGCTTGATCTGGGTGAAGTCGATCGTGTCACCGAAGCCCGGGGTCTGGAACAGATCCCTCGCGTAGGCCCACAGCACCGGCATCTCGCTCAGCTTGTTCCGGTTGGTCTTGAAGTGGCCGTGGTAGACCGCGTCGAAGCGGGCGAGCGTGGTGAACAACCGGACGTCGGCCTCGGTGATGGTGTCGCCGACCAGGTAGCGCTGGTCGACCAGCCGGTCACTCAGCCAGTCGAGCCGGGCGAAGAGCTTGTCGTAGTTACGCTCATAGGACTTCTGCGTGCCGGCGAACCCACACTTGTAGACCCCGTTGTTGACGTCGTCGAAGACCAGCGCCGCGACCTCGTCGATCTCGTCCCGCCTGGCCTCCGGATACAGCTCGGGTGCGCCGTCGCGGTGGTGCGCCGTCCACTGGGTGGAGAAGTCCAGGGTCAGCTGCGGGTAGTCGTTGGTGACCACCTGTTTGGTCGGGATGTCGACCATCGCCGGCACCGTGATGCCACGGGGATAGTCGGGGTAGCGGGCCAGGAACGCCTGCTGCAGCCGCTCGTAGCCGAGCACCGGATCGACCCCGCCCGGATCGAGGTCGAAGGTCCAGCTGCGACTGTCGTGCGTCGGCCCGCAGATCCCCATCGAGATCGCGTCCTCCAGACCGAGCAACCGCCGGACGATGACCGCCCGGTTCGCCCACGGGCAGGCCCGGGAGACGACCAGCCGGTAACGCCCGGCCTGCACCGGCCAGCCGTCCGCGCCGTCGGTGGTGATCCGGTCCTCGATGTAGTTGGTGTCCCGGTCGAAGTCGTCGCCCGGATGGACGTAGCTTCCCTGGGCGACGCTCGGAGTGGCTCGGAGCCGGAATCCTCGTGCTCGCTCATGATCGAAACCCTAGCCGCCCGGCGTCAGTCACCGCTCAGTCACCGGTCAGTCACCGAACGCGTCGGCCAGCGACTCCGCGAACGCCGGCACGCCGAGCTCGCCGTCGCTCTCCTGGCGCGGACGCACCAGCAGCGACAGACCCTGGTGAGCGCCCAGGGCGACGCTGAAGGTGCGCAGGTCGTCCACCTCGCTGAACGTCTGGTCGGTGAACATGTCGACCACGACCGCTCCCGGCTCCAGCACGTCGGAGTGCACGCTGCCGAAGACCACCTGGTCGGAGAAGTTGAGGGCGGTGATCTGCAACTGGCCCGAGTCCAGTCCGTGGATCATCACCAGCATCGACTTGTTGGACACCTTCGGCACGTCCAGCTGGACGGCCGAGGCGATCTTGTACTCCCGGCGGACGGCGAGGATCCGGGAGAGCCGGCTGGCGAAGGACTGCGGGTCGTCCAGCTGTTCGGGCAGTGAGCCGTAGAGGCTGACCCCGCGGGGCATCCGGGACTGGGACTCGGTCGCGTCCGGGCGGTAGTTCATCAGGTCGTAGGCCGAACGGTGGATCCAGCGGGTGTCACCGGTGTTCAGCAACCAGCCGACCTTGCTGCGCTCCAGGGTCAACATCCCGCACAGATCCCAGCCGGACAGGGCGAAGACGCCCGGTTGCAGAGCGTTGAACATGGCCAGCAGCAGATGCGCCTGCTTGATCTTCTCCACCTGCTCCAGGCTCAGGTCCTCGATCTCGGTGTAGCCCAGCGAGGCCGCGATGATGGTCGCCGTGGTGGAGGCGATGCCGTTCTGGGTGAAGGTCGAGTTGTAGGGCCCGGCCTCACCGGTGAGCCGTTCGATCAGATCGGCCCGGATCCGGATCGCCAGGGTCTCGCCGGTGTACTCCTGGCCGCGGAAGGGATAGATCTCCTCGGAGTGCAGCGTGGCGAAGTGGACGAGTTCGTAGGTCATCTCGTCGTGGTTCTGCAGGGCGTGGACGAGCTTGACCGGCTCCACCCCCAGCTTGCGGGCCTCGTTCAGGGTCAGCCGCAGGAACTCGGTGTCGCCGGTGGCCATCGCGTGGTGGTAGGCGGGCCGGTTGACGAAGTCGTAGGAGAGGTCGGCGCCGCGCTCGGAGGAGTTCTTGATGTCGTCGATGGTGAGGTTGAGCTCCTGGAAGGTGAAACCGCCCACCTTGCGCACCATCGAGGCGATCAACTGGTTGGCCGCCTCGGACAGCGGATGCCCCTCCGACCAGGCCGGCGAGTCGTCGGAGCTCTTCTCCACCCCGAGGAAGCCGTTGGCGTCCAGCCGCAACGCTCCGGTGCCGAGGTCGCCGAGGGAGTGCAGCGCGTCGCCGATCACCAGGCGCATCCCGGAGAACGTCGGATCCAGCCAGTTGATCGAGGGCTGGCCCTCCTTGAAGTAGTGCAGATAGACCCAGCGACGCTCCACCCCGTCCGGTCCGAGGACGGGGGCGGTCGCACTCCAGTTGGTGTCCTTCTGGCCGGGCTCGTAGAAGATCACCCGTTGCAGCCGACCGATGATGTAGCCGGCCTTGGTCAGCCGGTCCTCGGCGTCGCTGTCCAGGTTCACCGAGTCCTGGCCGCGGCCGGCCTTGGGCAGCAGATGCCAGTCCTCGGGCGGGATCTCGACCATGTGGTAGATGCCGGGATAGTCCCCGACCTTCATCTCGGCCAGCCGGAAGTCGGCTCCCTTGCCGGTGTGCCCGGGGACGATGTCGTCGATCACGGTGCCGTCGTGGGCGGTGGCGACCTCGCAGACGGTCCGGAACTCGTCCTCGGTGCCGAACGCCTCGTCGATCTTGGTGCTGATCCGGTCGAAGTGGCCGTCCACGCTCGGGGTCAGATCCCAGCCGCTGATCCCGCCGGCGGTCTTGACCGGCCCGGTGTGGATGCCGTCGATGCCGATCTGCTGGAACGTCGCCCAGAGCTCGTCGTCGCCCAGCGTGCCCAGGAACGAACTGCCCTGCTTGGTGATCATCGAGATCGGGTAGGCGGTGAACCAGACCGACGTCTTCTCGATCGCCGACCGCGGATCGGGGTTGGCGAACGGGTTCTGCCACATGCTGCCCTGGCCGGAGAACTGACCGGCGATCTGCTGCGCGTCGGCCAGCATCGACTCCTCGGTCAGCCACTCGACGTACTCGGGGTTGTCGCCGCTCGGCTTGCCCGTCCGACCCGATTTCGGTCGGCTCGGGAACAGCCCGCGCAGCCGGGCCCGTGGCCGCAGCCGTCGCGGCCGGGCGGGATAGAACTGCTCGTCGTAGCTGATCTCGCTGGGCTCGTGCTCTTCGGGCTCCGTCGTCGTCGCGTCCTCACGCTCCACGACGGAGTCGTCGTCCTTCGCCACCTGGCCCCCCTGCTCGATCGACTGTCGGCCTCGGGGTCAAACCTAGGGCACGACGCGGACATCGCCGGACTCAGTCGTCGGAACGGTCGCTTCGGACGGTCGCTCGGACGGTGGCTGGAACGGTCGCCGGCCCGACCCGTGGACCGGTCGTCGGAGCGGGCGGCTGCGCTCAGCCGCCGCTCGGCACGGCCGCCGTAGCGGGCCGACCAGACCACCAGCAGGGTGATCAGCACCGGCGTGATGATCGGCGAGACGGTGGCCATCACCGGCACCGGCAGGAGGAACACCAGCGGGATCCGCAGCGCGGCCTCGAGCAGAAAGGCGATCCCCCAGACCACCGACATGACGTAGAACATGCGCCGGAAGCCCGCACTGACCGGCCACAGTGCGTTCCACTCGTCCCGCTCCTGCGCCGTCGGGGCAGAGAACCGCTGCGAGGCGTAGTACATCAAAGGCCTGCCGACCAGGCAGGTGAGGAGAAAGATCAGGCCGCTGGCGGCGGTGCCGAAGGACTCCTTGATCAGCAGGAAGCGCGAACTGCCGGTCAGGAAGCTGAGCCCCAGCCCGAGCGCGAAGGTGAACAGCATGAAGATCGAGAAGGCGTCCACCTCTCGACGACGGACGATGACGTAGACGGCTCGGAGACCGGCGACCACGGTGGCGGCCAGCAGGGCGGTGTAGTCGCCGAACCCGGCCCAGTGCAGGCCGAGGTAGGTGAAGACCGAGAGACCGGCGTCGAGGAAGAGGGTCCCGAAGGTGTCCCGCAGCTGGTGGCGATCTCGCCGGTCGGCCTGCCGATCGACGTGGTGCGTCGTCTTCGGATCGGTCATCTCGCTGCTCGCTTCGCCGGCGTCGATCGGATGGGCGGTGGTTAGCACATGTCGACTGTGACATGTAGATTCTTACCTGTCAAGGATGTGAGGACCGGTGCACAGAGCGACGGCTAGGCTCGCCCAGGCCCCGAACCCAGGAAGGAACCGATGTCTCTGCGGCACGCCCTGCTCGGTCTGATCGACGCCGAGCCGAGCAGCGGTTACGACCTGACCCGGCGGTTCGCCCGCGGGATCGGCAATTACGCCTGGAGCGCCAAGCACAGCCAGATCTATCCCGAGCTGAAGAAGCTGACCGACGAGGGCCTGATCGAGGTCACCGAGGTCGGGGCCCGTGGTCGTAAGACCTACGCGATCTGTGCGGCCGGCCGAGGCGAGCTGCGCCGCTGGCTGCTCAGTGAGCCGTCCGGGGCCGGCGCCCGCAACGAGTTCGTCCTCCGGCTGTTCCTGCTCTCCTCCCTCGAACGGGAGGAGGCGGCGGCGATCCTGGCCGGGACCCAGCGGTTCGCCGAGGCCCAGATCGAGCTGCTGGAGAGCGAGTTCGCTGCCTCGGTGGCCGACACCGGCGGGCCGAGCGGTGGCTCCCCCGGCCTGGCGGCCCGGTACGGCGTCCTCAGCTATCAGGCCGTGGCCGACTGGGCCCGTTGGGCGCAGACGGCGATCGAGGACGATCCGTCCTTCGGTCACGACCACCCGCCGCACCACTGACGCAGAGCCGGCGCGGCACTAGATTGTGGTCGTGAAGTTCCTGCACGGCACACCCGACCACGACCTGACCTATTCCGACGTGTTCATGGTCCCCCGGCGTTCGGGGGTCGCCTCCCGGCTCGAGGTCGACCTGACCAGCACCGACCGGATCGGCACCACCTTGCCGTTGGTGGTGGCCAACATGACGGCCATCTCCGGCCGCCGGATGGCCGAGACCGTCGCCCGGCGCGGCGGGGTGGCGATCATCCCGCAGGACATCCCGACCGACGTGGTCGCGGCCACCATCGCCAAGGTGAAGGCCTCCCATCCGGTCTTCGACACCCCCGTCTCGGTCGCGCCCGGCACGACCGTCGGGGAGGCACTGTCGTTGATCCCGAAGCGGGCGCACGGTCTGGCCGTGGTGATCGAGGACGGGCGCGCACTCGGCACGGTCAGCGAGGCCGACGCCGCCGGCGTCGACCGGTTCGCCCAGGTGCACGAGGTGATGAGCGACGAACTGGTGACCGTCTCCCCGCAGACCCCGCCGCAGGAGGTCTTCGACCTGCTGGCCAACCGCCACCTCGAGGTGGCCCTGATCACCGAGGCCGGGGCGGCCGACGCTCCGATCGTCGGGGTGATGACCCGCCGGCACGCACTCCGTTCGACCCTCTACCGGCCCGCCCTGGACGCCCGGGGCCGGCTGCTCACCGGGGCCGCCGTCGGCATCAACGGGGACGTCGCAGGCCGGGCCGAGCGGCTGCTGGAGGCCGGCACCGACGTTCTGGTGGTCGACACCGCCCACGGTCATCAGGAGAAGATGATCACTGCCCTGAAGTCGGTCTGCGAGGTCCGCGACCGGCTGGCCGAGACCGGCGGTCCCCGGGTGCCGGTGGTGGCCGGCAACGTGGTCGCCGCGGACGGCGTCCGCGACCTGATCGAGGCGGGGGCGGACGTGATCAAGGTCGGCGTCGGCCCGGGAGCGATGTGCACGACCAGGATGATGACCGGCGTCGGCCGGCCGCAGTTCAGTGCGGTGCTGGAGTGCGCCGAGGCGGCCCGGGAGGCCGGTCGATCGATCTGGGCCGACGGCGGCGTGCGGCACCCGCGTGACGTCGCCCTGGCCCTGGCCGCCGGCGCCGGCAGTGTGATGATCGGGTCCTGGTTCGCCGGCACCCTGGAGAGCACCGGCAACCTGATGAGCGACGCCCAGGGTCGGCTCTACAAGGAGTCCTACGGGATGGCCTCGGCCCGCGCGGTCAAGCTGCGGACCAGGGAGGCCAGCGGCTTCGACCGGGCCCGGGCCGGCCTGTTCGAGGAGGGCATCTCGACCTCGCGGATGTATCTGGATCCGGAACGACCGAGCGTGGAGGACCTGATCGACCAGATCGTGGCCGGGGTCCGCAGCAGCTGCACCTACGCCGGCGCGAGCGATCTCGAGGAGTTCCGTTCCCTCGCGCTGATCGGCCTGCAGTCCAACTCGGGCTACGACGAGGGCCGGCCGCTGCACGCGTCCTGGTGAGCACCGTGGCCGGCTCCGGCAGACCGGTCCTGATCGTGCTGGGCGGGCGGTCGGCGGTCGGCAAATCCAGTGTGGCCGAAGCTCTCTGTCGCGCGGAGCGACTGCCGTATCTGCGGGTGGACCGGATCGAACAGAGCATCGTCGACGTCACGTCGTTGCGTCACCCGATCGGGCCGGTGGGCTACGCCGTCGGCTACGCGCTCGCCGCCGAACAACTCCGGCTCGGGCTGTCGGTCGTGGTCGAGTGCGTGAACCCGTTGGCGATCACCCGGGACGCCTGGGCCGGCGTGGCGGCCGAGTCGGGTGCCGGACTGATCGAGGTCGAGTTGGTCTGTTCCGAGCCCGACGAGCACCGCCGCCGGGTCGAGCAGCGGACCAGTGACGTCCCCGGGCTGACCAAACCGTCCTGGAGCGAGGTGACCGGGCGGGAGTACGAGCCGTGGCTCCGGCCACACCTGGTGATCGACACGGCCCGGACCGGCGTCTCGGACGCGGTGGACGTGCTCAGGGCCGCCCTTCGCCACAGCTGATCGCCGGGCCCGCAGCCAGGCCCAGGTGGGTCAGCCTGCCTGGGCGTAGCGTTTGGCCGCCCGCTCCCGGGCCTTGAGCGCCTCGACCTCACGGTTCTTCGGTGCTGCCGAGGTGGTCAGATCGGCCAGCAGGTGCTCGGTGAGGTGGGCGATGTCGTGCACCGCCTGCTCGAAGGCGGCGGCGTTCGCCTGGGAGGGCTTGGTCGTCCCCGCGACCTTGCGGACGTACTGCAGTGCGGCCGCGTGCACCTCGTCCGAGGTGGCCGGTGGGTCGAAGTTGTGCAGCTGACGGATGTTTCGGCACATGTCCGGGACTCTAACCAACCGCGGGCGCGCCGAGAAGAGCGCGGCTCAGTGCGCGTGGTCGCCGCGGTAGAACTCGTACAGCAGACCGGTCAGGGTGACGAAACCGAAGGCCACCCCGATGATCAGCAGCCACCAGCCGAACACCGGACCGAGGGCGAAGACCACCAGCGACAGGGCCAGGAAGAAGGGCCACGGGCTGCTGGGCGCGAAGAAGCCCTGCTCACCGGCGCCCTCGGCGATCTCGCCCGTCCGCCGGTCCTCCGGACGCGGATCCATCCGCCGCGCCACCAGACCGACGTAGCCGCCGATCATCAGGGTCAGGAAGAAGGTGAGGATCAGGGCCGCCGTACCGGTCGGGTCCTTGCTCATGAACCAGTAGATGGCGGTGACCGGCACCAGGAACAGTGCGACGATCGCGAACACCCATGCTTCGACCTTCACGCCTCGTCCTCCGTCCGGCCCTTGCCGCCGCGCTGATCGTCGGCCAGGAAACCTGGGTCGTCAGTGGTGCCGTCGACTCTGGACCGCAGTTCTTCGACCCGGCCGTAATCCTCGCCGGCGTCGATCAGTTCGCCCTCGCCGGCGCCCATCGCCGGGTACTCCAGCAGGGCGACCTCCGGGTGGTGCAGGTCGAAGGCGGGAGACTCCGAGCGGATCCGCGGCAGCGAGAGGAAGTTGTGCCGCGGCGGCGGGCAGGAGGTCGCCCATTCCAGGCTGCGACCCCAGCCCCACGGATCGTCGGTGTTGACCTTCGGGGACTTGAAGGACTTCCAGACGTTGTAGATGAACGGCAGCATCGACAGCCCGAGCAGGAACGCCCCGGCCGAGGAGATCTGGTTCAGCACGGTGAAGCCCTCGTTCGGGAGGTAGTCGGCGTAGCGCCGCGGCATCCCCTCCACCCCGAGCCAGTGCTGGACCAGGAACGTGGTGTGGAAGCCGATGAACAGGGTCCAGAAGTGGATCTTGCCCCAGGTCTCGTCCAGCATCCGACCGGTCAGTTTCGGCCACCAGAAGTAGTAGCCGGCGAACATGGCGAACACCACCGTGCCGAAGACCACGTAGTGGAAGTGGGCGACCACGAAGTAGGAGTCACTGAGGGCGAAGTCCAGCGGCGGGCTGGCCAGGATGACGCCGGTCAGGCCGCCGAACAAGAAGGTGACCAGGAAGCCGACAGACCACAACATCGGTGTGTCGAACGTGATACTCCCGCCCCACATCGTGCCGATCCAGTTGAAGAACTTCACTCCGGTCGGAACGGCGATCAGGAAGGTCATGAAGGAGAAGAACGGCAGGCTGACCGCGCCGGTGACGTACATGTGGTGGGCCCAGACGGCCACCGAGAGAGCCGCGATCGACAACGTCGCGGCGACCAGCCCGATGTAGCCGAACACCGGCTTGCGACTGAACACCGGCAGGATCTCGGTCACGATGCCGAAGAAGGGCAGCGCGATGATGTAGACCTCGGGGTGGCCGAAGAACCAGAACAGGTGCTGCCACAGGATCGGGCCGCCGTTGGCCGCCTCGAAGACGTGGGCACCCAGCTTGCGGTCCGCCTCCAGCACCAGCAGCGCGGCGGCGAAGATCGGGAAGGCGATCAGGATCAGCAGCGAGGTGATCAGGGTGTTCCAGCAGAAGATCGACATCCGGAACATGGTCAGACCCGGCGCCCGCATGGTGAGGATCGTGGTGACGAAGTTGACCGCGCCGAGGATGGTGCCGAGGCCGGCCAGGTAGAGACCCATGATCCACAGGTCGCCGCCGACCCCGGGTGAGTTGATCGAGTCCGACAGCGGGGAGTAGGCGAACCAGCCGAAGCTGGCCGCACCCTGCGGGGACAGGAAACCCGAGACGGTGATCAGCCCGCCGAACAGATAGAGCCAGTAGCTGAACATGTTCAACCGCGGGAAGGCGACGTCCGGGGACCCGATCTGCAGCGGCATGATCGCGTTGGCGAAACCCGCGAACAGCGGGGTCGCGAACAGCAGCAACATGATCGTGCCGTGCATGGTGAAGAACTGGTTGTAGGACTCATAGCTCAGGTACTGCAGCCCCGGGAAGGCCAGCTCGGCCCGGATCCCCAGAGCCAGGATGCCGCCGAAGAGGAAGAAGATGAACGAGGTGACGAAGTACAGGTTGCCGATCACCTTGTGATCGGTGGTGATCATGTACTTCCAGACGATCTGACCGATCGGTCGGGCCGGCCTCAGGACCTCGGTCCCGGCGGCAGTGCGTTCGAGAGTGACCATGTCAGTTGTTTCCCTGATTCGGATCGGTGGAGGCGAGCGGCTCGTGGTTGTAGACCGAGTTCGTCGACGACAGGCCGGAGTTCACCCCGGTCTGACCCTTGGCTGCGAGCGCCTTCAACTGGGCGTCGTACTCCTCCTCGGAGACGATGTGCACGTTGAACAACATCGCCGAGTGGTAGGTGCCACAGAATTCTGCGCATTTGCCGGGGAAAGTTCCGAGCTTGTTCGGCGTCGCGTCGAAGAAGTTGTGCCGGCCGGGGACGACGTCCATCTTCTCGTAGAACGCGGGGATCCAGAAGTCGTGGATGACGTCGGGAGAGCTGAGGTTGAACCGCACCGACTGGTTGATCGGCAGGTACAGATCAGGGGTGTGCTCGATCGTCCCGGTCTCCCAGACGTCACTGCCGACCCCGGCGTTGTCGGCCTCGCGGTAGTTGAACGTCCAGGCCCATTTCGCCCCGACCACGTCGATCACGTGCTCGGGCTGGTCGACCTTGGCCTGCACCCGCTCCTGCACGGTCACGGTGTAGTAGAACAACACACCGATCACCACGAACGGCGCGATGGTGTAGAAGACCTCGAGCGGCAGGTTGTAGCGGTTCTGCTTGACGTAGCCACCGGACCGGCGCCGGAACCGGATCACCACGAAGATGATCAGGCCCCAGACCAGGACGCCGATGGCGCCCGCAGCGATCCAGGTGCCGATCCAGAGATGGTGGATACCGGGGGTGCGATCCGAGGCGGCGGTCGGCAGGCCGATCCGCTTGAGCTGGGCCACCGTCTCCTGGCTGCACCCGGTCAGCGCCAGGGTGCCCGCGGCCAGCACGGCAGCCACCGCCGCCAACCTGAGCCGCCGCGGCGAACGTTCTGAGGTTCTCGTGCGGTGCGGGGTGGACCTGGCCTCGTCTGCCACGGCGCGCCTTCCTGATCGTTACCGGCTGATGAGCCAGCGCGGGTCCGAGACCGTTCCCGATCGGTGAACCGCGTGACTCATCGTGTCGTTCTGCTGCGGGCGACGGGCCGGATGCGTCTGCACCCGTCGCCTGACAAGCAGCACACTAACGCAGCGGCCCCCTGATCCCGCCACGGGCCGAGCGAGGTGTTTCAGGATCGAGACCTGACTTTCGAGACCCTGACCTCAGAGTTTTCTCAGGGTGTTTCTTCGAGGTCGGGGCGGCCGGGGCAGGGTGAGTGCACGGTGCAGGCACGGTGGAGGCACGGTGGGGGCATGAATCAGCAGGTGAGCGACCACTCCAGGGACCGCGCCGGCGCGGAGCGGGTGATCATCAGGCCGGTCCGGGCCAGCGATCTGGACGTCTTCTTCGCGCTGTACAGCGATCCCAGCTCAGTCACGATGGCCGGCTTCACGCCTGAGGACCCGACCGACCGCGCGGCCTTCGACGCACATTGGCGATCCATCCTGGCCGCCGAGTCGATCACCGCCCGGACGATCGTCCAGGGCGACCAGGTGGTCGGTCAGGTGGCGAGCTTCGAGGTCGACGACATCGTGGAGGTGACGTACTGGATCGACCGGCGGTACTGGGGCCACGGCATTGCGACCGCCGCCCTGGGGCAGCTGCTGGAGACGGTCACCACCCGACCCCTGCAGGCCCGGGCCGCCAGCGACAACGCGGCTTCGCTGCGGGTACTCAGCAAGTGCGGCTTCTCACCGGTCGGAATCGATCGGTCCTACGCGAACGCTCGCGGTGAGGAGATCGAAGAGACGATCCTCCAGCTCGACTGAACTCCGGACATGCCACAGCGGCCGGATCGGAACTCGATCCGGCCGCTGTGGGTCAGTCAGTGGTGAGGTGCGGCTGCTGCCGGCTCAGTGGAAGCTGTCGCCGCAGGCGCAGGAGCCGGTCGCGTTCGGGTTGTCGATGGTGAAGCCCTGCTTCTCGATCGTGTCGACGAAGTCGATGGTCGCGCCCATCAGGTACGGCGCGCTCATCCGGTCGGTCACCACGTTGACGCCGGAGAAGTCCTTGACGACGTCGCCGTCGAGGTTCCGCTCGTCGAAGAACAACTGGTAGCGCAGCCCCGAGCAACCGCCCGGCTGGACGGCGACCCGGAGGGCCAGATCATCGCGTCCCTCACCCTCGAGCAGCGCCCGCACCTTGCCGGCGGCCTCGTCGGTCAGCAGCACGCCGTCGGCCACCGGAGTGGTCGCGGTCTGGTCCTGCACGGTCTGGTCCTGAACGGTCATGGTGTTCTCCGCTTCCGGCGCCGGCCGGCGCCACGCGAGGTGATGGTCTGCTGTCGATCAACGGATCATCCGGTCAACGGGCTGCGCCGCCCGGCTATTCCGCCGATCCATCGTCCTGATCAGTCTAGGACGGTCTCCGGCGGCCACCCAAGCTGGCAGGATGCCCGGGTGCGGGTGGTGATCGCGACAGACTCGATCGGTCTGCTGTCCTCGGCCGAGGCCGGGGCGGCCATGGCCGGCGGTTGGGCCGGGGCCGGGACCCGGGTGATCCCGATGGGCGAGACCGGTGCCGGACTGGCCGCGGCCGTCGGTGCCACGCTGCGCAGCGAGCCGCGGTTGGTGGCCGCCGACGGCGCCATGGGTGTGGTGGTCGACGCCCCGGGAACGGTGCTGGTCGGCATCGGCTCGGATCTCTCCCGGCCCTCGGCACCGGACGAGATGCCCGGGATCGATCTGACGGCGAGTTCAGCCACGCTGGGCCGGTTGGTGGCCGAGGCCCTCGTCGATCCACGGGCCGGCCAGGGCGCCGGCCAGGGCGCCGACTCGCCGGCGGCCGGGCCAGAGCTCGTCGTCGACCTGAGCGGCAACCCGGCCCACGACGCCGGGGCCGGCTTCCTGGCCGCGCTCGGCGGCGACGGGCCGGCCGACCTCGCCACGGCTCGGGCCACGCTGCGCGGCCGGCGGCTGATCGGCGTCGTACCGTCCGATCAGTTGGACGTCCCGTTGCTCGGTCTGCGGGGCATCACCGCCCGGGCCGGTCGCGAGTCCGGGATGGATCCGGAGTTGATGTTGCGCACCGATGCCGCGTTGGAGCGGTTCGCTGTCGGCCTCGACCCGGCGGCCGCCCGACGCAACGGCGCCGGTGCGGTCGGCGGTCTCGGTTTCGCCGTCCTCGCCCTCGGCGGCGAGCTGACCACCGGGCCGGCCTACTGCGCCCGGATCGGTGGACTGGGCGAACAGCTGGCGCGGGCCGACCTGGCGCTGACCGGCTGCCGCAGCTACGACTTCGCCCACCGCGGCGGAGGGGTGCTGGCCGAGGTGGCCCGCCAGGCCGCAGCGGCGTTGTTGCCGTGCGTGGTGCTCGCCGGCGAGGTGCTGATCGGTGCGCGGGAGATGCGGACGATGGGTGTCGAGGCGGCCTACGCCATCGCCGAGCCCGGTCCCCCCGACCGGGCTGTCAGCCCGACGGCCGACCCGACCGCCGACACCCTTCGTGCCCTGGCGACCCGGGTGGCCCGTCAGTGGAGCTGGTGACATCGCCGTCACCCTCCCCCGCCTGGTCGCAGGCGGCTGATCGCAGAACTGTCGGAGCCGGCTGCCATGGTGGGGCGATGGCGGGCCATGGTGGGGCGATGACCGAATCAGCGGCGCATTCCGTCGACTGGCCCGAACAGCTGGCCGCGCAACTCAGCTGGCACTGGGACCATCAACTCCGGCCCCGGCTGGCCGGACTGAGCGACGAGGAGTACTTCTGGGAGCCGGCGGCCGGGGCGTGGAACGTCCGGCCGCGCGGCGCGCCCTCACCGGCGACAGCGGTCGGCACGGGCCGTCACACCATCGACTTCGAGTTCCCACCACCCGATCCGGCCCCGGTGACCACCATCGCCTGGCGGCTGGCACACGTGGTGGTCGGCGTCCTCGGTGGGCGCAACGCCGCCCATTTCGGCGGCGCACCGATCGACTACGACACCTTCGACTACCCGGGCTCGGCGGCGTCCGCGTTGGCCCAGCTCGACGAGCAGTACGCGACCTGGATCGGGGGCGTCCGTTCCCTGGCGCCGGCCGACCTGACCCGACCGTGCGGTGAGACCGGTTTCGAGAGCGATCCGATGGCCGCATTGGTGCTGCACATCCACCGCGAGGTCATCCATCACGGGGCCGAGATCGCCCTGCTGCGAGACCTGTTCGGCCACCGGGAACAGACCTGACACCGAGCCGGGTCCGGATCGGCCCCAACTGGGCCGACCCGCGTGGACCCGGCGGGGCTCAGCCCGGGATCAGGCCGTCGGTGGAGTCGGCCAACAGCGCCTCCACCTCGGCCAGGGTGGCGTCGGCGCCCGGCAGGATCAGATCGGAGTCTTCGAGCGAGTCGTCCGGCACGGTCGTCCCGGCGGTGCGGACCTGGTCGTGCAGCGTGCCGAGCGCGGTGGTCAACGCGTCCTGGTCGGCCGACCCGACGGCCTGCTCGATCTGGTCGTCGATCGTGTTCAGATCCGAGACGGCGTCGTCGGCGAGCTGCCACTGGCCCTCGCCCAGGATCCGGATGATCACTGCTGCTCCCCCTGCTGGGTGGGCTGCTGCACCGGCTGCTGGACCTGCTGCACCGGCTGGGTTTGTCCCTGGTCGGCGGACTGGGCCTCGATCGCCGGAGCGCTGCCCGAGGTGCCGGACCCGAGCGAGGCCTTCATCGAGGCCAACTCGCTCTCGACGTCGGAGGTGGAGGCCAGTTGCTCCAACTCCATCGTGATGTCGTCCTTGGTCTGCCCGGTCGGGTCGTCCAGCGCCCCGCTGGCCATCAGCTCGTCGATGGCCCCGGCCCGGGCCTGCATCGTGGCCGTCTTGTCCTCGGCCCGCTGGATCGCCAGCCCGACGTCGCCCATCTCTTCGCCGATGCCGCTGAAGGCCTCGTTGATCCGGGTCTGGGCCTCGGCGGCGGAGTAGGTCGCCTTGATGGTCTCCTTGCGGGTCCGGAAGGCGTCCACCTTGGCCTGCAGTCGCTGCGAGGCGCGAACCAGCTTCTCCTCCTCGCCCTGCAACTGCGCGTGCTGGGTCTGCAGATCGGCCAGCTGCTGCTGCAACCCCGACTTGCGGGTCAGCGCCTCGCGGGCCAGGTCCTCACGATTCACCTCGAGCGCCTTCTTGGCCTGGGCGTTCAGTTTGTCCACCTGGGTGTTCAACCCGTTGGCCTGCAGCTCGATCCGTTTCCGGCTGGTCGCCACATCGGCCACCCCACGGCGCACCTTCTGCAACAGCTCGAGCTGGCGCTGGTAGGAGTAGTCCAGGGTTTCGCGCGGGTCCTCAGCCTTGTCCAGGGCCTTGTCGGCCTTGGCTCGGAAGATCATCGACATCCGTTGAAAGATTCCAGCCATCGTCTCGCTTGCGGTCCTTCCGGGTTTCTTGCCAGGGAGTGGTGCCGGAGCTGCCCGTCCGGGCCTGACTTCCACCATATGCCCCGCGCGGACGACCCCGGCAGACGAACGGGCGGGTAGTTTCGTCATTGGGGGTGACCCCTGAGAGAATCCGGGGATTCGCCGACCGGCACAGGAGAGGGATTCGTGGCACTGTTTCGCAGCAAGGACCCGGGCCCTGCCGAGGTCGAGGATCCGCCCGTGGTCGAGGAGATCGGCGCCGGTCGGCCACGCAAGTCCGAGCCGACCCCGACCCGCAAGCAGGCCGAGGCGTTGCGCCGGCAGCGGGTGACGAAGGTCTACACCAAGAAGGAAGCCCGGGCCGAGGCGAGCCGGGCCGCCCGCGGCGACCGGATGAAGGCGATGCGGGAGCGGGACAACACGCCCGAGAAGGCGTTGATGCGCAACTACATCGACGCACGCCGGAACCTGGGCGAGTTCCTGCTGCCGGGCATGGTGATCATCCTGGCCGCGACCTTCCTCAACCAGCTCGCTCCGCAGGTGGCGGTGCTGGCCACCGGCGTGATGTATTTCTTCATCGCCCTCGTCCTGGTCGACGCCTTCCTGATGTGGCGCGGGTTCAAGAAACTGCTGGCGAAGCGGTTGCCCAACACCTCCACCCGTGGCCTGTTGTTCTACGGGGTCAACCGGGCGATCCAGATCCGCCGGTTCCGGGTACCACCACCCCAGGTCAAGCGCGGCGAGAAGGTCTGATCTGCTGGGAGTCCGGTTCTCCCACCCGATCAGGCAAGGAACGTATCGATGGAATTTCGCTATCTCGGCAACAGCGGGCTCAAGGTCTCCGAGATCTCCTACGGCAACTGGGTGACCCACGGCTCCCAGGTCGAGGCCGAGGCGGCGACCCGCTGCGTCCGGGCCGCCCTGGACGGTGGGATCACCACCTTCGACACCGCCGACGTCTACGCCAACACCAAGGCCGAGACGATCCTCGGTGACGCGCTGGCCGGCGAGCGCCGGGAGTCGCTGGAGATCTTCACCAAGGTCTACTTCCCGACCGGCCCGATGGGCCCCAACGACACCGGCCTCTCCCGCAAACACATCATGGAGTCGATCAACGGCTCCCTGACCCGGCTCAGGACCGACTACGTCGATCTCTACCAGGCCCACCGCTTCGACCACGAGACCCCGCTGGCCGAGACGATGCAGGCCTTCGCCGACGTCGTCCGGGCGGGTAAGGCTCTCTACATCGGGGTCAGCGAGTGGACGCCCGACCAGCTGCGGGCCGGCCACGAGCTGGCCGTGGAGCTGGGGGTTCCCCTGGTCTCGAACCAGCCGCAGTACAGCGCGCTCTACCGGGTGATCGAGGCCGAGGTCGTCCCGACCAGCCGTGAGCTCGGGATCAGCCAGGTCGTCTTCTCCCCCATCGCTCAGGGTGTGCTGACCGGCAAGTACAAGCCGGGTGCGCCGGTGCCGGAGGGCTCCCGGGCCACCGACAAGGACGGTTCGAACTTCATCAAGCGGCTGCTGAACGACGACACCCTGACCAAGGTGCAGGCCCTGGCCCCGCTGGCCGAGGCCGAGGGGCTGTCGATGGCGCAACTGGCGGTGGCCTGGGTGCTGCAGAACGACAACGTGGCGACCGCGATCACCGGCGGTTCGCGGCCCGAGCAGGTGAGCGACAACGTCGCTGCGGCCGGTCACCGGTTGAGCCGGGAGACGATGACCGGGATCGACGCAGCCCTCGGCGACGCCGTGGTCGACGATCCTGCGCTGACGGCCGGGACGTCGCCGAAGACCCGGCTCTGCTGATGGCGTGGTTCTGGACGACCGAGCCGGCCGAGATCGCCGGCGACGGCGACCTCGGGCTCGGGCAGCGCTTCCCCAGCCAGGGTGAGGCGGAGAGCTGGCTGGGTGAGTTCTATCCCGGCCTGATGGACGCCGGCGTCCGGGCCGTCAGCCTGTACGAGGCCGACCGGCTGGTCTACGGGCCGATGCGGCTCGAACCCGAGCGAACCTGACGACCCGAGCGAACCTGATCGAGAGGGCTCCGACCGTGCCGACACCGCCGTTCATCCTGGCGCTGCGTGAAGTGTGGGGCCACCGGCCACTGTTGCTGATCGGTGTGGTGGGCGTCGTCCTGGACGAGCGCGAGCGGGTGCTGCTGGTGAAGAGATCCGACGACGGGCGGTGGTCGCTGCCCGCCGGGATCCTCGAGCCGGACGAACAACCGGGCGAGGCCCTGGTGCGCGAACTGCGCGAGGAGGCCTGCGTCGAGGTCCGGATCGACCGGCTGGTCGAGGTCCGCGCCGATCCCGCCTTCAGCTACCCGAACGGCGATCAGGTCCAGTACCTCACCCTGATGTTCCACGGCACCCATCTGAGCGGCGAGCCCGTCCCCGGAGACGGCGAGGCCACCGCGGTCGGCTGGTTCGCCCGGGACGAGCTGCCGCCGATGCTGGCCAAGGAGACCGACGCCATCGCCGCGGGCTGGGATCTCGACGGACCGACCCGGATTCCGGTGACAGCGCGGCTCGATCAGCGCGGCTCGATCAGCGCGGCCCGGCGGCCGGATCCTGGGCCCGGTCGCGACCCGGACGCCGGCGCAGATCGAGCACCAGCAGCACCACCCCGAAGCCGGCGACCACGGCGCCGACCCCGAGCACCACCGGTTCGGCGGCCCTGGCGTCGGCGATCCGCTGCTCGTAGGTCTGCCCCCGGCTGCCGTCGGCCTTGGGACACGACTGGCCCGGCTGCAGCGGACGCCCGTAGCAACTGACGTCCACCTCGGCGCCCAGGGTGAACGGGTAGGCCAGGATCAGCAGGCCGACCAGGATCACCACCAGATGCCCGATCCGCCGGCCGCGACCAGCAGAACCAGGAGAAGCAGCGGTCGACGCGGACCGCTTCGTCATGAAGTCCGGACCCCGGGGGTGACGAACGGGGGCTTGACCACGGTGAACGCCTCGGCCCGGCTGCGGATGTCGACCTGGACCTCGGCCGCAACTCCGACGCCCGGGTCCAGCAGGGCCAGCGCCACCCCGGTCCGCAGGGTCGGGGAGAACGTGCCGGAGGTCACCACCCCGATCTCGTGGCCCTCGCCGTCGCGGACGGTCATGCCCGGCCGGGGGATGCCGCGTCGGACGGCCCGCAGACCGCGCAGCAACCGCCGTGGACCGGCCGCCTTCTCGGCCTTCAGCGCCTCGGCACCGAAGAACTCGCTCTTGGACCAGCCGACGGCCCAGCCGAGCCGGGCCTGTACCGGACTGATGTCCGCGGTGATGTCCTGCCCGCAGAGCGGGTAGCCCATCTCGGTCCGCAACGTGTCCCGGGCGCCCAGGCCGGCCGGCTGCAACCCGCCGAGTGGACCACCTGCGGCCAGCAGCAGTTCCCAGACGTCACCGGCGGCGTCGCTCGGGCAGATCAGTTCGTAGCCCCGTTCGCCGGTGTACCCGGTCCGGCAGACGGTCACCGGCGCGCCGGCCAGAGTGGCCTGGACGAAGCTCAGGTAGTCGTGGCCGACCGGCAGCCCGGCGCCGGTGAGCACCTCGTCGCTGAGCGGGCCCTGGACGGCCAGGACGGCGTGGTCGTGGTGCTGGTTCGCCACCTCGACGCCGACCGGGGCCGCCGCGGCCAGCAGGTCGGCGACCCGGGCGCAGTTGGCCGCGTTCGGCACCAGCAGCAGGTCGTCGGCGCTGAAGCGGTAGGCGATCAGGTCGTCGATCACCCCGCCGTCCTCGGCGCAGATCAGGGTGTACTGGGCCTGACCGTCTCCGATCTTGTCCAGATCGGCGGTCAGCACCCGGTTCAGGAAGCCGGTCGCGTCCGGGCCGGTGACCCGGATCTTGCCCAGATGGCTGACGTCGAAGACCCCGGCCCCGGTCCGGACGGCGGTGTGCTCGGCGACCACACCGGCACCGGCGAACTCCAACGGCATCGACCAGCCGCCGAACTCCGCGAACTTCGCCCCCAGCGCGACCTCGTGGTCGTGCAACGCCGAGCTGAACGGGGAGGTGCTGGACACGGGTTCACGGTACCCAATCCGGGTCGTAGCCTGAGCGCCATGCCCGATCACCTGCTCAGCTCAGCGCTGCCTCCGATCACTCTGCACCGGACGGTGGCCAAGTCCGCCGACGTCCTCGTGGTCGGCTGCCGGGACGGCCGCACCGTCGGTCTGCCGGAGGCGCTGGCCAAAGCCTTCCGGCGCCAGCACGGACGCGACGTCGCCGAACTGGCGGTGCTGCTCGGTCTGAACCCGGCCAAGCCGTTCAGCACCCGGACCCTGCCGCCCGCCGGTGCCGGAGCGCCGGTGCTCGTCGTGGTCGCCCTCGGCTCGCAGGCCGACCCGGATGCCGATCCGCAGACCGATCCGGAGGCGGGTCGGGAAACCCTGCGCCGGGCCGCGGCGGTCGGGGTCGGCCAGGCGCTGGCCGGTGAGCCGGGCCGGCCGGCGGCGGTCACCCTTGCCCTCGGCACCGACACCGCCGAGGCGGTGGGCGCCGTGGCCGAGGGTGCACTGCTCGGACAGCACCGGGCGGTGCCGGTCAGCGGCACCGCGCCGGCGGCGAGGCTGGACTCGCTGAGCCTGCTGGTCGGCGACGGCAGCGCGGGCAGGATCGCCGCCGCGTTGACCGAGGCCCTGGAGCGGGCCCGGCTGGTGGCGGCCGCGGTCGTCCAGGCCCGGGACTGGATCAACGTGCCGCCGAACCTGCTGTATCCGGAGTCGTTCGCCGCCTCGGCCCGCGGCTACGTCCGGGACACCCGGATCGCGGTCGAGGTGCTGGACGAGAAGGCCCTGGAGCGCGACGGCTACGGCGGGCTGATGGCCGTCGGCGGCGGCTCGTCCCGGCCGCCGCGGTTGGTCCGGCTCAGCTACACCCCCCGCGGCGCACGCAGCCACCTGGTGCTGGTCGGCAAGGGCATCACCTTCGACTCCGGCGGGCTCAACCTCAAGTCGGCGGACGGCATGTACACGATGAAGTGCGACATGTCCGGGGCTGCCGCGGTGCTGGCCGCGACCCGGGCCGTGGCCGATCTCGGCCTGAAGGTGAAGGTGACCTGTTACGCCGCGATGGCGGAGAACCTGCCGTCGGCGACGTCGTTCCGGCCCTCGGACGTGCTCAGCATCTACGGCGGCACCACGGTCGAGAACGGCAACTCCGACGCCGAGGGACGGCTCGTGATGGCCGACGCCCTGGCCCGCAGCGCCGAGGACCGACCCGACATGGTGGTCGACGTGGCCACCCTGACCGGGGCCTGCGTCACCGCACTGGGCAACCGGACGTCGGCCGTGTTCGGCACCGACGGGGCTGCGACGAAGGTCCTGGCCGCCGCGGCGGCCTCGGGTGAGTCGTTCTGGCGGCTGCCCATCCTGGACGAGACCCGGGGTCGGCTCGACTCGACCATCGCCGACCTGCGCTCGACCGCCGCCGACCGGCCGGCCGGCGCCTCGGTGGCCGCGGCCTTCCTGCGGGAATTCGTCCCGGCCGGCGCCGAATGGGCACACCTGGACATCGCGGGGACGGCCTTCCACACCGGCAGCCCCTACGGCTACGTCTCCGGCGGCGGCACCGGGGTGGCCGTCCGCACCCTGGTCGCCCTGGCCGAACAACTGGCCGGCTGACCGGGATCAGCTGACCGGAATCACTCGACCGGGAGCGGCTGAACGAGAGGCGCAGCGGTCCGGGAAGGCACGAAGGCCGCGCGGAAGCGTCCGGCGCAGCAACGTGCGCTGTCGAGACGTTCGGCGCGGCCTACGGGGGTACGAGGCACTGTCGAGACCCACGACCTCGCACCCGTTCACCCACCCAGGAGGTGAAATCCGGCTACAGAGGGATTTCGGAGCGGGTGCTGAGGTGGATGGGGAGTCGATCAGGTTTTTTTGAGCCGACCCGCCGCCCGACCGATCGGCCCGGCTCAGAGCTTGCCGCGTTGGCGGCTGTTGTAGTCCCGCATCCGCTGCGGGTAACCGACGACGGCCGCGTCGTAGTGCGGGATGTGGACGTGCTCGGCGAACGCGTGCGCCCAGGCCGCCGACGGCACCCGGCGCCGGGTCCACTCCCCGTCGAAGGCGACCAGCAACAGCGTGACCTGGGTCACCGCGGTCTCCGGCTCGACGTAGGCCTCCACCCCGCGCAGGCCGGCGAACTCGGTCAGGTGCCGGGTCACCGCGTCGTCGATCGTCTGGTTGCCCCGGGCGACCTTGGCCCGACGCTTCAGCTTTGCCGTACCCCGCCGGAACCATGCCATCACCCAAGTATGGCCGCTGGACCAGCGGGATCGCCGGATCAGCGCAGGCCGCCGGCCAGGTGGGCGAGGTGGCCGCCGGTGATCGAGCCCGGGCGGATGGCCGACGACGGTGACGACTGAGACGGTGACGACTGACAAGATGGACGACCATGACGTCCACACCGCGCGAGCCCGACCGACCAGGACCCGACGACACCTTCGACCTGATCGTCCTCGGGGCCGGCAGCGGCGGCTACGCCTGCGCGCTCCGGGCGGCGCAACTCGGTCTGAGCGTCGCCCTGGTCGAACGCGACAAGGTCGGCGGTACCTGTCTGCACCGCGGCTGCATCCCGACCAAGGCGATCCTGCACGCGGCCGAACTCGCCGACAACGCCCGGGACGCTGCGCAGTTCGGGGTGCACGCCAGTCTGGAGCGGGTCGACCTGGCCGAGGTCCGCGACTACGCCGACGCGGTGGTCAAGCGGCTGTACCAGGGCCTGAGCGGGCTGATCTCGGCCCGCAAGATCACCGTGGTGAACGGCGACGGCCGGCTGGTCCCCGCCGCCGACGACTCCGCACCCCCGACGGTGCAGGTCGGCGACCGACTGCTCAGCGCCCCTCAGGTGGTGCTGGCCACCGGCTCGTACTCCCGGGTGGTGCCCGACCTGGCCCTCGGCGATCGGGTGCTGACCAGCGAGCAGGCGCTGCGGCTGGACCGGCTGCCGGCCTCGGCCATCGTCTTGGGGGGCGGGGTGATCGGGGTCGAGTTCGCCTCGGCCTGGCGGTCGTTCGGGGTCGAGGTCAGCATCGTCGAGGCCCTCCCCCGGCTGGTGCCGCTGGAGGAGCCGGCCGTCTCGGCGGCACTGGAGCGGGCCTTCGGCCAGCGCGGCATCTCCTGTCTCACCGGATCGACGATGGCCGGGGTGGAGACCGACGACGACGGCGTCACGGTGGTGCTCGAGTCCGGTGACCGGCTCAGCGCCGAGCTGATGCTGGTCGCGGTCGGCCGCGGCCCGGCCAGTGAGGGTCTGGGGTTCGCCGAGGCCGGGATCGCGCTCAACCGGGGTTGGGTGGAGACCGACGAGCGGCTGCGGACGTCGGTACCGGGCGTCCGGGCGGTCGGGGATCTCGTGTTCGGGCCGCAACTGGCCCACCGCGGGTTCGCCCACGGCATCTTCGTCGCCGAGGACATCGCCCACGAGCTGGGCCGGGCCGGTCAGGCCGGGCGGACCGGGACCGATCCGGTGCCCGCGCCA
The DNA here is from genome assembly GCA_963740925.1 of uncultured Actinomycetota bacterium. Lineage (GTDB taxonomy): Bacteria > Actinomycetota > Actinomycetes > Propionibacteriales > Propionibacteriaceae > Microlunatus. The sequence goes on along the minus strand of CAVUFZ010000002.1, from coordinate 1,679,383 downwards.
CAGCCCGTCCGGGACGAGACCGTCCCCCGGGTCACCTACTCCCATCCCGAGATCGCGGCCGTCGGGTTGAGTGAGACCGAGGCCCGGGAGGCCTACGGCGAGGTCGAGACGCTGACCTACGACCTGGCCGGGAACGGCAAGTCCCAGATCCTCAGGACGCGGGGGTTCGTCAAGCTGATCCGGCGGCCGGACGGGCCGGTGGTCGGCGTCCACCTGATCGGGGACCGGGTCGGTGAGCTGATCGCCGAGGCGCAGCTGATCACCGGCTGGGAGGCCTACCCCGACGAGGTGGCCGCCCTGATGCATCCGCATCCGACCCAGAGCGAGGCCCTCGGCGAGGCGCATCTCGCGCTCGCCGGAAAGCCCCTCCACAGCCACGGCTGAGCCCGGTCGGGTCGGCGGGAGGCGGGCGCTAGAGTGAGCGAACTTGGTAGCAGGAGCCCGGAGCAGGACGAGTACCAGAGGAGCCACCGAACACATGTCCACTGAGGTCACCCTTCCCGCACTCGGCGAGAGCGTCACCGAGGGCACGGTCAGCCGCTGGCTCAAAGCCGTCGGCGACACCGTGTCCGCCGACGAGCCGTTGCTGGAGGTCTCCACCGACAAGGTCGACACCGAGATCCCCTCCCCCGCCGCGGGCACCCTGCTGGAGATCCGGGTCGACGAGGACGAGACCGTCGACGTCGGGGCGGTGCTGGCCGTGATCGGCGACGCCGACGAGTCGAGCGGTGAATCGGGTTCGGACGGCGCCGACGCCGGCGCGGACGACAACTCCGGCGACAACTCGGGCAGCTCGGACAACACTGCGGCCGGCTCCGACCAGGCCGAACCGGCCGACGCCGACGAGGCGCAGGAGGACACCTCGGCCGCCGATGAGAACCGGCAGCCGGAGCCCCGGGGTTCCGACGATTCATCCTCGGCCGGGTCATCGGGCGGATCGGGCGGTGGCGGATCGGCGTCCGGCACCGAGATCACGCTGCCCGAGCTGGGCGAGAGCGTCACCGAGGGGACGGTCAGTCGCTGGCTGAAGTCCGTCGGCGACAGTGTCGAGGTGGACGAGGCGCTGCTGGAGATCTCCACCGACAAGGTGGACACCGAGATCCCCTCCCCCGCCGCCGGAACCCTGCTGGAGATCCGCGTCCAGGAGGACGAGACGGTCGAGGTCGGCTCTGTGCTGGCCGTGGTCGGCGACCAGGCGGCCGCGCCCGCGTCGGAGCCCGAGCAGCCGGAACCCGAGCCCGAGCCCGAGGCGAAGAAGCCCGAGGCGAAGCCGGAACCCGAGCCCGAGGCGAAGCCGGAACCCGAGCCGGAACCGAAGCAGGCCCCGAAACAGGACTCGGAGCAGGCCAAGCCCGCTCCCGCCGTCGCTCCCCGGGCCCAGGGCGATTCGTCCGGTTCCGGCGACGGGTACGTGACCCCGCTGGTCCGCAAGCTGGCGGCCGAGCACGACGTCGACCTGTCCACGCTGGAGGGCACCGGCGTCGGCGGCCGGATCCGCAAGCAGGACGTGCTGGCTGCCGCGGAGGCCGCCAAGGCCCCGGCGCCCGAGCCGGAGCAGCCTGCCGCGGCCACGCCGGCCCCGACCGCCGCAGCCCCGTCGTCCTCGCTCGGCTCGGCCCAGCCGAGCTCGCTGCGCGGCACCACGGCGAAGATGACGCGGCTGCGCAAGACGATCGCCCGCCGGATGGTGGAGTCGCTGCAGGTCTCGGCCCAGCTGACCGCCACCGTCGAGGTCGACCTGACCGCGATCTCCCGGATCCGGGCGCGGGTGAAGAACGACTTCAAGGCTCGCGAGGGCGCCAGCCTGTCCTACCTGCCGTTCATCACCAAGGCCGTCGTCGAGGCGCTGAAGGTGTTCCCGAACGTCAACGCGACCGTGGACGAGGACACCATCACCTACCCCGGCGCCGAGCACGTCGGCATCGCCGTGGACACCGAGAAGGGTCTGCTGGTTCCGGTGATCAAGGACGCCGGCGATCTGAACATCACCGGCCTGGCCAAGAAGATCGGCGATCTGGCCGCCCGGACGCGGTCGAACAAGATCGGCCCGGACGAGCTCGGCGGCGGCACGTTCACCATCACCAACTACGGCTCGGCCGGGACGCTGATGGACACCCCCATCATCAACCAGCCGCAGGTGGCCATCCTCGGCACCGGGGCGTTGGTCAAGCGTCCGATGGTGATCAGTGATCCGCGCCTGGGTGAGGTGATCGCCGTCCGCGACATGATGTATCTGTCGATGAGCTACGACCACCGGATCGTGGACGGGGCGGACGCGGCCCGGTTCCTGTCCGCGGTCAAGGCCCGACTGGAAGAGGGCGACTTCGGCTCCGAGTTCGGACTCTGAGCCGGTGTCCCCTGAGCCGGTGTCCCCTGCGCCCGGGTCCGACGTCGAACCGCAGCCGCCGGCCGAGGACGATCCGTTCGAGCAGCACCCGGACGCCGACCTGCTGGCCGGAGCCCGGTCGACGCCGCCGCTGAAGTTCCTGATGGCCGGCGCGTCCGGGTTCCTGGGCACGGCCCTGCGGATGCGGCTGGCCGAGGACGGGCATCAGGTGGCCCGGCTGGTCCGGCGGACGCCGGCGACGCCGAACGAGTTCTTCTGGGATCCCGACGGCGGCGAGCTCAACGCCGACGCCTTCGACGGCGTGGACGTGCTGATCAACCTGGCCGGGGTCGGCGTGGCCGACCGGCCGTGGACCAACGCCCGTAAGCAGCTGATCAAGAGCTCGCGGGTCGGCCCGACCGGTCTGCTGGCCAAGGAGGTGGCCCGGCTGTCGGCCGCACACGCGTCCGACGACTCCAGGCCGGCGGCGCCGATGTGGATCCAGGCCAGCGCGATCGGCTGGTACGGCGACACCTCCGGCGACGCCCCGCACACCGAGAGCGCCCCGCACGCCGAGGACTTCCTGGCCAAGGTGGTGGCCTCCTGGGAGGCCTCGGCCCAGCCGGCGATCGACGCCGGGGCGACGGTGTTGTTCCTGCGGACGGCGCCGGTGCTGGACCGCAGCGGCGGTCTGCTGAAGATCCTCAAGCTGCCGTTCTCCCTCGGCCTCGGGGCCAAGCTCGGCGACGGCACCCAGCGGATGGCGATGATCAGCCTGCACGACTGGCTGCGGGCCGTGGTCTGGATGATCGAGACCCGGCCGGGCGCCGGACCGTACAACCTGACCATCCCCGAGGTGGCCACCAACGCCGACTTCACCCAGGCCCTGGCCCACGCCCTGCACCGTCCGGCCGTCCTCGGTGCACCCGGGATCGTGCTGCGCCGGGCGCTGGGTGAGTTGAGCCAGCAGTTGCTCGGCGACATCTCGGTGCTGCCCCGCGCCGCCACCGACCAGGGCTTCACCTTCGCCGGCCACGACGTGAACAGCTGCGTCGAGATCGCGCTGCGTCAGGGCGCCGTCGGCCACTGACCGGCGACTGCCACCGACTGCCGACTGCCACCGACTCCTGTCGGCCCCGGCTCAATCGGTGATGGTGCCTGCGGCCGGACGGTAGGGGGTGAAGAAGTCGTTGGCGGCGAGCCCCGCCCGGGTCAGCTCCAGGGTCGGGACCAAGACCCCGTCGAGCTCCTCGCGCAGCAGGTCGGCGTGACCGGCGTGCCGGGCGGCCTCGGCCACGAAGTGCATCAGCTGGTAGCGGTGGTGGATCGGCCTGGCCTCGTCCACGCCGCGCCAGGGGGCGGGCGGCGCCTCGCCGGCGCGACCCGGATCGACACGGCGCAGGACGGCCAGCAGCTCGGCTCTGCGAGTGTCGAAGTCCGCGAGCACCGCGGCCGTCTCGTCCTCGGTGAGGGAAGCTGGCGGCGTGCAGCGAAGTCCAGCGCTCGGCGATTCACGATCCCGCCGACGGTCCGCTCGCGGACCTGCTGCTCGGTCAGCCCGAAGGGCGCAGCCCGGACCGCGGCCAACTGCTCGTCCAGACAACCCATCACGGTGGTGATCTCGTCGTCCCGCCCGGGTGCGTACACGTCTCCTCCTGACACCTCGCTCAACTGCCTTCGACGCAGCTTTCGACTCAGCCTTCGAGGCAGAACTACCCTGAGGCCATGACGCTCGAGTTCCGTCGGCTAGACCTCGGCCAGGCCTTGATCGATTACGAACAGGCCTGGCAACTGCAGCGCGAGACCCACGCCCAGGTCGTCGCCGGGACGCGGCCGGACACCGTCCTGCTGCTGGAGCACGAGGCGGTCTACACCGCCGGCAAGCGGACCGAACCGCACGAGCGGCCGATGGACGGCACCCCGGTGGTCGAGGTCGACCGCGGCGGCAAGATCACCTGGCACGGGCCCGGGCAGTTGGTCGGCTACCCGATCGTCCGGCTGACCGAGGCGGTCAAGGTGGTCGACTACGTCCGCCGGCTGGAGGAGGCGATGATCCGCACCTTCGCCGATCTGGGCCTGGCCACCGGGCGGATCCCCGGCCGGTCCGGGGTCTGGCTGCCCGCCGATGCCGGCGTGGGTGCCGGGGCCGCCGGCGGGTTCGGACGGCCGGAACGCAAGATCGCGGCGATCGGCATCCGGGTCGCCCAGGACGTGACCATGCACGGGCTGGCCGTCAACGTCGACCCGGACCTGGCCGGCTTCGGGGCGATCGTCCCCTGCGGCATCGCCGACGCCGGGGTCACCTCGCTGGCCGCCGAGCTCGACGACCACACCCTGACCGTCGCCCAGGTCGCCGACGCTTTGACGCCGCGGCTGCGCGAGCTGCTCGCCTTCGAGGCCTACCAGCAGTCCCCCGACGTCGGCGAGGCCCACCTCGAGGGCGTGCGTTACGGGTTGAGCCCGGTCCGCTAGTCCGTTCCGGATCCGGAAGCCGGCCGGTCTAGCGACCGGTCTGCTTACCGGCCTCAGGCCCCCAGGCGGCCAGCGCGGCCGACTCGAGCACGGTGGCGATCGCGTACCCGATGATCGAGGTCAGCACCGAGACGACGACGATCGCCCAGACCCCGCTGAAGTTGCCGGAGCCCTTGTAGTTGTTGAGGATCCCGCCCAGCCCGGTGAAGCCGGACAACCACTCGGCCAGCATCGCCCCGACGATCGCCCCGGGCACCGAGATCCGGATCGAGGCGAACAGCGCCGGCAGTGCGGACGGGATCTGCACCATCGTCAGCGTCTTCAACCGGCTGCCGCCGTTGGCCCGGATCAGGTCCAGCGACAGCGGCGAGGCCGACCGCAACCCGAGCACCATGTTGACCAGCACCGGGAACAGCACCACGATCGCGCCGATGGTGGCGATGCCGAGCTTGCCCTGGCCGAAGATCAACAACAGCACCGGCGCCATCGCGACCAGCGGCACCGAGCGCAGCAGCATGGCGATCGGCATGAACGCGAACTCGAACGGCTTGACGATCATGAACGAGGCGGCGATCAGGATCGCCACCACCATCCCGGTGACGAACCCGATCGCGGCGTCGCCCAGGGTGACCAACCAGGCCCCGCGGAGATCGTGCTGAGCCTGTTGCAGGCTGATGTTGCGCGGCCGGATCTTGCCGGGCACGTCGGCGCTGAACAGGTAGTGGAACACGTCGCTCGGCGTCTTGCCGACGAAGCTGGAGACCTCGAAGGCTCGCAGCAGCACGATCCAGGCGGCGAGCAGCACGACCAGCGCGAGAACCACCACGATCACCGAGACGCCGATCCGGCGTCCGACGGCGTGGGCGACGGCCCGGTTGGAGACGCGCTCGCTGACCGCGGCGGACGGGCCGACGACGGCCGCGGTCACGGTCGTCCCCCTTCGGGCTTGCCGGAGGACCAGGGTGTGACCAACCGGCCGATCAACCCGATCACCAGGTAGGCCGCGCCGGCCACCGCACCGGAGACCAGCGCCAGGTACCACAGCCGGGGCGAGTCGGCGGTGGACTGGGCGGCGATGATCGCCCGGCCGAGGCTGGCGTCCAGACCGCTGCCCAGGAACTCGGCCAGGATGGCGCCGAGAAAGGCGGCCGGGGCCGCGATCTTCAACGCGGCGAACAGGTTCGGCAGCGCCATGATCAGCTGCACCCGGCGGAGCGCGGTGAAGCGGCTGCCGCCGTAGGCCCTGATCAGATCCAGGCTGGTCCGCGGTGCCGCCCGCAGGCCGAGCAGCGCCCCGACCACGGTGGTGAAGAAGCAGCTCAGGGCGGCCAGCACGATCGACGGCGCCTGCGGTGTGTGCAGCCGGCCGGCGACGATCACCAGGATCGGGCCGATCGCCACCAACGGCAGACAGTAGGTCACGATCGCGATCTGGGTGGCCACCTGCTCCAGCCGCGGGATCAACAGCACGATCGCCGCCAGCACCAGGGCCAGGATGTTGCCGTAGAGGTAGCCGAGACCGGCGGCGGCGAGGGTACCGCCGAGGTTGGTCAGGGTGTCGGACCAGGCGTCGGCCGAGAAGAAGTAGCCGAGTACCTGACCCGGCCCGGGGATGGCGTGACTGGCCTGGAACAGCACCGCCGAGGCCAGCCACCAGATCAACACGATGCTGAGCACGCCGATCACCGCACCCATCCAGGTCGGTGCGCCGTCGATCCGGTCACGGAGCCGGACCCGCGCTCCGGAAGCCGGGCTGACCACAGCGCCGGTCATCGCTCTCCCCCACCGGGCCGGCCGAACAGGATCTCCGACAGCTGGTCGTGGTAGGCGTGGAACTCCGGCGTCCGCATCAGATCCGGGGTCCGCGGCCGCGGCAGATCGATGGTGACCACCTCGACCACCCGGCCCGGACGCGGGCTCATCACGGCGACCACATCGGAGAGGAAGACCGCCTCGGCGATGCCGTGGGTGACCATCAGCGTGGTGGCCGGCTTCTCGGTCCAGATCCGCAGCAGCTCGACGTTCAACCGCTGCCGGGTCATGTCGTCCAACGCCCCGAACGGCTCGTCCAGCAGCATCACCGACGGTTTCACCACCAGACAGCGGGCGATCGCCACCCGCTGCCGCATCCCGCCGGAGAGCTGAGCCGGTTTGGCCTTCTCGAAGCCCTGCAGGCCGACGAGCGAGATCAGATCCTCGACCAGGCCGGGTTCGGGCTTGATCCCGGCCACCTCCAGCGGCACCCGGATGTTCGCCGCGACCGTCCGCCAGGGCAGCAGGGCGGCGTCCTGGAAGGCGATCCCGAGCTGGTGCTGGCGTTGCATCTCGCCGGTGGACATGCCGTTCACCAGCGCCTCGCCGCCGCTCGGGGTCTCCAGGCCGGCCAGGATCCGCAGGATGGTGGACTTGCCGCAGCCGGACGGGCCGATCAGGGACAGGAACGAGCCCTGCGCGGTGCCGAGGTCGGTCGAGGCGAGCGCGTTCACCGAGGTGCGGCCGAGGGTGAACGTCTTGCTCAGCTGCTGGATGTTGATCCCGGTCGCGGCCTCCGGCTGGGCGGCCGGATCCCGGGTGGCCCGCGGCGCGGCCCCCCGGGCGGGCTGGGTGTCGGTGCTCATCGACTAGCCCTTGATCAGGCTCGGGTCGGCCTGGTAGATCTCGGTCAGCAGGCTCAGGTCGAACAGGTCCTCGGGGGTGATGCTGACGCCGACGTCACCGATGGCGGCGCAGATCTTGGACTGGAAGTCCTCGGTCAGGGTGAAGATGCCGTTCGTCTTGGTGTCGTCGGTGACGATCAGGTCGTTCTGGGCCTTGATCTCCTGCACCTGCTCGGCCAGCTTCAGCCCGAGGCCCTTGCCGTAGGTGTTGACCGCCAGTGCGGCGCCGCCTTCGGGGTCGGCGATCACGTCGTTCCAGCCCTTGATCTCGGCGGTCAGGAACGCCTTCAGCATGTCCCGCTTGCTGCTCAGGGTGTCACCGGAGACGGTGAACACCTCGGCGGTCAGCGGCAGCCCGTTGTCGGCGAAGGACAACGTGACCGGGGTGAACCCGTCCCCCGCCACCAGGAACGGCTCGTTGGTCAGGTAGGCCATGAAGCCGTCGACCTTCTTCTCCTCCAGCACCTTCGGGTCGTACTGCACCACGGTGGTCTTGAAGCTGGCCGGGTCGAGATTGTTGGCCTTGACGAAGCCCTCGAAGATCGACTGGTTGGTGCCGGCCTGGATCCCGATCGTCTTGCCGGCCAGGTCGGCCACCGTGCTGATCGGCTTGCCCTCCTTCAGGCTCAGGATGCAGAACGGGTTCTTCTGGTAGGTCGAACCGATGATCTTGAGGTCGGCGCCCTGGTTGATGATGTACTTGGCGGTGGCGTCCGGCGCGCTCAGGCCCACGTCCACGGTGCCGGCCGCGACCAGCGCGTCCGCGCTGTCCACCGGGCCGGTCTTGAGGTTGACCCCGGAGAAGCCGGCCGCCGTGTAGTAGCCCTTGGAGTCGGCGTAGTACTCACCGGCGAACTCGATGTTCTTGATCCAGGACAGCTGGACGGTGATCGAGCCGTACGCGCCGGCGGCCACCGAGGAGGCGCCACCCGCGGCTGACGTCGGGCTGGTGCTGCCGGCGTCGCCACCGCCGCCGCAGGCGGTCAGACCGGCGCCGAGGGCGGCGAGCCCGGTGGCGGAGAAGAAGGCGCGCCGGCTCAGTGGCGAGCGGGCCGCGAGACGCAGGTGGTCGGCCGCGGTGTTGGGCGTTGTCGTCATCAAGATCTCCCGGTGGTCGTGGTCGCGGCTCGATGGACGGCATCGCCCCACGACGGTGCCGGCCGCGACAGCCGGGGCCAATAGTCACAACGGCGATGTCGCCTTCGGTGACGTTGACGTAACGGCGGTGTTGCAACCTGTTCGGACCATCCCGGGGGATCCGACACCTGCCGGGGCGCTGGAAGTGTCGATTGCGAAGTTTGCCCGTGGCGCAACCGGGAACCGAGCCGTCGAGCCGGTAGCGTCGGGCCCCGACCGGCTTCACCGCAGACCTCCAGGAGGCCCCCATGAGTGTTGGCGCGATCGAAGTGCGCGGTCTGTGCAAGTCCTATCGGCGGGGTGGGCGACGGGCGGCTGCGGTCGACGGTCTCGACCTGAGCGTCCCGGCCGGCGGGGTGCACGGCTTCCTCGGCCCGAACGGCGCAGGCAAGACCACGACCATCCGGATGCTGCTCGGGCTGATCCGACCCGATTCGGGCAGCATGCGGATCTTCGGCGAGACGGTTCCGGCCGCCCTGCCCGAGGTGATCGACCGGGTCGGCGCGATCGTCGAGCAACCGCGGTTCTTCCCGGCCTTCAGCGGACGCAAGAACCTGACGCTGCTGGCGCAGGCCATCGACGTGCCGCGGCTGCGGGTGGACGAGGTGCTGGCCGAGGTGGGCCTGCTCGAGCGTGGCCGCGACCGCTTCCGCACCTACTCCCTCGGCATGAAGCAACGCCTGGCGATCGCCGCCACCCTGCTCAAGAATCCCGACCTGCTGATCTTCGACGAACCCACCAACGGCCTCGATCCGGCCGGCATCCACGAGATCCGGGCCACCATGCGAGGGCTGGCCGACCGCGGCAAGACGGTGCTGGTCTCCTCCCACATCCTCGGCGAGGTCCAACTGGTCGCCGACACCGTGTCGATCATCGGCCGGGGCCGACTGCTGGCCGAGGGCAGCGTCGAATCGATCCTGTCCCGGGGCGGACGGCCGTCGGCGCGGGTGCTGGTGGCCGAACCGGCACAGGCCCGGCAGCTGCTGGAGCGGGCCGGCTACACGGTCTCGACCGAGCAGGGCGGGCGCCTGCTGGTCGGCCGGGACGACGACACCTTCGACGCCACCCTGATCACCCGGACCCTGGCCGAGCACGAGCTGTACGTCGGCGAACTGACCCCGGTCCGCGCCGATCTGGAGTCCGCCTTCCTGGAGCTGACCGCCGGCACCGTCCTGGGTCAGTCGCCGGGCCAGTCGCCGGGTCAACCACCTGGCCAACCGCCGGGTCAGTCCGCAGCCGATCAGGCGCAGCCCACCGGTCCGGAAGAACGACCGGCCCGCCCCCGACACGCGACGGAGGACCAGTGATGATCGGTCTGTTACGGGCCGAACTGGCCCGGCTGCGCAGCCGACGGGTGCTCATGATCAGTGTGATCGTGGCCGTCCTGCTGCTCGGCGCCTTCCAGATCCCGATCAACGACGAGGTCAGCCCGCCGTCGGCCGTCGAGATCGCCCAGGTGCAGCAGAGCTTCGAACAAGCTCATCGGGACTGGGCCGAGAGCCACGTCCAGCAGGAGGCCGATTGCCAGGCGAGCGGCGGCAGCGCCGACGACTGCGCCTATCCCGAGCCGACCCTGGCCGACTACGGGCTGCAGCCGAGCGGTTACACCGACGTCGCCCCACTCAGCCTGGAGCTCGCCGCCATCCTGGGCTGGCTGGTCTTCTTCCTGATCGGCGCGACGGCCATCGGCGCCGAGTACACCACCGGGGCCATCGGCAACTGGCTGACCTTCGTGCCCCGGCGGGGACGGGTGCTGACCAGCAAGGTGGCCGCAGTGGTGATCGTGGCCGTCGCCTGGTGCGCGCTGCTCTCGGTGCTGGGCATCGCCGCCCCGGCCGTGCTGGTGCAGATCCACGGCGGCGCCGTGCACGGGGTGGGGAAGCTGGTCGCCGAGGCGGCCCGGGGTCTGGGCATCGCTGCCGTGGTCACCTGCATCGGCTTCTCGATCGCCCTGCTCACCCGGCACACCATCGGCGCGTTGGCCGTGGCCCTGGCCTATCTGGTGGCCTTCTTCGTCCGGTCGACGCTGCTGGCCTCGGTGTCCTGGGCCCAGCGACTGACCCCGTGGACGCCGGAGGCCAATCTGGCCGCCGTCCTGCAACACGGCCACAGCTACGCCCTTCCGGTGACCACCCGTGGGCCGGACGGGATACCGAGCACCGATTTCCTCGAGCGCACCGTGTCGCTGTCGCACGGGCTGATCTACGCCGCGGTCCTGCTGGTGGTCTTCCTCGGCGCCGCCGCGCTGGTGTTCCGGCGTCGCGACGTGAACTGAGCCGACGCGACGGCAGCGGGTAGCCTGGCGGGCGTGACTGTGCTTCCCGAAGGCCGCAAGATGCTGCGGCTCGAAGTCCGTAACGCCCAGGTGCCGATCGAGAAGAAGCCGTCCTGGATCAAGACCACCGCCCGGATGGGTCCGGAGTACCGCCAGTTGCAGACCCTGGTCAAGGACGAGGGGCTGCACACGGTCTGCCAGGAGGCGGGCTGCCCGAACATCTTCGAGTGCTGGGAAGACCGCGAGGCCACCTTCCTGATCGGCGGCGACCAGTGCACCCGGCGCTGCGACTTCTGCCAGATCGACACCGGCAAGCCGGCCGACTTCGACGCCGGCGAGCCGCTGCGGGTGGCCGAGTCGGTGCAGAAGATGGGTCTGCGCTACGCCACCATCACCGGGGTCTGTCGTGACGACCTGCCCGATGAGGGTGCCTGGCTCTACGCCGAGACGATCCGCCAGGTGCACGAGCTGAACGCCGACACCGGGGTGGAGATGTTGGCCCCGGACTTCTCCGGCAACCCCGCCTACCTCCAGCAGTTGTTCGACGCCCGGCCCGAGGTGTTCGCCCACAACGTGGAGACGGTGCCGCGGATCTTCAAGCGGATCCGGCCGGGCTTCCGCTACGACCGGTCGCTGGCCGTGCTGCGGATGTCCCGGGACGCCGGGCTGGTCACCAAGTCGAACCTGATCCTGGGGATGGGCGAGACCCGGGAAGAGGTCTCCGAGGCGCTGCGCGACCTGCACGAGGCCGGCACCGAGATCATCACCATCACCCAGTACCTGCGGCCCAGCCCACGGCACCACCCGATCGAGCGTTGGGTCCGCCCGGAGGAGTTCGCCGAGCTGGAGACCGAGGCGCTGGAGATCGGTTACGCCGGCGTGATGAGCGGACCGCTGGTGCGTTCGTCGTATCGGGCCGGCAGGCTCTATCGTCAGGCTGTCGAGACCCGGCTCGCCTCCTGAGCCGGCCCGGCCGGAGATGTCGAACACGAAGATCGGTTAAGACGAATGGCTAACGACGAGGTCAAGGCGGTCAAGGCGAACGCCAAGGCGGCAGCACGCGCGGAAAAGGCTCGCCGCAAGGCCAGCACCGACCCCGCCGACATGGGCCGGGTGCGGCAGATCGTCCAGGCCTACAAGATCACCCACGAGTACGACAAGCCGCTGCCGTTCCTGCTGCTCGGCGCCTTCCTGGTGCCGGTCGTGCTCGGGGTCGTCATCGGTCTGCTGATCGGCCATGTGGTCTACGCCACGATCCTCGGCATCCTGGTCGGTGTCCTGCTGGCCATGCTGATGCTGGTCCGGCGGACCAAGAAGGCCACCTTCGCCCGTTACGAGGGCCAGGCCGGCTCGGCCGAGGTGGCCCTGTCGATGTTGCCCAAGCAGTGGACCTACACCGCCGCGGTCGCAGCGAACCGGCAGATGGACTGCGTGCACCGGGCGATCGGGCCGGGCGGGTTGGTCCTGATCGGCGACGGTGATCCGACCCGGGTTCGGGCGATGCTGGCCAGCGAGGTCAAGAAGCACGAACGCGTCTCCTACGGCGTCATCGCCGTCCCGCTGGTGATGGGCGAGGGCAAGGGTCAGGTGCCGATGAGCAAGCTGACCGACCACATCCGCAAGCTGCCGAAGACCCTGCTGCCCAACCAGATCACGGATCTGAAGAGCCGGCTGCGGGCGCTGGACGCGATCCGGCCGACGGTCCCGCTGCCCAAGGGGCCGATGCCGACCAGCAACCGCCAGTCCCGCGGTTCGCGGCAGGCGATGCGCGGCCGCTGAGTCGGTCCGTCTGCACCGGGCCACGACACACCATGAGTGAGTCCTCGGAACCGAGCTGCGTCTGGGTGGCGGTCAACCGCGCCGACGGAGCGCCGCACGTCACCCCGGTCTGGTTCGTGAACGTCGACGAGACGCTGTGGTTCACCACCAGCGCGGGCGCCCGCAAGGCCGACCTGCTCCGCGCCGACGGTCGGGTCAGCCTGGCCTACGACGCCTCGGCCGACCGTGGCGGTGCCGTGGCCGAGGGCCGGGCCGTCATCGAGGAGATCGATGCGCGGCCGGACGTGATCGCCGCCTTCGCCGAGAAATATCACGGCTGGGACGCCGCCGATCCGAGCCAGTGGGGGCCGCGGATCCTGGTCCGGGTCGACGTGGACCGGTGGTTGCTCGGGCCCTGAGCCGCATCCCGTGGTGTCCCGGACGACGGGCGAATCGGCTGCCTCGGGACAGATGCGGGTCAGCGCAGCAGTCGGGTCAGCGCAGCAGTCGGGTCAGCGCAGCCGTCGGGTCAGCTGCCGGAAGCCGCGATAGCCGGCGGCGGCGAGCAGACCCGGCATCGGCCGATCGGAGTTGGCCCGGACCGTCTGCAGCACCCGCCGGCCGCGTTCGCTCCGCGAGATCAACGTCGCCGCCCGACCCTGGCGGTGTTGCAGACCGTCGACGTCGGCGTCGTCGAAGAAGGCTCCCATCCCGTCGGTCGCCGAGAGCAGCCCGGTGAGGGCCTCGACGGCGGCGTCCATCGGCAGCTGGTCGACGTCCGGCGCCGGACCGGAGCGGGCCGGCTCGCACAGCGCCGCCGGGTCCCCCACGATCCGGCAGCCGGAGGCGATCAACGCCTCGGTGTAGGCCCGGGCCCGCTGCTGGGCCGGTTCGACCGCCCAGGCGGGCAACGTCGTCCGTGGCTCGTCCGGGCCGGGGCTGCGTCGCTCCAGCAACCGGGCGATCACCCCCTCCCGGATCAGCTGGGTGTAGCGGGGCCAGCTGAACGCGCGACCACGGATCTGCTGGTTCAGCCGCCGGATCAACTCCGCCTCCGGGGCCGACAGCGTCCGGTTGGCCGCATAGCCGCCCTTGGGTCGGTCGTCCAGCAGGCCGCGGGGCAGGGCGAGCAGATCCTCGAACGCGTCGATCAGCTGCTCCGGGTGACGTTTGTCGGCGATCACCACGGTGACCCGGCCGGGACCGACCAGTCGGCACCAGCGCTCGATCAGCACCGCCTGGTCGTTGCGGCGGTGGAAGACCGGGGACCTGGTGGCGGCGTCGTCGGCGAGCACCACCTTCAGCCAGCGGTCGAAGGTGCGCTGATCGCCGGACTTCACCGCCTGCTGCCAGCTGGAGCCGAGCAGGTCGGCGAAGCCGCGCAGCGAGATCGCGATCTGGATCCGCGACGGGCCGAGGGCGCGGACGAAGCGCCCGGCCTGCTCGTCGTCGGACTCGCAGGCGAACTCGTGGCTGATGAAGGCGCGTCGTTCGGGGTCGGACTCCACCTCGGCCTGCAGGCTCTGCCAGACCCGGGGGGCCGGGGTGCTGGCTCCCATCCCCTTCCAGCCCAGCGGACGCGCCATCAGTGACGAGACGGCCAACCGGTGGTTGATCTCGTGTCCGGGGTACCGGACACCGCGGGTGAGCAACTCGGCCCGGTTCGCGGCCGCCGCGTACTGCAGGCTGGTGGTGCCCGACTTGGGGATGCCGATGTGCAGCAACCGGGAGCCGGGTGGGATCGGCTCGATCGAACGCGCCTGCGGTTCCGACATGATCGTGAAGCTTACTGATCGGCCTCGGCGATGCTCAGCGAAGCTGCGCCAGCGTGTGGCGTCCGATCGCCTCCAGGGTGGTGCCGGGCTCGGCGTCGAGCAGCAGCAGCGCGGCGAACGAGACCGCCCAGGCCCGCGCCCGGTCCCAGACGGGATCGTCGGGTCGGTGCCGCGCCGCAGCGGACCGCCGGAACCGCTCTCGTCCCTGCTGGTCGAAGGCCAGCCAGGCGACGGCCAGGTCGGTGGCCGGATCACCCTGGGTCAGGTCGCCCCAGTCGATCACGGCCGTCAACGCCGGCTCCTCCTCCGGATCGGTATGACCGGCCAACAGATCGGCCAGCAGGTTGAGCGGGTGCAGGTCGCCGTGCAGCCAGGACGGTGGGCCGGCGTGCGCGGTGACGTTCGCCGAACGGTTCCAGGCTCGTTCGAGCACCCCTGCCTCGGCGCCGGGCAGCCGATCCAACCGCTCGATGACCCGGGGTTCCAGCTCGGCCAGCGAGATCCCGCGCCACGGGCTCTGCGGGGCCCCCACCGGGGCCGGGCGGTGCAACGCCGCGACGAAGGTCCCGAGCCGGCCGGCGATCCGGCCGCGGCGGTGCAGAGGGACGTCGGCCACGGGCCGGCCGTCGAACCACGGGCAGACCAGCCAGGTCCACGGGTAGCCCAGAGCGGGCCGACCGACCCTGACCGCAGCCGGCACGTCCACCGGGACGTCGACCAGTAACGATCCCGCCAGTTCCGGCAGCCAGTCGGCTTCGTGCTGGGTCAGTGGAGCCGACAACGCCCGTCGCGGCAGCCGGACGCACAGCTCGATCGCCGAGACGGGCGATGACGTTGTCCCAGCCGTGGGCGACGATCCGGACGGGGGCCACCAGTTCCGGGAACTGGTCGGAGACCAACGCCTCGATCAGCGCGACGTCCACCTCCACCTCAGCCGACGGTGATCGCATCTCCACCTCCCCACTACGTCCTGATCGCGCCAAGAGTCAGCCGGCGCCGAGATCGGCCGAGAGCCAACGCTCCGGGGTCATCCGGATCAGGTGCTCTTCCCGGGCGAACTCGACGTAGGCCTCGACCTGCGCCACCGGCAGATAGCGCTGCGCCAGCCGGCGAATCTGGACCGGCGTCGCCGGACCCTCGTCAGCTGCTCGTCCCTCGACGCTGACGTAACGGACGGTCGGGGCGGTCCGCTGCACCAGCAACGTGAAACAACCGGCAGCAGTGATCAGCTCTGCCTTCCGCGACGTCGGCGGTGTCAGCACCCACAGATCGCCCGGGCCGAACCAGTACCAGATCGGCACGCTCAACGGGCCACGGTCCGGACCGGCGGCCACGGACAGGCTCGCGACGTGCGGTTGAGCCAGGAACTGCTCCCGCTCGATCATCGAAAGCGCCATGGTCGACCGTAGCGGGATCAGGCCTGTTCGAGGGACTCGGAGAGTTCCAGCCAGCGCAGTTCGGTCTCTTCGGTCTCGTCCTCGACGGACCGCAGTCGTCGGCTGAGGTCGGCCAGTCCGGTGTAGTCGGTGGGATCGTGGTCGGCGAGCTGCTGGTGCAGCGTCGCCGCCTCCGTGCCGAGCTTGCCGAGCCGACGGTCGGTGGCGGCGATCTCCTTGCTGATCGTGCGCCGTTCGGACGCGTTCGCGGCCGCGGCCGGCGCAGACCCTGAGCGGCCGGAGGACCCGTTCGGCGATCCGCCCGATCGCGCTGATCCGCCCGAGGTGGAGGACGTTCCGGCGACGTCGGGACGGGTCTCGGAGCCGGCCCCGCCAGCCTGCCCCCCGGCGCAGCCGGAGGTACTCATCGACACCGCCGGGCAGGTGGCGGAACCGGCCGTCCAGGATCGCGTACTGCTGGTCGGTGACCCGCTCCAGCAGATAACGGTCGTGGGTGGCCACCAGCAGGGTGCCCGGCCAGGTGTCGAGCAGATCCTCCAGCGCGGCGAGCATGTCGGTGTCGAGGTCGTTGGTCGGCTCGTCCAGCACCAGCACGTTCGGCTCGTCCAGCAGGATCAGCAGCAGTTGCAGCCGCCGCCGCTGGCCTCCCGACAGATCCCGGACCGGGGTGGACAGCTGCGCGCTCGGGAAGCCGAGCCGCTCCAGCAGTTGGCCGGGGCTGAACTCCTTGCCGTCCACCAGGTAACCGGTGCGTCGCTCGGCGATCACCTCCCGGACCCGCATCCCGGCCAGCTCGGTCAGCTCACTCAGCTGCTGGCTGAGGGTGGCCACCTTGACCGTCTTGCCGCGTTTGACCCGGCCCCCGGTCGGCTCCAGGTCGCCGATGATCAGGTTGAGCAGGGTCGACTTGCCCGCCCCGTTGGCGCCCAGGATGCCGGTCCGCTCGCCGGGGGCGATCCGCCACTCCACGTCGCTCAGCACCGGCCTCGGCGTGGTCTCGCCGTCCCGGCCGGGGTAGCTGAGCGAGACGTCCAGCAGGTCGATCACGTCCTTGCCCAACCGGGAGGTGGCCATCTGCGAGAGCTGGACCTGATCGCGGACCGGCGGCTCGTCGGCGATCAGCTGGTTCGCCGCCTCGATCCGGAACTTCGGCTTGGCCGTCCGGGCCGGTGCACCCCGGCGCAGCCAGGCCAGCTCTTTGCGCATCAGGTTCTGCCGCTTGGCCTCGCTGGCCGCGGCCCGCTTGTCCCGCTCCACCCGCTGCAGCACGTAGGCGGCGTACCCGCCGTCGAACGGCTCGACCAGGCCGTCGTGCACCTCCCAGGTCAGGGTGCTGACCTCGTCGAGGAACCACCGGTCGTGGGTGACCACCAGCAGCCCGCCGCCGTTGCCCGACCACCGCGTCTGCAGGTGGCGGGCCAGCCAGGCCACGCCTTCGATGTCGAGATGGTTGGTCGGCTCGTCGAGGAAGAGACAGTCCCACTCGCCGATCAGCAGACCCGCCAGCGCGACCCGGCGCCGTTGCCCACCGCTCAGACCGCCCACCGACGCCGTCCAGTCCAGCTCCGGGACGAGCCCGCCGATCACGTCCCGGATCCGCGGGTCGGACGCCCACTCGTGGTCGGCCAGGTCGCCGACGACCGCCTCGCCGACGCTCAGGTCGGAGTCGAGGACGTCGGCCTGGTCGAGGAAGCCGACCGTGACCCCGCCCCGGCGGGTGACCCGGCCGGAGTCCGGCTCCAACCGGCCGGCGAGAACCCGCATCAGGCTGGACTTGCCGTCCCCGTTCCGGCCCACCACCCCGATCCGGTCGCCCTCGTTGATGCCGACGGTGACCGAGTCGAAGACGTCTCGGGTGGGGAAGCTCAGACCGATCCGCTCGGCGCCCAACAGGTGTGCCACCCGGACAGGTTACGCAGTCCCGGCACACCCGGCCTCGACGAGAGACCGGGCGATCCCCTCGCCCCACCCCGCCCCACCCCGACCGTTGCTGCATCAGCCCGGGTTCAGGCCCTGACCCTTCGCCGGCTCTGCGGAGCTAGGTTGGTTCCATGCTCGATCGAATGGACGCGCCGCTGGAGTCGCTGATCGCCGAACTGCCCGACCGGACCGTGATCACCGATCCGGTCAGCATGGAGGCCTACCGCTACGACTGGGCCCACGACACGACCGCCGGGATGCCGCTGGCCGTCGTCCGGCCCACCGACGCCGCACAGGTGCAAGCCGTGATCCGCTGGGCGGACGAACATCAGGTGCCGGTCGTCCCGCGCGGCGCGGGCAGCGGGCTGTCCGGCGGCTCGACCGCCGTCGACGGCGGCATCGTGCTCAGTCTGGACCGGATGCGCGCCATCACCATCGATCCGGACACGCGGGTGGCGATCGTCGAACCGGGAGCGCTGAACGCCGAGGTCAAGGCCGCGGCCGCCGAGCACGGCCTGTGGTACCCGCCGGACCCGTCGTCCTACGAGATCTGCTCGATCGGCGGCAACCTGGCCACCAACGCCGGTGGCCTGTGCTGCATCAAGTACGGCGTCACCACGGACTACGTGCTGGGCATGGACGTCGTGCTCGCCGACGGCACCCTGGTCGAGTTGGGCGGCCCACGACTCAAGGACGTGGCCGGGCTGTCACTGCTGAAACTGTTCGTGGGCAGCGAAGGGACGCTCGGGGTCATCACCCGGGGCATCCTGCGGCTGATCCCGGCCCAGCCCACCCGCTCGACCCTGGTGGCCATCTTCGACGACGTCGACACCGCGGCCCGGACGGTGGTGGAGATGTGTCGGTCGATCCGGCCGTCGATGCTGGAGCTGATGGATCAGACCTCGATCAACGCGGTCGAGGACTACCGCGCGATGGGCCTGGACCGCAGCGCCGGTGCGATGCTGATCGTCCAGTCCGACGCCCCGGGCACGTCCTGCACCGCGGAGATCTCAACCCTGCAACAGATCTGCGAGACCCTCGGCGCCCGGGAGAGCTTCGTCACCGACGATCCGGAGGAGGGCGAGATGTTCGCCGCGGCCCGCCGGGTCGCGTTCAACGCGATCGAGAAGCGCGGCTCGATCATGCTCGAGGACGTCGGCGCCCCGCTGCCGGTGCTGCCGGCCCTGATCAACGGAATCGCTGCGGTGGCAGCAAAGCACGGCGTCGAGATCCCCGTCGTGGCCCACGCGGGCGACGGCAACACCCATCCGATCGTGGTCTATGACGCCACCGATCCCGACTCCACGAATCGGGCGGCCGCCGCCTTCGCCGAAGTGATGAGCCTTGCCATCTCCCTCGGTGGCACGATCACCGGCGAACACGGGGTCGGACGGCTGAAGAAGGCGGCACTGCCGGCCCAGCTCGGACCGGACGTGATGGCCCTGAACCGGAAGGTCAAGGACGCCCTCGACCCGAACGGCATCCTCAACCCGGGCTCGGTGCTGTGATGGCCGGCGCATCCACGCACACCACCGAACAGACCACCGCCGCACCGGACCGGACGGGCCTGAAGGCCGTCCACACCTGGTCGCTGTTCCGCACCCTGGGACGCTTCGCCGCGGCCGGATCGATGCCGTCGGGCAGCGTCCCCGAGGGCGGCGGTGGCGGTCTGCCTCTGCTCGAGCTACCGGCCGAGCTGCGTCGGCACGGCTTCGGCAGCGCCCAGCTCTGCCACTTCTACCTGCCGAGCCGCGACGCCGCCTATCTGGCCGAGCTGCGCAGCGCCTTCGACGACGCCGGCGTCGAACTGGAGTGCTTCCTGATCGACGACGGCGATCTCGTCCATCCGGATGACGGACCCGCCCAGCAGCAGTGGATCTCGGAGTGGATCGAGACCGCGACGGCGCTGCGGCCGACCCGCGTCCGGGTGACGGCCGGGAGGCAACCCCCGACCCCGGCAGCGCTGCAGCTCAGCGCCGAGCGGCTGCTCGCGCTGGCCGAGCGGCACCCCGAGACCCGGCTCGTGGTGGAGAACTGGCAGGCGCTGCTGCCCGACGCCGATGCCGTCGCCACCCTGCTGGACGACACGGCCGGTCGGATCGGCTTCCTGATCGACCTGGGCAACTGGCGCGGGCCGGGAAAGTACGACCAACTCGCCGCTGTCGCCGGCCGGGCCGAGACCTGTCAGGCCAAGGTCGGCACCGACGAGGCCGGAGTCATCGACGCCGAGGACTACCGGCGCAGCCTCACCGTGCTGCGCGACGCCGGGTACACGGGCCCGCTGGCCATGGTCCACGACGGCCCCGATCCGGCCGAGTGGGCCAAGCTCGACGAGGCCTACGCGATCCTGCAGGAGGTCTTCCCCGCAACCACGGCCTGAGAAGCTGAGCTCATCGTTCGCTCAAAGAGGTCTCTGAGGACGCCGGCTTACCCTTCGTCGGACTCGAAAGAACCCAGGGTCGCGTCGTAGTCGGCAGTGCCGATGTCGTACATCGGGGTCATCCAGTGGTAGAAGTTGTCGCCCCGATCGCGCAGCTGTCGGTAGAGCTCGACCATGAGCGCAGCCCGGATCTCGGCGTAAGCCGGGTCGTCGATCCGGTTGGTGAGCTCTGACGGGTCGGACCCCAGGTCGTACAACTCGTTGACCGATTCGGGATTGACCACCAGCTTGTGCGTCCGGGTGCGCAGCATTCGTTGTGGGTAGGGGAAGTGGTGACCGTGATACTCGCACAGCACGGTCGAGGACCTGACCGGACGTCACCGCGGACCAACGGGACCAGGCTGCGGCTGTCCACAGCGGGCGCGGTGGACAGCCCGGCGACGTCGAGGATGGTGGCGGTGAAGTCGGTCAGCGTGATCAGCTCGTCCCGGACCTGGTGCGCCGGTGCGCCCGGGATGCGCACCAGGGCTGGGATCCGGTAGATCTCGTCGTACATCGCCGGACCCTTGTCGTGCAGTCGGTGCCCACCGGTGAACTCACCGTGGTCGGCGGTGAACATGACCGCCGTGCTGTCAGCCAGGCCCAGCCGATCGACCGCGTCCAGGATTCTTCCGAACTCGAAGTCGATCATCGTCGCGTAGCCCCAGTAGGCCGCGATGAGCTTTCGGCTGATGGCCTCGCCGAGCGTGTCGTAGGTCCAGAGACCGGAGTAGTTCTTCTGCACCGGCGGCTTGTTCTCGAAGGTCTCGGCCGTCGAATCGGGCAGTTCGACGGAGTCCGGGTGGTAGCGGTCGAAGTACTCATCCGGGATGATGTAGGGCAGATGGGGGCCGAAGAAGTGGGTGGCCAGAAAGAAGGGCGCCGGCACCGGGCCGTGTTCGGCTCCGCCGCCGGCGAACCGTTCCAGCATCTCGATCGACCGGCTGGCCAGATAGTGCTCGAAGGTGGCTTCGACCGGTTGGTGCAGCCGTGCGGCGAGCAGGTTCCCCTCGCCGCCGTTCGGAGTGACCCCGCGGATCTTGTCACTGATCTCGTAGCGCGGCAGCCCGTTCTGTTGGAGGTAGGCGAGATAGTCCGGGTGGTCGACCGGGTTGTGCCAACCCTCGTACTGCGGGCCCTGGAAACCGTAGGTGGCCGCGGTCTTCTGCACCCCGCCGTGCCACTTGCCCACCAGTCCGAGCTGGTAGCCGGCGCCGGCCAAGGCCTCGGCGAAGGTGAACTGGCCGTCGGCAAGGTCTTCGATGTAGCCGACATTGCGTTCGTAGTTGGCCAGGAGCTTGTGCCGGAAGGGTGCGGCACCGGTGAGCAGGCTGGCCCGAGCCGGCGTACAGATCGCGGTCGGGGTGAAACAGTGGTCGAACCGCGTCCCGGCATCGGCCAGCCGGTCCAGGTTCGGGGTGTCCAGCTGCTCGTTGCCGTAGGCGCCGAGGGCGCTCAGGGAGTGCTGGTCGGTCATCAGGAACAGGATGTTGTCCGGCATCGGAACACCTTTCTCACAACGGGATTCTGGTCGGGCGCTGTTGTTCGGCCGAGGCGGCGACGGCCGCCCCGATCGCTCCGAGCAGGTGATCGGTGCTGGCCGACTCGATCACCAGCTCCAGGGTGGTCCAGACGGGGGCGACCGCCCGGATCACCCGCTCCACCCGGTCGAGGAAGCCCGGCAGCTCGGCCACGGCTCCGCCGATCACGACCAGCCGCGGATTGATCAGGGCCAGCACACCGGCGAGCACACCGCCGGTGGCCTCGGCCGCCGCCCGGATGGCTGAGGCGTATTCGATCCGCTCGGCGTGCTCGCGGAGTTCGGTCTCGTCGGCAGCTCCGGAGGCTCGCACCACGGCCGGCAGTGCGACGACCAGCTCGAGGCAGCCCCGGCCGCCACACGGGCAATCGGCTCCGAGTGGGTCGACCGAGATGTGTCCGAGCTCGCCGGCCGCGCCCCAGGCGCCGGAGACCAACCGCCCGTTCAGGACGATTCCGCCCCCGACCCCTTCGTCGACTCGCAGGTAGATCAGGTCGGCGGCGAGGTCGTCGGCTCTGGTATGGGCGTGGGCCAGGGCGGTGTACCGAGTGTTGTTGCCCGTCTCGACCCGCACTCCGAGTCGTCGAGCGACCAACTCCGAGACGGTGGCTCGTTCGCGCTCCGACCGGGACAGCGAGAAGTCGACGCCGGCGCGGAGGGCGTGGCTGAACCGTGGCCCGGGAGTTCCGACCGCGGCCCGGCCCAGGTGGGAGAAGTCGATCTGCTGCCGTTCGGTGAGGGCATCGAGCAGGTCCAGGGCGACGCCGGCCCGTTCGCTCAGAGACCGCCGGGGGTCGACCAGCACCGTCTCGGTGGCGACCACCTCGCCGGTGGCGTCCGCGCACGCCACGGCGACGTGGCGGCGACCGATCTCCATCCCCACCACGTCGATCCGCCGCCGACTGATCCGCACCTGCCGGGACGGCCGACCCCGCCCGACCGCCGCGGTCTCGATCTCCTCCGCACGACCGTCGGCCACCAGAGTGGCCACTGCGCCCGAGACGGACGGACGGGACAGGCCGGTGCGGGCGCCGATGGTGGCTCTGGTCAACGCTCCGTCGACGCGGAGCAACGCCGCCACCACTTCGACGCTGGTCACCGACGCCCGGGCTTTCGTCGATGCTGCTGGCATCCGCATCCTTCCCCTCACGTCGCCGACCGCGGGCCATCGCCCCGTCCGGTCGTGGATCAGTCAAGCGGACACCCCTATTTCCGTCAATATGATTGACAAAATATCGAGGGGGCGGCACGATGCCCGGAGAGGCATGCGAGTGATCGCAAGGAGGCGACATGTCCGTCAGCACCACGGCCCGCTCCCGAGGCGCCCGCCCTGATCCGCAGCAATCCCGGCGCCGAGGCGCCACCTTCGTGGCCGCGTTCGGGGCCATCCTCGGCGGCTACGACACCGGCATCATCGCCGGCGCGATCCTGTTCATCACTCCCGCCTTCGGCCTCAGCCACGTGCAACAGGGCCTGATCATCTCCAGCATCTTGATGGGTGCTGTGGTCGGCTCCATCCTGTCCGGCTGGGTGGCCCAGCGGCTGGGACGCAAGACGACGCTGATCATCGGGGCCGCGCTGTTCATCGTCTCCGGTCTGGCGATGGCGTTCGCGCCGAGTTACGAGATGCTGCTGTTGGCCCGGCTCGCGGCCGGCCTCGCGGTCGGCGCGATGGAGGCGACTGTACCGACCTTCCTGTCCGAGCTGGCACCGACCAAGTCACGCGGCCGGCTGGCCACCAACAACCAGTTGCTGATCGCCACCGGCATCCTGCTGGCCGGTGTCGTCAACCTGTTCTTCTCCCAACACATCTCCTGGCGGGTCTCGCTCGGCGCATCGGCGGTGCTGGCCGCGATCCTGTTGGTGATGTTGATCAGGCAGCCGGAGACGCCACGCTGGCTGATGCTGCAGGGTCGACGCGACGAGGCCCGTCGGGTGCTGGATTCCCTGCTGGGCAGGGCTGAAGCCGAGCAGGCTTACGCCGAGCTCGAACGGGTCAGTCATGATCCGGCCTCGTCTCCGAACGGGGAGCGACCGGACACCAGGACGATGTCGGCGGGCAGCTTGCTGCGTTCGAGGGCGCTCCGGCCGGTGCTGATCACCGCACTGGTGCTCGGCATGCTCCAACAGTTGGTCGGCATCAACGCGATCCTGTACTACGCCCCGACGATCCTGAAGCAGCTCGGCTTCGGCACCAACACCGCACTGGTCAACACCGTCGGTTTCGGCGTCCTGTCGGTGGTGTCGACGATCATTTCCGGCCTGATCGTCGACCGGGTCGGACGGCGCCGGCTGTTGATCATCGGATCGGTCGTACTCGGCGCCTCGATGCTGGTGGTCGGGCTGGTGTTCGGGCTGCACTGGTTCACGCCGGTCGGCCAGATCGTCGCCCTGGCCGGGCTCGCGGTGTTCAAGTCGGGCTTCTCCCTCACCTGGGGGCCGGTGATGTGGGTGGTGTTGCCCGAGCTGTTCCCGCTCCGCGCCCGGTCGGCCGGCGCGTCGCTGGCCACGGCGGCCAAGACGGCGATCGCGCTGATCTTCGCCTTCGGCCTGGCCGTCGCGCTCGCCTCGCATGCCGTTGCGGTGTACGTGACCTTCGCCTTCTTCGGTGCCGTCGGCGCCGTCTTCGTCTGGCGTCGGGTGCCCGAAACCGGTGGGCGCAGCCTGGAAGAACTGGAACTCGAGTCGCTCACGCTGAAGCGCTGATCCGAACCGGCGCCTACCCTGACACGATGTCGTGTCGACTGACCGCTCTCAGCATCGACGCCGGCGACCCTGCCCGGCTGGCCCGGTTCTGGGCCGATCTGCTGGATCGGCCGATCGGTGACGACCGGGCTGAGCGCGTCGAGCTTCCAGCTGGCGCCGGCTACGGCTTCGGGATCCGTTTCCGGTCGAACGATCAGCCGCGACGCCGACCCGACCCGATGCACCTCGACCTGACCAGCAAGACCGAGGCCGACCAACAGCGGACGGTGGCCGAGGCGTTGGCCCTCGGCGCTCGTCACCTCGACGTCGGGCAACGCCCCGAGGAGGGCCACATCGTGCTCGCCGATCCCGAGGGGAACGCGTTCTGCGTGATCGAGGCCGGCAACCGGTTTCTCGAAGGCTGCGGCTTCATCGGCGCGATCGCCTGCGACGGATCCCGGCAGGTGGGTCAGTTCTGGAGCGAAGCCCTGGGCTGGCCGCTGGTCTGGGACCAGGATGAGGAGACGGCGATCCAGTCGCCCCGTGGCGGGACGAAGATCAGCTGGGGAGGTCCGCCGTTCGTCCCGACCGAAGGGCTGAACCGGCTCCGGTTCGACCTCGAAGTCGTCAAAGACGTCAAAGACGCAGACGGCGACGCAACGACCGCGGGCCGGCGCGCGGAGATCGAGCGGCTGGCCCTGCTGGGTGCGACCGTCCTCGAAGTCGACGCGGACCCCGACGCTCCCGCTGTCCTGGCCGACCCGGACGGCAACACGTTCTGGCTCACCACCTGATTCGGCGTCGGACCAGCGCCCTGCCGATCACGTCCGGCGGCTTCCTCAACGGCGGTTGATCACCACGGTCCCGAGGGCCAGATCCTGGGCACCGCGCCGGTTTCCGTCGATCACCAGTGCCGGCAGGACGGCGCTGACCAGTGCGGCCCGGACGATCGCCCGGGGGAAACCGAGCGGCCTGGCGTCGAGGCGGAAGACGGCGATCCTGGTGATCAGTTGCCCGAAGCTGCTGCCGGTCAGGGCGGACAGCACGGCCGATTCGACGAAGAAGACGGCCAGCACCATGAAGCGGCGCCAGTCCTGCCCGGTCAACACGGCCGGGGTGAAGATCGCCACCGCCAACGCCATGCTGATCAGCCAGTCCAAAACGAGGGCAGCGATCCGGCTGCGCCAACTCGCCAGCGAACCACGTCCGGACTCCTCCAGCCCGAGCCGCTCGCCCGGATAGCGGGGCTCGGGCGCCGGCGTCCAGGTCCGCCCGTCCTGTCCGGCAGCTCGTCCGGCACTTCCTCCGGTTCGCGCAGCAGCGTTGCCCCGGTCAGGTCCGGCGGGACGGGGTCGTCGGCTCACTCACCGAGGCTAGCGCGGCCTGCCGTCTCCGGGTCGCGGGCGAGGTCGGCGCGTAACGCAGAGGTAACAGTCGCGCAACGGTGAGGAAATGGGCTCTCCCTAGGATCGGCGCGACCCGCCGGACCGACTCACCACCGAGTCCGGCAGGATCGAACGAGGCGGCGCCTCGCGGGACGGACGTCCCACCATCGGTGCCGCTGATCCAGTCCATTCACCCGACCCTCACCGGAGGACACATGTTCCAAGGCGCCGACGACCTGTTGGCCTACGTCAAGGACGAGGGTGTCGAGACCGTCGACATCCGGTTCTGCGATCTGCCCGGCATCATGCAGCACTTCACCGTCCCGGCCGGCTCGTTCGACGAGTCGGTCTTCGAGGACGGCCTGGCCTTCGACGGCTCCTCGATCCGCGGCTTCCAGAAGATCCACGAATCCGACATGGCGCTGCTGCCGGACCCGGCGACGGCCTACATCGACCCGTTCCGCCGGGCCAAGACGCTCTGCCTGAACTTCTTCGTCCACGACCCGCTGACCAAGGAGGCCTACAGCCGCGACCCGCGCAACATCGCGCGCAAGGCGGAGGCCTTCCTCGGCACCACCGGTATCGGTGACACCGCGTTCTTCGCCCCCGAGGCCGAGTTCTACGTCTTCGACGACGTCCGCTTCGAGACCAAGCAGAACACCGGCTACTACGCGATCGACTCCGTCGCCGGCGCCTGGAACAGCGGCCGTGAGGAAGAGGGCGGCAACCGCGGCTACAAGGTCAAGTACAAGGGCGGCTACTTCCCCGTCCCGCCGGTCGACCACTTCGCCGACCTGCGCGACGACATGGTCCGGCACATGGAGAACTCGGGGCTGACCGTCGAGCGCGCCCACCACGAGGTCGGCACCGCCGGCCAGGCCGAGATCAACTACCGCTTCGACACGCTGCTCAAGGCCGGCGACGACGTGATGAAGTTCAAGTACCTGGTCAAGAACACCGCCTGGGCGGCCGGCAAGACCGCGACCTTCATGCCGAAGCCGATCTTCGGTGACAACGGTTCGGGCATGCACGTGCACTCCTCGATCTGGAACGACGGCACCCCGTTGTTCTACGACGAGGCCGGCTACGGCGGCCTGTCCGACATCGCCCGCTGGTACATCGGCGGCATCCTGGCCCACGCCCCGTCGCTGCTCGCCTTCACCAACCCGACGGTCAACTCCTTCCACCGGCTGGTGCCGGGCTTCGAGGCGCCGGTCAACCTGGTCTACAGCTCGCGCAACCGCTCGGCCTGTATCCGGATCCCGATCACCGGCTCCAACCCGAAGGCCAAGCGGATCGAGTTCCGCTGCCCCGACCCGTCCTCCAACCCCTACCTGGCCTTCTCGGCCATCCTGCTGGCCGGCGTCGACGGGATCCTGAACAAGACCGAGCCCGGCGCTCCGGTCGACAAGGACCTCTACGAACTGCCGCCCGAGGAGCACGCCTCGGTGCCGACCGTCCCGGCCAGCCTGGACGGCGTGCTGGACGCCCTCGAGGCCGATCACGAGTTCCTGCTGCAGGGCGACGTGTTCACCCCCGACCTGATCGAGACCTGGGTCGACCTGAAGCGCGCCGACATCGACGCGATCCGGCTGCGTCCGCACCCGCACGAGTTCGAGATGTACTACGACATGTGACAGTTGAAGGCTCTGAGGGCCGCACTAGCCCTCTGACCTGCACAGACGCGAATGCGGACCCTTCCGGGGGTCCGCTTTTCGCACTGTTTTGGCACAACGCTGTGCCAATCTCCCACCCACGCAGCACCCAGGCGACTGCGCTCCCGGCCGTGTCCCGCACGGACAGAGCTATGACGCATACCACCGAAGGCACCCAGCGCCCCGACCTGTCCGACCCCATCTGGGGTATCGCCCACATCGCCCCCGCCTTCCAGGTCTCCGTTGACCGGGCACGCGAGTACACCAGCCGCAACGACTTCCCCGGCGCCCGGCGTCTGGGCGAGTCCGCCGGCCGCCTCTTCTGGCCCCGCCAGGAGATCGTCGACTGGTTCGCCGGACTCCGGGCCGTGCCCGCGACCGAGCGCCGCCGAACGGTCGCTCCCCCAGCGGCCGCTCAGCCGGTCAAGGCGTCCAGCTACCGTCCGCGCGCTGCGCGTCAGACGGGACGTGCGGCATGAGCACCCGGAACCAGCCGGTCGACATGGTCGGCGCTGTTCGCATTCTCGCGCCGACCGGGAAGTCGAAGTACTTCCGATGAACTGGAACCACGCCCGACGGCGGCCCGGGCCGCACGACCTCCGGCACGACGCTCCAGGAGGCGCACGTCAAGGCAGCCGACATCGACGCCATGCTCACCCGGGCGGTCGGCGGAGCAGCTGCGGCGTACCTGGAAGACGTCATTGCTGAGTACGTCGAGAGCGTGGACGACCGTAAGCAGGGACCTGACAAGGGCGACTGGACCGAGAGCTACCGGGGCCAGGTCGCCAAGGGGCTCGCCCGCGCAAGCGAGGGCCTCTCCGACGGCGTGCAGGCTTGGGACGTTGACCGTCCGCTCCTCGACCGCATGCGAGCCCAGGCCGGTACCGCCCGCACCGTCCGCGAAAACACGACGTTTCTGCGCGGGCTCATGCCCTGGGGTCACGAGCGGCACTACTTCAGCGCCTCTCAAGCTGACTTTCTGCCGGGGGCTTGACCCCGCATCCGCGACTGGCCCGCCGAGCCAACCTTCTCCATCTCGGGCGCGTTTCAAGCGGTCGAGCTCGCCACGTCGCAGCTTGCTGCTGCCCGGCAAGCCCGCGGAGCGTTTATCGTCCACCTGCACGACGACGCGGGCCTGTCGATGCGACAGGTTGCCACCCGGCTCGGGACGGGCGATGCCTACCTGGGCCGCATCTACCAGGCCGCGAGGCCCGCCACTCCCCCGCAAGCCGTTCATTTACCTGCTGCCGTCCCGGCCGCGGCCATCCGCGCCTGGGCACGCAGTCAAGGCCTTCAGGTGGCGACCCACGCCGGCATCGCGATCCCGATGTGTGCCGCCTACGTCGCACATTCGGCCGGCAACCGACAGCCACTCGACCGGCTGCTTGAGGACCAGTCAATCCGCGTTTGGGCGGCCCGGGAGGGCCTCTCACTTGGCACAAATCGAGGTATCCCCGTCAAGACCCGGGATGCGTATCGGCTCAAGCATGCCACCAGAGACTGACCACCCAGTCGGATCGGACAGTTTGAACGGTCGGCAGTCGTCGACGAAATGCCCACTAGTGGCTGTGTCGCTGAGACATGTTTACGTTTGCGGTTGATCTTGTCGAGGATCTCGTCGGCGGGTTTGGTCCAGATGAACGGGTGGCTTGCGCGGGTTCCAGCCGTTCATGAAGGTACGGATCTTGGTCGTTGAGGTCGCGCACCGAGGTGAAGGTGCCGCGCCGGATGGCTTGGCGTTCGATGATGCCGAACCAGACCTCGACCAGGTTCAGCCATGAGCCCGAGGTCGGGGTGAAGTGGACGTGGATGCGGGGGTTCGCGGCGAGCCAGTCGTGGACCTCGAGGCGTTTGTGGGTGGCGTAGTTGTCCATCACCAGGTGCAACTCGACGCCGTCACCGCGGTCGGGGTAGGCCCGGGCCACGTGTTTGAGGAAGGCCAGGAACTCCTGGTGGCGGTGCCGGTGCTTGCACAGCCCGGTGACCTTGCCCGGTGGCGATCTCCAGGGCGGCGAACAACGTGGTGGTGCCGTGGCGGACGTAGTCGTGGGTGCGTTGCTCGGCGTGGCCGGGCTGCATCGGCAGCACCTTCTGGGTCCGGTCCAGCGCTTGGATCTGGGACTTCTCGTCCACGCAGAGCACGATCGCGTTCTCCGGCGGAGCGAGGTACAGCCCGATCACGTCGATGACCTTCGCGACCAGCTCGGGATCGGTGGAGAACTTGAACGTCTCCGCCTTCCACGGCCTGACCCCGTACGTCCTTCCACACCGCTGCGACCGTGGCGTGGTCGACCCCCAGCCGCGGGGCGAGCAGCCGGGACGACCAGTGCGTCACCCCCAGCCCCTTCGGCGGCGGGCTCAGCGTCGCCGCCACGATCGCTGCGCCGGTCGACCGTGCGCGGCCGGCCCGGCCGCTTCTGATCCGACCAGCCCAGCCAACCCCTGGCCTCGGCATAACGAGACCGCCACAGGTTCACCGTCGGCCGGGTCACCCCGACCCGTCCCGCGATCTCGTAGTTCGCCACCCCCTCCGCCGCCAGCAGCAAGATCCTGGCCCGCTGTGCTAGCCGCGGCCGGCACCGGTCGAGGACCGGGTCAGCCGCTCCAGCTCTGGCCTGGTCGCCCGTACGCAAAAGCAACCGCTCGGCAGTCTTGTTCGGCACAACTCATTGTCCCACCAAACTGCATAGTTACTTCTACGACATACCACTAGGTTAGTTCGGGAAAGCGGACTGGAGGTGGGCAGCGAAGGCTGACCAAGCGGATGGCTTGGCGGCGTCGAGTGCCGCGAACCAGCGGCTACGAGTGGCGCCGTAACGCCCGTACTGCCCGTCGAGCGTCTGCACGGTCGAGACCACAAGCCCGTGACGAGCACGAGACAGCATGACGAGAAGGACACGCATCTCCTCAGCGAGCGCTGCCCCCTGAGAGTTGCGTCTGTCCGGGACGTGCTTCTCTTCAAGGCCGATGACGAAAACCCAGTCGAACTGCTGACCCTTGCCGGTGTGGGCGTTGAGCAGATGCACGCCCGGCGACACAGCCTGCTGCGGCTCACCGTTCGCGCGCAATGTTCGCAGGGCTGCTCGCGGCGTCGGGAAGCCACTCTCATCGAGGAAGTTGAAGACCTCCTCAACCTGCTCAAAGGTGTCGACATCGGCTGGGTCGATCGTGTTCAGCACGCCGTCGCGTGCCGTCTCGAAGTCGACGCCGCGGGGCAGCTGGGTCATCGCATCGCGAACAAGTTGAAGGATTCGCGGGTCGTCCACGGCGAGGTCCCACCGCCGGATCGGCAGGTCGCTGGCCGCGAACTCTTGGTCGATGACCTTCCTACGCCATGCCGACCTTGTGATGATGCCGATGCTGAGGTTCGGGTCTCGGTCGAGTAGGACCCGCGCGGCGTTGAGGATCTGCTTCGCCTCGTCGTCGCAGTCGGCGAAGACCTGCACTGTGCCGAACCCCGCGTCCGGCCAAACGTCGTCCTGAGCAGAGCGAAGCGCAGATGCTCCCAGCTGTGTGCCAATGGCGTTCACGAGCGAAAGCACTTTCGGGGAGGACCTGTAGGACTCGCTGAGCAAGACCGGGGTCGGGCATGCTGCGTTCAAGATTTTGGCGACTTCTTCGGGCTGCGCGCCGGCCCACGTGTAGATGCCTTGCAGCGGGTCGCCGGCGAAGGTTTTCGATGCCGTGCAGGTGAGGCTGACAAGGTCGAGCTGCTGGAGGGACAGGTCCTGGAACTCGTCGACAAGAACGACGCCGTAGTGGTTGTTGTACAGGCGCCGGACGCCGGGCACCTTGAGTAGGCACTGGGCGTACCGGAGGAGGTCTTCGTAGTGGAGGAGGTTCGCAGCTTGGCGTGCATCCTCGACGGCGACCGCCGCGTCCTGGCCGATCCTGCCATTAGCAGCGGCGAGTGACGCGAGAACTCCCTCGTCGCTGAGGGCCTGCCGCTTGACCTCGCCGAGCAGCGCGATGGCATCGCGCGAGATGTCGGCGTCACTCGTGACGTCGCGCATCGCCTTGGCCAGGGTCCGTGTCGTCGGCGGAACGTAGGTCGACAGATTCAAGCCGATCGTGCGGTAGTGGGAGCGCACTACATCAGCGGCGTGCCCATGAAAGTTCCGAACAGCGACGAAGCGTCGAGCGCGTTCTGCGCCCAAAACCTGGCGTAGCCGTTCCTGAAGGTTCGCTCGAGCCCGGTTGGTTAACGTGAGAGCGAGAATCTTCTGGTTGGGGCGCAGGGAAGCGATGAGGTGTTCGGCTCTGTACGCGAGGACTTCGGTCTTGCCGCACCCCGGCGGCGCGATGATCAGCGTGTTGAGGTCCGCAGATGTCGCGGCGGCCGCCTGCTCCGCGCTGGGCTGGAAATCGGTCACAGTAAGGTCGCGGCCGGAGAGGTGGTTTAGAAGTCCCGCGACGCTGGCGATCTTCTCAGCAGTTGCGGCGTCCAGGCGTGACGCCACGACCGCAGCAGCATCCGTCTTGCCCTTGCGGCTGAACGCGGCGGCCGCTTCCTCGGTGACCTCCGCGACAGTCGCGACGCCCGCGGACTGCAGGACTGCGTCGAGGCGGCAGTAGCCGCCGTCGACGAGTGCCTGTGCCAGGCCCGGGCCTGTGAACGCGGCGGCGTACTCGGCTTCTAGGTCGGGGCTGGAAACCCACACGAGACGTGCCCGAAGACGTTCTTCGGTTTGCCCCCGAAGGCTCCGACCCAGGACCCCTGCTCCTTATCGTCGACGAGCCCGTAGATCTGGACGCCGAACCCGTCCTTTCCGATGAGCTTGTAAACGTGCGGGAACTTGTCGGCTCCGTCGATGTCGAAGACGACGACGCCGAGGCGGTCGAGGTCGATGCCCATGGCGCGGGCGGCGGCCTCGACGATGACTCGGTCGGAGGCTCCCTCGACCACGATTGCTGCACGCGCGGTGAGGGTCTCCAGGAGCCGAGGTGACCACCAGTTGACGCGCTGCTTTTCGACGAGGCCGAGCTTGTCCTTGGCGATCTGGTGGCAGTTTCCGTCCGGCCCGACAGCGATGATGTCGGACGGCTCGAACCTGCTGAACGATGTAGGCGGAGTGCGTCGCGAGGACCTTCTGGTTATCGGCGCTAGCGAAAAGTTCTGCGATGGTCCGTTGGCTTGAAGGGTGGAGGTGGAGCTCGGGCTCGTCGATCGCGACGATGTTCGCGGCGCCTTCGGCAAGGTCGAAGAGGGTCATGGCCGTCAACTGGCGAACTCCGTCGGACTGCTCGGCCAGCGGAACGTGCACGCCTTCCTTCTTGACGAACATGGTCACGTTGCCGAGCACGTCATTCTCGGGGTCGGCGGTGCTGCGGATGGCGATGTCGCCAGTAGCGACGGACTTGGGCATGGCGCGGGACAGGTGGTTGGCCACACGTTCGAGAAGGTCGACGACGTTGTTGCTGGCGCCCAGTTCGCTGTTGAACTTTTCGATGAGGTCGACGAGGGTCTCTCGGTGCTCACCGAGCTCGGTGGCGCCGAGAAGGGTCCGCAAGGCGCTGCCGCGGCCGTCGAGGCTGGCGGCGTTGGAGCCGCGCGTGGCCGGCAGGTAGCGCCAGCCGAAGCCTTCGATCTGCTTCGAGGAGGGTGAGCGTTCGTGACCGGCCTGCGGGAACCATCGGCGGATCGCGACAGTCTCTTCGTCCTCAGGGTCTTGCTCGACGCTGAGCTGGACATGCAGGGACTCGGTCGTGCCGTCTTCGTCTACGTGGATCTCGCTGGTGAATAGGGTGCGTTCGTCGTTGGTGAAGTCTGCGAGTTTCACGTCGACGATGAGCGGCGCGTCGGGGTCTTTGAGATCGTCCTTGATGAGCCGCTGGTAGAGCGTCCCCGTCGAGGCTCCCAGGGTCAGGTTGAGCAGGCGCAGGATGGAGGTCTTGCCGACGTCGTTGGCGCCCACAACGACCGCGTGTTGGCGAACCTCGAGGGTCAGGTTCGGGATGCGGCTGTGGTTGGTGATGGCGAGGGCGGAGATTCGCACTTTCCGGTCTCCGTTCTGGCCCAGCGGAATAGGTTCGGTTGATCGTCCCAACCTATCAGTCACGACCCCCGTTAGCCGCGCACACTTTCTGCCGCGGCGGGTGGACCGAGTGTGCGGTGAACGGCCGACCAGGACTCCTTCACGAGTGAGGAGCAAGAACCGCTATTCCATCGCCTTGACCTTGGCCTCGATGAAGGCAATCTCCTCCGAATCGAGGTCGTACTTGGCGTAGAGCTGAGCGTCGATCTCGGGGATCGTCTTGGTCCAGTCGATGTCCGAGCCGCTCGTGAAGTCCTGTGCCGGGACGAACTTCCACGTGCTTCGCGGGTTGTGCTGCGTAACCTTCAGGACCCCCAGCATCGCCCTGGCGAACTTCGACTTGACGTACTTCATGCACGCCTGGGCCTCGGCTTCGGTCGTCGAAGGAGCCGATGGTGATGAACGTCTGCGTGACCCCGACCCCCGGCTCGACCACGGTCGGGTTGTTCAACGCGACGCCGAAAAAGTCCGTCGTCGAACCTGAGCCGTTCGCTGCCGGTACCGAGACCTTGTACCTGATCGAAGCTGTCGGGGCCGGTGATGTAGTCACTGCGTATCCAGCGAGCCGCCCGCTTGTTCTTGATGACTCCGAGGAGCTGTACGTACTCCTTGCCGTCGCCGGGCTTGTCATCGCTGTAGAGGAACGAGAACATGCTCGAAGGCGTTGGTATTGACCAGGGCGGTGTTGCCCTCGGGACGCAGCGCGAGTGCGTCCGGGTGGTCCTCGTACAGCTTGTCGGTGTACGCGGTATGACCGCGAGCTCGGTGACGCCGATGGTTTCGATGAAGGCAGTACCTGACTCGCGAACCTTATGCAGGATCGCGTTGAGCTCGGGATGCCCGGTGAAGAATCCGATTGGGCCGAGCTTGCTCTCCGAGTCGCGGTACGTCACCGCGATCCCAGCCTTGATGGGGTCCGTCAGGCCAGGAAAGAGGCGGTTCGAGTCTGGCTCGTAGTGCGCGACGCTCAGGTGCTCGTCGGCCAGCATCTTCTCGTTCCACGCTTTCGGCGTGAAGCCCGCGTTGAAGAGGAAGCGTGCTGGCGTGATGAGCACCGCCTTGGTGCCAACCTCGTAGGCGGCGTCCATGAAGCGGTGGTAGATGGGAGTGTCGCGGGTGCCGTCACCTTGCGCCTCCTCTTGGTAGGGAGGGTTGCCGATGACAACGTCGAACTTCTTGGTCATGTCAGTCGTCTCCCAGCATCTCGGCGATGGTCTTCGGCGCGTTCCTCGGGAGTCATCTCGTGCGAGGTTGCCGACACGGATAGTGGCCCGAATCCTTGATCCAGGCTTTGCGTTCTTCGACGCCGCCCGAGACGGCCTCGATGGTGATGTCGTGCAGGATTTCGTTGTGGCTCATCTCGAAGATCTGCGAGGTCAGGATGTGGCGCAGCCGCTCGTCCTGATCGGGGATGGCTTCAGCGAGGCCGGCGTCAAGTCGGCGTACGAGTTCCATGACGAAGAGTCCGGCCGTTGAGAACAGGTCGGCGAACGTCTTCGTCGGGTCGCTGAAGATGCCGGGGTTCTCGGCCTCGAGGATGTCGACCATCTTCATGACGACGGCCTTGGGGGTGAAGACCAGGGAGGTCTTCTGCTGTGGGACGTAGGCGAAGATGTCCTCGGTGAGCGCCGGGTTGAAGTAGTCGGCGAGTTCTTCCTTCTTGGTGAGGAACTCCTGGATTGCTTGGTTGAACACGTCCTCGTCGAACAGGCCGGGAATCGTGGTGACGGTGCCGTCGTCCTCGGTGACCGTTCTGACCGTCGCGCAGGGTGCGGAACTCCGCCTCGCTGATGCCGGTGATCTCCTCGAACACGTCGTCCGGGGTGTAGTCGTCGAAGTTGGCGAGCCGCATGTCCCGGTCGCCGTACGCCATGAGGAACATCGGGATGGTGCGGGCGAAGCCGCGGAGGTGGCTTCGCGCTTCGTCCATCGACTTGTCGGCCTGCTTCTGGACCTTCTTGGTCTCCTCGCGCGTCACGACCTCCGGGACGATCTTGTTCATCGTCTCCTGCGACGATGTCCAGGATGTTCGCCTGGAACGCGGTGTCAGCTTCGACGCGCTTGGTCTCGACGACCTCGCGCTTCGGCCTCGGTGGCTGCCTCGGCTGCCTCGTCTTCGAGGTGCTGCTGAGCGATCTTGTGCTCTGCGTAGGCACGCTCGACCTCGGCCTTCACCTTGGCCTCGGTCGCCTTCGTGTCACGCTGCGACCTGTGCCGCGGTGAGCCCGTAGGACTCCTGGAGCTCGTTGCGCTTGGCGCTCGCCTGCGTCAGTGACGGCCTCGGCGATCTTCGCCGCCGCCTTGCTGGCCGGCGTGCTCGGCATCGACGGGCGGGAACGACTCGGTCGACCAGATGGGCTTGCCGAGCTCGGCGACCTTCGGGTTGATGACGGTCTCGACATCGACCTTGACGTTGCCGTCGCTGTCGGTGGTTGGCGGCGGGTGCGGAAGTTCGAGCGTCTGCCCGGTCCGGACCTTGCCCTGCTTAGCAGTGGGGAGCTTGTCGAGGATCTCCTTGACGTGCTCGCTGTACCGGAAGATGGCGCCGACGTTCGCGAACAGCAGGTTGGAGAGGAAGCCGCGCCGTACGACCTCTCGTGCCTTGAAGACCCGCGGGAAGGTGAGCACCTGGGCGGCGTCGAGCTCGATCATCCGGCCCTCGGAGTCTTCGCCGAGGACTGGGAAGAAGTTCAGCAGCCGACGGATGTTGTCCTGGCGCTCCCCGCTGTCGACGGGCGGGTGCAGGGCGAGGTTGTTGGCGAACTCGTCGAAGATGGTCAGCGTGCGTTCGGGAGCGAAGTCGAAGATGTAGGCGTTCTTCTTCTGAAGCACGACGTTGTCTCCGCGCACGAACGTGTGCGGGTTCTGCGCGCGGAACGCCGCCTGCGTGTAGAGCGCTGGCGAGGTGATGTTGGAGAGCATGATGACCGCGGTCCATTCGGGGACCGTGACGCCTGTGGTGAGCTGGCCGACCGAGAGCGTGATCGTCTTGCCGCCGACGTCCTCGGCCTTCTTGATCGCCTCCTTGACCTTGTCCAGCGACTTGCCGGTGGTGACGGCGTCATCGCTGGTCTCGTCGAGACTCTCGTCGCTGGCAGCGCGGCCGTCGCCAGCGGCCAGGACGACCGTGTAGTCCTTGAACACCTCGTGCTTCTTCAGCAGGCGTTCGAGGGCCTTCGCGGAGGAGACGCGGTTGAGGAGCCAGAACGAGTGGCGAATCTCGTCGCGGAGCTCTGGCGTGGAGAACGGGTACTTCTCGTTGGTCGTCAGGGTGTCGAGGAACTTGGCTTGACCTCGGCCTCGTACTCGAAGAAGCCGTTGTCCTTGGTTCGGAAGAACTCGGCCAGGTCGAAGGTGTAGTCGACGTTCGCCTCGTCCTCCTCGAGGGCGACACCTTCAGCGAGGTGGTCGGCGACCATGCGCGACAGCTGGTAGGTGAGCAGGTTGAGCGTCGGCAACGAGGCGTACGGGTTGTCCTGCGAGTCGTCCGACCACTCGTCGCGGGCGGTCTGCTCGTCTTCGTAGGTCCAGTTGAAGATCTGGTCCTCGGCTGAACCGGCCGGATGCGAGTGCCTTGAACGGCGTCCCCGACAGGTGAAGGGTGTGGCTGCGCTTGATCTGCTCGAACGCGATGTCGGTCTTCGTCGTGTCGATGCCCTCGTGAGCTTCGTCGATGATGAGCAGGTCCCAATCCATCTCAGCGATGTGCTTGAGCTTGGGGTAGTTGCCGCCGAAGTACTGCGACCCCTTGATGTCCTGCAGCGACACGAACTCGATGATCCGCGGGTCGGCGTCGACGTTCTGCGCCGAGTACGCCCGCCACTGCTCGCGCGTCATCGGGGAGCGCTCGGACAGGGACGAGGACTCGGAGACGAACTGGTAGGTCGTCTGGTGGCCGATGAACCGCTGGAAGTCGTCGTACCAGGAGTTGGCGATCGCCGGCCGGTTCGTGACGATGAGCGCCCTGCGAACGTCCATGCTCCCGCATGAGCTGGTACGTCGTCAGCGTCTTTCCGAACCGCGGCTTGGCGTTCCAGAGCACCTCGCCCTCGCCGGCCCCGAGAGCAGTCATCGCCTGCGCGACTGCTGCTTGCTGTTCCGGGCGGAGCTGGTAGTCGTCCTGGGACTCACCCGGTGGTGTGGCGAACGTCTTCGAGGCGAAGTCGAGGAAGTACTGCTGTGACGTCTTGGGAGCGCCGGCGAACTTGTGCCACTCGGTGCGGTGCGGCGCGGTGTCAGGGTCGTACTCGCGCTCGATTCCCTGCTGCTTGAGGAAGGCGTGGAAGTCGCGTGTCGCGGAACGTCCCGCCGTCTTCGGTCATGAACGCCGCCCGGTACGACCAGACCTTGATCTTCTGGACGTTGAGCTGGCTCGCCTGCTCCGCGATGCGCGCGTCCGAGGAGTCCTGCTCGGTGTAGCCGACCTTCTCCCATCCGTCGTACTTGGGGATGTCAGGCGTCTTCCACGAGTAGATGAACGGGACGACCTCGCGGAAGGTCTCGATCTTGGGACTGCCCATCAGCGGGTGGCCTCCTTGTGCACGTGCTCGATCGGGCATGGCAGGTACGGGTTCTCCTGGCCGAGGTCGAAGAAGTCGAAGAGATCGCCTTGGTCGTGCGCCTGCTTGCGGAGTGACTGAAGGGTGAACGTCTCGCGCTGGACCACGCCGGGCTTGCCGTCCACGCGGTGCCACCACGAGAACGTCGATGAGCTCCTGACGAGCCTCGGACCCGTCCTCGTCGACCAGGTAGCCGCTCAGCATGTTGCCGCGAACGATGTTCGTCTCGACGAGGAAGGTCGCGGCCTGCATCAAGTCGGTGCTCGGGTCACACGGAACACCGTGGCCCGCGTGGAAGCTCTCGAACGTCTTCGAGCATGGCGTCGCGGGCATCGGCGTGGTTGTCCTCGAGCAGCTCGATGCCGTAGATCGAGGCGAGCGCGAAGAGAGACTCGGTCGGCCAAGCACTCGCGCGGGTAGTGGGCCGTCAACGCTTGGAGCTTGCGCTGCAGGATTGCGACGAGGAAGTTGCCGTCCCCGGCAGAAGGCTCAAGGAACGTCTTGTCGACGAAGTCTGGGCCAGCCTCCAACTCGTCTCGGACCAGGTCGAGCATCCGGTCGACCATGTGCCGCGGCGTGAAGACCTCTCCGTAGGCCTTGACACGATCCCGGGACTTCACCACCAGCTCCTCAACGAGTTTCGACGGCCACCGTCACTCGTCAACTCCACGTTCTCGTCGGCCGGAGCCGAAACTGTGCTGCTCCGTGGCGCACATTCGGAAGGACGGCGCCCAATCCGTAACCCCCGCCTGGCCATCCTGCCCTTTACGGCCGACAAAGCAGGTGGAGACGCGCAAGGAGTCTCGCGTAAGGCGAGGAACCATCCAAGGCTGTGTCGCTCGCAGCGGCCGGGGGACGCGCACGCTACCGGGCTCCGGTGGTGTCACGGTTGGTCTTGGGGCGAGGTCCGCCTCCGTCACGCTCACCTGTGCCAGTTGTGTTCCTTCAAGACGTTGTAGACACCAAAAAGTCCGTATCGCGGCGGATTCGAGCGAGAGATTGCGGGCAACCTCGGTCGCGCCTTACGCCGCCTGTCGGGCTGGAACTCCGTAGCGAGTTCACGATGGTGGACTTAGTGTTGTCGCGTGGACAGAAAGGCTCAAGCTGAGTCGCTACGCGCTGACGTGGATGCCCTCATCGATCAGAGCCTTGAGGTTCCGGACCTCCCGGTCGCGAAGTTGGTACGCCTTGCTGACCGGTCTCGGCCAGCCCGCCCCAGCGAGACACGCCTGCGCCGCATCGAGACGACCTTGCCAAGTCCCCGTTCTGGACAAACGACGACTGACATCGACATCCCAGACGGCATCTCGGCAAATCCCGTTACCAGGACTGACGGCAACGTCATGAATACGACAGCTAGTCGTCGGTCGGTTTGCCCGGTTCGCCCTGCCTGTCGATGAGCCAGGCTGGCGGATTGGCGGCGTCGACGGGACGAGTACCAGAGTGCTGACCTCGCGCCCAGGCGCGTGCCTCATCGCGCTCTTGACGGGCGAGGGCCAGGTCCTTGAGCGCGCTGTCCAGGTCACCAATCAGATCCAGCAGGGCCTTCGCGCCCGGGGTCAGTGGTCCCAGTTGGACGTCGGTGCTCGCGTAGGCGGTCCTTCAGCCAGTCAGGTCGGACGATCCATTCGGTCTCGCGCTCCTCGACCACGACCGCGTGAATGTCGACGAACCCGTCGCCCGTCGAGCATCACATCAGCGCTCGGCTTCAACGTTCAGGCGCGGTCCTGGATCCACTTCGTCACGATGATCTCGTCCACCCTTTCGGAAGGCTCGAGCCAGCTGATGACTTCGAGTCGCGGACGGTCCTCGTTAGCAACGATGCGGTCGACCAGGTCAGCTCCGGTGAATCCCCCGCCAGCCTGCCGGACCAGCGCGACTATCTGCTCGTCGCTGTGCGCCTGAACCTGGCGCGCCAAGGCGCTCGCCTGCGCGTTGATTCCGACCGATCGCCCCGCCCTGCGTGACCTTTTCACCGTAGGGCTCGTCGCACAGGTTCAACACGACAGGCCCCCGCGCCACGTTCGTGGTGAAGACCAGCCAGCCGCGGACCACCGTTCCGGTGTCGGTGACGATCGATCTGGCTCTCGTTCATGCTGACCTCTCTCACAGCGCCGGCGGCGCATCATCGTCCGACAGGACCACCGGAGCGGCCATCTCTGCCGTCACGCACGAGGAGCTGCTCGGTCGCGCCGGCCCACCCGGCCACCATGCGCAGCGCTATCTCGCGCTGTACGCGGTCCTCGATTGCGAGTACGGCTCGCGAGCGTTCAACGGCTGCGAGGAGCAGCCTCTGGTCCTCGATTGCTTCAAGCAGTTCGTTGAGCCGGTCCTCCACGTTCTCCAGGTCTTGGGCGTTCAGAGCTCGGATGTCCTGGAGAAGCGCGTCGTCTGGAAGTGACCGGACGTAGTCGAACAGCCTTTGGACGATCGTGCTGGCGGCGTGCTCGACCAGCGTCCACTGCTGTGCCGCACGGCGACCTCGTGACGGACAGCCGTCGGGGTCGTGGCGTTCGAGTCGCACCTCCCGGCCTAACGAGACGACGACGCGGTGGAGGCCGTCGTTCTCGTCCGCAATTACGTACGCGGCAGACTTCCAATCTAGTACCCGCTGCAGCCGAATCGGGTATTCGGCATCACCTACATCGACCATGCGAAGGGCACCCACGTCGTGGTTAGCTGCGGCGAAGCGGTCAAGGCTGCTCGACTGGTTCTTCATGCGGTTCAAGGTGCAGCCGAAGTGCGACAGCCGGTGATCGCGGCCAGACCCCTACCCCCGCGCCCGGAGACAGATGGCGACGACAGAGTCCGCACCATCTTCGCACTAACGGGCACCTGCTTGGCACTAATCAGGCGTATGCCCAATGTCGCCACCCTGTGCAAACATGCAGGTCAGAGGCGGTTTTGCCCTCTCTGGCGACCAGGAGTTCAAGTGGTACTACGACATGTGAGCTGAGTTCCTTCTCAGCCTCAGCCCGTGCTGGTCGAGAAGCGGCCCCTGACTGCGGAACGCCCTCCGGCGTCCCTCGGTCAGGGGCCGTTCATCGTTCTGCGACCCCGGGACCGTGGCCGGCCGTCCGGGCCGGTGCCGAGCCACCGGAGGAGTCTCGTCGAGGAACGGTCGAGCCTGGACCTGGCAGACCACGGAACGACAGGCCCTCCCGGACCGACCGATTCCGGGGTTCAGTAGAGATGAGGACATCGGCGTCCCGAGCCGCCTCTCCGCGCGGCGTGCCGCCTCGCTCAAGGACGGATCTTCGATGCACTCTTTCGACCCCGGCCGTCGACGGCTCAGCCGCCGCGGCGCTCTCGTCGCGTTCGGCGGGGCGACCGCCGGACTGCTGCTGCCCGGTTGTTCCTCCGGCCCGGCAGAGCCCGGAACAGCCCGACAGTCGGCCTCGCCCGGTTCGCCGACACCCACCCGCACCGGAACAGGAGCCGACAGCACCATGCCCGCACCAACCGCCGACAGCGTGATCGTCGTCTACTTCTCCCGTGACGGAGAGAACTACTGGAACGGCGGCCGCCGCACCCTGCAGGTAGGGAACACGAAGATCCTGGCCCAGCAGCTGATCGAGCAGCTCGGCTGCGACAGCTACGAGATCAAACCGGCCGACGACTACTCCGACGACTACGACGACACCGTCGCCCGGAACGTCCGCGAGGAACAGTCCGACGCCCGCCCCGCTATCGCCGGTGAGTTGCCGGACCTGTCGGCCTACACCACGGTGTTGCTGGGCAGTCCGATCTGGAACGTGCAGCCGCCGATGATCATGCACACCTTCATCGAGGCGGTCGACTGGAGCGGCAAGACCCTGCATCCGTTCGTCACCTACGCCGTCAGTGGTCTCGGCTCGACCATCGAGCAGTACCGCAGCGCCGCCGACCGAGGCGCCCGCCTCGACGACAACGGCCTCGCGGTCCGCGGCGAAGAGGTCCGCGACGACCCCGGGCAGGCCACCGCCTGGCTGCGCGACATCGGCCTGACCTGACCTCTCGGCCCGATCCGGGCAGCCCGAGGCGTCGCCCGGTTACCACGCACTGACAGACCCTCCCACCCGAGCGTGATTCCTCGTAACGTTGAAGCCATGGACTCTTACACCCTGAACAACGGCGTCACACTGCCGGCGCTCGGCCTGGGCGTCTTCCAGACCCCGCCCGATGAGACCCGCGATGCGGTCACCGCGGCCCTCGACTCCGGCTACCGCCATATCGACACCGCAGCCGCCTACGGCAACGAGAAGCAGGTCGGCGAGGCCGTCCGCAACTCCGACGTCGACCGGTCCGACGTGTTCTTGGAGACGAAGATCTGGATCAGCGACTTCGGCTACGACGAGACCCTGCACGGCTTCGACAAGAGCGCCGGCAAGCTCGGCGTCGACGTGATCGACCTGCTGATCCTGCACCAGGCGCTCCCGTCGGAATTCGACAAGACGATCGGCGCGTACAAGGCGCTGGAGCAACTGCTGGCCGACGGCAAGGTCCGCGCGATCGGTGTCTCCAACTTCATGGT
Organism: uncultured Actinomycetota bacterium; assembly: GCA_963740925.1. GTDB lineage: Bacteria > Actinomycetota > Actinomycetes > Propionibacteriales > Propionibacteriaceae > Microlunatus. The sequence continues at coordinate 1,636,875 of CAVUFZ010000002.1, read as the reverse complement.
CGAGCACCTGACCAAGCTGTTGGACGCGACCGACGTCGTACCTGCGGTGAACCAGATCGAGGTGCACCCGTTCTTCCAGCAGCGTGAGGTGCAGGAGTTCGGTGCCAGCCACGACATCCTGACCCAGGCCTGGTCCCCGATCGGCGGGATCACCCACTACCGCGACGGCGAGCACAAGAGTGCGCTCGAGGATCCGACCATCACCGGGATCGGGGAGGCGCACAACAAGAGCGCGGCCCAGGTGATGCTGCGGTGGGGTCTGCAACAGGGCCGGTCGGTGATCCCGAAGTCGACCAAGGCCAAGCGGATCGCCGAGAACATCGACGTGTTCGACTTCACCCTGAGCGAGGACGAACTGGCCGCGATCGACGGCCTGAACTCCGACGTCCGCGGTGGCCCTGAGCCCGAGGCGGTCACCCTCAAGGACTTCGGTCGCGACATCCCCGAGGCCTGACCCTCGGCTGAGACCGATCCGACGCCCGTGAGTCAGGTGGCTGGTCTCGCCGACGGCCGCGAGACCAGCCCCTGACGTCCGGCACTGCCGGGCCACAACCCTGCCTGTGAAGGAAAAGCTGCGCATGCCCACACCCCGTTTGAGCGTCCTGGTCGTCGGCGCCACCGGCAGCATCGGCCGTCTCGTCGTCGAGGAGTCCGTCCGTGCCGGTCACCTCACCCGGGCACTGGTCCGGCGTGGCAGCGGCACCGACCTGGCAGCCGGTGCGACGTGCGCCGAGGGCGACCTGACCGATGCGACCACCCTCACCGATGCGGTGGACGGTGTCGATGCGGTCGTGTTCGCACACGGCTCCCACGGTGGCGCCGAGGCCGCCGAAGCCGTCGACTACGGCGCGGTGGCCAACACCCTGACCGCACTGGCCGGGCGGGAGGTGCGGATCGCTGTGATGACCACGATCGGGGTCACCCAACGTTCCACCGGGCACGATTGGAAACGTCGCGGCGAACGTCTCGTCCGGGCCAGCGGAAACCCCTACACCGTGGTGCGACCCGGGTGGTTCGACCACCAGCAGGCAGACCAGAATCGCCTGCATCTTCTGCAGGGTGACACCCGCAGGGCCGGCGACCCCAGTGACGGCGTGGTCGCTCGCCGTCAGATCGCCGAGGTGCTGATCGGCGCGCTCACCGACGACGCCGCGGCCGGGAAGACGTTCGAGTTGGTCGCCGAGCAGGGGCCCGCCCAGGCCGACCTGCATCCGCTCTTCGCCGGTCTTCGACCCGACCGACCCGACGCCCTGGACGGCGTCGAAGACCAGGACAACCAACCTCTCGACGACGAACCCGAGCGCGTCCGGGCCGCCCTTCGGGCCGGCCGCGACCGGCTAGCCGCCGTCCCCCTCGCAGTCTGCTCGCCGGTGCCGACGCCGTCCGGAGCGTGCTGGCCGGGCGTGCCTGCTGCCTCTCGCGCAGATAGCCGGCCGGCGGAACCCCGACCAGAGCGGAGAAGGCGCGGATCAGGTGGGACTGATCGGCGTAGCCGAGGTCGGCCGCCAGACAGGCCCAGTCCACCGGGGCGCCGGAGTGCGCCGCTGCCGCGACGTCGAGCAGCCGGGAGCGCTGCACGACCCACTTGGGTCCGATCCCGACGTAGCCGGCGAACTGGCGTTGCAAGGTGCGCAGACCGACGCCGGCAAGTTCGGCGAGCTGCTCGGCCCGGGTGATGGTGGTGTCCTCCTCCGCGCGCCGGACCAGACCGGCGAGCCGTCCGACCATCGGGTCCGGCTCCGGGTGCAGGGCGGCGAGCCAGTCGTAGAGCATGCCGACGCCGTCCTCGATCCCCACGGCCGGATCCAGCAGTCGAGCGGCCAGACCACGGTCGTCCACCCCGAGGACTTCGCTGGCCGGCACCTCCCGGTCACACAGCGCACTGACGTCCGCCCGCAGGAACGGTCGAAAGCCGGCCGGCAGAAAGGCGGCAGCGATGGTGCGGCCCTCACCCTCGAGCACCCGGACGAACCGGCGTCGGCACACGCCCGTGACCAACAGCCGCGGTTCACCCTGGTGCCGTTCGGCCGAGAGGTGCACGACCGGACGCGGGATCACGGCCTGCTCGTGCGGCTGCGGCGCGCTCCAGCTGACCCACCACGCGTAGTCGACGTACTCGGCCAACCCGGCGGCCGGCTCAGCCCGGCCGACGTCGATCCGCAGTGCCGCCAACTCGGGCCGCAGGATCGCCGCCCGCGGCCGGGAGGAACGATCAGGCATGGCGTCGAGCCTAGGGCCGCGGTCACCGCGCCGGGGTTGTGGTGACGCCTTTGTTCAAGACGGACGGCCGTTACCTTCGGCAGGCTGAGGACATGACGACGAAACTGGCCATGGTCACCCTCGATTGCGCGGAGGTCGCCCCGGTGGCGGAGTTCTGGGCACAGCTGCTCGGCCTAGAGCAGTCCTTCGGCGACGAGAACTACGCGATGCTCACCGGACCCGACGGACCGGCGATCGGCTTCGGCCGGGTGCCGGGCCACCAGCCGCCGGCCTGGCCCGACGAGCACGGCTCGAAGCAGTTCCACCTCGACCTCGCGGTGGACGACATCGAGGCCACCGAACAGCACGCCCTCTCCCTCGGCGCGACGCTCGCCGACCCGCAGCCCGGCGAGACCTGGCGGGTGCTGATCGATCCCGCCGGCCACCCGTTCTGTCTGACCGACGCCGCGAACTGGGCCTGAACCGGCGTTCACACCGACGAAACACGGCGTGCCTACGATCGGGCAGCATGAGGCTGATCGTGCGGGAGGCCACCCCGGCCGACGGTGAGGCGTGCGCGCGGATCTATCGGCCCTACGTCACGGATACCGCGATCACCTTCGAGATCGACCCGCCGACGCCGGAGCAGATGTCGGCGCGGATCACCACCGCGTTGCGCCGACACAGCTGGCTGATGCTGGTCGACAGTGACGACGAGCCAGACGACAGCCTGACGACAGCGCTGACGACAGGGCTGACGACAGGGCTGGCCCGCGGGTGGTCGGCTACGCCTACGCCGGGGAGTTCAAGAGCCGGGCGGCCTACCGGTGGGCCTGCGAGGTGAGCGTCTACCTCGAGCTCGGGCGCCGGCGGACCGGTGGCGGGCGGCTGCTCTACCAGGCGCTGTTCGAACGGTTGGCCGCCCGCGGCTACCGGACGGCCGTCGCCGGGATGACCCTGCCGAACGAGGCGAGCGAGGGCCTGCACCGGTCGTTGGGGTTCGAGCTGGTCGGCACCTACCGCCGGATCGGCTGGAAGCAGGAGGCCTGGCACGACGTGGCCTGGCTGCAGCGCACGCTGCTCGACGCCGACGGCACCCCTCCCGAGCCGGCCTGAGCCTCAGCGGATCCCGACGGCCCTCAGCACCCGCAGCGCACCGCTGATCAGCTTCGTGTAGCCCGCGGCCGACACCGGGCCGGGCGGGTCGAAGCCGACCAGATGCTGACTGGCGATGGTCTGCGCCTCGGTGAATCTCAGCAGACCGGTCGGCCCGTGGCGACGGCCCAGACCGGACATCTTGCGTCCGCCCATCGAGCCGCCCTGCGAGCCGTAGGCGGCGGCGTAGCCCTCGTTGATGCTGACCGTGCCGCAGTCCAACCGGGCCGCCACCTCGTGCGCCAGCCGGGAGTCGCGGCTGAACACCGCCGCGTTCAGGCCGTACTCGGTGTCGTTGGCCAGCCGGACGGCCTCCTCCACCGACCGCACCGGGCGGACGCTGACCACCGGTCCGAACGACTCCTCGGCGTCCACCGACGCCCCCTCGGGCAGATCGGCCAGCACCGTCGGCTCGAAGAAGAACGGCCCCAGCTCGGGTCGGGCACGACCACCGGCCAGCACGGTCGCCCCCTCGCCGCGGGCGCGCTCGACCACGCCGACGATCCGGTCCAGTTGGGACTTCGAGGTCAGCGAGCCGACGTCGTGGTCGTAGCCCAGCCCGAAACCCAGCCGCAGCCCCGCGACCCGGGCCAGCAGCTTCTCGGTGAACTCCGGATAGACCGAGGCGTCGACCAGCAGCCGCTCGATCCCCACGCACAGCTGGCCGGCGTTGCCGAAGCAGGCCCGGATCGCGGCCGTCGCGGCCAGCTCCAGGTCGGCGTCGGCCAGCACCAACATCGGGTTCTTGCCGCCCAGTTCGAGCGAACACCCGATCAACCGCTCGCCGCACTGCTTGGACAGCGACAGTCCGACCTCGGTCGATCCGGTGAAGGCCAGATAGTCGGCCCCCTCGACCAACGGATCGCCGATCTCGTCCGGGTCGCCGACCACGATCTGCCAGACCTCCGGCGGCAGCCCGGCCTCGACCATCAGCGACCGCACCCACAGGGCGGAGTACGGGGTCTGGCTGTCGGCCTTGTGCACGACCGCATTGCCGGCGACCAGGGCGGGGATGGCGTCCATGCTCAGCGCCAGCGGGTAGTTCCAGGGTGAGATCAGCCCGATCACGCCGCGGGGATGGGCCAGCTCGACCGCCTGGGTGAGCACCGGGAAGGTGCCCTCGACCCGCCGGGGTTGCAGCAGGGAGGCGGCGTGCCGGTGGTAGTACTGGCTGCTGAGCACGCCCTCCAGCAGCTCCTCGAAGGCGTGCAGCCGGGCCTTGCCGGTCTCCCGCTGGATCAGGTCGAGGCCCTCGTCGCGCCGGGACAGCATCAGGTCGGCCAGCCGTCCGGCCACCTCGGCCCGTTCGGCGGCAGGGCGCCGGGCCCATGCCTGCTGATGGGCCCGCGCCTGGTCGTAGGCCGCGCGGACGTCGTCGGCGCCCGCGGCCGGAACGGCACCCATCGTTCGGCCGGTGGCCGGCTCGACCACCTCGATCGTTCCGTCGGTGCCCCGCGCCGAGCGCGCGAGTGCGGCCGGCCGGTGATCGAGGCCCGTGCTCGTCGTCCCGCTCGTCATGTCGACGTCCTCTCCCCCACGGCTCTCGCGTTCCGAGGTCTCTGCAGCCGGGTCGGCGACCGGATCGTGGTGGGACCAAGCGTGCACCCACCCCCTGACAAAACCCAGGGCGGGCCGGGACCGAGCGACGGGGACTAAGTTGACGCCGTGCAGGCTCCACCCGATGTGCCCGGTCGCATCGCCATGATCAGCATGCACACCTCACCCCTGGACACCCCCGGCGTCGGCGACGCCGGCGGGTTGAACGTCTACGTCGCCGAGTTGTCCCGCCGGCTGGCCGCCCGCGGGGTCGGCGTCGACGTGCTGACCCGGCGCAGCGATCCCGACACCCCGTCGGTGGTCGAGCCGGCCGACGGGGTCCGGGTGCTGCAGGTGGACGCCGGTCCGGCCGCGCCGGTCGCGAAGGAGCAACAGGTCGATCTGGCCGCCGAGTTCGCCGATCGTGCGTCACCGCTGCTCGCCGGGGCCGAGGTGATCCATTCGCACTACTGGCTCTCCGGTGTGGCCGGGGTCGAACTCGCCCGGCGGCTGCAAATACCGCTGGTGCACACGATGCACACCATGGCCCGGGTGAAGAACGCCGCCCGTGGCCAGGATCACCTGATCGAGCCGGACGTCCGCGAGCAGGGCGAGGCCGGGATCGTCCGGGCCGCCGACGTGCTGACGGCGAACACGTCCGCCGAGGCCGACGAGCTGATCACTCACTACGCCGCCCGCCCCGACCAGATCGCGGTGCTGCCGCCGGGGGTGGACCTGGTGACGTTTCACCCTTGCCAGCAAGAGGATTCCCGGGCCCGGCTGGGGCTGGAGCAGACCGCACAGGTGGTGCTGTTCGTCGGTCGGTTGCAGCCGCTCAAGGCCCCGGACGTGCTGATCGACGCGGTGGCCGAGTTGATCGCGCGACGACCCGAGCGTCGCGATCAGACCCGCCTGATCATCATCGGCAGCCCCAGCGGGCCGGAGACCGACTTCTCCGACTCCCTGGCCGATTCGGTGCGCGACCACGCCCTGCAGGACGTGGTGATCATGCGGCCACACTCACCGCGGGCGGAGTTGTTCCGCTGGTACTGCGCGGCGGACGTGGTCGCCGTCCCGTCCTACAACGAGTCTTTCGGTCTGGTCGCCCTGGAGGCCCAGGCCTGCGGACGGCCGGTGGTGGCCACCGACGTCGGCGGACTGCGCAGCGCCGTCGCCGACGGCGAGACCGGCGTGCTGGTGGCCGGGCACGACCCACGGCTCTGGGCCGACGCACTGGAATCCGTGCTGGACACCGAACATCTGGCGGAGCGGCTCGGCCGGGCCGGGGCGAAGCACGCAGCCCGGTTCAGCTGGGACCACTCGGCCGCGGCCGCGCTGACGGCCTACCGCCGGGCGATCACCCGGCACCGGTCGGTCAGCGGAAAGCGTCCATGATCAGCTCGTAGGAGTGGGCGCGTTCGGCCGGGTCGTGGATCTGGGTGGTGATGATCAACTCGTCCGCGTCGGCCTCCTTCAGCCGGCGCTCGAGATCGTCCCGCACCTGCTCGGCGGTGCCGACGCTGGAGAAGCGACGCCGGTCACCGGCCATCGCCCGTTCGGGCTCGGTCCACGGATGCGCCGCGGCCTCCTCCGGGGTGGGCAGCGGGCCGGGACGGTTCTGCCGCAGCCGGACCATCGACAGTTCGCCGGCCAACGCCAGCTGTTCGGCCCGCTCGGGGGTGTCACTGGCGATCGCCGAGACGCCGAGGATGACCCGCGGCTCGCTCATCCGGGCCGACGGGGTGAACCGGTCGCGATAACCGGCGACCGCCTCCGCCGGATCGGCGGTGCCGAAGTGACCGGCGAAGGCGAAGCCGGTGCCGAAGACGGCGGCCGCCTGCCCGCCGTACAGGCTCGAACCGAGGATCCACAGCGGCGGCAGGTCGACGTCGGTCGGGATCGCCGAGATGGCGGCGAACGGGTGATCGGCCGGGAACCCGTCGACGTAGGCCAGCAGTTCGGCGAACTGGTCGGGGAAGTCGTCGGCGGTCAGGGCCTGCCGGCTGCGACGGAGTGCGATCGCGGTCAACTGATCGGTCCCCGGCGCCCGGCCGAGGCCGAGGTCGATCCGGTGCGGGTGCAGCGCCGCCAGGACGCGGAACTGCTCGGCCACCTGCAGCGGTGCGTGGTTGGGCAGCATGATGCCGCCGGAACCGACCCGGATGGTCGAGGTGGCGGCGGCCACGGTGGCGATCATCACCGTCGGTGCGGAACTGGCCACACTGGCGATGTTGTGGTGCTCGGCCAGCCAGAACCGCTGGTAGCCCATCGCCTCGGTCTGCCGGGCCAACTCCACCGTCTCCGTCAGCGCCGTCGAGGCCGGCTTGCCGCTGCCGATCGGCGACAGGTCGAGGACGGAGAGCGGGACTGAGCCGGCAGCGTTCGGGGTGGCGATGGTCATATCCGTTCCAACCATCCGCCGAGCGCGGGAATTCCGGTCAGTAGCCCCAGAACAGCCGGTCGACCACCTGATTGGCCCGCCGGGAGACGCGGCGGTAGTCGTTGATCAGGTGCGAGGCCTCCGACGGGCCGTAGCCCATCAGCTGGGCCACGTCGGCCAACTCGCGTGCGTCCGGGGGCAACTGGTCGGCCCCGCGGCCCCGGACCAGCATGATCGCGTTCCGGATCCGGCTGGCCAGCAACCAGGCCTCACGCAGGTGCAGGGCGTCCTCGGGCCCGATCAGCGCGGCCTGCTGCAGGGCGTCCAGGGCCGCGATGGTGCCGGTGGTGCGCAGGTCGGGATTCGCGTGCCCGTGCTGCAACTGCAACAGCTGCACCGTCCACTCCACGTCGACGAGGCCGCCGGGGCCGAGTTTGATGTGTTTGGTCGGGTCGGCGCCGCGCGGGATCCGCTCGGTGTCCATCCGCGCCTTCAGCCGACGGATCTCGGTCAGCTGACCGGCGCTCAGCCCACCCTCGGGCCAGCGCGCCTGCTCGATCACCGCCAGCAGATCGGCCCCCAGCGCCGCGTCCCCGGCCTGGACCTCGGCCCGGACCAACGCCTGCATCTCCCAGGTGGAGGACCAGCGTCGGTAGTAGTTGCGGTAGGCCTCCAGCGAGCGGATCAGGGCCCCGCCCTTGCCCTCCGGGCGGAGGTTGGCGTCGAGCTGCAACGCCGGATCCGGCCCGGCCTGCGACAACAGCTTGCGCAACTCGTTGATCACCGAGGTGCCGATCTTGGTCGCGTCCCAGCCGGCGGCGTCGTTCGCCCACGGGCGGGGCGTCGGCCATCACGAACATCGCGTCCGCGTCGGAGGCGTAGTTCATCTCCTCCCCGCCCCAGCGACCCATGGCGATGATCGCGATCTCGGGCACCGGGCCCTGGACGGCCGTCCGCCGGACGATGCTCAGCGCGCTGTCGACGGTCAGTGAGGCCAGCCTCGAGAGTGCCCGCCCGACCGCGGGCAGATCGCTCAGGCCGAGCAGGTCACTGGCCGCGATCCGGAACAGCTCGCGTCGGCGGATCGAGCGGACCGCCTCGATCGCCTCCCGGGCGTTGTCGTGCCGACCCGCCGCCGAGCTCATCTCCAGCCGCAGCTCGCGGGTCCGCTCCAGATCGAGCTCGCGGTCGTCGGCCAACAACTGGACGGTCTGCGGGGCCCGGTTCAGCAGCGAGACGGCGTACCGACTGGAGGCCAGGATGATGGCGAGCCGCTCGGCCATCGCGCCCTCGTCGCGGAGCGCCCGCAGATACCAGGGGGTGTTGCCGAGGGACTCCGAGAGCCGGCGGAACGACAGCAGCCCGTGATCGGGGTTGGGCGCCTCGGCGAACCAGCCGAGCATCGCCGGCAGCAGCTGCCGCTGGATCGAGGCCTGGCGGCTGACCCCGGTGGTCAGCGCCTCGATGTGGCGAAGAGCGCCGGCCGGATCGTCGAAGCCCAGGGCCTGCAGCCGGTCCTTGGCCGACTGCGCGGTCAGCACCAGTTCGGTGGTCGGGATCCGGGCCACCGCGTCCAGCAACGGGGAATAGAACAACCGCTGGTGCAGCCGCCGGATCCGTTGTGAGCAGGACTTCCAGGTGTTCAGCAGCCCGTTCACCGGGTCGGCGTAACCGAGGCCCCGGCCGAGCCGGCGCAGGTCGTCCTCACTGGTCGGCAACACGTGCGTGCGCCGCAGCCGGTAGAGCTGGATCCGATGCTCCAGCGCGCGCAGGAAGCGGTAGGCCAGGCCGAAACCCTTACCGTCCTCGCGGCCGACGTAGCCGCCGGCGACCAGTTCACGTAGCGCGGCCAGGGTGCCCGGCAGTCGCAGGTCGGCATCCACCCGGCCGTGCACCAACTGCAACAACTGGACGGAGAACTCGACGTCGCGCAGCCCGCCGTCGCCGAGTTTGAGTTCGCGGCCGGCGTCCCGGGCGGGGATGTGGGCGACGACGCGGCGACGCATCGCCTGGGCGTCGGCGATGAAGTGATCGCGTTCGGCCACCCGCCACACCATCGGGCTGACCAGCTCGACGAACGACCGGCCCAGGTCGAGATCGCCGGCCGCCGGTCGGGCCTTGAGCATGGCCTGGAACTCCCAGCTCTTGGCCCAGCGCTCGTAATAGCCCTGGTGGCTGGCCAGGGTGCGGACGAGCGGGCCGGCCTTGCCTTCCGGACGCAGCGCCGCATCCACCTCCCAGATCGTCCCGGCGGCGGTGTGGGCCGAACAGATCCGGGTCAGTTCGGCGGCCAGCCGGGTGCCGATCGTGGTCGCCCGGTCGACCGTGACCAGCGGCTCACCGGCCGGGCCGAGCGCCGGCTCGACCACGAACAACACGTCCACATCGCTGACGTAGTTGAGTTCCTGGGCTCCGCACTTGCCCAGCCCGATCACCGCGAGCCGGCAGTCGGCGGCCTGCTCGGGCCCGACCTTGCGCCGGGCCAGGGCCAGCGCCGCCTCCAGCGTCGCGTCGGCCAGGTCGGACAACTCGGCGGCCACCCCGGGCAGGCCCTCGATCGGCTCGGGATCGCAGACGTCGCGGGCCGCGATCCGCAGCAGGGCCGCCCGGTAGGCCAGCCGCAGCACGTCGGCGTCGGTCCCCTCGGCCACCGGCGAGGCCGACTTCGGATCGGCGCCGACCGCAGTCAGCAGTTCGGCCCGCAGTTCGGCCGCACTGCGCCGGGTGGCCGGTTCGGCCAACTGGACCAGCTGCTCGGGATGGGCGACCAGGTGCTGCTGCAGCACGACGCTGGCCGCGCAGACGAAGATCAGCTGGTGGGCCAGCGCCTCGTTGCCCAGCAGGCGTTCCGGCAGCTCCGGACACTGGTCGAACAGCCGGTCCAGCCCGGCGACGGCGAGATCCGGATCGCAGGAGCGGCCGATCACGTCCAGCAGGGCCAACGTCGACCGGTCCCAGGACTGCAACCGCTTCTCGGCGGCGGCCGGATCGCTGAACCCACGCCGGGCCAGGGCCATCGGCGACAACGGCGACGGGTGGCTCACGGACCCGATGTTAATGTCGGGCGCGACCAGTCACATCGTCACGTTCGTGTCTCCACTCCGATATCCGCAGTCTGAGGTCTTGATCTTTCCGTGTCCGTTCTGCTCGACCTGACTCCGCTGCGCACCAGCCCACCGTTTCGCCGACTGCTGTTCGGCCTGGGCATCTCCAACTTCGGCACCCAGCTGACGGTGGTCGCGGTCGGCCTGGAGGTCTACGCGATCACCGGTTCGACCCTGGCCGTCGGCGTGCTGGGCGTCTGCGCCCTGATCCCGCTGGTCGTTCTCGGCCTGTACGGCGGGGCGCTGGTCGACCTGTACGACCGACGCCGGGTGGCGCTGCTGTCGTCCCTGGCGCTCTGGCTGGTCTCGATCGCGCTCGCCGTCCAGGCTCTGCTGCACCTGGACTCGGTGCTGGTGCTCTACGCGCTGGTGGCCTTCCAGTCGGCCTGCTTCGCGATCAACAACCCGGCCCGGTCGGCGATCATCCCGCGGCTGGTCGAGGCGCCGCAGCTGCCGGCGGCCAACGTCCTGCAGACCATCGCCTGGAACATCGCGCTGACCGTCGGGCCGCTGCTCGGCGCTTTCCTGGTCGCCTTCGGTGACTACGCGCTGGCCTACGGCATCGACGCGGTCCTGTTCACCTTCGCCCTCTGGGCGATCCTGCGGCTGCCCGCGCTGCCGCCCGTCCTCAGCGCGGACGCCGACGTCAGGCCGGTCGGCGGGATCGCCTCGGTGGCCCAGGGTCTGCGCTACCTCGCCACCCGGCCGAACGTCCGGATGACGTTCCTGGTCGACCTGATCGCGATGATCTTCGCCATGCCGCGGGTGCTCTACCCGGCCGTCGGTGTGCTGTTCCTGGGCGGCGGGGCGACCACCACCGGGGTGTTGAACGCCGCGTTCGCCGTCGGTGCGGTGCTCGCCGGTCTGTTCTCGGGCCGGCTGGTCGCCGTCCGCCGGCAGGGCCGGGTGATCGGTCTGGCGATCGGGACGTTCGGGTTCGCCGTGGCCGCGTTCGGCGTGGTGTTGACGGTGACCGGAGAACACCGTCCGGACCACGTCCTGGTGCCGGCGCTGATCCTGGCCGGGATCTTCCTGGCCGTGGCGGGTGGCGCCGACTCGGTCAGCTCGGTGTTCCGCCAGACGATCCTGCAGTCGGCGACACCGGACGAGATGCGCGGCCGGCTGCAGGGCGTCTTCATCGTCGTCGTCGCCGGCGGCCCGCGGCTGGGCGATCTGGTGCTGGGCAGCGAGGCCAACGGCTGGGGTGAGAACTACGCCGCCCTCGTCGGCGGCCTGACCTGTGTGGTGCTGCTGACCCTGCTGTTGGTGCGACAGCGCCGGTTCCTGGCCTACGACGCCGACGACCCGCAGCCCTGAGCCCTTCGGCTCGTTCGAGCAGACCGGGCGGGCCGGAACCGATCAGAGCTGGAAGCGTTGGCCGGGCGCGGCCAGCACCGCCGAGGCCGGGCAGCGCCGGCCGATCGCCTCGGTGGCGCTCGGCCACGGCACCTCCGGCCACAGGTGGGTGAGGACGAGTTGGCCGGCCTCCTGGGCTGCAGCGGAGCGCCCGACGTCACGGATCGAGCTCAGCTGCCCGGCGTGCTCGGCCGGCACCTCGTCGACGAAGGTGGCCTCGGCCAGCAGCAGATCGGCGCCCTCGGTGAAGGCCTCCCGCTCAGCACCCGAACCGCTGTCGCCGGTGTAGACGAACAACCGGGAGCCGTCGCTCACCTTCAGCCCGAGATTGGGCCCGTGGTGCGGCAACGCGGCCACCTGGATCGTCCACTCGTTCAACCGCAGGCTCTGAGCGTCCTCGAGCGGATGGACGATGGCCGCCTGCGCCACCGCCTCGACCGGATCCAGACCGAGCACCCGGTCCAGCACGCCGGCGCCGGCGTAGACCGGCAGGTCCGGCGCCTCGACCTCACCGAGGGCGCGGGCGCGCAGCAGCGGGTTCAGATCGGCGCAGTGGTCGGGATGGGCGTGGCTGACGAAGACCGCGTCGATCTCGTCGGCGCGGCGCTCCGCGGTCAGGGCGGCGAACGTCCCGTAACCCGGGTCGATCAGCAGCGTGAAGCCGTCCTGCTCCAGCAGATAACCCGAGCACGGTTGGTCGACACGGGGCCAGGCGCCCGCGCCGCCGAGGATGGTGAGCAGCATGCGCTCCATTCTCACCTGTCGGCATTCTCACCGGCGGAGTGCCGGCCGGTCGCGGTAGCCTCCCGGGCGTGCCGAAGTCTCCCGCCCAGGACGCCACGATCCTGCTCGACCAGTCGCGGGCGTTGCAGGCCTGGCTGGCGGCCGCCCCGGTTGAGGTGTTCGCCACGGCGACCGTGTTGCCGGGCTGGGACGTCCGGGCCCTGGTCGGACATCTGCTGGTGATGCACGAGGGTCTGCTGGCCGTGCTGAATCGACCGAGCCGGGACCAACCGATGGAGATGTGGGCTCTGGTCGGCCGGTACGCGGCGGCCGCAGACGAGATCGGACGGGCGGCGGGCGAACGGGCCGGGGCCGACGATCCGGACGCCCTGCTGGCCCGACTGGCCGCGACGACCGAGTCGCTGGCCGCCGGGTTCGCCCGGGCGTCGCTGCCCGCGGTGGTGCTCACCCCGCGTGGACCGGGGCGGCTGGGCGAGTTCCTGCGCACCCGGATCCTCGACCTGGTCGTCCACACCGATGATCTGGCCCGCAGCCTCGAGGATCCCGCTTCGGTCCCGATGGAACGCAAGGCCCTGGCCACCGCCTGCCGCACCCTGGCCACGATCCTGGCCGACCGGCATCCCGGCCGTTCGGTGGAGGTCCGGGTGCCGCCCTACGCCGCCGTCCAGTGCGGCGTCGGCGAGGACGGACCGACCCACACCCGCGGGACCCCGCCGAACGTGATCGAGACCGATCCGGTCAGCTGGCTCCGGCTGGCCACCGGCCGGCTGAGCTGGGCCGAGTTGCGGGCTCAGGGCAAGATCAGCGCCAGCGGACATCGTGCCGATCTGAGCAGCGCTCTGCCGCTGCTCAGCTGACGCCCGGTCCGCTGACCGGTTGATCAATCCTGGATCAGCGCACCGACGTCGATCATCGCGTCGGTGTACGGCACCGGCAGCTGGTCACCGGCGCGGTATTCCGTCCGGGAGCGGAAGCCGTCCGCGGTCGGCTGCGTGTGCTGATAGATCACCTGCGGTGTGATCACTCAACAGGTCTGATAGCCGGCAGCGCCGTAGATCCGGGCTTTGACCGTCAGATCGGCCAGCGCGGTCTGACGCCGGTCACCTGACCGGCTCATCGGCTCGACGAGCGGATCTTCGACCGCAGATGTTCGAGCACCTCGGTGTCGCCGGACCCGCTCCCAACCGTGGACCAGGGATCGGGGGCGGAACCGTGCAACCAGGTGAGGACGTCAGCCGGATCGGCGTGACCGCCTGCACTCAGCTGGGCACCGACCACATTCTGCACGTCAACTCCGTCGAGCACCCGGAGCCAGCGAAGTTCTCCCGAGAGGGTGTCGTAGATCAACCAGGTCGGAGCGTCGTCGACGGTGATGCAGGCACAGATCCAGAGTGCGTGGGCTGCCATGGTCCGCTGCCCGGCCGGTCGCCGGAGAGCGACCTGTACCGGAGCCGAAAAGCGTAAGTCATCGACCATGGCGACCAGCAGGGCTTTCGGGCGCCGGCACGGACATGGTTGCTGTGCGTGACGAACCGTGGCGCCCAGTGTTCGGACGAGACCGGGTTACCGCCCGGAGAGGTCCGCCCAGACCAGCCGATGGTCACTGGTCGGGAACGGATAGACCCCGGTCAGCCGAGAGAGCGGGCTCTTCGTGGTCGGCCAGAACACGTGGGCGTCGCGGACCACCACGTTGCGGGACGGCAGCACGTAGTCGCTGCGGATGTTGCCCGGGCCGGGCACGTCGGCGAAGTCGGCCGTGTCGTAGACCGGGTTGCCCCGCTGGGTCAGGTTCGCCCCGCCCTGCAGCCTCGACTGCTCCGGGCCGCCCGCGGAGGTGGGCTTGGTGTCCTGGGTGAGGGGTGAGTCGAGCAGCTGGTTGATCGAGCCCGGCACCGAGTCGCCGTCGATCGGGTCGCTGTTCTGGTCGCCCATGATCACGAACGTGCTGCCCGGCGCGATGCCGCCGCGACGGCCCCTGTCGTCGTAGATCCAGCGGTTCGGCCTGCGCTGGATGTAGTCGGCCCAGAACCTGATCTCGTTGTAGTTGCGGGTGCCGTTGCGGTCCTCGGCGCCGTCGAAGGTCGGCGGCGTCGGATGCGAGACCAGTGCGTGCACGACCCGCCCGCCCACCGAGACCGGAACGTCCCAGTGGGACTTGCTGGACAGCCGCAGATCCGAGAGCACGGCCGGGGAGTACCAGTCGTCCGGCGCCGCGGTGGCCGGATCGTCGGGGTAGAGCGCACCCGGCAAATCTTTCCAGAGGAACTTCTGGAACGTCCGGATCTGGCCGGTCAGGATCGGATAGTTCGACAACACCACCATGCCGTACTGGCCCGGGAAATCGCCGAAACCGAAGGCGTCCTCGGCCCCGCCGATCGTCCCGTCGTGATCGAGGTCGTGACCGCTCGGCACGCCGGTGTTCACCGGTGCGGTGAACGCGTACCGGTAGTGGATCGGCCTCGCTCCGTGCTGGGAGCGCGCCAGATAGTTGCCCTGGAAGAGATCGACGGCCTGATAGCGCGCCGCGTAGTCGAACTCGTTCAACAACACGACGTCCGGCCGGACCCGCTGCAGCACCTCGGCGATGTTCTGGGCCTGGGCGTCGTCCGGGGTGGAGAGGTCGCTGGACCAACTCGCCGGCCGTGGGCCGGTTCAGGCTGGTGTTGTAGGTGGCGAACCGCACCGAACCATCCGGTTTGCCTTGCGTGGCAGGGGTTCTGCGCAGCTCGGCTCGGGGAGGCCGTCGAGGTCGAGGTGGTCGCCGTCGCCATCGATGCACTCGTCAGGCCGAGCGCCCCGACCAGCAAGCCGACGCCGATCCGCGAGGAGGTACGCCGAACGAGACCGATCATGACTTCTCCTTCATCCGTGGCATTTCACCGACGAGAACACGTGGGGAAGCTAGCCCCTGAAGGTGAACGCCGGGTGATCAGAGCACGGGCAGCAGTTGGTTCAGCTCCATCGGTGTGACCTGCCGGCGGTACTCCTCGAACTCCGAACGCTTGTTGCGCATGAAGTACTCATAGACGTGGTCGCCGAGGGTCTCGGCCACCAGCTCGGATTGCTCCATGATCTCGACGGCCTCGTAGAGGTTCCGCGGCAACGGCTTGATCCCCAGCGCGCGGCGCTCGCGTTCGGTCAGCGACCAGACGTCGTCCTCGGCCCCCGGCGGCAGCTCGTACTCCCCGTTCACCCCGGCCAGCCCGGCCGAGAGCATCAGCGCGAAGGCGAGATAGGGGTTGCAGGCACTGTCGACCGAGCGCAGCTCGATCCGGGCCGAGGCGCCCTTGTTCGGCTTGTACATCGGCACCCGGACCAGGGCCGATCGGTTGTTGCGGCCCCAGCAGATGTAGCTCGGCGCCTCACCGCCGCCGGCCAGCCGCTTGTAGGAGTTCACCCACTGGTTGGTCACCGCGGTGATCTCGGCGGCGTGGCGCAGCAGCCCCGCGATGAAGTGCCGCGCCACCTTCGACAGGTGGTTCTCCGCACTGGCGTCGTAGAAGGCGTTGTTGTCGCCCTCGAACAGCGACATGTGGGTGTGCATCCCCGAACCCGGGTGCTGGGTGAACGGCTTCGGCATGAACGAGGCGTGGATTCCCTGGCTGAGCGCGACCTCCTTCACCACCACCCGGAAGGTCATGATGTTGTCGGCCATGCTGAGCGCGTCGGCGTAGCGCAGATCGATCTCCTGCTGGCCGGGCGCGCCCTCGTGGTGGGAGAACTCCACCGAGATGCCCATCTGCTCCAGCATCGTGATCGCCTGCCGCCGGAAGTCGCTGCCGACGCTCTGCGGGGTGTGGTCGAAGTAGCCCGAGTGGTCCACCGGTACGGGCCCGGCCACCGGATCGAGCGGATCCTTGAACAGGAAGAACTCCACCTCGGGATGGGTGTAGAAGGTGAAGCCCAGATCGGCGGCCTTCTGCAGCGAACGCTTGAGCACGAACCGCGGGTCGGCGTAGGAGGGCGAACCGTCCGGCATCGTGATGTCGCAGAACATCCGGGCCGTGGCCGGCTTGCTGTCCCGCCACGGCAGCACCTGGAACGTGGAAGGGTCGGGCCGGGCCACCATGTCGGACTCGTAGACCCGGGCGAAGCCCTCGATCGCGGAGCCGTCGAAGCCGATCCCCTCACTGAACGCGCCCTCCAGCTCGGCCGGCGCGATGGCCACCGACTTCAGGAACCCCAGGACGTCGGTGAACCACATCCGGACGAACCGGACGTCGCGCTCCTCGATCGCGCGCAACACGAATTCGGTCTGCTTGTCCATGACAGTGAGTCTCTCGTCTGGCTGTAACGGTCGCGTTACGACCTGAGGGGGCGGCGACCGGGACGACCCGGCGACTACTTCTTCTCGCGCCAGACCCGTTCGAACGGCAGTCGCCAGGCGTGCGGGGCGATCAGCTGATGGATGGCGTTCGGTCCCCACGAGCCCGGCGGGTAGGTCCGGACCGGCGGCGGGTCGAGCAGCAACGGGTGCGAACGCTCCCACAGGCTCTCGATGCCCTCGGCGGTGGTGAACAGGGTGTGGTCGTGGCGCATCGCGTCCAGGATCAACCGTTCGTAGGCCTCGAGCACGTCGGTGGCCCGGTCGGTCTCCTGGGTCGAGAACTGCATCGAGAGCTTGTCCAGCTTCATCCCCGGGCCGGGACGTTTGCCGTAGAACGACAGCGACACCTTCGACTCGTCGGCCAGGTCGAAGGTCAGGTGGTCCGGGCCGTGCTGGCCGACGCCGGATCCCAACGGGAACATCGACTTCGGCGCCTCCTTGAAGGCGATCGAGATGATCCGCTGGCCCTCGGCCAGTTTCTTCCCGGTCCGCAGGTAGAACGGGGTGCCGGCCCAGCGCCAGTTGTCGATCCCGCACTTGAGGGCGACGAACGTCTCGGTGTCGGAATCGCGGGCGACACCCGCCTCCTGCCGGTAGCCGGTGTACTGACCCCGGACGACGTCCTTCGGGTCGATCGGCAGCATCGAGCGGAACACCTTGTTCTTCTCTTCGCTGATGGCGCGCGGCTCCAAGGCGGTCGGCGGCTCCATCGCCAGGAAGGCCAGCACCTGGAACAGGTGGGTGACCACCATGTCCTTGTAGGCGCCGGTCGACTCATAGAAGCCGGCCCGTCGGTCCAGGCCCAGGGTCTCGGGGATGTCGATCTGGATGTGGTCGATGAAGTTGCGGTTCCAGATCGGCTCGAACAGGCCGTTGGCGAATCGGAAGGCCAGGATGTTGAGCGCCGCCTCCTTGCCCAGGAAGTGGTCGATCCGGTAGATCTGGCTCTCCCGGAAGGTCTCGTGCACCTCGTCGTTCAGATCGATCGCCGAGGCCAGATCGGTGCCGAACGGCTTCTCCATCACCACCCCGGCGCGGTCCACCAGATCGGCGTCCTTGAGCATCTTGATCACAGCCCGGGCTGCGGACGGCGGCACGCTCAGGTAGTGCAGGCGCTCGGCCTCACCGCCGAGACGGACCTCGGCCTCCTTCACCGCCTGGGAGAGCGCTTCCGGCCCACCGGACGTCGGGACGTAGGTGATCTTCTCCCCGAACGCCGCCCACTGGTCCTTCTCGATCTGGCGGTGGCTGAACTCCTCGATCGCGTGGTGGGCGAACTCACGGAACTGGTCGGTGGTGTAGTCCTCCAGCGAGGTGCCGATGACCTCGATGTCGGGCGCCAGGTCGGACAGCGCGAGGTGGCCCAGTCCGGGGATCAGCTTGCGCCGGGCCAGGTCGCCGGTGGCACCGAACAACACCACGACGTGCGGTGGGATCGGCTTCTCCTCCAGCCGGGGCGGGCGGGCGCCGGGAGCCGGGTAGGCGATGGTCTGGGCCAGGACGTCGGTCACGACTCGATAGTGTCATTGCCCCGATCCGGCGGCAAGGATGTGCCCGGCCCGGCCCGGACTCGTCACGTGTTCGTCACCTGCCGCACCGGCCGCGGTGGGTCGGCTGGATAGGCTCGATCCGTGCCGAATCTGCGATTGGCCATGGCCCAGGTGAACGCCCACGTCGGGGAGATCTCGGCCAACGCCGCGATGATCCTCGACTGGTCGGCGAAGGCCGCCGAGGCCGGCGCCGACCTGGTGTTGTTCCCCGAGATGTGTCTGACCGGTTATCCGGTGGAGGATCTGGCCCTGCGGGCCACCTTCGTCGAGGCCTCCCGGACCGCGTTGGAGCATCTGGCCGGACGGTTGGCCGAACGGGGTCTGGGCGAGCTGGCCGTGGTGGTGGGCTATCTGGACCGCGCCGACGACACCGGCTCGGGCAGCCGTGGCCTCGGTCAGGACGGCACCCCGAAGCCGCAGAACGCGGCCGCCGTGCTGCACCGCGGTCAGATCGTCAGCCGGGCCGCCAAGCACCACCTGCCCAACTACGGGGTCTTCGACGAGTACCGCTACTTCGCCCCCGGCGACGTGCTGCAGGTGATCCGGGTCCGTGGGGTGGACGTGGCGATCGCCATCTGCGAGGACCTCTGGCAGGACGGCGGGCCGGTCGCCGCGACCCGCGAGGCCGGGGCCGGGCTGCTCGCGGTGATCAACGCCTCCCCCTACGAGGAAGGAAAGGACGACGCCCGGGACGACCTGGTCGGCCGCCGGGCCCAGGAGGCCGGCTGCCCCCTGGCCTACGTCAACCTGGTCGGCGGTCAGGACGAGCTGGTCTTCGACGGCTACTCCGTGATCACCGACGCCCAGGGCGCCATCGTGCACAGCGCCGTCCGCTTCACCGAGTCCCTGGAGGTCGTCGACCTCGATCTACCGGCCGCCGGCCCGATGGATGCCGCCGACTCACCCGATTCTCCGCAGGTCACCGATCCCGGGCCCTCCGGCATGGTCATCCAGCGGACCGAGATCTCGGCCGCCGGCCCGGATCCGGAACCACGGCGAGAGCCCGGTGTCCGCGACACCCTGGACTCCGAGGAGCAGGTCTACCGCGCGCTGGTCCTCGGCCTGCGGGACTACCTGGCCAAGAACGGCCTGCAGCGGGTCTATCTCGGGCTCTCCGGCGGGATCGATTCGACCCTGGTCGCGGCCATCGCCTGCGACGCGATCGGGGCCGAGAACGTCCACGGCATCTCCAACCCGAGCGTGTACTCCACCGAGCACTCCAAGACCGACGCTGCCGATCTGGCGAGAAGGACCGGGCTCAACCTGACCACGGTGCCGATCGCCCCGATCGTGGACGCCTACCACGGCCAGATGGAGATCGACGGCGTCGCGGCGGAGAACCTGCAGGCCCGGATCAGGGCGAACATCTGGCTGGCCCGCTCCAACGCCGACGGCCCGTCGATCGTGCTGGCCTGTGGCAACAAGAGCGAGCTGGCGGTCGGTTACAGCACCATCTACGGCGACGCGGTCGGCGGTTTCGCCCCGATCAAGGACGTCCTGAAAACCCAGGTCTGGGAGCTGGCCCGGTGGCGCAACGCCGAGGCCGAGCGCCGCGGGGAGACGCCGCCGATCCCGGAGAACACCATCACCAAGGAGCCGAGCGCGGAGTTGCGACCGGATCAGAAGGACACCGACTCGCTGCCGCCCTACGACGTCCTGGACGGCATCATCGACGACTACGTCGAAGGTGACCAGGGCCGGGATCACCTGCTGGCCCGTGGTTTCGAGCCGGCGCTGGTGGACAGGATCACCCGGATGGTCGACCGGGCCGAGTACAAGCGGCGTCAGTACCCGCCGGGCACCAAGATCAGTTTCAAGGCCTTCGGCCGGGACCGGCGGCTGCCGATCACCAACGGCTGGCGGGAAGGCGGCAAGTCCGCCGGTTGAAGCTCCCACTGGTATGAATGGGACCATGCTCGTAGCCTTCAGCGTCGCCCCCGGCAGCACCGACGATCCCGACGGCTCGGTCTCGGCCGCCGTCGCCGAGGCCATCCGGGTGGTCCGTGCCTCCGGTCTGCCGAACGAGACCACCTCGATGTTCACCACGATCGAGGGCGAATGGGACGAGGTGATGGCCGTGGTCAAACAGGCCACCGAGGTGGTGGCGGCCACCACCGACCGGGTCAGTCTGGTCCTCAAGGCCGATATCCGGCCCGGCTACACCGGACAGCTCAAGGCCAAGGTCGAGCGGATCGACGCCCGGTTGGCCGAGTAGCCCACCGCTGAACCGGGATCGCCTTAGCCTGGAGTCGTGACGCAGCCCGGTTGGTATCCCGATCCGTCGGGGCGGCCGGGCTTGTTCCGTTACTGGACGGGGACGACGTGGTCGGCCCAGACCATCGCTGACCCGACGGCCTCGCCCCAATCACCGTCGAAGCCGCAGTCACCGTGGAAGCCGCAGTCACCGTCGAAGCCACAGTCACCGTCCAAGAAGACGCGCCCCGGGATCCTGATCGGCCTGCTGGCCCTGCTGCTAGTAGTTGTGCTCGCCGCCGGGGTCGTGGTCGTCCGCGGGCTTCGCCACCAGGACGACACCTCGTCCGGGCCCTACCCGACTTCGACCGTCAGCAGCTACGACGATTCGTCACCGTTCCCGACTGCCACCCCGACGCCGACCCCGAGCGCAACCCCCTCCCCCAGCCCGACGCCGAGTGAGAACACGCCCACTCCGACCCCCACCACCGATGACCCTGCCCCGCTGCAGGCCTGCCCGATAGGCGATCCCCTGGCCCGGGAGGCGCATCCGAACGACGGTCGCTTTCACGGCGGCGGGCTGTCGTTCAGCCCGCACCAGGGCTGGAACGATGCCGCCGGCTACCTCGACGGCCTGAGCTGGTCCTACGACGTGGCCGGCGAGGAGCAGGAGACCGAACCGTTCTGGGAGGCGATCTTCGGGGTCGGTGCCCTGCACCCGGCGGACGGTTTCACGACACCGCGGCAGGCCGCCGACGCGGTGATGCAGTGCATCGCGAGTTCCGGCTACTACCAGCAGGTCACCGGCCGGATCGACGTCAGATCGCGGGCGATCACCGTGGACGGCAGGTCGGGCTGGGAGCTGCGCTCCGAGGTCCGGGTGGACAATCCCGACATCAGCGTTCCCGGCGACATCGTCGAGGTCGTCGTCGTCGACACCGGCGCGGACGGCTCATCGGGGATGTTCGTGGGTGCGGTGCCGATCGGCGACCAGGGCCGGATCGCCACCCTGGACGGCACCGTCCGCGAGTTGCAGGTCGACTGACGTGGCGGCGAACGGCTGGTACCCCGACCCCGGTGGCGCGCCGAACCGCTACCGCTACTGGAACGGCGCGGGCTGGTCGGCGGAGACGACCGGCGATCCACGCACTCCGGCACCCGGCCCGAGCGCGCAGACCCCGGGACGTCCCGGCCGGCGCCGCGGACCGCTGATCGTCGTGCTCGCCCTGATCGTGCTGCTGGCGATCGTCGTCGGCGTGGTCGTCCTGCGTCAGCCGGGCCGCACGGCGAGCGGGCCCGACGAACCCCGCTCGACTGTCAGCAGCTACGACGATTCGTCACCGTTCCCGACCGCCACACCGACCGTGAGCGGCACCCCGACGCCGACGGCCCGTCCGAGCCGGACGGCCAGCCCGACGCCCAGCGACTCGGCCGCGCCCCCGCCACAGCAGGTGGCCTGCCCGGACGAGTCGACGACACCGGGCCTCCAGCCCGGCGACGGCAGGGTACACGGCGGACGGCTCTCCTTCGCCCAGGTCGACAGCTACCCGGCACCGGAGGCCGACGGTCAGTTCTCCTGGATGGCCGACGTGACCAGCCAGACCCAGTCCACCGAGCCCGGCTGGATCTCGATCTTCGCGGTCGGTGAGGTCCGGACGGCCGACACCGGCTTCGCCA
This sequence comes from uncultured Actinomycetota bacterium, assembly GCA_963740925.1. Lineage (GTDB taxonomy): Bacteria > Actinomycetota > Actinomycetes > Propionibacteriales > Propionibacteriaceae > Microlunatus. The sequence continues at coordinate 1,614,654 of CAVUFZ010000002.1, read as the reverse complement.
CCCCGAAACAGGCGGCCGAGTCCTCGATCCAGTGCGCCATCACCGAGGGCTGGTACCAGTACTTCACCGGCCGGACCGATCTGAAGAACAGCTCGATCACCGTCGACGGCCACTCCGGCTGGATCATCGTCGCCGACATCCGGGTCGACGACCCGGACATCGAGGCGAGCGGCGACCAGCTCACCTTCCTGGTGCTGGACGACGGCCGCTCCGAGGCCCTCTCGGTCTGGAGCGGGATGGTCCCGATCGGCGACACCGGACGACTCGAGCTCAACGACGCCGTCCGGGCCGGCCTCCGGGTCGGCTGAGCCGGGGCCCGGTCGAGGGGCAGGACGGCCGGGTGCGGAGAATGGCCGGCATGACTGACGAGAAGACCGTCGCCCTGGTCACCGGGGCGAACAAGGGCATTGGGTACGAGATCGCCGCCGGACTCGGAGCCCGCGGCTGGCGCGTCGGGGTGGGCGCGCGGGACGACACCCGGCGAGAGGAGGCCGTGGCCAAGCTGCAGCAGGCCGGGGTGGACGCCTTCGGTGTCCCGCTGGACGTGACCAGCGAGGAGAGCGTCACCGCCGCCGCCGCCGTGTTCGAGCAGCAGATCGGCCGGCTGGACGTGCTGGTCAACAACGCCGGCATCACCGGCGGCAGCCCGCAGGCCCCGACGGAGGTCTCGCTGGACGCGATCCGGACCGTGGTCGAGACCAACGTGTTCGGGCCGATCCGGCTGATCGACGCCATGCTGCCGCTGCTGCGCCGGTCGACCTCGCCGCGGATCGTGATCATGTCCAGCTCGGTGGGTTCGCTGACCCGGCAGACCGCGAGCGATGAGGCCGTCGGCCCGATCTCGGCGGCCTATTCACCGTCCAAGACCTACCTGAACGCGATGATGATCCAGTACGCGAAGCAGCTGAAGGACACCAAGATCCTGATCAACGCCGGCTGCCCCGGCTTTGTCGCCACCGACCTGAACGGCAACCAGGGCCACCGGACCCCCGAGCAGGGCGCGGCCATCGCCATCCGACTGGCCACGCTGCCCGACGACGGCCCGACCGGTGGCTTCTTCGAAGACGACGGCGTCGTCCCCTGGTGAGCTGAAGCCGGGTTCGGAACCGGAACGGAAGAAGCCCTCCGCCGGAACCCGGAGCGAAACGCTCCGGGCCTGGCGAAGGGCTTTCCTGTGCTGGTGAGAAATCAGGCCTGGGCGACCGCGTCCTGCGGGTGCTTGCCCGCCGGGGCGGGGCCGGCGTCGGCGGGCTGCTCGCCCGCGTTCACCATCTCGGCCACGGCGTCGCCGATGTTCTTGTCGACGTTGCGCCAGTAGTCGTAGACCCGCTCGCGGATGTCCGGCTTGACCGTCCCCAGGGTGGCACTGATGGTCTTGACCAGCCGCTCGCGCTGCTCGTCGTTCATCACCGTGCGCACCATCTCGCCCGCCTGGCTGAAGTCGTCGTCCTCGGCGCGCAGGGTGTAGGCCTGGCGCACCATCTCGCCGTCGGACTCCCAGCCGGTGCCGGCGAACGGATCGGCCTTGACCTCGGGCCCACCCACGCTGTTCGGGTAGTAGGTCGGCTGGCCCGGGTTGAAGTCGGAGCGCATCGGGCCGTCGAACTGATAGGTGTTGACCTCGACGTGCGGGCGGTTCACCGGCAGCTGGGCGTAGTTCGCGCCGATCCGGTGCCGGGCGGTGTCGGCGTAGGAGAACACCCGGCCGAGCAACATCTTGTCCGGTGAGAAACCGATCCCGGGCACCACGTTGCTGGGCTCGAAGGAGGCCTGCTCGATCTGGGCGAAGTAGTTCTCCGGGTTCTTGTTCAGCACCATCCGGCCGACCGTGACCAGCGGGTAGTCACTGTGTGACCAGGTCTTGGTCAGGTCGAACGGGTTGACCCGGTAGTCCTTGGCGTCCTCGTACGGCATCACCTGCACCTTGAGGGTCCAGGCGGCCTCGCCACCGTTCTTGAGGTGGTTGAACAGATCGCGACGGTGGGCGTCCGGGTCGGCGGCGGCCGCGGTCGCGCCCTCCTCGTCGGTCAGGTTCTCCACGCCCTGCTCGCTGATGAAGTGGAACTTCACCCAGCTGCGCTCACCGGCCTCGTTCACCCACATGTAGGTGTGCGAGCCGTAGCCGTTCATGTGCCGCCAGGTCTTCGGGATGCCCCGGTCCCCCATCAGGTAGGTGACCTGGTGCGCCGACTCGGGCGAGAGCGTCCAGAAGTCCCAGCGCATGTCCCAGTCCTGCAGACCCGAGTCCGGCAGCCGCTTCTGGCTGCGGATGAAGTGCGGGAACTTCATCGCGTCCCGGACGAAGAAGATCGGGGTGTTGTTGCCGACCAGATCCCAGTTGCCCTCTGAGGTGTAGAACTTCAGCGCGAAGCCGCGCGGGTCGCGGACCGTGTCGGCCGAGCCGTGCTCACCGGCCACGGTGGAGAAACGGGCCAGCATCTCGGTCTTCACACCGGGCTGGAAGAGCGCCATCTTGGTGTACTTGCTGACGTCCTCGGTGGTCTCGAAGTAGCCGAACGCGCCGCCGCCCTTGGCGTGCACGACCCGCTCCGGGACGCGCTCGCGGTCGAAGTGCGCCATCTGGTTGACGAAGTGGAAGTCGTGCAGCAGCAACGGGCCGTCGGCGCCGACCGACAGCGAGAACTGGTCGCTGGGCGCGGGTGCGCCGCTGTCGGTGGTGGAGACCTTGGCGTTCGGTCCGGTGGGCGGGGCCTGGATCTCTGTGGTCATCTCATCCTCTTTTCGATGGTGGGCGGGAAAGTGGCTTGTTCAGATCGGACGTACATGCTGCGACTCGAGCCGACGGATCAGTTCGAGTTCCGGCAGGGCCTGCACAGCCCCCAGTAGGTGACCTCGGCCTCGTCCACGACGAAGCCGTGCGGATCGTCGGGAAGGGCGCACGGCATGGCGCCGACCGAGCAGGCGACGTCGACGATGTCGCCGCAACTGCGGCAGATCAGGTGGTGGTGGTTGTCGTCGGCGTGGATCTCGAACCGCATCGCCGATCCCGCCGGTTCGATCTTGCGCAGGATCGCGTGCGTGCTCAGGGTGTTCAACGCGTCGTAGACGGCCTGAACCGACACCGTCCCCAGCCGGCCGCGCACCCGGTCGGTGACCAGATCCGCGCTGATGTGCGGTGTCGCGGCCACCACGTCGAGGACGGCCAGCCGCGGCTGCGTGACCCGCAGACCGGCCGCACGAAGCCGGGTCGACCACGGCAACGTCGCGGTGGTGGCTGGCTCGCTCATATGAACAGTCAACCACTTTTCTGGAACGGATCAAGTTAAGGGGCGGTTGTCCCCGTCCACTCCGGGGCCGCGTCCGGAAGCGCTCAGTCCTCGCCCCAGTCGTCGGCGGAATCCGCCTGCTCGTTGCGCTGGGCCACCCGCTCCATCGCGTGCTCGGCCTCTTCCCGCGAGCCGTAGGGACCGAGCCGGTCGGCCGCCTTGCCGCGGTCGGAGTCGCTCTCCACCGCATGGGTCTTGAGGTTGAACCACCACTGGCCGTCGCTCACCGCTGCCTCCGTTCCGTCCGGATCACCTGGAGATCACCCGGGGCATCACCCGGGACACTGCTCCTCCGACGCTACCGCCACCACCACCGACGGGCCTCGGAGCATCGACCTAGGATCGAACGTCGTGACCACCACCGTGCAGCCCGCCGCGATCTCACCCTGGCGCGAGGTGCCGAAATCGATCCCGCGACCGCACTACGTCGGCCGGTCGGCGCCGGAGCGCTACACCGGATCGCACGTACAGAGCGCGGAGACGATCGAGAAGATGCGGCTGGCCTGTCGGATCGCCGCCCAGGCGATGCGCGCCGCCGCGGACGCGATCGCCCCGGGCGTGACCACCGACGAGTTGGACCGGGTCGGTCACGAGTTCCTGCTCGATCACCACGCCTACCCCTCCACGCTGGGCTACCGCGGCTTTCCCAAGTCGCTGTGCACGTCGGTGAACGAGGTGATCTGTCACGGCATCCCGGACGCCCGTCCGCTCGAGGACGGCGACCTGGTCAAGATCGACCTGACCGCCTTCGTCGACGGGGTCCACGGTGACAACTGCGCCACCTACTTCTGCGGCGACGTCGATGAGGAGGGCCGGCTGCTGACCGAACGCACCGAGGAGGCGATGCTGCGCGGGATCAGAGCGGTCAGGCCCGGCCGTCAGGTGAACGTGATCGGACGGGTGATCGAGGCCTACGCGAAGCGCTTCGGTTACAGCACGGTCCGCGACTACACCGGACACGGCGTGCACACCGCCTTCCATTCCGGCCTGATCATCCCGCACTACGACGAGCAGCGCTACGACGACGTGATCGAGCCCGGCATGACGTTCACCGTGGAGCCGATGATCACCACCGGGGGTCATGACTGGGAGATGTGGGACGACGGCTGGACGGTGGTGACCGCAGACCGCTCCCGCTGTGCCCAGTTCGAGCACACCCTGCTGGTGACCGGGGACGGTGCGGAGATCCTCACCGTCCCCTGACCGGGTCCAGCCCCTCGGTGGACCACGTCGGCAGCGAAGCTCAGGTCATCCGCCGGCCGAGTCACGGCGACCTCGAGACCGCAGCCCAGCAGCCGCTCCGCGGTATCAGGCTGTCGGGCCACACACCAGGCGAAGCGATCTGGCCATAGCCGAAGGATCGCGGCCCGGCTCCGGTCGAGCCGTTCCCGTCGTCGTTATCGTGACGCAGAAGAAGGATGAGTCGGCCGGTAAGCCGGATTCTGTCGATCGCCGCGAACGGCGACGGGCGATCATCCATCTGCGACCGTCGTTGCCGACGGCCTGGTGCGATCTACCCGAAGACTCGGGCGAGCAGCCCTCGGACGTCTTCGCAGGTCCGCCGAGGCGGTCCCTCTTGATCTTGCTCCGGGTGGGGTTTACCGAGCCACCCCAGTCGCCTGGAGCGCTGGTGGTCTCTTACACCACCGTTTCACCCTTACCGCCGGCCTCGCGGCCGGTGGCGGTCTGCTTTCTGTGGCACTGTCCCGCGGGTCACCCCGGGTGGGCGTTACCCACCACCCTGCTCTGAGGAGTCCGGACTTTCCTCGACGACGCCGCGGCCTCCGAAGAGCCCGACGGGTCGCCGCGATCGCCTGGCCGACTCATCCTGACCGCAGCCTATCGCCCGGACGTCACCGCTCGTACCCGATTCGTCACTGGCCCGTACCCGAGTCGTCACTGCCTGTACCCGATTCGTTAGGACGCAAGGGGTGCGAACGGAGGAGATGAGTGCTTACACTTCCCTCACCCTGCAGCTGACCGGACCCGGCCGGACGCTGTTCAAGCCGATCTGGAGACCCGATGCTCCTGCCTTCGCGTCGCGCCACGCTGACCACAGCAGCCCTGATGCTCACCTTGTCGATCGGCGCGCCCCTGGCGACGAGCGACGTCGCCCGCGCCGACCCGTCAACCACCCCGACGCCGACCGCAACATCGACCTCGACCCCGACCTCAGCCCCGGACGTCGCTCCGGCCGACAGCTCCGCCGATCCGTCCGAACCGTCGGCGTCCACACCGGCGAGTTCAGCCTCCGACAGCCCGGCAGCTTCGACCGGTGCGCCCGAAGCGTCGGCTTCGGGCACCCCGAGCGCCTCCACCAGCGCGACCTCGTCGCAGGTCCCGAGCGTCGCACCGCTGCGGGCCGCGGCGGCCGCGTCGTCGAAGCCGTCACTGAGCTTCGCCATCAGCCCCGGCGGCTCACCGGTGGCGGGGCGCTACTACCAGGACATCGGCACCTTCGTCTTCACCGGCGTCCGCAGCGACCGGAAGACGAACGCCACGGTCGAGGTCTGGCGCTGGTCCCCGACCGCGAAGGTCTGGTACCGCGTCGCCGGCCTGCACAGCGGCACCGGCGGCGCCTACCGCGGCCAGATCCCGATCACCTGGATGGGTGACGTCAGCTTCTGCGCCACCCTCGGCGGCTCACCGAGCAGCGCGAGCGTGACCAAGAGCTGCGCACCCGAGCTGACCGTCCGCGACGCCACCATCTCGATGACCAAACCGGTCAGCACCATCGACTCACTGCAGAACCCGGTGATCGCCGGCTCGGTCTCCCCGGCGCGTGCCGGGGTCAAGGTCAACGTCGACGTCAAGCGCAGCGACGGGGTCTACCGGGCCGCCGCCAGCACCACCACCGATCGCTCCGGCCGGTACAGCGTGAAGTTGTCCTACGGCTCGGGCGCGCTGGCCAAGTACTGGGTGCGGACGTCCTACGTCGCCGCCAACCGGGCCCGGACCGAAGCCGACCCGAGCCAGTCGTTCAGCCGGATCGCCGTCCTGAACGCGAAGATCGCCCAGACCACCGCGGCCGACGTGGCCAAGACCTACCGGTCCGGCTGCCCGGTCGGACCGTCGAAGCTGCGGACGATCTCGATGAATTTCTACGGCTCGGACAAGAAGATGCACCGCGGTGTGATCATCATCCGCTCCGACCTGACCGACGACCTGATCCGCGCCTTCGGTGCCGGGCTCAAGGTCAGGTTCCCGATCGACAAGATGAACAACCCGAATCTCTACGGGGGCAACGATCCGAAGCAGATGGAGGCCGGCAACACCAGCGGGTTCAACTGCCGCAAGGTGACCGGCAACCCGTACGCGCAATCGCCGCACTCCTACGGCACCGCCCTGGACATCAACACCAAGGAGAACCCCTACCGCGACGTCTACGGCAAGTGGTGGCCCAACAGCGGCAAGTCCTACATCAAGCGCTCACCGGCCCGGGCCGGGATGTTGTTCTCCAGCAGTGCCGTGACGAGATCACTGGTCAAGGACAAGTTCTTCTGGGGCGCGAACTGGTACCCCGACCGGGACTACCAGCACTTCCAGCGGTGAGCGGAGCCCGAACGCCCGGATCCCGACTCGGCCCGGCCGTCGGGGCAGGTCTCGGCCTGGCGCTGCTGCTGACCGGCTGCAGCACCTCCACGGCAGGGGGTCCGGCCACCCCGACAGCCTCCTCCGGGCAGCCTGGACCCACCGCCACCCGGACACCGACCGGAACCCCGTCCGCCGGCAGCACCGGTGCCTCGCCGACGGCCGGTGCCAGCGAGTCCGCGGCCACCGAGCCGACCACCACGAACACGTTGCCGGCACCGCCCGAACCGACGAAAGCCGCGGCGTCCACGGCGGGCAGCCTGACCGCGGCGGCCTTACCGGTCCCGGCCGGCTGGCACACCGTGGTCAAGAAGGGCGACCAGGAAGAGGGCTATCGCGGCAACGGCACCTGGGTGCACGCCCGTGATCCCCGCTACGCCGCCACGGACACGATCAGCATCGGCTGCGCCGAGATCACCCGAGACGACTTCAGCGACCCGCGCTCCGCACTCGAGGGGACCTATCAGAACGCGGACGACGATCCTGGGATCGGGCTGGTGCTGGGCTTCGGCACGCCGACGGCCGCTGCCCACTACTTTCGGCTCTACACCGACCAGGTCGAGGCCTGCACCGATCCGGACGGTCCGATGGTCGCGACCGTGGTGCCGTCCGGCCTGGGACTGATCGACCACCGCACCTATCCTGGCGACGACCAGTGGACGGAGGTGGTGAAGCTGACCGGCAGCCGGGTGACGTTGATCGCCCTCACCGACCACGGCCATCGGATCGACGAGTCCCAGGCCACCACCATCCTGAAGTCCATCTCGTGAGCCCGGATCCGACGCCGCAGCAGTCAGCCCAGGAGTCGCCCGCGGAGCCGACGCCTGCAGAAGTCGACCGAGGAGTCAGCGGAGGAGTCGCCCCAGTCGTGGTCGGAGTGGTCGACGGGCCCGCGTCGGGCGGCTCGTCGGCGTCCGCGCCGCGTCGCGATCGGTGTGCTGATCGGGGCCTTGGTGGTGGCGATCCTGATCGGCAGCGGCGCGATCGTGTGGGCCGAGCTGGACAAGCACCCGACCAGGGGCGGGGCCACCCCGGAGGCCGCGGTCCAGGGCTTCATGGCTGCCCTGGCCGGGAACCACGCCGCCCAGGCTCTCAGCTACGAGACGGAGGGCATCCCGCACGCCCCGACCTTCCTGAACGACGCGGTGCTCGTCACGGCGCACCGCGCGGACCCGATCAGCAAGATCACCATCGACCCGGCCGCGATCACGAAGGCGACCGATTCGGCCCGGGTCGACACGGCGCAGGTGACCGCTCACTACACCGTCGGCAAGGCGTCGGCCAGCACCACCTTCGCCCTGCACGACGGCAAGGGCCGGGTCGGCTGGACGCTGGATCAGACCACGATCTCGCTCGACCTGTCCTCGATCCTGACCGAGAAGGTGCCACTGCGGCTGGCCGGCAAGGCCTTCACCGGCCATCTGGTGGAGTTGTTCCCCGGCACCTACCGCGCCGGCACCGGGACGAAGCGGCTCGACTGGGGCTCCGACCCGCGGATCCAGGTCACCGGCTTCGACACCCCGGTGGAGACCAACCTGCACGCCCGCCTGACCAGCACCGGGGCCAAGGACGCGGTGGCGGCGGTCACGAAGTCGGCGAAGGCCTGCCTGGCCAAGCACAGCGCGAAACCCGGCTGCGGCCTGGTGCCGGACACCACTGGCTACACCTTCAAGTCCAGCACCATCCGCTGGGCCTATGACGACAAGTCGCCCTGGAAGACCGACGACTTCTCCCAGCTGCCGGCCGACCCGCGGACGGTGACCGGACCGGACAACGTCTACGCCGAATTGACCGCCCAGTGCGCCAAGGTCGCCCGCTCCCGGGACTGCCGGAAGGAAGGTTTCACCGCGATCTTCGACCAGCCGAGCGTCGATCTGACCGCCAAGACGCTCAAGGTGACCTGGGGCTGAGGCCGGGCCGCTCGCCACGCCGCCGAACAGGCCGCCGACGCGATCAACCCCCCGTCAGCCCCAGAGCGAAGCGCTGGACAACCGGGTCGGGAGACGGGAGAACAGCCGGTCGAAGACCTGGGCCCGGTCGAACTGGAGGGCGTGCGTGCGGGCCCGGATCTCCCAACTGCGCAACTGGTCCTGGTCGGTCTCCGACACCACCCGGTCGATCGCAGCCGCGATCCCGGCCGGGTCGTTCACCTCGACGATCAACGCGCAGTCCCCCACCGCCTCGCCGATCCCACCGGTCTCGGTAGTGATCACCGGTCCACCGCCGGCCAGCATCTTCTCGGTCAACGCGATGCCGAAGGTCTCGGTGAAATCGGGTAGCGGCTTGCTCGGCAACACGTAGGCGGCACTGCCGGCCATCAGGTGCGGCTTCTCGGCGTCGTCGACGTCGTGGGCGAAGACGATTGACTCACCCAGGCCGGACGCGTCCGCGAGAGCGTGCAGGTTCTCTGCCTCGGGACCGTTGCCCGCGATCACCAGCTTCACCCGCTCCCGGGCCCGGCTCCGGGCGAAGCCGGCGATCAGGTCGTCGACGCCCTTGGCGGCCGTGAGCCGGGAGAGGAACAGGCAGTAACTCCCCCGCTGCAGACCGCGGCGGGCCAGTACGGCCTCGGTGACCGCAGGATCAGGATCGAGGTAGTGCCGGGTGTCGACCGCGGGATAGCTGATCGCCACCCGCTCCTCGCAGCGCGGCGCGAAGTCGGTGCCGAACGCCGCGTCAAGTTCGGCGGCGGCCGCCACGATCACCTGCTTGGTGTAGTCCGAGACGGCCACACAGACATCGTGACCCAGATAGGTGGCGAACACGGCCGCCGCCGGCCCGAGCCGGCCCTCCTCGACGCAGGACCGGACGATGTTGGTGACGTCGGAGCCGACCGCTTCGGCGATGGTGGTGACGTCGCACGGCAGCCCGCTCGCCTCGGCGATCCGCCGCGCCTCGGCCACGGCGAACGCGTGCGGGCTCAGATAGAGCGCCATCGCCACCGTGGGGACGCCGTCGGTGAACAGTTCGACCAGCCGGCCGGTGATCCCGGCCAGATAGCGGCCGTCCGGGACGCGGTAGTCCCCCACCGGCTCCGGGCGTTCGACGGTGATCCCCGGGCTGTAGGGCAGCACCGACTCCAACGGCTTCAGCGGCAGCCCGGCCTCGATCAGCCGGTCGATCGGCCAGGTGATGATCCGGACGTCGTCGAAGCCGCGCTGCAGAGCGGTCTCGGCCAGGTTGCGGGCTTCGCCGGAGTGGCCACAGATCACCGGATCGGCCCGGACGACGATCACCAACCGTCGAGACGGTGTCGGGTTCGGGTCGAACAGATCGGACTCGACGTCAGTGCCGGCTCCGGGGTCGATACGCATGGCAATCATGGGCTGGCCTCCAACGGCGACTCGGTGGTGAGGGCGGGAATCGTTGTGCTGATCGACTTCTTCGACGTCGTTGCCGCCGACGGCGGTCGTTCGGTCGTCGCCCAACCGGTCGGGGCGGCGCCGAGCGTGACCTCCAGGGTTCCGCCGCGCCGCAGCTGGGCGGCGCTCATCCAACTGCGCTGCAGTGGTTTCCCGTTCAGCCGCGCGGCGGTGACGTACTGGACCGGACCGCCGGGTTCCGGCTCGACGAAGCCGCGGGTCTCGATCGCGAAGGTGCCGCCGGGAACCGCCAGTTCGGCGTGGGAGAAGGAGGGTGCGTTGAGCAGGAACATGCTCTGACCGGCCACCGGGAAGACCCCCAGCGCCGCCCACACGTACCAGGCGCTCAGCCCGCCGGAGTCGTCGTTGCCGGGCAGCCCGCCGCGGCCGGTGCCGAACTGGTTGTGGACCACCGCGTGCACCACCTCGGCCGTCCGGTCCGGCCGGCCGGCGTACTGGTAGGCCCAGGGGGCTTCCATGTCGGGCTCGTTGTTCAAGCCCTCGAAGCTGTTCAGGGCGTAGCCGCGCGCCATCTCGGCCGACCCCGGCGCCACCCCGGGCTGGGTGACCGGTGACCGGCCGTAGCCGAAGAAGGCGTCCAGCATGGCCACGAAGGCGTCGTCGCCGCCGGCCAACCCGATCCGGGAGGCCATGTCGTGCATCAGCCGGAACGAGTAGTTCCACTTGCCGCCCTCGTAGTACTCCGAGTCGAGCAGCAGGCCGGTGGCCGGGTCGTAGGCGTTCACCCACCGTTCGGCCAGCGCGTCGAACGAGGCGGCCAGCGGTTTGTCGTTGAGCTTGCGAGCGATCACCGCCGAGCAGCGGTAGGCGAAGGCGAGATCGAGGGTGTGACTGATCGGGTGGGCCAACCCGCGCAACAGGAAGTCCTCGCCGTACTGACGACGCAGATCGGCGTCCAGATGGACCATCGCCCATTCCCAGTCCACCCCCGGCACCCCGAGCTGGCACAGGTCGGCCATGAACGTGTGCGCGAGCGCGCTGCCCTGCCGGGCGAACCGGTCGGCCCCCTTGGCCATCCGGTAGCCGATCGGCAGGTTGCCCTCCTCCTCGCAGATGTGCAGCAACGCGTTGGCCAACTCGACCGCACGATCGGGGAAAAGCGTGCTGAGCAAGGGAAGTTGGGTCCGGTAGATGTCCCACATGGTGCAGATGTCGAACGCGTACGGGGTGTCCATCGACCACTGCGGGCTCTCGGCCGGGGCCAGGCACGGCTTGATCAACGAGTGGTACAGCGCGGTGGAGTACACGGCTCGCCGCTCGGCCGAGTCGGTGTCGATCGTGATGGCCCCGAGATGGTCGCGCCAGGAGTCACGGGTCTCGGCCCTACGTCGGTCGAAGGCCGGCCCGGACCCGCAGTCGTGGTGCAGATTCGCGGCCGCCTGTTCCACCCCGCGGAGTGAGAAACCGAACCGTAGCTCGACCACCTGCCCGGCCTCGGCCGGCCCGCGCCACATCAGGCCGAACGGTCGCAGCGTGGTCGGTCGGATGTAGTCGAAGTCGAGCCGGGTGCCGCCCGGCATCAGCCGTTTGTCGTACCAGAGCAGTTGTCGCCAGTCGGTGTCGGTCTCGATGTGCACCGCCAGCGGGGTGCCCTCGACCACCACCTCGCCCTGGGCGACCCCGGGGGCCACAGTCTGCAGGTGGGCCCGCAGCGGCACGGTGCTGCCGTGCGGGATGGCCAGCCCGCCGAGGGAGAAGTCGATCACCAGCCGGGCGTCGGCGTGGGCCGGGAAGGTGTAGCGATGGACGGCGCTCTTGGGCCCGACCGTGAGCTCGGCCCGGATGCCGGACTCCAAGGTGGTGGCGTAGTAACCCGGTTCGGCCTGCTCGTCCTGCAACGCCCACCGGGTGCCGAGCGCGTCCAACGGTTGCAGCATCGGGCTGACTCGGAAGTAGTTGTAGTACTTGCGGATCGCGCCGGTGCCGGACTGCTGGAAGTGGGTGAAACCGGAGGCGAGTTGACGGTCGTAGAGCCGGCTCGGGACGCCTTCGGTGCTCAGGTGGTAGAGCCCGTAGCCGGTCGGGTAGGCCCCGGAGTAGGCACACGCCGACACCATCCCGAACGGTGAGGTCGCACCGGGATGGGTGTTACCGACCTGTGGTTTCGGCCACCACCACGCAGCGGCCAGCCCCTGCGGCGGCGGCAGCGCCGCGGCTTCGCAGCCGATGAAGGGATCGACCGACTCGATCATGATCAGAAAGTACGAGAGGTACGTGTCAGCAGTGTTTCGATCGGGTTGCGCCGACCGGGCGAATCGATAACGGTTCCGTGCTGCTCACAGGCCCGTGACCAGCCCCGTCAGCTCAGCTGGCCACTGAGGCCGGTCTCTTAGGCGAGCTCGAAGCTGACCGTCCGGCTGTTCGGGTCGGCCGAGACCAGGACGGCCTGCACCGTCTGGCCCAGCGGCAGATCCTCCCCGGCGATCTTCGCCTCGACCGCCGGGTCGGCGATCATCAGCGTGCCCCGACGACCCGAGTGCTCGACCTCGATCACGGTGCCGGTGAAGGTCTGCCCGACCCGGCCGGCCAGCACGAACACCTCGGTCAGGTCGAGCAGCGCCCGCTCGTAGTGCTTCTGCAGCCGCTCGGCCGTCGTCATCTCGGCCGGCAGCTCGGCCAGCGCGCCGTGCACCCACTCGGGCACCGGACGCCCGGCGGACAGAGCGAGGCAGATCTCGCCCACGTAGCGGTCGACCAGACGGCGCAGTGGCGCGGTGGTGTGGGCGTAGGGGGCGGCGATAGCGGCATGCTCGGTCTGCTCCGGCAGGGTGGCGTCGAACGCCTGGTAGCCGGCACCGCGGAAGAGCCGGGTGCAGGCGGTCAGCATCGCCGCCTCCGCCGGCCGGGCGGGGTCGAGACCGTCGACGAAACCCGGATAGTCGGTGCTGTCGGGCCAGTCCAGGCCGAGCGCCTTGGCCCGCAGCCGTAGGCCCTGGACGGCACCCGGCTCGGCCGGCGGCAGGGTCCGCAGCACGCCGATCACTCCGTCGAGTTGGATCCGGGCCGCGGCCATCCCGGTGAGCAGTGAGATCTGGGCGTTCCATGCCTCGACCGGAAGCGAGGCGCGGAAGGCGAGCCGCCAGCCGTCCGGGCCCTGCTCGATCTCCTGCTCGGGCAGATCCAGACTCACCCCGCCACGGCGGCGTTCCTGCTCCAGGCGGAGTCGACCGACGATTCTCAACAGGGAAAGGGTCTGCGCGCCTTCCGGGCCGCCGACGGTCGTGATCTCGTCTTCGGTCAGCGCGCCGCTCAGCTCGCTCGCTGGGTAAGCGTCCCCCACCGTGTCGACGACGAGCTGGGCCTGGTCGTAACTCAGCTGGGCCCTGCTCCGGACCAGCGCCCGGACGACCTCGGCCGCTCCCATCACCCCGTCGGCGTCGAGCCGGATCGTCCACAGCAGCGCGGGCCGGTCCAGGCCGGCCAGCAGGCTGGCCCCGCCTTCGGACAGGGCGGGCGGATAGAGCAGCGTCCGCCGGTCCGGGGCGTAGAGAGTGAGGCCGCGCCGGTGCGACTCGAGGTCCAGCGGACCGCCCGGTTCGACGAACGCACCGACATCGGCGATCGCGTAGCTGACCACGAACCCGTCACCGTCGCGGCGCAGATGGACGGCTTGGTCGAGATCGCGGGAGCCCTGCGGATCGATGGTGATCAGGCCCAGCTCGGTGCGGTCCACCCGGTCCGGACCGACACCGCTCGGCCCGGCGCCCGAGGTGGGCACCCTGGTCGCCCGCTCGGCCGCATCCGACACCTCGTCAGGGAAGTCGCCCGGGATGTCCAGCTCGGCCCGCAGCGCGGCCAACCGATCGGCGAAGTCGGACGGTAGCTCGGCGTTCGCCCGGAGGTTGCTGACCGGCATGTCGCTGGGCTCAGATGCCCGATTCGGGCGTGCGGACCAGGATCCGACCGCATTCCTCGCAGCGCAGCACCTCGTCCTCCGGTGCGGCGGCGAACGTCCGGAGATCGGCGGCGTTCACCTCCAGCTGGCAGCCGGTGCATCGCCGCTGCTTCAGCGCGGCCGCACCGACCCCGTTGTGGCCGGCCCGTGACTTGTCGTAGGCGGCCAGCAGAGCGGCCGGAATGGCGTCGCTGCGCTGCACCCGTTCGGCCTGGTGGTCGCGGGCCTCGGCGTCGATGGCCGCGAACTGCTCGTCCCGGGCGGCGGCGACGGTGCTGCGGCGCTCGGCCACCTCACCCACCGCGGTCTCGAGCCGGTCGCGGGTGGTGGTGGCGTCCTCGACCTGCTGCATCACCTCGAGCTCGACGTCCTCCAGATCGGAGATCCGCTTTTTCAGATGCTCGACCTCGTCCACCAGCCCGTTCAGCGCCTTCGGGTCGGCGACCGTGCCGTCGGCGATCCTCTTCTCGTTGCGGGCCAGCCGCTCCCGGACGGGTGCCAGATCAGCCTCGGCCTTGGCCTGGTCCAGTTCGAGATCGCTGACGCCGACCTGGGCTGCGACCAGATCGGACGACACCCGGGCGTATTGCGCGTCGAGCTCGGCCAGCTGGGCGATCTCGGGCAGCGTCCTGCGCCGGTGGGCCAGCCGGGCCAGCGCACTGTCGACCGCCTGCAGATCCAACAACTCGAGCTGGGCGTGATGATCGGCTCTGATGGTGCGTCCTCCTGCGTCGAACGGCCTCACCTGTCGGAGGCCGGGCGGAACAGGATCACAGTAGTGCCGTCGGCCCCAGATCGTCAGCGCCAGATCGTCAGCGCCAGCCGAGACCGGGAGCGACGTCCTTCACCATCGATTCGAGCAGATGCAGGTTGTAGTCGACGCCGAGCTGGTTGGGGACGGTCAACAGCAACGTGTCGGCGGCGGCGACCGCCTCGTCCTCCTTCAGCTCGCGGATCAGCTCTTCGGGCTCGCCGGCGTAGGTCTTGCCGAACCGCGCGGCGCCACCGTCGAGGTAACCGACCTGGTCGGTGCTCTTCTGGCCCTGGCCGAAGTAGGCGCGGTCGAGATCGTTGACGATCGGGAACACGCTGCGACTGACCGAGACCCTCGGCTCACGCTGGTGACCGGCAGCCCGCCAGGCGTCGCGGAAGCGCTGGATCTGCTCGGCCTGCAGTTGGTGGAACGGCACCCCGGTGTCCTCGGTCAGCAGGGTCGAGCTCATCAGGTTCATCCCCTGCTCGCCGGCCCACTCGGCGGTGGAGCGACTGCCGGCGCCCCACCAGATCCGGTCGCGCAGCCCCGGTGACTGCGGCTCGAGTCGCAGCAGGCCGGGCGGGTTCGGGAACATCGGCCGCGGGTTCGGCTCGGCGAAGCCCTCACCCTGCAGCACCTGCAGCAACACCTGGGTGTGGTCACGGGCCATTGCGGCGTGGTCGGACCCCTCGGCCGGGACGTGGCCGAAGTAGCGGTAGCCGTCGATGACCTGCTCGGGCGATCCCCGGCTGACGCCGAGTTGCAGTCGACCGTTGCTGATCAGGTCGGCCGAGCCGGCGTCCTCGGCCATGTAGAGCGGGTTCTCGTACCGCATGTCGATCACGCCGGTGCCGAGCTCGATCCGGCTGGTCCGGGCGCCCATGGCGGCCAGCAGCGGGAACGGCGACGACAGCTGCCGGGCGAAGTGGTGGACGCGGATGTAGGCGCCGTCGACGCCGAGCTCCTCGGCCCCGACGGTCAGGTCGATCGTCTGGTGCAACACGTCCGAGGCCGAGCGGGTCCTGGAGTGCGGGGAGGGGTTCCAGTGCCCGAAGCTCAGAAAGCCGATGTTCTTCATGCCGGTGCAACCTCCGCGCCGCCGTCGATCTTCCCGCTCGACGAGAGCCGGCGAGCGGGTGGTCGGAACCGGACGGAAAGCGGGTTGGCGATCCCGGAATGAATCGACCAGACTGGGGGTTCAAGCCGAGGTCTAGGCCGCGTAGGCCGGACTTCCTCTTCACGACGACGTGGACGAGCCCACGCACCATTCTCACGTCCCCGCCTCGTGAACCACGGAAGACCACCATGACCAGCCTCACCCAGCGCTCCACCGTCGAGCGCCCCACCGACGACTACCGGGCGACTCCGGTCCGCGCTCGCTCGGCCCGCGAGGAAGAGCCCCAGCCCGGCGACGCCTTCGCCGGCTCCCGCTACCTCCGGCTGGTGCTGGTGCTCGGCGCTCTGGTCGCCATCGGCGCGCTGACCATCGACAGCTACCTGCCGGCGCTGCCGACACTGACCACTGATCTGTCGGCCAGCGACACCCAGGCCCAGCTCACCATCACCGGTCTGCTGGCCGGACTGGCGCTCGGTCAGTTGATCGTCGGTCCGCTGTCGGACGCGATCGGACGACGCAAGCCGCTGATCGCCGGCCTGGTCGCCCACGCGGCGATGTCGGTGTTCTGCGCGCTGGCCCCCTCGATCGGCCTGCTGATCACCGCCCGGGTGCTGCAGGGTCTGGCCGGTGCCGCGGTCTCGGTGGTGGCGATGGCCATCGTCCGGGACCTGTTCAGTGGCATCCGGGCGGCCAAGCTGCTCTCCCGGCTGATCCTGGTGATGGGCATCTCGCCGATCCTGGCTCCGTCACTGGGCAGTGCGCTGCTGCGGGTCACCTCCTGGCGCGGCATCTTCGTCTTCCTGGCCGTGGTCGCCGCGCTGCTGATCGTGCTCGCCTCCTTGGCCCTGCCGGAGACGCTGCCGCGGGCCCGCCGTCAGCCGGCCAGGATCAGCTCCTCGATCGCCGGCTACGGACGGCTGTTCCGCGACCCGACCTATCTGGTGATGGTGGCGGTCGCCGGGCTGATGTTCGCCGTCCTGTTCGCCTACATCGGCGGCTCGTCCTTCGTGCTGCAGGAGTTCTTCCGGCTCAGCCCGCAGCAGTACGGCCTCGCCTTCAGCGTCACCGCAGTCGGCCTCATCATCGCCAGTCAGCTCAACCCTCTGCTGGTGCAGCGGTTCACCCCGTTGAAGGTGCTGCGGGCCGGTGTCATCGGCGGGCTGAGCGGCTCGGTGCTGTTGCTGCTCACCGCACTGACCGGCTTCGGCGGACTGTTCGGTTTCATGGTGCCGCTGTGGCTGACCGTCGGCTTCATCGGCCTGACCTTCCCCAACGCCCCGGCGATCGCTCTGACCCGGCACGGCGAGGCGGCGGGTACGGCTGCGGCCATGCTCGGCTCCACCCAATTCCTGATCAGTGGCATCACCGCTCCCCTGGTCGGCGCCCTCGCCGACGGGACCCCGGTGCCGATGGCCGCCGTGATGACCGGATCGGCGGCCCTGTCCGGACTGCTGATCGTGCTCGGACGCCGCCGGCTGGCCCAGGCCGACGAGATCGCCGACGAGCAGGCCGGTTCGCCGGACGCGGTGCTCGCCGCGCACTGACCCCTCGGGTTCCCGGCCGCCCCGACCCGGGTTCACGCAGGCACATCCGACCCGCGCCGGAGATGCCTCAGGGGCGTGAGTTCCAGCGCTCCAGGGCGCGGATCCCGTCCTTCACGTCACCCAGCACCGACACCGTCCCGGTGCCGAGCGGGAACCGTTCGCCGACGGTGAGGTCGAGGTCGATCCAGACCAGCATCAGCGCCCGCAGAATGTGGCCGTGGGCGAAGCAGATGGCCTGGTCGACCCCGGAGCCGCGGACCCGCTCGACCAGTCGTCCCAGCCGTTCCCGGATCTGCTCAGGTGACTCGCCCTTCGGCCCGCCGCGGTCCCAGATGCTCCAGCTCGGATCGGTCTCGTGGATCTTCTCGCTGGTCAGGCCCTCGTAGTCGCCGTAGTTCCACTCGGCCAGGTCGTCGTCGATCTGCGGCTCGTACTCGCCGGTGAAGCCGGCCAGCTCTGCGGTCCGACGGGCCCGCTGCCGGGGCGAGGAGAGGATCAGCCCGAACCCGGCCGGATCGAGATGGCCGTCGAGTTTGCGCGCCTCGGTCTCACCGTCTTCGGTCAGCGGCAGGTCGGTGACGCCGGTGTGTCGGCCGTTCTCGCTCCACTCGGTCGCCCCATGCCTCACGAGGTACAGGTCGGTCATTGCTGTTCTCCCGTCGGTCCGCTCGATCCGGTGGCTTCGTCGAGACCGAGATGGCCGTCCCAGACCTTCCAGTGACCACCCGAGCGCAGCTTGGCCACGATCGCCCGTTCCAGGGTCGTGGTCTGCGGCAGGGTGTCGAGGTCGACCTGGCCGCGCCTGCGGAAGGTGAAGAACAGGGCGTCGCCGTCGCCGTCGCGTGGCGGCGGATCGAGTCGCCAGCGCTGCTGGAACCGGGTCATGTTCGCCTTCGGGCCGAGCGCTTCACTGAGCTGCGGATCGAGCAACCAGGACTCACAGTGGAAGTCGCGGATCTCGTAGTCACCGAAGTGCTCGCCGAAGAAGGCCCGGGCCCGGGCGAACGAGGCGTCGACCTCGGCCGGGGTCAGCGGACCGATCTCCGGGATGTGGGTGGAGAGACACCACTCGGCCTCTTCCGGCTGGCCGAGCAGATTGAACTGGAGCCGGCCGAGCCAGTAGAGCGCTCCGGACCAGGCGATGGTCAGCCAGCCCTGGGTGTGCAGACCGAACGAGCCGAAGGTGTTGCGGTGGACCCAGACCTGCTGGCCGAGATCGGACAGCGTCCGCCATGAGATGTCGTCGTCGATGCCGCGACTGTGATGAAAATCGACCACGTCGTCCGCGGTCAGCAGCAGCGCCAGGATCGGAAAGGCCCCGACGCCGAGATGGTCGTCGCGAGCCAGATCGTGATCGAACAGACCCTCCGGCGGTTCGGCGAACCAGCCGATCTGGGCGATCAACCGGTCGGCGAGCACGGACACCCGACGCAGATCGTTGTCGTTGATCACCACCCGCTCCACCAGGTTGGCGACGTCGGCCGCGTCGTCGGGCCGGAAACCCAACCGCTCGAGCCGCTCCGGGGTGGTCGCGGCGCTCAGTCGGGCGACGGTGGCGATCATGGTGTCAGCCTAGAGGTCCGCCGGGCCCGCCCCGCAGGACGTCCCTGTCGCCCCTCGCGGCGTTCGCAGCCGCGACCGCCCGTCCACGGCCCTCTTCGCCGGATGCTGAGTGGACCGGTCGGGTGGCGTCGGCGAGCCGACGTCCGGGCACGCGGGGTGTAGAACTGCACTATGCATCGGGAACCAACGGGGCATCGGGAATCAAGGGGCAATGGGAACCAATGAGGCATCGGGAACGAACGGGGCAACGGACCGGAGAGCAGGAGCAGCGAATGAGCGGCGAGAAGCAGGCGGAGCTACCGAACCGGCAGACGCCGTTCTCCGAGGCGTTCCGGGCCTTCATCGGCCAGGACTGGGCGCCGCACAGCGCCGAACTGCCCGACCGGCTGCCGGCCGCCGACCACACCGGGCCTCGCCGCGACGCCATCGCCGCGCAGTTCGCCGACGACCGGTTGGTGATCCCGGCCGGCGGGCTGAAGGTCCGCTCCAACGACACCGACTACCGCTACCGCGCGCACTCGGCCTTCGCCCATCTGACCGGACTCGGCACCGACCGTGAGCCGGACGCCGTCCTGGTGCTCGAGCCCGGCGACGACGGACACCAGGCCACGCTCTATTTCAAGCCACGGGCACCGCGGGAGGCACACGAGTTCTACGCCGACCCCCGCTACGGCGAGATGTGGGTCGGCAAGCGTGAGTCGCTGGAGGAGATGAGCGCGATCACCGGCCTGCCGTGCGCCTCCATCGACGACCTGCGGGACGCGTTGGCCAAGAACGCCGACAGCACCCGGATCCGGGTGGTGGCCGGAGTCGATCCGGAACTGGACGCGATCCTGGCCGAGATCCGCACCGACGCCCGGACCGACGCCCAGACCGACGATCAGGCCGTGACCGACGAGGAACTGGCCGTCGCGCTGAGCGAACTGCGACTGCGTAAGGACGACTTCGAGGCCGACGAGATGCGCGAGGCCTGCCGGCAGACCGCCGCCGCGTTCGCTGCGGTGGTGGCCGAGTTGCCCGAGGCGGTCCGGCGCGGCCGCGGTGAACGCTGGGTGGAGGGCATCTTCGGCCTGCACGCCCGCCACGTCGGCAACGCGATCGGTTACGACACCATCGCCGCCGCCGGTGAGCACGCCTGCACGCTGCACTGGATCGGCAACGACGGCGACCTGGCCGAAGACGAACTGCTGCTGATGGACGCCGGGGTCGAGCTCGACACGCTCTACACCGCCGACGTGACCCGGACGCTTCCCGTCGGCGGCCGGTTCTCCGAGGCCCAACGCGAGATCTACCAGGCGGTGCTGGCGGCCCAGGAGGCGGGGATCGCGGCAGCCCGTGCCGGTGCCCGCTTCGCCGACGTGCACAAGGCCGCGATCGCGGTGATCGCCCGGCAGCTCGAGCAGTGGGGCATCCTGCCGGTCACCGCTGAGGAATCCCTGTCCGAGGACGGCGGGCAGCACCGTCGCTGGATGGTGCACGGCACCTCCCACCATCTCGGGATGGACGTCCATGACTGTGCCCAGGCCCGGACCGAGAACTACCGCCAGGGCACGCTGGAGACCGGTATGGTCATCACCGTCGAACCCGGTCTCTACTTCAAGTCCGACGATCTGCTGGTGCCGGAACGGTTCCGCGGCATCGGCGTCCGGATCGAGGACGACATCCTGATCACCGAGGACGGCAACGAGAACCTGTCGGCCGGGCTGCCGCGCCGGCCCGAGGACGTCGAATCGTGGATGGCCTCGATCTGGGCGGGCGACACCCCGGCCGGCTGACCGGCAGATCGAGGGAGGCAGTCATGGCGAATCCGAGTCAGCGCTTCAATCCGAAGTCGGCGCAGGAGCGGTATCTGTCCTCCCTCAGCGTTCTCGGACGCAATCCGCTGTCCCGTTCCGGCGCGAAGAGGCCGCTGGTCGACACGGTGAGCGAGAAGCTGGACTCGGTGGTCGCGTGGGGGTGGTACGTCGACGGTATCCGCCAACCGTCAGCGGATCTGTCCACCGCCGCCCGCCGCGCCAACGCCGGTGAGGGGTTCGTCTGGCTCGGGCTGAAGGATCCGACCGACGACGACCTGCAGGCGCTTTCGCCGCAGTTCAACCTGCATCCGCTGGCCGTGGAGGACGCTGTCGAGGGTCACACCCGCAGCAAGTTGGAGATGTTCGGCGACGACCTGTTCATGGTGGTCTCGACCATCGCCTACGTCGAGCACGAAGAGCTCACCGACAGCTCCGAGGTGGTCCGCACCGGACAGGTGATGGTCTTTCTCAGCAAGCACTTCGTGATCACCGTGCGCCGGGGCGAACACGCCCAGCTGAGCGAGCTGCGGCACAAGATGGAGGCCGATCCGACCCGGCTCGCCCAGGGCCCCTCGACCGTGCTCTACGCGATCCTGGACAAGATCATCGACGACTACATGGCCGTCACCGCCGACTTCGAGGAGGACGTCGACGAACTCGAGACCCGGGTCTTCTCCAAACAGGGTGAACACGAGGTCGAACGGGTCTACCAGCTCAAGCGCGAGCTGATCGAGTTCAAGCGCGGGGTGGTGCCGCTGGCTCAACCACTGCTCCGGCTGGCCACCCGCGACTACTCGATGATCCCGCACGAAGCCCGGGCCTATTTCCGCGAACTCTCCGACCACCACACCGAAGCGGCCGAGGCGGTCGCCTCCTTCGACGAGGTGCTGTCCTCGATCCTGACCGCCGGGCTGGCCCGGGCCTCGGTGGCCGACAACGTCGACACCCGGAAGATCTCCGCCTGGGTGGCGATCGTGGCCGTGCCGACGTTCATGGCCGGCATCTGGGGGATGAACTTCAAATACATGCCCGACCTCCAGCTCCACTACGGCTACCTCTTCGCGCTGGGCGCGATGCTCGTGGTGATGGTGGGGCTCTACCTCGGTTTCAAACGGAACCGCTGGCTCTGAGCACCGGCCCGCCTGCGGATCACCGATCTGACCTGTGACGACGACGACGCGATCGGTGCTGCCCTACCGCACCCTGATCTGGCTCGCGGTGGCCACCTTCTCCAACGGGATCGACGGTTACGTGCTGGCCGGGCTGCTGCCCGCGATCTCGACCGACCTCGACGTCTCCAACGCCGCGGCCGGCCAGCTGGTCACCGTTTTTGCCCTCACCTCGGCGGTGTCCGCCCCGGTGCTGGGTTCGCTGACCAGCGGGTGGGAGCGGCGAGCGACGATCGTCGGCTCGCTCGGCCTGTTCGTGCTCGGCAATCTCGTCGTCGCCCTGGCTCCGGCCTACCCGGTGGCCCTGGGCGGTCGGGTGCTGGCCGCGCTCGGAGCCAGTGTGATGAACGCGGCGATCAGCGGGTACGTCATCCATCTCGCCCCGCCCGAGCACCGGGGCAGGGCGCTGTCGTTCGTGCTGGCCGGCTGGATGACGGCGACCGCGCTCGGCGTCCCGGTCGGGTTGCTGCTGGGTCAGTCGAACTGGCGCTTCCCGCTCCTGCTGGTCGCGGGCGTCGGCACGGTCGCGCTGGTCGGCATCCGGCTCAGACTGCCGACGCTACGGCTGCCACCCGGGTCGTTACGGGCCCGGTTGCGGCCGCTGCGCCAACCCCGGCTGCTGGCCGGACTCGTGGTCAGCACCGGCATCCTGTGCGCCAGTTACACCTGCTTCACCTACGCCGTGCTGATCCTGGGCTGGGCCCACGGCGGGTTGATCATCGCGGTCATGTTCGGCTACGGGCTGGCCAGTATGAGCGGCAACGCCCTGACCGGACGGCTGGCCGACCGGTTCAGCCCGGTCAAGGTGCTCACCGTCTGGCTGATCGGCCTGCTGCTGAACGCCGTCCTGGGGTTGTTCGGGGTGGCGGGCAACTCGGGCGGCTGGTTGATCGCCGCCGGGCTGGTCTGGTTCTTCGTCGCCGGGATCGGCAACGGGGGTGCCGCCGTACCGCAGCAGGCCCGGCTGGCCACCCTGGTCGGCACCGAGTCGGTGGCCATCCTGATGGCCCTCAACGGCAGCGCGATCTCGTTGGGATCGGCCCTGGGTGGTGGGCTCGGCGGACTGGTGCTGGCCTCCGGGCGTCCCCCGGCTGCGCTGCTGCCGGTCGCCGCCGCCGTGCTGAGCCTGACGCTCGTGCTGCATCTGCTGGTGGTGCGGTCGAGCACCCGGCTCACTCGAAGGCGGCGGCCCGGGCGCCCGGCATCTGCTGCAGCATCGTCCGGGCCTCGTTGGCCAGGGTGTGCTCGCACAGCACCTCGTACTTGGTGGCGACGGTCTGGGTCACCGAGGTGAAGTCGCGCCGGCCTCCGCTCAGGGCGTACATGATCGCGTTGCCGCCGATGCCCAGCACCAGACCGATCACCAGCGAGACCAGGATCAGGGCCAGGATGCTGGCGGGCCGGGTGAAGAAGGTGAAGACCAATCCGACCAGCAGACCCATGGTGATGCCGGACTGCACGCCCTGGGCGATCACCGTCCGCCAGCTCTTGCGTCCCAGCACCCGCTCGACCGACTTGAGATCGGTGCCGACGATCGCCAGGTTCTGCACCGCGAACTTGTTGTCGGAGAGGTAGTCGACGGCCTTCTGCGCGTCGGCGTAGGTCTGGTAGATGCCGACCGAATGCGGGAACTTCAGCTCGAAGATCGAACTGTGCTGCTGTGGCATCGACGACATGGACGACATGGACATGCTCTTCCTCCTGGCCGGGGGCTCGGTCCGACACCTCAACGCTACCGTCTCGGACCGAGTCCGGCCTACGTCACACCGGCGCTGTTCCGGCCGTCCTCACTTCCAGCCGGCCAGCGTCGCGACCAGGGTGTTCTCCACCGGCCGGGGCGTCGTCCTGGTGTAGTTGCTGATCATCGAGAAGGCGTAGAAGCGGCCGTTCGCGCCGGTGACGTAACCGCTCAGGGCGGTCACCCCGGTCAGGCTGCCGGTCTTGGCGTGCGCGTTCTTCGCGGCCTTGGTGCCGACCAGCCGGGACGACATCGTTCCGCCGACCAGCCGACGCGGGTCGCCGGCCACCGGCAGCGCGTCGTAGTAGGCCTTGAACCAGCTCTGCCGCTGCACCTTGGTCAACAAGGTGACCATCGCCCGCGGCGTGATCTTGTTGGACCGGGTCAGCCCGGAGCCGTCGACCAGCGTGATGCCGGCCATCGGGACGCCGAACGAGGCCAGGTCGGCCTTGGTGACCGCGAGCCCGGAGGTCCAGCTGCCGGAGCCGTGGACGACCCGTCCCATCGTCTTGGTCAATGTCTCGGCGTGCATGTTGTTGCTGAACTTCAAGAAGGGCACCAGCAGCTGGGAGAGCGGGATCGAGTAGTCGATCGCGGCCCGGTGCCGCAACGTCGCCGGCACGTTCATCGAGGTGGTCGTGCCGAGGACCTTGACCCCGGCCTTGACCAACTCGGCCCGGAAGACGGCCGCCGCGACCAGATCCGGACGGTCCACGGCGATCTGGGCCGAGCCGGTCGAGCTGCCGGTCTTCACGGTGCCGCGGACGGTGATCGTCGAGCTGTTGTAGGCCCGGCTGACCGAGACGCTGGTCGCCTTGGTGCCGGTGGTGGTCAGGTTCTTGATGGTGATCGCCTTCGCCGCGGACGCCGGCGTGGTGCTGATCGTGGCCGGCTTGCCCTTGGCCCCCGGCTTGTAGTTCACGTAGACCGTGCCGGAGTCGAAGTCGGTGTTCGGCGCGATGGTCACGGCCCGGATCTGCGCGGCGTAGTAGTCGTCGGCGTAGCCGGTCGACCAGTACGGGTTGTAGGCCTGGGCGTCGAAGTAGCTGGTGTCCACGGCGAGCTTGCCGGTCACCGTCGTGATGCCGGACGCCTTGACCTGCTTGGCCAGGGCCGCGTAGTCGGACTGCATCGTGGTCGGATCGCCGTACCCCTTGAGATAGAGGTTGCCCTTGATCACACCGCCCTTGCGGACGGTCGCGCGCCGGATCACCTCGGTCTTGAACCGGAAGCTCGGCCCGAGGGTCTTCATCGCGGCGGCGGCGGTGAACAGCTTGGTGTTGGAGGCCGGGGTCAACGCCCGGTCGGCGTAGCGGCCGTAGAGCAGCGACCCGCTGGCCACGTCGGCCACGGCCGCGGCCGAATCGGCCTTCTGCACCCGGGAGTCGGCCATCACCTTGGTCAGGGCGGCACTCAGCCGGGGGTCGGAGACCGGTGCGGCGGCAGCGGTCGGCAACGAGGTCAGCAGCCCGACGGACAGGCTGAGGACGAGCCCGGAGCCGAAGGTGACGACGCGGCCGAAAGAGGGTGTGGACATGGGGGGATCTCCTGATCAGGACGGCGCTGTCGAGGTCGCCGACAGCTGCGGCCCCCCCGAAGCAGGGAAACCGTAAACCGGGCCGGCAGGCTGCGGGAAGCCCCGGACGTCACGAAATCGCAACGGTGCCGACCGCCACGGCGAGAAGTCTCGATGCGAGGTGAAGACGCGGAGCGTCGACCCGGTGTGCCCCGACCGGCACCGCAGGTGGAATCCTGGGGACCGACGGACGAGCGCAACGCCGCGGCCCGACGTCGTCTGCCCTGCCTTCTTCGAGAGGACCTCACGCGTGCCGAATCAGGACCCGACCATCTTCGTACTCTTCGGCGCCACCGGCGACCTGGCCAAGCGAATGGTGCTACCCGCCTTCTTCGAACTGTTCACCCGAGGCCTGATGCCGGAGAGTTGGCGGCTGATCGGCAACGGTCGGGGCGACGTCTCCCACCTGGACTTCCGCGGCCACGTCAAGGGCGTCCTCGACGAGTTCGGCCAGAAGCACACCGACCAGCAGTGGAAGGACTTCTCCGACCAGCTCTACTTCGCCGGCGGCGGGTTCGAGAAGAGCGACCCGGGCAGCCTGCTGGACGTCCTGAGCGAGGGTCACGACGCCCTCGGCAAGGACGCCCGCTACGTCCATTACCTGGCCATCCCGCCGGTCGCCTTCCTCAAGGTGACCGAGGGCCTGGACGAGCACGACCTGATCCTGGAGAGCACCCGGGTGGTCTTCGAGAAGCCCTACGGCTCGGACCTGAAGACGTTCCACCAGCTGGACGATCTGGTCCAGCGGGTGATGAGCGAGGAGCAGGTCTACCGGATCGACCACTTCCTGGGCAAAGAGGCGACCCAGAACATCCACGTGCTGCGCTTCGCCAACGTGATGTTCAACCAGATCTGGTGCAAGGAGTTCGTCTCCCAGGTGCAGATCGACGTCCCTGAGACCCTCGACGTGGCCGACCGGGCCGGCTTCTACGACGCCACCGGCGCCTTCAAGGACATGATCGCCACCCACCTGTTCCAGGTCGCCGCCGAGGTGGCGATGGAGCCGCCGGTGAGCATGGCCGCCAAGGACCTGCAGGACGCCCGGGAGTCGGTGCTGGCCGCCTTCCGTCCGCTGGACCCGGACGAGGCGGTCTTCGGCCAGTACGACGGCTACCTCGATCTGGAGGAGGTGGCCGAGGGTTCGACCATGGACACCCTGGCCGCCGTCCGGCTGTGGGTGGACACCGACCGCTGGCGCGACGTCCCGTTCGTGCTGCGCAGCGGCAAGCAGCTGGCCGAGAGCAAGCAGCAGGTCTCACTGGTGTTGCGCAAGCCGGAGGGCCCGATGACCCACGTTCCGGACGCGGCGGTCGTGCTGTCGCTGAAGGGCAACGGCTCGATGCAGGCCCAGTTGGTGCTGAAGAAGCCGGGCCCGGAGCTGGAGCTGGTGGAGCAGCGGATCGATCTCGCGCTCGACCACGGCACCGACGGCCAGGCGCTGCCGCCCTACGTCGCCCTGCTGCACGACGTGACCACCGGCGACCGGTCGCTGTTCACCAGCAGCGCCGGCCTGCTCTCGGCCTGGACGGTGGCCGCACCGATCACCGACAACCCGCCGAAGCCGATCAGCTACCAGCCGGGCACCTGGGGCCCGGCCGAATCCGAACGCCTCACCAACGGCGTCGGCTGGTTGACCGAGCGCAGCTGAGCCCGCCGCCGGACGAAGGACGCCGGGGAGGCACTCACGGGATAATCTCCACCCCGTGAGTGCCTCGTCCGTCTTCATCTCCCGGATCCGGGGTCTGCCCGTCCTCGACGACGCCGGCGACCAGGTCGGCCGGGTCCGCGACGTCGTCATCCAGCGCCGGACGCTGAACCGCCCGCCCCGGGTCAAGGGCCTGGTGGTGGAGCTGTTCGCGCGGCACCGGATCTTCATGCCGATGGCGCGGATCCGCAGCATCGACGGCGTCCAGGTGATCATCTCCGGCATCCTGAACACCCGCCGGTTCGAGCGCCGTGACTCCGAGACGCTGGTCATCGACGACCTGTTCGACGCCCAGATCACCCGGCGTTCGCAGACCGGCCCGTGGGTGATCTTCGACGTCTCGATGCAGCAGGTCCGCAGCCGGGACTGGGAGCTGGCCGAGGTCGCCGTCCGGGGTGGTGGGACGGCCCGCCGGCTGGGTCGTCGCGGTGAGGTGATCGTCGTCGACTGGTCCGACGTCAACCCGCTGCTGGGGGTGAACGCCCAGGCCACCGACCAGCTGCTGGCCCAGCTGGAGGACATGAAGCCGGCCGACGTGGCCCGGGAACTGCACGAGCTCTCGCCGCGACGGCGGGCCGAGGTCGCCTCGGCGCTGGACGACCAGAAGCTGGCCAGCGCGTTGGAGGAGCTGCCCGAGGACGAGCAGGTGCAGCTGATCCAGGCGATGGACAACGAGCGGGCCGCCGACATCCTGGAGGAGATGGACCCCGACGACGCCGCCGACCTGATCGGTGAGCTGAGCCCGGAGATGGCCGAGGAGCTGCTCGGCCGGATGGAGCCCGACGAGGCCAGGGACGTCCGCCGGTTGCTGACCTACGCCGAGTTCACCGCCGGCGGCATGATGACCCCGGAGCCGGTCATCGTCGCCCCGGACGCGACCGTGGCCGACGCGCTGGCCCTGGTCCGTCAGGAGCGGCTCACCCCGGCGCTGGCCGCGATGGTCTACGTCTGCCGCGCGCCGCTGGAGACCCCGACCGGCCGGCTGGTCGGCGGCGTCCACATCCAGCGGCTGCTGCGCGAGCCGCCGTCGCTGCTGGTCTCCGGGATGATCGACCACGACCTGCAACCGATCACCGACCAGGCCAACCTGCACACCGTCAGCCGGTATTTCGCCACCTACAACCTGGTCAACGCGCCGGTGATCGACAAGGACAACCGACTGATCGGCGCGATCACCGTCGACGACGTGCTGGACCACGTCCTGCCCGAGGACTGGCGCGGCACCCAGCTCGACGCCGGCAGCGAAGAGAGTCCCGACCAGGCCGACGAGCCCGGCCTCGACGTCGAGGTCAGCGCCGCCGCCAATGACCCGAACGAGAGGGGTGAGTGATGGCCCGCGCCTCGCAGACCGACAGTGGCCGGCTGAACACCCCGGGGCGGCGCAAGCGCTCCGCCCTGCCCTCGCTCAAGCTCGACCGGGACGCCTTCGGCACCTTCGCCGAAGGCTTCGCCCGCTTCATGGGCACAGCCACCTTCCTGGCCTGGATGAGCGCCTTCATCATCGTCTGGATCGTCTTCAACTCCGTCCCCGGGCTGCCCCACCTGGACGGGTTCCCCTACATCTTCCTGACCCTGTTGCTCTCCCTGCAGGCCAGCTACGCCGCGCCGCTGATCCTGCTGGCCCAGAACCGGCAGGAGGCCCGCGACCGGGTCGCCCTCGACCGGGACCGGCAGCAGGCCGCCCAGAGCCGGGCCGACATGGACTTCCTGGCCCGGGAGATCGCCAGCCTGCGGATGTCGGTCGGCGACCTGGCCACCCGGGACTACCTGCGATCCGAGCTACGCAACGAACTGCGCTCGATCCTGGCCGAACTCGACGACGAGCCCGACGGCGCGTCGAAACGGTCCTCGCGCTGACCGACGGGTCGGCGTGGCTCAGGTCACGTCGGCCCCGGACTGCAGCAGCAGGTCGCGGACCGCTTCGGGCCGGGACAGGAACGGGTGGTGGCCGGTCTCCAGCTCGACCACCCGACCGGCCCGGCGGGCCCAGTCCCGCTGCAGGTCCGGCGGCGTGCCCCGGTCGTCGGCACACACCACGTAGGTCGACGGCACCTGCTGCCAGGCGGCTGCGCCGACCGTCTGTCCGGTGACCGCCAGACTCTGCCTCGCGAGGTGCTCAGGAGCAGCCGCCCGCACCGCCTCGTCGCAGTCCTGCAGAAACGTCTCGGTCAACCATTCGGGGCGCACGGCCAGGGTGCCGGCCGCCGGGTCCACCTGGAGGAACGCCGCCGGCCCGTCCTCGCCGCCGAAGTCGCCCAGGCCCTGCCCGACCTCGGGCAGATAGCTCGAGATCAACACCAGGTGCCGCACGGACGACACGCCCGCGGCCGCCTCGGCGAGCACGATGCCGCCGTAGCTGTGTCCGACGGCGATCGTCGGCTCGGCACCGGCCGTCAGCACCCGACGCACCGCCTCGACGTCCGCAGCCAGTCCCGGCCCGTCGCCACCGGCCGGCGCACCCGCCTCACCGCAGCTCGGTAACAGCGGCGTCGCGCTCTGCACGCCTCGCTGCTCGAGCAGCGCCGCCGTCCGGTGCCACCACCAGGCCCCGTCCTTGACGCACGCCCCGTGCACGAAGACGACCCGCATCACTACCCCCTCCGCCCGCGTGCTCACGGCACCCACTTGCCGGAACACGTTCGTCACCTTGCCGGCGGACTGCCGGCCCGCCGAACCTATTCGCCGAGGTCATCGTGATGACCGGGCGGGTCGACCCGGGACCGTCCGGTCCGGTTGCCTACCCCTCCTGGTCCTGCCTGACTCCTCGGCCATCGGAGCGAGCACGAGGACTCACTACGCTGGACGTTGTGTCTGAGACTTCCGTGGCCGACCATCCGCTGCTCGATCCGATCCGGGCGGCGCTGGGACGGGTCAACGACCCCGAGATCAAGCGTCCGATCACCGAACTCGGCATGGTCGACCGGATCGACGTCGGCGAGGACGGCATCGTCAAGGTCACCGTGCTGCTGACCATCAGCGGCTGCCCACTGAAGGACACCCTGCGCCGCGACGTGACCGCCCAGGTCGGCGCGGTCGCCGGCGTCCGCGGGGTGGAGGTCGAACTCGGCGTGATGACCGAGGAACAGCGCAAGGAGTTGCGCACCCAGCTGACCGGCGGGCAGGCCGAGCGGGAGATCCCGTTCGCCCAGCCCGGGTCGTTGACCCAGGTGATCGCCGTCGCGTCCGGCAAGGGCGGCGTCGGCAAGTCCTCGGTGACGGTGAACCTGGCGATGGCCCTGGCGGCCCGCGGTCGCAGCGTCGGGGTGCTGGACGCCGACATCTACGGCCACTCGATCCCGGACATGCTCGGCGTCGGCGAGGCCAAGCCGACCTCGGTCGAGGACATGATCATGCCCGTCCCGACGAACGGGTTGAAGGTGATCTCGATCGGGATGATGAAGCCCCGCCGCGACCAGGTGGTCGCCTGGCGTGGCCCGATCCTGGACCGCGCCCTGACCCAGCTGTTGGCCGACGTCTACTGGGGCGATCTGGACTTCCTGCTGCTGGACCTGCCGCCCGGCACCGGCGACGTCGCCATCTCGCTCGGCCAGAAGCTGCCGAACGCCGAAGTGGTGGTGGTCACCACCCCGCAGCAGGCGGCGGCCGAGGTGGCCGAGCGCGCAGGCACCATGGCCTCGATGATGAACCAACGGGTCGTCGGGGTGGTCGAGAACATGTCCTATCTCGAGGTCAACTGCCCGCACTGCGGTGAGCCGCACCGCTATGAGGTGTTCGGTTCCGGCGGTGGCGACGAGGTCGCGACCAATCTGAGCACCCGGCTCGGTTATCAGGTCCCGCTGCTGGCCCGGGTCCCGCTCGACCCGGAGTTGCGCCGCGGCGGCGACGACGGCGTCCCGATCGTCGCCCAGTCCCCCGACTCCCCCGCCGGCCGGGCGATGACCTCGCTGGCCGACAAGCTCAGCGAGCGGGGCCGCAACCTTGCCGGTCGCCAACTCGGTCTGGCCCCGGTCGGTCGCTGATCCTCGGCCCCCGACCCGCTGAGCTGAACGGGCGGGCAGGGGCCTAGGTGGCGTCGCGGTCCCAGTGCACCAGCATCTTCTGCGGCAGCGCTTTGGTCATCAGGTTGTGCGAGCCGACCTCTTCGCCTCCGTGGGCGACGCCGTTGGCCACGACCTCACCCGGCCCGCCGGCGGAGACCGACTTCACCGAGTTGATCTGCTCGGCGAAGTCGTCCGCGGACTCCTTGCCGA
Source organism: uncultured Actinomycetota bacterium (assembly GCA_963740925.1). Taxonomy (GTDB): domain Bacteria; phylum Actinomycetota; class Actinomycetes; order Propionibacteriales; family Propionibacteriaceae; genus Microlunatus. The sequence goes on along the minus strand of CAVUFZ010000002.1, from coordinate 1,583,325 downwards.
GGGTCTTCATCGACTTCAGGTCCTCTTTGACGTCGGCCATGATCGGGTCGACGTCCTCGAGCAGGTGCTTGCGGACGAAGGCTTTCGGGTTCAGGTCGGCGAAGTCGAGGTTCTCGAAACCCGGGCCGAGTTCGTTGCGCAGCTGGCTCTGGGCCGAGCCGGCCATCGTCCGGACGTACTGCAGCACCTGGGCGGCTTTCCGCGCGAACTGGGGCAGTCGCTCCGGGCCGAAGACGATCACGGCGAAGACGACGAGCACCAGCAGTTCTGCCGGACCGATGTCGAACACGGTCTACCCCTCCTTGGATCCCAAGAGCACCCGGGCCTGCTGGGCAAGACCGCCACGCTGATAGCTCACCGTCACCGTATCCCCTGGTCGGTGAGTACGCAGCGCAACGATGAATTCTGCCGCGCCGGTCACCGGGGTGTCGTCGACCGCGCTCACCACGTCGCCGGCCAGCAGACCGGCCTGCGCGGCCGCCCCGTCGTAGGCCACGCTCTGCACCAGCACCCCGTCGCTGCCGGCCGCCGAAGGGCCGGCGGCGGTGACGTTGAGGCCCACCGTGGGGTAGGTGGCGACTCCGGCGGCGATCAACTCCTGGGCGATCCGGCGGGCCTGGTTGATCGGGATGGCGAAACCGGGATCGGCACCACCGCTCTGGGCCTGCCCGTAACCCAGGGTCAACACGGCGGAGTTCACCCCGATCACCTCCCCGGCCGAGTTGGCCAGCGGGCCGCCGGCGTTCTGCGAGCTGATCGGCGCGTCGGTCTGCAGGGCATCGATGTAGGCCGAAGTGGCGTCGCTGTCGCCGGTGTCGTTCTCGGCCACCGGACGATGGGTGGCCGAGATGATCCCCTCGGTCACCGCACCACCCTGACCGAGTGCGGATCCGACGGCCAGTGCGGTCTCACCGACCCGGGTCTGGTCGGAATCCCCGAACCGCACCGGGGTGAGATCGGCGCTGGCCCCGACCTGGACGACCGCCAGGTCGTAACTGGGGCTGCTGCCCACCACCGAGCCGATCTCGGTCCGGCCGTCGGCGAAGACGACCTGCAACCTGCCGCCGTCACCGGCGGAGCGCACCACCTGGTTGGTGGTCAGGATCCGGCCGGTCTGGTCCATCACCAGCCCGGAACCGATGCTGCCGAGGTCTCCGGGGGCGCCGCTGGCGACCCGGATGGTCACCGTCGAGGCGAGTACCTGTTCGGCTACCGTCCCCGACGACGCGGCCGTCGAGGGTGCGGCTCCGGACGCGGACGAGGGCGAGGACGCCGGGCCCGTCGCCGTCCCGAGACCGCCGCCGCCGGCCTGCCACTGGGCGTAGCGGGTGCCGCCGTAGCCGGCGGCACCGCCGACGACCGCCGCGGTCAGCGCAGCGACCAGGACGATCGTCCCGGCTCGTGGGCCGCGCCGGCGCCGGACCGGTGGTGCCGGCACCGGCAGCACGGGGACAGTCGGGGCGGACCAGGCCGCGCCGGCCGGTCCCGCCGAACCGGCCCGGTAGGGGTCCGGCTCGTACGGCGTCGGCATCGAGGTGGGCAGCGCGGTCGGCATCGAGGTGGGGCGAGCGATGGCCGGGATCGAGCCGACCGGGAACAGCGGTGCGGTCGGTTCGCTGCCGTAGCTGTCGTCGCTCCAGGGCCGGAACTGCTCCGGGCGCGCCGCCGGCCCGTACCGCGAGTCGTTCGGGAACGACGGGTCGTCGGTCGAGGACGGGGAATTCGTCGAAGAGAGCCGGGCGTCGGCCTCGGACGTCGGTCCGGACCCGCCGTCGTCCGGCCGATCGTGGCCGAACACGTCGTCGAACCACGAGCCGTTGCTGGTCATGACCTACCCGAACATCACCGCGAAGATGCGAGACCAGCCCGCCTGGACGCGCTCCATGGTAGTCGGGGTCCGGTGGGGATCATGGGGCAAACTCATCACGATCTGGCTAAGCAGGCTGTCCGGTCCGTCGCTGACCACGGTGATCACCGCGTCCCCGGACTGCCAGCTGGCCGTCTGCGGACTGCCGGCGCTGAGGTAGGCGTCCAGCTGCGGGCTGATGGCCGATCCGGCCGGCGCACCCGACAACACACCGCGACGCTCGAACACGCTCACGGTCCAGATCCCGTCGCCGTAGACCAGGTGGACGACACCGGGATCGGTGGCGACGTCGGTGCGGACGTCGATCAGGGGAAGACCCGCCAGCGTCTGCGGACAGTGCCAGCCGAAGACGCTCACCTGGCTCGAAGCCACCCGGGTCAACGACTCCGTGGAGGTCGGCTTGCCCGACGGGGCCAACCAGGCGCCGGTCGACGGCACGCCGGTGGTGGTCAAGGCGGTCATCATCGCCGAGCGGATCAACGCCCCGCTGCGATCGTAGGTCTGGCGGCCGAGGAGCAGGCCGGTCTGCTGGTCGATCCACCAGCGCGCGCTCGGCGCTCCGGTCGCGGACTCACCGAACGTCCTGGCCTCGATCACCACGGCGGGCCGGCCGAACATGGTGACCCCGGTGGCCCCGCCGAGCCGGTAGTTCGCGGCCAGCGTCGAGCTGATGCTCTGCTTCCCGGCGGTGGTCGTGGTGCCGGTCGACGGCGCACCGTTCGAGGTGCCGTGCTGCTGGAGGTCGGACGCCACGGCCGAGACCGTAGCGGTGTAGCGAAGATCGGCCAGGGACGAGCCGCTGCGGGTGATCACCCGCTCCACCCCGGAGTAGGCGATCGAGCCGGCGACCTGCTGGCTGGCGTCCAGCACGGTCGCGGCCTGGTAGGCCGTCAACGAGACCCCGGACACGCCAGCCACCGCGCTGACCGACCGGTAGGCCACCGCGTCGCTCGCCGGATCGTTGGCGGTCGATCCCAGCCCGACCCCGGCGAAGGCCCCGCCGGCGCCGGTCGCCTCGGCCGTCACCCGGCCGCTCGCCTGAGCGCTGGCCTGATCGTTGGCGGTGGCCGCCAGGGCCACGTCACCGGACAGCGGCACCTCCGCCCGGGCTCGGGCGAATCCGGCCTGCGCGCTCTCGTTCGGATCGGCGACGGCGGCCACCGTGCGCGGCGCCGCGGCGAAGCCGGCCCCGGTCCCGACGACGGCGAGCGTCCCGAGGGTGCTCACCAGGACCACGGCCCGACGCCGCAGCCGGCGCCTCGGACTCGGCAGTGAACCCCGCGCCGCCCGATCCGGGACCCGGCGGAAGGGCCGCGCCCAGAGTGGGTCGTCGGCGGACTCCTCGGCGATCGAGACCAGCCGTCGCTGCAGCTCGCTCGGTGGCTGCCGGTGCGCCGGCGCGGACGCCGACGTGTTGATCCCGGTCAGCAGCGACCGCAGCCGGCGCAACTCGGCCACGTCGTGACGACACGTCGGGCATTCGCCCAGGTGTCGCAACACAGCTTCCCGGGCGTCGTCGGCGATGGAACCGTCGACCAGTTGGGATCGGGCCCGGTCGAACCGGTCGCAGCCCGACCTCGGCCCGAGCCGGCCCAACGGATGAACTGGGGGTGTCACACCGGCGTCACCGCCGGACGGGTCGCACGGCTCGAACGGTTCGGACGGTCGCACGGTTCGGACGGCTCGGCCCGGCCGGCGCTTCCTCCACGCCGTCGCCCGCCTCGACCTCGACGCCGTAGTAGCGCTCGTGCAGACCGGTGGGGCGACGGTGCGCCAGGGCGGTCCGCAGTTGGGAGCGGCCGCGGTGGATCCGGCTGCGGACGGTGCCGAGCTTGATGTCGAGGACGCTGGCGATCTCCTCATAGCTCAGGCCCTCGATGTCGCACAACACCACGGCGGCGCGGAACTCCGGGGCCAGGGCGGCCAGCGCCTGCGCGACGTCGTGGTCCAGACCCGCGTCGTCCAGCTGATCGCCCGGGGTCGGCCAGGCGCTCGGCAGCCGCTCGTCGGAGCCCTCGGCGAACCCGTCGAAGCGGATCTTCTGCTTGCGCCGGGCGGTGTCGAGGAACAGGTTGGTGGTGATCCGGTGCAGCCAGCCCTCGAAGGTGCCGGGCTGGAAGCGGTGCAGCGAACGGAAGACCCGGATGAACACGTCCTGGGTCAGATCCTCGGCGTCGTGGGGATTGCCGGTCAGTCGGTAGGCCAGCCGGTAGACCCGCGCGCTGTGGTCGCGGACCACCTCGTCCCAGCTCGGCGGCGTCCACTCCGCCACCGGTTCACCGGGTGCCGACGGTGGCTCCGGAGCCGGCAGAGGGGCGCCGTCGACCGGTCGCCTGAGGGTGCTGGTGGTGCGCCCCGGCCAGGGAATCGCCATGCGGGTCTGCCTCTCGTCGTGCTGCCGACGAACCGTCGGTCCGCTCGTACCTGGCTCATCAGTGTGGCGAAGACGGCTGTCAAAGCGCTGTGTACGCCCTGGCAAACGTCCTCACTTCACCGCCCGCCTTTCTCATCGCGATCTCAGCCGAGGCCGGACTGTCGAAACGGGACTGTCGAAACCGCGACCCCCGAAACCGCGACCCGCTCAGGACAACGTGTCCGGAGCGAAGCCGGTTCCCTCGTGTCGCATCGCCCGCGGCCGCCCGCTGGTTCAGAGGCCGGCCGCGGCGAGGCAGTCCGACAGGGCGTCCCGCTCGCTCTCGGTGGCGGCCAGCATCGGCAGCCGCACCCCGCCCACCCCGCGGCCACGCAGCTCGAGACCGGCTTTGACCATGACGCAGCCGGGCGCGGCGAAGATCCCGGTGTAGAGGCCCAGCAGTTGGCGGTGCAGCTTCAACGCGTCCTGGACCCGGCCCTCCCGGTAGGCCCGCATCAGTTCGGCGGTGGCCGGTCCGCAGAAGTGGGTGGAGGTACCGATCACCCCCACCCCGCCGACCGCGAGCAGGCCGAGGGTGAACGCATCGTCCCCGCTGTAATACAGCAGATCCGTCTCGGCCAGGACGGCCGACGAGGCGGTCAGGTCGCCCTTCGCGTCCTTGACGCCGAGCACCCGCGGATGAGCGGCCAGCTCGATCAGCGTGGCCGTGTCGACGGCGGTCCCGGAACGCTTCGGGATGTCGTAGAGCAGCAGGCCGATCTCGCTGGCCTCGGCGAGGGCGCTGAAGTGGGCCAGCAACCCGGCTTGGGTCGGACGGGAGTAGTACGGCGTGACCACCAGCGCACCGTCGGCACCGGCGTCCTGAGCCCGGGCGAGCAGTTCCAGGCTGTGCCGGGTGTCGAAGCTGCCGACCCCGGCGATCACCGCCGCCCGGTCCCCCACCGCCTCGACGACGGTCGCCACCAGCGCACGCTTCTCGGCATCGGTGGTGGTCGGCGACTCACCGCCGGTGCCGTTGACCACCAGACCGTCGTGTGCCTGGTCGTCGACCAGGTGCCGGGCCAGCGCGGCGGCGGCCGGCAGATCGAGTTCGCCGTGGGCGTCGAACGGCGTCACCATCGCCGAAAGCAGGTGACCGTAGACGGGGGCGCCGGGACCGAGCGGGGACAACATCTCGGCTACCGCGGGCAGGATCGGGGCTCGACCATGGCCTCATCGTACGGGCTGAGCCCGCCCCGGGCCGTCCGGAACCGGTGGATGCCACGGCACCGCCGGTCCCACTAGTGTGTTCGCCGTGACCACCTCGAGCTCGTCCGCGCCATCCCCCCAGTCCTGGGCCTACGCCGAAGACTTCATCGCCGAGAGCGACATCGCGGCCGGCGCCCGCGAAGAGGGCGAGTCCCTCGGTGCGCAACCGGTCGGACGCGGCGGCGCGGCCACGCTCACCTTCCTGGCCTCGGTGATCAACGCCCGGGCCGTGGTCGAGATCGGCACCGGGGCCGGTGTCTCGGGCCTGGCACTGTTCGCCGGGATGCAGCCGGACGGGATCCTCACCAGCATCGACGTCGAGGCCGAGCACCAGAACGCGGCCCGGCAGGCCTTCCGCACCACCGGCATCGCCCCGCAGCGGTTCCGGCTGATCGCCGGGTCGGCGCTCACCGTGCTGCCCAAGCTCAGTGACGGTGCCTACGACCTCGTGCTGGTCGACGCCGACAAGCTGGAGTACGCCGACTACGCCGAACAGGCACTGCGGCTGCTCCGCCACGGCGGGGTGATGGTGATCGACAACGCGCTGCGCCGTGGGCACGTGGCCGACGAGGCCAACGCCGACGACGAGACCCTGGTCATCCGGGAGGCGCTGGAAGGCGTCCGTGACAACGAGGACCTGGTCTGCACCCTGCTGCCGGTCGGCGACGGGATGTTGGTCGCGGTCAAGCGCTGACCCTGGCTCGGCGAGCCGGGTCAGCGTTTACTTGCCGCTGATCGTCTCGCCCTTGCCGACCGTGGTGATGCCGCCCTCGGAGACCGCGTAGCCACGGGACCGGTCCGACTCGGGATCGACACCGATCTCGGCCCCGTCCTCGACCACCACGTTCTTGTCCAGGATCGCGTTGCGCACGGTGGCGTTCCTCCCGATCCGGACGTTGGAGAGCAGGACCGACCGGTCCACCCTGGAGTGCTCGTCCATCCGGACGTTCGGCGACAGGACCGAGTGGTCGACCGCTCCGCCGGAGATGATGCACCCCGGGCTGACCACGGAATCCTCGGCGTTTCCTTTCAACACGAACTTTGCACCCGGCAACTGCACCGGGTAGGTCCAGATCGGCCATTCGGAGTTGTAGAGGTTGAAGATCGGGTCGACCGAGACGAGGTCCATGTGCGCCTCGTGGAAGGCGTCGATGGTGCCGACGTCACGCCAGTAGTCCTGTTCTTTGCGAGTCGAACCCGGCACCGAGTTCGCGGTGAAGTCGTAGACCTGGGCATCCCCCGCGTCGACGAAGGCGGGGATGATGTCCCCACCCATGTCGTGCCGGGAGTTCTCGCGGGCGGCGTCGGCTTCGAGCGCGTCGACCAGCGCCTTTTTGGTGAAGCAGTAGTTGCCCATCGAGGCGAAGGAGACCTCAGGGTCGTCGGGCAGCCCCGGCGGGTCGGCCGGCTTCTCCAGGAACGCGTTGATCTTGTGGTCGGTGCCCGAATCGATCACCCCGAAGGAAGACGCCTGGCTCCGCGGCACCCGGATGCCGGCGACAGTGCAGCCCAGCCCCGAATCGACGTGGGCCTGCACCATCTGCGAGACGTCCATCCGGTAGATGTTGTCGGCACCGAAGACGACGATGTGGTCCGGATCCTCGTCCTCGATCAGGTTCATCGACTGGAAGATCGCGTCGGCGCTGCCCTGGTACCAGCGCGGGCCGAGCCGTTGCTGGGCCGGAACCGGGGTGACGAAGTTGCCGAGCATGGTCGACATCCGCCAGGTCAACGAGATGTGTTTGTCCAGCGAGTGGGATTTGTACTGGGTCAGGACGGCGATCTGACGCAGCCCCGAGTTCGCCAAATTGCTCAGGACGTAGTCGATCAGTCGATACGTCCCGCCGAACGGGACCGCCGGTTTGGCCCGGTCGAGCGTCAACGGCATCAGCCGCTTCCCCTCGCCACCGGCCAGGACGATTGCCAACACCTTTGGTCGCGACGCCATGATGAGAACCTAGGCGGTCGCCGGACGCGAGGACAAGAGGGGTCGATCCGACGCGCCGGATCGAACGGATCGGCCAACGACATCGACACACCGGTCCAGGGCCCAGAGCCCTGTCCGAGCCGGTGAGCACTGTGCAACGATGCGCGGATGGCGCTCCGTATCTCCCTGCTCACCCGCGAATACCCGCCCAGCATCTACGGCGGAGCCGGGGTCCACGTGGCCCAGCTCGTCCCGCAGTTGCGAGCCCTGTGCGAGGTCGAGGTCCAGTGCATGGGCGAGCCGCGCGATGGCGCGACCGCGCACGCGGAGAACTTCCCGCCCGGCGCGAACGCGGCTCTTCGCGTCTTCGGCGCCGACCTGTCGATGGTCGCTGCGGTGGGTGACGTCGATCTGGTCCACTCCCACACCTGGTACGCCAACCTGGGCGGGCATCTGACCGGTCTGTTCAAGGACATCCCGCACGTGGTCAGCGCGCACTCGCTCGAGCCGCACCGGCCGTGGAAGGCCGAGCAGCTGGGCGGTGGCTACCAGCTGTCGTCCTGGGCCGAACGGACGGCCTTCGAGGCCGCCGACGCGGTGATCGCGGTCAGTGCCGGCATGGGTCGCGACGTCCTGGATTCCTACCCGGGCATCGATCCGGCGCGGTTGCACGTCGTCCGTAACGGCATCGACCCCGAGGAGTTCAAGCCCGATCCGAACACCGACGTCATCACCTCCCTCGGCATCGACCCCGACCGGCCGTCGGTCGTCTTCGTCGGTCGGATCACCCGGCAGAAGGGGTTGATCCATCTGGTCCGGGCGGCCGAACAGCTGGATCCGGAGACCCAGGTGGTGCTGTTGGCCGGGGCCCCGGACACCCCCGAGATCGCCCGGCAGATCTCGGAGGCCTTCGCCCACCTCGAGCAGACCCGCGGCAACGTGATCTGGATCGAGAGGATGCTGCCCCGCGAGCAGGTCCGCCAGGTGTTGACCCACGCCACCGTCTTCGCCTGCCCCTCGGTCTACGAGCCGCTCGGCATCGTGAACCTGGAGGCGATGGCCTGCGAGACGGCGGTGGTGGCCAGTGCGGTCGGCGGCATCCCGGAGGTGGTCGTCGACGGCGAGACCGGCTTCCTGGTTCCCTATGACCCCAAGCAGGCCGATGATGCGTCCTTCGTCGCCGGCTTCGAGGCCGACTTCGCGGCCAAGATCAACTCACTGACCCGTGACCGGAGCAAGGCCGAGGCGTTCGGCCAGGCCGGCCGGCAGCGCTGCATCGAGGAGTTCTCCTGGAAGAAGATCGCCCGCGAGACGGTCGAGGTCTACCAGCGGGCGATCGAGGTGCACCAGGGCTGACGACTGCTTGCGCCTGACGCCCGGCGCAGACCCGTCTGCCGGGCCGGCGCAGCAGGCGACCGGCCGCACCACAGGTATGACAAAGCCCCGGGACAACCGTCCCGGGGCTGGTGGGGTCGGCTCAGCCGACCACGCCTTTCAGGGCGCCGGCCAGTTCGGTCGCCTCGTCCGCGTTCAGCTCGACCACGAGCCGGCCACCGCCTTCGAGCGGGACCCGCATGACGATCCCGCGACCTTCTTTGGTGACCTCCATCGGTCCGTCACCGGTCCGGGGCTTCATTGCGGCCATGCTTCCTCATCTCTCTCAGTTCGATACGAGCTGGATCTCATTATCTCGTATCCCTCCGTCTCGTGCAGTAAGGGGCCGAACTCGGCCGCGTCCGGACGGGACGGCCGACCGCTAGGGTGGCGCCCATGACGGCGGGGTCGGGACGGGAAGTGGGCCACGAAGCCGGGCAGCGGTCGGCCCCGGCGGAGTCGGTGCTGACCGTGATCAGCGACGGCGTCGGGACGATCACCCTCAACCGGCCGGCGGCGATGAACGCGCTGGACAATCCCACCAAGGATGCGCTGTTGACCGCCCTGGAGCGCGTCGGCGGCGACGAGACCGTCCGTTGTGTCGTGCTGACCGGCAGCGGACGGGCCTTCTGCGTCGGCCAGGACCTGCGCGAACACGCGGCCGGGTTGCGCTCGGGTGACCAGGAACGACTGTTCTCGACCGTGCCCGACCAGTACAACCCGATCGCGCTCGGCATCGCCCAGCTGGACAAGCCGGTGATCGCCGGGCTGAACGGGGTGGCCGCCGGCGCCGGTGCCTCGCTCGCCTTTCTCGCCGACTACCGGCTGCTGGCCGCCTCGGCCGGGTTCAACACCTCCTTCACCGCGATCGGACTCTCCTGCGACACCGGGGCCTCCTGGAGTCTGCCGCGGCTGATCGGTCAGGGCCGGGCGATGGATCTGTTGCTCAACCCGCGCACGGTCGGCGCGGAGGAGGCCCTGCGGATCGGGCTGGCCTCCGAGGTGGTGCCCGACGCGGAGTTCGCCGACCGGCTCGGTGAGCTGTCCGCGCGCTGGGCCGCCGGGCCGACCCGGGCCTACGCCGCCGTCCGGCGCGCGGTCGGCTACGCCGCCGGTCATCCGCTGAGTGACGCGCTCTCCTTCGAGGCCCGGCTGATGAACGAGACCGGCGCCACCGACGATCACCGGCAGGCGGTCGAGGCCTTCCTGGCCAAGGAGACGCCGCGGTTCGTCGGACGCTGATCCGATGCTGCCGATCCGGTGCTGCTGAACCGATGCTGCTGAACTGATGGCGAGACTTTTCCGTTGTCGGGCGGTCGTCGTCGCCCTGCTGATCGCCCTCTGCGGTTGCGGCATCTCCGTCACCAGCAGCCTCTCCGACCACACCGGTGGGATCGCAGTCTCGCAGCTGAAGGACAACACCCTGACCCTGGATCTGCGGACGCACCCGACCCGGGCCTCGTTCGGGATGGACGACTCGTCCTTCGCCTTCTACGGCAGCGAAGACCATCCGGTCCGCGTACTGGTGCATCTGCCCGGGCGCGACGTCGTGTTCGACCGGGCCACCGTCAACGCGGCCACCGGGCAGCCGGGCGGCGAGAACGGATCCCATCCCGAGCACCAGCCGACCTTCTTCACCGTCACCGTCTACTACCCCGATGCCGCCGCCGCCCGCGCCGACACCCTGGCCAAGGCGCCGGACCTGCACCTGGGTGTCGCCGACGTCGAGACCGCGTCGGTGGCCGATCCGGCCGAGAGCGCACCGGAGGACTGGCGCTCCTACCGATTGCTCTACGACGAACACAGCTCGGACGATCCGGCCCGCACCGTCGACTTCTTCTTCGACGTCGACTACTACACCAATGCGGCGGTCGAAAAGATCAAGCACGGCTCCGTCGTCGATCTCGATCTGCGCACCGGTCCGTCCCGGGCTGCGCTCGGGTTTCGTTCCGGCTACGACGAGGCGGACGTTCGCCCGGACCCGGGCCGGGCCCTGACGGTGAACCTCCGCAGCTCAGCCGGAGTCGGTCGGTTCATCCTCGGAGCCGGCACCGAGATCGCCTCCGGCACGTCGACCGAGCGCGCGCCGACCCCGTCGGCCGGCCACGGATCGCCGCCGCGCTACACCTCCATCACCAGCTGTCAGGATCCTGCCCGGCTGCAGGCGATGCTGCTCTCGGCCGCCGAGCCACTCGGCCTGGACCGAACCACGGTGGCCGCCCTGCCGCAACGGCAGAGCTCAGCGGCGTCCCCGCGACCGATTCGGTTGACCGGTCGGACGTCGACGTTCGAAACGACCGTCGACTACAGCCCCGGCTCCGACGGGCTGGCCGGCTGCGCGAGGATCCGGCTCTCCTACTGAGATCCGACCCGGCTCGGTCAGCGGCCGGGCGGAGCGACGTGGCAGTCGACGAGGTGGTCGTCGACCAGGCCGGCGGCCTGCATCAGGGCGTAGGCGGTGGTCGGGCCGCAGAAGCGGATCCCGTGCCGCTTCAGCTCTCTGCTCAGCGCCGTCGACTCCGGCGTGATCGCCGCGATCTCGCCCAGTCGCCGCGGCCGGGGCCGATCGGGCAACGCGTAGGACCAGATCGTCTCGGCGAATCCCTCACCCCAGCCGGCGACCACCTCGGCGTTGGCGAGGGTGGCCTCGATCTTCGCCCGGTTCCGGACGATCCCCGCGTCGGCCATCAGGCGCTCGGCGTCGGCCCGGTCGAACGCGGCGACCGCGACCGGGTCGAAGCCGGCGAACGCGGCCCGGAACGCCGGCCGCTTACGCAGGATGGTCAGCCAGGACAGGCCCGACTGGAACGCCTCCAGGCTGAGCCGCTCGAACAGTCCGGTCACGGTCCGGATCGGCCGGCCCCATTCGCGGTCGTGATAGGCGACGTAGTCGGGCGTGGAGAGCCCCCACGGACAACGCAGCAGTCCGTCGTCCCCGCGAACGGCGTCGGAGCCGGGATCGGAGTCGGGCCGGCTGGTCACGGGGCAGATCGTGGGACCGACTCGGCGACCAGCGCGGCGAACGTCTCCAGACTGTGCTGCAACCCGGCCCGCAGAACCGGGAGGACGAGCTTGGCCCCGGTCTCCAGCACCGGCGCGACCGGCAGATCGAAGATCTCGGTCACGTTGAACCAGGTCCGGTCCTCGCCGCGGTAGGCGAGATCGAACAGGCCGATGCCGGTGAAGTACGGACCGAGGTGGGTCACCTCGATCGTGGACGGCTCAGTCCAGCCGGTGACCACGAAATTGTCGATCAGACCCAAGGGCGCCTTGCCCACCTTCATCCCGTGGAAGGCGTGGATCCGGGTGCCGATCCCCCGCTGACGATCACCCCTGACCGTCATCGTGGTCATCGGGATCCAGCGTTCCTGACCAACCCAGTCGATCATCGCGTCCCAGGTCTGTCGGATCGGTGCCGGGACCATCACCGACCCACGCAGGGTGACGCTCATTCGACCTCGCTCCGCTCGGGTCCGGCCATCTCGGCCACCTCGGGATCGGCCTCAGACCCCATCTCGGCCTCCGGTTCGTCGAGTACGGATTCGTCGCGTACTTCGACGAACGGCTTCGACGGCTTCGGCTGAGCGCGGGTTCGCGATCAGCCCGCAACTCGGCGATGACGGCGTCCCGCTCGGCGATGACGGCGTCCCGCTCGGCGATCTCTCGACCCAGCCGGGCGAGCACGTCGTCCACCTGACCCATCGCGTAGCCGCGCAGCGTGGTGCCGAAGCGGAGCGTCTCGATGTCGTCCGAGGTCAGTGGCCGGTCCGGCAGATCCTGGCGGTAGACGTCGCTCACCGGCTCCTTGCTCATCTCACCCAGCCCTCCGGACGACACGATCGCGGCCAGGCCGAGGACGGCGATGACCAACACCGCGATCAACCACTGCATGCGGCCATGGTTTCACGTCGCTACTCCGGCCGGCGGGCCTGTTCTCGAGGTTGGTGCTGAGCGCGCATGATGTCGACCACCTCGTCCACGTCGTCGGTCAGCCGCAGCATCTCGATGTCGTGGGCCGAGACGTTGCCCGCCCCGTGCACGGTCTGCCCCAGCCAGTCGATCAGACCCTGCCAGTAGCTGCGGCCGAACAGCACCACCGGGAACTCGGTGACCTTGCGGGTCTGGGCCAGGGTGAGCGCCTCGAACAGTTCGTCGAAGGTGCCGAAGCCGCCGGGCATCACCACGAAACCCTGGGCGTACTTCACGAACATCGTCTTGCGGGCGAAGAAGTAGCGGAAGTTGATGCCGAGCGTGACGTAGTCGTTCAGCCGAGACTCGAACGGCAGCTCGATCCCCAACCCGACCGAGACCCCGCCGGCCTCGGCCGCGCCCTTGTTGGCGGCCTCCATCACGCCCGGTCCGCCGCCGGTGATCACGGCCAGTCCGGTCTCGGCCAGCCGGCCCGCGATCTCCTCGGCCCGGGCGTAGACCGGATCGTCGGGCCGGGTCCGGGCCGAGCCGAAGATGGCCACCGCCGGGCCGAGCTCGCTCAGCGTGCCGAAGCCCTCGACGAACTCGGACTGGATCCGCAGCACCCGCCACGGGTCGGTGTGTTCCCAGTTGGCCGGCCCTCGGGTCTGCAGCAGGTGCTGGTCGCTGGTCGACTCCGGGATCTGGTCGCCGTCGCGCTCCACCGATCCCTGGACGTAGCGCCGGTGGCCACCGGTCTCGGGCTCGGCGTCCACCTCAGTTGCTCCCCAGCCAACGCAGCAGCGCGTCGTAGCAGGTGGTCAGGTCCTGCACCGGGCAGAACTCGTCGTCGGCGTGCGCCTTGCCCGGGTCGCCCGGGCCGAAGTTGACCGCCGGCACCCCGAGAGCCGAGAACCGGGCGACGTCGGTCCAGCCGAACTTGGGCCGGGCCTCACCGCCCACCGCGGCCAGGAACTCCGCCGCTGCCGGCTGGTCCAGGCCGGGGCGCGCGCCGGGCGCGCAGTCGGTGACCTCCAGCTCGAACCCGGCCAGCACCTGGCGCAGGTAGGCCTCGGCCTCGGCCGGCCCCTTGTCCGGGGCGAAGCGGTAGTTGACCTCGATCTCGCAGCAGTCCGGGACCACGTTGCCGGCGATCCCACCGCTGATCCGGACCGCGTTCATACCCTCGTGGTAGGTCAGTCCGTCCACCTCGATCTGCTCGCCCTCGAACTCGGCCAGCCGACCCAACAACGCCCCCGCGTCGTGGATCGCGTTGTGCCCCAGCCAGGAGCGGGCCGCGTGGGCCGCCTTGCCCTGCAGGGTGATCTCGGCCCGCATGGTGCCCTGGCAACCGCCCTCGATACCGGCGTTGGACGGCTCGCAGAGGACGGCGAAGTCCGCGGCCAACAGGTCGGGGCGTTCGCGGCCGACCCGGCCCAGCCCGTTCCGCTCGGCCTCGACCTCCTCGTTGTCGTAGAAGATCCAGGTCAGATCCCGGTTCGGTTCGGTCAGGGCGGCCGCCGCGGCCAGCTGGACGGCCACACCGCCCTTCATGTCGCAGCTGCCGCGACCCCAGACCACGGCCTCCGCGCCCTCACCGATCAGCTTGGAGGGCACGTTGCCCGCGATCGGCACGGTGTCGGTGTGACCGGCGATCACCACCCGTTCGGTGCGTCCGAGTTCGGTCCGGGCGACCACCACGTTGCCGTCCCGGATCACCTCCAGATGGCCCAGCCCGCGCAACGCGGCCTCGATCTCGTCGCTGATGCCGGCCTCGTCACCGCTGACCGATGCGTGATCGACCAGTGCCTGGAGAAGGGTGACGAGATCGGTGCCGAGGTCGAGAGCCATGACGCCGACCCTACCGATCGCCCCGGACCCCGTCGGAGGTGATTGACACCGACCATCGAACGACCGGCCGGTACCCTCGATCGGTGACCGTCACCGCGACCACCCGCTGCGCCTGGGCCTGGGGCCTGGCCACCGTCCACCACACCGGTTCGATCCTGGACAGCTACTTCCCCGCGCCCGCCCTCGGCGAGCCGGCCGAAGACAGCGAGGCGCCGGCGGATCTCGCGGCGGCGGCCGGCGAGGACGCGATCCGCGGCGTCCGGACCGAAGTGGTGCAGGCGGTGATCGACCTGGACGTCGCCCCGGCCGACCCGGTGGACGCCTATCTGCGGCTGCACCTGCTCAGTCACCGGCTGGTGCTGCCCCGCAGCATCAACCTCGACGGTCTGTTCGGCGTACTGACCAACGTCGTCTGGACCTCGGCCGGACCGTGTGCGGTCGAAGGCTTCGAGCAGGTACGCACCGCGCTGCGGGCCAAGGTGGGGCAGCTGAGCGTCTTCGGGGTCGACAAGTTCCCCCGGATGGTCGACTACGTGCTGCCCGACCGGGTCCGGATCTGCGACGCCGACCGGGTCCGGCTCGGCGCCCACCTCGCCCCCGGCACCACGGTGATGCACGAGGGCTTCGTGAACTTCAACGCCGGCACCACCGGCACCTCGATGGTGGAGGGCCGGATCAGCCAGGGCGTGCTGGTCGGCGACCACTCCGACGTCGGCGGCGGCGCCTCCATCATGGGCACCCTCTCCGGCGGTGGCACCGAAGTGGTCTCGATCGGCGCCCGTTGCCTGCTGGGCGCGAACTCCGGCCTCGGCATCGCCCTCGGCGACGACTGCGTGGTCGAGGCCGGGCTCTACGTGACCGCCGGCACCAAGGTCGCGCTGCCCGACGGCCGGCTGGTCAAGGCCGCCGAGCTGTCCGGCCAGGACGGGTTGCTGTTCATCCGCAACTCGGTCACCGGCGCGGTGGAGGTACGCGGCCGGCAGGGCAGGACCGTCGAGTTGAACGCCGATCTGCACACCAACTGATCGGTGAGCAACCCACACCCGGGCAGCACCCGACGCCGGCCGGTACGGCGCCGTCGATCGCGGCGGTTGGGCCCGGCGGTCGCGGTGCTCGTGGTGGTGCTGGCGGTGGTCGTCGCGGTGGTGGTGATCGCCCGGGTCACCGGCGCCAGTCCCCCGCTGCCCGGCGAGGAACGCTGCGTGGCCAGGGCCGGTGGCAACTCGGCCGCGGTCGACCTCGACCAGGCCCACTACGCCTCGATCATCGTCGGCCTGTCGGTGAAGCGGGAGCTACCGCCGCGGGCCGGCTCGATCGCCCTGGCCACCGTCTACCAGGAGACCGGCATCCGGAATCTCGACTACGGCGACCGCGACTCGGTCGGGCTGTTCCAGCAGCGGCCGTCCCAGGGCTGGGGTACGGCTGACCAGCTGCAGGATCCCTACTACGCAACGGGAAAGTTCTTCGACGCGCTGGTCAAGATCGACGGCTGGCAGAACGCCGACATCACCACGATCGCCCAGAAGATCCAGATCAGCGCCCACCCGGACGCCTACCGCCAGCACGAGCAGGACGCGCGGGTACTGGCCTCGGATCTGAGCGGCGAGACCGCGGCCCAGTTCACTTGCCTGGTGCGCGGCGGGGCCAGCGGCCAGGCGTCGCAACTCCGGGACGCGCTGGAGAAGACGCTCGGGGTGAGGACGACCGGATCGGGTCGGACGGTGAGTGTCCGGGCGGCCGACGGCGACACCGCCTGGGCCGTGGCCGCCTTCAGCGTGGCCAACGCCAAGCGCTACGGCGTCACGGTGGTGGTGACCGACGGCAGGTCCTGGACCACCGACGAGCTGAACCTGCCGACCTGGGTCAAGAGCTCAGATCCCAACCGGAGCAAGGATCCCCGGGTCGTCACCATCACCGTCCGCTGACTGTTCAGCGTTTCGCCGGCCGCCAGCCGCCGACCGCGGTGAGCTCGCGCGGGCGTTGCTCGGCACTGTCGGTGCCGCTTCGACCGCGGACCACCAGGGCGTCGAGATAGACCCCGCGACCGGAGTACAGCGTGTCGCTGGCGTAGGTCCAGCGCAGCTGATCGGTGTCGACCGCGAGCACCGCGCTGCCCGACTGCCAACGCCGGACCCCGGACTGGGCGTAGGGCGCGGTGACCGCCGTCTCGTCCAGCTGCCAGTTCAGCCGCTGCCAGCTGTTCCCGCCGTCGGTGGAGGCCTCCAGACTCAGCAGGTCGGTCGACTCGGTGTCGATGAAGACGTCGAAGCTCAGTTGCGGCCGGATATCGATCGGCGGCGTGCGGTCGGCACCGGCCCCGTTCCCCCCGGCCGCCTGCACCCCGGCCACGGTCGTCCGGGCCCGGCCGTGCCGGGCCAGCGTCCAGGTCAGGGTGGCCCGCTCCTGGTCGCTGTTGCCGGAGAACCAGGCGTCCGAGCCCTGGACCGGACAGACCGCCAGCGCGTCGGCCAGGCCGTGGGTGCCGGCCCGCCGGGCCGGGTTGTTGCTGCCCCAGTTCCGACTGGGATGGACCCGGTTGGTCAACAGGATGACGAAGGAGCGGGAGAGGAAGTCGATCACCAGCGACGTCCCGGTGTAGCCGGTGTGACCGGCCGTGCGGATACTGCTCAGCGCGTCCATGTACCAGCGCTGGTCGAGCTCGAAACCGAGCCCGTGGGCGTCGCTGGGAAAGTTCTCGTTGTCGTTGTCGATCATCAGTTCGACGCTGTCCTCGCTGAGGATCCTCTTGCCGGCATACGTTCCGCCGTTGAGCATCGTCTGGGCCAGGACGGCCAGATCGGCCACGGTGGAGAACACCCCGGCGTGACCGGCGACCCCGTCCAGGGACCAGGAGTTCTCGTCGTGCACCTCGCCCCACACCATTCCCCGTGGCGGTTCGACCTGGTACTCGGTCGCCGCGATCCGCGGCTTCAGCGACGGGTCGGGGTTGTAGCCGGTGTCGGTCATCTTCAACGGTGTCGTGATGCCGTCGGCGACCAGCACGTCGAGGGTCTTACCGGTGACCCGGTGGGCCAGGATGCCCAGACTGATCAGGTTCAGATCGCTGTACAGATAGGCGGTTCCGGGCGGATTCAACAACCCCTGGGCCAGCACCGCGGCCTCCCGGGCAACGACGTCGGGGTAATCCCGCCAGAGCGGGATGTCGGCCTGGAAGCCGGAGGTGTGGGTCAGCAGCATCCGCAGCGTGACCGATTCCTTGCCGTTCGCGGCGAAGTCCGGGACGTAGTGGGCCATCGTCTGGTTCAGCTCGAGCGTGCCGGCCTCGATCAGCTGCACGATCACGATCGAGGTGAACAGCTTGGACACCGAGGCCAGGTCGTAGATCGTCTCGGTGGTGGCCGGGATCTGTTGCTGGGCGGGGAGTTCGGTGCCGTCGCCGTCGGCGTAGAGCAGCGCGTAGCCGGTCGCCTCCTTAGCCACCACCCGGCCGTGATGACCGCAGCACAACACCGCCGAGGGATACATCGGATACCCGTTGCCCTGCGGTTGCCGGAACGCGTCGATCTGGTCCCAGGCCGTGGTCAACGGCGACGGGTCCAGTCTCGCCGCGGCCGGAGTGCTCTGCCGCAGCACGGTGCTCGAGGCCTCGAAACCGGTCTGGGGCCGGTCGAACCGACCCAGCCAGCTGTTCTGGCCCGTCGTCGGCGCGGCCTCTGCCCGCATGCTCATTCCCTCCGTGGCGGCCAGCGTGGCCATGCCCGCACCGGCGAACAGGACCGTTCTGCGGCTGATCATCTCGTCGTTCCTCTCGGGTAGAGCAGATAGGGCCTGCGCTCACGTTCGAAGCCGGCCAGTTCGTCCTTCCAGGCGGCGATGATCCGCTCGGGCGAAGCGCCGGCCGCCAACTGCAGCCGGTAGCGATCCGAGCCGGTCAGCAGGTCGATCCAGTAGTTGCCGGGTCCGTCGCCGTCGCGCCAGTCCACCTGGCCCGGATAGAGATCCCGCAAGGTGGTGAACATGTAGGTGACGACGGCGATCGCGTCGAACCGGTGCGGATCGGTGATCTCGACCTGGACCCCGCCGCAGACCTTGTTCTCGTTCTTGGAGAAGGTCGGGGTGAAGTAGGTCTCCCGGAACCGGACCCCGGCCATCGGAGCGCCGGCGGCGATCTCGTTCAGCTTCGCCGCCCAGTGGTAGTCGACGTAGGGCGCGCCGATCAACTCGAACGGCCGGGTGGTGCCACGGCCCTCGGAGAGGTTGGTCGCCTCGAACAGGCACAGACCGGGATAGACCAGAGCGGTGTCCGGGGTCGGCACGTTCGGGCTCGGCATCACCCAGGTCAGCTCGGTGTCGGCGAACAACTGGCTGCCGTGCCACCCGGTGACCTGTACTACCGACAGGTTGGTGATCCGACGTCCGGCCACCCCGGGCAGGAACTCCCCGTCGAAGAACCGGGCCAGTTCACCGACGGTCATCCCGTGCTGCTGGACGATCCGGTCCTCGCCGACCCCGGAGGTGTATCCCTTGCGCAGCAACGGACCCCGCGCCTGACCACCGACCGGATTGGGCCGGTCGAGGATGACGAAGTCCAGCCCGGACCGGGCGGCGGCGACCATCGCCTCGTACAACGTCCAGATGTAGGTGTAGAAGCGGGCGCCGACGTCCTGGATGTCGAAGACGACGGTCTGCACCTCGGCCTGGGCGAACAGCGAGGCGAACTTGTCCGCGCTGGCCCCGTAGGCGTCGTAGACGGTGACGCCGGTCCGCGGATCGACGTAGGTGGCCTCGGACTCCCCGGCCTGCGCGGTGCCGCGGAAGCCGTGCTCGGGCCCGAACACCCCGCCGATCTCGATCTTCTTCGTGGCGACCATCGCGTCGACGATGCTGCCCAGATTCGACTGCAGTACTCCGGTCGGGTTGGTGATCACCCCGAGCCGGCGGCCCTGCAACGGTGCCCAGCCGGCCGCCGCCAGCCGGTCGGCTCCGGGCGTGACCCGCCCGCCGGCCTGCGCCGGTTCGCCGATCGCACGGGAGGCGCCGGCCACCGTGACCGCTCCGGCCGCCACGGCTCCTACCCCTGCCCCGAGTACCGCCCGTCGTCCGATCCCGCTCATCGTCGTTCCCCCGTCATCGCGTCGTCCATCTCGTCTCCACCTGTCCCATCGATTCGACCTGTCCCATCTGTTCCGTCTGTTCGATTCATGCCACCCGTCCCATCGATCTGCACGTCCGGTGGGCCACCACGGGTCCGCCGGTCAGCACCGAGGCCAGTCCGCGCATCGCGGTCCCGGTGGCCGAGGAGGTCACCAGGGCGGTGGCCGAGGCACCGAACCGATCGACCGTCCGCTCGTCCTCGACCCCCACCACGATCAGCCGTCCGACCTGCTGCGGCGTCCGGACCAGTTCCACCAGCGCGGGTTCGGGCTCGCCGCCGTCGACCAGCGCCACCACGGTTTCCCCGCTCGCCACCACGCCGCTCGGGTCCGTGACGTCGGCCTCCCGCGCCGGGACCCCGGCGGCGACCAGTGCGGCCGACAGAGCCGTCCGCTGAGCCTCCGCACCGAGGACCAGGACCGGCACGTCCGCCAGCGGCAGCAACGCCCGGTCGTCCCGGAGCAGAGTGACCGCCCTGGTGGCGACCTCGGCCGCGACCGTCCGGTGCTGCTGGCACCCGATCACCGCCAGTTCGTCCGGTTCGCCCGGCGGGCGGCTCACCAGCCCGCGAGCCTGTTTCATCCGGAGTAGCCGGCGAACGCTGTGCCGCAGCCGGTCCAGGCTCAACCGTCCCGTTCGGAGCGCCTCGGTGACCGCCGGCAGCACGGCGTCCGGATCGGCGGGCATCAGCAGCAGATCGACCCCGGCCGACAGCGCCCGGACGGCGATCTCGCCGTCGTCGTAGCGAGCCCGGACGCCGGCCATCTGCAACGAGTCGGTGATCACCAGCCCGTCGTAGCCGAGATCATCACGCAGCAGCCGCATGATCGGTCGGCTCAGCGTCGCCGGGTCTCCGCTCGGGTCGAGTTCGGGGACGGCGATGTGGGCGGTCATGATCTCGTCCACCCCGGCCGCGATGGCGGCGGCGAACGGCGGCGCGTCCAGAACTCGCCACTGCTCGAGCGTGTGGGTGATCACCGGCAGCGCGGTATGACTGTCGGTAGAGGTGTCGCCATGCCCCGGGAAGTGCTTGGCCACCGCACCGACCCCGGCTGCGTGCAGGCCCTCGGTGGCGGCGCCCACGTGCCGGGCCACGGCAGCCGGATCGGCGCCGAAGGAGCGGATCCCGATCACCGGGTTGTCCGGGTCGAGGTTCACGTCGGCGTCCGGGGCGTAGTCGGTGCTGATCCCCATCGCCGAGAGCTCCCGGCCGACCACCTCGAAGGCGGCCCGGGTCAGCTCGAGGTCGTCGCACACACCCAGGGCCCGCGCGCCGGGGAACTCGGTGACCGGTGGCGCGAAGCGGACCACTCGGCCCGTCTCCTGGTCGACGCTCAGGTCGAGCGGGACGCCCGCCGGGCCGGACAATGACGCCTGCTGCAGACCGCTGCTCAGCCGCCGGATCTGTTCCGGGTCGATGAGGTTGTCCGACCAGGCGAAGTAGACGACCCCACCCAGACAGTATTTGGCCACCACCTCGGCCGGGGTGGCCACGCCGTAGCGCTCCAGATTGCGCGGATCCGGCTGCTCGGCTTCGGCCCCGTAGACGTACTGGATGACCAGTTGGCCCACGAGTTGCGCCAGCGATAGCCGGTCGATGCTCTGCTCGACCCAGCCGTCCGGTTCGGACGACCCGATATCCCCCATGGATCCTCCAGCGCGGTTCGCTGGCTCGAACGTAGCGGCCGGACGAGGCCGAGGTCAACCGTTTCCCGAAACTGCCTTGATCAGGTAAAGAATTGACCTCGGTCAGTCAGCTCCTCAGCTGCGCAGCCGGTCGGCGGCAGCGGCGATCCGCTCGTCGGTCGCGGTGAGGGCGATCCGGACGTACTCGCCGGCGGCCGCGCCGTAGAAGTCGCCGGGGGCGACCAGGATGCCCAGTTCGGCCAGGAACTCCAGACTCGCCCGGCCACTTTCCTCCCGGGTCGCCCAGAGGTAGAGGCCGCTCTCGGAGTGCTCGATCCGGAAGCCGGCCGCCTCCAGTGCCGGTCGCAGCCGGTCCCGACGCTCGGCGTAGCGACGTCGCTGTTCTTCGACATGCTGCTCGTCGGCCAACAGCGCCGTCATCGCGGCCTGGACGGGACCGGGAACCAGCATCCCGGCATGCTTGCGGACCGCCAGCAGGTCGCCGACGAGCTGCGGGCAACCGGCCACGAACCCGGCCCGGTAACCGGCCAGGTTGGAGCGCTTGGAGAGCGAGTGCAACGAGAGCAACCCACGGTGGTTGTCGCCGCTGACGCTCGGGTGCAGCATCGAGACCGGCTCGGCCTCCCATCCGAACTCGCCGTAGCACTCGTCCGAGGCCACCACCACGCCGTGCTCCCGGGCCCAGGCCAATCGTCGGGCCAGCTCCGGCGCCGGCAACGTCTGTCCGGTCGGATTGGACGGGGAGTTGATCCACAGCAGCCGGATCGACCCGTCGTCGGCTGCGTCCAGCTCGGCCGGGTCGTCGGCCACCCGGACCGAGCAACCCGCCAACTGGGCTCCGACCCGATAGGTCGGGTAGGCCATCGCCGGCACCACGACGGTGTCACCGGCGCCGAGTCCGAGCAGGGTCGGCAACCAGGCCACCAGTTCTTTGGTGCCGATCACCGGCAGGGTGGCCGACGGCTCGACCTCGGCCTGCCAGCGACGGTGCAGATACTCCGACATCGCCTGCTGGACGGCGGGCGTCCCCGCGGTCTGCGGGTAACCCGGGCTGTCCGCGCCGGCGGTCAGCGCGTCCTGTCCCAGCTGCGGGGTCGGGTCGACCGGCGTGCCGACCGACAGATCGACGATCCCGCCGGGGTGAGCCGACGCGGTGGCCTTGGCCCCGGCCAGCGTGTCCCAGGGGAAGTCAGGCAGCTCGGCGGCGAGCCGCCGGCTCACTCGTCGTGTTCTTGCGGGGGCAGCGCGGCGACCAGCGGGTGGTCCTTGTCGACCACACCGGTCTTGGCGGCGCCACCGGGCGAGCCGAGGTCGTCGAAGAAGTCGACGTTCGCCTGGTAGTAGTCCTTCCACTCATCCGGTGTGTCGTCTTCGTAGAAGATGGCCTCGACCGGACAGACCGGTTCACAGGCTCCGCAGTCGACGCACTCATCCGGGTGGATGTAGAGCATCCGCTTGCCTTCGTAGATGCAGTCCACAGGGCATTCCTCGACGCAGGCCCGGTCCTTCAGGTCGACACACGGCTGCGCGATGACGTACGTCACGACGATCCTCCTCGAATGGCAATCTTGATCGGCTCTAGTATCGCGCCTGTTCCCGACGCGGGACGACGACCCTCCCGATATACGGAACCCGACCCGATGAACCAGCCCGATGAACCGACTCCGATGACCCCACTCCGATGAACCCGGCCCGGCCTGATCCGATCGCCGCGATCTCTCCGGCGGTGCGGATCGGTGAGCGCGTCTCGGTCCGCCGCCGGCTGCCGGACGGCTCGGCGACCGACGTCCTCGGCTGGGTGGACGATCTGGCGGACCGACCGGATCGCGTTGATCACCGGCCCGGACACGCGCACCGCGGTCGATCGGGCCGACGTCATCGTGGCCCGCCGGGTGCCGCCGGCCCGTGGTGGCGCCGACCCGCGCCGGACCACGCCGGCCGACCTGCAGCGGTTGATCCTCCCGGCCTGGGCCGACCGGACCGAACCGCTGGGCGAATGGACATTGCGACGGGCGGACGGATTCACCCGGCGGGCGAACTCCGGTCTGGCCGTCGGCGATCCTGGACTGCCGATCGACCGCGCCGCCGCGGCGGTGATCGAGTACTACCTCGGCCACGGGCTGTCCCCGGTGGTGCAGGTGATCGCCGACGATCCGGTCGACCGGGGCCTGGCCGATCTGGGGTGGACGACCGGCGGACCGGACACCGATCTGCTGGTGAGCCGGCTGGCCGATCTCATCGTGGCGGCCGGAACCGGTCGAGCCGGGTCCGACCGATCGGGCGTCGAGCTGAGTGGGGTCCCGGACGACCGATGGCTACGGGGTCTGATGCGCCAACGGGGGCTGGCCGATCTGCCGCCGGCCGGACGGACCGTCCTGGCCGGCCCGGCGCCCGTCATCTTCGCCGTGGTGACGGACCCGAAGGACCCGCAGGATCCGGCCGCGATGGCCCGCGGCCAGATCAGCGAGGGCTGGCTCGGGGTGAGCGCGGTCTGGACCCGACCGGATCACCGCCGCCGCGGACTGTCGGTGGCGGTGATCGCCGCCATCGCCTCCTGGGCAGCGATCCAGGGCGCCCGGAACGTCTATCTGCAGGTCGAGCACGAGAACCACGCCGCCCAGGCGGTTTACGCCGGGCTCGGCTTCACCCGCCACCACGGTTATCGCTACCTGCGCCCGCCCGACTGACCGACTGATCGACTGATCGACTGACCGCCCGGAGCAGGCCCCCGGCCGGGATGCGCTCAGCCGCGGTACTGGGACCGGTAGTAGCTCAGCGGCTGCACCGGCTCGTCCTCCGAACCCGCGTCGCCGGCCACGCCGGCCGCCCGGACCAGGCCGACCACCAGCGTGTGATCGCCGGCATCGTGCACCGCATCGGTCTCACAGTCCAACCAGGCCAGGGATCCCGAGAGCAGCGGCGCACCGGAGACCGGGGCCGGCCAGACGTCGACGGCGTCGAACTGGGTGGCCAGATCGCGTCCGGGGGTGGAGAAGTGCCGGGCCAGTGGCGCCTGTGGTGCGGCCAGGATCGAGGCGGCCCAACGGTCGGCGCCGAGGATCGCGGCATGGAACCGGCTGGTCCGGCTGACCGAGACCAGCACCAGTGGCGGTTCGAGCGAGACCGAGCAGAAGGCGGTCGCGGTCATCGCGTGCCGCAACCCGGCGACGTCGGCGGTGACCACCACCACTCCGGCCGAGAGATGCGACAGTGTCTGCCGGAAGGCGTCCGAGGACACCCCCGGCCCCGGGGACGGTTCGCGCGGCCAAGGCCTGACGGGCATCGCCATCTCAGTCGAGACCGGCGAACAGGTCGTCGGCCCAGCCCTCCGCAGCCGGGAACGGCACCCCGCCGGCCAACCGGTAGTACTCGTGTGACCAGGCCTCGTCACCCAGTTTCTCGCTCATGGCAAAGAACGGCCCGTCCATGGCGATCTGGGTCGGATAGGCCCGGAGCGCGGCCATCTTCTGCCCGACCTGGTCGTGCCCGTCGATCTCGGCCACGATGTCGGCGTCCGGGCGGGCCATCGGCGGCATCTCCCCGTCGGGATCGGATCCCTTCCAGGTCTCGAAATCACCGGTCTCGCGCAGCACCCGGATGCCCTGCCGCATCCGCGACTCGCTCATCGCCGTCCACAGCAGCCGCGACACCGTCCAGGCCTCGCCGAGATCGGCCCGGTAGGACGGGACCCCGGCCAGCGCGGCGGCGTAGGTGGCCACCCGGTGAGCCTGGATGTGGTCGGGGTGGCCGTAGGCGCCGATCTCGTCGTAGGTGATCAACACCTGCGGTCGCCGGTCACGGATCAGCGCGACCAGATCGTTGGTCGGCGCCAGGATGTCGGTCTTCCAGAAACAGTCGTCGCGAGAGGTGACACGCGGGATGGCGCGCCGGGCGTCGTCGTAGTCCATCCCCGAATCGCGATAGCGGCCGTCACCCCCGAGCCGGACGAAGTCGGTCACCCCGAGCGCTTCCATCGCGTTGGTCAACTCGACGATCCGGTACTCGGCCAGCCGGTCCTCGTTCTCGGCGCCGACGTGCACCAACTCCGGCACGAGGACCTCGCCCTCCTCCCCCATCGTGCAGGTGACGAGAGTGACCTGGGCACCCTCGGCGACGTAGCGGGCCATGGTGGCTCCGGTGCCGATGGATTCGTCGTCGGGGTGGGCGTGCACCAGCATCAGCCGGCGATCAGGTCGGGTCGTCTCACTCACGCGGTTCACCTTACGGCTCGTGGAACAGGGCGTTGAGCCAAGCATCGGACTTCAACCAGAGTTGAGGTCAAACCTGGGAGGCCGACAGCCCGGACGGCATCTGGCACCATCGTCGGCGTGACGATCATTGCTGCCGCCGACGGCTCCGCACTCGGTAACCCCGGCCCGGCCGGCTGGGGCTGGTACGTCGACGGCGACCACTGGGCCTGCGGCGGTTGGCCGCGGGGCACCAACAACATGGGTGAGCTGACGGCGGTCGTCGACCTGCTGCAACAGACCGCAGGAAGTTCGGAGGATCTGCTCGTCTTCTGCGACTCCACCTACGTGATCAACTCGATCACCAAGTGGATGCCGAACTGGAAGCGGAAGAACTGGCGCAAGGGCGACGGCAAGCCGGTCCAGAACGTCGAGATCATGAAAGCCCTGGACGCGGCGGTGCAGGGCCGGGCGGTGCGATTCGAGTGGGTCAAGGGCCACGCCGGCCATGAGCTGAACGAGGAGGCCGACCGGCTGGCCAACGGTGCCGCGCACGGCCTACAGCCTGGGCCGGCAACCCGATCCGGGGCCGGGCTTCGGCCGGGTCGGCGACCTGGGCGACCCGCACGCCGCCTACGCCCCCACCGAACCCCCCGAACCCGAGGCCGACCTGTTCTCGGTGGCCGACAACCTCAGACGAAGAGCGGGTTACCGCCCTGGACGCCGAGCTCCGGGCGGCTGGCACCCAGGGCGACCCCGCCGCAGTGGCCTCCCTGCTGCACCCCGACTGGCGAGGCATCGACGTCGACGGCCGGTTGCTCGAACGTCCGGATGTCCTGCAGCCGGCGTCCCGACCTTCGACGGTGACAGGAGAATCGCTGCTCGCCACCTCTCTCGGAGCTGATCAGATCCTGCTGCTCACCCGGATCACCGCAGCGACCGGGCCGGTCCTCCGCAGCGGGTGGTGGGTCCGGGAGCGCGGTCATTGGCGCCAGCGTTTCGAGCAGTTGACCGCCGAGTCGTAACCCGGCTGGCCCGGTTTCGAGCGGGCTCAGAGTCGCAACTATCACGATTTGATCACTTGTTCGTTGGATGCCCTTCCAGCCTGTCAGGATTCGGCTGGCCAAGAGGCCATCCACCGTTCCAGCCGTTCCGGCTCGGCCCCACCAGGAGTCACCCGTGCGCATCGTCGCTCTCGCCCTCGCCGCCACCACTGTGGCCGGCTCACTCACCGCCCTCGTCCCGCCGCTGACCGCATCGGCGCACTGCTCGGACATGGGCTACACCTACTACACGTTCAAGAACATCAAGAAGAGCAGGCTTGCGACCAACCTGAAGAGCGACTACCTGCACGGCCCGGGCACCATCCACTACACCAAGACCAAGACCGCCTCGGTCTCGGTGACCGGCACGGTCACGGTCGGCGCCGAAGCCGGAGTGATCTTCGCCAAGGCCTCGGCCTCGGCGTCGGTCGCGGTCGGCGGCACCTGGACCCACGGCGGTTCCTGGTCCTACGACAAGCCGGTGCCGAAGGGCAGGACCGCCCGGCTGGTGATGTTCCACGAGTCCCGTTCCTTCGACGTGACCAAGCACCGTCTCGACTACCTCTGCCGGGCGCAGACCGTCTGGACCCACCACATGAACGCACCGCGCACGGCGAACATCAACGTCTGGGATCTGCAGTACGCCTGATCGCAAGGACCGACAGGCGCGGCCCGCGGAGG
Source organism: uncultured Actinomycetota bacterium (assembly GCA_963740925.1). Lineage (GTDB taxonomy): Bacteria > Actinomycetota > Actinomycetes > Propionibacteriales > Propionibacteriaceae > Microlunatus. Next base: position 1,556,102 of record CAVUFZ010000002.1, on the reverse strand, counting down.
TGTCCGCGGGCCGCGCCTGTCGAGCCCTGCTGCGGTTCAGGCCGGTTGGCGCACCTCGGCGAAATGGCAGGCCGACAGGTGTTCGCCGGCGCCGTCGTCGTGGACGACCAGTGGCGGGCTCTCGGTCGAACAGATGTCCTGGGCCTTCCAACAGCGGGTGTGGAAGTGGCAACCGGACGGCGGGTTGGTCGGGCTGGGCACGTCGCCGGTCAGCACGATCTGCTCACGCCGATCCCGCCGGGTCGGATCCGGCACCGGGACGGCCGACAGCAGCGCCTGCGTGTAAGGGTGGGTGGGTCGGGAGTAGATCTGCTCCTCGTCGCCGATCTCCACGATCCGGCCGAGGTACATCACGGCCACCCGGTCGGAGATGTGCCGGACCACCGACAGGTCGTGGGCGATGAAGATGTAGGCCAGCCCCAACTCGCGCTGCAGCCGCTCCATCAGGTTGACCACCTGGGCCTGGACCGAGACGTCCAGCGCCGAGACCGGCTCGTCGCAGACGATCACCTTGGGGTTCAGGGCGACGCCGCGGGCGATCCCGATCCGCTGCCGCTGTCCGCCGGAGAACTGGTGCGGGTAGCGGTTGATGTGCTCGGGGTTGAGCCCGACCAGACTCCAGCAGTTCCTGCACCCGCTGCTTACGGCCGCCCCGAGGAACCGCGTCGGGATGGACCTCGAACGGCTCGCCGATGATCGTGCCGACCGTCTTGCGCGGATCGAGTGAGGTGTACGGGTCCTGGAAGACGATCTGGATGTCGCGGCGGGCCCGGCGCAGGTCACTGCCGCTCAGGGAGAACAGGTCCTGACCCGCGAAGGTCACCGACCCGCCGGTCGGCTCCTCCAGGCGCATCACGGTCCGGCCCAGGGTCGACTTGCCGCAGCCGGACTCCCCGACGATGCCCAGCGTCTCCCCCTTGTGCAGCTCGAAGGAGACCCCGTCGACGGCTCTGACCGCGCCCACCTGACGGCGCAGCACCCCGGCACGGATCGGGTAGTGCTTGACCAGGTTCTCGACCTTCATGATCACGTCGCCGTTGCTCATGACCTGATCCCCTCCTCTTCCAGCACCTTCTCGCGCGAAATGACAGTCGGCGCTCGTCAGCCGGCCCCTCTCGCGGGTTCGCGCAGGGGCGGCCCCGGGTCGTGTCTGCACACGGCGGCGGATCCCGCGTCCTCGGCGAACCGGCAGCGCGGATGGAAGGAGCAGCCGTCCGGGATGTCCAACAGGTTCGGCGGCAGACCGCCGATGGCGAACAGCTTCTGTCCCTTCATGTCCAGCCGCGGGATCGACTCGATCAGACCCTGGGTGTAGGGATGGGCGGGATTCCCGTAGAGGTCGAAGACGTTGCCCTGCTCAACGATCCGGCCGGCGTACATCACGGCGATCCGGTCGGCCACGTCGGCCACCACCCCGAGGTCGTGGGTGATCAGGATCATCCCCATCTGACGCTCTTCCTGGAGATCCTTCAGCAACCGCATGATCTGGGCCTGGACGGTGACGTCGAGCGCGGTGGTCGGCTCGTCGGCGATCAGCACCGCCGGATCGAGGGCGATCGCCATCGCGATCATGATCCGCTGCCGCATCCCGCCGGAGAACTGGTGCGGGTAGGCCTTGACCCGCTGTTTGGCGCCCGGGATCTGCACCTGCTCCATCATCCGCACCGCCCGGTCCAAAGCGTCGGAGCGGTTCATCCCGCGGTGTTTGCGATACATCTCGGCGATCTGCCAACCCACCGGGAAGACCGGGTTCAGCGAGCTCAACGCGTCCTGGAAGACGATCGAGATCTCCGGGCCACGGATCTCGCGTCGCTCGCGCTCGGGCAGTTTCAGGATGTCGGTGCCGCAGTAGCGCACCTCACCGCCGGTGACGTAGCCCGGCGGCGTGTCCAGGATGCCCATGATCGCCTGAGCCGTGACCGACTTGCCCGAACCGGACTCGCCGAGCACCGCGACGGTCTCACCCTCACCGACGTCGAACGACACCCCGTTGATCGCCTTGGCCACCCCCTCGCGGGTGCGGAACTCGACGTGCAGATCGTCGACCTCGAGCAGCGGACCGTTCTCGGTCGACCACTTGCTCGGCTTGGTGTCCAACTTCTCGGTGTGCATCACCGACGCCATCGGGTGGCTCCTGGTTCTCTCAGCGGAGCTTGGGGTCGAGGGCGTCGCGGATTGCGTCGCCCAACATGATGAAGGCGAGCACCGTCAGGGACAAGAAGATGCTGGGGAACAGCAGGGCCCACGGTGCGAGCGAGATCAGTCCGATACCGGAGGCGTCGGAGATCGCACCGCCCCAGGAGATGACCGGATCCTGCAGCCCGATGCCCAGGAAGGACAGTGTGGCCTCGGCCGCGATGTAGACCCCGAGGTTGATCGTCGCGACCACGATCACCGGAGCAATGGCGTTCGGCAGCACGTGGGAGAAGATGATCCGGGTCGACCCGGCGCCGACCGCCCGGGAGGCGGTCACGTACTCGTTGGGCTTGACCTGCAACACGCTGGATCGCATCAGCCGGGCGATCTGCGGCCAGCCGAGGATGCCGAGGACGAAGACGATTTTCAGGATCTGGACGATGAACGACGTTCCGGTGCTGTTGGGGAAGGTGTAGAGGAACAGGATGCCGCCGAGCAGCAGCGGGATGCCGAAGAAGATCTCCCCGACCCGGTTGAGCACGGCGTCCAGCCAGCCCCCGAGGTAGCCCGACACCAGACCAATGATGATGCCGAGCGCGGTGGTGAACACGGTCGAGAGCAGACCCACCATGATCGAGGCCCGGGCGCCGTAGATGGTCCGGGTGTAGACGTCGTAGCCCTGGAGGTCTCGACCGAACGGGCTGCCGCGACCGAGAGACGGCTTTTCCAGGCTGCGGGACAGATCAGCCAGACCGGGCTCGCCGGCACCGAAGATCTGCGGCACCACCGACATCACCACGAAGATGAGGATCAGTACGGCCGAGATCCAGAACAGCGGGTTGCCCCGGAGTTCGATCCAGATGTTGGCCCAGACCGAACGACCTACGACCGCACCCTGGTCGCCCGGTCCCTCCTCCGGAACCTGGCTGGCCCCGAGCTCGTCGCGCTCCTCCAACTCGCCTTCCTGGACGTTCGCGTCCGCGTCGATCTGGTCAGTCAACGCTGATCCTCGGGTCCAGGACTCCGTAGAGGATGTCGACGAGCAGGTTGGCCAGCAGGAAGACCAGGACCAGGACGGTGACCGCCCCGACTACGGACTGGCCGTCGCGCTGGTTGATGCTGCGATAGATGAAGTTGCCGATCCCGTTGACGTTGAAGATGCGCTCGGTGACGATCGCGCCGCCCATCAAGGCGCCGATGTCGACCCCGATGTAGGTGACCACGGGGATCAGCGAGTTCCGCAGCGTGTGCACGCTGACCGTGCGCATCGGGGTCAAGCCCTTGGCCTTCGCGGTGCGAACGTAGTCCGCACGCAGGTTCTCGGCCAGGTTGGTACGGGTCAGCCGGGCCACGTAGGCCAGGGACAGCGACCCGAGCACGAGACCGGGAAGGATGAGCTGATTCAGTGTCCCGGCCGTGGAGGTGACGGGGAATAATCCCAGCTTGACCCCGAACCCGAGCTGGCCCAGCGACCCGATCACGAAGACCGGGATGGAGATCACGATCAGGGTGGTGACCAGGACCAGGTTGTCCAGGAAGCCGCCCTTGCGGACACCGGCCAGGACGCCGGCGGCGATCCCGATGATCAACTCGAACAGGATCGCGATCACCGTCAGTTTGATCGTGGTCGGGTAGCGGATCAGCAGTTCATGGGCGACCGAGTTGCCGTAGAAGTTGGTGCCGAGGTCACCCCGGACCAACTTGCCCATGTACAGCGCGTACTGGACCAGCAGCGGCTTGTCCAGGTTGTACTCCCGGGTGAACGCTGCGATGTAGGAAGCCGTGCACGGACGTGATCCACACCGTCCGGCCGCGGGGTTACCGGTGGCGAACACCATCGCGAAGATGATGAACGTCGTACCGATGACCACCGGAATCATCTGCAGCAACCGGCGGATGATGTATGTGCCCACGCTGGCCCGCCCCTCGATCGTTGTGACGAGATGTTGTCTGAGGAAAGTTCGTTCGCTGCCGAACTGCCGTCGGCACAACCGGTGCCGTCCGGGCGTGCTCCGCGGACGTCAAGCTACCGTGCGCACCCGGCTCGCGTCAGCCGGGTCGTCGCTCGGCTCCGAATGCCGGTTCCGGCCGTTGCCGACACCCCGGGAGCCGGCCCTGGCTCGGGCCGGCTCCGGGGTGCAGGTCGGATCAGGTGTGCTGGACGGCGGAGAAGTCGAGCACGCCGAAGGAGTTCACCTTGACGTTGGTGACGTTGGTCGACCAGCCGAACTGCACCGCGGAGTTCCAGAGCGGGGCGGTCGGGAAGTCCGAGGCCAACTGCTCCTCGGCCTGCTGGTAGAGCGCATTGGCCGCGTCCACGCTGGGCGCTGCGGCGGCCTGGGAGAGCAGGCTGTTGAACTTGTCGCTGTCGTACTCGACGTAGTTCGAGCTGGAGCCCTTGCCGTAGATCGGGGCCAGGAAGTCCTCGATCGACGGGTAGTCCAGCTGCCATCCCTGACGGAACATGCCCTTGATCGAACGCGCGTCCAGATCCTTGAGGAAGGTGGCGAAGTCGGGCACCGGGGTGGCGACGACGTTGATCCCCAGGGTGTTCTTGACCGAGTTGGCGACCGCTTCGCTGTAGGACTTGTTGATCGCGCCGTCAGCGTTGTACGTCATGGTCAGGGTGCCCTTGTAGCCACCCGCCTCGGTGAACATCTGCTTGGCCTTGGCCGCATCGAAGACGCAGGCGTCCCCACAGACGTTGGCCTTGTAACCGTTGATGGTCGGCGGCACCCAGCCGTCGGCCTTCTGCACCGTGTTGTTGAAGATCTGCTTGATGATCAGATCCCGGTCGATCGCCTTGGAGATCGCGACCCGGAGCTCCTTGTTGTCCTTGATCTGACTGTCGGAGGAGGAGAAGCCGATCCAGGTGTTGCCGCCGCTGGGCTTGCTCAGCGTCCGGTTGGAGAGTTCCTTCTGGTAGATGTTGCCCAACAGCCGGTCCGGCGGGATCTGGTTGATCACGTCGAGGTTGTTGGCCAGCAGGTCGTTGTAGGCCGCGCTGACATCGCTGTAGATCCGGAAGGTGATCTGGTCGACGTTGGCTTTGTAGGCCCCGGAGTAGTTCGGGTTCTTCTTGACCACGATCTGCGGTGGCGTCGTTCGTGCTCGACCATGAACGGACCGGCACCGACCGGGATCTTGCCCTGCGTCGGTCTCGCCGCCGCTGGCGAAGAAGGAGTCGGGCAGCGGGGCGAACGCGCTGTAGCCCAGCCGCACCGGCAGGTTGGAGACCTTCTCGGTGGTGGTGATGGTGAAGGTGTGGTCGTCGACCACCTTCAGACCGGAGAGTTCCTTGGTCTTCGGCGTGGTCTTGCAGTCGCCGTTGTCGGTGTTGAGGTCGGAGTAGCCCTGGAACGGGGTGAAGAAGTAGTTGCCCTGCCAGCCGTTCTTGCAGTAGGCCGTCGAGTTCCATGCCTTGACGAAGTTCTCGGCCTTGACCTCGGTGCCGTCGGAGAACTTGTAACCCGGCTTGATCTTGACCGTGAAGTGCTGGTTGTCGCTGCTGGTGATGCTCTGCGCGATGTCGTTCTCGGGAGCGCCGGTGTCGTCGTTGTAGTGGACCAACTGGGCCGTGACCGCGTTGAGGATGTCACCACCGCAGACCTCGGCGGTGTTTCCGGGGATCAACGGGTTCTGCGGCGTGCAGCCGTTGACGACGATCGATCCACCGGTGGTACCGGCCGCGGTCGCCCCCGAGCCTGTGCTCTCCGCCGCCCCGCCGCACGCTGCCGCGGTCAGGGCGATGGCCGACAAGCCGGCGATCACGGCCATCGTGCGAGTGCGTCCTCGCATGTGGTGTCCTCCTCCAGAGTTGCGCCCGATCCGGGCGCGTGCAGTGCACGTCAACGCGACGCCCGGTGCGCCGTCGACGTGCATGATCCGTAATTTCTAAGCATCCGTCCCGCTGGGCAAGAGGGTTGCCACGAACGGCAACAAGAAACACGATTGTGACCTCCCGGAGGACAATCTTCCTCAGCCTCGAGCTCAGGACCGACAGATTCTTCCGACCGTCGGCTGCCGGGGCCACGACCTGTGAGGGTCAACGCCCGGCGGCGCGATGGCCCCGCACCCGACCGAGGCGACCGCACGACGCAGCCGGTCGGTGCTGTCGACCAGCGACCGGGACAGCCCCGGAGCCAGTCTGCTGTTCAGTGTTTCCTCAGCCAGTACCACGGTGTCCGGATCGACCGCGAACCGCGGGAAGGCGTGGTTGGCCACCTCGGCCAGCGACCAGCCGTTGCGGAATCGGTCGGTGGAGCCGATCTCGGTGAAGAAGCGGCCGACGTAGCTGCGGGTCAGGTCGGCCTGGTGGGGCAGGAAGAAGCCGTCGCCGGTGGCGTAGAGCTCGTAGGCGCTCAGCTCCGAGGGCCCCATGATCAGCGCCCAGGCCGCCTGCTTGGCGCCGGCAGTGCGGCAGGCTCGCCCGGGCCCGGGCCGCGTGCACCCGGCCGGAGCCGGACGGGTCGGCGGCCGAGGCCTGGTCGATCAGCTCGGGTTCGTCGCTCAGCGCGCAGATCCTGGTGACCAGACTCCACCGCAGTTCGGCGTCCAGGTCGAGACCGGCCGGCAGGGACCGGCCGGCCTGCCAGTCACGCAGCCGGTCCAGCTGCTCGCCGGGTTGCCCACTGGCCACGGCAGCCCGGAAGGCGACCAGCTGGCGGTCCGAGCCGGGCTCGGCCTCGGTCAGGATGCGCAGCGCCAGCTCGGCCACCCGGACGGAGCGGTCCGGTCGGGCCGATTCGGGGCAGAACGTCCCGGCCAGGCTCTCCTGGGCGAAGCCGAGCAGCCGGGCGACGATCACCTCTTCGGTCTCGGCCGGCAACTGCTCGCAGACGAGGTCCAAGGCGACCGCAGGGTCGAGCTCGGCGTCGCGGACCTGGTCCCGCAGGCTGTTGTAGAAACTCACCCTGGTGGCCGGATCGACGACCGCGGAGAGAACCCGGCCGAGCCCGTCCCGGTCGGCCTCGGTCGGCCGGATCTTGGCCCAGCTCTCGTCGCCGGCGTCCGGGACCACCAGCCGGTCCGCGGCGACCTCGACCCGGACGGGTTCAGCACCGAGGGTGATCCGGTGCCGGGCGTGTTCGGTCCCGGCGGTGTCCATCTCGGCCACGGCCAGGGCGTGCGTCCGGTCGGCGGGCCGGGCCGAGCCGGCCGGCCGGCGGGTCAGGACGGCCGCCCCGTCCGTCGCCCGGTCGACCGTGATCTCGTCCACCCCGGAGGTCAGCAACCACTGCCGGGACCACTCGTCCAGGCCCTCGGCTCCCGCGCCGACCCAGCACTCGATCAGCTCGGCGAACTCGGCGTTGCCGAAGGCGTATCTGCCGAAGTAGTCGAGCAGGCCGCCGAAGAAGACCTCGTCACCGAGCAGCGCGGCCAACTGCTGCAGTACCGCTGCGCCCTTGGCGTAGGAGATGCCGTCGAAGTTCCGCAACGCCGACTGGGCGTCCGCGGCCCCGTTGCCGGCGATCGGGTGGGTGGACGGGGCCTGGTCGGCGACCATCCCCCAGTCCTTCCGGACGATGCCGAACTCCGTCCAGAGCGGGTATCGGGTCGCCTCACCGGTGGTGCGGTGGGCCAGGTACTCCGCGAACGACTCGTTCAGCCACAGGTCGTCCCACCAGCGCATGGTGACCAGGTCGCCGAACCACTGGTGAGCCATCTCGTGCGCGACCACCCCCGCCCGGCTCGCCCGCTCGGCCCTGGTGGCGCGTCCCCGGTAGATGAAGCTGTCCCGGAAGGTGACGCAGCCCGGGTTCTCCATCGCGCCGGCGTTGAAGTCGGGCACGAAAGCCTGGTGGTATTCCCCGAACGGATAACGGACGCCGAAGATCCGGTGGTAGTGATCGAAGCACCGGGCGGTCACCTCGAACAGGTCGTCGGCCTCCGCCGCCGAGCTGGTCGCCGAGCGAGGCCCGGACGTGCAGACCCAGCTCGATCCCGTCGTGCTCGCCGTCGCACCGAGGCGTACGGGCCGGCGACCAGGGTGACGAAGTAGGTCGACAACGGCTGCGGCGGAACGATCGAGAAGGTCCGGGTGCCGGCGGTCTCGTTCTCCGCCGGCCACCTCGGTGCTCGGCCCGTTCCCCAGCACCGTCCAGTGCGCGGGTGCGGTGACGGTGAAGGTGTAGCGGCTCTTCAGGTCGGGCTGGTCGAAGCAGGCGAACCAGCGCGGCCCGGCGTCCAGGAAGGACATCGCGTAGAGGTAGGTCTCGCCGTCGGCCGGATCGACGTGGCGGTGCAGGCCCTCGCCGTCGCTGGAGTACGCCATCACCGAGTCGATCACCAGCTCGTTCTCCTTCGCCAGCCCGGTCAACGCCAGCCGACCGTCGGTCCAGTCCGCCGCCGGGACCGGGACGCCGTTCAGGCTGGCCGAGACCAACTCGACCGCCTTGAGGTCGACGAACGTGTCCACCCCGGGACGCGCTGCGGTGAAGGTGATCGTGCTGCGGGAGGTGAACCGGTCCCCGGCTGCGCTGAGATCCAGCACCACATCGGTGCAGAGGACGGTGATCAGCTCGGCGCGGGCGACGGCCTCGGTCTGCAACAAACTGGGCATGAGGCCAATCTATCGAGAGCCGTCCGGCGGTCGGTGCGACGATGACGCCATGGGCTTTCAGGTGCGTCCTCCCCGGCCGACGGAAGCGGAGCACTTCCGGCGACTGGGCTACGAGGCGTTCGGGATGCCGGCGCAACCGCCGGATCCCGCTACCGACCCGGCCCGGATCGACCGGCCCGGTTGGCACCCGTTCGGCATCTACGACGACACGGATCTTCTGGTGGGGCGGGCCGTCGACCGGGATTTCGACAGTTGGTTCGGCGGCCGGCTGGTGCCGACCTGCGGGGTCGCCGGCGTCACCGTCGCCGCCGAGTACCGAGGACGCAGGCTGCTCGACCCGTTGTTCACCGCATTGCTCGGATCGGCGCGGCGCCGTGGTGCGGTGATCTCGGCCCTGCATCCGACGGCGCCCAGGATCTACCGCCGGTTCGGCTACGAGATCGTCGGCGAGTTCCGGACGGCGCGGCTGCCCAGCTGGTCGCTGGGCCAGATCCGGCCCGACCCGGAGATCACGATGCGTCGGGCGACGCCGGCCGACGTGGCGGGAATCCGCACGGTCTACGACAACTGGGCGGCCGGCCAGAACGGACCGCTGAGCCGGCGCGGACCGTCGTTCACCCAGACCGAGGAGGACTACCTGGCCGAGTTCACCGGGGTCAGCGTCGCGGTGGATCGAACCGGCACCGTGTGCGGCTACACCTCCTGGGACCGGGGAACGGACTGGGGCCCGGAGGCGACCCTCGAAGTCATCGACCTGTTGGCCGACCGGCCGGGCGCCTACCGGTCGCTGCTGGCCGCGGTCGGTGGCCACGCCAGCGTGGTCGGACGGGTCTCGTTCGAGACCTCCGGGCTGGACCTGATCCGGACTTTCCTGCCGACCATGCAGTGGGACATCGTCGAGATGACCCCGTACATGCTGTCGATCCTGGACGTCCCGGGCGCGCTCGAGGCCCGGGGGTACGGCACCGCCGTCCGGGCCGACGTCGAGTTCGAGTTGTGCGGCGTCGGTTCCCCGGTGGCCGACGGGTTACCGGACCTGGCCGGACGCTACCGACTCCAGGTGGCCGACGGCCGCGCCCGCTGCGTCCGCTGCGTCCGTCACGTCGACGGCTCCGACGCAGCGGGCGCCACCGACGAGGTGGTGATCTTCACTCCCGCCGGGTTGGCGCAGGCCTACGCCGGCGTGCAGTCGGTCCGTTCGCTCCGCTCCGTCGGGCTGATCACGGGCAGCAGCCACGACGACGGATCGATCGATTCGGTCTTCGGTGGTTTCCCCTTCCAGATCAGGGATCACTTCTGACGAAGCCAGTGGTTCTAGGCTGAGGATCTCGGCCACGAAAGGAACTGACCATGCCCGATCGTCCGCACCTCGTCCCCGGACCGGACCACCCGATCACCATCACCCAGCCGACCGATCAGCGGATCGTGGTGCGTGCCGCCGGCGAGACGGTCGCCGATTCGACCCGGGCGCTCGCGCTGGCCGAGGCCGACTACCCGGTGGCCTACTACCTGCCGATGGCCGACGTGAACTCCTCGGTCCTGGAGCCGACCCAGACCCAGACCTACTGCCCGTACAAGGGCGATGCATCCTACTGGAGTGTGGTCGGCTCCGAAGGCCGGATCGAGGACGCGGTCTGGGGCTACCGGACGCCGTACCCGGCAGTCGCGCAGATCGCCGACCACGTCGCGTTCTATCCCGACCGGGTGGAGATCATCGTCGGCCCCGTCGATCAGGCGGTCGGCTGAGCGGTCGGCTGGCGGTCGATCAGGCAGTCGGCTGGGCGGTCGGCTGGGCGCCGCGGATCTCGCCGATCAACTCCTCCAGCACGTCCTCCAACATCACCACGCCGAGGACGGCGCCCCGGACGTCGGCCACCCGGGCCAGGTGCACGCCGCGACGACGCATGATCTGCAGCGCCTCGTCCAGGGTGGTCTCGGCCCGGACGTCGGCCAGCTGCCGTAGCCGACCGGGCGGAATGGGCTGATCCAGCTCGGGTCCGGTGAAGTCGAGGGCGTCCTTGAGGTGCAGGTAGCCGATCATCTTCTGGTCCTGATCGACCGTCGGGAACCGGGAGAACCCGGTCTCGGCGCAGATCTGCATCAGCTGGTCGGGGCTGACGTCACTCGGGACGGTGACCAACTCACCGCCGGTCAGCAGCACCGTGGCGACGGTCCCGGCCTCGAAGCCGAGTGCGCCGGAGAGCAGACCGTACTCGTGGTCGTCCAGCAGGCCCTCTTCGCGTGACTCCTCGATCATGTCGGCGACCTCGTCGTGGGTGAAGGACGACCCGACCTCGTCCTTGGGTTCGACCCGGAACAATCGCATGGCGCCGTTCGCGACCGCGTTCAGTGCGATCACCACCGGCTTCAGGATCATCACCATCACCCGCATGAACGGCCCCAGCGCCATCGCGGCCCGCTCCGGGCCGACCAGAGCCAGGTTCTTCGGCACCATCTCGGCCAGCACGACGTGGGTCCAGACGACCAGCGCGGTGGCGATCACCAACGCGATCGGGTGCACGAACGACTCCGGGACTCCCGTTGCGTGGAAGGGAATCTCGATCAGATGAGCGATCACCGGCTCCGAGACCGCACCCAGGCCGAGCGTGCAGACGGTGATCCCGAGCTGGGCCGCAGCCATCACCTGACTGATCTGCTCCATCGCCTGCAGCGTCGCCCGGGCCCGCGTCGAGCCGGCCTCGGCCAGCGGTTCGATCCGGGAGCGACGGGCCGAGACGAGAGCGAACTCCGAGGCCACGAACAGGGCGTTCAGCGCCAGCAGCGCCAGGGTGAGGCCGAGACCGAGGACGGGGTTCATGCCCGCTCCCCCGTCCGGGCTGCGGTCCGGGGGCCCGATCCGCCGTCCGCGTCGTCCGGGTCGTCGGGGTCGTCGGGGTCGTCGGGGTCGTCGGGGTCGTCCGGGTCGTCGGTCACCGACAGCACGATCTGGTCGAGGCGACGACCCTCCATCCGCTCCGCCCGCAGCAGCACGCCGACGTCGAGGCGGCCCAACCCCTTCGGATCGGGATCAGCCACGGTGGCCGGGACGTCGACCTCGTCGCCGACCTCGGGCAGCCGGCCCAGCTGTTGCAGGAACAGCCCGGCCATCGTCTCGAACGGGCCGTCGTCGGCGAACTGAACACCGGTGTGCTCGGCCACCTCGTCCGGCCGGAGCAGCCCGGAGACGAGCCAGCCGCCCTCGGAGCGGAGCCCGATGGAGGAGACGACCCGGTCGTGCTCGTCGGAGATCTCACCGACGATCTCCTCGATCAGGTCCTCCAGGGTGACCAGGCCGTAGGTGCCGCCGTACTCGTCGAGCACCACCGCCAGTTGGGTGCCGCCCTGACGCAGGACCGACAACAACGGGTCCAACTCCATCGTGTCGGGGACGAAGGTGGGCGGCACCGCCAACTCGGCGGCGGTGGTTCGGGCCCGGAGCCCGGCCGGCACGGCAACCGCCCGCTTGACGTGGACGATGCCGACGACGTCGTCCTCCCCGCCCGGCCCGGTGACCGGGAACCGGGAATAGCCCGTCTCGCGGGTGAGCTCGATCACCTGCTCGGCGGTCGCCGCCGCCGCCGCGAACCGCACCTTGACCCGGGGAGCGCAGACGTCACTGGCGCTCCGGTCACCGAAGGCGATGCTGCGGTCGACCAGCCGGGCCGTACCGCCGGCCAGGGTGCCTTCCTGCGCCGAACGGCGAACGAGTGACTGCAGCTCTTGCGGTGACCGGGTGGAACGGAGTTCTTCCTGCGGTTCGATCCCCATCCGTCGCAGCACCGCATTCGCCGCCCCGTTGAGGAACCGGATCGGCCAGGCCATCGCCTTGCTGAAGGCGCGCATGCCGAGCTGGGAGACCTTGGCCGTCTCCAGCGGCAACGCGATGGCGAAGTTCTTGGGGATCAGCTCACCCAGCAGCATCGTCACCACGGTGCTGATCACCAGGGCCAGGGCCAGCGAGATCGCGGTGACCGGATCGGGATCGGACACCCCGAGGGCGGACAGGGCCGGACGCAGCAGCGAGGCCAACGCCGGCTCGGAGAGGTAGCCGATGACGAGGTTGGTCAAGGTGATGCCGAGCTGGGCGCCGCTCAGCTGGGTCGACAGCGTCCGGAGGCCGATCAGCAGCCCGGCCGACCGACGGTCGCCCGCCTCGGCTTCGCGCTCGACCCGGCCCCGGTCGACGGTCACGAAGGAGAACTCGGCGGCGACGAAGACCCCGCACGCGAGCATCAACACGATCGAGACGCCGAGCAGGATGAACTCGGTGGTCACGGCCACTCCTGATCTGTGGTCGGTGAGCGAAAGGTCGATCTTAGCCGAGACGAGGCAGCACCGGCCCTTCCTAGACTTGATCGATGCCACTCGCCCGTCGTCGCCTGCTCGCGCTCTCCGCAGCTTCGGCGATCGGCCTGGCCGGCTGCTCGGCCACCGGTCTTCCGGGCAGCACAGCCGGATCGGACGGCGCCGGCTCGGACGGGAGGCGTGAGTCGGCCAGCTGTGTGCCCCGCACCGCGTTGCAGCGTCATTCGACGCTGGGCGAGCTGCCCCTGGTCTACGAGGTCAACCGGCGCCGGAGCTCGTTCTGGTTCGACGCCGGCTTCCACGGCCAGCTCGACCGCTGGCTCGACCGGTTCGTCACCGACGCCAAGCTCGCGGCCGAGCCGAGCGAGATCTGGACCTACGGCAGCTGGATCGACGGTGAACCCGACTGCGACTCCTGGCACGATGCGGGCCGCGCGTTCGATCTGGCCCGGCTGCGCCGCTCCGGTCGCGACGTCGTCTCCTGTCGTTACGACCAGTGGCAGGACGCCTCCGACCTGATCGGGCAGCGGCGTCGGTACTGGGCGCTGGCCGCCAGCCTGCACCACGACTTCGCCTACGTGCTGACCTACCTCTACAACGACCAGCACCACAACCACATCCACGTGGACAACGGGCGTTCCGGCTCCGGTCTGTCGAGGTTCACTCCCCGCTCGGCTGCGCAGGTGCAGGCGGTCCAGGCCATGCTCAGCTACCTCTGGGACACCCCGACGGAGCTCGACGGCCGTTGGGGTGCCGGCACCCGGCGGGCCTGCCGGGACGTGCTGTCCGCGATCGGCGTCGACGGGGATCTGGAGGACTCGGCGGAGAACTGGAGGACGTTCCTGCGCGCCGGCACCGCCCGCTTCGGCGGCTGAACCCGGCCGGACTCAGAGCAGGGCGCCCAGCTCGGCGGCGCTGTCGAGCAGATGCGTGTGCGGCAAGGCCTCGAGTTCGGCCCGGCGACCCGACCCGCTCAGCACGCCGACCACGAAGCCGGCGCCCGCGTTCGCGCCGGCGCCGAGGTCGTTCGGTGTGTCCCCCGCGACCAGCACCCGCCCGACCGAACGGACGCCGGTGAGCTCCATCGCGTGGAAGATCAGGTAGGGCGCGGGCCTGCTGGCTGCGACCTCGTCGCTGGAGACCAACCCGTCCACCTGCTCCCCCACGACGCAGTTCAGACCCTTCAGGATCGTCTCGGCGATGTCGCGGGAATAGCCGGTCTGCAGGACGACCTTCACCCCGGCCGATCGCAGTGTGGACAGGGTTTCGGCCACACCAGGCATCCAGGTCGGCGGGGTCTGGGTATAGCTCTGCAGCAACCGGGTGTGGAAGTTCGCGTAGACGTCGTCGCCCACCCGGGTGTCGGTCTCACCGCTGGTCTCGGCCAGCAGGCCGGCCACCGCCTCGCGTTTGCTGGTGCCCGTCCAACGGTGCAGGACGTCGGGATCGAGCGGGTGGCCGAGGTGCTCCTCGACGGCGGCCTGCAGAGCCTGGTAGACGGCCCCTCCTTCGGCCACCGTGGTGCCGGCCATGTCGAGCGCGGCCAGATCGAATCGGCGGTCAGTCATGATCATGGTCTCCAGGTCTGCGCAGGTCACGGACCAGCGCGGGTCGGGTGGTGCGGGCGTTGTTGATGGTGAAGGTGGCCCGGTCGGGCCGGTAGCGGTCGTCGGCGAACTCGATCGCGACACCGTCGGCACTGCTCACGGTGCGGCGTTCTCGCAGCAACGGTGCGCCGAGATCGCAGTCCAGCAACTCGGCGTCGACCTCGTCGGCGGCAACGGCGTCGATCACGTGCCGGGCTTCGTGCAGATCGACGCCCTGGGTGCGCAGCAGGGCGTAGATCGAACGGGCATCGGTGTCGGCCCCGAGCAGCCAATGGCCGGCCGCGTCGACGAAGGTGCTCCGCTCGACCATCGTGGGCGAGCCGTCCAGCAGTCGCAGCCGCAGGACCTCGATCCCGAGATGGTGGTCAAGTTTCCGGGCATCCGGACGCGGTCGAGCAGGCGCTCGGCCTGGTCGACGTGGACGGCCGGGTCGCCTTGCTCGGTTCGGCCGCACGCCGACCGGTTGGCCTCCCTGGTCTCGGCGCCGTTTCCACTCGACCAGATCGACAATGCCGTCCGGGCCGGTACGGACGGCGACTGTCCGAGGATCGCTGTGGATCCGGCCCGGTGATCGGTCAGTTCCCCCTGCCGGGCCGGCTCGGCAGTTTTTGCCTGACCAACGAAGGCTCCGGATTGGTCCAGCCTGCGTTGCCGACGATCATCGTCGGGGTGGTCTCGTTGCCGTCGTTGTGACGTCGGGCCTGCGCCGCCGCGTCCGGGTCGTCCCAGATGTCCACCCAGACCGCCCGGTTCCCACGCAGACCGAGAGCGAACCGGAGTCGGATGCACCAGCTGCAGCCGGGTTTCCACAAGACCACCGGTGCCCCCGTCCGTTCCGCCCGGCGACGAGCGACCTCCCAGCCCTCGCTCCTGGGAAAGATCGCCGGTGAGATTGCCGAGCCGAACAGGATCAGTAGCAGTCCGACCACCAGGCCGGCGACCAGTTGCCCGATCGCGATCTCGGTCACCGCAAACAGCAGACCGAAGAAGACGACCAGAGCGCCCGGGCCCCATCGACGCGTGAGCGACCTCATACCGTCTCCTCGATCTCGCATCTGCGGTCAGACCAGGATCGTCGCACGCGTCGGAAAGGGCACAGCGATCCACACCGCAACGCCGCGCCGCTGGTGACCTTGCTCTACCGGATCTTCACGAGCGCCGGCGCCCGCTGGATGTACGTCCACCGGGAATCCCCGCTCACCAGGGAACGCCACCGATCCGGCCTGCTTCGCCTGATCAGTGATGCTCGACTCGGCCCTCCCGATTTCCGGGTTCCTTACACGTTGAAGCGGAACTCGACCACGTCCCCGTCGGCCATCACGTAGTCCTTGCCCTCGAGCCGCAGTTTCCCTTGGGCCCGGGCGTTCTGGGTCGATCCCGCCGCCATCAGGTCGTCGTAGGAGACCACTTCGGCCTTGATGAAGCCCTTCTGGAAGTCGGTGTGGATCACCCCGGCCGCCTCGGGTGCGGTGGCGCCCTTGGGGATGGTCCAGGCCCGGGACTCCTTCGGACCGGCGGTCAGGTAGGTCTGCAGACCCAGCGTGTCGAAGCCGACCCGGGCCAGGTTGTCCAGGCCGGGTTCGTCGATACCCATCTCGGCCAGCAGTTCGCGGGCCTCGTCCGGCTCCATCTCGACCAGTTCGGACTCGATCTTGGCGTCCAGGAAGATGGCCTCGGCCGGGGCGACCAGGGCCTGCAGTCGCTCCTTCAGGGCAGCGTCGGCCAGTTCGTCGGAGTCGCAGTTGAACACGTACAGGAACGGTTTCGCGGTGAGCAGGAACAACTCCCGCAGCGGTCCGCGGTCGAGCCCGGCCGCGTAGACCCCCTTGCCGGAGTTCAGCACCTCTTCGGCTTCCTTCAGCGCGGCCACCGCAGCCAGCTTGTCCTTGTTGATCCGCGACTCCTTCTCCAGCCGCGGCAGCGCCCGCTCGAGGGTCTGCAGATCGGCCAGGATCAGCTCGGTGTTGATCGTCTCGATGTCGTTGGCCGGGTCGACGGTGCCGTCGACGTGGGTGACGTCGGCGTCGGCGAAGGCGCGGGTGACCTGGCAGATCGCGTCCGCCTCCCGGATGTGGGAGAGGAAGGCGTTGCCCATCCCCTCGCCCTGGCTGGCGCCCTTCACGATGCCGGCGATGTCGACGAAGCTGACCGTGGCCGGCACCAGCCGGGCCGAGTCGTAGAGCGTGCCCAGCTGGGCCAACCGCTCGTCCGGGACGCCGACCACGCCGACGTTGGGCTCGATGGTGGCGAACGGATAGTTGGCCGCCAGCACGTCGTTGCGGGTCAGTGCGTTGAACAGGGTCGACTTGCCCGCGTTGGGGAGACCGACGATTCCGATGGTGAGAGCCACGTCGGCCTAGGCTACGGCCCGGCCCGAAGCACGACCAATCAGCTTTCGGCCGACCAGACCCTCAGACACCACTGAAGAAGGCGCGGACGGCCAGCGACAGCGCGTAGGGGTCCTCGACGCCGGCCAGTTCCCGGACGGAGTGCATCGACAGCAGCGGGATGCCGACGTCGACGGTACGGATGCCGAGCCGGGTGGCGGTGATCGGTCCGATCGTCGAACCGCACGGGATGGAGTTGTTGGACACGAACGCCTGGGTCGCCACCCCCGCCGTGTCGCAGGCCCGACGCCAGACCGCAGTGCCGATCGCGTCGGTGGCGTAGCGCTGGTTGGCGTTCAGCTTGAGCAGCGGACCACCGTTCAGCACCGGTCGGGCCTGCGGGTCGTGGCGCTGGGGATAGTTGGGGTGGACGGCGTGCCCGGCGTCGGCGGACAGGCAGACCGAGCCGGCCAGCGCCCGCTGGTAGTCGTCGGTGCCGGCGCCCAGGCCGGCACTGATCCGGGACAGCGTGTCGGCCAGGATCGGCCCGGCCGCACCCGAACGGCTGGAGCTGCCGATCTCTTCGTGGTCGAAGGCGGCCAGCACCTCGATCTGTTCACTCGCCGACGCCCGGACCAGCGCCTGCAGACCGGCGTGAACACTGCTCAGGTTGTCCAGCCGGCCGCAGGCCAGGAACTCCTGCTCGGCCCCGAAGACCGACCCGGCGGCGGTGTCGAAGGCGACGACGTCGTGTCCGATCACGTCGCCGGCCCCGACACCGGCCCGGTCGGCCAGCAGTTCCATGATCGACCGGGAGGCATCCCCGATGCCCCACACCGGCGCTGTGTGGGCCTGCCGGTCGAGCTTGACGCCGTCCTCGTTGACACTGCGGTCCAGATGGACGGCCAGTTGCGGGATCCGCATGATCGGACCGGTCCGGACCAGCCGCACGCCCCCGTCCCGGGTCACCAGCCGACCGGCCAGCCCGAGCTCACGATCGAGCCAGGAGTTCAGCAGCGGACCGCCGTAGATCTCGACGCCCAGCTGCTGCCACCCGGCGGAGGTGAAGTCCGGTGCCGGTTTGAGCTTGAACGTCGGGGAGTCGGTGTGTGCGCCGAGGATGCGGAACGCGGTCGTCGGCCCGGCCCGCTCCGGGATCCGCCAGGCCACCAGTGAGCCGTCGCGGACCAGGAAATGCGTGCCTGGTGAGGAATCCCACCCAGCCGTCTCGTCCTGTTCGGTGAAACCGGCGTCCCGCAGTCGACGGGCTCCTTCGGCCGCGGCGTGGAAGGACGACGGGGACGCGGCGACGTAGTCGATCAGGTCCCGGGCGTGGGCCGCCGCGGTCGAATCGGCGCTGAAATCAGAGGAAGAGCCGGCAGTCAGGTCAGGGCTGGACACCATGTGACCAGTCAATCGCGCCGGTCCTCCGACTTGCGCCGGTGGGCCTGATCGAGCCCGGTCCGGTGCGTTCTCCGCGGTTTTGTCAGTGGCACCCGTCAGGATCGAGGACATGAACGGATCAGTGGTGGTGGCCCTGCTCGGTGGCCTGGTGCTCGGGCTCGTCGTCGGCTGTCTGGCCGCCTGGCTGGTGCTGCGGTCCCGGCTCGAACTCGGCGCGGCCCGGGACGAGGCAGGCCTGGCCCGGGTCCGGGCCGACCAGGCGCACGCCCACAACCAGGCCGCCGAGGCTCGGACGGAGGCGGCGACCGCTCGCGCCGAGAACGCCCGCAGCCTCGGCCAGATCGCCGAGGCCCGGGCCGAGATGGCCCGGGCCCAGGCTCAGGCCGCCGACGCGCGGGCCGAGTCGGCAGAACTGTCGGCGCGGGTGGCCGGGGCCGAGGCGGCCCGGGATGCCGCCATCGCCCGGGGGGTCGAGCTGGCGGCCGACCGGGAGGCGATGACCAACCAGTTCAAGGCCCTCTCGGCCGAGACGATCGAGCGCCAGAACAAGACGGCCGAGGCCAGTGCCGAGGCCCGGTTGAAGGCGACCGAGCAGCTGATGGCGCCGGTCCGGGAATCGCTGGAGCGGTTCAACACCCGGCTCACCGACGTGGAGAAGGAGCGGGTGGCGATGGCCACCGACCTGCGGGCCCAGGTGCAGACGGTCCAGCAGACCGGTGAGAGCCTGCGCCGGGAGACGAACGCCCTGGTCACCGCCCTGCGCAAGCCGCAGGTCCGCGGCGCCTGGGGTGAGACCCAGCTCAAGCGCGTCGCCGAGATCGCCGGCATGGTCGATCGCTGCGACTTCGACCTGCAGGCCACCACCCGCTCCGACGACAAGACCATCCGGCCGGACATGCGGGTGAATCTGGCCGAGGGCAAGCACCTCTACGTCGACTCCAAGGTGCCGCTGAGCGCCTTCCTGGACGCGGCCGAGACCGGCGACGAGGTGCTGCGGGCCGCCCACCTGGAGCGGTTCGGCAAGAACGTCAAGACCCACGTCGACCAGTTGTCGGCCAAGCAGTACTGGAAGGCCGCCGAGACGCCCGAGTTCGTGGTGCTGTTCCTGCCCAACGAGACCTTCTTCGCCGCCGCGCTGGATCAGATGCCCGGTCTCTACGACTACGCCGCCGCCCGGGACGTGGTGCTGGCCACGCCCACCACGCTGATCGCCCTGCTGCGGGCGGTGGCCTACGGCTGGCGGCAGGCCGCGCTGGCCGAGAGTGCGGCGGAGGTGTTCAAGCTCGGTCGTGAACTGCACGACCGGCTGGCCGTCATGGGCGAGCGGGTGGACAAGCTGGGCCGGATGATCAAGGGCACGGTGACCGCCTACAACGAGACGGTCGGCACGTTGGAGACCCGGGTGCTGGTGCAGGCACGACGGTTCCGCGATCTCAAGGTGAACGACAAGGAGTTGAGCGCTCCCGTTCCGGTGGAGGAGCCGGTCCGCCAGATCGCCGCGCCGGAACTGGTGGAGAACGCCGTTCAGGTCGAGCCGCTGGTCGGCCGCAGGACCCGTGGCCGGCGAAGCGGCTCGTCGGCGCCGGAGGCCGATCACCTGGTCCGGCCCGAGCCGGATCTGCTGGAGCTGATCGAAGGCGACGCCGGACCGGCCGGGGACGAACGCCGGTCGGGCAGCTGACGTGCTGGCCTGGTTCACCCTGGTCGCGGCGGCCGTGGCCGCCGTCGGCTCCGTCGTGGGTCCGGTGGTCGCCTACCGCGCGGCGATCCGCACGATCCAGGCCCGATCGGCCGAGGCGGAGGCAGAACGGCGGCAGGCGGCGGTGGATCGAGCCGTCGACCTGGCGGTCGGTGACAATCCCAGGGGCGCCGAGGCCGGGATCAGGATGCTGGACCAGCTGGCCGACAAGGGTGGCCTGACCGAGGATCAGACCAGTGCCGTCTACTCGGCCCTGGGTGCGGCGGTCGAGAACCGTGAACCGACAGCTGACAACCTTGACTCGGCGAGCGATACTGGGGAAGAGGAGGTCGAGTCATGAGCGATGCGATGGCCATTCGCGAGATCGACGTGAAACGGGCCCAGCTGATGATGAAGTTGGCCCGCCAGATCGGCAAGACACCGTCCGAGCGGGTTCGACGGCTGGCTGCTGCCACCCCGACCACCAGGGACTGACCTGATCAGTCGTTGGTGACCGGTCCTTGACGATCGGATCGGTCGCTGCTGATCGGTCGTTGATGATCAGTCGTTGATCGCGCCCTTGCGTAGATCGCGACGCAGTTCCGGCGGCAGCGCGAACACCAGCGACTCCTCGGTCAGCTTCTCCTCGGTCGCCACCGGATAGCCCCGCTCGATCAGATGGTCGAGCACACCCTGCACCAGGTCGTCGGGCACCGAGGCCCCGCTGGTCACCCCGACCGCCTCGACGCCGGCCAGCCAGGCTTCGTCGATCTCGCCGGCGTTGTCGACCCGGTAGGCCGCCGTGGCTCCGGCCTCCAGCGCGACGTCGACCAGCCGGACGGTGTTGGAAGAGTTGGCCGAGCCGACCACGATCACCAGGTCCGCATCGGCGGCGATCTGCTTGATCGCCAGCTGGCGGTTCTGGGTGGCGTAGCAGATGTCGTCGCTCGGCGGGTCGAGCAGCAGCGGGAACTTCTCCCGCAACTTGCCGACGGTCTCCATCGTCTCGTCCACGCTCAGGGTGGTCTGGCTCAGCCAGGCCACCTTCGAGGGGTCCTTGACCTGTAACGCGGCGACGTCGTCCGGCGACTGGACCAGGGTGATGTGCTCGGCCGCCTCACCGGTGGTCCCCTCGACCTCCTCGTGGCCGGCGTGGCCGATCAGCATGATCTCCAGGTCGTCCCGGGCGAACCGGCGGGCCTCGTGGTGGACCTTGGTCACCAGCGGGCAGGTCGCATCGATCGTCTTCAGCTCCCGGCCCTTGGCCTCGGCCTGCACCGCCGGTGAGACCCCGTGCGCGGAGAAGACCACGGTCGCCCCCGCCGGCACCTCGTCGAGCTCGTCGACGAAGATCGCCCCCCGCTGCTGCAGGTTCTCCACCACGTGCCGGTTGTGCACGATCTGCTTGCGGACATAGATCGGCGAGCCGTAGGTGTCCAGGGCCTTCTCGACCGTGATCACCGCCCGGTCGACCCCGGCGCAGTAGCCACGGGGTGCGGCCAGGGTCACCCGCTTCCGGCCGTCACCATGCTCAGGCGAAGGGCGGACGTCGGCCGTCGGGTCAGCGGTCATGAGGCCAGTCTAGGAGGAGCCGTCGGCGCGCTCGTCGGCAGAAATGTCGGTGCCCACCCGTAGGGTCTTGCGACATGGCCATGGAGTCCACGCCGGAGCACCCGCAACCGCTGCGAGTGGTCGCGCACGCGGTCAAGGGCTGGGTCGAGCGACTCAACTGGATCTGGGTCGAGGGCCAGCTGATCGAGATCAACCGCCGGTCGGGTTCGCGGACGGTGTTCCTCACCCTGCGGGACAAGCTCGCCGACGTCTCGGCCAGCGTCTCGGCCTCCCCCACCACCGTCGAGCTGGCCGGCCCACTCGCCGAGGGCGCGACGGTCGCGATGCACCTGAAGGCGTCCTACTATCCGCCGAACGGACGCTTCTCGTTCTACTGCGACGAGATCCGGCCGATCGGCGAGGGCCAGCTGCTGGCCCGGCTCGAGCAACGCAAGCGGCTGCTGCAGGCCGAGGGGCTGTTCGACCGGGTGCGGAAGAAGCCGTTGCCCTTCCTGCCCCGGGCGGTCGGGTTGATCACCGGGGCCGGCAGCGCGGCCGAGCGGGACGTGATCGAGAACGCACGACGCCGCTGGCCCGCCGTGACCATCGTGGCCCAACACACCCTGGTCCAGGGGCCGCAGGCGGCCGAGGAGATCATCACGGCGCTGCGTCGGCTGGACGCTGCGGCCGAGGTGGACGTGATCGTCGTCGCCCGTGGCGGCGGCTCACTGGAGGATCTGCTGGCGTTCAGTGACGAGGGCCTGATCCGGGCGGTCGCTGACTGCCGGACCCCGGTGGTGAGTGCGATCGGCCACGAGACGGACCAGCCGATCCTGGATCTGGTGGCCGACGTCCGGGCCTCCACCCCGACTGATGCGGCCCGCCGGATCGTGCCCGACATGGCTGAGGAACTCCGCCGGGTCGAGGAGGCCACCGGGCGGCTGCGGCAGGCGGTCCGGGGTCGGCTGACGCGCGAACAGGATCGGCTGACCACCCTGCGCTCCCGACCGGTGCTGGCCGCGCCGATCGCCAGCTTCGAGGTTCGCTACGAGCAGCTTGGCGCGCTCCGGCATCGGGCCGAGCGGGCGATCGAGTCGCGGGTGCGGCAGGAGTCGACGACGGTGGAGCACAGCCTGGCCCGGGTGCGGGCGATGTCGCCGAAAGCCACCCTCGAGCGTGGCTACTCGATCCTGCTCGACCAGAACGGCGACGCCGTCGTCGATCCTGCGCAGACCGCTCCCGAGGACGAGCTGAGCGCCTACCTGGCTCGCGGTCGGCTGGAACTGACCGTCCGGGCCACGAGCTGACAAGACCGTGCCGAGAGCTGACAAGACCGTGCCGAGAGCCGAGGAGACCATGCCGAGCGCACCGAAGAAGAAGGCCGCAGCGAGTGATCAGCCCGCTGACGGGGCCGAGGACGAACTGTCCCGAGAACTGGCCGGTCTGAGTTATGAGCAGGCTCGCGAGGAGCTGATGCGGGTCGTCCAGCAGCTGGAGTCCGGCGGTGCGCCACTGGCCGAGTCGCTGGCGCTGTGGGAGCGCGGCGAACGACTGGCCACGATCTGTCAGGAGTGGCTCGACGGGGCCAAGGCCAGGATCGAGGCGGCCGCGGCGAAGCGGTCACCGGCGGATGCCCAGGACGGTCAGGAGGTGGTGAGCGACTGAGCGAACGAATCCAGCGCGCCGTAGTCCAGATCGCCGTGCACGATCACGGTGACCGTGCCCGTGCCCGCGGTGAGCACCACCGATCGGGTCCGTTCGTCCGGTGAGATCAGCCGCTGCCAACTCGCGCCGTTGATGGTGCTCGTCCCGTCCGACCCGCCCTTGCGGGTGTTGTCGGCCACGAAACCCGCGACCGCACGGTTCTGCTCGTCGATCTCGACGTAGACGTCGTCGGGGTTCAGCATCCCGAGCTCCCACTGGTCGGCCTGCACCGTGGTGCCGGTCAGATCCGGTTGGCCCTTCCGCACCCAGGACGCCTTGTTCACCCGATAGCCCGAGGCCAGGCTGGGCGGGGCGTAGATCGGGAAGCTCGCCTCGGCCCGGGCCCGGGCGACCACGGGCTTCCAGTCGACGGTGCGCACCGGCGGAGCGTCGTTGGTCCGGGTGAAGAACCACGCGATCAGCAGGATCGGGATCAGGATCACGGCCAGTGAACGGACCATGTCGGCGGGAGTCGAGGGTCGCTTCGCTCGGGCCACCCCGTCATCCTGACACGGCCGACCCAACCGGATCGGCTCTGCAGGGCCCGGACCAGCCTGCAGGCAACGCGGCCGGGACGACGTTCGGGCACCAGGCCCCGGGGCCGGAACGACGTACGGGAACCAGAACCCCAGGACCGACACCCCAGAACCGACACCCCAGGACCGACACCCCAGAACCGACACCCCAGGACCGGCACGCCGGAACCAGCACGCCGGGCCGGCAACACGGGGGCGAACGGCGCCCTGGTGCTCTAGTTTGTTCGCGTGCGCACCGTGGCCGAGGTCGGCGCCCTGCTGGGCGAGGTCGGGGCGCTGCTCCGGAGCGCGCTGGTGGCTGCTCGGCTGCTTGTACTGCCTCGGCTGGGCCGGCCACGAGCTGGGGCTGTTCGCCTCGGCCCTGCTGGCCGGCGAGCACGATCTGCTGGCCAACCTGGTCTTCGTGGTCGGCGTCGTGGTCCGGCTGGTGGCGCTGGTGCTGATGGTGCACTGCCTGGAAGCGGTCTGCGCGTTCTCGCGCCTCGAACGGCCCGACCTACGCCACCCGTCCCAGCGTGCCCGACCTCGTCTTCGCCCCCGAGACAGCGATGGAGGCGACCGCCCTGGCCATCGGGCCGTTCCTGGCCGTCTACGCGGTCTGGGGTTTCGTCGAGGACGAGGTCCGAGACCTGTTCTTCGTCAACGACCTGGTCGTCGGGCTCTCCCCCGCGGACTGGTCGATCAACCTGAACACCAGCCAGTTGCCGTTCTACCTGATCCTGGCCGTCGCCGGCTGGCTCGTGCGCAAGCTGATCGCCTTCCTGCAACCGGAACGCCGCCCGGTCCTGGCTGAGTGTGATCGGGATCCTGGCCGAGGGCACCTGGGCCTTCGCCGCGTTCGTGGTCGCCTTCATCCTCGGGCGGCTGGCGCTCGGCTGGCTGCGGGGCCGGGTGATCGGGGTCGAACTGATCGCCCACTGGAACGCCCTGCTGGCGGCCCTGCCCGACTGGCGGTTGCCGTTCGGGCCGACCCTGACCGAGCTGGTCTCCGACCTCGGCTCCGTCCTGCCCGGGGCGATCGCCACCGTGCTGTTGCTGCCGCTGATGTGGCTGGCACTGACCGCGACCGTGTTCGGGTGGCGTGAGTTCCGGGCCCTGGACGTCGCCGCCGGCACGAGAATGCAGTCCCGGCTGGAGCGGCTGGACGAACGCTCGGACCGGCCCATCGCCCGGCTGACGCTGCTGCTCAGCGACGACCTGCGCACCAAGTACCTGCCGGTCGCCCAGGCGTTCCGGCTGATCCTGCGCGCCGGGCCGAGACTGGTCGGCGCCTACCTGCTGCTGGCCACCGTGATCAGCCTGCTGGACAACGTCGCCACCATCGGGCTGACCGTACTGGTCGGGCCGCGCTCACAGGCCGTCCTGCTGTTGCTCGACCCGCTGGAGCAGCTGCTCGTCGGTCTGGTGGTCACCGTCGGTTCGGTCGCGCTCTACGCCGCCACCTTCGACCGGGCGCTGGGCGCCGTCCTCACCACCCCGGTCGAACCAGCCACCCCGGTCGAGCCGCCGCCCCGGTCGAGGGTCCCCCGGTGCCGGCCCGGTCAGCGGTGCAGTTCCAGCAGCTGATCGCGCTCGTCGATCACCAGCCGGAACGTCAGCTGTCCCGCGGCCGCGGCCGGAATGACGAAGCTGACGCCGATCTGTTGAGGTCTGCCGACCCGCAGTGGATCGTCGTCCAGGTTGCTGCAGGTCCGGCGTTCGGGCCGCCGGACCGGGTCGATCAGCTCGGAATCGGGCTCCCAGGTGGCGTCCGCGCCCCGCAGGCTGAACCGGCACCCGTGTCCGGTCAGTGTGGCCCCGGCGGTCGGGGTCTGGGTGAACACCACCAGGACGATCACCGAGCCGTTCGGTCCGGAGACGGCCGGGTCGTCGGCGTCGTCGGCCGGCAGTGACGCCGCGACGCTGAACTGCTCCAACCGGTAACCGAACCCGGCCACCAGCACGTCCTCACCGGGGCCGGCCGAGCGGGTCGGCAACGACTGGGCTGAGATGTCCTGCCGACGGAACGAGATCAGCCCGACCCCGATGGCGACGGCGATCGCCACCACCAGGGCGACCATGAACAATCCGATCCGGCGCCGCGGGGATCGGCCGAGCCTCGCAACCGCTCGTGCCTCCTCGCGGACCGCTTCCGCTTCGCGATCCGCTTCCGCTTTCTCGGTCCGCCTCCGCTTCGTCGACCGCCTCCGCCTCCTCGACCTCGTCGCCCTGTTCACGCGCCCTGTTCACGGCGTCACCGCCACGGTGGACGCCGGGATCGAGACCGGCTGCGCCGCCACCGGCGTCCGGTCGTCCAGCCCGAGATCGATCCGCAGCGCGGTGGCGTAGACGTCGAAGGCGGCACTGTCGGCATCGATCACCAGCCGTGAGCCGGCCACGTCCTCGGTCGGCACCTCGAAAACCAGGGTGGAACGGCGGGTGAAACCGGGTTGGGTCTCACCGAGACCGGACGAGACGAACTCGTCACGGGGCTCGTAGACGTTCTCGTCCGAGGTCTGCAGGCTGACCTGGTTCAGCAGCCGCGGCTCGGCCCGGACGGCGACGGAGACGTTGACCACGACCAGCCGCTGCCGGCTGGTGAACGGGTCGCCGTAGGACTTCTGCACCGCCCGGGCCAGCCGCACCGAGCTCACTTCTGCGGTGGCGTCCGGGCCGGTGGCCGGCTGGCCGACGGGTGCGTCGACGTAGTCCCGCCGGACGTCGGAGCCCGGGTCCGGGCTGGCCGCCGCGATCACCAGCGAAGCGAGCACGCACACGACCAGGCCGATCCAGGCGAACCGGACCCCACGGCCCGTCCCGTCCGCGCGGCCGTCCCGCGCCACCCGCCCGTCCCGGGCGGCGATCATCTCCGCACGTCCT
Source organism: uncultured Actinomycetota bacterium (assembly GCA_963740925.1). Classification (GTDB taxonomy): domain Bacteria; phylum Actinomycetota; class Actinomycetes; order Propionibacteriales; family Propionibacteriaceae; genus Microlunatus. The sequence goes on along the minus strand of CAVUFZ010000002.1, from coordinate 1,529,433 downwards.
GCACCGGAACCCGGACGTAGCCGATCGGCTCGGTGGTGCGCCAGTCGTCGGCGAAGAGCAGATTCGGCGCCTGGTATTCGTCGTGCACCACCACGTCCACCGTGGCCGGAACCCGGGGCACCTCGGGCTGGGTCTCCTGCTCGTAGGGCACCCGCTCCGGCGGCCAGGGGAAGTCCAGCACCAGCGGTCGGGTGATGCCGGGGTCGAAGCCGCCGCTGTAACCGTCGACGGTGAGGGTGGACGGGTCCTCCGGCACCGGGCCACCGGGGACGTCCAGCCCGATCAGGTCGTCCCCCAGCCCCCAGACCGGTCCGACGGTGGAGGCGTCGCCGTGCCAGGTCGCCGTGGTCCAGAGCCGGAGGGTGGTCAGCGACGGGTTGCCGTAGCTGTCGGTGTCGGCCAGTTCGAGCTTCGAGACCACCAGGGTCCAGCGCGAGAGCTCGATCTGCCCGCCCAGCGGCAGCCGGGTCACCCCGATGGCCGGCGCCGGCGCCAACCCGCCGAGCAGCCAGGTGAGCAGTACGGCCAGCAGTACGACGCCGACCGCGATCAGCGAGACCAGCCGCGACCGCAGCCGACCCGTCGCCGCACCACTCATCCGGACACGATAGAGCGCAGGCGCAGGGGCCGGGCAGTAATGCCGACAGGCCGGGTAAGAATGTCGCCATGACCGACACCACCTCAGCCACCTCGACCGGCGAGAACGACAACAGCGGCGAGAACGGCGACAGCGGCGAGTTCCGGATCGAACACGACACGATGGGCGAGGTCCGCGTCCCCGCGAGCGCGAAGTGGAAGGCCCAGACCCAGCGTGCGGTGGAGAACTTCCCGATCTCGGGCGTGCCGATCGACCCGGCCCTGATCGCGGCCCTCGGCCGGATCAAGGGCGCCGCCGCGCGGGCCAACGCCGACCTGGGGGTGATCGAACCGGCGATGGCCGAGGCGATCGCCGCTGCGGCGGCCGAGGTGGCCGACGGGCGCCACGACGGCGAGTTCCCGATCGACGTCTTCCAGACCGGTTCGGGCACGTCGAGCAACATGAACACCAACGAGGTGATCTCCACCCTCGCCACCCGGACGTCGGGTGCCCCGGTGCACCCCAACGACCACGTCAACGCCTCCCAGTCCAGCAACGACGTCTTCCCCAGCGCCATCCACATCGCGGCCACCGACGGTCTGGTCACCGTCCTGATCCCGGCCCTGCGGCACCTGGAACAGGCTCTCGGCGCCAAGGCCGACGAGTTCGCCGAGGTGGTCAAGAGCGGCCGGACGCACCTGATGGACGCCACCCCGGTCACCCTGGGCCAGGAGTTCGGCGGGTTCGCCGCACAGGTGCACTACGGCGTGGAGCGGATCGAGGCGACCGTGCCGCGGGTGGCCGAGCTGCCGCTGGGCGGGACGGCCGTCGGCACCGGGATCAACATGCCGGCCGGCTTCTCGGCCGCGGTGATCGCGACGATCGCCGCCGAGACCGGGCTGCCGTTCACCGAGGCACGTGACCACTTCGAGGCCCAGGGCGCCCGGGACGCGCTGGTGGAGGCCTCCGGGGCGCTGAAGACCGTCGCGGTCAGCCTGAACAAGATCGCCAACGACCTGCGCTGGATGGGCTCCGGCCCCCGCGCCGGGTTGGGCGAGATCGCGCTGCCCGATCTGCAGCCGGGCAGCTCGATCATGCCCGGCAAGGTGAACCCGGTGCTGGCCGAGGCCACCGTCCAGGTGGTGGCCCAGGTGATCGGCAACGACGCCGCCGTCACCTTCGGCGGTGCCGCCGGCACCTTCGAACTGAACGTGATGTTGCCGATGATGGCCCGCAACGTCCTGGAGTCGATCCGGCTGCTGGCCAACGTCTCCACCCTGCTGGCCGACCGCTGCGTCAGCGGGATCGTGGCCAACGTCGACCACTGCCGGACGCTGGCCGAGTCGTCCCCCTCGATCGTCACGCCGCTGAACCGCTACCTCGGCTACGAGAACGCCGCCGCGGTGGCCAAGAAGGCGCTGAAGGAGGGCAAGACCATCCGCGAGGTGGTGATCGAGAACGGCTACGTCTCCGACGGCAAGCTCACCGAGGAGCAGTTGGACCGCGCGCTCGACGTGCTGGCGATGACGCGTCGGCCCACGGCTGGGTGACCCGAGCGGCTCGGCCGGTCAGACCGGGCGTGCTCAGTAGTAGTTGTGGCCCCGGCGGAAGCTGAGCGCCTGGCACGGGGTGCCGTAGCGGGACTTGATGTAGCTCAGGCCCCAGCTGATCTGCGTCGCCGGATTGGTCCGCCAGTCCGAGCCCGCGGCGGCCATCTTGCTGCCCGGCAACGACTGCGGGATGCCGTAGGCGCCGGACGAGGGGTTCTCGGCCGTGGTCTTCCAGTTGCTCTCGGCGGTGTAGATGCTGTCCAGGCAGCTGTACTGGTCCGAGCCCCAGCCGTACTTCTGCTGCATCATCTGCCGGGCGATGGTGTGCGGGTCGCTTCCGCTGTAGCTCTGCGCCTGGGTCTGGGCCTGGGTCTGCGCCTGCTCGGCGGCGGACGCCTCGGCGGCCGCGACGGCCTGATCGGTGGTCTGCTGCTGCTGGGCGGCGGCCTGCGCGTCGGCCTCGGCCTGGATCCGCGCGGCCACCTCCTTCGCCTGCTCGGCCGCCTTCTTCTCCTCCTCGGCCGCGTTCTTCTTCGCCGCCGCGATCTGACGCTCCTGCAGGATCCGCAGCTGCTCGGAGGAGACCAGCTGGGCCTGGGTGGCCAGGGCGAGCTGGCGGCCGTCCCGGGCGACGTTCATCGGTCCGCTGGCGGCGGGCCGGGTGATGTCGCTGCGCGAGGTGCCGAAGGTGGCCTCGACGGCCAGCGAGGCCGGATCGGTGGCCGCGGTCGTGGTCGCGGTCGGTGCGCTCGAGGACTCGACGTAGACCGCCGGCTGCGAATCGGCCACCGCGGTCTCGTGGCCGAGATTGCCGATCACGGCCACGGCGGTGAGCACGGAGACGCCCAGCCCGACGGCTCCGTGTTTGACGATGCGACGCACCGCTTGATCCTGCCACAGCGGGCAAGCCGACGACCGGCCCGATTCAGATCTGCAGGTCCTCCAACATCTCGGTGACCAGGGCCGCGATCGGCGACCGCTCGGACCGGGTCAGGGTGACGTGGGCGAAGAGCGGGTGGCCCTTGAGCTTCTCCACCACCGCGACCACGCCGTCGTGCCGGCCGACCCGGAGGTTGTCCCGCTGGGCCACGTCGTGGGTCAGCACCACCCGCGAGTCCTGACCGATCCGGCTCAACACGGTGAGCAGGACGTTGCGCTCCAGGCTCTGGGCCTCGTCCACGATCACGAACGCGTCGTGCAGCGAGCGACCCCGGATGTGGGTCAGCGGCAGCACTTCGAGCAGCCCGCGCTCGCAGATCTCCTCGATCACCTCCTTGGAGGTGACCGCGCCGAGGGTGTCGAAGACCGCCTGGGCCCACGGCGCCATCTTCTCGCCCTCGCTGCCCGGCAGATAGCCGAGTTCCTGGCCGCCGACGGCGTACAGCGGCCGGAAGACGACCACCTTGGAGTGCTGACGCCGCTCGAGCACCGCCTCCAGTCCGGCACACAACGCCAGCGCCGACTTGCCGGTGCCGGCCCGGCCACCCAGCGAGACGATGCCGATCGACGGATCGAGCAGCAAGTCCAGCGCCACCCGCTGTTCGGCCGAGCGGCCGCGGACCCCGAACGCGTCCCGGTCGGCGTTGATCAACTTCACCTCCTTGGCCGGCGTGATCCGGCCCAGCGCGGACGAACTCGACCCGAGCAGCCGGACGCCGGTGTGGCACGGCAACCCGCGGGTGACGTCCAGGTCGGCGCTGCCCTCGGCGTAGAGCCGGTCCAACTCACCGGTGGTCACGTCCACCTCGGCCATCCCGCTCCAGCCGGACTCGACCGCCAGTTCGGCCCGGTACTCCTCGGCGGACAACCCGACCGCGGACGCCTTCACCCGCATCGGGACGTCCTTGCTGACCAGCCGGACCGCCCGGCCCTCGGCGGCGTAGTTCATCGCCACCGCGAGGATCCGGGAGTCGTTGTCGCCGAGCCGGAAGCCGGCCGGCAACCGGGACGGGTCGGTGTGGTTCAGCTCGACGTGGACGGTGCCCCCCTCGTCGTTGGCCGGGATCGGAGCGTCCAGCCGGCCGTGGCTGATCCGCAGCTCGTCCAGCAGCCGCAGCGCCGACCGGGCGAAATAGCCGAGCTCGGCGTGGTCGCGTTTGGCCTCCAGCTCGGTGATCACCACCAGCGGGACGACCACGTCGTGCTCGGCGAACCGACGCAGCGCATGCGGATCGCTGAGCAGGACGGAGGTGTCGATGACGTAGGTGGTGCGATCCGGAGCCGGCGGCGTGCTGGTGGAGACGACTGGTGACAGTGACACGGTTCGGTCCTTCCGGAGGCCGCGCGTCTTCGTCGCCCGGCCCCACTGTTCAGGTGGTCAGCCGGGATTCTCGTTCGACGAGCTGCATGCAATGCCTCCCGGGCGAGGCACTTCCCCATGCCTCGCTGGGGTTCAAATTACGTCGACCGGTCGCGGCCCGGCCTCCGCCACGCCGGACGTCACCTGCTCGTCACCCTGACTCGGCCGGGTTCAGGTCGAGGCCGGCCAGGGATGGCCGGGCTGGGTCGATCGGTGCGGGCCCAGACGTTCTCGCACGTCTCCGGCAGCAGTTCGTCGGCATCCTCGGGCAGCAGGACGCGCAACGTGTCCTGGTCCGTTGACCACAGATCGATCCGCCCGGCCAGGTGACCTCGGAGCAGTGGCAGTTTGGGCCGCGGGATGCTCGGATCCTTCGGAAGCAGGAGACGACCTCGATCAGAGCCGGCGCCCGTGGGCGCAGGACCACGAACGGCTATCTGACCCGGCCGGCCTCTCGTCCGGAGCGACGATCGGTCGGGGACGAAGATCGACGCTGTGCACTGGTCGGCCTTGTTCGGGATGCTGCGGCAGACTCGGATCTGCCAGCCCGACAAGTTGAATAGGCCGTCGCGGTGCCCGTCGCGTGCGCCAACTTCTTGTAGCCTCCGGCGTTGCCGGTCAGACGCTTCCAGCCCGTGTCGGGGAGCCTTGCTCCTGTGCCCGTTGTACTGCAGGTAGACGCCATAGCCGTCCGGCGCCTTGTCGGTGTAGGTGCAGTCGTAGTGCAGGGTGTCCGTGGTGGTCGACCATCCCGCTCTTCTGGGACGTGTTGTAGGCCGATTTGCAGTAGAAGCCCGCAAAGCTGTTCGACTGGCCGCCGTGCATGGCCTGAGCGTCGACTGCCACCCCGAGGCTGCCGATCAGGCCGAGCGTCACTGCCGACGCGGCCATGACCATCTTCTTCTTCTCATCCTTGCCCCAATCGCCTGAACTGATGGCCCGTGAACCGGCTTCTTGCGGCACACCATAAACCCCCTGAGGCTCACGTCGCTGGAGATCCGCGAAAGGCGTCTCTTCCACCTCGCTTGCCGGGCGCTGCCGTCAGCGGCCGAAGCGACGCTCGCGCTGGTTGTAGGAACGCAGCGCCCGGATGAAGTCGACCTTGCGGAAGTCGGGCCACAGGGCCTCGTGGAAGTAGAACTCACTGTGCGCGGACTGCCAGAGCAGGAAGCCGCTGAGCCGCTGCTCACCGGAGGTGCGGATGATCAGGTCCGGGTCGGGCTGGCCGCGGGTGTAGAGGTGATCGGCGATGTGGTCGACGTCCAGGGTCTCGGCCAGTTCCTCGATCGAGGTGCCGTTCCGGGCGTGTTCGGCCAGCAGCGACCGGACGGCGTCCCGCAGCTCGTAGCGTCCGCCGTAGGAGACGGCGACGTTGATCAGCATCCCCTCGTTGTCCCTGGTCCGGGCGTAGGCCGAACGGAGCGTCTCGGCGGCCTCGGCGGGCAACAGATCCAGCGCCCCGACCGGATGCACCCGCCACTGGCCGGTCTCGACCAGCGCCTCGACCATGGCCAGGATGACCTCGAGCAGCGGTCCCAGTTCGTCGGCCGCCCGGTCGATGTTGTCGGTGGAGAGCACCCACAAGGTGACGATCGGGATCTCGACCTCGTCGCACCAGCGGACGAACTCGCGCAACCGGGCCGCCCCGGCGCGATAGCCGACCGCCAGCGGGGCGCCGGGCGCATTCACCCTGGCCCAGCGCCGGTTGCCGTCGGCCAGCACGGCCACATGGTGCGGCAGCCGGCTGCGATCGAGTTCGGCGATCAGCCGGTGCTCGTAGGTCGAATAGAGCAATCCCGAGGGGTGCAGCCGGTCGACGAACTCGCGGAAGCGATCTCGCCGGGCCATGGACGGGACCTTACGCCAGCCGACCGGCCCCGATCAGTCTCGATCAGGTGGGTCTCGATCAGGTGGGTCTCGATCAGAAGGTCGACTCACGCTCGCGGCTGCGGCGCCGGTCCTCGGCCCGTTCCCGCCGGTCCCGCTCGATCACCCCGGTCAACGCCTCGACCCGCTCGGTCAGGGCCCGCACCTGCAGCTCGAGTTCGACGCTCGCGTCCCGCTCTTCGTCGTCCACCTGCCGGACCAGCCAGGCCGCCAGGGTCGCGGTGATCAGGCCGAGCAGGGTGATGCCGCCGAGCATCACCGCCACCGCCACCAGTTTGCCGGTGTCGGTGACCGGGTACTGGTCGCCGTAGCCGACCGTGGTGACGGTCTCGGTGGCCCACCAGATCGCGTCGCCGAAGGTCGTGATGTTGGCGTGCGGATCGGCCCGTTCGGCGTCCAGGATGGCCAGCGAACCGCAGAACAGCAGCAGCGCGCAGCCGACCGTGCCGTACACCGCGACCCGGCCCCGCAGCGTCCGGGACGCCCGCCGGTTCAGGAACCTGATCATCGTGGCCAGCCGCAGCAGCTTCAGCGGGTGGAACAGCGACAAGACGATGACGACGAGGTCGAAGAGGTGGGAGAAGAGGTAACGCCGGCGGTTCCGGTTCAGGACGAAGCGGACCACCGCGTCGAGCACGAACATCGCCCAGGTCAGCCAGACCAGGGCGTGGAAGAAGCGCATCAGCCCGCCGGGCAGGCCCGGCGCGAGCACGGGCCAGGCGTAGGCGGCCAGGAAGACCAGGGCCGAGGCGCCCAGCGGCCAGGCCGTGACCCGCTCCCAGCGCTTCATGGGGAGAACCTACGACCGGGAACGGCCTCGGAGCGAGCTCCGTTCAGCGTGGTGTCAACTGTTCAGCCAAAACCTACGCAACCGTAACCTACGGCGCGTAAAGTAGGGTTTGACCTGGTCAGCCGAGGATCGAACGCCGGGTAGCGAACGCCGAACACCGTCCAGTGATGAGGATCTCGTGACACCAGCCAGTCATCTCGCGCCGACCGGTCGCCCGGCCCCGCCGCTGAGCGCCCCACTGAAGTCCGAGCACCCCGCCGACGCCCTCGCCGGCGCCGTTCGGCAGGTGAAACCGAAACTGCGCGGCTGGCTGCACGCCGGCGCCGCACCGCTGGCGCTGGCCGCCGGAATCGTGCTGATCTGCCTGGCCCCGACCGGGTTCGGCAAGCTCGGCGGGGCCGTCTTCCTGGCCGCGTCGCTGTTGCTGTTCGGCACCAGCGGGATCTACCACCGCTTCTACTGGGGTGCCCGTGGTGAGGCGGTGCTGCGCCGGATGGACCACGCCAACATCTTCGTCTTCATCGCCGCCACCTACACCCCGCTGGCCCTGATGATGCTCTCCGGCTCGGCCCGGGTACTGCTGCTCAGTCTGATCTGGAGTGCGGCCGTCGTAGGCCTGCTCTTCCGGCTGTTCTGGCTCAGCGCGCCCCGCTGGCTCTACACGCTGCTCTACCTGGTCGCCGGCTGGACGGCCGTCGGCTGGCTGCCGACGTTCTGGCGGGTCGGCGGCCCGACCGTGGTGATCCTGATCCTGGCCGGTGGCCTGCTCTACACCCTCGGCGCCGTGGTCTACGGCCGGAAGCGGCCCGATCCGTCGCCGCGCTGGTTCGGATTCCACGAGGTGTTCCACGCCTGCACGATCGGTGCGTTCGTCTGTCACTACATCGCGATCTCGCTGATCACCTACGCCGCCTGAGGCCTCACCGGCTCAGTTGCGCCCGCAGCGCCTCCGCCTCGGTCACCGGCAGCCGACAGACGAAGTCGCGACAGACGTAGGCCGTGGGACGTCCCGTCCAGCACACTCCGGCCGGCCAGCAACGGGACGCCCGGGCTGTCCGGCGGACCGCTCACCAGCACCGAAGCCGCCGGAGCCAGCCGGCGGGCGAGCCGGACCAGTTCGGCGCCCGATTCGGGCTCGGACCCGTCGAGGCAGATCGCGATCTGCACCGGCGGCCGCAGCAGCCCGCTGACGGCGTCGGCCAGCAACCAACCGGCGAAACGCGGCGCCTGCCGGACCAGTGCCGCGGCCGAGGCGGCCGCCCGCTCGGCCTGAGCGGCCCACCGTCCGTCACCGGTGTAGGCCGACAGCCGGCTGAGAGCGGCGACGGTCGCGCTGAGCCCGCTCGGGGTCGCGTTGTCGGTCGGGTCCCGCGGTCGGGCGTAGAGCGGATCGGCGTCCGCGGCGGTGTCGAACAGACCGCCGTCCTCGGCCTCGAAGACCTCCCCGATCACGCCGGCCACCTCTTCGGCCCGGCCGATCCAGGGAATCGGTCCGTCGGCCTCGGCCAGTCGGACGAAGGCGCCGACCAGGGCTGCGTAGTCCTCCAGGATCCCGGCCGCCGTACCGACGACGCCGTCCCGGGAGGTCCGGCGGAGCCGGCCGTCGACCCAGTGCACCGCCCAGACCGACTCCCCCGCTGCTCGGGCCGACTCGACCCAGTCCGGCCGTTCGAAGACCTGACCGGCCTCGACCAGGCTCTCGATCAGCCAGCCGTTCCAGGCCGCGACCACCTTGTCGTCCCGGGCCGGCACCGGACGCCCGGCGCGAGCCTCGAACAGCCGTTCCCGGACGGCCGGCTCGTCCGGCCAGGAATCGTCGCCGCGCCGGGTGAGCGTGGACGCACCCTGCTCGAACGTGCCCGCGTCGCTGACACCGTAGAAGTCGGCGGCCCGGCGGCCGTCGGTCTCGCCCAGCACCTCGACCAGTTCGGCCGGCGTCCAGACGTAGAACGCGCCCTCGTGGGCGTGGCCGTCGGGATCGGGGGAATCGGCGTCCAGGCTGGCTGCGAAACCACCGCCGTCGGTCCGCAGTTCCCGGCTCAGCCAGCTCACGGTCTCGGCGACGACGCGGGCGAACCGCGGCGCCGCCGGAGCGTCCGGATCGAGCCGCCAGGCGTGGGTGTAACAGCCGAGCAGCAACGCGTTGTCGTAGAGCATCTTCTCGAAGTGCGGCACCGTCCAGCTCCGGTCGACGCTGTAGCGGGCGAAGCCACCGCCGAGTTGGTCGTAGATGCCGCCGGCGGCCATCGCCGAGAGGGTCTGCCGGGCCATCGCGGACGCCTCCGGCGACCCTGACGTCCGCCGTGGCGCGGTAGCGGAGCAAGGCCTCCAGCACCAGCGACGGCGGGAACTTCGGCGCCCGGCCGAAACCGCCGTCGACCTGGTCGAACTGCGCGGCCAGTTCGGCCACGGCGCGATCGAGATCGGCGACGCTCAGCGGTTCCCGGGCCGTACCGGTCAAGCCGGCCGCGGCCGTCCGCAGTTGGCCGGCGATCTGGTCCGCGCTGCCCCGGACCTCGTCCCGCCGGACGTCCCAGGCCTCACCGACCGCGTCCAGCACCTGCCGGAACGAGGGCAACCCGTGACCCGGTTGCGGCGGGAAGTAGGTGCCGGCGTAGAACGGTGCGCCGTCCGGGGTCAGGAACACCGTCATCGGCCAGCCGCCCTGCCCGGTCATGGCCTGGGTCGCCTGCATGTAGACGGCGTCGATGTCGGGCCGCTCTTCGCGATCGACCTTGACCGGCACGAACCGTTCGTTGATCGCGGCCGCCGTCTCGGTGTCCTCGAAGGACTCGTGCGCCATCACGTGGCACCAGTGGCAGGCGGCGTAACCGACGCTGAGCAGGATCGGCCGGTCACGCTCGGCGGCCTCGGCCAGCGCCTCGGCCCCCCACTCCCACCAGTCCACGGGGTTGTCTGCGTGCTGCAGCAGATAGGGGCTGACGGAGGAGGCGAGGCGGTTCGGCACGACCACCAGTCTGGTCGGAGTGCCGCGCGACATCAGGGCCGGGGCAACACCCCGAGCAGTTGGGAGCCGAACTGGCGAGAGGAGCGGGAGAGCCGGCCCGACACGATCCGGCCGCCGACGGCCAGAGCCGGGTCGGAGGCCAACTGCAGCACGGCACGCAGGCCTGCGCCGTTCAGTTCGGCGAGGGTACGGGCGGCCGGCTTGACGGCGAAGACTCCGGTCACGACCAGCACCGTCCGGATCAGCGCGTCCTGGATCTCGGCTTCCCGGATCGCCTCGACGGTCTCCGCGGCGAGCCGGCAACCGTGCGGCGTCGCCGCGCTGACCAGGACCAGCGCCGTGTCCGGATCGGCCAGCGCGCTCACACCGACCTCGGCGGCCAGCGGACCGACATCGTGCAGAGCCCGGTGCTGGTCGACGGCCGGCACCTGGTCACCACCGTCGAGGCGCTGCCCCAGCGTGCCGGCGGTGTGGTCGAGCAGCACCGGGGCGGTCGGTCCTTGTTCTCGGGCTGCGGCGAACAGCAACGCGGCGACCGTGGTCGTCCCGACCCCGCCGGCCGTCCCCGCCAGCAGCACCCGGTGCCGGCGCTCGGCACCGGGCGGGGATCCGGCCCGGGCCGAAGCTCCGGGCGAATAACCGGATTCGCTCATGGGGCGCTCACGCCGGCGCCGTGCCGTGGCGCTCCGTCCGTCTCCGGTCGGAGTGGGGTCTCCTGTCGTTCCGGCTGCACCGGCTGATCGGGCGCCGTCCGGCCGACCCGGACCGGCATCCTGGCTCCGGTCGACTGACTGGCGATCACCTGGCGCATGATCTCCGCGGCCAGCCGGATGTGGGCCGTCCGGGTCGCCGCAGCGAAGTCACGGCTGGTCGGGGTGATCCGCCGGCCCCGGGCCCGCTCCCACGGCAGCCCGAGAACGGGCACCCCCAGGCTCCGGCTCAGCCCGTCGGCCAACCGGTCGGAGTTGTGACCGACGTCGACCAGTGTCAGCAGACAGTGCGGCGCCGCCTCGGAGCCGGTCAGCGCGTCGATCGCCCGCGCGGCCGCGATCGCCGGGCCCCGTTCGGCCCGGGCGACCAGGACCAACAGGTGACCGCTGCCGGCCACCTCGTCGAGGTCGACAGTGGGTGGCCGCATCCCCCAGTCGGTGAACACCAGATCGAAGAACCGGACGATCGGGCCGACCTCGTCGGCCCAGTCCGAGACCAGCACGGGGGTCTGCAGCAGGTGCAGTCCCGACGACGTCTGTTCGAGTCCGGCCCGGGCGTCAGCTGCCGTCCGGGCACGACGGCGCCGGTCGGTGGCCGCGCGCGCCTCATCCCCGTCGTCGGGTCCGCGAGCCCCGGCGGCGCCGACACCGAGCAACTGCTGAGCCGACCCCGAACGGCCACCGCTCGCGTCCGCCGCCAGCACCATGCCGGCCCTGCGCTGGGCCAGCAGGCTCGCCACCGACGTCAGCGCCGAGGTCGTTCCGCTGCCACCGGCCACGGAGACGAAGCCGACCCGCCGGCTGAGCGGCAGCGGAGTCCGCAGCACGTCGTCGGCCGCCTTGAGCTCGCCGACCGCCCCCGCGGTGCTGCCGAAGACGCCACGGGTCGCGCTGACCAGCTGATCGAGCGCGGCCATCACACCCTCCTCCGCCCGAGCGACGGATCGCCGGGCTGCTCAGCCACTGGGCACCACCTTGATGGTGCGGGCACCCACCTGGATCAGGGCGCCGATCTGGACCACGGTCGGCTCCCCCGGCTGCAGCGAGCGACGTCCGCCTTCGGGATCGATCACCGCCGTCCCTGCCTCGGAATGCAGATCGGTCACGGTCAACGACGGCCCGTCGCTCTCCAACAGCAGGTGGGTCGAGGCCAACCGCCGGGACAGGTCGGCCCAGCTCAGCAGCACCCGGTCGCGCCGGCCGTCGGGGTCGATCGGGTTCCGCCCGATCAGCAGCGGCCGCTTCAGGTCGTAGCGTTCGCCGCTGTCCAGCAGGATGGCCACCGAGCGATACACACCGGCCGGCACCGGCCGACGGCCCGACCCGTCCGGCCGGGACGTCGCCGACCGTGACCCGGTCGAGCCGGCCAGCCAGTCTGCTGCCCGGTTCACCGAAGCGGCGAGCCCGGACCGGCCGGGCCGGGATCCGTCCTCCGCCGAGCCATCGGTGTCGTCGCCCTGTTCGGGCCGATCGGACGGGGCCGGGGCAGCGAGCGGGGCCGGGGTCAGCTGCGGTTCGAGCGGATCAGCCCGCCCCTTGCGGAGGTCCGCGGCCAGGGGATGCAAGCCTCGCCCGGCCTGGCGCAGCACGCGGCCGAGCCGGATCGGGCTTCCGGTGACGGCACTGACGCTGCGTTGCCGGCAGACCAGCCGCCCGAGTGAGCGACCGCGGATCCCCAGCGCGGCCAACTGCAGCGCCAGGATGACCCCGGCGAGCACGAACAGGCCGACCGCGATCAGCGTCGTCGGCCCGGTCCCGACCAGGACGTCGTCCCGCACCAGGACGACGAGCGCCAGACCGACGGGGACGGCGATCGTCAGCACATCGATCACACCGGCCAGCACGCGGCCGCCGGGCCCGGCCGTCACCACCCCGTCCAGGCCGATACCCGCAGCACCGGAGGCGGCCCGGGCGGCACCACCGTGGAGTGGCGGGTCGGGCCAGGGCGCACCGCAGTTCACGCAGACCCCGCGTTCGGGTCGGGTCCCGGCGCAGCGCAGACAACTCACCGCCCCCACCAGTGCTGCGCTCACCGACGACCTCTCCCACGGTTCAGGTGTCCCGGCCCCCGGGTGGGCCTTGGACAGGCGTCATCGTAACGAGGGAGCGGGCCGCCGGCCACGATCGCGGCCGCGGCCCGGCGACTCCGAGAGCCGCCTCGATCCGGCGCGACGGGGGCGGGACCGGGCAGGACCGGGCGGCACCGGGCGGCACCGGGGCGGAACGCAAAGCGGCACCCAGACGCATCTGGGTGCCGCAGCGACCCGATTCCCCCCGAAGCCGGGCCGCTGTACCAGTCTGGACCAGTCGCGACGGCCGTGGGAAGAAAATTTATAACTAAAATAGAACGTTGCCTGAGCCACCGTGTCGGAATGAGCGCCTTCGGATTCCGATCGGTCAGCCGCTCGGATGATCGTTCGCAGAACCGGTCGATCCGACCGGATGCCCCGACGTCTCCGGCTGCTGCTCGTCCTGGTCGAACTGACCTCGGGCCTGGTCGGCAGGGCGTTCGTCCTGATCGAGAGGGGGGATGCTCCGCTCGTCCTTCGGCGGCATCTGGATCCGGCCGAACTGACGGCGCATGCTGCGGTAGAGCAACACCATGACCGCCGCCAAGCCCAGCGTGATCAACAGCGGCGTCCACCCCGGCTTCACCACGTTGGGGTCGATGTCCAACGCGATGCTCGGCACCATGCTGACCTCCATGCTCGGCACGAGGGTCAGCACGGCGGAGAACCCAGTCATGCCGCCCAGCCTACGCCGGTGAGTCGGTCGGGATACCGGCGAACAGATCGTCCTCCGGCATCCCGGTCTCGACCAGCGATCTGGCCAGTTCGTAGTCCTCGGTCGGCCAGGCCTCCCGCTGGATGGCGATCGGCACCGAGAAGAACGGCCCGTTCGGATCGACCTGGGTGGCGTGGGCGAGCAGCGCCTGGTCCCGGACCTCGAAGTAGTCGGCCACCTCGACCCGGGTGGTCAGCCGCGCCTCGTGCTCGGGATCGGGTTTCCATTCCTTCAGCCGCTCGGAGTAGGCCGACTCGAGGCCGTGGCTCTTCATCGCCTCGTCCAGCGCGACGAAGCGCTTCCGGTGGAAGCCGAACTGGTAGTAGAGCTTGAGCGGCTGCCAGACCGGACCGGCCTCGGGGAAGGCGTCCGGGTCCGCGGCGGCGTCGAAGGCCCGGACGCTGATCTCGTGGCAGCGGATGTGGTCTGGGTGGGGGTATCCACCCTTCTCGTCGTAGGTCGTCACCACGTGCGGCCGGAACTCGCGGATCACCGCGACCAACCGGCCGACCGCCTCGTCCAGGTCGACCAGGGCGAAACAGCCCTCCGGCAGCGGCGGCAGCGGGTCGCCCTCCGGCAGGCCGGAGTCGACGAAGCCCAGCCAGACCTGGTGGATGCCGAGGATGTCGCGGGCCCGGGCCATCTCGTCCCGGCGGATCTCGGCGATGTTGGCCAGCACGTCCGGCCGTTCCATCGCGGGGTTCAGGATCGAGCCGCGTTCACCGCCGGTGCAGGTCGCGACCCACACGTCGACCCCTTCGGCGACGTACTTGGCTGCGGTCGCGGCGCCCTTGCTGGACTCGTCGTCGGGGTGGGCGTGGACGTTCAGCAGCCGCAGCGGTTCACCCCGCTCGTCCAGGCGGGTCGGGCGGGGGTGTTGGGTCGGTCTGGCGTCGGAAACGGTCTGTTGGGCGGTCGAACTCACGCCGCATATCGTGTCACGTCCGGGCGAGGAGGTCGGCCTGCCAGGTCCACCGGGGCAGAATGAGGGGATGCGTCCCAGCGGAACTACGGCTCGAGAGGCTGCGAGGTCGACCGCCGCGCCGCTCAGCGAGCGCGAGCGGGTCGCGGCCAAGCTGGCCGAGCGCTACCCGCCGCCCCGGTTTCCGCGCCGGGCGCTGGTGGGGATCGTCGCGGTGTTGGCAGCAGTCCTGCTCGGCTGGACGTTGTGGACGGCCTGGCTGCACGCTGAGCCGGACGTCTCCGGTCAGGTGCCGCGCTTCAGCTTCCCCGCCGATACGACCGCCGCGGTCACCCTCACCGTCCAGCGCCGCGATCCGTCCAGGTCGGCGACCTGCCAGGTGATCGTGCAGGCCGCCAACCATGCGGTCGTCGGCCGGAAGGACATCGCGGTCCCGGGCAGCACTGCCGCCGTGGTGGACGTCACCGACACCATCCGGACGTTGCAACGCGGCACCTCGGTCTCGGTCAGCGAGTGCCAGCTCGATCGCTGATCGTCCGGCTCGGCGCTGCGATCGTTGCTAGGCTGTCCAGATGTCCGAAACGACCTCGACGCAGACGATCTGGCTGACCCAGGACGCCTACGACAAGCTGCAGCAGGAACTCGATCACCTCAGCAACGCCGGTCGGGCCGAGGTGACGGCCCGCATCGCTGCCGCCCGGGACGAGGGCGACCTGAAGGAGAACGGCGGTTACCACGCCGCCCGCGACGAACAGGGCCAGATGGAGGCCCGGATCCGTCAGCTCACCGACATGCTGCGGCGGGCCGAGGTCGGCGAGGCTCCGAACAACCCGGACGAGGTGGTCCCCGGCACCCGGGTGACGATCGCCTTCGACGGCGACGAGAACGACACGGACACGTTCCTGCTCGGCTCGCGCGAGGTGCTCGGCCTGGACGACTCGGTCGAGATGAACGTCTACAGCCCGCAGTCACCGCTCGGCGCGGCCATCCTGAACAAGCACAAGGGCGATGCGGTCAGCTACGACGCCCCGAACGGCAAGCCGATCAGCGTGACCATCGTCGCCGTGGAGGCCTTCACCGGCTGAGTCGAGACCCGGCGATCGTCGGGTCTCGACCGCACGACGCCCCGGCCTCGGCACCACCGCACCGCAGCTGCCGGTCACTGCAGCAGCGGACGGGCCTCCTGCGGCGTGAGCGTCCCGGCGGCGACCCGGGCCAGGATCTGCGCCCGGTCGACGGGGGCCGTGGTGTCGACCGGTTCGTCGGCCAGGCCGAGCTTGGCCAGGATCTGGTTGAACCGCAGCCGAGCCGTCGGGTACGACACCCCGAGATGGCGTTCGACCTCGCGGAGATTGCCGCGGGAGGCCAGGAACACCCGCAGGGTGGCCAGATCCTCGCCGTCGAGAGCACAGAACTCGCAGGTGGCGAACGAGCCGCCGATCTCCGTGCCACAGGCGTCGCAGCCGAGCCGGGTCAGAGCCAGACCGTGTCCGCAGACCGGGCAGGCGTTCGGCGCGCGATGCCGGTGCGGGGCCGGCGACGGACCGGCGGCGGTGGAGCCCGCACCCAGGACCGCCTCGCTCATCGTCCGGCCCCGCTGGTGGCGGGCTCGGACCCGGCCTTCACCGAGGCGTGCGCCATCAGCACCTCGACGATCAGCCGACCCCGGCCGTCACCCATCACGACCTCGTCCCCGGCCCCGCTGTGCCGGCCGCCCCAGGTCACCTTGCCCAGCTGGGTCTCGGAGGTGATCGTCACGTCGGAGTCGTCGCCGAGTTGGACGTTGAGGGTGCCGGACTCGGCCCGGATCCGGGACCTGCCGCGGGTGATCGTGCCCGAGACGGTCGCCTGCCCGGCCTGGATCAGCGCGTCGGCGATCTCGGTCACGTCCTGCAGCCGGGCGCCGCCGGCCGTGACCCGAACCCGGCCCAGTCGTGGTACCCGCTCGGTGTGCAGCGAACCGGCGGTGACCTCGACGTCGACACCGATGGCCGGGTTCACCCGCAGCAGGAGTTCCTTGCCGAGACCGATCGCGCGGATGTCCTCCAGGCTGCGGGGCGCCCCGCGCAGGATCTGGAAGCCGTCGATCGACGGGCCCAGTTCACCGTCGCTGGAGACCTCCAGCACCGCACCGCGTCGGCGCAGTACGTGCGGCCCGTCGACCGACACGGTCGCGACCGACGGGTCGCCGACGATCCGGACCCGACGGCCGATCGAGCGGACCGAGATCCGCTCCACCCCGTTGACCGTGGTCGCGGTGATCTCGGGGGCGGCGTCGGGCGGGCGCTGCTCCGCCGGCGTCTGCTCCTGCGTCCGGGCCGGGTCAGGCCGATCGGTGCTGAGCGCCCAGGCTTCGGGGTCGTTCCGCTCGGCGGCCGGACCGGTGCCGGCTCCGGCCGCCGAGAGGCCGTCGATCCGCCTGCCGGCCGATGCCGCATCGATCCGCCCGGCGGCCAAGTCCTCGAGGATGCTGTCCAGGTTCGTATCCGTCATGGGACAAATGTAAACCGATATTCACGATCTGGAAAGGTCTGCTTACCAATCTCGGGGTCCACACCGGGGAGATCGTCCGACTGAGCTCGACCTGAGCCTCGACCCGGGCCAGGTCGGCCAAAATTTGCATGAAGCACACAAATGTAAATATGCTTGCGGCATGCAATCAACCGGGGCGGAGCCGAACGGCCCGAACGACGCCCTACTGGCGGCGTTGTTCCAGGTCGGCCGCACGATGCGCGACGCCGGTGGTCGGCACGCCGATCCACACACCTACTGGCTGCTGCACCAGCTGCGTTGCCGTGGCACCACCCGGATGACGGATCTCGCCGAGGCCCTGCGGCTGGACACCTCGACCGTCTCGCGCCAGTTGCAGCAACTGGACCGTTCCGGCCTGGTGCACCGCACCCGCCACCCGGACGACGGACGGGCCCAGGCGGTCGGGATCAGTGCCGCCGGCGAGGACCTCCTCGACCGGGCCCACCACGAACGGCTGAAGTTCCTGGCCGAGCGGACCGCCGACTGGGATCCGGCCGATCTGGCCACTCTGACCCGACTTCTCACTCTCTTCGCCGGCTCAGTGCCGTCCGGCGAGCCCCATGAACAGATCGCAGAACTGGAGCACGCGTAATGCCCAATCAGCGCACCTCGGTGCAACCTCGGCACGCCCTGATCGAGAACGGCACCCCGGTGATCAGCACCGGGGCCAGCATGGCGCCCGCCGCGATCCAGGCCGGCGAACCGGGCGGGGCCGTGCAGGCCAACGCCGACGGCGACGTCAGCACCCCGGGCGGGGGCTTCCTCAGCCACAAGCAGATCCTGCTCGTGATGAGCGGCCTGATGGCCGGCATGTTCCTGGCCGCCCTCGACCAGAGCATCGTCGGCGTCGCCCTGCCGACCATCACCTCCGAGCTCGGCGGCCTGGACAAGCTGTCCTGGGTGGTCACCGCCTACCTGCTCACCTCCACCGCGGCCACCCCGCTGTGGGGCAAGATCTCCGACCTGGTCGGACGGCGCCCGATCTTCCAGGCGGCGATCGTCGTCTTCCTGGTCGGCTCGGTCATCTGCGGCCTGGCCGGACAGATCGCCGACGCGTTCAACATCGCCGGCATCGACGTGATGATCGCCGGCCGCGCGGTCCAGGGTCTCGGCGGCGGCGGCCTGATGTCCCTCGCCCTCGCCGTCATCGGCGACGTGGTCCCGCCCCGGGAGCGCGGCCGCTACCAGGGCCTGTTCGGCGCCGTCTTCGGCGTCTCCTCGGTGGCCGGCCCGCTGCTCGGCGGCCTGTTCACCGACCACCTCGGCTGGCAGTACATCTTCTTCATCAACCTGCCGATCGGCATCGCGGCGCTGTTCATCACCTCCTTCGCGCTCAAGCTGCACCACGTCAAGCGGCAGGCCTCGGTGGACTACCTCGGTGCGGCCACCGTCGTCGGCGCCGTCACCTCGCTGATCCTCTACCTCAGCTGGGCGGGTCCCGACCGTGGCTGGACCTCCGGCATCGGCATCGGACTGCTGATCGCGACCGTCGCCCTGGCCGGGCTGTTCATCCTGGTCGAGCACAAGGTCAGCGAGCCGATCATCCCGATGCACCTGTTCCGGCACTGGACCTTCACCGGCAACGTCACGTTCGCGATGATCATGGGCGTCGGCATGTTCGGTGGGCTGATCTACCTGCCGATCTACCTGCAGACCGTCAAGGGCTACTCCGCCACCGAGTCCGGCCTGGCCATGCTGCCGCTGGTGGTCGGCATCTTCTCCACCTCGATCGGCGGCGGTCAGCTGATGTCGCGGACCGGCCGGTACAAGTGGATGCCGATCAGCGGCTCCATCCTGGTCGGCCTGGCGATGGTGCTGTTCTCCCGGCTGCGCCTGGAGACCTCCTACCTCCACATCGCCCTCGTGATGGTGCTGTTCGGCGCCGGGCTCGGCCTGACCATGCAGGTGGTGGTCACCGCCGTCCAGAACACGGTCGAGCGCAAGTACCTGGGCACCGCGACCGCCTCGGTGACGTTCTTCC
This sequence comes from uncultured Actinomycetota bacterium, assembly GCA_963740925.1. Classification (GTDB taxonomy): domain Bacteria; phylum Actinomycetota; class Actinomycetes; order Propionibacteriales; family Propionibacteriaceae; genus Microlunatus. Next base: position 1,510,433 of record CAVUFZ010000002.1, on the reverse strand, counting down.
GCTCGATGGGTGGGGCGATCGGCACCGCGCTCTTCGGCGCCATCCTGAACACCCGGCTGGCCCACCACCTGGTCGAGGTCGTCCCGGCCTCGGCCGCCGGCCGGGTCAGCGCAGGCTCGGGCATGACCAACAACGTGCAGGCGATCCAGGCGCTGCCGGAGCCGGTCAAGACCTGGGTGTTGACCGCCTTCACCCGCTCGATGGACGACATCTTCCTGGTCGCCGTCCCGTTCATGGTGGTGGCCTTCATCATCGCGCTGACCATGCCGGAGAAGCCGCTGCAGGGTCGCACCCCCGCCCCGGCCCAGGGCGGGCAGGGCTCGCAGGAGAGCGCGGAGTCCGGCTCGGACCGGGCCGAGGAGGCCCCCGAGCTGGTCGCCATCGGGCACTGACGCCGGCGCCCACCGGGCACCCACCGGGCACAGATCAGCTGGAGTCGGCGCGGCACGGCAGCAAACCCTTTCGGTTTGGTGACCATGACCGCGCCGATTTCACATCTGCTGCCGGATTTCCGATACTGACATAACCTGGCACCGCACTCTGCGTGCCGCATCCCGACCGACCCACCGATCGAGAGAGACACTTGATGAAGTCCAAGACCACCACCGTTCACGCCTCCCGGGGGCTCGCCGCCGCTGCGGTGCTCGGCGTCCTGGCCTTCGCCGCCGGTTGCGGGTCCGTTCCCGGTCAGGCGGCCGGCGACACCGGTCGGGCCGTGACCGGTCAGAACGGTGCGGTCGGAGCGGCCGACAAGGGCGCGGCACCCGCACCCGAGTCCACCCCGACCCCCGATCCGGTCGTCCTCACCCCCAACGTGGACAAGGACGCCTCCGGCGTCGAGGTCGACTCGATCGTCAAGGTCGCCGCCGCCAACGGCACGCTGTCCAAGGTGAGCGTCTCCTACAAGGGGACCACCCGGCAGGGCAAGAGCGTCTCCGGCAAGGTCGACGGCGCGCTGAACGACGCCAAGACCGGCTGGACCGCCGACGAGCGGCTCGAACCGGCCTCGACCTACACGATCAAGATGACCGGAGCGAACCCGCAGGGCACCGCGACCACGACGACGTCCACCTTCAGCACCGAGAAGCTGACCAGCGACGAAGAGACCTACCCCACCGTGTTCCCGCAGAAGGGCACCACGGTCGGCGTCGGCATGCCGGTCATCCTCACCTTCGACCGCCCGGTCAGCGACCAGAAGAACTTCGAGAAGCACCTGTCGGTCTCCACCTCCCCGAAGCAGGCCGGCACCTGGCACTGGATCAGCTCCACCGAGGTGCACTACCGGCCGAAGACCTACTGGAAGGCCGGCACCAAGGTCAGCGTCACCGGCGACCTGAACGGTCTGAGCGCCGGCAACGGGATCTACGGCCAGAACTCGATCAGCACCAGCTTCACCATCGGGCGCTCGCAGATCACCAAGATCGATCTGGGCTCCGACGTGGCCAAGGTTTACCGTGACGGCAAGGTCGTCCGCACGATCTACGTCAGCGGCGGCAAGGACGGTTGGCAGAGCCGTAGCGGGATCAAGCTCATCATGAGCAAAGAGACCAACAAGAAGATGACCAACGAGATGATCGGGGCCAAGGAGGACTACGACCTCAACATCGCCTACGCCCTGCGGATCACCAACTCCGGCGAGTTCCTGCACTCCGCTCCGTGGAACACCGCCTACTTCGGCAAGGCCAACACCAGCCACGGCTGTACCGGTATGAGCACCAGCGACGCCAAGTGGCTCTACGACCACTCCCTGATCGGCGACCCGACCGACACCACCGGCACCTCGCGCGGGATGGAAGAGGTCAACGGCTGGTCGGACTGGAACATCTCCTGGTCGCAGTACCAGAAGGGTTCCGCGCTCTGATCCCGACGGTCTGCTGACCCCGGATGTTCTCGTGATCCTGCCGCCCTGATCAGGGCGGCAGGATCATGTCATTTTTGGACCGGGCGGGTCTGGTCCGGCCGGGTCTGGTCCGGGCGGGGCCGAGCGCGCAGCTCAACCGGCTTCGGCGGCCGCCTGCTCCTCGACCGGTGGGGCGTCGCCCTGGACGAGCGACTGGATGAAGGTCTTGAAGAAGGCCAGCAGCGGGATGGACATCAGGGCCCCGACGATGCCGGCCACCACGACCCCGATCGCGATACCCAGCAGCACCGCCAGCGGGTGCAGTTTGACCGCCCGTCCGAGCAGGAACGGTTGCAGCACGTGGGCCTCGACCTCCATCACGAACACGATCGCGGCCAGCATGATCAGCGCCTTGATCGGGCCCAGGGTGACCAGGGCGATCAGGACGGCCACGAAGCCGGAGACGAAGGCGCCGACGATCGGCACGAACGCCCCGATGAACACCAGCGCCGCCAGGGCCGGAGCCAGCGGCACTCGCAGGATCTCGGCGGCGATCAGCACCCCGACGGCGTCTGCGGCGGCGACCAGGATCGTCGCCCGGACGTAATGGCCGAGGGCCACCCACCCCTTCAGGACGGCCCGATCCACCGAATCCCGCGAAGGCCGGGGGAAGAAGCGCAGCAGGAACGTCCAGATACCGCGACCGCCGCTGAGGAAGTAGAACAACGCGAAGATCGTGATGGCCAGTCCGGCCAAGAAGTGGCCGACCTGCGAACCCGCCTCGGCGGCGTAGGTGGCGATCGAACTCTGGCTCTCCCTCAGCAGGTTCGTCACCCGGGTGGTCAGTGCCGAGGTGTCGAGCACGCTGGAGCTGACGTTCAGCGGCCCGTTCTGCAACCAGTCGGTCACCTGGGTGAAGCCGGAGGTCGCGCTCGTCACCAGGCTGGAGGACTGGCTGATGATCTGGGTCACGACCAGGGTGAGGACGCCGGCCACGATCAGGATGCCGCCGAGCACCGAGATGGCCACCGACAGATGCCGCGGCACACCCCACTTGACCAACCGGTTGTTGACCGGGGTCAGCATCGCGGTCAGCAGGATCGCCACCGCCAACGGAATGGTGACCTCGGAGAGGTAGCCCAGCAACCAGCCGATGCCGGCGATCAGGGCCACGATGATCAGCACCCGCCACGACCAGCCGGCGGCGATCCGGACACCGGTCGGGATCGTGTGCTCGACACCGAGCAGCTCGGCGGCCTGGGCTTCGGTGGGGGCCATCGCCCCGGTGCGCGGCGCCTTGGTGCTGCCGTTGGTGACCGGCCGAGCCGGGCCGTCGGCACTTCGTCCGGGCGTGGCCTGCCGGCGTAGCCGTCGCAACCGTTCCTCATACATCGCCATCAGGTTCTCCTCGAGCAGGAACGGGGACGGAGCGTGGCCCGAGTCAGAGGCCATCCGGCGGGCAGCGCAACGGGCTCAACGGTACTGGACCGATGCGACAACACCCCGTTCCGCTTGGCAGACTGGACTGGTGCGGTCGGAGGCGTCGTCGGGGGTGCGGAATCCGACGTCCGGGCCGGGTCGCTTCCGCCGGTCGTCAGGGGCGGCTCACCGCCTTGGGCCGGCTGCCACGACCGATGCGGCGGAACCTGCCCAGACTGCCCCGGAACCTGCCGCGCAACGTGATGGTGCTGGCCGTGGTCGCCTTCTTCGTCGCCGTCGGCTTCGGGGTGGTCGTCCCGGTGCTGCCCGTCTTCGCCCGCAGTTTCGGCGTCGACAACGTCGAGGTCGGGGCCGTGCTGTCGGCCTTCGCCCTGATGCGCCTGGTCACCAGTCCGTTCTGCGGCCGGCTGATCGTGCTGTTGGGCGAGCGGACGGTGCTGGCCGTCGGCATCTTCGTGGTCGCGATCTCCAGCGGGCTGGCCGGCTTCGCCCAGAGCTACCCGCAACTGCTGGTGCTGCGCGGCGTCGGCGGGATCGGGTCGGCGATGTTCACGGTCTCGGCCCTGACCCTGTTGCTGGCCGCCGCCACGCCGCAGACCCGGGGGCGCGCCGCCGGTCTCTACCAGGGCGGCTTCCTGATCGGCGGCATGACCGGGCCCGCGCTCGGCGGCGCGCTGGCCGCGATCAGCCTGACCGCACCGTTCTTCTTCTACGCCCTGACCCTCGCCGTGGCCGGCACGATCGGCCTGGTGCTGCTGCGCCCGGCCGCCCGGGGTGCGGCGCCCGACGCCGGCGCAGCCACCACAGCCACCGCAGCCACCGGGACAGGACCGACCCAGCCCGAAGGGCCCACCCCCGAGCCGGCCGCGTCGGCCGGTGTCCCCTTCCGACGGATCATCCTCGACCGGCGCTACCAGGCGGCCTGCGCCTCGAACCTGGCCAACGGCTGGACGTCGTTGGGCATCCGCAGCGCGCTGGTCCCGGTGTTGATCACCGAGGTGCTGCACCGGCCGGCCAGCTGGACCGGGATCGCGTTCGCCGTGGCGGCGGTCGTGCAGACCCTGATGGTGATCCCGGCCGGGACGTTCGTGGACCGGGTCGGCCGGAAGCCGGCGATGATCGGCGCCGGTCTGCTGGCCGCGGCCTCGATCGTGGTGATCCCGTTCGCGACCGGCATCGGGCTGGTCATCGTGGCGCTCTGCGGCTACGCGGTGGCGGCCTCGTTCCTGAGCACGGCCCCGGCGGCCTCGGTCGGGGATGCGGGCGGCGCCCGGGGCGGGACGGCGGTGGCGGTGTTCTCGATGTGCTCGGACGCCGGCGCGATCGTCGGACCGCTGGTGGCCGGTCTGCTGGCCGACCAGATCTCCTACCGGGCGGCGTTCGGGGTCGGGGCGGCGATGCTCGCGGCCGCCGCCCTGAACGCCCTCCGGATCCCCCGTGAGAGTGAAGACCCAGCCGAGGACGTGAGATGACGACAGCCCGGTTCCCGGATTCGATCGCGCCGGACTGGGCCGAGGCGCTGGCCCCGGTCGAGGACTCCCTGGCCGCGATGGCCGACTTCCTGCGGGCCGAGGACGCGGCCGGCCGGGGCTATCTGCCGGCCGAGGAGAACGTGCTGCGCGCCTTCACCCGGCCGCTCGCCGAGGTCCGGGTGCTGATCGTGGGCCAGGACCCCTACCCCACCCCGGGACACCCGGTCGGGCTGGCGTTCTCGGTGGCCCCGGACGTCCGGCCGCTGCCCCGCAGCCTGGTCAACGTCTACAAGGAGCTGGAGGCCGATCTCGGCCTCCCGCCGGCCGCGACCGGCGATCTGTCGCCGTGGTTCGACCAGGGGGTGCTGCTGCTCAACCGGGTGCTCACCGTCGAGCCCGGCCGGTCGGCGGCCCACCGGGGCAAAGGCTGGGAGCGGATCACCGAGCGGGCGATCGAGGCACTGGCGGCCCGCGGCGGCCCACTGGTGGCGATCCTGTGGGGCCGGGACGCCCGTTCGCTGGCCCCGCTGCTGCCCGACGTCCCCCGGATCGAGAGCGCTCATCCCTCGCCGCTCTCGGCCCGGTCGGGTTTCTTCGGTTCGCGTCCGTTCAGCCGGGCCAACGAGCTGCTGGCCGCCGCCGGTGCCGACCCGATCGACTGGCGGCTGTCCGACCACTGAGTCGGCCGCGTTTGACTGGGCTCGAAGTGGTCCGAAGTGGTCTGAGGTGGTCCGAGGTGGTCTGAGCTGGTCGGGGGCGGACCCGGCGCTCAGCCCAGGGCGTGGTCCAGATCGGAGACCAGATCCGCGACGTCCTCGATCCCCACGCTGAGCCGGATCAGATCGGACGGCACCTCCAGCGTGGTGCCGGCGACCGAGGCGTGGGTCATCCGGCCGGGATGCTCGATCAGCGACTCGACGCCGCCGAGGGATTCACCCAGGGTGAACACGCGGGTCGCGGCGCAGACGTCCAGGGCGGCCTGTTCGCCGGCGGCGACCCGGAAGCTGATCATGCCGCCGAACCGGCGCATCTGGCTCGCCGCGACCTGATGGCCGGGATGGGTCTCCAGCCCGGGGTAGAACACCTCCGCCACCCCCGGATGGGCAGCCAGGAAGGCGGCCACCTGCTCGGCGTTGTCGCAGTGCCGCTCCATCCGGACGGCCAGGGTCTTCAGCCCGCGCAACACCAGCCAGGCGTCGAACGGTCCGCAGACCGCGCCGACGGCGTTCTGGTTGAACCGCAGCCGCTCGGCCAGCTCGGCGTCGGCGGTGATCAGCGCTCCCCCGACCACGTCGGAGTGGCCGCCGCAGTACTTCGTGGTGGAGTGCACGACCACGTCCGCGCCCAGTCCCAGCGGCTGCTGCAGATAGGGCGAGGCGAAGGTGTTGTCGACCACCACCAGGGCCTCGGCGTCGTGGGCGATCCGGCTCAGCCGGGCGATGTCGGCGATGTTCAGCAGCGGGTTGGTGGGGGTCTCCAGCCACAGTGCGACGGTCTGCCCCGGCCTGATCGCCGCGGCCACCGCGTCCGGGTCGCCCAGGGCGACCGGGGTGAACTCGATCCCGCTCAGCGCGTGCACCTGGGCGAACTGGCGGTAGGTGCCGCCGTAGGCGTCGTCGGGGATGACGACGTGCGAGCCGGGCCGGGCGATGGTGCGGACCAGGGTGTCCTCGGCGGCCAGGCCGCTGGCGAAGGCCAGGCCGTGGGCGGCGCCGTCACCACCTTCCAGCGCGGCCAGGCACTCCTCCAGCGCGGTCCGGGTCGGGTTGGCCGAGCGGGAGTACTCGTAGCCGTTGCGTAACCCGCCGACGCCGTCCTGGGCGTAGGTCGAGGTGGCATAGATCGGCGGCACCACCGCCCCGGTGGTCGGATCCGGCTCCTGACCGGCGTGGATGGCACGGGTACTGAAGCCTGAATCGCTCACCACGCCAAACTACCGTCCGCCCGAGGGCCGAACGGTCGCCCGGACGGGAACAGCGACCGGGTGCGCGCGGTTGTACCAGACGTCCGGGACCGATCCCGGCAGAGAGGCGGAAGCACTGATGTCGTTCTTCACCACCCAGAAGACCACCCTGGTCGAGCCGGAGCGCGCGCTCCGTGGCCGCGACCGCGCGGTCCTGACCCAGCCCACCTTTCACACCGTCTTCGGCAGCCGGGTCGACACCGTCCCCGAGGGCTCCGAGGTCGCCTACTTCGGCCTGGGTTGCTTCTGGGGCGCGGAGAAGCTGTTCTGGCAGCTGCCCGGCGTGACCATGACCGCCGTCGGCTACCAGGGCGGCTACACCCCCAACCCGACCTACGAAGAGGTCTGCAGCGCCAAGACCGGGCACGCCGAGGTCGTCAAGGTCGCCTACGACCCGGCCAAGATCAGCTACGTCGACCTGCTGAAGCACTTCTTCGAAGACCACGACCCGACCCAGCGGATGCGGCAGGGCAACGACGTCGGCACCCAGTACCGCTCGACGATCTACGCCACCACGCCGGAGCAACTGGCCACCGCCCAACGGGTCCGGGACGACTACCAGGTCGAATTCACCCGCGCCGGCTACAGCCAGATCCGGACCGAGATCGCCGACGCACCGGAGTTCTTCTACGCCGAGGACTACCACCAGCAGTACCTGGACAAGAACCCGTTCGGCTACTGCCCGGTGCACTCCACCGGGGTGACCTGCAACCCGGCACCGGAGAGCGCCGTTCCCGCCTCCGACTGAGCAGTCGATCCGCCCCGGTCAGCTCCGAACCCTGAGTTTCAGTCAGGCCGAAGGGCGACCGGGGCGGGTTCGCCAGAGCCAGAACAGGCCGATGAACGGCAACACCAGCGGGACGTAGCCGTAGCCGCTGCCGTAGCCGGACCAGACGGTGGCGTCGGGGAAGGCGGCCGGATCGAGCAGGCTGGCCGTGCCGACGGTGAGCACCCCGACCAGTTCGAAGCCGATCGCCACCCAGGCGACCCGACGGGCGGCGCGGCTGCCCAGGATCAGGGTGATCGTGGCTGCGATGTAGACCGCACCCGAGACCGCTGACAACAGATAGGCCAACGGGGCTTCGGAGAAGTTGGTGATCAGCTGCACCGCGGCCCGGGTGGTCGCGGCCAGCGCGAACAGGCCGTAGACCGCGATCAGCACCCGGCCCGGCCCGCTGGCCGTGGCCCGGCGAGCCTCAGGCACGGGCGCCCCAGAGCACCAGGAGCCGGAGCGTCATGGCCAGCACCCCCGCCTCGGCGACGGCCAGCACCGCCCCGGAGTAGCGGGTCCGGTCCGAGATCGCCCACAGCGTGCCCAGCGGCAGCAGCACCACGATCCCGATCAGGTAGCCGATCGTGGTGGCGTACTCCTGCGGGGTGTACCCGCCGACCAGGAAGACCGCGGCGATCACCGACTGGACCAGGGTGATCAGTTCGGCCAGCGCCGTCCAGCCCAGTTGGAACCAGCCGACGGGGACGTTCCGGGCGGTGGTGACGATCCCCCAGACCAGGCCGGCCCCGGTGATCGCCAGCACCGCGTAGGCCAGCCCGTTGATCATGTGTCCCCTCTGCCGGTTTCGTACCGATGTCGTCTCTGCCGGCACCGTGCCGATGTCGTCGCCGTGTCAGGTGAACGCTACCGGGCACCCGGCATGATGGGGCGATGCGCATCGTCGGACGTCTGGGCTCGACCGGACGGCCGGTGGTCGGGTTCGAACTCGCCCACGGCGACGATCCGGGACGGGCGCTGGCCCGGCGCGGTTGGGCGACGGTGCGTCCGCTGCTGGCCCGACGGACCTGCGACGGCACGGGCGAACTGGAGCTGGTGGTCGAGGTGCACGCCACCGAGCCCCGGGCGGAGTCCGAGCGCCGGGTTCGCATCCGACGCGAGACCGGCGTCCCGGCCGGGGCGATCCCGGTCGTCCACCAACGGATTGCCGCCTACGCCCTGGTCACCTCCGCCCGCGGGCTGTTGGCCACCGAGTTCTCCGACCGGACCAGTGCCGAGGGACGGTGGGGCCTGGCGGGCGGCGGGATCGATCCCGGCGAGGAACCGACCGAGGCCGTGCTGCGCGAGGTGGTCGAGGAATCGAGTCAACACGTCGTGGTGGGCGAACTGGCGAAGGTCGACTCCAACCGCTGGATCGGCCCGAACCCGGCCGGCGTGGTGGAGGACTACCACGCGGTCCGGTTGATCTACCGGGCCCACTGCCCCGAGCCCAGCGACCCGGTGGTGCTGGACGTCGGTGGCACCACCGCCTCGGCCCGCTGGGTCGATCCGGCCGCCTGGGCAGAGCTGCCGTGGAGCAGCGGCTGGCGCCGGATCGTGGCCGACCTGCTCGATCATGGGTGACGTCGAGGCGTCCCGTCAGGCGGCGGCGGGAGGTCGCAGGTCTGGGGACGGCGACCCGGGTCGCGATCAGTTCACGTCGCCGAGCAGGTCCTGACGGGTGAGCACGCCGGCGGGTTTGCCGTCGTCCAGCACCAGGAGCGCGTCGTGGTCGACCAGCGCCGCCACGGCCGAGGTGACGCCCTCGTTGGCCCCGAGCGTCGGCAGCGAGGGCTCCATCACCGACTCCACGGCGTCCGCCGGATGCGCGGTGCGGCCGAACAGGGCGCCCAGCAGGCCACGCTCGCTGACCGCGCCGACCACCTCCGCGGCCATCACCGGCGGCTCGGCCCGGACCACCGGCATCTGTGAGACGCCGTACTCGCGCAGGATCTGCACCGCCTCGGCGATCGTCTCGTTCGGGTGGGTGTGCACCAGCGACGGCAGCGCCCCGCTCTTCTCCCGCAGCACGTCGCCGATGGTCCGGACCGAGGCGTCCGGCCGCGGCGCGAACCCGTACCGGCTGAGCCAGTCGTCGTTGAAGATCTTGGTCAGATAGCCCCGGCCCGAATCGGGCAGCAGCACCACGATCACCGCGTCCGGGTCGTCGAGCTCGGCGGCCAGGCGGAGCGCGGCCACCGTGGCCATGCCACAGGAACCTCCGACCAGCAGCGCCTCCTCACGGGCCAGCCTGCGGGTCATGGCGAAGCTGTCGGCGTCGCTGACCTCGATCACCCGGTCGCAGATGTCCTTGTCGTAGCTCTCCGGCCAGAAGTCCTCGCCGACGCCCTCGACCAGATAGGGACGGCCGTCCCCGCCGGAGTAGACCGATCCCTCCGGATCGGCGCCGACGATCTGCACCCGGCCCGCGGAGACCTCCTTGAGGTAGCGGCCGACGCCGGAGATCGTCCCGCCGGTGCCGATGCCGGCCACGAAGTGGGTGATCCGGCCCTCGGTCTGGGCCCAGATCTCCGGTCCGGTCGTCTCGTAGTGACTGGCCGGGTTGTTCGGATTGCTGTACTGGTCCGGCTTCCAGGCACCCTCGATCTCGCGGACCAACCGGTCGGACGTCGAGTAGTAGGAGTCCGGATGATCCGGGTCGACCGCGGTCGGGCAGACCACGACCCGGGCACCGTAGGCGGCCAGTACGTTGCGCTTGTCCTCACTGACCTTGTCCGGGCAGACGAACACGCACTGATATCCCTTGGCCTGCGCCACGATCGCCAGCCCGACGCCGGTGTTCCCGCTGGTCGGCTCGACGATGGTGCCACCGGGGCGAAGGGATCCGTCGGCCTCGGCGGCCTCGATCATCTTCACCGCGATCCGGTCCTTCACCGATCCGCCCGGATTCAGGTACTCGACCTTGGCCAGCACCAGCGGCCCCGGCTCGGACACCGTGCCGCGGGTGACCCGCGACAGTTGCACCAACGGGGTGTTGCCGACCAGCTCGATCAACGAGGTGACGTAGTCCACGCCCTGAAGCGTAAACGCAACGGGCCGCCCTCCCCGGTCGGGGAGAGCGGCCCGTGCAGCGTGCTGGGACGACCTCAGCGGCGGATGTAGGACAGCAGCCGCAGGATCTCGACGTAGAGCCAGACCATGGTCACGGTCAGACCGAACGCGGCCCGCCAGGACTCGTTGGCCGGAGCACCCATCTCGACGCCCCGTTCGACGTAGTCGAAGTCGAGCACCAGGTTCAGCACCGCGAGCACCACCCCGAAGGCCGAGATCGCGATCGCGAGCAGGCTGACCGGACCGGTCACCCCGGCCCGCAGACCGAGGTCGATGTTGAACAGATAGAGCACGAAGTTCACCAGCATGGTCGCGGCGAAGGCGACGGTGGAGATGAAGACGACCTTGCGGAACTTCGGGGTGACCCGGATGTTGAAGATCTTGTACGCGGCCAGGGTGCAACCCGCGGCCACGAACGTGCCGAGCACGGCCTGCATCACGATGCCGGAATAGGCGGTCTCGAAGAACTTGCTGATCATGCCGATGAAGACGCCTTCGACGATCGCGTAGGCGAACACCAGCGGCGGTGAGACCATCCGGCGGAACGAGACCAGCATCACGGTCACGAACCCGACCAGGCCGGAGACGACCAGGGCCGGGAAGTAGAGCGCGTCCGGGATCAGGAACCAGGACACCGCGGCGGCGGCGATCAGCAGCCCCATCACGACCGCGGTCTTGGTCAGCACGTCGTCGAACGTCATCCGCTCGCCGGTCGGCTGCACCGGAGGCTGGCCGTAACCGTACTGCTGCCCGTATGGCTGGCTCTGCTGGCCGTACTGCTGGCCGTACTGCTGGCCGTACTGCTGCCCGTACTGCTGTTGGCCGTACTGCTGGCCCTGCTGGCCGTAGCCGGCGGGGGTGAACGCGTCCTTCTTGGAAAGGATCGGGTTCGAACTGCGCAACATCAACGTCCTCCTGGTGGCTGCGGCCCCGTCAGGGGCCAGATCACTCTGATCTCAAGTGTACTGAACCCGGGCGGTCCCGGCTGGGAGCAAAGCTGTCGATCAGCTGTGAGTGAGGGGGATGGTGCCCTGGACCACGGCGAGATGGCCGTTGATCAAGGACAACAGGGCATGGGCCAGATCGTCAACCACCTCCTGCTCGGAGCCGCCGAGCACCCGCTGCTGGGTGATCAGGCCGTACTCGAGCACCAGCAACGGTGCGGCCAGCAACTCGCCGCGCGGGACGCCGCAGTTCAGCATCAGCTGACCGAGCGACTCCTGGATCTCCGCCATGTCGTCGCGGGCCTCGACCGCCAACCCGGGCAACCGGGACGCCTGGGCCAGTAGCTCCCACAGGGTGTGCCGGCCCGGACCACACAACCCGACCATGCCGCGGGCCACGTCCGGCCCGGCCCGGTTCCAGTCGGCGACCGAGGATCCGGCCGGCGGGAGCGTGGCCATCAACATGCCCTTGCGCTCGAGTCGCTGATACCGCAGTTCGCGCAGCGCCTCGGCCAGCACGTTGATCCGGTCGCCGAAGTAGTACTCCACCGTCGCCGGCTCGACCCCGGCCGCCGCGGCAACCGTGTCGAGGCTGACCCCGCTCAAGCCGTGCTCGGTCACCAACGCGACCGCAGCATCGAGGATCAGCTCCCGGCGAAGCTCACTGCGTTCGAGCGGGGAGCTCTGCTCGATGGGCAATCCCCCGGCCGACTCCGGCGGTGAGACCGCGGAGGGTTCCAGCGACACACTTCCTATTGTGCCGAAATCTCGGACCCACCGCAGTCGGTCTCGACAATTGGTGCTCATCGGCTCGGCCAGCACGCCCGACGCACCGGCGACCGTGCCCCCGATGGGACTCGAACCCATACTGGAGCGGGTTTAAGCCGCTTGCCTCTGCCGTTGGGCTACGGGGGCCCGTCCGGGATCTTAGCTGCGGGCCGGTACCTCACCGATCGAGCTGGGCGAGCGCGATCCCGTCCAGGATGTCGGCCTCGCTGACCGTCAGCCGATCCACACCGACCCGTTGTGCGACGGTGGCGGCGATCAGCGTGCCGGCGGTGATCACGTCGGCCCGCTTCGGGTGCATGCTCGGGATCTCCCGGATCCGGTCGGCGCTCAGCCCTGACAGCCGGGCGAGCAGCGTGTCGAGCTGGCCGCGGGTCAGGGTGGCGCCGTGCACCCGGGCCCGGTCGTAGGCCGGCAGTTCGAGGGCGACCCCGGCGAGCGTGGTCGCCGTGCCGGCGACACCGATCCACCGGCGGACCGCCCCGAGGTCGATCCCGTCGGCTTCCGCGCCGTCCAGCAGGGTCCCGACGAAGAACCGGGCGGCCTCGAGGTCCTGGGCTCCGGGCGGATCGGAGTGCCAGAAGCGTTCGGTGACCCGGACGGCGCCCATGTCGAGTGAGACCGCGGCCTCGATCTCGCCGTCCCGGCCCACGATCAGCTCGGTCGAGCCGCCGCCGATGTCCATCACCAGCACGGGTTCCGCGAGCGCCGCGTCGGCCTCGTTGTCGGTGTCGCTGCCGGAATCGGTGGCGGTGCCGGAATCAGTGGCGGAATCGGTGGCGGTGTCGGCTCCGCTCAGGGCGCCGCGATAGGACAACCCGGCCTCCGTCCGGCCGGAGATCACCTGGGGCCGGACGCCGAGCCGGGCCTTGATGCCGTTGTCGAAGGCTTCCCGGTTGCGGGCGTCCCGGGTGGCCGAGGTGGCCACGAACGCGATCCGGTCCGGGTCGACACCGGCGCCCTTGATCAGCTGGGCGTAACCCTCGACGGCGGCGAAGGTCCGCCGCAGGGCGTCCGGGTGCAGTTCACCGGTGGCGTCCACCCCCTGGCCGAGTCGGACGATCTCGGTGCGGCGTTCGATCTCACGCAGGCCACGACCCTCGTCCGGTTCGACGATCAGTAGCCGGATCGAGTTGGTGCCACAGTCGATCGCCGCCACGCGTTCGGGGTTCACCGGGCCGTTCACTGCTCCTCCAGACACGGACGGGACCAGAACGTACCGATCGCCTCGACCACCCGGTCGCCGATCGGGTTCACCCCCGGGCCGACGGCCAGGGCGTGCGCGGCCAGCGCGTGCAGACACTTGACCCGGTCGGGCATGCCGCCGGCGCTGACCCCGCTGATCTCCGGCACCATCCCCAGCCCGTCCCGGTCCTGCAGATAGCTCCGGTGCGCCGCCCGGTAGGACTCGGTCAACTCCTCGTCACCGGCCAGTTCGGCGGCGAGTTCGGTCATCGCGCCGTTCGACTCCAGCGTCGAGCACGACGCGGTCGCCCGTGGGCAGGTCAGGTAGTAGGTGGTGGGGAACGGCGATCCGTCCGGCAGCCGGGGCTCGGTGACCACCACGGCGGGTTTGCCGCAGGGGCAGCGACAGCCGACACCCACCACCCCGCGGGCCGGGCGTTGCAACTGCTGAGCGACCTGCTCGGCGTCGGTCGCGGTCATCGTCTCCACCCGGCCAGTCTTCCAGTGCGGGGGTGCCGGTGCGGGCCCGGGCTGACGACCCTCCGCGTCGCCCGGCCCGGCGAGCGTTCAGTTCTTGGGCTTGGTGCTCTCGGTGATCGTCGGCTGCTTGGTCGGCTGCGGCGTCGTGTTCGGGTCGGCGTCGGCCTTCTTCACCGCGCCGAACAGGTTCTGCCACCACGCCGTCGGGGTGCTCGGGACGGTCACGTCGCTGCTGCCGCCGACCGATTCGGTGCCGCCGATCACCGTGCCGTCCGCACCGAGGACGCGGTAGCCGGTCTCACCGGGCAACACCCAGCCGAGCCGCGCCCGGGCCTGGGTCTTGACGTAGGCCGGGTCGTTCCACCGGTCGACGTCAGTCTGCAGCTCGGCGATCTCGGTCTGCCGCTGGGCGATCTCGGCCTGGGTAGTGGCGATCTCGTGGCGTTGGGAGAGATAGATCCGCAGCGAACTGGCGTAGGAGATGATCAACACCAGGGCGACCACGGCGAAGGCGATCGCCCGGGTCGTGATGGACGAGCGGCGCCGGGCGACCTCCCGACGACGGGTCTCCGCCACCGACGGCAACGCACCGCCTCCGGCTTCCTGATCAGGCCCGTCGGAGGAACGGTCGAGGGCCCCGTCCGCGCCGGTGTCCCGTTCGACCTCCGGCCGGACGGTGTCCCGGCGGTTCCGAACGGTTCCGGTGCGGTGCCGGGTACCCCGGCCGGGGCCTGCGCCCGGCCGGGTCGGCGAACGTCGCGTGGTCGGCACCGGTGGGCCTCAGGAGGCCCGGAAGCGCGGGAAGGCCGACGCGCCGGCGTAGCGGGCTGCGTCGTCCAGATCCTCCTCGATCCGCAGCAGCTGGTTGTACTTGGCCACCCGGTCGGTCCGGGCCGGGGCGCCGGACTTGATCTGACCGCAGTTGCCGGCCACCACCAGGTCGGCGATCGTGGTGTCCTCGGTCTCACCGGAGCGGTGGCTCATCATGCAGGCGAAGCCGTTGCGCTGGGCCAGCGACACCGCGTCCAGGGTCTCGGTCAGCGAGCCGATCTGGTTCACCTTCACCAGCAGCGCGCTGGCCGCCTTCTCATCGATCCCGCGCTGCAGCCGCTCGACGTTGGTGACGAACAGGTCGTCGCCCACCACCTGCACCTTGTCGCCGATCCTGGCCACCAGGGCGCTCCAGCCGGCCCAGTCGTCCTCGGCCAGCGGGTCCTCCAGGCTGACGATCGGGAAGTCGTTGATCCACTGCTCGTAGATCGCGGTCATCTCGTCGGCCGACTTCGCCTTGCCCTCCCAGGTGTAGACACCCGTCCCGCCGTCCTCGGAGTAGAACTCGGTGCTGGCCGCGTCCAGGGCCATCGCGATGTCGACGCCCGGCTTGAGCCCGGCCTGCTCGATCGCGGTGGTGATCAACTCCAGCGCGGCCACGTTCTGCGGCAGGTTGGGGGCGAAACCGCCCTCGTCCCCGAGGCCGGTGGACAGCCCCTGCTTCTTCAGCACCGACTTCAGCGAGTGGTAGACCCCGGCCCCCATCTGCAGGGCGTCGGCGAAGGTCGAGGCGCCGATCGGGGCGATCATGAACTCCTGGACGTCGACGTCGGAGTCGGCGTGAGCACCACCGTTGACGATGTTCATCATCGGCACCGGCAGCAGGTGGGCGTTCGGGCCACCGACGTAGCGGTAGAGCGGGAGTTCGGCGGACTGGGCGGCGGCGTGCGCCACCGCCAGGCTGACGCCGAGGATCGCGTTCGCGCCGAGCTTGGCCTTGTTGGGGGTGCCGTCCAGATCGATCATCGTCTGATCGATCAGCCGCTGCTCGCTGGCCTCGGCCCCGAGCAGCTCCGGCCCGAGTTGCTCGATCACGTTGAGCACGGCCTTCTGCACACCCTTGCCGCCGTAGCGGGCATCGCCGTCACGCAGTTCGACCGCCTCGAAGGCCCCCGTCGAGGCACCGGACGGGACCGCCGCGCGGCCCTCGGAGCCGTCGTCGAGGATCACCTCGACCTCGACCGTGGGGTTGCCGCGAGAATCGAGGATCTCGCGAGCGCCGACGAAATCAATACTGGCCACCGTGGTGCCACCTTTGCTGTTCCCGCCCGATCGGGCGTCATCTCGAAGTTCGGTCAAGTTCTGATTACAGTTCGTGCCAGCCCGGCCGCAGCCGCGGATACGTGTAACACTATCGGCCACCAGCTCGGACCCCCCGGTGCGTGCTGGCGCGTCCGTCAGTTTTTGCAGAAGGGCTCCCCCCGCCATGTCTTTCCTCAGCACCCGACCGACTCCTCGCGCCCTGGCCACCGGCCTCGCCCTCGCCCTCAGCGCGGTCACCGTCGGTCTCGTACCCGGCTCGGCCGTGGTCGACGCCGCTGTCGCGACCGCAGCCGGAACCACCGGTGCCACCGGTGCCGCCGGCAACGGCCGGGCTGACCTCAGCCCGAGCGCCGCCGCCTGCGTCCACACCGCGCCCGGCCAGACCCCGACCGGATCCCGGCTCCGGCCCGGCAGTGACCAGACCGAGGACGCCGACACCCTGAGCGCGAGCCAGGTCGCCACCGAGGAGACCCGGACGGCCGGTCGCGCCGCGGCCCTCGGCCTGACCGAGAACGCCACCGGGCAGTTGTCCCGGACGAACCGGTCCGAGGTCTCGCAGAACGCCCTCGCCCCTAACCGGGTCGCCAACAGTGCGATCACGCCGAGGGCCGAGCGCCAGGGCCGCGTTCAGCGCCACCACGGTCAGCGTCTACTTCCACGTCATCACCAACGGCCACGCGGGCAAACTCAGCGCCGCCACCGTCGGCAAGCAGATCGCCGTGCTGAACGCCGCCTACACGTCGGCCGGCTTCACCTTCAAGCTCGCCCGGATCGACACGACGACCAACGGGGACTGGTACAACATCGTCGGGCCCAGCGGGTCGGGCTCGAACGGCGACGCGGCCGACGCCAAGGCGATGAAGACCAAGCTGCACGTCGGCGGCCGATCGACGCTGAACATCTACTCGGTCCACTTCTCCGACCAGACGTTGGGCTACTCCACCTTCCCGTTCGCCGGCAGCCCGACGCTGGACGGCACGGTGATCGACTACCGCAGTGTGCCCGGCGGCAGCCTCACCGGTTACAACCTCGGCGACACCGCCACCCACGAGATCGGCCACTGGTTCGGGCTCTACCACACTTTCCAGGGCGGCTGCAGCGCCACCGCCGGCGATTACGTCGCCGACACCCCGGCCGAGGCCTACCCCGCCTACGACTGCACCGCCAAGGACAGCTGCCCGAGGCTGCCCGGCACCGATCCGGTCAAGAACTTCATGGACTACGCCCCGGACTCCTGCATGAACACCTTCACCGCCGGCCAACGGACGCGGATGCAGAACCAGTGGCTGACCTACCGGGACCCGCAGGCGGCCGCCCGCTCCTGAGCCGGCGCCGTCCGGTGAGGGCGGATCGGCCGCGGTCATACTGGGGTCGATCTGCCGTCCGCGCCGCCTGAGGGGATCCCCATCAGCACCCAGCCCACCGAGACCACCGTTCTTACCGAGAGCACCATTCCCACCCAGAGCACCACTCCCACCGAGAGCACCACTCCCCCCGGCCGGGACGCACGCCGCGAACCACACCCCGTCCTGCTCACGGTGGACGACGACACCTCGGTCTCCCGCGCCGTCGCCCGCGACCTGCGACGCCGGTTCGGCAAGGAGTTCCGCGTCGTCCGGGCCGACTCCGGGCCGGACGCGCTCGACGCCCTGCGCGAGATCGCCCGCCGCGGCGAACGGGTGGCGGTGATCCTGGCCGACTACCGGATGCCGGTGATGAACGGGATCGACTTCCTGGAGCAGGCGATGGACCTGTTCCCCCGGGCCCGCCGCGCGCTGCTGACCGCCTACGCCGACACCGAGGCGGCGATCGACGCGATCAACGTCGTCGACGTCGACCACTATCTGCTCAAGCCCTGGCAGCCACCGGAGGAGAAGTTGTACCCGGTGATGGAGGAGATGATCGCCTCCTGGCGGGCGGTCCGCGAGCCGTCGCCGGGTGAGACCCGGGTGCTCGGTCACCACTGGTCGAACCAGGCCTACGAGGTCCGCGACTTCCTGGCGCGCAACCAGGTCCCCTACCGCTGGTACTCGGTGGCCGAACCCGAGGGTGCCCGGTTGCTGGCGGCCACCCGGTTGGACACCGACGCCGTCCCGGTGGTGCTGACCCCGGACGGCCGGGTCTGGTCCCGGCCCGACCTGGCCGACCTGGCCGGCGCCGTCGGCCTGCACACCAGCCCGGACGCCGAGCTGTACGACGTGATCATCGTCGGTGGCGGCCCGGCCGGCCTCGGCTCGGCGGTCTATGCCGCCTCCGAGGGACTGAAGACGATGCTGATCGAGCGACGGGCCACCGGCGGGCAGGCCGGCCAGAGCTCGCGGATCGAGAACTATCTCGGCTTCCCCGACGGCATCTCCGGGGCCGCGCTGACCGACCGGGCCCGGCGCCAAGCCGTCCGGTTCGGCACCGAGATCGTGACCGCGCAGACGGTGACCGGCCTCGACCTGGCCGGAACGACGAAGCTGCTCGCGCTCAGCGACGGCAGCACGGTCGCGGCCAAGACGGTGGTGCTGGCCACCGGGGTCAGTTACCGCCGGCTGGAGGCGACCGGTCTGGCCGAGCTGGTCGGACGCGGGGTCTACTACGGCTCGGCCACCACCGAGGCCGAGGCGTGCGCCGACCAGCACGTGATCGTCGTCGGCGGCGCCAACTCCGCCGGGCAGGCCGCCGTCTTCTTCTCCCGGCACGCCGGCCAGGTCACGCTGGCCGTCCGGGGGCCGAGCCTGACCTCGTCCATGTCGAGCTACCTGATCGACCAGATCGCCGCGATCGAGTCCATCGACGTCCGCACCTGCACCACGGTGGTCGAGTGCTGCGGCGGGGACCACCTGGAGTCCGTCGACCTGCTGGATGCCGGCAGCGGCGACCGGACCCGGGTGGAGGCGAGTCACGTCTTCGTCTTCATCGGGGCCCAGCCGACCACCGACTGGCTGCCGGAGCAGCTGCTCCGCGACGGGCGCGGCTTCGTCCTCACCGGGCCGGATCTCGTCCACGACGGCGAACGGCCGCCACGGTGGCCGCTGGACCGCGACCCGTACGTGCTCGAAACCAGCGTCCCCGGGGTGTTCGTGGCCGGGGACGTGCGGGCGGCCTCGGTGAAGCGGGTCGCGTCCGCGGTCGGCGAGGGCGCGCTGGCCATCACTTTGGTGCACGAGTACCTGGCCCGGCACTGACCGGGAAGCGCGAGCGTCCTGCGGGTGTTGACTGAGGTGAGGAGAGACGATGACTGACACATTGAGCGTCGAGGACCTGCGCGAACTGTTCCTGTTCGAGGCGCTGGACGAGACGCAGCTCGGCTGGCTGGCCGCCCACGGGCACGTGGTGCGGCGTGCGGCCGGCACCAGGATCTACCACGAGGGCGAACCGGCGACCTGCTTCTTCGTCCTGCTCTCCGGCACGGTCTCGATGGTCCGGCTGATCGGCGGCAGCGAGCTCGAGCTCACCCGCAGCGAGCAGCGGGGCGTCTACCTGGGCGCCACCCAGTCCTTCGTCCAGGCCGACTCCCCGCCGAACTACCCCGGCTCGGCGAACGCCGTCACCGACGTCGAGGTGCTCGAACTCGACGCCGCGACGTTCGGTGCGAAGATCCGTGAGTGGTTCCCGATGGCCATGCACCTGATGGAGGGGCTGTGGATCGGGATGCGCCGCAGCCAGGAACGGGTCGGCGAGCGGGAGCGGCTGCTCGCCCTCGGCCGGTTGTCCGCGGGTCTGACCCACGAGCTCAACAACCCGGCCGCGGCGGCGGTCCGGGCGACGGCCACGCTGCGGGAACGGGTGGCCAAGATGCGGCGCAAACTGGCCCATCTGGCCAACGGCCACATCTCGCCCGATCTACTGCGCCGGCTGACCGATCTGCAGGAGACGGCGGTGGAGAACCTGGCCAAGGCGCCCCAGCTGACGCCGATGCAGGCCAGCGACGCCGAGGAGGCGATCAGCGACTGGTTGGACGACCACGGCCAGGACAGCGGCTGGGAGCTGGCCCCGACCCTGGTGGCCTCGGGGATCACGCCGCAGTGGCTGGACGACAACGTGATCGCCACCCTGCCGGAGGACTGCATCGGCGACGGGGTGCACTGGCTGGCCTACTCGCTCGAGACCGAGTTGCTGATGGGCGAGATCGAGGACTCCACCGACCGGATCTCGGCCTTGGTCGATGCGGCCAAGCAGTACTCACAGATGGACCGGGCGCCGCATCAGGACATCGACGTGCACACCGGCCTGGACTCGACGCTGATCATGCTCGGGGCGAAGTTCGGCAAGTTCGGCATCGCCGTCGAGAAGGACTACGACCGCGAGCTGCCCAGCGTCCCCGCCTACCCGGGTGAGCTGAACCAGGTGTGGACGAATCTGATCGACAACGCGGTGCACGCGATGAAGGGTGGCGGCACCCTCACCGTGCGGACCCGGATGGACGCGGGCGGGGACGCTGTGGTGGTCGAGATCTGCGACACCGGCGCCGGCGTGCCCGACGAGATCAGGCACCGGATCTTCGAGCCGTTCTTCACCACCAAGCCCACCGGTGAGGGCACCGGTCTGGGCCTGGACATCTCCCACCGGATCGTCAGCCAACGCCACGGCGGTGAGTTGAGCGTGCGCTCGGTGCCGGGCGACACCGCATTCGTGGTCAGCCTGCCGATCCGTGAGCCGGCGGCGCTCTGAGCCCGAGTGAACCGGCCGGAACTCAGCCGGCGGAGTGGTCAAGGCGATCGCGCGGTTGCGGTCAGGGTCGCGGTGACGTCAGCGGCTCGGGCCGGTGCAGATCGGCGGCCGACTGGGGCTGCCTGCTTCGACGGTGCATGCAAACCTTGAGCCGTGGAGCAGCGTCCTGAGGGAGGCAACGTCGGCGGCGCAGTGCTGGTCGACGGCACGGTGCGGCGCGCGGCGGGGCCCTGGACTCCTTCCGTGCACGCTCTGTTACGTCACCTCGAACACC
This sequence comes from uncultured Actinomycetota bacterium, assembly GCA_963740925.1. Taxonomy (GTDB): domain Bacteria; phylum Actinomycetota; class Actinomycetes; order Propionibacteriales; family Propionibacteriaceae; genus Microlunatus. The sequence goes on along the minus strand of CAVUFZ010000002.1, from coordinate 1,489,455 downwards.
ATGGATTTGAGGGCAGCCCCCGCGCCCGAGGCATCGACCACCACGGTCGCGAGATCCTGAGTTTTGTCCCTGGCGCCACCGTCGGCACAAAGCGTCCGTGGCCTTCCTGGGTGCACTCAGACGATGCGCTGCACCAGGTCGGCGGCTGGCTGCGGGACTACCACGACTACGTGGCGGAGTTCGTGCCTTCGGTCGGCGCGACCTGGCGAGCGGGATCGCACGCCTGGCGTCCCGGAGACGTGATCGGGCACAACGACGCGGCGCCCTACAACGCCGTCTGGCAGACCTCGCCGGACGGTCACAATGATCTCGTTGGCTTCATCGACTGGGACTTCGCCTCGCCGTGCGCCCCGATCCGGGATCTCGCCTTAGGGCGATTAGGTGGCCCAGGTCTCATACTCCTGATTTGGCCGGTTGGGACATCAGGTCGGCCTATTAAACGTACCTGCAGGAAGAAAACCGTCGACCTCGAACTCGTCCAGACGTCCCGCTGAAGTCAGCTCGCCTCGTTTTCTCGGCGACGCCGCCAAGCGTCTGCCTGCGCCGGCATAACCCAGCCGAAGTTCACTGTGAGGCCTAAGCATTCCAACAACAGCAAGAACGCAGTCCAGTGGTGACCGCTCGAGTCGAGACCGGTGATCGCCAAGCCGAGCGCCACCACGTCAACGGCGACGAGGACGACCCTGATCACGATTCGATGATCTGCCACCCAGCCGGCCATTCTCGACGGTGCGACAAGCTGCGACCAGTCGTACTTGCCCGAAGATCCCGTGCCCGCCACTTCTACAGCCTAGATCTGCGCTAACAGACCCGCAGACAGGGCCGCTAGTCGGCAGGCCAGACAACATCTGTCCCCGGTCGAGGGCCGCCAGTTCGAGACGGCGACCCGGTCGAGACGGCGATAGCCGTCCGTAACAAGTGGCCGGTGACGGCAAGGGAAAGGTGGGCAGCGACGGCACCGCCAATCCAGAACTACACGCCCAGAGTCTTGTCTCCCGCCGTGCCGGTGGCGGACCCTGGTGAAACGTCTTGTCGTTGCGACGAAGGACCAACACCGTCATGATGACGCCTACCGGAAGCACGGTAGGACCAGCAACGTAGAACCGGATGCTCGGAAGACAAACCGGCCGACCGAGCTGAGCAACACGATGAGCCCGACGCCGGTGGCAAAGATCAATAAGGTTCGACCCACAGCTATCAGCATCGCACCGCCGGTCGAGAGTTCCATCGCGAGGACGTTGTCATTACCAGATGATCTGCTGTCGCAATCCGGTCGTTTACTTGACGCCGAGCCATCAGCCCGGCGCGATCGACCTCGACCCACTCGCCGCGACCTGACCCGCAGACCCGGTTGTCAACTCGAAAGCCCACCACCCGCAGGGACTCTGTCGAATCCGGGACACGCACCCGACACGTTGCCAGACCAGCCTGGCCCGGACCGACCCCGGATGAACGGGAGAAACGGTGATAATGAACGGGTGACCGACATCTCGGAGCTCGGAGTGCACCTGGAGGCCTACCGGTCGCGTGTGCGGCCTCATGACGTCGGCTCGCCGTTCACCGCCGGCGTACGATCCACGTCGGGCCTGCACTATAAGGAGGTCGTCCGGCTTGTCAGCGACTCCCCGGACCACGCCCGTTGTCTGGGCATGGCGTCGACTGACGATCCCGGACGGGCTTTCGTCACGGCCAACGACAGTCGGCGGCCCGAGTGACCGGCCTGCTGCACACCCGTCCGGCGGCCGACTCTGCCGCGATCGACCTCACCGTGCCGTCGCTGGAACGGCTGCACGCCCGCCGGAGTATGAAGTGGGACGGGATTGCCTCCGACGTGATCGCGGCGACCGTCGCCGAGATGGATTTCCCGGTTCTGCCCGCGGTACGTGAGGCCCTGCACCATCTAGTCGACGGGCACGACCTGGGCTACGCCCAGACGTCGATCCCCCGACTGTCCGAGGCCTTCGCCGGCTTCGCGGGACGGCGTCTCAACTGGCGGGTCGACCCTGGTCAGGTGCGACTGGTGCCGGACGTGATGGTCGGGGTGATCGAGCTGGCCCGGGTCCTCGGCGGATCAGCCCGCTCGGTCGCTTTCGCGACCCCTGCCTACCGCCCCTTCATCGCCGACCTGCCAGCGTCGGGCCTGGCCGTCCACGAGGTCCCGATGCTGGCCGACGGGACACCCGACCTCGACGTCCTCACGACGCTGTTCACCCAGGGCACCCGCGTGCTCGTGCTCGCCAACCCGCACAACCCCACCGGTCGCGTCGCCACCCGAGCCCAGCTCCAGCGGTTGGCCGAGCTCTGCGTCACCTACGGCGTCTGGGTGGTGGCGGACGAGATCCACGCCCCGCTCGTACTCCCCGGAGCCCAGCACGTCCCCTGGCTCGAGGTGTCCGACGAGGCCCGGGCCTGCGGCGTCGCCCTCACCTCCGCGTCGAAGGCCTTCAACCTGGCCGGGCTGAAGGCCGCCCTGATCGTTACCGCATCACCTCGCGCCAGCGCGGCGGTCGATACCCTGCCGGCCCTGGCCGAGCACGCCGGGCTGCTCGGGGTCGTCGCGTCCGAGGTCGCCTTCGCCGAAGGCGACGCCTGGCTTGATGCGGTGCTCGCCCAACTGGAAGCGAACCGGACGCTGCTGACCCGACTACTCATCGAACTCATTCCCCAAATTCGTTGGACGCCTCCAGAGGCCACCTACCTCGCCTGGCTCGACTGCCGCGGCCTTGGTCTCGGCGCCGATCCAGCCGCCACCTTCCTCGAACGAGGCCGGGTTGCCCTCGCCCCCGGGACCAACTACGGCCAGCGATCGGGAACCGGGCACGTACGCCTCAACTTCGGCACCAGCACCGAGCTGGTGAACGAGATGGTGAAGCGCATGGCCGGCGCTCTCTGATCCACAACCAGATCGAGGCTGACCAGAACGTCCGGATCGGTCTCAACCTCGGTTGGACCCCGATAGGGGTGGATCTGTCCGCCGACCAGCTCCGCAACGCCCGGGCCCAGGCCGCCCGGCTGGTCCAAGGCGACGCCGAGCGGCTGCCGTTCACCTCGCGATCATTCCAGCTCGTGGTGAGTTCGTGGATCTCAACCGATGTCGAGGACTTCGCGGCCACGGTGGCTGAGACCGCACGGGTCCTCCGGCCAGAAGGCCAGTTCATGTTCCACGGAGTGCATCCGTACTCCAACGGACCTCAGGCGGCAACCGGAGAGGGTCAGAGCCGGATCATCCACCCCAGTTACCCACGTGAGCGAACCAGACGCGGAACCCGTCCCCTGCGCAATCGTCCTGACCGCAGCCAAGCTCCCCGACCCGGCACCGGGCTGGGCTGACCTCATCGGTGCGAACCCGCCCCGACGAACGGTGTAAGTGGCGGTTGGCACCTCAGCGGTCCTGAACAGCTGGCATCCGGTCGATGAGGGTCATGGCGAAGGCGTTCAACGCTGGTTTCCGGCGCATCGCCTATCGTGTCTGACCAATGCTCTCAGGGTCCAGACTGCGGGTGACCGGACAGTGCGTCTTCATCGTCGTCTGCTCGTTCGGGAAGTGACCGCGGGCTCGGACCGTGCTGCGGCAACCGGCGTTCAGCGACTCGATCGCGTTCGTTCAGCAGAAGGACTTTGCGGATCTCGACGGCGTAGTCGAGGAGCGGAAGGACCCCTCCTACGTATGGTCCCAGAGCGTCTCGAAAGGGGTTAGGTGCGGCCCTGAACGGGTGACGCGTTTGACCATTCGGGCTTGAGCAGGGTGTGGTTGCCGGGTGCTGTCAGGATAGAAACCTGACTGGTCGGTCGAGACCGGGTCCGTAGCGGGCGGCGCACCAGTGTGAGGCCGACCAGTCAGGCGGTTCGAAGGGGATGTCAGACCTCTGGCGAGGATTCTGAAGGATGTCTGGCCGGGGCGTGCTGTCCGAAGCCGCTGTGTCGAAGGGAGGATTTCAGCGGCGGGAGTTAAACCCGCCTTCTGTAAACGAAAGTGGGCATGGACCGGCCAGTGCTGAGTCCCAGCGAAGTGAACAATAGCAGCCGCCCGCGAGATGGCCTAGTGAGGCGGCGCCGGCGATCGGACAACAGTCGATCTGGTTCGATTCGGAATTTTGAGACCGTTCCCTTACTGTGGCGTTGCCGCGAGTCACTCGAACCGAACTAACCAATAGTTCCGTCGTTCACGGTGATCGCTGATCCGGGCCCTCTCGAGGGCTCCAGGAAATGGCTGGCCGTGCCTGATTCTTCTCCACCCGATGGGTTGCCGCCGCACACTTCACCACCCCAGGTTCTGCCACCGGCAGCGGCGCGGGCGACGACGGATGTGATCAGCCAGTTGCAGTCGTTGATGCTGTCCACCGTTGACGTGGCCGGGTTCGTCTCACAGCTGGCGGCGATTTCGACGGAGGTGGTGACGGCTGAGCCGTTGTCGTGCGGGATCACCATGCGTCATGGCGTGAGTGCGTTCACGGTGGCGGCCAGTGATGGCCGGGCTTCAAACTTGGACGAATCTCAGTACCTGAGCGGCGACGGCCCGTGCCTGAATGCGTTGCGGTCCGGACAGATTGTGCACTGTGAGGACCTGCAGCACGAGACCCGTTGGCCTGACTATGTGAGTCGGGCGCTCGGGTTCGGGTTGCGGTGTTCGTTGAGTTTGCCGCTGTCCGAGGGCGGGTCGACGTTCGGGGCGATGAATGTCTACGGCTTTTCCCAGCCGGGCTTGTTCACCGAGGCGGTACAGCATCAGTACCGGCTGTTCGCCGCCCAGGCGGCCGGGGCGTTGCGGTTGGCGACCCGGCACGCCAACGACACCGTGTTGATGTCCCAGCTGGAACAGGCCCTGAACTCGCGCACCATCATCGATCAGGCGATCGGCATCCTGATCGGACGCCACCAGCTGAGTGCGGACCGGGCCTTCGATCTGCTCCGGGCTCAGTCCCAGACGACCAAACGCAAACTCCGCGACATCGCCGCCGACGTGGTCGCCGAGGCCACCGGCCAACCACCACGACCGGGCCGACCGTTCACCACCTGACCCGACAGTCACAGCAGGCGGGGCCGACCAGGCTTGTCCGGTGCTAGCCTGGTCCGGACCTCGGCATCACCCGGAGTCGCCCCGGATCCGGCCGCAGCCGACTCGGCCGCCCGGAGTTCACCTTCGAGGGCGCGCAGCGCGTCCCGGGTGGCCTGTTCGGCGTCGATGCCGGACGCCTGAGCGCGGGCCACCAGTTCGAGGATCCGGGCGCCGAGGTCGTCGGCTTCGATCGACTCGGCCGCCAACTCCACGCCGACCCGGTGGGCCCGGCTGCGACCGATCACCTTCGAGGCCCGGGACAGCGCCGACATCTGCGGGATGCCGTCCAGCGCCGATCGGCGCTGCTTCTCGACTGCCTTACGGCGTTCCCAGGTCGCGTCCAGGTCGTCCGGGGCGTCCTCGCCGGCGAACACGTGCGGATGCCGTCCGATCAACTTGTCGGCCACGCCGGCCGCGACGTCGTCGATGGTGAAGCCCTCGGACTCGGCAGCGATCCGGGCGTGGAAGTAGACCTGCAGCAACAGATCGCCGAGCTCTTCGCGCAGATCCTCAGCAGCGCCGGCCTCGATCGCCTCGACCAACTCACCGGTCTCCTCGATCAGGTAGGGCACGAGCGAGCGGTGGGTCTGCCGGGCGTCCCACGGGCATTCGCGCCGGAGCCGGTCCATCACGTCCATCAGCCGGAGCAGTTCAGCCCCGGCCTCGCCGCGGGACCCGCCCGGGTCGACCGGACTCACCGGGCTGGTCTCACTGGACTGGTCTCATTGGGCCGGTCTCATTGGGCTGGTCTCACTGGCCGCTGGACTGCAGCACCCGCGAGAGTGATCCGTTTCCGGCGGTCACGGACACGCTCGTGTTCGGCTGCCAGGTTCCGTAGCGCGGGTTGACCACGACGTCGGCCGCCTTGATGGACCCGGTCAGGCTGGCCTCGCCGACCCGGGCTGCGACCAGGTTGGTGTCGGCCACGTCGTAGACGAACGGCCGGGCGGTCGGCACGGCGAGAGCGGCGGCGCTCAACTTGGCGTCCCGGTCGCCGTCGGTGATCGTGTAACCCACCCGTTGCGCCACGTCCTGGGCGACGACGCCCTGGATCATCACCGTCAGCACCTCGGCCTTGCTCAGCTGGTTGCTGTCACCGAGCACCTGGTTGGCTCCGCTGTAGCTCTGATCGAGTTGGGCCCGGGTGATCGTGGTGCCGTCCACCGTGGCCGCCGTGGTCGGTGAGGTGCTGCACCCGGTGAGCATCCCGCCGGTCAGGGCGAGAGCAGCCAGAGCGGCGATCGAGCGCGGTCTGCGCATGGGTAATCCTCCTGCGGTCCGGGCAGCGATCCTACGCCACGGCGTACCCCGGGCCGCGCAGATCATCCTCCCGACCGACCCCGGATCATGCTGGGGACTGATGACTCGGCGACGACGAGGCGGCCAGGCTTGACCCATGCTGAACGTCGAATGGGGAGACGGGTCGGATCAGCCCGGATCGGGCCCGAACCGGCCACCGACACCGGCCGCGGCGGTGTCGGAGGCCCGGGGTCGCTCACGCGCGGCTCGTCCGCGTCCGCCGCTGACCCCGCTGCGGGTGATCGGCGGTTACGTGATCACCCTGATCGCGATCGCCACCGGCGCACCGTTCGTCTACCTGGGTCTGGTCCAGGCGGACCGGGCGGAGGGCTTCAGCGGTATCGGTTGGGCGTTCGGCGGATTTCTCGTCGCCGGGTTGGTCGGGCTCGCCGTGCTGTTGGTGCTCTCACTGACCTCGAAAGCCGGCCCGGTCTTCTTCGTCGTCGACCTTCTCGTCCTGCTGCTGCCCCAGCTGATCAGCAACTGGCAGTGGCTCTGGCTGGCCGTGCTGCTGGTCGCACCCGGTGTCGCGGCCTGGGTCGCGCATCCGCCGCGCCGCCCGGACCGGTCCAGCCGCACCCGCCGGCGGTTCGTGCTGACCCGGTCGGGTGCGGTCGCCCTGTTCGCCCTCGTCCTCCCCGGTCTGCTCCGGCTGGTGCTGTGAGCGCCGCCGCCGGCCTCAGCTGGGCAGGATCGCGGTGACGACCTCGGTGCACCAGCGCAGCAGTTCGCCGTCGCGGACGGGCTGGCCGCCGATCTTCGCCGTCTTCGGCCGCGGCACCAGAATCAACCCGGCGGTCTCCTTGACGATGCTGCCCGGGTAGAGCCGCTTCAGCCGCAGTTGCACCGAGTCGAGCAGTTTCACCGGTGAGAAGCGGATGTAGTTGCCCTGGCTGAGCACGTCGCTCAACCCGGCCTTGCGAGCCACCAGCCGGAACCGCGCCACCTCCAGCAACGCCTGCACGGCCGGCCCGGGCGTGCCGTAGCGGTCGGTCAGTTCGGCCTCGACCGCAGTGATGTCGGCCTCGCTGCGGACCTCGGCGATCCGCTTGTACATCTCGAGCCGCAGCCGCTCGGACTCGACGTAGTCGACCGGCAGGTGCGCCTCGACCGGCAACTCGATCCGCACCTCGGGCTCCGGCTCGCTCTCCTCGCCCCGGAACTCGGCCACCGCCTCGCCGACCAGCCGGATGTAGAGGTCGAAGCCGACGTCGGCGATGTGACCGGACTGCTCGCCGCCCAGCAGGTTGCCCGACCCGCGGATCTCCAGGTCCTTCATCGCCACCGCCATCCCGGCCCCGAGGTCGGTGTGGGCGGCGATAGTGGACAACCGGTCGTGCGCGGTCTCGGTCAGCGGCTTCTCCGGCGGGTACAGGAAGTAGGCGTAGCCACGCTCCCGGCTGCGCCCGACCCGGCCGCGGAGCTGGTGCAGCTGGGAGAGCCCCATCGCGTCCGAGCGCTCCACCAGCAGCGTGTTGGCCGTCGAGATGTCCAGCCCGGACTCCACGATGGTGGTGCAGACCAGGACGTCGGCACGCCGCTCCCAGAAGTCGACCATCACCTGCTCGAGCCGGTGCTCCCCCATCTGCCCGTGCGCGGTCGCCACCCTGGCCTCGGGCACCAGTTCGGCGATCCGGGCCGCGGTCCGCTCGATGCTCTGCACCCGGTTGTGGATGTAGAAGACCTGGCCCTCGCGCAGCAACTCGCGTCGGATCGCCGCCACCACCTGGGCCTCGTCGTAGGGCCCGGCGAAGGTCAGCACCGGATGCCGCTCCTCCGGCGGGGTGCTGATGGTGCTCATCTCCCGGATGCCGGTGACCGCCATCTCCAGCGTCCGCGGGATCGGGGTGGCCGACATGGCCAGCACGTCGACGCTGGTCCGCAGCCGCTTGAGCTGCTCCTTGTGCTCGACGCCGAAACGCTGCTCCTCATCGATGATCACCAGCCCGAGATCCTTGAACTTCACCGAACCGGACAACAGCCGGTGGGTGCCGACGACCACGTCGACGGTCCCGTCCTCGATCCCGGCAATGGTGGCCTTGGACTCCTTCTCGGTGTTGAACCGGCTCAACGGGGCCACGTTCACCGGAAAGCCGGCGTAACGATCGGCGAAGGTGGCGTGGTGTTGCTGGACCAGCAGCGTGGTCGGCACCAGCACCGCGACCTGCTTGCCGTCCTGGACTGCCTTGAACGCGGCCCGGACGGCGATCTCGGTCTTGCCGTAGCCGACGTCGCCGCAGATCAGCCGGTCCATCGGGACGATCTGTTCCATGTCGCGCTTGACCTCGTCGATGCAGGCCAACTGGTCCGGGGTCTCGACGAAGTTGAACGCGTCCTCCAGCTCGCGCTGCCAGGTGGTGTCGGCGCCGAAGGCGTGACCGCGGGTGGCCTGCCGGGCGGCGTACAGCTTGATCAGTTCGGCCGCGATCTCCCGGACGGCCCGGCGGGCCCGGCCCTTCCGCCGGGACCAGTCACCGCCGCCCATCTTGTCCAGGGTCGGGGCCTCGCCGCCGACGTAGCGGGTGATCTGGTCGAGCTGATCCATCGGCGCGTACAGCCGGTCGCCGGGCTGCCCGCGCTTGGACGGGGCGTACTCGATCACCATGTACTCGCGGACCGAGCCGCCGACGGAGCGCTGGACCATCTCCTGGTAGCGGCCGACCCCGTGCTGCTCGTGCACCACCGCATCGCCGGGGGTCAGCTCGAGCGGGTTAATCTGGTTGCGCCGCTTGGCCGGCATCTTGCGGGCCTCGCGATCGGTGACCCGCTGTCCGGAGAGGTCGCCGGAGGTGTAGAGGGCGAGCTTGACCTGCGAGACCAGCATCCCGTGCCGCAGCTCGCCGGTGCTGACGGTGACGACCTTCGGCTCCGGGACCTCGCTCAGCTCCTCGGCGAGCCGGGCCGGCACCTCGCGCTCGTTCAGCAGCTCGACCATCCGCCGGGCGGTGCCGCGCCCCTCGGCGACCAGGACGACCCGCCAACCGTCCCGGGCCCGGCCGGAGATCTCGGCCAGCGCGGCCTCGGTGTCGCCGCGGTAGTTCTCGGCCACCTGCGCGTCCAGGGTGCGGGACTCGACGCTGACGCTGCGGACCCGGGCACTGAAGTCGACGACCTCACCGTCCTCGGTCCGGATCGCCTCGCCGGCGCTCTCTTCGGGCCCGGAGCTGAACGGCGACAGCGTCCACCAGGCCAACCCGCGCGACATCGCGGCCTCGCGCACCTGCGCCAGCGGACGGTAGGCCGACTCACCGAGATCGATCGGCGCCTGACCACCGCCGGCGGCCGCCGCCCAGGACGCACCGAGGAACTCCTGGCTGGTGGTGACCAGGTCGATGGCCCGGCCGCGGACCAGCTCGGGGTCGCTGACCAGCACGTGGGTGCCCTCGGGCATCAGCTCGACCAGCAGCTCCATCCCGTCGACCAGCGCCGGCGAGAGCGACTCCATCCCCTCGACCGCGTGGCCCTGGGCGATCCGCTCGCACATCTCCGACAGCTCGGGATGATCGCGGGCCAGCTGGGCGGCCCGTTCCCTGACCTGGTCGGTGAGCAGCATCTCGCGACACGGGCTGGCGGTGAAGCTGTCCAGGGTGTCGTCGTCGGAGCGCTGGTCGGCGACCGCGAAGTGGCGGATCTCGTCCACCTCGTCGCCGAAGAAGTCGATCCGGACCGGATGCTCCTCGGTCGGCGGGAAGACGTCGACGATGCCGCCGCGGACGGCGAACTCGCCGCGGCGCTCGACCAGGTCGACCCGGACGTAGGCCGCACCGACCAACTGCTCGGCCAGCGTGCGCTGGTCGACCTCGTCGCCCTTGGTCAAGGTCACCGGCGCCAGATCGGCCAGCCCCTTCACCTGCGGCTGCAACACGCTGCGGACGGGAGCGACCACGACCCGCAACGGCTCCTCGCCGGCGGTGGGGTGGACCAGCCGGCGCAGCACGGCCAGCCGGCGTCCGACGGTGTCCGAGCGCGGGCTGAGCCGCTCGTGCGGCAGCGTCTCCCAGGCCGGGTAGTAGGCGACCTGATCGGGCGGCAACATCGAGGACAACTCATCGGCCAGCGTCTCGGCCTCGCGGTAGGTCGAGGTGACGAGGAGGACCGGCCGGCCGGCCCCACCACGGTCGGTGGCCGCGGCGAGCGCGGCGGCGATCAGCGGCCGGACGGACGGTGGTGTGGTCAGGTCGAGGGCGTTGACGGCGCGCGAGCGCGCATCGTCGACACTTGCCGCGACGATGGGGTCCTGAACGATCAGATCAACGAGTCCCGCCAAGCTCACCGAACAAACCTACTCGGCGCCCGGGCGAAGCCGGGCCTCGACGTATCGGCCCCGGATCGCGATGCGGGTGGGGAACAGAGCCCAGGGGTCGCGCTCAAGAGTTGAAAACGTTCTGGGTCCGCTCCAGCCCGTGGGTGATCAATGACTCGACCGCGTCGGCCGCCCGGTCGATCTCGATCGCCACGTCGACCCGCTGGGCCGAGGCGAAGTTGCTGAGCAGGAAGTCGGCCGGATCCTGGCGTCCGGGCGGACGTCCGACGCCGACCCGGACCCGGAAGAAATCGCCGTCGCCACTGGAGCGGCGCATCGACTTCAGCCCGTTGTGCCCGTTGTCGCCACCGCCGAACTTCGCCCGCAGCTGACCGAGGTCGAGGTCGAGTTCGTCGTGGACGGCGATCACGTGGTCGTTGTCGATCTTGTGGTAGCCACTGAGCTTGACCACCGCGGCGCCGGAATCGTTCATGAACGTCCGCGGCTTCACCAACAGCAGCCGGGCGCCGTCCGCGCCGGGTGGACCCAGCCGGCCCTCGGCCACGTCGGCCCGCATCCCTTTGGGGGCAGCGAAACGCGAGCCCAGCCGGCGGGCCAACTCGTCGACCACCATGAAGCCGACGTTGTGGCGATGGCCGGCGTAGCCGGGCCCGGGGTTACCGAGCCCGACCACCTGCCACAGTTCTGCCACGCTCGCGATCAGCCCTCGGAGTCGGAGCTCTCCGCGTCGCCGGAGCCGGAGTCGCCGTCGGCGGCTTCGCCCTCGGCAGCCTCCGCGCCCTCCTCGGCGGCCTCGTCCTCGTTCACCGTGGCCTCGATCCCGGCCTCGGCCTCGGCTTCGGCCAGTTCGGCCTCCGCCTGCTCGGCGGTGATGGCCTGGGTGACGTTGACGATCAGCAGCTCCGGGTCGTCGACCAGGGTCGCCCCGCCCGGCAGCTTCAGCTCGCCGGCGGTGATCTGGGTGCCGGCCTCCAGGTCGTCCACCGAGACGGTGATCGAGTCCGGGATGTGGGTGGCCTCGACCTCGAGCGCCAGTTCGTTGCGGGCCTGGACGACCACCGTCTCCGGCGCCGCGTCACCCTCGATGTGGATGGTGACGTCGACGGTGACCTTCTCGCCGCGACGGACGATGACCAGGTCGACGTGCTCGATGAAACCCTTGATCGGGTCGCGTTGCACCTGCTTGGGCAGGGCCAGTTGCGCGTTGCCCTCGACGTCGACCGACAGCAGCGCGTTGCTCGAACGCAGCGCCAGCTGGGTCTCGTGACCGGGCAAAGTGATGTGAATCGGATCGGTGCCGTGCCCGTACAGCACGGCGGGCACCTTGTCGGCGCGACGGATACGGCGGGCAGCACCCTTACCGAACTCGGTACGCATTTCGGCGGTGAGCTTGACCTCGGCCACGAACAATCTCCTCGAACTCAAACGTGTGTCTGTGAATGAACGGCTTGCACGCCTCGGCCGGCATCGGGGCCAGAAGTGATCGCAAGGGCGCCCGAGAACCGGGCTACAAAGACGTCCTTGTCGATCACGGTCTGACCTGCCGACCCTCGCCGAGGCAACCGGTACAGCTTAGCCGAACCGGCTGTGGCCGTCACCTCGGGCGGCGGCCCCTCGACTGCTCGTCAGGCCCGGTCGCTCAGGACTGTCCGCTCAGACTGTCCGCTCAGGACTGGCCGCTCAGGACTGGCCGCTCAGGACTGGCCGTTGAACAGGCTGGTGACCGAACCGTCCTCGAACACCTCGTGGATGGCCCGGGCGATCAACGGCGCGATCGACAGCACGGTGAGCTTCTCGTAGCGACGGTCGTCCGGGATCGGCAGCGTGTTGGTGACGATCACCTCCTCGAACGCCGAGTCCCGCAGCCGCTGGGTCGCCGGACCGCTGAGCACCGGATGGGTCGCGGCCGCGATCACCGCCCGCGCGCCCCGTTCCATCAGCGCCTCGGCGGCCAGACAGATGGTGCCGGCGGTGTCGATCATGTCGTCGACCAGCAGACAGACCCGGTCCTGGACGTCACCGACCACCTCGTGCACGGCCACCGTGTTGGCCACGTCGGGGTCGCGGCGCTTGTGGATGATGGCCAGCCGGGTGTTCAGCCGGTCACTCCACATGTCGGCCAGCCGGACCCGGCCGGCGTCCGGTGAGACGACCGTCATCTCCGAGGTGTCGTATTTGGCGTCGACGTAGTCGGCCAGCACCGGCAGCGCCCAGAGGTGGTCGACCGGGCCGTCGAAGAAGCCCTGGATCTGGGCGGCGTGCAGATCGACCGACATCAACCGGTCGGCCCCGGCGGTCTTGAACAGATCGGCGATCAGCCGGGCCGAGATCGGCTCGCGGCCGGCGTGCTTCTTGTCCTGGCGGGCGTAGGGGTAGAAGGGTGCGACCACGGTGATCCGCTTGGCCGAGGCCCGCTTCAGGGCATCGACCATGATCAACTGCTCCATCAGCCACTCGTTCACCGGTGCGGCATGGCTCTGCAGCACAAACGCGTCCGAGCCCCGGACCGACTCCTCGAACCGGACGTAGATCTCGGAGTTGGCGTAGTTGAGCGCCCGGGTGGGGACGATCTCGACCTTCATCAACTCGGCGATCTCGGCCGCCAGCTCGGGGAAGGCCCGGCCCGAGAAGAGCATCAGGTGTTTGTCGTTCGGCCGTTTGACCCCGGTCATGAGATGTCGTCCCCTGTCTGCCCCGGCTGGTCCGTCCCGTCCGGCTGATGGTCGCTGTCGTCTTTCTCTGCTGCGGCTGCCGTCCTGCTGCCGGGCCGGCGCTCGGCCACCCAGCCCGCGATGTTGCGCTGCCGGCCGCGGGCCACCGCGAGTTCCCCGGCGGCTACGTCGTCGGTGACCGCCGAACCGGCGGCGACGTAGGCCCCGTCGGCGATCCGGACCGGGTGGATCAGGACCGAATCGCTGCCCACGAAGGAGAACCGGCCGACGGAGCTGCGGTGCTTGGTCACGCCGTCGTAGTTGGCGAAGATCGTCCCGGCGCCGATGTTGGCCCCGTCACCGATCTCGGTGTCCCCGGCGTAGGTCAGGTGCGGAACCTTGGCGCCGTCGCCGATCCGCGCGTTCTTGGTCTCCACGAAGGTGCCGATCTTGCCGCCGGCGCCGAGTTTGGTTCCGGGCCGGAGATAGGCGAACGGCCCGACCGTCGCGCCGGCCCCGATCACCGACAGTGTGGCCTGGGTGCGGGTGACGGTGGCGTCCGGGCCGACCTCGACGTCGACCAGGGTGGTGTCCGGGCCGATGGTCGCGCCACTGGCCACCGAGGTGGCGCCCTCCAGCGAGGTGCCGGGCAACAGGATGACGTCGGTGCCGAGATCGACGTCGGCGTGGATCCAGGTGCTCGCCGGGTCGACGATGGTCACGCCGGCGCGCATCCAGCGGTTGAGCAGCCGCCGGTTCAGCTCGGCACCCATGGCCTGCAACTGGACCCGGTCGTTGACGCCCTCGGCGTGCCAGTGGTCGTGCGAGACGTGCGCCCGGACCGGTTGCTGGTGTCTGCGGGCAATGGCCGGCACATCGGTGAGATACAGCTCCCCAGTGGTTTCGCTCGGCGTGAGTTCGGCCAGCGTCGAGGTCAGCACCGGCCCGGCGAAGACGAAGACGCCCGAGTTGATCTCGGTGATCAGCCGCTGCTGTTCGGTTGCTTCCTTCTGCTCGACGATGCCCAGGACGTCACCGGCCGGGTCACGCAGGATGCGTCCATAGCCCGTGGGATCGGCGACGTCGGCGGTCAGCACCGTGATGGCTGCGCCGGCTGTCCGGTGTGCGGCCACCAGGCTGGTCAGAATGTCGCCGTCGACCATCGGCATGTCGGCCAGGGTCACGATGATCTCGCTGTCGACGGGACCGAGCTCAGCCAGAGCGCACTGCACGGCGTAGCCGGTTCCGTAGGCGTCTGCGCCCTGGTGGACCGTGCGGACGTGCGGCGCAATCTCACCCAGGTGGGCGATCACCTGGTCGCTTTCGTGTCCGACCACGACGACGATCTGCTCGGCACCGGCGTCGATGACCGCATCGATCGCGTAGCTCAACAGGGAACGTCCGGCGATCTCGTGCAGCAGTTTCGACCGTGCCGACTTCATCCGGGTGCCGGCGCCGGCAGCCAGGATGATCGCCGCTGCGACTCCGGATCCGGCCCTGGCGTCGGCACCGGGGTGGTGGACGGTGCTCGGCTCGGTCACCAGGCGTGCTCCTCGTTGTCGCTCGGACAGATCGCGCTCGCTCCCCGGGTAGGAGTCGAACCTACGTCGCTAATCCTGATTCAAAGTCAGGCGGGCCCTGCCGACAGACCAACCGGGGATCGACCGGAGCCAACAGTACGCAACCGTCTGACCAGCCGCATCTCCGCCGACGGGCCTGGATGGACGGCGGTGAGTAGGTTCTCCTGGTGGCCAGCACCGAGCAGCAGAACAGAGCCGGGAGCGGCCGGCAGAAGCGGGCCGGCCGGGTGCGGATGAGTGGTGCCGAGCGGCGCGAGCAGTTGATCGGGATCGCCCGCGGTCTGTTCGCCGAACGCGGCTTCGAGTCCAGTTCGGTGGAGGAGATCGCCCTCCGGGCCGAAGTCAGCAAGCCGGTGGTCTATGAGCACTTCGGCGGTAAGGAGGGCCTGTACGCGGTGGTCGTCGACCGCGAGGTCCGGACCCTGACCGAGACCCTGCGCGGCTCGCTCACCTCTGGCCGTGACCGCGATCTGGTCGAACAGGCCGCGTTGGCGCTACTGGACTACATCGAGACCCATACCGACGGCTTCCGGATCCTGGCCCGGGACTCGGGGGTGGGCCGCAGCGGGGGCTCGCTGACCAACGTCCTCGGCGACGTCGCCGTCCGGGTCGGCGACATCCTCTCCCCCGAGTTCAGGGACCGAGGCCTGGACCCGGAGGCCGCGCCGATCTACGCCCAGATGCTGGTCGGGATGATCGCCCTGACCGGACAGTGGTGGCTGGAGGAACGCCGGCCGCAGAAGCCGGACGTCGCCGCCCACCTGGTCAATCTGGCCTGGAACGGTCTCCGCGGCCTGGAGCCCCGGCCGACGCTGCACACGACCCCGCCGTCCTGACCCGCCGAACCCACCTCTGGCTGGCGACTCGGGCCAGGACGACGGGTTCACCGGCTGATCCGGGGCTCGTGGCCCCTGTTGACCGATCGATCAGCCGAACGTAGGAGTGCCTCTGTTATCGTTGCACTAGATCGATTCAGAAGACCCGTTCCGATTTTCTCCCAAGGCACTGTCATGACCACTCTGCTCACCCGCCCCGATCACCGGACCACGGTGCTCGACAGCCGTCGGGCGGTCACGGCCGTCGCGCTCATGTTCGCCGTCAACGGCGTGCTGCTGGGCAGCTACGGCGGCTCGCTCCCCTCGTTGCGCGACCGGCTGGGTCTCGACCCGACCCAGATCTCGGTCATGCTGATCGGCACCGGTGTGGCCGCGCTGATCTCGATGCAGATCGGCGGCCGACTGGCCGACGCCCTCGGCGCCCGGACCATCGCCCTGATCGCACTGCCGATCCTGATCGTCGCCGCCGTCACCATCGCCGTCGCACCGGTCTTCGGCGTCGCCGTGCTCGGCGCCGCCCTGATCGGGTTCGGCAACGGCGCGATGGACGTGGCCATGAACGCGGTCGGCGTCCAGGTGGAGGCCGGACGCCGCAAGGCCACCGGGGGCGGCGCGATCATGAGCCGGTTCCACGCCAGCTGGTCGCTCGGCCAGTTCACCGGCGCCGGCGCCGTCCTGCTGCTGGGCACGCTGCTCGGGCTGCAGGGCGCCCGGGTCGTCACCCCGGTGATGAGCCTGGCCGCCGCGATCGGCGTCGGGGTCTGGATCGCACTGTTCCGGCTCACCCCGGTCACCGCCCGGATCCCGAGCAAGGTCGACGGGCGCCGGGTCAAGATCCCACGGGTCGCCTGGCTGCTCGGCCTGATGGCCCTGGCCTTCGGGCTCTGCGAGGGGACCGCCACCGACTGGTCGGCGATCCAGGTCACCGACGTCGCGAACGTCGACTCGACCACCGGCGCGCTCGGGCTGATCGCCGTCAGCGGCTTCATGGTCGTCATCCGCCTGCTCGGCGACTCCCTGGTCGACCGGTTCGGTCACCGTGCGGTCGTCCGTTTCGGCGGCGCCGCGGCCGCCGTCGGCTACCTCACCGTGACCCTCGTCGGCTCGCTGCCGATGCTGGTCCTCGGCTGGGCCCTGGTCGGGCTGGGCGTCGGGATGATCGCCCCGCAGGTCTACAGCGCGGCCGGTCACCTCGGCGGCGGCCGGGTGCTGTCGGTGGTGGTGACCTTCGGCTACGCCGCCTTCCTCGGCGGTCCGGGCCTGATCGGTTTCGGCGTCGACCACTTCGGCATCCAGCACACGATGGCCCTGCCGGCCGTCCTCTCCCTCGGCATCATCGCGCTGGCCTGGCTGATGCCCACCGGGGCCGCCGATCAAGATTCTCGACGTCAAGAGTCTTGATCTAAGCTCGCCGCATGGCAGCCGACGAGGTCGACCAACTGGTCGAGGCCTGGCAGCGCGAGCGTCCCGATCTGGACGTCTCGGCGATGCAGGTGCTCTCCCGGGTGACCCGGCTGGCCCGCCACCTGGACCGGCAACGCCGGCAGGCCTTCAGTGCGCACGACCTGGAGCCGTGGGAGTTCGACGTGCTGGCCGCGCTACGCCGGTCGGGTGATCCCTATCAGCTCTCCCCCGGTCGGCTGCTGCGCGAGACGATGGTCACCTCCGGCACCATGACCAACCGGGTCGACCGGCTGACCGCGCGTGGCCTCACGTCCCGCTCGGACCATCCGGACGACCGGCGTGGGGTCCTGGTCGGATTGACCTCCGCGGGTAAGGACGCCGTGGACGCGGCGATGGCCGATCTGCTCGCCGCCGAGCATGCGATCCTGGCCGAGGTGGACCCGAGCCAACGGTCCGTCCTGAGCGACCTGTTGCGCCGGCTGCCGGACCACTGACCGGCTGATCGACGCTCGGCTGGTTGCTCAGCCGATCACGCGGGCGCCCGGAACCGGTCCGGTGGCGCGCCGGACGGTCCGGCAGACGCCGTCCGCGCTCAGCGAGACGCTCAGGTCGAGGGCGGCCTTCTCGTTCGCCACCAGGAACAACACCGTGGGCCCGGACCCCGAGATCAGGGTGCCCAGCGCGCCGTACTCCTGCCCGGCCTCGATCGTGCGCCGCAACTGGGGTTGCAGGTCGAGCGCGGGCTCCTGCAGATCGTTGGTCAGGCAGCGCCCCAACTGGCGCGGATCGGCGCTGAGCAGGGCGTTCATCAGGTCGGACGGCACCTCGAACGGTTCTCCCGACGGGACGGCGCTGGCCGGTGAGTCGTCCGGACCGGCGGCGGTCAGCTCGTCGAAGCGGCGGTACACCGCCGGGGTGGAGAGCCCGTGGTGGGCGAAGGCGAGCACCCAGTGGTAGGTGCCGCGAGCCAGCGCCGGCACCAGCGCCTCACCCCGGCCGCTGCCCAAAGCGGTGCCGCCGAGCAGGGCGAACGGGACGTCGGAGCCGAGTTCGGCGCCGAGCTCGCGCAGGGCTTCGGGGTCGACGTCGAGATCCCACAGCACGGCGCAGGCGAGCAGCGCGGCCGCGGCGTCAGCCGAGCCACCGGCCAGGCCACCGGCGACCGGGATCGCCTTGGTGATGGACAGCGTGGCGCCGAGGGAGTCGTTCGGGCCGTAGCGTTCGGCCAGCAGCCGGGCCGCCCGGACGGCCAGGTTCTCCGGCCCGACGGGCACCAGCTCGGCGCCCTCGCCGCGCACCTCGACCTCGAACACGCCCGGATCGGCCCAGCCGGCGTCGAGCTCGTCGTAGAGCGAGAGCGCCTGGTAGACCGTGGCGAGCGGATGGTAGCCGTCCGGACGCAGCGGGCCGACCTTCAGCGCGAGATTGATCTTGGCCGGCGCCCGGACCCGGACGGCGCTGAGCTCCGGGGGTAGCGGTACGGCCATCGGGTGAGCGTACCGAGCCCGGGTCAGCCCGGGTCAGGCCGGATCGGGCAGTTCGAGCTGGACCCGGGCCAGCTCGGTGCTCACCTCGGCCACCACGGCCCGGTAGGCGTTGTGCTCCGGGTCCAGGTCGTAGGCCTGATAGGCGCCCGGGTCGCTCCAGTCGTTCACGATGGCGAACGACCAACCGCCCGCCCGCAGTCCGGCGTCCGGGCCCACCGTCATGCTCAACTGGCCGGGCAGGCGCAGTCCCCCGATCCCGGCCAGCGCCTCGTCCAGTCGGGCGCGGGCGGCCGGCTCGAGGTCGGACGCGATCCGGCCGAGCACCACATTCCTGATCATCGGACCATTATCTCGTCGACCTCGGCTACCTCGTCGGCGGTTCGGGCCAGCTCAGCTGCTCGGCGATCCGGGCGAAGTCGGTGACCGCCAGGGTCTCACCCCGGGCGGTCGGGTCGACGTCAGCGGCCGCCAGGGCCGTCGAGGCGGCCGCGGACGAGCCGACCAGCCCAGACAGCGCCGACCGCAACATCTTGCGTCGTTGGGCGAACGCGGCGTCGATCACCGCGAACGTCTGCTGCCGGGTGGCCGTCGTCGGCGGCGGGTCGCGGCGGACGATCCGGACCAGACCCGACTCGACATTGGGCACCGGCCAGAACACCGCCGCCGGCACCGAGCCGACCCGGGTGGTGTCGGCGTACCAGGCCATCTTGGCCGAGGGCACCCCGTAGGTCTTCGAGCCCGGACGCGCGGCCAGCCGGTCGGCCACCTCGGCCTGCACCATCACCAGCCCGTCGCGCCAACTGTCGAAGCGGGCCAGCAGATGCAGCAGCACCGGCACCGAGACGTTGTAGGGCAGGTTGGCCACCACCCGGGTCGGGGCCGCCGGCAGGCTCTGCACCGCCATCGCGTCCTCGGTCAGCACGTCCAGGGCGGCGGCCCGGTCGGGTGCGCGGTCGGCGACCGTGGCCGGCAACGCGTCGGCCAACAGCGGGTCGATCTCGACGGCGACCACCCGTTCGGCGACGTCCAGCAGGGCCAGGGTCAGCGAGCCCAGCCCGGGGCCGACCTCCAGCACCACGTCGGTGCCGGTCACGCCGGCCAGGGCGACGATCCGGCGGACGGTGTTCGCGTCCACCACGAAGTTCTGGCCGCGCTGCTTGGTCGGCCGCAGCCCCAACCGCTGCGCCAGCGCGCGCACCGAGGTGGGGTCCAGCAGACTGATCACGTGGATGAGTCGATCACACCGGGCGCCCTCCCGGCGATGCCGGACCGACTGGCGGCGCCGGAGGTGGTGCTTCGTCCGTTCCGGACCTCCGATCTCGCCTTCGCGCTCGAGCTGGCCACCGATCCCTACGTCCCGCTGGTCGGTTCGCTGCCCGCCCACGCCGACGAGGCGCAGGCCCGGGACTGGCTCGATCGCCAGCGCGGCCGGCTCGGCGAAGGCCTGGGCTACTCCTTCGCGATCGCCGATCCGGCCACCGACGTCGCGCTCGGGCACATCGGACTCTGGCTGCGCGGGTTGGAGCAGGGCCGGTTGACGATCGGGTACAGCATCGCGCCGAGCGCCCGTGGTCGTGGCCTGGCCGGGCTCGCCCTGCGCCGGTTGACCGGCTTCGCCTGGACCATCGAGGCCGCGCACCGGATCGAGCTCTACATCGAGCCGTGGAACACCGCCAGCGTGCGGACCGCCGAGCGGGCCGGATTCTCACCGGAGGGCCTGCTGCGCAGCCACCAGTGGATCGGCGGCACCCGGCGCGATCTGTTGCTCTTCGCCCGGATCCGCACCGACGGGCCCGAGCTGTCGTGAAGCAGGTCCGGATTCACCACCGGCCGAGGTGGACGACCTGGTCGACGGGCTTTCGGCTGCGGCTCGCGGCCGAGCCGGACGGCGTTTCGTCGGCCGCGCGGTAGCCGACGGCGATCACCCCGACGGCGAGCTGGTCCTCGGGCACGGCGAACGCATCCCGCAGCTCGCCCACCCGGTCGATCGGGACGCCGAAGAAGCAGGCGCCGAGGTCGTCGTCGGCGTCGACCACCGCATACAGCGCAGCCAGCACGGCCATGCCGGCGTCGACGTACCAGAACGGTGCCGCCCAGCTCTCGTCGCGCCGTCCTGCCTCGTCGTTGCCTCTCTTGTCGGCTTCGCTGTAGCGCCGGCGGTAGGCGGACTCGGAGGTCCACACCATGATCAGCAACGGTGCCGACCGCATCCCGGCCAACCACCGGTTCGGGCTGTCCGACGTCGGGTTCGACGTTGCCGCCCAGAACCGTTCCCGGTCGGACGTTTTCTCTGCCACCACAAAGGAAACGCCCTGACTGAAGCCGGCCGAGGGAACCCGGACGGCGGCCTGCAGCAACGAGTCGCGGACGTCGGCCGGCACTGCCCGATCGGCCCGGAAGCGACGCACCATCCGGCGCCGCCGGACGACGTCGCCGAACTCCATCAGTCGCGGTTCTTCTCGACAGAAACAGAAGCTCGATCCCAGGGCCCACCGAAAGCCGCGTCGGCGTTGGCGTCCAGCGCTGCGCAGACCGAGTCCAGTGGTTCGTCCCGGACGGCAGCGATCACCCGGGCCGTGTACGGGATCAGGTAGGAGGCGTTCGGGCGGCCACGGTTCGGCTCGGGCGTCAGATAGGGCGCGTCGGTCTCGGTCAGGATCCGGTCGGACGGGACGACCCGCAACGCCTCCCGCAGGGCGGTCGCGTTCTTGAACGTCACCGTGCCGGCGAAGGACAGATAGGCGCCACGGTCCAGACAGGCCCGGGCGAAGTCGGCGTCACCGGAGAAGCAGTGCATCACCACCCGCTCCGGGGCGCCCTCGGCGTCCAGCACGTCGAGGATGTCGGCGTGGGCGTCACGGTCGTGGATCACCAGCGTCCGGTCGTGGCGTCGGGCGAAGCCGATGTGGGCCGCGAAGGCCTCCCGTTGGACCTGTTGCGCCGCGGCCTCGCGGGTCCGGAAGTAGTCCAGACCGGTCTCGCCCACCGCCCGGACCCGTGGGTGGGCGGCCAACTCACCGATCCGGTCCAGCGCGGCGGGCAGACCGGCCTCGAGCCGGGCCGCGTCGTTGGGGTGCAGGGCGACCGCGGCCACCACCGACGGCCAGGTCTCGGCCGCTCGCACCGCCCACTCCGAGCCGGCGACGTCGCAGCCGACCTGGACGATCCGGCTCACCCCGACCGAGGCCGCGGCGGCGATCGCCTCGGCCGGGCCGAACGCCTCGTCCGCACTGCCGCGCCGACCGTCGGCGACGTCGAGGTGACAGTGGGTGTCGACCACCGGCGACGGCAGCGGTTCCGGGGCTGCCGGCCGTTCGAGGTTGCGCCGCCGGCCCCCTTCGTCGGTGCTCGCCCGCCGTTCCCGGAGGGTCGGGTCAGCCTCGGTTACCGGCTGTGGATCAGTACTCACCCCGCCACCGTAGATGGCTCCGGCGAAGACCCCTCCCGGTGGCAGGACGATCACACCGGTGCGGTCAGGACTCAGCTCCCGGCTTCAGGGAGCTGAGGCGACGGCCCCGCTGTGAAGGGTGGCCAAGACGCGATGGAGACCGTGATCGGCGCGGCCCAGCAGCCGCCCGGAGGTGGTCACGGTCAACTCGGTACTGGTGCGGACCCGACCACCACAGCCGCGGACAGCGGCGAGCAGCGCGTGCTCCTCTCCGTGCCGCACGTCGGGAAAACCGCCGGCCTGCCGGTAGCTGGAGAAGCGCAGGCCGAGGTTGGCGGCATAGACGTGATCGTGCCGGTCGAAGCCGTGGATGCCCGCACCCACCAGATGATCGTGGGCTGCGACGATGCCGGAACCGGGTTCGAGTTCGGACAGGACGACCAGACCGGCGACCGCGTCGTGATCGGCGCCCAGCCGCAGGAGTTCCCGAACCCAGCTGCCGGGGACCTGGCTGTCGGCGTCGGTGCTGAGCAGCCAGTCCGGCTCACCGAACACCCCGACGGCCTGCCGGATGAGCGTGGCCCGGACCATCCCGACCGACATCTGATCCTCGATCACGCACACCAGGTGATCCGGCCCGAGGATCTGTCGCGCCGATGATTCCGTTCGGTCCGAACACCGGTGAGCGGCCACGGCGATCCGCCCGTCGCTGACCACGCCCGCCGCACGGGCCGAGGCCAACGATTCGAGGGCTGCGGTGAGGGCCGCGGCGATGCGTTCCTCCTCGTTGTGAGCGGGGATGGCCAGTAGGACCTTCGGTCCCGCCGATCGCTCACCGCCGAGGGCGCTCACAGTTCGGCCAGGTAGAGGGCCTCGGCGTCGGCGTTGTGTTGCAGCACGTAGAGGCGGAGGTCGTGCACGGCATGGGTGAGGTCCTGGTCGTAGGCCAGTCCGGCCGGGCCGGCGATCCGGTGAGCCTGGTCGAGCACACCGTGGACGGCGTTCGCCACCGCCCAGCGGGTCTCGGCCGACAGGGCGCGTTGATCGAGCTCCTCGGCGCGCTCGGTCTGAGCGCTGTCGGCTTCGACGTCCAGGCTCCGTCCAGCCGCGGACACCATGGCCGCGCCGGTACTGAGCTGCCGTCGGATCTCCCCCAACCGCAGTTTCAGCTGGGGTGGCACCGGGTCGTGCATCCGGGCCAGGACGAGATCGGCGACCCGCGTCGCGCCGCCGAGCCAACAGGCGGCCACCCCGACCCCGCCGGGAAAGAAACCGGGCCGGTCCAGATAGAAGTTGTCCGGGCCGACCTGGTCGGCCGACCGGACCTTCAGTCCGTCGATGACCAGGGTGTGGCTCCGGCTGACGCTCATGGCTGCGGTCTGCCACTGACTGGTGTCCGGTTGTAGCTCCGGGCCGCCGACCTCACTCAGGTCGAGATCGATCAGCAGATGACGGTCCGGCCCGGTCCACACCGGAACCAGCGCACGGTCGATGACCCCGAGCCCGGAGGCGAACCGCAGGGTGCCGTCCAGCACCAGCTGTGCACCGGTGGACGCGGCCCGCACGCCGGTGCGCTGGGACCGGGAGGCCCACACCCCGTAGAGGGCTCCGGCGACCGGTGGGCGACCGGCCTGATCGAGGATGCGGACGGCGTCGACGTGGCCTTCGAACAATCGTGACAGGGCGACATCCGTGCGCCCGGCGCCGACCAGAGCATCGAGCAGCCGCGGCCAGCGCAACCCGGACCAGTCCCGATCGTCGAGCAGGTCGTGCAGCTGGGCCTGCAGCATCTGGTCATCGGGCCGGTGCCGATCGTAGGCCGGGTCCAGACGCATCGGCGCGGCCAGCGGTGCGATCGCGCTCCACCGTGCCGGCGCTGGCGTGCTCATTCGGCGCCACCTGGTGCGTGCCAGCTGTCGACGACGAAACCGGTGTCGTCGAGATGCGTCCCCGGGAGCCATCCGGCTGTGGTCAGGTCAGCCCCGATCTCGGCCTGGACGGCGGCGCCCGACAGCCAGCCGTCATGAGGGGCATGTCGCCAGTGCACGGCCAACAGCTCACATCCCGGCCCGGCGCATCGGCGCACCGTCTCCATCGCGGCCTGTCGGTCGTCGGGGTCGAGGTAGTAGAAGAACTCGGCGAGCACGATCAGGTCGAAGCCACCGGCCGGCACGGTGGGCTCGGTCGGCTCGGCCGGCAGGAGGAGTTGCTGGACCGTGACCTGGCTCTGGGTGCGGCACAGGTCGCGGGTGAGATCGACGGCCCGGACGGAGCCGTCGGTGGCGAGGACGGATTCGCTGCGTTCGGCCAACCGGGCGACCAGGTGACCGGTCCCGCACGCCGGATCCCACGCGTGGCGGTAGCTGCGCCGCGCCAGCATCGCCAGGACGATCTCACGCTTGCGGGTCTCGTACTCACCGGAGGCGACCCGCCAGGGATCAGGGTCGGCGGCGTACACCTGGTCGAAGTCGGGCACCGTCGGTGCGTGACTGCTCATGGCTCACTCCTTTGCCTGCACGTTCAGACGGTCCGTTGCCTTCGGGCCGGCTGACCGGTCTTCGCCGCAGCCGGGTTCCTCAGATGCCGATCGATGGTCAGCCGTCGACGAGGAGCAACTGCTGGTCGTGATGGGCCAACATCGCCGGCGGCACCACCGCACCCCACCCGGCGACGACCGGTTGCAACTGGGTGCGGAAACAGGCACACGCGTCGGCATGGGCCTGATCGACCTGAGGGGTGCTCGACAGTCTGGCCATCGACGATCTCTCGGCGAGCGGATCCGACGGCGACATCCAGTAGGTCATCCAGACCGGGAACTCGAACAACCGCACGCCGTGCTCCGCGGCAACCCGGGCGGCAGCCTCACCCACGGCACGGTGGTCGGGGTGAGGGTCGTGTCGCCACGGTGCCGCCAGCACGACGGGCTGACCGGTCGACCCCTGAGAACGAGCCACCTCCTCGACGATCGCCTGCCGGACGAGCTCTCCGTGGTCGCCCACCGCGCCGTCCGGGATGCCGAGTCGCCGGCGCCGGTCGGCGACACCGAGGACGTCCAGTGCCGCGTCCCATTCCTGCAGTCGCCGCTCGGCCAGACCATCGGGCCGAGGACCGACGTGGTCGAAACAAGCCTCACCCGCGGTGGCCAGAACGGCCGAGGTCGAACCCACCTCATCGTTCCAGATCCGCAACAGCCGGCCTGCACCGATCGTCTCGTCGTCGGGATGGGCGCCGACCACGACCAACGAAGCCGCACCGTCGATCCCGTGGTCGGCCAGCAACGATTTCAGCGTCGACCTCGGGGCCCGTGCGATCCGCGGCGCCCACGCCGCCGTCGGGAGACCGTCCGGGGTCACGTCGATCTGCGTCACCGCGGGCGCACCCTTGGTCCGTTCGCCATCTTGTCTCCTCGGTCGTCGGTCTGTCGGGGTGAGCGCGTGCCAGCGGTGAAAGTCCGGCACGGTGCACCGACCGGCGGCCCTGGGCGACCGCCGCGTTCTCAGTGGCCGATTCGACCAGCACATCGCTTCCCCCGGAAGGCGGGAAACCGTCGCCTGTTTACACTGTACATCTGCCGCTCCGACGGTGCGTCCGCTGGCGTCCGAGGGATCCGGCGGAGCCCGTCCGGAGGAATGAGCCCGGGCTGCGAGTCGGCTCGAAAACCGGCCGAGGTGGGCTCCAGACCCAGGTCACACACGT
Organism: uncultured Actinomycetota bacterium; assembly: GCA_963740925.1. Taxonomy (GTDB): domain Bacteria; phylum Actinomycetota; class Actinomycetes; order Propionibacteriales; family Propionibacteriaceae; genus Microlunatus. The sequence continues at coordinate 1,463,794 of CAVUFZ010000002.1, read as the reverse complement.
GGCCGCAGTGCCGATGAGAAGGAGACATGTGATGGCCGATCAGTACACCTTCACCAATCCGGTGGAGCAGTACCACCAGGGTGGCTTCGACGAGCAGTACCAGGAGGGCTCCGGGCTCGCTCGGGATCTCGAACCGAAGGCCGACCACGGTGAGACCAGCTACCGGGGCTCCGGTCGGCTCCAGGACCGCAAAGCCCTGGTGACCGGAGCCGACTCGGGCATCGGACGGGCGGCCGCGATCGCGTTCGCCCGTGAGGGTGCCGACGTCACCCTGGCCTACCTGCCCAGTGAACAGGCTGATGCCGAGGAGGTGGCCGAACTGGTCCGGGCCACGGGTCGCAAGGCCGTCCTCGCCCCCGTCGACATCGCCGAGGAGAGGGCCGCCCGCGGCCTCGTGCACACGGCTCTGGAGCAGCTGGGTGGGCTCGACCTGATCGCGAACGTGGCCGGTAAGCAACAGACCCAGGACAAGCTGGCCGATATCACCTCCGAGCAGTTCGATCAGACGTTCAAGACCAACGTCTACGCCATGTTCTGGATCGTGCAGGAGGCCCTCCCCCATCTGCCGGCCGGCTCCTCGATCATCAACACCAGTTCGATCCAGGCCTACAGCCCCTCCCCCAGCCTGGTCGATTACGCCACCACGAAGATGGCCATCAACACGTTCAGCAAAGCGCTGGCCCAACAGGTGGCCGCCCAGGGGATCCGGGTCAACGTGGTGGCGCCCGGGCCGTTCTGGACCCCGTTGCAGACTGCAGGTGGCCAGCCGACCGAGGCGCTGCCCCAGTTCGGCCAGGAAACCCCGATCGGACGGGCCGGGCAGCCGGCCGAGATCGCCCCGGCCTACGTCTACCTCGCCTCGGCCGAGTCCGGTTACGTCACCGGCGAGACGTTGAACGTCAACGGGGGCATGCCCACCCCGTAGCGGTGACCCAAGGCCCTCCGCAAGCGCACAGGGCCCTACACGAATGCACACCCATCCCCACTCTCAACCGACACCGACACCGACGAGCAGGAGACACACCAACATGGCTGCACCAGAAACCGTCGACACACCGGCGGACGTCACGGACCGGATCCGCTACGGCCGAAACCGGGCTCTGGACGACGTGCTCGACGAGAACAGTGCGCCCGAACCGGATCAGGAGAAGTCCGCATGAAGGCCCTGACCTGGCAGGGCAAGGAAAAGGTCAGCGTCGAGGAGGTGCCCGATCCACAGATCGAGGCCCCGACCGACGCGGTGATCAAGGTGACCTCGAGCGCGATCTGCGGCTCGGACCTGCACCTCTACTCGGTGCTCGGACCGTTCCTGTCCCCCGGTGACGTCCTCGGGCACGAGACGATGGGAGTGGTCGAGGAAGTCGGCTCCGAAGTCGGCCGGATCAAGCCCGGTGACCGGGTGGTGATCCCGTTCAACATCTCCTGTGGGCACTGCTGGATGTGTGAGCGGGGCCTGTTCGCCCAGTGCGAGACCACGCAGGTCCGCAGCCAGGGCAGCGGGGCCAGCCTGTTCGGCTACACCGAGCTCTACGGTTCGGTGCCCGGTGGGCAGGCCGAGTACCTACGGGTCCCCCAGGCCCAGTTCGGCCCGATCGTCGTGCCTGACGGGGTGCCCGACGAACGGGTCCTCTACCTCTCCGACATCCTGCCGACCGCCTGGCAGGGCGTGATGTACGCAGGACTGAATCCCGGCGGCGGTGAGACGCTGGCGGTCCTCGGTCTGGGACCTGTCGGGCAGCTGGCGACCCGGATCGCCCGACATCAAGGTCACCGGGTCATCGGCGTCGACCTCGTTCCGGAGCGGTTGGCCCTGGCCCAGGCGCACGGCATCGAGACGATCGATCTGTCGGCGGTGGAGGATGTGCCGGCTGCGCTGGCCGATCTGACCCGGGGCCGGGGCCCGGACGCGGTGCTGGAGGCGGTCGGCATGGAGGCCCACGGAGCACCCGTCCAGGGGGCGGCGATCGCCGCGGCCGGCCGGTTGCCGTCCGTCTTGGCCAAACCGCTGATCAGCAAGGCCGGGATCGACCGGATGGCCGCACTCGACACCGCGTTCGCAGCCGTCCGTCGCGGCGGCACGGTGTCGATCAGCGGGGTCTACGGTGGCGAGGCGGACCCGATGCCGATGATGACGATGTTCGACAAGGGCATCACGGTGCGGATGGGTCAGTGCCACGTCAAGGCGTGGATCGAGGACATCTGGCCGGTGCTGATGGCCGACGGTGATCCCCTGGGAGTCGAGACGCTGGCCACCCACCATCGCCCGCTGGCCGGGGCGCCGGACGCCTACGCCATGTTCCAGGCCAAGGACGACGGCTGCGTGAAGGTCGTCCTGCACCCGTGACCCCGACACCGAAGGCGTCGACCGGTGTCGCCGATGCGGTCGCGGTGGTCGCCGGCGGATCCCGCGGACTCGGTCTGCTGATCGCCCGGGAACTCGGTTCCCGCGGGTACCGGCTGGCGATCTGTGCCCGCGACGAAGGCGAACTCCAGCGAGCCGAGGCGGACCTCACCGGTCGTGGCCACCGCGTCGACACGGCCGCGTGCGACGTCAGCGATCACGCAGCTGTCGCGGACTGGGTGACCCGGATCGAGCAGACGGTGGGACCGGTCGGGGTGGCGATCTGTGTGGCCGGCGTGATCCAGGTCGGCCCGCTGGATTCGTTGACCCGACAGCACTTCCAGAGCGCCATGGACATCATGGCCTGGGGTCCGATCAACGTGGCGCTGGCCGTCGCCCCGGCCATGCGGGAACGTCGGACGGGCCGGATCGGGGTGATCAGCTCGGTCGGTGGTCTGATCGCCGTTCCGCATCTGCTTCCCTACAGCACAGCCAAGTTCGCCGCCCTCGGCTTCAGCCGGGGACTCCGCTCCGAGCTGAGCGGAACCGGAGTCAGCGTCACCACGGTCGCGCCCGGCCTGATGCGGACGGGCTCGCACCAGCGCGCCCACTTCGTCGGGGATCACGGCGCCGAGTACGCGTGGTTCGCGGCTGCGGCGTCACTGCCCGGCCTGTCGATGAACGCCGAACGCGCCGCTGCTGCGATCGTCGACGGTGTCCTGCGCGGTCGAGCTGTGGTCGTCCTCACCCCGCTGGCCAAGATCGGGATGCGGGTCAACGGCCTGTTCCCCTCCCTGACCGCGGCCGCTCTCGGTGCCGCGGCCCGGCTGCTGCCGAAAGCGCCGCAGCCGGCGCAGACACCCACGCTCGACGGCCGGGCCGCGAGAGCGACGTTGGACCGTACCCGACGAAGGATCAGTGATCGGCTCACCGCTCTCGGCGACCGTGCGGCTGCGGACTCGCAGGAATAGGGCCCGGCCCCGTGCTGCGCTCGAGCGGGTGAGCCTCACCTACTGCCTCAGAGCGAGCTCCACTCGGTCCAACAGGCTCTCCAGCGCTGCCTCGAACTCCTCGTCGCTGCGGTCTTCGCTGAGTAACCCCTGGCAGCGGTTGATCGTCGGTGCCCCGTCGAGCGAGACCTGTTCGTCCTGCGCCGAAGCTTCGGTGTCGCCCTCGTCCAGCGGCGCCTGATCAGGGGCGAGCTCGGCGCCTCGGACGGATGCCTCCAACAACAGATTGCCGAGCAGGAAGCTGCTGAACGAGCGGTAGGCGGTCACCACCTGCTGGTCGGTCAGCTCGAACCGACTCATCGTGGACAGGAAGTGCTCCACCAACTCGATACTGCGCACCGGCGGCAGCAACCAGGGTGCAGCCGGATGCCGGGTCGCTATCAGCGGGAACGCAGCCGGGTGCAGACCGGCAACCTCGCGGAAGGCGTGCGCGAAAGACTGCAGATAGCCCTGCCAGCTCTCGGCAGGCTCCCGGTCGATGCTTTGATGCAGACCGTCAAGCAATTGCGCGACCACCGCTTCGAGCAGATCCTCGCGCCCGGAGACGTAGCGGTACAGCGCCATCGCCTCGACCCCGAGATCTCTCCCGAGACTCCGCATCGTCAGCTGTTGGAGCCCGTGACGGTCGATGAACTCGATAGCGCCTTCGACCACGACCGGGCGACTGAGACCCTTACCGTGGCGGGGAGCCGGATCACTGCTCACATCGTCGTTCACGCTTCACCCTCACTCAGCGCTGGTGCCGTCGGTCGGGGCCGGTCGCACCATGTTGACACAATGCTGTTCGTGTCGGTGTATCCGTTCCGCTGTCTGCTCCTCGACGCCGACGGGGTCCTGCAGTCGATCCCGGACGGTTGGCTCGACACCCTTCGCGCCATGGCGCCATCCGAACCGGAAGGATTCCTGCAGGCTGTCCTCGCCGCCGAGGATCCGGCAACACGGGGCGAGATGACGTTCCGGCAAGCTCTGACACCCGTGCTGGCCCACTATCCGTGCCTGGTCGACATCGATAGCGTCATGCAGGTGTGGCGTCGGCTCGACATCGACGCCGCCATGATGGACGAGGTCGCCCAGCTCCGAGGGAGCGGACTCCTCTGTGCGCTGGCCACCAACCAGCACGACGTCCGGGCTGGGTTGATGCGACAGCTGCCGGAATACGTGACCGCGTTCGACGCCCAGTTCTACTCCTGCGAAATGGGCCTGACCAAACCCTCTCCGGACTTCTTCCGCGCCATCGTGGCCGACCTCGGTGTCGATCCCGCCGAAGCGCTCTTCCTCGACGACCGGGCCGACAACGTCGACGGAGCCCGCTCAGCCGGATTACGCGCAGAGGTGTTCACCGGCGGAGGCGGACGTCGTGAACTCCGGCGGATCCTGCAGAGGTTCGAGACGCGGTCTGCGACGACCTGATCGACCGGCTCGATTCCGCCCTCGTCATCCCCCGGCCTTCGGGTCGGCCGGAGACGTCCTGTGCCACCGCAGCTCTCGGGCTGAGGGGTCACGACAGCGACTCGGTCTCACCCCGGACCTCCACGTCATAAGGCGAACCGCGAAGAAGAAGTTGATATTTCAGCAATCCGGCCAGCGACCGGGGCCGAATGAACCATGAGGCCGGCGCGCTGCTCTCGGGGGAGGTAGCGCCCGGCCCTCTTCACTCAGGACCGCCTCATTTTTCGCATCGACAGCAGAGATCTTTTTCCTGTGGAACGATGCCGGGAGCGGGTCGGATGAACACGATCAGGGGGAACCAACGATGGACTTCTTCAACCGCAAGGACGATGCCGCGACGGCACCGGTGACCACGTCGTCGGCGGCCCGGGCCCGGCTGCGGGAGCGCGCCGGCGAGCTCATGTCGGTGAAACCCGAGTCCACGACCGAGCACCTTTCCGCCCGGCCGCAACGGCTGCACTGGAGCGGACGCCACCAGAGCTGACGCTGCGCGAGGTCCCGGCTTCGGCCCGGACTCAACGCGCCGAGGTCGGCGGGCTGGGGAGCTCGCGGCGGGCGTCCAGGACGGACTGGTAGAGCGCGTTCCGGGCCAGCCCGAGTTCAGCAGCCACCTCGGCGACCGCGGGCTTGAGCCTGTCGCCCGCCTCGATCCGCTGCTGCACCAGGGCCACGGCCGTCCCCTCGTCCACCACCACCGGCGGCGCGCCGGCCACGACGATCGTGATCTCGCCGCGGACGCCCGGCTCGGCCCACCGGGCCAGCTCGCCCAGCCCGTCGCGGCGGACCTCCTCATAGGTCTTCGTCAGCTCACGGCAGACGGCGCCGCGACGATCGGAGCCGAAGACGGCCGCCATCGCCGTCAGCGACTCCGCCAGCCGGTGCGGGGCCTCGAAGAAGATCATCGTCCGCGCCTCGCCGGCCAGCGACCTCAGCGTCCGTTCCCGCTCGCCGGCCTTGCGGGGCAGGAATCCCTCGAAGCAGAACCGGTCCACCGGCAGCCCGGAGAGGGCCAGCGCGGTCAGCACCGCCGAGGGCCCGGGGACCGCGGTCACCCTGACACCGGCCTCGACCGCGGCGCTGACCAGCCGGAAGCCCGGGTCGGAGACCGACGGCATCCCGGCGTCGGTGACCAGCACCACCCGGGAGCCCTGGCTCAGCGACTCCACCAGTTCCGGCGTCCGGGCGGCCTCGTTGCCCTCGAAGTAGGAGACGACCCGGGCCGGGGTCTGCACCTCGAGCCGATCCAGCAGCCGCCGGAGCCGTCGGGTGTCCTCGGCCGCGATCACGTCCGCCCCCCTCAGCTCGGCGATCAGCCGCGGGCTGGCGTCGGCCACGTCCCCGATCGGCGTCCCCGCCAGCACCAGCACCCCGTTCACCGGCCCCAGCGTGCCAGCTTCAGGTGATGGTCAGACAGCCCACCTACGATGTCGGCGTGACGCAGGCAGTCCACGACGAAGTCGTGACCGACGACCGGCCCGACCCGGGCTGGAGTCCGCCCGCGCCCGAGCCGCCGCCCCCGCCGACCACGGTCGAGCGGCTGCGGGTGCCGATGCCGACCGACCGCGTCTTCAGCTGGGTGCTGACGCTGGTCATCGTGGCGATCGCGTTCGTGCTGCGGATCGTGCACCTGGCCCGGCCGGCGAATCTGGTCTTCGACGAGACCTACTACGCCAAGGACGCCTACTCGCTGCTGAAGTTCGGCTACGAACGCAACTGGCCGGACACCGCGAACGCCTCGATCGTCGCCGGAAACCCTGACGTCAGCCTCAACTCGGCCGAGTTCATCGTCCACCCGCCGGTCGGCAAGTGGCTGATCGCCAGCGGCGAGGCCCTGTTCGGGATGAACTCCTTCGGCTGGCGGATCGCCTCGGTGGTCTTCGGCTGCCTGCTGATCATGGTGTTGATCCGGCTGGTCCGCCGGGTCAGCCGCTCCACCCTCGTCGGCGCCGTCGCCGGCGTCCTGATCACCTTCGACGGCCTCGAGTTCGTGATGTCGCGGGTCGCGCTGCTCGACATCTTCCTGGCCTTCTTCCTGCTCACCGCGGTCGCCTGTCTGGCCGCCGACCGGGACTGGTTCAGGGAACGGCTGGCCCGTCACATCGAGGCCGGCGGCGGGACCGATCTCGGCGGCCGGTTCGGCCCGGCGGTGCTCTGGCGACCGTGGCGGTTCGCCGCCGGGATCAGCTTCGGGCTGGCCCTGGGCACCAAATGGAGCGCCCTCTACGTGCTGGCCGCGTTCGCCCTGCTCGCCCTGGCCTGGGACGTGGGCGCCCGGCGGCTCGCCGGCGCGGGCTGGCGCTCGGGCTGGGCGGTGCTCCGGGACGGCATCCCGGCCTTCGTCTACCTGGTCGTCCTGGCCGTCGTGGTCTACGTCGGCACCTGGTTCAACTGGCTCAGCACCAGCGGCGGCTACGACCGGGACTGGGGTCAGAACAACCCGGATTCGACCAGCGTCCACCTGCTCGGTCGACCGCTGGCCTCGCTGCTCCATTACACGAAGGACATCTACGCCTTCCACACCGGCAGCTTCATCGACTCCCAGACCCACACCTACAACGCCAACCCGTGGGGCTGGCTGATCCTGGCCCGGCCGATCGGCATCGACGCGGTGAACGGGATCAAACCCGGCACCGACGGCTGCGCCGGCCCGGACAACTGTCTGCGGGTGATCAGCGGGATCGGCACGCCGGCGCTCTGGTGGGGTGCGGTCTTCGCCCTGATCGCCGCGGCGATCCTGTGGATCGGTGGCCGGGACTGGCGGTTCGGGATCCCGATCGTCGGCGTGCTGAGCGGCTGGCTGCCCTGGTTCCAGTACACCGCGCGGCCGCTGTTCTTCTTCTACGCCATCGTGATCATCCCGTTCTCGGTGATGGCGGTCGCGATGGGGCTCGGGCTGCTCATCGGCCGGGCCAGGTCGGACCACCGGCGACTGATCGGCGGGGTGGTGGCCGGCGTCTTCGTGGCGTTGGTCGGGGCCAATTTCGCCTACCTCTACCCGATCCTCACCGACCAGTTGCTGCCCTACCCGAAGTGGCTGTCGCGGATGTGGTTCAAGAGCTGGATCTGAGCTTGGACACGGTTACAGCTGGGTGACGAACCCGCCCCGGCGGACATGCCGGTCCAGACCGCCGGGTTAGAGTCCCTGACACGATGAGTCACTACCGAACCAGACTGCGACGGGGTCGAGGCCGTGGGTAGATATCTGCTGCGGCGCTTGGTCAACTACGTGATCCTGCTCTTCATCGCGATCTCGCTGTCCTATCTGCTGGCCGCCACCGCGCTGAACCCCCGCTCGCTCTACGAGGTGCAGAACCCTCCGCTGAACCCCGCGGCCATCGAATCGATCCTGCGGTCGAAGAACCTGAGCGACAACGTGCCGTTGCTGCAGCGCTACTGGACCTGGCTCACCGATATCGTGCTGCACTGGAACTGGGGCCAGGGCGCCGGACCGCTGGGCGGCTCGGTGAACGGTGAGATCGGACGCCGGATCTGGGTCAGTCTGCGACTTGTCGGCATCGGATCGATCCTCGGGATGATCGGCGGTATCGCCCTCGGCGCGTGGAGCGCGACCAAGCAGTACTCGATCCGCGACCGGACCGCGACCGGCCTCTCCCTGTTGGTGTTCTCGATGCCGACGGTGGTGGTTGCTGTGCTGACCACGATCATCGCGACCAGGATCAACAACGCCTCCGGATTACGGATCTTCGAGTTCCTGGGCGAGACCGGGTCTCGTGGCGATTACGCCGGGGCCGCCATCGTCGACCGCGCGCAGCACCTGGTGCTGCCCAGCCTGGTGCTGGTGCTGTTCGCCGTGGCCACCTTCAGCCGGATCCAGCGAAATCTGATGCTGGACACACTCGGATCGGACTTCGTCCGGACGGCCCGGGCGAAAGGTCTGCGTCGGCAGAAGGCTGTGATGAAGCACGCGCTACGCACCTCGCTCATTCCGGTCGCCACCTACTTCGCCTTCAGCGTCGCCCAGCTCTTCACCGGCTCGGTCTTCGTCGAGCGAATCTTCAACTTCCACGGAATGGGCGAGTACGGCGTCAGCACGATCGTCGGCCAGGACCCGAACGGCACTGTCGGCGTGGTCGCCTTCAGCGGGGTTTGCGTGCTGACCGGGGCCGTCCTCTCCGACATCCTGGTCGCCGTCCTCGATCCGCGCGTGCGAGTGAGCTGAGGTAGCAATGAGCGACAACGTGATGGAGCACGACGCCATCGAGACCGGGCCGGAAGGCTTGGACGAAGATCTCCCCGAGGAGCAGAAGACCCGCAAGCGACTGACCCGCAGGCGGCTGATCCTGCGCCGCTTCCTGCGCAATCGGCCCGCCATCGTCGGGGTGGTCATCTACGTGTTCTTGATCCTGCTGGCCCTGATCGGACCACTACTGCTGCCGTGGAATTTCGACGATGTCGACTACAACGCCTTTCTCACCCCACCCGACTCGATCCACTGGCTCGGCACCACCCAAGGAGGCCGGGACGTCTTGGCGCTCACCGTCCGAGGGCTCGGAAAATCTTTGTTGATCGGCTTGTTGGTCTCCGCCATCTCGGCCAGCGTCGCGGCGACGGTCGGTTCGACAGCGGCCTACTTCGGAGGCTGGGTCGAACGTGGCGCGCTTTGGATCATCGATCTGCTGCTGGTCATCCCCAGCTTCTTGCTGATCGCCATGATCACCACCGGCGGACCGAAAGGCCCGCACGCCTGGCTGTTGTTGGTGTCGCTGCTCGCAGCATTCTCCTGGATCCTCGACGCCCGGGTGGTCCGTAGCCTCACCATGTCGGTCAAGGAACGTGAGTACGTGCTCGCCGCCAAGTTCATGGGCCTGGCCGCACCCAAGGTCATCTTCCGACACATCCTGCCGAACATCTCCTCTCTGCTGATCATTGACGCCACCCTCACCGTCGGCACCGTCCGTGCTGGCCGAGACCGGACCTGTCGTTCTTCGGCTTCGGCGTCCAGTCCCCCGACACCTCGCTCGGCACCTTGATCGCCGAAGGCCAGCGCTCGGCCACCACCTTCCCCTGGATCTTCGCCGCTCCGTCAGCCTTCTTGGTGATCATGGTGCTCAGCATCAACGCCATCGGCGACGGACTACGAGATGCCCTCGATCCGAGTTCACAGTCCGGAGGTCAGGCATGACGACACAAGCTGCGGTACGGAAGGACCCGCCGCACCACCTCAGGGACCGTCCTATCGGTCAAGGACCTGCACGTCACCTTTCCTAGTGAGGCCGGCCCGGTCCGAGCGGTCCGCGGATTGTCCTTCGATCTAGCGGCGGGCGAGACGATGGCCATCGTCGGCGAATCCGGATCCGGGAAGTCGGTGACCTCGCTGGCCATCATGGGTCTGCACCCCGACTACGCCCGGATCAGCGGCTCGGTGACCCTGCACGGTGAAGAGCTGCTCGGTCGCAACGACGCCAGCATGTCGAGATTGCGGGGCAACGAGACTGGCGATGATCTTCCAGGACCCGCTGTCGGCGCTGACCCCGGTCTACAGCATCGGCGACCAGATCGTCGAGGCCATCCAACACACCACGACACCAGTGGCCAGCGGCCCGGCGCCGGGCGGTCGAACTGCTCGACCTGGTCGGCATCCCCAACCCGGATGTGCGGGTGAAGTCCTTCCCGCACGAGTTCTCCGGCGGGATGCGGCAACGGGCGATGATCGCGATGTCGATCGCGAACGATCCGGACGTGATCATCGCCGACGAGCCGACCACCGCGCTGGACGTGACGATCCAGGCTCAGGTGCTGGAGGTGCTCAAGGCGGCTCAGGACGAGACCGGTGCGGCAATGATCATGATCACCCACGACCTAGGAGTGGTCGCGGCAGTCGCCGACAACGTGACGGTGATGTACGCCGGACGACCGGTCGAACAGGGCGGGGTGGACGAGATCTTCTACACCCCGCGGATGCCGTACACGATCGGCCTGCTCGGGGCGGTCCCGCGGCCGGACGCCGATCACGATCAACCGCTCGCCACGCTGGAGGGTAATCCGCCGTCGGTGGTCAACCTTCCCACCGGCTGTCCGTTCCGGCCGCGCTGCCCGATGACCGCGACGGACGCCTGCAGCCAGACGAGCCGCGAGCTGCTGCCCACCGACCGACTCGAGCCACCTCGCCGCCTGCATCTACACCGCCGACATCGCCGAGCAGGCTGAGCTACACCGACATCTTCCCGGCGCCGGAAATCACCCGCGCCGCCGGTGGATCCCGCCCGAGCGAGCGAGCGGGACACCGTGTTGGAGTTGCGCGGATTCAAGCGGCACTACCCGCTGATGAAGGGCGCCGTGTTGCGCCGCCGGGTCGGCACCGTTTACGCCGTCGACGGCATCGACCTCGACGTCACGCAGGGCGAAACCGCTCGGCCTGGTCGGCGAGTCCGGCTGCGGCAAGAGCACCACCCTGCTGGAGATCCTGCGGCCTGCAGCCGCCGACCGAGCGCCGACGCTGATCCTCGGCCAGGACGTCGCGACGATCAAGAGCGCCGGGCCGCGAAGCGAAGCTCCGCCGCGATCTGCAGGTGGTGTTCCAGGATCCGATGGCCTCTCTCGACCCGCGGATGCCGATCTTCGACATCATCGCCGAACCGCTGGGGGTGCATCAGTACTCCAAGGCCGAGACAGCGACACGGGTCGAAGAACTGATGGAACTGGTCGGCCTGGACCGCAGCTACGTCGACCGCTACCCCCAGCAGTTCTCCGGCGGACAACGGCAGCGGATCGGTATCGCGCGCGCCCTGGCCCTGGAACCGCAAGGTGATCGTGCTGGACGAACCGGTCTCCGCGCTGGACGTCTCCATTCAGGCCGGGGTGATCAACCTGCTGGACGACCTCAAGAACCGGCTCGGACTGTCCTACCTCTTCGTCGCCCACGACCTGGCCGTGATCCGCCACATCGCCGACCGAGTGGCCGTGATGTATCTGGGTCGGATCGTCGAGATCGGCGAAGTGTCGACGGTCTTCGACAGCCCCACCCATCCCGTACACCCAGGCCCTGCTGTCGGCCATCCCGTTACCCGACCCGGCACAAGGAACGCAGCCGGGAACGAATCCTGCTCAAGGGCGACCTGCCCAGCCCGGCCAATCCGCCCTCCGGTTGCCGCTTTCGCACCCGCTGCCCGAAGTTCCACACCCTGGCACCGGTCAACAGCAACTTTGTGAAGTCAGGAACCCCTACTGGTCGACTTGACCGCCAGCGATCACCGCTCGGCCTGTCACTTCAACGAGGCCCGAGTGTGATCTGAGCGCGCGGCGTTCGCTAGGCCGACAGTTTTCACTTCGTTAAGCGCTCGTGACCTGCGACGGTGAAATGTCGGCACCCTGCGACCGTGAAATCGCTACACCACAGGTAGCCCGTAGGTCGAAGCATATCGCGGTCACCCACCGCCCGCACGAGATTTGATGGAGGACATGTGAAGGCAAGGAAACTGCTGGCGCTCCCCGCCGCCGGTGCGCTCGCGATCGGCCGCCTGCGGTGGCGGCAACGGACAGAGTGGCAGCAGCACCGGGAACCAGACCGGCTCGACCAACGAGCCACGCGCTCCGCCTCGGCCATCAATGCCGCAATCGCGAGACAACGTCGCCGACGGCGGCGAGTTGCGGCTGGCCATCAAGCATTTCGGTGCCCAGTGGAACACGCGGAACGTGAACGGCAACCTCGGCGAAACAACACCATGGTGAACGCCACGCTGATCCCGAACCTGTTCAACTACGACGACAAGGGCCACGCCACCGCCAACCCGGACTACCTCTCTCGGCCACCTCCAGCGATTCCAGCCCGAGGTCGTGACCTACACGCTGAACCCGAAGGCGGTCTGGGGCAACGGGCGGCAGCTGGACTGGACCGACTTCGCGACCGAGTGGAAGGCCTATAACGGCAAGGACAAGGACTTCCAGTGCGCCACCACCCAGGGCTTCAGCTCGATCACCAGCGTCAAGCAGGGCACCGACGCCCAGCAGGCAGTGGTCACCTACAACGGCGCCTACCCGGACTGGAGCAGTAACTTCTCGGCGCTGTACCCCAAGGAGGGCTTCGCCGACGCCGACACCTTCAACAACGGCTGGAAGAACATCGCGGAGATCAACAAGTACTTCGCCGGCCCGTTCAAGGTGGACGGCTTCGACCAGACCCAGAAGATCCTCACCCTGGTGCCGAACACCCGCTGGTGGGGTGACAACGGCCAAGCTGAGCAAGGTGAGCTTCAAGGCCATGGACACCCAGGCTCAGCCGGCCGCGTTCGCCAACAACGAGATCGACTCTTTCGACGTCGGTGTCGACGCCACCGCCTACGCCAAGGCGGCCGCCGTGAGCACCGGCGAGGTCCGCAAGGCCGGCGGCCCGGACTTCCGCCACTTCACCATCAACAGCAAGGCCGGCGCCCAAAGACGTCAAGGTCCGCCAGGCGGTCAACCAGGGGCTGAACCGAGAGCTGATCGCCAAGTCCGATCTGGCCGGCCTCCCTGGAAGCCGGTCTCGGTGATGAACAGCCACTTCTTCGTTCCCGGCCAGGCCGGCTATCAGGACAACGCCACCCCGGCCGGGGTCGCCTACGACCCCACCGCAGCGAAGAAGAGCCTGACCGATGACGGCTACACCATGGGCTCGGACGGCTACATGCAGAAGAACGGCAAGGATCTGACCATCTCGTTCACCGAGTTGTCCGGGGTCAAGGCCTCGCAGAACGAGGCGCTGCAGGTGCAGAACCAGCTCAAAGCCGTCGGCATCAAGGTGAACATCGATCCGGAGCCGGTCTCGAAGTTCCAGTCCGGTGAACTGCTGACCAAGCACGAGTTCGGCATCATCGCGTTCTCCTGGCTCGGCACCCCTTACCCGTTCACCTCGATCCAGCAGATCTACGGCACCGGCGAGGACAGCAACTTCGCCCAGCTGTCGATGCCGGAGGTCGACACGCTGGTCAAGCAGATCAACGTCGAGACCGACCCGGCCAAGCGGGCCGCCCTGGCCAACCAGGCGGACAAGATCATCTGGCAGAACGTGCACACCTCGCGCTCTACCAGCGGCCGCAGAACACCGGGGCCAAGAAGACGCTGGCCAACTACGGCTCCTTCGGGCTCGCCAGCGCCGGTCTGGCCAACATCGGCTACACCAAGTGACGATGCTCTGACTCAGACGCTGACCTGACGGCGAAGGCCCGACACCCCGAGGGGTGCCGGGCCTTCGTCTGTCCGGTCGCAGCGCAGCTGGTGGCGCGCTGCCACTAGGCGCGGCCGAAGACCTCGGAGACCCACCAACGACCGTGCGCGTCCTGGACGGCGCCGACGCCGATCCGCTGATAGCCGCTGTGCAGGATGTTGGCCCGGTGACCAGGTGAATGCGTCCACGCGTCCACGACGCTCGTGCCGGAGGAATAGCCGTAGGCGATGTTCTCGGCCACCTGAGTCCGATGGCATCTGGTCAGCACCGGACCGAGGTCCTGGTGGAACAGTCTCTGCTGAGCCGCCATCCGCTTGGCCTGAGCTTCGGCCAGCTCCTGCAGGCAGCTGCCCTTCTTGACCGCGGCCAGCCGGTTCGACGTCCGCGCCGCATTCGTGTGGCTGATGGTCGACGACTCGAACTGTGCCGCCGCGGAAGCGGCCGAGGCCGCGGTCGGCGACACCACACCGGTCAGGCCGGCGACGGCGGTGCCGGCCAGCAGCAGGGCCGCGATCCGCCGACGTGGACCGATCCGTCGGGGACCACGGGTGTGAGGCGATGGCAGGGTTGGGTCAGGCATGATGGAGGCTCCTCGGGGGGTAGGGCGTTCCGGTTGTTGTTCCGGACACCATCGCCCCACATCAGCCCGAATGCAAGCCCCCCTCGGACCTCAGCCGCGTTCGAGTACGACGGTGAAGCTCAGCTCGGTCGAACCGAGATCGCTCGGGATCAGCCGGTAGCCGGGCAGCACGCCCGGGCCACAGGCTGCTGTCCCGACACCGTGCTGGCGATGGTCGATGGTCACGTGCACCGATCCGTCCGGCACCAGATCCGGGGTGTGATCGGCGGCGGTCAGCAGCGCGTCGGACCAGGGCCGCGCAGCGAACCCGAACTCCGTATCGCCGACCGCGCTGATCCGCAGGCCGCGGGCGTCGCTCCGGTCGGCGAGCCGGACGCTGGCTGCCCGCCGCGAACCGTTCTCCTGCGGGCGGACGTAATCGATCTGCAGGTCGGCGACCGAGCTGCTGAACGTTCCCCACCGGGCGCTCTGACCGGTGTCCGGATACGCCTGGCCGGGGCCTCGACCGTTCCAGCTGACCTGGTCGAGCTCGCCCGACAACACGAAGTCGAGCCCGATCCGGGGCCAGCTGCCCGGCCAGCGCTCGTCCGGCTCCAACCGGGTCGACAGCGCCAGCCGTTCCCCGTCGCTGGACCACCGGAAGGTGACGTTGATCGAACGGTCGGCGGCGGCCACCCCGATCCGCTGTCGGACGACCAGCTCCGAACCGTCGATCTCGACCGACTGGGTCCGGACGATCAGCCGGTCCAGACCGAGCTTGCGCCAGTCGTCGACCTCGGGTCGCTGCGCATCGGTGCCACGGCCGTTGTCGTTGTCGGTCGGCGCCCGCCACAGATTCACCCGCGGCCCGGAGACCTCGAGATCGCCAAGACCGACCAGAGTGCCGGTCACCGGATCGAAGCGGGCCGGACCGAGCCGCAGCCCGTCCGCACCCGAGCCCGGCGTCACCGTGGCCGACGGCGCCGGACGAGCCGGTACGTCCACTCTGCCCTGGCCCCAGGCGACCTCATGACCCGCCGTCGCCCAGTTCGTGTCGGCAGCCAGCCGGGCGCGCACGGTCAGGACCGCCCCCGGCTCGGCCGCCGCGGCACACTCGGCCGGCAGTGCGACGACCTGCGCAGCACCCGGAGCGACGTCGCCGACGGTGAGCCCGCCGGAGGCGCTCAGCGAACCGTCGATCTCGACCTCCCAGTCGAACGCGCAGTGGTCCAGGCCGACCAGGTCGTAGTGGTTGCCGATCTCGACCTGCGTCCACCCCTTCTCGACCACGATCGACACCGGTTCCCAGACCTTCTTCAGATCCTCCAGTCCCGGCCGCGGCTGACGGTCCGCGCTGACCAGACCGTCGATCACGAAGACGCCGTCGTGCACCGCCTCGCCGAAGTCGCCGCCGTAGCCGAACCAGCTCTGCCCGTCCCGGGTGATCCGGATGCCGTGCTCCAGCCACTCCCAGATGAAGCCGCCGGCCAGTCGCGGGTAGTCGGCGAACAGCTGTTGGTAGTCACTCAACCCGCCCGGACCGTTGCCCATCGCGTGGGCGTATTCGCACTGCAGGAAGGGAAGTCCGCGTCGGTGGGCGTCCAGCTCGGGGGTGCTCGCCGCCGGCTCGGTGCCGCGGCCGATCTGCTCGACGTCGGCGGGCGAGGCGTACATCCGGGAGAAGACGTCCACGTCACCCATGTCCTCGTCGCCCTCGTAGTGGATCAGCCGGGAGTCGTCGATCTCGCGGGCCGCGGCAGCCATCGCCGTCAGATTGCGTCCCGTCCCGGCCTCGTTGCCCAGCGACCAGCAGAACACCGACGGGTGGTTCTTGTCCCGGTGCACCGTCGTCCGCATCCGGGAGACCAGCGCCTCGGTCCAGTCCGGATCGTCCGACGGGTTGCCCCGCCACCCGTTCAGGCCGAAGCCGTGGGTCTCCAGATCGCACTCCAGGATCAGGTAGAAACCGAGTTCGTCGGCCAGGTCGAGCAGCCGCGGGTGCGGCGGGTAGTGCGAGGTGCGGATGGCGTTGACGTTGTGCTGCTTCATCAACTCCAGCTCGGAGCGGACCACCTCGGCCGGGATCACCCGGCCGAGATCGGGATGGTGCTCGTGCCGGTTGACCCCCTTCAGCAGGATCGGCCGGCCGTTGATCATGATCTGGGAGTCGACGACGCTGACGTGGCGGAAGCCGACCCGCAGCTCGATCGTCTCGGCCTCCGTGCTGACCCTCAGGTGATAGAGCCGCGGCCGTTCGGCCGACCACGGCTCGACCTGCTCGGCCAGCAGGGTCTCACCGGCCGCACCGGCCAGCGACAGCTCGGCGATCTCGACCCGGGCCGACAGCTCGGAGTCGACGTCGACCCGCAGCTCACCCCGGCCGTCGGTGTAGTCGGCGTGGACGAAGACGTCCCGGACGGCCTGGGCCGGCGTCGCGACCAGCGTGACGTCGCGGAAGATCCCCGGCAGCCACCACATGTCCTGGTCCTCGACGTAGCTGCTGGCCGACCACTGGTGCACCCGGACCACCAGCAGGTTGGCCTGCCGCCGGAGCAGCCCGGTGACGTCGAACTCGGCCGGCAACCGGCTGCCCCGGGTGGTGCCGAGCCGGGTGCCGTTCAGCCACACCTCACCGGCGTTGTCGATGCCGTCGAAGCGCAGCAGCGCCCCGTCGTCGAACCGCTCGTCGGCGTCGAACCGCAACCGGTGATCACCGACCGGGTTCGCCGCCGGCGGATGCGGCGGGTCGACCGGGAACGGGAACTGGACGTTGGTGTAGGCCGGCGCACCGAAACCGTGCAGGGGCCAGCTGGAGGGGACCGGCAGGTCGACGAAGTCCGAGTCGTCGAACTCCTCGGCCTCGACGCTGACCGGAGCGCTGCCCGGATCGGCCGCCCAGTGGAAGCGCCACTGCCCGTTCAGGGACTCACTACCGTGGCTGGAGACGAAGCGGGCGTGCGGAGCGAGGTTGCCCTCCCCCGGTCCGGTGCTGAGCAGTCGGGCGTCGTTGGCAGATGCGGCCGGGTTCATATGCTCCACCGTATCGAGCCGATCGCGACGACGAAGGGGAGGACGAGGGTGGGACCGAGTGATCCGACTGCACCGAGCGAGGCTTCTCTGGCCGAATCGGTGGCCGAGCTGATCGGCGAGCAGGTCACCCGGTTGACCCGGCTCGGCGGCGGGACGTTCGGGCGTCCCTACCGGGTCACCACCGCGTCCGGGGCCGACCGTTTCGTCAAGGTCGCCGTGGGCGACGCCGGCTCCTCGCTGCTGGCCGAGGCCGAGGGACTGCGGTGGCTCGCCGAGGCCACCGGTGCCGGCGGGGCCGCGGTGGTGCCGGTGATCGCGGCCGAGGAGAGGATGCTCGTCCTCGGCTGGGTCGAGCCCGGTACGGCCTCCACCGCGGCCGCTGCCGCCTTCGGTCGATCGCTGGCCCACACCCACGCCGCCGGCGCCGAGACCTTCGGTGGCCCGTCCGGCGGGTTCATCGCCTCCGAACCCCTGCCCGCGGGAACGCGGCCGAAGCGACTGGCCGACGTTCTACGCCCAGGAGCGACTCCGGCCGTTCCTGGACCGGGCGGTGGCGGCCGGGAGCCTGGCCGGCCAGGACCGCTCGGACGTGCAGGCGGTGATCGAGCGGATCGACGAGTTGGCCGGTCCGCCCGAACCACCGGCCCGGCTGCACGGCGACCTCTGGTCGGGCAACGTGATGTGGTCGGGCGGTTCGGCCGTCCTGATCGACCCGTCGGCCCACGGCGGCCATCGCGAGACGGATCTGGCCATGCTGGCCCTGTTCGGGCTGGCGAAACTCGACGTCGTCCTCGACGCCTATCAGCAGGTCGCCCCACTCGCCCCGGGCTGGCGACAACGGGTCGATCTGCACCAGTTGTATCCGCTGTTGGTGCACGCCACGCTGTTCGGCGGGCATTACGGTCGGGCCGCCGGATCGGCAGCCCGGACCGCCCTGTCGATCACTTATTGAGACTTTGTGTCCTGAGTGTGACTTTTTCTTGTCATGATTGCTCTGTACGACCCCGAGCCGGGTGCGGCAGGGGGCGCCCCCGAACCCCTGCCGCACCCCCCCGGCAAAAACCTCAGCCGTGCAGCAAATTCACGTCGCGGACGAGCGTTATCGTGAATAAAATTGACCTCACAACCATTGAAGTCTGCACGATTTGACGAAGCCCGAGAATACGGCGCACTCTTTTGTCGGGGGTATTCGGGGCGTGCTCACTGGTGGGGGATCACTTGGGCACCGCGCCGGCGGAATTCGACATCAGCCAGCAGTGGCGTTGCCGATCCGCCGGCCCCGTGCCTTCCGGTGCTCAGGCTGAATTCACCGGCCGCAACGGGTGGACGCTGACCTCACCGGCCAGCTTGTCCGCGGCCGAGGCCAGCGCCTCCTTCACGGCCGGGGCGGCCAGATGGGCGTCCAGTTCGTCCTGGCCGCGCCACCGCTCGATCGTGATGAAGTAGCCGGGCTCGACGGCGGACTCGTAGAGGTCGTAGGCCAGACAGCCGTCCTCCGATCTGGTCTGCGCGGCCAAGCCGGCCAGCACACCTCGCATCTCGTCGGCCGCTTCGGGCTTGATCGGGATGGTCGCCACCGTGTGGAGTTCGCTCATGGCGTCAACGTAGGCCTCGTGAGACGGCCACCGGCGGCCGGGATCACTTCGGTAGTCTCACCGACGCGTCTGGTTCCTCCCCCCGCGCCTGTGGGTGGAGGAGGCAAGAGGGAACCCGGTGGGAATCCGGGACTGCCCCGCAGCGGTATCCGGGAACGACCGCCGTCAGAAAGCACTGGATCACCCCGATCTGGGAAGCGACGGCCAGTAGGTGGATCGATCAGATCCGGGCCCGGGAGTCCGAAGACCTGCCAGCGTCCGGGACCGCAGCCGCGGTGCCGGCCGGTAGTGACCGCTCGGGACGGTTCCGCCTCGATCCGCCTTGACCCGGACGCTCGATCGGTTGACCGGTCGGACGCGCCGTGGCCCGGGCCGATGGACGGTGCACGCCCCCTGCGGTCGACGCGAACTCGCGAAGGAGAGTTGCGTGACCACCAACGACATCCCGTCCCCGATCCGTCATCAGGCGACGGTGCACGGCTATCCCCGGCAAGGGCCGAACCGGCAACTGAAGAAGGCGCTCGAGCGGTACTGGAACCACTCGATCGATCTGGAAGCGTTTCTCAGCGCGGTCGCCGACGTTCGCCGAGCTCGATTCGAGACGCTGGTCTCGGCCGACCTGGACGAGATCCCGGTCGGTGACTTCTCGCTCTACGACCATCTGCTCGACCTGACCTGCCTGCTCGGTGCCGTCCCGAACCGTTACCGGCAAGGGCTTTCCGACCCGGGCAGCGAGCAGGGGAGGCTGGAGCGTTACTTCGCCATGGCCCGGGGGACCGCCGACCTGGCGCCGCTGGAGATGACCAAATGGTTCGACACGAACTATCACTACCTGGTGCCGGAGCTGGCACCGGACACCGTCTTCGCACTGGATCCCGCACCGCTGCTGGCCGAGATCACCGAGGCCCAGCAGTACGGACGCCCGGTCCGGCCGGTGCTCGTCGGGCCGTTCACCTTCCTGAAGCTGGCCAAGGCCGCTGAGAGCTGCGACGGTTTCGATCCGCTCAGCCTGCTGGACCGGCTGGTTCCGGTCTACCGCGAGTTGTTGTCGACACTGGCTGCGACGGGTGTGGCCTGGGTGCAGTTGGACGAGCCGTCGGCCGTGACCGATCTGAGCCCGTCCGAAGTCGACCGGCTGGTCGGCTGCTACCGATCGCTGGCCGGGTCCGACGATCGTCCGAAACTGTTGCTGGGCAGCTATTTCGGGCGACTCGGCGACGCCGCACCGGCCCTGGTGGCGGCCGGCGTCGACGGCCTCGCGCTGGACCTGACCGACCCGGACGCGGTCGCCGACGTCGACCGGCTGACCGTTCCGACGGACCGGCCCTTCCGGCTGGTGGCCGGGGTGGTCGACGGGCGCAACGTCTGGCGCACCGACCTGGAGGCGGCACTGCGGTCTCTGGAGTCGCTGCAGGGCTCGGTCGGGCAGCTGGACGTCGCCCCGTCCTGCTCGCTGCTGCACGTCCCGCACGATGTCGGGTCGGAGACGAATCTCGATCCCGAGGTCGCCGGTTGGCTGGCCTTCGCCGACCAGAAGCTGGCCGAGGTCACGACCTTGGCCCGTGGGCTGAACGACGGCCGGGAGGCGATCGAGACGGAGCTGTCGGCCAACCGGGACGCGTTGGCGTCCCGGCGGGCCTCGGCGCTGGCCCACGACGACGAGGTGCGGGCCCGGACGGGCGCCGTCGACGAGGATCAGCTGCGGCGCCGCTCGCCCTACGCCGTCCGGGCCGAGACCCAGCACCGGCGACTGCGGCTGCCGGTGCTGCCGACCACGACGATCGGGTCGTTCCCGCAGACCGTCGAGGTGCGCAGAGCCCGGGCCGACTTCCGGGCCGGACGCTCCGACGCCGAGTCCTACGAAAAGGCGATGCGGGCCGAGATCGACGCCGTCGTGGACTTCCAGACCCGGATCGGCCTGGACGTGCTGGTGCACGGCGAGCCCGAACGCAACGACATGGTGCAGTACTTCGCCGAGCAGCTGGACGGCGTCGTGACCACCGAGCACGGCTGGGTCCAGTCCTACGGCAGCCGTTACGTCCGGCCGCCGATCATCGCCGGCGACATCACCCGGCCGAAGCCGATGACGTCGGACTGGGCGCGGTATGCCCAGAGCAGGGCCGACGGGCCGGTGAAGGGGATGCTGACCGGCCCGGTCACCATGCTGGCCTGGTCCTTCGTCCGCGACGACCAGCCGACGGCGGAGACGGCCAGGCAGATGGCCCTGGCCCTGCGCCAGGAGGTGCAGGATCTGGAGCAGGCCGGGATCGGCATCATCCAGGTCGACGAGCCGGCGCTGCGGGAGACCCTGCCGTTGCGCGAGGCGGATCGGCCGGCCTATCTGGACTGGGCCGTCGACGCCTTCCGGCTGACCACGGCCGGGGTGGCCGACGAGACCCAGATCCACACCCACATGTGCTACGCCGAGTTCGCCGACATCCTGACCGCCATCGTGGCCATGGACGCCGACGTGATCAGTCTCGAGGCGGCCCGCTCGCGGATGGAGATCGTGGCCGAGCTGGCCGAGGACGACTACCCCCGCGAGGTCGGTCCCGGCGTCTGGGACATCCACTCCCCCCGTGTGCCCGGGGTCGATGAGATCGCCGAGCATCTTCGGGCCGCCGTCCGGCACCTGCCGCCCGAACGGCTCTGGGTCAATCCCGACTGCGGCCTGAAGACCCGCGGCTGGCCCGAGGTGGAAGCATCGCTGCAGAATCTGGTCGCCGCGACCCGTCTGGTGCGGGCGGAACTGGCCTGATCGCTTCGGAGCTCGCAATTGTGCCGGGACGACCCGGCACA
This sequence comes from uncultured Actinomycetota bacterium, assembly GCA_963740925.1. Taxonomy (GTDB): domain Bacteria; phylum Actinomycetota; class Actinomycetes; order Propionibacteriales; family Propionibacteriaceae; genus Microlunatus. The sequence goes on along the minus strand of CAVUFZ010000002.1, from coordinate 1,441,848 downwards.
ATTGCGAGGTCGAGGCCTGATCTCGGCAGGCCGTCCGTAGGCCGTCCCTATGCTGATCAATATGTCGGGCTCAGCCAGGAGTCATCGGGCCCCGGTCTCGACCCATGAAGCAGCGTCGACACCCGGCCGCCATGGTTGAAGCTGTCCCGGATCCCTGGAACGGCCAGGATTCGACGCTGGACAACGAGCGAGGTGCATACCCTCCACGAGACGATGGATCGGCTCTGGTCGGTACCGGCACATGTGCTACCGCCGCTGGAAGGCGAACCCAGTTGCGATCTCTCGTTCTGGAGCACGTTGCTCGACAGCTCGGGTCCGCCGTCCGATGACGACGGCGCCAGTGTGTACGAGACCGCCCGACGATGGCTCAACAGCCTCCCGTGCCAGCGGCTTCACGAGATGGCCGCCGGTACCTACGTGCTGGGCCATGGTGATCCGCGCATCCACAACATGCTGATCGACGATGGCCGCATCACCCTGATCGACTTCGAAGACGCGGGACTGAGCCATCGGAGCTATGAACTGGCCAACGCGATCGAACATCTCGGGAACCGAGACCTCGGGCTCGACGTGTTGGCCGACTTCGACGCGAAGGTCGACCCTGACGATCTTCTGCAGTGTCGGCGCCTGATCGCAATCTTCTGGTTTCTGCAGCTCTACCCCGGTCGGTCAGCTGCGCAGAGAAACCCACCAGGCACCTTCGCGGCTCAAGCGCAGCGGCTCGGGATGCTTCTGGATGAGGCTGATCGGCCACGTCTGAGAGGACGACGAGCCACTCCTTCGACTCCTCGGGGCTCGATGTCAGTCCTGTTCGGCGGACTCGTCGAGATGGCGAGCGAGGGAGGTCATCGTCTCGGTGAACGACGATTCAAGATCAACACCGTACTCATCGGCGAGCGTGAGGACGCACCACATACAGTCCGCGAGCTCGTGCGCGACCTTCTTGTCCAGATCGTCCGTCGGCCGAACCCCTGCCTTACCTTGCACCAGCTTGGCCAGATCGCCCACGTCGCCGACGAACCCGAGCATGATCTCCTCAGTGGTCCAGCGACGCCCGAAACGTCGCTCCTCCATCGAGCCGTACCTCGCTCGAATTGCCCTGGCCGACTCTCGCATCTCGGTGAACTCCATGCGTCGACCATCTCCGATCGCCTCGGAGTTCGCAATGGTGCCGGGACGAGCCGGCACAATTGCGAGGTCGAGGCCTGATGGAAACCCCGTGGTGGACCTAACAGGACAACTATCGAACCCCTCCGTCGCGCTGCAGCGGATGCTCGACGGCAAGAAGTCCCTGGTCGGGCGCACATCGGGCTTCAGCGCACCTCACCCGGCCTAGCAGCGACTGGTCCGCCTATCGGACACTCAGCAGGCCGAGCTCGTCCAGCGTTACCGGGACGGGGCCTTCATGAAAGAACTCGCACGGGCGTGAGGGATCCATGTCGAGACGGTGCGGGCGATCATCCGGAGGGCCGAGCTGCAGCCCTGATACTCCGCCCTCAACGCCAACGAGGGGGTTACGTGCTTGGTTTTGACAGCCTGTTCTTGCCAACCGCGAGCACCGCAACCCCACTACCGACGAGCAGCGCCTTCTGGCCTACCTCTGTCCCGGCCGTCTTGAGTTGGTGAGGATCGCGCAGAGCAGAGCGTCTTGGGGTCTCCCCCGTGCTCGTGGATGGTTATGGCTTCCTCTATGGCTTCGACAGCCCGGCCCATCTTGGCGAGAACAGCGTTGCGCTGGCCGCGTCGTACGTCGTCAAGCTTGGCGTCGATCTGGAGGAGGAGCGCCTTGAGCTCCTGCGCTTCGGCCTGGTGGGCGAGCTGGCTCATGAAGCCGCCGACACCGGACAGCACCGCCGGGTTCGTGAGCAGCGAGGCTGGCCCGTCCTCGACCTGGAGCCACTTGCCGATGTTGCCGGGATCGCCGAGCATGGCGTAACTAACGCCGTCGGTCTTGGTCTTCATGAGACCGCCCGCGTCCTTAAGCGCTTGGGTCGACTCCGGCGTGAGCTTGAGATACATCGCCGACTGCTTCGCGAGGCCCGAAGCCACTTCGGCGAGGTCCGAGCCGGTCCGCAGCACGCCGCTCAACTTGTCCAGTACGAGCTCACGGGCGTGCTCTAACAGCCCCGCGTCGCCTAGAAACCGCTCTATCGTGCCGCGATCACCAGTGACGACGGCGACCTCGCCGTCACTGACCAGCTCGATCTCGCTAGACACGATGTACGTCCCCCTTTTGGCATGGCGAGCGCATCCGGGGCCGTCGGGCGACAGAGGCGAAACACAGGCCGGCGGCGACACTCTGCGCCCGCAGACACAAGACTGACTACAGCTCCCACCGACGAGGACTTGACTGCGCCACGCCTCTGCCGGCGTCGAACTTGTCGATGATTTCGAGCCTCTCCACGCTAGAGTCGCACTTTACCTGACTGGCGTGCGCGAGCACCAGATCGCGGTCGTATTCGCCGAGGGTGACGACGGGTTCGGTGGCTTGAGAGATGAAACGCCGGAATGTCATGGCTACGAGCGGTTGTCGTGACAGGAAAGTGGCAAGGGCTGGGGTGCCACCGGCAGGGGCGTTGCTGTCCAATGACGATCAAGGTCACGCTCGACCGCGAGGCTGTGCCCATCTCGCGCGAGGTATTCGCGGCACTCGTTGAGCAGTCGGTCATCTACGACTACGTGCCCATCCGGAGAGCGCTCACGCCCGGCGCGGTGCCGTGCCGCGAGCTCGTGCGGGTGGCACGCAAGGCCGAGATCCTCATCCGCTCTTCTTCGCATCGCTCGACGTGGTGGAGGAGCAGCTCCGCCTGAAGACCGGGGCGCTCATGGTCGGGTTCAACCAATAGACCGAGTTCGCGATGAACTCGCGCAGCCGAGTGCGCATCAACGAGGTTGAGCTCGTCGTGAAAGACCTCCTCCGTTCAACTAAGCCTTCTTTACCCGCCTCGTGATCGAAGAAGACGACAAGACGCGCGAAAGCAGCGTCCACGTCGACCTCAACCAACCCTTTCGACCTCCTGCTCGACCGCCACCGACAGCGCTGGACGAGCCGCGGTCGACGGTGCAAAATGCGAAACCGCCCGCCGGACGAATCCGGCGGGCGGTCTACACGCGGTCCAGGGTGCTGACACGAACCCTTTGGTGGAGCTAAGGGGATTCGAACCCCTGACCTTCTCGTTGCGAACGAGACGCGCTACCAACTGCGCCATAGCCCCAGGTGACCCGTCCGGGCCGATGTGCGGCGACCAGCCTAACATCGCCTCGAGGATGACGCCGACTCGGTGAGAACGACCGGATCGATCAGGCGCTGGCTGCCTCGTCGCCGGTGTCCGCGGCCTCGACCCGGTCGTCCCGCGCTGCGCCGGCAGACCGGACGACGCTGATCTCGGGACCGTCGGCGGTGACCGGCACGTCGTCGCGGATCGGACGCGGATCGGGCGCCGACAGGTCGATGGTGCGGACGGTCCGCGGGGCCAGCGGCTTGGAGACGTAGGTCGGCAGGGTGATCGGCAGCGGATCCCAGAGCCCGCCGGCGACCGGCTTCGGCTCGGTCGTCTCCGCCACGACGTCCTTGCTCGAGGCGTCGACGGCGGCCGAGACCTTGCTCAGGTCCGAGCGCCGGATGGTGACGGTCTGTTCGTCGCTGCCGTGGCAGATCGTCTCGAACCGGGCATCCAGGTGGCGGCGCATCGACCGGACGCTGAACCGGGCCACCACCGCGAAACCCAGCAGCAGACCGGCCGGCAGGATCAGCCAGGACCAGGCGATCAGCCCGGCCAGGCATGCGCCGAGCACCAGGGTGATCGCGGCCAGCAGGATCAGCAGCACCCGACGCCGCCGGCCCGCCGCCTGCAGTTCGAGTCGACGCAATTCCAGGACTGCCGAACGACGGGTCAGTGGTGTGGAGATCTCCACCTCGTCGATCGGCGCCAGATCTTGATCAAGAACCGGGGCCGCGCCCGACCGGAGGATCCGTACCGAATCAGAGAACCGCTTCTGCGGATCGATCTGCGCACGCGTCGCCTGATCATGGCGCCGAGCGTAGGTGGGGATGAGATAGGCCAACCACGCCACGGCGATGGCGGCGTAGATCAGTCCGGTCAGCCTCACGAGATGACCGTAGGGTTCGAAACCGGTTGCGCCGCTGACGTCGTGCGGTGTGTCGCGAGATACCCCTGTGACGACAGGGAAATCTCAGCTCGGATCCAGGCTCACCGGCGGCTGGGGCTCGGTCGGGCTCACCCGGGCACGCGACCGCAGCCATCGGTTCAGCATCCCCTCGCTCACCTCTTCGGCGTTCAGGGCAAACACCAGATGATCACGCCAGGCCCCGTCGATGTGCAGGTAACCCGGGCGCAAACCCTCGAGCCGGAAGCCCAGCTTTTCCACCACCCGCAGGCTTTTCGCGTTCTCCGGCCGGATCGCGACCTCGATCCGGTGCAGCCGCATCACCTGGAAGCAGTAGTCGCAGGCCAGGGCCACCGCCGTCGGGACGATCCCCCGCCCGGCCCAGCGTTGGTCCACCCAGTAACCGATCTGACCCCAGGACGCCGATCCGGCCACGATCCCGCTGACCGTCAGTTGACCGACCAGCTCCGGCCGGCTGCGCGCGTCCGGGCGGTAGGTGATCAACCACGGCAGCATCCGGCCGGCCCGGGCCTGCTTGGCCAACGCCCGCACCAGCGCCTGATAGCTCGGCGGCCCGGGTTGCGAACCGGGCGGCATCGTCGCCTCCCAGGGACGCAGCCATTCCTGGTTCCGCCGCCGGACCCGGTCCCAGTCGGCCCCGTCGCGCAACCGCATCGGACGCAAAGTGACGCCGGCGTGGTCCAGGGTGACCGGCCACCGGTGGGTGCCGTAGGTCTGGCCGCTCATCGCGGACCCGAGCAGTTGATCATGATCCGCTGTTGCCGGCCGGGTGGTCGCCGCCCCGGATCTGGCTGACGGCGTGCTCCAGGATCGGTGCCAGCACGGCCATCCCGTCCCGCGCTCCCCCGCGAGAGCCCGGCAGGTTGACCACCAGGCTGCGGCCGGCGACCCCGGCGAGGCCGCGGCTGAGCACCGCGGTCGGCACCCCGTGGTCGACGCCGAACCGGCAGACGGCCGCCGCCAACGCGGGGATCTCCAGCTCCAGCAGGGGTTTGGTCACCTCCGGCGTCCGGTCGGTCGGGCTGAGCCCCGTCCCGCCGGAGGTGATGATCACCGCCGTACCGGCCTCGATCGCCTCGGCCAGGGCACGACCTACCGGCTCACCGTCCGGCACCACCACCGGCCCCTCGACCTGATATCCCAATCCGGTCAGGTGGTCGGCGATCACCGGACCGGACGTGTCGTCGTAGACCCCGGCCGCGGCCCGGTTCGAGGCGACGATGACGACGGCCGTCCGCCGGCCCTGTTCGCCCGGCACCTCAGCCATCGCGCCGCCACTCACCCCGACGCCCGCCGGCCTTGTGCTCGACCCGGACGTCGGTGATGCTCGCGGCCCGGTCGATCGCCTTGATCATGTCGATCATGGCCAGCCCGGCCACGCTGACCGCGGTCAACGCCTCCATCTCGACCCCGGTCCGTTCGGCGGTCCGCACGGTGGCGGAGATCCGCACCCCCTGGTCGATGACGGCGACCTCGCAGTCGACGCCGCTGAGCATCAACGGATGACACAGCGGGATCAGCTCCGAGGTCCGTTTCGCGCCCTGGATGCCGGCGATCCGGGCCACCGCCAGCGCGTCGCCCTTCGGCACGTTGCCGCCCCGCAACGCCTCCACGGCCTCAGGGCTGAGCAGCACCAGAGCCGAGGCGGTGGCCGTCCGGGCGGTCACCGGCTTGTCGCTCACGTCCACCATCCGGGCCGTTCCGGATTCGGTCAGGTGCGGCAACCGATCGTTCATCCCAGGGCCCCGATCAGCTCGCCTCGCCGAGCAGCCAGACGTCCACCTCGTCGCCCTGGGCCACGAAGTCGACCTCCTCGCCCAGCAGCACCAAGGCGTTGGCCCGGGCCAGCCCGCCGAGCAGGTGCGAACCGTGACCGCCGGTCAGCGAGACCGTCCGGGCGCCGGAGTGGTCGGTGCTGACGAAGCCGCGGGCCAGCTGCAACCGGTTCGGCAGCGAGGTGATCACGTGCTCGGCCGCGCAGCGAACGGTCGGCCGGACGTGCGGCGCGGCCCCCATCAGCTTGCGCAGCACCGGCCGGACGAAGGCCTCGAAGGAGACGAAACTGCTGACCGGGTTGCCCGGCAGCATGATCATCGGGATCTTGTCGTCCCCGATCAGCCCGAAGCCCTGCGGCTTTCCCGGCTGCATCGCCACCCGGGCGAAATCGGTGACGCCCAACTCGGGGATCACCTGCTTGATCACGTCGTAGTCGCCTTCGCTGATCCCGCCGCTGGTCAGGATCAGGTCGGCCCGGACCAGCTGGTCGGAGATGGTCTGCTTCACCTCGGCCGGATCGTCGCTGACCCGGACCCGGAACACCTGCGCCCCGGCCGACTTGGCCGCTGCCGCCAGCAGGTAGGAGTTGGAGTCGTAGATCTGCCGGTCACCGTTGAGCTTGCCCCCGGGCTCGACCAACTCGCTGCCGGTCGAGATCACCACCACCCGCGGCCGCGGCCGGACCATCGCCTTGTCGATGCCGATGGCCGCCAACAGACCGATCGAACGCGGCGCCAGCCGTTCCCCGGCCCGCAGCACCAGATCGCCGACGGCGATGTCCTCGCCCCGACGCCGGATGTGTTGCCCCAGTTGGGAGGGCTCGTCGATCCGGACCTCGGTCTCACCGCGGTCGGTCGCCTCGTAGGGGACGATCGCGTCCGCCCCGGGTGGGATCGGCGCACCGGTCATGATCTTCATCGCCGACCGGGGCGACAGCCGGTGCGGGGCCACCTGGCCGGCCGCGATCTCACCGACCACCGGCAACGAGACCGGCTCGGCCTCCGAGGCGTGCTCGACGTCATGGGCCTGGACGGCGTAACCGTCCATCGCGGAGTTGTCGAAGCCGGGCAGGGCGACCGCCGAGACGATGTCCTCGCACAGGCTCAGATCGACCGCGTCCAACAGTTGTTGGCCGAACGGCGGCAGCGGTTCGATGCAGCTCAGCAGGTAGTCACGGTGGTCGGCCATCGAGCGCAGTCCGTCCACGCTCGGCGCCGGCGGCTCGGGCAGCGCGAACGGCGCCTCCGGTTCCACCAGCGGGCCGGGGGACGTGCGCTTGCGGCCGAACAAACCCATGAGGTTCAGACTAATGCCCGGCGCGGTGAAGCTCGGTAGGTTGAGCGCCATGGCGCAGGCGGCGGAACTCGAGATCGGCGAACACGTCGTCCGGATCTCCAACCCGGACCGGGTCTATTTCCCGGCCCGCGGTGAGACCAAGCTCGATCTGGCTCACTACTACCTCGACGTCGCCGACGGCATCGTCCGGGCACTGTACGAGCGTCCGTGCATGCTGCACCGCTACCCCACCGGGATCGGCGGTGAGAAGGTGCACCAGAAGCGGCTGCCGAACGGCGCCCCGCCGTGGGTCGACACCGTCCGGGTGCACTTCCCGCGGTACGACCGAACGGCCGACGAGCTGTGCGTGCGCGACATCGCGATGGTGGTCTGGGCGGTGCAGATGTCGACGGTCGAGTTCCACCCCTGGAACTCCCGCCAGGCCGACGTGGAGAAGCCGGACGAGTGGCGGATCGACCTGGATCCCGGTGAGGCCTGCGATTTCGACACCGTCCGCAGGGTGGCCGCGGTAACCCAGGAGGTGCTGACCGAGATCGGCGCGACCGGCTGGCCGAAGACGTCCGGCGGCTCCGGGCTGCACATCTACGTCCGGGTCGAACCGGAGCACAGCTTCACCGATCTGCGCCGGGCCGCGCTGGCCTTCGCCCGCGAGGTCGAACGACGCATCCCGGGCGACGCCACCACCACCTGGTGGCGCAAGGACCGCGACCCGGCCAAGGTGTTCATCGACTACAACCAGAACACCCGTGACCACACGATCGCCGCGGCCTACTCGGTCCGCGGCAACGCCGAGGGCACGGTCTCGACGCCGGTGACCTTCGAGGAGATCGACTCGCTGCAGCCGCGCGACTTCACCATCGCCACCGTGCCGGAGCGGTTCGCCCGCCTGGGTGACCTGCACGCCGGCATCGACGAAGCGGTCTTCTCGATCGCGCCGCTGCTGGAGTGGGCCGGGCGGGACGAACGTGCCGGGAACGACGTGCCGCCCGAACCGGGCCCGTGATCTGATCCCGGTGGCCCGGCGCCCGCCACGTAGACTCACCGGCCGTGACGACGCCAGTCAGACGGGTCCGGATCACCGACCTGCTCCGGGCCAAGGCCGAGGGACGGCGGTGGGCGATGCTCACCAGCTACGACCAGTACAGCGCCGCCATCTTCGAGCAGGCCGGCGTCTCGGTCCTGCTGGTCGGTGACTCGGCGGCCAACAACGTCTACGGCTACGACACCACCCTGCCGGTCACCGTCGATGAGTTGATCCCGTTGGCCCGGGCCGTGGTCCGGGCCACCGGACGGGCCCTGGTCGTCGCCGACCTGCCGTTCGGCTCCTACGAGCAGGGCCCGGCGCAGGCGCTGGCCACCGCCGTCCGGTTCATGAAGGAGACGGGCTGCTCGGCGGTGAAGCTGGAGGGCGGCGTCCGGGTGGCCGAGCAGATCGCCGCACTCAGCGCGGCCGGCATCCCGGTGATGGGCCACGTCGGCTTCACCCCGCAGTCCGAACACGGTCTCGGCGGATACCGGGTGCAGGGTCGGGGCGAGGCGGCCGACCGGCTGCGGGCCGACGCCCGGGCGGTGGCGGCGGCCGGCGCCTTCGCGGTGGTGCTGGAGATGGTGCCCGGCCCGGTGGCCGCCGAGCTCACCGCCGAGCTGTCGATCCCGACGGTGGGGATCGGCGCCGGCGCCGGCTGCGACGCCCAGGTGCTGGTCTGGCAGGACATGGCCGGCCTGAACCGCGGCCGGACGGCCCGGTTCGTCAAGCGGTACGCCGATCTGGGCGGGATCCTGGAGCAGGCGGCGCGGACCTACGTCGAGGAGGTCGCGACCGGGACGTTCCCGGCGGCCGAGCACACCTTCGACCTGCCGGGTGACCCGCCCGGTGATGTGAGCGGTGATGCGACCGGTGATGCGACGGGCGGCACTCCGGCCTCGACGGGGGGTTCTCGGTGAAGGTCGCGCGTTCGGTGGCCGAGCTGGCCGATCTGCGGCCCAACCTGTTCGGCCGGGTCGGGCTCGTCCCGACCATGGGCGCCCTGCACGCCGGCCACCGCTCGCTGATCGACCTGGCCCGGGCCGACGCCGACGCCGTGGCGGTCAGCATCTTCGTCAACCCGTTGCAGTTCGGGGCCGGCGAGGACTTCGAGGCCTACCCGCGCCCGATCGAGGACGATCTGGAGACCTGCGAGCAGGCCGGGGTCGACCTCGTCTTCGCCCCCGTCGCCGCCGACCTGATCGGACCCGACCCGCAGGTGGGCATCGCGGCCGGCCGGCTCGGCACCGTACTGGAGGGGGCCAGCCGGCCCGGCCACTTCGACGGGGTGCTGACCATCGTGGCCAAGCTGATCAACCTGACCCGGCCCGACCTGGCGGTCTTCGGGCAGAAGGACGCCCAGCAGCTGGCCTGCATCCGCGCGATGGCCACCGATCTCGACCTGGCCACGGAGATCGTCGGGGCACCCATCGTCCGGGAGCCGGACGGGCTAGCGCTGTCCAGCCGCAACGTCTATCTCGACCCGCTCGAGCGAGAACGGGCGCTGTGTCTCTCCCGGACCCTGAGCGCAGCGGCCGAGGCGGGTTCCGCCGGTGACGCGCTGACCGCGGCGCGGGCGGTGGTCGAGCAGGCCGAGGCGACCGGTCCGACGGTCCGTCGCGACTACGTCGAACTGGTCGATCCGCGGACCTTCCTGTCCGTCCCGCCCGATCACCGGGGCCAGGCCCTACTCGCGCTGGCGGTCCGGATCGGTCGGACCAGACTGATCGACAACCGGGTGCTGGACTTCGGCTGATGGCGCAACCTCAGTCGGAGGGGGCCGACGACACGGCCTTGCGCGGGGCGAAGGAGGTGCTGCGTGCTGCGGTCCTGCGACGACGGGACGCTCGCCCGGCTGATCGGCGCGAGGCCGACGACCACCACCGCTTCCGGTTGGTCAGCGCCCGGCTGGAGAGTTCGCCCGCAGCCGACGGGGCCACCGTGGCCTGCTACCTCTCGGTCGCACCCGAACCCGGCACCCTGGAGCTGATCGCCTGGCTGGCCGCCCGCGGCGTCCGGGTGCTGCTGCCGCGGCTGGCCGAGACCGGCCCGGTGAGCGCGTCGACGCCGGACTGGACGTTGTTCGCCGGTTCGGACCAGCTGGTCACCGGACGCTGGGGACTGATCGAACCGACCGGGCCGCGGCTGGGGGCGGACGCGGTGGCCGCGGCCGACCTGATCGTCGTCCCCGGGCTGGCGGCGACCGAACGCGGCGACCGGCTGGGCCGGGGCGGCGGCTGGTACGACCGCGCCCTGGCCCACGTCCGGGCGGAGGCACCGCGGCTGATCCTGCTCAACGACGACGAGGTGCTCTCGACCGTGCCGGCGCAGTCCTGGGACCGGCCGGTGACCGCGATCGCCACCCCGACCCGCTGGCTGGACTGCTGACCACTCCGGGCCCACCGTTCGGGCACTGACAGCTCGGGCTTCGGGCCGCTCAGACCCGGTCCAGCCACACCCAGACCGTCATCTCGTCGGCCAGATCGGCCTGCGCCCCCGACCGGTCGTCGGAGACGTCGAGGCTGACGGCCAGCGTCTCGCCCCGGACCAGCTCGGCGTGCTGTTCGACCGCCGAGCGGACCGTCTCGTCGGCGCCGATCCGCAGCGCGATCCGGTCGCTGATCTCGAGCCCGGCGTCGCGGCGGGCCTGCTGGACCGCCCGGACCACGTCGCGGGCCACCCCCTCGGCGGCCAGCTCGGGCGTCACCGCCGTGTCCAGCACGACGAAGCCGCCGCCGGTCAGCATGCCGACCGCCCGCTGATCGTCGTCGCCGCCGGAGACCACCGTCTGCAGGCTGAACTCGCCCTCGACCAGGGCGACGCCGCCCGCGGTGACCACGCCGTCGGCGTCGACGGACCAGTCGCCGCTCTTGCTGGCGCGGATGACGTTCTGCACCTCTTTGCCCAACCGCGGACCGGCCTGCCGGGCGTTGACGACGAGGGTCTGGCTGACCCCCATCCCCTGCCCTGCCTCGGACAACTCGACCAACTCCACGGCGCGGACGTTCAGCTCGTCGGCGATCAGCCCGGTGAACGGCCGCAGCGCGGCGGCGTCGTCGGTCACCACGGTCATCGTGGCCAGCGGCAACCGGACCCGCAGCCCGCGGCCCTTACGCAGCGACGAGCCGGCGGTGCAGATCGCCCGGACCCGGTCCATCGCGGCGACCAATCCTGGATCCTCGGGCAGGTCGCTGGTGCTCGGCCAGTCGGTCAGGTGCACCGACCGCTCACCGGTCAGCCCGCGCCAGATCTCCTCGGTGATCAGCGGCAACAGCGGGGCGGCCACCCGGCACAAGGTCTCCAACACCGTCCACAGCGTGTCGAAGGCACCGGTCGAGGCCGAGCTCTCCCCGTCCCAGAAGCGATCCCGGGAGCGACGGACGTACCAGTTGCTCAACACGTCGACGAAGGAGCGCACCTCGTCGCAGGCCGCGGCGATCTCGAACTCGTCCAGCGCGGTCTGTACCGCACCGACCAGCTCAGCCAGCTTGGCCAGGATGTAGCGGTCGAGGACGTCCTCGGGATCGCTCACCCGGCCGGCCTCGTAGCCCTGCCCGCCGCGGGCCACGCCGGCGTAGAGGGCGAAGAAGTACCAGGTGTTCCACAGCGGCAGCACCACCTGGCGGACGCCGTCACGGATGCCCTGCTCGGTGACGATCAGGTTGCCGCCGCGCAGGATCGGGCTGCTCATCAGGAACCAGCGCATCGCGTCCGCGCCGTCGCGGTCGAACACCTCGCGGACGTCGGGGTAGTTGCGCAGCGACTTGCTCATCTTCAGCCCGTCGCTGCCCAACACGATGCCGTGACTGAGGCAGTTGTCGAACGCCGGCCGGTCGAACAGCGCCGTGGCCAGGATGTGCATGGTGTAGAACCAGCCGCGGGTCTGGCCGATGTACTCCACGATGAAGTCGCCCGGGTAGTGGTGCTCGAACCAGTCGGTGTTCTCGAACGGGTAGTGCACCTGGGCGTAGGGCATCGAGCCGGAGTCGAACCAGACGTCGAGGACGTCCTCGACCCGGCGCATGGTCGAGCGGCCGGTCGGATCGTCGGGATTCGGCCGGGTCAGCTCGTCGATGAACGGCCGGTGCAGATCGGTCACCTCGACCCCGAAATCGGCCTCCAACTCGGCGATCGAGCCGTAGACGTCGGTCCGCGGGTAGGCCGGGTCGTCGGACTGCCAGATCGGGATCGGGCTGCCCCAGAAGCGGTTCCGGCTGATCGACCAGTCGCGCGCGTTGGCCAGCCACTTGCCGAACTGGCCGTCCTTGACGTGGTCGGGCACCCAGTTGATGTCCTGGTTCAGCTCGCCCATCCGGTCCTTGAACTTCGTCACCTCGACGAACCAGCTGGAGACCCCCTTGTAGATCAGGGGGTTCCGGCACCGCCAGCAGTGCGGATAGGAGTGGGCGTAGCTCTCCTGGCGCAGCAGCACGGTGCCCGCGGTGACCGACCCTGCGCTGGAACCCCGGGTGACCGCCTTGAGATCGTCGATCACGTGCGGGTTGGCGTCGAAGACGAGCATCCCTTCGTATTCGCTCACCGGTGCGGTGAACCGGCCGTCGGGGCCGACCGGCATCACGGCCTCGATCCCCTCCCGGTCGGTGACCTGCTTGTCCTCCTCACCGAAGGCGCCGGCGGTGTGCACCAGACCGGTTCCGTCCTCGGTGGTGACGAAGTCGCCCGGGACGATCCGGAACGCGTTCTCGTGCCCCAGGTAATAGGAGAACGGCGGCGTGTAGTGCCGTCCGAGCAGCTCGGATCCCTTACACCGTTGGACGATCCGGTCGGCGGCGTCCTCGCCGAGCTCTCGGGCGTAGGCGCCGAGCCGGGCCTCGGCGATCACGAACCGCTCGTCGGCGAGGTCGCCACTGCCCTGCACCACGACATAGTCGATGTCCTCGCCGACCACGATGGCCAGGTTGGCGGGCAGTGTCCACGGCGTGGTCGTCCAGATCAGCGCCAGCTCACCGGTCTCCAGCCGCAGCCCGACGGTGACCGCCGGGTCGTTGCGGATCTGGTAGACGTCCTCGTCCATCCGCAGTTCGTGGCTGGACAACGGCGTCTCGTCGTTCCAGCAGTAGGGCAGCACCCGCCAGCCCTGGTAGACCAATCCCTTGTCGTAGAGGGATTTGAAGGCCCACAGCACCGATTCCATGAAGCTCGGATCCAGGGTCTTGTAGTCGTGGTCGAAGTCGACCCAGCGCGCCTGCCGGGTGACGTAGTCCTGCCACTGGTCGGTGTACTTCAGCACCGAGGCGCGGCAGGCCTCGTTGAACTTCTCGATCCCCAGGCCGAGGATGTCGTCCTTGGTCTTCAGCCCCAGTTGGCTCATCGCCTCCAGCTCGGCCGGCAGCCCGTGACAGTCCCAGCCGAAGCGGCGCTCGACGTGCTTGCCGCGCATCGTCTGATAGCGCGGGACGATGTCCTTGACGTAACCGGTGAGCAGATGGCCGTAGTGCGGCAGCCCGTTGGCGAACGGCGGTCCGTCGTAGAAGACGAACTCGTTGCTGCCCTGCTCGCCGGCCGGGTTCTTGGCCACCGAGGCGCGGAACGTGTCGTCTGATCGCCAGTGGGCCAGCACCCGCTCCTCGATCTCGGGGAAGTTCGGGGCGGACGGGACACCGAACGCGCTGTCGGTGCCGGCGCCGGGTCCGGCGTTGTCAGGACGTCCACTACTGGCCTTGGGGTAGCTCATCACTCGTCTCTCTCGTGCTCGAAGCTCGCACGAGGACGACGGTCCGGCCTTCGCCGGTGCCACCGCGGTACCACCCCGCTTGCCGAGACCGGATCTGCTCCGGCGCCTCGACCGCTCGAATCGGCTGTCACGGGCCCACCCGTCCGGTTCTACTGAGGTTCTCGTCGACCGACGATCGCCCGTTCTTCCGGAGGCTCACCGGTGATGGCCGGATCACTGCCTGTCTGGTCAGCTTAGCGAGCCGGCCCTGGGCCCGCGAACCCGTTCCCTGTGATGTACAGGTCGAGTTGTCCACAGCTTTCGCCGCGACGCTGGCCGGGGTGCCGATCTGCGGCGAGACTGGACCGGTGACATCAGCATGGAATCCACAGGAACAGAACCCCTACCAGCAGTACGCGGCGCGAGTCGAGCCGGCGGAGCCGGCCGAGCCACCGCGTCAGTGGCCCTGGTACGGCATCGGCTTCCTGCCGGCGGTCCGACGCGGCTACCAGAAGTATGCGGTCTTCTCAGGAAGGGCCAGCCGGAGCGAGTTCTGGTGGTGGGCGCTGGGACAGCTGTCCATCTACCTCGTCCTCGGTGCGACGACCGGGCTGCTCGGCACCCTCACCGCCGATTCCGACGGCAGCTCCAGCAACCCGGTGTTGTTCGTTCCCGTCGGACTGATCGTCATCTGGCTCTTCGGCAGCATCGTCCCGAGCATCGCCATCAGCGTGCGCCGGCTGCACGACACCGGCATGAGTGGTGCGCTCTACTGGCTCAACGCGATCCCCTACGTCGGATCGTTCGTGGTGCTGATCCTGTGCATCATGCCGAGCGCGGAATCCGGCAAACGCTTCGACCCGCCCGAGGCCGGTCAGACCCCGCCGGTCGGGCTGAACACCTTTCCTGCCTGGAACCCCAGCTGGTCACCCGGGAACGGGAACCCTGTCGCCCCATGGAGTCAACCGACAGATCAGTCATGGAGCCAGCTGCCTCCGGAGGGGCCGTGGGGCCAGCCGCCCCCTCAAGGCTGAGCCGCTCGGCCGGCGGTGCCCTGCTGCCCTGTCCGGCCGATCAGCCGGCGTCGGCGCGTTCGGTGAGGCCCTTCAGGTACGCGGCCTGGCCGACGTGCTGAGTGATGTCGCCGATCACGCTGACCAGCCGGGACGACAGGGTCACCGGCGGATCCCAGTTCTCGTCGACGACCCGGGCGTAGTCGTCCTCGGTGAGGTTCTCGACGTACTCCGCGGTCGCGGCCGCCACCTCCGAGTAGTACTCGGCCAGCAACTCCGGCTCGACCCGGACCTGGGCGACCTCTGCGCTGCTCTGGCCGTAGCCGGTGGCGTCGTCCTCGAACGGCAGAGCGAACTGCTGGCGCCACTTCGGCCAGATCTGCTCGGTGCCGGCGACGCCGCTGATGTGGTCGTCCTGGACGCGAGCGAGATGCCAGAGCAGCCAGGCGATGGTGTTGGACTCCGGGTCGGGCCGGTAGGTCGCGGCGTCGAGGCTCAACCCGTCGGTGACCGAACCGACCAGCTCGGCCACCCGCTGGAAGGCCTCGGCGACGAAATCGTTGGTTGCACTCATAGCCCCCAGTCTCACCCCGTGGCTGCATCCGCAGGCCGGGTGGGGGCGAACTGCGGGCGAGGAGATGATGGCCGGATGCGAAACGACGAACCACGGGTCCTGGTGATCGGCGCGACCGGCGCGCTGGGGCACAAGATCAGCGCCGAGCTGGCCGGACGCGGGGCGCGACTGGCCCTGATCGGACGTAACGACGAACGGCTGAGCGCCGTGGCCGGCGAGCTGGGTGCGCCGTTCCGGGCGAGCGCGGACCTGGTGGACGTGGACGGCCTGACCCGGGCGGTGGACGCGGCCGCCGATGCGCTCGGCGGTCTGGACGGCCTGGTGGTGGCCACCGGGGTGGCGGCGTTCGGCCCGGCGCTGGCCGATGCCGACGCGGTGGTCGAAGAGCTGTTCGTGGTCAACACCCTCGGCCCGATGGCGGCGGTCCGGGCGGCGGCCCGGCGGATGGAGGCCGGTGCGGCGATCGCGGTGCTGAGTGCCGTGCTGGTCGACGTGCCGACCGCCCGGATGGCGGCCTATTCGGCCAGCAAGGCCGCGCTCTCGACCTGGCTGGAGGTGCTGCGCCGTGAGCTCCGGCGGGACAAGATCAGCGTGCTGGACGCCCGGCCGCCGCATCTGGAGACCGGGCTGGCCGAGCGTGCCCTGGCCGGGGAGCCGCCCTCGATGCCGGCCGGAGGAGACATCGACGAGGTCGTCCGGCTGATCGTCGACGGCCTCTACGCGGGCAACAAAGAACTGGTGGCCGACCTCAAGGCGGGCACGGTCGGCCTGCGCTGACCACTGACCGGTCGGGGCCGAGGTGGGCCGAGCCTCGGACGCAGGCTCTGCCGGTCGGGGCCAGGCTCTGCCGGTCGGGGCCAGGCTCAGCCGGTCGGGACCAGGGTCAGCCGGCGCGTCGCCGCGGCGTCGACAGCGCTGCGGCTGAACCGGAACGGCAGCAGTTGATCGGTGGCCCAGAGCTGCAACTGGTCGTCGTAGTTCGAGTTGTAGGCGTGCCCGGATTCACCGGTCTGGTTGATCCAGCGCGAGGCGTCCAGATCGGAGAGGTCGACCACCATCCGCATCGTCGGGCCGACGGTCGGCGCGTACCCCTGCGTCTCGTCGTAGCCGAGGGCGTTGACCACCGCGGGGGCCCCGCTCAGCTCGAAGTCGCCGCGGTTGAACAGTCGTTCCACCGGCGCGTTCCCGCTCACCCCGAGGGTCTGGTTCTTCAGCTGCACCCGGTGCAGCCTCCCCCACCGCCAGCCGGTGACGTCACGCGACATCAGCACGGTGGCGTCCTTGCGCGCCTGGGTCATCGCCTCGACGAGGATGTCGTCGCGGGTCTCGACCTGCCCGGTACGGACGTCGTCCCACCACGGGTTGGTCGGCTCTCTCAACAGGGCGGCGATCACCGCGTACCAGCGGTCGCCGCCGGTCGCCTGCTCGCTCGCCGGCAGTTGATCGTCCACGGTGAGCTGCAGCAGGTCGTGGAAGACGATGCTGAAGTAGGCGGCTGCCGCGGAATCGGCGTCGGCGTGATAGTTCCAGCCGACCAGCGTCCGTTGGCCTTGCCTGACCCAGGCGTCGTCGACCCGGGCCTTCAACAGGGCGGGGACGATCGAGCCGGCGTAGCGCATGGTGTCGTCGTAGAGCAGGGTCTGCGCCTTCTCCGGGCTGAGCGGCAGACCGGAGGCGATCGCGTCGTTCAGCTCCTGGCTGCGCCAGCCGTAGGAGTAGTCGGCGCCGAGTTTGTAGGGATACGACGAGCCGATGACCGTCTGGTTCGCGGTCACGATGTAGCCGCCGGCCGGGTTGAGCACGTAGGGCAGTTCGGCGAACGGGATCGTCCCCCGCCAGTCGTAGGCGGTGTCCCAGCCGGGGGCGGGCAGGTCACCGTTCCCCTTGCCACGCAGGGGAAAGTGGCCGGGCAGCTGATAGCCGATGTTGCCGGCCACATCGGCGTAGACGATGTTCTGGCTCGGCCCGGACAGCAGTGCGGCGGCGCTGCGGAAGTCGGTGAAGTTCTGCGCCGCGTCGATGCCGAAGAGCGCGTCCATGCTGCGGCCGGGGATCAGCGCCTCCCACCGCAACGCCACCCCGTAGCCGTTCTGGGCCCGGCCGGCCGAGGCCCGGCCGACCGATTGCAGCTGCGGATCGACGTCGGAGAGGAGCGGCCCGTGCCGAGAGGTCCGGACGGTGATCGTCCGCGGCCGGTCCTCACCGCGGACCGCGATCTGCTCGGTCCGTACGGTCAGGGCCTGATAGCGCTCGCCGACCCGGGCCGAGTCGCCACGGAGTTGTTCGAGGAAGAGATCCTGGACATCGGGGTAGGAGTCGGTGAAACCCCAGCTGATCGACCGGTTGTGGCCGATGATCACCCCGGGCATGCCGGAGAAGGCGAACCCGCTGACGTCGAACGGGCAGGCCGAACTGAGCCGCCGGCAGTGCAGACCGACCTGGGTGAAGATCCCCGGGATCGAGATCGCCAGGTGCGGGTCGTTCTCCAGCAGGGGTTTCCCGGTGGTGGTGTGAGCGCCGGAGACGGCCCACGAGTTCGACCCGATGCCGGCGTCCGCCCCGCCCCGGCCGAGCAGGGAGGGGATCGCCGAACGCGTCTTCGCCACCGCCTCCAGTGCCGGTGCGGCGGCGCGCAGTTCATTCCGGCTGGGACCGGTCGGACCGGTGGTCGCGATTCGGCCGGTGCCGGTGCCGGTCCCGGTACCGGCGGGAGCGGGCCGGGACTGACCTCCACCGGTGGCGCGGAAGGCACCGTCGACCACAGCGCCGCCGGCGACGATCGGCCGGTAGTTCTCCAGTTGGTAGGCCGGGTAGAGGTCGGCGGCCCGGGCCGCGCCCATCGCCGCGGTGACCAGGGCGTTGGACGTCTCCTGGTCGAGGTTGCCGTCCAGATCCCACGACATCGCCTTCAGCCAGGCCAGCGAGTCGACCGCCGTCCACGGTTCCGGGGTGTAGTCCAGACCGGTCAGCTTCAGCACCGAGTACTCCAGCGACAGCTCGGTCAGGGAGTTGTTGTCCAGGTAGGCGTTCACCCCGGCGCTGTAGGCGTCCAGGTAGCGCCGGGTCGAAGACGACAACAGGGGCAGTTCGGCCGCGGCGGCGCGGCGCCAGCCCATCGTGCGGATGGCGGCGTCGGTCTCGACCTGGGAGGCGCCGAACAGTTCCGACAGCCGGCCCGCGGTGATGTGCCTGCGGATGTCCATCTCGTAGAACCGGTCCTGCGCGGCGACGTAGCCCTGCGCCTCGAACAGGTCCTCGGCGTCGTCGGCGTAGAGGTTGGGGATGCCGTTGGCGTCCCGCAGCACCGCCACCGGTGCGCCGAGACCGGCGATCCGGAGCTGACCGGAGACGGTGGGGAACGGGCGTCGGACGGTGGTGATCAACAGGCTGGACGCCGCGCCCAGGATCAGCACCAGGACGAACACCGTGAACAGCGACCAACGAGGAAGACGGCGCACCGCCTCAGGGTAGGGCCCCACCGACCCCACGGGATCGTCGGAGCAGGCGAGTCGGGCCCGGCGGACCTGCTGGGCGAATCGGTATGCTGGTGCGCTGGTCGACCCCCGGCGGCCCGGTGGCCCGGTCGGCCTGCCGACGCCGGTCGTCCACGAATCGTCCACGAGAGCCGTTCACGAGAGAGTTCGATGCCTACCTATCAGTACCGCTGCACCGAGTGCGGTCATGACCTCGAGGTCGTGCAGAAGTTCAGCGATCCGTCCCTGACCGTCTGCCCGAACTGCCAGGGAGCGCTCCGCAAGGTGTTCAACGCCGTCGGCGTGGTCTTCAAGGGCACCGGTTTCTACCGCACCGACAGCCGTGGTCCGGACACCCACGCCAACAGCGGCTCCGGCTCGTCCTCGGAGAAGTCCTCGTCGGACAGCGCGGGATCCTCCGGCTCGGAGTCGTCCTCGAAGTCCGACTCGAACACGGGCACCTCGAGCAAGGGTTCGGACTCCGCCGGCTCTTCCTCCGCCGGCACCTCGGGCGGATCGTCGAGCAGCAACAGCGGCAACAGCGGCAACAGCACCGGCAAGGCCGCAGCCAAGTCCTGACCCGGCCCACGCCCTGTGGATAACCCGGAACGCCCGGGGCCGGCGTTCTTAACGTAGGGGCATGAGGCGTAACTCCTTCTTCTCCGACGTCGGCCGGACGATCTCGTGGCACCGGCGCAAGCTCGCCGTGGTGGCCGCTCTGGCGGCCGTCCTCAGCGGCATCAGCGCGGTCACTCCGCCCGATCCGCCGACCACCGCCGTCGTGGTGACGGCGGCCGACCTGGTCGGCGGGGTCCAGCTGGGCGCAGGCGACGTCGAGACCAGACAACTGCCGAGTTCGGCCGTGCCGCAGCAGACGGTCAGCGATCCGGCGGCCGTGATCGGCCGCACCCTGGTCGCGCCCCTGCCGGCCGGCTCGATCCTGACCGGACTCAGCGTGCTCGCCGACCGTGGCCTGACCGATCCCGGTCAGGTGATCGCGCCGGTCCGGATCAGTGACGCCTCGGTGCTGAGCCTGCTGCGGGTCGGTGACCGGATCGACATCGTGGTCAGCGACGGCCAGAGCGGGAAGTCCTCGATCCTGGCCCGGGATGTCCGGGTGGTGACGTTGCCCCGGTCGGAGCAGTCCTCGACGCTCGGAGTGACCAGTGGCGACGGCGGGGACGCTCAACTCGTCCTGCTCGCGGTCACCGAGGCCGAGGCGACCGCCTTGACCCAGGCCTCGGAAGACAAGATCGGGGTCATCCTGCACTGACATGCTTGCCCGCGGGGTTTTGGCACTGCTAGTTTCGTGGCCGCTCGGACCGGGCGGCCCTTTTCGACCGAAGAACAACGATGCGAACGCACCGACGCGTGGCCTCAACACTTCTCACCCGACGATGAAGGATGAACTCATGAGCGATCGAGCTTCGCAGTTGCGCCACGCCGGTGGCGGCTTGGCCAAGGGGGCGGGCAGCACCCTCTCCGGCTTCAAATCTTTCCTGATGCGCGGCAACCTGATCGAACTGGCCACCGCGGTCATCATCGGCACGGCGTTCACTGCCGTCGTCACCGCCTTTACCAAGCTGCTCACCGAGCTGATCGGCCGCTTCGGGCACGTCCCGGACTTCACCACCGTGCAGATCGGTGGCTTCTCGGTCGGCAACTTCATCCAGGCCGTGCTGTCCTTCATCCTGGTGGCGGCCGTGATGTACTTCCTGGTCATCACCCCCTACAACCGGGTGCGGGCCCGGAACCAGCAGGCCGAGGAGGCCGCCCCGGCGGTCACCAGCGAGGATCTGCTGACCGACATCCGCGACATCCTGGCCCGGCAGGCCGGTCAGACCCCGCCCGATCACCCCGTCGCCTGACCAGACCTCCCCGCCCGGCGTCGGGTCACCGCTGAGGTCGGACGGTTCTGATCAGATCAGCCGGTTCTGAATCACGACACTTCTGAACCACGACGACATTTCTCGATCACGACGTTTCCTCATCACGGCGTTTCTGATCACGACTCTTCCCAATCACACCGCCCCGTGATGCGGCGGAACGTCCTGCAGCAGGCGACGTTCGTCCGCGTCCAGGGCGCGTGAACTCAGCACCGGCGGTGCGGCTCCGGCTTCGGGCCGCTCCAGATCGAGCCGGTCTCGCAGTCCGGTCACGGCCGCGGCGAACTGCGCCGGCCCGAGCCCGGCCATCAGGTCTGTCGGCACCGGAAACGGCCACGGCTGCTTCCGGGCTTGCCTGGCGCGCACCAGCGACCGGAGGCCCGCCTGCTCGGACAGTTCCCGGGTGAGCCGGTCGAGGTCCGGTCGATCCTGGAGCCCGAGGTCGGTCCGGTCCTCCCCGCAGATGGCCCAGGTCAGGGCACGATGCCAGGGCAGTCCGACGCTCCCCGGCTGCGCTGTTGTCTCGCCTCCGTCCGTCACGGCCACACCTTAGGGCCCCACCGAGGGCCGGCATTCAGGGCCGGCATTCAGGGCCGGCATTCAGGGCCGGCATTCAGGGCCGGCATCCAGGGCCGGCGCTGAGGGCCGTCGTGGGGCGCGCGGAAGGGTCGGGCCCGGCGTGTGAGTGACGTCACCAGCGGGCCCGGAATGAACGTCCGGCCGCAGGCGATGTAGCTGACGTGACCATCACCGACAAAGAGCTGACCGAACTCGACCAGTTCGAGCAGGACCGGTTGACGTTGAGCCCGGAGGCACAGGACCTGTTGTTCCTGCAGGCCCGGACGGCCAACACCTTCACCGACGAATCGGTCAGCGACGAGCAGATCCGCGCGGTCTACGACCTGACCAAGTGGGCGCCGACCGCGCTCAACGCCCAGCCGTTGCGGATCGTGCTGGTCCGCTCCACCGAGGCTCGAGCGCGTCTGGTGGGTCAGCTGAGCGAGGGCAACCGGGCCAAGACCGAGCAGGCTCCGCTGATCGCGATCCTCGCCGCCGACACCGACTTCCACGACGAGCTCGGCCGGACCGCCCCGTTCGCCGCAGCGGCCCGTGACAGGTTCGCCGCCGACGACGAGGCGCGGGCGGACTCGGCCCGGACGAACGCGATGCTGCAGGCCGGCTACTTCCTGCTCGGTGTCCGCGCTGCCGGCCTGGCCGCCGGCCCGATGGGCGGCTTCGACGCCGAGGGTGTGGCCCGGGAGTTCTTCCCCGACGGGCGGCATCAGCCGCTGCTGGTGGTCAACATCGGCAAGCCCGGGGCCGACGCCTACCGTCCCCGCGGGCTGCGCCTCGACTACGAAGAGGTCGTCACTTCCGTCTGAGGTGACACCGGCCCGACGCCGGCCCGGCCGAGATCGTCGTCTCAGGCGAACCCGCGGCGGGGCGGCTCGGCCGGCCCGACGGTCAGCCGCTGATCACGGCTCCGGCGGTCACCACCTGGTCCGGGCCCTGATCGGTCAGTTCACCCGCCCCCTCGACCACCACACCGGATCCGAAGGTCCAGTCGCCACGAACCGTGAACGAACTGGCCTTCCGCAGGGAGGGGACGCCGTCGGCGAACCGCTCCTCGAAGGCACCGATGGTCTTGAAGAACGACGAGTCGAGGTCGACCAGCGGGGCCGGGTCGGCCTGTCGGGTCAACGTCCCGTCCGCCCCCACGTCGTAGACGTCGGAACGAAGCAGCAGTAGGTCGTTGGTGGTCTTCACCGGCAGGAACCGCTCTCGCCCGACCCCGAGCGCCAACGCTCCCGGGAACACGGCGACCGCAGCACCCATCGCGCTCTCCAGCTGATAGACCGGCGGTGAGGACGCATCCGACGGGTCGACAGTCTTCTTGTTCCGGATGAGCGGCAGCCCCAGCACCGCGTGGGTCTCCTCGAGCTTGGCGGCCAGCGCCTCGAGGTCGAACCACAGGTTGTTGGTGTGGAAGTAGGGGTGGCGGCTCTCGTCGGTGAAGTACTGCATGTCCTCATCGGAGGTCTGGGCCGTCTCCCGCTGGATCAGCTGGCCGTCGGACTTCCGGATGGCCAGGTGACCGCCCTTGACGTCGGCCGGGGTCCGCCGGCACAACTCCGCCGCGTAGGGCGCCCCGCTGTCGGCGAACCAGGCCGCGATCTTCGCGTTCGGGGCTGCCCCGAGGTTGTCGGAGTTCGACACCGAGGCGTAGCGATAGCCCTGGTCGAGCATCCGGCGCAGCACCCCCGAGGCGGCCAGTGCGGTGTAGAGGTCACCGTGCCCGGGCGGGCACCACTCCAGGCTCGGATCGGCCGGCCAGTCGACCGGCGTCAGATCCGAGACCAACAGCTTCGGCTCCTGGTTCTGCAGGAAATCAGGCTCCAGCCCCGGCACGGCCAGGTCGTCGTAGCCGGAGAGCGCAGCCAGGGTGTCCTCCCGGGTCCGGAAGCTGTCCATGAAGATCAGCGGCAGGCTCACCCCGTGCTCGGCCCGGGCCGCCCGCACCTGCTCGACGATCAGGTCCAGAAAGCTCTTGCCGTCGCGGACGGGCAGCAGCGACTTCGCCTTCTCCATCCCCATCGACGTGCCGAGGCCGCCGTTCAGCTTGATGATCACCGTTGTGTCGAACGCTTCGCGCTGCTGTTCGGTGCTGAACTCCATCTCGTCGATCAACGCCGGATCGGCGACCGGATCGATGCTGTCCTCGGGGATCAGCCCGGTCGCCCCGGACTCCAGTTCGCGGTAGTAGTGGCTGAACACGTCGATCGCCTCGGTGGCCACGCCCGCGTCCCGCATCTTCTGCTGGGCCTGCTGCAGTCCGGTATCGCTCATGGCCACGATCGTAGGGGAGGTCCCGGAGCCGGGATCAGGACGGCGAGGCGGACGGGGATGCCGAGGCTGACGCAGAGGCTGACGCCGTCGAGGACGCCGAGGCAGAGGTGCCCGCCGTCCCCGCCCCGGACCGACCGGCCGCCAGCCCGGCCAGGAAGGCCTTCGTCGCGGTCGCGATCGTGGCTTGCGCGACCCCCCGGTCCACGTTCGGGGTGCCGTCGCCGGGTTGGTCGCCGTAATCGCCGAAGTAGGCGTGCACGGCTCCCTGGACGGCGACGAACCTGGTCGAGGCCGGCAGCTCGGACCTGCTGTCCGCGATCTTGGCCGGCGTCTCCAGACCGTCCTCGGTGCCCGACACCGAGAGCACCGACAGATCGCTACGGGCCAGGGCGGAGGCCGGCTCGGAGGCGTACAGCAGCAGACCGGTGAAGGTCTCGTCCTGGTCGGCCAGGCCGGCCGCGGCCACGCCACCCAGGGAGTGCCCACCGACCGCCCAGTGGGTGATCTCCGGATGCAGGGCGGGAATGCCGCGGGCCTGGCCCGGCTCCAGCAACGCGAGACCGAACGGCTCCTTCAGCACCACCACCAGGTAACCCGCCGCGGCCAGCGGACGCAGCAGCGCGGCGTAGGCGCGGGCGTCCACCTTGGCCCCGGGGTAGAAGACCAGCCCGGTGGTGACCGGGATCGCGACGCCGCGGGAGTTCTCCCGGGTCGGCACCAGCTCATAGGAGGTCAGCCGCTCCTGGACCGCGATCGTCGCGCTCGGTCGCAGCGCGGCCAGGGCGGTGTCGTCGGCGCCCATCGGCCGGCTGTAGCCGAGCAACGCCGTGGCCAGCACGCAGACCAGTAGGGCGGGCACCGAGATGACCCGCGCGACCCGTCGCCGCAGAACGGAGTTCCGGGCCGGGCGCTTGACCTCCCGCCGGCTCCGTCCGGTCGAGCCCGGTTCGAGCGAGCCCGGTTCCATCGAGCCCGGTTCAGCCGGCGGGCGGAGCCGTTCGACCACGGCCACGCCGCCCAACAGCACGGCGAGTAGTCCGGCCACCACCAGCCCGAACGCGGTGCCCGCGGTGATCGGGTGACCGGCCAACAGGACCCGGAACCGGGTACCGGTCACCCAGAGCGCCACTCCGATCATGCCGAGCCCGACGATCATCCAGATCAGCCCGAGCACCGGGGCGGGACGGGTGCGCTGCTGATCCATCCGTGGAGTCTAGGGTGGCGCAGTGAGTTGGCCCGAGACCGTGATCTGGTGGCACGTCTATCCGCTCGGCTTCGTCGGTGCCGAACCCGAGCAGCCGGCCGGCGGCGAACTGCGGCACCGGCTGCCCGACGCGTCCTGGCTGGACTACGTGCTCGAACTGGGTGCCAACGGTCTCGCCCTCGGACCGATCTTCGCCTCCGAGACCCACGGCTACGACACGACCGACTATCTGCGGATCGACCCGCGGCTCGGCGATCTGGCCGACTTCGACGCGCTGATCGACGCCGCCCACGGACGGGGCATCCGGGTGCTGCTGGACGGTGTGTTCAACCACGTCGGCCGCGGGCACCCCCAGTTCGTCCGGGCGATGGCCGACGGACCGGGCTCGCCGGCAGCGCAGTGGTTCCGGCTGCACACCGACAACCCCGACGACCCCGACGGCGGCGAGGTTCACGCTGAGGTGTTCGAGGGGCACGATCAGTTGGTCGCCCTGAACCACGACCAGCCGGCGGTGGCCGAGCACGTGGTCGAGGTGATGAACTACTGGCTGGACCGTGGGGCGGACGGCTGGCGTCTGGATGCGGCGTACGCCGTCCCGGCCGGGTTCTGGGCCACCGTGCTGCCCCAGGTGCGCCGGCGGCATCCGGAGGCGTGGTTCGTCGGCGAGATGATCCACGGCGACTACGCGGGCTACGTCGCCGAATCCGGCCTCGACTCGGTGACCCAGTACGAACTGTGGAAAGCCACCTGGTCAGCCCTGAAGGACCGGAACCTGTTCGAACTGGGCTGGAGCCTGAAGCGGCATCTGGAACTGCTCCAGAACTTCGTGCCGATGACGTTCCTGAGCAATCACGACGTCACCCGGCTTGGCCAGCCAGGTCGACGACGTCCGACTCGTCCCGCATGCGGTGGCGATCCTGTTCTGCCTACCCGGGGTGCCGAGCGTCTACTACGGCGACGAGCGCGGCCTGCTCGGCATCAAGGAGGAGAGATTCGGCGGGGACGACGCGATCCGTCCGCAGTTCCCGGCAACCCCCGGCGAACTCGAACCGGCCGAGGACAGTGTCTACCGCGCCTACCGCACCATGATCAGCATCCGCCGCCGGCATCCCTGGCTGGTGAACGCCTACGCCGAGACCACCGCGCTGGCCAATGAGCAACTGGTGATCCGGGTGACCGAGCGCGCCGGCTCCGGCGATCTGTTGGTGGCGTTGAACCTGTCGGACCAGGAGGCCGGTCCGGACCTGCCCGCCGGTGACTGGTCGGTACTGGAATCCTCCGATCCGGTCGACCCCGACCGGCCGAACGTGCTGGCCCCGTACGGCTGGACCGTGCTGGTCCCGTCGTCCTGATCTCCTCAGGCGCGCGGCGGGTCAGGTCTGGCCGCTCAGATGTGGCGGATCAGCCGTGTGGGCGCCCTCGACAGGATTCGAACCTGTGACCAACCGCTTAGGAGGCGGTTGCTCTATCCCCTGAGCTACGAGGGCCGGTGCACCCGGACCCTCGTCCGAGGGGCCCGATGGCCGCAGCCATCGTAGCCAGACCCCGGGGCGGGGTCAGAACCTCAGGCCTCGGGGTGCTCGTTCTTGAGCTTCTCGACCTGCGCGTGCACCTCGTCCATGTCCAGACCCTTGACGGCGGTCACGACCTCCTGCAACTGCGGGCCCGGCAGTGCGCCGGCCTGGTTGAAGACCAGCACGCCCTCCCGGAACGCCATCAGGGTCGGGATGCCCTCGATGCCGAGGCTGCTGGCCAGCTCCTGGTTCGCGTCGGTGTCGAGCTTGGCGAAGACGATGTCGTCGTGCGCATCGGAGGTCTTGTCGAAGATCGGGGCGAACCGCTTGCAGGGCCCACACCAGTCGGCCCAGAAGTCGATCAGCACGATGTCGTTGTCGACGATCGTCTTCTCGAACGTGTCTGCGGTGATGTTGACGGTGGCCATGAGTGGCAACTCCCTCGAGCGATCTGGTGGTGTGTTCGACGGTGACGCGCGACTTCCGCGTCACTGTTCACAACCAACGCCCACCAGGGGCTATTCCCGCCTCCGAGCCCGTCCCCCGATCCCGTCCCCTGACGGGCCGGGGGTAGACGGGACGTCACTCAGAGCTTGTTCTCCAAGGCGACCAGGGCGCCGGCGAAGGCGAAGTACTCGTTGGAGCCCAGGTCGCGGACGGTCTTGATGTTGAAGGCCGTCTGCAGCGCCGCGGCGTCGGCGTCGCTCACCCCGGCCAGCGCGACCCTACTTGATCGCCACCAGCCGGCGCATCGGGATCGCCAGTTGCACCGGCCCGCGTTCGGCCACTCGCTGCTCCAAGAACTCCACCGCCGCCTCGATCCGGGAGCGCCGGGTCTGCGGCAGGTAGAGCGCCGCGAGCAGCAGCTCGGCGTCGGCGCGGCCGGCGACGGTGAAGCTGTAGCGCTGCCGGGCGTCCTCCACCTTCTGCAGACCGTAGGCCTGCAGGGTCTTGGCGAACCCGGTCAGCTCGACCGGGCCCGGGAACTGCGGCTTGGCTCGCAGCACCGTCGTGAGTCGGCTCAGCAACCGGATGTCGGCAGCCCCGAGCGGTCGGACGGCCGGCGCGATGGCGGCCAGCACCCCGCCCGGTTTGAGCACCCGGGCCACCTCCGACAACACCTCACCCAGCGGCCGGATCACCACCAGACCCATCGAGGACGTCACCGCGTCCACCGACCCGTCGGCGAACGGAAGTGCGTGGGCGTCCGCCCGCAGCCACGGCCCCGGCCCGCGTTCGGCGGCCAGGGCCAGCTCGGCCGCGGAGGTGTCCAGACCGACCACGGTGCGGCCGGGGCGGACGAGCTCACGCGAGATCGCACCCGAGCCGCAGGCCAGGTCGAGCACCCGGTCCGCGCCGGTGGAGACGGCCCGGGCCAGCCAGCGGTAGGGCGAGTGGTCCCCGGCCAGTGCCCGGGACAGCACGGCCTCGGCCGCGCCGGCCCGCTCGGTGTGGAAATCGGCCAGATAGCCGGGCCAGTCGAACTCCGGCTCAGCCATGGACGGCCGCCTCGCCGAAGGTCCGCTCACCCGGCTCGCTCCGGGCCGGGAGGTCAGCGATGTCCATGGGCTCGGCCTGTCTCCGTTCGTAGTCGGTCAACACCTGACGTAGCTCCGCAGCGATCTCCCCGATCAGCCGACCGGGCGTGACCGGCAGCCCGGCCACGGCCGACACCATCGAGGACAGACCCGGCAGCGCCTCGTCCGCGGGGATCGAGACCACCCGGTCGGGGTCGAGCAACGGGTTGGCGCCGTCCGGCCACACCTTGGTCAGCCGGCTCCACGTTTCCAGCCAGGCGGTCGAGATCTCCGCCGCCGACGGTACCCCGAAGAAGTGGCCGGCGGGCGCGTGGTGGCGTAACGCGACCAGGGGTGACTCGAGATAGATCAGGGCCAGCCGGACCCGCGCGTCCAGGCTGCGTCGCTCCTCGAGCGAACCGCGGGTCGCAAAGGCGCACGGGTTCGGACAGCTCGGGCCGACGTCGGGTCGCTCGCCGATCCCGGTCGTCTCGTGGTTCATCGCGCAGACGGCCAGTGCGTGGCCCTGTCGGGAGTGGAACCGGTCCAGATAAGCGGTGTAGCCGGCGAGGTCGCCCTCGCAGGCGTGCAGGGTGCGGTGGGCGGTGCTGCGCAGGTTCACCGGGTGCGGGCAGTCCGGGTCGTCGCTCCCCCATCGGCTGTCGCGGACCTGCTCGGTCAGTCGGAGCGGGTCGCCGCCGTGTCCGAGCACCTTCTCCCAGGCCAGCTGCGGCAGGTACTCCCCGATCAGGTGAGCGGTCAGCACCACCTGCAGCGGCTCGTCCCGGGCGGCCCGCAGGTCGATCACCTCCAGCATCAGCCGGAACAGCCCGATCATCGACCCCAGTGCCCCCCGGTCCTCCTCCCGGGGTCCGGCCGGGAAGGCCGCCGCCGAGAGGGTGGGGGCCCAGGGCGAGTCGAACCGGACGGCCAACTGGGCGAAGTCCTCGGCGTCCAGGTCCAGCGCACGGCGCGCCAGCCGGGCCAACGCGGCTGCGTGCACCAGGTCGGCAGGGGCACCGAGCTGAGGGACGAGCCGGTCCAGGCCGGCCGCAGCGGCGTCGTACCAGTGGGCGTCCACCAACTCCAGGACGGCCGCGATGCCCGTCATCTCGCCGAGGTCTTCAGACCCGGGTGACGAACAGGTGGGTCGAGGCGTCCCGGTCGATCTCGCAGCCGGGACGATCGGCCACGCTCAGCTGGACCCCGAGCCCGCCGACGCCGGCCACGACCCGTGCGCCCGGTCTGACCCCGGCCGAGCGCAGCACCGCCATCATCTCGACGTCGGTCTGGATCGTCTCGCTCATCCGCCGGATGGTCACCGAGACCTCCGAGCCGGCCGAACCGAGCACGTCACTGAGTGTCTCGTTGCCGTCCCGGAAGACGCCGGGGGCGTCCTCGACGCCGAGCTCGTTCATGCCGGGGATGGGGTTGCCGTAGGGGGACTCGCTGGGCCGGTCGAGCAGGGTCACCAGCCGACGTTCGACGTCTTCGGAGATGACGTGCTCCCAACGGCAGGCCTCTTCGTGCACCAGCGCCCAGTCCAGGCCGATCACGTCGGTCAGCAACCGCTCGGCCAGCCGGTGCTTGCGCATCACCCGGGTGGCCCGGGTCCGGCCCTCGTCGGTCAGTTCGAGGTGACGGTCGTTGAGCACGTGGACCAGGCCGTCGCGCTCCATCCGGGCCACGGTCTGGGACACCGTCGGACCACTGTGGTGCAACCGCTCGGCGATCCGGGCCCGGAGCGGGACGATGCCCTCCTCCTCGAGTTCGTAGACCGTGCGGAGATACATCTCGGTGGTGTCGATCAGCTCGCTCAGGGTCGTCCACCTCCGCGGCGGGATCGTCCCTTCCCCGGCGGGAAGGAAAAGTGTCGGTGTCGGAGTGCAAGATTAGAGCATGTCCGCGCCGAGCCCTGTCGCCGTCTGGTGGCTGCGCCGTGACTTCCGACTGGCCGACAACCCGGCACTGCTCGCCGCGATCGCCGACGGCCAGGCGGTGGTGGCGCTGTTCGTCCTCGATCCGGCACTGCTGGCCACGGCCGGTCCGGTCCGCGGGGCCTGGTTGCAGGCCTCGTTGCGGGCACTGGACGCCCAGTTGCGCCGCGGCGGCGGCCCGGGCCTGAGCGTCCACCGGGGCCGGCCGGAGGCGGTGGTCCCCGCGGTGGCCGCCGCGGTGGGGGCGGCCCGGGTCCACATCAGCGCCGACTTCGGCCCGTACGGCCGGCGCCGGGACGCCCGGGTGGCCGCCGCGCTGCGGGACGGCGGAATCGAGCTGGTGGCGACGGGATCGCCGTACGCGGTCGCGCCGGGAACGTTGAAGACCCAGTCCGACCAGCCGTTCAGTGTGTTCACACCGTTCCACCGGGCCTGGCAGGCGCACGGGGTGCACGGGCCGGCACCGACGGTCGATCCGGCCGACGTCGAATGGGCCGAGGCGCCCGGCGGGGAGCCGCCCGGCGGGGAGGGCCCCGGTGGGAAGGCGATGGACGCCGGTGATCCGGCCGCGGCGCAGGCAGCCGAGGCGGCGGGCGAGGTGCGGGCGAGGAAGGACTGGGCTGCGTTCCTGGCCGACGGAGCCGACGGGGTCGACGGCTACGACGCCCACCACGACCGGCCGGACGTGGACGCGACCTCACGCCTGTCGATCCCGTTGCGCTGGGGGCAGCTGCACCCGCGCACGCTGCTGGCCGATCTGGCCGGCCGGCCGTCGAAAGGGGCGGCGGCGCTGGCCCGGCAACTGGCCTGGCGGGACTTCTTCGCCGACGTGCTGCTGCGGCGTCCCGACGCGGTCAGCAAGCCGATCCGGGCCGAGTTCGCCGCGATGCCGACCGAGGACCCGGGCGCCGAGACGAGGTCGGGGCTGGAGGCGGCCGAGCGGTTGACGGCCTGGCAGCAGGGCCGGACGGGTTTTCCGCTGGTCGACGCCGGGATGCGCCAGCTGCTGGCCGAGGGCTACATGCACAACCGGGTCCGGATGGTCGTCGCCTCGTTCCTGACCAAGGATCTGCACCTGGGCTGGTGGCACGGCGCGGACTGGTTCATGGCCCGGCTGGCCGACGGTGACATCGCCCAGAACCAGCTGAACTGGCAGTGGGTGGCCGGCTGCGGGATGGACGCCGCGCCGTATTTCCGGGTCTTCAACCCGATCACCCAGGGCTCGAAGTTCGACCCCGACGGCGTCTACATCCGGCGCTGGGTGCCGGAGTTACGGGGGGTCGAGGGAAAGTACGTGCACGAGCCGTGGACCGACCCGGCCGGTCAGCCCGAGGGCTATCCGGCCCCGATCGTGGACCACAAGGCCGAACGACTGGAGGCGCTGGACCGCTACGCGATGATCAAGGGGCGTTAGCGGCCCGTTGCCGAAGGCACCCCACCATCAGCCCGTTGCCGGAGCCCGAAGACGGCGGAGCAGCAGGTCTTGTCAGACCGGCCGGTTCAGGACGAGCTCGGGCCGGAGGCCATCAGCAGGCCGAGCAGCCGGGCGACCTCGTCGGCCAGCACGTCCCGCGCCGGGCCGAGGTATTTCCGGGTGTCGACCAGCGTGTCGTCGCCGGCCAGCCGGGCCCGGACCTCGCCGGTGAACACGACGTTCAGGTGGGTGCCGATGTTGATCTTGCGCATCCCGGCCCGCACCGCCCGGACCAGTTCGTCGTCCGGCACCCCGGACGAGCCGTGCAGCACCAGCGGCACCGCCAGGGCCTCCCGCAGCTCACCGATCAGGTCGAGGTCGAGTTGCGCGGTCCGCTGCGTCATCGCGTGCGAACTGCCGACGGCGACAGCCAGGGCGTCCACACCGGTCTCGTCGACGAAGCTGACCGCCTCGTCCGGCCGGGTCCGGGCGCCGGGGGCGTGCACGCCGTCCTTGCCGCCGACCTCCCCCAGCTCGGCCTCCACACCGAGTCCGTGGGCGTGGCAACGGCGGACCACGTCCGCGGTGGCGGCGACGTTCTCGTCGTAGCCCAGCTCAGAGGCGTCGAACATCACCGAGCCGAAGCCGAGTTCGACCGCCTGGTCGACCAACTCGGTGGAGACGGCGTGGTCCAGGTGCACCACCACCGGCGCCGAACTGGCCCGGCCGATGGCCAGCGTGGCCAGCCCGATCGGGGCCAACGCCCGGTGGTACTTCACCGCGTTCTCCGAGATCTGCAGGATCACCGCCGTGCCGGCCTGCTCGGCCCCGGCCACCAGGGCCTCGGCGTGCTCGATGCTGATCACGTTGAAGGCGCCGACCGCCATCGACGCCCGGTCGGCCTCGTCCAACACCTCGGTCAACTGGACCAGGGTCATCGCTTCGTCCCCTCGCTCACGTCGAGCACTCGAGCTCACGTCGAGCTCGTCCGACCCATCCGACCCGGCCGGGTCGGTCTCGATCCACCGGCCGGCCCGCAGCACCCGCTGCAGCGCGCCGGTGTCGTCGGTCAGCACCAGATCGGCGCGCCGGCCGGGAGCGATCTCGCCCACCTCCTCCAGCCCGTGCCAGCGGGCCGGGGTGGCGGCGGCCAGTTGCGCGGCGTCGGCCAGGCTCACCCCGCAGTGCTCGACCACGAAGGCCACGGCGCCGGCCATGGTCAGGGTGGAGCCGGCGATCGAGCCCGGAGCGCCGTCACCGGTGGTCAGCCGGGCCACCCGGTCGGTGACGGTGACGTCGAGACCACCGAGGCGGTAGCGGCCGTCCGGCATCCCGGTCGCGATCATCGCGTCGGTGATCAGGGCCGTCCGCTCCACCCCGGCGGCCGCGATCGCCAGCGCGATCACGTCCGGATGCAGGTGGACGCCGTCGCAGACCAGCTCGACCAGGCAGCGCGGATCGGTCAACAGCCGGGGCACCGGTCCGGGCTCGCGATGGTGGATCGGGCCCATCGCGTTGAACAGGTGGGTGGCCACCCGCGCGCCGGCGTCCAGGGCCCGGGCGGTGATCGTCTCGTCGGCGGCGGTGTGCCCGATCGCCACGGTGACGCCGGCCTCGACGAACTGCTCGATCGCCGCCAGCGCCCCCGGCAGCTCGGGGGCGATGGTGACCATCCGGACGGTCCCGTCGCCGGCGGTCAGCAGTCGCTCGATCAGAGCGGGCTCCGGCGCGATCAGCATGGCCGGCTGGTGCGCACCCCGGCGTTCCGGGCTGAGGAACGGCCCCTCCAGGTGGATCCCGGCCAGCTCGCCCGCATCCACCAGCGGCGCCAGCAGACCGAGCTGGTCGACCAGGGTGTCCGGCTCGGCGGTGACCAGGCTGGCGAAGGACGAGGTGGTGCCGTGCCGGCGGAAGTAGCCGAGAGCGGTCAGCACGTCCGCCCGGTCGGGGCCGGCCAAACTTGCTCCCCCGCCGCCGTGGACGTGGGTGTCGACGAAACCGGGCAGCAGCCAGCCGTGGTGGTCGACGTCGACGTCCGGGTCCAGCGCCGCGTTGTTGGCGGCCAGTCCGGTGCCGGGGCTGATCTCGACGATCTCCCCGTCGGAGACGGTCACCACGGCGTGGTCCAGGACGGCAGCGCCCGCCACCACCTTGTCCGCCCTGATCCGCAGTGTCGCTTCGTTCCCGCCCTCGTTCACCGACCCGCTCCCCGACTCGTTCCCCGACTCGTTACCCATCTCGCTCACCGTGCCTCCCCGGCAAGTTGATCACCGGCGAGCTGATCACCGGCGATGAGGGCGGCACCGATCAACCCGGCCCGGCTGCCGAACCTGGCGGTCACCAACGTGGGCCGGCGCTGGAAGGTGATGCGTTCGGCGAGCAGTTCCTCGACCCGGGGGAAGATCAGGTCCGCCGCGCCGGACAGCCCGCCGCCGATGATGATCGTCTCCGGGCCGAGCAGGGTCAGGCAGGTCAGCAGCGCCTCGGCCAGCGCGGTGCCGGCCAGCGCGAACGACCGCACCGCCGCCGGCGCACCCGAGCGGGCCAAGCCGGCGATCTGCTCGGCCGGGATCAGCAACGACCGGCCGGTCAGCCGGGCGAACGTCCGCGACACACCCGCGGCCGACGCGACGATCTCCAGGCAGCCGGTCCCACCGCAGGCACAACGGGCGTCGCCCGCGCTGGGCACCGGGATGTGGCCGACCTCGCCGGCGTAGCCGTCGGCCCGGAGCAACCGGCCGTCCACCACCAGGGCGGCGGCGATCCCGGTGCCGAGCGGGACGAACATCAGGTTCGAGCTGCCCCGCCCGGCCCCCTGGGTCCACTCGGCCCGGCCCGCCGAACGGACGTCGTGGTCGACCCCGCCGGGCAGCTGCAGCCGGCCAGTCAGGATCGTGGCCAGCGGCAGGTCGAACCAGCCGAGGTTGGCCGCGGCCCGGACCACGCCGTCGTCGACGATCCCGGGGACGGCCACCCCGAAGCCGGCCAGGTTGGAGCCGCGCAGGATCGTGCTCAGCTGCTCGTCGGTGAAGTCGGTGATCGCACCGCCCAGCCAGTCGGCGGTCCCGCGTCCGTCGTCGCCGCCCTCGACCCCGAGGCTGCGTGCGGTCAGCCGGGTCGCGATCCGGGTCTCGGCCCGGATCACCCCGGACCGGTCGACCAGGGCCATCTTGGTGAAGGTCCCGCCCAGGTCGACCGCGCAGACCAGCGCGCCGTCCCCGACCACGGCGAGGCCGGGCCCGGGCTCGGGCTCGTGCTCGGGCCTCGGTAGGTCGAACTGGTCGGTCATGGCCTGGACAGTACCGACGCTCAACCGCAGGCCCGGTGAGTGGTCCGGACCACCGGCCACCTCGGACGGACCCGGACGCGAAAACCCGACAAAGAAAACCCGACAAAGAGGTGCCGAAAAGTCGTTGACCGGTGCCGGGTGCCGACCTACGGTGGTGGCACACGGAAAGGAGGTGGTCCGATACATGAATGATTTACGGACAAGTGAGGTGGCGGCGAGCTAGCCGTCCGGTCTGACCCTGTTCGTCCCGGCCACCCGGTCGGCTCGAGCAGACCATGGCGGACCGGTCTCCACTGGCCGGCTAAACCAACGCCAACACCCGAACCCGCGAGCGCCGGAGCAGTCCGACCGGCCGACGTCCTGAGAGCTCTTCCGGAGGGCCACCTCCGATCAGTCCCGGCTCAGCCGGCAGGCGTCGACCAGCTCGCGGGTTCGTCCATGTCCGGGGCCGTTCGACCCGGGCCGACCCCGAGGAGACATGGCGAACCGCTGGGTGGACGTCCCCCGGTCGAGGTTTCCCGGTTGGCTGGAGCGGTTCGACGCCCGCCACCCGGGCGTCGGCGTCGAGTCGGCGACCACCGGGACGCTCGTCCTGACCGCGACCGACGACACCCGGGCCGAGATCGTCGTCCCGTTCCCGCCGTTGCCGCTGATTGCCGGCACCGACCCGCTCGCGACACTGCTCGACCACGTCGGACGCGACCGGCGGATCGGCGTGCTGCTGGCCCGCAAGGGCGGCTGGGCGGTCGGCGTCTTCGCGGGCGAACGACTACTGAACTCGAAGGTCGGTTCGAGTTACGTCCAGGGCAGCACGAAGGCCGGCGGTTGGTCGCAGCAGCGCTACGCCCGCCGCCGCTCCAATCAGGCCCAGCAGTCCGCCGACCGGGCCGCCGAGGTGTGCCTCACGCTGCTGCTGCCCGAACTGGACGACCTGGATGCGGTGGTCACCGGCGGCCACCGGACGGCCGTCGATCAGGTGCTGGCCGACCCTCGGCTGAGCGGGCTGCGGGCGCTGGTCCACGGTGAGACGCTGCCGACGCCCGACCCCCGGCAACGGGTGCTCGAAGCGTTCGGCACCCAGGCTCTGAGCGTGCGGATCGGGCTGACCCCGTGACCGGCCTGCCCGATCTGACGCCGCGGCCGTTCACTCAGCTCCGATGAGCTGCCCGCTTCGCCCTTCGGCCGGCTCGGCCGAGGCCGCCGGTGCGGCAGTCTCAGGGCGCGAGCCGGCGGATCGTCCAGCCGTGCTGGGCTCGGGCGTAGAGCAACCGGTCGTGCATCCGGCTCGGCTGGCCCTGCCAGAACTCGATCGTCGTCGCCACCACCCGGAAGCCGCCCCAGCGCTCCGGCCGCGGCACGTCCCCGCCGTCGAAGCGCCGCTCGGCCTCGGCGTAGGTCTGCCGCAGCTCGTCCACCCCGGCCACCTCCGAGGACTGCGCCGAAGCCCAGGCGCCGAGCTGCGAGCCGCGGGGGCGGGAGGCGAAATAGGCGTCCGACTCCTCGGCCGGGACCAGCTCGGCGCTGCCCTCGACCCGGACCTGGCGCTGCAGCGGATACCAGCCGAAGTGCAGCGCGGCCTGCGGGTCGGCGGCCAGCTCACGGCCCTTGCGGGAGTCGTAGTTGGTGTAGAAGACGAAGCCGCGCTCGTCGGCGGCCTTGAGCAGCACCGTCCGGGCACTCGGCCGCCCGGCCTCGACGCTCGCCAGCACCATCGCCGTCGGCTCCGGCAGCACACCCCGCTCCTTGGCCGCGAACGCGTCGTCCAGCCAGCGCCGGAACAGCTCCATCGGGTCGGCCGGCGCATCGGCCTCGCGCAGGGTGTCGTCGCGGTAGTCGGTCCGCTCGGCGGCGAGATCGTGGCTCATGGGGCCAGTCTGTACCGCCCCCGGGCGTGACGATGAAACAATCCCCGACGTGACTGCGCTGACGATCCCCGCCGACCTGCTGCCCGGCGACGGCCGGTTCGGCTGCGGCCCGGCCAAGATCCGGCCCGAGGCGGTGGCCGCGCTGGCCGCCAGTCCGCTGCTCGGCACCTCACACCGGCAGCCGCCCGTCCGGCAGCTGGTGGGCCGGGTCCGGGCGGGGCTGGCCGAGCTGTTCAGCCTGCCCGAGGGCTACGAGGTGGTGCTCGGCAACGGCGGTTCGACGACCTTCTGGGACGTCGCGGTCAGCAGCCTGATCGAGCGGCGCAGCGCCCACGCCAGCTTCGGGGAGTTCTCGGCCAAGTTCGCCGCTGCGGCGAAGGCGGCCCCGCACCTGGACGATCCGGCCGTGATCAGCGTCCCGGCCGGTCAGGTCGCCGTGCCGGAGGCGGTCGCCGGAGCCGACACCTACGCCTGGGCCCACAACGAGACCTCGACCGGGGCGATCGCCCCGGTCGAACGGGTGGCCGGGGCCGACGAGGGTGCGCTGATGGTCGTCGACGCGACCTCGGCGGCCGGTGGCGTCCGGGTCGACGTGGCACAGTCCGACGTCTACTACTTCGCGCCGCAGAAGAGTCTCGGCTCCGAGGGCGGGCTGTGGCTGGCCCTGCTGTCGCCGGCCGCGGTCGACCGGACGGCCCGGATCGCCGGGTCCGGCCGCTGGATCCCGCAGAGCCTGAGCCTGCAGCTGGCGGTCGAGAACTCCCGGCTGGACCAGACGCTGAACACGCCGGCCGTCGCGACCCTGGTGTTGCTGGCCGATCAGCTGGACTGGCTGAACGGCCAGGGCGGGCTGGCCTTCGCCGCCGGCCGATCGGCCGAGTCGTCGCGCCGGCTGTACGACTGGGCGCTGAACAGCCCGCTGGCCGAACCGTTCGTCCGGCTGCCGGACCACCGCTCACCGGTGGTCGGCACCATCGACTTCGCCGACTCGGTGGACGCCAAGGTGCTGGCCGCGGCGCTGCGGGCCAACGGCATCGTCGACACCGAGCCGTACCGCAAACTCGGCCGCAACCAGTTGCGGATCGGCATGTTCCCGACCGTCGAGCCGGACGACATCTCCGCCCTGTGCGCCTGCATCGACTGGCTGCTGCCCCGTCTCTGACCGGCTCCGGGCGCCCGGGCCCCCGGGTGCCGGCGGCGGAGAACCCGGCGGTTCAGCGGCGCCGGATGAAGAAGGTCACCAGCCCGGCGACTACGGCGACGGCGGCCGCGACCAGCAGCGTCACCAGCAGAGTGCTGCCGGACGTCGTGTCGTCGGCCACCTCGGCGGCCGAGGTCGACTCGCCGGTGCTCGACCGGGAGGCCGACGGGCTCGGTGTCCCGGGCGTCGCGCCCGCGCTCGGCGCCTGCTGCACGCTGGTCGGGACGGCCAGCTGATAGACCGGCTGCTTCTTGCCCTCACTGCCCACCAGCAGCGCGGTCCCGGCCAGGTTCAGGCTGAGCGACTCGCCCTGCGGCTCGGCCGGGGTCGGCGCCTGCGCGATCACCTTGTAGCTGTCGGGATCCAGGATCTGCACCGAGACGTAGGTGCGGACCGCGATGTCCCCGTTCGTCAGGTAGGTGGCGTCGGTGACGAAGGACGGTGCGTCGGCGATCCGGGTCAGCCGGTTGGTCCGCAGCCGGGACGACTCGGCCGGGGCCCGGTAGATGCCGCCGTCGGCCTCCTTGCTGATGATGGAGATCCGGCCGTTCTTGTCGACCAGCACCGCCTCGGCGTCCCGCGGCCCGTCGGGATAGGTGAAGTCGTAGGCCTGGTATTCATAGTCCGTACCGTCCGGGCTCGGGTTGTAGATCCGGTAGACCGTGACGGTCTTGCGCTTCATCGTGTTGTCGCCGATGTCGGCCAGATAGAGGTAGCCGCCGACGTAGGCGACGGCCTCGACGTCGACCGTGTCGGCCTGATAGCCGGCGAACCCCAGCACCCGGCCCTTGGTGCCGACGGCGTAGGCCCGGGCGGAGTTACCGGAGTCGTTGACCGTCCAGTAGCGGTTGCCCGGCACGTCCCGGGTCAGCCCGGAGGACTCGGTGACCCGGCTGTCGGAGATGGTGAAGGCGACGGTGTCGTCGGCCCGGGCCGGCGCGCCGCTGCTCAGGCCGATCAACACCGTGGCCGCCAGCAGGGCCGACCCACGTCGGGCCAGCGACCGTGCGTGGCTCATCTCAGCTGGTGCCTTTCGAATCGGCGCTGGTTCTTCCCACCGGCTGTCACCGGGGACGCGGCGACAGGCTCGGTGCAGGCTAATCGATCCTGGTCACATCGGCGTCTCAGGCGCGCGGTCCGAGCCTCAGGCTGCCCGACGCCAGATCGCGGCCACGATCACGATCACGATCAGGGCCAGCAGCAGCCCGGACACGATCAGTCGCCGGGTCCGCGGATTCACACCACCAGCCTAGGTCCGCCCGAGTGTTCCTCTTCTCCTGGACCGGTGCTGAGGATTATGGTCAGCACATGGGTGTGCTGAGGCTGTACGCCATCGCGATCGACGAGGTCCGCGACATGTTCGGCGCCCCGCCCGAGCTGGCGGAGAGGTTGCGACTCCAGGCGCAGGCGGCCCTGGCCCCGCCCCCGGTCGAGCAGCAGCGGGCCGGACTGCTGGGCAAGCTCGGTCCGATCTTCAAACGCGTTCCCGGCACCCCTGTGTTGGATCCGGACGAGCCGTCACCGCACGACGTCGAGGTGCTGATCGATGGCGGCTACGTCCCGGCCGAGCGGCTGCCGGCGACCTGGCGGGCCTGGGAGACGCTGGTCGGTGAGAACTGCTGGGGCTCGACCCGGCTCGATCTCGACGGCAAGCGGGTCGACGATCTCGATTTCGCCCTGGCCCGTGGTCAGGTCTCCTCGGCCTACGGGTTGCGGCACCTGCTCAGCACCTCGGCCCAGCTGAGTCTGATGCCGGCCCAGGGCACCTACATCGGGGTCCACCGCTACGAGATCGCGGTCGCGATGGCCGACGCCTACCGGGCGGCCGCCGACGAACTCGACGACGCCGAGCAGCGCGAGGTGGTCGAAGCGCTGGCCGGCTGGCTGGAGGGCTTCGGCCACTGGGCGCCGGTGGCCGAGTCGCTGGGACGTCCCTGGCCCGACCTGGTCGGTTTCTGGAGCGCCTGAGGCCCCTGCTTCAGCTCAGCGCCGGGCGGCTGCTTCAGCTCAGCGCTGGGCGGCCTTGGCGATGGTGATCGCCTCGGTCAGCCAGGTCTCGCCCGGGGTCCAGCCGTCCTCGATCGACCACAACACATTGCACAGCTCGCGGACGATGACCCAGTCCCGGACCCGGTCCTCATCCCAGCCGGTGGCGTCGACCACCTGGTAGATCCGGTCCAGCACGGCCTCGCGCAGCCGGTCCCGCGGCTCTTCGTCGAGCCGGTT
The DNA here is from genome assembly GCA_963740925.1 of uncultured Actinomycetota bacterium. Lineage (GTDB taxonomy): Bacteria > Actinomycetota > Actinomycetes > Propionibacteriales > Propionibacteriaceae > Microlunatus. The sequence goes on along the minus strand of CAVUFZ010000002.1, from coordinate 1,401,969 downwards.
CCACACCAAGGGCGCCACCTCGTAGGCCGGATCGCCGGACAACGGTTTCGGGTCGATCACCAGCCACGGTTCGCGCTGCGCCGCGAGCACGTTGGCGTAATGCAGGTCGGTGTGGACGAGCCGGCCGTCGGTCTCGGCGTCGGTGCTGAAGTCACGGGCCAGCGAGATCGCCTGCTCGACCAGCCGCCGGGGCACCGCCGGGTGGTTCCGGATCACGGTCATCCGCTCGGCCCAGCCGGCCACCAGTTCCGACAGCAGCCTGAACTGCGGCGACGCCGGCCGGTGCAGCCGCGGGTAGAGACCGATCACCACCTCGATCGCCTCGCTGACGGCCAGGGCGTTCAGGTCCCGGCCGGCCTCGGCCCGCTCCAACAGCAGCGCGTACCGGTGCGGATCGGCCTTCCGCAGCCGGACCACGCCGTCACCGTTCCAGGCCCGCAGCGCCAGATGCTCGGTCTCGGCCTCCCAGTGCGGCCAACTCACCTTCAACGCGGCCGGCCGGTCGTCGCTGTCGCGCACCGGCAGCACGAGTGCGCACGCCCCGGCCATGGACGGCCCGTCCTCGCGCAGCTGCCATTCGCTGAGCAGATCGGCCACCAGCCGCGGCAGCCGGTCGGTCCAGCCGGTTCGTTCCGCGCTGAGCAACGACTCCGGAATCTGCACCGGTCCATCCTCACCCGCCGGCCGTCGGAGTCGGCAATCGTGCCGACACCGGGCCCGGCCACCCCCGGCGGTTCAGGGTCTGCCCCGCCCGGGTCGGCGACGTCGGAGGGTGCAGCTACTCGATCACCAGGACGAGGTCGCCGCCTTCGACCTGCTGGACGCTGCTCAGGGCCAGCCTGGCCACCTTGCCGGCCTTCGGGGCGTTGATCGCGGCTTCCATCTTCATCGCCTCGATGGTGGCGACACTCTGGCCGGCCTCGACCTCGGCCCCCTCCTCGACGGTGACGCTGACCACGCCGGAGAACGGGGCGGCGACATGGCCGGGGTTCGAGCTGTCGGCCCGTTCGGCGGACTTCAGATCCACCTTGACCGACTCGTCCCGCACCCGGATCGGGCGCAGTTGGCCGTTCAGCGTGCACATCACGGTCCGCATGCCGCGCTCGTCGGCGTTGCTGATCGCCTCCAGCCCGAGGATCAGGTTCACGCCGCGGCCGATCCGCGCCGTGTGCTCCACGTCGGAGCGCAGGCCGTAGAGGAAGTCCAGGGTGTCCAGCCGGCCGACCCGGCCGTAGGTGTCGCGGGCCTCCTCGAAGCTCTTGGTCGGGCCCGGGAACAGCAGCCGGTTCAGGGTCTGCTGCGCGGTCCTGCCCCCCTCATCGAGCAGGCGCTCGTCCGCGGGATCGAGATCGACCTCACGGACCGGCACCTTGCGCCCCTTCAGCGCCTTGGTCCGGAACGGCTCGGGCCAGCCGCCGGCCGGCTCGCCGAGCTCACCGTTGAGGAAGCCGATCACCGAGTCGGGGATGTCGTAGTTGCCCGGGTTCTCCTCGAAATCGGCCGGGTCGGCGTCCACCGCGACCAGTTGCAGGGCCAGGTCGCCGACCACCTTCGAGCTGGGGGTGACCTTGGTCGGCCGGCCGACGATCTTGTCCGCCGCGGCGTACATCGCCTCGATCTGCTCGAACTTCTCCCCCAGGCCCAAGGAGATCGCCTGCTGGCGCAGGTTCGACAGCTGCCCGCCCGGGATCTCGTGGTCGTAGACCCGGCCGGTCGGGCTGGGCAGACCGGACTCGAACGGCTTGTAGACCCGCCGCAGCGCCTCCCAGTAGGGCTCCAGATCCATCACCGCGCGCAGGTTCAGGTTGGTCGGTCGCTCGGCGTGCTCCAGCGCTGCGACCAGGGCCGAGGCCGGTGGCTGGCTGGTGGTGGCCGACATCGGCGCGCTGGCCACGTCGACCGCGTCCACGCCCGCGTCGACCGCCGCCATCAGGGTGGCCAGCTGGCCGCCGGCGGTGTCGTGGGTGTGCAGATGCACCGGCTGGTCGAACCGCTCCCGCAGGGCCCGGACCAGGGTGGCCGCGGCCGGCGGCCGCAGCAGCCCGGCCATGTCCTTGATCGCGATGATGTGGGCGCCGGCCTCGACCACCTGCTCGGCCATCCGCAGGTAGTAGTCGAGGTCGTAGATCTTCTCGGCCGGGTTCGACAGATCGGAGGTGTAACACAGCGCCACCTCGGCGACCGTGGTCCCGGTCTCCAGCACGGCCTCGATCGCCGGCCGCATCTGCTCGACGTCGTTGAGCGCGTCGAAGATCCGGAAGATGTCGATCCCGGTGGCGGCCGCCTCGGCCACGAAGGCGCTGGTCACCCTGGTCGGGTACGGGGTGTAGCCGACGGTGTTCCGGCCGCGCAGCAGCATCTGCAGTGCCAGGCCCGGCATGTTGTAGCGCAGTGCCTCCAGCCGCTCCCACGGATCCTCGTTCAGGAACCGCAGCGCGACGTCGTAGGTCGCCCCACCCCAGCACTCGACGCTGAACAACTCGGGCGTCATCCGGCCCACGTACGGCGCGATCCGCAGCAGGTCCTTGGTCCGCACCCGGGTGGCCAGCAGCGACTGGTGGGCGTCGCGGAAGGTGGTGTCGGTCACCTCGACGTTCGTCCGGGAGCGCAGATCGGCGGCGAACCCGGCCGGGCCGAGCTCGAGCAGCCGCTGCCGCGATCCGTGCGGGGAGGGCTGGGACAGATCGACCCCGGGCGGACGCTTCTCGCCCGGGTCCAGCGTGGTCGGCGCCGGCCCGTTCGGCTGGTTGACCGTCACCTCGGCCAGCCAGCGCAGCAGTTTGGTGCCGCGGTCGCCGGAGGTGCGGGCGTTCAGCAGTTCGGGTCGCTTCTCGATGAAGTCGGTGGCGATGTTGCCGGCCACGAACTCCTCGTCGTCCAGCACCGCCTGCAGGAAGCCGATGTTGGTGCTGACCCCGCGGATCCGGAACTCGGCCAAGGCCCGTTTCGCCCGGGCCACGGCGAGCGGGAACGTCCGTCCCCGGCAGGTCAGTTTGACCAGCATCGAGTCGAAGTGGGCGCTGATCTCGACGCCGGTGTCGACGGTGCCGCCGTCCAACCGGACCCCGGCGCCGCCGGCCGAGCGGTAGGCGGTGATGGTGCCGGTGTCGGGCCGGAAGCCGTTCGCCGGGTCCTCGGTGGTGATCCGGCACTGCAGGGCCGCACCGCGGATCCGGACGACGTCCTGGCTGAGCCCGAGATCGGACAGCGACTCGCCGCTGGCGATCCGCATCTGGGACTGGACCAGGTCGACGTCGGTGATCTCCTCGGTCACGGTGTGCTCGACCTGGATCCGGGGGTTCATCTCGATGAACACGTGGTCACCGGCCCGCTCGCCCTCGGTCTCGACCAGGAACTCCACCGTGCCGGCGCAGGAGTAGTTCAGCGAGCGGGCGAACTTGACCGCGTCCGAGGTGAGCGCCTCGCGCAGTTCGTCGGAGATGTTCGGGGCCGGGGCGAGCTCGATCACCTTCTGGTGCCGGCGCTGCAGCGAGCAGTCCCGTTCGAACAGGTGCATCACGTTGCCCTGGGTGTCGGCCAGGATCTGCACCTCGATGTGCCGCGGTCGGGCCACCGCCTGCTCGATGAAGACGGTGGGGTCACCGAACGCGCTGTCGGCCTCACGCATCGCCTGCTCGATCGAGTCCCGCAGCTGCTCCGGCTCGGCCACCCGGCGCATGCCGCGTCCGCCGCCACCGGCCACCGCCTTGACGAAGACCGGGAAGCCGATCTGCTCGGCCCCGGCGATCAGCTCGTCCAGATCGGCCGACGGCGGGGTGGACGCCAGGGTCGGGATCCCCGCCTCCCGGGCCGCCCCGAGCGCGCGCACCTTGTTGCCGGCCAGTTCCAGCACGTCGGCCGGCGGCCCGATGAAGGTGATGCCGGCCTCGTCGCAGGCCGCGGCCAGCTCGGGATTCTCGCTCAGGAAGCCGTAGCCCGGGTAGACCGCGTCGGCGCCGCAGTCGACGGCGGCCCGGACGATCTCGGCCACGTCCAGGTAGGCCCGGACGGGGTGCCCGCGCTCGCCGATCTGGTAAGCCTCGTCGGCCTTGATCCGGTGCACCGCGTTGCGGTCCTCGTAGGGGAAGACGGCGACGGTTTGCGCGCCGAGTTCGACTGCGGCACGGAAGGCGCGGACGGCGATCTCGCCACGGTTGGCGACCAAGACCTTACGGAACATGACGCTGAGGTTATCGGTGCCCTGTTACCGCTCGGAAACAGTCACCGGATCCGGCGCACCGATCGATCACCAGGCGACCGGGCCGGCCGGCCGGCCTCAGCAGTCGGCGCGGACCCCACGGTGCGGCACCAGGCTCCGGACGCCGACCCCGTTGACCCGGGCCAGCACCAGCGCCGAGACGATCACGCCGATCAGGGTCAGGCCGCCGCCACCGATCAGCGTCCAGCGGGCGCCGAAGGCCCCGCCGACCCAGCCCAGCAGGGGCGCGCCGATCGGCGTCCCGCCCATCAGCAGCATCGCGTAGATCGCCATCACCCGGCCCCGGAACTGCGGGTCGACGCCCATCTGGACGCACGCGTTGGCCGCGGTCAGGGTGGACAGTGAGACCAGACCCATGATCGGCAGCACCGCCGCGTAGGTCCAGTAGGTCGGCATCGAACCGACGAAGATCTCGATCACCCCGAAGACGAGAGCCATCATTACGATGAACCGACTGCGAGGCGGGCTCTTGCGCCGGGCCGCGAGCAGCGCCCCGGCCAGCGAACCGACGGCCATGAAGGTGCCGAGGATGCCGTACTGCGCCGCACCCTTGTGGAACACCTGCTGGGCCATCAGCGCCGAGGTCATCTGGAAGTTCATGCCGAAGGTGCCGACGAAGAAGACGGTGCAGAAGACGATCAGCAGATCCTTGCGTCCGCGCAGATAGTCCACGCCCTCGCGCAGTTGTCGCTTTGCCTTCTTGGTCGGGGTGACCAGATGGAGCGACGTGGCGTCGATGGCGATGATCGCCACGATGAAGGCGAGATAGGAGACCGCGTTGGCCAGGATCGCCCAGCCGGTGCCGAAGCTGGCGATCACCAGTCCGGCGACCGCCGGGCCGATGATCCGGGCGGCGTTGAAGTTGGCCGAGTTCAGCGCGATCGCGTTGGTCAGCTTGTCCCGGCCGACCACCTCGGAGACGAACGACTGCCGGGCCGGGTTGTCGAAGGCGGTGCCCAGCCCGAACGCGAACGCGATCAGATAGACGTGCCAGGTGACGGCGAACCCGGTCACGGCGAGCACGCCGAGGACGACCGAGGTCAGCGCCATCCAGGCCTGGGTGATCTTGAGGATCTTCCGCTTGTCGAACCGGTCCGCGATCAACCCGCCGTAGGGCGAGAGCAACAGCATCGGCAGGAACTGCAACGCGGTGGTGATCCCGACCGCCACCGCCGAGCTGTTCGACAGCTCCAGCACCAACCAGTCCTGAGCGACCCGCTGCATCCAGGTGCCGATGTTGGACACGATCGAGCCGGAGAGATAGATGCGGTAGTTGCGGCTGGCCAGGGCCGAGAACATCCCGCCGCCGGCCTCGGCCGGTCCGGTCGGACGCTCGGCCGCGGCCCGCCCGGAAGCGTTCCGGGGCTGGTCGAGCCCGTGCTGTTCGTCGGGCCGCGACTCAGCCGCGGTCCCGGGTCGAGGGGCAGTTTCGCGGTGGGTATCCACCTGGGTCACGCGTGGTTCACCTTTTCCAGAATCGGGACGGCCCGCGCGAGCACGTCGCGCTCGGCGGGTGTGAGTTCGGCCAGCCGGACGGCCAGCCAGGAGTCTCGACGACGCCGGTTGGCCAGCACCATCTCGCGACCGCTGCCGGTCAGAGAGACCAGACACTGGCGCCGGTCGTTCGGGCCGGCCGAGCGCTGGACGTAGCCCAACTCCTCCAGCCCGTTGACGATCCGGGTCATCGACGGCGGCCGCACCTTCTCGGACTCGGCCAGCTCACCCATCAGCAGATCGCCGTGGTTGAACAGGGTTCCCATCGTGGACAACTGGTTCGATCCGAGCTCGACACTGTCGTCGCGCATCTGCCGCAGCCGACGGGCCAGCCGCAGGATCGAGGGCCGCAGTGCACTGGCCAGCCGCGGTGTCGTCCGCAGCTCGGAGTCCCGTGCTCGGGGCTGGCTGCTGCCGGACGGCTTCTCGCGTACTCACCCCGTCAGGTTAATGGTTAGCACCGCTAATTACAACCGCTAAATAGTTTCACGACGGATCGGCGGACGGTGCCCAGCAGAACAGGTGCTCAGGCAAGACAGTGCTCAGCGGGACGAGGAGCGGGCCCGGCCGACACCGGACCCGCTCTCGACGACGACACCGCCGGCCGGCCGAACCGTTCCGACCCCGACAGGTCTGCCCGATCCGGTCCGCCGCCGATCCCCCGGCGCCGCCGCGATCACCGACCTGGGGAAGCGCACTCCAGATGCCCTGGGTGGCCACCTCGAGTCGCTCGACCCGCTTGGTTCGGTGATCTGGGACGAGGTTGTCACGGCCCCGGGTCGCTCGGCATCAACTCCAGGGACGACCATCCGGCCGCGCCGTCATCCCCCGGTCTGATCCGACCGTTCGGCCCGGCTCTCCGCCATCGCCTCGGCGTGCCGGGTCTTGCCCCGACTGATCGCGGTGTCGTCGCCGAACAGGACGCCGCGCAGCTCGGTCAGCCGACCGGCCAAGGCCCGCAACAGATGCCGTGGATCCGCCGGCGGCTCCTCGTCCGGCTTGCCGTCGCTCAACAGCCGCTGGACGTCCACGTCACCCCGTCCGTCGGCCGGATCCCGGGCGTGCTCGACACAGAGCCGGGAGACCTGCTCGGCGTGGGCGTACATCACCGAATGGGCGGCACCGGGGATCTCCCAGACCGCCGACCGGGGCAGTGTGTCGGCCACCCGGTCGGCCCAGTCCCGCGGGCAGTTGGCGTCGAATTCGCCCCGGATCACCAGCGTCCCCGCCTCGATCGCGCCCAGTTCGTCCTCGATCGGGTACGACATCATCGCCGGCAGCACCCGGGAGAACCAGCGCGGCCCGCAGAGCAGATAGGCCCCCATCGCCAGCAGCTTCACCCGGCCCGGCTCGTGCAGCGAGCTGAGGAAGAACCGGACTGCCTGGATCGGTACCCGGCGCTCCGCGGCGTTGATCACCGGTCCGATCAGCACCAGCGTGCTCAGCTCGGGCCGCCGGGACACCAGGTCGACCACCACCTGGGTGCCCATCGAGTGGCCGACCACCACCGGGTCGTCGAGTTCCAGCTCGTCGATCACCGCGCCGACCAGATCGGCGAAGTCGCCGATGCCGAGCCGGTGCTCGCCGTGCGGGACGCCGCCGAAGCCGGGCAGGTCGAGCGCGATCACCGGTCCGTACTCGAGCAGGTTCGGGGCCAGCCGCTCGAAGTAGTCACTGGACACCCCGATCCCGGGGACCAGCAGGAACGGACGCCGTTTGGCCCGGCCCATGGTGCTGACCCGGACGTAGACCCCTCCCCGGTAGACCCGGCGCACGGTGACGTCGGTGTCCTCGGTCCGGCGCCCGCCGTGTTCGCGGGTCGCTCGCCGTCCCCTCGTCCGGCCGCGCACCTCAAGCCCCGCCCGCTCGCTCAGTCGAACAACGAGCCGGAGTCGTCCCACTCGATCGTGTCCCACACCGGTGCCGGCAACTCGCCGGGCTGGTCCTCGACCGCCACCGAGGAGTGGGCGCCGCAGCCGTGGTCGGTGCTCACCACCCGGGCGTCGGAGGGCGAGTAGGCGTTGGTGCAGACCCCGAACGTCCGGCCCAGGCCACCGCGGACGCGGAGGAAGAAGCCGCAGGTCACGCACGGCCCGGGCGCCTGGTTGGTCATCGCGTTGTCCGGGCCGCCGTCGCCGGCCAGCCAGCGCTCGGCGGCCTCGTCGCGGCCCTGCGGGCTCAACACCCGCTCCCGACCCAGTCCCAGTTCGGAGACCAGGGCTCGGATCTGGCTCGCCTCGGCCGGCTCGCTGCTACCGGCGTCCTCGCCGTCGGTGTAGCCGGGTTCGAGCCGCGGATCGTCGCTCGGGCTCGGCATCAGCAGACCGGGCTGGACGTCGCCCGGCTGGATCCGGTCGGCCCAGGGAATCCACCCCTCCGACAGCAGCGCGCCGTCACCGGGCAGCAGCACGACCTCGTTGACGATCGCGTTCTTGGCCCGGGAGGCCCGGGCCACGGTCACCGACCAGCGCCAGCCGACGTAGCCCGGGTGCGGACAGGCGAAGAAGTGGGTGACCACCCGTTCGGCCTCGGCCGCGCAGCCGAGGTACTCCCCGACGCCCATCACCCCGGACTCGGTCCCGGCGGCCTCACGGGCCAGATCGACGGCGGCCGCGCAGACCGCGTCCGGCTTGATGCTCCTGCTGCGGGCCGGGCCGGCCATCTCAGATCTCCAGTTCGTCGGCGACCGCACGCATCACGCTGGCGATCCGTGGTGCGACCTTCGCGTCGGGGTAGCGACCCCGACGGTAGCCGTTGCCGATCCCGTCCAGCATCTTGATCAGGTCCTCCACGATGGTGGCCATCTCGTCGGCCGACTTGCGGTTGGACTTGGCCAGCGAGGGCGGGGCCTCCAGCAGCCGGATACTCAGCGCCTGCTCGCCGCGACGACCGTCGACCACGCCGAACTCGACCTTCTGGCCGGTCTTCAGGCTGGTCACGCCGGGCGGCAGCGCCTCCTTGCGGACGTAGACGTCACCGCCGTCGGTCTTGCTGAGGAAGCCGAACCCCTTCTCGGAGTCGTAGAACCGGACTTTCCCTGTAGGCACTGCTACCTCACTTATCACTGCGGAGACGATCGCCCAGCCTAGTCCTTCGGACCGGGTGGCCCAAGCGCCTTTGCTCCGCTGCGCTCTGCACCCGCCCGCCCCGCCCGCCAGGCGGTGCCGACGACGCCGATGCCGACGATGCCGACGACGACGATGCCGACGACGACGAACCCCGGATCAGGGCCGCATCGGGGCCAACGGCAGTTGGTGGATCGCCTTGCTCAACGCCTCGATCGGTTCCCGGGCCGAGAGCGGGTTGGCCAGCAGGGTCATCTCCACCTCGGGCAGCACCGGCAGGTCGAAGCGTCCGGTCAGGGCGCGCAGGTCTCCCGGGATCCGGCTCTGGGCCAGGACACAGATCCCGATCCCGGCCCGGGTCGCGGCCAACACCCCGTTGATCTCGCGGACGTTGCAGGTGATCCGCCAGCTCCGTCCGACCTCGCCCAGGGCACCGATGGCCGCCGTCCGGCTGAAACTCGGAGCGGGGTAGGTGATCAGCGGCACCGGTGCGTCGTCGGCGATCTGGGTCTTCTCCAGTCCGACCCAGACCAGCCGGTCCCGGCGGACCAGTCGGCCCTCGTCACTGCCGGCCTCGGCGTTGACGAAGATCAGGTCCAACCGGTTGGCCGCCAGCCGCCGGGCCAACACCCCGGACTGGGTCACCGTCAGCTCCAGGTTGATCCGCGGATAGAGCTGCCGGAAATCGCGCAGGATGTTCGGCAACTCGCTCAGCGCCAGCTCGTCGGCCGCACCGAACCGCAGCCGGCCGGACATCGCCGAGCCGCGGAAGTAGGAGATCGCCTCGTCGTTGGCGGCCAGGATGGTCCGGGCGAAGCCGGCCATCGCCTCGCCGTTGTCGGTGGGCCGGACGTGCCGGGTGTCGCGGGAGATCAGCTGCCGGCCGCACGCCTGCTCGAGCCGCCGGACGTGCTGGGAGACGGTCGGCTGGGACAACCCGAGCCGATCGGCGGCCCGGCTGAAGCTGAGCTGGTCGTGCACGGCCAGGAACGTCCGCAGCAGTACCGGTTCGAAGTTCTCGCTCGACACGAATCTTCCTCTCGGGCCACTTATTGCGTTCCTGAATACAACATATAGCTTCGATATGGCCAGAGAATAGCCCGGCTCTGCTTAGGGTGAGAACACCGCCTCGTCCTGCGGTTCCCGTTCACCCACCATCTCGAAGCTGGTACTTCCTCGTGACCGTGGCCACTCACGCCACCCGTTCTCGCTCCCACTCCTCTCACCGCCGTTCCTCCCGCAGCTGGCCGAAAGCCTTCGCCGCCCTCGAGGTCCGCAACTACCGGCTCTACCTCAGCTCGCAGGTGGTGGCCACCACCGGGCTCTGGATGCAGCGCATCGCCCAGGACTGGCTGGTGCTGCAACTGAGCGGCAAGGTCAGCTACGTCGGCTACGCGGTCGCGCTGCAGTTCGCGCCGGTGCTGTTCTTCGGCCTGTTCGGCGGCGTGATCGCCGACCGCTTCCCCAAGCGCCGGATCCTGATGATCACCCAGGGCACCGCCGCGCTGATGGCGGCCACACTGGGCGTCCTGGCCCTGACCCACACCGTGGCGCTCTGGCAGGTCTTCACCATCGCCACGGTCCTCGGCTTCGTCACCGTGGTGGACAACCCGACCCGGCAGGTGTTCGTCTCCGAGCTGGTCGGACCGAAGCACATCCGCAACGCGGTCAGTCTGAACTCCTCGGTCTTCCAGTTCGGCGCCCTGGTCGGGCCGGCCGTCTCCGGCATCCTGATCGCCGCCGTCGGTCAGGGCTGGTCCTTCCTGATCAACGCCCTGGCCTGCCTGGGGGTGGTGGTGATGGTGTTCGTCCTGAAGGTGCCGGCGACATCGCGCCGGGACCACTGCCGCCGGTGGCACCCCGGTGAAGCAGCCGTGGGCCGACGGGCTGCGCTACATCCGCGACACCTCCGAGGTGCGGTGGACGATCGTCCTGGTCGGCGTCATCGGCCTGCTCGGCTCGAACATGCCGGTGATCCTGTCCGCGTTCGCCAACGACGAGTTCAAGGTCGGCGTGGGCGGCTACAGCGTGTTCAACTCGATGACCGCCATCGGCGCCCTGCTCGGCGCCCTGGCCTCGGCCCGGCGCTCCGAGCGGCAGCGGCTGCGCGGACTGGTCGGCGGGCTGGCCGGCCTCGGCGCGGCCCTGGCGGTGGCGTCGCTGGCGCCGAACCCGTGGGTCTTCGGGGCGATCCTGGTCGGGGCCGGGCTGTGCACCCTGACCTTCATCACCGGGGCCAACTCGCTGGTCCAGATGACCACGCCGGCCGACCTGCGCGGCCGGGTGATGAGCGTCTATCTGCTGGTGCTGCTGGGCAGCCAGGCCCTCGGCGGACCGATGGTCGGCAAGCTGATCGACCACGTCGGCGCCCGGGCCAGCATGGCCGGCTGCGGGCTGGCCGTGCTGGCGGTGACGCTGATCGCGGGCGTGCTGATGGCCCGGCAGTCGCGACTGCGGCTGAGCTGGCGTCCGCGCACCGCCCTGGCCCCGCACATCGTCCGGCACTGAGCCCTCCGGCCCGGGCACGCCACTAAGCTGAGCGTCATGGCCACCTGGGAGGACGGACCGGAGTACGCCCCGGTCGAACGTCCGGCCGAGTTCGACCGCGCGGAGGCCCCGGCGCTGGACGTCGCCGAGCCGTACCGGCAGCCGGCCGCCGGCGCCCCGGTCGAACGGCCGCAGTTCAGCGGTCCGCAGGACGATCTGTCGCCCCTGGACCAGCTGGTCCCGGCCGACCAGGAGGAGCACCGCGACCCCAACCGGCCGTTCGACGTCGCCAGCGCGACGATGACCGAAGCGTCATCCGCGCCGAGCGCCTGGACGTCGGCCCGCGGCTCGGCGGCCGGGGCAGGTTGGGGCCCGCCGGCCGGTCTGCCGGCGTCGACCGGGTTCCCGCCCCCCACCGTCGACTACCCGCCCGGGTCGCAGCCCGCTCCCGTCTGGCCCGGACCCAGCGATCCGATCCGGTTCGACCACGGACCGGCGGCCGGCCAGAACGGCTTCCCCTCCCCCGGCACCGTCGGTTGGTTCGCCCCCGGCGCGCCCGTCCCGACCCGGGAGAACGTCCCGCCGGACGCCCGGGCCCTGGCCCAGGCCGTGACCCCGCCGGTGATCATCCTGCTGCTGCTGACGATCATCTATCCGCTGTCGCCGATCTTCTTCGCCATCGCCTGGGGGCTGAGCAGCCGGATCCGGGTCGCCCGGCGCGAGGTGCTCCGCTCCTTCGGCGTCGCCACCGCCGCGATCGTGGTGTTCTTCCTCTTCTTCCTGGCCATCGACGACGGCACCACCAGCGGCTATACGATCTTCACCCTGTGCACCATGGTCTTCTCCCTGGCCGAGCTGGTCACCGCCTTCGTCCTGGTCCGGCGCGGCTTCACCCGGCCGAGCGGGCCGGCGCAGTACCCGCCGCCGCCGTCCTCGCCATGGGGCTGAGCGAACCGAGTTCCGCGGCCGGGACGCCGACCCCCCGGACCCTGACCGAGGCCCTGCGGGCGATGACCCGGGACCAGGTGGTCACCCTGCTGCGGGCCCGTCCCGATCTCAGCTACCCGCTGCCCCGGGACCTGTCCGAGCTGGCCGCCCAGGCCGCGACCGCCGCCTCGGTCCGCCGGGCGGTGGAGCGGTTGGACGCCTGGCAGCGTGCGGTGCTGCAGGCGCTGGCCGTGATCGAGGAGCCGACCGGGCTGGACCGGGTGGTCGAGTTGCTCGCCCCCGCCGACGGGTCGGACCCCGACCTGTCCGGGCCGGTGGCCGCGGCGGTCGAGGTGGTGCGCGAACGTGCCCTGGTCTGGGGCCCGGACGAGGCCGTCCGCCCGGTCCGGGCGGTGGCCGAGTACTTCGGGCCCTACCCGGCCGGGCTGGCCCCGGCCTCACCCCGACCGTTGGCCCAGGCCGAGATCCGGGCCGGTCTGGACGCCTGCGGGGCCGACGTCGAACCGGTGCTCGACCGACTGCTGTGGGGTCCGCCGACCGGTGCCGTCCGGCAGGCCGACCGGGTGATCGAACCCGACCAGGCCCGGACACCGGTCGAACGACTGCTGGCCCACCGGCTGCTGCGGGCGGTCGGCACCGACACCGTCCTGCTGCCCCGCGAGGTGGCGCTGCTGCTGCGCGGCGACCGGTCGGCCTCCCGGCTGAGCCGTGAGCCGGTCGGGCCCGAGCCGCCCCCGTTGGCCGGCCGCGACCGCGGGGCCGCACTGATCGACCGGGCCGCCGTCGGCGCCGCGATGGCCGTCCTGCACGACCTGGACGTGCTGACCCAGGCCGTTTCGGCGGCCACCGTCACCCTGTTGCGGGACGGCCGGCTGGCCGCCCGCGACCTCACCTCGTTGAGCCGTCGGCTCGGCGCCGAACCCGGCTACGCCACCTTCGTGATCGAGCTCGCCGCCGCGTCCGATCTGATCGCCGGCCGGCCCGGGCTGCGGCTGCTGCCGACGGTGACCTACGACCAGTGGCTGGCCGAGCCGGCGCCGGTGCGCTGGCGCAGTGTCGCCCGGGCCTGGCTGGAGAGCGACCGCTATTTCTCCGCCGCCGCCGAGGACGGCGCCCATCCGCTCGGACCGGAGGCCGAATCGGGCCGGGCCCGGGAGACCCGGGGACTGATCCTGCGGACCGGCGCCACGGTGAGCCCGGGCACCGTGCTCGATCTGGATCAGTTCGCCGAGCGGCTGCGCTGGAACTCACCGGCGCTGGCCCGGCCGCCGAAGCTGCTGCACCAGGTGCTGGCCTGGAGCTGGCAGGAGGCGGCCTGGCTGGGGTTGACCGCGCTGGACGCCGTCGGCACCTCCTGGTCGGTGCTGGCCCGGGGCGACCGGCTGCCGGAGGCGCTGGCCGGGCTGTTCCCGGAGCCGATCGAGCAGATCATCATCCAGTCCGACCTGACCGCGGTGGCGCCCGGACCGCTCACCCACACCGTGGCCGCCGACCTACGGCTGATGGCCGACGAGGAGAGCCGCGGTGGCGGCGGGGTCTACCGCTTCTCTCCCACGTCGCTGCGCCGCGCCTTCGACGCGGGCTGGATCGCCGGCGACCTGCACGCCTGGCTGGAGGAGCACTCCTCCACCCCGGTGCCGCAGCCGTTGCGTTATCTGGTCGACGACGTCGCCCGGCAGCACGGCAGCATCCGGGTCGGACCGGCCGAGGCGGTGCTGCGGATCGACGATCCGGCCCAGCAGGCGGCCCTGCTGGCCCGGCCGGAGGCGGCCGAGTTGCAGTTGCGGGTGCTGGCCCCCGGCGTGGTGGCGGCCGGCGTCGGACCGGACGAGGTGGTCGCCGTCCTGCACCGGCTCGGCCAGACCCCGATCGCCGAGGACGGCCGCGGCCAGGCCCTGCTGCGCCGGCCACCCGAACGGGCACCGAGCAGCCGCCGACCGGAACCGCCGGCGGTGCTGGATCCCGAGACCGCGGCCGACGCCGTCCTCGGGGCCGACCGACGACGCCCGGACGGACCGGAAGGGCCGGCCGGAACCGACGTCCACCATCTCGGGCAGGACCCGGGGACGACCGAGGACGCGCTGGCCTCGCTGACCGAGGCGGCCCTGGCCCGGCGTCCGGTCCGGGTCAGTTACGTGAGCCTCGACGGCAGCCACAACGAGCGGCTGCTGGACGGCGTCCGGCTGATCCCCGGTCTGGTCCGGGCCACCGACCCCCGCACGGAGGAGTCGGTGACCATCCCGCTGGCCCGGATCTCGGCCGTCCGTCCGCTGGCCCCCTGACCCGTACCGCGACGTCGGTGGGCGTCGGCCGCTACCCGCCGGCCTTGATCGAGAGAACGGGCACGGCCGCGCCCAGGATCAGGCGTTGCGGGATGCTGCCCAGCACCACCTTGCCGATCGGCGACCGTTCGCGGACGCCGACCACGAGCAGGGACACGTCCGATCGCGCCTCGAGGGCCTCCAGCACGACCTCGACCTCGTCCAGCCGCGACGGCTGTCGGGGCTCGATCACCTCGATCGACACCCGGCCGGCCAGCGCCGACGTGTCGAGGTCCGATCCGGTCAGGTTGACCGCGATCAGCTCGACCCCGAGCTTGGCCGCTTCGTTCGAGGCGCCCTCCAGGGCGGCCTGACCTTCCGGGTTGTCCGTCACGGCGACCAGGATGCTCATGATCTCTCCTTCGTAGCAACTGATACCGGTGCGAGCCGGGCCGCTATTTGACCTTCTTGATCGGCAGGATGACCAGGGCACCGACCAGGGCGACCACACCCGCGGTGTAGAAGAGCACGGTGTAGTTCTGGTTGAGCGGACTGTTGATGGCCAGCAGGAGCGCACCGAAGGCCGGGGCCAACGACTGCGGGATCGCGTTGGCGATGTTGAACACGCCGAGATCCTTACCCGCGTCATCGGGGTTGGGGAGCACGTCGACGACCAGGGCCAGGTCGACCCCGACATAGATGCCGTAGGCGACGCCGAGGATCCCTTCCACGATGTAGAAGTGGGGCACCGTGTGGACGTGTTCGAGCAACACGATGCCGACGCCGAACAGCAGGGTGGAGCCGAAGACCAGGAATTTGCGTCGGCCCGTCCGGTCGGAGATCTTGCCGGCCACCCAGCCCGTGATCACCAGGGCGATCGTGTACACCAGGATGCCGATCGTGACCGCGCCCGGCGCGTCGGCCTTGCTCAGACCGAGGCGGTTCTGCAGATACAGCAGCCGGAACGTGGTGAACATGAAGGTGGCCATGGTGATCAGGGCACGCGAGAACCAGGCGAGTGCGAAGTCGGAGTGCTTGATCGGGTTCAGCCACAGGGTGCCGACCCATTCCTTGGCCGTCATCGCCGCCGGCTTCACCGGCAGCCGCTGGTCGGGCAGGATCACGGCGTAGAGCAGCATCGCACCGATGGACAGGATCGCCGGTCCGACGAAGAGGATGACCAGGTGGTTGGCGAACTCCTGGGCCACGAAACTGCCACCGAGGATGCCGACGTTCTGGGCGATGCCCAACAGCGCCGACACACTTCCGCGCTGGAACTTCGGCACCTGGTCGGAGATGGTCGCGATGAACGGGGCCAACGTGGCGTTCGCCCCCAGCTGCGCCAGACACCAACCGGCGGTGACCACCGGGATCGACGGCCCGAGCGCCATCACCAGGAAGGCGATCGTCATCACGACGGTGCCACCGACGATCCAGGGCCGGCGCCGACCGAACCGCGACGTCGTCCGATCCGACAACCGACCGAACAACACGTTGCCGATCGTGGCGAACAAGGCGCCGAACCCGGCCACCGTCGCCACCCCTGGCGCACTCTCACTGTCCGGGACGATCGTCTGGACCTTGACCGTGATACCGATGATGGCCGGACCCAGCAGGGCGACGAAGAAGACGAACTGGGCGAAGACCAACCCGCCGACGAACTTGGGCTTGACCTCTTTGGTCGGCTCCTTGAACCAGTGGTGCTCCGGCCCGCTCACGTCCAGCGCCACCGCGGCTTCCGATGTCGGCGGCAGATCGCCGTACGGACTTCCTGGCGTGTCGGTCATCGGTGTTCTCCTTCGTCAGGCCTGCGTCGTCGAGGGCCAATCGCGCCAGTCGCGCGTTTTCAGCAGGCTAGGGGTGCGGGGCCGTTCGTGGCAAGCCTTTCCCGACGTCGCTCCGCACGGCCGTCTCGGCCCGACCCCCGGCTAACGCCGGGCCGCCTAGACTTGAGCGATGCGTGCTCTCCTTCTCAGCCGGCCTCGGTCCGGCCGGTGAACGCCGGACCGCTCGTCGTCCAGTCCGACCGCAGCCTGCTGCTCGAGGTGGACCATCCCGACGCCCACGCCTGCCGGATCGCCATCGCCCCGTTCGCCGAACTGGAGCGGGCGCCCGAGCACATCCACACCTACCGGCTGACCCCGCTCGGCCTGTGGAACGCCCGCGCCGCCGGTCACGACGCCGAGCAGGTGGTCGACATCCTGCTGCGCTACAGCCGCTACCCGGTGCCGAGCTCGCTGCTGGTCGACGTGGCCGAGACGATGGACCGCTACGGCCGGCTGCGGATCGAGAAGCAACCCGGCCACGGTCTGGTCCTGGTCAGCACCGACCGGGCCGTGCTGACCGAGGTGCTGAAGAGCGCGAAGGTCAAAGGCCTGGTCGGGGCCAAGGTGGACGACGACACCGTGGTCGTCCACCCCTCCGAACGCGGTCATCTCAAGCAGGTGCTGCTCAAGCTGGGCTGGCCGGCCGAGGATCTGGCCGGCTACGTCGACGGCGAGGCGCACGACATCGACCTGGCCGAGGACGGCTGGAGCCTGCGGCCCTATCAGAAGGAGGCGGCCGAGTCGTTCTGGCACGGCGGCTCGGGCGTGGTGGTGCTGCCCTGCGGGGCCGGCAAGACCATCGTCGGCGCGGCGGCGATGGCCGCGGCCAAGGCGACCACGCTGATCCTGGTCACCAACACCGTCTCGGCGCGGCAGTGGCGCGACGAGCTGATCAAGCGCACCTCACTCACCGCTGAGGAGATCGGCGAGTACTCCGGGGCCAAGAAGGAGATCCGGCCGGTCACCATCGCCACCTACCAGGTGATCACCACCAAGCGCGGCGGCATCCACCCGCACCTGGAGTTGTTCGACGCCCGCGACTGGGGCCTGATCCTCTACGACGAGGTGCACCTGCTGCCGGCGCCGGTGTTCCGGATGACCGCCGACCTGCAGGCCCGCCGACGGCTGGGTCTGACCGCCACCCTGGTCCGCGAGGACGGCCGGGAGGGCGACGTGTTCAGCCTGATCGGGCCCAAGCGCTACGACGCGCCGTGGAAGGACATCGAGGCCCAGGGCTACATCGCCCCGGCCGACTGCGTCGAGGTCCGGGTCACCCTGACCGACCACGAGCGGATGACCTACGCGGTGGCCGAGGCCGACGTGAAGTACCGGCTGGCCGCGACGGCCGACACCAAGTCCGACACCGTGGTCGACCTGGTGGCCAAGCACCGCGGCGTCCCGACCCTGGTGATCGGCCAGTACGTCGACCAGCTGGACGACCTGGCCGAGCGCCTCGGTGCCCCGCTGATCAAGGGCGACACCTCCGTTCGGCAGCGGGAGAAGCTCTACGAGCAGTTCCGCACCGGCGAGATCGACCTGCTGGTGGTGAGCAAGGTGGCCAACTTCTCCGTCGACCTGCCGACCGCTCAGGTGGCGATCCAGGTCTCCGGTGCGTTCGGCTCGCGCCAGGAGGAGGCCCAGCGGCTCGGCCGGCTGCTGCGGCCCAAGGACGGGCACACCACCGCCCGGTTCTACGCCGTGGTCAGCCGCGACACCGTGGACGCGGAGTTCGCCCAGCACCGGCAGCGGTTCCTGGCCGAGCAGGGCTACGGCTACCGGATCCTCGACGCCGAGGACGCGATCGCCGCCGATTGATCCCGAGGTCCTGACTCGGATCCAGCCCCGTCAAGCACCTCGTCCTTGGCCACGGCGGGACGCGAGGGGTTCGGGCCGCAGGCCTCGTCCCACGGAGCATCAGCTCCACTGATAGGGCAGGAACTTCCCGTTGAAGGTGATCCCGACCCGGTCGCCGCCCGGATCGGAGACCCGTTCGACCTCGATCCCGAAGTTGATCGCACTCATGATCCCGTCGCCGAACTCCTCGTGGACCCACTCCTTCAGAGCCGGTCCGTAGACGGTGAGAGCCTCGTAGAAGCGGTACAGCGTCGGGTCGGAGGGGATGCCGAGGTCACCGGTGCCCCGGGACGGCTGCCGGGTGAATTGAGCGCTCACCTCGGCGTCGAGCCCGAGCAGCTCACCGACCGCGCTTGCCTGCTCGGGGCGCATCGGCTGCTGGCCGAGGACGGCCGAGATGGCCCAGATGAGTGGGGCGCCGGCCGCGTCGGCGACCTGTTGCCAGCTGATGCCCTGGCTGATCCTGGCTTCGTTCGCGATCGCGGCCGCGTCCGTCTTGGTCATCGCTGTGTGGTCTGCCATAGCCGGACTGTAGAACAGTGGCCTCGACGGCCGGAGCCTGGTCGTCCCCGCGGGCACGACGACGATCCCGCGTCGGGCACCCCGACCGAACCGGACACGCCGGCATTCCCGCCGTGGAGCTGAGCACCGACGACGCGGGCCACCGTCCCCCGAGTGAGGCTCCGGAATCACACTGTCCGGCCAGGTCGGATCGTCAGATCTGGGCCTGGGGGGCTTCCGTGTTTCCCGTGGGGATCACCCCGGGTGCGCTGGCGTCCCACCCGCCCGGTCCGCCCTCGCCGGCCCGGCACCTCAGGCACGGGTATGGGGGTGATGGGCCGAGACCCCGGAGCCGGCTACGTGTCCACGTCGCCGCGATCGGCGTGGTCGAGCAGCACCACGAATTGTTCGAGTCGGCCTGCCCGAGGTCTCGTTCGGCGACGGCCCCACCTTCCGGACCGACGGGACGACGCTGAACTCGACCTCGGCGCTACGATTTCGCGACGATGCCGAGGTCAAGAACGTCACTCACGACGGCGGAATTCGAGGCACATGAGGTCCGCCGAGCCCCGGATCATCCCGAGGAGGAGTTCGTCTTCCTGGCCGGACGGATCTAGTCGCCGGGCAGAGCGGTGACGGTGCGGCGGAGGCGAAAGCCGACGAAGCCCACGAAGCAGGCCGTAGAGATCAGCAGCAGCGGCCAGACCAGGATCCCGAGCACTCCGCTGGGCAGGTTCAGACCACTGGAGGCGGAGTCGTAGGCGGCCCACCAGACACCGATGTGAATGCCCCCGAAGAACAGCCAACCGGCCAGACACCAGCGCGCTCGTTGGCGAAGTCGCCGCCGGTAGAGCGCTTGGCGCAGCATCGGGTTCGTCAGTTCAGGCATGCTCATCGCAGTCACGGCAACTCCTGGGGAAGTCGACGCCCGCGCCGCGCGGGACGTCTGCGCTCATCATGAGGCAGAACGCACCGCGACGGCGAAGACGCGCCGGGGGACTCTCAGCCGTGACCAAGCCTTGACCGAATCACCGGTCTCCGGCCGGGAATCAGGGGTTGTCGACGCCCAGCTTCTGCTGCAGCCGCTCGATGTGCTCGGAGGCCTCGGCCTTGGTCAGGTCGGCGTTGATCTCCTCGCCGGCCTGCTTGCCCAGACTGTCGAGGTAGCTCTTCTGCGGTCCGGTGGCGGGCTGGTCGCCGGTCACCCATTCCGACGGATCGCGCTCGGCGCCGGGCTCGGGCGTACTGCCGCCCAGAGTTTCCGCCTCGGCCTCCCGCGGGGCGTTCTCCCGCCGGTCGGTCGGCTGCTCGTCGGTTGTCTCGGGTTCGCTCGCCGGGATCGGCTGCTGCTCGGATTCGCTCATGTGTTCGACCCTACTCCTCAGTTCGTCCGGATCGCTCATCGTTCCAGCAGCCGACACGTTCAGACCGGCCGGGTCGATTCCTCGGTGACCCGACCCAGGTCCCGGGGCCAGTCCTGCGGACGGTCGGCGAGGGCGATCAGGTCGGTCAGCTCGGCCGGCCAGACCCAGGCGTCCGGGACGTCGGCCCCGGTCGTCCGCAGTTCGGCCGGCGTCCACCAGCGATGCCCGAGCATGGTGAGTTTCTCCTCCTCGGTGAACGCGGCGGTGTCGACCTCGAACGGGTCGACCCGGGCCAGGTAGAAGCACTCGGCCTGTTCCAACACCTCGTCGGAGTAGCCGTGCACGACCACCCGACGCGCCACCGGTCCGATCAGGTCGGCCTCGGTGATCGTGGCCCCGGTCTCCTCGGCCACCTCACGGACCGCAGCCTGCGCCTCGTTCTCCCCCGGATCGATACCGCCACCCGGCGTCACCCACCAGGAGTACTGCGGCAGGCCCGGATCGGAATCGCGGAACAACAGCACCCGGCCGTCCGGATCGATCATGATTACCCGGGCCGCGGTGCGGGTCTTCGACAGCCGGTCGGCCGGGTCGTCCGGGACGGCGAAGGTGCGGGTCGGCGGTTCGCTCACCCGATCACGCTAACGAGCCCGGAGAACCGTGTCACGCGCTCTTCGGCCAGACGCCACGGCTGTACTGCTTGGGCCAGCCGGCGTCCTCGGCCGGCACCCCGAGTTCGTGCGCGGCCCGCTGCGGCCAGGTGGGCTCGCGCAGTGCGGCCCGGGCCAGGAAGACCGCGTCCGCCTCGCCTGAAGCCAGGATGGTCTCGGCCTGCTCGGGCTCGGTGATCAGGCCGACGGTGGCGGTGGCGATCCCGACGTCGTGGACGCCGGCCGCCAACGGCACCTGATAGCCCGGTCCGACGGGGATCTCGGCCTTGGCCACGTTGCCGCCGGAGGAGACATCGACCAGGTCCACCCCGTGCTCCCGCAGCACCCCCGACAGCCGGACGCTCTGCTCCAGATCCCAGCCGCCGTCGACCCAGTCGGTGCCCGAGATCCGAACCAGCATGGGCATCGCGGCCCCGATCACCCCGCGGACGGCGTCGATCACGTCGACCAGCAGCCGGATCCGGTTCTCGAAGCTGCCGCCGTGGTCATCGGTGCGCCGGTTCGACAGCGGGGAGAGGAACTGGTGCAGCAGGTAGCCGTGGGCCGCGTGGATCTCGACGGTGTCGAAGCCCGCCTCGACACTGCGCCGGGCCGCATCGGCGAAGTCGGAGACGACCTCGGCCAATCCGTCGCTGTCGAGCTCGGTCGGTTCGGCGTAGCCCGGGAAGGCGACCGCGGACGGCGCCACCGTCGGCCAGCCCCCGTCCTGCTCGGCGACCGTTCCCTGCTGGTCCGCCCACGGCGCGTAGGTCGAGGCCTTGCGGCCCGCGTGCGCCAACTGGATGCCGATCGCGGCACCGCGGTCGTGGACGAACCCGACGATGCGCTGCCAGGCCCGGGTCTGCTCGTCGTTCCAGATCCCGGTGTCCTGCGGTGAGATCCGGCCCTCGGGGCTGACGGCCGTCGCTTCGGTCAGCAACAGGCCGAACCCGCCGGAGGCACGCGACCCGAGATTGACCAGGTGCCAGTCACCCGGGACGCCCTCGCTCGCCGAGTACTGACACATCGGGGCCAGCCAGATCCGGTTCGAGACGGTCAGCGAACGCAGGGTCAGGGGCTGGAACAGGCGGACGGAATTCACGGTCATGGTCGGTGCAACAGCGGTGCAGCGTCCGCTCTTCCCGCCGTCCGGAGAAATTCAGTGGACGCGAGCGCAGGTGAAGGGGTAATTTCGATCCTCGCCCAAAATCCCGTCCCGTCGATCGGAGTCCTCGGCATGCCCGGAACCACCACTCGGCCGGAGGCCGACGCCGCGGCAGACCCGGTCCTGATCGCCGAACGCGACCACTTGGCGCAATCCCGGTCGGCGCTGGCCCGGATGCATGCGCACACGTCGAGCCTGAGCGCCGCCGGCGGCAACCATGTCTCGACCGAAGCACTGAAACAGGTGCTCTACCGGAGGATGAAGGCGCTCGAGGACGACCCCGGCGTCCCGCTGTTCTTCGGCCGGCTGGACTACGACCCGGCCCTCGGGGCGGAGCGCGCCGAGCGGCTCTACATCGGACGCCGCCACGTCACCGGCGAGGTCGGGGGTGAGCCGATGGTGATCGACTGGCGGGCAGGCGTGTCGCTGCCGTTCTACCAGGCCACCCGGCGAGAGCCGATGAAGGTCGGATTGCGCCGCCGTTTCGGCTTCTCCAGCGGTGCGCTGACGGCCTACGAGGACGAGGATCTCGTTGCAGGCAACGGATCCGGCGGATCGGAGATCCTCGAGGCCGAGATCGAGCGGCCCCGTACCGGACCGATGCGCGACATCGTGGCCACCATCCAGCCCGAGCAGGACAGCATCGTCCGGGCTGAGCTGTCCCGGTCGATCTGCGTCCAGGGCGCACCGGGGACGGGCAAGACGGCGGTCGGTCTGCACCGCGCCGCCTATCTGCTCTACGCCTACCGCGACCAGCTCAGCCGATCGGGGGTGCTGGTGGTCGGCCCGAACGACAGTTTTCTGTCCTACATCGGCGATGTGCTGCCCGCGCTCGGTGAGATCGACGCCAGCCAGGCCACGGTGACCTCGTTGGTCAGCCAGGCCACCGGACTGGAGGTCCGCGGTCTGGACGAGGTCGAAGCAGCGCTGATCAAGGGCGACCCGCGGATGGCCGAGGTGATCAGGCGGGCGATCTGGGACGGGCTGCGGGAGCCGACCTCGACTCTGGTCGTGCCGCGCGGCGCGCATCAGTGGCGGGTGCCGGCCTACCGGGGCGCCGAGGTGGTCGCCGAGCTGCGACAGCGCGGCATCCGCTACGGCGCGGCCCGCGAGATGCTGGCCCAACGACTGGCGCACCAGATCTTGTTGCGGATGGAGGCTGCCGGCGACTCCCCCGACGACCGGGTGCAGAACGCCGTCGCCCGCTCCCGGCCGGTGAAGACCTACGTCGAGGATCTCTGGCCTGCGGTCGATCCGGCGAAGTTGATCCTGCGGTTGCTGACCGACGCCGCGTTCCTGGCCGAGCACGCCGACGGCTTGCTGGACCCCGACGAGCAACGCACCGTGCGGATGACCACACCGGCTCGCTCGGTGAAATCGGCACGCTGGAGTCTGGCCGATGTGGTGCTGATCGACGAGGCGGCCGACGTGCTGCACCGAACCCCCAGCCTCGGCCACGTGATCCTGGACGAGGCCCAGGACCTGTCGGCGATGCAGCTGCGTGCCGTCGGCCGTCGGGCCAGCACCGGATCGGTCACCGTGCTCGGCGACCTGGCCCAGGCGACGACGCCGTGGGCGACCACCTCGTGGGCCGATTCGCTGAACCATCTCGGGCAGGCCGACGCGCACGTCGAAGAACTGGTCGCCGGCTTCCGGGTGCCGGGTGCGGTGATCGACTTCGCGGCTCGGCTGCTGCCCTCGATCGCCCCGGCACTGGTGCCGCCGCACTCGGTCCGAAGCGCGCGCGGCGAGCTCGACCTGCGCCAGAGCCTGCTCTGGAAGGGAATCTGCAGGACGCGATCGACGAGGTGTCGTCCCGGCCGGGCAGCGTCGGCGTGATCGTGCCGGACAGCCGGCTGGCCTGGACCCGCGATCGACTGGATGCCGTCGGCCATCGTTACGGCGTCCTCGGCGAGGACGTCGACCCGCTCGACGACGAGGTGTTCAGCCGGCGGATCGACCTGGTGCCGGCCTCCATCGCCAAGGGCCTCGAATTCGACCATGTGGTGCTGCTGGAGCCGGCGGCGATCGTCGCCGACGAGCCGGACGAGATCACCGGCCTGCGTCGGCTCTACGTCTGCCTGACCCGTGCCGTCACCTCGTTGATCATCGTCCACGCCGAACCGCTCCCGCTCCAGCTCGCGGCCTGACCCCGGCGGGATCCGCCCCGGCCCTCAATCCGGCCCCATCGCCCGTTGCCCCTGTCGCCCCCCTCACCCCACCAGCCATTGCCACCCCCACCGGCCCGACTTTGCGACCGTTTCCACCACTTTGCGACTGCTGCAGCAGGCGCAAAGTGCAGGTACGCGTCGCAAGGTCGGGGGCGAGGGACAGAGCGGGAACGCCCGGATACCAGGCGACCAGGAGGAGGCGAGCAGGGACGGGGCGAGCGGGGACCAAGGCGGCGACGAGGCGGCCCAGGACGAGGTGAGGACCAACTCGCCGTCCGGACCCCCTCCAAACCCGACTTTGCGACCGCTCCAGTCACTTTGCGACTGCTGCAGCAGACGCAAAGTAGACGAAAGCGTCGCAAAGTCGGGGCACAAGACGAGGGACGAGGCGAGCGGGGACGACGCGGGGACCAACTCGCCGTCCGGACCCCCTCCAAACCCGACTTTGCGACCGTTTCCACCACTTTGCGACTGCTGCAGCAGACGCAAAGTAGACGAAAGCGTCGCAAAGTCGGGGGACGGGACGGGACGGGTCCGAGGTTGGGGACGGGGGCAAGGACGAGACGGGGACAGGCCGACGGGGACGGGGCGTCAGGGGCGGGCCAGCCGGGAGCGTTTCGGGCGCCTCAGGCCGGACTGTCGTAGTAGCCGCACCAGCTCGCGGGAGCGGACCACACCCGCTCCGGCGGCGACGCAGTCGGCGAACCGGTCGGCGACGACGTCGTAGTGGTCGGCGTCGAACGCGCGCCCAGGAATCCCCTGTGCAGCAGCAAACTCGTGCAGCTCGTCGTAGGAGGCGTCGCTGATCAGGTGTGACCAGAGCCGGCCGTGGCCGGGCCAGTTGGGCGCATCGATGAAGATCATGCCGACCGCTCGCCCAAGCGTCTCAGCCGGTCGGTGCAGTGGCTTCGGCGTGGTCGACCGCGTCGTCGATCAACCGCCGCCAGCTGCCGACCAGGGACGGATCGACGTAGGCCTTCCAGCTCCGGTCCGGTCGCGCCGGACTGCCGAGATGGAACGCGCGCACCCCGGCCCGGACGAGCCACGGCACGTGCTCGGCCAGCAACCCGCCGCCGGCCATGATCACCGACGCGGCGAACGGATCCGCGTGGGCCCGTGCCACCAGATCGTCCAGCCCCTCGCTCACCGACCGGGCCGAGCCGGCGGTCAGCACCTGGTCCAGACCGGGCAGTTCCCGCAGCGTCCGCCAGGCCCGGTCGGTGGAGATGCAGGAGTCGATCGCCCGATGGAACGTCCAGCCGAAATCGGGTTCGGGTCCGACGATGGTGGTGACGACCTCGGCGTCGACTTCGGTGTGTCCGTTGAGAAAACCGAGGACCAGGCCGTTCGCGCCGGCGTCCAGATACTCCTCGGCCAGCCCACGCAGCCGGACCACCTCTCCCCCGTCGGTGCCGAACCCCTCCCGCAGCCGGACCATCACCCGGATCGGGAGCTCCGTGGCCGCTCGCACCTCCTGGACCAGCTTCGGCTCCGGCGACAGACCGTCGAAGTCCATGCTGCCGACGAGTTCCAGCCGGTCGGCGCCGCCCTCGGTGGCCCGCTCCGCGTCCGCGGCGTGCCGGACGATGATCTCCAACAGGCCGGTCACCGGGCCACCACGTGATCGTCCGGCGGCGGCACCTCGGCGGTGTCGTCACTGTCGGAGTCGCTGTCGGAGTCGGCGTCGTCCACCGCGAGGGTGGCCAGCGACGGCGCCTCACCCCGCCGGAGTTCGCCGGCCCGCTGTTCGACCACGGCGAAGACGCGGCACAGGTTGCCGTGGCCGAGCTTGGCCAGGTCAGAGCTGCTCCATCCCTTACCGGACAGGGATTCCAGCAGTCGTGGATAGGCCGAGACGTCCTCCAGACCGGCGGGCAGCCTCGCCACGCCGTCGTAGTCACCGCCGAGTCCGATGTGGTCGATCCCCGCAACCTCGCGGACGTGTTCGCAGTGCGCCACCACGTCTTCCAGGCTCGCCCGAGGCTGCGGCTCGGGGTAACTGCGGGTGAACGTCGCCATCGCGCTCAGGTCCCGGTCGTCCACCCCGGCCTCGCCGGCCGCCTGCTGGACGCCGAGGTGCCACTGACGTACCTGCGGGCTGACGAACGAGGGGACGAAGGTGACCATGCAGATGCCGTCGTTGTCGGCCAGTCGGGTCAGGACGTCGTCGGGCACATTGCGGGGATGGTCGCAGACCGCCCGCGCGGAGGAGTGGGAGAAGATCACCGGCGAACGGGTCACGTCCAGGGCGGCGTGCATCGTGCTGGCCGCGACATGGGAGAGGTCGACCATCATGCCGAGCCGGTTCATCTCCCGCACCACGATTCGGCCGAACGCGCTCAGCCCGCCCACCCCGACCGCGTCGGTCGCCGAATCGGCCCAGGCCGTGTTCTCGTTGTGGGTCAGGGTCAGGTAGCGGACGCCGAGCCGGTAGAGGTTCCGCAGCACTCCGAGTGAGTTGTCGATCGAGTGGCCGCCCTCGGCACCCATCAACGAGGCGATCCGACTGCGGCCGCCGGTCTCCTCGTAGGCCCTGATCGAGGCCGCCAGCCCTTCGGCGCTGGTGACCAGGGCCAGGTCGTCGGGGTAGCGCTCGATCATCTCGTAGACCGCGTCGATCTGCTCCAGCGTCGCGGTGACCGCATCGGCGCCGCTCAGCCCGCAGGGAACGAAGACCGACCAGAACTGACCACCGACTCCACCTGCACGTAGCCGGGGCAGATCGGTCTGCACGTCCGGCTGCGGGACGGCGATGTCGCGCCGGGCGAAGTCGTAACCGATCCCGCGCATCTCCCAGGCGAGGTCGTTGTGTCCGTCGACGATGGCCGTGACCGTACTCACCGTCCCATCTTGGCATTCTCCGCCGGTGATGAAGCCGCATCTGCGGCGGCGAGCCGGACCGGCCACGTCGACCGGTCCGGCTCACCGCCGGCCCGCTCACCCCACACCGGTTCCGGTCGGGCCACGGAACGCCGAAAGGCGGCCCCCGCCGGGGACCGCCTTTCGGTGTGTACAGATGCGAGTCGGACCAGCCGACTCAGGACTCGATCAGAAGTCCATGCCGCCCATGCCACCGCTCGGGTCGCCCCCGCCGGCGGGAGCAGCCTTCTCCGGCTTGTCGGCGATCACGGCCTCGGTGGTCAGGAACAGACCGGCGATCGACGCGGCGTTCTGCAGCGCGGACCGGGTGACCTTGACCGGGTCGTTGATGCCCGACTTCAGCATGTCGACGTACTCGCCGGTGGCCGCGTTCAGCCCCTGGCCCTGCGGCAGGTTGGCGACCTTCTCGGCCACCACTCCGCCTTCGAGACCGGCGTTCAGGGCGATCTGCTTCAGCGGAGCCGCGCAGGCCTTGAACACGATCTGAGCGCCGATGGCCTCTTCACCGCTCAGGTCGAGCTTGACGTCCTTGATCGCCTGCAGCAGAGCCACGCCGCCGCCGGCGACGATGCCCTCTTCGACCGCAGCCTTGGCGTTGCGCACCGCGTCCTCGATCCGGTGCTTGCGCTCCTTCAGCTCGACCTCGGTGGCCGCGCCGACCTTGATCACCGCAACGCCACCGGCCAGCTTGGCCAGTCGCTCCTGCAGCTTCTCGCGGTCGTAGTCGGAGTCGGAGTTCTCGATCTCGTTGCGGATCTGGGTGACCCGACCGGCGATCTGGTCGGCGTCGCCGGCCCCGTCGATGATCGTGGTCTCGTCCTTGGTGACCTGCACCTGACGGGCCTTGCCCAGCAGCTCCAGATCGACCGCGTCCAGCTTCAGGCCGACCTCTTCGCTGATGACCTGGCCACCGGTGAGGATGGCGATGTCGCCCATCATGGCCTTGCGACGGTCACCGAAGCCCGGGGCCTTCACGGCGACGGACTTGAAGGTGCCACGGATCTTGTTGACGATCAGGGCGGCCAGGGCCTCACCCTCGGTGTCCTCGGCGATGACGACGAGCGGCTTGCCCGACTGCATCACCTTCTCCAGCACCGGCAGCACGTCCTTCAGTGCCGAGATCTTGGAGTTGACGATCAGCAGGTAGGGATCGTCGAGGACGGTCTCCATCCGCTCGGTGTCGGTGACGAAGTACGGGCTGATGTAGCCCTTGTCGAAGCGCATGCCCTCGGTCAGCTCGAGCTCGAGGCCGAAGGTGTTGGACTCGTCGACCGTGATGACGCCTTCTTTGCCGACCTTGTCCATCGCCTCGGCGATGATCTCGCCGACCGAGCTGTCGCCGGCCGAGATCGACGCGGTGGCGGCGATCTGCTCTTTGGTCTCGACCTCGGTGGCGCTGCTCATCAGGTTCTCGACGATCGCGGCGACCGCCTTGTCGATGCCCCGCTTCAGGCCGATCGGGTTGGCCCCGGCGGAGACGTTGCGCAGGCCCTCGCGGACCAGCGCCTGAGCGAGAACGGTGGCGGTGGTGGTGCCGTCGCCGGCGACGTCGTCGGTCTTCTTGGCGACCTCTTTGACCAGCTCGGCGCCGATCTTCTCGTACGGCTCCTCGAGCTCGATCTCCTTGGCGATGGAGACGCCGTCGTTGGTGATCGTGGGGGCGCCCCACTTCTTCTCCAGGACGACGTTGCGGCCCTTCGGGCCGAGGGTGACCTTGACGGCGTCGGCGAGCTGGTTCATGCCCCGCTCCAGGCCGCGCCGTGCTTCGGTGTTGAATTCAATGAGTTTGGGCATAGTTCTCCGCGAGTCCTCCCGCGTTGCTTGGCGGCTGGTTGCCGCCGACCGGTTTGACGTGAGTCTTGGCTGTGCTGTTCACCCGGTCGGTGCCCGCGACGGACGACCTTCATCAGGCCTCACCGGGTTCGGGTGATGGCACTCTGCGTGCTCGAGTGCTAACTCAGTTTTAGCACTCGGCCCTGGTGAGTGCAAACACCGGGTCGGGTTCGAGCCGGGGTGCATTGCGGTCAGGAACTGGCCGCGATGGTCGGCAGACTGACGTTCATCAGCGGTCCGTCGGACCGGTCCACCGGTAAGAGGAGAGACATGAGCATCGAGACCACCACCCACCTCAACTTCGACGGCAACGCGAGAGCCGCGCTCGACTTCTACGCCGTCGCCTTCGGCGGCGAGGTCCAAGCCACCACGTACGGCCAGATGGGCGCCTCGGACGACCCGGCCTGGGCCGACCGGATCGTGTTCGGCCAGGTCGTCACCGCAGCCGGCTTCCGGGTGATGGCCTTCGACGTCTGGCCCGGCCAGACCTACGACCAGGGTGCGAGCGCGTTCTACGTCTATGTCCACGGCGACGACGTTGACGAGGTCACCCGCTACTGGGAGGCGTTGGCCGACGGGGCCGAGATCCGTCAGCCGCTCGGGCCGTCCGCCTGGGCGCCGTTGGCCGGTCAGCTGCGCGACCGGTTCGGCGTCATCTGGGCCCTGGACGCCGCGCCCGGCGAGAGCTGATCGGGAGCCGGCCCGGGCTGCTGTCCGACCGGCTCGGACCGCGGCGGGGAATGCACCCCCGGTGAGCATGGTTGGCTGCTGACATGACCCGGACGAGCCCTGGTGCGGCGCCGATCACCCGAGCGGACGTCGGGCTGCGCTCCGAACGCGGCCCGATCCTGCTCGCGGTGATGTTGAGCGTGGCCCTGGTGGCCATCGACTCCACCATCCTGGCCACCGCCGTGCCGTCGATCGTCGGCGACCTCGGCGGCTTCGCCCAGTTCCCGTGGCTGTTCAGCATCTACCTGCTGGCCCAGGCCGTCTCGGTGCCGATCTACGGCAAGCTCTCCGACCAGTTCGGCCGCAAACCGATCATGCTGGTCGGCGTCGGGTTGTTCGTGCTCGGCTCCGTCCTCTGCGGTTTCGCCGGGACGATGGGGCTGCTGATCGCCTTCCGGGCGATCCAGGGGCTCGGGGCGGGCGCCGTCCAGCCGGTGGCGATGACCATCATCGGCGACCTCTACTCGATCGCCGAGCGGGCCAAGGTGCAGGGCTACGTGGCCAGCGTCTGGGGCATCGCCTCGGTCATCGGCCCGACCCTGGGCGGTGTCTTCTCCGACTTCCTGGACTGGCGCTGGATCTTCTTCGTCAACGTGCCGGTCGGGGCGGTCGCGGCCTGGATGCTGGCCCGCAGGTTCACCGAGGCCAAGAACGAGGTGACCCGGCACAAGATCGACTTCGCCGGCTCGGCGTTGCTGACCGTCGGCGCCAGCCTGGTCATCCTCGGCCTGCTCGAGGGCGGGGTGATCTGGTCCTGGACGTCGCTGACCAGCATCGCGATCCTGGCCGGCGGTGTACTGCTGCTGATCGCCTTCGGGTTCAACGAACGGCACGCCAGCGAGCCGATCCTGCCCGGCTGGGTGCTGCGACGCCGGGTGCTGAACGGGACCAGCCTGGCCAGCCTGACCGTCGGGATGATCGTGATCGGCCTGACCTCCTACATCCCGCTGTTCGTCCAGAGCGTGCTCGGCCACAACGCCCTGGTCGGCGGGTTCGCGGTGGCCGCCCTGAGCGTCGGCTGGCCGCTGGCCGCCTCCCAGTCCGGACGGCTCTATCTCCGCGTCGGGTTCCGCTCCACCGCCCTGATCGGCAGCGTGTTCGTGGTCGTCGGCAACGCGCTGTTGTTGCTGCTCGACTGCCGACAGCTCGGTGGTGCAGGTCGCGGCCACCTGCTTCGTCATCGGCGTCGGGATGGGCCTGGTGGCCAGCCCGGCCCTGGTCGCCGCCCAGTCGACGGTCGAGCGGAGCAGCCGCGGCGTGGTCACCGGCACCAACATGTTCGCCCGCTCGATGGGCAGCGCGGTCGGCATCGCCGCATTCGGGGCGATCGCCAACTCGACCATCGCTGCCGCCGGGGTCGCCGGTGGCGGTACCGGCGGCGCGGTCCACACCGGCACCGCGACCGGCGTTCCGGCCGCCGTCCTGCAGCTGGCCGTCCACCACGTCTACTGGGGCAGTTGCGTGGTCGGTCTGCTGATGGTGGCCTCGATCCTGCTGATCCCGCGCGACATCGGCGACGAACGGCGCTGATCGGGCCTAACCTGGCTCGATGATGCGCAGGGCCACGATGCCGTGGCCGAAGATGCCGTGGCCCACGATGCCGTGGCCCACGATGCCGTGGCCCAAGACCGGGTGGCCGAACGACGGCGGGCTGAGGTCTCGATCCGGAACCGTCGGCTGTGCCCTCGCAGCGGCCCTGCTGATCTCGGGCTGCACCTATTCGCACTCCGAGCCCGGCCTGTTCGGCACCGGCGATCAGGGCGTCGATCCGATGCCCACCCCGGTGGTCGCCTCGTCCGTTCCGCCCCGAACCGGCGCCGGCACTGATCCGAGCTCGGCCTCGACGACCGACCTGCCGGTGGCTGGGCGAGCGCACCTGGATCAGCGGCGAGGGATTGGCCCTGCCGTTCCGGATCGCCCTGCACGCCGTCCGCCGCTTCGACGGCGGCACCGCCCTCGACTGGTCGGTGACCGCGCTGCCGGACGCCGCCCACCCGCTCGGCAGTACGCTGCCCGGCTCGGCCGACCTGGCCCTGAACCGCTTCGACGAAGGCAACATCAACATCGTGCTGCTCGACGTCGCCGGCCGGCGGGCGTACCGACCGTTGACCGCGACCGGCCGGGAGTCCTTGCAGCACTGCCTGTGTACGCCGGTCTGGATCGCCGAACGGCAGCTGCGGGTGGGCCAGACCACGATGCTCCAGACGGACTTCCCGGCCCTGCCCGCCGACCTGAGCCGGGTGGACGTCGACGTCACCACCGTGGCCGCGTTCTCCGCCGTCCCGGTGACACCACGCGGGGCGGTGCCGACGGGTGGCGCGAAGGTCGACCTGGCCCGACCGGTGGAGCAGCCGACGAGCCGGACGATCTGGACCGAACCGTTCGCCTACCCGGCGCCGCCCGGGCAGCGACTGCAGATCGGGGTCGACCAGGTCCTGGTCGGGCCGGACCTGACCTCACTCACCTGGACCGTCCGGACGCTGACGCCGGGGACGGCGATCAACACCATCCTCGAACCGCCGTTGGTGGCTCCGGCCAGGACGAGCCGCTACGACTTCGCCGACGGTTACGCCAGCGGTCCGCGGATCGTCGCCGTCGACGGCCGGGCCAGGACGCCGCTGGCGGCGTACGGGATGACCACGAAACTGAACGGGCTCGGCCGGATCGAGTGCCTGTGTACCGACATGCGGCTGTGGACGACCGGACTGCAGGACGCCGGCGGCCGGGCGAGCGTGGTGACGAACCTGCCGGCGCTGACGGCGAAGACCGGCGGAACGGTCGACATCAGCTTCCCCGGACTGCCCACGCTGCACGACGTACCGGTCACCCGGGCGCCGAGCCCGACGACCCGGGCCGTCCCGACGCCCCCGCGGACATGGACCTACCGCAGTGTCGACCCACCGGCGGGCTGGCCGGTCGGTGAGTGGCCGAGCCCGCTGCCGAACCCGCGCCAGCTCAGCGGGTACGCCGGCACCGTCGACCGACTGAGCTGAGGCGTGGGGTTGCCAGGCCGAATACGCTGGTGCTGTGATCGTGCGTACCGCCGGGCTGGTCGGGCTGGCTGCCGTGGCCCTGGTGCTGGCCGCCTGCAGCAGCACCGGTGCCGAGTCGGACGGCAGCCCGGAAGCGAAACCGCAGGCTCCGGCATCGACGGCCGACGAGTCCGCAGCCAAGCCGAAGGTCAGCAACCCCTTCCAGAGCAAGGGATTCACGATCCGCTACCTCGACCAGGGCAAGGTCAAGAAGATCGACGTCCCCGACTTCAAGCACTGATCCGTTTGGGCCCTGACCCGGTCGAGGCCTGAACGCTGAGTCCTGAACTCCGAATCTGGAACAGGCCCGGCTCAGTCGGCGGAGAGTTCCTCGGCCTCCGGGGGCGCCCATCGCTCGACCAGCGGCACCAGATCGGCCACCGAGTCGACGATCTGGCTCGGCCGGTAGGGGTATCGGCTGACCCGTTCCGGAGTGGTCGACCCGGTCAGGACCAGGAACGTCCGCAACCCGGCCTCGATCCCGGCGATCACGTCGGTGTCCATCCGGTCGCCGACCATCACCGTGGTCTCGGAGTGGGCGTGGATCCGGTTCAGCGCCGACCGCATCATCAGCGGGTTCGGCTTGCCGACGTAGTAGGGCTCACGGCCGGTGGCCCGGGTGATCAGGGCCGCCACGGATCCGGTGGCCGGCAGCGATCCCTCCGCCGACGGCCCGGTCGCGTCCGGGTTGGTGGCGATGAACCGCGCACCCCGCTCGATGTGGCGGATCGCTTTGGTGATCGCTTCGAACGAATAGGTCCGGGTCTCCCCCAGCACCACGTAGTCGGGATCGTGCTCGGTGATCACGAATCCCGCCTCGTGCAGGGCGGTGGTCAGCCCGACCTCGCCGATCACGAACATCGAGGCACCCGGCGACTGCTCGGCCAGGAACTGCGCAGTGGCCAGGGCCGAGGTCCAGATGCTCTCCTCGGGCAGATCGATCCCGCTGGACAGCAGCCGCGCACGCAGATCGCGGGCGGTGAAGATCGAGTTGTTGGTCAACACCAGGAACCGGCGTCCGTTGGCCTGCAGGGCGGCGATGAAGTCCGCCGCACCGGGGATGGCGCGTTGTTCGTGTACGAGCACGCCGTCCATGTCGGTCAACCAACAGGCCACCGGGCGGTGTTCGCTCATGCCCCCACGGTAGCGATCGGGCCGGCGCGGGCAGACTGAGCAGGTGATCGTCGAGGAGTTGCGCCGCCGGCTGCCGGCCGAGGTGGTGCTGACCGACCCGGACGTGATGGCCGGGCTCAGCCATGACGACGCCGAATGGGCGCCCTGGGAATTACCGGCCGCCGTGGTCCGGGTGCGGAGCGCCGAGCAGGTCCAGCAGGTGGTGCAGGCCTGTCTGGCCACCGGTACGCCGGTGGTGGCCCGCGGCGCCGGCACCGGGCTGTCCGGCGGGGCCAACGCGGTCGCCGGCTGTGTCGTGGTGGCGCTGGACCAGCTGAACTCGATCCGGCGGATCGACACCGCGGAGCGGTACGCCGTGGTCGATCCGGGCGTGATCAACGACGACCTCCGCGCGGCCTGCGCCGAACAGGGCCTCTGGTATCCGCCGGATCCGGCCAGCGCGCCGTGGTCGACGATCGGCGGCAACGTCGCCACCAACGCCGGCGGTCTGTGCTGCGTGAAATACGGCGTCACCCGCGACTACGTGTTGGCGCTGCAACTGGTCAACGGCTCGGGTGAACTGGTCCGGATCGGCCGCCGGACGGCCAAGGGCGTGGCCGGCTACGACCTGGTCTCGCTGTTGGTGGGGGCCGAGGGGACGCTGGGGATCGTCACCGAGATCACCGTCCGGCTGCGTCCGGCCCGCGCGCCGGAACACACGGTCGTCGGCTACTTCGACTCGGTCACCCGGGCCGGCGAGGCGGTGGCGGCGGTGGCGGCGTCCGGGGTGACGCCGTCGGCGCTGGAGTTGCTGGACCGGCGCTGCCTGGAGGCGGTGGACGCCTGGAAGAAGATGGGCCTGAGTGCCGACGCCGAGGCGATTCTGCTCGGCCGGGTCGACGCCCCCGGGCCGTCCGGTGAGGCCGAGGCGGACGTATTGCTCGGCTGCTTCGAGCGGGCCGGCGCCAGTTGGAGCGCGCGTTCGGCCGACCAGGAGGAGGCCGACGCCCTGTTCGCCGCCCGCCGGCTGGCCTACCCGGCGCTGGAGCGGCTCGGCCCGGTACTGACCGAGGACATCTGCGTCCCGGTTTCTGCCGTACCGGCGATGCTGACCACGATCACCGAGATCGCCACCCGGCACGACACCGTGGTGGCCAACATCGCGCACGCCGGTGACGGCAACCTGCACCCGTTGTTGATCACGCCTCTCGGCGACGAGGGGGCGCGGATCCGTGCCCAGCAAGCGTTTTCCGAGATCATCGACGCCTGCCTGACGGCCGGCGGAACGGTCACCGGCGAGCACGGCGTCGGTCTGCTCAAGCTGGAGGGACTGGCCCAGGAGCAGGATCCGTCCGTCCAGCAGATGCAGCGCGCGGTCAAACAGGCACTGGATCCGCACGGCATCCTCAACCCCGGAAAGGCGATCGTCTGATGAACGAGGTCCAGGTCGAACTCGACACCGGCACCCTGACGGGACGGAGTGCGGACGGGGTGGCCTTCTTCGGCGGGATCCCCTACGCCGCCGATCCGGTCGGCGACCTGCGCTTCGCGCTGCCTGCGCCCCCGACCTGGCGCGGTGACCGGGACGCGCGCGGATACGGTCCGAGCGCACCGCAGTTCCGCGCCGTCGACCCGCCCTTCGACCTCAGCCCGATCGCCGTCCCGCTCGAACCGACCGGCCCGGGCTATCTGAACCTGAACGTCTGGACCCCGGCTGACGTCCTTTCCGGCACGACGAAGCGGCCGGTACTGGTGTTCGTCCACGGCGGCTCGTTCACCGGTGGTTCGGGTTCGGCCCCGGCCTACGACGGGACCCGCTTCGCCCGTTCCGGTGTGGTGCTGATCACCGTCAACTACCGGCTGGGCGTGCTGGGGTTCGGTCATCTGGACGGGGCACCGGACAACCGGGGTCTGCACGACCAGATCGCCGCCCTGCGGTGGATCCAGCAGCACGTCGAGGCCTTCGGCGGCGATCCGGACAACGTGACGATCTTCGGTGAGTCGGCCGGCGCGATCAGCGTCTGCGCCCTGGCCGCCGGTGCGCCGGCCGGCCTGTTCCGCCGGGTGATCAGCCAGAGCGGCGGCAGCCACGGGATGAGCCCCGAGCAGGCCGGGATCGCCGTCGGCGCGG
The DNA here is from genome assembly GCA_963740925.1 of uncultured Actinomycetota bacterium. Classification (GTDB taxonomy): domain Bacteria; phylum Actinomycetota; class Actinomycetes; order Propionibacteriales; family Propionibacteriaceae; genus Microlunatus. The sequence goes on along the minus strand of CAVUFZ010000002.1, from coordinate 1,366,246 downwards.
TGGCCGGGCGGCTCGGGATCGAGGCCACCGTGGCCGGCTTCGCACCCGTCCCGGACGAGGCGGTGGCCGCCGAGCTGGCCCGCTGCGTCCTGGCCGGGCTCGATCTGAGCATTCCGGGTGCGATCGACTCGACCATGGGCCTGTCGCCCTTCGGCCCGGTGATCGACGGCGAGCTGCTGACCGACCGGCCCGCCGCCATGATCGCGGCCGGGGCAGGACCGGACGTCGAGCTGATCGTGGGCAGCAACCGCGACGAACTCAACCTGTACACGGTTCTGCTCGGGATGGGGCTGCCGGACCGGTGGGCGCTGCGCCGGGTGGTCGGCCGGCTGCACCCCGATCCGGACGCGGTGATCGACGCCTACTCCGAGGCCGGACGTGGCGAGACCGCGAACGAGCTGTTCGCCGCGATCGGCACCGATGCGGTCTTCGCCGTGCCGTCACTGCGGCTCGCGCGTGGACAGGCGACGCGCGGAAATCCCTGCTGGCGTTACGAATTCGGCTGGCCCTCCCCCGGTCGTGAGGGCCGGCTCGGCGCCTGTCACGGGATCGAGCTGCCGTTCGTCTTCGACGGCATCGGCCGGGTCGACTACGGCGACCTGGCGGTGCCGGACAGCACCGAGACCCGGGAGCTGGCCGCGGATCTCCACCGGCGCTGGGTTTCCTTCGCCACCACCGGCGATCCGGGCTGGAGCCCGGTCAGTGCCGAGCAGTCCGACGCCTTCGGCATCGGCGGCGTGTTCTCGACCCGGCACGAGGAACAGTCGGTCTGGGACGGCCTGGACTAGGGGGCTCGGACGTGTTCGCGGTGGAGTTGAGCGACCGGGCCGAGCTGGCCCCGATCGAGGTGTGGCAGAGCGAGGAGTTCGCCGCCGATCTGGACCGCGCCCGCGAGCACATCCGGCCCTGGGTCGGGCCGTCCTTCCTCACCCACACCAGGGAAGCGGCCCGGGACACCGTCCGCCGCTACGCCGAGGCGCGGGCGGCCGACCGCGGCGGCCTGTACGGGATCTGGCTGGACGAGGTGTTGGTCGGCGGTGTGATGTTCGTGGCCTTCGACGCCGCCGCCGGCTGGTGCGAACTCGGCTGCTGGCTCGAGCCGGACGCCGAGGGCCTCGGCCTGGTCACCGCGGCCTGCCGCTACCTGATCGACTGGGCGCTGCGGATCCGTGGCCTGAACCGGGTCGAGTGGCGTTGTCGGGCCGACAACGTCCGCAGCGCCGCCGTCGCACGACGGCTCGGCATGACCTGCGAGGGCGTGCTGCGGCAGGCCTGGCTCGTCGACGGCGTCTTCCACGACAAGCAGGTCTGGTCGGTGCTGGCCCAGGAGTGGTCTCTCTGATCGGACAGTCGCTGTTCCACGACCACGTTCCGGCCCAGCGGCAGGGGCTCGGCTGGGCGCAGACACCCATCACCCTGCCGCCAGGGCCTCGCGACATCGCCGACGGACGTCCCTCTCCGCCACCGGCGTGAGCGGCACCGTCACCTGCCCTTCGGGAGGCCGAGCCGACCACGATGGTTGGCGATCACGGCGCCGGGAGTGGCCAGGACGGTCCCGACCACCATCACCGCTCCCGCTCCCTCGTTCGATCACGTCGTCGTTGCCGTAGCTCAACGACAGCAGCCAGACGGCCAGGGTCGAGATCGGTAGTAGGACCGCGACCACGATCCACGGCCTGCTGAGGCGACCACCGCGGCGCCGTCCGAGCTCGTAAACGATCAGCACCCAGAAGATCGACATCAGGGCGAGCGGCTCCACCAGCAGGATGCTGAGCACCGGCTCCCCCTGAACCAGTCTGAGGACAGCGAAGACGACAGCGAGGAGAAGGAAGAACCCGAAGAACAGGGTCTGCCACAGGAGACGGCCACGCACGGCTTCATTTCTATACCCATTCGATGCACGACGCTGGAACTACTGGTGCTCCTTTCTCAGCGGGTCAGCAGTTCGAGCTGGGCCAGACCTCCTGCGCTCAGAGCCGTGAACCGGAACCGGTCGGCGGCGACCGGATCGGCCAGCAGGAACGGGCGGGTCTGTCGATCCCAACGGAAGACCTGCTCTCGGCGTTCGTCCACGACGCGCCAACCCTCACCGTCGGCCGCCTCCAGCCGCCAGCCGGTGATCGCGCCCTGCTCCGAAGCGGTCAGCGTGTACAGCGAGACCGGCCGCTCCGAGTCGCCGGAAAGCTCCACCGACTGCCCGGCGTTCAGCTCCACCGTGATGTCACTGTGGTCGGAGACCAACGGCCGGACCGGTTCGTCCAGCGCTGCGGCAGAGCTCAGATCCCGCCATGGTCTCGGCGATCCACCGGCTGGGGTCAGCGACGGCGGCACCTCGTCGGCACCACTCCCCCAGGCGCCGGGCGACGTGCCCAGCTCGACGTCGATCACCGCCCCCTGACGCAATCTCTCGATCTCGATCCAGGTGCGTGACCACGGCTCACCGTCGACCCGAACCGCGTGCACGTAACAGGCGTCCGGGTCGTCCCGGACGGCGTTGACCTGCAGTCGTGCACCGTCCTCCAGCTCGATGGCCATGGAGTCGAAACGTGGCGCGGTGATCACGTACCAACCCGAACCGGGCACCAGCGGATAGAGCCCGAGCACGGCGTAGACCCACCAGGCCGACATCTCGCCGTTGTCCTCGTCACCGGGATATCCCTGCCCCACCTCGGATCCGAGGAACAACCGGTCGACGCACTCGCGCAGGATCCGCTGGGTCTTGGCCGGCGCCTGGGCGAAGTAGTACATGAACGGGATGTGGTGGGCCGGCTGGTTGGACAGCCCGAGCATCCCCAGCCGGACGTTACGGGCCTCGGTCATCTCGTGGATGACGCTGCCGTAGCCGCCCTTGAACTCGGCCCGGCCCGTCTCCGGTTCAGCGAAGAACGCGTCCAGCGCGGACTCCAGCCCGGGCCGGCCGCCGAACAGGGAAGCGAGCCCCTCGCCGTCGTGCGGCACGCTGAACCGCATCCCCCAGGCGTTGGTCTCGGTGTAGTCCTCACCCCACCGGCGGGGGTCGAAATCCTCTTGCCCGTAACGGAAACGACCGTCCGGCCGGATCCCGGCGAAGAAGCCGGTGGCCGGGTCGAAGTGGTGGACGTAGTGCTGGGCCCGGCCGTCGAAGTAGACGACGCAGGAGGCGAGCTCGGCTGCCCGCGGATGCCCGGGTTCGCGCTCCAGCAGGAACTCGGCCAGCCGTGCGATGCCGTAATCGTTCAGGGTGTTGTCCACCGTCCAGGACAGGCCCTCGTCGGTGTCGGTGTCGGTCACCCCGGTGAAGATCGAGGTGGCCAGACCCTTCCGGCCGACCACCGGGTCGTCGGTCGGCACCGTCGCGTTCCGCAGGGCTGAGTCGAAGGCGTCCCACAGGTCGAAGCCGGTCACGCCGGCGGCGACCAGATCGGCGAAGACGATGTCAGAGCTGGTACCGACCATGCAGTCGCACGGGCCGGGGGCACTCCACCGGGGTGTCCAGCCACCGTCGCGGTAGTGCTGGACCACGCCGTCGGCCAACGCGGCCGTCCTGGACGGGGCCAGCAGGGCCAACAGCGGCCAGGCGGTCCGGTAGGTGTCCCAGAAACCGTTGTTGACGACGATCTCACCGTCCCGCAGCGGCCCGCCGGTCTGCCGCGGCGTCGGCTCGGATCCCTGCCCTGACAGAAAAGAGGCGTACTGCAGCCGCGGCTCGGCGAGCGTACCGGTGTTCTCGGCCGCGTCGTTGGGGTAGCTGAACAGCCGGTACAGGTTGGAGTACAACGTGGTCAGCTGATCAGGGCTGGCCCCTTCGACGTGGACCCGCCCGAGCAGAGCATCCCAGGCCTGCTGCGAACGCGCGGCGATCTGGTCGAAGCCGGCGTCGCCGACCTCCGATTCGACGTTGCGTTCGGCTTGGGCGAGGGAGATGAACGAGGTGCCGAGCGTGACGGTGACGCACGAGTCGACCAGCGTGGGACGGGCCCAGCAGGCCACCGAGGCCCGCTCGGAGTCCGCGAAACGACCGTGCTCGCTGACCTCGGTGTCCGTCCGGCCCCAGACGAACATCCGCAACTGCGGCTGCCCGAACGCCTCCGGACCGTCCACCCAGCCCGACAGGACGCCGCGGCCGGACGCGTCGATCGACCAGCCCAGCTCGCCCCGGTCGTCCACCGCGTCGGCCAGGACGGTGCCGGCCTCGTCGGGGAAACGAAGCCGCAGCACCAGCACGTGCGAGGTGCTGGTCAGCTCGGCGCCCGACCCGTCGGCGAAGGTGACGGCGTAGCGGTGCGGCTGGGCGGTCTCGTCGTCGTGGCTGAACCGGCGGGCCCGCGCCGCCCGGTCCAGGACGGGGTCGGCCCCACCCGGGGCGAGCTGGACGATGCTGCGATCAGCCATCCAGGGGCTGGCGATGTGGGAGACGGCAAACCCCTGCAGAGCAGGGATCCCGGGCGCGACGTCGTGCTCACTCCAGGCGTACGGCCAGCGGTTGGTGCCGGCGTCGGTGACCGGGACGGCGAACAGCGCTCCGTGCGGGACGGTGGTCAGTGGCGCGTTGTTGCCGCGGGAGAAGTGTCCGCTGGCGTGGGTGCCACGGGTGGTCAGCACCCGTTCGGCCGGGCTCTGCGGCTCCGGCCCGGGGGCCAGGAGGCTGATCCGGAGGCCGTCGACCCAGCCGGTGGCGGGACGGTCGTCACCGGAGGACGCGTCGGCGTCGAGGACCATCTCGGCGGCGACCACCCGGCGTCCGGCCAGCGCACTCAGGTCGACCTGCTTGGCCGTCCACTGGTCGGCCACCAGCGACTTCGACGCGGTCTGGGCGCTGATCTCGGCCACGAAGCCGTGATGATCACGCAGTCGGTGCTCCGAGAGCCGGGTGCCGTCGTCGAGCACCAGATCCACCGCGGCGGCGGTCGCACCCCAGCCGGCCGCCGGATCGGCGTCGTTGCCGCCGAACTCGGCGTAGAGCGCGTAGTGCAGAGTGCTGCCCGGTTCGATCAGGTGGTCCAGTTCGCTCAGACGCGCCCGCAGGATCCGGTCGCCGGCCGACGTGCCCGGCCGAAGGGTGTAACGCCAGGGACGGTCGGTGTAGAGACCCGACCGGGGCCGGGAGCTCGGTGGGGCCGTCGGCCCCTGGTGGGTCTCGACGACGAGTTCGACGGCACGCGACGGTCCGGACACGGTCCCCCACCGTAGCCCCGGTCGCTCAGCCCCGGTCGCTCAGCCGCGGTCGAGCTCCTCGATCAGCACGGCCAGTGCCCGGTCGACTTCGGCGAAGCTGGTGCTGAGTGGTGAGAAGCCGAGCCGGATGCCGTCCGGGCGCCGGAAGTCCGGGATCACCCCACGCGCCCAGAGCCGTTCGGTGACGACGTCGAAGCCCGGCCCGGTGAGGGTCAGGTGCCCGCCGCGGTGATCGTGATCGCGGGGTGAGGCGACGTGGACGCCGCGAGGCGCCAACTGCTCGTCGACGACGCGCAGCGCGAAGTCCGAGAGCGCGAGCGATTTCGTCCGGATCGCCGACACGGTGGCGTCGGCGACCATCGAGATCCCTTGCCGCAGCGGCACCATGGCCAGGATCGGCGGCGTGCCGGTGATGAAGGCCCGGATCCCCTGGTGGGCTTGGTATCCCGGCCCCATCTCGAACGGACGGGCGTGCCCCATCCAGCCCTGCAGCGGCTGCCGGGCGGCGTCGTGGTGACGGGTGGCCACGTAACCGAAGGCCGGAGCGCCCGGCCCGCCGTTGAGGTACTTGTAGCCGCAGCCGACGGCGAAGTCGGCACCCCATTCGTCGAGGGCGATCGGCACGGCACCGACCGAGTGGCTGCAGTCCCACAGCACCGGGGCGCCGGCTGCGTGCACGATCGCGGTGATCGCTGCGGCCTCGGCGATGTGACCGGAGCGGTAGGCGACGTGGCTGGCCACGAACAGGGCGGTGCGCTCGCCGACCGCGTCCCGGACCTGCTCCGGGGTCACCCCCGAACCAGGATCGGTCTCGATCCAGCGCAGTTCCAGGTCGAGTTCGGTCGCGATCCCCTCCAGCAGATAGCGATCGGTCGGGAAGTTGTCGGCGTCCAGCACGATCTCGGTCCGCTCCGGGCTCCGCAGCGTCAGCGCCGCCCGGGCGAGCTTGTAGAGCAGCACCGACGTCGAGTCGGCGATGACGGTCTGGCCGGGGGCCGCTCCGAGGGCCGCCACGGCCAACTCGTCCCCGATGATCAGCGGCCAGTCCATCCACGGTTCGGGTTCGTCGGTCCAGCCGCGGATCAGCCGGCCGGCCCAGGGGCCGCGGATGAAGTCCGACATCACCTGCGGCAACGAGCTCGGCGGCCGGCCGAGGGAGTTCCCGTCGAGGTAGGCGATGAGTTCGGTGTCGGGCTCGGCGAACCGCTCGACCCAGTCGGCCAACGGATCGGCCCGGTCGTGGCGTCGAGCCTCGTCGGCGAACGACACGGTCGACGCAGAATCGGTCACCTCCGCAGACTAACCGCGCCGCTGCCCCCGCCATCGGTTCAGCGTCGTCGAGCACGAAGACCCCGAGCGCAGAGACCTCGAGGCGCAGACCTCGAGCGCGAAGACCTCGTTCATTCGGCAGGCTGAGTGCAGGACCGGAACGCCACGGATGCGCCGCGCCGGTCAGCGGGTCACGACGCGGCCGCTCCACCTCGGGACCGGACGACGACGGTGGAGATCGCCGCCGTGATCAACGCGGTGCCGACCAGGAAGGCCAGCCCGCCGAGGATCACCGGGGTCTTGTCGAAATCGAGCGCGGTCGTGATGATCATCCAGATGAAGCCCGCCAGCAGGCCGGCGATCAGGCTGCTGCGAAGGTTCTCTCTCATGGTTCCTCCAGATCGTGTCGAACTCCCTGAGCCCAAGCCTGGTCTGCGCAACGATCGCCGGGCGATGACGATTGTCACGAGTCAGCCGGCCCGAGCGGGCGGCGGACCGGACTCCGGTCAGGGCAACTGATGGATCGCCAGCGGCAACACCACCTCCGCGCCGGCCTCGCCGAGCAGTTCCGCCGCGACGGTGGTCGTCCACCGGGTCCGGACGGTGTCGTCGATCAGCAGCACCGGGCCGCCGAGGGTGACGTCCGGGTCGAGCGAGACCGTGGCGAGCAGATCTTTGACCCGGACGATCGAGGACGTGTTCTCGGTCGGGCGCGGCCCGGAGACCCGCAGCGCCGGCACCACCGGCAGCCGCCCGACCCGGCCGAGATGCTCGGCCACCGACTCGATCAGGGTCGGGAACCTGCGGCTGGGCATCGGGACGATCGCCGTCGGCCGACGCCACCGCTTCGACCAGCGGTGCAACACCGCGACCATGCCGGACAGGATCTCCTCCGGGGCGGGCTGGTCGCGCTGCCACACCCCGGCCAGCACGTCGTTCCAGGCCGGATCGTCGGCGAAGGCCAGCGCCCGGCCGTCCGCGATGGTGGTCAGTTTTCCTCTGTGGCCGGGGGTTCCACCCGGCCAGAGCTTGCGCGGCTCGATCACCACGTCCTGGCCCCGGAAGAACGCCCGGGCCGCCTGCACCAACTCCACGCTCGGTTCGCCGCCGGGTGCGGGCAGCTGTCCGTCGCAGACCGAGCAATGACCACACGGCTGCGGGTCCGGGTCGTCCAGCGCCTGCTGCAGGAACTGCATCAGACAGCCCTCGCCGTGGGCGTAGCGGCGCATCAGATCGGCCTCGTCGGCCCGCACCCGGCGCAACGCGTCCCACTTGGCGGAGTCGGCGTACCACTTCTTGCCGGTGGCCGCCCATCCCCCACGTTCGCGGCTGACCACGTCGTCGACGGCCAGGATCTTCAGCAGCCCCTCGGCTCGCGTCCGCCGGATGCCGGTGGCCGCCTCGATCCCGGTGATCTGTTGCGGCCCGTCGCTCAAGGCGTCCAGGATCCGCTCGACCTGGGCCTCGTCGGGGATGCCCGCGGTGGCGAAGTAGTCCCAGATCTGTTCGTCCGACTCGGCCGGCACCAGGACCGCGGTGGCCGACTCCAGCGCCCGTCCCGCCCGGCCCACCTGCTGGTAGTAGGCCACCGGTGAGGCCGGCGAGCCGAGATGGATACAGAAGGCGAGATCGGGTTTGTCGTAGCCCATCCCGAGCGCCGAGGTGGCGACCAGCGCCTTGACCTGGTTGGCCCGCAGCCGGTCCTCCAGCTCGGCCCGGTTCTCCGTCCGCCCGGAGTAGGCCTCGGCGTCGATGCCCTGATCGCGCAGGAAGCCGGCCACCCGCTCGGTCTCGGCCACCGTCAGCACGTAGACGATGCCCGAGCCGGACAGCTCGCCCAGCGCCTGCGCCACCCAGGCGTAGCGCTGCAACGGGGTCAGCGCCGGCACCACGGCGAGCCGCAGCGAGCTGCGGGCCAGCGAGCCGCGCAGGGTGAGTGTCTGGTCGCCGAACTGGCGGGCCACGTCGGTCGTCACCCGCTCGTTCGCGGTCGCGGTGGTCGCCAGCACCGGCGTGTCGGCGCCGAGTTGCAGCAGGGTGCGGGTCAGTCGCTGGTAGTCGGGCCGGAAGTCGAATCCCCAGTCGGAGACGCAGTGCGCCTCGTCGATCACCAGCAGACCGGTCGAGCCGAGCAGCCGCGGCAGCCGGTCGGCGAAGTTCGGGTTGGCCAGCCGTTCGGGCGAGATCAACAGCACGTCCAGCTCGTCGGCGGCCAACCGGGAGAAGACCTCGTCCCAGGCGTCGACGTTGGTCGAGTTGACGGTGGCCGCCCGCAGCCCGGCCCGCTCGGCGGCGGCGATCTGGTCGCGCATCAGGGCCAGCAGTGGCGAGACCACCAACGTCGGGCCGGCACCCCGGGCCCGCAGTGCGGCGGTGGCACCCCAGTAGACGGCCGACTTGCCCCAGCCGGTCGCCTGCACCACCAGCACCCGGCGGCCCTCGTCGACCAGAGCCTCGACCGCCGTGATCTGGTCGGCCCGCGGTTCGGCCTCCGGCCCGGCGACGGAACGGATGGTGGCTCGCAGCTGATCCGCGGCGCTGGCCGGTTGGACGGTGGTGGCAGGCATGTCCTCCATCCTGCCCGGACCCACTGACAGAAGCGCCGGACCGGCGGCTGGGACAATGGATCTCATGTCTTCCACCCTCGGTTCTGTCGTCTTCGCGATCCTGCTGGTGCTGGCCTTCGTCGCCCCGGCGATCATCTGCTCGGTGATCGGCGGACGGAAGGGTTACAGCAGCGTCGTCTTCCTGATCCTCGGGCTGATCTCGAGCGTGATCGGACTGGTGATCGCGATCGTCGTCCCGTCCCGGCACGAGCAGATCCGGGTCGGTGGGGTGGCCAAGGTCTGGCAGCAGGTCAGCCTGGACGACGGTCGGCATCTGCCGCCCGGCCTGCTGTGCCGGGTGCTCGACCTGCGGATCGAGACCCGGGACACCGAAGGCACCGTGGTGTGCCAGATCGAGGACCCGCTGGGCGAGACCCACTGGGTGGCGCGCAGCATGCTGATCGTGGCCTGAGCCGCCGGCGGGCGCGCCGGAAGGTCCGCCCGGGAGGTCCGTCAGGGACGCGCCCGGCCGAGCCAGTTGGCCAGCCGCTCGGTCGCCCCGGCGGTGGCGGCCGGCTCCACCGGCTCGCCGTAGGGGTAGTCCGCCCGTCCGTCAACAGGCAACACGTTCCGCATCACGGCCTGCGCGGTCTCGGCCAGCTGCGGGTCGGCCTCCGGATCCTGCCCGGTGGCCACCGCAAGATCCCAGCCGTGGGTCAGGTTCTCGGCCAGGTAGACCCCGAGCACGCCCGCACCCGGCACCTGCCCCCAGGGGACGTCGATCATCCGGGCGAGGCTGGCGTCGTCGGACCAGTGGCGCCGGGCCTCCGCCACGAGCGCACGGTAGGCGGCCGGCACGTCGTCGGGTAGTGCACCCGTCATCGACGGGGCCGCCTCGGCCGGCTGGCCCTGGCCCATCACGATCAGCCGGTTCGCCACCCCGAACAGGTGTCGGAGCAGCGCCTCGACGTCGAACTCCGCGCACGGGGTCGGACGTCCGTACTGTTCCGGACCGACCTGGTCGAGCAGGTCGGCCACCCAGCTCTGAGCGGCGAACACCCCCTCGCGCAGATCGGGCAGCGTGGTGCTCGGGGTGGTCTCGGTCATGATCGACTCCTCGTTCTTCGCGCGGTGTCACTCGGCGAACACCTGCTCGGGATGGTTGACGTGATCATCCTGGGCCCTCATACCTGACATCTCCTGTCGTGATTCGGTGACAGAATCTGTTCCGTGCGCGCCGACCGCCTGCTGCAGATCGTGAGCCTGCTGCGCACCCACGGTCGGCTCAGCGCGACCGAGCTCGCCGCCCGGCTGGAGGTGGCGCCGCGGACGATCCTGCGGGACATGGACGCACTCTCGGCGGCGGGCGTCCCGGTCTACGCCGAACGGGGCCGGGACGGTGGGTTCGCCCTGCTGCCCGGCTACCGGCCGGCCGTCGAGGAGCTGACCGCCGCCGAGAGCCAGGCGCTGCTGCTGTCCGGCACCGGCGCCGTGTCCAGGATGGGGATGTCCGCGGCGCTGAACCGGGCGCTGGGCAAGCTCTCGGTCGGCCTGAATCCCGAGCTGTCCGGCGCGGCCGCCCGGGCCGCCGACCGGATCCTGGTCGACCCGGAGGGCTGGTTCGGCATCGAAGGTGACGACCTGCCCTGCTTCGAGACCGTGCAGCGGGCGACGCAGACCGACCGCCGACTGCGGCTGCGTTACCGGCACCGCAACGCCACCGCAGCCGCACGGCGGACCGTCGACCCGTACGGTCTGTTGCAGGCCGGACGATCCTGGTACCTGATCGCCGCCCATCGCGGCCGGCCGCACACCTTTCGCATCGACCGGATCGAATCGGCCGAGGTGTTACCGGAATCCTTCCGGCGACCCGCCGGCCTCGACCTGCGGGCACTGTGGCAGCAGCTGCGATCCGACTGGATCAGGCCACCGACGGTGACCGTCCGGATCGAGATCGTCGACGGCCTGCCCAACGAGGCGATGATCATGTTGAGGGCGGTGGGTGCATCTGCGCCACGAATCGCCCCCGGCCCGCCGATGATCATGGAGACCGAGGTCCCGGTGATCCGGGCCGGCGTGGCCGCACTGGCCGGTCTGGGTGGTCGCGTCCGGGTGCTCGATCCGCCGGAGCTGATCGAGGCGTTGCGCAGGTCTCTGATCGAGACCGACTCGCTCTATCAGGAAAGCTCCTCCGGCTCGGAGGCGAGCCCGGTCGGCCAGACCCGGTCGTCCACGTCCGAGGAGCAGAACGGATCGCCGGTGCCGCCGATGAGCAGGCCTGGTGCTGACGTAGTCGCCAGCGCCTCGGCGATCAGAGCCACGGTCAGCAGCGGGCCACCCAGATCGCGGTCAGGACGATCAGCCCGGCGCCCGGTCACGAGGAGGCCCGGCTTCGGCTCAGCCGCCCGCGACGGCCGGGATGATCGACACCTTCGCCCCGTCCGGGACCTCGGCGTCCAGGCCGCCGACGAAGCGGACGTCCTCGTCGCCGACGTAGAGGTTCACGAAGCGACGCAGCGCTCCGCTGTCGTCGACGACCCGGGCCTTGATCCCGGGATGGGCGCCATCCAGCGAATCCAGCAGCTCACTGACCGTGGCACCGTCGGCGCTGACCTCTTTCTCGCCGTCGGTGTAGCTGCGCAGGATGGTGGGGATGCGGACCGATGCACTCATGTCACTGACCTTGCCAGAAGTCATTGAACTCGTCATAGCTGGGCCGGATGGTGATCTTGGGACCGACCTGGCCGGCCACGGCGTCCAGCGTCTTCAGCCCGTCGCCGGAGTTGATGATCACCGTCTCGGCGTCGGGGTCGAGGTCGCCGTCGGCCAGCAGCTTCGCGGTGACGCCGAGGGTGACCCCGCCCGCGGTCTCCCCGAAGACGCCCTCGGTGCGGGCGAGCCGACGGATGTTGGTGACCACCGTCGCGTCGTCGACGTCGGCGATCTTGCCGCCGGTCCGGCGGACGGTGTCCAGCACGTACGGGCCGTCGGCCGGGTTGCCGATGGCCAACGACTTGGCGATCGTGTCCGGCTTCACCGGCTGCACCACGTCGTGGCCGTTGCGGAAGGCCTGGGCGACCGGCGAACAACCGGTGGCCTGGGCGCCGAAGATCTTCACCGGCTTGTCCTCGACCAGACCGAGCTTGATCAGCTCACCGAAACCCTTGTCGATCTTGGTCAGCTGCGAACCGGAAGCCACCGGGATCACCAGCTGGTCCGGCAGCCGCCAGCCCAGCTGCTCGGCGATCTCGAAGGCCAGCGTCTTGGAGCCCTCGGAGTAGTAGGGCCGGACGTTGACGTTGACGAAGGCCCAGCCGTCCTGCTCGCCGGCGATCTCGCTGGCCAGCTTGTTGACGTCGTCGTAGTTGCCCTCGACCGCGATCAGCGTGGTGTCGTAGACGGCCGAGGCGAGGATCTTCTGCTGTTCGAGGTTGCTCGGCACCAGCACCACCGAGCGGATCCCGGCCCGGGCGGCCGCGGCGGCGACGGCGTTGGCCAGATTGCCCGTCGACGGGCAGGCCAGCACCTGCAGGCCCAACTCGCGGGCCGCGGACAGCGCCACGGCGACGACGCGGTCCTTGAACGAGTGGGTCGGGTTGCCGGAGTCGTCCTTCACCCAGATCTTGCGCACCCCCAGATCGGCGGCCAGGTTGGCGGCGTCGAGCAGCCGGGTGAAGCCCGGATCGGTGGAGCGGAAGCTCCCGATGTCCTCGGGGACGGGCAGCAGCGACCGGTAGCGCCAGATGCTGCGCGGTCCGGCCTCGATCTGTTCGCGGGTGATGGCCGGGAACTCATAGCCCACCTCGAGCGGGCCGAAACACTCCATACAGGCGTAGAACGGTCCCAGCGGACTGCGTTCGCCGCAGGCGCGGCAGACCAGGTGGGTGGCGTTGCCGAAGGCGCCCTCGCGGGGTTCGGAGCCACCGGTGGCCACGGTGGAAGAAGAAGAGGTGCCGATCACGGCTGTCATCGAGGATGGTCCTTCGTCATCTGTCCCGGTCGACTCTCGACCGAGTCGGAATTGGCACCGTGTCCGCCACCAGCCCACGTTCCGGGCGAGGCGACGGCGGGTTGCCGGAGGGTCATCGGGCCGAATCCCTCGCCCCCTCTGGATGCCTGTCTCAGTGCTCACAGCCTAGGCGGGACCGCGGCCGGGATGCATCATCTGTTCTCACTGGTCGAGATCGTTGTCCGAATCGTGGACAGTCGGACGCCCGGGCGGGCCGGCCGCACCCACTGGCAGGAGCGGTTGGCCGGAGTGCCTGGCCGGAGTGGGTAGCGTGCCGAGCAAGACGAGGAGGCCGACATGACGATGCCGTGGTCCGCGGCCGGGTCCGCGGCCGGGTCCGCGGCACGGGTACGCCGACTGGCCAATCTGATCAACCTCTCCACCGCCTCCGGGCTGGTCGTCGCCCGGCTCGGTCAGGCGCAGGTCAGGTCCGGCCCCGACGGCTTCATCCTGGCCGAGCGCTATCGATTGCCCTTCCCGATCGCCGCTGCGTTCACCGTCGGCGACGTCCTGATCACCTCGTCCTGCTGGGACGATCTGGCGCAGGCCAGTCCGCGGTTGATGAGACACGAGCAGCGGCACAGCTGGCAGTACGTCGTCTGTGGCGGCCTGCCGTTCCTCCCGCTCTACGCCCTGGCGATGGCCTGGTCCTGGCTGCGGTGTCGCGACCGCTTCTCCCACAACGTTTTCGAGCGGCTGGCCGGGCTGACCGACGGCGGCTACCGGGTCGCGAACTGAGGCCTCAGCCGGGCCTCGGCGCTGTCGGCCCAGGCGCGGTGCTGTGGTGAGTCGGCCAGCTCCCGGCCGATCCAACGGCGGACGGTCCCGGCGTCGTCGGGCAGGGCGAACGTGCCGGCCGGCCGGGCGGAGGTGCCGGCGGGCAGGTCGGCCCCGATCGAGGTGATCGTGTCCAGCACCCGCTCGTGCCCGAGGACGCCCGGCAACCGGCGCAGTTCGGGGTCGAGTCGTTGATCCTCGACCAGCACGTCGATCCCGTCCCGGCTGATCGACGTCCGGTTGACGAGCTGACCGCCGACCTCGCCGGCCCGTCCGAGCACCACCGTCTCCCGGACCAGCGCACTGGCCTCCCCGGCCACGTCGAGACTTAACGTGCGTTGCACGTCGGCGCCGGCCGAGACCACGAACGGCTCACCCGCCATGATCAGCTGCGCGCCGGCGGCCACCGTCACGTTCATCCGCCAGCCGGCGCACTGCCCGCGCCCGTCGTAGGCGACCGTGCCCGCCACCTCGAACAGCCACAGCCGGGCACCGGGGCCGAGGTGGACGTCCAGTTCCACCTGATCGCCACCCAACAGCAGCGCGGTGCCGGCGATCAGGCCGAGCTTGCACCAGCCGTCCGGGCTGCGGACCTGCTGCACCCGAAGCAGCCCGGACCGGGCCCGCAGCCGCGGTCGGCCGTCGACCTGGGTGAGGCTGATCTCAGTGCTGATGGACGACCCCGTCGTGCTCGTGCTCGTGCTTGTGCTCGTGCTCGCCCTGGTGGGAACGGCTGTGCTCATGGGCATCGGCATGGGCGTGGGAGTGCGGCGCCATCGGTCCGGGATCGGTCGGGACGAGGCTGCCGTCCCGCAGCGCGGCCACCTGGGCCTGCACCCAGGCGACCAGTTCCTGCACCGAATCCGGATCCTTCCGGCTGAGGGCCAACACCGGGCGTCCGTCCCGGGCCTGCCTGGCGTCGGCCACCATCTGCTGGACGTCCACCTCGACGTACGGGGCGAGATCGGTCTTGTTGACGATCAACAGATCGGCCCCACTGATCCCGGGCCCGCCCTTGCGGGCGACGTCGCCGCCGCCGGCCACGTCCAGCACGAACAGCTGGGCGTCGATCAGCGCCGGCGAGAAGGTGGCGGTCAGATTGTCCCCGCCGGATTCGACCAGCACCAGGTCCAGTGGGGCGAAGTCGCGTTCCAGATCCTCCACCGCCAACAGGTTCTGGGTCACGTCGTCGCGGATCGCGGTGTGCGGGCAGGCCCCGGTCTCCACCGCGCGGATCCGCTCGGGATCGAGCACCCCGGCCGAACGCAGGAAGCGGGCGTCCTCGTCGGTGTAGATGTCGTTGGTGATCACCCCGACGCTGATCACCGGGCCGAGCTGGGCACACAGGGTCGCGATCACCGAGCTCTTGCCCGTGCCCACCGGCCCGGCCACCCCGAGTCGCAGCGACTGGCGGGATGGCCGCGATGAACTGGTCCGGACGTCCTCAGGCACGGTAGAGCCGCCTCTCCTCGTTGCGATGGCCCTGGGCCCACTGTTCGGTCAGTGGGGCACTGTAGGCCGGGATCTGTTGTGTGGTTGAGAATTCACGCACCCTCGCCGCCATCGCGTCAACCTCCGCGCCGGCGGCCAGCACCCAGCGGGCGGCCAGCACCGGATCGAACGGGGCGAGCTTCAGGGTCGCTGCGACCACGGTCTGGACGTCCTCGTAGCCGATCAGCCGCGCGGTCGCGGTGGCGTCCAGTCCGGCCGCGGCACCGACCGCGCCGATCACCACGGCCCTGCTGTGCGGGACGGACGGATCGAGCCCGAGCGGCCACAACGCGGACGCGGTCCGCAGATAACCACGACCGAGCAGATCGGAGGCCTCGCGGATCGCGTCGGAGAGCGTCCGCACCCGCCAGGCCCGGTCCACCGACGCCAGCGCCGCCGTCCGCCCGGCCGGCTCGGAGCCCAGCCAGACCGAACGGGCCACCACGGCCGCGGCGGCCTCCACCTCGGTCACGGTCCGCAGCCGGGCCCGGAGGTAGTCGGGCACCTGATCGGCCCGCATCCCGTTGCGCAGCGCGGGTTCCAGCCCTGCGGACTGGGTGTGCGCACCGGTCGGCAGCCGCGCGTCGGCCAGCAGCAGGGCGACGAACTCCGCGGAGGCGACCGACGGTGAACCCGACAGCATCAGAACAGCTGGTAGAGCTGGGCCAGCGGCAGCCGGTCGGCCGGCGCGGGGGTGATCCGGGTGCCGTCCACGTCGATGGCGAACGTCTCGGGATCGATCACGATGTCGGGCAGGTAGTCGTTGTTGACCATGTCGGCCTTGGTCACCCCGCGGGTCGGTTTCACCGCCGTCAACGTGTGCCGCAGCCCGAGTTCCTCGGCCAGGCCGGCGTCCAGGGCGGCCGGGGAGACGTAGGTCTGGGAGAGCGCAGCCCCGGCGTCGTAGTAGAGCGCCGGGCGCATCA
This sequence comes from uncultured Actinomycetota bacterium, assembly GCA_963740925.1. Taxonomy (GTDB): domain Bacteria; phylum Actinomycetota; class Actinomycetes; order Propionibacteriales; family Propionibacteriaceae; genus Microlunatus. The sequence goes on along the minus strand of CAVUFZ010000002.1, from coordinate 1,350,074 downwards.
GCACCGGTTGCGGGGTGGGGATGGAGGCGTTCGGGTCGCCGAGCGCGCCGACCACGATGCCGCCGCCCTTGATCACGATGTCGGGCCGGACGCCGAAGAAGCGCGGATCCCACAGCACCAGGTCGGCGAGCTTGCCGACCTCGACCGAGCCGATCTCGTGATCGACCCCGTGGGCCACCGCCGGGTTGATCGTGTACTTGGCCACGTAGCGCCGGGCCCGGAAGTTGTCGGCCGGCAGCCCGCCGGCGAGTTCGCCCCGGACGTTCTTCATCACGTGGGCGACCTGCCAGGTCCGGGTGATCACCTCACCGATCCGGCCCATCGCCTGCGCGTCGGAGGAGGTGATCGAGATCGCGCCCAGGTCGTGCAGATGGTCCTCGGCGGCGATGGTGGTGGCCCGGATCCGCGACTCGGCGAAGGCGAGATCCTCCGGCACGGCCGGGTTCAGGTGATGGCAGACCATCAACATGTCGAGGTGTTCGTCCACGGTGTTGACGGTGTGCGGCAGGGTCGGGTTGGTCGAGGACGGCAGCACGTTCGGGTGGCTGACCACGGTCATGATGTCGGGCGCGTGCCCGCCGCCGGCCCCTTCGGCGTGGAAGGCGTGGATGGTCCGGCCGTCGATCGCGGCCAGTGTGCTGGCCACGAAACCGGCCTCGTTCAGCGAGTCGGCGTGCAGCGCGACCTGCAGCCCCCACTCGTCCGCGCCCCGCAGTGCGGCGTCGATCGCGGCCGGGGTCGAGCCCCAGTCCTCGTGCACCTTGTAGCCGGCCGCCCCGGCCAGCGCCTGCTCCTCGAAGGCTCCCGCGTGCGACGGTGTTTCCCTTGCCCAGCAGCAAAAGGTTGACCGGCAAGTGGTCCAGCGCCCGGTGCGCCTGCTTCAGGTGCCAGGCCCCCGGTGTCACCGTGGTCGCCTTCGACCCCTCCGACGGCCCGGTGCCGCCGCCGCCGATGGTGGTCAGGCCGGCGGCCAGCGCCTCGTGGATCTGGGACGGGCTCAGCAGGTGCACGTGGGTGTCGAACCCGCCGGCGGTGAGGATCCGGCCCTCGCCGGAGATGACGTCCGTCCCGGGCCCGATGATCAACTCGGGGTGGACGCCGTCGGCGATGTCGGGGTTGCCGCTGCGGCCGATGCCGACGATCCGGCCGGCCCTGATGCCGACGTCGGCCCGGACGATGCCCCAGTGGTCCAGCACGATCGCGTTGGTGATCACCGTGTCGAGCGCGCCCTCGGCCGACAGCACCCCGGACTGGTTCATCGACTCCCGGATCGACTTGCCGCCACCGAACGCCGACTCCTCGCCGCCGAAGGTCCGGTCCTCCTCGATCTCGATCCACAGATCGGTGTCGCCGAGCCGGATCTGGTCACCGGTGGTCGGCCCGAAGATCGCCGCGTAGTCGTCGCGTGAGATGCGCACCGTCTCACTCCTCGTCTTCGACCGCGTCGGCCCGGCGGGCCGCCAGGTCGGGGTGGGTCGCGTTGTTCACCTGCAGGCCCGGCACCCGCCGTTTCCCTCGCAGAGCGACGATCCCCACCGTCCGGGACGCTCCGGGCTCGAACCGGATCGACGTGCCGGCGGCGATGTCGAGCCGGAAGCCGAAAGCCAGTTCGCGGTCGAAGGCCAGGCCGGCGTTCACGTCGGCCAGATGGATGTGAGAGCCGATCTGGATCGGCCGGTCGGCGGTGTTGACGACGTGCAGTTCGGCCCGCTCGTCCGGGCCGCGGTCGGCGTTCAACTCCAGGAATCCCTGCGCCACCCGGATCGCACCGGGTCCGTCACTGCTGCTGCCGGCCATCGCTCAGCCTCCGATCGGGTGGTGGATGGTGACGAGCTTGCGGCCGTCGGGGAAGGTCGCCTCGACCTGGACCTCGGTCAGCATCTCGGGCACCCCGGCCATCACCTCGTCACGGGAGAGCACCTCCCGGCCACTGGACATCAGCTCGGCCACCGACTGCCCGTCCCGGGCCCGCTCGATCACCCAGGTGCTGAGCAGGGCCACGCATTCGGGGTAGTTCAGCTTGACGCCGCGGGCGAGCCGGTCCCGGGCGACCATCCCGGCCACGGCCTGCAGCAGCTTCTCGGTGTCCGACGGCGCCAGGTGCACGGCGGCCCTCCTCGTTCGACGTCTGCTTCGGTCATCTGTCCCGGAGGCTCGCTCCGGTCGGGGTCACGCTAACGCGGGCACGTTTCGGTCCGGTTTCACCTCGGACGGCTCGGCGCAGGGATGACGGGTAGCGTGAGCGCCATGGCACGAGGCAATGAAGCTTCCCCGGGCGTGGCCGGAGGTGGTATCGCTCGGCGGATCAGGCCGTCGGTGGTGGTCGCGACCGTCGCCGGGATCGGCGTGGTCGGACTGATCGCCGCCGCTGTCCGTCCGGACTGGCAGGTCAGCTATCACCCCTTCACCCAGGCGCCGCAGGCTGCGCCCACCATCGTCGCGCCCCGGCCCTCGGCCGCCGTGCCGTCCGCGGCGCCGCGGACACCCCCGCCCGGGCACGCCTTCTCCTCCGGCTGGCTGCTGATGGTCGCCCTCGGCGTCGTGTTCGCACTGCTGGCGCTCGCGGTGTTCCTGTGGTGGCGGACCGGCCGGCGTCAGTTGGCCGTCGAGGCGGTCGAGGCGATCGAGGATCCGGACGTCCTCGCCCCGCTGCCCGCACTCCGGGCCGGGGTGGCCGAGGCCGAGCGGCGACTGCTCGGCGAGACCGACCCGACCAACGCGATCATCGTGGCCTGGCTGGCCCTGGAGGAGGCCGCGGGCCGCTCCGGCGTCCGGCGACAGCCGAGCCAGACCCCGACCGAGTTCACCCTGGGCGTGATCGAGGGCAGCGGGGTCGACCCGGCCCCGGTCCACGGCCTGCTGCGGCTCTACCACCGGGCCCGGTTCTCCGTCGTCGGCTCACCGCCGGCCGATCTCGCCGCGGCGCGACGCTGCATCAGCGAACTGGCCGCCGGCTGGCAGTCGTTCCGGCTGGACAGCGAGCCCCTCGTTCTCGTCGACCGGAAGGCCGGCAGATCCGGCGGCACTGCAGCCGACAACGCAGCCGACAACGCAGCCGACAATGCCAACGACACCGAGCACGGTGCCGAAGGGCGTCTGTGAGCCAGGCCCTGCCCGGAACTCGTGGGGCCGGCGGATCCGGCCGGCTGCGCGGGACGATCGCCCTCGCCGTGCTGCTCGCCGGCGTGCTGCCTGCGGGGCTGGCCCTGTTCGGGGTCGCGCCGACCCAGGTGATCCTGCTCGGCGCGGTCGGCGCGACCGTCTGCGCTCTGATCCGCGCCCGGCCGGCGATGGCCGATCCGCCCGGCTGGCCCGAACGGGTCGAGCTCAATCAGGACGCCGGGGCCCGGCGCGACATCGCCCGGCTGAGCTGGAGCGTCAGCGGATCCGACCGTCAGGTGGGCCGGACGTTGCGGTTGCGACTGCGGGAGGTCGCCGTCCGGCGACTGGCCCGGCGCGGCATCGACCTGAACAGCGCTGAGGTGTCGGACCAGACCGTCCGAGCGGCCATCGAGGCGCTCGGGGCCGACGCCTACCGCGCCATCGACCCCGATCTGCACGAGGTGATCGGGCTGGCCCGGTTCAGCGCCGCGGTGGCGGCCGTCGAGGCGCTGGAGCCGCGCCGATGAGCGCCGGGCCGATGAGCGCCAGGCCGACCAGCACCGGACCGGTCGAGCCGTTGGCGGTGGCCGAGGTGGCCCGCCTCTCCGAGCAGGTGCTGGCCGCCGTCGGGACGGTCGTGGTCGGGATGGAACCTGCCCTGCGAACGGCCCTGGCCGCGATCCTCGCCGGCGGCCACGTCCTCTTCGAGGACGTCCCCGGCCTGGGCAAGACCCTCGCCGCCCGCAGCCTCTCCAGCGCCCTCGGGCTGGAGTTCCGGCGGCTGCAGTGCACCCCCGATCTGCTGCCGGCCGACATCACCGGCTCCTACACCTACGACCCGGCGAGCGCGTCCTTCTCGTTCCGGCCGGGGCCGATCTTCACCGGGCTGTTCCTGGCCGACGAGATCAACCGGACCGCACCCAAGACCCAGTCAGCGTTGCTGGAGGCGATGGCCGAGCGGCAGGTCACCGTCGAGGGCACCAGCTTCGCCCTGGACCGGCCGTTCCACGTGCTGGCCACCTCCAACCCGGTCGAGTACGAGGGCACCTACCCGCTACCCGAAGCACAGCTGGACCGCTTCATGGTCCGGCTGGCCGTGGGCTACCCCGATCACGCCGGCGAATCCGACGTGCTGGCCCGCCGACTGGCCCGGCAGCGGGAGGAGACGAGCCTGGACGCGGTCGTCGAGGCCGACACGGTGCTGGCCATGCAGGCCGGGGTCGAACGGGTGGAGGTCGATCCGGACGTGGTCGGCTACTGCGTCGATCTGGCCGCGGCCAGCCGTCGGCACGACGCGGTCGAGGTCGGCGCCTCGCCCCGCGGGTCGCTGGCCCTGGTGCTGGTCGCCCGGGCCCGGGCCGTCCTGGACGGCCGGGACTTCGTGCTGCCCGAGGACGTCAAGGAGATCGCGGTCAGCGCCCTGGCGCACCGGCTGACCCTGACCCCGCAGGCCTGGGCCGGCGGCACCGCACCGGCCGACGTGGTGAACGGCCTCCTGGCCCGGGTGCCCGGCCCGACCAGCACCCGCTCTTGAGCCTTCCGGAGCCCTACCCGCCGGGGCTGCGGGCCGGCGCCGCCCGCTCGACGCTGGTCACTCGGTCCCGGTGCCGTGGTCCCGGCGGTCACCGGTGTCGCGCTGCTGCTGGCCGGCATCCTCTTCGGCCGGGTGGAGATCGCCGGGCTCGGGCTGCCGCTGTTGCTCGGCCTGGCCTGGGCCTGGCCGCGGCGGCCCCACTCGGCGGGCCGGGTGGAGCTGGGTGTCGCCGGTGCGGTTCAGCACGATTCGGTTGAGCCCGGTTCGGTTCGCCCCGGTTCGGAATTGCAGGACCACAGCCGGACCGGGTCGGCCGAGCCGGAGCGGGACGGACGGCTGCGCGGGGTGATCCGCTGGCAGCCGGCAGCCGGCGTCGAGCAGTTACGCGTCCTGGTCAGCGCCCCTGGTCATCGGCCGGCTCACGCCGTCCTGGCCCGGACGGGGCCGGGCGTCCGCGAGGTCGAGGTGTCGATCCGCTCGGTCCGGACCGGGCGTCGTCCGGTGTTCGCCTTGAGCCAGCTGGAGACGGCGACCGGTCAGGTGGTCTCGCTGCCGGCGGCCGAGGAGCCGCCGCTGGCCGTCACCGTGCTGCCGCGGGCCCGGGCGCTGCGGGAATTGCCGTTGCCGCCGCGGCTGCAGGGACTGACCGGACCGCACGACTCGGCCCGCCCCGGCGACGGCGGTGACCTGCGTGACGTCAACCTGTTCACCCCCGGCGACCGGTTGCGCCGGATCGACTGGCGGGTGACCGCACGGCAGGCCGGCCGGAACGGTCCCGGCCCGATCACCGACCTGTACGTCCGGCGCACCTTCGCCACCGCCGACGCGACGGTGATGCTGGTGCTCGACTCCCGCGACGAGGTCGGCGCCGACGTCACCACCTGGGGTGACCTGAGCCGGGTCCGGGAGGACGAACGGACCTCGTTGGACCACGCCCGGGAGGCCGCGGCCAGCGTCGCCCGCTGCTATCTGGAGGCCGGTGACCGGGTCGGGCTGGAGGATCTGGGCCGGTTGCGGCGCCCGATCGCCCCGGCCGGCGGTCGGCGACAACTGCAACGGCTGCGGGAGCGGATCGCCCGCTCCGAGCCCGAGGGCGAACCGAAACGGCGACGGCGGGTGCCGCGACTGCCGTCGGGGTCGCTGATCGTGATCTTCTCCACCTTTCTCGACGACGAGGCGGTCCAACTGGCCCAGGAGTGGCGCAGCACCGGGCACCGGGTCGTCGCGGTCGACGTACTACCGCCGCTGAAGCCGGTACTGCTCGATCCACGCCAGCGGGTCGCGCTGCGGATCGTCACCATGGAACGCCACGACCGGCTGGCCGAGCTGCGCCGATCCGACGTCGAGGTGGTCGCCTGGATCCATGACCCGACCGACCCGTCGAGTGTCCCGGTCGCCGCTGCCCTGACCTCACTGGCCCGGCGCCGGATGCGGCGATGACCGCGTCGGTGAGCCGAGCACGGGGCACAGCGCGGTGACCAGAACGGTGCACGGCCTCGTGTCCGGCCGGCTGGACGAGAGGCGACGGCAGCTCGAGCGCGGCCTCGATCAGCTGCGGAACCCGCAGCCACGGGTCCGGCTGGCCGGGCGACGATCGGCGCCGTGTTGGCTGGTCCGGTTGGTCCTCCTCGGGTTCGGTCTGGTGCCGATCGTCGTCCTGGGTGCGCCCACGCCGTTGATCGTGATCACGTCGCTTTTCCTGCTGGGGCTGGCGTTCCGCCCCGGGACGTTCACCGGCTGCCTCTACTGTCTCCCGCTGGCCCTGGCCTGGCTGACCACCGTCGACGGTTCTGTCCTGTCGATACGAACCGTTGTCGTGCTGGGCTTCGGCACCGCCGTGCCGGCCCTGGCCACCATCGTCGACGGACTGCCGGCCACGGTCCGGATCGAGCTCGCCGTCTTCGCCCGCCCGTTCGTCCGGTTCCTGATCATCCAGCTGATCACCCAGCCGGCGGTGTTCCTGACCGGTGCCCTGCAGAGCAGCCGGCTCGGTCTGTTGCCGGTGGCGATCGGCGGCACCCTGGTGATCGCCGTCGCGACCTGGCTACTGCTCCCCCGGCTCTCGAAGCGCTGAACCACTAACTCGGTCCGGGCCCGGCTCAGGAGGCCGACCAACCCGAGGTCGGCAGCCAGTCGGCGATGGCTCATCACCTGCGGCACCAACGCCTCGTTCCCGCGAAATCGGCGCCGAGCCGTGACCACGCCCGGATCGCAGGACCGGCCGCGGTCGGACGCTTCCACCGACCTACGATCATTGAGCGATCACCGTCTCGAAGGAGCGACATGAGCGACATGAGCGAAAGAATCCACCGGCGCTGCGTCCGCCGCCCACCCGGCACCGCCGTTCGATCCGGAGTTGGCCACAGTGCTCACCGCTCTGGCCGAGATGATGCCGCCGACGCTGACGTCGGAGATGATCGAGCCGATGCGGCAGGCCGAGATGGCCGGGCCCGGGATCGAGGAGTTGGTGGCGGCCCGGGGCCTCGTCCACACCGAACGCACCGTGCCCGGCCCGGACGGCGCCCCTGACCTCACGCTGTCGGTCTTCGGCCGGGCCGACCATCTGTCCGGCGGGCCCGGGATCTATCACATCCACGGCGGCGGGATGATCCTCGGCGACCGCTTCGCCGGCGTCGACACCGTGCTGGAGTGGGTCGAGTCGACCGACGCCGTCGCGGTCAGCGTGGAGTACCGGCTCGCCCCGGAGCATCCTGATCCCGCTCCGGTCGAGGACTGCTACGCCGGCCTGGTCTGGACCTCCGGCCACGCCGACGAACTCGGCTTCGATCCGGCCCGGTTGATCATCGCGGGCGCCAGTGCGGGCGGCGGGTTGAGCGCCGGCGTCACCCTCGCGGCCCGGGACCGCTCCGGCCCGCCACTGGCCGGATCGGTGCTGATCTACCCGATGCTGGACGACCGGAACGAGACGCTCTCCTCCCGTCAGATCGACGGGATCGGCGTCTGGGACCGCGGCAGCAACGAGACCGGCTGGAACGCGTTGCTCGGCGAGCGTCGCGGCACCGACCAGGTCTCGATCTACGCCTCCCCCGGACGGGCCGAGGATCTGTCCGGGCTGCCGCCCACCTACATCGACTGCGGCTCGGCCGAGGTGTTCCGGGACGAGGACGTCGCCTACGCCAGCCGGATCTGGGCCTGCGGCGGCATCGCCGAACTGCACGTCTGGCCCGGCGGCTTCCACGGCTTCGACCTGATGGCGCCCGAGGCCGCTCTCAGCCGGTCGATGAAGGAGACCCGGACGGCCTGGGTGCGCAAGATCCTGGCGGCCTGACGGCTGCGCCCGGGACTGATCAAACCCGGACTGACCAGCTCAGGCGTCGATGTTGAGGTCGATCCCCAGTCGGCGGGCCGAGCGGGCACGTTGCCGGCTGGAGCGCAGCCGCCGCAGCCGCTTGACCAGCAGCGGGTCGTGGATCAGCGCCTCGGGCTTGTCGATCAGGGCGTTCAGCACCTGGTAGTAGCGGGTGGCCGACATCTGGAACTGATCCCGGATGGCCTGCTCCTTGGCTCCGGCGAACTTCCACCACTGGCGCTCGAAGGCCAGGAGCTGGGCGTCGCGGTCGCTCAGCTCTTCGCCCCGTCCGTCGGAGCGAACGCCGGCCGCCTCGTTCGTCGCAGAACCCATGCCTCTCACTCTAGATGCGAACTACACCGATGTCATTCAGAACCGCCCGCTGACCTGGACCAATCGTCCGATCGGCGTTGCGCTTGGATGGTCTCATGGCCCCGACAAGCGAACCGAGTCAGCCGACCCGAGTCCGGTGGGGGGTGCTCAGCACCGGTCACATCGCCGGTGTCTTCGCCGACGACCTCGCGCTGCTGCCCGAGGAAGCCGAGCTGGTCGCCGTCGGCTCCCGCACCCTGGACAGCGCGGAGGCGTTCGCCGGGTCCCACGGCTTCGCCCGCGCCTACGGCAGCTACGCCGAGCTGGCCGCCGACGACGAGATCGACGTCGTCTACGTCGCCAGCCCGCACAGCGATCACCTCGCCTCGGCCCGGTTGTGCCTGGAGGCCGGCCGGTCGGTCCTGGTGGAGAAGCCGCTCACCGCGACCCTCGCCGAGGCCGAGGAACTGTTCGCTCTGGCCGCCGAGCGTGGGCTGTTCTGCATGGAGGCGGTCTGGATGCGGACCAACCCGGTGATCCGCCGGGTGGCCGAGCTCGTCCGGGCCGGCGAGATCGGCGATGTCCGCCACGTCGAGGCCGGTTTCGGGTTCACCTTCGACGGACCGGACGACCACCGGCTGCTCAATCCCGAGCTGGCCGGCGGCGCGATCCTCGATCTCGGGCCCTACCCCGTCCACCTGGTCGACCTGCTGCTGGGTGAACCGGCCACGATGGTCGGCACCGGGCATCTGGCCTCGACCGGGGTGGACGCCCACGCGGCCGCGACCCTCGGCTTCGCCGGCGCCCACGCCTCGAGCACCGCCTCGATCTGGTGCACGCTGGAGACCGACACACCGACCTACGCCGCGGTGTACGGGACGACCGGACGGGTCGAGATCGACCACTTCATCAAGCCGACCGAAGCGCGGGTCGTCCGCAGTTCGGAGTCCGACGCGGAACCGGAGGCGCTGATCACCCAGCTGCCGGGCCACGGCTACACCCTGCAGGCCCAAGAGGTGATGCGCTGTCTACGCGCCGGGCTGCGGGAGTCGCCATTGGTGCCGTGGGCCGACACGCTGGCCTGTATGCGGACGCTGGAGCGCTGGCGTGCCGTGGTCGATCAGGCGGTCGATCAGGCGGTCGACGACTCGGTCGTCCGAGCGGGTGCGGGCGGGGCCGGGTCGTGATCGGACGACTGACCGGGCCGATCCAGCCGTACGCCTGGGGTTCGACCACCGCGCTGCCGGAGTTCCTGGGGGTCGAGCCGACCGGCAAGCCGCAGGCGGAGTTGTGGCTGGGGGCGCACCCGTCCGCGCCGGCCAGCGTCGACGGTGAACACCTCGACCGCGCCGTCGCCGACGAGCCCGGGCTCTACCTCGGTGCCGCGTCGCAGGAGCGGTTCGGCCCGCAGCTGCCCTACCTGACCAAGGTGTTGACGGCCGCGCAGCCGTTGTCGCTGCAGGCCCATCCCTCCCGGGCCCAGGCCGAAGCCGGCTTCGCCGCCGAGAACGAGGCCGGTGTGGCGATGGACGCCCCGGAGCGGCTCTACCGCGACAGCTGGCCCAAGCCCGAGATGATCTGTCCGCTGGGAGAGTTCGAAGCCCTGTGCGGATTCCGGGATGCTCAGACCAGCTACGCGTTGTTCTCCCGGCTCAGCCTCGACCGGCTGACCACGAGCGTCCAACCGCTGCGGTCCGGTGACGCCGACGGGGTGCGGGAGGTGTTCGCCCGGCTGTTGCAGGGCCCGGATCCCGGACTGGTCGGGCAGGTCGTCGAGCGGTGCCGCGACCTGGTCGACCGATCCGACGAGCTGGGCCTGTTCGCGCGGACGGCGGTGGAAACCGGCACCCACTTCCCCGCTGATCCCGGCGTGCTGGCCGCACTGATGATGAACCGGCTCGCGCTGTCCCGCTTCGACGGGCTCTTCCTGCCGGCCGGCAACCTGCACGCCTATCTGCACGGCACCGGCGTGGAGGTGATGGCGAACTCCGACAACGTGCTGCGCGGCGGTCTGACCCCCAAGCACGTCGACGTCGACACGCTGCTGGAGATCCTCGACTTCACCCCCGGAATCCCTGCCCTGGTGGAGATCGAAGAGGAGGAAGCCGGTGTCTACGGCTATCTGACCCCGGCCCCGGAGTTCGCCGTCTGGCGACTCGAACCGGCCGGCCGCGAGGTCGTCGTCCCGGCCGCCGGCACCGGACGCATCCTCCTCGTCGTCGACGGCGAGGTCACCGTCACCGGTCGGGACGACGCCACGACGTCCCTGCGACAAGGAGAATCGGCCTTCCTCACCGCCGACGAGTCCGCCGTCCGCCTGACCGGTGAGGGCACCGCGTTCCTCAGTGCGCCGGGAGTCTGACCCGACGGGGCTGCGTTCGGTACCCTCGTGGGCGGAGCCGGTCCGCCGGCCCCGCTGGCGTGGCGCAATTGGTAGCGCACCTGTCTTGTAAACAGGCGGTTGTCGGTTCGAGTCCCGACCGTCAGCTCGATCGTTCGACGTCGACCGGCCCGGGCGCACCGGTACGGCTCGTTATGGTGGCCGAGCGCAGTGACAACAGGCGGACGAGAGGGTGGGCAACGATGAAGGTTGTGGTGACCGGAGGTACCGGACGGGCAGGCCGGTGGGTGGTGCGCGAGCTGGCCGAAGCCGGCCACGAGGTGGTGGTCTTCGATGCCGTGGCCCGGCCCGAGCTCGAACTACCGGGCGCATTCTGCCGGGTCGAGCTGACCGACGCCGGCGCGGTCTACGACGCGTTGTTCCAGTACCGACCGGACGGCATCTGTCACCTGGCCGCGAACCCGTCGCCGAGCGGACAGGCCCAGGGCGACGTGTTCAGCAACAACACCCTGAGCGCCTACCACCTGTTGCAGGCGGCCGGTGACGTCGGCGTACCCCGCGTCGTCTACGCCTCCAGTGAGATGGCGACCGGGCTACTGACCGACGGAACTGTGCCCTCGCTCATCCCCTTCGACGAGAGCGAACGACTGCCGTCGCCGAACGCGTACGCGCTGAGCAAGTTCCTGGCCGAGGTGATCGCCGACACGATGGCGGTCCGCTATCCCCAGACCTCCTGGGTCGGGCTGCGGATCAACAACGTGATCCAACCCGACGGCTACGACCGCTTCGCCGACGAATGGAAGGACCCCGGCCTGTCCTGGTCCAACTTCTGGAGCTACATCGACGCCCGCGACGTCGGAACCGCCTACCGGGCAGCGCTGGAAGGCACGAGCCGCGGCAACGAGATCTGCCTGATCGCCGCTGCCGACACCAGAGCTCGCCGCGGCCTGCGGGATCTGATGGCCGAGTACTACCACGGCTTCGACGCGTTCGCCGACGACTACGAAGACCCACGTTCGGCCTTCGACTGCACCAAGATGAAGACCCTGTTCGGCTGGACGCCCGACCACAGCTGGCGCGACAGCCCGCTCGGCGGTTAGCTGCGGGCGACCGGAGCCGAATTCACGGCGGAGTCAGACAACAAAGACCCGGCGCGGATTCCCGCTCGGAGCGACGTCCCTGGGGATCAGGCCATGACCGGTCAGACCGAGGGGTCGGCCGACTTCTCTGCAGCCTTCTTCGGGTCCACTTCACCGTCCGGATCGTCCTCGACGCTCAAGCTGCCGTACTTGTCCGGATCCTTCATCTCCTCGTCCTCGATCGGCTGCGCCGTCCCGGATTCGGGGTCTGTGCTGGACATCCTCGACCTCCTCTGTGCTGGTCTTCCTCGACCAACCCTGAAAACCGATCCTACGCCGGGGTTCTGACGCTGCCGGTGGGGTCGTCAGGCCTCTGCTCCGGCACGGTCGAACCCCGACCACCCTCCGCTGTGCAGGGCGACGTCGACGGCGTCCGGGGCCAGCACCTCGTCGATCACCCGCATCGCGGCCCCACTCACCCCGGCCAGCAGCCCCAGCGAGCTTCCGGAGAGTGTCAGGCCCTCACCCGAGGCCGGCAACGCCGCACCGTAGAGCGACTCGCGAATGCCGGCGAACACGACATCGGATTCGGTCAGGTAGCCCCACGCCGAGACCGCCGCCGGATTGAGCAGATTGACCACCCCGGCCAGGGCCTCGCCGATCCGCCGGCCTGCTTCACGGACCACGGTGACCGCCTCGGGGACGCCGGCGTTGCACAGCCGCACCACCTCGGTGACGTGGGTGACCGGATGGCCCAGTTCGTTCAGCTGCCGAACCAGTGCCGCGCCACCGGCGACCGCGGTCAGACAGCCGCGGTTCCCGCAGGTGCACAACGCCTCGGAACCGCTGATCTTGACGTGGCCCAGTTCACCGGCCTGCCCGTTCGCCCCACGGACCGGCGCTCCCCGGACGACGATGCCGGCGTCGATCACCGTGCCGAGCTTGACGCACACCACCACCTCGGCCTCCGGCCAACTGGTCCGGTATTCGGCCAACGCCAGGCAGTTGACGTCCAGGTCGACGAAGACGGGCACCGGATAGCGGCGGCCGAGCTGGTCCACGAAATGCTGGCGGTCCCAGCTGCTGACGTCGACCCCTCGAGCCTGGGCCAGACCACGCAGTTCGACCCCGCTGGGGACGCCGATACCGATGCCCACCAGTCGATCGCCTCCGGTCCGGGCCCGCCTGAGCAGGGATCCGAACGACCGCTTCAGTGTCCGCAGCAGCGCCTCCGGTCCGTCGCTGAGCTCGTGGGAGTCGTAGCGGTCGGCGAGCAGCCGACCGCCGAGATCGCTGACCCCGCTCCGAAAACCCGTCAACCCGACATGGGCGGACAGGACGACGCCGGCCTCGGGGCGGAACCGGATCACGTTGGCCGGTCGGCCGCGTCCGCCCGCCGGGGTCGTCGTGGCCCCCTCGGTCCGGATCAGCCCGCTCCCACTCAACACCTCGATCCGTTGCAGGGTGGTGGATCGAGCCACCCCGAGCGCTGCGGCCAGCTCGGAGACCGTGTTGGCCTCGCCCCGGCGGATCAGCTGCAGCAACTGCCCGGCCCCGTCCACCCGGGCCGCGGTCAGCGGCACCGTTCGTTCCGAAACCGTCACCTGCGCCTCCTTCTTCTGCCGCTGCGTGCAGCCTCAGAGGGGCCGCGATCCGGCCAGTCTGTCAGAACCGGTCCGGGCCCAGATATATCTGTCGAATTTCGACGGATACCTGTTGACGAACGACAGATCGAGATCTAGCGTGGAGCTCGACCCCAGCCGGCAGGATCGCAGTCAGCGATCCCCGGCAGGAAACCACTGTGCAAAGGAGCACGATGAGAACACCTCGGCCCTTCCACCGGCTCGCGTTCGCGATCCTGGCCTGCGTCCTGATCGCCTCCGGCTGCGCGATCAAGACCAGCGACTCCGGCGGCGAGGCTGCCGACGGAACCACCACGCTGACCTTCTGGAACTACTACAAGGGCACCCAGCTGACCTGGCTGCAGCAGCAGGTGAAGCAGTTCGAGACCGCCAACCCGAAGGTCAAGATCAACCTGATCCAGACCGTCGGAGATCAGCAGGACCAGAAGCTGCTCGCCTCGGTGGCCACCGGCAGCACGCCCGACCTGTTCATCAACAACATCGTCGTCGACTTCCCGACTCTGGTCGACGGCGGCACCATGCTCGACCTGACCTCGTACTGGAACTCCTACGCCGACAAGGGCCAGTTCCCCGACAGCGCGGTCTGGTCTCAGGACAACAAGGTCTACAACCTGATGACCTACACCAACCTGCTCGGGATGTACTACAACAAGGACATCCTGGACGAGTACAACCTCACACCCCCGACCACGTTGGCCGAACTGACCGCCGACATGCGCACCATCAAGGCCGGCGGGAAATACCAGGGCATCGCCCTCTCCGGCGCCCCCACGGTCGAGGGTGCCTGGCTGTTCGCCCCGCAGTTCCTCGGCCAGGGCGTCGGCTACTGCAACATCGGCTCCAGCTCGGCCAAGCTGAACGCCGCCTTCTCCCGGGTGGCCGGCTGGCGCAGCGACAACACACTCCCCCGCGCCGCGGCGACCTGGGACCAGAACGCTGCCTGGCAACAGTTCATGACCGGGAAGTACGCCTTCGGCATGAACGGTAACTGGCAGCTGGGGAACGTCAAGGAAGCCAAGTTCGCGCTACGGGACGGTGCAGTTCCCGGCCCCGCCGAACGGTCAGAGCCAGGTCTTCCCCGGCGGTGAGGGCTTCGCCATCGGCGCCAAGACCGAGCACCCCGATCTGGCCTGGCAGTTCATGCAGCAGGCGATCCTGTCGGCCGACAGCAACAAGAACGTCTACGCCCAGGCCGGCTCGATCCCGCTGCGCAGCGACGTCGCCGACTCGGCCGAGATCAAGTCCGACACCTACGTCAAGCCGTTCGTGGCCGCGGCGCAGGGGACGGCGTCCTGGCCGAAGAATCCGCAGACCGCGACCATGCAGAAGGCCCTCGGGACGGCCGTCAGCGCAGTCATCTCGGGCCAGCAGGACGCCGACGAGGCCACCCAGTCGGCGATCAGTGGCATCACCTCGGCCCAGCAGAAGGGCGGCGGGGGCTGCGCATGACCACCCTCACCGAAGCGCCCCGGACCGTCGCCGCGGCCGGCCCGCCCCGCCGGCAGCGGCGGGAACGGACCGGGGCGCTGGGGTTCGGGCTGCCGGCCGCCCTGCTCCTGATGGCGATTGCGGTCTATCCGCTGGTCGTGCTGTTCCAGATGTCGTTCAGTGACGTCGGGCCGAGCAACATCATCGGTCAGTGGAACTTCGTCGGCCTGCAGAACTTCGCCACAGCTCTGGCCGACCCGCTGACCTGGTTCGCGGTGGGCCGGACGATCGGGGTCAGCGCGGTGTTGCTGGTCTCCAATCTGGTGCTCGGCTTCATCGCGGCCTCGGTGCTCTCCACGCCGGGCCGACTGACCAACGTCGTCCTCGGGATCATGGTGTTCGTCTGGGCGCTGCCACCGTTGGTGGGGGGCAGCGTCTGGAAGTTCCTGTTGAACGACTCCGGTGCGGTCAACGCCGTGCTCGGCCTGGTCGGGATCGAACCCGTGTCCTGGTTGAGCAATCCGAATCTGGCGCTCTGGGTCGTCTCGGCGGTCATCGCCTGGGCCTCACTGCCCTTCTCGACCCTGATTCAGCGCGGCGGGATGATGGCCATCTCGGCCGACATCATCGAGGCCGCGGCCATCGACGGGGCCGGTTACTGGACGACCCAGCTGCGGATGGTGTTGCCGTTGATCCGTTCCACGCTGTGGATCCTGGCCATCCTGACGGTGATCTACTCCTTCAAGAGCTTCGACTTCTTCTACGTCCTGACCCAGGGCGGGCCGGGGACCGCAACCAACACGTTGCCGGTGCTGGCCTACTACACCGCGTTCACCAACTTCAACATGAGCACCGGGGCCACCGTGGCCGTGCTGTCCATGGTGATCGTCGCGGTGTTCGCCGTGCCCTATGTCCGGACGGTCAACGCGGAGGCCGAGGAATGATCGACAAACCCACCCGCGGCCTGTTCACGGTGATCAAGATCATCCTCGGGCTGGTCTACCTGATCCCGTTGATCTGGATCGTGCTGACCTCGTTCAAGAACTCGACCCAGGTGTTGCAGGACCCGAACGCGGTGGTCTTCACCCCGACGCTGTCCACCTACGCCGACGTCGTCAGCTCCAGCATCGGGGCCATCCTCACCTCGCTGCAGATCGCCGTCGGGGTGACGATCGCGGTGATCGCCATCGGGGTGCCGGCGTCCTTCGCCCTGGCCCGTCGGGTCGGCCCGAGGGTCGGCCGGGTGATCACCGTCGGGCTCGCCGTCCTACTGGTGCTGCAGATGATCCCGCAGCCGATGACGGTGATCCCGCTCTACAGCGTGCTGGCCCGCTGGCACCTGCTGGGCACCCTGTTCGGGCTGATCCTGGCCGACATCGCGGTGATGCTGCCGTTCGCGATCATGCTGCTGCGTCCGTTCGCGATGTCCATCCCGCCTGCTCTCTACGAGGCCGCTCAGATCGACGGCGCGGGCCGCTGGCGTTCGTTCCGCTCGATCACCGTCCCGATGATGTCGAACGGGTTGTTCACCGTGATGAGCATCGTGTTCATCACCACCTGGGGTGAGTTCGTCTACGCGATCAACTTCCTGCCCGAGGGAACCGTGCTGCCGGTGAGCGGTCTGCTCGCCTCCCAGAACACCACCTACGCCGCCAACTGGAACAACCTGATGGCGTTGGCCGTGCTCACCTCACTGCCGCTCCTGGTCGTCTTCCTGTTCTCCCAGAAGAGACTGATCAACGGCCTGTCCCTCGGTGCGGTCAAATGATCAGTGTCAAGGCCGAGGGCAGCCCGGCGGTGGTGCTGGTCGGGGCCCTGGACACCAAGGGCGAAGAGTACGGATTCGTCCGGGATCGACTGCAGGTAACAGGTCTGAGCACCCTGCTGGTCGACACCGGCATTCTGCAGGCCCCGCAATTGGCTGCCGACGTCAACCGCGACGAGGTGGCGGCAGCGGCCGGCACGACGGTGGCCGCCCTGGCCGGCGCCGGCGACCGGAACGAGGCCGTCCAGGCGATGGCCGAGGGAGCGGCGAGCATCGTCCGTAACCTGCACGACGAGGGCCGGGTCGCCGCAGTGGTGGTGCTGGGCGGCTCCAACGCCGGCTTCGTGATGAGCCGGGTGGCTGCGGCACTACCGATCGGCTGCCCGAAGGTGCTGGTCTCGACCATCGTCGCCGGCGACACCCGGCCCTACGTCGGCACCTCCGACCTGATCATGCTGTACCCCGTGGTCGACATCGCCGGGCTGAACTCGATCAGCGTGCCGGTCCTGGCCAAGGCCGCCGACGCGGTGACCGGGATGCTCACCGGGCCCGAACTGCCGGCCGGCCTGGCGAACCGGGCGTCCGTCGGGTGCAGCATGTTCGGCGTCACCACCACCTGTGTCTCGGCCGTCCAGCATCATCTGGAAGCCGACGGCCTGGAGGTCCAGGTCTTCCACGCGACCGGGACCGGCGGACGGACGTTCGAGGCGATGATCGCCGCCGGTCTGTTCAGCGCCGTGGCCGATCTGACCACCACCGAGCTGGCCGACGAACTGCTCGGTGGCGTCTGCTCGGCCGGCCCGCACCGGCTGGAGGCCGCCGGCCGTCTCGGCGTTCCCCAGGTGATCAGCACCGGCGCCCTCGACATGGCCAACTTCGGCCCACGAGACACCGTGCCGGAACGCTTCGACGGACGGCTGTTGCTGGCCCACAACCCCTCGGTCACCCTGTTGCGAACGAATCCGGAGGAGAACGCCACCCTCGGGACGACTCTGGCCGAGAAGGTCAACGCGGCCCTCGGACCGGTCGAGGTGCACCTGCCGGCGCGCGGCTTCTCCCAGATCTCGGTGGTCGACGGCCCGTTCCACGACCCCGACGCCGACGCGGCCTTGATCGACGCCTTCCGCGACCACGTCGCCGACCACGTCGACGTCCGGTTGCACGACCACGCCATCAACGACCCGGAGTTCTCCGCGGCCATCAACACCGCGCTCGACCGACTGCTCCTCCAGACCCCGAAAGGCTGTTGATCCCTATGCCCACGTCCACCAAACCAGGTCGGCAGGACATCCTGCAGAATCTGCGCGCCAAGATCGCCCGCGGCGAACCCGTGATCGGGGGTGGCGCCGGCACCGGGTTGTCGGCGAAGTGCTCCCAGGAGGCCGGCCTCGACTTCATCGTCATCTACAACTCCGGCCGCTACCGGATGGCCGGCCGCAGCTCGATGGCCGGCCTGATGCCCTACGGCGACGCGAACGCGATCGTGATGGAGATGGGGGCCGAGGTGTTGCCGGTGGCCACCACCATCCCGGTCCTGGCCGGGGTCTGTGCCACCGATCCGTTCCGGCTGATGCCGCAGTTCCTTCGCCAGGTCAAGGATGCCGGCTTCTCCGGCGTGCAGAACTACCCCACCGTCTGCCTGTTCGACGGCATCATCCGAGCCAACCTCGAGGAGACCGGACTGGGCTTCGACAAGGAGGTCGAGATGATCGCGACCGCGCACGAGATGGACCTGCTCACCTGCAGCTACGTGGCGAACCCGGACGAGGCCTCGGCCATGGCCGACGCCGGGTCCGACATCGTCGTGCCGCACATGGGACTGACCACCTCGGGCATGATCGGCGCCCAGACCGCGCTGAGCCTGGACGAGGCCGAGGCCAAGGTGGCCGAGCTGACCGAGGCGGCCCGGTCGAAGAACCCCGACGTGTTGATCGTCTGTCACGGCGGACCGATCCACGGGCCGGAGGAGGCGGCC
Organism: uncultured Actinomycetota bacterium; assembly: GCA_963740925.1. Taxonomy (GTDB): domain Bacteria; phylum Actinomycetota; class Actinomycetes; order Propionibacteriales; family Propionibacteriaceae; genus Microlunatus. Next base: position 1,331,585 of record CAVUFZ010000002.1, on the reverse strand, counting down.
CGGATCATCGCCGCAGTGCCCGGCGTCCAGGGGTTCCTGGGCGCGTCCAGCATGGAGCGACTGCCCACCGAGGTCGCGATGACCAGGCACATGAAGAGCTACACCGAGATCCGGCTGCCGAGCGAGAGAACGGAGTGAACGTGCACCGACTGACGATCCTGTACGGCATGCCGGAAGATCCGCAGCACTTCCGTGATTACTACTACGCCTCCCACATCCCGCTGGCCGCCAGGATGAAGGGGCTGACCGGCTGGAATCTGAGCTGGATCGACCCGCCGACCGATCCGGCCGCGGGCCGCAGCGCTACTTCCTGGTCGCCGAGCTGTACGCGACCGACCGGAAGGCGATGCAGGCGGTCCTGGACTCACCCGAGGGGAAGGCCGCCAACGCCGACCTGGCCAATTTCGTCACCGGGAGCGTCGAGTTCCTCAACGGTGACGAGGAGCAGGTCGACCTCGCCGGGGCGAACGCATGAGCGGGCTCACCGTCGCCGTCGTCGGGCTCGGCTTCGGGGCGGAGTTCATCCCGATCTATCTCAGCCACCCCGGGGTCGACCGGGTGGTGATGGTCGATCCCGACACCGAACGCCGCCAACGACTGGCCGAGGCCTATCGGATGGACGCCGGTTACGCCGACCTGTCCGAAGCGCTCGGCGACCCGAGTATCGACGCGGTGCACATCCTCACCCCGGTCTTCCTGCACGCCGAGATGGTGCTGGCCGGCCTGGCCGCCGGCAAGCACGTCGCCTGCGCCGTCCCGATGGCCACCACGCTGGACGAACTGGACGCGATCAAGGATGCACAACGCGCCAGCGGCAAGAACTACATGATGATGGAGACCACGGTCTTCGCCCGCGAATACGCTGCGGTCTCAGCCATGCACCAGCGGGGCGAACTGGGCGAGCTGACGCTCTATCGCGGCTTCCACATCCAGAACCTGGACGGGTTTCCCACCTACTGGCAGGGATTCCCGCCGATGCACTACCTCACCCACGCGTTGTCGCCGGTGCTCTCGCTGCTGCAGACCACGGTCGCCACGGTCAGCTGCCGGGGCGCGGGCCGGCTGGCCGAGCACCGACGGACCGGCGGCTTCGACAACCCGTTCCCGACCGAGGTCGCGTTGGTGACGCTTCGTGACTCCGACGTGCTGGCCGACATCACCATGTCGTTCTCGCAGACCGCTCGCAGCTACATCGAGGGCTTCGCCCTCTACGGTGACCGGCGCGGGGTGGAATGGCCGATCGACAACCAGGGCCCGCTGCGGCTGTTCGACATGACCGGCCCGGCCGAGGGCGGTCGCGGCAATCAGGTGGCGGAATCCGAACTGGATCCACCGGACGTCACCGACTCGCTGCCGGAGTCGGTCCGGGCGTTCGTCCGGCCCACCCAGGCCCTGCTTCCGGGGATGAGCGAGCCGGTCTCCGTCGGAGCCGATCACGGCGGATCCCACCCGTTCCTGGTGCACGAGTTCGTCTCCAGCATCGTCGAGGGCCGCGCACCGCTGATCGACGCCGCCCGCTCCGCCGCCTGGACCGCACCGGGAATCTGCGCCCATCAGTCGGCGTTGGCCGGCGGCGTCGAGGTGGAGGTCCCCGACTTCGGCTGAGGTCCGGCTCCACCCACCCGCCGCTCGACTTTGCGACTTGCCGGCTGCACCCACCCGCCACTCGACTTTGCGACCGTTCACCTCACTTTGCGACTGCTGCAGCAGGCGCAAACTGCAACGAAGGGTCGCAAAGTCGGGCCGGTGCGGGTCGCAAAGTCGGGCCGGTGCGGGTCGCAAAGTCGGGCCGGGTGCGGGCGGGGAAGTCGGGCTGTGAGCGTCGGGGAAGGAGCCCCGGCGCGGTCGAGGCGGTGCTCGAGCCCTGCTATAGTTGACGCGTCAATCAACTTACCCAGGAGGTTCCCGTGACCAAGGTCGCGATCGTCTACTACTCCCAGACCGGCAACGTGGCCTCGATGGCCAAGCGGCTGGCCGACACCGCCGAGAGCAAGGGCGCCGAGGTCCGGCTGCTCGCCGTCAGCCGCGAGGGCGAGCAGGCCGAGGACCAGCCGCAGCAGCCGACCGCCGACGACATCGTCTGGGCCGACGTGGTGTTGTTCGGCAGCCCGACCCGCTACGGCAACGTGGCCGGCCGGCTCAAGGTGTTCATCGACAGCCTGGGCGCACAGTGGCAGCAGGGCCTGCTGGCCGACAAGGTCTACGCCGGCTTCACCTCCACCGCGACCGCACACGGCGGCCAGGAGACCACCCTGCTGGCGCTCTACAACTCGATCTACCACTTCGGCGGCATCATCGTGCCCCCGGGCTACACCGATCCGCTGAAGTTCGTCGACGGAAACCCCTACGGTGTCAGCTTCGTCGCCGGCCAGGAGAACGGCCCGCTGGACGAGCCCACCCTGAACGCCCTCGACCACCTGGCCACCCGCGTGATCGCGATCAGCGGCAAGCTGACCGCCTGATCCGGTAGGGCCCGGGCGCAATGCCTTTCAGTCGGCCCCGACCGCCCACCGGCGGCCGGGGCCGGTCTGCGTCCCTGGAGCTTGTTCAGGGCTGAAATGAACTCAGTCCGTCGGCCACCTTGTCCAATACCCGTTGGGTGCGCCGCTGCTCGTCCTCACTCAACACGTCGAAGACCATCCCGCGGACGGCGGCGACATGGTCCGGCGCCACCGACTCGATCGCCGATCGCCCTGCGGTCGTGAGCGCGATCAGCGCACCGCGTCCGTCCTCGACGCATTCGCTCCGCTGCACCAGGTCCCGCTTCTCCATCCGACTCAACTGGTGGGAGAGCCTGCTCCTCTCCCAGTGCAGGAGATCGGCAAGGTCGCTGATCCGCAGCCTGGCCTCGGCCTGGTCCGTGAGATGCACCAGCACCTCGTAGTCCGCGATGGACATCCCCGAGCGTTGCAGCCGCCGTTGCAGCACCACACCGATCTCGGCGTTGACCCTGAGCCACGTCCGCCACAGTCGCGCTTCGCGCTCGTCCAGCCAGGTATCGGTAGCCACCACTCGATTCTAGCGGAGTAGTGGACACATCACCGATATTTTCGATGACTGACGGATAGGATCGATACCCTTATGAGCATCTCGATCGCTGTCTGCCAGTTCGCCGCCGGACCGGACGTCGAGGCCAACACCGAGGTCTGCCGGACACTCATCGCCGCCGCCGCCGCACAGGACGCCGACCTCGCCGTGCTGCCCGAGGCATCGATGTACTACGACCCGCACCGAGCCGAAGCCGGTCGGACGCACGGCCAACCGACCGACGGGCCTTTCGCTCAGTCGATGGCGGAGGCCGCCGAACAGCACCGGATCGCCGTCCTGGTGGGAATGTATGAGCAGTCCGATGATCCGGACCGCGATCTGAACACCGTGCTCGCGTTCTCGGCGAACGGCGAGCCGACGGGCGCCTACCGCAAGATCCACCTCTACGACGCGTTCGGCCAGCGGGAGTCGGACACGTTGGTTCCCGGAACGATCGACCATCCGGTCCTGCTCGACATCAAAGGCGTCACGGTGGGCGTGCTGACCTGCTACGACCTCCGCTTCCCCGAGGCGTTCCGCTGGGTCACCGACGCCGGCGCCGAGGTGATCGCCGTGCCGTCCGCCTGGGCCGCCGGACCGGCCAAAGAAGACCACTGGCGGACGCTGGTCAAGGCCCGCGCGATCGAGAACACCGTCTACGTCGCGGCTGCCGGCCAGACGCGACCGCTGTCGTGCGGGCAGAGCCTGATCGTCGACCCGATGGGGGTCGAGTTGGTCAACGCCGGCCTGGAGCCACGGGTCGCCTCCGCGGTGATCGACCCGCAGCTGATCGCCGCCGTCCGCAGGGTCAACCCGAGCCTGGCCAACCGCCGCTTCGAGGTCCGGCCGCGGTCGTAGTCTTGGGCGATCCGTTCCGGTTCGCGCGTTCTGTGACCGCGCGAACGGAGCCGCGGCCGGTCCGCCTGACTCAGCCGACGTCGATGATCACCTTGCCGACGGCACCGTTCTCGACCGCAGCGTGCGCCTCGGCGGTCTGCTCCAGCGGGAAGTGGTGCAACGGCAGCCCGGCGTCGTCGCCGACCCGGACGGCGCCGTCGAGGATCGCGGCCCCGATGTCGGTGCAGGCGGTCTCTTTGGCGGCCAGCGGCGCGGTGTAGAGCAGCACGAACTGCACCCGGGCGTTCACGCTCATCAGCGGCCGGATCGGCAACTCGAAAGCGTCGCCGCCGTTGTTGGCGTAGATCGCCACCGTGCCACCGGAGGCGAGCACCGCCGCGTCCAGCTCGGCGTTCTGAGCCGGGGCGACCTCGACGATCAGATCGACACCATCAGGGACGATCTTGCGCACCTCGGCCGCGACGTCGGTGGTGGTGTAGTCGATCAGGTGATCGGCGCCGGCCTTGGCGGCCAGTTGCGCCTTCTCCGGGCTGCTCACCGTGCTGATCACGGTCGCGTCCGACCAGTGCGCCAACTGGATCGCCGCATTACCGACCGCACCCGCGCCGCCGGCGACCAGCACCGTCCGGCCCTGCAACGTCCCCGGGCCGAGCCGGTTCGGTCCGGCCTCCGCGACGGTCAGGCACCGGTGCGCGGTGACGAACGGGACGGCCAGCGCAGCGCCCAGGTCGAAGGAGGCGACATCGGGCAGGAACACCACGTGCTTCGCGGGCAGTACGGCGTACTCGGCGGCGGTGCCGTACGGGTTCTGGTAGGCGGCCTCCCAGACCCAGACCCGCAAGCCCAGCAGGGATTCCTCCACCCCCTCGCCGACCGCCTCCACCGTGCCGGCACCGTCCTGGCCCGGGGTCTGCGCCGGGTCGACCGGCTCACCGGGCCCGCCGCCCCGGCGGGACTTCCAGTCGGTCGGGTTGACCCCGGCCCGGACGATCTTGACCCGGACCTCACCCGGGCCCGGCTCGGGGGTGGTCTCCTCGACCAGACGGAGGACGTCCGGGTCGCCGGTTTCGGTGTAGACGATGCGTCGCATGTCCCAGTTCTAACACCGCCGCGCGATGCTCAGGATCGCACCCTCAGCACGAAGTCGCGGATCTCGTAGCTGGAGATGAAGTCGTTCCAGCGCAGCTGTGGCGGGCGCACCACCTCGAGCTCCCGGCCGAGCAGCCGGGTCAGGAAGATCTCGCTCTCCAGCAGGGCGATCGCGTTGCCCGGGCAGCGGTGATGCCCGTCGCCGAAACTCAGGCCGCTCGGCGCCATCCCGCGCGGCAGCGTCCGGCCGATACCGATCCGCAGCGGTTCCGCCCCGAGCTGTTCGCCGTCGGCGTTGATCGCGGCCAGGTCGAGATCGATCAACGCGCCCGCCGGCAGCTGTTGACCTGCCTGGTCCCCCCGCCCGGACGGCACGGTGACCGGTCGGGTCGTGCGCCGGTAGAGATGGCCCACCACCGGCTCGAGCCGCAGGATCTCCGCCAGCACCGCCTGCTTCTCCGCCGGGTCGGCGTCGAGATAGCGCCGCCGCAGTGTGTCGTCGTCGAGGAGGTGCCAGGCCGCCATGCTGATGAACTCGCGGGTGGTGGCCATCCCGGCGGCACCGAACGTGAGCGCCTCGGTCAGGATCTCCAGATCGCTGAAGCCGCGTTTGATCAGCTCGGTGATCACGTCGTCGGCCGGTTTCCGACGCCGGACTCGGATCGCCGGTTTCACGTCCAGGAACAGAAAAACCAGCGGATTCAGGGCCCGCAACCGGTCGCGGAGGCGGGCCACCAGGTCGGTTCCACCGGCCTCACCGGTGTGGAACAGGTTCTCCAACCGGCGGGCCTGACCGGGCGGAGAATTCGTCAGCCCGATCACCTGCGCTGCCACCCGGACAGCCATCTGCAGCGACAGCCGGCTGAGATCCACCGCACCGCCACGATCGAACCGGGCGATCAGCTGATCGGCGAACCGGCCCATCATGCCGGCGTAGCCCGCAGTGACCTTGGGGGCGAAGTAACGTGCGGTGGCGCTGCGCTGGGTCCGGTGGCCCGGCCCGTCCAGAGTAGAGGATCGGGCGACGCATGTCCGACGGCATCTGGTTGTTCTCGGCGCCGAAGCCGGCCTGCAGTGCACCGTCCTCGTCGCGCAGCACCGCGCGGGCGGCCGCGTAACTGCGGATGATCCAGCGTTCCCCGGACGCCATGACCCGGTGCTCGATCCGCTCACTCGCCGGCCCGTCGTCCCGGATCCCCTTCCGCGGACAGGACAGCAGCAGTTCCGGCTCGGGTCGTCCCGCATCGGCCATCGCCCGAGCCTACGCCCGCTCCGACCAAGGTCTCTCCGGCCAGGCTCGATAGAGTGGACGACCGGAGGCCCGCTCGCTTCCCCGATCGAGAGGCACCCATGACCACAGACGACATCGCCGGCGCCGACGCCGAACAGGCGCCCGAGAAGCAGTCCCGCAACCTGCTCGAACGGACGCTCAACCAGGTCGTCAAGATGAACTCCGGCGTGGCTCGGGCCCACATCAGGCGGTTCGGCGGTGACCGATCGGGCCACGCACTGCAGAAGCGGCTCGACCACCAGTTCCGGATCACGATGACCGGCTCCAGTGCTGCGGTCGGCGCGGCCGCCGCCGTCCCGGGTGTCGGCACCGCCGCCAGCATCGTCCTGGCCGGCGGCGAGGTGGTGGCCACCCTGGAGGCGACCATGCTCTACGTACTGGCCTCCGCCCAGGCCCACGGGGTCGAGATCGAGGACGTCGACCAGCGGCGTGCCCTGCTGATGGCGGTGATGCTCGGCAACAGTGGACGCCAGGTCGTCGAGACCCTGATCGGTGACTCGGGCGGCGACTGGGGCAAGACCCTGGCGCTGCTGCCGAAGACCAGCCTGAAGACGCTGAACTCCCAGCTACGCAACAGATTTCTGAAGCGGTTCGGCACTCAGCAGGGCATCACCGCCCTGGGCCGGCTGGCGCCGTTCGGGATCGGTGCGGTGCTCGGCGGAGCAGCCGGGATCGCCAGTAGCGGCTCGGTGATCAAAGCCACCAAGAAGGCGTTCGCGGGCTGAACCCGGGCCCCGGACCCCGGCGGCCAGTGGGTGACGGCGGCGGGTAACGGTGCACGCTCACCACTCGGCGACCGAACCGTCGGCGTGGCGCCATTGCGGGTTGCGCCACCGGTGACCCTGCTGGGCCCGCTCACGGACGTAGGCCTCGTCGATCTCGATCCCCAACCCCGGGCCGGTGGGGATCGCCACCGAGCCGTCGGTGTAGGCGAAGACCGAGGCGTCGTTGAGATAGTCCAGCAGATCGTTGGCCACGTTGTAGTGGATGCCGAGGCTCTGCTCCTGGATGAACGCGTTGTAGCTGGCCCCGTCCAGTTGCAGACAGGTCGCCAACGCGATCGGCCCGAGCGGGCAGTGCAGGGCCACTGCGACGTCGTAGGCCTCGGCCATCGCGGCGATCCTGCGGGTCTCACTGATCCCGCCGGAGTGGGACGGGTCGGGCTGGATGATGTCGACCACGCCGCTGGCCAGGACGGCCTTGAAATCCCAGCGTGAGTAGAGCCGCTCGCCCAGCGCGATCGGGGTCGAGGTGGCCGCCAACGGAGCGAGGAAGGCGTCCAGGTTCTCGCTCAGCACCGGCTCCTCGATGAACATCAGCTTGAAGGGCTCGAGTTCGCTCAACAGCACCTTGGCCATCGGTTTGTGCACCCGGCCGTGGAAGTCGACGCCGATCCCGATGCCCGGCCCGACCGCCTCGCGGACGGCAGCGACCCGCTCCACCGCCTGCTGCACCCGCTCCCACCGGTCGACGAACTGCAACTCTTCGGTGCCGTTCATCTTCACCGCGGAGAAGCCGCGCGCCACCGCCTCCTGCGCCGACGTCGCCACCTCAGAAGGACGGTCGCCACCGATCCAGGAGTAGACGCGGATGGTGTCACGTACCGGCCCGCCGAGCAGTTCGGCCACCGAAACGCCGTGGTGCTTGCCTTTGATGTCCCACAGCGCCTGGTCGATACCGGCGATCGCACTCATCATCACCGGGCCGCCCCGGTAGAAGCCGCCGCGGTACATGGCCTGCCACAGATCCTCGACCCGGCGGGGATCCCGGCCGATCAGGTAGTCACTCAGCTCGTCCACCGCCGCGGCCACGGTGGCGGCCCGGCCTTCGACGATCGGTTCGCCCCAGCCGACCGTGCCGTCGTCGGTCTCGATCTTGAGGAACAACCAGCGTGGCGGAACGGCGAAGGTGGTCAGCGAGGTGATCTTCACGAGCCCTGCCCGATCAGATCCAGTGCCGCCTCGGCGTCGAAGTCGGCCGGCAACGGCAACTGGGGCGGTCGAGGTGCCCCCAGTTCGACCCCCTGCCGCAGCCCCGCGATCCGTTTGAGCACGGCGATCGAGGAGTACGCCTTGGTCATCGACCTGACCTGCTGCAGATGCCCGGCCAGGCTCTGGGCCTGTTCGTCCCGACCGGCGCGGACGTGGTCGTAGAGGGCGACCACCTGCTCCGGCACGATGTTGGACAGTGCCGAGATGGTGCCCTGCGCGGTCAGCAGCCGGCGGGGCGTGTCGTCCTCGGTGCCGAGAAGCACGCCGCGGCCGCCCTCGAAGACGGCCTCGGCGTAGCCGGGATCGCCGGCCGAATCCTTCACCCCCCAGACGTCCAGCTCGAGCACCAGCTCGGCCGGCACCGGCACCGCGTACTTCGGAATGTGGTAGACGATCACCGGGTGCCTGGTGTGGTTCAGCACCCGGCGGAAGAACTCCCGCAGCCCGTCGGGCTCCACCGGTGTGAAGTAGTAGGGCGGCTGCACCATCACGGCCGGGACGTCATGGTCGTCGAGGTAGGCCAACTGGTCCAGCGTGTCAGGCAGATTGCCCTCGGCCACCGTGGGCACGATCTGGAACGCCTCAGGCCAGTCTCCCGATGAGAGCAGGGCGTCGAGCACGGGACGTTTCTCGGCCGCGGTGATCACCGGGCCCTCGCCGTTGGTGCCGAACGGGATCACCCCGTGCACACCCTGACCGGCGAGCCAGCGGACGTGATGAAGATAGGCCTCGACGTCGATGCTGCAGCGCTCGTCGTCGCGCATCGGTGTCACGTTGGCCGTGTAGACCCCCGACAACAGATCCGCAGGTTTCGCCCCACCGGCTTCGTCCATGATCATCTTCCCAGCTCCTTGATCCCGTCGATGAAGCTGTCCAGTTCCCGCCGGCTGGGCAGGCCCTCGTAGTCGCCCTGGCTCTGGACGCAGAACGCGCCCATCGCGTTCGCCGTCCGCAGTCGACCGGATGGTCCGAACCCCCAGACCGAGGCGGCCAGATAGCCGGCCGCGAACGCGTCGCCGGCGCCGATCGGATCGACCTCCACCACCGGAAAGCCCGGCTCCTGGTAGTGCTGGTCGTCGATCGAAGCGAGGCAGCCGTCGGCCCCCAGCTTGACGATGACCTCGGCCGGGCCGGCTTGCGCCAACTCTGCCCGACAGGTCTCCGGATCCCAACCCCACAACGCTTCTGCCTCGTCGTGACCGACCAGCAGGATGTCGACCAGCGGCAGGATGGCCTCGGTCGTCGCCCGCGCCTCGGCCGCAGTCCACAACTTGCTGCGAAAGTTGACGTCGTAACTGACCCGCAGCCCGGCCGCCCGCGCGGTCCGGGCCGCCCAACCGACGAACTCGGCACACTGCGGCGACAGGGCCGCGGTGATGCCGCTCAGGTGGAGAACGCCCGCCCCGTCCAACACGGCCGGATCGAACGTTTCCGCAGACATGGTCGAGGCGGCCGAACCCTGCCGGTAGTAGTAGACCCGGGTCGCGCCTGCGACCTGCTCGCGGAGGTAGAGCGCGGTCGGGCGCCCCGGCACCCGGACCACGTCACTCACGTCGACGCTCTCGGCCCGCAGCCGGCTCAGCACCAGCTCGCCCGGTTCGTCGTCGCCCAGCGCACTCAGCCATCTGGCCCCAACCCCGAGGCGGGCCAGGCCGACCGCGACGTTGCTCTCGGCGCCGCCGACCGAACTGATCAGGCCCGCCGCGTGTCGGATCCGTCCCGGGGCCGACGGGGTGATGAGCATCATCGTCTCGCCGGCGGTGACCACTGCCCCGTTGACGTTCACCACCTCAGTATTTCCTTCAGGCCGCCCGCACCGTCCGGCGCCCCTCGCCGATCGCGGGCCACCTCAGCCACCCAGAACGTCGGCGATCGCCGCTCGGACCCCGCCGCCCGACAGGGTCCGCGCCAGCGCGCGAGCCCTCTCGAGGAACTCCTCCTCGTCGGCGAGTTCGGCCGGGAACAGTCCGGAACGGACGACGACGGCGTCCAGCCGGCCCGCCGCACTGCCGACGTCGGCGCCGATCTGGCGCAACAGACCCGAGGCCGGATCGCGAAGCCCCTCCCGGATCGCTGTGGGGACGGCCGCGGGCTCGGTCACGACCTGGGTGAACGCCGCAGCCAGCAGGGCCGCCATCGGCGAGGGTTGCCCGGCTACCGAACGGATCGCCACCGGGGCAGGGATCCTGGCCGCCAACTTGAGCGAACCGTCGCTACCGACCTGGCTGGTGCGATGACCGGTGGCGACGTTTCCGAAGCGCCGGAACAAGCTGTCCCGGTAGTCGTCGAGCGAGACACCGGCCGGCACCCGCAGGGTGCTGACCATCTCGTCGAGGAAGGCCTCGGCCGCGGCCCGGACGTCCGGGTCGGCGATGGCCTGATCGATCGTCTCCGCCCCGAGCAACAGGCCCAGATAGGCGATCAGGGAATGGGTGCCGTTCAACAGCCGGATCTTGAGCGTTTCGTAGCCGTGCACATCGTCGCTGATGATCACCCCCGCCTGTTCCCAGGCGGGGCGGTCGGTGACGAAGGCGTCCTCGACCACCCACATGCTGAACGGCTCGGCCGGGACCGGGCAATAGTCGGCCAGGCCGGTGGACATCGTGGCCTGGACCCGCAGCCGGTCGGTGGTACGGGGGACGATCCGGTCGACCATCGCGTTCGGGAAGCCGACCCGACGCTCGCTCCAGGCCAGCAACTCACCCAGTTCGGGCTCGGCCACACTCCGGGTCCAGAACTCCTCGACCAGGGATCGGGTCAGATCGCCGTTGCCGACCAGGTTGTCGCAACTCATGATCGTCAGCGGCTCGCCGCCGGCCCGGAACCGCTGCGACAGCGCCGTCGCCAGCTGCCCGATCGTGGTCCGGGGTGCCCCTCCGGTCAGACCGGCGCTCAGGTCGGCGGCCAGCTCGGGCCGGCCCAGATCGAGCCGCAGGCCTGCCGGGTCGAAGGTGTAGCCCGCTTCGGTCACGGTGATGGTGACGATCCGAACGGCCGGGTCGGCGATCCGGGCGGCGACGGCGGCGAAGTCGTCGGCGGCGCGGATCAGCTCGGCATGGACGCCGATCAGGTCCGTCCGCACCTCGTCACCGTCGAGGGTGAGGACGCCGTAGATGCCCTGCTGGGCACGCATCGCCTCGATCACGTCCCGGCTCGACCGGGCCACGCCGACGATGCCCCAGGGCCCGTCCTCGTACTGCAGTGCCCGCGCGGTGTAGACCGCCTGGTGGGCACGGTGGAAGTTGCTCAACCCGAGGTGGACGATGCCCGGCTCAGGCCGCGCGCCGGGCAGGATCGGGTGTCCGCCGGCCAGGGCCGAGTCGCGATCCAGTCCCGCCGCTGTCTGCACGGCTACCTCACTGCGTCCCGGGCTGCGCGTCGCATCACCGGCCAACGACGCCGGTCCCCGGTTCGGCCGCGGCCCGCTCGATCGCGGCCTCCTCCTGCTCCACGTAGCCGTACATCTCGGGCAGGATGAACTTCGCGCTCAGGAAGCCGATGGCCGACAACACCGCCACCGCCAGGGTCGCCCCGAACTTGCCCCAGGCCTCGTTCATGATCGGGAAGATGAAGGCGCCGAAGAACGAGGCGGCCTTGACGAACACGTAGCCGAAGCCTGACGCCGTGGCCTTGAACCGGGGCGGCGCCACCATCGAGGTGACCGTCATGCCGTTCGAGGCGTCCCAGTAGTGGCCCCACATCAGCACACAGGCGGCGATCACGATGACGATCTTCCAGTCGTACTTCAGCGCGAAGGCGCCGACGACCAGACCGATGAAGGCGAGGCCGAACCCCCACATCGCGACGCCCCTGTGGCCGATCTTGCCCAACATCACCGGGGCGACGAAGCCCGAGATTGTGGCCAGGATGAAGATCCCGGCGGTGACGAAGTTGGTGCCCAGGATGTTGCCACTGCTGGAGACCCCGACCCCGGCCACGACCAGGATGACCGGCAGGTAGAAGCCGAAGGCCGTGAACTCCGCACCCTGGCAGGCGTTCGAGATCCAGCCGAAGATGGTGGCCCGCTTCTTGACCGGGTCGGAGAACATCACCTTCAGGAAGTCGCCCACCTTGACCTTCGGCAGCTCGACGTCCTCGTTCGGCAGCATCTCCAGCGGGTCGTCGAACAACTCCGCCGAGGCGGCCTTGGCCTTGACGAACTCGCCGCGGTGGATGAGTGACAGCGGCGTCTCCGGCAGGTTGAGCCGGGCGATCAGCAGGATGACGGCGGGGACGGCACCCAGGGCGAGACCGACCCGCCACAGGATGTCGTGCGGGATGCCGGCGGCGTACATGATCGTGATGACGATGATCGAGAAGACCTCGCCGAGGCCGAACATGCCCTGCCAGCGGGAGCCCATCTTCTCCCGGGTGCCCTTCGACATCGACTCCATGATGTAGGCGTAGCCGTTGGCGATGTCGCTGCCCAGCGGGATGCCGATCAGGAACCGGATGATGATCAGGTCGACGATGTTCTGGCTGAACCCCTGCACGATGGCCAAGATGATGAACAGGACCATGGTCAGCAGGAAGACCCGTTTACGACCCAGCCGGTCGGCCACGTAGCCACCGATCAGCGCGCCGAACAACGCGCCGCCCTGGACCGCCGCCGTGGTCAGGCCGAGCTCGACCGCGCTCGGGTTGTACTCGGCCTTGATGAAGACCAGCAGGAACGAGATCGCGTAGAGATCCCAGGCCTCGATCAGGATCGTGGAGATCATCATCCAGCCGCCGCGACTGGAAGAGGCCGTGCCGTCCTTGTTCAACAGTCGGGTGGTGGCCTGATCGGCCAACGTCCGCACTCTCGCCTGGTCCACGTCGACCTCCGCTTCTCGGCACCCGGTTGCTCAGATGCTCAGGCACTGTAGACCCGGCTCGACCACGTGCGCTACGCACCTCCCCGTCGTGCGGCAGACTTGGCCCGGTGCTGATCCGTCGGGTGCGCCGAGTGCCGTTGGCTGGGTTCGCGCGCGACCACGACGTGGTGGACCTCCGGGTCCGCGACGAGCTGGTGAGTGCGGTCGGCCCGAGCCTTCGACCCGAACCGGGTGAGCCGGTGGTCGAGGCGGACGGACGATGGCTGATCCCGGGGCTGTGGGACGCGCACGTGCACTTCGGGCAGTGGGCACTCAGCCGCGGCCGGTTGGACGTCTCCGGCACCGATTCGGCCGCAGCGGTCACCGACCTGGTCCGCACCGGACTCGACCAGATCGACCGCGCCGAAGGTGACCCTGCCCGGGTGCTGATCGGGCAGGGGTTCCGCTCCGCGCCGTGGCCGGTTCAGCCGACCGTCGCCGAACTGGACGCCGTCTCCGGCAACCACCCGGTGGTCCTGATCAGTGGCGACGCCCACAACGGCTGGCTGAACTCGGCCGCGCTGCAGCTGCTGAGTCTGCCGGCCCGGGAGGTGCCGCTGGAGGAGAACGAGTGGTTCGAGGTGCTGCCCCGGCTGCAGACCATGATCAACACGACGGCGATGCTGGACCGGGCCTACCGTCGGGCGATTGGGGACGCCCTGGCCATCGGCGTGGTCGGGGTGACCGACTTCGAGTTCGGTCCGAACTTTCTCGACTGGCCGGAACGGGCGGCCCGCGGGATCGGCGGACTCCGGGTCCGGGCGGCGACCTACCCGGACCGGCTGGCCGAGGTGATCGGGGCCGGCCTGCGCACCGGGGACGCTCTCGGCCGGAACGACCCCGAGCCCGGGTTGATCACCATGGGCCCGCTCAAGATCATCTCTGACGGATCCCTGAACACCCGGACCGCCTACTGCTGCGATCCCTACGGTGGTTCGGAACTCCCGTCACCGCACGGGGTGCAGAACGTCGGTCCGGACGACCTGCGCGACCTGCTGCAGCGGGCGGTCGACCACGGCCTGACCTGCGCCGTGCACGCCATCGGTGACGCCGCCGCGGCCGACGCCCTGGACGCGTTCGCCGCCACCGGCGCCCGTGGCTCGGTCGAGCACGCACAACTGATGCAGCACCACGACATCGCCCGGATGGCCGGTCTGGGCGTACGGGCCAGCGTGCAGCCGGCGCATCTGCTCGACGATCGGGACGTCACCGAGCAGTACTGGTCCGATCGCGCCGACCGGTGCTTCCCGCTGGCCTCGTTGCTCGCCGCCGGGGTGCCGCTCGCACTCGGCTCGGACGCGCCCGTCTCGCCGCTGGACCCGTGGTTGGCCATGGCCGCGGCGGTGCACCGGTCGGCCGACGAACGTCCGGCCTGGAATCCGGCCGAGGCGATCACGCCCGGGCAGGCACTGGCCGCCAGTGTGGACGGGGCCGGCACCGTCGACGTCGGCAGCCGGGCCGATCTGGTCCTGCTGGACGGCGATCCGCTGGCCGGTGACGAGGACGTGGCTGGTGGCACCGCAGCGGCGGCGGCCCGGTTGCGGTCGGTCGGGGTGTCGGTGACGATCGTGGCGGGAGAGATCGCCCACCGCGTCGCCTGACCCCGGGACCGCCTCAGTCGACCAGGACCGTCTCAGTCGACCGGGACCGCCTCAGTCGACGGGGACCGCCTCAGTCGACCGGGATCGTCCGGTGCCAGGATTCCGTTCTGTAGTGGGTTTCCCAGCCCATCGAGACGTACAGTCCGTCGGCCCCGGTCGGGGAATCGGCGTCCACCTCGAGGCCGACCCGGTCGCGTCCACGACGAGCGGCGTCGGCGATGACCGCGTTCAACAGCGCCTTGGCGATACCGCGGCCGCGGGCCCGTCGATGGACGCCGATGTAGTCGATGTAAGAGCCTTCGATCCCCTGCTCGTTCGGCACCAGCACCGAGCTGACCACCGCACCGCCGGGCTCCTGGACCATGGTCCCGTCCGGCTGCTCGACGTCGATGCCGGCGATCCACCAGTGGTCCCAGCGGTGACCAGGATCCTCCCGCAGTCGTTGGACGAACTCGGGGAAGCTCTCCCGGTAGGAGTTGAAGTGGTCGGCGAACGACTCCTCCAGCAGCTGGTGCACCGTCTGCAGATCGGCGGCCACCGGCAGCCCGTCGTCGTACTCGGCGACCGGTCGGATCGACACACCGGCGCGCGGGGCCGGCAGCGCCCCCTGCTCACCCTCACCCGCCGTCACCGGCCGCGACATCTGCAGCCAGGTACGGACGCAGCGGTAGCCGGCTGCGGCCAGCCACCCCCGCTGCCGCTCGTCCGTGGCGTAGCTGCCGGCGTCGAGCTGGGTCTCGGCCACTCCGCGCAACCGGGAGAGCGGACGGGCCTGCTCGGCGGCCCACCCCAGCAACACCGCAGCCAGATCGTCGGCCGAGCGGTCGCCGAACCGGGCTGCGTCGGCGACGATCAGCTCGACCCCGGTCCGGCCGGCGGCCCGATCGTGGACCCTGATCCAGGCCAGCACCGTCCCGTCGGGGTCGACGGTCAGCAGTTGTCGTCGCGTCCACGATCCGATCCCCACGGCCTCGGTCCGGACCGCCGCCGGGTCGACCGATCCCGACCCGGTCATCCGCCGGCGATGGTCGCCGACCAACGCAGCCAGGGCGGCCACGTCGTCCGGTTGCGGCGGGCGGGCGACCCACCCGTCGGGCAGGGCGTCGAGGGATGGCGTCCGGTCGGTCACCGGGCCAGTCTCTCGCACCGGCCCGACGGTCCGCGCCGGTGGCGATCAGGGCTCGAGGTAAAGACCCATCTCGGTGGCGAGTCGCTCACGGTCGGCGCGGCGGCGACCGGCACCTTTCGCGCTCGCGCTGGAGAGCGCGGTGATCAGGTCGATCACCATCGCGATCACCGACGGCGAGACGCCCGGCGACTCGGGGTGCAGCGACTGCGGGTCGGCCCCGTCGGCGCGTTCGCGTCCGCCCAGCACGACCGAGGTGCTGGCCCAGTCGGTCAGCGGGGCGTCGGGGCCGTCGGTGATGGCGACCAGCGATCCACCGGCCCGGACGAAGGGCACCGCCACGTCGACGGTGTAGCGCCGGTAGGGCTGCAACGAGACGGCGATCAGCACGTCGCTGTCGTGGACGTCGGCCAGGATGTCCAACGGACGCACGATGGTGCCGTCGATCAACGTCACCTTGGCCAGCGCCGAACTCAGTTTCGCCGCCAGCAGGGAGGCGTAGGTGAACGAGGTCGCGGCGCCGACCACGAACCGGCGGCGGGCCCCGGTGATCATCGCGGCCGCCTCCTCGATCGCCGGGTCGGCCGAGGCCCACTCCAGCCCGGCCGCGGTCTCGGCGCGATGTGCCTCCAGCAGCCGGTGTTTCAACAGCGTGGCCGAGCGTGGCCGGGTCGCCTCACTCATCGGCGATCACCAGCGCAGGTTCGGCCCCGGCGTGCAGCCGGGCCGCGACCCCCAGCGGCAGGCTGTGGGCGGCCGGACCGTGACCGAATCCCAGCTCGCCCACCATCGGCACCCCCAGTGGGCCCAGGAGTTCCAGGCACAGGTCGCGGATCGGCGGCCAGGGCCCGCAGTCCTGCCAACTGCCCAGCGCGATCCCGGCCACCCCGTCGAACCAGTTAGCTCGCAGCAGTGCGCTCAGATAGCCGTCCAGCCGGTAGACGTCCTCGGTCACGTCCTCCAGCAGCACGATCGCCCCACGGTGGTCGGCCGGCCGGCGCCGGGTCGCACCCAACGTCATGGCCAGCAGGGAGAGGTTGCCGCCGATCAGGCGCCCGGTGGCCTCGCCCGGCACCAGCACCTCAGCCGCCTCGGCCGACCACCGGCGGCCGGGCAGACCGTCCAGAACGGCCGCCCGTAAGGAGTCCAGCGCCGCCGGGTCGTCCAGCGCCGACCGGGTGCCGAGCATCGGGGTGAACCAACTGCCCACCCCCAGCTGCTCGGCCAGCCACTCGTGCAGCGCGGTCAGATCCGAGCTGCCGTAGAGGGGTTTCGGCGTCGCGGCCCGCATCCGGGCGACGTCCAGCCGGTCCAGGATCCGGATCGTCCCGTAGCCACCACGGAGGGCGAAGACGCCGGCGATACCCGGGTCACACCAGGCCTCCTCGACGTCGCGGGCGCGCACCTCGTCGGACCCCGAGAGATAGTCGGCCCGTGGATGGTGCCCACTCGCCGACGGGTACAGCACCGGTTGCAGGCCCCAGCCTTCGAGGACGCGGCAGGCGCGGTCCCGCTGCTCGACACCGGTGTGCCCGGCCGGTGCGACCAGAGCCACCCGGTCGCCGGCCGACAGTGGTCCCAGCGAACGTCCGGCCGGCACGGCTTCAGCCTTCCTCGGCGACCGCACCGGCCGGGACGGCGTCGCCACCCGGAGCGGCATCACCGGCAGCAGCAGCACCGGTCTCGGCTTCGATGGTCGAGCGGAGTGCCGAGGGGACGACGGCCAGCAGGCTCCTGGTGTAGTCGTGTTGCGGGTCGAGCAGCACCTGCTCGACCGGCCCGCTCTCGACGATCTTCCCCTGGTGCATGACGAGCACCCGGTCGGCGATGTTCCAGGCCAGGCCGAGATCGTGGGTGATGACGAACGCGCCCAGCCCGAGATCGCGCTTCAACCGCAACAGCAGCGCCAGGATCTCCCCGCGCACCGACGCGTCCAGGCTGGCCACCGGTTCGTCGGCGACCAGGTAGGTCGGCTCCAGGGCCAGCGCACCCGCGATCACCACCCGCTGCCGTTGACCGCCGGAGAGCTCCGCCGGTATGGCCGCCAGGAAGCGTTCCGGCGGGGTCAACTCGGCCTGGGTCAGCGCGGTCTCGACCCGTTTCGCCTCGTCACCGGGGAGCCGGTGGATCCGGATGCCCTCGGCCACCGCTTCGTAGACACTGTGCTTGGGGTTCAGCGACGCACTCGGATCCTGCAGCACGAACTGCACCTGGCGCCGGTAGCTCTTCAGCCCGGCCCGGCCCCGGGGCAGCTCACGGCCCTCGAACCGGATCTGCCCGGACGTCGGGGGTTGCAGACCGAGGATGGCCCGGGCCAGGGTCGTCTTGCCCGAACCGGACTGGCCGACCAGGGCCACGATCTCTCCCCGACCGGCCGCGATCGAGACGTGGTCGACGGCTCGGACCCGCTGACCCCGGGAGTGGAAGTCGATCACCAGATCGTCCACCTCGAGCACCGGCTCCGCCGCACCGGTTGTTTTTTCAGCACCGACACTTGCGTCCCGGACCGGTTCCTGAGCTCGGTCCCGGGTGCGTCCGACCCGGAGCCGGGACGCCGGGTCGCCGATCACCGGGAAGGCACTGGCCAGCTCCTTGGTGTGCTCGTGTTGCGGGTCACTGATCACCTGCTGCGACGGCCCCTGCTCGACGATCCGGCCCTCGTACATCACCACGATCCGCTCGCACACCGCCGCCAGCACAGCCAGGTCGTGACTGATCATCATCAGCGTCAGACCGCGCTCGGAGACCAGCTGGGTCAGCACGTCCAGCACCTGGGCCTGGACGACGACGTCGAGAGCGGTGGTCGGCTCGTCGGCGATGATCACGTCCGGGTCGCAGGCCAACGCCATCGCGATCATCACCCGCTGCTTCTGCCCACCGGACAGCTCGTGCGGATAGGCCGACTCACGGGCCAGCGGCAGATCCACCAGTCCGAGCAGTTCCCGGACCCGGGCGGTCGTCGCACTCCGGCCCGACGCCGTCGCGTCACCGGATCCCTTGGTGGCATGGATCTCCAACGCCTCGACGATCTGCTGGCCGACCGTCCGCACCGGGTTCAGGGAGTGCATCGCACCCTGGAAGACGATGGCGGCCTCGGTCCAGCGGACGGCGCGCAACCGGCCCCAGCGCATCGCCGTGACGTCCTCGCCGTCCAGGGCGATGGTGCCGCTGACCCGGGCCGACTTCGGCAGCAGCCGCAGCGCCGACATGGCCAGCGTGGACTTGCCGCAGCCCGACTCGCCGGCGATGCCGACCGTGGCGCCGCGGCCGACGCTCAGGCTGATCCCGTCCACCGCCAGCACCTGCTCGTCGGAACCGCCCCGGCCGCGGTAGGCGACCTGCACGTCCTTCCACTCCAGCGCAGGGTGATCGCCGTCAGGACGCTCCGGCGCCCTTTCCTGGACCGCGCTCACCGGTCGGCCCGCAACGACGGGTTGACGACGGATTCGAGGGCCCGGCCGACCAGGGTGAAGCAGAGCACCACCACGACGATGGCCAGGCCCGGAGGCAGCACGTACCAGTAGAAACCGGCCGTCGCCGCGCCGGTGTCGAGCGCGGTCTTCAACATCGAACCCCAGGAGATCTTGGTCGGGTCACCCAGCCCGAGGAAGGACAGCGTCGACTCCGCGATCACCGCCGACCCGACGGTGAGGGTGGTGTTGGCCAGCACCAGCGGCAACACCGCCGGCAGCACGTGCCGGCCGAGGATGTGGACGTCGCCGGCCCCCAGGGCACGGGAGCGTTCGATGTAGTCACGCTCCTCCACGCTCAGGGTCTGAGAGCGCACGATCCGGGCCGTTCCGGCCCAACTGGTGACCCCGATGGCGATGATGATCGTCAGCACGCCCCGGCTCAGCACCGCCGACAACACGATGGCCAGCACCAACCCGGGGATGACCAGGAAGAAGTCGATGATCCGCATGATCACGGCACGGCCGAAGCCGTGGAAGTGACCGGCGGCCATCCCGACCACGGTGCCGATGATCATCGACACCGCGGTGGCGGCGAAGCCGACCACCAACGAGACCCGCGATCCCCACAGCAGCAGGGCCACCACGTCCAGCCCGGAGGGATCGGTGCCCAGCCAGTGCGCACCCGACGGCGGCTCGTTCTGGCCGGCGGTCACCTGGGTCACGTCCAGCACGCGGCGCGGCTCCAGCACCGGGGTGAGCAGCGCCAGCACGATCACCACCAGCAGCAGCACCAGCCCGATCACGCCGGCCCGGTTGCGGCGGAACTCGGCCACGATCTCGCCCGCCCGGGCCCGCCGGCGCGACAGCACGGCGTGGCCCGTACGGGCACTCACCCCGGCGCTCATCAGCCCGTCCTCAAGCGCGGGTCGAGCACCCGGTAGATCAGGTCGGCGATGAAGTTCATGATGATCACGATCGAGGAGAAGACCACGAAAGTCCCTTGCAGCAGAGGAAGGTCGGGCGCGCTGAGGCCCTGGAAGGTGAGGTAGCCCAGCCCCGGCCAGGAGAACACGGTCTCCACCGTGACCGCGCCGGCGACCAGCCCACCGAGGGTCAGGAAGATCAGGGTCACCGTCGGCAGCAGCGCGTTGGGGACGGCGTGCCGGGTCCGCACCTTGTCCTCGTTCAGGCCCTTGGCCCGGGCGGTGGTCAGGTAGTCCGAGCCCATCTCCTCCAGCACCGAGGCCCGCATCACCATCAGGTACTGCGCATAGACCACGGCGACGATGGTCAGCACCGGCAGCGTCAGATGCCACAGGACGTCCAGCACCATGGCTATCCCGGACTCGTTGCTGCCCGCGGTCATCATGCCGCCGGCCGGGAAGAGCCGCAGCGTGCCGGCGAAGAACAACAACAGCAACAGGCCCAGCCAGAACGTCGGCACCGACCAGAACGTCAGCGCCAGTCCGGTCTGGATCTTGTCGAACCAGCCGCCGCGCTTCCAGGCCGCCTTCTGGCCGAGCCAGAGCCCGAGCAGCACCGAGATCACCGCGGCGGTCCCGGTCAGCAGCAGGGTCGGCCCGATCCGTTCGACGATCAGGTCGGAGACCGGCCGGTTGTAGACGTAGGAGGTGCCGAGGTCACCGGTGAAGAGGTTCTTGACGTAGATGGCGAACTGCACCGGCACCGGTTGGTCCAGGCCGAACTGCGCCCGCAGCCGAGCCACCTCCTCGGCGCTGACCTGGCGGCCCCGGGTCAGGTTCAGCGCGGGATCGGAGCCCGGCAGGATCCGGAAGGAGAAGAACCCCAGCACCACGACCAGACCGAGGCTGATCAGCGATCCACCGGCCTTGAGCAGCAGGTAGCGCGGCAACGACGGACCGGACGAGCCCTCCGGGCTCTCCTCGTCGCCGCGCTGGGCCGAACCGCCGTCGGCCATGTCGTCGGCCATGTCCTTGGTCAGTTGTCCGGCGCTGGCTTCCTCGGCCGGCAGCGTGCTCACCGGCGCCTCACTCCTTGTCGGCGGCCGGGGTCCGGCGCCGGACCAGCACGATCACACCGGCCACGATGATCACGACCACCGCCGCACCGACCCCGATCGCCCAACCGGGCACTCCCCCCTGGGCGCTGGTCTGATCGGCCGTGACCGGCTGCGCGGAGTAGAAGCCCCAGTATCCGTTCTGCCCGCTGATCACGCCGCCCTTCACCGGCTGGGTGCTGAAGCTGCCGAACTTGTCGCTGCGGTAGGCCTCCAGGCTGTCGGCGTAGAACAGGACGGCGTTCACCGAGGCGTTGTTGATCATGGTGAACGCCTGCCGGACCAGCTCCGAACGCTTGGTCTGATCCAGTTCGGTGTGCTGAGCGGTGTAGAGCTTGTCGAAGTCCGGATCGCAGTAGTTGTTCTCACTGGTCGCGCCGGAGCCGTCAGGGTTCGGACGGCTCGAACACTGGTTGATCGAGAGCTGGAAGTCCGGGTCGGGGCCGATCCCCCAGCCGGTGAAGTAGAGGTCGTACTGGCCCAGGGTCGAGGTCACGTTCACCTGGTTCGGGCTGACCATCGACACGGTCAGGTTGATCCCGATGTCCTTCATCCAGGCCTTGACGTAGTTGGCCATCAGCGGGTGCGTCGGGTCGGAGTTGCGGCCCATCAGCCGCAACGTCAGCGGGTCGCCGTCCTTGTCCAACCGGATGCCGTCCGAGCCCTTCTCGTAGCCGGCGTCGTCCAGCATCCGGTTGGCCTCGGCCAGATCGAAGGCGTGCTTCTCGGCCCCGTCGGCGTAGCCGTGGTAGAGCGGATAGACCGCCGGCTCCTCGGTCTCGGCGGCCTTGCCGTAACCCTGGATCACCTTGTCGAGCAGGGTGTTCTTGTCCACGGCGGTGACGATCGCGGCCCGTAGTTTCGGATCCTTCAACGCCGGATTGCCGTTACCCATCGCCTTGCCCTTGACGCTGGTCGTCCCGGGGTTGATGGCCAGGGCCTGATAGCGCCGGCCGGCGCCGGAGTTGGTGCTGATGCCCTGCTGGCCCTTGAGGGAGTTGAACTGGGCCGGGGTGAGCCCGCTGACCAGATCGACCTCGCCCGTCCGCAGCGCCTGGACGGCCGCGTCGGTGCTCTTGTAGCTGACGTAGGTCAGGCCGCCGATCTTGGCCGGCCCACGCCAGAAGTTCGGGTTGGTGGTCAGCTCGACGTTCTGGCCCTGGGTGTAGGAGGAGATCACGTAGGGCCCGGAGCCGACGGTGTCCTTGTCGTTGCCGTAGGTGGACGCGTCCACCTTCGACCAGACGTGCTGCGGCACGATCGGCAGTTCCGAGCCGGGGTTGGACGCCTGCGCCGCGGCCAGCACCATCACCAGGGTGTGGTCGTCCTTGGCCGTGACGCTGCTGATGTTGGTGACCAGGCCGCCGTTGGCCTTCTGCAGCGCGGGTTGGGTCTTCACCGCGTTGAACGTCCAGGCCGCGTCCTGGGCGGTCAGCGGCTGGCCGTCGGACCACTTCCGGTCCGCCGGGATGTCGAAGGTCCAGGTCTTGCCGTCGCTCGAGGTCTGCCAGGTATCGGCCAGACCCGGGACGATCTCGTTGTTCAACCCGTTGTCGACCAACGACTCGTACTGCAGCCGCAGGATTCCCGTGCTGGAGGAGAAGATGGCCAGGAACGGGTTGAGGGTGTCGATGTCACTGGTCAGCGCGACCTTCATCTTCGGCTCGCCGGCGGCGTGCGCCCGTGGGCCGGACGACAGGCCGAGGGTCAGCGCCAGCGCCAACCCGATCGCCGTCATCAACGCCAACCATCGGTGCGGTTTCGATCCGCTCCACGACGTTCCGGTGACTTTCCTACCCACACTGACCATTGCAGGACACTTACACACATCCGGAGATAAGGGAAGCGTCTTCGTCGGATTGGTGACGGTCCAGGCGTGATCCACGCCTCGGGAGCAAAGATTTGTTACGTATCCGTTGCACGGCTTGGCAACGGATCAGAGGTCAACGACCCGGACCTCGAGGGCGACGTCGTCCGGTCTGCCCCGTCGCGCGATGGTCTGACTGACGCTGCCGAACAGCAGCTTGCCGACCGAGCTGCGCGGGCGGCTGCCGATCATCAGCAGTTCGGCTCCCTGCTCGAGCGCGGCGTCGACCAGCGCGTCGGCGACGCTCTCGTCCTCGGTGGAGACGTGAACCGCCCAGTCGAGCCCGGTGAGATCGGCCTCCCGCAGCGCCGCCTCGACCTCGTCGGAGACGCTGGCCCGATGGGCGCTCACCACGGAGTCGTCCAACATCTCGACCACGTGGATCACCAGCAGATCGGTGCCGCGGTCGGCGGCCTCGCGCGCCGCCAGGTCGAGCGCCCGACGGGCCGCCTCGGTGGCCAGATACCCCACAGCAACAGTCACGGCTCTAACGTAGAGGGCTATGTCGCCAGATGGCCGAGGGCGGGCCGACAGGAGGACGGACGTGGACGGGCAGGCAACGATCCGGCTGGCCACCTTCAACATCCTGCACGGTGCCAGTCCGGCGGACGGCGTCGTCGACCTCGACCGGTTCAGCGCAGCGATCGCCTCGCTGGACGCCGACATCCTGGCGCTGCAGGAGGTCGACCACGGCCGGGCCCGATCCGGTCGGGCCCGGCTGTCCGAGATCGCTGCGGCGGCGATGGACGCCCAGAGCTTCCACTTCTTCCCGCTGCTGGGCACCGCGGAAGACGACGGCTACGGGAACGCCCTGCTGAGCAGGTTCCCCGGCGAGGAGTGGCACACCACGCAGCTGCCACGTTGGCCGATCCGCTACCCGGTGCCCAGGCTGAACAGCAGGCGGATCGTCCTGCGGTCGGACGAGCCACGAGGTGCCCTGACCGCCCGGTTCGCCACCCCGCTCGGTCCGCTGACCGTGACGTGCGCCCACCTCAGCTATCTCCCCGCCGTCCGGGAACGGCAACTCGCACGACTGGGCCGACTGCTCCGCCGAGCCGACGGCCCGTTCATCCTGCTGGGCGATCTGAACCTGCGCGGCCGGTGGCCGGCCCGGGTGAGCCGACTGCGTCCACTGGCCAGCCATTCGACCTTCCCGGCCGACCAGCCCCGAAAGCAGATCGACCACGCCCTCACCGGCGGCGGGGTGCGGGCGGTGCGCAGCGAGGCCGTCCGGCTGGATCTGTCGGACCACCAGGCCCTGGTGGTCGACGTCAGGCTGACGGATCGAGGCTGATCGTCAGCTCGAAATCCGTTCCCGCATTGGGGAAAGTGACCGCCGCCGGGTCGACGTCGATCCTCCGGTCGTCGAGTTCGGCGCCGGCTGCGGTGGCCCCGTGCAGGACGACCCGGAACTCCGAGCGCCGGAACTCGGCGTAGCCCGGGCCCCGCACCGCACCACCCAGCGTCAGCCGATCACCGGCCCTGGTCAGGGTGAGTTCGGTCCGGTAGCAGCGGGGTTCGCCGTCGGTCAGGGTCAGTCCGTCGTCCTCGACCAGCCGGGAGGCGTGCGTCTCGTCACCGGTCGGGACGAAGACGTGCAACTCGATCAGCTCCGGGTGGTAGCCGCTGGTCGACGGCGGTGCCGCCGGCCACATCGGGATCACCGCACCGGCCCGGGCGTAGACCGGGATCCGGTCCAGTGGGGTCTCGGCGGCCAGGAAGCTGCCGCCGGCGAACCCCTCGCCGCTGTGCCAGTCGTACCACTCCCCGGCCGGCAGATAGACGCTGCGCGCGGTCGTACCAGGTCCGGTCACCGGCGCCACCAGGAGATCGGGCCCGAACAGGTACTGGTCGTCGATGTCCCGGACGGTGCCGTCGTCCTGGTGGTCGAAGACCAACGGACGCTGCACCGGCTCGCCGGTCTCGGTGGACCGCAGGAAAGACGTGTACAGATAGGGAAGCAGCCGGTAGCGGAGTTCGATCGCCGCCCTGATCAGATCCTCGATCCTGCTCCCGAACGACCAGGCGTACTGGTCGACGGTGTCGATCACCGAGTGGTTGCGGCAGAACGGGGTCAGGGTGCCGTACTGCATCCAGCGGACCAGCAGCTCGGCGTCCGTGTCGCCCATGAAACCGCCGATGTCGGCCCCGACGAACGGCTGGCCCGAGATGCCGAACCCCGCACCCATGGCGATGCTCAACTCGAGATGGTCCCAGCGGGCCAGGTTGTCGCCCATCCAGTTCGCGGCGTAGCGCTGGATGCCGGCGAAGCCGGACCGGGACAGGATGAACGTCCGCAACGTCGGCATCGCCGCCAGCAGACCGTCCCGGGTGCCCATCGCCATCAACAGGGCGTACTGGTTGTGGAACTGCTCGTGCGGGTACTCGCCGTGGCCGAAACGCATCGGCAGCGACGGGATCGACCCGGTGGCCGGCTCGTTCATGTCGTTCCAGATGCCGGCCAGCCCGGAGCGGACGTGCTCGGCGTTCAGCTCGCCCCACCAGGCCCGCCCCTGCTCGGTGACGAAATCGGGGAAAGCGGTGTTGCCCGGCCAGACCTGGCCGATGTAGATGTCGCCGCCGGCGGTCCGGCAGAACACGTCGCGTTCCCGGCCCTGGTCGAAGACGGGGTAGCCGGGGTCGTACTTGACCCCCGGGTCGACGATGGTGATCACCCGGAAACCCTGCTGTGACAGGCGTTCCAGCATCCCGGGGACGTCGGGGAACAGTTCGGTGTTCCAGGTGAAGACGCGATAGCCGTCCATGTACTCGATGTCGAGCCACAACGTGTCGCACGGGATCGCGTCGTCACGGTGCCGCTGCCCGATCGCTTCGACCTCGTCCTGGCTGTAGCCGGCCCAGCGGCACTGGTGGTAGCCGAGCGCCCAGATCGGCGGTGGTGCCGCCCGGCCGGTCAGCCAGGTGTAGTCCCGCAGCACGGCCGGCATCCGCGGGCCGGCGAAGACGTACTCGCTGTACTGTCCGCCGGTGAACGTGATCCGGTACTCGGTCGGGTCGGAGAACTCATACGTCGCGCGATATCCGTTGTCGACGAAGGATCCGGCCACCGCACCGGTGCGCTGGTCGTGGTGGTAGAAGAACGGGATGCTGGCGTAGAACGGGTCCATCTCGACGCTGGTGCGATCACCGCGCGGGTCGTCGGGAGCCTTGTCCCGGGTGAACTCGGCCGTCTCGGACGGGTTCAGCACGTCGAGGTTCCAGAAGGTGAAGTCGCGGCCCTTGCGGTTGTGCCGACCGGACTTCTCCCCCAACCCGTAGATCGCGTCCTCCCGCCGACAGCGGCGGCGCAGGGTGAACGCGTCGTTCAGGGTGGCGTAGGACCAGTAGTGCCCGTCCTCGTCGGTGGCGGTCTCGATCACCGGGCTGCCGTCGGCGCGGTGCACGTCGAACCGGAACGGCTCCAGCCACAGCGTGACGGTGAGCGCCTCGGTGATCACACGGACCTGGTCGTCGTCCCGTTCGACCCGGAAGTCGACCTCACGAGACAGCGGGTCGACGCAGACGGCGAAGGTCGGATGCTGGTCGAAGGTGCCGGCCCGGGTGATGCTGAACCGGACGATGTCGGCGCTGACCAGCTCGACCTGCAGCTGCTCGTCGTGCAGTTGCGCCAGCAGCCCACGCGGGGTCTCGGCGACCGAGTCGACGTGGTGGTAACGGATGAAGTTCTCGGTGGCAAGCATGACGGCCCTTTCGGCAGGATTCGGCTCAGCGGCTCGGCTGGGAGTCGACCAGGGCCCAGCAGGCGCCGGCTGAGGCGGCCGAGACCGCGAGCACGGCCGGCCAGGCGCCGATCTTCCTGGCCAGCGGATGGGAGAGCCCGAAGCCGCCGACGTACAACGCGCTCAGTGCGGCGGTCACCGCCGGGCCCCGTTTGGCCAGCCAGGTGCGGCCGCAGTAGAGGCCCGCCGCGCCCAGCAGCACACCGCCCACCGGGCGGATGCCGCTCTCCCGGGCCGCCAAGTAGCCGCCGACCAGGCCCAACGCGGCCAGTGGTGCGGTGCGGACTTTTCGTGCCGGTGTCGGTTCCATGGATCCGACGCTAGCGCCCCGTCCCGGCCGCTCCGCCACGGCCTACTCTGCTGCCATGGCAACGAAGAAGAACTCGGCCGGCAGCAAGAACGAGGACACCCACGAGGACGTCTACCCCGGGATCGACGAAGCCCGGGTGAGGCATCTCAACGACATCGAGGAGCCGGGCGACGGTCGCTACGTCCTGTACTGGATGCAGCAGTCCCAGCGGACCGAGTTCAACCACGCTCTGGAGTTCGCCATCCACCGGGCCAACGACCTGGGCAAGCAACTGCTGGTCGCCTTCGGCCTGATGGACGACTACCCGGAGGCCAACCTGCGGCACTACCACTTCATGCTGCAGGGCCTGGCCGACGTGGAGGCCGAACTGAGCAAGCGGAACATCACCTTCGTCGTCCGGCACGGCTCACCCGACGACGTCGCCGTCGAGCTGGCGAAGGACGCCTGCCTGGTCGTCTGCGACCGCGGCTATCTGCGGATCCAACGGCGGTGGCGCGACACCCTGGCCTCGAAGGCCACCGTGCCGGTGATCCAGATCGAGAGCGACGTGGTGGTGCCGGTCGAACTCGTCTCGGACAAGGCCGAGTACGCCGCCCGGACGATCCGGCCCAAGATCACCAAGCACCTCGACCGGTTCCTGGTCGAACTGCCCACCACCGAGCTGGACGACACCACCGGCGTCCAGGTCGGCGGCGAGGACCTCTCCGACGTCGACAAGCTGGCCGAGAAGCTGAAACTCGACCGTGAGGTGCCCCCGGTGGCCATGTTCACCGGCGGGATGACCGCAGGCAAGAAGGTGCTCAAGGCCTTCCTGGCGGAGAAGTTCAGCGATTACGCCGACCACCGCAACCAACCGCAGACCGACGACGTCTCGCACATGAGCAAATATCTGCACTTCGGCCAGCTGTCAGCCGTCTACATCGCCATGGAGGCGAAGAAGTCGCACTCCACCAAGAACGTGGACGCCTTCGTCGAGGAGTTGATCGTCCGGCGCGAGCTGCCGATGAACTTCGTCTACTACGAGAAGGAGTACGACTCCTTCGACTCCATTCCGGGCTGGGCCAAGGAGACCCTGGCCGAGCACAAGGACGACGAACGCAAGAACAGCTACACCCGGGCCGAGCTGGAGGCCGCCGAGACCCACGACGACTACTGGAACGCCGCCATGCGGGAGATGAAGTTCACCGGCTACATGCACAACTACATGCGGATGTACTGGGGCAAGAAGATCATCGAGTGGTCCAACACCCCCGAGTACGCCTACAAGACGGCGATCTATCTCAACGACAAGTACTTCCTGGACGGCCGGGACGCCAACAGCTACGCCAACATCGGCTGGCTGTTCGGCACCCACGACCACGGCTGGACCGAACGTCCGGTGCTGGGCAAGGTGCGCTGGATGTCCGACAGCGGGCTGGAACGCAAGACCAAGCCGGAGGAGTATGTGCAGAAGGTCGACAAGCTGGTGACCTCGGTTCAGGACGACTGAGCCGTTCTCGGCGATCCCACTCGAGGAGGAGTGAGCGATGCAGGTGCCACAGACCGACGTCTCCGACCTGCAGGTCGATCTGAGCGACCGGACGGCGGTGATCACCGGGGGCGCATCGGGGATCGGCCGGGCCATCGCCGAACGGTTCACTAATTCCGGGGCCCGGGTGGTGATCGTCGATCTCGACCAGGACGCGGCCGAGAAGGCCGCCGCCGAACTTGGGGAGTCGGCGTCCGCGCTGGCCTGCGACGTCACCTCGAGCGAATCGATCAGCAGTGCCGCCCGGGTGATCGACGAGACGGCCGGGCCGGTCGACATCCTGGTCAACTCCGCCGGCATCGCCCAGCTCGCACCGGCGGAGACACTGACCGATCGGCAGTGGGACGCCACGATGGCGGTGAACCTGTCCGGCACCTACCGGATGTGCCGTGAGTTCGGCACCCGGATGCTGACCCGCGGCCACGGCCGGATCGTCAACCTCGCGTCCCAGGCGGCGAGTGTCGCCCTGCCCGACCACGTCGCCTACTGCGCCTCGAAGGCCGGGGTGCTGGGGATGACTCGGGTGCTGGCCTCGGAGTGGGGCGGTCGCGGCGTCACCGTCAACACCGTCTCCCCCACCGTGGTGCTGACCCCGCTGGGCATCGAGGCCTGGGACAACCCCAAGGGTGAGGCGCACCGGGCCGAGATCCCGGTCGGCCGGTTCGCCGTGCCGGCCGAGATCGCAGCCGTCGTGGCCTTCCTGGTCTCGCACGCCGCCGACATGATCAACGGGGCCGACATCGTGGTGGACGGCGGCTTCACGATCCGCTGAGCTCAGCCCACCGGGTACTCGACGTAACCGAACCGGTCGCCCGACGGTGCCCACGAGTTGACGTTGATGGTGCCCTGACCGCCGAAGAAGGCGGCCACGGTGGCCGCCTCGGCCCACTGCTCGCCGACGACCAGTTTGAGCTCGACCTCCTGGTCGGCCGGGTGGCCGACGGTGCCGGGCGGGAAGCTGATGAACACCGTCACCGCACCGTCCGGGCTCGGGTGCGGGAACCAGTTCACCCGGTCGTCGAAGGTCAACTGCTCGAGCGACGATCCGTCCGGTCGCATCCGGGCGATCTGCGCGTGACCGGGTCGGGTCGAGAACTGTTCGGTGTTGAGGTAGATCCAGGATCCGTCCGGGGAGAACTCGGCGCCGTCGGTGAGCGCGGTGCCGTCGCTGATCCGTTCCTGCTCGCCGGTGGCCACGTCGATCAGGTAGACGTCGGCCCGGACCGGTCGGCCCGGCACGGTGGACAGCCCGATGGAGGCCAGGGTCGCTCCGTCCGGGCTGACGCCGTGCAGGAAGTGCCGGAACCCGTCGGCCTGATCACGGGTGATCCGGACGGCGGCACCACCGGCCAGGGCCGTCCGGTAGAGGTGGCCGTCGTCGGCCGAGACCAGGATGTGCTCACCGTCCGGGTCCAGCACGTGGTCGTTGTTCACCGGCGGCACGTCGACCTCGATCCGTTCCGGCTCACCGCCCTCGGGCCGGACCCGCCAGAGCGTCCCGTCGGCGTTGAGGATCAACCAGCGGCCGTCCAGCGTCCAGTTCGGCGCCTCGAACACTCGCTCACCGCTCTCGTGGACCGGCGCGGGCGGGCGTCCGTCGAGTGAGCCGATCATGATCCGGCTCCGTTGTCCGGTCGCCAGTTCGCGGTAGGCCATCGTCGTTCCTCTCACCGGGAAGTCTTCCAGATCGTGGAAAGAAGTTTCCACAAAACTCTGGACATCAGCGTACCGGGTGGTCTAGCGTCCCGTTCACGACCTCGGCCGCCGTTCACATGGATAACCGGCACCGGGACTGACCGACCGTCACAACCATGTGCCAGTTTCGCTACGCCTGTGGCGTGAACGGGCTCCCTTGCAGAGAATGCAGGGAACAGACGGACGTCAGGACAGGGGTGTTCCGCAGTGCAGCCGACCCGATCGACCCAACCCGCTCAACTCGTCGTGAACGGCGCCACCCGCCCACTCGGCGAGGTCGGCGGTCACGTCACCCTGCTGGAGTGGCTCCGCGCGGACGGGCTGACCGGGTGCAAGGAAGGCTGCGCCGAGGGCGAATGCGGCGCCTGTTCGGTCCTCGTCGCCCGACCGGACGGCGACCAGACCCGGTGGACGGCGATCAACGCCTGCCTGGTGCCGGCGGCCGGCTTCGACGGTCAGGAACTGATCACCGCCGAGGGCCTCGCCGCTGGCGAGGAGTTGCATCCCGTCCAGCACGAGATGGCGGTCCGCGGCGGATCCCAGTGCGGCTACTGCACACCCGGTTTCATCTGCTCGATGGCCTCGGAGTTCTACCGGCCCGAGCGGGTCAGCCGGCGACACGAGCCGACCCAGGACGAGATCGCCGACCGGGCCAGTTCCACCATCGGCGCGACCGAGGCCCCCGACCATGAGCACGGGCCGAACGGTTTCGACCTGCACGCCCTCAGTGGCAATCTCTGCCGCTGCACCGGTTACCGGCCGATCCGCGACGCCGCCTACGCCCTGGGTGACCCCGACACCGACGACCCGCTCCGGACCAGGCTGGCCGAGCCGGCCCCGGCTGCCGTCTCCGGCCGGATCGACGCGCCGGATCGACGGCCCGATCGACGGCGACCCGGGGGGAAGTGTCCAGAGCAGCTTCGTCCGGCCGGTCGACCTGGCCGAGACCCTGCAGATCCTCAAGCACGAACCGAAAGCCCGGCTCGTGGCCGGCTCCACCGACTGGGGCGTCGAGTTGAACATCCGGCACGCGCGGGCCGCGCTGAGTATCGGCATCGACCGGCTGGAGGAGTTGCGGACCTTCACGATCGGAGCGGACACGATCGACCTGGGGGCCGGGCTGACCCTGAGCGAGATCGAACGCGGTCTCGACGGTCGGGTGCCGTTGCTGGCCGAGCTGTTCCCGCAGTTCGCCTCCCGGCTGATCCGCAACGGCGCCACCCTCGGCGGCAACCTCGGCACCGGCTCACCGATCGGCGACAGCCCGCCCGTCCTGCTGGCCCTGGAATCCCGGCTGGTGCTGGCTTCGCTCGACGGTGAACGTGAGGTGGCGCTGGCCGACTACTTCACCGGCTACCGGCAGTCGGTGCGCCGGCCGGACGAGTTGATCAAGACGGTCCGGATCCCGTTGCCGCTGGCCGGCTCGACCGCCTTCCACAAGATCGCCAAGCGGCGCTTCGACGACATCTCCAGCGTGGCCGTGGCCTTCGCCCTCGATCTCGACGGCGGCCGGGACGACAGTGGGGCCGACAGCAGGGTCGCCAGGATCCGGATCGGGCTCGGCGGCGTCGCGGCCACCCCGATCCGCGCCCGGGCCACCGAGGAGTTCCTGACCGGACGTCCGTGGACGCGGGAGACGGTCCGCGAGGCCGCCGACCTGCTGGCCGCCGAGGGCACCCCGCTGGACGACCACCGGGCCAGTGCGGCCTACCGGACGGCGATGCTGCGGACGTCGTTGTTGAAGTTCCGGGCCCAGAACCCGCAGCAGGAACCGACTCGGCAAGGAGTGAACGCGTGAACGCCTGGAGTGGTGACAGCAGCAGTTCGCTGCACGGCCCGTTGGCCGACCGGCCGCTGAATCCCTCGGTGGGCAAGGAGATCCCGCACGAGAGCGCGTCCGGGCACGTCACCGGCACGGCCCTCTACACCGACGATCTGCTGGCCCGCACCCCCGGCGTGTTGCACGCCTGGCCGGTCAACGCCCCGCACGCGCACGCGTTGATCACCGAGTTGCGGACCGAGGGCGCCTATCAGGTGCCCGGCGTGGTGAAGGTGCTCACCGCCGCCGACGTCCCCGGGGTGAACGACGCCGGCGTCAAGCACGACGAGCCGCTGTTCCCGTCCGAGGTGATGTTCTACGGCCACGCGATCTGCTGGGTGCTGGCCGAGAGCCTGGAGGCCGCCCGGCTCGGCGCCGAGCGGGTCGAGGCCGACTACCAGCCGCTGCCGTCGCTGTTGACCCTCGGTGAGGCGATCGGGGCCTCCAGCTTCCAGGGTCACCAGCGCACCGTCTCCCGCGGGGACAGCAGTACTGCGCTGCGGCAGGCCGCCCACCGGTTCAGCGGCGAGTTCGAGTTCGGCGGTCAGGAGCACTTCTATCTCGAGACGAACGCCGCCCTGGCCCTGATCGACGAGGGCGGGCAGCTGTTCGTCCAGTCCAGCACCCAGCACCCGAGCGAGACCCAGGAGATCGTCGCGCACGTCCTCGGCCTGCCCAGCCACGCCGTCACCGTGCAGTGCCTGCGGATGGGTGGCGGCTTCGGTGGCAAGGAGATGCAGCCGCACGGCTTCGCCGCCGTCGCCGCCCTCGGCGCCCAGCTCACCGGACGTCCGGTCCGGCTGCGGCTGAACCGGAACCAGGACATCACCATGACCGGCAAACGGCACCCGTTCCACGCCAGCTGGGAGGTCGGCTTCGACGCCGAGCACCGGCTCTGCGCCCTGGAGGCCACCCTGACCTCCGACGGCGGCTGGAGCCTGGATCTGTCCGAGCCGGTGCTGGCCCGGGCGCTCTGCCACATCGACAACGCCTACTGGCTGCCGAACATCACCGCGCACGGCCGGATCGCCAGGACCAACAAGACCTCGCAGACGGCGTTCCGTGGTTTCGGTGGCCCACAGGGGATGCTGGTGATCGAGGACATCCTCGGTCGGTGCGCGCCGCAGCTCGGGGTCGAGGCCGAGGAACTGCGCCGGATCAACCTCTACACCCCCGGCCAGGCCACCCCGTACGGTCAGCCGGTCCGGCACGCCGAACGGCTGGCCGACATCTGGTCCCTGCTGCGGCAACGGGCCCACTACGACGAACGACTGGCCGAGGTCTCGGCGTTCAACGCCGAGCACGAGGACGCGAAACGCGGGCTGGCCATCACCCCGGTCAAGTTCGGCATCTCGTTCAACCTGACCGCGTTCAACCAGGCCGGTGCGCTGGTGCACGTCTACAAGGACGGCTCGGTGCTGATCAACCACGGCGGCACCGAGATGGGCCAGGGCCTGCACACCAAGATGATCCAGGTCGCGGCCACCGCGCTCGGGGTGCCGATGAGCTTCGTCCGGCTGGCCCCGACCCGGACCGACAAGGTGCCGAACACCTCGGCCACCGCGGCCAGTTCGGGCGCCGACCTGAACGGCGGGGCGATCAAGAACGCGTGTGAGCAGATCAAGGACCGGCTGGCCGAGGTGGCGGCACGGATGATCAACTGCCACCCGGCCGACGTCCGT
The DNA here is from genome assembly GCA_963740925.1 of uncultured Actinomycetota bacterium. Taxonomy (GTDB): domain Bacteria; phylum Actinomycetota; class Actinomycetes; order Propionibacteriales; family Propionibacteriaceae; genus Microlunatus. The sequence continues at coordinate 1,297,654 of CAVUFZ010000002.1, read as the reverse complement.
TTCGTCGACGGCACGATCACCGGGATCGGCTTCCACGACCGGCAGCTGAGCTTCGCCGAGGTGGTCAACTCCGCTTATTTCCAACGGGTTCAGCTGTGGGCGGCCGGCTTCTACCGCACCGAGGGTCTGCACTGGGACTCGGAGCGGATGCAGGGTGAGCCGTTCAAGTACTTCGCCTACGGCGCCTCGCTGTCCGAGGTCGAGGTGGACGGCTTCACCGGGGCCTACCGGCTACGGCGGACCGACATCGTCCACGACGTCGGGGACAGCCTCTCGCCGTTGATCGACGTCGGTCAGATCGAGGGCGGCTTCGTCCAGGGTGCGGGTTGGCTGACCCTGGAGGAGCTGCGCTGGGACACCACCGACGGGCCCAACCGCGGCCGGTTGAGCACCCAGGCAGCCAGCACCTACAAGCTGCCGAGCTTCTCCGAGATGCCGGAGGAGTTCAACGTCCACCTCTACGAGCGGGCCACCGAATCGGGCGTGGTGTACGGCTCGAAGGCGGTCGGCGAACCCCCGCTGATGCTGGCCTTCAGCGTCCGTGAGGCGCTCCGGCAGGCGGCCGGTGCGTTCGGTCCCGGCGACATCGAGATCGACCTGGGCAGCCCGGCCACGCCGGAGGCGGTGTTCTGGGCGGTCGAGGCCGCCCGGAGCGGCCGACCCGAGCCGGAACTCGCCGCCTCGGCCGCCTCGGAGGTCTACGCCGCAGGCCCGCACGCCGGGGCGGATTCCCGGGCCGTCCGCGACTCCTACGCCCAGGCCTGAGGACGCTCTGATGGACTGGATCTCTGCGGTGCAACACCTCCGGGCCGAGAACTCCCCCGGTGTCCTGATCACGATCACCGACGTCCGCGGTCACGCCCCGCGCGACGCCGGCACCAAGATGGTGGTCGGCACCGACCGGATCTGGGGCAGTGTCGGCGGCGGCAATCTGGAGGAGACGGCCATCGACCGGGCCCGGGCCCTGATCGCCACCGGCGGTGGTGGTGGCGGCGGCCCGGTCAGCTGGCAGTCACGGCTGAACGACCGGGCCCGCAACGACCACGGTCGACAGTGCTGCGGCGGCGTGGTGACGCTGTTGTTCGAGCCACTGCCGGTCCGGCCGACGGTGGCGATCTTCGGTGTCGGCCACGTCGGCTTCGAACTGGCCAGAATCGTGTCCCGGTTGGACATCTCGCTGGTCCTGGTGGACTCCCGGGCCGAGCAGACCGACCCGCTGCGGCTGGCCGGGATCACCGACGGGACGGCCGCGGTCGCCGTCCACCGGACGCTGCTCGGTGAACAGGTCCTGGAGCGGCTACCCGCCGGCAGTCACCTGTTGATCATGACCCACGACCACGCCGAGGACTTCGCGCTCTGTGACGCCGTGCTGCGACGCGACGACCTGGGCAGCGTCGGGCTGATCGGCTCCAGCGCCAAGTGGAGCCGCTTCCGCACCCTGCTGGCCGAAGCCGGGCACCACGAGGAGACGATCAGCCGGATCCAGTGCCCGATCGGCCTGCCCACGCTGAACCCCAACGCGAGCAGTAAGGAGCCGATCGTGATCGCCGTCGGCGTCGCCGCCGCCCTGCTGAACCGCCTGCAGAACGTGCCGCAGGCTGCCGTCGAGACCCTCGCGTCCGGCGCAGCGACCGCCGCGGCCGACGCCGGGCTCGAACTGGGGAGCCGGTCATGACGCTCTACCGGGCCACGGTGCTGGACACCCCGGTCAGCCCGTTCGAGCACGAGGCCGCGCTGCGGGTCGAGTCCGACGCGGGCCTGCTGGTCCGCGACGGCATCATCGTCGAGCGCGGCGATTTCGCCGGCGTCCGGGCCGACCACCCCGACGAGGTGGTCAGCGACCTGCACGAGGGAGTGCTGCTGCCCGGCTTCGTCGACACCCACGTCCACTTCCCGCAGGTCCGGGTGATCGGCGGGCTGGGTATGCCGCTGCTGGACTGGTTGGAGCGGTGCGCGCTGCCGGAGGAGGCGAGGCTGGCCGATCAGGATTACGCCCGGGCCGTCGCCTCGGAGTTCCTGACCGGCCTGATCGCGGCCGGCACCACCACCGCCCTGGTCTTCGGCGCCCACTACGCCAGTGCGGTGGAAGAACTCTTCGCCGCGGCGGCCCGGACCGGGCTGCGGATCACCGCCGGCCAGGTGCTGAGCGACCGGGTGCTGCGGCCGGAACTGCTCACCACTCCGGAACGGGCGTTGCGCGAGGGCACCGAGCTGATCGACCGCTGGCACGGTCACGACCGGCTGCGCTACGCGGTCACACCCCGGTTCTCGTTGTCGGCGAGCGATGCCGTGCTCGAGGTCTGCGCAGAACTGCTGCGCAGCGGCGACGACGTCCGGTTCACCTCGCACGTCAACGAGAACCCGGCCGAGGTCGAGCAGGTGCGCGGGCTGTTCCCGGCCTCGCGCCACTACGTCGACACCTACCACGCGCACGGTCTACTGACCGATCGCAGTGTGCTGGCCCACAACGTCCACGCCACCGACCACGAACTCGAACTGATGGCCGCCGCCGGCACCTGGACCGCACACTGCCCGACCAGCAACGCCTCGCTGGGCAGCGGGCTGTTCCCGCTCCGCCGCCACGTCGAGCACCGGGTCGGGGTGGCTCTCGGCTCCGACGTGGGCGGCGGCACCGGCTTCTTCCTGCCCAAGGAGGGGTTGCAGGCCTACTTCATGCAGCAGTTGCTCGGCGCCGACGGCCTGCCCCTGACCCCCGTCCACCTGCTCTACCTGGCCACCCGGGCCGGCGCACTCGCCCTCGGCCTGGGTGACCAGGTCGGCGATCTGGGCGTCGGCAAGGCGTTCGACGCCTGCTGGCTCCGGCCCGCGGCCGGCAGCACCCTGGCCGTCAACCTCGACCACGCCCAGGACGCCGGCGACGCCCTGGCCAAGATCTTCACCCTCGCCACACCCGCCGACGTCGCCGGCGTCTGGGTGGCGGGCGACATCGTTTCCGCCAATCCATCCACGTCCAGCCCGGCCACGTCCAGCCCGGCCACGTCCGACCCAGCCACGTCCAGCCCACGACAGCACCCACGTTCCCGACCCCAGGAGGCGGCATGACAACGACGCAAGCCCCACCGGCTGCACCCACCAGCAAGGTCAGCCCGTTCGACCGCTACTTCCAGATCACGGCCAGCGGCTCGACCATCCCGCGTGAGCTCCGGGCCGGATTCACCACCTGGCTGACGATGAGCTACGTCCTGTTCGTCAATCCCCAGGTGCTGGCCACGGCCATCCCGGTGCCGAACGCGTTCGTCCAGTTGTTGATGACCACCTGCCTGGCCGCCTGCTTCGGCTCGCTGGCCATGGGCATCGTGGCCCGCTACCCCTTCGCCCAGGCACCCGGCATGGGGCTGAACGCGTTCTTCTCCTACACCGTCGTCCAGTCGCTGGGTTATCCGTGGCAGACGGCGCTGGGTGCGGTCTTCATCTCCGGTGCGCTGTTCGTGGTCCTCAGCGTGATCGGCGCCCGACAGGCCATCGTGCGGGCCATCCCGACCGGACTGAAGTTCGCCATCACCGCGGGCATCGGGCTCTTCCTGGCCTTCCTCGGCCTGAAGAACGCCGGCATCGTGGTGGCCAACCAGGCCACCCTGATCGGCCTCGGCTCGCTGAAGAGCCCGACGGCCTGGGTGGCGATCATCGGGTTGGTGATCACCGCGGTGCTGATGAAGCTGCGGGTCAAGGGCGCCATCCTGTTCGGCATCCTCGCCACCACCATCATCGCCATCGTCAGTCGGGCGAAGGTGTACACCGGCAGCGGCGACGCACTGGTCGCCTTCGGCGGTTTCAACGACGGCATCGTGGCCGCGCCGGTCTGGCCCGGTGAGCTGTTCGGGCAGCTGAACATCGGGGCCGCTCTGGGGCTCGGTGTGTTCAGCGTCGTCTTCACCTTCTTCTTCGTCGACTTCTTCGACGCCACCGGAACCCTGACCGGGCTGGCCCAACGCTCGGGCTACCTGGACGAACAGGGCAACATGCCGCGGGCCAAGCTGACCTTCTCGATGGACGGACTGGCGGCCATGTTCGGCGCCCTGATGGGGACGTCGACGACGACCGCCTACGTCGAGAGTGCAGCCGGGATCGAGGAGGGCGGCCGGACCGGGCTGACCTCGGCGTTCACCGGCGTCCTGTTCGCGGCCTCGATGTTCATCTGGCCGTTGGCCGGGGCGGTGCCGGGGGCCGCGACCGCACCGGCGTTGATCCTGGTCGGTGCCCTGATGGCCGAGGGTCTCAAGCACATCGAGTGGGACGACATCTCGATGGCGGTGCCCGCCTTTCTCACCGTGGTGGCGATGCCGCTCACCTTCTCGATCGCCAACGGGGTCAGCTTCGGCGTGATCAGCTACTGCCTGATCAAGCTCTTCAGCGGCCAGGGCAAGAAGGTGCACCCGATCCTCTACGTGGTGGCGCTGCTGCTGATCGCCCGCTACGTTTTTCTTGCCGAAGGTTGATGATCTGGCCCCCAGGACCAGTAGTCTCCGGCCATGCCCTCCAGCGCCGATTTCATCACCCGGGCCCAGCAGCTCGCCGCCAGCACGCCCTACCTGGTCACCCCCCGGCCGGGTGGCTGCGAGATCGGACTGGACATCGCCGACGCCCGATGGTGGGGTCTTGCCTCCCGACAACGTCTGCAGCGCACGTTCACCCACCAGATCGAACTGGACGAGAAGCAGGGCACGATGCAGGTCACCGACGTCGCGCGTTCGCTGGCCTGGAGTGCAGGCGCAGACGGGCAGGCAATGCCTCGCCTCACCGGCGAGACCAGCACCACCAAGGGCCGGATCTTCGAGGTTTCCTTCGACAAGGAGATCGGCTGGGGCGACGACGGCTCCTTCGGCGAACAGGTCGATTACACCTTCGACTCCACCGAGGGTCGTTCTCTGATCAAGAAGGTGGCTGAGGAGCAGGGTTGGCAGGAGAAGTTGAGCTCCAACCAGCGGACCGGGCTATGGGTGGCCCTGGGTGCGGTCGGCCTGATCGTCGTCCTCGGCGTCATCACCTTGATCCTGGTCCTCACCCGGTGACCGGGCCGGCCTCGAACGCTCAGATCAGCGAGCGCAGATAGGCCAGGTCGTCGGTCAGACGCTGCTCTTGCCCCAGCTCGGTGGAGAAGTCCTCGCAGACCACCCAGTCGTCGTAGCCGTGCTGTCGGAGCGCGGTCAGGTAGTCGCCCACGTCGGCGATCCCGGCCCGCAGGGTGGCCCAGTCGTGCTCCCAGCTGACGGTGCCGTCGGCCGCCGTCCCGACCGGCCGCCAGAGGGCGTTCTTGACGTGCACGTGGGCCAGATAGTCACCCAGCAGGTCGAAGGCCCAGCGCGGATCCTCCTGGCCCTCGATCAGCAGGTTGCCCAGATCGTGGATGACGCCGACCGCGGCCGGGTCGAGTCCGTCGATCAGCCGCATCGCGGCACTGGCCGAGGCGGTGACGGTGCGGTGGTGGAGTTCGACCAAGGCCTTGACCCCGAGGTCCGCGGCCAGGTCGGCGGCCCAGGCGATGTCGGTCCGGACCTGATCGAAGACCTCGCGATAGCTCTCCCCCGGCCCGACGGCCGGGATCGACACCCGGGCCTGCTTGGCCCCCATCCGGGCCGTCGCCGTCAACACCGTCTGCACGCCTTCGTGGTCGAAGGACTTGGCGTAACCACCGACCCCGGAGATCTCCAGCCCGGCAGACGCCGCCACCGAGGCCATCTCCTCGGCGTGGTCGAGCAGGCCCGTCATCGGCCAGGTCGAGCGGTTGCCGGCCCAGAAGCCGGGCGGGTCGTCCGGCTTCTGGTCGACCACTCGCCACTCGATCCCCTGCCAGCCCTGGGCTCCGATCTGCTGTGCAGTGGCGACCGGATCCAGTTCCGGGGTGGCGGCGGTGAAGACGGCGAGCTTCACTTCGCACCGCCGGTCTCGGCGATCACGTCGTCGTGCTTCCCGGCCAGGACGTCGTCGAAGCGGACCGGAGTGCCCAGCGTCGCCGAGACGTAGAGGGCGCGGACCAACGTCAACGACAGCAGGGCTTCCTCGACGGTGACGCCGGGGGCGCGGCCGTCGGCGAGTGCGCCGGCCAGGTCGTCGTACTGCCGGAAGTGTCCCTCGATGAAGTTCTCCGCCGGCTTGGGGCTGCTGGCCAGTTGTTCGGCCGGCACCCGCTGCTCCGCCTGGTTCTCGACCACCACCCCGCTGTGGGCGCTGAACCCGTGGGTGCCGAACTCGTCGGCGTCGGGATCGGCGAAGAAGTACTCCAGCCGGTCCTCGTTCACGATGGCCGAGCCCTGCGTGCCGTGCACCTGGATCCGGGTCTGCAGACCCGGGAACGCCGCCGTGGTCGCGTGCAGCGTCGCCAACGCCCCGCTCTCGAAGGCGATCGTGGCCACCGCGGTGTCCTCGACCTCGATCCGCTCGTGGGCCAGCCGCCCGGTCACGGCGTAGATCTCGACCGGCCGGCCGAGGAACCAGCGGAGCAGGTCGACGATGTGCACGGCCTGGTTCATCACCGCGCCGCCGCCGTCCAGGGCCCAGGTGCCGCGCCAGTCGCCCTGGTCGTAGTAGCCCTGGCTGCGGTACCAGGCCATCGAGGCCAGGGCCGAGGTGATCGTGCCGAAACCGCCGCCGTGCACCCCGGCGGCGACAGCGGCGTTGGCCGGATCGAACCGGTGCTGGCTGATCACCGAGGTGAGTTGACCGCGCTCGGCGGCCTGGCCGGCCCGCTCGGCGTAGGCCCGGCCGCGCTCGACGCTGACGTCCAGCGGCTTCTCGATCACCACGTGGACGCCGTGGTCGAGCGCCTCGGTGCCCTGCTCGGTGTGCATGCCGCTCGGGGTGGCGATCACCACCAGGTCGACGTCGTCGCGGTCACAGGCAGCAGCGATCGACTCGCTCACCGTCGGCGTCGGGCCACCCTCCTCGGCGATGGCAGCCAGGACCTTCTCGATCGCGGTCGGATCCGGGTCGACCAGCGCGGTGACGGTGAACGCCGGGTGCCGGCTGGCCACGATCGCGTGGTGCCGGCCGATGATCCCGCAGCCGACGATGGCGATCCGGGTGCTCTTCTGCTCAATGGGGTTCGTAGTGCTCACCACCCGAGACAACACCGGACGGCAACATTTGGCAACCGATTGCCAGAAGTTGCCATGCGTGCTTCGGTGAGGCGTGCCCGATCGCACCCGAAGCTCGACCTCCGACCGCGAACGTCCGCCCACACTGGCCGACGTCGCGCTCCGGGCCGGGGTGGCGACCTCCACCGTGTCGCGTGCGTTGTCCAACCCGGGCCGGGTCAACGGCCGCACCAGGGAACGGATCGAGCAGGTGGCCCGCGAGCTGGACTACACCGCCAACCCGTCGGCCCGGGCGTTGAGCTCCGGCCGGACGGGGGCGATCGCGGTGCTGGTCTCCGACATCACGAACCCGTTCTACTTCGACATCATCCGGGGCACCCAGCAGCAGCTGAAGTCGGCCGGCCTCACCCAGTTGCTGGTGGACACCGAAGAATCGGCCGAGGTCGAGGCAACCCTGCTGCACAAGCTGCAACGCTCCTGCGACGGGGCCATCCTGACCTCGACCCGGCTCTCGGACCGCCGGCTCAGCGACCTGGCCGAGACTCTGCGCCTGGTCACCATCAACCGTCCCCGGCGTGGGCTCGGCAGTGTGGTGATCGACACCGCGCAGGGGATGGAGCAGGCGGTCGAACACCTGGTCTCGCTCGGTCACCGCCGACTGGTCTACGTCAGCGGTCCGAAGGGATCCTGGTCGAACGACCGGCGGTGGCGGGCGATCGAGCGCAGCGCCCGTCGGCTCGGGGTCGACCTCAGCCGGACCCGGGACTTCTCGCCCAGGAGTGCCTCCGGCACCGCCGCCGCCGACGTCGTGCTCACCACCGGCGCAACCGGCTGCATCGCCTACAACGACCTGCTGGCCATCGGGATGCTGGCCCGGTTCGCCGAACGCGGGGTGGACGTCCCCGGCGATCTCAGCGTGGTCGGTTGCGACGACAGCTTCGGCGCCGACATCTGCCACCCGTCGCTGACCACGGTGACGGCCCCGGTCGAACAGGCGGGACGGGTCGCGGTCTCGATGCTGCTCTCCGGCTCACCGCCGGGGAGACCCACCGGGCCGGCGGCATCGTCGGCCGTCCTGCCGACCCATCTCACGGTGCGCCACAGCACCGGGCCGAAACGAAAGGAACCCCGTCGATGACGCAGTTGGAGCTCGACCCCGATCGTCTGTTGCCGGCCGATCCCAGCACCCGGACGCTGGCCCGTGGGCTCTACCGGGCGGTCGAATCGGCGCCGATCTTCTCCCCGCACGGACACGTCCCGGCCGCCGTGATCGCCGACGACGTCGCGTTCGGCTCGCCGGCGGAGCTGTTGATCACCCCCGATCACTACGTCACCCGGCTGCTGCACGCCAACGGTGTCGACCTCGCCCGGCTGGGCCTGCGTCGCCGTCACGAGGCCGGTGCGGCCGACGCGGCCGACGCGGCCGCTGCGGTTCCGGAAGTGGACAGCCGGGCGATCTGGCGGGAACTGTGCCGTCACTGGGGCATCTTCGCCGGCACCCCGGTGCGGTTCTGGCTACAGCACCAGTTGGTCACCCTGTTCGGGATCGACCAGGTGCCGTCGGCGGAGAACGCCGACCAGCTCCACGATCAGATCGCCGCCGTCCTGGTCACCGACGAGTTCCGCCCGCGAGCCCTGTTCGAGCGGTTCCGGATCGCCACCCTGGCCACCACCGACGCACCCGAGGCCGACCTGTCCGCCCACCAGGCGTTGCGGGACGATCCCGGCTTCACCGCCCGGGTGCTGCCCACCTTGCGCGCCGACGCCTGTCTCGATCCGTCCGCGGCCGGCTGGCCGGCTGCGCTGGACCGGCTCGGCGAGGCTGCCGGCATCGACTGCTCGACCTACGGCGGCGTACTGGACGCCCTGAGGGCCCGCCGCCGGGTCTTCGCCGAACTCGGGGCGACCGCGACCGACACCGGCGTCCTGGACTGCGGCAGCGAACCGCTGGCCGAACCCGAGGCGGAACGCCTGCACCAGGCGGCCCGCGCGGGCAGCATCACCCCGGCCGAGGCGGTCGCCTACCGGCACAACATGCTCTACCGGTTCGCCGAGATGGCCGCCGAGGACGGGTTGGTGATGCAACTGCACGCCGGGGTGATCCGTGGCCACCACCAGCCGACCACCGAGGCGTACGGCCCGGACACCGGCAACGACCTGCCCGCGGTGGCGGCGTTCACCGAGCCGCTGACCCCGATCCTGCGGGACTTCGGCACCGCCCCCGACTTCCGGCTGGTGCTGTTCACCGTCGACGAGACCAGCTTCGGCCGCGAGATCGGACCGCTGGCCGGCTTCTACCCGTCGGTGTACGCCGGCGCCCCGTGGTGGTTCCTGGACACCCCGGCCGCGATCAGCCGGTACCGGCAGGCGGTCACCGACAGCGCCGGCTTCGCCAAGACGTCCGGCTTCATCGACGACACCCGTGCGTTCTGCTCGATCCCCGCCCGGCACGACATGTCCCGGCGCTGCGATGCGGCCTTCCTGGCCGAGTTGGTGGTCTCGGGTCAGTTGAGCGAATCCGAGGCCCACACCATTGCGGTCGATCTGGTCGACACCATCCCGCGGACGACGTTCCGGCTCGGCTGAGTCGTCGCTACCGGGCTGACGGGGCCGACCCGGCCGACAGGTTCCGAACGGCTACTTCACCCCGCCCGCGGTCAGCCCGCCGACCAGGTAACGCTGGAAGACCAGGTACAGGATCACCACCGGCGCCGCGCAGACCAGCGCGGAGGCCATCAGCTGGCCGTAGAGCGGCAGTGCGCCGCCCTCCTGGGCCGATCCGAACACCTGCAGCACGATCGCCGCGGTCTCGGTGTCGGGCCGGGTCAGCACGGTGGCGAACAGCACGTCGTTCCAACCCAGCAGGAAAGCGAAGATCGCCGAGACCACGATGCCCGGCCAGCTGAGCGGCAGCACGATCCGGCGGAACACCCCGAACGGCGTGCAGCCGTCGATCAGGCCCGCCTCCTCCAGCGAGATCGGCAGCCCGCGCAGGTAGGTGACCATCACCCAGGTCGAGAACGGCAGCGCAAAGGTCAGATAGGTGACGAAGAGACCGAACCGGGTGCCGACCACGGTGAGGTTGCAGATAGAGGTTCGCGCTGGAGAACAGGATGAAGATCGGCAGCAGCAGCATCGTGCCGGGCACGCTCTGCAGGGCCAGCAGGATCCGCAGGATCGTGGTCCGGCCGCGGAAGGCGAAGCGGACCAGCACGTAGGCGGTGCTGGCCGCGACCAGGGCGCAGACGATCGCCGTCCCGCCGGCGACCAGCAGGCTGTTCAGCAGTCCGCCGAGCAGGTTCACCGTGGACCAGATGTCGACGTAGTTGCCGAGCCGGAACGTCTGCGGCACCAGCCGACCGGCGGCCACGTCGGCGTCCGGCATCAGCGAGGCACCGGCGATGTAGAGCACCGGAAGCAGGATGATCACCAGCAGGATCACCAGGATCAGACTGCGCAACCAGGTCGGCAGCAACCGGTCGGCAGCAACCAGTCGGCCGCGACCAACCGGAGCGGGCCGTCCTCGTCGGTGCAGCGTCACTCATCGACCCACCGTGCCTTCGTCTGGTCTCCAGCTTGGTGATCCGCAGATAGACGACCAGCGGGATGGCGACCAACACCACCGAGATCAACGCCATCGCCGAGCCGAGCCCGAAACGCACCGACTGGAAGGACGTGGTGTAGGTCAACATCGGCAGCACCTGGATCGGATCCGGCGCCGGGTTGCCGAACAGGATGAACGGCAGGGTGAAGTTGTTCAGGTGCGCCAGGGTGCCGATCACCGCGGCCAGCGCGATCTGTCCACGGATCTGTGGCAGCACGACGAACCAGAGCTTCTTCGCCCAGCCGGCCCCGTCCAGCGAGGCCGCCTCCATCACCTCGGTACTGAGCCCCTGCAGGCCGGCCAGCGACAACAGATAGATGAACGGCCAGGCCGACCAGCTGTTGACCAGGATCATCGTCCAGTAGCTGGTGGTCCCGTTCAGCCAGACCGGACCGGTGACGCCGAACAGGTCGAGTGCGTTGTTCACCGCACCGCCCGGTGACAGCATCGTCCGCCAGACCGTCGCGGTGACGAATGCCGGAATGACGTAGGGCAGCAGGAAGATCGAGCGGATCAGACCGAGCGCGGGCATCGTGTTGTGGGCGGCGAGCGCGGCGGCGATGCCCAGCGGCAGGGTGATCAGGGTGGTCAGCACCGCGGTGGAGGCACTGATCCAGACCGAGTGCAGGACACCGGCCTCGGTGATCGACTCGACATAGTTGCCGAAACCGATGAACGGCGCGCCGATCCACGACCGCAGCGAGTACTGGTCGAGGTCGAGCAGTGAGATGGTCACCGCCAGCACCAGCGGGATACCGATGATCACCACCATCAGGACGCCGGGCGGGATCAGCAACCACAACGGACGCCTGATCGGGCTGCCGCCGGAATCCGGGCCGCCGGCCGGCTGAACGGACGGCCGGGCTCTCGACCGGGGACCTCTTGCCCGTCGTCCTGCCGGTGGCTGTGCTGCTCATCGCTTGGCTGCCTGGGCTTCGCGGTCCAGTGCGCTCTGGGCCGTCTGCTGGGCCTCGGCGATCAGCTGGGTCAGGGCAGCCCCGTCGATCTGTCCCCGCTGCAGCGCCGGCCGGCTCTGCACCACCACGTTGCCCAGCGCCAACTGGATGTCGGACCAGGCCCCGGTGAACGGGGTCGGCTTGGACGCGGCCGCGGCCTCGTTCACCGGCGCCAGCTTGGTGTTGCGCTGCGCCAGCGTCCGGCTCGCCGACGTCGTCACCGGCAGTCCGCCGAAGAGCCTGTTGCGGGTCAACTGCTGCTCGTCGCCGGTGACCAGCTCGATGAACGCCAGGGCCAGCTCCTGGTGTGCGGAATAGCCGGCCACCACCATGTTGTCGCCGGAGACGATGCTGCCGGCCGCGACCCCGCCGGACGGCAGCGACGACTCACCCGGCGGCACGGTCGGCATCGGGGCGAAGGCCCAGTCGTCCTTCACCGAGGAGGCCAGCAACGACGGCTGGACGGTGGGGGTGGTCATCAACAACATGGCCGCCTTCCCGGCGGCGAAGGCGGCGATGGACTGGGCGGACTGCCAGCCGACGCTGGCCGGATCGACGATCTTGTCCTGGGTGAGGAAGCCGAAGTAGGCCCGGTAGGCGCGCGCCACCTCCGGTTCGGTCAGCAGTGCCCGGCCGTCGCTGACCAGCGGATTGCCGTACTGACTGGCGAAGGTCCAGACGAACTTCCACGGGTCATAGCTGTCGCCGTAGGCCAGGGCGATCCCGTAACGGTCGCCCCGGGTGAGTCGTTTCGCGGCGGCGACCAACGCGTCCCAGGTCTTCGGCACCTCGATCCCGGCCTGGTCGAACATCGCGGTGTTGTAGGCCATCAGGAACGGCCGGCTCTCCAACGGGATCGCCACCTCGCTGCTGCGGGTGGCCCCGGACATGGCCAGGGTGGCCGGTACGAACTTGTCCCGGCCACCGACCTGGTCCCAGCGGTTGGTGTCCATGGTGAGGAAGCCACCGGTGGCCGCGGCCACCGGCGCGAAGGTGGTGCCGAGTGCGTAGACGTCCGGGCCGTTGCCGGAGACCACCGACAGCTGGATGATCCGCTGCTCGTCGGCGGCGTTGGAATACTGCTCGAACCGGACGTCCGCGCCGGTCATCGCCCGGAACTCGGTGGCCACGTCGCTGGTCCACTGCCGTAGCTGGGTCGGATACTGGGCGTTCGAGCCGATCAACACCCGGACCGAGTCCCGGGTCGCACCCCCGCAGCCGGCCAGCGCGGGTAGCGCCACGGACGCCGCCGCGGCGCCGAGAAACGCCCGTCTCTTCACCCATCCCCCATCGTCGTCGATGTATGTAGGTCAGGATCTGACGGTAGAAGTGATCACCGCGAACTGCAATCGATTGCCAAAACTTGCCACCCGCCTTGCCGCGGCTCGGTGATCTCGGGCCCGGCTGCCTCAGGCCCGCGGACGACCTGACCCAGCGAGACCACTCGGGCTGAGAGTGGTAGCCCAGAGCCGACCACACCCGGTGTGCCGCCGCGTTGTCGTCCAGCACCATGGCGTCGATGCGTGCCGCACCGAGGGCGCGCAACCGGAGCTCGCCCGCATCGACCAGTGCCCGCCCGACGCCGGATCGGCGCAACTCCGGCGCCACCGCCAATCGATACAGATGCGCCCGCCAACCGTCCCAGCCCGCGATCACCGAGCCGACGATCCGAGCCCCGGTCCGGGCCAGCAGCAACGACCCCGGGTCGGTGTCGATCAGACGGGCGACGGCAGGTTCGGTGTCCACCGGCCGGTGCGCGTCTTCGGCGGCGCGGGCCCAGAAGGCGATCACCGCAGCCACGTCCGCACGGGTGGCCGACGTGATGGCCCACTCAGGCGCGGGCACGCTCGAACGCCGCGATCGCCCGGTCGAGATCGTCGCGGGAGTGTGCCGCGGACATCTGGGTCCGGATCCGCGCCTGGCCACGGGGCACCACCGGGAAGCTGAACGCCCGGACGTAGATGCCGAACTCCAGCAGTCGGTCGGCCATCGCCGCCGCTTCGGCCGCGTCGCCGATCATCACCGGCACGATCGGGTGGTCGGACTCGGGGATCTCGAAGCCGCGACCGCTCATCGCAGCCCGGAAGTAGGCGGTGTTGTCGCGCAGCCGTTCCAGCAGATCGGCCGAGGATTCGAGCAACTGCAGGGTTTTCAGCGCCGCCGCCGCGATCGACGGGGCCAGGGAGTTGGAGAACAGGTAGGGCCGGGACTTCTGCCGCAGGGTCTCCACGATCTCGGCCCGGGCGGCGGTGTAACCGCCGGAGGCGCCGCCCAGCGCCTTGCCCAGCGTGCCGGTGACGATGTCGACCTTGTCCCGGACGCCGAACAGTTCGGGGGTTCCGGCCCCGGTCCGGCCGACGAAACCCACCGCATGGGAGTCGTCCACCATCACCAGGGCGTCGTAGGTCTCGGCCAGGGCGACGATCTCGTCCAGTGGAGCGACGAAGCCGTCCATCGAGAAGACACCGTCGGTGGCGATCAGCCGGCTACGGGCGTCCTTCGCCTCGATCAGCCGCTGCTCCAGATCGGCCATGTCCCGGTTGCGGTAGCGCAGCCGGCGGGCCTTGCACAGTCGGACCCCGTCGATGATCGAGGCGTGGTTGAGCTCGTCGGAGATGACGGCGTCCTCGGGCCCGAGCAGCGTCTCGAACAGACCGCCGTTGGCGTCGAAGCACGAGCTGTAGAGGATCGTGTCCTCGGTGCCGAGGAAGGCGCTCAGCGCCGCCTCCAGTTCGGTGTGCAACGAGGTGGTGCCGCAGATGAAGCGGACCGAGGCCATCCCGAAACCCCAACGCTGCAACGCTTCCTGGGCCGCCTCGATCATCGCCGGATGGTCGGCCAGGCCGAGATAGTTGTTGGCGCACAGGTTCAGTACCTGCCGTCCGTCGACCCCGATCTCGGCGGCCTGCGGGGTGGTCAACAGAGCCTCGGCCTTGTAGAGCCCGTCGGCCTTCAGCTGAGCCAGGTCGTCGCTCAGGCGGTCTTTCATGGTGGTGTACATCAGTTCTCCCAGCTCATGATCACTTTGCCGCTGTCGCCTTGGCGTGCGGTGGCGAAAGCCGCTTCGAAGTCGGTGTGGTGGAAACGGTGGGTGATCACCCCGGAGATGTCCAGCCCGCTCTGCAGCAGCACCGACATCGCGTACCAGGTCTCGAACATCTCCCGGCCGTAGATCCCCTTGATGGTCAGCATGTTCAACACCACCGTGGCCATGTCCAGGCTGATCTCCTGCGAGGGAAGCCCGAGCATGGCGATCCGGCCGCCGTGGGTGAGGTTGGCGATCATCTCCCGCAGGGCCGCCGGGCTGCCGGACATCTCCAGCCCGACGTCGAAGCCCTCGCGCATGTCGAGTTCCTTCTGGGCCTGCGCGATGCTGGTGTGCCGCGGGATTGACCGCCAGGGTGACGCCGAGACCTCGGGCCAGTTCGAGCCGGGCGTCGCTCAGATCGGTGATCACCACGTGCCGGGCGCCCGCGTGCGCCGAGACCATCGCGGCCAGGATGCCGATCGGGCCGGCGCCGGTGACCAGCACATCCTCACCCAGCATGGGAAAAGTCAGCGCCGTGTGCACGGCGTTGCCGAACGGATCGAAGATCGCGGCCACGTCGTAGCCGATCGGTGCCGGGTGCACCCAGAGGTTTCCGGCCGGCATCGCCAGGTACTCCGCGAACGCCCCGTCCACCTGGACGCCGATGCCCCGGGTGTTGCTGCACAGATGCCGCCGACCGGCCCGGCAGTTGCGGCACCGGCCGCAGACCAGATGACCCTCGCCGCTGACCACGTCGCCGACCGCGACGTCGGTGACCCCGGAGCCGACAGCCACCACCAGACCGGAGAACTCGTGGCCGACGATCACCGGCGGCGCGACGGCGTTCTGCGCCCAGTGGTCCCAGCCCTCGATGTGCAGATCGGTGCCACAGATTCCGGTCTGCTTCACCTGCACCAGTACGTCTCCGGCACCGACGGTCGGCTCGGGCACGTCGACGAGTTCGAGGCCCGGCCGGGCCGAGGTCTTGACCAGCGCCTTCACCCCCGCCACGCTACGTGCCGCCGACCGGGCGCAGGCTGCTGGGGCAGGCCCGGCGTTCACAGCAACCTCACAGAGCAGGCACGGCCGGAAGGCCGTTCGGACACAGCCGGCCCGGCCAGGCTGATCGGCATGTCCGAGACCACACTCCGCGCGCACCGGCCCCGTCGGCCCTGGGCGCTACATCGACAGCAAGCCGATCCGAGCGTTGAGCCTCGGACGACGGCTCCCGAGTCATCCGACTCCCCCGAGACGTCGGGATCGACGCCCGGATCGACACCGGGATCGACACCCGAGCACGGCGCCGGCGAGCCGCGCGGAGGCCTGCGCCGGCTGGCGTTCGGACCGGCCGACCAGGCCCGCTGGGTCCGGCCGTTGTTCTGGCTGCTGATCGCCGCCACCGCCGCCCTCTACCTGATCGATCTCACCAACTCCGGCTACGCCAACGACTTCTACTCCGCCGCGGTCAAGTCCGGCACCGAGTCGGTGAAGGCCTGGTTCTTCGGCTCGCTGGACTCCGCCAACTCCATCACCGTGGACAAACCGCCCGCCTCGCTGTGGCTGATGGTGGCCTCGGCACGACTGTTCGGCTTCTCGTCGTTCTCGCTGTTGTTGCCCCAAGCCCTGCTGGGCATCGGCACCGTCGCCCTGGTCCACGGCGCGGTCAAGCGCTGGTACGGACCGGCCGCCGGCCTGATCGCCGGTCTCTGCCTCGCGCTCACCCCGGTCGCGGCCCTGATGTTCCGGTTCGACAATCCCGATGCCCTGTTGGTGTTCCTGAT
Source organism: uncultured Actinomycetota bacterium (assembly GCA_963740925.1). Lineage (GTDB taxonomy): Bacteria > Actinomycetota > Actinomycetes > Propionibacteriales > Propionibacteriaceae > Microlunatus. Next base: position 1,281,233 of record CAVUFZ010000002.1, on the reverse strand, counting down.
GACGGCCGCGGCCTACGCCGTCGTCCGGGCCCTTGATCTGAACCGGGTCGCCTCGGCCCGGCGGGGTGCCGCCTTCGGCTGGATGGCGCTGGCGGGGACGGCCATCGGGTTCGCCTTCTTGACCAAGCTGGGCCAGGGACTGCTGGTGCTGCCGGCGTTCGTCATCGTCTACCTGGTCTGCTCCAGGGCCCGCATCGTCCCCCGGCTGCTGCACCTGCTGACCGCTGCGGTCGCCATGGTCGTCTCCGGCGGCTGGTTCGTCGCCGTCGTCGAGTTGTGGCCGGCGGCGAGCCGGCCCTACATCGGCGGCTCGACCAACAACTCTCTCTGGGAACTCGCCGTCGGCTACAACGGCCTCAGCCGACTGCTCGGCGGTTCCGGTAACGGGGGTGGCGGCGGCGGTGGCGGCGGCAACGTCAGCTTCGGCGGCGCGACCGGCATCACCCGGATGTTCGGCAGTTCCTTCGGCATCGAGATCTCCTGGCTGCTGCCGGCCGCACTGATCTTCATCGTCAGCTCGCTGATCATCGGCCGCCGGGCCGGCCGGACCGATCTGCGGCGGGCCGGCGTCCTGCTCTGGGGCGGCTGGTTGATCGTCACCGCACTGGTCTTCTCGTTCATGTCCGGCACCATCCACCCGTACTACGCCATCGCCCTGGCGCCCGCGATCGCTGCTCTGGTGGGGATCGGCGGAACCCGGCTCTGGGCCGCACGTGACCGGCTGTGGGCGCGGATCGTGCTCGGCGCGACGATGGCCCTGACCGCGGGCTGGGGCACCTACCTGATGATCACCTACGCCAGCGGCTGGCTGACCTGGCTGGCCTGGGCCATGCTGGCCGGCGGCGTCCTCGGCGGCGTCCTGCTGGTCGTCTCGGCCGGCCGGTTGAAGAAGCTGGCCGTGGCGGCGGTGCTGATCGGCAGCCTGTCCGCTCTGGCCGGCACCACCTCGTTCACCCTGGCCACGGTGTCCAGGGGACACACCGGTTCGATCCCGACCTCCGGTCCGAGCGTCGTCTCGACCAACAGCGGATTCGGCGGCGGTGGACCCGGCGGTGGAACCCGGGGCGGCTTCGGCGGTGGCCCGGGCCAGACCGGCACCAACGGAACCGGTCAGACCGGTCAGGCGGCCCGGGCGGTCAGACCGGCCAGCAGGGCCAACCGCCCAGCCAGACCGGCGGAACCCAGACCGGCGGCTCCCAGACCGGCAACTCCCAGACCACGACCGGCGGGACCGGCAGCTCGACCCAGTCCGGCACCAGCCGCACCCAGGGCGGCGGGGGCTTCGGCGGCGGGTCCTCGGCCAACAGCGAGGTCACCGCACTGCTCGAGGCCACCACGACCACCTGGTCGGCGGCGACGATCGGCAGCCAGTCCGCGGCCGGCTACATCCTCAACACCGACACCGCGGTGATGGCGATCGGCGGCTTCAGCGGTACCGACGACTCGCCCACGCTGGCCCAGTTCCAGGCCTACGTGAAGGACGGCAAGATCAGTTACTTCATCGCCGGCGGCCAGGGCGGCGGCGGCCGCGGGGGCTCGACCTCGTCGGCCAGCGCGATCACCAGTTGGGTCGAGGCGAACTACACCGCCAAGACCGTGGGCGGGGTGACCGTCTACGACCTGACCAGCTGATCCACCCGATCCGCGTCGACCATCCGGGCCCGGGCCGCTTCCGCCACGAAGCGACCCGGGCCCGGTGCGCTGTCCGCCACTCTTCACGAACACTGGTTTACGAAGACTGCTTTACATCGTTGAAAGGTGGGGCCAGAATCGCCGGGTGGCCCTTCACCGTCGAATCCCGAACCTGGCGGCGATCCTGATCGCCCTGATCGTCGTCGCCTCCGCGCTGGTCTCGATCCCCACCAGCCAGGCCGCGCCGGGGCCGGCCACGAGCGCCGCGGCCGGACCCAGGACGTACACGAACCCGCTCGATCTGCGGGTGCCCGGCCAGGGCCAGGCCGCCAGTTGCGCCGATCCGGACGTCTTCCGTGACCGGGACGGCTGGTGGTATCTCTACTGCACCACCGATGCCCTGACCGAGACCCCCGGCGCCGACGGCGAGCTCGTCTTCCACACCCTGCCGATCTTCCGCTCCCACGACCTCGTCGACTGGACCTACGTCGGCGACGCGCAGACGACCAATCCCTCCTGGGTGGCCCCGACGGCCGGCCTCTGGGCACCCGACGTGGTCCATCGCCACGGCCGTTACTACCTCTACTACGCCGCCTCCGACACGCGGACCTCGGAGTCGACCAGCGGCGGCGGCGCGGCGATCGGCGTGCTGGTCGCCGACAGCCCGACCGGACCGTGGACCGACTCGGGCGGGCCGGTGGTCGCACCCTCGGACCAGGCCGGTCAGCCGGGCACGAAGCGCTCGACCATCGACCCCGAGGTGCTGGTGGCCGGCGACACCAGCTACCTCTACTTCGGCAGCTACAGCGGCGGGATCTTCGTTCGCCAGTTGAGTTCTGACGGTCTGCACAGCTCGCACGAGAAGCAGATCGCCGTCTCCGACCGGTACGAGGGTGCCTACCTGACCCGGCACGGCGGCTGGTACTACCTGCTGGCCTCGGCCACCAACTGCTGCAACGGACCGCTGACCGGTTACAGCGTCTTCGCCGCCCGGTCCCGCAGCCCGCTCGGCCCGTTCGTCGACGCCGACGGCATCTCGACCATGGCCGGCCGGGTCGGCGGCACCCCGGTCCTGACCCAGAACGGCAACCGGTGGGTCGGCACCGGGCACAACACCGGGTTCACCGACTATTCCGGTCAGGACTGGCTGATCTATCACGCGGTCAACCGCAACGATCCCTACTACGCCGGCAGTGTCGGCTACACCAAGCGTCCGGCCCTGCTGGATCCGTTGGACTGGCGCCACGGCTGGCCGGTGGTGCGCGGCGGGTTCGGCCCGTCGGATGACGCGATGCCCGTCCCGGCGGCCCGACCCGGCGGGCGGACGGCCTACCGGCCGGTTTTCTTCAGCGAGCCCGAACCGGGCCGGGCGATCGTCTCGGCCACGGATTCCTTCTCCGGAACGGATCTCTCCCCGGCCTGGTCCTGGGTGCGACCGCCCGCGTCCTCGACCTACCGCGTCCGCGGCGGTGAGTTGCGCTGGCAGACCCAGGACGCCGACCTGCACCCGCCGACCACGCCGCTGGCCTCGGTGCTGACCAGGAGCGCACCGCGGGGCAACTATCTGGTCCAGGTGAAGGTGGCCACCAACGTCCCGGCCAGCGGCTGCTGCCACAACTACGTCCAGGGCGGACTGCTGATCTACGGCGGCGACGGGCATTACGTCAAGCTCGCGGTCAGTTCGATCGGCGCCGCCCGCCAGACCGAATGGGGCATCGAGGACCATCCCGTGCCGAGCGGCTATCCCAGCTACGGCAACGCCGTGGTCGGCCCGGTCGGCGCCTGGACCTGGCTGCGGATCGTCGTCCGCGGCGACCGCTACACCGCCTACACCAGTCTGGACGGCCGGCACTGGGACCACGGCGCGACCTGGACCACCGACCTCGGCGGCGCGCCGAAGCTCGGTCTGATCTCGATGGGCGGCGCCGGCTTCCTCAGTCGGTTCGACGATCTGAAGACCGCCCGGCTCGAGCACTGACGCCCTTCTGGCGCCCTCGCACAATGACCCAGCACCGGTTCGGCTCGGTCAGCTCAGAGCTGGCGTGAGTCCTGTTGCCGGCCGGCCCCGAACCGTCGGTCATAGCCGATCTGAACCGTCTCCCGAAATTCGGTTCGAAGGTCTGCCACAGTGAAGACGTGCATGACGAACATGTCGTAGGCAACGCTGACGACGGGGCGAACCAGTTAACCGACCAGGGGTCCATCGTCGTAGAGATCACACCGCGGCACTATCGACGCTGGGCGTTCATCTGTTTGCCCTTGGGGGTCATCTTGACTGCTGCAGGAATCATCAACGTGATCTACGGCCCCGGTTTTGGTTCGCTTCCCGGGGGCGTCGTCGCAATGGGCTACGGCATCCATTGCGCTCGTCAGGTCAAAAGGCAGATCACCAGAACGGTGTTGCGCGTCGATCGCGACGGCTTTCATTCGCCGAATGGGCTACTGGATCACCGCTGGAGTGGCGTGGTGCTGATCTGGGTCGGTCCGCTGAGCGGGCTGCGGCTTCCGTTCGTCCTGCAGCCGGCGATCAGCGTCTTCACCGACAGCGGGGTCAGATTCGCACAGCGGGCCAGAAGCCGACCCCGCTCGCTTTACACGATTCCGATCGATGCCGGCCTACCCCTGACCGAGCTGTGCGAGCGACTGGCAGCGCTGACCTCGGCTGAGGTCGTCGATGGCCGTAAGCTGTCGCGCCGCGCCGCTGGCGCAACCCTCGTCTCCACAGGCGTCAACCCGTGACGATCACGGGGTTGAACAAGCAGCATCCTGACCGCATTCGGCCCTCGGGACGCAAACGGTTTGGAAGCCGCCGTCCGAGCGGGGCGGCATGGGCCCAAGCCGCGCGATACTCCCGAAGTCATCGAAGGCGCTCGCCGGATGGTGAACTCATTGCCTTCGTCCGGGCCCATTCCTGAAATCAGCCCACAACGTGGCCGAGGGCCATCCCACAACCGGTAGCGTCATAGCCGTGCCCTGCTCGTGGCGCCGCCGATTCACCGCCGACGGCCTGTTGATTTTTCTCACTGCCATGGGACTCGTGCAGACCGTCGGCTTTCTCCGCCGGCTCGCCGCCGGGTCGACCGACACCGTCGACGACGTCTTCGGCATCTTCTGTCCTCGGCTGGTCCGTGGTTCTTGTGGTCTGGATTCTTCTCGACCTACTGCGGACCCGGGTCCGGCTGACGGCGGACGGGCTGGAGATCCGACGCTGGCGGACGAGGTTGTACCCGTACTCCGACATCAGCGACGTCTGTCTCGATCGAGGCGCCAACGACCGGTGGATCAAGCTCCGCCTGCTGGACGCCACCACGATCAGGCTGCCGGCCCCGACCCGCGGCCCCCGCCCGTCGGACCGGACCCTGCCCGACGCCGTGGACGCCATTCGCGTCCGGGCCGGACTGCCCGCCCGATCACCGCTGCCCTGATCAGGGATTTCTGCGGACTCACCACGTCCCCGGCCGCCACCTGGCAGGATTCCCGTCATGGGATGGTGGCTGCTCGGCCGGCCCCGCTGGGTGCACGGAGTCCTGGTCGGACTGGTCTTCGGCCTGGCCATGGGCATCTACTTCGGCGTCGAACACGGCTGGCTCGCCGGGCTGATCGGCGGGCTGATCTCCGGGGCCGGGTACGGGCTGGTGATGAGCCGGATGACCGGTTCCACGGGGGCCGCCGTGCTCACTGCGGCCGGCCCCTTGAGCGACGACGATCTGGCCGGCGCGCTCGAGGCGGCCCGACGGGGCCGCCGGCCGGACACGTCGCCGGACGCCGCGGCCGGCGCCCGACGGATGGTCGAGTATCAACTCGACGTTCTCGACCGCCAGCGATCTCTCACGGTGCTCATCTTCGTCGGCGGATCGGTCGCTCTCGCCGCGGTCGCCGCCGTGACCCGGTCGTGGTGGTGGGCCCTGCTCGCCGCTGTCTGGATCGCCACCGCCGTCCGGCAGCTGACGGCACCCCGACGGCTCGGCGCCCGGCTGGCCACCCTCCGCGGTGATGGCCGGATGAGCACCGGGGGCACACTGGACCGGTGAGTGTCAGCGTGTTCGACCTGTTCAGCATCGGGATCGGACCGTCCAGTTCGCACACGGTCGGGCCGATGCGGGCCGCCGGTCGTTTCGTCGCCGCCCTGGCCGCCGACGGACAGCTCGATCGGGTGACCCGGATCAGGGCCGAGCTCTTCGGCTCGCTCGGCGCCACCGGCCACGGGCACGGCAGTGAGAACGCCGTGCTGTGGGGGCTGGAAGGCGAGGACTGCGAGACCGTCGACACCGACGCCGGCCCGGTCCGCGCGGCCCGGATCCGATCCGAGCACCGGCTGCTGCTGAACGGCAGCCACCCGATCGACTTCGAGCCGGACACCGATCTGATCCTGCACCGCAGGAAGTCCCTGCCCGGCCACCCGAACGGGATGACGTTCACCGCCTGGTCCGCCCCGGGCAACGACGATCCGGACGGGGATCCGCTGGTCAGTCGCACCTACTACTCCGTCGGCGGCGGCTTCGTCCTCGACGACGACGGCTCCGGCCGGCCCGCGATCAAGCCTGACCCGACCGTCGTCCCGTTCCCGTTCAGCACCGCCGCCGAACTGATGGGCCACTGCCGCGCCGAACAGCGCAGCATCAGCGCGATCATGCTCGCCAACGAGCTCGTCCGCCGGCCCGAAACCGAGGTCCGGCAAGGATTGCTGCGGATCTGGCAGGTGATGGCCGAATGCGTCGACCACGGCTGCGGCGCCCACGGCGTGCTGCCCGGCGGGCTGAAGGTCCGCCGCCGGGCCGCCGAACTGAGCGACTCCCTGGTCAGCGAGCGCGAACTGTCCTCCACCAGCAGCGATCCACTGGCCGCGATGGACTGGGTGACGCTCTGGGCGCTGGCCGTGAACGAGGAGAACGCCTCCGGCGGACGGGTGGTGACCGCCCCCACCAACGGCGCGGCCGGCATCATCCCGGCCGTGCTGCATTTCGCGGTCAATCTGGTGCCCGGCACCGACGAGGACACCATCGTGAACTTCCTGCTCACCGCCGGGGCGATCGGCGCGATCTATCAGCAGACCGGCTCGATCTCCGGCGCCCAGGTCGGCTGCCAGGGCGAGGTCGGCACGGCCTGCTCGATGGCCGCCGGGGCGCTGGCCGAGATCCTCGGCGCCACCCCGGAGCAGGCCGAGAACGCGGCCGAGATCGGGATGGAGCACCACCTCGGGTTGACCTGCGACCCGGTCGGCGGGCTGGTCCAGATCCCCTGCATCGAACGCAACGCCGTCGCCTCGGTGAAAGCGATCACCGCCGCCCGGCTGGCCCTCCGCGGCGACGGCCGGCACACCGTCAGCCTGGACCAGGTGATCAAGACCATGATGGAGACCGGGGCCGACATGAAGGTGAAGTACAAGGAGACCGCCCGCGGCGGACTCGCGGTCAACATCGTGGAGTGCTGACCCCCGCCTCCCGTCACCCAATCGTGATCGTCCGGGCCCGGTGTTACGGCCAGGTTCCGTTGTCGTGACGTGCGTCTCATGGAACACTGACCCTCGTACCTACCACTACGGATCGTCGGGCACGTACCTGCCCGTGGAAGGAAGTGCGGCATGGCTGCCGTTAGCTACGTTGACGCGACCCGCGTCTACCCCGGGGCTGACCACCCCTCCGTCGACAAGCTCAACCTCGAGATCGGCGACGGCGAATTCATGGTCCTGGTCGGACCGTCCGGCTGTGGCAAGTCCACCTCGCTGCGGATGCTGGCCGGCCTGGAGGAGATCAACTCCGGCGCCATCCACATCGGCGACCGCGACGTGACCGACCTGCCGCCGAAGGACCGGGACATCGCGATGGTGTTCCAGAACTACGCGCTGTACCCGCACATGACCGTCGGCGACAACATGGGCTTCGCCCTGAAGATGGCCAACGTGCCGAAGACCGAGCGCCAGACGCGCGTGATGGAAGCGGCCAAGCTGCTCGGCCTGGAGGACTTCCTGAACCGGAAGCCGAAGGCCCTCTCCGGTGGTCAGCGTCAGCGCGTCGCCATGGGTCGCGCCATCGTCCGCCAGCCGCAGGTCTTCCTGATGGACGAGCCGCTGTCGAACCTGGACGCCAAGCTGCGCGTCTCCACCCGCACCCAGATCGGCGCCCTGCAGGCCCGGCTCGGCGTCACCACCGTCTACGTCACCCACGACCAGGTCGAGGCCATGACGATGGGCGACCGGGTGGCGGTCATGCGGGACGGCATCCTGATGCAGGTCGACACCCCGCTGGCCCTCTACGACACCCCGCAGAACCTGTTCGTGGCCGGCTTCATCGGTTCGCCCGCCATGAACCTGATCGAGGGTTCGGTGGTCGACGGCGGCGTCAAGGTCGGCGACTACGTCGTTCCGGTGCCGCGCGACTGGATCGCCAAGGCCGGCAACGAGAAGGACGCTGACGCTGGGCATCCGGCCGGAGAACTTCGAGCTGGTCGAGGGCAACGACGGCATCGGCCTGGACGTGGCCGTGGTCGAGGAGCTGGGCGCCGACGCCTACCTCTACGGCACCCTGAGCGGCCTGAGCGAGGACGCCCGGCTGAACGCCCAGCAGTACGTGGCCCGGATCTCGTCGCGGAACCCACCGCGGCGTGGCCAGACCGTCCGGCTGCAGGCCGACCCGGAGCACTTCCACGTGTTCTCGCACCACGAGCGGACAGCGTCTGTCCTGACGCTTCGCCGGATCGAACCGAAGGCCTCCGCTACGGCGGGGGCCTTCGGCCGTTCCGGGTGGCAGCACAGGCGACGGGTGGGAGGATGGATCCGTGCCTCGCTTCGTCTCCGCCAGAACGGACACCCGCCTGATCACGTTGCCGTGGGCGACGCCGTTGGAGGACTGGCCGACCGACAATCTGGTGGCGCTGCCCCGCGGCATCTCCCGGCACGTGGTCCGCTTCGTCCGGGTCGGCACGGACATCTACGCCGTCAAGGAGGTGCTGGAGCACCTGGCGGTGCACGAGTACCGGCTGCTGCGCGACCTGACCCGGCTGGACACCCCCTCGGTGGTGCCGGTGGGCGTGGTCACCGACCGGGCCGATCTCGACGGGTTCCCGCTGGATCCGGTGCTGATCACCAAGCACCTGCAGTTCTCGCTGCCCTACCGGTCGCTGTTCAGTCGTGGCGTCCGCCAGGACACCGTCAACCGGCTGGTCGACGCGATGGTGGTGCTGCTGGCCCGGCTGCATCTGATCGGCTTCCTGTGGGGGGACGTCTCCCTGTCCAACACCCTGTTCCGGCGCGACGCCGGCTCGTTCGCGGCCTACCTGGTCGACGCCGAGACCGGCGAACTGCACGACACCTTGACCAACGGCCAGCGCGAACACGATCTGCAGATCGCCCGGACGAACTTGTTCGGCGAGTTCTGCGATCTGGAGGCCGGCGGCCTGCTGGACGAGGCCCTCGACCCGCAGGTGCTGGTGGAGACGATCGAGAACCGCTACCGCGAGCTGTGGGCCGAGCTGACCGAGTCCGAGGAGTTCGACGGCACCGAGATGCACCGGATCGAGAGCCGGGTCCGGCGGTTGAACGCGCTCGGCTTCGACGTCGCCGAGCTCGACATCGTCACCGACTTCGGCGGCGCTACGATCCGGATCCAGCCCAAGGTGGTCGACGCCGGCCACCACTCCCGGCGGCTGATCCGGCTCACCGGCCTGGACACCGAAGAGAACCAGGCCCGGCGGTTGCTGAACGATCTGGACTACTTCCGGGCCCGGACCGACCAGCAGGGCGCCGACGAGTCGATCGTGGCCCACCAGTGGCTGACCCAGCGGTTCGAGCCGGTGGTGGCCGCCGTGCCGGAGGATCTGCGGGCCAAGCTGGAGCCGGCCGAGCTCTACCACGAGATGCTCGAGCACCGCTGGTTCATGTCCGAGGCGGCCGGCAGAGAGGTCTCGGTGGAGCAGGCGGCGGCCGACTACGTCCAGACCGTGCTGAAGACGTTGCCGGACGAGGCCGTCCAGGTCGGTGAGGACGAGAACCCGAGCGAAGGCACGCTGGCCAATCCGTTCGACCCGTCCCAGGGGTTCCTCGACGAGGACTACGTCAAGCCCTACGACCCGTGGGAGGACGAAGCCGACCAGAGCGAGGCCGACGACTCGCCCGCAGCCGGCTTTCTCGACATCGAGGCACTGCGCCGCAAGGCCGCCGGGCGCTGACATACTCACTGATATGAGCGGATCGCGTGTCCTGGCCGTCGGCCACTTCCAGCCCGAGCGGGTCGTGACCAACGACGAACTGGCGACCATGGTCGAGACCGACGACGAGTGGATCCAGCGCCGGGTCGGCATCCGGGAGCGCCGTTGGGCCGGTCCGGACGAGACCGTGGACGTGATGGCCACCAAGGCCGCCCAGGACGTGCTGGCCAAGGCCGAGATGACCGCCGCCGAGGTGGACATGGTGATCGTGGCCACCTGCAGCGCCCTGGACCGCTCCCCCAACATGGCCGCCCGGGTGGCCTTCGCGCTCGGTATGGCCAACCGGCCGGTGACGATGGACATCAACACCGCCTGCTCCGGCTTCCCGCATGCGCTGGCCGTCGCCCAGCACGCCATCGGGGCGGGCGCGGCCCGGACGGCCCTGGTGATCGGGGCCGAGAAGCTGACCGACGTCACCGACTTCACCGACCGCACCACCTGCGTGCTGACCGCGGACGGGGCCGGCGCCTTCCTGGTCACCGCCGATCCCGAAGAGCACATCTCACCGGTGCTCTGGGGTTGCGTGCCCGAGCTCGGTGACGCCGTCCGGATCCAGCACGACGAGAACGACAAGTTCGCCCAGAACGGCCGGGCGGTGTTCCGCTGGACGACCTACGAGCTGCCGCAGATCGCCCGCGACGTCCTGGACCGGGCCAAGGTCGAGCCGGAGAAACTGGCCGCGATCGTGCTGCACCAGGCCAACCTGCGGATCATCGAGCCGCTGGCCAAGCAGATCGGCGCCACCAACGCGGTGGTGGCCACCGACGTCACCGAGTCGGGCAACACCTCGGCCGCCTCGATCCCGCTGGCCTTGTCCAAACTGCAGGAGAAGAACCCGCTGCCCTCCGGCGCGCCGGTGCTGCTGTTCGCCTTCGGCGGCGGTCTGGCCTACGCCGGCCAGGTCATCTCCGCCCCCTGATCGGCGCCGGGTTCACCCGGCCCGCGGCGCTCGCCGGTAGAGCCTGGGGTTGATCGTCCGATCAGGCGGCGATCAGGGCCTCGAGAACCTTGCCGGCCGACGTCTCCAGCTGCGAGGCGCTCTTGGTGTTCTCGATGATGACCAGGTAGATCATGTCGTCCTTCTTGCCCAGCACCGAGACCACGTTGTTGCCGTTCTCCGTAGCGGTGACGACGGCCGCATCGTCGGCGCCCGCGACATCGGTGGACTTCGACGTCCCGCCGAGCGCCTTCTTCTCCGAGGCGACCAGGGAGTCCAGCGACTCGGTGCTCTGCTTGAGCCCGGTGAGCAGGGCGTCGGTCTGGGAGGAGCCGACCTGGTAGGTGCACCGGTTGCTCTGTTTGGTCTGTGTCGTATAGGAGCCACCGGTCAGCTCGTTCACCTTGTCCGTGCTCAGCAGCGCGCAGATATCGCCGGCGGCCGCAGACGATGAGGCGCTCGACGAGGCCGACGGCGAGGCAGCCGCACTGGAGGGGGCACTGGAGGCCGCACTGGAGGGGGCGGCCGCGGTGGTGACCGGGCCGGTCGCCGTCGTCGATCCCCCGCCGCAGCCCGCCATCAGGGCGGCCAGCGCCAGAGCCGGGACCAGCACGAGCTTCTTCATGAGCACTCCTCGATCGACCGAAACGGCTCCGAGAGGGGACTGAGCCGAGACTGAGAGCCTAGAGCAAGAAAGGGGCGCGGTGTCGGTGTCCGGTGGCAGGGGCAGGATGGCTTCCATGAGCGAATCAGCACCCGAGAGCCGACCCGTCCGGATCGGCGTCCAGCTCCAGCCCCAGCACGCCGACTACGCCGACCTGCGGCGTGCCGTGGACGCGGCGGAGGAAGCCGGCGTCGACGTGATCTTCAACTGGGACCACTTCTATCCGCTCTCCGGTCCGGCCGACGGCAAGAACTTCGAGTGCTGGTCGATGCTGGCGGCCTGGGCCGAGCAGACCCATCGGGCCGAGATCAGCGCCCTGGTCACCTGCAACAGCTACCGCAACCCCGATCTGCTGGCCGACATGGCCCGGACCGTCGATCACATCAGCGACGGCCGGCTGATCCTGGCCATCGGGGCCGGCTGGTTCGACCGGGACTACGAGAACTACGGCTACGAGTTCGGTACCGCGGGCCGCCGGATCGACGCCCTCGGCGACAGCCTGGCCCGGATCGTCGCCCGCTTCGGTCAGCTGAACCCGGCCCCGACCCGCAAGATCCCGATCATGATCGGCGGCGGTGGGGAGAAGAAGACGCTGCCCCTGGTCGCGCAGTACGCCGACATCTGGCACGGCTTCGGCGATCTGGACACGATGCGCCGCAAGAACGCCATCCTCGACGGGTACTGCGCCGACCGTGGCCGCGATCCCCGCGAGATCGAACGCTCGACCGCCGTCCAGCAGAGCCCGGACGAACTCGGCGACGGCCTCTACGAGCTCGGCACCCGGTTCTTCACCACCGACACCGACGGCCGCACCGGCTTCGACCTCGGCCTGACCCGGGAGTGGATCGCCTGGCGGGACGAGAAGAACCGGTGATCCTGGGCAGACCTGGCGGGGTAGACCTGGCGCTCAGGCGACGATGAGGGCGTTGACCACCTTGACCAGACCGGTGGCGTAGGTCGCGCTGCTGCGCGATCCGCCGCACAGCGCGTCGTAGGAGACGCCGTCCTTCTCGGCGACGACGATCGCGGTGTTCACCCCCTTGGAGGTGCCGGTCACCTGATAGGCCGCACCGGCCCCGGGGACGTCGATGGGCTTGACCTGGGTGATGCCGTACTGGGCGCCGACGGCTTCCGCCTCCTCCTGCAGGGAGGTCGTGGTCCGCGCGCTGATGCCGGTGATGGCGCCGACGTCCTTGCCGACCTCGGAGCCGCGCTTGGCGGTGTAGGAACACGGCACCCCGTTCGTGCCGCCACTGGAGGCGCCGAAGTCGGAGCCGAGCAGCTGGTTCAGCCGGGCGACCGGGATGACGGCACACAGATCGGCCGCCTTCTCCCGGGCCTGCGCCAGCACCGAGGGCGGAATCGCCGCCGGCGTCGGCGTGGAGGATGAACCCTGCGACGTGGTCGCGGCCGACGTCGGTGCCGAGCTCGAGGCCGAGCTCGACGAGGACGTTGACGAGGAGGACGACGAGGACGGCGTGCCGGCTGACGTCGGCTGCGGCGAACTCCCGCTGCACGCCGAGAGCAACGGTGCCGCCAGCAACGGGGTGACCAGCAACATCGGCAGCGTTCGGCGTCTCACCGGCTCAACTGTAGTGGCCCGGATCGATCCGCCTGGGCAGTGAAGCAGGTCGGCGGACAGCCTCAGCGCGGCGGCATCCGGAGCGCGCCGTCCAGCCGGATCACCTCACCGTTGAGCAGCGGATTGGCCACGATCTGTTCGACCAGCATCGCGTACTCGCTCGGCCGGCCGAGCCGGGACGGATGCGGCACCAGCGCCTCCAGGATCGACTTCGTCTCCCCCGGCAACCCCGACATCATCGGTGTCTCCATCACCCCGGGCGCGATCGTCATCACCCGGATCTGTGCCTCGGCCAGATCCCGGGCCGCGCTGAGGGTGAGACTGGCGATCCCGCCCTTGCTCGCCGCGTAGGCGGCCTGGCCGATCTGACCGTCGTAGGCGGCGACGCTCGCGGTCATCACGATCACGCCCCGGTCGCCGCCGGCCTCACCTCCCTCCGTCCCCAGCGGCTCGTTCTCGAGCATCGCGGCCGCGGCCAGCCTGAGCACGTTGAAGGTGCCGATCAGGTTGATCTCGATCACCTGTCGGAAAGCCTCCAGGGGAAGGATTCCGCGCTTGCCGATCACCCGGCCCGGGGTGGCGACCCCGGCACAGTTGAGTGCCACCCGCAGGGTGCCGAGCTCACCGGCCGCCGCGATCGCCGCGGCCACCTGCTCCTCGTCCCGGACGTCGGCGGCGACGAATCGCGCCCGCGAACCGAGCTCGGTCGCCACCTCGGCACCCCTCGAGCCGGGCAGGTCGACGATCAGCACCGACGCACCGCTGTCGGCCAGCCGCCGGGCCCCGGCCGCGCCGAGCCCGGACCCGGCGCCGGTGACCAGCGCGACGTCGTCCCTACCCAGTCGCATCAGCCGGCCTCTCGGTGCTGCGGGGTGACCCGGGTCGGACGCAGCAACTGCCGGGCGATCACCAACCGCTGGATCTGGTTGGTGCCCTCGAAGATCTGGGTCACCTTGGCCTCCCGCATGTACCGCTCGGCCGGGAAGTCGCGGGTGTAGCCGTACCCGCCGAGCACCTGGACGGCGTCGGTACTGACCCGCATCGCCGCGTCCGTGGCGACCAGCTTGGCCACCGCGGCCTCCCGGCTGAACGGACGTCCGAGATCCCGCTTCCGGGCGGCCTGCAGATAGGTGGCCCGGGCCGAGTCGACGGCGGCGGCCATCTCGGCCAGCAGGAACTGCAACCCCTCGAACTCGGCGATCGTCCGACCGAACTGGCGCCGCTGGGTGGCGTAGTCGACCGCGCAGTCGAGCGCGGCCTGGGCCAGTCCGGTGGCGCAGGCGGCGATGCCGAGCCGGCCGGAATCCAGGGCGGACAGGGCGATCCGCATCCCGTCGCCCTCGGCCCCGATCAGCCGGGCGTCACTCACCGGTGTCCGGTCGAAGAACAGTCCGGCTGTGGTGGAGGCGCTCAACCCCATCTTCTGCTCCGGTGCCCCGAAGCTCAGCCCGGCTGCGTCGGCGGGCACCAGGAAGCAACTCAGCCCGTGTTTCGGGTCGTCCCCGGTCCGGACGAACGTCGTGTAGTAGTCGGCCTGCCCGCCGTGGGTGATCCAGGACTTGGTGCCGCTCAACTCCCAGCCGTCGTCGGCCTGCTTGGCCCGGGTGCTCAGACTCGCGATGTCCGAGCCGGCCTGGGGTTCGGAGAGGGCGTAGGCGCCGAGTCGCTCGCCGCCGAGGATGTCGGCCAGAAAGGCCTCGCGTTGCTCGTCGGTGCCGCAACTGGCCAGCGCGTAGGCCGACATGACGTGCACCGAGACCCCCACCCCGACGCTCATCCAGGCCGTGGCGACCTCTTCCAGAGCCTGCAGATAGACCTCGTAGGGCTGGGCCAGTCCGCCGAACTCCTCCGGATAGGGCATCCCGAGCAGCCCGGTCCGGCCCAGCAGCCGGAAGGCCTCGCGGGGGAAGGCCGCGTCGGCCTCGGCTGCGGCGGCCTTCGGCGCCAGCTCGTCCCGGGCGATCTCGCGGACGAGTTCGATCAGTTCCTCTGCGTCACGGTCGGGGAGTATCCGGTCGGCGGGCATCTTCGTTCCTTCCTTGCAGACCTTCGGCGACGCTGGTCCCGTTGACCGAAGCATGATCATCCGGGAACCTTCATCCGGGAACCTTGGCGGTACTCAGAAGCGTACTCTAGTACCGCTATGGTTTCCGTTCCCTTCCTCGACCGCCGGCTGACGGCACGCCAGACCAAACTGCGTGACCAGCTGACCGATCTGGTGCTGTCCGAGGGCTTCCTGCACCTGACGATGGACAATTTCGCCAACCGGCTGGGCTGCTCCAAACGGACGCTCTACGCCCTGGCCGACAGCAAGGAGCAGTTGGCCACCTCGGCCGTTCGGCACTTCTTCCGCCGCTCCGGGGTCGCGGTGGCCGCCTCGATCGGACGCACCCGCTCCCCGGCCCGGCAGGTGACCCGCTATCTGGAGGCGGTCGCCGAGGCGTTACGCCCGGCCAGCGCCCAGTTCCGGGCCGACGTCACCGCCTTCGCCCCCGCCCGTGAGCTGTACGAGGCCAACACCGCGGCCGCGGCCGCCCGGGTGCGCGAACTGATCGACCACGGCACCGCCGCCGGGGCGTTCCGGACCGTCCCCGGCGACTTCGTGGCCGAGGTGATCACCGCGACCATGTTCCGGATCGCCTCCGGCGAGATCGGCCAGGCCACCGGGATGACCGATGCCGAGGCCTACACCGAACTGGCCAAGCTGGTGCTGGCCGCCGTCCGCCGCTGATCCGTGGTCCGGACCGACGACCGAAATCATCGACCCTTCGGTCTTGTCACATCCACATCGATCAGCTTTACGATGACCCCATGTCGGACGACCTGCACGAACTGGGTGAAGACCTGATCTCGACCGCGGCGCGGGTGGTGCGCTGGGCTCCTTCGGATTCAGGCCGGGTCAGCGTCGCCTCGGCCCGGGTGATGGCCCGGCTCAACGACGCCGGCCAGCTCAAGATCAGCGATCTCGCCGCGGCCGAACGCAGTTCGCAACCGACCATCACCAACCACATCCAGCGGCTCGAGGCGGCCGGGCTGGTGCAACGCGAGGACGACCCCAACGACGGCCGGGTCTCGTTGATCTCGCTGACCCCGGCCGGACGGGACGAACTCGTCGCCCTGCGCGACTCGATCGGGACGGCCCTCGCCCCGCACCTCGGCGCCCTGGCGGCCAAGGACCGCACCGCACTGCGCGAGGGCCTGCGGGTGATGCGCAGCCTGCTCAGCAGCTGATCACGACCTGAACAATCCGGAAACCGGCGCCGGCGTCGGTACGCTGCACCGGTGACGTTCCGGCTCTACGACTCCGCCAGCCAGCAGGTGCGCGACCTCGACCCGGTCGTGCCCGGCGAGGTCTCGATCTACCACTGCGGCCTGACCGTCCAGTCCTCGCCGCACCTGGGCCACCTCCGCAAGGAAGTCGTCTTCGACGTGCTGCGGCGCTGGCTGCGCGAACTCGGCTACCGGGTCACCGTGATCGCCAACGTCACCGACATCGACGACAAGATCCTGGCCAAATCGGCCGAGGCCGGGGTGCCGTGGTGGGCCCACGCCTACCGCTACGAACGAGAACTGCACGACGCCTACGCCGCCCTCGGCTGCGAACCGCCGACCTACGAACCGCGGGCGACCGGGCACATCCCGGAGATGGTCGAGCTGATCGAGACCCTGATCGAACGCGGGCACGCCTACCCGGCCACCGACGGCTCCGGCGACGTCTACTTCGACGTGCGGTCCTGGCCCGATTACGGCCTGCTCTCCCACCAGCGGATCGAGGACATGGAGCCGGCGGCCGACGCCGATCCCCGCGGCAAGCGGGACCCACGCGATTTCGCCCTGTGGAAGGGACACAAACGAGACGAGCCGCGGACCGCCTCCTGGCCGACGCCGTGGGGACGAGGACGTCCGGGCTGGCATCTGGAGTGCTCGGCGATGGCCGGGAAATATCTCGGCGACGAGTTCGACATCCACGGCGGCGGGCTCGATCTACGCTTTCCGCACCACGAGAACGAGTTGGCCCAGTCGACCGCGGCCGGGCAACGGTTCGCCCGGACCTGGATGCACAACGCCTTCGTCACCATGGCCGGGGAGAAGATGAGCAAGTCCCTGGGCAACGGTGCGCTCGTCTCGGAGGTGACCCGCTCCTACTCCCCGCGGGCCGTCCGGTTCTATCTGCTCGCCGCGCACTACCGCTCGGTGATCGAGTTCTCCGACACCTCGTTGGTCGAGGCGAGCACGGCGCTGGCCCGGATCGACAACTTCGTCACCCGGGCCACCGAGCTGACCGGCCCGGTGCGGCCCGAGATCGGCGCCGACTTCGCCACCGCGATGAACGACGACCTGGGCACCCCGGCCGCACTGGGATCGGTCTACATCGCTGTCCGGGAAGGGAATGCGGCGATCGAGACCGGCCGGGTCGACGAGGTCGTCCCGCGGCTGGCCGCCGTCACCGGCGCGTTGGACGTCCTCGGTCTCGGCGCCGCCGACCCGATCTGGGGCCCCGGCGACGACACAGCCCTGACCGACGTCACCGACGGCCTGGTCGCGGAGTTGCTCAAGCAGCGTGGGGATGCCCGCGCCCGTAAGGACTACGCCGCCGCCGACGCCATCCGGGACTCCCTCAGCACCCTCGGGGTCGAGATCGCCGACACCCCCGCCGGGCCGAAGTGGAGTCTGACCCGAGCTCAACCAGGCAACGGATCCGGCGGCGAATCCGGAAGTACGACCAGCATCCAGTCCAGAACCCAGTCCAGCACCGCAGAAGTGAGTTGATCATGCCAGGAAACAGCCAGCGCAAGGGTGCCGTCCGGCGCAGCGGCAAGGGCAGCGGAGCCCAGGGCAGGACGGCCGGTTCCGGCGGTCGGGTCCGGCGCGGACTCGAAGGCAAAGGGCCGACCCCGAAGGCCGAGGACCGCCCGTATCACGTGGCCCACAAGCGAAAGGCGGCTGCCGCACAGCGTGGCCGCCCCACCTCGGGCCCCGGCCGGGACCGCCATTCCGGATCCAACCGGACCGGCAAACCGGGCTCGGGCCCCGAATGGGTGGCCGGGCGAAACCCTGTCCTGGAAGCGTTGCAGGCCGGGATCCCGGTCCAGGCCGCCTTCGTGGCCGAGGGCGCCGAACGCGACGACCGGCTGCGCGAGATCTTCAAGATCACCGCCGACCGCGGCCAGTCGATGCTGCAGACCACCCGGGCCGACCTGGACAAGATGACCGGCGGCGCGGTGCACCAGGGCGTCGCCCTGCAGTTGCCCTCCTTCGGCTACGCCCATCCCGAGGATCTGTTGAACCTGGCCCTGGACAGCGAGACCACCCCCTTGGTGGTGGCGCTGGACTCGATCACCGACCCGCGCAACCTCGGCGCCATCGTCCGCTCGGCCGCGGCCTTCGGGGCGGTCGGTGTGCTGATCCCCGAGCGGCGCTCGGCCGGGATGACGGCCTCGGCCTGGAAGACGTCGGCCGGCGCGGCGGCCCGGTTGCCGATCGCCCGGGCCACCAACCTGAACCGCAGCCTGCGGGCCTTCGCCGACGCCGGCTTCGCGCTGGTCGGCCTGGACGGTGAGGCCGAGGCCCAGGTCGCCGACCTGCCCCAGGCCGGCGAGCCGCTGGTGCTGGTGGTGGGCAGCGAGGGTGACGGGCTGTCCCGATTGGTCCGCGAGGCGTGTGACGTGCTCGCCGCGATCCCGATCAGCAACTCGGTGGAGTCACTGAACGCCGGCGTGGCCACCGGGATCGCCCTGTACGAGCTGAGCAGACAGCGTTCGGCTCCGACCGGCTGAGTTCTGCCGGATCCCGGCCTGAGCCCGGTCCGGCAGCCGTCGGCCCCGGTCACGCTCCGTCCGGGGTCTGGACCGGCCGGCCCGGCTGTCCGTAGGGTCGGGCCATGAGCTACCGCCGGACCGCAGCCTCGATCGCCGACGAGCTGATCGCGTTCCGACGCGACATGCACCGCGACCCGGAGATCGGGCTGCAGTTGCCACGCACCCAGGAACGCGTGCTGAATGCGCTGGACGGGCTCGGTCTGGAGATCAGCACCGGTCAGTCGACCAGCTCGGTCACCGCGGTACTGCGAGGCGGTGCTCCGCACAGCTCGGCCGACACCTCGACGGACCGGCAGGCCAAGGCCGTCCTGTTGCGGGCCGACATGGACGCGCTGCCGGTGCAGGAGCAGACCGGCGTCGACTTCACCTCCCGGGTCGACCAGGCCATGCACGCCTGCGGGCACGATCTGCACACCGCGATGCTGGTCGGTGCGGCCCGGATGCTGGCCGATGCGAAAGCCTCGCTGGCCGGCGACGTGGTGTTCATGTTCCAGCCCGGCGAGGAGGGCTACCACGGCGCCCGCTACATGATCGAGGAAGGCGTGCTGGACGCGGCCGGCCCGCGGGTCTCGGCCGCCTACGGGATGCACGTCTTCTCCGCGATGGCGCCGCAGCCGACGCTGATGACCCGGCGCGGGCCGATGCTGGCCGCCTCCGACGACCTGCGGATCACCGTCCACGGCCGCGGCGGACACGGCTCGGCCCCCTACCGGGCCAAGGACCCGGTGCCGGTGCTGGCCGAGATCGTCACCGCCCTGCAGGCCGCGGCGACCCGGTTCTTCAACGTCTTCGACCCGGTCATCATCACCGTCGGCTATCTGCGGGCGGGCAGCGCGCCGAACGTGATCCCCGACGACGCCGAGCTGTGGGCCACCGTCCGCAGCTTCTCCGCCGAGACCCACGAGAAGCTGATCGACCGGCTGCCCAGCCTGGCCAGGTCGATCGCCGAGGCGCACCGGATGGAGGCCGAGGTGGACTACCAGGTGGGCTACCCGGTGACCAGCAACGACGCCGACGTCACCGCCTGGACCGAGGACCTGATCGAGGAGACCTTCGACGACGGCCGCCGGCAGACCATGGCCGACCCGCTGACCGGCTCCGAGGACTTCTCCTACGTGCTGAACGAGGTGCCGGGCACCTTCGTCGGGCTGTCGGCGGTGCCGCCGGAACTCGACCCGCAGACGAGCGACTACAACCACTCACCGCGGGCCACCTTCGACGACGCGGTGCTGGCCGACGGCGCCGCGCTGTACGCGACCTGGGCCGACCGCCAGTTGAGCGAGCTGGCCGGATGAGCGCCGCGACGGAGGTCGTCCCGGGCGCTGCCCCCAGCGCCGGATCACTGCGGAAGATGTTCGTCGCCACCGGCATCGGCAACGCACTGGAGTGGTACGACTGGGGCATCTACGCCGCGTACGCCAAGTTCATCGCGACCCACCACTTCAACCCGGCGGACCCGACCTCGGCGGTGCTGAGCACGCTGGCCGTCTTCGCCGTCGGCTTCGTGGCCCGGCCGTTCGGCGGTCTGCTGCTGGGCTGGATCTCGGATCGCTGGGGCCGCAAGACCGGCCTGATGCTGTCGGTGCTGGTGGCCTCGCTCGGCGGCGCGATCATCGCCCTCGCCCCCGGTTACGCCACCATCGGCGTCGGGGCGTCGGCGCTGCTGGTGATCGCGCGCCTGATGCAGGGCCTGGCCCACGGCGGTGAGCTGCCGGCGGCGCAGACCTACCTGGTCGAACAGGCCCCGCCGGAGCGGCGCGGACTCTGGTCGAGCTGGATCTACTTCTCCGGCACGGTCGGCAACATGGTCGGGTTGGCCCTCGGTGCGGTGCTGGCGTTGGTGCTGACCGGCGACCAGCTGAACGACTGGGGCTGGCGGATCCCGTTCGGCCTCGGCGCCGTGCTCGGTCTCTATGCCCTCTATCTGCGCCGCGGCCTGGCCGAGACCGAGGTGTTCGCTGCGGAGCGGGCCGGCGAGGGCGGAGCGAAGGCCGATCAGCAGTCCGGACAGCCCAAGGAGCTGGTGATCGTCTCGATCGCCCGGCACTGGAAGCAGGCGCTGCAGGTGATCGGGATGACCGCCGGCGGGACGGTCATCTACTACACCTGGGCGATCAACGCCCCCGCCTACGCCCAGACCGGGCTGGGCATCGACTCCGGGGCGGCGCTGCGGGCGGGATTGCTCGGCAACCTGGTGTTCCTGATCTTCCTGCCGATCTGGGGCCGGCTCAGCGACAAGGTCGGCCGGAAGCCGATGATGCTGCTCGCCCTGCTCGGTGGGGCCGCGCTGGCGTTGCCGATGAACGCCCTGCTGCAGGACTCGGCCTGGCAACTGGCGGTGTCGATGTCGATCGTGCTGGCCGTGATCTCGGCGTTCTCCGCGGTCGGGCCGGCGGTCTGGGCCGAGATGTTCCCGACCCACGTCCGGGCGGCCGGCTTCGGACTGCCGTACTCGATCGCCATCGCGGCCTTCGGCGGCACCGCGCCCTATCTGCAGACCTACCTCTCGGCCGAGTTCGACTCCCGCACGGTGTTCCCGGTCTACGCCATCGTGTTGCTGGTGATCTCGGCCGCGACCGTGCTGACCCTGCCCGAGACCAAGGGCGTCGACCTGCACGCCGGGGACGCCGGGTCCGGCCCACGTCGTCTCGTCGGGTCGGCCGGCGAGAGCCGTTAGGGTTGGTGGCGGCCCGTCGAGGGTCCAGTCGAGAGCCCAGGAGCGAGTCGTGACCCTGACCGAGAATCCCACCACCACCGTGTCCGGCCGAGCCGGCGCGGGCGGCATCACCACCGCCGCCGACCCGGCGACCACGGCCTCCGAGGCCTACCGCGCCGCGTTCAGCGTGATCGAGTCGGTGGAACCGCGGATCGCCGCCGCGACCCGGGCCGAGCTGGCCGACCAGCGTTCGTCGCTGAAGCTGATCGCCTCGGAGAACTACGCCTCGCCGGCGGTGCTGCTGACGATGGGCAGCTGGTTCTCCGACAAGTACGCCGAGGGCACGGTCGGGCACCGCTTCTACGCCGGCTGCCAGAACGTCGACACGGTCGAGTCGCTGGCCGCCGAGCACGCCCGGGAGCTGTTCGGGGCGCAGTACGCCTACGCCCAGCCGCACTCGGGCATCGACGCCAACCTGGTCGCCTTCTGGTCGATCCTGGCCCACCGGATCGAACAGCCCGAGCTGGCCGAGCGCGGCGTGCGGAACGTGAACGACCTCTCCGAGGACCACTGGGAGGTGCTGCGGAAGAAGTTCGGCGAGCAGCGGATGCTCGGGATGAGCCTGGACGCCGGCGGTCACCTGACCCACGGCTTCCGCCCGAACATCTCGGGCAAGATGTTCCACCAACGCTCCTACGGCACCGACCCCGAGACCCAGCTGCTCGACTACGACCAGGTCCGCCGGACCGCGCAGGAGTTCAAGCCGCTGATCCTGATCGCCGGTTATTCGGCCTATCCGCGCCGGGTCGACTTCGCCAGGATGCGCGAGATCGCCGACGAGATCGGCGCCACGTTCATGGTCGACATGGCCCACTTCGCCGGTCTGGTCGCCGGCAAGGTGTTCACCGGCAACGAGGATCCGGTGCCGCACGCCCACGTCGTCACCACCACCACCCACAAGTCGCTCCGCGGCCCCCGCGGTGGCCTGGTGCTGGCCACCGAGGAGTACGCCGCCGACGTCGACCGCGGCTGCCCGATGGTGCTCGGCGGCCCGTTGTCGCACGTGATGGCGGCCAAGGCGGTGGCCCTGGCCGAGGCCCGCCAGCCCGCCTTCCAGACCTACGCCCAGAACGTCGCCGACAACGCCCACGCGCTGGCCGACGGGCTGCTCAGCCGGGACGTCAAGCTGGTCACCGGCGGCACCGACAACCACCTGGTGCTGCTCGACGTCTCCGGCTTCGGCCTGACCGGCCGGCAGGCCGAGTCGGCGTTGCTGGACGCCGGCATCGTCACCAACCGCAACTCCGTGCCGGACGACCCGAACGGGGCCTGGTACACCTCCGGCGTCCGGATCGGCACCCCGGCGCTGACCACCCGCGGCTTCGGCCCGGCCGAGTTCGACCGGGTGGCCGAGCTGATCGTCGGGGTGCTGAAGGGCACCACGCCGACCACCACCGCCTCCGGCGCCCCGGGCAAGGCCAAGTACTCCCTGGCCGACGGGCTGGCCGAGCAGACCAGAGCGGCTGCCGCCGAGCTGCTGGAGGCCAACCCGCTCTACCCCGGCCTGGAGGTCTGAGCCGCCGCGGCGCCGAAGCCAGCGACAAGGTGTGGTTTCGCTTCCCGTCTACGGGAACTCAAACCACACCTTGTCGGCGGCACGACCCCGTCAGCGGGCGAGGCGGTCGCGGGCGCGGTCCAGGCGACGGGTGACCGGGATCGAACGGGTGGCCCTGGCCAGGCCCTCGGTCGGCATCCCGATGTACATCGACTCGGCCTTGTCGACCGTGAAGGTCTCGTGCCAGACCCCGACGGCACCGGCGTTCTTGCGGGCCATCGCGTTGTAGCGGCTCCAGGCCGGCCGGTGCCCGGCGTCGGGGTCGGAGGCGTAGTCGTAGAGCTTGTCCACCGAGCTCCAGTACTGCACCACCCACGGCCCGCGCGGATCCATCACCAGTCGGTAGCCGAGTATCCCGCTCTCCGGATCGGCGGCCAGCTCCCTCAGCATCTTCGGCATCGCCTGGAACACCGGGAACCACAGATCCGGTCGCCAGGGCTGGCGGATCTTCATCCCGATCAGGAACACCACCAGTTCCCCGTCGTGCTCGTGCGTCATCCGCTGTCGGTCGGCCGGCATCTCCACCACTCCCTCGATTGGGTACTTCCCGTATCCAATTATGGATAGTGCTGGATGCTAATGTCAACGGGTGCGGATCTCCGAATTGTCCCGGCGCAGCGACGTGCCGGTGCCGAGCATCAAGTTCTATCTCCGCGAGGGTCTGCTGCCGGCCGGCCGGTTGACCTCGGCCACCCAGGCCCAGTACGACGACGCCCATCTGGAGCGGCTTCGGCTGATCCGGGCCCTGATCGGCGGCGCCGACCTGTCGGTGCAGGCCACCCGAGGATTGCTGGCGCTGATCGACCGTCCGCCGAGCGACATCCTGGAGTTGTTCGGCCGGACCCAGGAGCTGCTGACCCCCGACCAGCCCGAGGTCGACCTGACCGAGGCCCGCACCCTGCTCGAGGGCTGGGGTTGGCACGTCGACGAGTGCTACGCCGGGCCGCTGACCCAGTTGGCCCGCGCGCTGGACGCGGCCCGGGCGGCGGACTTCGAGATCCCCGACGGGGTGCTGAACCGCTACGCCGAGGCCATGCACCGGGTGGCCGAGGCCGAGATCGCCCACTCCCCCACCGAGTCGCTGGTCGACGCGGTCCGCTATACCGTGCTCGGATCCGTGCTGATGGAGTCGGTGCTGTTGGCCCTGCGCCGGCTGGCCGAGGCCGACGTATCGGTCCGCACCTTCACCGACTCCGCGCCGGCGCCAGCCGCCGAGAAGGATCAGCCAGGCCCGAGCCGGTGATCCCCGGTGCTCGACCCGCGACAGCGTTATCGTCGTCGCCCTGCTGATGCCCCCAGCCAGCTCGGCCACCCCGGACCGGCCCGGGCGAACCAGGATCCGGATGCTGGCTGCCGTGCTGGTCCTGTGCGCGGTCGGCTCCGGTCTGGTCGGCTGTACCGACGACTCGGGCCCGCCCGATTGTGAGGACACCTCCGCCGACGGTTCGCGGCTGGCCCAGGGCTGCCTGCGCGACGAGACGCTGATGCGATCCATCGGCAACGAGTGCCGCGACGGCTCCACCCTCTACAACGTGCCGTTCCCGGATCACGGCGGCGTCTCCGGCTACAGCAACGGCAAGCTCCGGCCGCACGTGACCACACAGGACGAAATCGTGAAATGCAGGCTCGGGTGACCCCCTCCCACACACCGGGCCGGACGGCGGGCCCGACGACGAGCCGGACACCGGCTGCCGCATAGTGGGGACATGACGACTCCACTGCCGACCCGCACCCTCGGTGCCGGACCGGCCGCCCTCGACGTGTCCGCCCTCGGCCTCGGCTGCATGGGGATGAGCGAGTTCTACGGCGAGACCGACGAGGCCCAGAGCATCGCGATGATCCACCGCGCCCTCGACCTCGGGGTCAGCTTCCTCGACACCGCCGACATGTACGGCCCGTTCGTCAACGAGCAACTGGTCGGCCGCGCCATCGCCGGCCGCCGGGACGAGGTCGTGCTGGCCACCAAGTTCGGCAACGTCCGCAATCCTGACGACCCGAAGGACCGTCGGATCGACGGCAGCCCGGAGTACGTCCGCCGGGCCTGCGACGCCAGCCTGCAACGGCTCGGCCTCGACCACATCGATCTCTACTACCAGCACCGGGTCGACCCGAAGACGCCGATCGAGGAGACCGTCGGTGCGATGGGCGAACTGGTCAGCGCCGGCAAGGTCCGGCGGCTCGGGCTCAGTGAGGCCTCGGCCGACACCATCCGACGGGCCCACGCCACCCATCCGATCACCGCACTGCAGACCGAGTACTCCTTGTGGACCAGGGATCTGGAGACCGAGATCCTGCCCACCGTCCGCGAACTGGGGATCGGCCTGGTGCCCTACTCCCCGCTGGGCCGTGGCTTCCTGACCGGCGCCATCACCTCGGTCGACGACCTGGCCCCCGACGACTTCCGCCGCCGCAACCCGCGCTTCACCGGCGACGCGCTGCAGGCGAACCTGGATCTGGTCGCCGCCGTGAAGGCGATGGCCGAGCGCAAGGGCGTGACCGCCGGACAGCTGGCCCTGGCCTGGGTGCTGGCCCAGGGCGACGACGTGGTTCCCATCCCCGGCACCAAGCGGATCCCTTACCTGGAAGAGAACGTGGGCGCCGCCGCCGTCGAGCTGAGTCAGGAGGAACTGCAGGAGTTGACCGACGCGGTGCCGGCCGACGCCGTCCGGGGCGAGCGCTACCCGGACATGAGCAGCATCGACCGCTGAGGCCTCCTTCCCAGGACGGCGGTGAGGACGCCGGCTAGGACTTCAGCCCCTGCTCGATCAGCTCGTCCAGGTCGCTGAGCCGGTCCAGGCCGTGCACGGCGCGGGCCATCCGTTGGTTCTTCTCGAACCGCTCCCGGTGCTTGTTCAGGAAGAGCCAGTAGCCACCGGTGAACGGACACGCGTCCTCACCGACCCGCACCTTGGGGTCGTAGCGGCAGTCGCCGCAGTGGTCGCTCATCTTGTCGATGTAGGCCCCGCCCGAGAGGTAGGGCTTGGTGGCCAGCCGGCCGTTGTCGGCGTGCTGGCTCATCCCGATCACGTTCGGCACCATCACCCAGTCGTAACCGTCGACGAAGGAGCGATGGAACCAGTCGGTGACGTGCTGGGGCTTCCAGCCCTGCTGCAGGGCGAAGTTGCCGAGCACCATCAGCCGCGGGATGTGGTGGGTCCAGCCGGTCTCGGCGATCGAGGACAGTGCACTGCGGACGCACTCGGCCTCGGTGCCCTGCGCGTCCAGCCGGGCGAACCAGTCCGGGATCCGGCGGCGCTGGTTCAGGTGGTTGTCGTTGCGGTAGTCCTCACCGAAATACCAGTAGAGATGCCAGATGTAGTCCCGCCAGCCGATCAGCTGCCGGACGAAACCCTCCACGGCGGCGATCGGCGCGTGGCCCTCGTGGAAGGCGTCCTCGGCCGCCCGGACCACCTCCATCGGGTCCAGCAACCCGAGGTTGAGCGGTGCGGACAGCATCGAGTGGGCCATCCAGCGGTCCTCGCTCAGGATGGCGTCCTCGTACCGGCCGAAGTCGGGCAGCCGGTGGGTGATGAAATCCTCCAGCGCGGCCAGGGCTTCGGCCCGGGTGGCCGCGAACAGCCGCGGCCCGTCCTCGCCGATGAACTCGACCCCGTCGGCGGCCCAGGCGTCCAGGTCGGCCCGGACCTCGTCGTCGATCTCGTCCTCGGTCGGCCACTGCGGCTCCGGCAGGCCGAGGGTGTCGGACTTCGGCGGTGGTTCGCGGTTGTCGTGGTCGAAGTTCCACTGCCCCTGCTCGGGCTCACCGTCGGAGTCGACCAGCACGTCCAGCCGGGTCCGGGCCCCACGGTAGAAGTCCTCCATCAACAGGCGCTTGCCGCCGCGGTCGTCCGCCCAGGCACCGAAGTCGGCCCGGGAGGTGGCGAAGCCGCGGGCGGGCAGCCGCTCCAGGTCGCGTTCGGTGGCCAGTTGGTCGCAGAAGTTCAGCGCCTTCCACGAGGTCGGCTGGATCACCTCCAGCGGCTCGTCGATCTGATCCAGCGCGTCCCGGTAGCGGTCGACCTTGCGGTAGTCGCAGCGCGATCCCAGCTCGGCGGCCCGGTGCCGCATCGCCGACAGGATCAGGTGCGCCTTCTGCCGGTGGAACGCCTTGCGTTCGAACACCCGCCGGGACTCGATCATCAGCACCTGCTGGCGATCACCGCCCCGGCCGTCCTCACCGCCGAGGAAGTGCGGACCGAGCTGATCGCCGAACAACCATCGCCGTTTCACGCTGCTCAGTTAGCCAGCTCCGCCGGACCCGGATGCGGCCTCATCGGTTCACCGGCTCAGCAGTCGAAGGGCTCAGCGGCTGAACAGGGTGCCGGAGACGGTGGTGATGAAGTTGCGCAACGACTCCGGCAGGTTCCGCAGCTGCCAGTTCGCCGGCCCGTGGTACCAGGTCAGCTCCTCGGCGTCGGCCACGGATCGGTCGTCGGCGGCCACGATCGCGTCCAGCCAGCGGTCGCTGCCACCCAGCACCACCGCGTAGGGCAGCACCTCCGACAGCTCCCGCAGCTCCGCACCCCGGGGCATCTGGTCGGTCGGCTGGGTCAGCAGCTCCGAGCGCAGTGCGCCCAGCCCGGCCAGCAGGGCCGCTCCGGTCGCCGTCCGGGACGGCATCTCCTGGGCCACGAAGATCGCCCCGAGCCCGAGGATCACCAGCACCAGACCGATCAGGGCGTAGGTGGTGAACGCGGCCAGCAGCACCGTGGCCACCACGGCGGAGATCAGCCCGACCAGGGCCAGTCGGGTCCACCGGCCGCGGGTCGCGTCCGGGCGCCGCTCGTACCAGCCCTTGGCCACCACCTCGTCGTAGAGCGCGTCCTGCACCAGGTGGATCGAGCCGTGCACCCGCTCGGCCACGGCCGAGACCCGGACGGCTTCACCGGCCGGGGCGGCCGCGTCCAGCAGCGCCTGCTCGAAGGGGCGCAGCTCGTCCACGCCGTCCTCGAGCCGGGTGAGCAGCCAGTCGGTCCGGCCGAACTCGCTCTCCCGGGGCAGCTCGGTGATCAGCAGGTGACCGCGGACGGCCAGGTCGATCAGGCTGGCGGTGACGTCGATCGGGTCGACCCGCTCGTCCACCACGGTGCCGACGTGGCCGGGACGGATGTCACCGACCACCCGGAACTCGCTGGCCCCCTCGCCCACCGGGGCGAACTCACCGGCCCGCGCGATCCGGCCGGAGGCGCTCTGGTCGACCCCGGCGCGACGGTGCAGGAGCAGCAGCCCGACCCCGCCGAGGACCAGCACCACCAAGGCGATGGTCAGCGGCAGCGGACTGACCGAGAAGGCCCGGCCGACGGTCCAGCGGTGGTCGATCTGCTCGTTCGCCCGGACCGAGCCGGCCGGGAAGCCGATCTCGACGCCGACCACCTCGCCCTGGCCGAGGGCGCCGTTGGTGAAGGTGGGGGTCTGGGCGTTCTCGGACGCACCGGCGGCGGTGTCGCAGGGGGTGTTGGTGTTCGGCGGCCCGGCGGTGCAGCTGATGTAGCTCAGCTGGGCCGGGATCCGGATGCTGGCGCTGAACTGCTGCACGGTCATCGACAGGCCCTGCAGCGCCCGCCAGTGCAGCGCCGTGCCGTCATCGGTGGTGATCACGGCGCCGGTGGTGGTGTAGCTGAGCACCACCGACCCGCTCGCGCCCTGGGTGTCGACGGTGACCGTGGTGTACTGCGAACCGGTCTCGGTCGTCGCGTTCAGATCCTGTCCGCCCGAGGTGGCCGAGACGTTGCCGACGGTCTGCACGTAACGCCGATCGCCGACCAGGTTCTCGCGGTTCTCGAACCGCTGGACGATCGTCGCCGGCGCCGTGCCGCTGAAGGCGATCGTCTCCTGGGCTCTGACCGTGCCGTCCAGGGAGACCCCGGCGGCGACGGTGACCGAACTGGCGGTACCGTCCGCGGCCGCCGTCCCGACCGACGGGCCGGCCAGGACGAACCCGACGCCGGCGAGGATCGCCACCAGGCCTACGGCCAGGGCGAACAGTCGTCTGGTCAGACCGAGCACGGGGAGCCTTTCGTAGCCGGAGCACCTTCGGCGTCATCCTGTCACACACGGGTCCCGGCAGGACCGGTCGAAAACCCTGCCGAGAGCTATGGTTTCTCCCGTGAGCCAGCAGTGGGGTCAGTCCGGCGGTCAGTTCGGACCGCGGCCGGGAGCGGCCGGACCCTGGTCGAACCAGCCCGGCCAGGGCTGGAACGGCGGCGGCTTCCGTCCGCAGCCGGGAGCCTGGGCGCCCCAGAACGGCGGCTCCGGCGGGCCGTCCGGTGGGCCGTCCGGTGGGCCGTCCGGTGGGCCGTCCGGTGGGCCGTACAGGGGAACGCCCGGCCGGCCGCCGGCCCCGCGGAAGAACCCGCTACGCCGGGTGTTGGGCGTGCTGGTGGTGCTCGCGGTCGTCGCCCTGGCCGGCCTGGTGGTCACCAACCTGGCGGTGGGCGGCAGCGACAACGCCGACGTCGCCTACCAGAACGACGACTACGACCCGCCGCCGCCGGACAGCGACCCGCCGCCGCTGCCCGAGCCGCAGACGTACTCCGAGGCGAAGACGGCGGTCACCGAGAACGCGTTCTACGACCAGACCGTGCCGATCCCGGTCCGCTGCGAGTTGCCGGTGATCGACGTCGAGAGTGCCAGTGACGCCCAGCTGAAGTCCCATTTCGAGACCCTGATGGGTTGCCTGATGCGGGTCTGGAACACCCCGGTCACCAAGGCCGACTACGAGCTGGTGCGGCCGACGGTGACGATCTACGGCAAGACGATCAAGACCAAGTGCGGCGACTCCGACATCAACGCCTTCTACTGCGGCGCCGACCAGCAGGTCTACTTCAGCAACCAGCTGGCCGCCGGCGTCCCCGAGGTGACGCGGGCCGACCGCGGACCCGATCTGGTGCTGGCGCACGAGTTCGGCCACGCGCTGCAGGCCCGGACGAACATCCTGATCTCGGCCAAGGCCCTCGGCCAGGACGCCAACGACGACGCCGTCGACCTGCAGTACAGCCGCAATCTGGAGACCCAGGCCGACTGCTTCTCCGGCATGTTCCTGCGCGCCACCGCCGCATCCCTCGACATCGAGCAGAGCGACGTACCGGCGATCGAGGCGACCTTCGTGGCCATCGGCGACGACACCCTCTCCGGCAAGGCCACCATCGTCGGCGACCACGGCCACAGCGCCAGCCGGCTCTACTGGGGCAAGGTCGGGCTCGGCTCCTCCGACGTCGGCGACTGCAACACCTTCACCGCCAGCCCCACCCTGACCCGCTGACCGTCAGCCCCGTCCGAGCGGGTCGAGGGCTTCCAGGGGTGGGAGCGATTTGGCCAGCAGGACTGCGGTGGTCTCGTACCGCCCGACACTGCCGTCGGGCTGCTGCTGATCCCAACCGCAGGGCTTGGCGCCGAACGCCACGTACCCCAGTCGTTCGTACAGCGGGCGGGGGCGTTGGTCCGCCTCGTCCACACCGAGCTCGGCCCGGCTGAGGCCACGAGCCCGGATCCGCTGCTCGGCCGCGGCGATCAGCACGGTGCCGAGGCCGCAGTTGCGGAGCAGTTCGTGCACGTGCAGCTGATAGAGCGTCCCGGCGCCGGGCGCCTCGGTGTAGTTGACCCCGCCGGTGGCGACCGGGACACCCGCCGGGGTGCTGAGGCAGAGATAGTCGACCTCGCCGCGGCCGACCCGCTCGAGCTCGTGCGGGACGCCCGCCCCGGCCCAGCCGCAGACCGCGAGGTCGTCGGTGGTCAGGTCGCGGACGGTGAAGGTGAGATCGACGGCCGGCATGGCTGCATCCTGGCGCGGCAGCAGGCGATGTGGCGAGGGGTTATTCGCTCGATCAGCGGTGCACCAGCGCGGTCGCGATGGCGGCGATCCCCTCGCCCCGGCCGGTCAGGCCGAGACCGTCGGTGGTGGTGCCGCTGACCGAGACCGGGGCGCCGACCGCCTCGCCGAGACGTTGCTCGGCCTCGGCCCGGCGGCGGCCCACCCTGGGACGGTTGCCCACCACCTGGACCGCCACGTTGCCGATCTCGAACCCGGCGGCCCGGACCAGCCGTGCGGTCTCGGCCAGGAAGTCGACCCCGGGGCGTCCGGCCCATTCCGGACGATCGGTGCCGAACACCGCGCCGAGATCCCCCAGGCCGGCCGCGCCGAGCAGCGCATCGCAGGCGGCGTGCGCGGCGACGTCCCCGTCCGAGTGCCCCTCCGGGCCGGACGTCTCCTCGGGGAACAGCACGCCGGCCACCACCATCGGACGGCCGGGCACCAGCCGGTGCACGTCCACCCCGATCCCGGTCCGGACGTCAGGCACGGGCACTCCCGGTGAGCTCGGCGCGGGCCGCCAGCAGCGACTCGGCCACCACCAGATCGACCGGATGGGTGACCTTGATCGACTCCGGCGAGCCCTCGACCAGCCGGACGGCGTGCCCGGCCAGTTCGCACAGGGTGGCGTCGTCGGTGACCGGGGTGTCGGCGAACCGTCGGTGCGCGGCCAGCAGCACCTCGGCATCGAATCCCTGCGGGGTCTGGACGGCACGCAACGAGGTGCGATCGAGCAGCACGGACGCGTCGGTCGAGACCTGCCGGACGGTGTCGCTGAGGGCCACCACCGGGATCACCGCCGCCGCCCCGTCCGCGAGCGCGGTCAGCACCCGGCGCACCACCGCCGCCGGCACCAACGGCCGGGCGGCGTCGTGCACCAGCACGGCCGTTGCGGCCGTCGTGTCCGGCAACGCAGCCAGACCGGCGAGCACGGACTGCTGCCGTTCACGACCGCCGGGGATCACGGTCGTCCCCGGCGGCAGCACGGCGGCGAACGCGTCCTCCTGCCCGGCCGGGACGACCACGACCACCGCGTCGGCACCGCAGTCGTTCATCAGGTCGACGGCGTGCCGGACCAACGGCCGGCCGGCGAGTAAGCGCAGGGCTTTCGCCGGTCCGCCACCCAGCCGGGTGCCGGCGCCTGCCGCCACCACGACCGCCACGAACCCACCGGGACGCAGAACACCCTGGGCCCGATCGGACCCAGGGTGTTCGCTCGCGTTCATGCTGCGATGTGTGTTCAGGAAGCGAGGACCTCGTCCAGCAACACTTCGGCCTTGTCTTCTGCGACCCGCTCGGCCAGAGCGAGTTCGGAGACCAGGATCTGCCGGGCCTTGGCCAGCATCCGCTTCTCACCGGCGGAGAGGCCACGCTCGCGCTCGCGACGCCACAGATCGCGGACGACCTCGGCCACCTTCATCACGTTGCCCGAATGCAGCTTCTCCAGGTTGGCCTTGTACCGGCGGGACCAGTTGGTCGGCTCTTCGGTGTGCGGGGCGCGGAGAACGCCGAAGACCCGCTCGAGACCGTCGGCGTCGACGACGTCACGGACCCCCACCAGGTCGAGGTTGCAGGCCGGTACCCGGACGACGAGGTCGTTCTGGCCGACGATGCGGAGCACGAGATAGAGCCTGTCTTCGCCTTTGATCTGTCGAGTTTCGATATCCTCGATGACGGCCGCCCCGTGATTGGGATAAACCACCGTCTCGCCGACTGTGAACGTCATATTGTTTCCCTACCCCTTTCGCAGACCTTAAGTTTAGCACGCTCTCAGGGTCGGATCAGGGGCCGAGCGGAGGCCTGACCAGGCCGTTCGAGGCCCGTTTTCTCTTGACAGCTTGGGTTCTGGTGTGCTGTCCGGGTCGACGTCGAGGACCGGTCGAGCCTTCGGGGTGAGCCACTGCTGGGAGAACGCCGACGGAGTGGATAGGGTCGTGCCACGACGCGCCGGACCCCGGCGCACGATGTGCAACCCGAGGATCGACACGTCGGGGAACGTCGAGCAACACGGTGATGAGGAGTCGACCCGGTGATCAGTTTCCGTCCCCCGTCCGGGCGGCGTCCCGCTCGCCGGATCGCGCTGGCCCTGTCCGCTGTTGCCCTGCTGGCCGTCTCGGCCTGCGGCTTCGACGCCGAGACGCTGCAGCCCTACACCCCCGGCAACGGCGTGAACGTCGACATCGGCCTGGGCCCCAACCAGCAGGTCGTCTCCGGCACCGTGCAGGCCCGCAACCTGGTGATCGTCAGCGATGCGGCGGGTGAGGGTTTCCTCTACGGCAGCCTCTACACCGAAGACTCGGACGCACTGACCGCGGTCAGCGGCAACGCGATCAAGGTCGACGGCTCCCAGGGCAGCGCCCTGAACGCCGTGGTGACCAGTCCGGTCACGGTCGCGAACAGCGAGCTGGTGGTC
The DNA here is from genome assembly GCA_963740925.1 of uncultured Actinomycetota bacterium. GTDB lineage: Bacteria > Actinomycetota > Actinomycetes > Propionibacteriales > Propionibacteriaceae > Microlunatus. The sequence goes on along the minus strand of CAVUFZ010000002.1, from coordinate 1,247,906 downwards.
ATCACCGACCAGCAGCGGATCACCATGACCTCGGCCGACCTCGCCCCCGGACTGACCGCCAACCTGACCCTCACCTTCCGCAACGCCGGCAGCCGTCAGGTCCTGGTGCCGGTGGTCGACGGCAGCCTCGAGCCGTACGACCAGATCCCGAGTGCGACGCCTTCCGCCAGCGGCTCCGCCAGCGGCTCCCCAGCCCGTCGGCCACCCCGACGTCCTGATCCGGCCGGGTTCGATCCCACCGGGTTCGATCCGACCGGTCAGCCGATGGTGACCTCGTCGCCGAACAGGCTGCTCACCGACTCACCGCAGTGAATCCGCCGGACGGCCTCGGCGAAGAGCGGCGCCACCGAACGGGTGACCAGGTTCGGTAGTCGCTTCTCCGGCGCCAACGGCACCGTGTTGGTGGTGACGATCTCCTCGATGCCGCTCTCGTGGCGCAGCCGTTGCACCGCCGGCCCGGTGAACAGCCCGTGGGTGCACACCACCGAGACCCGGCCGACCCCGATCTCGGCCAGCTTGTGCTGCAACTCCACGATGGTGCCGGCGTTGGCGATCTCGTCGTCCAGCACGATCACGTCCCGGCCGGCCACGTCACCGACGATGTTGTCGATCACCACCTTGTCGTCGGCCAGCCGGCGCTTCGACCCGGCCGCGACCGGCACGCCGAGCTGCCGGGCGAACTGGGAGGCGACCTTGGCGTTGCCCAGATCGGGTGAGACCACCACGGTGTTGCTCAGATCCCGGTCGGCGAAATGCCGGGCCAGCTCGCTGACCGCACTCAGATGGTCGACCGGGACCGAGAAGAACCCGTGCACCTGCGGTGAGTGCATGGCCATGGTGACCACCCGGGTGGCACCGGCGGTGGCCAGCATGTCGGCCACCAGTCGGGCCCCGATGGAGATCCTCGGTGCGTCCTTCTTGTCCGAGCGGGCGTAGGCGAAGTGCGGGATGACCGCGGTGATGTGGGCCGCCGAGGCCCCGCGGGCCGCGTCCAGCATCAGGCACAGCTCGACCAGGTTCTCCTGCACCGGCTGGACCAGCGGCTGGACGACGTAGACGTCGCGCTGGCGGCAGTTCGCCCGGAGCTGGGTCTGCAGGCAGTCGTTGCTGAACCTGGTGGTGCGCGAGGGCGACAACTCGACCCCGAGGATCTGACACATCTCCTCGGCGAACGCCGGATGGGCCGAGCCGGAGAAGACGGTGATGTCGCCAGTCACGGGGCCCACCCTATTTGGCCTGCTCGCGGCCACCGAACCAGCCGTGCCCGAGTGCTCGGGGGTCCCCGCGCCGCTAGCCGTCGAACTTGTAGCCGAGGCCGCGGACGGTGACCAGATAGCGCGGGTTGGCCGGGTCGGCCTCGAGCTTGGTCCGCAACCGCTTGACGTGGACGTCGAGGGTCTTGGTGTCCCCGACGTAGTCGGCGCCCCAGATCCGGTCGATCAGCTGGCCGCGGGTCATCACCCGGCCGGCGTTGCGCAGCAGCATCTCCAGCAGCTCGAACTCCTTCAGCGCGAGCCGGATCGGCTCACCGTCCAAGGAGACCTCGTGCCGCTCGACGTCCATCCGGACGCCGCCCGACTCGACCACGTCCGGCAGCAGATCGGAGTCCTGACCGCGCCGCAGCACCGCCCGGATCCGGGCGACCAGTTCGCGGTGGCTGAACGGCTTGGTCACGTAGTCGTCGGCGCCCAGCTCCAGCCCGACCACCTTGTCCACCTCGGAGTCGCGGGCGGTCAGCATGATCACCGGCACGTTGCCGCGGGTCCGCAACTGGCGGCAGACCTCCGTCCCCGGCAGGCCCGGCATCATCAGGTCCAGCAGCACCAGATCGGCCCCGGCCCGGTCGTACTCGGCCAGGCCCTCGGTGCCGTCGGCCGCCTCGGCGACCTCGAACCCCTCCTTGCGCAGCATGTAGGACACGGCTTCGCGATAGGACGTTTCGTCCTCGACGACGAGCACGCGGGTCATGAGGAGGTCTCCTGGCTTCTTCGGGTGGTGGCGCCGACCAGCTGCTGCTCCGCTACCCCGCCGGCTGCCTGCTGGCTCTTCTTCGGCGGTCGTTCCGGCAGGTTCGGCGCGGGTGTCCGACGACCGGTCCGGCGCGGGACCGGAGCCGGCGGACTGCAACGGCAACCGGATGGTGAAGGTGGAGCCGCGGCCCGGCTGGCTCCAGACCGAGACCTCGCCGCGGTGGGCGATCGCCACGTGCTTGACGATGGACAGACCCAGGCCGGTGCCGCCGTTGTCCCGGCTGCGGGCGTAGTCGACCCGGTAGAAGCGTTCGAAGATGCGGTCCAGGTCGGCCTGGGCGATCCCGATCCCGTTGTCGGAGACGGTGATCTCGACCACCTCGTCGCCGTCGACCACGTCGCGGTTGGCCGCCACCACGACCCGGGCCCCGGGGTCGGAGTAGACCACCGCGTTCTCGACCAGGTTGCCCAGCGCGGTGGTGAGCTGACGTTCGCTGCCGAGCACGGTCAGTCCGGGGTCGCCGGCCACCGTCAGGGTGACGGCCCGGTCCTCGGCGTCCACCCGGCGCAGATCGACCGCGGCGGCGAGCACGTCGTCCAGTCCGACCGGCCGCGCGTCCAGCAGCGGATCCTCGGCCTGCAGCCGGGACAACTCGATGATCTGGGCCACCAGCAGACTGAGCCGCCGGGCCTCGATCCCGAGCCGGCCGGCGAACCGGCGGACCGCCTCCGGATCGTCCGAGGCGTCCTGGAGCGCTTCGGCCAGCAGTGACACCGCGCCGATCGGCGTCTTCAGCTCGTGGCTGACGTTGGCCACGAAGTCGCGCCTGGTGTCCTCGACCCGGCGCTCGACCGTTCGGTCCTGGGCCAGCACCACGATCAGATCCGGCCCGACCGGGGCCGCCGTGGCCAGCAGCCAGGCGTGGCCGCCGCTGGCGCCCAGGAGCAGCTCGGTGCCGGCGATCTCGTGGTCGCGGCGGACGTCGTGCACCAGCGCGATCAGTTCGTCGTTGGTCACCCGGCTGCCCCGGACCAGACCGAGGCTGCGGGCCGGCGCACTGGCCTGGACGACCTCGTCCTGCGGTCCGACCACGATCGTCGAGGAGCCCACCGCGGCCAGCACCTCGCTCACCTCGGCGGGCACCGTCAGCGGGGTGGGTTCGGCGAACGGACCGGCGTCGGCCGGCGGCTCGGCCCGGGCGGGCCGGCGGCGCGACGTCACACCGACGACCAGCGCGCTCAGGACGGCGCCGACCAGAAAGGCGAGCACCGCGACGAGGACCGGGTTCACACCGGTGATCCTAAGCCGATCCCCTGACCGGAGCGGTCCCGATCGGACCGGCGGGGCGGCGCCGCCGACGAGGGTTGGACGAGTGTTCACCACCCGTTCACCGTTCGGCGAAATTCGGTCTTCCTACGGCCCCCTAAACTTGTCCGCGCACCGTCCGGAGGACGACAACAGGCTGATCAGCGGCTGGGGAGAAGCACGATGCGGGCTAATTATCGCGAGCAACTGGACGACATCATGTCCGATCTGGTCCACATGTCACAGAAGGTCTCGACGGCCGTCCGGTGTTCCACCACGGCGCTGCTGGAGGCCGACATCCGGGCCGCCGAGCAGGTGATCAGCAGTGACGACGAGCTCGACGAGGCCCAGGCCGACATCGAGGCCCGGGCCTTCTCGCTGCTGGCCCGCCAGGCCCCGGTGGCCGGCGAACTGCGCACCGTGGTGGCCACGCTGCGGATGGTGACCGAGCTGGAACGGATGGGCGACCTGGCCGCGCACGTGGCCAAGATCTCCCGGCTGCGCTACCCCGAGGTCGCCGTCCCGGCCTCGCTGCGGCCGAACTTCGCCCGGATGGGCGACGTGGCCGAGAAGATGGTGGTCACCGCCGGCCAGACGCTGAACGACCGCAACATCCAGGGCGCCCAGGAGCTCTACGACCGCGACCAGGAGATGGACGAGCTCCGCAAGAGCCAGTTCCGGGTGATCCTGGACGACGACTGGAGCTACGGCGTCGAGGCGGCCGTCGACGTGGCCCTGCTCGGTCGCTACTACGAGCGGATCGCCGACCATGCGGCCTCGATGGCCCGCCGGACCATCTACGTGGTCACCGGCCAGTTCCCCGAGTCCGAGGTCTGGCCGCAGCCCTGAGCCCCCGGGCCTTGAACCCGAGCGCTACTTCTTGCCCTGGTTCTTGACCGCCTCGATCGAGGCGGCTGCGGCCTCCGGATCGAGGTAACGACCGCCGTCCGAGCTCGGCTGGAGGTCGTCGTCCAGCTCGTAGACCAGCGGGATGCCGGTCGGGATGTTGAGCCCGACCACGGCCTCGTCGCTCATCTGGTCCAGGTGCTTGACGATGGCCCGGAGCGAGTTGCCGTGGGCGGCGACCAGCACCGTCGCGCCGACCTGCAGATCGGGGACGATCTGGTCGTACCAGTAGGGCAACGCCCGGGCCAGCACGTCCTTGAGACATTCGGTCCGCGGCCGGGCCTCGTTGGGCAGCGTGGCGTAGCGCGGGTCGTCGACGTTGGCGAACTCGTTGTCGTCGGCGATGGGCGGCGGCGGCACGTCGTAGGAGCGGCGCCAGGTCATGAACTGCTCCTCGCCGAACTCGGCCAGGGTGGCCGCCTTGTCCTTGCCCTGCAGCGCCCCGTAGTGCCGCTCGTTCAGTCGCCAGGAGCGTTGGACCGGGATCCAGTGCCGGTCGCAGGCGTGCAGGGCGATCTGCGAGGTCCGGATGGCTCGCCGCAGCACCGAGGTGTGCAGCACGTCCGGCAGCAGCCCGTTCTCGGCCAACAGCTCACCACCGCGCTGCGCCTCCTCCGATCCCTTCTCGTTCAGGTCGACGTCCACCCAACCGGTGAACAGGTTCTTGGCGTTCCACTCGCTCTCGCCGTGGCGGAGCAGGATCAGCTGCGACATGGGACCAGGCTAGTGGCCGGTCGTAGAGTCCTGGTCATGGCCCGATCAGTCGCTACCAACACCTCCGTCGAGCTGGACGAGCTGCTCGACTTCGTCCGACCACGACACAACCTGCTGCTGTCGACCGAGCGGTCCGACGGCCGGCCGCAGATCTCGCCGGTCAGCGGCGGCGTCGATCCCGACGGCCGGATCGTCATCTCCACCTACCCGGACCGGGCCAAGACCCGGAACGCCGAGAAGCGGTCGGCGGTCTCGGTGCTGGTGCTCTCCGACGACTTCGGCGGGCCGTGGGTCCAGGTGGACGGCGACGCCGAGGTGTTGCACATGCCGGATTCGCTCGACGGCCTGGTCGACTACTTCCGCTGCATCTCCGGCGAGCACCCCGACTGGGAGGACTACCGCGACGCGATGCGGCTGCAGAACAAGTCCCTGATCCGGATCACCCCGACCCGCTGGGGCCCGATCGCCACCGGCGGCTTCCCGGCCGAGGTCGCCGCCACCCTGGACGCCCGCGACTGAGGAGATCCCGCGACAAGGTGCGGGATCTGTTCCCGTCTACGGGAACTCAAGCCACACCTAACTCCTCGATCGGCGCGGCCGCGCAACGCAGACACCGGTTCGGGGTCCCGGTCCAGCCCAGTCGGGCCAGAACGGACCCGACCTGCCAGGCCACGGGGCAGCAGCGGCCGCGGACGTCACCCCAGCCGTAGCGCAGGGTCATCTCCCCGCGGAGCAGGGCGCCGTTGTCGCGCCGCATGTCCCGGAAGCGGCCGAGTCCCTCGTGACCCAGCCGACCGTCGAGCTCGACCACCAGCCCGAACTGCTGGTAGAGGATGTCGCGGACGTGGCGCCCGGAGCGGTGCTGGCGAGTTCCGCGCGGCAGCCCGTGCGCACGCTCGACATCGCGGAGGTAGGCCAACTCCAGTGGCGATTCGGCCCCCTCACCGATGTCCGCGAGCAGGGCCAGCAGCAACTCCCGGTGGCGCAGCCGGCCGCGTTCCCCCAGCCGGCGCCGGAGCCGGGTCGCGGTCGTCCGGCGGCTCTGGATCGCCGTCGTCACCAGGTCGACCACGGCGCTGTCGGCGAGCTCGGCCGAGCGGTCCAGCACCGCGTCCTCGATCCCGATCCGGGGCGGACTGCCCTGGCTCGGTCGTCGCAGACCGGGTCGTTCCCGGACGAAGCGCCAGGGCTGCCGCGGCACCCGGTGCCGGTGGTCCGGCACCAGCACGAGGACCTCGTCGGGCTGATCGCTCAGACCCCACAGGTGCGTCGCGGCCGAGCCGCCGATCCGGGCGCCGGGGCCGCCGAGCAGCACCCCACCCCAGGCCGAAGCCGCCCAGCCGACCTCGCCCGGCACGGTGAGGTAGAGCCCGTTCGACATCCGCTGCCAACCGAACCTGTCAGCCAGCATCCGATCCAGCGGCTTCCGCGTCATTCCGAGCCCGAGCACCTGTTCGGTGCTGAGCACCCCGGCCTGCAGCGCGGCGAGCCGGAGCAGGTCGGCCGGTGGCTGCTGACGCGGAATCACCTGAGGACTATCACCCCCTCACCGCACCTCGGAACCGGTCGTCGGACACATCTGTGGACAACCCGATCGGAACAAGCTGTCACTTCGCTTCCCGTCTACGGGAACCCGATTTACACCTTGTCGCCCGGAGGCCCCGGATCGAGGTGGGCGAAGGCGGCCAGGTTGGCGGTCGACTCGCCACGAGAGCGGCGCCAGGCCCATTCCCGGGCGATGCTGGAGGCGAAGCCGAGCTCGAGGATGGTGTTGAAGCTGGCGTCGGCGGTCTCGGCCACGGCACCCAGCAGCCGGTCGATCTCGGCGCCGTCGATCAGATCCGCGGCGAGCTTCGCGGTCAGGTAGACGTCACCGAGTGCGTCCAGGCAGAAGCGGATGGCGTAGAGCTTGAGGTTGCGCTCCAACAGCCAGCGGTAGACGCCGGCCTGGTTCTCCTCCGGTGCGCGGGCCACGAACGCCCGCAGATCAAGCCCGTAGGGGCCGAGCTCGAGGGTGACCTCGGTGCTGAGCTTGCGGCTGCCCGGCACGGTGACGCCGAACACACCCGGCCGAGGCTCCGTCCAGGACAGACCGGGCGGCCCGCGGGGATCGGGCGGCTCGCTCGATCCGACCAGTTCGGCCAGAGCGACCCGGACGATCTCACCCAGCTCCTCGACCGCTCGGCCCGTCGGTTTCGACACGGACGACTGTATCCGTTGCCCCCGCCCGGACACGCCCGGACGGCCACGAACCCGGCTTTCACAGAATCACTGCTTAGCCTGCGCTGAGAAACGGTCGAGGGGGTGGGGGAATGACGAACCCGGACAAAGTCCAGGGCATCCACGTGGGCGCGCACAAGACCGGCACCTCTCTGCTCCAGCGGTACCTGGAGAAGCAGCCCGAGACCTACCGGGGCCACGGCGTCGACTTCGTCGTCCGGGACGAGATGAGTGCCCTGGCCAGCTGGGGCAACGCCCTGGTCGACCACCCCGAGCTGCTCCGGACCCGGCTGCGGGCGTTCGCCACCGATCCGACCCGGCGCGCCCTGTTCGGTTCGTACGAGAACCTGCTCGGCCGGCCGTTCTCGCCGACCACCCCCGGCCTCTATCCGAAGGCCGAGCGCAATCTGACCGCGCTGCGATCGATCACCGCGGCCTCGCCCGAGGTCGAGACCAAGGTGTTCTGCTCCATCCGCCGGCAGAGCTCGTTCGTGGAGTCCTACTACCTCCAGGCCGTCCACGAGGGGTCGGCGCAGGCTTTCGACCAGTGGCTGGCGGGCATCGATCTGAGCCGGCTGTCGTGGCGTCCGATCGTCTCGGCCATGATCGAGCTGTTCGGGCCCGAGCAGGTCGAGGTGGTGGACTTCGCGACGCTGAAGCAGGGCCAGGGCCGCTACATCGGACGGTTCATGCGGGTGCTGGACCCCGACTTCGACGACAGCTTCGATCCGTCGAAGCGCCACAACCAGAGCGTCTCCGAGCAGGGGCTGCGGATGGCGCTGGCCGCCAACCCGTTCGTGCAGGGGGCCGAGGAGCGCCGCCGGCTGCGAAAGTTCCTGCAGCGCAACTTCTCCAATCTCGACCACCCCCGGCCGGTTCTGCTCAGCACCGAGCAGGCCGCCGAGATCGACGCGCACTACGACGGCGAACTGGAGGAACTGGGCCGGCTCAACTCCTTCGATCGCGGCACCGTCCGGCATGTCCCCAGGCCGACCGACCCGAATCGTTCGGCGTCAGGTTCGGTGGCCGGTACGGCCGGACTGCGCGCGCTCGTGAGACCGGCCGACCTCGTCCTGCACGCCGGACTCCCCGCCTGCGGTAACGCGGCCGTCGACGCCGTGCTGCGGACGGCCCGGCCGCAGTTGCGCCGGCAGGGCGTCGCCTACGTCGGTGCCGGGGACCAGATCCGCAGCGAACGTCGCCGGACGGCTGGCGGGCGCGGCGCTCGCCAGACCGTGCTGGTCAGCGACGACGAACTGCTCGGGCCGGCGCTGCCGGACGCCGACGGAGCATGGTTCCCGGCCGCTGCGGCCGCGGTGGCCGAGCGGATCGCCGTCCTCCGGCCTGCCCGCACCACCGTGGTGCTCGTCGTCGATCGGCCGGACCGCGCGGTGGAGCTGGCCTACAGCTCAGACATCCTGGCCGGAGGTGCCGACGACTTCGACCGGTGGCGTGGCGCCCTGGCCGACCACCCCTTCGACGTCGCCGAACTCGCCGAGCGGATCGGCGCCCTGCCCGGCGTCGACGAGGTCCTGCTGCAGCCGGCCGGCCGGCCGACGGCGGATCACCCGAGCCCGGCGGCCCGGTCGCTGCTGACCTGGCTCGGGCTGAGCGCGTCGAAGGCCACCGGGACGACGGTTTCGACCGGAAGGGTCACCGGCCGCGGGCTGCTGATCGCCGCGGCGATGAACCAGCACCTGGAGTCCGACGACCAGCGACGTCAGGTGAGCGAGTTCATCCGGACCGGCTACCCGGGCGATCCGGACGCACCGGACCTGTTCGATCCGCAGCAGCGGGCCGCGGTCTCCGCCGGCTACACCCCACCCGACCAACCCCCTGCGTCCGGACCGCCGTCGTCCGGAGTACTGCGTCTCTCCCCCTCGGCCCGGCTGCGGCACGGCACCGATCAGGTGATCGGCCAGGTCCGCCGGGTCCGACGAGCGGTGGCCCGCCGGGTCCGGTCCGGCCGCCCGGGCTGACCGGGCCGTTCCGGAGCGGTCAGAGCTGTTCCGGAGCGGTCAGGTCCTGCGCCGGACGGTGCCCAGCCGCTTGGTGAACTCGGAGAGGAAAAGCTCGCGGACCGCGGCGTCGTCGATCACCCCGCCGGCCCGGGCGAAGCCGCCGGCGGCCATCCGCTGGCAGACCACCAGCCACGCCTGGCCCATCGCCACCGTGTAGGCGCTGGCCACGCCGGCGCCGATGGCCCCGCCGAGCACCGTCCCGGCACCGGGCACCAGCTTGATCAGACCGGTGAAGGTGGCCCGCCCGACCTGGGTGGCCGCGGTGGTGGCCGCGATCCCCATCAGCGCGGCGCGTTCGAACCTGATCTTGTACAGGTGGGCGAGCTTGGCCATCATGCCGAGCTGGATCGGCACCAGCATCGCGGCGTCGGAGAACGGGATCGGGCTGGCGGCAGCGGCCACCGCGGAGCTGGCGGCCACCGCTATGTAGCCCTGCGCCGCCTTGGCCTTCCGGGCCTGATCGATCTCCTGGGCGACGGTGAGGGCGCCCTGCTGGCCTGCAGGCGCGCAGCGAAAGGTGGCATCGAGAACGCCCTCCAGGCCGTAGCTCTGCTGCCCGGTGAACGGGTCGGGCCGGGCGTAGGTGAGGAACGGACGAGCGCCGAAGACCGGCAGCTGCCGGGCGGTGATCCGGTGGGCCAGTTCGAGTGCGTCCGGGTGGAACTGCCCCTCACGCATCGGCACCTGGGTCAGCACCAGGATCACCTGCAGGCCGAGTTCGGCCAGCTTGCGGACGAACGCGTCCTCGGTGTCCTCGAAGCGACGGTCCATGCCGCGGACGCAGTACCAGGCGACGTGCAGCTGCTCGGCCAGCTGCTGCTTGCGCATCTGCTGCATCGCCTTGGTCAGGTCGGCGAGGATCTGCTTGTCGTCCTGGCCGACCTCGAGCCCCTGGGTGTCGACGATGCCGAGATGGCCGACCTTGTCCAGGTAGATGTGGCTGCCCTGGGTCACCGGCTCCCCGATCCCGGTGGCCGCCACCTCCTCGCCGAAGATCGCGTTGACCAGTGTCGACTTGCCGACCCCGGTCTTGCCGAAGATGGCGAGGTTGAACCGACCCAGCGCCGCCGACTGCCGTTCGAACTCACTGCGGAACGAGTCACGGAACCAGTCGTTACCCGCCACCTGTCCCCCTCACCCGCTCCCGTCACCGGTCCGGGGACGTGAATCCAGCCTACGGGGGACGTCGGTAGCCAGCGCGAAAATTTAGTTCTCAACTCTTCGGGGAACCGAGCGCGGAAGCTGGCCCGATCCTGAGCTTCGCCCGGCACTGTTCTCGGTGTCGGCGGATTCGGGGGAAACGCGGGCGGGTCCCGAGGCCGGGGGGAACGGGACCAGGTGACGGAGTTCGGGGGTCTCCGTCGGTGAGAGATGTGCAGGCGGTCGGAGTCGGGGGGTTCCGGCCGCCTGCGCCTGTCCGGGCCCGGTCCGGCGTGAATTCCGCCCTCGCGGTCCGCCGCCGGTAGAGTTGATCGGGTTGCCCACTTCTCGGCGACGCTCCAAGAGCGATCCCGCAGTCGCGGCCGCACCATGTCCGATCACCGTTTTCCAGGAGTCCTCACCGCATGCCCATTCGATCCGATCTGCGCAACGTGGCCATCGTGGCGCACGTCGACCACGGCAAGACCACCCTGGTGGACGCGATGCTGTGGCAGTCCGGCGCGTTCCGGGCCAACCAGGACGTCAACAACCGGGTGATGGACTCGATGGACCTGGAGCGGGAGAAGGGCATCACGATCCTGGCCAAGAACACCGCGGTGCTGCACCACGCCCCGGACGGCTCCGACGTCATCATCAACATCATCGACACCCCCGGCCACGCCGACTTCGGTGGCGAGGTCGAGCGCGGGCTGGAGATGGTCGACGGCGTCCTGCTGCTGGTCGACGCCTCCGAGGGTCCGCTGCCCCAGACCCGGTTCGTGCTGCGCAAGGCGCTGGCCAAGAACCTGCCGATCGTGGTCGTGGTGAACAAGGTGGACCGGCCGGACGCCCGGATCAAGGAGGTCGTCGAGGAGACCTACGACCTGTTCCTGGATCTGCTGGACGACAACGAGGTCGACGTCCTCGACTTCCCGGTCGTCTACGCCTCGGCCAAGGCCGGCCGGGCCTCGATGACCGAGCCCGGCAACGGCGAGATGCCCGACGCGGAGGACTTGGCGCCGCTGTTCGCGACCATCCTGTCCGACATCCCGGCCCCGACCTACGAGGAGGGCGCCACCCTGCAGGCCCACGTCACCAACCTGGACGCCTCGCCCTACCTCGGCCGGCTCGCCCTGTGCCGGATCATCGAGGGTGAGCTGAAGCGCAACCAGGTGGTGGCCTGGTGCAAGGCCGACGGCACCATCTCCAACATCAAGCTGAGCGAGATGTTGATCACCGAAGCGCTGGACCGGGTGCCCGCCGAGACGGCCGGGCCGGGCGACATCGTCGCCATCGCCGGAATCCCGAACATCACCATCGGTGAGACCCTGAGCGATCCGGCCGACCCGAAGCCGCTGCCGCTGATCACCGTGGACGAACCCAGTATCTCGATGACGATCGGCATCAACACCTCACCGCTGTCGGGCAAGTCGGGCAAGAACCTGACCGCGCGACTGGTCAAGAACCGGCTCGACACCGAACTGGTCGGCAACGTCAGCATCCGGGTGCTGGCGACGGAGCGACCTGACACCTGGGAGGTGCAGGGTCGAGGTGAGCTGCAGTTGGCCATCCTGGTCGAGCAGATGCGCCGGGAGAGCTTCGAGCTGACCGTCGGCAAGCCGCAGGTCGTCACCCGCCAGATCGACGGCAAGCTGCACGAGCCGATGGAGCGACTGACGGTCGACATCCCCGAGGACTTCGTCGGCGTGGTCACCCAGCTGATGGGCATGCGTCGCGGCCGGATGGAGCAGATGGTCAACCACGGCACCGGCTGGGTCCGGCTGGAGTACCTGGTGCCGGCCCGCGGCCTGATCGGCTTCCGGACCGAGTTCCTGACCGAGACCCGCGGCACCGGCCTGATGCACCACGTCTTCGAGACCTACGAGCCCTGGCACGGCGAACTGCGGACCCGGCCGTCCGGCTCACTCGTCTCGGACCGGAGCGGCGCGGTCACCTCCTACGCCTCGTTCAACCTGCAGGAACGCGGCACCCTGTTCGTCGGTCCGACCACCGAGGTCTACGAGGGCATGATCATCGGCGAGAACGCACGCGCCGACGACATGGACGTCAACATCACCAAGGAGAAGAAGCTGACCAACGTCCGCTCCTCCACCGGTGAGGAACTGGAGCGACTGATCCCGCCGAAGAACATGGGGATGGAGCAGGCGCTGGAGTTCTGCCGCGAGGACGAGTGCGTCGAGGTCACCCCGGCCGCGGTCCGGATCCGCAAGGTGGTGCTGTCGGCGGGCGAACGTTCGCGCAACCGGTCCCGTGCCGGCCGTTAGCAAATCGTGATCTGAAGCAGCGGCCTTTTCCGCTCGGCACCGGTCACAATTCTCCCGACCGGGCGTGCGCCCGGAGGATGACCGGGGGATCCGAATGACGACCACACTGTTCAAGCGCTACGCCAGAGCGCTGGTCGGGCTGCTGATGATGCTCGGCCTGATCGGCGCCGCCGAACTGGCCGCGGCGCCGGCCGCATCGGCGTCCACCCAGGTGAAGCTGCCGGCCCGCTGCAAGGTCCACGGTCGGGTGCTGTGTGCCGACAAGACCCGGCACAAGCTCTACTACGTCAAGAACGGCACGATCCAGACGACTCTGAGCGCCGCCTTCGGCCGTCCCGGGTACGCCACCCGGGAGGGCACGTTCCACATCCAGAGCAAGCGCAAGCACTGGGTCTCGACGATCTACCACTCCCCGATGCCGGACGCGATGTTCTTCAGCGGCGGCCAGGCCGTGCACTACTCCGCCTACTACGCCGCCGACTCCCGCCACAAGAGCCACGGCTGCGTGAACATCCGTAACCGGGCCCGGCTGGACTACGTCTACTCCCAGATGCGGGTCGGCGACCGGGTGGTCGTCTACCGCAGCTGATCGCCGGACCTGATCGCAGAACGGCCCCGGATCCTCTCGGATCCGGGGCCGTCGTGGTTCTGTTCAGGCGCTGGCCGTCTTCTTGGCCGGGGCCTTCTTCGCTGCGGTCTTCTTCGCCGCCGTCGTCTTGGCCGTCGTCGTCTTGGCCGTCGTCTTGGCCGTCGTCTTGGCCGCAGGGCTCTTCTTGGTCGTTGTCTTCGTGGCGGCGGGGTGGGTCGGCGCCTTCTCACTCGGGGTGGTCCGGGCCGTCTTGGGGGTCACCGTCTCGGTCGCCGTCCGGCCGGTGGCCTTCTTGCGCAGCTGGGTGGCCGCCTCCTGCACGGTCTTGAACAGCGGATCGGCGTCCTTCAGGCCCTCCTTGACACCGTCCTCACCTCGCTGCTGGACCCGGTCGGAGAACGACTGGGCCTGGGTGACCGCCTCGTCCAGCCGACGCTTGCCCCGCCCGGCCAGCGCCTCGTAACGGCTGTTGGCCTCGGTCCGGTAGCTGCTGGCCTGGGCCGAGAACTGTTCGGCCCGCTCACGGGTGGTCTGCGGCAGCGCCTTGAGGTGGGCCGGCAGCTCGGCCACGAACCGGGCCAGGTCGTCGGCGTTCTGCCGGGCGCGGGACGAGAGCTGCCCGGCCCGCTCCTGGGTCTCGGCGACCCGGCCGTTGAGCCGGCTGCGGGCCTCCTCGGCGAGCGCGTCGGTCAGGCCGGCGACGGCGTACAACGGGGTCAGGGTGGATTCCCGGGCGGACTTGCGTGCCTGGGCTGCGGTCTCTTTGCGGGTACGGGGCATGGTCACTCCTGGTGGGTCTGGGTCTTTGTGATGGTGGGGCCAGCCGTCGCCTTGGTCGGCCTGGTCGGCGTGGTCTTCTTCGCTGCGGTCTTCGTCGGCGCGGTCTTCTTCGCCGTCGGCTTCGGCGGCGCGACCTTCACCTCCGGCTCGGTCGCCGGCGCGGACGAGGCTGCAGTCCCGTCGGCGGTCGTCCGGGCGTTCTCGGCGACGAAGGAGGTGTAGACGTCGATCAGCACCCGTCGCTGGCGTTCACTGATCGCGGGGTCGGCCAGCACGGCCATCTCGACCGTGGTCGCGGAGTGGTCGCGCGGATCGAGCATCCCGGCCCGGACGTAGAGCGTCTCGGCCGAGATCCGCAGCGCCTTGGACAACTGTTGCAGCACTTCGGCCGACGGGCGGCGCAACCCGCGTTCGATCTGGCTCAGGTAGGGGTTGGAGACCCCGGCCTGCTCGGCCAGTTGCCGCAACGACAGCTGGGCGGAGCGCCGCTGCGCGGCGATGAACTCACCGACGGTGTTCAGCTGCTCCCCCAGGATCGGGGCCTTGATCCGTGCCATGACTCCATCGTGCTTGCAATTGCAAGCAGATTCAAGCCCGGAGTTAGCAGACTCGGGATTCGCCGCGCGGGTCGGACGTCACCGGAAGCCGGTCGACGCGCGGCTCGGCCGGTCGGTGGTGATCCCGGCCAGCGACAGATCGAGGCTTTGTCGGAGGTCCGCGGCGTTCTCGCAGGGCCAGCCGATCAGCTCCAGCCCGGCCGTTCTCGCCGTGTCGCAGACGGCCGCGTCGGCGGTGCTCAGCTGCACGCAGGCGCGATCGACACCGAGGTCGAGGGCCCGCCGGAGCATCACCGGATCGGACCAGTCGCCGATCAGCCCTCGTCGCAGCTGCGGCGCGATCCTCGCGACGATCGCCAGGGCCCCGGGACGGAAGCTGGTCAGCACCGCGGCCTCGCTGCGTCCGTGACGGGCCAGCTCGGCCACCGTCAGCTCGACCACCCGTTCCGTCCGGCCGACCTGATCCCACTTGAGCTCCAGTTCGAACTGCTCGAACCCGGCCGTCGCGGCCAGCACCTCGGCCAGGCTCGGGATGCCGCACCGGCGCGGCCAACCGCCGAACCGGGCCGCCGCGTCCAGCTCGGCCAGGGCGGCGGCCGGCAGCTCAGCCACCGACCCGGAGCCGTCGGTCGTCCGGTCCACGCTCGGATCGTGGATCACCACCAGCTGTTCGTCCGCGGTCAGCCGGACGTCGAACTCGACCGAGGCCAACCCGATCGAGAGCGCGTGGGCGAACCCGTCCAGCGTGTTCTCCGGCGCCTCGGCCCGGGCTCCCCGGTGCCCGGTGATGATCACGAGACCCTCCCCCGTCCGGCCCGGTCACCCGTCGGCCCGGTTCCCGTCGGCCCGGGCGATCGGCTAGCCGAGGGCCCGGCCCGAATGCGGCACCGAGGCGGTGATCAGGCTGCCGTCCTCGCGCCGGCCGGTGCGCGAGAAGGCCACCTCGGCGTTGATCCGCGGGCCCATCCCGTCCAGGTCGACGCTGGTCCCGGTCGTGGAGATCTTCACCGCGGCGCCCCGGACGGAGACCGCGAACGGCTCGCCGTCCTCCAGGGTGAACGTGATCGCCCGGTGACTCAGCTCGACCCGGGCCCGGTTGCCGCGGACGGTGAACCGGAAGATCAACCGTCTCCCAGCCGTCCGGCAGCCGCGGGTCGAAGCTGATCTCGCCGTTGTGGTCGCGCATCCCGCCGAAGCCGAAGACCAGCGAGGTCCAGATCCCCCCGGTGGAGGCGACGTGGACGCCGTCGGAGGCGTTGTGGTGCAGATCGGCCAGATCGACGAAGAGCGCCGAGACGAAGTACTTCAGCGCCAGCCGGTGGTAACCGACCTCGGCCGCGATGATCGACTGCACCACTCCCGACAGGGTCGAGTCACCGGTGGTGATCGGGTCGTAGTAGTCGAAGTCGGCCTTCTTCTCCTCCAGCGTGAAGTGATCGCCCTGCAGGAACAGGGCCAGCACCACGTCGGCCTGCTTGACCACCTGGAACCGGTAGATCACCAGCGGGTGGTAGTAGAGCAGCAGCGGCCGCCGGTCGGCCGGGGTGTGGGCCAGATCCCAGACCTCGCGCTCCAGGAAGTGCGAATCCTGCGGATGGATCCCGGTGGTCTCGTCGTAGGGGATGGTCATCAGCTCGGCGGCCGAGGCCCACTCCTCCACCTCGTCGACGTGCAGGTCGAGCCGGTCGACCAACCGGGCGTAGGCCTCGGGCTGCTCGGCCGCCATCGTCCGGACGACCCGGGCTGCGGCCTGCAGGTTGAACCGGGCCATCACGTTGGTGAACAGGTTGTCGTTGACCACGGTGGTGTACTCGTCCGGCCCGGTCACCCCGTGGATGTGGAACCGGGCGTCGCCGTCCTCGCGCCAGAAGCCCAGGTCGGCCCACATCCGGGCCGTCTGGACCAGGATGTCGACGCCCTCGCGCCACATGAACTCGTCGTCACCGCTGGCCGCCACGTACTTGCAGAGGGCGAAGGCGATGTCGGCGTCGATGTGGTACTGCGCTGTCCCGGCGGCGTAGTAGGCACTGGCCTCGTGGCCGTTGATCGTCCGCCACGGGAACAGCGCCCCACGGGAGGTGAGATCCTCGGCCCGCCGACGCGCGGCCTCCAGCAGGTTGTAGCGGAACCGCATCGCACTGCGGGCCATCCAGGGCGAGGTGTAGGTCAGGAACGGGACGACGTAGATCTCGGTGTCCCAGAAGTAGTGCCCGCCGTAGCCGGAGCCGGTGACCCCCTTGGCCGGGACGCCGGACTGTTCGGCCCGGGCCGAGGCCTGGGCCAGCTGGAACAGGTTCCAGCGGATCGCCTGCTGCAACGCCGGATGGCCCGGCACCTCGACGTCGGAGCGCAACCAGTAGGCGTCCAGCCACTCGCGCTGGTCGTCGTACTGGCGCTGGATGCCCTGCTCGCCGACCCGGTCCAGGGTGCGCCGGCACCGGTCCACCAGTTCGCGGGTCGGCACCCCGCGGGAGGTGTGGTAGGCCGCGACCTTGGTGACGGTGATCGGCACCCCGGGCTTGGCCTGCACCCGGTAGACCATCTTGCCGAGATCCTCCTCGACCGTGCTCAACTCGTCGTAGGCGTTCTCGGTCTCGATCGAGTGATCGACCCCGACGGCCAGCGTCATCTGCGAGTTGGTGGTCCGGTAACCCAGGATCATCCGGCCCCCGCCGGCCCAGTGCGACTGCGGCTGCAGCACCCGCTCCTCGAAGGTCTCGGCCTTGCGCGGGTCGACCCCGGCCCCCATCGCGTGGTCCTTGACGTGGTACTCGTCCCGGCCGTCCTGGCGGTTGAGGATCTGGGAGGAGACGACGACCGGGGCCTCCCAGTCGAGCATGGTGATCTCGATCGTCATCACCGCCAGGTGCCGCTGGGCGAAGGAGACCATCCGGCTGGACCTGATCCTGACCCGCTTGTTGGCCGGGGTGCGCCAGATCAGTTCGCGGGTGAGGACGCCGTCGGCGAAGTCGACCGATCGGTCGTAGTGCTCCAGATCGGCCACCGCCAACAGCAGCGGCTCGTCGTCGACGTAGAGCTTGATCGTCTTGGTGTCCGGGGCGTTGACGATGGTCTGCCCGACCCGGGCGAAGCCGAAGGCCTCCTCGGCGTGCCGGATCGGCCAGGTCTCGTGGAAGCCGTTGATGAAGGTGCCGTGGGTGTGGGCGTCGCGGCCCTCCTCGACGTTGCCGCGCAGGCCCAGATAGCCGTTGCCGACGGCGAACATGGTCTCGGTGACGCCGAGGTCGGCCGAACTGTAGATCCGCTCGCTGAGCTTCCATTCGTCCACCGGGAACCGGGCCCGGTCGAGATGGTCGTGCACCGGCGGCGGTGTGTCCGGGCCGCCTCCGGGCGACTCCAGCCCGGGCATCGCGCCGATGCTCAGTCCCGGGGCCGAGTCCTGGCTCAGCCCCTCCCCCATCCCGTTCTGCCGCAGCCCGTCGTCCATCGGCATCGGGTGGAACATCTCGCCGGCGAACTGGGCGGCCAGGTCGTCACTCATCGGACCAGCTCCCCAGGTCGGCCACGACCAGATCCGCACCGGCCTGTCGGAGCCGGTCGGCCCCGACGCCGCGGTCGACGCCGATCACCAGACCGAAGTCGCCGGCCCGGCCTGCGGCCACCCCGGAGATCGCGTCCTCGACCACGATCGAGTCCTGCCGGCTCGCCCCGACCCGCTCGGCGGCGGTCCAGAAGGTGTCCGGCTGCGGCTTGCCCGGCAGGCCCTCCGCGGCGGCGACCTCGCCGTCGACCACCACCTCGAACCGGTCGTCCAACCCGGCGGCAGCCAGCACCGCCGGCGCGTTCCGGGAGCTGGAGACCACGGCGACGGCCAGCCCGGCCGCCGCCACCCGGTCCAGGAAGGCGACCGATCCCGGGTAGGGGGCGACCCCCTCGTCGGCCAGCACGGCCGCGAACGCGTCGTTCTTCCGGTTTCCCAGCCCGCAGACCGTCTCGGCCGTCGGCGGATCGGACGGGTCGCCGGCGGGCAACTCGATGCCGCGCGAGGCCAGGAACGAGGCGACGCCCTCGTAGCGCGGTTTGCCGTCGATGTAGTCGAAGTAGTCGCTCTCGGCGTAGCCCGCCGCGTCGGGGTAGGCGTCGGCGTGGTCGGCGAGATAGCCGGTGAACAACTGTTGCCAGGCGCGCATGTGGACCTCGGCGGTCGGCGTCAGGACGCCGTCCAGGTCGAACAGCACCGCACGGTAGCGGGAGAGGTCGAAGTCATCGGCCGAGGTCACGATGGTCAAGCCTAGGCCAGCTCGGCCCCTCGGAGTAATACGGTGTACGCCGAGATGCGTCGGGAAGGGCCTGCACCGGGCCTGGGAGCCGATCAGAGGCCGAGCCGGGCGGCCAGGTCCGGCACCACCCGGATCTCCCCCACCGGCTCGCCGTGGCCCAGAGTGGGCAGATGCTGCTGGGCCTGCAGGGTCTCGTGCTCGAACCCGAGCGCGGTCAGCACCGCGGCCATCAGCCCCGTCCGGGCCCGGGCCCCGCCGTCGGCGATCTTGATCGCGATCCCGCGGCCGTCGCTCAGACCGGCGGCGTGGACGGCCTCGGCACCGGCCTTGCAGATCAGTCCGGGCACCGCCCGGTGCAGCTCGTACTCGTCCCGGCGGGTGCCGGAGACGTACTCCGGATGCTGCCGGATCGCGGTCGCGACCCTGGCCTCCGGGCTGTCGGCAGCAGCGGCGCCGGCACCGGCGATCCGGCCGAAGGCGCGGGCCAACCCGTACAGCTCGAAGGACCACAGCGGCGCGCCGCAGCCGTCGGTGGTCAGACCGGCCGCCTGCTGCCCGGTCAGGTCGTCGATGGTCTCCACGATCGCCTGCTGCACCGGGTGGTCGGGCGAGCGGTAGCTCTGCGTCGGCGCACCGGCCAGCACCGCCGTCCGCAGCATCGCCGCGTGCTTGCCCGAGCAGTTCATCGCCACCGAGGCCCTGGGGTGGCCGGCGGCGATCCACTCGGCCTTGGCCACCTCGTCGATCGGGTAGTCCGGCGGCGTCTGCAGATCGTCCTCAGTCAACCCGGAGGCGGCCAGCATCGCCCGGACGGTCTCGATCTGGAAGGCCTCGCCGGAATGGGAGGCGCAACTCAGCGCCAGTTGCTCGTCGGTGAAGTCGAGCCCCGCGCGCACCATCCCGATCGCCTGCAGCGGCTTCAGCGACGACCGGGCGTAGATCGGGGCGAACGGCTCGCCGACCGAGGCGGCCAGGCTGCCGTCCGGGTCGGTGATCGCGATCCGCGCCCGGTGGACGCTCTCGACCAGGTCGCCACGGGTGACCTCGACCAGGATCGGGTCGTCATCGAATGCGCTGCTCACGTCGGCGAGGCTAGCCGCCCACCGATCCGCCCCGCGGGTCCGGTCAGAAGTTCTGACCGGAGGCGCTGAGGGAGTTCTTGGCGAAGGTGGTGGCCCAGGAGGCGTACCAGGCCCCGGATGACGGTTCGCCACTGCGGCAGGAACCGTCGGACTCACCGGGTGCCTTGATCCAGAGCACGCCGTCGAGCCCGGGCGTCCCGGTGACCCCCTGGGGCAGCGGGCCGGCCAGTCGTCCGGCCGGATTGCACCAGTTGAGGGCGGCGGCCGGGGCGGATCCGGCGCCGTTGCGTGAGGTGTCGACGACGAAGGTCTTGTTGCCGATCAGGGCGCTGATCTGCTGGCCGTAGGCGATCTCGGTGGCGCTGGAGTACATGTTGGACACGTTCAGGCTGAAGCCGCGCGCCTTGGTCACGTGGGCCGTCTGCAGCCGCTGCGCCGCCTCGGCCGGGGTCAGCCACTGCTCGTGCCCGGCGTCGATGTAGACGGCCGTGGTGGCGTCCACACTCAACGCGTCGACCGCCGCCGCGATGTCGCCCAGCCGGGCGGCCAGGGGTGCACTGCCCGGCTGACAGCCACCGTCGGCCAGGCCGTCCGGCTCCACCACCACCAGGGTCGGACGCCCGGCGATCGCCTTCCGGACGGTGCCGACCCAGCTGGCGTAGGCCGCCGGGGTGGTGGATGCACCGGCGGAGAAGCCGTTGCAGTCGCGGTCGGGGAGGCCGTAGATCACCAGTTGGGGCAGTTGGTGGGCGGCCGCGGCCGCGGCGAGATAGGAGGTGATGCCGTCCATCCCGTCGGTCGGGGCGATCCATTTGGCCAGCGGCACCGAGGCGATCAGGCTGGCGGCCTTCTGGTTGTCACCGACCAGGATCTTGCTCTGGTGCGCCGCCATGCTCGACGGGTTCACGTACAACGGAAGCTGCGTCAGCAGGTTGGGCGCACCGGTGGTGGCCGCCCGGGCGGTCGTCGCGCCGGCCGACGCGAGGGCGAGCAGAACGCCGACGGCCAGCGCGAGGGCGAGGGCGCGGGGCCAGGGGGCGGTGGGCCAGGGGCGGTGAGCGGGGCGGGGCCAGGGGGCGGTGGGCCAGGGGGCGGTGGGCCAGGGGGTGCGACGGGGTCCGGGCCGGATCGGGGAAGGGTGGGACATGGCGAGGCCTCTCGGGGTCGTCGTGGGATGTCCCACCAAACTGACGAAAAGCGTCCCGTGATCATGGGTGTTTCTCAGCTTCTGTCTCAGATGCTGGCGCGTGTCGTCAGTCACACACCGATTCCGACCCCAACCGGCCGGAGCAGCCGAGGGTCAGCCGGTGGTGAACCGGGCCGCCGGACGGACGTCCGGCTGATCAGAGCCGGGCGCGGACGTGCTCACCCACCTCGGGGTCGACCAGCACCTCCTGGGCGGCGGCGATGCCGTCGACTTCGAGGACGGCGTCCACCGCGGTGTTGCGCTTGATCAGACCGAGGGCGATCGGGCCGTCCTCGAAATGCCGGGCCGAACTGCCCACGAAACCGACCGGACGGCCGTCGGCGGTGATCGCCGCCCCGACCCCGGGCAGGCGTTCGACCGAACCGTCCAACTGCAGCCGGACCAGCCGACGCGGCGGCCGGCCGAGGGTGTGCACCCGGGCCACCGTCTCCTGGCCGCGGTAGCAGCCCTTGGCCAGGTGGACCGCGACCCCGAGCAGACCGACCTCGTTGGGGATGGTGCGCGGGTCGGTGTCGATCCCGATCCGGGGCACCCCGGCGGCGATCCGGCGCGCCTCGTAGGCCCACATCCCGGCGGGGACGCCGCGGCCCAGTTCGACAGCCACCCGGTCACGGGGCACGAAGAACTCCGAGCCGCCGAGGGAATCCGCGGCCGTCCGGACGACGACGTCGGCGTCCGCCGGCACGGGTCCGGGGCGCCAGACCAGGCCGACGTCGGCGCTCCGGTCGGCCACCTCGACCCGCATCATGAACCGCATCCGGTCCAGCCACTCGACCAGCGGTCCGGCGGCGCCCGGCTCGGTGTGGGCCCAGAACGTCTCGCCGTCGTCGACGCCGTAGAAGGCGTGCTCGAGGTGGCCCTGCGGGGACAGGATCAGCCCGGTGGTGCCGACGCCGACCGCCAGGTTCTCCAGGTGCTGGCTGGACAGCGAGTGCAGCCAGCTGAGCCGGTCCGGGCCGCTGACGGTGAGCACGCCACGATGGCTGAGGTCGACCACGGCGCCGTCCGACCCGGCACCCGCACCCTGCGGACCTCGGGCGTCCAGCGAGCGCTGCTCGCGCATCGGGTCGCCGTAGTGCCAGGCGACGCCGGCGTCCGGGCCGGTCTCGGCGATCACAGGGGTCGGTGGATTCACGGCAGCCATACCTCGGACAACCCCGCCGGTCCCGCGCTTCTTCCGGCCACCGCCGGGCGTCGGGCAGGCAGGCGGGCCGCAGGCTCAGGAGCCGCCGCGCCGCAGTCGGGCCCACAGGTAGTTCTGCAGCTCGTGGCCGTCGGCGGCCTTGTCCAGCGTCCACAGCAGTTCGCCGTCGACGTTGCCGTAGAGCCGCTGGCCGGCGGTGTACTCCTCGGCGGTCGCCGTCCGGGCCACGGCGTCGGTGGCCAACTCCACCCGGGCGCCGGTGATCCGGCCGTAGTAGACCTCGGCGATCCCGCTCGGATGGCACATCACCACCTCGATCGAGCCGTCGCGCTGCGGCCGCCAGAAGCCCGTCTCCATGGTCAGCGGCCGGACCGCGGTGCCGTCCTCGCCGACCTCGAAGGTCTGGGAGAGGTAGTGCAGATAGTTCTCGCCGTTGTGGCTGAAGTCGATCTGCTGACCGAAGTCGAAGTCCTCGGTGCCGGGGTAGGTGCCCTTGCCGGTGCCCTCCCAGCGGCCGAGCATCCAGGCCAGAGCGACCAGGTCGGGGTGGAGGTCGGACGGGATCTCGAACGGCATGTGCTCAGGCTTTCACATCGTCGGGACGACCCGGGCGGCGCAGCAGGCCGACCAGCCCGCCGAGGGCGGCCAGTCCGAGGGCGGCGACCCCGGCGATCAGGATCCAGGCGAGAACGGTGCTCATCACCCCACTGTAGAGAGCGGTGTCGTGGAGGGGGGTGCGGTGGAGAGCGGTTTGACCAGCAGTGATGCAGGTCGTGACGTAGCTGCGGCCGCCGCCGACCGACCAGCTCTCCACCCGCTCGCCGTCGGCCCGGTAGCCCAGCCGTCGGTAGAGCGCGGCCGCCCTGGGGTTGTCGTGCTCGACCGAGATCCGGGCGCCGATCCGGCCGCGGGCCGAGATCCTTCCCTCCAGAGCCTCGATCAGGGCGGTCCCGACGCCCAGGGACTGCCAGTCGGGGTGGACGCTCAGCATCGTGAGCTCACCGGATTCGTCGTCCGCGCCGGTGAAACGGACGGCACCACAGCCGACCGACCGGTCGCCGCGGACGGTGACGATCAGCAGCTCGAGTTCACCGCCCTCGGCGCGTCCCAGGGCCTCGGCCAACGCCTGCAGGTGCGCCGACGAGCCGCTCCAGTCCAGTCCGCCGAGGTCGTCGAAGGTCATCGGCCGGATCGACAACTCCACCTCCAGCGGTACGACGATCGACGCGGACTCGGGTTCGCCGACGCTGGTCACCGCCACTAACGTTCCAGAAATGACCAGGGGTTCCAGAAGTGACGCGATACGTGTTCATCGGTGCCGGGGCGATCGGCAGCGGGCTCGGCGGGTGCCTGGCCCGGGCCGGATCGGAGGCGGTGCTGGTGGCCCGTCCGGCGCACGTCGAGGCGGTCCGGGCAGACGGACTGCGGCTGCGTACCCCCGACTTCGACGAACGGGTATCGCTGGCCGCGGTCACCGGCCCGGACGAGCTCCGGCTGCGCACCGACGACGTGCTGGTGCTGACCACCAAGACCCATCAGGCGACCGCGGCGCTGGCCGAGTGGGCCGACGCCGAGGTGTACGCCCGCGGCAGCTCCGGCTCCGACTCGACGACATGGACGGGCGGTGACGAGGGCGGGCACGGGGACGCCGAACCGGTCGGCCGGGCCTGGCAGTTGCTGCCGGTGCTGACGGCGTTGAACGGGGTCAGCAGCGAACAGCTGGCGCTGCGCTACTTCGACCGGGTGTTCGCGGTCTGCGTCTGGATGCCGGCCGTCTTCCTCGAGCCCGGCGAGGTGATCGTCCGGGCCACCCCGCGCCGCGGGATCTTCCACGTCGGGGCGGTGCACACCGCGACCGGGGACGACGAGTCGGCTGCCGACCAGGCGGTGCTGGCCGAACTGCAGCGCGACTGGCGGGCGGCCGACTGCGAGGTGATCCTGACCGATCAGGTGATGGCGTGGAAGTACCGCAAGCTGATCAGCAACATGGGCAACGCCATCCAGGCCCTGGTCGGTGAGAACGGTGACCCGGCCCGGGTCCGGGAGGCGATCGACGCCGAGGCCCGCGCGGTGCTGGACGGGGCGGGGATCGACTACATCGACGACGAGACCGAGGAGGCGGCCCGGCAGGACTCGTTCCGGGTGGCGCCGGTGGCCGGCGAGCCGGAGCAGTTGGGCGGCTCGTCCTGGCAGTCGCTGGCCCGCGGCTCGGGCACCATCGAGACCGACTATCTGAACGGCGAGATCGCCCGGATCGCCCGCCGGCACGGGCTGGCCGCGCCCGCCAACGCCGGCTTGTCCTCGCTGGCCCGGATCGCCGCCGCCACCGGTCAGCGACCCGGTTCGGTCAGCGCCGACGACCTCGCCCGCCGGCTGGGCCTGGACGATCCCGAGCGGCACGATCCCGAGCGGCACGACCCGGAGCGGCACGACCCGGCCAGCGAACGCTGAGGGCCGGCGGCGATGAGACTGGTGGTGCAGCGGGTCACGTCCGCCTCGGTCGAGGTGGCCGGGGAGACGGTCGGTGCGCTCCGGGCCGCGGACGGGCCCGGGTTGCTGATCCTGGTCGGAGTCACCCACGACGACACCGCCGAGGTCGCCTCCCGGTTGGCCGAGAAGGTGTGGCGGCTGCGGATCCTGGCCGGCGAACGATCCGCCGCCGACGAGGAGGCCCCGATCCTGGTGGTCAGCCAGTTCACCCTCTACGCCGACACCCGGAAGGGCCGGCGGCCGTCCTGGAACGCGGCCGCACCCCGGGAGGTCAGCGAGCCGCTGGTGCAGCGCTTCGTCGACTCACTGCGCGGGCTCGGGGCCGGCGTCGAGACCGGCATCTTCGGCGCCGACATGGCCGTCAGCCTGGTCAACGACGGCCCCGTCACCCTGGTCCTGGACTCCGACCCCGGACCGCACTGACGGCGCCGGTGTCGGTTGCGGCGTCGGTTGCGGCGCTGGCTGGAGCACCCGGCGGGCGCTCAGCCGCGGCACCGCCCCGGAGGCACACAGCTGGACCAGCTCGCCCATCGGCGTCCCCCGGTCGCCGCGCATCGCCCGGCCGCTGGCCACCAGATAGACCGACGAGCGGGCCCGGCTGACGCCCGCGTCCACCACCCGCAGTCCGTCCCGGGCCCAGTCGGCGTCCGGACCGACCGCGTCCCGGCGGGCCGCGGCCAGCCAGCCGTGGCCGTCCTCGACGGTGTCGAAGACGACGACGTCGAACCGGCGCGACCCGACGTCGGCGGCGGTCCCGACGAACGGCAGGTCCGCCTCGCCCTGTCCGGTGGCGTCGGTCCCGGCTTCGGCGAAAGCGGCCCGGATCACCTCGGCCTGCCGCGGGTAGGGCGTGATCACCCCGACGCTCTGGCCGAGCGAGCGGTGCTGTTCGGCCACCGCCACCGCGATCCGGGCGCCCGCCGTCCAGCTGCGGCCCGGTTCTGCCGCCCCGGCCGGATCGTCGGCGTCGGCGGGGTCGGGATCGGTGCCGATCGCGGTCAGGCTGCTGGGCAGTCCGTCCACGTCGATCCAGACCAGCTCGCACCCGGCCGCCGGATCGCCGTCGCGGGGCCGCTCCAGCACCCCCTGGTAGGCGATCGCGTTCAGGTAGTCCACGATCACCGGCCCGAGCGCGCGACGGCCGGCCAGCAGGACGCAACCCGGGTGGTGCTGGGCCGCCCGGGCCGAGGTCAGCCCGAAGTGCTCGAACACGTCGTGGTCCCAGTAGTGGTCGTCCCGGTGCTCGGAGGCCACCACCGGCCCGGGTTGGAGGAAGTCGCCGACCAGGACGCAACTGCGGCTCGCCCGGGCCGCGGCGAAGACCACCTCGGGCAACGCGGCGGCGGCCGCCTGGTCGACGATCACCAGCCCGTACCGGCGCCGGTTCAACGCCCGGTCCGAGATCAGCCGGTCCAGCGTGGTGGCGACGACGCCGGCCCGGTCCAGCAGCCCGGCCTCGACGCCGGGTGAGGCGGCCTGCCGCTGGTCGAGCAGAACGGCCAGCTCGTCACCGGCCCCGGCCAGCTCGGCGTCGGCGGCCCGGGCGGCCTCGATCAGGCCGGGCAGCTTCTCGGCGAGTTCGGGCTGGCCGGCCTCGTCGGCGGCCCGGACCAGGGCGGCGTCGTCGGCCGTCGGCTGTGGCCGGGCGGCCAGTCGGTCCCGTTCGGCCCGCAGCTCGCCCAGCCGTCCCCGGAGCGTCTCGGCTTCGGCGCGGCCGGCGGTCCGTCGGTCGACCAGGTCCGTGATCTCGGCGGGCACATCCGCGGTCGAGGCGAGCAGGTCGGTCGGGTCGGTGCTGCCGTCCCGCAGCCCGGCCAGCGCGCTCCGACGGCCGGCGGCCAGCTGCTCGGCCGAGCGGGCCGCAGCGGCGGCAGCCCGTCTGCGACGCCAGCCGGCCAGCCCGCCCTGCTCGGCGGCCAGCGCGGTCTGCGCACTCTGCACCGCGGCGTCGGCCTCGCTGATCCGTCCGGTCTGCAGCGTCTCCGTCCGACGGCGAAGATCGGCCTCCAGCTCCTCCAGCCGGGAACTCCGGGCCGCGGCCTCGGCTTCGAGCCCGGCCAGGGTGGTGCTCACCTCGGCCAGTTCGGCGGCGGTGGCCAGCCGTCCGGCCCGGGCCCGGTACTGCTCCGGATCGAAATCGGTCAGCCGCCGGTGGGCCTCCCGGACGGCGATCCTCGGCTCGGCTTCGCGCAGGTCGAGCACCCGGCGGCGTTGGTCGTCGATCCGACCGCTCAGCCCGGGCTGCCCGGCCGCGGTCAGGGCCGCCATCGCGACCCGGGGGTTCTCGGCCAGTTCGGGATCCCGCGCGGGACCGACCCGGATCACCTGGCCGGACGCCGGGCGACGGGCCTGCACCAGCGCGTGCAGGGTGGCGTCCAGCGCGAGCGGGTCCGAGGAGACGAACAGAGAACGCTGGCCGGCCTCGATCGCCGCGGCCAGCGCCTCGGCCACGAACGAGACCGACGAGGTGGTCGGGGGCGCCCACACCACGTGCAGTCCGGCGGTCCGGGTGGCCGCGATCGCCCGGTCGTCCGGGCTGAGCGTGCTGTCGGTGGCGGTCGTCGCCGGTAGCCGGTCCAGCACGCTGCGCGCGAACGGCTGCACCGCTTTGACCGCAGCCGGCCCCTGCAGACCGGAGAGCAGGTCGCGGTAGCGGTCGGCGGCCGCCGGAACGGGCACCACCAGGCTCAACCCGGTCTCGGGGGCCGCCGGTTGGACCAGGACCTCGACCAGATCGCCCGCACAGCGGACGTCCAGGACCGGGTAGCGACGAGCGTCTGCACCGGTCCCGACCAACTCGGCCCGGTCCAGACGATCGACCACGGCCGAGGCGGCGGGTTCGACCCGGAACCAGCCCGGACCCCGCCCGGAATCGCTTCCCGCCTCAGTCTCCGGGCCTGACCCGGCGGCTCGAACCGAGAAGGTGTCGACGCCGGGGTCGGGATCGTCGGCGTGGACGTCCGCGCCGGCCTGCAGACTCGCCAACAGGCCCGCGTGCCACTGGGCGCTGCTCGGGCGTGGCTGGTGTCGGCGGTCAGGCATGGGTCAAGTCAGGCAAAGCCCGCTCTGCTGTGTCAAACGCCGTCAGGCGGCGACGGTCTCCAGCTCGACCTCGACCTCGGCGACCCGGCCCTTGCCGGCCACGATCGAGCGGTCGGAGGTGGTGCCCGGCGCCAGGGTGCGCAGGGTCCAGGTGCCGTCGCCGGCGAAGAACCGGAAGTGGCCGGTGGCCGAGGTGGGCACCTCGGCGGTGAACTCACCGCCCGAGTCGAGCAGCCGGACGTAGGCGCCCGCGACCGGGTCGCCGCCGCGCAGCACCCGGCCCTGGATGACTGCCTGCTTGGTGATGTCGATGCCGGTCAGGTCGAGACCGCCGGTGGTGGCTCCGCACATGATGATCGTCCGTTCGTGGTGAGGTTCGGGGGTTGGGTGAGGGATCGGATCGAGCTCAGTCGGTGCCGGGCTCGTCGCCGACCGCGACCGGGACGCCGACCAGCGAGCCGTACTCGGTCCACGAGCCGTCGTAGTTCTTGACGTTCTTCTGCTCCAGCAGCTCGTGCAGCACGAACCAGGTGTGCGCGCTGCGCTCGCCGATCCGGCAGTAGGCGACGGTGTCGTTGTCCCAGTTCACCCCGGCCTCGGAGTAGAGCTGCTTGAGGTCGGCGTCGGTCTTGAAGGTGCCGTCGTCGTTCGCCGCCTTGCTCCAGGGCACGTTCACCGCGGTCGGGATGTGACCGCCGCGCTGGGCCTGCTCCTGCGGCAGGTGGGCCGGGGCGAGCAGTCGGCCGGCGTACTCGTCCGGGCTGCGCACGTCGATCAGGTTCTTCGAGCCGATCGCGGCGACGGCGTCGTCCCGGAAGGCCCGGATCGAGGTGTCGGGCTCGCTCGCGGTGTAGCCGGCGGCCGGCCGGGTCACGGTCTCGGTGGACAGCTCGCGGGCGTCCAGCTCCCACTTCTTGCGGCCGCCGTCCAGCAGCCGGACGTCGCTGTGGCCGTACAGCTTGAAGTACCAGTACGCGTAGGCGGCGAACCAGTTGTTGTTGCCGCCGTAGAGGACGACGGTGTCGTCGTTGCCGACGCCACGCTCGCTCAGCAGCTGCTCGAAGGCCGTCTTGCCGACGAAGTCGCGACGGACCGGATCCTGCAGGTCGTCCTTCCAGTCCAGCTTGATCGCGCCCTTGATGTGGCCGCCGTCGTAGGCCGTGGTGTCTTCGTCCACCTCGACCAGGACGACCTGGTCGTCGTCGAGATGGTCGGCCACCCAGTCGGCGTCGACGAGAACTTCTTGCCTGCTCATGCGGTTTCTCCTCTGTCGGGATGACGTTCGGTGTTGACGTTCGGTGTGAGTTCGTGGTGACGTGCGCTGAAGTGGTGCGAGCTGTCGCACAGACGGGATCGGTCGGCTCGTGGCGAGCGGAGGCGAGGTGCCCGGGCTCCGGGCCGGAGTGAGACGCAGGACGGTCGGGGCGACGGCGCGGAAGGCCGGCCCGGACGATCAGGGCGTCTCTAGCTCATTCGACACAGCGACGACCGCATCCGACCGTGGTCGACGGTCAGGCGTCGGGTGAGCACCAGGCCCACCTCATACGTCGCGTGCATGGTTTCACTGTAGGGCGGCCGATCACCGGCACCCAGCCTGCCCCGCCGATCGTCCCGAATGGTGGGATTCACGTCCAGCATGTGGACGAGCCACCCGCGAACGGCGGCAACACCTCGACCACGACCTCCGAACCGTGCGGCAACGGCCGGGCCAGCTCCGCCTCCTTGACCACCCGTCCTTCGATCAGCAGCGAACTGAGAGCGAGCACCCGGCTGAAGTGCGGGTCGTCGTGCTCGACCCGGGCCCGCTGCAACGCCTCGGCCACGTCGCGGACGCGGTGCGTCTCACGATCGGTGCCGGCCGCCGCCCGGGCCCCGGCCCAGAAACTCAGCACCACCGTCGCCCCCGCCCCGGCCACCTCGTCCTTCACCCCATCCGACACTTCGTCCGACACCCCGTCCGCCATGACCCCATCGTCGGTCATCGGCCGATCCGTCGAGATCCCGGCGGCGACAGAGCCGGAACCGAGACGGCGTCGAGGTGAGATTTTGCTGATAGTTTGAGGTTCGTTCGTCATCTGTACTCAACCGCTTTCGCCGAGGGGGACCTTCGATGGCCACCCTGTTGTTGCTGACCAACGACATGCAGGCCTCGACCGAGGTGCTGCCCGCGCTCGAACTGTTGCCGCACCACGTGCGGGTGACCCCGGCCGAGCCGACCGCCCTGCTGGACGCACCGACCGCCGACGTGATCCTGCTGGACGCGCGCCGCGACCTGGTCGGCGCCCGGTCGCTCTGCCGACTGATCGAGACCACCGGCAAGGAAGCCCCGCTGATCGTGATCGTCAGCGAGGGCGGGCTGGCCGCACTCTCCGCCGACTGGGGTTTCGACGACCTGTTGCTGGCCTCGGCCGGCCCGGCGGAGGTGGACGTCCGGATCAAGCTGGTCAGTGCGCCCACGCCGCGGACCGAGGCCGACCAGCTGATCCACACCGGCAACATCGTCATCGACGAGGCCGGCTACTCGGCCAAGCTCAACGGCGTCCAGCTCGACCTCACCTACACCGAGTTCGAGTTGTTGAAGTATCTGGCCCAGCACCCCGGACGGGTGTTCAGCCGGCAGCAGTTGCTCAGCGACGTCTGGGGTTACGACTACTACGGCGGCACCCGGACGGTCGACGTGCACGTCCGGCGGCTGCGGGCCAAGCTCGGCCCCGAGTACGAGTCGGTGATCGGGACGGTCCGCAACGTGGGCTACCGGTTCGTCGTCCCGGCCGCCTCCGAGGACAGCAGCCGGGTCTGACTCCGCGCCGCCGGATCCGGCCGGACGGTCAGCGCTGGGCCCGGATGTGGGCCGCCAGTGCCCGCAGGTGGTTGGGGATCGTCCCCGGCCCGCCGTCGACCCGCAGGTACTGCACCGCGGCGGTGGTCTGGGCGATCAGCAACAGCAGGATGCCGACCCCGAGGGCGTAGCCCGGGGCGTCGACCATGCCGCCCAGCAGGCTGGCCTCGATGAACAGGTAGAGCGCGGCCAGCAGCACCGGGTAGGACACCACGTGCACCAGCCAGGACGCACGGACGGCCGCGTCGGCGCCGAAGACCCGGTCGGCGCGCCAGGCCCCGAAGGCCCGGCGCCAGATCAGCAACTGGGCCAGGCAGCAACCGGACAGGACGACCGCCGCGACCAGGGCGCCGATGGCGAAGCCGAGGTCACGGCCCGCGTCGGCGGGGAACCCGACCAGAGCGATCACGGCACAGACCACGGCCAGCAGGGCGCTGACCACCCCGACCCGGATCAGCCGGACCTGGGGCGCCATCCGCTCGGCCACCGCAGCCGGCGACTCGGGCGTGACCTCAGGCGCGGCCTCGGGCGTGACCTCGCTCGACCCGGCCGGAACGGGTGCCTGCTCCACCGACCCCTGCTCGCTCACGACTGATCCCCCTGGCCTGCGTGTCCCTCACCGTGCGACCGACGTCCGGCCCCGACCACCTACCGTAGGCGCATGGATGCGGGACGAGAAGTACGACGCCTCGCCGTCGAGCCGGCCTCCGAACTGAGCCCGGCGCTGGCCGAGCAGGTGCTGCAGGCGGCCCGGGAGACCGAGGCCGACGGCGGCGCGCCGCCGTTGAACGACGACCAGTCGGCCGCGCTGCGGCATCCGGACAGTCTGCGCGGCGAGGTCCGCGTCCGGCACTTCCCGCTGCACACCTGCACCGACGGCGCCCTGGGCGACCTGGTCGGCTACGGCGTGCTGATCACCGACCAGAGCTCAGAGCTCGCGGCGGACCCCACCGGCACCCTGTTCGTCCGGCCCGGTCACCGCCGCCAGGGCCTCGGCCGGGCGCTGGTGGCGCGGATGCACGAGGACACCGACCGCAACGTTCACCTCTGGGCGCCGCACGACACGATCGCCGCCCAGCGGCTGGCCCGGGCCGCGCACATGGTGCCGAGCCGGGAACTGCTGGTGATGGAGCGCTCGCTGGGCGACGACCAACCGCTGCCCGACGTCGGCGTCCCGGCCGGGTTCCGGCTGCGGGCCTTCGACCCCGGATCGGATCAGCCGGCCTTCCTGGCCCTGAACGCCCGGGCCTTCGCCCACCACCCCGAGCAGGGTTCACTGGGCGAGTCCGACCTGCGGGCCAAGCTGGCCGAGCCGTGGTTCGACCCGGCCGGCTTCTTCCTGGCCGAGGACGAGTCCGGCGCGCTGCTCGGCTTCCACTGGACCAAGATCCACCCCGACGGCACCGGTGAGGTCTACGTCATCGGCGTCGACCCGGACGCCGAGGGGCGCGGGCTGGCCAAGGCGCTGCTGGTCCGGGGGCTGCGACGGCTGGCTGAACGCGGCTGTCGCGAGGTCATCCTCTACGTCGAGGGTGACCACGACCGGGCGGTCGGGATGTATGAGAAGTACGGTTTCGACGTGCGCCACCGAGACGTCCTCTACGCCCAGCATCTCCAACACCCCGCAGCGGACCAGCGATAGACCACGGGTAGCGCCGGCGACAGGACAAGGAGTCACCTCACGATGGACGTCACCAACACCATCCTCGACGATCCCGACCGGGCAGCCCGGGAAGCCGAGCCGGAGCCGGGCCCGGCCGGCACCGCACTGACCGCCGGCCTGGTCGACGGGGCCCAGGAACCGGCCGAGGAGTCGGCTGACCCGGCCGAACCGGAGGCCGAGCTGCCGGAACTGGCCGAGGACCGCTACCTGGACCGCGAGCTGTCCTGGCTGGCCTTCAACAACCGGGTGCTCGACCTGGCCAAGGACGTGGACCGGGTGCCGCTGCTGGAGCGGGCGAAGTTCCTGGCCATCTTCTCGGCCAACCTGGACGAGTTCTTCATGGTCCGGGTCGCGGGGCTGAAGCGACGGATCGCGGCCGGCGTGGCCGTCCCCAGCGTGGCCGGATTGATGCCGCGGGAGATCCACGACACGATCCTCAGCCGGACCCGTGAACTGGTCGACGAGCAGTCCCGGGTGTTCACCGAGGAGATCCGCCCGGAGCTGTCCCGCCAGGGCATCGAGATCCTGCGCTGGGACCAGTTGGAGCCGGCCGAGAAGGGCCAGATGCGCGAGCTGTTCGCCGAGCGCATCTTCCCGGTGCTGACCCCGCTCGCGGTCGATCCGGCGCACCCGTTCCCCTACATCTCCGGGCTGAGCAACAACCTGGCCGTGCTGGTGAAGAACCCCGAGACCGGCGTCCGGCAGTTCGCCCGGGTCAAGGTGCCGACCGTGCTGCCCCGCTTCATCAGTCTCTCCGAGGGCCGGTTCGTGCCGCTGGAGGACGTCATCTCCCGGCATCTGGACCAGCTGTTCTCGGGCATGCAGATCGTCCAGCAGCACGTCTTCCGGGTGACCCGGAACGAGGACGTCGAGGTCGAGGAGGACGACGCCGAGAACCTGCTGGTCGCGCTGGAGAAGGAATTGTTGCGGCGCAAGATCGGCCGACCGCCGGTCCGGCTGGAGGTCGAGGACGACATCGACCCCAAGATGTTGGAGCTGCTGGTCAGCGAGCTCGACATCTCCGAGCGCGAGGTGTTCAAGCTGCCCGGCCCGTTGGACCTCAGCGCCCTGATGGCGCTCGGCGGCCTGGACCGGGCCGAGCTGAAGTACCCGACGTTCGTGCCGAAGACCAACCAGTACCTGGCCGAGGTGGAGACCGCCCAGCCGGCCGACCTGTTCGCCACCCTGAAGCAGCGCGACGTGCTGCTGCACCACCCGTACGACTCCTTCGCGACCAGCGTCCAGCGCTTCATCGAGCAGGCCGCCGACGATCCGCAGGTGCTCGGGATCTGGCAGACGCTCTACCGGACGTCCGGTGACTCGCCGATCATCGACGCCCTGATCGAGGCCGCCGAGGCGGGCAAGCAGGTGCTGGCCCTGGTCGAGATCAAGGCCCGGTTCGACGAGCAGGCCAACATCGCCTGGGCCCGGCGACTGGAGCGACACGGCTGTCACGTGGTCTACGGCGTGGTCGGGCTGAAGACGCACTGCAAGCTGTCGATGGTCGTCCGGGACGAGACCGACGGGTTGCGCCGCTACGCCCACATCGGCACCGGCAACTACAACCCCAAGACGGCGCGGATGTATGAGGACATGGGGTTGCTGACCGCGAACCCGGTGATCACCGAGGACATCGGCCGGCTGTTCAACCACCTCTCCGGGATGAGCCAGGAGACGTCCTACCGGCGCCTGTTGGTGGCCCCGCACGGGATCCGGACCGGCCTGTTGGAGCGGATCGAGACCGAGGTCGCCCACCACCGGGCCGGACGTCCGGCCGCCATCCGGATCAAGGTGAACTCACTGGTGGACGAGGCGATCATCGACGCCCTCTACCGGGCCTCGCAGGCCGGCGTCCAGGTCGACCTGTGGGTGCGCGGCATCTGCACCATCCGGCCGGGGATCGACGGTCTGAGTGAGAACATCCGGGTCCGCAGCATCCTCGGCCGCTATCTCGAGCACAGCCGGCTGTTCTGGTTCACCAACGGCGGGCAGCCGTCGGTGGGGATCGGCTCGGCCGACATGATGCACCGCAACCTGGACCGCCGGGTCGAGGTGCTGGCCTCGATCACCAACGCCGCCCACGTGGCCGAGATCGGCGGCCTGTTCGATCTGGCCTTCGATCCGCAGACGGCGGCCTGGTGGCTGGACGACGAGGGCGTCTGGACCCAGCGCACCGTCGGCGAGGACGGCGAGGCGCTGCTGGACATGCAGGAGCATCTGATCAGCTCGGCGAACCGGCGTCGGGCGAAGTGAGTTCTCGAGCTGTTCGTCGTGGCCTGCGGACGAACCGGGCGCCCCGTTTGGTGACCGGGTTCTCTCTCTGCTGAGATAACCCACTGTGCGAGAGGTGAACCGCTGATGGCGCACCAGAGGCGGGTGCTGGCCGGCGGCGCGGTGGTGACCCGGGAGCGTGGCGGCAAGACCGAGGTCGCGCTGGTGCACCGGAAGAAGTACCGCGACTGGTCGCTGCCCAAGGGCAAGACCGACAACAACGAGACGGTGCCGGCGACGGCCGTCCGTGAGGTCTGGGAGGAGTCGGGGGCGCGGATCCGGCTGGGCATCCCGCTGGACCGCAAGGTCTACGACCTGGACAAGTCCACCCGCAAGTACGTCTCCTGGTGGGCCGGGGTGCCGCTCGAGGTGGTCCGGCGCGCCCCGGACTCCGAGGTCGACGTGGTGGCCTGGCTGCCGGTCAAGGCCGCGCTGAAGCGGCTGAGCTACCGCCAGGACCGCGACCTGCTCGAGCAGTTCGTCGCGCTGCCGGCGACCACCCCGCTGATCATCGTCCGGCACGCGAAGGCGATGGACCGCAAGGACTGGACCCACCCCGATCCGGGACGTCCGCTGCGGGCGGCCGGCCGGGTCCAGGCCCGTCGGCTGACCCCGGTGCTCGACGCCTACGGGGTGCTCGACGTGGTCAGCTCGACCTCCAGCCGCTGCCTGAGCACGGTGCTGCCCTACGCCCTGGCCCACGACATCGAACCCGAACGCGAGTCGAGGCTGAGTGAGGAGGAGGGCGCTCACGATCCGGCCGGGGTCGCCGCGGTGATGGACCGCGTCCGGGAGCGGGCCCTACAGACCTGGCGTCCGGTCGCGGTCTGCGGCCACCGCCCGGTGCTGCCGCACATGCTGACCGCCCTCGACATCCCTGACCGCCCGATGGCCACCGCCGAGTGCCTGGTCGCCCATCTGAGCGCCGACGGCGAGGTCCAGGCGCTCGAGCGCCATCGCCCGCCCAGCTGATCCGTAGCTCATCCGGGGTCCATCCGGCTGAGGGCGCTCTCAGCCTCAGTGGCCCGGGCGTTCCCGAGACTCGGTGCATCGAGCAGGGGTCGCCACCGGGGCGACACCGAGAAGGGATCGTCATGCATCGCATCGCCAGGATCGGCATCGGCACCGCCACCGTCGCGGCAGCCCTCGGCACGTCGTTGCTGGGCGCGCCGGCGGCCCAGGCCAGCGGCACCGTCCAGGGCTGCCCCCGGGGCGCCGTCTGCATCTATCCGGCCAACAAGGGCTACAACCACGGCCACCCCGAGGCCGGGGGCATCTTCTGGAGCCGCGGTCCGCACAACCTGAAGGGCCAGTACGGCGTCCACCGGGTGCTGAACAACCAGTACGGCGGCTGGTACGTCACGTTGAACAAGGGTTCGGGCGGCAGTCACCCGGCGTTCCGGATCAACGAGTTCTACTACACCGACTACAACCTGACGCCGATCAACTCGATCACCCTGCACCCCTGATCGCCCCGGTTTCGTCCACTTCGCACGCTTTCGTCCACTTCGCACGCGTTGCAGCGCGTGCGAGGTGGACGTATCCGTGCGAGGTGGGCTCGGGGGCGCAGAGTTGTCCACAGCTGAGCCGGGAACCCCTGGTCCCGGACGGGTCGGACGTGGTCCGCTGCGGGGATGAACGACGTCGTCCTCACCCGGGACCTGCGGACCGAGTTGCACCATCCGTCCGAGATCGCCGCACTGGCCCGGTCCGGGCAGTTGTCGCAGCTCCGGCGCGGCGGCTGGAGCCGTCGGCCGGTCGAGGACGCAGAAGTCAGGCATCGGCAACTGATCGAGGCCACCGTCCCCCAGATCACCACCGACGCCGTTCTGAGCCACGCCTCCGCCGGTCTTCTCCACGGACTGCCGCTGCTGGCCTCCCGCCTCGACCAGGTGCACTGGACGCGGACCCGACACAACGGCGGCCGGTCGCATCGTCAGATCCACGTCTACGCAGCACCACTCGGTCCGCCGGAGATCACCGCCATCGACGGTCTGCCGGTGACCTCGCTGGCTCGCACCGTGGTCGATCTGGCCCGGCATCTGCCGCTGGCCGAGGGGGTGATGGCCGCCGATGCCGCTGTGCGGAGCGGTCTCGATCGACAGCTGCTGACCGAGCTGATCGACGCGGCGCCGCGCCGCCCCGGAAACGGACGGGCCCGCCGGGTGGTGGCCTTCGCCGACGGGCGCAGCGAGTCCGCCGGTGAGTCCTGGAGCCGGGTCCAGTTCCACGCCGTCGGGCTGCCGCCGTCGCACCTGCAGTACGAGGTGTTCGATGACAACGGCGAGCTGGCCGGCCGGACGGACTTCTGCTGGGAGGACGAGCGGGTCCTCGGCGAGTTCGACGGTCTCGTCAAGTACGAGAAGCTGCTCCGACCAGGTGAGCGGGCCTCCGACGTCGTGGTCCGGGAGAAGGTTCGCGAGGACAGGTTGCGCGAACTCGACTGGATCCTGATCCGGTGGACCTGGCGAGAGCTCTCGCAGTCCGAGCTGCTGCGGAGCCGACTCCGCCGGGCGATCACCCGGGCCGAACGCTTCCGCACCCGCCGAGGCTGAGTCCCGCTCGGCCGCCGGAGCTCCACTTCGCACGGGTTCGTCCACTTCGCACGTGTTGCAGCGCGTGCGAAGTGGACGAACGGGTGCGAAGTGGACGAACGGGTGCGAAGTGGACGAGGGGGTGCGAAGTGGACGAACGGGGGTGCGAAGTGGACGAGGGGGTGCGAAGTGGACGAAAGGGTGCGAAGTGGACGAGGGGGTGCGAAGTGGACGAACGCGTGCGAGGAGCGCGATTCAGTGGGTCTTGGGGCGGAAGATCCGGGCGATCAGGCGGGCCAGCAGGTTCAGCAGCATCACGATCACGATCAGCACCAGGGCGGCGGTCCAGGCGCGGTTGATGCCGTCGGAGACCGGAACGCCGGGGACGGTGAACTGGAAGTAGATGAACTCCGGCAGGTTCGACATCCGGCCGCTCAGCAGGTTCGTGTTGGTCGCGGTGGTGTACCCGGCGGTCAGCAGCAGTGGAGCGGTCTCGCCGGTGACCCGGGCGATGGCCAGGGTGACGCCGGTGACGATGCCGCCGATCGCCGTCGGCAACACGATCCGGACGATGGTCTTCCACTTCCGGGTGCCGAGCGCGTACGAGGCCTCCCGCAGCTCGGCCGGCACCAGCCGCAGCACCTCCTCGGTCGAGCGGACGACGACCGGGATCATCAGCACGCTCAGGGCCACCGAGCCGGCCAGGCCGCTGCGGTAGCCGGGGTCTCCGGTCAGCAGTTCGAACAGTGCGAACGCGAACAGGCCGGCCACGATCGAGGGGATGCCGGTCATCACGTCGACGAAGAAGGTGATGGCCCGGGCCAGCCGCCCGGTGCCGTACTCGACCAGGTAGATGCTGCACAGCACCCCGATCGGGACCGAGATGACCGCGGTCACCAGGGTGATCAGGAGAGTGCCGATGATGGCGTGATATGCGCCGCCGCCCGCTCCCACGATCCCGCTGAGGGAGTAGGTGAAGAAGTCGACGTCGAACCGGGCGACACCGTTCTTGACCACCACGTAGACCACGGAGACCAGCGGCACCATGGCCACCGCGAACGCCGAGGCGACCAGGATGGTGGCCAGCCGGTTGACGCCTTTGCGTCGTCCCTCGACCGCGATCGAGATGACCGCGGAGGAGACGATGAACAACACCAGGGCCAGCACCACGGCCGCCACCGCACCGCCGCCCAGCGCCAGGGCCAGCGGTATGCCGACGACCAGCGAACCGGCCGCCGTGGCGATCAGGAACCAGGACGGTAGCGCGTGCCGCCGCGCCACAGTGCTCTTCTCCGGCCGCCCGCCGGTGCCCTTCTGCGACATCGTGGTCCGGTCGGCGGCGGTGGACGTGGCGGTCACGCTTTCACCGTCGTCCGGGCCACGATCGCTCGCGCCGCCAGGTTGACCACGAAGGTGATCACGAACAGCAGCAGACCGGACAGGATCAGCAGGTTGACCGACAACCCGAAGGACTCCGGGAACTGCAGCGCGATGTTGGCCGCGATGGTGGAGGGGTTGGTGGTCCCGATCAGGTTCGCCGTGATCAGGGACGGGTTGACCGACAGCACCAGCGCGACGGCCAGCGTCTCGCCCAGGGCGCGGCCGAGGCCCAACATCGCCCCGCTGACGATGCCGGCCTTGCCGAACGGCAGGACCGACATCCGGATCATCTCCCAGCGGGTCGCCCCCAGGGCCAGCGCCGCCTCTTCCTGCAGCGTCGGAGCCTGCAGGAAGACCTCACGGCAGATGGCGGTGACGATGGGCAGGATCATCACCGCGAGCACCAGCCCGGCGGTGAGGATCGTCCGGCCGGTGACCGAGGCCGAGCTGAACAGCGGGATGAAGCCGAGGTGATCGCTCAGCCACAGGTAGAGCGGAACCATCTTCGGCGCCAGCCAGAAGATGCCCCACAGGCCGAACACCACACTCGGCACCGCAGCCAGTAGGTCGACCAGGTAGCCCAGCACCTGCGACAGCCGACGCGGCGCGTAGTGCGAGATGAACAGCGCGATGCCCACGGCCAACGGCACCGCGAACAGCATCGCCAACAGCGCCGAGAGCGCCGTGCCGAAGGCCAGCGGACCGAGGTAGGCACCGATCGACCTGACCCCGAGCTGCGCCTTGGTCGCGGTGAAGACCGGGACCGACTGGATGATCAGGAAGATCGCCACCCCGGCCAGCACGACCAGGATGATGATGCCGGCCGCCAGGGAGATGCCGGCGAACGTGGTGTCACCGCTGCTACGGCGCGCCCTCCGCGGAGGCGAACTCGTTGCTGCGCTCACATGGTCTCCAGAGTTCGGTGAGATGTCACGGGTGGACTACTGCCGCTCGTGCGCTGCCGACATCGATGCTGACACGTTCGGCTTCGATCCACCAGACCGGCCGATCCCGGAGCCGACGGCGTCGACCGTCGACCCCGGGGAGGGAACCGGGCATCCGGGATGCGGATCAGCCGAGGATCGGGCCTCGACCCGTTCAGCTGCCGGTGCTGATCTTGTCGACCGAGGCCTTGGCCTGGCTGGCCAGCGTGTCCGGCAAGGCGGCCGACCCGGCCGCTGAGGCCGCGGCCTGCTGCCCGTCGGAGCTGACCATGTAGGTCAGTAGTCCCTTGACCAGGTTGCCCTGGCCGGCGTCGGAGTACTTGGTGCAGAAGATCTCATAGGAGACCAGCAGCACCGGGTAGGCGCCGTCGGCGCTGGTGGTCCGGTTGATGTCGACGACGATGTCGCCGTCCGGCCGGCCGCTCACGTTCTCGGAATCGGAGAGCGTCTTGGCGGCGCCGTCGGCGCTCGGGGAGTTCCAGTTGCTGCCGACCTTGACCTTGGCCTTCTGCAGATCCCCCGACTGACTGTCGTCGGCGTAACCGATGGTGCCGGCGCCGTCCTTGATCACCGCGACCACACCCGAGGTGCCCTTGGCCGACTCGCCACCGGCGACCGGCCAGACCTCGGTGGCGCCGCCGGTCCACGCGCTCGGCGCCGCCTTGCTGAGGTAGTCGGTGAAGTTGTTGGTGGTGCCGGACTTGTCGCTGCGGTGCACCGGGGTGATCTTGGTGCTCGGCAGGTCGGCGTCGGGGTTGTCGGCCTTGATCGCCGCGTCGTTCCAGCTGGTGATCGTGCCCGCGAAGATCCCCGCCGCGGTGGCCGGGGAGAGCTGCAGGTCGTCCACCCCGTCCAGGTTGTAGACGATGGCGATCGGCGAGACGTAGGTCGGGATGTCCAGGGCGTCGGAGCCGCAGTGCTGCTTGGCCGCGGCCAACTGGTCGGTGTCCAGGGCCTTGTCACTGCCGGCGAAGCCGACGCCACCGTTGGTGAACTGCTCGACACCGGCGCCGGAGCCGACCGCGTCGTAGTTGACCTGGGCGCTCGGGTTGGTCTTCTGGAAGCCGGCGATCCAGGCGGTCATCGCTGCGCTCTGGGCGCTCGACCCGGCGCCGTTCAGGCTGCCGGACAGGGCGGAGCCGGAGCCACCGCCGGTGCTGCCGGACGGGGTGGTTTCGTTCGCGGCGCCGCAGGCCGTCAGACCCATCGACAGCACCAGGGCTGCCGGAATCGCGATTCGACCGATGGTCTTTCGGTTCACTAGGTGACACCTTCCTCAGGGTGGTTGGCCGACCAGATACCGGCCCCCGGCCGGCGGTCGTCAACTGACGATGAACCGGACGGTAAGGATCACGGGTGACCTGTCAGGGCACCGCAGGTGAACGGTCGGTGAACAGGTCGTGGCCGCTGGGCCGGCGTCACGCTCAGCGTCGGCCGGGTGGGCCGAGGAAAGTGGTTGCGGCCCGCGTCACTCGCCTACGCTGATCACGATTTCGGCGCGACCGCGGGAGAAGCCAGGATGAGTAAGAGGATCGACGTCAAGAACCTGAACGTCTACTACGGCAAGTTCAAGGCGGTCGAGGAGGTCGACCTGACCATCGAGCCGCGGACGGTGACGGCCTTCATCGGCCCGTCCGGCTGCGGTAAGTCGACCTTCCTGCGGACCCTGAACCGGATGCACGAGGTGATCCCCGGCGCCTACGTCGAGGGGACCGTCGAGCTGGACGGCCGCAACCTCTACGCCCCCAGCGTCGACCCGGTGCTGGTCCGGCGCGAGGTGGGCATGGTGTTCCAGCGGCCGAACCCGTTCCCCACCATGTCGATCAAGGACAACGTGCTGGCCGGCGTCCGGCTGAACTCCAAGCGGATGTCGTCGGCGAAGAGCGACGAGATCGCCGAGCGTTCGCTCAAGGGCGCGAACCTGTGGAACGAGGTGAAGGACCGGCTGAACTCCCCCGGCGCCGGGCTCTCCGGCGGTCAGCAGCAGCGGCTCTGCATCGCCCGGGCCATCGCCGTCCAGCCCGAGGTGATCCTGATGGACGAGCCGTGCTCGGCCCTGGACCCGATCTCCACCCTGGCCATCGAGGACCTGATCGGTGAGCTGAAGGAGTCCTACACGGTGGTGATCGTCACCCACAACATGCAGCAGGCCTCGCGGGTGAGCGACCAGACCGCCTTCTTCAACCTGGCCGCCACCGGCAAGCCCGGACGGCTGGTCGAGGTCGGCTCCACCGAGCACATCTTCAGCCAGCCCACCGAGAAAGCGACCGAGGACTACATCACCGGCCGGTTCGGCTGAGCGCCACGTAAACTCCCACCGTGGCGAAAGCAGGGTGGTATCCCGATCCGGGCGGCGGCGTCGGCCTCTACCGCTACTGGGACGGCAAGGCGTGGTCGGCGGTCACCTCGACCAACGCCGCGGCCGCGCCACCGACCCAGGGCCTGGTCGGCAACGCGAGCACCCCGGCACGACCTGGCGCCGAGACGATGGCCTCGCACCCCGCCTCCTACGGCCAGAACCCGACCGGCTACGGGCCGAACGCCGCCGGCGGTGACTACCACCGCTACCAACAGCTGCCGGCGAAGAAGAACCGCTACCTCGGCTGGTGGATCGGGATCGGCGCGGTCGTCGTCGTGCTGGTCGTGGTGATCGTGCTGGTCGTCCGCAACGTCACCGGCGGTGGCGGGGTCAACAACCCGACCGGCGGCGGCAGCGAGGACGCCTGCCCGAGCGTCTCCAGCACCCCGACCGCAGCACCGCACGCCGCCGGCGACGGCCGGGTGCACGGCGGACCGATCTCCTACCCCGAACTCGGCTCCCCCTGGGGCCCGCCGCAGTCGGACGACCGGGTTCCGTTCGGCACCGACGTGCTGACCCAGAACGTGACCATCGAGGCGAACTACGACAACAACTCCAGCTGGGTCGCCTCGGTGCTGGTCGGTCAGCTGATCGCCGGCGACGGCTTCTACAGCCCCCAGCAGGGTTCGGAGATCGTCGTCCGTTGCATCGTCGGGGTCTTCTACGGCGGGGCCCAGGTGACCCGCGACGACAGTGAGAACAAGGCGATGACGGTCGACGGGCACGACGCCTGGATCGTCCGGACCCACCTCACCTTCGACATCCCGAACCTGAAGACCAAGGGTGAGACGGCGACCATCGTGATCATCAACGCCGGGGCGACGGCGGGCATCTACTACTCCTCGATCCCCGACACCAGCACCCAGTTGCAGGCGCCGGCCGACCAGGTGCTGGCCGAACTCAGCGTCGATTGACCCGCCGGATCGACCTGCCGTTCGTCGAGCCGTACGACCAGGGCGCGGCCTTCGCGCTGCTGGGGGTGCACGTCGTCCCCGGCCTGGAGCGGGCCGATCCGGCCTCGGCCGGCTTCGAGTTCCTGCTGGAGGACGCCACCGGCCCGAGCTGGGTGCGGTTGGTCCTCGAACCGGGCGATCTGCACGCCGAGGTCGAGTCCGGCGCCGACCCTGACGACGACCTCGACCGGATCGCCGCGCGGCTGCGGCTGATGCTCGATCTGGACGCCGACCCGGCGGCGGTCGCCGCGGCCTTCCGGGGCCAGCCGCAACTGCGCCGGTTGGTGGCCGAGCGGCCCGGACTGCGGGTGACCGGCTACCCGAACGGCTACCAGGCGGCGATCCAGACCGTGATCGGCCAGCAGGTCTCGTTGGCCGCGGC
Organism: uncultured Actinomycetota bacterium; assembly: GCA_963740925.1. Lineage (GTDB taxonomy): Bacteria > Actinomycetota > Actinomycetes > Propionibacteriales > Propionibacteriaceae > Microlunatus. The sequence continues at coordinate 1,204,887 of CAVUFZ010000002.1, read as the reverse complement.
CCGGACGTTCACCGGGCGGTTGGTCGCCGGCTACGGCACTCCGGGGCCGGGCGGGTTGACCCGGTTCCCGACCGCGGACGTCCTGGCCGGGCTGGACGAATCGGCCCTGCGGGCCCAGGTCGGCCTGACCGGCGCCCGGGCCCGGACGGTGATCGTGGTCGCGGCGGCGGTGGCGGCCGGGCTGAGGCTGGACGCCGAGGCCGATCCGCTCGAGACCCGGGCCCGGCTGCTCGCGTTGCCCGGCGTCGGGCCGTGGACCGCGGACTACCTGGCGGTCCGGGTGCTGGCCGACCGGGACGCCTTCCCGGCCGGCGATCTGGTGCTGCGCCGGGCCCTCGGCGTCCGGACGGCGGCCGAAGCCGTCGCCGCCGTGGAGTCGGTGCGTCCCTACCGGGCCTACGCCCTGTTCCACCTGTGGCACAGCACCGGCTTCGCCGGCTGAACACGGCAGAGTTCAGGAGCAGTCGGCCAGGCCGTAGCGGGCCTTCATGGTCAGCACCCGGGTGGCGGCGGCGGTGACCTTCGCGTCGAAGCTCGAGCTCGACCCGGCCTCCGACCTGACGGCCTCGACCGCAGCGGAGACCTGGCCCGGGTCACCGACGATGGCCAGGTCGCCGCCGGCGTCGACGAACCGGGTGGCCCGTCGGCCCATCGACACCGAGGTCAGGGCCTTCCCGATCAGGTCGTCGGAGATGATCACGCCGTCGAAGCCGAGGTCGGAGCGGATCATCCCCTGCAGCACGGTCGGGGAGAAGGCCGCCGGCCGGTCGGGGTCGATCTTGCTGTAGACCGCCGAGGAGACCATCACCATGTCGGTGTCCCGGTCGATCCCGGCAGCGAACCCGGCCAGATCGGCGTCGTGCCGGGTCGTGACGGAGTCGACCACGTCCGTGTCGGTGTCGGTGTTGCCCCGGACCCGGCCCAGACCCGGGAAGTGCTTGACGCTGGTGGCGATCCCGCCGGCGTGCATGCCCTGGACGAAGGCGCCCACCTTGTTCGCGACGGTGTCCGGATCCGGTCCGTAGCCGCGGTGCAGGACGCCGATCGGCTGGTTGCTGCCCTCCATCGAGGTCGGCACCACGTCGGCCACCGGGGCCAGGTCGGCGTCGATGCCGGCCTCGCCCAGCTGCTCGGCCCAGGTCTCGGCCCGCGATCTCAGGGTCGAGTCGGACAGCCCGCTCTGGTTCTCGGCGGACGGGATCGACTCGAAGCCGCTGCCCTTGAGCCGCTGCACCAGACCGCCCTCCTGGTCGGCGGCCAACAGCACCGAGACCCCGTGGACGGTGCCCGCGCGCTCCCGCACCCGGTCGGTCAGCTGCTTCACCGACGACCGGCCCGCGGTGGTGTTGCCGAGCAGGATCACCGAGCCGAGGTGCAGCCTCTGGATCCGGTCCAGTTCGCTCGACGAGATCGACTGTGAGTTCGCACCGACCATGAACAGCGCCCCGACCCGCTCGGACCGGCTCATCCGCAGGGCCAGCGAGCGGCAACTGCCGGCGTTGCCGGTGGCCGACGCGGTAGGCGACGAGGTGGCCGATGCGGTAGCCGAGGAGGTAGCCGAGGAGCTGGCCGATGCGGTCGGCGACGGAGTGCCGGATCCGGTGGCGGACGGGCTGAGGCCCGTGGTCGGCGTAGCCGAACCGACCCCGGGGACGACCCGGCGGACGGGGACGACCCGGCGGACGGGACCTCGGTGCCGCAACCGGCCAGGCCGACCACGCCGATCAGCAGGGCCGAGCTCACACCGGCGACAGCTCGGAACGGACGTGACACAACTCTCCTTCGGGGGGTGCACCATCGGGCGGGCGTCGAAGCTCGGCCACCGTAGCCGACCGAGTTCACGAACTGGTCACCTCGGGTTCGCCCGATGTCGCTGTCGGGGCGGGCCGGCATCGAACAGGATGCAGCCATGACCGAACCGTCCGCGCTGTCCCGCCGCACCCTGCTCGCCGCCCTGGGGCTCTCCGGAGCCACCGTGGTCACCACCGCCGGTCCCGCGGCGGCAAGGACGCCCTCCCTGGCCGACGACGCGGCCGACGACTCCACCGGCGACGCACCGACGACCGTCCCGCCGGTGTCCGGCCTGCATCTGGAGTTCGGCGACAACCCGGCGACCCAGATGACGGTGTCCTGGCACAGCCGGCAGTCGGTCGGCCACCCTCGGGTGCTGGTGCTGCGCGAAGGCAGCGGCCGGGTCGTCACCGTCGCGGCCACCGTCCGGACCTACACCGACGCCAAGTCCGGCGAGGTGGTCCACGCCCAGCACGCTCACCTCGGCCGGCTGCAGGCCGACACCGACTACGTCTACGCCGCCCTGCACGACGGCGCGACCGCTCAACTCGGGACGTTCCGGACCGCCCCGCTCGGCCGGGCGCCGTTCACCTTCACCAGTTTCGGTGACCAGGGGACCCCGACGGTGGGCAAGAAGTACACCCCGCCGGCCGGGGTGAGCCTGGCCAATCCTCCGTTCGTCAACGACAACCTGGGCTCGCCGTCGGCCGGCGACACCACCGCCGGCGTGGAGCGGGTCGCCCCGTTGCTGCACCTGTTCAACGGAGACCTCTGCTACGCCAACCTGAGTGAGGACCGGGTCCGCACCTGGTCCGACTTCTGGGCCAACAACACCCGCAGCGCCCGGAACCGGCCCTGGATGCCGTCCGCCGGCAACCACGAGAACGAACTCGGCAACGGCCCGATCGGCTATCAGGCCTATCAGACCTATTTCGAGCTGCCGCAGGCGAACGGCCAGACCGACGTCACCCGCGGGCTCTGGTACGCCTTCACCGTCGGCTCGGTCCGGTTCATCAGCCTGGCCAACGACGACATCTGCTACCAGGACGGCGGCAACAGCTACGTCCGCGGCTACTCCGACGGCGCGCAGAAGGCGTGGCTGGAGCGGGAACTGCGGCGGACCCGGGAGAACCGCAGCATCGACTGGATCGTCGTCTGCATGCACCAGGTCGCGATGAGCACGGCCAACAACTTCAACGGGGCCGACCTGGGCGTCCGGCAGGAGTGGTTGCCGCTGTTCGACCGCTACGGCGTCGATCTGGTGGTGATGGGCCACGAACACCACTACGAACGGACGCTGCCGGTCCGTGGCCACGCCGACAACCAGACGCTGACCCCGATCCCGAGGGCCACCGCCACCGACGTGATCGACACCGAGGTGGGCTGCGTCCACATGATCATCGGCGGCGGCGGCACGTCGGCGCCGTCCAACCAGTTGCTGTTCGACCCGCCGCAGTGCCGGGTGATCGTGTCGGTCGGTGACCCCGACCCGGTCACCGGCAAGCGGCCGCCGAACTACGTCTACGAGCCGACCGCCCCCTGGTCGGCGTCCCGGGACAAGGCGCAGGCCTACGGTTTCGCCCGGTTCGAGGTCGACCCCGGCCACGTCCGCGGCGGGTTGACCACGATCACCGTCACCTACTTCGAGGTGGTCGGCAGCTACGGCGAGCTACAGCCGTTCGAGACGTTCACCCTGCAGCGGCACCGCCGGGACGCCTGAGCCGGCTCAGAGGTCCAGGCCGAGCAGGGCGTTCTCGATCACCTCGGGCAGCGCCGGGTGGATCCAGTACGGCTGCCGGGCCAGCTCGGGCACTGCGGTGGCGAACACCATCGCCTGGATCGCGACCTGGACCAGGGTCGAGGCCTGCGGCCCGATGAAGTGCGCGCCGACCAACTGCTTGGTCGCCCGGTCGGCCAGCAGCTTGACGAAGTGGCGCTCGTCCTCCAGCGCCCAGCCGTAGGCCACCGAGCCGTAGTCCTGGGTGACGACGGCGACGTCGATCCCCTGCTCCCGGGCCTGCGCCTCGGTCAGCCCGACCGAGGCGACCTGCGGGTCGGAGAACACGGCGTGCGGGATGAACCGGCGGTCGCAGCTGATCAGGTCCTCGGGGTGCAGCAGGTTGTGCTTCACCACCCGGGCCTCCCGGTTGGCCACGTGCTTGAGCTGGGCCGGGCTGTCCACGTCGCCGAGGGCCCAGAAGCCGTCCACGACCCCGTCGGCGCCCCGGACCCGCTGGTGCTCGTCGACCTCGATGTAGCCGTGGTCGGCCACGGCGACCCCGGTCCGGTCCAGGCCGAGCAGGTCGCTGTTCGGCGTCCGGCCGGTGGCCACCAGCAGGATCTCGGCCTCGAGCCGGTTGCCGTCGGAGGTGTGGACGACGACCGTGCCGTCCGGCTTCTGCTCCACCCGCTCGGCCTCGACCTTCTCGCGGAGGTCGATCTGCTCGCCCATCAGCTCGGCGAAACGGGCCGAGACGTCCTCGTCCTCGTTGTTCAGCATCCCGCCGGAGCGGCTCAGCACGGTCACCTTCGTACCGAAGGCGGAGAAGACGTGGGCGAACTCCGCGGCGATGTAGCCGGCGCCGATGATGACCATGGAGGCGGGCAACGTGTCCACCCGCATCACCGTGTCGGAGGTGTGCACGGTGACGTCGTCCAGGCCCTCGACCGGCGGCAGGGTGGCCCGGCTGCCCGTGGCCAGCACGAACCGGTCGGCGGTGATCTGCTCACCGTCCCCGACGTCCAGCGTCCTGGGGCCGACGAAGTGGGCCTCCCGGCGGTAGAGGGTGATGTTGTCGGCCCCGGCCCGGTACTTCTCGCCACCGGCGGAGATCGAGTCGATCCGGCCGAAGATGCGGTCGCGGACGTCGGGCCAGCGGGCCCGGTCGAAGGTGAGGTCGACGCCGAGCCGGGCCGCCTCGACCGGGGCCCGGGCGCTGTCGGCCGGCAGCACGAACATCTTGGTCGGGATGCAGCCGACGTTCAGGCAGGTGCCGCCGAACACGTCGTCCGGGCCGACGCCCTTGTCGACCAGGGCCACGTCCCAGTCGGCGAACTGCTCGTCCACGATGGTGTTGCCGGAGCCGGAACCGATGATGCAGAGATCGAAATGACGCACCCGCTCATCGTCTCAGGTCGGCCCAAGGCACCGGCAGGCCGCACGTCTCGGTGAGGGGAAATCTGAAGCTATGCTGATCCCCGACAGGGCGTTCCATCAGGCGTCAGGTTTGGATCGGTGATCGCGATCACCTGAGCTCTGGAGCCATCATGCCGTCCTCCACCCTGCCCACTCTCGACATCAGCCGTCGTGCCCTGCTCGGTTCGACCCTGGCCCTGGGCGCCGCAGCGAGCGTCGGCCCGGCCCTGCTCCGGACGGGGCCCGCGGCCTCGGCGGCCACCACGACGAGCACGACACCGACGATCAGCACGCTGGCCGCCGGGAACCCGTTCTACATCGCCCACCGCGGCGGCGGCCGGGACTGGCCGCAGATGACCGGCTACGCCTACCAGCAGGCGGCGATGCTGCCCGGCCTGCAGGCGATCGAGGTCTCGGCCTGCATCACCAAGGACGGCGTGCTGGTCTGCAGCCACGACCCGAACACGCTGTCCGCGACCGGTTACGACGCGGTGATCGGCAACGTGAACTGGGCCGACATCTCCACCCTGCTGGTCAGGAGTTCCTCCACCCTGGACCCGAAGCAGCCGGCCCGGCCGATCACGAAGTACAGCTCGGTCATCTACAACTACCTCTCCAAGTTCGTGGTGTTCGCCGAGCCGAAGACCTCGGCGGCCGCGGTGAACCTGATGTACAACCTGAAGGAGATGGCCCAGCCGCAGCGGACCGTCTGGAAGCAGCCGATCAACTCGACCCGGTTCGCCGAGGCCAAGAAGAACGGTTTCTCGACCTGGGGCTACGTGCTGAACGAACCGGACCACCTGGGCGCCAACCTGACCCGCTATGCCGCCTCGGAGTACATCGACGCCCTCGGCGCGCCGCTGAGCGAGTCCGACGACTTCATCAAGGCGATCGTCGACGCGGCCGGCCAGAACGGCAAGCCGACCATCGCCTGGGCGATCTCCACCACCGCCGACCGGGACCGTGCGCTGCGACTGGGCTGCAAGGGCCTGATGACCTCGGAGATCCGGGGCCTGCTCAACACCACCGCGGGGCAGCCGGCCCGCGCCTGAGGCGTCAGCCGGCTCGCTCAGACGCCGGCGTAGGAGTGCAGGCCGGCGAACAGCAGGTTCACCCCGATGAAGTTGAACCAGAAGGACGCCATCCCGAGGATGGCGATCACTGCCGCCTTGTTGCCCCGCCAACCGGCCGTCGCCCGGGCGTGCAGATAGCAGGCGTAGATCACCCAGGTGACCAGCGCCCAGGTCTCCTTCGGATCCCAGCCCCAGTAGCGTCCCCAGGCGTACTCGGCCCAGATCGCGCCGGCCGTGACCGTGAACGTCCAGAGCGGGAAGGCGAAGGCGAGGAACCGGTAGGCGACGAGGTCGATCTTGCGGGTCTCGGGCAGCCAGGCCAGATAACCCCGGACCCGGCCCTTCGCCTCGGCCCGCTTCTTGATCACGTACAGGATCGAGGCGACCCCGCCGACGTTGAACGCCGCGCCCGAGATCGCGGCGGCCACGATGTGGATCAGGAACCAGACCGAGTGCAGGGCCGGCACCAGCGGGGCGACCGCGACGTAGAAGACGGTCACCGCGAGGCCGTTGCCGACCGCGGCCAACAGGGTCACCGGCAGCCCGAGCCAGCGCATCTTCAACCGGCCGGCCAGCACCAGGTAGATGGCCACGATGAAGACCATCGCGGCGGTGATGAACTCGTACATGTTGCCCCACGGCGCCCGGCCGGCGGCGATCCCGCGGGTGACCACGCCGGTGACGGCGAGCAGGAAGCCGATCACCGTCAGCGCGTAACCGATCCGGCCGAAGGAGTCCACCCGCGCCCGGACGGCCGAGTCGTCGGGCGCGTCCACCCGGCCAGGGGCGTCCGGCAGGCCCGAGCCCGGCGACGACCCGGCCCCGACGCCGGCCCCGACGCTGGCCAACTGCCGCTCGGGCACCGCGACCTCGACGCTCGCGTCCACCCCACGGGCCGAGGCCCACTCGGCGGCGTGGGCGAACATGGCCAGCAGGTAGACGACCACCGAGGTGACCATGCTGAGGTTCGACAACGTCTGGTAGTTCACTGCGACTCCTGCTTCTCCACCGTCGGCTGCTGCCGGCGTAGGCCGAGGGACTCGGCGAGATCGTCGACGTCCTCGGCCAGTCCGGTCCGGGCGTCCGCCCGGTCCAGTCCACCGATCTCGATCACACTACGGTCTGTGGCCCGGATCCAGATGCGTCGCGGGCGGATGAACAACGACAGGCACAGCCCCGCCACAGCTGCGGCGATGGCGATCAGGGCCACCGGGGCCCCCGGAGCGTCGCCGACCTGCAGCTTCACCCAGCGGTCGACCCCGGTCAGCGCGATGCTGCCCTGGCCGTTCGGCAGCTCCTGCTCGAAGCCCGGACGCAGGATGAAGCGGAACGGCTGGGTCGGGGTGTCGGGATCGGTGAGCTGCGTCATCCCGGTGGTGTCGAGGGTGTAGACGTTCTGCGCCGCCCCGGTCTCGGTCTTCGGCGGACCGCTCCAGGCGTTCAGGAACAGCTCGGGGTTGAACAGATCCGGGAACACCGAGGCCGGGCCCTGGGCCGTGTTCTGCTCGGTGGGGAAGAACAGTCCCTGGAACGCGAGCCGGTTCGGCCGCCCGTCGGGGACGTTGATCACCCCGGCCGAACTGAAGTTGCCGTCCTGGGGCAGGAAGACCACCGGCCCGGAGAAGGCGACGTTGCCCTGGGCGTCCTTGACCGTGACCACCGGGGCGTAACCGTGGCCGATCAGGTGCACGGTGGTGCCGTTGATCCGGAGCGGATGGTTGACCTCGAGCGTCTCGTCCCGGGGCTGGTCGCCGGGGGCGTCGGTCACCTCGAGGTCGGCCTTGAACAGCCGGGCCGCCCCGGTCTGCACCGGACCGGTCTCGAACTTCACGTCGAACTGCTTGACCACCAGGCTGAACGGCTGCAGCTGCGATTCGGAGAACAGCCCGCCGCCGTTGAACTCGTCGTACTGGCTGAGGCTGTTGGAGAAGCCCTGGCCGACCACCACCACGCTGGAGCCGCGGAACCCGGTGAGCGAGACCAGCGCGACCCCGAGCAGCACGAACAGCAGGCTGACGTGGAAGACCAGGTTGCCGGCCTCCCGCAGGTAGCCGCGCTCGGCCGAGACCGAACCACCACCGTCCTCGGGGTGCAGCCGGACCCGGTAGCGCCGGCGCTTCAGCTCCGCCGCGGCCCGCTCCAGCAGCGCCTGGGGCTCCTGCTCACCGGTCCAGCGGCCGGCCACCGGCAGCCGGGACAGGTACCGCGGCGTGCGCACCGGCTCGGCCCGGACGGCCTTCAGGTAGGTGCCGACCCGGGGGATGATGCAGCCGATCAGCGAGACGAACAGCAACAGGTAGATCGCGGAGAACCACGGCGAGGTGTAGACGTTGAACAGGCCGATCTTGTCGTAGATCGGGCCCAGGGTGGCGTGCCGTTCGATGAAGTTCTGGACCGAGGCCGGAGCGATCTTGCGCTGCGGCACCATCGAACCCGGGACGGCGGCGACGGCCAGCGCGAACAGCAGCACCAGGGCTGTCCGCATCGAGGTCAGCTGGGTCCACAGGAACCGCAGTCCGCCGAGGAAGCCGAGGGCCGGGGCCGGCTGCTGGGCCGTCTTCTTCCGCTTCGGGACGTTCGGCGGCGGCGGCGCGGCGCCGGGCTCGATCAGCTCGCCCTGCTGGTCACGCACGGTCTCGCCCTCGGTACGCAGATCGGTCATCAGATCACCGGGGTGAACTGTCCGGCCCAGCTGACCAGGCGGATCATCAGGGCGTCCCAGAGGCCGGTGACCAGCAGCACACCGACCACCACCATCAGCCCGCCGCCGGCGCGCAACAGGGCCTTCTGGTGGCGTCGGACCACGCCGATCGTGCGGGCCATCCGGCTGAAGGCCAGCGCCGCGACCACGAACGGGATGCCCAGCCCGAGGGCGTAGACGAAGGCCAGCAGCGCCCCCCGCAACGCACTGCCCTCGTTCAGGGCCAGGTTCAGCACCACCGCGACGGTCGGGCCCAGGCACGGCGTCCAGCCGATCCCGAACACGATGCCGAGCAGCGGGGCCGCGGCCACGCCGACCTTGGGCATCCGATCGATCCGCAGCTCGCGCCGGCCGATCGGCACCACCCCGGCGAAGATCAGCCCGAGCAGGATGGTCAGCACGCCGATCACCACCGAGATGGTGCTGCGGTAGGTGTAGAGCAGCTGACCGAGCGCACCGAAGACCAGGCCGCTGGAGACGAACACCAGCGCGAAGCCGAGCACGAACAGGCCGGAACCGGCCAGCATCCGGCCGCGCCGCCGGCTGCCCTGCAACACCTCGGCCGCGCTCAGCCCGGTGGCGTAGGAGAGGTAACCGGGCAGCAGCGGCAGCACGCAGGGCGAGAAGAAGGAGATCAACCCGGCCAGCAGCGCCACCGGCAGCGCCAGGCCCATCGTCCCGCCGACGGCCGACTGGGCCCAGCCGCCCAGATCCAGCGGGATCACCGGCCGGCCGCCACGTCGCCGATCAGACCGACCAGGGTCGTCTGATCGATCGGACCGAGGATCCGGACGGCGACCCGGCCCTGCTGATCGATCACCAGCGTGGACGGGATCGAGCTGGGCGCCACGGTGCCGGCGAACTTCACCAGCTGGGTGCCGGACGGGTCGTAGATGCTGGGGTAGCCGATGCCGTGGGTACGGACGAAGGACTCCGGCGCCGCCTGGTTGTAGTCGCGGTTGTTGATCCCCAGGAACTGGGCCGTCTTCTCGGTCCGGCGGCTCGCCTGGTTCAGATCGTCCGCCTCGGCCCGGCAGGGCGGGCACCAGGATCCCCAGACGTTGATCACCAGCACCGTGCCCGAGTAGTCGGCGCTGGAGATCGTCTTGTCGCTGCCGAGTTCGGTGCCGCTCACGGTCGGGGCCGGTTTGCGCTGCGCCGGCGGGAAGACCGTCAGCTGGTCCCCGCCGACGTAGCCGGTCTCCGAGCCCGAACGGGTCCCCTCGTCCGCGCTGCTGGTCGAGCAGCCGGCCAGCGCGACGGTGAGGGTGAGCGCGACCGCGGCGGGCAGCGCCGTGAAGCGGTGCCGCATCAGGCGCCGGCGACGAAGGTCTTGCCGGACTTCTTGTCCGGCAGCAGATCGCCGGCCGGCTCGCGGTACTGGACCGAGACGAGATGGTCGTCGAGATAGGTGAAAGAGGTCAGGCTGGCCAGCGTGCATTCGCGTTTGCGCGGGTCGTGGGCCAGCCGCCGGCCCTCGGCGTCGCTGCGGGCCATCCAGATCGGCAGCTGGTGGGAGACGATCAGCGCCTCGTGCCCGGCGGCCTCCTTGCGCGCGTCGGTCATCGCGGCGCGCATCCGGGCCACGATCTCGACGTAGGGCTCACCCCAGGACGGCCGCAGCGGGTTGCGCAGGTAGCCCCAGTTCCGCGGATCGCGCAGCGCCGAGGAACCCGCCCCGAAGCGTTGGCCCTCCAGGTAGTTGGCGGCCTCGATCACCCGGCCGTCGGTGACCACCGGCAGGCCGACGATCTGCTGGACCGGCGCCATCGTCTCCTGCGCCCGCTCCAACGGCGAGCACCGCAGGTGCACCAGATCGGCGCCGCGCAGGAACTCGGCCGCCCGGTCGGCCATCCGGCGACCCAGTTCGGAGAGGTGGAAATCGGGCAGCCGACCGTAGAGAACGCCCTCGGGGTTCTCCACCTGGCCGTGCCGAAGCAAGTGGACGATCGTCCGCTGCCCGCTCATCTGCGCTACCCCCCGCTGCTCGTGTGGGCTCATTCTGCCCGTCAAGGCTGTGTTCTCTAAGTTCTTCCCTGAGTGGGAGCAGGCACGATGCAGCCTGCACCCGTCTCTCAGCTCACGTCCGGGCCCGCATCCGAGCTGACCGCGGCAGCGGCCCGGGCGGCGGCCGGCAGCGCACCGACCACCCGTTCCATCGCCCGGTCGTCGTGCGCGGCGGAGAGGAACCAGCCCTCGTAACCGCTCGGCGGCAGATAGACCCCGGCGTCCAGCATGGTGTGGAAGAACGCGGCGTAGGCCGGCGCCGACTGGGTCTGCGCGGTGGCGTAGTCCGGCACCGCGGTGACGCCCTCGGGGGTGAAGAAGACGCTGAACAGACTGCCGGCCCGCTGGATCACGTGCGGCACGCCGGCCGAGGTCAGCGCCTCGTCGACCGCCCCCCGCAACCGCTCGGAAGTCGCCTCGATCTGGGCGTACACCTCGGGCGTGGCCAGCCGCAACGTGGTCAGCCCGGCGGTGGTGGCCACCGGGTTCCCGGACAGGGTGCCGGCCTGATAGACCGCGCCGACCGGCGCCAACTGCTGCATCAGCTCGGCCCGGCCGCCGAACGCCGCGGCCGGAAAACCACCGCCCATCACCTTGCCGAAGGTCATCAGGTCGGGCACCACGCCGTCCAGCCCGTACTGACCGGAGGCGCTGACCCGGAAGCCGGTCATCACCTCGTCGCTGATGAACAGTGCGCCGTGGGCGTGGCAGACCTCGGCCAGGAAGGCGTTGAAACCGACGCCGTCCTCGACCCCGGGCTCGATCACGCCCATGTTGCCCGGCGCGGCCTCGGTGATCAGCGCGGCGATCTGACTGCCGTAGCGCTCGAACGCCTCCCGGACGGCCGTCCGGTCGTTGTAGGGCACCACGATCGTGTCGTTGGTGGTGCCTTCGGTGACCCCGGGCGTGCCGGGCAGGGCCAGCGTGGCCACCCCGGAGCCGGCCGCGGCCAGCAACGCGTCCACGTGACCGTGGTAGCAGCCGGCGAACTTGATGATCTTGTCCCGGCCGGTGGCGCCGCGGGCCAGCCGCAGCACGGTCATGGTGGCCTCGGTGCCGCTGTTGACCAGCCGGACCTGTTCCACCGGCGTCCGGTCGATGATCTCGGCGGCCAGCTCGATCTCGACCGCCGTCGGCGCGCCGTAGGACGTCCCGTGCCTGACCGCCTCGGCCACCGCCGCCTGCACCTCGGGGTGGGCGTGGCCGAGCAGCATCGGACCCCAGGAGCAGATCAGGTCGACCAGCTCGTTGCCGTCCTCGTCGTAGAGGTAGGCACCGGCCGAGCGCCTGATGAAGCGCGGGCTGCCGCCGACCGCGGCGAAGGCCCGGACCGGCGAGTTCACCCCGCCCGGGGTCACCTCCCGGGCCCGGGCGAACAACTCGGCCGAGCGCTGGTCGTGGCTGGTGTCGGACGTCGTGATCGTGGTCATGGCGTCTTCGAGCGTACGTGGCGCGGCCAGCGCCCGCCCGCGGCCGTCAGCGCAGTCCGAGCGCGTACTCCAGCGCCCAGTAGCTGAGCACGATGTCGGCCCCGGCCCGGCGGATCGAGGTCAGGGTCTCCGCGATCGCGGCCTCCCGGTCGATCCAGCCGTTGGCCGCCGCGGCCTCGACCATCGCGTACTCACCGGAGATGTTGTAGGCCGCCACCGGCACGTCGACGCTCGCCCGGACGGCGGCGATCACGTCCAGATAGGCCAGGGCCGGTTTCACCATCACGATGTCGGCGCCCTGCTCGACGTCCAGGGCGACCTCGCGCAGCGCCTCCCGGACGTTCGCCCCGTCCTGCTGGTAGGTCCGCCGGTCGCCCTGCAGCGACGAGGCGACGGCCTCCCGGAACGGGCCGTAGAAGGCGGAGGTGAACTTCGCGGCGTAGGCCAGGATCGTGGTGTCGATGTGGCCGGCACCGTCCAGCGCAGCCCGGATCGCGCCGACCTGGCCGTCCATCATGCCGCTGGGGGCGACCACGTGCACCCCGGCGGCTGCGTGCGCCAGCGCCATCTCGGCGTAGAGCTCCACGGTGGCGTCGTTGTCCACCACCCCGGCGTCGGTCAGCACCCCGCAGTGGCCGTGGTCGGTGAACTCGTCCAGGCAGACGTCGCTCATCACCAGGCAGTCGTCGCCGACCTCGGAGCGGACGGCGGCGATCGCCCGGTTCAGGATGCCGTCCTCGGCCAGCGCCTGGGAGCCGGTGGCGTCCTTGTCGGTCTCGACCGGGACGCCGAACAGCATCACCCCGGCCAGCCCGGCCCGGGCCGCCTCGACCGCGGTCTGCCGGACGCTGTCCAGCGTGTGCTGGACCACGCCCGGCATCGAGCCGATCGGCCGCGGCTCGGCGATCCCGTCCGCGACGAAGACCGGCAGCACCAGTTGTCGGGGCGCGACGCTGGTCTCGGCCACCATCGCCCGCATCACCGGACTGGTCCGCAGCCGCCTCGGCCGGTTCGTCAGCTGCACGACGTCACCTTCGAGCCCACCCGTCGGGCCGTTCAGCTGCGGCGGCGGGCCGGCGGCTTGCGCTGCGACGGCTTCGTCACGACCTCACCGGCGGCCAGCATCGCGTCCCGACGCTCGGCGGCGAACCCGGCCAGCGCGTCGGCCAGGCTCACCACGGCCGGCTTGCCGGCCACGACGTCGACCCGCAGGCCGTGCTCCTCGCAGGTCTTGGCCGTGGCCGGGCCGATGGCCGCGATCACCGTGCTCGGGTGCGGCTTGCCGGCGATGCCGACCAGGTTCCGGACGGTGGAGGAGGAGGTGAACACGACCGCGTCGAACTTGCCGGTCTTGATCGCCTCGCGCACCGGCGCGGCGGGCGGGGCGGCCCGGACGGTCCGGTAGGCGGTGACGTCCTCGACCTCCCAGCCGAGGTCGATCAGGCCGGCGGCCAGCGTCTCGGTGGCGATGTCGGCCCGCGGCAGGAACACCCGGTTGATCGGGTCGAGCACCTCGTCGTAGGGCGGCCACTCGGCGGCCAGGCCGGCGGCCGACTGCTCACCGGACGGCACCAGATCGGGCTCGATCCCCCACGCCTGCAGGGTGGCTGCGGTCTGCTCACCGACCGCGGCGACCTTGAGACCGGAGAACGCCCGCGCGTCCAGGCCGTACTCCTCGAACTTCTCCCGGACGGCCTTGATCGCGTTCACCGAGGTGAAGGCGACCCACTCGTAACGGCCCTCGACCAGGCCGCGGACGGCCTTGTCCATCTGCATCGGGCTGCGCGGCGGCTCGACCGAGATGGTCGGCACCTCGTCGCTGTGCGCGCCGTAGGTCCGCAGCCGGGCGGTCAACGAGGCGGCCTGGTCCTTGGTCCGCGGCACCAGCACCCGCCAGCCGAACAGCGGCTTGGTCTCATACCAGCTGAGCTCGTCGCGGTGCTCGACCGCCGCACCCAGGGTGATGTGGATCAGATCCGCGCCCTGGGCCTTGACCGACTTCACCGTGGCGAGCAGGTCGTCGAGGTGGGTGGAGACCGACGTCTGCTCGGTGCTGCCGCCGTGGAAGGTGACCAGTACCGGATCGGTCCCGGCGCGACCGACGGCCAGGGCGACGTCGACGAAGTCGGCGACCATCTGGACCCGGGTGCTGACCACCAGGGTGGCCGCCGAGGCCCACTCGGCCGAACTGGTCTTGGCGAAGCGACCCTCGGTGACCGAGACGAAGTGCACCCCGCCGGCGTTGTTCAGCGAGACGCCGGCGTACTCGGGCACCGCGGTCAGGCTGGAGACACCGGGGACGACCTCGAAGTCGATACCGCCGCGGACACAGGCGGCCGCCTCGTCGGAGACGCTGTTGTCCAGGAACGGATCACCGGTCACCAGCCGGACCACCCGGGCGCCGGCGGCGGCGTGCTTGAGCACGACCTTGGCCCGCGCCGACGGGGTCAGCGGCCGGCCGGCCTCGGACAGGCCGAGGGTGGCGACGTCGGCGTCCGCGGCCAGGTGGATGGCCGGGTGGGCCAGGATCTCGTGCTGGCGTTCACTGTCCAGGATGACGGCGTTGGCGTCGCCGAGGGCGGCGATGGCGCCGAGGGTCAACAGGTCGGGATCGCCGGGTCCGGTGCCGACGAAGATCACTCGGCCCCGGCTCGCCGAGGCGAGCGGGGCGGTGGCAGCCGAGGCGGTCGTGGCCGAGGTGGTGGAGTGGGACTTGCGGGCGGTTGTGCTCACGGTCGAGTTCTCACGTTCTGTTCTGAGCGGCCGCGTCCGGGGAGGACGCGGATGATGCCGACGTCACTGCGCGAGCACCTGCCGGGCCAGCCGTCGTCCCACGTCCTCGGCCTCGGTCGAGGATCCGCGGCTCTCCACCCGCAGCACTTCGGACGAAATGCTGGTCGAAGAGTGGCTGATGGTCGGTACTGCGAGCTTGTTCCCTACGGTTTTCCCAATTACGGCGACGAGAGTCAAATCGTCGCTTGTATCACGGACGGATTTGACAACGGCACGGGCACCCACCGGTGCGGTGCAGCCCGCCTCCAGCACGCCGAGGAAGGTGCGCTCGGCCGCCACCTCGGCCCGACTCGGACCGTGGTCGAGTGCGGCCACCGCAGCCAGCGAGCGCGGATCCAGGCTGTCGGCGACCTCACAGGCGATCGCCCCCTGGCCCGCGGCCGAGACCATCACCTCCGACGGCAGCACCACGGCCGGGATGCCGTCCGCGCTGACCAGGTCGGGTTCGGCCCCGGTGAGTAGGCCGAGCCGGCGCAGTCCGGCGGCGGCCAGCACCACCGCGTCCAGTTCGCCGCGGCGGACCAGATCGAGCCGGGTGCCCACGTTGCCGCGGACCGGCCGGACGTCGATGGCCACCCCGTGCCGCCGGCCGAGATCGAGCAACTGGACGGCCCGCCGCGGCGCCCCGGTGCCGACCGATCGTCCGGCCGAGGTTGTAGCTGACTCCTCGGTCGAGCCGGCGAGCAGCTGCGCCAGGGACAAGCCGACCAGCACGTCGCGGACGTCCTCGCGCTCGAGCACGGCGGCGATCCGCAGCCCCGGTTCGGCCGCGGTCGGCAGATCCTTCAGCGAGTGCACGCCGACGTCGATCTCGCCGGACAGCAAGGCGTCCCGGACGCCCCCGGTGAAGACCCCGGTGCCGCCGATCTGGGTCAGCTCGCGCCGGTCGGTGTCGCCGTGGGTGATGATCGGGACGTACTCACATTCCCAGCCGAGCGCGGTCAGCCGGGCCGTGACCTGATCGACCTGGGCCCGCGCCAGTGGGGACCGGCGGGCGCCGATCCGTAGGGGTGAACTCATCGTGGTTCCGCGTCCCGTCAGTGCCGGACGTCCGGCGACATCACCGCGGCCACCGACTGCGGGTCGAGCGCGAACAGCTCGCGCAGGGCTGCCGCGTAGTCGACCGCCTCCGGCTCGGCCGCGTGGGCCTGGACCCGGACGGTCGGGCGGTGCAGCAGTTTCTCCACCACCCGGCTGACGGTCCGCCTCACCTCGTCGCGCTGGTGGTCGTCCAGCTCGGGCAGCCGGGTCTGCAGCCGGGCCAGCTCGGCGGTGACGACCTCGGAGGCCATCGAGCGCAGCGCCACCACGGTGGGTGCGACCTGGGCGGCCCGGCGCAGCCCGAGGAAGTCCGAGACCTCGGCCGCGACCACTTCCTGGGCGGAACGGACCTCGGCCGCGGAGGCGTCCAGATCCTGGCTGGAGAGCAGCCGGTCCAGGTTGACCAGCGGCACCCGGTCGCCGACCCGGGCGTCCACGTCGGCGGGCAGGGCGATGTCGATCACCCCGCGGACCGGGGTCCCGGCCAGTCGGTCGGCCTCGAGCAGGACGTCGCGGGAGGCGGTGCAGCCGATCACCACGTCGCTCTCGGCCAGGGCCTGGTCGAGGTCGGCGAGTGCGTAGGCGCGTCCGCCGACGGCGGTGGCCAGCCGCTCGGCCCGGTCCGGGGTCCGGTTGACCACGCTGACGCTGGCCCCCTGTCGAGCGACCGTCCGGGCGGCCAGGCTGGCCATCGAACCGGCCCCGAGCACGGTCACCCGACGGCCGGCGATCGGCCCGAGCTCGGTGCTCAGCTCAGCCAGCGCCGAACTGACCAGCGACCGGCCGGCGGCACCGATCGGGGTCTCGGTCTGCACCCTCTTGCCCACCCGGATCCCCTGTTGGAACAGCGAGTTCAGCACCGTGCCGACGGTGCCGGACTGCTGGGCGACGGTGAGGGCGGCGCGGACCTGGCCGAGGATCTGGCTCTCGCCGACGACCAGCGAGTCCAGACCGGAGGCGACGGCGAACGCGTGCGCCACGGCACCCTCGTCGAAGAAGACCGCGCACCCCTGGCTGACGGTCAGCGCGCTGACCCCGGTCAGGTCGGCGAGCTGGGCGGTGATGTCGTCCAGTGCGCCGTGGAACCGGGAGACGCCGGCGTAGAGCTCGGTCCGGTTACAGGTCGAGAGCACCACGGCCTCGTCGACGTATTCGGAGTTCGTCAGCGCCAGACCGAGTTTGGCGGCGCTGTCGGCGTCCATCGCCAGTCGGGCCAGGGTGTCCATCGTCGTCGTCTTGTGCGAGACGCTGACCACCAGAATGCTCACAGAATTCCCTCGCTGTCCTTGAAAACCGTCTTGCGTTGTTCGTGATAGGCCAGGATCTGCATCTCCAGGCCGAGGTCCACCTTGCGCACGGTGACCGTCTCGGGCACCACGAGCACGGTCGCGGCGAAGTTCAGGATGCTCCTGATGCCCGCATCGACCAGGGTGTCGCAGACCCGCTGGGCCGCGTCGGCCGGCGTCGCGATCACCGCGATACAGGCGCCGACGCCGCGGACGGTCGCCGCCACGTCCTCGATCGAACTGATCTCCAGGCCGCCGACGCTCGTCCCGACCTGCTGCGGTGCCGTGTCGACCAGCGCGACCACCGGGAAGCCGCGAGCGGCGAAGCCGTGGTAGTTCGCCAGCGCACGACCGAGATTCCCCAGTCCGACGATGATCACCGGCCACTGCTGGGTCAGCCCGAGCTGGCGCCCGATCTCGCGGGTCAGATGGGCCGTGTCGTAACCGACGCCCCGGGTGCCGTAGGAGCCCAGATGGGAGAGGTCCTTGCGCAGCTGGGCCGGGTTGACGCCCGCGATCTCGGCCAGTTCACCACTGCTGATGGTGACCACACCCTGGTCGACCAGGGCCGTCAGAGCGTGCAGGTAACCGGGCAGCCGGGCGATGCTGGCGTCCGGGATGGCGCGGGCCTGCTCCGGGCCGGGCAACCGAGGCTGCGTGCTCGTCACCCCATCACCCCCACTCCGTCCCACAGCCAGAAACCTTTTCACTGTAGGAGTTTGTGAACGCGTGCACAAATGGGCTCCGGCCGCGCTCTCAGGTCGCTCGGGCCGACCACCGCCCGGTCTGCAGGAACGCCTCCAGCACCGCCGCGTGCGGGGCCGGATCCAGGTCACGTTCGGCCAACCAGTCGTCGTTGTAGTAGGTGCGGTCGTAGCGGTGACCGTCGTCGCAGAGCAGAGTGGCCACGCTGCCCTGCTCGCCGGCCGCGAGCAGTTCGGCGATCAGGGTGAACGCACCCCACAGGTTGGTTCCGGTGGAGCCGCCGACCGAGCGGCCGAGCAGCCGGCTGCCCAGTCGCATCGCCGCGATCGAGGCCGCGTCCGGTACCGGGATCATCCGGTCGACCAGGGACGGCACCCAGCTCGGCTCGACCCGGGGCCGGCCGATCCCCTCGATCCGCGATCCGGTGGCCCGGGCCCGGGGATCGCCGGAGGTCCAGGAGGCGTAGAAGGCCGAGTTCTCCGGATCGACCACACACAGCCGGGTCGGATGCTTCTTCCAGCGCAGATACCGCCCGATGGTGGCGCTGGTGCCGCCGGTGCCCGCACCGACCACGACCCAGCGCGGCACCGGATGCGGCTCCAGCCCCAGCTGGGCGAACATCGACTCGGCGATGTTGTTGTTGCCGCGCCAGTCGGTGGCCCGTTCGGCGTAGGTGAACTGGTCCAGGTAGTGACCGCCGGCGCAGTCGGCCAGCTCGGCGGCGACGTCGTAGATCGCCGCCGGATCGTCGACCAGGTGGCACCGCCCACCGTAGAAGCGGATCAGCTCGCACTTCTCGGTCACCGTGCTGGCCGGCATCACCGCCACGAACGGCAGCCCGAGCAACCGGGCGAAGTAGGCCTCGCTGACCGCGGTCGAGCCCGAGGACGCCTCGACCAGCGTGGTGTCCGGCCCGATCCAGCCGTTGCACAGGCCGTACAGCACCAGCGACCGGGCCAGCCGGTGCTTCAGGCTGCCGGTCGGGTGCACCGACTCGTCCTTGAGATACAGCTGCACGCCCCACTCGACCGGCAGCGGGAACGGATGCAGATGCGTGTCGGCGCTGCGGTTGGCGTCCGCCTCGACCCGGTCGATCGCCCACGCCAGCCAATCCCGGTCGTCCCGGCCGTTGCCGGGGCCGACCTCTACCCTGTCTGACATGTCCGATCAACCCCGCGTCAGTGTCATTGTGATGTCGATGGGGAATCGGCCGGTTGAACTCGACCGAAGCCTGCGCAGCGCCCTGGAGCAGGACTACGACTCCTTCGAGGTCTTCCTGCTCGGCCAGGCCTGGACGCCCGAGGGTATCCCGGCCGGTGTCCGCAGCTACGCCTCGGCGGAGAACCTCGGGGTGCCGGGCGGACGCAATTTCGCCGTCGGCCAGACCCACGGTGAGTTCTTCATGTTCCTCGACGACGACGGCTGGCTCGGCGATCCGACCTTCCTCTCCCGGGCGGTGGCGATCTTCGACGGCTGGCCCCAGCTGGGTCTGCTGGCACCCCGGATCGCCGACGTGGACGGGACGACCCTGCGGCGCTGGGTGCCGCGGGCCCGGGTCGGGGATCCGGCGAGGTCCGGGCCGGCGTTCACCTGCCCGGAAGGCGTCACGCTGTTCCGGCGGCGGGCCTGGGACGACGCGGGCGGCTTCCCCGACAACTTCTACTTCGGCCACGAGGGCGTCGACCTGAGCTGGCGGCTGCGCGACCGCGGCTGGGACGCCTGGTACCAGGCCGATCTGATCATCCACCACCCGGCGACGCCGCCCGGACGGCACGAGTACTACCTGCGGCTGAACGCCCGGAACCGGGTCTGGGTGGCCCGTCGCAACCTGCCGGCGCCGTTGGTGCCGGCCTACGTCGGGATCTGGACGGCGATCTCGTTGCTGCGCAACCGCGGCGACTGGGAGTCGACCAAGGCCTGGGTGGCCGGCTGGCGCGAAGGGTGGCGGGGCGACCCCGGGCCGCGGCGGCCGATGAAGTGGAAGACGGTGGCCCGACTGGCCCGACTCGGTCAGCCGCCGATCATCTGAGGGCTCAGGGCTGGCGCAGCCGGCTGGAGGCCAGGATCGAGACCAGGTAGCCGCCCGCGGTCAGCAGCACCAGCGGGATGCTGAGGACCATCCAGCCCTGCAGGACGGCCTCGGGCCGCATGGTGTGGCCGGTCAGGGCGGCCAGCACGGCGTCGACGGTGGCCACCAGCAGCAGGATCAGTGAGTACTCGATCGCCCCGAAAGCACGGAAGAACGGGACGAAGCGCAACGCGCCCCGCAGTGAGCGCAGACCCGAGCTCCGGGGTGCGGCGAGTTCGGCGTCCTCGCTCATCTTCGTCCAGCCGTAGGCGTTGCGGGCCACGTGCAGCAGATCACCGAACGACTTCTTCAGGATCACCACCACCGCGACCAGCGCACCGATCGTGGTCCAGCCGAAGCGGCCGTCCAGCAATCCGGGCACGCCGCCGCCGAGATGGATCCCGAAGCAGATCGGCAGCAGCGACTCGACCAGGTAGTGCCCGACCCGGTCGATGTAGATCCCCGCGGCCGACTGCTGTTCCCGCCAGCGGGCGACCTCGCCGTCGGAGCAGTCGATCAGGATGTGCAGCTGGATCAGCAGGGCGCAGACCAGGAACGGCCACCAGCCCGGCAGCACCAGCACCAGCGCGCCCACGATGCCGACGCCGATGAACATCCAGGTGACGCCGTTGGCACTGATCCCGGTGGGCAGCAGCAGCCGGGTCAGGTGGATCGAGCCGCGGCGAAGATAGTTGCCCGCCCAGTGCTCGGAGTTGCGTCGGCCGACCACGGCCGGCGGCTGGGCGACGGCCCGCAGCTCGGCCAGACTCGGGTGGTTGCCGCGCGGATCGTGGGTCTGGGCGGCGGGCATGGGCGGCATCATAAGGCTCGGCAGCCGGTTTCCTGAGGATCCACGCGCAGGCCTTGCGCTGCGGGCTTACGCTTCTGCCATGGGGAAGTTCCTACCCATCGTGATGATGGTGCTGTTGGCGATCTACTGCGTCGTCGAGGTCGCGCAGGCGCCCCCGTACGCCGTCCGCCGGATGCCCCGCTGGCTCTGGGCCACCGCGATCATCTGCCTGCCGCTGATCGGTTCGGTCTGCTGGCTGATCTGGGGCCGGCCGAACTCCGGCTCCAAGCGCGCGGACCAGTTCGCCGGGCGCCCGTCCTCACCGGACGACGACCCCGACTTCCTGCGCAGCCTCTGAACACTCCCGCCGACTCGGACCGAACCCCGGCCGGCATCCTGGCCGTCGTCCTGGCCGGTGGCGGATCCCGACGGTTCGGCGGCGACAAACTGGTGACCGACCTGGCCGGACGCACCCTGCTCGACCGAGCCGTCGGCTCACTGCCCCCGAACTGGCCGGTGGTCGTCGTCGGGCCGCCACGGACGCTGCACCGACCGGTCACCTTCGTGGCCGAGGAGCCACCCGGCTCGGGGCCGGGCGCGGCCCTGGTCCGTGGCGCCCGGGCCGCCCTGGCCGCCGGCGCTCCGATCATGGTCAGCCTGCCCGGTGACGCCCCCGAGGCTGGGGCGGGCGCGGTCGAGCTGGTCGACCGACTGCTCGCCGAGGACGATCGGTTCGCCTGTGTCGGCTGTGACGCCGACAGCCGGGACCAGCCCTTGCAGCTCGCGGTCCGCGGCGCGGCCCTGCACGCACTGGCCGGCGTCGCCGACAGCACCGGCATCCGGGCCCGCGACCTGCTGCCGGCCCTGCCGGGCCTCCACCGGGTGCCGCTGGCCCCGGCCGCCCTCCGGGATCTCGACACCCGCGAGCAGGCGGCCGCCTGGGTGGCCGACCTGCACCTCAGAAGCTGAAGTCGCCGCCGGTCTTCTCCGCCGAGATCTCCCAGAGCATCGCCGCCGCCTGCCGGTCCAGCGCGTCCGCCGAGGGTGTCGCCCGGTGCGGCCTGCCGCGGACCAGGAACCGGGGACCGATGAACTCGCCACCGGTCAGCGACGGATCGGTCGCCGCCCGCAGTTGGGACCGGGCGCCGTGGGCGGGCCGGGAGCCGACGACCGGGGTGAACAGCCGGCTCAACCGGTCCGACAGGCTGGGGTGCTCGGCCCGGGTGAACAACGTGGTCGCCACGTAGCCGGGATGGGCGGCCACCGACGTCACCCGGTTCCCCGGTGCGGCCGAGGACCGCCGGTGCAGCTCCAGGGCGAACATCAGGCAGGCCAGCTTGGAGCGGGCGTAGTTGGCGAACGGCGCGTACGGCCCGATCTCACCCATCCCCGGGTCGAACGGACCGGCCATCCGGTGCGCGATGCTGGACAGACTCACCACCCGCCCGGACGCCGCGCTGAGTGCCGGCCACAGCTCGCGGGTGAGCGCGAAGTGGCCGAGATGGTTGACCCCCATCTGCAGTTCGAACCCGTCGGCGGTGTACTCGCGGTGCGGCACGAGCATCAGGCCGGCGTTGTTGACCAGCAGGTCGAGCGGGCCGGCGTCGCGCTGCCGGGCGGCGAAGGCACCGACCGAGGAGAGGTCGGCGAGGTCGAGCAGACCGACCGACAGCTGCGCCGCCGGGGTCCTTCGCCTGATCGTCTCGGCCGCGGCCTCGAGTTTGCCGGCGTTCCGCCCGGCCAGCACCACCACGACCCCGGAGCCGGCCAGGGCGCTCGCCGTGGCCAGCCCGAGCCCGGTGTTCGCGCCGGTGACGACCGCCCGCCTTCCGTTCACGGTGCCACCAGCTCGGCCCGCCACCGGTCGATCAGCACCTGCACCCGGTCGGCCACCGTCTCGGCGTCGGCGTCGACCCACACCCGGGCGCTGATCTCGTCCTCGATCACCGTCTCCCGGGCCGCGAACTGCGAGGCGAGCATGCTCGCCGTCATCATCGTGCCCCGACGACGACCGAGCCGGGGCCAGATCAGCTCGAAGTCGCCGTCCAGCTCGACGAACCGGACCGGCGTGCTGCTGCCCAGCAACGATTCCCGGTAGCGGCGCCGGAGGGCCGAGCAGCTGATCACGGCCGAGCCGTCAGCCCGGTCGATCCAGCGGCGCAGATCGGCCAGCCACGGCTGCCGGTCGGCGTCGGTGAGCGGGATCCTCGCCTTGATCTTGGCGACGTTGAGGGCCGGCTGGAGTTCGTCGGCCTCGACCCGGGCCCAGCCCAGTCGGGCCGCGAGGATCCCCGCCACCGTGGTCTTACCCGATCCCGAGACCCCGGTCAGCAGCACGGCCAGCCGCGGCTCGCCGGCCCTCGCAAGACCGTCCGGATCAGGCCGGGCTCTCGCTGCGATCGCCACTCCATTCGGTGTGGAAGGTGCCCTCGTCGTCGACCCGCTTGTAGGTGTGGGCACCGAAGAAATCACGGAGACCCTGGATCAGCGAGGCGGGCAGCCGCTCGGAGCGGATGCCGTCGTAGTAGGCCAACGAGGACGAGAACGCCGGCGTCGGGACACCGTTGCGGGCCGCACCGGCCACCACCCGGCGCCAGGCCTCCAACCCGTTGCTGACCGCGTCGGTGAAGTACTCATCGGCCAGCAGCAGCGGCAGTTCTGCGTCGCGCTCGTAGGCCTCGGTGATCCGGTTCAGGAACTTGGCCCGGATGATGCAGCCGCCCCGCCAGATCCGCGCCATCGCGCCCCGGTCGATGTCCCAGTCGTGCTCGGCGCTGGCTGCGGCGATCTGGTCGAAACCCTGGGAGTAGGCCACCACCTTGGAGGCGAACAGGGCCAGCCGGATGTCCTCGATGAACTGGTCCCGATCATCGACCTGCCACTCCGATGCCTTGGCCGGCAGGGCTTTGCGGCCCGCCTCGCGCTGCGGCACCGACCCGGACAGGGCCCGGGCGAAGGTGGCCTCGGCGATCCCGGTGATGGGCACTCCGAGGTCGAGCGCGCTCTGCACCGTCCAGCGACCGGTGCCCTTCTGCTCAGCCTGGTCGAGGATGACGTCGACCAGGGGCTTGCCGGTGCGCTCGTCGGTGTGACCGAGCACCTCGGCGGTGATCTCGATCAGGAACGACTCCAGGTCGCCTTCGTTCCAGGTCTCGAAGATCTCGCCGATCTCGGCCGGCGAGGCCCCCAGTCCCTTGCTCAGCAGGTCGTAGGCCTCGGCGATCAGCTGCATGTCGGCGTACTCGATGCCGTTGTGCACCATCTTGACGAAGTGACCGGCACCGTCGGTGCCGATGTAGGTGCAGCAGGGCACACCGTCCACGTGGGCCGAGATGTCCTCCAGGATCGGGCCGAGGGTCTGGTAGGACTTCGCCGGTCCGCCGGGCATGATGGACGGCCCGTTCAGCGCCCCCTCCTCACCGCCGGAGACCCCCATGCCAACGAAGTTCAGGTCGTGCTCGGCCAGCTTCTTCTCCCGGGCGATGGTGTCGGGGAAGTGCGCGTTGCCGGCATCGATCACGATGTCGCCGGAATCCAGCAGGGGGATCAGCTCATCGATCACCGCATCGGTGCCGGGTCCGGCCTTGACCATGATCACGATCTTGCGCGGCTGTTCGATCGAGGCGACGAAGTCCTCGATCGACTCCGAGGGACGGAAGTCCCCGTCGTCGCCGTGGTCCTTCATCAGCGACTCGGTCTTGGCGTTGGTGCGGTTGTGCACGGCCACGCGGTAGCCGTGGCGGGCGAAGTTGCGGGCCAGGTTGCGGCCCATGACGGCCAGACCGGTGACGCCGATCTGCGCGAGTTCGGACATGACGACTCCTCGAACGGGCATTCCCGTTGATCTTGTGACGGTTGATCTCGAAACGGCATTCCGCTTCGCTCCATCATCTCGGGTCGGAAGTCGGTGCCGCACATCGACCCTCTGGTCCAACGGCCGTGCGAGATGAGACAATGAAGATCATTTTCCGGTTGGACGATGCGCTCAGGACAGGGACACGATGTTGCAGGCACTCGGGGTCTCACCCGAGGCTGAGCACTGCTATGTCCACCTGTTCGCGATGAAGGTCGCCGATCTGGACGACATCGTCGCCGCCGCGGCCGGCGAAGGCCATGACCGGGCGTACACGATGACGCTCCTGGAGCATCTACGCGAGCTCGGCCTGGCCACGCCGGTCGACGACCACACCTGGCAGGCCATCCCGCTGCCGGAGGCGGTCCGGGTGCTGCGCGCCCGTCGCACCGCCGACCTCGAGGCAGCCATCCTGGCCGCCGACTCGTTCCATCTCCGGCTGGTCGCCGGGGCGGACTCCGGCACGGACGGGATCCAGGCCGTGGTCGGGCCGGCCGAAGTCCAGACCACGATGGACCGGATCTGCGCCGAAGCGCGGCTGCAGATCTGCGCCTTCGACAAGCCGCCTTACGTCACGGCCCGACCGCCGTCGATCGAGTGGCTGCGCGAGCACTCGGCCGAGTACCAGGCGTTGGGACGCGGAGTCGACGTCCGCGGGGTCTATCACCCCGGCTTCGACACCGACCGGCTGGAAGAGTTGAGTCTCTTCGTGCGCCACGGCGAGCAGGCCCGCAGTGGTGATGTACCGATGAAACTGGTGCTCGTCGACCAGGACGTCGCACTGATCCCGGCCCCGACCTCCTACACCGCCGACCAGGAGGTCCGGGCCACACTGGTCCGACATCCCATCCTGGTCGAGGCCCTGCAATCGTTGTTCGAGGCCGTCTGGGATCGTTCGCTGGCCATCGTGGCCACCGAGTCGGGAGTGCAGGGCGACCCGCGACGCGGCGCCCTGGTCAACCTGCTGATGACCGGGGCCACCGACGTCGCCATCGCCAGCAAGCTCGGCGTCACCGAGCGCTCCGTCCGCCGCTGGGTCGCCGAGATGATGGACGAACTCGACGTCCGGACCCGTTTGCAGCTGGGCGCAGCACTGGCCCGCAGCGAGACACTCCGTCAGGACATGCGTTCGCTACGGGCCAGTAAGGCGACCGATTAACAGTTATTACCTTCGGTCGAAAAAGATTCCGGCTCAGACGCCGTTCACGAAACGGACGCCGTTGACGGCGCGCACCCCGTTGACCGACTTGACGCCGTTCACGGCCTTCACACCGTTGACCGACTTCACGCCGTTGACGGCCTGCACGCCGTTGACGGCGATCGGGGCAACAAGGTTGGTGAGGGAAACAGACATGGTAGAACCTCCTGAAGCGACGGCCTTCGACCCCGCTAGCCGAAGATGAACCGTGCGCCTATGAATCGAACCTAAGACGTGGGCCGGAGGCATCCAACGCCTGAAAGCGTCCTATACCGGACATGTCCGGTATAGGACGGGAAGAAGTAAGTCGTGGTAGCTTCTCTCCACCGGCAGCGCCTGCGGTCCTGGAGTGCAGGACCGCAGGCGTCACCCGGGGGGTTTGCAGCCAGCAGAATGGCCGCAGTGACAGACAAGTGCTGTTTGACGTTTCACCGCCTATGACAGCACCGTCCTCTGAACCGCCGCCGAAGCGTCGATCCTTCTAGCCGACGAAACGGTTCCGGCCATAGCGGGTGGCCCTCACTTCTTCGCCGTCATCAACCCCGGCGGCCGTCCCCACCATTCGTTGCTCCGACGAAGCCGACTCGGCGGGGGTCCGAGTTCGCTCGCCCGGATCTGGCGCCAGATCGGTGCGGCGGTGGCTTTCAGGTCGGCGAATGGTGAGGACGACTTGGGGTTGTACACCGGTTGGGATGCCGGCTTCACCAGACTAGAACACCTGAAATGGTGTCGGAGTCGATTCCCCACGACCTAATCCGGACATGTCCGGTTCCGGACATCGGGTGCTGCCCGGCCGGCTGCCCGGCGAGGGTCAGAGCCGCACCGGCCACGTCGCCGCCGGCATCAGCTCGGCCTGCCACCGGGGCACCTCCGCCTCGGCGCACCACAACTCCCGCACCTCGAGGCCCGCGGCCGCAGCCACCGTCTCGATCGCGTCCACCCCCAGCCAGGCCCAGCCGAACCAGTCGCTGGAGCGGCCGCCGTGCGTCAGCCGGACCCGGCTGCTGCGCAGGCCCACCCCCGGCGGCTCGAGATCCAGCAGCACGCTGCCGGTCGCTCCCACCAGATCACGGCACCGCCACAGCAACCGCAGCGGATCGCCGCCGATCCCGACGTTGCCGTCGACCAGCAGCACGTGGGACCACCTGCTCTCGCCCAGCGTGAGAGAGAAGATGTCCCGCCGGACCGCGAGCCCACCCCGGGATCGCGTCATGGCCACGGCCAGGGCCGACACGTCGACTCCGAGGGCAGGCAGACCCTGCCGGGACAGGGCCGCGGTGATCCGGCCCGGGCCGCACCCGACATCCAGGGTCGGACCCTGACAGCGGCTCAGGAGTTGTCGATCGGCCGGATCGACCTCACCGGACCAGAGCGGGATCGGCATCTCCCAGCTGGTGCCGTCCTCGGTCTGGAACCGGGCGTCGCCGGCGGTCAGCCCCTCCTCATAGACACTGGGCAGCTCGACCGAATCGCTCCAGCCGGCCGAGATCGGATCGATCAGGGAATCCAGCCCGGACTCGGTCATCGGGTCGATCGACGGCTCCTGGACCGAGTCCTCGTCGGCCGCCTGCTGGCTCACTTCGCCACCCCGGCCATTGCGTCCGGTCCGGCCAGCGTGGCCTGCAACTGGCCGAACCGCGTCTGCGGGATCGATGCTGCGACCTGGGCCACGTCCCCGGGTTCGTCGATGTCCTGCAGCGCCTCGACCTCCTCGACCCGCAACCCGCCGGCCTCGAGGGCCTCGCGGGTGAGCCGTCCGGTCTCGGAGGTCGACATGGCCACCTCGGCGATCAACCGGGCGTCGCCGGCCCGCCGTAGCGCCAGCAGCCACCAGCCGCCGTCCAGCGCCGGCCCGAGCACCGCGTCCGGACCGTCCTCGGCCAGCACCAAGGCGGCCGCCCGGCGCAGCGCCCCCGGCTGCAACTGGGGGGTGTCCATCCCGATCTGGACGGTCGCCCCGAACGAGCCGGCGGCGTCTCGGTGCGCGGCCACCAGCCGTTCGGCGAACCGGTTGCCGCGCTGCTCGATCGTCCGGAAGTCCCGCAGCCGGCTCGCCAACGCTCCCGGAGCCGCAGCTCGCTGCACGTCGCCGGTGATCGCCACCACCGGCTCGGCCAGGGCCGGGTCCTCGGCACTGGCCTGCGCCACCACGTCCAGGGTGTCCAGCAGCGCGGCGGCCGCCAGCGCCGCGGCCTGGTGCGGGGAGAAGGTGGGCTGCAACCGGGTCTTGACCTTGCCCGGCTCGGGGGCCTTGGCCACCACGACGATCGTGGCCTGCTCGTGGGCCGCCCCGCTCACGCGCGCACCTTCAGGGTCGGCCGGGCACCGCAGCGACGGAGGACCGCGGCGAAGTCGGTGGCCACCTTGAGCGTGCCGCGGACGGTACCGCTGATCTTGGAGGTGGTGCCGGCCGCCCGGGCGCGGTAGCTGACGTCGATCTCGACCATCCGCCAGCCCTGCTGGGCCGCGGTGAGGACCGTCTCCAGTGGGTAGCCGCAACGACGATCGGAGATCCCCAGGCCGAGCAGGGCCTCGCGCCGGGCCACCCGCACCGGGGCGATGTCGTGCACCGCGACGCCGGTGCTGTGCCGGATCAACTGGGCCAGCACCAGGTTGCCGAGCCGGGCGTGCCAGGGCCAGACCCGACGCGCGACCGGTCGCCGCCGGCCGACCACCAGGTCGGCCTCGCCCACCCGGATCAGCCGCACGAACTCGGCCAGCTCGCCGGGGTCCAGCGAGCCGTCGCCGTCGACCACCGCCACGATCGGTGTCTCGGCCGCCTCGATGCCGGCGTGGACCGCGGCCCCGTAACCGGGTCGGGACTCGTGGACGACCCGGGCGCCGAGCCGGGCGGCGATCTCCGCGCTGCCGTCGCTCGAGCCGTTGTCCACGACCAGCGCCGTCCAGTCCGCCGGGACGGCCGCCAGCACACCGGGCAGTGCGCCGGCCTCGTTCAGGCAGGGCAGCACGACGGTGACCGCCTCGACCAGGGCGGACGTCGGGGTGCCGGACGTCGCAGCACCGGACGTCGCAGCGCCGGCTGCCTCGAGGCCGGACGAGGGTCCGCCGGCACGGGGGAAGTGATCCACGCGGCACACTCTACGGAGCGCGCCGCGGTAACCACGGATGCATATGTTGCGGAAGTATTGCGCGGGGCCGGAACGCCTGGTCACGGCGCCGCCCACCGGGCATCCTCGGTGGGTTGATGACGATGATCGTGTGAGGATCGAGCTCGTCCACCCGTTCAGTCGTCCACTCGTCCCGTCGTCCACTCGTCCCGGAGGTGCCCGCGTGACCCAGACCCGCTCGCCCGCTGCGGAGAGGGCGAACGGTCGGCGATTCCCGTTCCGGCGCTCGGACGTGATCGCGTTCGCCGTCGCCGTCCTCGTCATCGCGGTCTCCCGGCTGGTCGGGGTGCTGTTGACCCGGGCCGGTCGCGACATGGTGCTGCCCTGGCCGCCGCTGGTGGCGTTCTGGCATCCGCACGTCGGCTGGGGCACCCCGCTGGCCGTCATCGTCGCCCTGCTCGGCCTACGGCTGCAGCAGAGTGCGGCCGGCCTCTCCTGGCGCCGGTTGCTGGTCTCGGGCTGGCTGTTGATGCTGGCCTGGCTGTGCTCACTGGCTCTGATCGACGGCTTCCGCAACGGCTGGGTGGACGTGCTGCTGGACCCGAACGAGTATCTCCACGACCTGCCGCGGATCACGAACGCGCACACGTTCCTGATCACCTTCAGCTCCCACATCCGCTACGGCAGCCAACCCGAGCTGGCCTGGACGACGCACGTCGCCGGTCATCCCCCACTGGCCACCCTGGTCTTCTACGCCCTGGGCAAGATCGGCCTCAGCGGCGGGTTCTGGGCCGGCACCCTGTGCATCGTGGCCTCCTCGCTGGTCGCGATCTCGCTACCGGTGGCCATCCGGCAACTGGCCGGCGAGGCGCCCGCGCGCCGGCTGGTGCCGCTGGTGGCCCTCTTCCCCGGCGCCGTCTGGATGGGCGTCTCGGCCGACGGCATGTTCGCCGGCGTCGCGATCACCGGCCTGGCCGTCTGCGCGCTGGCCGCGACCCGCACCGGGCCGGCCGGCCGGATCGGGCTGGGCCTGGTCGGCGGGCTGCTGCTCGGCGCCGCCCTGTTCCTCTCCTACGGGTTGGCGGTCTACGCGGTGGTCGGGCTGACCGCCCTGATCATCACCGCGGTCCGGCACGGCCGACGGGTCTGGCCGGCCTGGATCGGCGCCGCGGTCGGCGTGCTGATCGTCTTCGCCCTCTTCGCCGCGCTCGGCTTCAACTGGTTCGAGGGCCTGAGCCAGCTGAAGGTGCGCTATTTCACCTCGGTGGCCAGTCGACGGCCCTACAGCTACTTCGTCTACGCCGACCTCGGGGCCTGGCTGATCAGCAGTTCACCACTACTGGCCGTCGGCGTCGTCCGGGCCGCCCGGGCCCTGAAGAACGGGGCCGGTCGCGGCCGTCCGGCCCGGAACTGGGACGAGTCGGTGCCGGTCGCCCTGATCTGTCTCTCCGGCCTGCTCACCACCCTGCTGGCCGACCTCTCCGCGCTCTCCAAGGCCGAGACGGAGCGGATCTGGCTGACCTTCGGCCTGATCACGTTCACCGGCCTGGCGCTGCTGCGGGGCCGGGCCGCCCGTTGGGCCCTGATCGGTACCGCCGCCACGGCGCTGCTGGTCAACCACCTGTTGGACACGGGCTGGTGAGGGGGCGATGGTGAGGCTCGAACCGACCGGCGCGTCCGGCGAGCTGGTGTTGGTCGTCGACGACGACAGCAACGTCCGTGAGGTGCTGCACCGTTATCTGGGCCTGGCCGGCTTCGAGGTGATCGAGGCCGCCGACGGTGCCGCCGGCCTGCAGGCCTTCCACGACCGTCGCCCGCAGCTGGTGATCCTGGATCTGATGCTGCCCGAGATGGACGGGATCGACGTGTGCACGGCGATCCGGGCCGACAGCGAGGTGCCGGTGATCATGCTGACCGCGCTGGGTTCGGAGGACGACCGGATCGTCGGGCTGGAACACGGCGCCGACGACTACGTGGTCAAGCCGTTCTCGCCGCGGGAGGTGGCCCTGCGCACCCAGCGGATCCTGGTCCGCAGCAAGGTCGCGGCGCCGGCCGGGGTGTCGTTGATCCGCGACGGTGACCTGATCGTCAACCCGGTCGCCCGGACGGCCGAGCGCGCCGGGGTGATGCTCACCCTGACCACCCGGGAGTTCGACCTGCTGACGTTCCTGCTCAGACATCCCGAGCAGGCCTTCAGCCGGTCCGAGCTGATGCAGCACGTCTGGCAGTGGTCGTTCGGCGACGAGTCGACGGTCACCGTGCACGCCCGCCGGCTGCGGGAGAAGATCGAGGCCGACCCGGCCGACCCGCAGCGGCTGCTGACGGTCTGGGGCCACGGCTACCGCTACCACCGGCTCGAGGACGCCTCGTGAACGACCTGCTCTTCATCCTGCCGTGGGCGTTGTTGGCCTGCGCGATCACCGTGGGGATCGAACTGCTGCTGGTCCGGCTGCTGGACAACCGGTCGCCGATGCTGACCATCAGCGTCCTGGTCACCGTGCCGCTGGTGGCGGTGCTGCTGTTCGTGGTGATGATCAGCGGTTTCATGTACACCCCGCAGCTGGGCTGGACGGCCTGTACCTGCGCCCTGATCGGCGTCACGGTGATCCCGTTGTCCATCATCATCGGGCGTCGGATCACCGGTCGGGAGATGGCGCTGGAGGCCCAACGGGCCGAGGAACGGGTGCAGGAACGGTCCCGGCGCGAACTGGTGGCCTGGGTCAGCCACGACCTGCGGACGCCGCTGGCCGGCATCGGCGCGATGAGTGAGGCGTTGGCCGACGGGGTGGTCTGCCGGCCCGACGAGGTGACCGACTACGGCCGGCGGATCGGCCGGGAGACCACGCGGCTGACCGGCATGGTCGACGACCTGTTCGAGTTGTCCCGGATCGCCGCCGGCGCCCTGGACCTGCGGGTCGAGTCGTTGCCGCTGCGCGATCTGGTCGACCACGTGGTCAGCGGGCTGCGGCCGATCGCCACGCTCCGCGGGGTCCGGCTGGAGGCACGTGGCCACGACGGGCCGCTGGTCATGGCCTCCGGGCCCGAACTGGAACGGATCCTGCGCAACCTGCTGGCCAACGCGATCCGGCACACGCCGGCCCGCGGCACGGTGGTGGTCTCGGCCGACGCGATCGGCGACCACGTCTCCCTGCAGGTCCGCGACGCCTGCGGCGGCATCCCGGCCGACGAGCTGGGCCGGGTCTTCGACGTCGCCTACCGCGGCACCGCCGCCCGCTCGCCCCGCCCGGACCAGGGCCCGGACGCCGGGGCCGGGCTGGGCCTGGCCATCGTCCGCGGACTGGTCGAGGCCCAGCAGGGCGAGGTCTCGGTGGTCAACGAGGGCCCGGGCTGCCGGTTCGAGGTCAAGCTCCCCGCCCCGGTCTGAGCCACCCTCCGGCCCTCCGCGGAGCGACCCTCAGCCGATCGGCTCCCGCATCGGGGCGGCGGCGAACTCGGCCACCCCGCGGTCGAAGTCGACCTGCGCGCTGAATCCCAGCTCCGACCCGGCCCGGGCCGGGTCGGCCACGATGTGCCGGACGTCGCCGGGCCGGCCGCCACCGGCGATCTCGGGCTCGGGTCCGGTCAGCACCTCGGCCAGCCGCCGGGCCAGATCGATGATCGGACGCGGATCGCCGGAGGCGACGTTGTAGGCCCGGTGCCGGCGTCCGGCGGTCGGCCCTCCGGTGGCGCCATCGGCCCCGGATCCGTTGCTGCACAGCTGTTCCAGGGCGAGCACGTTGGCCCGGGCGACGTCGCGGACGTCGACGAAGTCGCGCATCTGGCCGCCGTCCTCGAAGACCCGGGGCGCCTTCCCGGCGGCGAGGGAGGAGCGGAACAGGCTGGCCACCCCGGCGTACGGGGTGTCGCGCGGCATCCGTGCCCCGTAGACGTTGTGGTAGCGCAACGAGATCGCCTCCCCGCCGGCCTGGGTGGTCCAGGCCGAGGCGAGCTGCTCCTGACCGAGCTTGGTGACCGCGTAGGTGGTGCGCGGGTCCAGCGTCGCGTCCTCGTCCAGCGACTGCCAGTGCAGCGGCCCGTCGCAGACCGGGCAGCGCGGCTCGTAGCGGCCGGCCGCGAGGTCGTCGGTCCGCCGGGGCAGCGGCCGGACACTGCCGTGCCGGGCGCAGGCGTACGAGCCGTCGCCGTAGACCACCATCGACGAGGCCTGCACCAGCCTCGAGACCCCCGCCCGGGTCATCGCCGACAGCAGTACGGAGGTGCCGAGCAGGTTGTGCGAGACGTAGTCGGGGGCGTCGTGGGCGTCCTTGCCGAGCCCGACCATCGCGGCCTGGTGACAGACCGCGTCGACGCCGGCCAGCAGCTCGGTCATGGTCGGCTCGTCCCGGACGTCGGCCACGACCAGGTCGTCGGCGGCCCATTCCGGCCGATCGCCGTGGGCCGCGGGGATCAACAGGTCGACGCCGATCACCTGGTGACCGGCTCCGGTCAGTTGATCGACGACGGTGGAACCGATGAAACCGGCAGCACCGGTGACCAGGACGCGCATGGGGCCACTGCACCCGATCCCGCCCCGAAGATCAAACCGGAACGGTCGACCGGGCGGGATCGGGCCGGCCGCCGGCCGGCTCAGCCGCGGTCGCGTTCCGCAGCGTCGATCGCGCTCAGGGCGCCGAGCACGTCGCGCTGGGTGACCCAGCCGATCAGGATGCCCGCCTCGTCGGCGACCGGGACAGCGGTGTCGCCGCGGTCCAGTCGCCGGATCGCCGCACTGACCGATTCGGTGGCCGGCAGTGCGTCCAGCGGCCGGGTCAGAGCGACGGCGTCAGTGTCCTCGCCGGCCGCCGCGGCGTCCATCACCTCGTGGGCGCTCATCACCCCGAGCAGTCGGCGGTCGGCGTCGACCACCGGTAGGGCGTTCAGCTCGGACCGGGAGAACCGCTCGGCGATGGCGCCCAGGTCGGTGTCGGCGACGATCGGCTCCGGCGGCTCGGACATGATCGCGCGCAGCTGCCGGCGTCCGAACGCCGGTTCGGCCGGCGCGTCGATGTCGATCCCGCGACGCAGCAGCTTGCGGGTGTAGACCGTGTCGCGCGAGATCAGTTGGCTGACCCCGGTGGCCAGCACGATGGCGAGCATCAGCGGCAGGATGATCGAGTACTCCCCCGTCAGCTCGAACATGATCACCACCGCGGTGATCGGGGCCCGGGCCGAGCCGGCGAACAGCGCACCCATCCCGACCAGCGCGTACGCGCCCACCGAGCCGCCGCTGCCCGGGGCGAACGCGTGCACCGCGTCGCCGAAGACGGCCCCGACCATGGCGCCGCAGAACAGACTGGGCGCGAACACCCCACCCGAGCCGCCGATACCGATGGTCAGGCTGCAGGCGATGAGCTTGCCGACCAGCAGGGCGACCAGGAAGGCGACGGTGTAGTCGCCGGCCACGGCCTTGCCCAGCACCGGGTAGCCGACCCCGTACATCTGCGGCAGCACCAGCAGCACGCCGCCGAGCAGCAGCCCGCCGACCGCCGGCCGCAGCCATTCCGGCCCGCGCCAGGCCCAGTCGCAGCCGTCCTCGATCAGGTAGAGCACCCGGGAGAAGCCGACGCCGACCAGGCCGGCGATCAGGCCGAGCAGGGCGAACAGCGGATACTGCACCAGGTGCTCGATCCGGAAGGTGGGCAGCGTCAGGAAGGCCTCGTTGCCCAGCACCGACCGGCCGATCACGCTGGCCGTCACCGACGAGATGACCACCATCCCGAACGATTCGGCCGCCCACTGCCGCAGGATCAGCTCCATCGCGAAGAAGACGCCGGCCAGTGGGGCGTTGAAGGTGGCGGCGATGCCTCCGGCCGCCCCGCAGGCCACCAGCAGCTTGATCCGCACCTCGTCCAGCCGGAAGGCCTGTCCCAGCGAGGATCCGAGCGCAGAGCCGATCTGGACGATCGGGCCCTCGCGACCGACCGAACCGCCCCCACCGATGCACAGGGCACTGGCGATCGCCTTGACCACGGCGACCTGGGGCCGGATCCGGCCGCCGTGGCGGGCCACGGCCACCATCACCTCGGGCACCCCGTGCCCACGGGCCTCCCGGGCGAACCGGTAGACCAGCGGGCCGTAGAGGATCCCGGCGACCACGGGGGCGAACAGCACGAACCAGTGCCCGAGCCCGGGCAGAAGTGGATTGGCCGCACCCGGTGTGGCCGCGTAGTCCTCGACCCCGGTGAACAACGTCGTCAGAGCGAGGATCAACTTGCGGAAGACGACCGCCCCGAAGCCGGCGCCGAGACCGACGACCAACGCCAGACCGAGCAGGCCGATCCGTCGCGAGCGCAGCAGCGGAACGCGCCGCGCGGCGGTGATGATCGACATCGTGCTCCGTTCAGGGCGGGAAATGTTTTGCATTATGCAATGATTGGATTATGCCAAGAAACGACACCGGCCGGCAACCGGCAGCACGGGCCGTCGATCGGCAGGCGAACCGCGCACCCGACGATCTGGTCGATGCGGTGCTGAACTCCTCCCGGGCCCTGGTCGCCGTGTCCGCCCGCTCGATCAGCGGTGCGTCATCGGTCACCCTGGCGCAGTTCCGGATGCTCGTGGTGCTCGGTCAGGGAGCGACCAACCTGAGCCGGCTGGCCGAGGCGCTCGACGTGGCTCCCTCCACCGCCATGCGGATGGTCGACCGACTGGTCGAGGCCGACATGGTCAGACGCTCTCCCCGGACCGACGACCGGCGCCAGATCCAGCTCAGCCTGACCACGCCCGGTCGACGTCTGGTGCGCCGGGTCGATGCGCGCCGCCGCCGGGACCTGCAGGCCATTCTGGAGCAGATACCGACCACCCGCCGGGCCGCCGTCGGCCGGGCGATGACCGATTTCGCCGCGGCGGCCGACCGGATCATGCCCGGCATCTCCGACGCCGCCCGCTAGCCCGGTGAAAGACTGCCCGTCATGACCGACGCGCAGCCCGAAACCACGCCCCGAGACTCCCCTGGCCGGCTGATGGCCGCCGAGATCGCCGAGCAGCCGACGACCTGGCAGCAGTTGATCGACCGGGCCCAGGACGCCGACAGCGACCTCACTGCGGCCGCCGGGCTGATCCGGCAGCGCCGGCCACGCTTCGTCCAGTTCGTGGCCAGGGGCACCAGCGACCATGCCGCCCTCTACGCCAAGTACTTCGCCGAGATCGCGCTCGGGCTTCCCTGCGGCTTGGTCTCGCCGTCCACCCTCACCGCCTACGGGGCGAAGCCGGACCTGCGCGAGGTCCTGATGATCGCGGTCAGTCAGTCCGGCGGCTCGCCGGATCTGGTCCGTTCGGTCGAGGTGGCCCGCGCCAACGGCGCGCTGACCGTCGCCATCACCAACAACCCGTCCTCGGCGCTGGCCGGCGCCGCGGAGGCACACGTCGACATCGCCGTCGGCGCCGAGCGCGCGGTGGCGGCGACCAAGTCCTACACCGGCCAACTGCTCGCACTGCACCTGCTGCTGGACCTGGTCCGCGGCGGCACCGGCCAGGCCGCCGTCGGGCTGCCGGAATGGGGCTCGAGCGTGCTCGGATCCGAGCACCACGTGGCCGAGCTCGCCCAGCGTTACCGGTTCGCCTCCCGGCTGGTCACCACCGCCCGCGGCTACTCCTACCCCACCGCCCGGGAGGCCGCACTGAAGCTGATGGAGACCTGCTATCTGGGGGCCCAGGCCTTCTCCGGGGCCGATCTGCTGCACGGCCCACTGGCCATGATCGATCTGCAGGTGCCGGTGCTGACGGTGGTGGCCGACGGCATCGGCGGCCGGGCGATGGGTCAGGTGCTCCCCCGGCTGGCCGATCTCGGCGCGGACGTCTTCTGCGTCGGCAGCTCCGAGGCCGTCGCTCAGGCCACCACCGGGATCGCGCTGCCGACCGGCGTTCCGGAGGAGATCTCGCCGGTGCTGGAGATCCTGCCCTTCCAGCAGTTGGCCCAACACCTGGCCGTGGCCCGGGGCGGCAACCCCGATGCCCCACGGGGGTTGAAAAAAGTGACCGAGACGATCTGAGGAGGGTCGGTCGATGATGAGCGAACACCCGAACGAAACCCCGCTGGTGCTGTTGGACACCGCACCACAGCCGGTCGAGCGCCTCTTCACCGCCGAGGCCCGAGGCAAGCTGGAGCAGAACTTCACCGTGGTCGACTGCGGCAACGACCCGGGCCGGCTGGACGAGCTGCTGCCGCAGGCGTTCGCGATCGTCGGCCAGCCCGACCTGCCGGCCGAGCGGCTGAACCGGGCCGACCAGCTCCGGGTGATCATGAACGTCGAGGGCAACTTCTACCCGAACATCGACTACCCGCTGGCCTTCGCCCGCGGCGTCCGGGTGCTGGGCTGCGGCCCCGCCTACGCCCAGGCCGTGGCCGAGTACGCGTTGGGGTTGGCCCTCGACCTGGCCCGCGGGATCTCGCGCGAGGACCGCGCTTTCCGGGAGGGCCGAGAGCGCTACCTCGGCGACGGCAACGCCGACGCGATCCTGTTGCAGGGCTCAGATGTGGGCCTGGTCGGCTTCGGCAACCTGGGCCGGGCCCTGCAGCCCCTGCTGGCGCCGTTCCGGCCCCGGATCCGCGGCTACGACCCGTGGCTGCCTGCTTCGGTGCTGGCCGAGGCCGGGGTCGAGCCGGCCTCGCTGGCCGAGGTGCTGGACAGCCAGTTCGTGTTCGTGCTGGCCGCGGTCACCGCCGAGAACCAACGACTGCTGGACGGCCCGAGGCTGGATCAGCTGCGGCCGGGCGCCCGGGTGGTGCTGGTCAGCCGGGCCGCCATGATCGACTACGACGCGCTGGTCGATCGGGTCGGTCGCGGTGACTTCCTGGCCGCGGTGGACGTCTGGCCGCAGGAGCCGATGCCGGCCGACCATCCGGCCCGGCAACTCGAGGGGCTGCTCCTGTCGGCGCACCGGGCCGGCGGCATCCCGGCCGCCTTCGCCCGGATCGGCGATCTGGTGCTGGACGACCTGCTGCTGTTGGCCCGTGGCGTGGCGCCGCTGCGGATGCAGGCGGCCGCCCCGGAACTGGTCGGCCGCTACCGGAACAAGCCTGCGGGCTGACGGCAGCCCTCCACTCCGCCAACTCTCGTCAGGGCCGTTTCTGTCAGGGCCGTTTCTGTCAGGGCCGGGCCCTAGCGTGGACCCATGCTGAAAGCGGTGGGCAAGACGGTCGCGGCGGTCGCCGCGGCCCTCGCTGCTGCGCTGCTGGCGCTGAACGGCGCCCGGCTGATCAGCGTCCCGCGAAGCGTCCTGCTCGGCGCCGTCGTCATCTCGGCCGTGCTGGCCGCGTTCACCACCTCGGCCGCCTCCTGGGCGGAGTGGCGCTCCCGGCGGGTCGGCGCCCGGCGGACGTCGGCGGAGTTCCAACTGACCTCGACCCTGTGGGCGATCGTGGACCAGACCGCGGCGGCCGGGCCGATCGACTACCGCGACCTGGGGCTGGCGGTCTACCGCTGCCGGCGGCGCTGGTGGTGGCCGCGGGTCCGGCTGGTGCGGCAGGACCGGGTTCGCGCCTCCCACCGGCCCGGGGTCTCCGATGTGGTCTGGCGCCCCGGCAAGGGTGTGATCGGCACCTGTGTCAGCACCGGCTCGATGGTCGCGATCGACGTCTCGGAGCTGTACGGCAGCCTCGGCCGACCCGACCCGCAGGACTGGGCCGAGGCGCCCGGCGACGTCACGATGGGGCTGGACTACGCCGAGTACCTCGATCTGCGGGACAAGTACGACGTGGTGGTCGCGGTGCCGATGACCGACCAGGGCGGCCCGACGACGAAGGTGACCGGTTGCGTGGCCCTGGACGGGCCGAGCGGCCGGCTGGCGACCCTGACCACGGTCGAGATCAT
The DNA here is from genome assembly GCA_963740925.1 of uncultured Actinomycetota bacterium. GTDB lineage: Bacteria > Actinomycetota > Actinomycetes > Propionibacteriales > Propionibacteriaceae > Microlunatus. The sequence continues at coordinate 1,166,135 of CAVUFZ010000002.1, read as the reverse complement.
CGACCTGCTGGCCAATCTCGTTCGCAACCTGACGCTGCCGCGTGGCTGAGCGTAGACTCGACCGGAACGGAAGGGGTCAGATGATCGCACCGAAGAAGCTCGACGAGGCTCGCCGGGCCATCATCGTCCGGCCGGCCGCCGCCCCGACCGCCGCCGGCCGCCGCAAACTCGCCGACTCGATGCGCCGGCTCGGCGCCGACCCCGCCACCGTGGCCAAGCTCACCGGTCAGCCCGACCCCTCGGCTCCCGCGACCTGAGCCCCGTCTCCCCTCCTCGTTCTTCGACACAGCTTCTCGTTCTTCAGCGCAGCACCGGGCGGGCACGGCCCAGGTAGTGGAACCCGAACGGACGCATCCGCGCCGGCCCGGGCCCGTAGAACGTGGCCAGCTCGGTCACCTCGAAACCGGCCGAGCGCAACGACTCGTCGATCGCCCGGGTCAGATGGCAGCCACCGAGCAGTCGACGCTGCAGCGGCTCGATCCGGCGTTGCCAACGTTCCACCTGCGCCTCGGGTGCGAGCCCGTGCTCCAGAAAGTGCAGCTCGCCGCCCGGCCGGAGCACCCGGGCCACCTCCGACAAGGCCGCCCCCAGATCCGGGATCGTGCACAGGGTCATGGTGGAGAGCGCATGGTCGGCGCTGGCGTCGGGGAGCGTCAGCCGCTGGCCGTCCAGACCGGCGCGCTCGAACCGCACCGGCCGCGCCGCCATCCGTGGACCGGCCAGCCGCCAGGCCGTGTCGGACGGCTCGACCGCCAGCACCGCCCTCACCGCGGCCGGATAGTGGGCCGCGTTGAGTCCCGAGCCGAAGCCGAGTTCGAGGACGTCACCGTGCAGCCCGGCACAGGCCCGTTGCCGGTAGCCGGCCATGTCTTCGTTGTCGAGCGCCTTGTCGATGAGTCTCGGCAGCGGTCCGTTCGCCCACCAGCCCACTGTCACCCCCGGATCGTGATCTCGTCTCGACCCTAAACCCGAAGCCGGGCCGATGGGGAGGGCCGCAATTAGCACTCGACCCCTCTTGTGTGCCAGCGCGTCTCACGCGCACCATGAGTCACGGTTCGAGCGCCCGCGGGCGCCGATGAGGACGGTGATGACCATGGTGATGGACAGGGACGACTCAGCCTCGGCCTCGATCGAGATCGCCCCGCTGCAGTACCGGGGCGCCTTCGGCGGGTTCATGATCATCGGCCGCTGGCCCCGGGACACCGTCGAGTGGTCCAAGATGCTCGTCCGCGCCGTCCAGCTGGCCGCCGTCCCCGGCCTGCTGCCGCATTCGACCGTCTTCTGCGTCGAGGAGAAGGTGCCTGACGACCCGACCCTGCGGGCGGTCGGACGGGCGACCAAGGCCGGGCACTTCGTCGGCGCGGATCCGCTCAGACCGGGCGTCTTCGCCGATCCGTTGCCGCCCGCCCTGGTCGTCCTGCACCCGCCGGCCAGCACTCTGTCGTCGGTGCCGGACTACGCCGTGGCCTCCGGCTGCGTGCTGCTGCCCGGGCTGCCCCATCTCGGCCTGGATTTCCGCGCCGCCTGGGTGGCCGCCGATGCCCGGGGCACGGTGACCGAGTTGCACAGCCGCTGCGGCATCAACCCCGACTCCGACGCCGACACGGCCGCCCTGGCCATGCTGATGGCCGCCTGACCGGATCGTGATCCCCCTGACGGCCGGATCGTGATCTCGCGAGCCGCCCGGGGACGCTCTTCGGCGGCTATCGTCGCTCCATGGTGGGTCGTGCACGCTGGTTGACCTGCGGCGGGCTGCTGCTCGCCGCCGGCGTCCTGACGGTGCTCGCCACCACCGACCACTGGGCCCGTTGCCGGCCCGCTCTCGACATCGCCGACTGCCTGTCACTGGAGCAGGCCACCACCGGAGCCCCCAGTTGGGGGCCGGTCGCCTTCCGGGATCCGACCGCCGTGCTGCTGACGGTGCTGGCCGGCTTCCTGCTCTGCGGCGCCTGGGTGCTCGTCGCCGGTTGGGCCCGCGGTCAGTGGATGCGCACGGTCGTCTCCGTCGTGATCGCGCTGCAGCCGCTCTCCGGCTCCGTCCTCGGGCTGGTCGACTTCGTCTCGCCCGACGTGGCCCTGAGAGTGGCGCAGAGCGGCTGGCTGACCTGGCCGGCCGAGATGCTGGTGCTGCCGCTGTTGCTCGGCGCGGGCTGGATCCTGGAGGAGGGTCCGCTCGAGACGACCCGGCTGATCGTGCTCGGCTGGGGCGTCACCTCCTTCGGCTCGATGCACACCTTCGGTGACTACATGATCTTCATGGCGCGTCATCAGGGCCCGGTGCCGCCGCCCGGCCACCGCTGGAACCCGGACGGCCTGGGCTTCGGCATCGCCTGCACCCAGCTCGGCGTCGGGCTGGTCGTGGTGGTGCTGACGCTCCTGGTGCGCCGTCACCGCGGACCGGGGCGAAACGATGAGCGGTTCGGCCGGGACGGGCTCACCCTCGCCGCCTGAAGCGTGTTACGTACGAAAGGTTTCGTATCGTATTACCGAGACCGGGGAGTCCAGGCCGTCCTCGAGACGCCACCCGCGAGGCCGAGATTCTCGGTGTCGTGCTCACTCTGCTCGCCGAGTCGGGGCTCGAGGGCGTGACCTTCGAGGAGGTCGCCCGCCGGGCGCAGGCTTCCAAGGCCACGCTCTATCGCCGGTGGCCGACCCGGCAGGAGATGGTGGTGGCCGCGGTCAAGGCCGGGCCGGTGTCCGACCACGGGACCGATCCGATCGACACCGGCTCGCTGCGCGGCGACCTGCTCGCGCTGCTGGCCCGGCTCGAGTCGACCATGCAGGCCGGATCGAGTATCAGCCTCACTCTGTTGCAGGCCGGCCTGCGGGACGCCGAGCTGTGCGAGCACCTCGAGGTCTCGGCCGGCCCGACCGGCGCCCGGTTGCCGGCTGCCAACCTGCAAGCCGCCATCGGGCGGGGCGAACTGCCCGGCTCAGCCGACCCCTTCGCCTATGAAGAAGTCGCCGGTGCCGCTCTACTACTGCGCCAACTGAACGGACTGAGCACCGATCAGGCTTATCGCGAGGCGCTGGTCGATTCCGTCCTGCTGCCGGCCCTGCGCAGCGGAGTACCCGCCGGCCAGCACGGCATCTTCTCCGGCCATCCGACTCCCGCTTGACCACCCGACTCGTTCCCCGACCGGACAAGGACCGCCGATGACCGATCTCACCATCCCCGACTTCACCTACGACCGGATCGAAGGCGCCGAAGGTATCCGGCTCGAGGTCGCTCACGGCGGTCAGGGCTCGCCCGTCGTGCTGCTGCACGGCTTCCCGCAGACCGGCCTGATGTGGAGTGCCGTCGCGGGCGAGCTGAGCGCCCAGCACACCGTCATCGTCCCCGACCTCCGCGGCTACGGCCGCAGTGACCACCCCGAGGAATCTTCGCCTCAGACGTATTCCAAGGCCACCATGGCCGCCGACGTGATTGCGGTCGCGCGTCAGCTGGGCTTCGAGACGTTCGCGCTGATCGGCCACGACCGTGGTGCGCTGGTCTCGGTCCGGGCCGGTCTCGATCACCCCGAGACGATCAGTCATCTCGGCATTCTCGACGTGTTGCCGACCATGGACAGCTGGGACGTGCTGCACGGCGTCGAGGCCAAGGTCGCCTGGCACCTCTATCTGATGGCTCAGCCCAAGGGGCTGCCCGAGAAGATGATCGGGGCCGTCGCCGAGGAGTTCTTCGCCTCCTTCCTGGATGCCTGGGATCCGGCCGGCACCACCTTCTCGCCCGAGCGCCGCCGGCACTACCTCCGCGCCTCGGTCGCCGCCGTGGACTCGATCGTGGCCGACTACCGGGCCAGCGCAGGCATCGATCTGGAGATGGACCGTACCGACCGGGCGGCCGGACGGCGGCTGCAGATGCCGGTGGCCGTGATCTCCCAGGACTGGGGCAGCCGGTTGGGTTTCGACCCGGCGCAGATCTGGGCCGGCTGGGCCGACGACGTCAGCTACCAGCCGATCGACGCCGGTCACTTCATGGCCGAGGAGCACCCGAGCGAGATCACCGCTTTCGTCCGTGCGGCTGTTGGCCCGCTGAAGCTCAGAAGCGCAGCAGCACCTTAGTCGAGACGGCCGGGTCACGGGCGGCCTCGAACGCGGCCAGCGCCTCGGTGGCCGGGAACTCGTGGGTGATCACCGGTTCGACGTCGAGGCTGCCGTCGGCCAGCGCGACGATCACGTCGTCGATCTCGTCGTTGAACCGGAAGGATCCGCGCAGGTCGAGCTCGCGGGCCACGGCCAGTGAGACCGGCATCGGCTGATCCCCCGGCGGCAGCAGGCCGACCAGCACGACGATCCCGCCTCTGGTGGCGCCGCGGACGGCCGACCCGAGGCCGGCAGCGCTGCCGGAGGTCTCCAGCACCACGTCCGCCTGGACGTCGGCGATCGCCTCGGTGTCCCGGGCGTTCAGCACCCGGGTGGCGCCGAGACCACGGGCCAGTTCCAGCGGCCGTTCGTGCAGGTCGACGGCGGTGATCTCACTCGCGCCGGCCCGTTTCAGGACGCCGATGGTCAGGGCGCCGATCGGCCCGGCCCCGATCACCAGTGCAGACCGGCCGGCGACCTCCCCGGCCCGGTTCACCCCGTGCCAGGCCACTCCGGCCGGTTCGGCCAGCGCGGCCAGCCGCAGCGACAGACCGGCCGGCAGCGGACGCAGCATCCGGGCGGGCAGCACCGCGTACTCGGCGAACGCGCCGGCGGTGTGCGGCAGGTGTGCCGCGCTGCCCAGATAGGTGCCCCGCGGCGACAGGTTCGGCCGGTCGGCGGGGAAGCGGATCGCCGGGTCACCGATCGGGGTGGCCGGATGGACGGCCACGTCGGTGCCCTCGGCCGGCCCGCTGCCGTCCGCCGCGGCCCGGGCCACCGTGCCCACCACCTCGTGGCCGAGGATCAACGGCTCACGCAGGATCGACTCCCCCGACGAGCCGTGACTCCAATAGTGCAGATCACTGCCGCAGACGCCACCGAAACCGATCCGGACGACGGTTTCGTCCGGCCTCGGCGTCGGCAGGGTGATGGTTTCGATCCGCAACTGACCGGCTTCGGGCACCATCAGCGCGTCGACCCGCTCCGGCACGTCCATGATCATGTCCTCCCTCACGCCCATCTCCTTCAGACGACCGCGGTCATCCCGCCGTCGACGTAGATCACCTGTCCGTTGACGAAATCGCTGGCCGGACCGGCCAGGAAGACCAGCGTGCCGACCAGATCCTCGACCCGGCCCCACCGACCGGCCGGCGTCCGTTTCTCCACCCAGGCGGTGAAATCGGCGTCCTCGACCAGGGCCTGGGTCAGTTCGGTGGCGAAGTAGCCCGGGGCCAGCGCGTTGGCCTGCACCCCGTGCGGCGCGAGGTCGGCGCACAGGCCCTTGGTCAACATCACCAGGCCGCCCTTGGTGGCGCTGTAGGGAGTGATGCCCGGACGGGCCAGCTGGCTCTGGACCGAGCCGACGTTGACGATCTTGCCGCTGCCCCGGGTGATCATCCCGGCCGCGACCCGGCGGGAGAGCAGGAACGCACTGGTCAGGTTGGTGGCCAGCAGCTCCTCCCAGTCGGCGAAAGAGAACGCCTCGATCGGGGCGCGGCGTTGGATGCCGGCGTTGTTCACCACCACGTCGGGGGTGCCGAGGGCGTCCTCGATCTCGGTCAGACCGACGTCCACCGCGTCCGGATCGGTCACGTCGAAGGCGGCCACCGACGTCGATCCACCGGTCTGCTCGGCCAGGGCGGCAGCCGTCTCGGCGGCGCGGTCGGCGTCCCGGCCGTGGACGATGACGTGCGCCCCGGCCTCGAGCAGGCCCTGGGCCAGGGCGCGGCCGATGCCCCGACTCGACCCGGTGACCAGCGCCGTCCGTCCGGACAGGTCGAACAACGTCATCGTCGGGCTCCCGCCAGGTCCGGGTCGTCGACCGCATCCTCGGTGGCCGACAGGTCACGGCCCCGGGTCTCCGGGGTGAGGAAGGTGGCCAGGGTGGTGATCGCGGCCAGCACCAGCATGTAGATCCCGACCGGCACCCAGCTGTCGGAGAACTGGCGGAGCAGCAGGGCGCCCAGCACCCCGGCCAGCCCGCCGGCGATCAGGCCGCTGATCTCCCGGGCCGCGGCCACCCCGAGGTAGCGGTGCTGGGCACCGAACAACTCGGGCAGCAACGCACACTGCGGGCCGAGCATGGTGCCGATGCCGACACCGATCCCGACGGCGATGATCACCACGCTCGACCAGGCCACCCCGCGGGAGAGTCCGTACCAGGCCGGCAGGCTGTACAGCAGCAGGAAGATCGCGCCCGCCCGGTAGACCGGCACCCGACCGAACCGGTCGGAGATCCGGCCGGCCAACGGGTTGCTGATCATGGCCAGGATCGACCCGATCGCCACGCCGAGGGAACCGACGCCACGGCCGAGCCCGACCGTGCTGGTGGTGATGAAGGCCACGGCCAGGGTGGAGAACATGTAGGAGCCGCCGTTCTCGGCCATCCGCAACCCGATGCCGCGCAGCACGGTGCCCAGCGAGTGACCGAAGACCTCCCGGATCGGGTGCTCGGAGATCTGCTCGTTCTCCTCCAGCTCGACGAAGGTCGGCGTTTCGCTGAGCTTGACCCGGATGAACAGGCCCAGCGCGATCAGCACGGCCGAGGCCAGGAAGGGGATCCGCCAGAGGCCACCCAGCACCGTGTCCTCGCTCACCCGGGCCAAGCCGATGAAGACCAGCGAGGCCAGCAGGGTGCCGCCCTGGATGCCGATGAACGGGATGGCGGAGAAGAAGCCCCGCCGCTCCACCGGCGCGTACTCGCTCATCAGCACCGTCGACCCGGCCTGTTCGGCGCCGGCACCGAAACCCTGCAGCAGTCGCAGGATCACCAACAGGATCGGGGCCAGCAGCCCGACGGAGGAGAAGGTGGGCAACGCACCGACCAGCGTGGACGAGCCGCCCATCAACAAGATCGTGATCACCAGCACGCGCTTGCGCCCGAGCCGGTCGCCGATCACACCGAAGAACAGCCCACCGAGCGGTCGGGCGACGAAGCCGGCACCGTAGACGGCGAAGCTGGCGACCAGCCCGGACGCCGGGCTGAAGGAGGGGAAGAACAGCTGCGGCAGGATCAGCGCCGAGGCCAGCCCGTAGAGGGCGAAGTCGTAGTACTCCAGGGCACTACCGACCGTCGAGGCCAGCGAGGCACGACGGAGGTTGGCTGCGTACTCCGGATCGCTGGACACCCGCTGCGGCGGTTGACCCGAGGATCGCCCCGACTCTGCCGACATCAGTAGAAGTCCACCGTGTCGACGACGTTCGCCAACTCCTCGCCGTCCAGCAGCCGGCCGGCGTTGGCGGCGAACAGCTCGGCGATCCGCCGGTCCTCGGCGCCGTTCAGGGCGGCGGTGTGCGGACTGACGATCACGTTGGGTTGTCGCCACAGCGGGCTCGCCTCGGGCAGCGGCTCGGTGGCGAACACGTCCAGCACGGCCAGCGAGACCCGGCCGTCACTCAGGGCCGGCAGCAACGCCTCCTCATCGATCACGGTGCCGCGGCCGACGTTGACCAGCACCGTGTCCGGCTTCACCGCGGCCAGCACCTCGGCCCCGATCAGCTTCTCGGTGGCGGCGGTGCCGGGCAGGGTGACGACGATCGCGTCCACCTCGCCGACCACCGCGGCCAGGTCGTCCGGTGCGACCAGTCGGTCGACGTGCTCGACCGGCTCGCTGCCGCGCCGGCTGCCGATCACCGTCGCCCCGAGCGCGGCCAGCTTCTCGGCCACCTCGCGACCGATACCGCCGAGCCCGACGACCAGCACAGTGGCCTCGGACAGCTGTCGCATGATCCAGCGCTCACTCCAGTTCTGCTCCTGCTGCTGGCGTTGCAGCCGGGTCAGATCCTTGAAACCGGCGAGCACCCCGAAGATCGCGAACTCGGCCAGCGTCCCGCCGTGCACCCCGGCGCTGGTGGTAAAGGTGATCCGCTCCAGTTGCTCGGCCGACAGTCCGGCCGCCTTCACCGCGGCCCCGCCACCGGCCGCGGTGGTGTGCACCCAGCGCAGCTTCGGGTTGGCCGTGGCCGTCCGGCTCAACGCCTGCGCGTCCTCGTCCGGGATCCCGTAGAGCAGGTCGGCGGAGTCGACCAGAGCCTCGAAAGCCTGCTGCTGTTCGGAAGTCCGGGAGAAGGACGGGTCGCCGCCGTGGTCTCCGGGCCGGCGCATCGGCGGCAACAGATCGTGCTCGCGGACCAGCTCGATCCGCGGTTCGCGCTCCTCGATCAGTCGGCACAGCTCTTCGGGCAGCGGTGAGGCCACCACGGCACGCAGTCGGGGCTCGGTTGAGGTCGTCACCGGCTCACCGTACCGAGCCCTTCAGCGACGGCCCGCCCGGGACGGGCAGACTCGGTCCGTGCCTGAGACGCCGACGGACCGGTCGCTGCCGGACGACCCTGACGACATCGCTCCGGACGGTTCGCTGGTCCGCCTGCTCGTGTCCACCACCGGCGCGAGCATGGCCCATTTCGAGCTCGGGCCCGGCCGGATCTCGATCGCCCAGCGTCATCGCAGCGTTGCCGAGCTCTGGTACGTCCTCGGCGGGCAGGGCCAGATGTGGCGGCGCTCGCCGGCCGGTGAGGAGACCGAGATCGTCCTGACCGCAGGGGTCTCGCTGACCATCCCGGTCGGGACGGCCTTCCAGTTCCGCTGTGACGGCGAGGTGCCGTTCACCGCCGTCGGTCTCACCGTGCCGCCCTGGCCCGGACCGGACGAAGCGGTCGGCTGCGACGGGCGCTGGCCGCCCGCCCTATTTGACGGCGCCGAGGGACAGCCCTTGGACGAGTTTGTCCTGGGCGGCGAAGCCGGCGATGAGGACGGGTAGTGAGACGGCGGTGGAGGCGGCGCAGACCTTGGCCAGGAAGAGGCCTTGGGAGGTGACGAAGCTGGTCAGGAAGACGGGTGCGGTGATGGCGTTGACGCCGGCGAGGGTGTTGGCGAGGAGGAGTTCGTTCCAGCTGAAGATGAAGCAGATGAGTGCGGTGGCGGCGATGCCGGGGGAGATGATCGGCATGATGACGCTGCGCAGGGTGCGGACCAGGCCGGCGCCGTCGAGGGCTGCGGCTTCGAAGAGTTCGACCGGGATGTCGGCGAGGAACGAGCGGAGCATCCAGACCGCGATGGGCAGGTTCATGGCGGTGTAGAGGATGGTGATGTAGCTGATGTTGTCCAGGGCGCCGAGGGCTTTGGCGATCAGGAACACCGGCAGTAGTCCGGCGACGGCGGGCAGGAACTTGGTGGAGAGGAAGAAGAACATCACGTCGGTCCATTTCTGGATCGGCCGGACCGACAGCGCGTAGGCGGCCGGGATGGCCAGCACGATCACGATGATGGTGCTGACGATGGAGGCGTTGGCCGAGTTGATCATCGGGGCCAGCGGCAGTGCCCCGGTGGAGGCGGCGTCGTAGAACTGGCGGTAGCCGTCCAGGGTGAGGGGGGCGAAGAAGCTCGGCGGGTTGGTGGAGGCGTCGACGTTGGAGTGGAAGCTGGTCAGGATCATCCACAGCACCGGGATGACGAAGATGATCCCGATCAGCCAGGCCAGCAGGCCGAGGATGGTGTTGGAGCGGCGTGATTCCAACGTGTTGCGGGCGCGGGCGTTGGACTTCTTGCGGCTGGTCTTGGTGGCTGAGGGGGTGGGTGCGAGTGCGGTGGTCATCGCTGTTCAGTTCCCTTCTTCGAACAGGCTGGAGACGGTGCGCAGGGCGAAGGTGGCGATGATGATGGTGCCGATCACCACGATCACGCCCTGGGCGGAGGCGAGGCCGTAGTCCTGGCCGTTGTTGAGGGTCTGGTAGACGGTGTAGGGCAGGTTCGCGGTGCCGTAGGCGCCGGCGGTCATGGTGAAGACCGAGTCGAACTGCTGGACGATGTAGATCGAGCCGAGCAGGCCGCCGAGTTCGAGGTAGCGGCGCATGTGGGGCATGGTGATGTTCCAGAACGTCTGGAACGGTCCGGCGCCGTCGACCGAGGCGGCCTCCAGCACATCACCGGGTCGGGACTGCAGGCCGGCCAGCAGGATCAGGGTCATGAACGGCGTCCACTGCCAGATCAGTTCGCCCATGATCGCGAGCCGGGGGACGTCGGTGATCCAGTCCGGTTGCGGTGCCCCGTTGCCGAACACCAGCCGCAGCAGGCCGTTGAACAGGCCGTACAGCGGGTTGTAGAGGGCGTGTTTCCAGATCAGGGCCGCCGCGACCGGCACCACCAGGAACGGGGCGATCATCATCGTCCGGACGATCCCGCGGCCGACGAAGTTGCGGTTCAACAACAACGAGATGATCAGCCCGAAGATCAACGACACCAACACCACGGTGACGGTCAACAAGATGGTGAAGAAGACACTGGAGCGCAACGCCGGGTCGGTGAAGACGGTGGCGAAGTTGTGCAGGGTGCCGAAGGCGATCTCGTCGGGATAGTTGGCGTTCCAGTTGGTGAACGAGATCACCAGCGTGGCCAGGAACGGCAGCTGGGTCACCACCACCACGAAGACCAGGGCCGGCAGCAACGGCACCCGCCGCGCCCACCCACGCCGATCCAGCCACCGATCCCGGAACGGCGGTTTCGGCTCCTTGCCCTTCTTGGCCTTGACCTCGGCCTCGGCCTCCCTGGCCTGGGCCGACGGGGTTGCGGTAGCGGTCGCCACAGCGGTCTCCTTTGACAGAACAGACGGGCTTCGATCAGAACAAACGCTCAAAAGGGAGAACAGAGCTGCGGGCCGGGACGATCGTCGTCCCGGCCCGCTGCTCGGCTACTTGTTCTTGTACTTGTCGCCCGCGGTCTGGGCGAGCTGCTGGCCCTTGTCGAGGGCGTTGGCGACGGTCTCCCGGCCGGCGATCACCGAGGAGATGTCCTGGGAGATGGTGGTCGCGAAGCTGGTGAACTCGGGGATGTCGACGAACTGGATGCCCACCGTCGGACGCGGCTGGACACCGGGATCGTTCGGCTTAGCGTTCTCGATCGCCGTCTTGGTCGGCGTGGCGAACGCACTCGCCGCCTTCACGTAGTCGGCGTTGGTATAGGTCGACTCCCGCTTGCCGGCCGGCACGGTGGACCACCCGTCCTGGGTGCCGACCAGGTTCTCGTAGTCCTTACCCGAGGCCCAGGAGATGAACTTCCAGGCGTTCTCGGACTTCTCCGACTTCTTCTCGATCGCCCACGACCAGGCGTACAGCCAGCCGGCGGACTTGGTCTCCTTCACCGGCGCCTGGACGTAACCCATCTTGCCCTTCACCGGCGAGTCGTCGGCCTCCAGGCTGCCCGCCGCCGAGGTGGCGTCGTACCACATCGCGACCTTGCTCTGCTCGGTCGCGGTCAGGCACTCGGCGAACCCGGCCTGAGCCGCACCGGCCTCACCGTGCTCCTTGACCAGGTTGGTGTAGAAGTTGGTGGCGTCGGTGAAGCCCTGGCCGTTGACCTGGGCGTTCCAGTCCTTGTCGAACCAGGTCCCGCCGAACGTGTTGACCACCGTGGTCAACGGGGCGAACACCTCACCCCAGCCGGGCAGACCGCGCAGGCAGATGCCCTTCATCCCCGACTCCGCACCGTCCATCTTCGCCGCCGCCGCCGCGACCTCGTCCCAGGTCGGGGTCTCACTGAACGTGACACCCACCTTCTTGGCGATGTCCTTGCGATACATCAGGAACGACGACTCGCCGTAGAACGGCTCACCGTAGAGCTTGCCGTCAGCACCCTTCAACGAGTTCGTCATCGAGGGGAACACATCGGACTGATCGAAACCGGTGTCGGCCTTGTAGGCGGCGATGTCGTCCATCGAGGTCAACCAGTTGTTCTTGGCATAGATCGGGATCTCGAAGTTGCTCAACGTCGCCACATCGAACTGACCGGACTGGTTCGCGAACTCCGTCGCCGCCTGGTTGCGCATGTCGTTCTCCGGCTTCACCGTGAAGTTCACCGTGATCCCGGTCTGCTTGGTGAACTCACCGATGTGCTTCTGCAGAGCGATCATCTGCGGGTTGTTCACCATCAACACGTTGATGGTGTTGTCGCTGCTGGTGCCACCCACACCTCCGGCACCACCGGCGCCACTACAGGCGGGCAGGGCGACGAGGGCGCCGACGGCCAGCGCGGCCACACCCAGGCGGCCGACTCGGGCAAGTCTCTTCATGGTTCTCCTTTGATCCTGAACTGCTGTCCTGAGCGTTCCGGCCGGGCGACCACGTTGTGATCGGCACCACAGCCCGCATCGCTGCGTTTCGGACAGTAGTGCATTTCGCCCGGGGAAGCCAAGCACCGAGACCTAACCGTAATCTTGGCGTGTCGGCGCCCGACTGACCTCGCCTGATGCCCGATTCGCTGGCAAACTGGTCCGATTCCGTCTGAACGGGCAGGTCAGCGAAGGGGAGGTGAGCGAGATGTACCCACCGGAACGCCAGCGCGCCATCACCGACTACCTGCTGGAAGCCGGCGGCCGGCTCGGCGTCAGCGAGATCGCCCGCCGGCTCGACGTCACCGGCGAGACGGTCCGGCGCGACCTGGACGTGCTGGCCCACCGCGGCGTGCTGCAGCGGGTGCACGGTGGCGCCCAGCTCGTCCGCTCGGCCCCCTTCGAGCAGGCCCTGGCCGCCCGACACGCCGAGCAGCGGGCCGAGAAGGAGCGGATCGCCGCCGCGGTGATCGAGGAGTTGCCCGACCACGCGGTGGTGGTGCTGGACTCGGGCTCGATGACGTACGTGATCGCCCGGCAGCTGCCGCCGGGCCGTTCCTTCACCGTGGTGACCAACAGTCTTCCGGCCGCTCAGTTGCTGGCCGAGCATCCCGGGATCGAGGTGACGATGCTGCCCGGCATGGTGCGCGGCATCTCGCAGGCCGCGGTGGACAGCTGGACCCGTGCCCGCCTCGAGACCCTGACCGCGGACGTCGCCGTGCTCGGGGTGAACGGGCTCTCCCCCGCCAACGGCCTGACCACCATCAACGCCGAGGAGGCCGCAGTGAAGCGGGCCATCCTGCTGGCGTCGAGGCGACGGATCCTGCCGGTGATCTCGGGCAAGGTCGGCGCCGACTCGTTCTGCCGGTTCGGCCAGGTGGGCGAACTCGACCTGATCATCACCGACGACGGGACCGATCCAGGGCTGCTCGACGGGTTGCGATCGGCCGGCCCCCGGATCCGGGTGGTCTGAGATGAGCGACGAACTGAGCCGGGCGGCTCGACTGGACTGGCTCCTGTCCCGGCTGCGGAGCCGCGGCCGGATCGACGTCCACGCCGTGGCCGACCGGCTGCACGTCGCCCCCGAGACCATCCGTCGGGACCTGCGCAGCCTGGAGGACGACGGTCAGCTCCAGCGGGTGCACGGCGGCGCGGTCCCGCTGGAACCGCCGACCTCGGCGGTCACCGCTCCGGTGGGACCCGACCACGGGTTCGGATCCCTGCTCCGGCAGCGAATCGGGACCGTGGACACGTTGTTGATCGGATCCGGCTGGGCCGGTGAATGTCTGGCCCGCGCGATCGAGGCCGCGCCTCCCGAACGGGGCCGGCTGACCGTCCTGACCCGGTCGGTGGACGCGGCGATCGTGCTCTCCCGCGCCCCCAACGTCGAGGTGTTCAACCTCGGCGGCACCGTCACCGCGGGCGGGCACATCCAGCACGGTGACTGGGCACTGAGCGAACTGCGGCGGTTCCGGGTCGACCTCGCCGTGCTCTGCCCGGCCGGGGTGGAGGCCGAACGCGGTCTGAGCGCCGCACCGGCGACGGCAGCCGCGATGGCGCAGGCCGAGGTCGCGGCCGCCGGCCGGCTGTTGGTGGTCGCCGACGCCCGCAGCCTCGGCCGCAGCGCGTTCGTCAGCTACGCCCCGATCACCGCGGTGGACGAGTTGGTGGTGCCGGCCCAGCCGCCCGAGCTGAAGGCTGAACTGGAAGCGATCGCCGCCCGGGACGTCCGGGTCACACGCCTTCCAGGCGTCCCGCCCGCGGCCGGATGAACACCGCCCAGGCGACCACGCAGCAGAGCAGGTAGAAGGCGATGAACGCGATGTAGGCGCCGTTGCCGTTCTTCAGGGTGAGGAAGGACTGACGGAAGGCCAGGTTGACCAGCACACCGCCCAGTCCGCCGATCGCCCCGGCCAGCCCGATCAGCGCACCGGAGCGACGACCGGCCAGCTTGGTCTCGGCCTCCACCGGGGCGCCGGCGCCGGTGGCCAGCTGGGCCTTGGCGTTGAAGATCGCCGGGATCATCTTGTAGACCGAACCGTTGCCCAGACCGCTGAGCACGAACAGCACCACGAAGCCGGTGATGAACAGCGGCAGCGAATTGCTCAGCGAGGCCGCGAGGACGACGACCGCCCCGACCGCCATCGCCGCGAAGTTGATCGCCGAGACCACCGATCCCTTGAACCGGTCGGCCAGCGCACCGCCCAGCGGACGGATCAGCGATCCGAGCAGCGGGCCGAGGAAGGTCAGCGCGGCGGCCTTCACCGGCACCGGGAAGTCGGCCTTGAACTGCACCAGCAGCACCTGGCCGAAGGCGAAGCCGAAACCGATGAACGAGCCGAAGGTTCCGATGTAGAGCAGGGAGATCACCCAGGTCTGCCGGTGGCCCATCACCTCGCGGATCGCGCCCTTGGCGTTGGAGTTCTGGGTCAGGTTGTCCATGAACAGGCTGGCCAGCACCCCGGACACGACGACCAGCGGGATGTAGATCGCCAGCATCAGTTTCGGGTGACCGGCGCCGGAGACGGCCAGCACCAACAGCCCGACCAGCTGGACCGCGGCCACGCCGAGGTTGCCGCCGCCGGCGTTGATACCGAGCGCCCGCCCCTTCAGCCGGCCCGGGAAGTAGGCGTTGATGTTGGTCATCGAGGAGGCGAAGTTCGCGCCACCGACGCCGGCCAGCATGCAGCCGATCAGCAGGGTGCCGAGCGAGACGCCGGGCTGCAGCACGATCGCGATGTAGATCGTCGGCAGCAGCAGCAGGCCGGCCGAGATCATGGTCCAGTTCCGGCCGCCGAACTTGCCCACGGCGAAGGTGTAGGGCACCCGCAGGATCGAGCCGACCAGCGCCGGCGTCGCGGTCAGCAGGAACTTCTCCGGTGCGGTGAAACCGTAGGGCGTGCCCATGAAGAGCACCAGCACCGACCACAGACTCCAGACCGAGAAGCCGATGTGCTCGCTCAGGACGGAGAAGACCAGGTTGCGCCAGGCGATGCGCTTGCCGGTGCTGGCCCAGAAGTCGGCGTCCTCAGGACGCCAGTCGTCGATCCAGTGGCCGCCGAGTTTCTTCTGGGCGGCGCTGCTGAGTCCGGTGTCGGTCGGGTTGGCGAGAGTGGTCATGATCATTCCTGTGGGTGGGGCCGGAGTCCGGGGATCGGTGCGGTGTGACGGAGGGCGGGTTCAGACGGTGACGACGAGCTGGTCCCCTTCGACCCTCACGTCATAGACACGCAGCGGTTCGGCGCCGGTGAGCGAGCAGCCGGTGGTCAGGTCGAACGCGTTCAGGTGCAGGGGGCAGATGACCAGCCGCTCGTCGGCCTGCCCGTCGGCGATCGGGCCGCCCCGGTGCGGGCAGACGGCCGAGACGGCGCGCAGCACGCCGCTGCGCAGCCGGAAGATCGCCACCTGCTCACCGGCGACGTCGAAGGCCCGGGCCTCACCGAACGGGATCTGGTCCACCGGCCCGAGGTTCTGCGTCGAGGTCGGGGTGCTGATACTCACCAGGCACCCCCGAGCAGGTTCTCGGCCCGGTCGCTCGGCACCCGCGGCAACACCTCCAGCGGCAACGACGTGCGGAACTGGCCGGGTTCGACCGGCGAGGCGCCTTCGGTCCACGGGTCGATGTAGTTCTCGGCGTGCTTGCTGACCTCGGCGTCCAGTCGCTCGGCGATCCCCTCGGAGTCCTCCACCACCACGGCCCGGATGTGCTCCAGGCCGACGCGGGGGACGAAGCCGTAGGTGCGCTCCAGCCACTTGCCGTTCTCGCGGTAGTACTGGACGAACCGGCCGACGATCGTCTTCGCGGTCTCCGGATCGTCGACGGTGCAGAGCAGATCGCCCTTGCGGATGTGGGCGCCGGCCGCGCCGCCGACGTAGATCTCCCACCGGCCGCCCTCGATCGCCACCACGCCGACGTCCTTGACCAGCGACTCGGCACAGTTGCGCGGACAGCCGGAGACGGCCATCTTCATCTTGGCCGGGCTCTCCATCCCCTGCAGCCGGGTCTCGAGCTCGACCCCGAGCTTGGTCGAGTCGCCGGTGCCGAAGCGGCAGAAGTCCTGGCCGACACAGGTCTTGACCGTCCGCATCGACTTGCCGTAGGCGTAACCGGACGGCATCCCGAGATCGGCCCAGACCTTCGGCAGATCCTCCTTCCGGATCCCCAGCAGGTCGATCCGCTGCCCGCCGGTCAGCTTGACCAGCGGCACCTCGTACTTGTCGGCCACGTCGGCGATCCGGCGCAACTGCTCCGGGGTGGTGACGCCACCGCGCATCTGCGGCACCACCGAGAAGGTGCCGTCCTTCTGGATGTTGGCGTGCACCCGGTCGTTGATGAAGCGGGCGTCCTTCTCATCGATCATCTCCTCGCCCCACATCATCTTCAGCAGTGAGGCCAGGCCCATCTTCGACTTCGCGTCCTCGGCGCCGTCCGGGGCGAGGGCGGCGAAGACGGCGGACGGGGATTTCAACCCCTGTTGACGAATCGCGTCCATCAGGGCCGGTTTGTCCATCGCGATACCGGGCACGTAGTAGTGCACCGACGGGTCTTCCTCGACCGCGCCGTCGGCGGCGAACTCGACCACCTGCTTGACCAGCAGTTTGCACGAACCGCAGCCCTTGCCGGCCCGGGTGGCGTCCATCACCCCGTTCACCGTCCTGCAGCCGCCGCGGACGGTGTCCGTGATCGACTTCTTCGACACCCCGTTGCAGTTGCAGATCTGGGCGTCGTCGGCCAGTTCGGCCACCCCGACCTCGGCCGCCGGCCCGCCCAGGTCGAACATCAGCTCGACCCGCGCCTCGGGCAGCGGCAGCCCGCGGTCGAAAGCCTGCTGGAGGAAGGCCACCTTCTTGCTGTCACCGAGCAGGGTGGCGCCGACGATCTTGTCGTCGCGGATGACGATCGACTTGAACACCCCGCGCTTGGGCTCGGAGAAGACGATGTGTTCGTCGGTGTCGCGTTCCGGCTCGGTCAGCCCCATCGAGGCCACCTCGACCCCGGCCACCTTCAGCTTGGTCGCCGTCCGCGAGCCGAGATAGACCGCGTCCGGATTCGCCCCGGTGATCACGTCGGCCAAGACCGCGGCCTGCTCCCACAGCGGCGCGACCAGGCCGTAGACCTCACCGCGGTGCTGCACGCACTCGCCGACCGCGAACACGTCGGAGTCGTCGGCGGTGCGCAGCTGGTCGTCGACCACGATCGCCCGCTCGACGGTGAAGCCGCTGGTCAGGGCGACGTCGCTGTTGGGACGGATGCCGGCGGCCACCACGACCATGTCGCAGGCCAGCTCGGTCTCGTCCCGAAATTTGACCCCGCGGACCCGGTCCGGTCCCCAGATCGCGGTCGTCCGGTTGTTGGTCAGCACCCCGATGCCGAGTTCGGCCATGCTGCGACGCAGTACCTCGCCGCCGTCGCGGCCGAGCTGGGCGTTCATCAGCCAGCGACCGGAGTGCACGACGTCCACGTCGAGCCCGTGGCTCTGCAGCCCGCGGGCCGCCTCCAGACCCAGCAACCCGCCGCCGATCACCACCGCCTTGCGGTGCTCGTCCCGGGTGGCGTATTCGACCATGCTGCGGGTGTCGTCGATGGTGCGGAAGGCGAAGACGCCCGGGAGCAGCTCTCCCTCGTCGTTGTAGAGGCCCTCCATCGGCGGCATGAAGGACCGGCTGCCGGTGGCGATGATCAGTTGGTCATAAGCCGTGGTCGAGCCGTCGTCGCCGATCACCACGTGGGCGAACCGGTCGATCCGCTCGATCCGCACCCCGGCCCGCAGGGTGATGTCGTTCTCGGCGTACCACTCCATCGCGTTCAGGTAGATGTCGCCCTCGGCCTCCTCACCGGACAGCACGTGGCTGAGCATGATCCGGTTGTAGTTGCCGTAGGGCTCGTCGCCGAACATCGTGATGGTGAACTGCTCGGCCCCGCCGCGGGCCAGGATCTCCTCCACCGCCCGGGCGCCCGCCATCCCGTTGCCGATCACCACCAACCGGCGCCGGAGCTCGGGCTCAGGACCGGTCCGGGCCGGGGTGGTGTCGGTGCGCTCCACCAGGGTCGTCATCAGTGCTCCACCAACCCCAGGTCGACCACCACGGAGCCGTTGACGCCGAGCCCGGCGACCAGCTGCAACTCCAGCACCGAGCCGCCCTCGATGTCCTCCACCACCCGCAACGGGACATGGGTGTCGGATTTCGCTCCGATCGGGAAGTAACGCATCGGCACCCCGTCGCACATCAGCACCACCGTGATCAGCTCGTCGGTGCTGTTGCCGCCGCGGAAGTAGAGCGCCTGGCTGATCACCCCGTCCGGGACGAGGTGGCTGAGCTGACCGTCGATCGGTGCCGGCTTGTCGAGCCCGGCGCCCTCGAAGGGGTAGATCCCTTGCAGGAAGACGTTCTTGGAGATCATCGGGAGATCCTTCCGGCGCGTGGGATGCACCAACTGGTTGAGGGTGGGTCGGGTGGGAGCGGAGTGTTTGGTGTGCGGGGGCGGTTGGGCCAGCAGATGGCCGTCGTCGGGTGAGCCGAGCCGGGCCAGATGCACGGCGCAGGCCTTGAAGGCCGGCATCCTCGACAGCGGGTCGAGCACCGGGTTGGTCAGGGCGTTCGCGGCGGAGGCGCCGCCCCAGTGGAAGGGCAGGAAGACCGTGTCCGGCCGGATGTCGGAGGTGATCTTCGCCCGGAAGGCGGCGCTGCCCCGCCGGCTCTGCAACCCGACGATGTCGGCGGTGCCGATCTGCAGCCGGCGGGCCAGATCCGGGTGCAGCTGCACCTCGGGATCGCCTTGTGGCAGGCCACTTCCGGGCACCCGACGGGTCTGGGTGCCGCTCTGGTACTGCGCCATCAGCCGGCCGGTGGTGAGCACGTAGGGGAAGTCCGCGTCCGGCGTCTCGGCCGGTTCGCGGTGCTCGACCCGGATGAAGTTGGCCCGGCCGTCGGGGGTGGCGAACGTCTCGGCGAACAGTCGGGGCGTCCCCGGGTGGTCCTCGCCCGGGCAGGGCCAGAACACACCCTGCTCGGCCTCGATCCGGGCGTAGCTGATGCCGGCGTAGTCGGCGATGCCGCCCGCACTGGCCCGGCGGAGTTCGTCGAAGACGGTGGCCGGATCGTCGGAGAAGTACTGTCCGCGGCCCAGCCGGTCGGCCAGCGCCTTCATCACCTGCAGGTCGTCCAGCACCCCGTCCGGTGGCGGCAGCGCCCGCCGGCGGCGGATCACCCTGCCCTCCAGGTTGGTCATGGTGCCCTCCTCCTCGGCCCACTGGGCCGTGGGCAGCACCACGTCGGCCAGTTCTGCGGTCTCGGAGAGGAACAGATCGGAGACGACCAGGAAGTCCAGGGCGGCCAGCCGATCCCTGACCCGGTTGACGTCCGGGGCGGAGACCACGATGTTCGAGGCGATCACCAACAGGGTCCGGACACCGCCGTCGGTGCCCAGCCGGTCGAGCATCTCGAAGGCGGACAGACCGGGCTGGGGCAACTCGTCCGGGTCGATCCCCCAGACGCCGGCGACGAAGGCCCGATCCTCGGCCGAGGTGAGTTTGCGGTAGCCGGGCAGTTGGTCGGCCTTCTGGCCGTGCTCGCGACCGCCCTGGCCGTTGCCCTGGCCGGTGATGGTGCCGTAGCCCGAGTACGGCCGGCCGGGCAGCCCGAGGGCGAGAGCCAGGTTGATGAACGCCTGTGCGGTGTCGGTGCCGCTGCTGTGCTGCTCGGCACCGCGGGCGGTCAGGATCATCGCCGATTTCGCCCCGGCCAGCGTCCGGACGGTCCGGCGCAGGTCGTCCTCGCCGATGCCGGTGATCCGCTCCACCCGGTCCGGCCAGTAGGTGCTGACCCCCGCCCTGACCGCGGCGAAACCCTTGGTGCGCCGGTCGATGTAGGCCTGGTCGATCAGGTCGTCCTTGATCGCCAGATAGAGCAGGCCGTTGGCCAGGGCCAGATCGGTGCCCGGCCGGGGTTGCAGGTGCACACTGGATCCACCGGCGGTGGCGCTGCGCCGGGGGTCGACCACGATGTGGGTCGCGCCTCGCGTCCGGCCCTCGTCGAAGAACTGCATCGCCGGCGGCATGGTGGCCGCCGGGTTGGAGCCGACGAGCAGGATCGCCTCGGTCTCGGCCAGATCGGCCAGCGGGAACGGCAGCCCCCGGTCGATCCCGAAGGCCCGGTTGCCCGCGGTGGCCGAGGAGGACATGCAGAACCGGCCGTTGTAGTCGATCATGGCGCTGCGGAGCGCGACCCGGGCGAACTTGCCGAAGGCGTAGGCCTTCTCGTTCGTCAGCCCGCCGCCGCCGAAGCAGCCCACCGAGTTGCGCCCGTACCGCTCCTGACCAGCGCGGACGGCCGCTGCGATGGCGTCCAGGGCCTCGTCCCAGCCGGCCTCCCGGAACCCACTGCTCCGATCACCCGGCACGCTGCGGACCAGCGGTTTCAGCAGCCGCTGCGGATGGTCGAGCAGGCTGGCGGCCGTCCAGCCCTTGGAGCAGAGCCCGCCCCGGTTGGTCGGGAAGTCCTGCTGTGGTTGGAGAGTCGCGGGCCGGTCCCCGGCGGTCAGCACGATGCCGCACTGCAGGGAGCAGTACGGGCAGTGCGTCGCGGTCGGGGTCACTCGGCCAGTGTGGTTCGGCCACTGTTACAACGAAGACGGCTCCCGTTACAGGTTGTTGACCGGGTGCTCACAGCGGGATCGGGTCACGGTGAGGTGGCAGCGGTTACGTCGCGGACACCCGGGCGTAACGCTCGCGTCCTAACCTCGGTTGACATGACCGACGCCGGCACCGAGCCCACGGCCCGCACCGGACCGCTGGACGGTTTCACCGTCGGCGTCACCTCCGACCGGCGCTCGGCCGACCTGATCACCGCCCTCGAGCGACGCGGGGCCGAGGTGATCCACGCACCCGCCCTGACCATGCGGCACAACCAGGGCGAAGACGAGTTGATCGCCGACACCCGGGCGGTGATCGAGGCCCGGCCGGAGCTGGTGCTGATCACCACCGGCTACGGGATGCGCCGCTGGCTCGAGGTGGCCGACAGCGCCGGCCTGGGCGCCGAGCTGCTGGAGACGATGGAGCGGGCCCGGATCCTGGCCCGAGGGCCGAAGGCGCACGGTGCCGTCCGGGCCGCGGGGCTGATCGACGTCGAGACCGAGGGCTTGGACTCGACCACCGACCTGGTCGACGCCGTCGCCGCCCAGCCGCCCGCGCCGGGCCACGATCGGCCGACGATCGCGATCCAGCTGCACGGCTTCACCGACGAGATCGAGCTCGGCCGGCTGCGACGGCTGAGCCACCAGCTGTTGACGGTCAAGCCGTACCGCTGGATGCCGCCGAGTTCGGCCGACCGGCTGCCGCGGCTGATCCGGCTGGCCTGCGAGCAGCAGCTCGACGCGATCACCTTCACCAGCGCACCGGCGGCCATCGCCACCCTGGAACAGGCCGGTGAGCTCGGGCTGCTGAGTGACTTCGTCTTCGCGCTCGGCCGGATGGCCGTGGTCGCCGTCGGGCCGATGACGGCGTCCCCGCTGCAGGAGGCCGGGGTCGAGGTGCTGATGCCGGAGCGCTACCGGCTCGGGGCGATGATCCGGCTGGTCACCGAACACCTGAGCGAGTGCCGGATCCAGCGGTTCCGGGTGCCGGCCGGTGAGAGCGGTACCGCGGTCGACCTGCAGATCCGTGGGTTCCGGGTGCAGGTGGACGAGCGGCAGGTGCAGCTGGGGCCGACCGGACGCTCACTGTTGGACGAGCTGACCCGCTCGACCGCGGTGGTGTCCCGCCAGACGTTGATCGGCCGGCTGCCCGACAGCAACGACGAGCACGCACTGGAGGTCGCGATCAGCCGGCTGCGGCGGGCCCTCGGGGTGCCCGACCTGATCCAGACCGTGACCCGCCGCGGCTACCGGTTGAACGCGGTCCGGCTCAGCGACGCCGGGCCAACAGGCTGAACGTGTTGGGCAGCCGGCCGTCCCAGACCGCTGCCTCGGCCTGCTGACCGCCGCCGGGACGCCAGAACGGCTCCGGGTGCTCGGTCAGCTCGATCACCTCGAGGCCGGCGCCGAGCACCGCCATGATCAGCTCGGCGAACGTGTGCTGCGCCTCGACCGCGCCGTGGGCCGGGAACGTGTCGTTGACGTGGGTCCGGGCGAAGTAGCTGCGGTCGGTCCTGATCTCGGCCCGGTCGGGATCCCAGCCGTACAAGGGAACCAGCGGGTGCGCCTCGTAGACGAACAGGTGTCCACCGGGCGTCAGCAGCCGGACCACCTCGGCGGCCCAGGCGGCCAGATCGGGCAGCCAGTTCAGCGCGCCCTTACCGGTGTAGACCAGCTCGGCGCAGCCTGAAGCCAGTGGGAGCTCGGGCAGTCGGCCGATCAGGTACCGGGCCGGCAACCCCAACTCGTCGGCCCGGCGCTGGGCGGCCCGGACGGCAACCGCGCTGAAGTCGACCCCGACCACCGAGCGGGCACCGCCGTCGATCAGGGCGGGATCCTCGGCCGCGTTGCCGCTCTGCAGATGCACCACCCGCGGCTGACCGTCGAGAATCTCCTGCAGTGCACGTCTTTCGAGCTCCAGCAGGGAACCGCCGGCCCGCGCCCGGGTGATCATCTCGTCGTGTTCGCGGACATGCTTGGTCGACGCCTCGTCCCAGGCGTGCCGATTGCCCGACTGGTCCATGCTCAGCTCGGCAGTCGGGACCCGGGCACCAGACCGGAGGCTGCAGCCGCGGCCAACGCCGCGGTCAGCACGTCCTGCACCGGACGTCCGAGCGTCTCGGCTGCCCCGGCCACGGCGTCGAACTCCGGGGTGGCCCGGACGATGATCTGGTCGGTGTGGGCGATCTTGACCGGGACCGTCACCCCCTCGACGGTCACGTCGACCCAGCTGCGGGGCAGTGCGAACTTCGTCCACGCGCTCTGCCGCACCCCGAAGGTGGTGGTGTTCGCCACCATCACCGCGCGCAGCTCCGCCGCTCGCTCCGGTGGGCCGAGGACGCTCAGCGTGTGCGCGGGCCGGCCCTTCTTCATCAGGATCGGGCTCAGCCAGGCGTCGTCGGCCCCGGCGGCCAGCAGCCGGGCCAAGACGTCCGGCCACAACCGCGGATCGAGGTCGTCGACGTTGGCCTCGAGCACGACGGCCGCTGCGAGGTCGGCACTGGCCGCCGAGAGACTGCGGGCGCCGATCAGCACCCGGGTCACGTTCGCCCGGCCGGTGAAGTCCTTCGTCCCTGCCCCGACGCCGATCGCCTCGATCCTCAGCGCTGGCAGGTCTTCGGAGGTCTGGGCCAGGGCGGCCAGCAGCGCCATCCCGGTCGGCGTGGTCAACTCGCCCTGACCACCGGCCCCGACCCGCCACCCGCGGGACAACTCGACCACGGCGGGCACCGGCACCGCCATCGTCCCGTGGGCGGCCTGGACCCGCCCGGATCCCAGCGCCACCTCACCGACGCTGATCGTCTCGATGCCGAGGTCGTCCAGCGCCGCGCAGACTCCGACCACGTCGGCGATCGAGTCCAGCGCTCCCACCTCGTGGAAATGGATGTCGTCGGCCGGCACACCGTGCACCCGCCCTTCGGCCTCGGCCAGCACGCCGAACGTGGCCAACGCCGTGTCCCGCACCGCAGCGGCGAGGCCGGCCGACTCGATCATGCCTCTGATGCTCTGCCAGGTCCGGTGCGGCGGATCCTCGACCAGCAACGAGACCTCGGCCTTGGTGGCCCGCATCCCCGCCCGGGTGACCGCGCCCACCTCGACCCGGACCGAGCCGGCCACCACGGCGTCGACGGCCGACTGCACCACCGTCAGCTCGGCCCCCGCGTCCAGCAACGCACCGAGCAGCATGTCCCCCGCGATCCCTGCCGAGGCGTCGATCCACGCGTGCCGGGTCACGCTTCCCCGTCCTGGTGCGGGGCGGCGATCTGGGCGGCCAGATGGCCGGCCCCGTAACCGTTGTCGATGTTGACCACGCTCACCCCCGGCGAGCAGGAGTTGAGCATGGTGAGCAGGGCGGCGACGCCGCCGAAGGAGGCGCCGTAGCCGACCGACGTCGGCACCGCCACCACCGGTGCGGCGACCAGACCGGCCACCACGCTGGGCAGTGCGCCGTCCATCCCGGCCACCACCACGACCACCCGGGCCGAACGCAGGGTCTCCAGCTTGCCGAGGATCCGGTGCAGCCCGGCCACCCCGACGTCCATGATCAACTCGGTCCGTCGGCCGAGATGGCGGGCGGTCAGCATGACCTCCCGGGCCACCGGCAGATCAGAGGTGCCGGCACCCACCACGACCACCCGGCCGCCGGAGGTGGTCGGCGGCTCGGCCGGCCAGGCCAGCAGGCGCGCATCACTGTCGTACAACGCGTCCGGCAGCTCGGCCAGCACCGCGGCGGCGTGCTCGGCGCCGGCTCTGGTGAACAGGGTGGTCACGTCTCGGCGATCGCGGACGGCGGCCGCGATCGTGCCGACCTGTGCGGCCGACTTCCCCTCGCAGTAGATCGCCTCCGGATAGCCGCGCCGGGCGGTCCGCTCCAGATCGAGCTCGGCGAATCCACTCAGGCCGGCGGCGCCCTCAGCCACGATCGTTCTGCAGCAGGGTCAGGGTGAACGCTCCGGACTGCATCCCGGCCAGATCTACCGTGGCGTAACGGAATCCGGCCTGCACCACGGCTCGTCGGACCTGGTCGCGCAGTGGATCGGTCGAGGCCCGGACGAGGTCGGGCAGGCTCAGCTCCAGCCGGGCGATGTCGCCGTGGTGCCGGACCCGGACGTCCTCGATGCCGAGGGCGTGCAGCGCCGCCTCGGCCTGGTCGACCTGGGCCAGCTTCTCCGGCGTCACCTCCTGGTGGTGCGGGATCCGCGAGGCCAGACAGGGCGCGGCCGGCTTGTCGGCGCACGGCAGCTGCCAGGCCCGGGCCAGGTTCCGGACGTCGGCCTTGGTCAACCCGGCGTCGGCCAGCGGCCGTAGCACCCGGTGGTTCGTGGCCGCCCGGGCGCCGGGTCGGTCCGGGCGCTTGGCGTCGTCGGCGTTCTCGCCGTAGGCCACCGCGTCCAGCCGGTGCTCGAGTGCCACCTCCGCATCGATCTGGACGAACAACTGGTCCTTGCAGTGGAAGCAACGATCGACCCCGTTGGCGCGGTACTCGGCTCGCTCGCCCTCCCGGGTCTCGACCTCGACCACCTGAGCCCCGATGACGTCGGCCACCCGGTGCGCCTCGGCCCGCTCGTCGCGAGCCAGGCTGGGCGAGACCCCGAGCACCGCGACCACCTGGTCGGCTCCGAGCAGTCGCACCGCCGCGGCCAGCAGCACCGAGGAGTCCACCCCGCCGGAGAACGCCACCCCCAGCCGCTGCACGCCGGCGAACGATCCGGCCATCGCACCCAGGGCGGTCTCGACAGCTGTCCCGCTCATCGTGCACCGTCCAACTCGAGTGCGTGCACGGCCCGGTCGGCCACGTCCTGCGGAGTGCCGTCGATGTCGATCACCGCCCCATCTTCCCCCGGCCGCAAGGGCTCGAGTGTGGCGAGCTGCGATTCGAGCAGGCTGGCCGGCATGAAATGGCCACTACGGGTGGCCATCCGCGGGCCGATCGTCTCCCTGGATCCGTTCAGGTGCAGGAAGACGACCCGCGCGTCAGCGCTGCGCAGGACCTCGCGGTAGGCGAACTTGAGGGCCGAACAGGTCAGGATCACGTCGCCGGCCTGTTCGTTGATCCAGTCCCGCAGCGTGACCAGCCAGGGCGCCCGGTCCTCGTCGGTCAGCGGTGTCCCGGCCGCCATCTTGGCCTTGTTGGCCTCGCTGTGGAAGTCGTCGGCCTCGGCCATCGACCAGCCGAACCGCTGCACCAGCAGCTGGGCCACGGTCGTCTTGCCGCTGCCGGAGACACCCATCACGATCACCGCCAGTTTCCCCACACGGACCACCTTCTCCTACCGAGCGTGGTCAGCCAAACGCGACCCGGATGCCTCGGTTGACCGAACTGCGGAACGCCCCGACGTCGACCTGTGCGGCCAGACAGCCGGCGTCGATCAGCTCGTAGCTGATCAGCTCGGCGGCCAGTGTGTGCCGGGCGTCGGGGTCGGGCAGCACGCCGGGACCGGTAGCGGCGAGCGTCCGCACCCGGCGTCCCGCGACGTCGACGGCCAGGCCCGGCAGTGCGGCCCGGGAGAGCAGCAGGATCGTGTCCCAGCCGACCTCCGACCAGCTGCCGACCGGGGCTGCGGCCAGCCGGTCCAGTTCACCGGCCGGGCCCCACACCCGGTCCAGATCGGCCAGCAGGGCGAGTGCGTCGTCGGTCTGCTCGACCCGTTCGGCGACGGCCTGGACGCGACACCTGGCCCCCAGCGCGTCCCGCTCGACGCAGACGTCCAGCAACGGGATCACCGCGTCCCGGGAACGCGTCACGATCAGTGCTCGATCCGGACGGCCTGGGACTGGAGGAGCAACGCCGGCGTCCCCACCAGTACGGCGCTCAGGCTCGCCAACCCACCGGCGGCGGCCGCGGCCTGGGCGGCGCGCGCCCGCCGGCGTCCGGTCTGACGCTCAGGGATGTCAACGGTGTGGGCCGGAGCGGCTGGCGTCGGTGTCATGGCCTCAGCATCGATAGCCAGGCTGTGCAGTGAAGCGGTCGGCACTGTGAATCCGCTGTCGGTTCACAGCACTAGCATCAGGCCATGACCACAGGCGAGAGCGCGTCGGACGACGGCTGGTCGGGCGACCGCAGCATCATCCGGTTCCCCGATCCGGCGGTGCAGATCCTCGATCCGCGCTTCGCCGACCTGATCGTGTGGAACGACGTGGTGGAACGGCTCTGGACCGGCGGCCGCTGGCTGGAGGGCCCGGTCTGGTTCGGCGACGGCCGCTATCTGCTGTTCTCCGACATCCCGAACGACCGGATGCTGCGCTGGAGCGAGGAGACCGGCGAGGTCAGCGTCTTCCGACAGCCGTCGGCCAACGCCAACGGCCACACCCGGGACCGCCACGGCCGGCTGGTCAGCTGCGAACACCTGACCCGGCGGGTGACCCGGACCGAGCACGACGGCAGCCTGACCGTGCTGATGGATTCCTTCCAGGGCACGAAACTGAACGCGCCCAACGACGTGGCGGTGCACTCCGACGGCTCGGTCTGGTTCACCGATCCCGGGTACGGCATCGACGGCAATTTCGAGGGTGACCGGGCCGAGACCGAACTGTCCCGCGACGTCTACCGGATCGACCCCCACACCGGTGAGGGGTCACCGGTGATCACCGACATGGAGCGCCCGAACGGGGTCTGCTTCGCACCCGACGAATCGCTGGTCTACGTCGTCGACACCACGACCATCCGGGTCTACGACCTGGTGGCCGGTCGACCGGTGGACGGACGGGTCTTCGTCGACATGCGGCCGGGCCAGTCCGACGGGATCCGGGTCGACCGGGCCGGCAACCTGTGGTCGGCGGCCTTCGGCGGCGGGGCGGGTTGGGACGGCGTCCACTGTTACGCCCCGGACGGGACGCTGCTGGGCCGGATCCTCCTTCCCGAGGCCTGCGCCAACCTGTGCTTCGGCGGGGTCAAGAAGAACCGCCTGTTCATGACGGCCAGCCGCTCGCTCTACAGCGTCCACGTCGAGGCCCAGGGCGCTCAGACCCCCTGAAAGTCGCCCAGCCCGAGGTGATCACGGCTGGCGACGAGTTCGCTCACCCGCTCGATCGGCCGCTGGGTGATGCCGGACGGACCGCTCACCGCCTCGACCGAGCCGTCGGCGGCGAAGCTGAAGACCAGCCGCTCGCCGTAGCCGCCGTAGCCGCCCGTCCGGACCACCCGCAGCGCGTCCTCGCCGTCCGGGACGACCACCGTGGGTGAGGCCAGCGGATCGTCGGCCCCGAGCCCGATGATCATCAACCTGTCGCCCAGCCGGGCCAGGTCGAAGACGCTCCAGAGGCTGGCGTAGCGACCGCAGAACCGCTCTGTTCCCTCCGGGCTCCGCTCGTCGTCGGCGGCGTCCTCGCCGGCCGCCGCGATGAGCTTGACCACCCCGTCGGCCAGGGTGCCGGCCGGCCCGTCGATCGCGTTGGTCAGGACCGAGACCGCGACGCCGCCGGCCGGATCGATCAGGGTGCGGGTGGAATGGCCGGGGTAGCCGCCGCCGTGCCCGATCAGGGACACACCGGCCACCTCGCTGGTCTCGAAGCCGAGCCCGTAGCGGGCCTCGCCGCCGGCGATCGGCCAGGACGGGTGCCGCATCCCCCGTTTGCTGTGTCCGCTGAGCAGTCGCTCGTCGGCGTCGAAGTGCGCCGCGGCGTAGCGGCAGAGATCGCCGGCCGTGGCGCTGAACCCGGTGGCCGCCGCCATCGCGCGGGTGTCGACGTGGTCGATCGGGATCCGGTGGTCGGCGTAGCCGAGAGCGGAGTAGCCCAGGGCGTAGTCGGCCAGCCGGTCGGGGTCGAGCTCGGGGCTCGTGTCGGCCAGGCCGAGCCGGTCGATCACCCGGCTGCGGACCTGCTCGTGATAGCTCGAGGAGGTGACGGCGCCGATCACCGCGCCGAGCAGGGAGAAGCCGATGTTGGAGTACTTGAAGCGCTCCGAGGCCTCGATCGGCATCGGGTCGTCGGTGGCCAGGGCCCGCAACTGGTCGGCGTCCGGGAACGGCCGGCTCAGCTGCCACCAGTCCGCGACCCGGCCGTCCCGGATCAGCCCGCCGGTGTGGGACAGCAGTTCGCGCACGGTGACCGCGGCCATCGGGGCCGGCGCTTCGTCGGCGAGCCAGGGCAGATGGGCCGAGACCCGATCGTCGAGCCGCAGCAGGTCTTCCTCGACCAGTTGCATGATCACCGTCGCGGTGAACGTCTTGGAGTGGGAGGCGATCCGGAACAGGTGCTGTGTGGTCATCGCCTGCCCGGCCTCGACGTCGGCCATCCCGTCCGCGATCTCGGTCACCAGTCCGTCGGCGTCGACGACAGCCGCCTGCAGACCCGGCACCCGCAGCAACCTCCGCCGGTAGCCCAGCCAGGACTCGACATAGGCCGCACTCGCCCGCGCGGCTGCTCCACTCAGTTCGGTCATGCCGTCAGCCTACTTGCCCGGATTCGCTCATGCGTTCGATACTGGGTCATGGCTTCCCGGGACAACCTGCTCATCTCGGCTCTGCACGGAACGGCCTGGCGCTCGGCGGTGGAACGCCGCGAGCTGGCCGGATCGATCGGTGAACTGCGCCTGCTGGCTGAGGGTCGGAACGACCTGTTGGCCGAGGCGGCCGGGGTGACGGCCGGATTCTGGCTGGCCGAGCCGGCCGGTCACGTCGGCCACGAACTCCTCACCGCCGGAATGCTGATCATGGCTGCGGACGGGCTCGACTACGACCTGCTGGCCCACTGGGTGCGGGTCGGCTTCGAACGGGGCCGGCATGCCAGGGGCCCCATCCACGGGACGAGAATGGAGCCATGACGACATCGACGAAGCAACGTCAGGCGCTCATCGTCCGCGGCGGCTGGGACGGCCACGTACCGGTCGAGGCCACCGACTCGTTCCGTCCTTTCCTCACTGAGCAGGGGTTCGAGCTCCGGGTGGAGGAGTCGCCGGCCGTCTACGCCGACGCCGAGGCGATGGGTGGGGTCGACCTGATCGTGCAGTGCGTGACGATGAGCACCATCGAGGACGACCAACTCGCCGGGCTGCGACAGGCGGTGGAGGCGGGCACCGGACTGGCCGGCTGGCACGGCGGGATCGCCGACTCCTACCGCAACTCCTCGGACTATCTGCAGCTGATCGGCGGCCAGTTCGCCTGCCATCCCGCGGGTGCTCCGGACGGGCCGGCCACCAACTTCCTGCCGCACACGATCACCCCGACGACCTCAGGGACCGAGCATCCGATCATGGCCGGGATCGAGGAGTTCGCGCTGACCACCGAGCAGTACTGGGTGCTCAGCGACGACCTGAACGATGTGCTGGCCACCACCACGCTGGCCGCCCGGCCGTGGGACCCGTGGCAGCGTCCGGTGGTCTCCCCCGCGGTCTGGACCCGGCAGTGGGGTGCCGGCAAGGTGTTCGTGGCCACGCCGGGCCACAGCCTGGACGTGTTGGCCGATCCGTCGGTACGGACCATCGTCGAGCGGGGTCTGCTGTGGGCGAGCCGCTGAGGACCGAGCCGTTGCGGATCGGGATCGTCGGGGCCGGGGCGATCAGCGGCCAGTATCTGCAGAGTTTCGAGCGGCTGCCGTCGCTGCGGCTGAGCGCGGTCGCCGACCTGGATCCGGCCCGGGCCGCGGCGGTGGCCGGGCCGCGGGACGGCGTCCGGGCCTGCTCGGTCGACGAACTGGTGGCCGCCGACGACGTCGATCTGGTGCTGAACCTGACGATTCCCGCCGCGCACGCCGAGGTGGCCGAGGCGGCGGTCGCGGCCGGCAAGTGCGTCTACGGCGAGAAGCCGCTGGCCGCCTCCACGGCCGGGGCCCAGCGAATACTGGCCGCGGCGGCCGACGCGGGCGTCCGGGTCGGCTGTGCGCCGGACACCGTGCTCGGGACGGGCATCCAGACCGCTCGCCGGACGATCGACGACGGGCTGATCGGAACCCCGGTGGCCGCTACCGCGGTGATGCTCACGCCGGGTCATGAACGCTGGCACCCGAACCCCGACTTCTACTACCAGCCGGGCGGCGGGCCGCTGCTCGACATGGGTCCCTACTACGTGACCGCGTTGATCACCCTGCTCGGCGGGATCCGTTCGGTGACCGGCCGCAGCACGCGTTCCCGCGCCGAACGGACGATCGGCAGCGGGCCACGGCAGGGTCGACCGGTGCCGGTGGACGTCGACACCCACGTCACCGGTGTGCTCGAGCACACCAGTGGGGTGCTCTCCACCCTGGTGATGAGCTTCGACGCGGTGGCCACCCACAGCGTCCCGATCGAGGTGCACGGCACCGAGGGGTCACTGGCCGTGCCCGACCCGAACGGGTTCGCCGGCACGACCGCGCTGCACGACCTCGGCGCCGGCGGCTGGCGGGAACTCCCGGTCAGCGCCGGCTACACCGACGCCGGTCGCGGCTACGGCATCGCCGACCTGGCGGCGACGCCGGCGGGTCAGGAACCCCGCGCCGGCGGCCGGTTGGCCCTGCACGTGCTGGACGTGATGGAGTCGCTGCTCCGCTCGGCCGCCGAAGGCCGGACCGTCACCGTCGACACCACCGCAGCACGACCAGCAGCCGTGCCCCTCAGCGCATTTCCTGGCGAACCGCCGCATACCAACTAGCCGGCCGGGATGTCACCGGCCCGAGAGCGTCGAAGTACTCGAAGCCGGCCACCCCGCCGAAGTCACGGTGTTGTCGGACCAGACGGTGCAGAACGGCTTTCCTCCTCGACGGGTCGACGTAGCCGGAGCAGATCTCGGGGTTGGTCACGGTGCCCGCGACGATCCGTGACGGTGCGAATCCGGCGGCCAGCACGGCGTCGTAGTCCTCGGTGGTCACCAGATCGCCCCAGCCGCAGTAGAACTGGGTGTTGTACCAGTTGATCATCGAGCCGGCGCGCTTCTCCAGCGCCGGATAGGAGAAGCCACCGGAGAAGTTCGACCCGCCCGACAGGTCGGTGGCCACCGGGGCCAGGGTGATCACGAACCGCGGACCGAAGTCGTGCCGCAGTGCGGTGATCAGCTTCACCGTGTCGGCCAGACCGAACGACTCCTCGATGTCGAGGTCGATGCCGTCCAGCCGGTAGGTCTGCAGGAAGTGGCGCAACAACGGGTAGTAGGTGCCGAAATCTGTGGCCAGGTTGCGATAACTGCCCTGCGCGGCGCCGCCGAGGAACGCCTCGACCCGCACCCCGTGCCGTTGCATGCCGTGCAGATCACGCCAGGCCCGGGCCAGCGACGGATCGTCGGCGGGCACGTCGTTCACGTGCAGGACGGCGCCGGCGTCGAGATGGATGGCGCCCACCTCGACGTCGGTGGCCGCACCGGCCAACGGCCTGGGGTCGACGTAGGTCTTGGTGCCGTCCGCAGCCGTGGTGTAGATCGTCTGGTAGTAGGCGACCACCTGCCGGTGAGCCCGGATCAGCTGATGGCCCGGTCGGCAGGCCGCGCCCGCCGGTAGTGCGGAGCCGATCATCAAGGCCAGCACACCCACCGCGGCCAGCACGGCCGACCCGAGCCGGGACATCAGGCGGGGCATGGCCTCAGGCGCCCGTCACCGTGAGCTGCACCGCGGACCAGGACAGCGCCGGCAGCGTCAGTCGCAGCGACGACCCGTCCACCGCCACGCCCTCCAGCGGGGCCAGTCCGACCAGGTCCTGGTTGTCCTCGGTGTTGGCGGCCTGCCGGTCCGCCCTGTCGGGGATGGTCAGCACCTCGGCGCTGTTCACCGATCCCGGGGTCAGGCCACGCAACTCGACCTGGACCTCGGCCGCCTCGTCCATCCCACGGTTGGCCAGGAACAGGGCGATCGTGCCCGACTCGGCGTCGTAGGTCCCGCTGACGTCGACCAGATCGGCGTCGCCGTACTGATCGGTGCCGATCTTGGTCGAATCCGTGTGCAGGGTGAGGATCTGGCCCTTGGCCAGCGCCGACATCCGGGCGAACGGCCAGAAGATCGACTGCCGCCAGGCCGGCCCGCCGGCCTCGCTGCGGATCGGGGCGATCACGTTGACCAGCTGCGCCTGGTTGGCGATCTTGACCCGGTCACCGTGGCGCAGCAGCGAGTTCAGGAAGGTGCCGACCACGACCGCGTCGGTGACGCTGTAGGCGTCCTCGATCAACCGCGGGTGATAGCGCCAGCCGGCATCGGAGACGTCGGCGGGATGGTCCTCCGAACCGGGCCGGGTGTACCAGACGTTCCATTCGTCGAAGGACAGGTTGATCTTCTTCGCGCTCTTACGGGCCGCCCCGACGGCGTCGGCGGTGGCGATCACGGACTCGATGAACGTGTCCATCCCGACCGCGCTGGCCAGGAAGCTCGCGTGGTCGCCGTCGTGCTCTTCGTAGTAGGCGTGCAGGGAGATGTAGTCGACCTCGTCGTAGGCGTGGCCGAGGACGGTCTGCTCCCAGGTGCCGAAGGTCGGCATGGCCAGATTCGAACTGCCGCAGGCCACCAGCTCGATGCTCGGGTCGACGAACCGCATCGCCTTCGCGGCCTCCTGCGCGAGCCGGCCGTACTCCTCCGCGGTCTTGTGACCGATCTGCCAGGGGCCGTCCATCTCGTTGCCCAGGCACCACAGCTTGATCCCGAACGGGTCCTTGGCGCCGTTGGCGATCCGCAGATCCGACAGCGCGCTGCCACCGGGGTGGTTGGCGTACTCGACCAGTTCGCGGGCCTCGTTCACCCCACGGGTGCCGAGGTTGATCGCCTCCATCGGCTCCACCCCGGCCTTGGCGGCCCACTTCATGAACTCGTGCAGCCCGAACGCGTTGGACTCGACCGTGTGCCAGGCGCCGTCGAGGCGGTGCGGACGATCCTCGACCGGGCCGACGCCGTCCTCCCAGTTGTAGCCGGAGACGAAGTTGCCGCCCGGATACCGGACCACGCTGACGCCCATCTCCTTGGTCAGGTCGAGGACGTCGGTACGGAATCCGTCCTCATCGGCACTCGGATGGTCGGGTTCGAAGATGCCGGTGTAGACGCAGCGGCCCATGTGCTCGACGAACGAGCCGAAGATCCGGCGTGGCACCTCCCCGGCGGTGAAATCACGGTCGATGACGATGCGCGCCTGAGACATGGCCCGAACGTTACATCGTTGTAGAAGGTCCGGTAAAGCACGCACCGCGTCCGACATCAGGCCACCTGCGCACGAGGACAGGCGGCCGCCCAGATCTGTTCGGCGTAGAGGGTGTCGGCGAGATCGAGGGTGCCGGTACCGGTGGTCAGATAGATCCGGCCGTGGGGCGATCGCCAGACCACGGTGCCCGGTGTGGGTTGGCGTTTGCGCCATCGTCCGGTGATCCGTCCACCGGCTCGGGGTCGAGGAGTGGCCATCCGGTGCGAACTTCGCGACAACGGGGCCAGGTTGTGCAGACCGGTCTGGCCGGCCGGACCGTCAGCGCGCCAGGGCTGGGTGTGATCGAGATCGAGGGCCCGGTCGGTGCTGGCGAAGGGGAACAGGTCGACCCGTTGACGCAGCCGAGCCGCTTCCCGGATCCGCTGCGGTATCTCGTAGGCGTCGACCGGCTCCTGCTCGGCCGGCACCACGACCGGCCGCACGGTGACCCGGCATCCGGTGCCGGCCAGGAACTCCTTCAGTTGGCCGAGGCTCTGGTAGTCGCCGTGTTCAGGACGCACCAGGCCGGCACTCGGTGCCACGTGGTCGTCGCGGACGGGTTCGAAACCGGGATCGATCGCGGACTCGGAGAGGTGGAAGTAGAGCACGACCTTCGGCGCCAGCTTTCGCGGATCCCAGCTGGTCGGGTCGGATCCGAACGGGCCGGAGGTGGTGGAGGCGCTCAGCGTGACGTGGTCGTGTTCGGCCCGTTCCTGCGGATCCTCCGGATCGGGCTCCCGGTCGGGGGTTCGGGTCTCGCTGCCCTGGTCGACGTGGGTGGCCAGCAGGTGCAGGGCCAGGGCCGGATTGCCCAGGATCCCGAAAGCCCGGGCCAGCCGGAGAGGCAGTTCGTCGGCGTCGCCGTCGACCTCGAGGATGTCCGCGATCCGGTGCAGCGTGGCCTCGAAGACGGCGATGTCACCGGCCTCGGCACGGGCGATCAACAGCTTGAGCCCGTCCTCGGACTGGCAGGTGCGGACGTAGCGCTCGCTCGCCGCCCGCTCGGCCCGTTCGGCCAGGCCGTCGGCGTCGAGCTCGCCGATCGCGGCCTGGAGCAGGCGGGTGAACCGCGGCCACGGCATCAATCCGGCCAGCGGCGACATCCGGGCGTCCAACTCCCGACACTGTTCGTGGTCGAGGTTCACGGCGGCCTCGGCGATCTTCCGGGCCTGCCAGGCCAACACCGACGCCTCACACACCCGGGCCCACAGGACCGGGAACTGCCAGCGCACCCGGACCGCGCTGCCGATCAGGGCCCGGGCGGCGACCATCCCGACGCCGTAGCAGGCGCCGAACTCGGCCACGACATCCTCATCCAAGGCGGCCGCGCCCCGCCCGCCGTCGATCGTCGAGCGCCAGGCCGCCGGCAGCTCGTCCCGTTCGGAGTCGTCGCGGCCCTGATCGTCGGCGAACGCCGCAGCGAGCAGCAACTGGTCACACCCCACCCGCCGAACCTGCTGGTGGTTGTCGGCCACGGCATCGAGAAGCCGACGGGTGGGCCACCCGGACAACTCCTCAGTGTCGAACATGTGTTCGATTCTATCTCGGATCAGCGGGCTGCGCAAGGGTCACCCAAATCGGGTCTCCACCTCCAGCTGCATCGCCGGAGAATCACCAAATGGACATCCGCGGGTTGTCGCTGATCCCCACCACCGGCAAAGAAGGGGCCGGGAAGGGCACCGTCCTGACTGCCCTCCTCCCTCATACTCCGTACGCCGCGAAACTTGACGCCGAGGACGTCGGCCAGGTCAACCCGTTCATCCTTGGATAGCGCTTTCTCGAACTGCCCTGGGTCAACGTCACCGCCGTCATCGGTAACTTCTGGGCCGCCGGCCACTCGACGGGGACACCTTCGAGAGCTTCGATCGGTTCTGCAGTCGTTTCCTGATCCGTGAAGCGATTCCGGAGACCTGCCACCGCAATCGACCGTCTCAGCGGGTGCGGACGCTCTCGCGTTCGATCAGCCGGAAGTCCAGGACGCTCTTGGTGATGGGGCGATCGGGGTCGCTGATCCGGTCGGCCAGCAGACCGAGCACCCGCTCAGCAAATTCCTTCTTGTCGAACCCTATGGTGGTCAACGGTGGGTAGTAGTGCGCCGCCTCCGGGACGTCGTCGTAGCCCACCACGCTCAACTCCGCCGGCACCGAGACGCCGGCCGCGGCGAGAGCGTGCAGCGCCCCCAGGGCGATCGAGTCGGTGAAACAGATCAGCGCGTCCGGCAGGTCGGGCCGCTGGGCGAGCCAGCGCTCGGCGGCCTGGTAGCCACCCTCGGCGTCCCAGCGATCGCAGTCGATCTCGAGCCGCGGGTCGAGCGGAAGCCCAGCTGTGCTCAACGCCTGCCGATACCCGTCCTCACGCAGCCTGGACGTCGAGGACTCCATCACCCCGAGGACGGCGATCCGGCGGTGCCCGCGCTCGATCAACGAACTCGTCATGACCCGGACCGCGGCCACGTTGTCGACCCAGACGTGGTCGGCGATCGGTTGGTCCACCTCACCGATCAGAACCACCGGCGGCAGCGACACCCCCCGCTGGACGGCGCTGGTCTCCAGTCGGGTCGGGTTCAGGATCAGGCCGTCGACCAGATGGGCCCGGGCCCGGCTCAACAACTCGGCCTCTCGTTCACCGGAGGCGATCCCCGTGTCCTCGAGTTGCACACTCCAGCCGCGGGCGGCGGCCGCGTCGACGATGTTCTGGGCCATCTCGGCCGAGTAGGCGGTGCGCAGATTCGGCAGCGCCAGCGCGATCACCCCGGTCCGGCCGTTCCGCAGCCCGCGGGCCGACAGGTTCGGCACGTAGTCCAGCTCGGACAGGGCCTGTTCCACCTTGCCGCGGGTGGCCGGGCTCACCGGGACCTGGCCGTTGACGACGTTCGAGACGGTTTTCGGCGACACCCCGGCCAGCTTGGCCACGTCCCGGACGGTCGCGCGCATCTGCACACCGTAGCGGTTCGTGACCCCGCGTCGCCGGATAATCACGACCGCGCATCAACTAGCTCTACAACGTTGCAATCCGGGTGCACGGTGGCTACGCTCCTGCTGCAACACCTGGAGAACGTTCTCGACCAGGTGAACGTCCAACACGGGGCCAATGACGGCGGCGGAGGATCCAGATGACATCAGACGGTTCGGTAGGCGGAATTTCCCGCCGCACCCTGCTCCGCGGCGGCCTCGGGGCCGCAGCCGTACTCGGCCTCGGCGGTGGGCTCTCCGGCTGCGGCAGCGCCATCTCGGCCGGCCTGGTCGGCAGCCAGCTCGCTCCGGGCACGATCACCTTCTGGAATCTGTTCAGCGGCGGCGACGGCGGCCGGATGCAGACCATGGAGGCCGCGTACGAGGAGCAGAACGGCGGCTCGTCCGCCCTGCAGGCCGCCACCTTCGCCTGGGGAAATCCCTACTACACCAAGGTTTCACTGGCCACCCTCGGCGGTGCGCCGCCGGACGTCGCGGTCTCCCACCTCACCCGCTCCACCAACCTGGCCAACGCCGACCTGGTCGAGGAGATCACCGAGGACATGCTCGGCCTGGTCGGCCTCTCCGGCAACGACTTCAGCGAGAAGCCGTGGGACGCGCAGAAGGTGGACGGCAAGAACTACGCGCTGCCGCTGGACACCCACCCGTTCGTCCTCTACTACAACAGCGACGTCTGCGAGAAGGCCGGGCTGCTCAACTCCGACGGGTCGCTGAAGGAGATCAACGGCACCGAGGAGTGGGAGGCGGCCCTGACCGCCGCCAAGAAGGTCACCGGTGCCTACGGCGCCTCGGTGGCCACCGTCGGCGACACCGCCACCAGTTGGCGGTGGTTCCAGTCCCTCTACCAGCAGCACGACGGCGCCACCCCCTGGTTGGGTGACGACGGCCGGACCCTGACCTACGACCCCGACATCACCCTGTCGACGCTGACCTACATCCAGTCGTTGGCCAAGAAGGGCCTGGTGCCGGCCAACACCGACTACGCCGGGTCGCAGACGCTGATGTTCACCGGCAAGGCCGCCTTCTACTTCCAGGGCGAGTGGGAGATCACCACGGCCCAGTCGATCGACGGCCTGAAGTTCGGCATGACCGAAGTCCCGACCCTGTTCGACCGACCGGCCTGCCAGGGCGACTCGCACACGTTCGTGCTGCCGAAGAAGGACCGCACCGAGGCCCAACTGACCCGGGCCCTCGGGTTCGTCAAGACGATGATGACCGAGAGCCTGACCTGGGCCCAGGGTGGCCACATCCCTGCCTACAAGCCGATTCTGGACAGCCAGGCCTACAAGGATCTGAAGCCGCAGTCGAACTACGCCGGCGCCGCTGCGGACGTGGTCTACGACGCGCCGGCCTGGTACTCGGGTTCGGGGTCGAACTTCGAGAACACCGTCGGCGCGCAGATCGGCCTGGTCCAACAGGGACTGGCCACACCGGCCGCCGCCCTGGCCACGGCCCGGGCCCAGCTGCAGATCTACGCCAACACCAAGAACCCGCTCTGATGATCAAGGAGGATCGCTGATGGCCACCTCGACCCTGGCACCGTCGACGTCGAACCGCACGACGTCGCAGTCCCCGGTACGGGCCCCGAACACCGACGTCCGGCGTGGCGAGGCCAGACCCGCCTGGCTGTTCATCGCCCCGTTCGGCATCTTCTATCTGCTGTTCCTGATCTGGCCGGTGATCTACATGCTGATCACCAGCTTCTTCAACACCTCGTTGGTGCGTCCCGGCTTCGGCTCCTTCGCCGGCTTCGGCAACTACGCCGAGATGTTGACCCAGAGCCTGTTCTGGGCGGCGATGGGCCACACGCTGCTGTTCACGGTCGAGACCACCATCCCGTTGGTCATCCTGGCCTTCGTGTTGGCGGTGCTGGCCAACCGGGTGGCCCGGGCCCAGTGGTTCTTCCGGCTCGCCTTCTTCGTCCCGTTCATCCTGCCCTCGGCGGCGATCGC
Organism: uncultured Actinomycetota bacterium; assembly: GCA_963740925.1. Taxonomy (GTDB): domain Bacteria; phylum Actinomycetota; class Actinomycetes; order Propionibacteriales; family Propionibacteriaceae; genus Microlunatus. The sequence goes on along the minus strand of CAVUFZ010000002.1, from coordinate 1,127,331 downwards.
GCTGATCTGGAGCTTCATCTACTCCCCCACCACGGGCCTGTGGGATTCGTTCCGGACCCAGATCGGCATCACCGATCCGTCGCCCGTGCTGGCCGACCCGAAGACGGCCCTGTTGGGCGTCGCCATCACCACCGTCTGGTGGACGATCGGCTTCAACTTCATCCTCTACCTCGCCGGTCTGCAGGACATCCCCCGCGAGTTGTACGAAGCGGCCTCGGTCGACGGCGCCACCCAGTGGCAGCAGATCAAGTCGATCACCATTCCGCTGCTCAACCGGACCACCACCGTCGTCCTGCTGCTGCAGATCATCGCCAGCCTGAAGATCTTCGACCAGGTCTACCTGATGACCTCCGGCGGACCGGGCACCTCGTCGCAGGTCGTCCTCGGCCTGGTCACCGACACCGCGTTCACCAACTACCGGGTCGGCGCCGGTTCGGCCGCCTCGGTCCTGCTGCTGGTCGTCGTCCTGATCGTCACCGGCATCCGTCAGATCGTCGAGCACGTCCAGCAGCGAAAGGCGGCCTGACCATGGCGAGCCAGACCCTCACCGACACCAGCAGCCGGCCCCGCAAGTCCCGCGACGGCGTCTCGGCCGCCGCCCCGCCACCCCGGGTGAGCGATGAGCAGGCGCATCGTTCCGGTCGCGCCTTCACCGTCGTCTCCTGGGTGCTGCTGATCATCTTCTCGGTCTTCTGGCTGATCCCGAGCCTGTGGGCGTTGAAGACCTCGCTCACCTCGAACGCCAGTTCGGCCATCGGTGCCGGGCAGATCCTCAGCGACTGGCACCTGACGCTGGCCTCCTACATCACCCTGCTGGGCAACGGTGACATCTGGAACTGGTACCTGGCCAGCGCGATCACCTCGGTGGTCACCGTGCTGTTGACCGTGGTGTTCGGGTCGATGGCCGCCTATGCCCTGTCCAGGTTGAGATTCCGGGGTCGCAAGGTCGTCTTCGGCCTGATGATCGCCGGCATCATGGTGCCGCCGCAGGTGCTGATCCTGCCGGTCTTCCAGGAACTGAACGCAGCCGGGTTGTTGAACACCTACTGGGCGGTCATCCTGCCCCAGGTGCCCTCGGTGATCGCGGTGTTCGTGTTCAAGCAGTTCTTCGACGGTCTGCCCCGTGACTTCGAGGAGTCGGCCCGGATCGACGGGGCCAGCTTCTGGACGATCTACCGGACGATCGTGCTGCCGTTGAGCAAGCCGGTGATCGCGGCGATGGCGATCGTCACCTTCGTCGGCGTCTGGAACAACCTGATCCTGCCGCTGTTCGTGCTCTCCAACCCCGACCTGATGACCATCCCGGTCGGGTTGGCCACGGTGCAGGGCTCGTTCGGCCAGAACGTCTCCGACATCCAGGCGTCCTCGATCCTGGGTGCGCTGCCGCTGGTGATCCTGTTCATGATCTTCCAGCGCCGGATCGTCGAGGGGGTCGCCGGGAGCGGCCTGAAGGGCTAGGCCGCCCGGGTCTAATCTCGACGCTGTGGATGCGCCTTCAGGTCAACAGTACGAGATCGTCCATGGCGAGCAGCGGGCCACGATCGTCGAGATCGGCGGTGGGATCCGGGAGTTCCGCGATGGCGAGGTCGACGTACTGCAGCCGTACTCACTGGACGCGGTCTGCGACGGGGCGCACGGTACGCCGCTCGCACCTTGGCCGAACCGGCTCGGCGACGGGGAGTTCAGTTTCGACGGCACCTCGCACCGGGTGCCGCTGACCGAGCCGGAGAAGCAGAACGCGATCCACGGCTTCCTGCGCTGGCGTTCCTGGACGGCGACCGACCATCGGGCGGACGCGGTGACGATGGCGGCTCGGATCCGGCCGATGCCGTTCTGGCCGTTCGATCTGGGCGTCCAGGTGACCTACCAGCTCGGCGCGGCCGGGCTGAGCGTGACCGTCGTCGCCCGCAACCTCGGCGACATCGACGCTCCCTGGGCCTACGGCCAGCACCCCTACCTCTCCCCCGGCGACGGCACGGTCGATGAGTGCACGCTGACCTTTGCCGCGCGGACCCGGATCAGCACCGACGATCGGCAGCTACCGACCGGAAAAGACGCCGTCGACGGCACCGACTACGACTTCTCCCGGCCGCGCCGGATCGGTGGCACCGAGATCGACTACGCCTTCACCGACCTCGAGCGAGACGCTGAAGGCCGGGCCTGGCTGATCCTGCAGCGACCGGACGAGCGGACCGCCCGGGTCTGGGTGGACGACTCCTTCCCCTATCTCGAGGTCTACACCGCCGACACCCTCGCCCCGGAACGCAAACGACGCGGGCTCGGCGTCGAGCCGATGACGGCGCCGCCGAACGCGTTGCAGTCCGGCACCGACGTCGTCCGGATCGCCCCGGGTGGCACCTCGACCCACCGCTGGGGTGCCCGGCTCGAGGGCCCGAACCCGCCCGCCTGATCCGGCGGGCGAACGCGGCCGGCGATCAGACGAAGAGCGGGGCCATCTTCCAGGCTCGCTCCAGTTCGGTCATCGCCTCGACGTCGGGGCGGCCGGGATGGGCGGCAGCCTTCTCGGCGGCGTCCAGCACCATCGGCAGGATGTGGATGTCTCCGACGGTGTTGAGGAAGACGCCCTCACGGCCGAGCACCCAGGCCACGGCGGTGTCGATCGGCTCCTGCTCGCGCAGCGGCTCGTACCAGGTGGCGGCGAACCGGTCGGCCTCGCCGAGATCGTCCTCCCACGGCGCCCGGGTGATCGCCTTGATCGTCTGGACGGCGATCCCGCGCTCCTGGCAGAGCGAGGACAGTTCCTCGAAATCAGCCATATAGGCCTCGTTGCGGGTCATCGGGAAGTTGTAAGGCAGCAGCACCGAGGCGAAGTCGTACTCGGCCAGCGAACGCAGATGCTGCCGGGCCACGGTCACACCGTGTCCGGTGACCCCGATGTTGGCCACCAGACCCTCGTCCTTGGCCCGCACCACGGCCTCCAACACGCCGCCCGGGGCGAACGCGGTCTGCCACTCCACCTCGTCGACCAGGTTGTGCAACTGGATCAGGTCGAGATGGTCGGTCCGCAACCGCTCCAGCGAGGCGTTGATCTGCGCCCAGGCCGCGTCCTTGGTCCGCTCTCCGGTCTTGCTGGCCAGGAAATACTCGTCGCGGTGCTGCTCGATGAACGGGCCCATCCGCAGCTCGGCGTCGCCGTAGCTGGCGGCCACGTCGAGGTGGTTGATGCCGCGCTCGGCCACCAATGCGAGGGTCTGGTCGGCCTCGTCCTGGGTGACGTCGCTGAGGGCCGCAGCCCCGAAGATGATGCGGGTGCTGTCGTGGCCGGTGGAACCGAACGGCTGGGTGGGGATCATGGGCCCATTGTGCCCCCGTCGAGCCGGCCTCAGACCCCCAGGTCGTCCTCGAGTGTCCCCATCCGGGTGACGATCGCCCCCAACACGCCGATCAACGCGGCCAGCACGATCAACACCACGATCGGTGGCGCCCACGAACCCGTCAGGTCGTGCAGCGCACCGGTGCCGAAGGGGCCGACGGCGGCCAGCAGATAGCCGGTGCCCTGGGCGAAACCACTGAGCGCGATCGTGCCGCCCGGACTGGCGGAGTGCTGGGCGATCATGGCCAACACCCAGGTGAACGCCGTCGATCCGGCACCGAGCACCAATGCGGCCAGCCAGGGCAACGTCGACGGCGCCAGCAGGACGCCCGTCCAGCCGATCATCGTGACCAGGCCGTAGCCGATCGGCAGTGCGGCCCTGCCCCGCGTGGCCTTGATCAACAACGGCATCACCAGGGCCAGCGGGACGGCGGCCCCGGTCAGCAGGGCCAGCATCCCGGCCGCGGACCCGGCCGACAACCCACCGTCGGTCAGGATGTCGGGATACCAGCCGAACTGGGCGTAGGCCTGGGCCGACTGGGCGGCGAACAGCACCGCCATCACCCAGGCCAGCCTGGAACGGACGACCAGACGCAACGGGATCGGCGTCGCGCGGGCGGCCTCGGCACCGGATCCGGACGTCGGCCGGGAGGGGTCGTCGCGCGCCAGCAACATGATCAACCAGGCGACGAAGGCGATCACCGCCAGCCCGGCCCAGACACCGAGCGCAGGTCGCCAGCCGCCGAGCAGCCGGTCCAGTCGGACGGTGGTGCCGGAGGCCAGGGACGCCCCGCCCAGCAGCATCGCCCCGTAGACGGCGCTGACCAGGCTGAGCCGGTCCTCGAAGTGCTGCTTGGCCAAGGGCGGCAGGATCACGTTGCCCAGCGCCGCCCCCGCAACCGCGACCACGCTCAGGGCCAGGAAACTCCACCGTCCGTGGGCGAAGGGGCGGGCGGTCAGCCCGGCGATGATCAGGATCAGGGCGACGAACGCCGTCCGGTGCAGACCGATGCGGCCGGTGACCAGCCGGCTGCCGGCACCGAAGACGGCGAAGGCCAACACCGGCACCGTGGTCAGCACCCCGGCGAACAGGGCCGACAGCCCGAGATCGGTGCGGATCTGCGGCAACAGCACGCCGAAACTGGCCACCGCGACCCGCAGGTTGAGCGCGAGCAGGATGATCGCGATCAGCACGAGTGCCCGGCCGGCAGAGGTGTTCCCGGTCGCCGTCGAGGTGGTCACGCGGTGCCGCGCAGCCGCAGCCGGCGCAGGCCGGCGATCAGCCAGCGCCAGGGCGGGCTCGCGAGCTGGGCCTGGTAGTCCATGATCGCTGCGTTCCACAGGCCGTCCGACAGCGTCGGGTAAGCGTGGGTGGTGCCGACCAGAGCGGAGACGCCGATCTTCTGGTCCACCGCGAGAGCGGCCTCGCCCAGGGTCTCGCCGGCCCGGCCGCTGACGATGGTCGCCCCGCGCAGCCGGCGCCGGCGGTCCAGCAGCAACCGGGTGAAGCCCTGGTCGCCGTCGGTGATCGCCCGGTCGACGTGCTCGTGCGGCAGGGTGACGGCGCGGTGGCCGGTGGTCTCGCCGACCGAGGCGACCTCGGGGTCGGTGAAGGTGACCCGGGGCCAGCCCTCGCGGGGGGTTCGGCGGCGCAGACCGAGGACGGCGTTGGCGGCGACCGTGCTGCCGTGGATGCCGGCCCGGTGGGTCAGGTACGGACCACCGGTCACGTCGCCGGCGGCCCAGATCCGGTCGTTGCCGGTCTGCAGCTGTTCGGTCACCTTCACCGCACCGCCGGGGTCGAGGTCGACACCGGCCAGGTCGAGCCCGAGGCCGTCGGTGCGGGGCCGTCGTCCGGTAGCGGCGAGACAGTCGTCGAAACTCACCGTGGAGCCGTCGTCGAGGGTGGCGACCCCGCCGGCGATCGATACGACGGTGCGGCCCAGCCGTAACGAGATCCCTTGCCGGGTGAAGATCTCGGCGATGAGCGCGCCGGCGTCGGCGTCCTCGACCGACAGCAGCCGCGGCCCACGTTCGACGATGGTGACCTCGACCCCGAGCCGGTGGAAGGCCTGGCCCAGTTCGCAACCGGTGCTGCCGCCACCGACGACCAGCAGCCGCTCGGGCAGCCGGTCGAGATCCCAGAGGGTCTCGTTGGTCAGCGGTGGCCGGTCGGTCGCGAAGTCGGGTGCGGCCGGGGCCGAGCCGGTGGCCAGCACGGCCCGCCGGAAGGTGACCGGCCGACCGTCGATCTCGGCCCGGTCGGGACCGGTGAGACGGACCGTGCCGCGCTCGACCCGGACGCCGGCCCGTTCCAGCGCGGCGGCGGAATCCACCGGGGCGATGGTGTCGATCGCCGCCCGGACACCGGCCCGGAGTTCGGCCGCGTCGACCGGTGCGGTGAGCCGCTTCGACAACGCGATCAGGGTCTTGCTCGGCACGCACCCGTTCCACAGGCAGTCACCGCCGGGGGCTTCGTCCCGTTCGACCAGGGTGACGGCGGCACCGAACGAGGCCGCCGTCTTCGCCGCGATCAGGCCGGCGGTCCCGCCACCGATCACCAGGAGCTCGATCGACGGCTCGATCGACGGCTCGATCGACGGGGAGGATGGCTGCATAGGGTCACGGTATGTCCGACCGGTACGACCGCCTCGCGCCGCACTACGACCGGTGGTCCGGCGAGCCGGTCTACCGGGCGGGCCGCCGGCTGGCCATGGCCGCGCTGGCCGGAACAGGCCTGAGCGCCGGCGCGGTGGTGGTCGATATCGGCTGCGGCACCGGGCTCAACTTCGCCTATCTGCAACGAGAGATCGGGCCGGCCGGTCGAATCGTCGGCGTCGACGCCAGCGAGGCGATGCTCGACCGGGCGCGGGCGCGGATCGCCGCGCACGGGTGGACCAACGTCGAGCTGGTGTCGGCCGAGGCCGGCGAACTCTGCCTCGAGGCGCTGCCCGGGGTGGACGGGCCCGTCGATGCGGCGATCTCCAGTTACGCCCTGTCGCTGATCCCGGACTGGCCCCGGGCGTGGGCCGCGATGCGTGCCCTCGTTCGCCCCGGTGGGGCACTGGCGGTGATCGACATGGCCCGTCCGCACGGTGCGGCGGCGATCTTCGGCCCACTGGCGCGAGCCGCCTGTGCCCTCGGCGGCGCCGACATCGACGCCCACCCGTGGACGGCGCTCGAACGCGATGGCGACCGGGTCGTACGCCGGCAGGCCTGGGGTGGGCACATCCAGGTGGCGGTGGGCACCGTCCGGGCCGGTGGCAGACTCGGTGCGTGAGTGAGGTCGATGTCCTGATCGTCGGGGCGGGTCTGTCCGGGATCGGCATGGCCTGTCGACTCAGCGAAAGCCTTCCTGAGCTGTCCTTCCGGATCCTGGAGGCCCGTGCCGACCTGGGCGGCACCTGGGATCTGTTCCGCTATCCCGGGGTGCGTTCGGATTCCGACATGTTCACCCTGTCCTATCCGTTCCGGCCCTGGCGCCGGCCGGACGCGATCGCCGACGGCGCCGACATCTTGGCCTATCTGCGCGAGACGGTCGACGCCTACGGCCTGCAGCAGCGAATCGAGACGCAGACGAAGGTGACGTCGGCGGCCTGGTCGTCCACGGCTCAGCGATGGAGTGTCACCGTCCTCCGGGACGGGGCCGAAGAGGTGATCAGCGCCCGGTTCGTCCAACTGTGCTGCGGCTACTACGACTACGAACACCCTTACCGGCCGAGCTTTCCGGGCGAGGAGTCCTTCGCCGGTCGGATCGTGCACCCGCAGTTCTGGCCGTCCGATCTCGAGTTGCGCGGCCGCAAGGTCGCGGTGATCGGTTCGGGCGCGACCGCGATCACCCTGGTGCCGTCCATGGTCGCCGAGGGCGCGGAGGTGACGATGGTGCAGCGCTCCCCCAGCTATGTCGTCTCCGTCCCCAGACGGGACCGGACCGCAGACCGGTTACGGCACCGACTGCCGGCCCGGGCGGCCCACCACGTGATCCGTGGGCGCAACGTGCTCACCTCGGCGTTCCTGTACCAGCTGTCCCGACGGCGACCCGACCGGGCGCGGGCGATGGTGCTGGGCTGGGCGGCCAAGGCGATGCCGCCGAGCATGGTCGCCGACCACTTCACCCCGCGCTACGACGTCTGGGACCAACGCCTCTGCGCGACCCCGGACGGTCAACTGTTCAAGGCGTTGCGGCGCGGGGAGGCCACCGTCAAGACCGACGTGATCAGGGCCGTCGAGCCCGCCGGACTGCGGCTGGGCGGTGGCGAGCTGGTCGAGGCCGACGTGATCGTCACCGCGACCGGACTCACCATGAAGGCGCTCGGCGGGATCGAGGTCTCGGTGGACGGCGATCGGGTCGATCTGTCCGAGACGTACACCTATCGCGGTTGTCTGCTGGACGGCGTCCCCAATCTGGGGATGACGGTGGGTTACGTCAACAGCTCGTGGACGCTGCGTTCGGATCTGGTCAGTCGCTACGTCTGCCGGCTGTTGCGCTTCATGCTCACCAAGGACTACGCGGTGGCCACGCCGACCGCGCCGGGCGGGATGGGCCGGACACCGTTACTGCCGTTGACCTCGGGTTACGTGCAACGCGGGCTGGCCGCCTTCCCCCGCAGCGGCGACCGCGGGGTCTGGCGGATCCGGCAGAGCTACCTGCCCGACCGGATCTCCTTCCCGCACGCGAAACTGAGCACCGACATGGCCTTCACGGGAGCGACGAAATGAAACTCGAACCGCTACAGATCGCCGACTCGCTCGCCCTGGTCACCGGCGCGGCCGGTGGCATGGGTGAGCACCTCGCCTACGGGCTCAGCGCCCGCGGCGCGGACGTGATCGTCGTCGACCGGGACGAGGCCGGCCTGGACCGGGTGAGCACGGAACTGCGCCGGCGGCGCCCGGACCGCGAGGTCCGCAGCCTGGTCGTCGATCTCTCCGATCCGGCCGCCACGGACGCCATGATCGAGACGGTCGCGGGTGATCATCCGCGGCTGAATCTGCTGTTCAACAACGCCGGGGTGGCGATGGCCGGCCGGTTCGACGAGCTCAGCGCGGACGAGTTCGACTGGCTGCTGGCCATCAACCTGCATGCGCCGATCCGGATCGTCCGTGGTCTGCTGCCCGCCATCACCGCTCGGGCCGAGATCAGCGGCAACGCCCACATCGTCAACACCTCCAGCGTCTTCGGGCTGCTCGGCCCGTACGGGCAGTCCGCCTACGCCACCAGCAAGTTCGGCCTGCGCGGGTTCAGTGAGTCCCTGACCCACGAACTGGCGCCGCTCGGCATCGGCGTCACCTGCGTCCACCCCGGCGGCATCCGGACCAACATCGCCACCAACGCCCGGCTGGCCGCCGGCCTGGACGCCGACCGGACGGCCCGGCAGGTCTCCTCGTTCGACAAGGCGTTGCGGTTCCCGGCCGACCGGGCGGCCGAGAAGATCATCGAGGCCGCGATCAAACGCCGAACGCGGCTGCTGATCGGCACCGACGCGCAGGTGTTGAGTGCGGGCACCAGGATCGCGCCGGTCGGCTTCGGCCGCCTGCTCAACGGTCGGGCGGTCGCGCGGTCCGGTGGTAGAACGGGCTGATGAGTTCGTCCTCGCGCCTCGCCGACCTCGTCGAGGCTCACCCTGACACTTTTGCCGAGCAGGCCGGGATCACCCTCGCCGACAAGCCGTCGGAGCTGTTCCGGCTGCTGGTGTTGACGTCGCTGCTCTCGGCCAATCTGGATCCAGAGCTGGGGCTGCGGACGGCGCGGGCGCTGACCGAGGCCGGATTCACCACGGCCCGGCACCTGGCCGACGCCTCGGACTCCGACGTCTGGCAGGTGCTGTCGGAGAGCAGATATCTCCGCAAGGAACAGACCGCGGACCAGCTCGGCCGCCTGGCCGAGCAGTGTCTCGATCGCTACCAGGGGGACCTGCGCCGGATGCGCGACGAGGCCGGCGGTCTCAGCGATCTCGGCGACGCCCTGCAGGGGTTCACCGGGATCGGGGCGACCGGGGCCGGCATTTTCCTCCGTGAGGTGCAGGCGGTCTGGCCGACGCTGCGACCCTACGCCGACCAGCGCGTCCTCGACCTCGCCCGCGACCAGGGTCTGCCGCACACCGCCCGCGGGCTGGCCGACGCCGCCGGGACCGAGGATCTGGCCCACGTCGGCGCGGCGATCGTGGCCGAGGACATGGACCGCCGTTCCTGAGTGTTCACCTGCCGCTGGCCTACCCGTCACCTGAGGTCCAGCTGAGATTCGCCTGAAGGCGGTGGGCTGCACCTGCCTGCACGGGGTGGGCCCAGCGACCGAGACGAGAGTGACATGACCGCACCGACCGACCCAGCCAAGACTTCGACGAGACGAGCGATCGGCCGGACGGCCCTGGCCGGGGTGGGCATCGGCAGCCTGCTGCTGAGCGCCGGCTTCGCCGTCGGCGCCACCACCACCGGCGGATCTCTGACCGGCCACGGCGCCGCCACCCGCAACGACGGCGACCAGACCAAAGCGCTGCGCACCGCCATCGACGGCCGCCGCGCCGAGAACGTGATCCTGCTCATCGGCGACGGGATGGGCGATTCCGAGATCACGGCCGCCCGGGACTACGCCTACGGCGCCGACGGCCGACTGCCCGGCATCGACGCTCTGCCGTTGACCGGTCAGTACACGACGTTCTCCCTGGACCAGGAGACCCACAAGCCGAACTACGTCACCGACTCGGCAGCCAGCGGCAGCGGGTGGGCCACCGGCACCAAGACCTACAACGGCGCGATCTCGGTCGACGTCAACGGTAAGCCGCAGGCCACCCTGCTGGAACTGGCCAAGAAGCGCGGCCTGAAGACCGGCAACGTCACCACGGCCGAGATCCAGGACGCGACCCCGGCCGTCCTCGCCTCGCACGTCTCCGAGCGGTCCTGCTACGGACCGGTCGAGACCAGCAAGACCTGCCCCGAGGCGGCGCTGGAGAACGGCGGCCTCGGTTCGATCACCGAGCAGGAGTTGGCCACCCGGGCCGACGTGACCATGGGCGGTGGGGCCAAGTCCTTCTACGAGACGGCGACCGCCGGCCGCTACAAGGGCCTCACCCTTGCTCAGCAGGCCCAGGTCGAGCGGTACCAGATCGTCACCGACGCCGCCGGCATGAACGGCCTGACCGAGGCCGACCAGGACAGTCCCGTGCTGGGCGTCTACGCCAGCGGCAACCTCGCGGTCCAGTGGACCGGCCCCGCGGCGACCTCCGACGGCGGCAGCAAGGCCCCGGTCCGGTGCACCCCGAACCCGAGCCGGCCGAGCAGCGAGCCGCAACTGGACGCGATGACCAAGAAGTCGATCCAGTTGCTGAACACCGGAAAGAAGGGCTTCTTCCTGCAGGTGGAGGGCGCCAGCATCGACAAGCGCGATCACGCGGCGGACGCCTGCGGCCAGATCGGTGAGACGGTGGCCTTCGACCAGGCGGTCAAGGTGGCCCTCGACTTCGCCAAGCGGGACGGCCACACGTCGGTGTTCGTCACCGCCGATCACGGCCACAGCAGCCAGATCGTCTACTCCGGCACCACCACGCCCGGCCTGACGGCGAATCTGCTGACCGCCGACGACGCCCCGCTGACCATCGCCTACGGCACCGCGCCGTCGGGTGGTTCGCAGGACCACACCGGCACCCAGGTCCGGATCGCCGGTTACGGCCCGAAGGCGGCCAACGTCGTCGGCCTGACCGACCAGACCGATCTGCACTTCACCATCGCCTCGGCGCTGAACCTGGCCACCCCGGCCAAACAGAAGTAGCTGACTGAGCAGGAGCCCGCCGGAGGTCGACCTCCGGCGGGCTTCGGCGTCTCAGCAGGGATACTTCTCCGGTGAGCGACACCAGGCCGACCCGACCCATCTCCGACCACGGCCTGATCGGCGACCTGCGGACAGCAGCGCTGATCGGCTCGGACGGCACCATCGACTGGTTCTGCTGCCCCCGCTTCGACTCCCCGAGTGTGTTCGCCGACCTGCTGGACGGCGATCAGGGCGGCGCCTGGCGGCTCTATCCGAGCGACAGCGACGTCCGCACCCTGCAGTTCTATCTGCCCGACTCCAACATCCTGATCACCCGGTTCATGACCGATGCCGGCGTGGCCGAGGTGCACGACTTCATGCCGGTGCTGAAGCCGCACGACGATCAGCACCGGCAGCGGCTGGTGCGTCGGGTGCTCGGCGTCCGCGGCAGGTTGTCGATGACGACCACGCTGTCGGCCCGGCCCGACTACGGCCGCGAGCATCCGCAGACCGAGACGGTCGACGGTGGTGTGGTCATCCGCAGCGACTCGATCACCCTCGGCCTCAGCGCCAGCCCCGAGCTGCGGTGCACCGACGGGGACGTCACCGCCGAGTTCGAGCTGTCCGAAGGGGACCGGGCCCTGTTCGTGCTCGAGGTGCTGGCCGACGACGCCGAGGTGACCCCGTGCACCGATGAGGACGCGTTCGGGCTCTTCCAGGCCACCAACGCGTTCTGGCGCTCCTGGTTGGCCCAGTCGACCTACACCGGGCGCTGGCGCGAGACCGTCAACCGGTCGGCGCTGACGCTGAAACTGCTGACCCACGAGCCGAGTGGCGCGATCATCGCCGCACCGACCACCAGCCTGCCCGAGGTGCTCGGCGGCAGTCGCAACTGGGACTACCGCTACGTCTGGATGCGCGACGCCGCGTTCAGCCTCTACGCCCTGCTGCATCTCGGTTTCACCGACGAGGCCGCCGCCTTCATCGGTTGGCTCTCCGAGCGGCTCGGGGACGATCAGACCCACGGGGGTGAGGATCTCGGGCCGCTGCGGGTGCTCTACGACATCGACGGCAACGTGCCGGCCGACGAGGGCACCCTGGACCAACTCAGCGGATACGCCGACTCCCGACCCGTCCGGGTCGGCAACGCGGCCGCCGGCCAACTGCAGCTCGACATCTACGGCGAGCTGATCGATTCGGTCTATCTGTTCAACAAGTACGGCGCCGGCATCAGCTACGACGCGTGGGCCGACCTGGTCCGCACGGTGGAGTGGATGATGGCGAACTGGCGGCGGCCGGACGCCGGCATGTGGGAAACCCGCGGCGAGCCGCAGCACCACACCAGTTCGAGGCTGATGTGCTGGGTGGCGATCGAACGGATGATCAGGACGGCGCGCCAGCGCGGTCTGCCCGGCGACATCGCCGCCTGGTCCAAGGCCCGGGACGAGATCTACGCCGAGATCATGGACGCAGCCTGGGATCCCGAGGTCGGCTGCTTCATGTCCTATCCCGGCTCGGACAGTGTGGACGCCAGCACCCTGCTGATGCCGATGCTGAAGTTCGTGGCGCCGACCGATCCCCGGTTCCTGTCCAGCCTGGCGGTGATCGAGGACCGTCTGGTCAGCGACTCACTGGTCTTCCGCTACGACCCCTCCGCCACCGACGACGGCGTCGGTGAGGGCGGTGGGCCGGAGGGCACCTTCTCGCTGTGTTCCTTCTGGTACGTGGAAGCGCTGACCCGGACCGGTCGGCTGGAGGAGGCCCGGCTGGCGCTGGAGAAGATGTTCACCTACGCCAACCCGCTCGGGCTCTACGCCGAGCAGGTCGGGATCACCGGCGAGCAACTGGGCAACTTCCCCCAGGCCTTCACCCATCTGGCGCTGATCAGCGCCGCGACCAACCTGGACCGGCAGCTGGGCTGACCGGTAGCTGGGCCGACCGGCCTCCGGACCCCAGCCGCATCCAGACCCCCACCCCGGACGAACCACCTGCAACTCAAGCCAGCCAAGGAGACAACGTGACCAGTGACACCAACAGCGCACCCCGGCCCGAGGACCAGAACGACACCGCCGCGATGATGGCCGACGCCGACCGGAAGGCCCGCGACGACCGCGGCGAGGCCGACGGGCAGATCTCCGAGGGTGGCAACAGCTTCGGCGACGCCGAGACCTCGGCCGGGGGCGCCGACGCCGTCCCGGACGCCCACGGCTGATCCGGCCCGCGGACCGTCCCGCACCGTGATGCTCGTGGTGGGCGCCATCCTGGTCGACGACCTGGAGCGCCCGACCCGGGTGCTGGCCGGCCGGCGGACCGGACCGCCGGCGCTGGCCGGGCGATGGGAGTTTCCCGGCGGCAAGGTCGAGCCCGGTGAGTCACCGGCGGCGGCCCTGCGCCGTGAGCTCGCCGAAGAGCTGGGCCTCGACGTCCGGCTCGGTCGTGAACTCACCGGGCCCGGCGAGTCGGGCTGGCCGATCGGCCCGGACGCCCTGCTCCGCCTGTACTTCGCGTTGGCCGACGGCGAGCCGAAGGCCGGTGACGGCTCGCACGACCGGTTCCGCTGGTTGAGCCGGGAGACCCTACTGGAGGTCGACTGGCTGAGCAGCGACCGCGCGGCGGTCGCCGCCCTGGGCCGGGCGCTCAGCGGGTCAGCTCGGCCTGCACCCGGTCGGTGACCAGCCGGACGAACCGGGTCGGGTCGCTCAGATCGCCGCCCTCGGCGAGCAGGGCCAGGTCGTAGAGCACCTCCGCGCTCTCGGCCAGCAGGGTGCGGTCGCTCCCCTCGGCGCTGAAGCGGTCCCGCAGTGCGGTGACCAGAGGATGGGTCGGGTTCAACTCCAGGATCCGTTTGACGGTAGGGATCTCCTGGCCCATCGCCTTGTACATCTTCTCCAGCGTGGGGGTCAGATCATGGGTGTCACCGACCACGCAGGCCGGCGAGGTGGTGAGCCGGGTGGAGAGACGTACCTGCTTGACCTGAGCGTCCAGCGCGGTGGTCAGCCAGGCCAACAGCTCGGCGTAGTCGCGTTCGTGCTCGGCCGCCGCGGACTTCTCCTCCTCGCTCTGCAGATCGACCTGGCCCTTGGCCACCGACTGCAACGCGATCCCGTCCACCTCACCGACCGCGTCCACCCAGATCTCGTCGATCGGGTCGGTCAGCACCAGCACCTCGTACCCCTTGGATCTGAAGGCTTCCAGATGGGGCGAGTTCTCGACCGCGGTCCGCGATTCGCCGGTCAGGTAGTAGATCGCCTCCTGCCCTTCGGGCATCCGCTCGCGGTAGCCGGCCAGCGTGGTCTGCTCCTGCGAATGGTGGGTGCTGTCGAAGGAACAGACGGCCAGGATCTGCTCGCGGTTCTCCGGATCGTTCAGCAGGCCCTCCTTCACGGCCTTGCCGAACTCACCCCAGAAGGTCGCGTAGTCCGCCGGCTTGTCGCTCATCAGCTCGTCGATGCCGGAGAGCACCTTGCGCACCAGGCGTCGGCGCATCCGGGCGATGTGCCGGTCCTGCTGGAGGATCTCGCGGGAGACGTTCAGCGAGAGGTCCTGGGCGTCGACCACACCCTTGACGAAACGCAGGTACTCCGGCATCAGCTCGGCGCAGTCGTCCATGATGAAGACCCGCTTCACGTAGAGCTGGACGCCGCGTTTGGCCTCGCGGACGAACAGGTCCATCGGCGCCCGGGCCGGGATGAACAACAGCGCCTGGTACTCGAAGGTGCCTTCGGCCCGCAGCTGGATGGTCTGCAGCGGATCGGTCCAGTCGTGGGCGATGTGGCGGTAGAACTCGGCGTACTCCTCGTCGCTGACCTCGCTCTGCGGCCGGGCCCAGAGCGCCGTCCGGGAGTTGAGCACGGTCGGTTCGACGGCTTCGTCGCCCTCAGGGGTCGGGGTGATCAGCCGGACCGGCCAGGAGACGAAGTCGGAGTAGCGGGTGACGATCTCGCGCAGCACCGGCGCAGCGGTGTAGTCACCGAGCTGCTCATCGGTGTCAGCCGGTTTCAGGGCCAGGGTGACGCAGGTGCCGACCGGGGCGTCCTCGACGTCGGTCAGGGTGTAGGTGCCGGCGCCGTCGGACTCCCAGCGGACGGCCTCATCGGTGCCGGCCCGGCGGGTGATCAGGCTGACCGAATCGGCCACCATGAAGCTGGAGTAGAAGCCGATCCCGAACTGCCCGATCAACTCGTTCGAGGTGCTGGCGTCGGCTTTCTTCAACTCGGCCAGGAACTCTGCCGTACCGGACTTGGCGATGGTGCCGATCAGCGCCACCACCTCGTCCCGGGTCATCCCGATCCCGTTGTCACGCACCGTCAGCGTCCGCGCCTCCGGATCGGTGACCAGATCGATGTGCAGGTCGTCGACGTCGACGTCAGCGATCTCGGAGCGCAACGCCTCCAGTCGCAGCTTGTCCAGGGCATCGGAGGCGTTCGAGATCAGCTCACGCAGGAACGTGTCCTTGTTGGAGTAGATCGAGTGGATCATCAGCTGCAACAGCTGTTTGGCCTCGGACTGGAACTCCAGCGTCTCGGTCTGCGCGGTCACCGTTCTCCTTCGACAGTTCGGGCCCCGGCACCGGCAACGGTCGGGGTTTTCGACCTTTAAGCTTAGTACGAGCCGAATCCGGCTTCGACCGTGACAAGGTGGACCCATGCCCGATCCCACCGCCGCCCCTGGTCTGGCCGTCACCGGTTCGACCGGCATGCTCGGCGGGCTGATCGCCGGCGAGCTGGCCGCCGATGGGATCGGTCAGCGGCTGCTCGTCCGGGATCCGTCCCGGGCGCCGGAGCTGCCGGCGGCCGCCGTGGTGGCCTTCGCCTCCTACGCCGACCGGGCGTCCTCGCGCGCCGCTCTGGCGGGGGTGCGAACGCTGCTGATGGTCTCGGCGGCGGAGAGTGCCGACCGGCTCGAACAGCACCGGAGCTTCGTCGATGCGGCGCTCGAGGCCGGGGTGGAACAGATCGTCTACACCTCCTTCCTCGGGGCAGCACCGGACGCAACCTTCACCCTGGCGCGTGACCACTACGCCACCGAACAGCACATCCGCGACTCCGGGGCGGCGTTCACCTTCCTCCGGGATTCCTTCTACCTCGACTTCCTGCCCGAGCTGACCGGCGAGGACGGGGTGATCCGCGGTCCGGCCGGCGACGGCCGGGTCGCTGCGGTCACCCGGGCGGACGCGGCCCGGACGGCCGCGTCGGTACTGCGTCACCCCGAGGAGCACACCGGGCAGACCTACGACCTGACCGGCCCGGAGGCGATCACCCTGACCGAGGCGGCGGCGATCATCACCGACCTCACCGGCCGGTCGGTGAGCTTCCACGACGAGACCGTCGAGGAGGCCTACGCCTCCCGGGCCCGCTGGGGCGCTCCGGACTGGCAGAACGACGCCTGGGTCAGCACCTACACGGCGATCGCGGCCGGAGAGCTGGCCACGGTGAGTGGTGACGTCGAGCAGCTCACCGGGCGGTCGCCGTCGGGTCTGGCCGATTATCTGCGCCGGCAGGGGTGAGCTCGGCCGGAGCCGGAGCCGGAGCCGCCGCCTCGCGGTGATGGGTACCGGAGTCCAGCGTCTCGTCCTCGGTGCCCGGTAGCCGCAGCACGGCGGTCGCTCCGCCCGGCACCGTGAGGTCGACGACGAGTCGGCCGTCGGCCAGCTCCCAGCGGACAGCGGCCCGGCCGTGCGGGGTGTCGAGACTTGTCTCGGCCCAGCTGAGCTCACCACCGGGACGGGGCGCGACCAGGATCGTGGTGTAGCCGGGCTCGAGCGGGGCCAGCCCGCCGACCACCCGGTGCATCCAGTCGGCGACCGCGCCGAGCGCGTAGTGGTTGAAGCTGGTCATCGACCCGGGGTTGATCGAGCCGTCCGGCAGCATCGAGTCCCAGCGCTCCCAGACGGTGGTAGCCCCCATCAGCACCGGGTAGAGCCAGGACGGGCACTCCCGCTCCAGCAACAGCCGGTAGGCCTCGTCCAGATGGTCGGTCTGGCTCAGCGCTTCGCAGACGAACGGGGTGCCGGCGAAACCGGTGGAGACCCGGAACCCGTTCTCGGCGGCGAGTTCGGCCAGCCGCTCCCCCGCCGCGGCCCGGTCGGCCTGGTCGAGCAGGCCGAAGACGATGGCCAGTGCGTAGACCGTGGCGCAGTCGCTCAGCACGAACCCGGTCCGGCCGTTCTGGGCCACGTAATGGGCGTTGAACGCCGCCCTGAGGTCGCCGGCCTGCGCCGCGAACTCGGCCTCCTCCTCCGGACGGCTGAGGACGCGGGCGGTCTCGGCGATCAGCACCGCGGTGCGGTAGGCACACGCGGTGGCCACCACGCCCGGATCGGCCTTCGCCCGGGCCGCGTCCTCGGGTGGGGCCTGCGGGTCGAGCCAGTCGCCGAACTGGAAGCTGGTGTCCCACAATCCCTGTGCCGACAGCAGTCCCCGCACCCGGCGGCCGTGGGCCAGCATCGATTCGAACTGCTCGCTCAGCACGGTCGGGTCACCGTAGGCCCGCCACATCGCCCACGGGACCCAGACCGCCGCGTCGGACCAGATGGCGGTGCTGTCGACCGGGCTGAACTCCTCCGGCGTCTGCAGGTACTTCAGCACGTCCGGCACCACGAACGGCACCATCCCGTCATGATGGCGCTGCTCGGCGGCCAGATCGTGCAGCCAGTCGCGCAGGAAATCCTCGACGTCGTAGAGGAACACCGCACTGGTGGAGAAGGCGGCGATGTCGCCGGTCCAGCCGAGCCGCTCGTCGCGTTGCGGGCAGTCGGTGGGTACGTCGACGAAGTTGCCGCGCATTCCCCAGACCACGTTGTCGTGCAGCTGGTTCAACAGTTCGTCCGAGCAGGCGAACCGGCCGATCCGACGCAGGTCCGAACCGATCACCACGGCGACCAGCCTCTCGCGGTCGACCAGCTCCAGCCCGGTGATCTCGGCGTAGCGGAACCCGTGGAAGGTGAACGTGGGTTCGAACGTGTCCTGCCCGCCGCTGAGGACGAAGCGGTCGGTGGCCTCGGCCGTGCGCAGTGGCCGGACGCCGAGCTCACCGTCCTCGAGCACCTCGGCGTAGCGGACGACGACCTCCTCCCCGGCCTCGCCGCTCGCCGTCAGCCGGATCCAACCGACCAGGTTCTGGCCGAAGTCGATCAGCGTCCGGCCGGAGGGTGAACGCCAGATTCGCTGCGGGGCCACGGTTTCCTGCCGGGTCACCGGCGGGCCGAGGTAGGGGGTCAGGCGGCTGTGGTCGAAGTCGACCTCGTGCACGCCGTGCCAGCCGGCGTCGTCGAAGCCGGGGCTGAGCCAGCGATCGTCGCGTCGACGGCTGTCGATGGTCTGGCCGTCGTAGAGGTCGTCGGCCACGGTGTCCGAGGCGCCGGAGCGCCAACCGTCCACGCCGGTGCCGACCAGCTGCCGATGACCGTCGGCGAAGGTGATCTCCAGCGACGCCCAGGCCGCTATCTCGTCGCCGTAGTAGGCGCGACCACCCTCCCAGCCGAGCCGGCCGCGGTACCAGCCGTTGCCGACGGCGACCCCGAGGACCGTCGTCGGCTCGATCAGCTCGGTCACGTCGAGGTCGCGGTAACGCAGTCGCCACTCATAGCTGCTCCAGCCGGGGGTGAGGACGTCCGCGGCGACCGGTCGCCCGTTGATCCAGGCCTCACAGACCCCGAGCGAGGTCAGCTGGAGCCGGGCCGCGGTTACCTCGCCGTGGCCCTCGTCCAGACTGAACTCTGAGCGGAACAGCGGTGCGGTCTCCACGGCGGGGTCGGCGGCGATCATGGCGGCGGTGCGAGCAGGCACGAGGATTGTCCTTAGCTGGTTGGGTTGGGCGGTCGACTGTGTGGTCGGCGTCAGTCGACGACGATCACTTCGAGGGTGCGGGGGCCGTGGACACCCTCCACCCGGTTGAGTTCGATGTCGCTGGTCGCGCTCGGCCCGCTGATCATGGTGACCGGCCGGGTCACGTCCAGCCGTTGTACCGCCTCGGGCACGTCCACGCAGACCGCGTCCGGCAGCACCACGCAGAGGTGGTAGTCCGGGACCAGGGTGAGCGCGCGGCGTCCCTGTCCCGGCCCGGCGTCGAGGATCAGGGTGCCGGTCTCGGCCACGGCCAGTGCGCAGCCGGTCAGCACCCCGTCGGCCCGGTCGAGCCGGGCTACGGAGAGCGGCGACTCTGCGGTGTCGGCCACCGGCTCGGCCCGGCTCGAGGACAGCCAGTGCCGGTCCAGGCCGGCCGGCACGATCAGGGTCTGCACGTTGCGCTCGGCCAGGGCCGTCGCGACGGTCTGCGGCAGTTCGGCGGCCGTCGTCCGACGGACCAGCGCCTTGTAGTCGACCAGCCGCTCGATCAGCAGCTCCCGGCGCTCGTCCGTGCCGAGGTGTCGCTCGCGCCGGTAGTTCCGCTCGATCCGGTCGTAGCTCAGCTCGGGCGGCGGGGCACTGCGGTGAGCCGCCGCGATCCGGGCCAGCACCTCGTCCCGGGCGCTGGTCATCGCTTCTCCTGCTCGTGTTCGGCGGCCCACCAGTCGCGGAAGGTCTGAGCCGGCGGCTGGGGCAGATCACGGGCCGTCCCCCACTGCCTGGCCAACGGCAGCGGCACTTCGCCGATGACCCCGCGCCGGCGTCCCAGGACCCGGCCCAGCCGTCCGCTGCGCAGGGCCAGCGTCCACCGCTTCGGACTGCTCATCAACCAGGCGGCCAGGCCCATGGTGGCGGCCTCCGGGCTGGGGGTGCGGTGCTCGGCGGCGTAGCGCTCGGTGTGTTCGGCCCGCAGGTGCACCAGGATCGAGGGGATGTCGATCTTGACCGGGCAGACGTCGTAGCAGGCCCCGCACAGGGAGGAGGCGAACGGCAGCGAGGCGTTGTCCTCCACCCCGGTCAGCTGCGGGGAGAGGATCGCGCCGATCGGGCCGGGGTAGACCGAACCGTAGGCGTGCCCGCCGGCCCGCTCGTAGACCGGGCACACGTTCAGGCAGGCGCTGCACCGGATGCAGTTGAGGGCGTCTCGTCCCTGATCGTCCGACAGCACCGCCGTCCGTCCGTTGTCGATCAGCACCAGATGGAACTGCTGCGGCCCGTCACCCTCGGAAACCCCTGTCCAGAGGGAGGTGTAGGGGTTCATCCGCTCGCCGGTGGACGACCTCGGCAGCAGCTGCAGGAAGACCTCGAGATCCTGTGGCCGCGGGACGAGCTTCTCGATCCCCATCACCGTGATCAGTGTCTCGGGCAGGGTCAGGCACATCCGGCCGTTGCCCTCGGATTCGACCACACCCAGGGTTCCGGTCTCGGCGATCGCGAAGTTCGCGCCGCTGATCGCCACCCGGGCCGAGAGGAACTTGCGGCGCAGATGCAGCCGGGCGGCGTTGGCCAGCGCGGTCGGGTCGTCGCTCAACTCCGGGTCGACGTCACCCATCTCGGCCAGGAAGATCTGCCGGATCTCGGCCCGGTTCCGGTGGATGGCCGGCACCAGGATGTGCGAAGGCTGATCGTGCCCGAGCTGGACGATCAGCTCGGCGAGGTCGGTCTCGAAGGCGGCGATCCCCTCGGCCTCGAGGGCCTCGTTCAGACCGATCTCCTGGGTGGCCATCGACTTGACCTTGACCACCTCGTCGGCGCCGGTGGCCCGGACCAGCGAGGTGACGATCGCGTTGGCCTCGGTGGCGTCCCGGGCCCAGTGCACCACGCCGCCACGAGCGGTGACGTTCTCCTCCAACTGCAGCAGGTAGTCGCTCAGGTGCGCCATCGTGTGCACCTTGAGCTGGCGACCGGCCTCGCGCAGTTCTTCCCAGTCGGGCAGCTCGGCGACGACGGCCGCCCGTTTGGCCCGGATGGTCCGGGTGGCGTGGCCGAGGTTGGCCCGCAGCTGGGTGTCGGCCAACGCCGTCCGGGCCGCGTCCGGGAACGACGTGTCCCCGCGCAGATGGCCCACCCCGGCCGGCGCGGTGGGCGGGCCGGACCCGGGCATCCCCAACAGGACGGCGCTCACCGGCCGACCTGCGTGGTCCGGGACGGGCGGGCGGAATCGCGCTTCATGATCATCGGATGCTCTCGGGTGGAGGCCAGGATCTGAGCCAGGTGGACGGTCTGGGCTCCGGCCCGCAAGCGGGAGAGACCCCCGCCGATGTGCATCAGGCACGAGCTGTCACCTGCGCTGCAGACCTCGGCACCGGTGTCCAGCACGTGTCGCATCTTGTCGGTCAGCATCGCGGTGGAGACCTCGGAGTTCTTGATCGCGAAGGTGCCGCCGAAACCGCAGCACTGGTCGGCGTCCGGCAGCTCGACCAGGCTCAGGCCGTCGACCGCGCGTAACAGCTCCATCGGCTTCTCCCCGACCCGCAGCATCCGCAGCGAGTGACAGGTCGGGTGATAGGTCACCGTGTGCGGGAAGTAGGCACCGACGTCCCGCACGCCCAGCACGTCGACCAGCAGCTCGGAGAGCTCATAGGTCCTGGCGGCCACGGCCTGCACCTCCGCCAGCAGTCGGGGCGATCCGAACCGGCGGGCCAGCAGCTCGTGCTGGTGCCGGACCGAGCCGGTGCAGGATCCGGACGGCACCACGACCGCGTCGTAGTCGCCGAACACCTGCGCGAACCGTTCCACCATCGGCATCGCGGCCTTCTGGTAGCCGGTGTTGACGTGCATCTGCCCGCAGCAGGTCTGGTCGGCCGGGAACTCGACCCGGTGACCCAGCCGCTCCAACAGGGCCACCGTCGCCCGGCCGACGTCGGGGAACATCGCGTCCCCCAGGCAGGTGACGAACAACGCGATCCTCATGACCCCATCCTGACCGACGCCGGATCCGGCTCGAAGCGTTGTCGCGAGGTTCCGGCTGCGATCACCGCGCGGATGCTCTCCAGATCGGCCGGAAGCACGCCGGCCGCGGACGCCTGGACACAGACGTTGCCGATGGCGGTGGCCTCGACCGGACCGGCCAGCACCGGCCGGCCGCAGGCGTCGGCGGTGAGCTGGCAGAGCAGCTCGTTCCGGGCGCCGCCACCGACCAGGTGAACCACCTCGATGGACCGGCCGGTCAGTTGCTCGGCCTGGGCCAACGTCCGGGCGTAGGCGGCGGCCAGCGAGTCCAGGATGCAACGGACCAGCGGTCCCTGACCCTGCCTCAACGGTGACCGCGAGTCGGCACAGGCCCGGGCAATGCGGGCCGGCATGTCACCGGGGGCCAGGAACTCGTCGCTGTCCACGTCGATCACCGGCCCACCGGCCGGACAGGACGCCGCCGCACTGAGCAACTCGGCCAACTCGGCGGTTTCGTCGTGGTCTCGCCAGTGCCGGATCGACTCCTGCAACAGCCACAGCCCGCCGACGTTGCGCAGGAAGCGGATCCGGCCGGACACCCCACCCTCGTTGGTGAACCGCGCCTGCCGAGCGGCTTCGGTGAGCACCGGCCGGCTCAGCTCGAGACCGACCAGCGACCAGGTGCCGCAGGAGATGTAGGCGAACGCCGAGTTCTCGGCCGGGACGCCGACCACCGCAGAGGCCGTGTCGTGGGAGCCGACGGCGCAGACGCTCACGTCGCTCCGCAGGCCGGTGCGCCCGGCCGTCCCGGCCGAGATCGGGCCGAGGTTCTCCCCTGGTTCGACCAGGGGCGGGAGGATCGCGGGGTCGAGCCCGAGCCGCGTGATCAGTTCGGTCGACCAGCATCGACGGGTGGCGTCCAGCAGTCCGGTGGTGGAGGCGTTGGTGATCTCGGCGACCACGCGCCCGGTCAGCCGGTGACCGATCAGGTCGGGCAGCAGCAGCACGGTGTCCACCTCGTCCAGCAGGCCGGCCTGCCGGTCGACGTGCAGCTGGTAGAGCGTGTTGAAGGCCAGCACCTGTAAGCCGTTGACCGCGAACAGTTCGGCGGCCGGCACCACGGCCTGGACCTCCTCGACCGCGGCGCTGGTCCGGTCGTCGCGGTAGGCGAACGGGTCGTCGATCAGGTTGCCGCGCCGATCCAGTCGGCCGTAGTCGACGGCCCAGGTGTCGATGCCGATGCTGTGGACGTCGGGGTAGCGCCGGGCCAGTTCGCCCAGCCCGGTGAGGATCTCGGCGAACAGCCGCTCGAAGTCCCAGCGGAGGTGGCCGTCCCGCTCGGTCGCGCCGTTCTCGAACCGGTGGACGATGTCGATCTCCACCGAGCGGTCACCGACGTCTCCGGCCACGTCTCCGGCCACGATGCCGGCCACGACCCGGCCACCGGACGCGCCGACGTCGACGGCACCGAAGACGCTGCGTCGGTCGTTCATGCGTGCGTCATCGCAGGAACGCCGCCGCCACCCCGGCGTCCACCGGGATGTGCAGGCCGGTGGTGTGGTCGAGATCGGCCGAGCAGAGGACGAAGACCGCATTGGCCACGTGCTCGGGCAGCACCTCACGCTTCAGCAGCGTCCGGCCGGCGTAGTACTGACCGAGGTCTTCCTCGGCCACCCCGTAGACCGCGGCCCGCTTGGCCCCCCAGCCGCCGGCGAAGATGCCGGAGCCGCGGACGACGCCGTCGGGGTTGATGCCGTTCACCTTCACCCCGTACTCGCCCAGCTCGGCCGCCAACAGCCGGACCTGGTGGGCCTGGTCGGCCTTGGTCGCGGAGTAGGCGATGTTGTTCGGGCCGGCGAAGATCGAGTTCTTGCTGGAGATGTAGACGATGTCGCCGCCCAGACGCTGCTCGATCAACGCTCTGGCCGCCGCCCGGGAGACCAGGAACGACCCCTTGGCCATCACGTTGTGCTGCAGATCCCAGTCGGCGACGGTCGTCTCCAGCAGCGACTTCGACAGTGACAGGCCGGCGTTGTTGACCACCAGATCCAGGCCGCCGAACGCGAGCAGGGTCTGCTCGATCGCTGCCTGCACAGCGTTCTCGTCGGTCACGTCGGCGGCGATACCGACCGCGACGTCGGTGTTGCCGATCTCGGCGGCCGCGGCCCGGGCCTTCTCGGCGTCGAGATCGGCGATCACCACACAGGCCCCCTCTGCGGCCAGCCGGGTCGCCACCGCCTTACCGATCCCGGAGGCCGCCCCGGTGACCAGGGCGATCCGACCGGCCAGCTTCTTCGGCTCGGGCAGCCGCTGCAGTTTGGCCTCCTCCAGGGCCCAGTACTCGATCCGGAACTTCTCCGCCTCGTCGATCGGCGCGTAGCTGGAGAGCCCTTCGGCGCCGCGCATGACGTTGATCGCGTTCAGGTAGAACTCGCCCGCGACCCGGGCCGTCTGTGCGTCCTTGCCGTAGGAGAACATGCCGACCCCGGGGACCAGGATGATCAGCGGATCCGCTCCCCGGATGGCCGGGCTGTCGGCGTCGGCGTGCGCGTCGTAGTAGGCCTGGTAGTCCGCCCGGTAGTTCTGGTGCAGCTCACGCAGCCGCTCGATCATCTGCTCGGTCGAGGTGCCGGCCGGCAGGTCCAACAGCAGCGGCTTCACCTTGGTGCGCAGGAAATGATCGGGGCAGCTGGTTCCCAGCGCGGCCAGCCGGGGCGATTCGCCACCGGCCAGAAACTCCAGCACCCGGGCGTCGTCGCTGAAGTGCCCGACCATGGCCTTGTCCTGGGAGGCGATCGAACGCAGCGTCGGGGCCAGAGCGGCCGCCTTCACCCGGCGGTCGACGTCCGGCAAGGCCCCGAAGCCGTCCCGCTCGGCCCCGAACGGCTCGGCCTTGCTGTGGGCCTCGATGTAGTCGGCCGCGGTGTCGATGAGCCACAGCGAGTTGCGCTCGGCCTCGGCCGAGGTGTCGCCCCAGGCGGTGATCCCGTGGCCACCGAGAATGCACCCCACCGCGTCCGGACGGGCCTCCTTGATCGCCGCGATGTCCAGTCCCAGTTGGAATCCGGGCCGCCGCCACGGCACCCACACCACCTTGTCGCCGAAGATCGTCGCGGTCAGCGCCTCGCCGTCCGCCGCCGTCGCGATGGCGATCCCCGAGTCCGGATGCAGATGGTCGACGTGGGCTGCGTCGACCAGGCCGTGCATCGCCGTGTCGATCGACGGCGCCGCCCCGCCCTTGCCGTGCAGGCAGTAGTCGAAGGCCGCCACCATCTCGTCCTCACGCTCCACCCCGGGATAGACCCCGCGCAGCGCTCGGACCCGGTCCAACCGGAGCACGGCCAACCCGCGCTCGGTCAGCGTGCCCAGATCACCCCCGGATCCCTTCACCCACAGCAGTTCCACCTGCTCGCCGGTGACCGGGTCGACCTCGACCCCCTTCGCCGACGTGTTCCCGCCGGCGTAGTTCGTGTTCTTCTTGTCGCCCCCGAGACGGTTGGACCGCTCGAGGAGTTCACTGACAACAGAGCTGGTCACGGTGTTGATCCTTCTGGGTGGAAGAGAGGGTTGGTGGCAGGGCAGCACCCGACCGCGACAGCGACAAGCGGGCTCATGCGCCCCAGCCGGCCTGCTGACCGCCCACGCGCTCACGCTCGATCTGGCCCTGATAGCCGGACTCCGCATACGCCTGCATCGGGTCGGCGGCGAGACCACGCGATTCGCGCCACTCGGCGAGGGCGGGGCGGACGTCGGTGTAGAAGGCGTCCATCAGGATGCCGTTGGCGCCGAGGACGTCGCAGGATTCCTGCGCCTTGAACAGGGCGTCGGTGTCGACCAGCAGCGCCCGCGCCGTCATCTCCTGCACGTTCAGCACCGACCGGATCTGGCCGGGGATCTTGTCCTCGACGTTGTGGCACTGGTCGAGCATGAAGGCGACCGGAGAATCCGGGCCGAAACCACCCCCGCGGATGACCTCGTACATGATCCGGAACAGCTGGAACGGATCAGCGGCGCCGACGATCAGGTCGTCGTCGGCGTAGAAGCGGGAGTTGAAGTCGAAGCTGCCGAGCTTCCCCAGCCGCAGCAGCTGGGCCACGATGAACTCGATGTTGGTGCCCGGGGCGTGGTGACCGGTGTCCAGGCAGACCATCGCCCGCTCGCCGAGGGCGCTCACCTGGGCGAACGACGTGCCCCAGTCGGGGACGTCGGTGTGGTAGAACGCCGGCTCGAAGAACTTGTACTCCAGCACCAGCCGTTGCTCACCCGAGAGTCGGGCGTAGATCTGCGCCAGGCTGTCGGCGAGCCGGTCCTGGCGGCCCCGGATGTCGCCCTGACCGGGGTAGTTGGTGCCGTCGGCCAGCCAGATCTTGAGATCCTGCGAGCCGGTCTCGTTCATCACGTCGATGCAGGTGAAGTGGTGCTCGATCGCCTTGCGCCGCACGGATTCGTCGATGTGGGTCAGGCTGCCGAACTTGTAGATGTCGGCCTGGAACGTGTTGGAGTTGATCGTCCCCAGCTTCACTCCGAGGTCCTCGGCGTGCCGTCGCAGGGCGGCGTAGTCGTCCACCTCGTCCCAGGGGATGTGCAGGGCCACGCTCGGGGCGAGGCCGGTGTAGCGGTTGACCTGGGCGGCGTCGGCCAGCTTCTCCTGCACCGTCCGCGGCGTGCCCGGGGTGCTGAACACCTTGAACCGGGTGCCGGAGTTGCCGAACGCCCAGGAGGGCAGCTCGATGGCCTGGGTGGCCAGTTGGTCGGTGACGGTGTCGAGCAGGGACATCGCTTTCCTTTCCGGGACGAGAAATGTGGACAGCTGATCAGCGGGAGCCGGGGGCGCCGCGCTCGGCCTCGATGGTCTCCAGGGATTTGCCGGCGGTGTTCGGCATGAAGAAGAAGCCCACGACCCCGCTGATGGCCAGGAACAACGCCAGCAGGCCGGCCACCGGGCGGATCCCGGTGCTGGCCAGGACCGGCACGAAGTAGCTCCAGATGCCGAGCAGCAACCGGGCGCAGCCGAAGGTCACTCCCTGGGCGGTGCCCCGCAGCATGGTGGGGAACAACTCCTGACTGACCGTCTTGTAGACGGCCTCGCCGGCCAGGGCCGAGCCGATCCCGAAGGCGATCACGTTGAACAAGATCACCGGGATGGTGAACGGCAGCACCAGATAGGCCACGAAGGCGCCGATCTGCAGGATGGCGCCGATCCCCCACATCGTCCTGCGGGTGACGTGGTTCCGGTCGGCCAGCGGCATGAAGACGAAAACCGTGCCGAGGATGCCCAGCACGAACCCGGCCAGCGACAGCGCCACGCCGGCGGCCTGACTGCCGGCGTGCAGTGTGGTGACGATGTAGGGGGTGAAGATGCCGTTGGTGCCGGCGGCGAGATTCCAGAAGATGTAGATGATCGCGGTGAAGGCCAGTGCCCGCAGGTTCGCGCCCCTGAACAGATCCCGCACCCGGCTCAGTGAGGCCACATTGCGCGGGACCGGGGCCGAGGCGGGTTGGGCCGACTCGGCCGAGGACTTCTCCGTCTTCAGTGCACCGCTGGCCGCCGACCAGCGTGCCGACTCGACCATTCCCTTGCGCAGCAGGTAGGTCGCACCGGCCACGATGAACAGCATCACGAACAGGATCCGCGCCCCGATCATCCCGAACGGGGTGGTGACCAGGGCCAGCAGCAGGACGACGACCGGTCCGGCGTTCCACGCGATCTGGGAGAAGCCGAGCAGTTTGCCGCGGGCCTGCTGCGGCGCGAACTCACCGACCAGGGCCAAAGAGGTGGGCACGTCGGCGCCGACGGCCAGGCCGACGATGACGGTGCCGATCATCAGCATCGGGGCGTTCACGGCGAAGATGATCACCGCGATCCCCACCATGTAGACGATCAGGTCGTACTGGTAGATCCGCTTCCGGCCGACCAGATCGCCGAGCCGGCCGCCGACGAAGGCGCCGATCCCGGCTCCGATCGCGTTCGGCCCCAGAGCGGCCAGCAGACCGATCAGTGAGTCGCTCAGCCCGAGATAGTTCTGCCACAGCGCAAGACTGGCGCCCAGGGCCACGATCGAACCGGCATCGAGATAGGACGCCATCCCGGCCAGGACGGACCATCGCCACTGCTGCCTGCTGACCCCGCGACCGTCGGTCTCGGTGATGGTCCCGCTCTGCTGTGTGCTCACGTCGATGGGCCCTCCGTCATTGGAGTGTTCAGGGTCATTGGAGTGTTCGGGTTTGAATCGGTTCAACATTGCTGACGGTATGACGCCGCGCCCGGACTGTCAACCAGTCGCGGCCATCGGACCGCCGACGGCGCGCGGGACCGGTCGGGTCGAACGCCTGATCCGGAGCTCGGGAGCAAGACAGCGGTGGATCGGCGTCGTCCGGCTGCCGCGGATCCGCTCCAGCAGCAGGGCGATGGCGATGGCCCCCATCTCACGGCCGAACTGATCGACCGTGGTCAGCGAGAGGAGGGGGTGACCGGACAGATCAGTGCCGTCGTAGCCCACCACCGAGACCTCCGAGTCGACCCCTGCCTCGGCCAGGGCCCGGAGCGCTCCGATCGCCAAGGTGTCGTAGCCGGCGAAGATCGCGGTCGGCCGTGAGCCGGAACGCAGCAGGGCGGCGACCGTCTCGGACGCGCTTTCCTCATCGTCGGTGAACACCACCTGCGGAACCAGCCCGGCCTGCCGCATCCGGCGCCGATAGCCACGGAGCCGAGGAGAGAGCGAGTGGTCGTGCCGGGCCGTTCGGATCGTCAGGTGGGTGATCTCGCGATGACCGAGAGCCAGGAGATGATCCATCACGAGGTCGGTCCCGACGGCGTTGTCACCGGTGACGGAATCGCAGTCCACCGATCGATCGTGCCGACCGAGCGTGACGAACGGAACCTCGGCCACGAACCGGCGGAGGGAATCCGAGGTCAGGTCGGAGGCGATGCCGATCACGCCGTCGACCTGGCGATCGATCAACGACTCCAGGGCCGCCTCGCTGGTGGCCGGCTCGGCCCGCGGCGCGATGATCAACTGATAACCCGACCCGCTCAGGGCGCCGGCGGCGCCGTCGAGGATCTGGGACATGAACTCGTTGACGAGGTCGGGAACCTCGAAACCGATGGTGAAACTGGCCCCGCGCATCGCCCGTGCGGCCACCCGCGGCCGATAACCGAGCTGCGTGATCGCGGCTTGGACCCGGGCCTGCATCGCCGGGCTCACCCCGTAGGCGTCCCGGATCACCTTGGAAACCGCAGCCTTCGAGACCCCGGCTCTGCTGGCCACGTCGGCGATCGACGGCCGGCGCGACGGCTCGGCGGCTGTGCTCATCAGGCCAATCCCTCCTCGACGACGGCGGTCTGGACCGAGATGGATCGATACGGACCGAGATGGACCGATGTGGGCCGCCGCCGAGAAAACAGTGTAGACCGGTTGACACTTTCTCGTAGACCGGTCTACAGTCCTGCTACCAGCGTCGGTTGAAAGCATTCAATTCCCCGACGCTTCCAGAACCAATGGAGGTTTCGATGGGATTCACCACATCAGTGCGAGGCGGCTGGTGGTTGCCGGCGCTGGGCATGGCCGGCGTCCTCGGTGTCGCCGGCTGCAGCGCCGGCAGTCTCGGCAGCAGCGACAACAGCGACAGCGGGTCCGGCGCAGGGACGACCATCACGTTCCTGACCGACAACGGCGACACGACGGTGGCGAGCGCGAAGTATCTCGCCGACGCCTTCCACGCCGCGAACCCGAGCATCACGGTCAAGCTGGACAGCCGTCCCGGTGGCTCCGACGGCGACAACCTGATCAAGACCCGGTTGTCCACCGGCGAGATGGCCGACGTCTTCGAGTACAACACCGGGTCGCTGTTGTCGGCCCTCAAGCCCGCTCAGAATCTGGTCGCCCTGGGCGACCAGCCCTGGGCCGGTCAGCTGGAGACCAACTTCGCCAACTCCGGCAAGGTGGACAACACGTTGTACGCCGGACCGTGGTCGACGGCCTTCGGCGGTGGGGTCATGTACAACATCCCGGCCTACAAGAAACTCGGCTTGTCCATCCCGTTGACCTGGAGCCAGTTCATGGCCAACAACGCCGTCATCAAGAAGGCCGGCCTGACTGCCGTCGAAGAGACCTACGGCGAGACCTGGACCGCCCAGCTGCCCGTTCTGGCCGACTTCCACAACGTCGCCGCCCAGGTGCCGAACTTCGCCGGCCAGTACACCGCCGGGGTGGCGAAGTACGCCAACACCCCATCGGCGCTGACCGGCTTCCAACACATCGCGGACTTCCGGGACGAGGGCCTGGTCAACAAGGACTTCGCCTCGGCCAAGCTGAACGACGGATTGGCTGCGGTGGCGAACGGGACGGCCGTCCAGTACCCCCAGATCGGCTCCACCGCCACCGGGATCGACACCGTCGCACCGGGCAAGGCCAACGACGTCGGCATCTTCGCCTGGCCCGGTCAGGACGCTTCGACCAACGGGCTGACCCTGTGGCCCGGCACCGGGATGTACATCCCGAAGACGACCACGGACGCGAAGCTGGACGCGGCGAAGAAGTTCATCGCCTACGCAGCGACCCAGGACGGTTGCGACGCCGTGGCCAAGGGCTCGCCGCCCGCCGGCCCGTTCCTGACCTCGGCCTGCACCCTGCCGGATGACGTCTCGACCGTCGCCAAGAACACCACCGCCTACGTCAAGTCCGGACAGGTCAGCCCGGCGTTGGAGTTCCTGTCGCCGATCAAGGGCCCGAACCTCGAGCAGATCTGCATCCAGGTCGGGACCGGTCAGGTGAGCGCCGAGAAGGGCGCCTCGCTCTACGACGCCGATGTTCGCAAGCAGGCCCTGCAGCTGGGTCTGCCCGGCTGGTCCTGATCCGCTGATCCTGACCCGCACATCCTGAGGATCAGTCCGGCTCTGCTCCACCGCCGGCCGGCCGTCGCGGCCGGCGGTGGGACCCGAACGAAAGGCTTCGCATGGCAAGCACGCTGAACCCCAGCGACACGTCTCGACTGGCTCCGCTGGCGGGGCAGATCCCCAGCGCGGCACGGAAGCAGTCCAAGCGCAGCCGGGGCCCCTACCCTTACTGGTTCTACCTTCCCGGCGGCGTGATCTACGGGCTCTTCTTCATCATCCCCACGATCGCCTCGATCTACTTCTCCTTCACCCGTTGGGATCTCTTCACCGCGACGTTCATCGGCCTGCAGAACTACGTCGAGTTCTTCCGTGAGCAGGCACTGGTCATCGGCCTGCGCAACACCCTGATCTACGGCGTTCTGACCTCGGGGATCAAGGTCGTGCTCGGGATGGCGCTGGCACTGCTGCTCACCAGCAAGATCATCGCCCGGGGCTATCTCCGCTCGGTGATCTTCTTCCCCGTGCTGGTCAGCACCGTCGGCGTCGGACTCACCTTCACGGTGCTGATGAACCCCGAACAGGGTCTGATCAACAAGGTCCTCGCCACCGGCGGCATCGACGGTCCGGGCTGGCTCACCGATCCCAGCCTGGCCATCGTCTCGATCGCGCTGGTCGACGTCTGGAAGGGTGTCGGACTGGCCACGATCATCTACATCGCCGGTCTGGTCTCGATCCCCGGCGAGTACTACGAGGCAGCCCGGGTCGACGGGGCCAGCACCTGGGAGATCTTCCGCCACATCATGCTGCCTCTGGCCAAGCCGGCCACGGCGACCGTCATCACTTTGTCCCTGATCGGCGGACTGCGTTCCTTCGACCTGATCTGGGCGATGACCGGAGGCGGGCCCGGCTTCGCCTCCGACGTGATCGCCTCCGTGATCTACAAGCAGTACCAGGCCGGATTCTACGGTCTCTCGACCGCGGGCAGCGTGGTGCTGTTCCTCCTCGTCACCCTGGTCGTCGCGCCGATCACCTGGTGGCTCAACCGAAGCGAGAACTGATGAAAAACCGCCGTGGCGTCGTCCTGGGTGTCGGCGCCATCATCCTCACCGCCGCCTTCTTCCTGGTGCCGTTCGCGTTCACCGTCGCCATCTCCTCGATGGACGTCACCCAGGCCGCCCGACTCGACTTCGCCTTGCCGCACTCGTTCCAGTTGTGGAGCAATCTGGTGCAGGTCGTCCAGGCGCGCGACTACCTGTTGATCATCGCCTTCATCAACAGCGCGGTGCTCACCGTGGTCAGCGTGGCCGCACTGGTGATCCTGAGTTCCATGATCGCGTTCGTCTGGCAACGCCGGGCCGGCCGGTTGACCGCTCCGATCGGGCTTCTCGTACTGGCCGGTCTGATCGTCCCACCCGCCATCGTCCCGACCATCTGGGTGCTGCAGCGGGTCGGGCTGTTCAAGACCATGCCCGGGCTCATCCTGGTCGAGATCGCCTACGGGCTGCCGTTCTGCATCCTGCTCTTCCGGGCCTTCATCGCCGGCATCCCCCGAGAACTCGACGAGGCGGCCGTGGTCGACGGGGCGGGCCCGCTCTCGGTCTTCTTCCGGGTGATCTTCCCGGTGCTGAAGTCGGTGATCATGACCGTCATCATCTTGCAGTCGGTCGCCATCTACAACGACTTCCAGAACCCGCTGTACTTCCTGCCGGGCTCACAGAACGCCACGGTGCAACAGACCCTCTTCAACTTCAAGAGTCAGTTCAGCACCCAGTACAACCTGCTGTTCGCCAACATCCTGCTGGTGACCATCCCGCCGCTGATCATGTTCATCTTCTTCAACCGGAAGATCGTCGAGGGAATGGCTGCGGGCTCGGTCAAGGGCTGATCGCGGCGGGCCATGCCGTCCACCGGCGGCATCGGCTAGATTCTTCCTTCGCGGCCGCCGGGCCGTGACCCGAGAGGAAGAACGATGGGACGCCGGACGGCGAGCATGAAGGACGTCGCTGCACTGGCGGGCGTCTCGATGGGCACCGTCTCCAACGTCCTGAACGCGCCGGACAAGGTTGCGCCGTCGACCCGGGAGCGGGTGGAGAGTGCCATCACCCAGCTCGACTGGTCACGGAACGAATCAGCGCGCCAGTTGCGGGCCGGGGTCAGCACGTCCATCGGGATGGTGGTGATGGACATCGCCAACCCGTTCTTCACCGACGTGTTGAGCGGGGCGGAGGACGTGGTCCACGCGCACCGCAACACCGTCCAGCTGGGCAACAGCGCCCAGCAGAGCGATCGCGAGCGGGACCAGCTTCAGCTGTTCGAACAACAACGCGTCCGGGGCGTGCTGTTGGCCCCCATCCACGGGGTGGACGGCTACCTGGATCTGTTGCACCGCAGGGGAATCCCGGTGGTCATCGTGGACCGGGCCGGCGACCACCTCGACTGTTGCTCGGTCTCGGTCGACGACGTCGAGGGTGGCCGGTTGGCCGCCGACCACCTGCTCGGCGCCGGTCATCGGCGGATCGCCTTCGTCGGCGGGCCCGCACACGTCCAGCAGGTCCACGACCGGCAATCCGGTGCCGAGCGGGCCGTCGCCGACCACCCCGGTGCGTCGCTGTCGGTCATCTCCACCTCGCGCCTCGACGTGGCCTCCGGCGTCGCCGCGGCCGACAGACTGGCCGCCGGTGATCCGGCCACCCGGCCCACCGCAGCCTTCGCGGCCAACGATCTGGTCGCCCTGGGCCTGCTCCAGGGCTGCACGACCCACGGTCTACGGGTGCCGGACGACCTGGCCATCGTCGGCTACGACGACATCAGCTTCGCCGCTGCCGCAGCGGTGCCGTTGTCCTCGATCCGGCAGCCGCGGGAACAACTGGGGGTCCGGGCCGCCGAGCTGCTGTTCGAGGAGATCGAGGTCGTCGAGTCCGGCACCACCCATCGACACCAGCACGTCCGCTTCACCCCCGACCTGGTCGCCCGCCGCTCCACGACGGGAGCCGGCACTCAGCTCCGGCCGGGACGGAGTCGGTAGAGCACCTCGCCGGCGTGCGGCTCGACGAAGGTGTCCGGATCCGCTTCGTAAGCGGCGATGTCGACCTCGGCGGGGTCGAGGTAGTTCAGGTTGACCGATCTGACGACGTCGGCCGGAATACCGGTGGCCAGCGTCACGATGACCCGGTCGGTCTCGCCGTGCTCGGCGTCCCAGCTGCCCTGGCCGCGCAGGTGGGTGGAGTGGGCCAGATCGCCCCACGGCCGGTCCCGGAAACGCTCCCACTGGCCGAGGAAGTAGTCCCGGCAGTGATAGCCGATCTCTTCGATCTGTGGGTGCATCACCGAGATGTCGGTGATGTGCGGGGCGTAGATGATCACCTCGCCGCCGTCGGCCACGATCGGTTCGAGCTTGTAGAAACCCTTGGCCGCCGTCCAGATGTCCTGATAGCGGGTCGGCATGATCGACAACACCCGGCGGACGGCTGACTCCCGGTAGCTGATGTGGGTCCGGGCGGAGACCTCGGCACAGGCGGCCCAGGCCTCCTCCGGGGCGCCGAAGGCGGCAGCGTGCAGAGTGTCGGTGCCCGAGGCCACCACCAGGCAGAGGGCCAGCCGCTGGGTCGGGATCATCGACGCGGCCTCGTCGATCATGGCCCGGACCGGGGTGATGCCGCTGGTGCCGATCATCTCGGCGCTGGTGATCAGCGCGCCGACCCAGTGGGAGACGTCGATCATCTCCTGGCCGGAGACCCCGGGGAAGAAGTACTTGTTGCCACCGGAGAAGCCGACCACCTCGTGCGGGAACACCGGACCGACGACGATCGCGACGTCGGCCTCCACGACGTGCCGGTTGATCCGGACGTCGACGCTCACGTCCCTCATCCGGCCGCCGGTCAGCTGGGCCATCCGCTCGGCGCCGATGGTGCCGAGGTCGACGAACGTCTCCGGCAGCCAGGACTCGTGGTTGAGGATCGTCCAGCCCGGATAGGTCTGCTCGGCCGCCCCCGGGGCGTAGCCGAGGTGGTGGGCGAGCTGGTCCTCGTCCATGCCGTGATGGGTGCCGAGGGCGATCAGCACCGTCACCCGTTCGGCCCGCTCGGCCAGCGCTCGATGGAAGGCCCCCAGCAGCAGGGGCAGTGGGCAGGTCCGGGTGCCGTCGGGGACGATCAGGCAGACCGATCGGCCGTCACATTCCACCCCGGCCAGGGATTCCGCGACGAACGCGGTGACCTCGTCCGGGCTCAACGTCGCCTCCGCACCGCCGATCATCGGGGTCGGCATCGGGGTCGGGCTCATGAGGAGACCACCGCGGCTCGCTGCACGACCGCCGCGACGAGATCGTCATCACTGCCGAGCCCGTCCGCCAGGGCGTCCAACACCTTCGGGACCACCTGCGTCAGTGTTCCGTCGGTGGCGATCGCGGTCATCCGGTCCGCGTCGGGATCCTTCACCGGCGCCCCGGAACCCCGCAGGTGCAGCGTCCAGGCCGCCAACGTGGTGGCACAGCCGAGCGGGACCCGGCCGGCGCCTCGTTCGGCCCGGACGATCGGCAGTGTGCGGATCGGCAGCTTGGTGGATCCGTCGGCCGCGATCTGGGCCAGCAGGTGCCGGACCCGCGGGTTCGCGTACCGATCCAGCAGCGCCGAGCGGTAGTCGTCGATCTCGGCGGCCGGGAAATCGAGATGTCGGGCGGCCTCGTCCCAGAAGGACTCGACCCAGGATCGGCAGTCGGCGTCGGCGATCGCCTGGTCGACGGTCTCGTGGCCACGGATGCTCGCGGCGTAGGCCAACAACGAGTGGGAGCCGTTCAGCAGCCAGAGTTTGCGTCGTTCGAAGGGTGCGACGTCCTCGACCAGCCGGGCACCGGCGTCCTCCCACCGAGGTCGGCCGGCGGTGAACGTGCCGGCCAAAACCCATTCGCTGAAGGGCTCGGTCGGCACCGGGGACGCGTCCTGCCAACCCTGGGCCGATTCGACCGCTGCCCGGTCGTCGTCGGTGGTGGCGGGGGTGATCCGGTCGACCACCGAGCTGACGAATTCGACCTCGTGCTCGATCCAGCCGGCCAGCTGCTCGTCCTGCTCGGCCGCCACGGCCAGCAGGACCTGCCGGGTCAGTTTCCCGTTGTCGGGCAGGTTGTCGCAGGAGACGACGCTGAGGCCGCCGACCCCGGCTTCGCGCCGGGCGGCCAGCCCGGCCACCAGGGTGGCCGGCATCGACGGGCCGCCGTCCGGGTCGGGTCGGTACCCCGCCTCGGTCACGGTGATGGTGACCAGCGCGACCTCGGGCCGGCGTAGATAATCCAGAAACCGATCGTGGTCGTCGGCGGGGTGGACGGCCGAGATCGACGGCACGGTCTCGAACTCGTCCTGCTCACCGTGCCGGGTGATCAGGGTGTAGAGCCCGTCCTGCGGGGCCAGCGCCGCCGCCGCGTCCGGCCGGCGTCCGGTGAAGGCCGCGATCCCCCACTCACCGGCGTCCGGAGCGTGGGCGGTGTACCAGGCCTGGTGGGCCCGATGGAAGTTCCCCAGGCCGAGATGGACGATCCGTACCGGCGCGGGCGCCGCCACGTCCGGCGACAGACCGGGCAGATCGCGGGACAGTCGGGGCAGGTCACTCACCGTCCCATCCTGACGCATCGGTGAGAATGCGTGTCATGACATCGCTCCGGGTCCGGCTCGCCTACGGCCGGGACGGACTGGAGGTCGACCTTCCGGCGGCGGCGACGACGGTGATCGAACCGCCCTACGCACCGCCGGCAGCCGACCAGTCCGGAGCGGTACGGCGAGCGCTGCAGCACCCCGTCGCCGGGCCACCGCTGCTCGATCGAGTGGCCGAGCGCGTCCGGACCGACGGCCCCGACCTCAGCGTCGCGATCTCGGTCTGTGACGGCACCAGGGCGCAACCGCGGCGGGTGATGCTGCCGGTGCTGCTGGACGAACTGGAGCAGCTGATCGACCTGGCCCGGGTGACCGTGTTGATCGCCACCGGCACCCACCGCGGCAACACCGAAACGGAGCTGGCCGACATGCTCGGCCCGGACGTGATCGGCCGGGTCCGGGTGGTCAACCACGACGCCCGGGACGCCGATCAACTCGTCTTCTGCGGGCGGGCCGGGGCCGACGTCCCGGTCTGGCTCGACCGGCGCTGGGTCGAGGCCGACCTGCGGATCACCACCGGGTTCGTCGAGCCGCACTTCTTCGCCGGATTCAGTGGTGGGCCGAAGATGATCGCGCCGGGTCTGGCCGGGCTGGAGACCGTCCTGGTGCTGCACGACGCGGCCCGGATCGCCGATCCGCGCGCCACCTGGGGCGTGATCGAGGGCAATCCGGTGCACGACGACGTGCGGGCGATCGCCGCCGCAACGGGCTGCGACTTCTCCGTCGACGTCGTCCTGAACCGTGATCAACAGATCGTCGAAGCGTTCGGCGGTGACCTGGCGGCCATGCACGCGGCCGCCTGCGCCCGGGCCAGGCAACTGTCGATGGTGGCGGTCGAAGCACCGTTCGAGGTGGTTCTCACCACCAACTCCGGTCATCCGTTGGACCAGAATCTCTACCAGGCGGTGAAAGGGATGTCGGCCGGGGCCAGTGTGCTCTCCCCCGGCGGGCGGCTGATCGTCGCCGCCGAGTGCGCCGACGGGTTCCCCGACCACGGCTCCTACGTCGAGGTGCTGCGCAGTGCCGGATCCCCGGCCGAGCTGGCCGACCGGATCGCGGCCCGGGAACAGACCGTGCCGGACCAGTGGCAGGTGCAGATCCAGGCCAGGGTCCAGTCGGCGGCCAGGGTCGGCGTCCACTGCTCGGGCCTGAGCCCGGAAGAACTGGCCGCCGCCCACCTGGACGCCGTACCGGACATCGGGTCGGCGGTCAGGGAGGCCCTGGCCGAAGCCGGTCCCGGGGCCCGCTGTTGTGTGCTGCCCGAGGGACCGCAGACGATCCCCTACCTGCTCGACGTCGATGAGGGGAATTCCCGATGAGCAACGGGAAACCGACTGTGCGGCCGGGCTGGATCGGCGGCGTCGTCGTGGTGCTGGTCGTGCTGGCCGCCTGGTTCTTCTGGCCGGGTGCGGCCTCGGACGACAGTCTTACCGCGTCCCCTTCGTCCCCCGCGGCGCGGGCCACCGGCTCGAGTTCGGTGGACCCGGAGACCGGACTGCGCTGGGTGGGGTTGGCGGCACTGCCGAGCCAGGCGCAGCAGACCGTGGCTCTGATCGAGGCCGGCGGGCCGTACCCCTACTCCCGCGACGGGATCGTGTTCGGCAACCGGGAAGGCCTGCTGCCGCAGGAGAAGAGCGGCTGGTACCACGAGTACACCGTGCTGACCCCGGGTTCGAGTGATCGAGGCGCCCGGCGGATCGTCACCGGCGGCGCCAGCGGGGCCACCGTCGGTCACGGTCTCGAGTTCTTCTACAGCGACGACCACTACGACTCGTTCCGCCGGGTCCGGGTCGACTCGTGACCACCCCCGACCAGGACTGGCGGGTCGTCCGGCTCGAAGGCGTGCACGACCTGGATTCCTTCTACGGTGAGCTTTCCCGGGCCCTGGATCTGCCGGACTGGTTCGGGGCGAACCTGGACGCGCTCTGGGAGGTGTTGATGGAGCTGGACCGGCCGACCCGACTGGAGCTGCCGGAGATCGAGCGGTTCCGCAGGCGGCACCCGAAAGCGTGGGCCCGGGTGTCCTCCGTCCTGACCGACCGGGCCGCCGTGCCGCCGGAGGAGGCGGTTCCGTTCAGCGTGGTCAGTTGATCGGGCTGCTGCCCAGGGTCACCGTGGCCGACTCGGTCTGGCCGTCGGTGGTGGTCCAGGTGATCCTGACCTGGTCGCCCGGCTCGTTGGCGGCGAGCGCGGTGGTCAGCTCGTCGGCGGTGGAGATCCGGGCGGAGCCCACCTTCGTGATCACGTCCCCCTCACTCAGACCCGCCTGGGCCGCAGCCCCGCCGTCGACCACGCCGGCCACCGTCGCCCCGGAGGTCGATGCCCCGGACGCCCCGGCGCCGTACCCGTTGCCGTAACGGGATCCGCCGGTCTGCGTGCTGTCGGCCACCTGGACGCCGAGGAAGGCGGCCGGGCCGATCCGGACCTGCGCGGTCTCCTCGCCGCTCTGGATCTGTTGCACGATGGTCAGGGCCGAGGCGATCGGGATCGCGTAGCCGTCGGCCTGCCCGCCGCTGGAGGCCGCGGTGTCGATACCGGTCACCTCACCCTCGGAGTCCAGCAGGGGTCCGCCGGAGTCACCGGCGACGATCCCGGCATCGGTCTCCAGCAGACCGGTCAGGTTCTCGCTCTCGGCGCTGGCCTCGGCCTGGGTGGTGATCGACTTCGACAACCCGGTGATGGTGCCGGTGGCCGCGGTCAGGGTGCCGGTGCCGCCGGCGTTGCCGACCGCGGTGACCTTGGCGCCGACCGTCACCGGGTCGTCGTCGAGGGTCGCGACCGCCAGGCCGCTGGCCTGGGTGAGCTGCAGCAGTGCGACGTCCTTGGTGGGGTCGTCACCGACCACGGTGGCGACGTAGGTCTTGCCGGTGCTGGCGATGGTGACCTTGATCGAGGTGGACTGCTCGACCACGTGATAGTTGGTGAGGATCTCCCCGTTCGCGCTCAGCACGATGCCGGTGCCGGCGGCCTCGCCGTTGCTGAGCACGGTGTCGATGATGGCCACCCCGGTGCTCTGCTTCGCGGTGGCGGTCGTCCCGCTGCCGCTCTGGCCGCTGGTCGAACCCTGGCCGTAGCCGCCCGAGCCGCCCGAGCCGCCTTCCGTAGCCGCCCGAGCTGCCTTGACCGTAGCCGCCGTAGCTCCCGCCGGTGCCGCTCTGACCGGAGCCACCCTGATCGAGGCCGCCCTGACCGGAGCCGCCCTGCACCTGGGTGGTGCTGGTCGACCCGGTCACCTGCTGGGACGCGGCGACCCAGCGGGTGGCGCCCAGCGCACCCCAGCCGACCACACCGGTCAGCAGGGTGCCCGCCGCCACGATCGCCACCGTGCGCCGGGTCTGAGCGGACCGGGTCGTCCTGGTCGTCGTCGCAGCGAACGCCTGCTGCGCGTACGCCTGGGAGTACGAGTCCCGATACGGGTACGTCACCCGCGGGTCAGGCTGGCCGCCATTCGGCCGGGCGTCATCCGGCTGGGTGAAGTCCGGCTGGGTGAAGTCCGGCTGGGCGCTGTTCTCGGGCTCGGGTGACGGGGTACTCGGTGTGGTCATGGGACTACTGAACCGCCGGGCGCCGTGCCTCACCCATGGTCAGGCTATGAGTTGTCTGTGAGCGGGGCTCAGGCGTCCTTGTCGACCGAGGCCTGGTAGATCGCGGCCACCGAACGCTCCAGCTGAGCACCGAACTCGGTGTCGGACTGCTGGTCGGACAGATCCTCCAACAACGCGCGGGAGAAGCTGGCGATCATGGCCGGCTCCCGGCTCAGCCGCTCGCACGCCTCCTGCCGGCTGTAGCCGCCGGACAACGCCACCACCTGGACGACGTGGTCGTCGGCGAGCAGATCGGCGTAGCGACCCGGCTGATCGGGGATCGAGAGTTTGAGCATGATCAACGCCTCGGAATCCAACGAGAGCAGGGATTCCGCGATCCGGTCGTGCAGCAGATCCTCGGCCGCCGCCTTGTCCGGGCTGTCCACACTGACCTCGGGCTCGAGGATCGGCACCAGTCCGGCGGCGGCGATCCGGCGGGCGTAGGCGAACTGCTGGTCGACCACGGCGGCCACCCCGGCGTCGTCGGCGTGCTTGATCACCGAGCGCATCTTGGTGGCGAACATCTCGTGCTGTTGGGCGCCCGCGATCAGCTCGTCCAGGGTGTCGATGGGCTTCATCAACTGCACGCCGTCGGCCTCGTCGGCCAGCCCCAGGTCGACCTTGAGGATCGGCACCACCTGCTTGGTCTGCCACAGATACCGCCCGGTGGGCACCCCCTCGATCTGGCGTTCCATCGTCTGGGAGAACAAGATCGCGGCCAGGATCCGGCGTCCGTCGAAGGCGGGATCGGTGATCACCCTGGTCCGCATCTCGTGCACCAGGTCGAACATCTCGTCCTCGTCGGCGTAGCGGTCCTCGTCGATGCCGTAGGCGGCCAGCGCCTTCGGGGTGCTGCCACCGCTCTGGTCCAACGCGGCGAAGAAGCCCTGCCCGGCGCGGATACGGTCCAGTTGTTCGGTGTTCATGCCGCTATTTTGCGCGCCCCCGATCCCGGTCCGACCGGCGGGCGGTGACAGGGTGGCCGAGTGCCACCAGAGACGACGCAAGAGACCAGACCTCCGGCCACGGCTGCGGACGCCGAGGGACGGGCCGCCCGGATCGCGGTGACGATCTTCCCGCTGTTGGTACTGCTCGCCGGGATCGTCGGGTTCCTGATCCCGGGCCAGCTGAAGCCGCTCAGCTCGGTGGTGCCCTACCTGCTGGGCTTCGTGATGTTCTGCATGGGCCTGACCCTGGCCACCCCGGACTTCCGCCGGATCGCCAGACGACCGTGGGCGGTGGCCGTCGGGCTGTGCGCCCACTACGTGATCATGCCGCTGAGCGGCTGGACGATCGCCCATCTGCTCGGTCTGCCGCCCGAGTTGGCGGCCGGGGTGATTTTGGTCGGCTGCGCGCCGAGTGGCACGGCCTCCAACGTCGTCGCCTATCTGGCCCGCGGCGACGTCGCGCTGTCGGTCTCGGTCACCACCGTCTCGACCGTGCTGGCACCACTGCTGACCCCGTTGCTGACCCTGTTGCTGGCCGGCACCCTGTTGCAGGTGCAGGCCGGGGCCATGGTCGTCTCGATCCTGCAGACCGTGCTGGTCCCGATCGTCCTGGGCGTGGTCGTCCGGCTGCTGCTGCGGGACCGGATCCAACGGGTCGCGCCGGTCTTCCCCTGGCTCTCCACGGTGGCGATCGCCGTGATCGTGGCCGCGGTGGTCGCCGGCAGCGCATCCGCCATCGTCTCCGCCGGCCTGGTGGTGTTGCTCGCCGTCGTTCTGCACAACGGTTTCGGGCTGCTGCTCGGCTACCTGGCCGCCTGGGCCGGGCGCCTGGACCAACGGGCCCGGCGGGCGATGGCGGTCGAGGTCGGGATGCAGAACTCTGGGCTGGCCGCGTCGTTGGCCACCAGCTACTTCTCGCCACTGGCCGCACTGCCGGCGGCGGTCTTCTCGGTCTGGCACAACCTGTCCGGCGCGATCTTCGCCACCGTGATGGGCCGCCGCGCCGTCACCGACGAAAGCTGATCGTGGCTGCCGAGATCCCGGCCCGGATCGGTGGAACCAGATCGGGGCTACGCCCAGCCGGCCCGGTTTCGTCGGACCGGCGTCGCTCGCGCGCCGGCCACCGATCCATTAGATTTGGCCTAGACCAGTTCTTGGCGCCCGGCTCCGTCCCGAAAGGCTTCTCCGTGAAGTTCGGCTTCAGCTCCTACAGCTTCCACCAACGCCTCGCCGACGGCCGGATGAACCTGTTCGACGTGATCGACTGGGTCGCCGAGAGCGAGGGCGAGCATCTCGAGCTCGCGGCGATCTACGACGGCCCGGACGCACCGATCCCCAACCTGGAGTCCAGTCCCGATTTCGTCGACGCGGTCCGCAGTCACGCCGGGAAGAAGGGCGTGGTCTTGTCCAACCTGGCCGTGGGGGCGGCCTTCGACCACCCCGACCCGGCGAGGGTCGAGGCGGAGATCCAACGGGTGCAGGCGCTCGTCGACCTCGCCGACCGGCTGGGCATCCGGCTGATGCGTCACGACGTCGTCGCCCACGGTGTCGTTCCGGGTGACGACACCCCGGTGTTCGAGGCGGCCTTCGACCAGATCGTCGGGGCCTGCCGGCAGATCGCCGACCACGCCGCGAGCAAGCAGATCACCACCAGTTGCGAGAACCACGGCTTCTTCGTCCAGAGCAGCGACCGGGTCCGCCGGATCGTCCAGGCCGTCGACCGGGAGAACTTCAGGACCACCCTCGACATCGGCAACTTTCTCTGTGTGGACGAGGATCCGACCAGTGCGGTGCCGGCCAACCTGCCGTACGCCATGATCGTCCACCTCAAGGACTTCTACGTCAGACCGCAGGGCTACCCGGCCCCGGACGGTTGGTTCGCCAGCCGGTCGGGCAAGCCGATGCGGGGCGCCATCGTCGGCGAGGGCGACATCGACATGCCCACCGTGCTCGCCGCGGTGAAGGCCTCGGGCTACGACGGTTTCGTCAGCATCGAGTTCGAGGGTCACGAGGACTGCCTGCTCGGCTGCACCCGCGGCCTGGCCAACGCCCGACGCATCCTCGCCTCGGTCTGACCCACACCCAGCGCACCACCCCACATTCCACGCTACCAAGGAGAATCTCGTGAGCACCCTCAAGATCGGCGTGATCGGCGCCGGCAGCATC
The DNA here is from genome assembly GCA_963740925.1 of uncultured Actinomycetota bacterium. Taxonomy (GTDB): domain Bacteria; phylum Actinomycetota; class Actinomycetes; order Propionibacteriales; family Propionibacteriaceae; genus Microlunatus. The sequence goes on along the minus strand of CAVUFZ010000002.1, from coordinate 1,084,342 downwards.
GCCGGTCTGCATCTGAAGTCGTACGCCAAGAATCCGCGGGTCGAGGTGGTCGCCATCGCCGATATCAAGGACGACCGGGCCAAGGCCGTCGCCGAGCAGTGGGGTGCGACCAATCACTACCCCGACGCAGCGAGCCTGCTGGCCGATCCGGCCGTCGAGGCGGTCAGCATCTGCACCTGGAACGACACCCACGCCGAGTTGGCCATCGCAGCTCTCGAGGCCGGGAAGCACGTGCTGGTCGAGAAGCCGATGAGCAAGAGCTGGGAGCAGGCCGATCAGGTGCGCCAGGCCGCCGAGAAGGCGGACACCGTGCTGCAGGTGGGATTCGTCCGCCGGCACTCGGCCAATGCGCGGATCCTCAAGCAGTTCATCGATGCCGGCGAACTGGGCGAGATCTATTACGCCCGGGCCCGGGCGATCCGGCGGGTCGGTAACCCGGGCGGCTGGTTCGCCAACAAGGCGGTCTCCGGCGGCGGTCCGGTGATCGACATCGGCGTCCACGTGATCGATCTGGCCTGGTATCTGATGGGCAGCCCCAAGGTCGTCGCGGTCAGTGGCAACACCTACGAGAAGTTGGGCAACCGCTCCAACATCACCACGCTGCCCCGCTGGGTGGTCAGCGACTACGACCCCGATCTCAACGACGTCGAGGATCTGGCCAACGCGATGGTCCGGTTCGAGAACGGTGCCTCGCTGCTGGTCGACGTCTCCTACTCCCTGCACGTGAAGTCCGACGAGCTCACCGTCGAGGTGTTCGGCGACAAGGGCGGCGCCGAGCTGGAGCCCGAGCTGTCCATCGTCACCGAGAAGCTGGACACGGTGTTGAACATCACCCCGCAGATCAGCTCGCCGACCTTCGACATCGTCGACGGGTTCGACACCGAGATCGACAACTTCGTCGCCGCCGCGCTGGGTGAGACCGAGGTCGTCGCGCCGGCCTGGCACGGGTCCGAGATCCAGCGCATCCTGGACGGGATCTACGCCTCGGCCGCGCAGGGTCGGGAGATCCGGTTCGACTGAACGGGGGCTGCCGGCCCGACGCTCGTCCCCGGTCTGATCCCGCACCGCTGACCGGGTAGCCGTTTTTGTCGGTGGCCTGACGCAGACTGGCCCACATGCCCGTCCTCTCCACTCCACCCACCGATCGCGACCAGCTGTTGGGCTGGGTGTCGACCGAACTCGGTGACCTCTGCCTCGAGGGCCCGGACGGGGTGGCGGCCGGCGGTTTCGCCGGCGGCCAATCGGCGGCCGACGCCGCCCTGGCGGGCCTCGACATCAGCGGGTACGCACGCCGACGCAGCGTGGTGCTGCCCGCCTCCGGCCGCGGAGCGAGCCGGATGTCGCCCTACCTGCGCCACGGACTGCTGAGCCTGGGCCAGGTCTGGGACGCGGTGGCCGACGCGCCGGCCCAGGACCGTAAGCGCTACCGCGACGAGCTGCTGTGGGCCGAGTACGCCCGGCACCTCTACGCCCGGACCGGCGCCGCTCTCGGCGCTCCGCTGCGGCGAGAACAACCGCACGGCACCGGCTGGTCGGGCGACCCGTGGCCCGCCGAGATGGCCTGCATGGACGCCGTCACCACCGAACTGCACACCGACGGCTGGGTGGTGAACCAGACCCGGATGTGGCTGGCCTCGCAGTGGGCTGTCCGGGCCGGCGCCGACTGGCGGCGCGGCGAGCAGGAGATGTTCGCCCATCTGCTGGACGGATCCCGGGCGGCGAACCGGCTGGGCTGGCAGTGGACGATCGGCACCGGCAGCGGCAAGGCCTACGGGTTCAGCCGTTGGCAGGTCCAGAAGCGGGCGCCACAGCTGTGCCGCCGCTGCCCCCTGAAGTCGAACTGCCCGATCGAGTCCTGGCCGGACGCCGCCGTCGGCCCGAGGGCCGAGTCCGGCGTCGACCTCGGGCCCGGCGAGACCCAGGCCGGCCCCGCCCAGGTGATCGGCGGCGGAGCGGAGCTGGTCTGGCTGACCGCAGAGTCGTTGGGCGTCGGCGACCCCGCCCTGGCTGCCGATCCGGCCCGGCCGGCCGTGTTCGTCTTCGACGAGCCGCTGCTGTCGAGGTTGCGGCTGTCGGCCAAGCGGCTGGTGTTCCTGGCCGAGACGCTGGCCGAGCTGGCCACCCTGCGGCCGCTGGAGGTCCGCCGTGGCGCCCCCGCCGCCGAGCTCCGCGGCCGGCGCCTGGCCGCGACCTATGCCCCCGTGCCGGGCTGGGCCCGGATCGCCCGGCGGCTCGACCCGGTCGAGACCCACCCCTGGCCGTGGTTGCGCCGCCCCGGCCGAGCCCCGCTCCGCTCCTTCAGCGCCTGGCGCTCGGCGAGTGAGAAACGTCAGCACAGCGGCTGACGTCTCGCCGAGGCCACGCTGCGCTAGCGGCTGGTCGCCACCAACCGCTCGAACAGGAACTCGTAGGGCAGATAGGCGACGTCGTACTCGTGCCCGGGTTGGTGCGCGGTCAGCTGGGACATCTGGATCAACCGCCAGCCGTCGATCAGCGCGTCCAGCCCGGTGCCGTAGGGCGCCTCGTCACTGTCGCCCATCGTCGGCCGGGACCGGCCGGTGCCGTCGTAACGGCTCCAGCCGATCACGTCGGAATCCAGGGCCGACGTCCCGAGATAGAGGATCAGCAGCTGTTGTCTCAGCTGCGGATCGATCGGCGGAGTCGAAAAGGACTCTTCGACGGAGATGGTCATGATTTTTCCTTCCTCACCAGTGTTTCCTCACCCGACGCCGACGCCCGGGTCGGTGATCAGACGCCCCAGCCGGACGAGGCCCGAGCCGAGCCGAGCCGGACGTCGCTCGCACCGGGAGCGACGAACTGTGGACGCAGTTGCTCGCGGGTCAGGTAGTAGTCGATGTCGAAGAGCTGGTCGCCGGTCAGGATCCGCCACAGCTTCGCCCGGTTGACCAACTCGAGTCGGCCTTCGTTGGCCGAGGTCCACCCGAAGCTCGTGGTGAGTTCGGCCGCCACGTCCGGAGCGTCGATGTCGTCGGTGTTCCACAGCCGCAGCTGCCGGACCGTGGGATTGAACCGGATCTTGAACATGTAGCGCGGCTGGTCGGAGTCGTTGCGGCGCCCGCCGTGCCAGATGCCGTGGTGGAGGAAGACGACGGTGCCGGCCGGGCACACCAGCCGCGTCTGGCCGGCCAGATTCTGGTAGCGGCCGATGCCGGTCTGGTTGATCTTGCGCAGATGCGTCCCCGGCACGCTGAGGGTGCCGCCCTGATCGAGGGTGACGTCGCGCGGGTAGTACATCAACTGCACGTCGAAGGCGTCGGTCCGGGTGTCCAGGATGGCGTCACCGTGCATGTTCTGCGCCTCACCGCCGTGCGGCGGTCGGACGTGCACTGCGTGGTGGTCGATCCGGGGGTCGGGCCCGACCAGGCTCTGGACCGCTCCGGCCACCGTGGGCAGGTCGAGCAGTTCACGGACGAAACTGCCCCTCGGGAACACCTCGTCGAGCGGACTGCCGTAGGGCCGGCCGGGGATACCGGCGTCCAGCACGTCGACGGCCCGCTCGTTCAGACCGGCCGGGACCAGCCCCTCGAAGGCGATGCTGCCGTGGGCGACGAAGTGGGCCATTTCCACCGAGCTCAACAAGTGCTTGCGATCGACCAGCGGGCTCATCGGCGCCGCCTCCTTCCGCCCCGAGCCCGCCTCCGCGGTCGGGAATAGGCCTTGAGATTGACCTTCTGCGCTTTCCCCGCAACCGGTCGTGTCCCAACAGGTTAGCGGGACGGATCATCGTCGGGATGGGCCGAAACCGCCCTGTGCTGGTTCAATTCGCTCATGGGAATCGACAACCCGCTGTCGGCGGCGCCCGTGCCGATGGACCTCTCGACGCCGCCGCAGGTGGTCAACCAGGGCCGGGGCACGCACGGGGTTCTCCGGCTCGAGGACGAGTTCCGACTGCCCCAGCTCTGGTCGCTGCACCTCTACGGCTACCACGCCGAACTCGAGGTCGACGGCGTCAGCCAGGCGATCGCTCCCGGCACGGTCTCCCTCGTCCCGCCCGACGCCTCTGATCCGTTACCGCTACCGGGGCCCGTCCAGCCACCTGTTCGCCCATCTGCGCGCCCGCAGGCTCGGTCGGACCCGGGCCCCGGTGGACCGCCCCGGCGACGGACTGCGGATGATCATGTCGCCGGGCGCCGACCTGCCGGTCATCGACGACCTGATGACCTCGGCCATCGCCGCCTCGACGACCCGTCCGACCCGGACCCGGGCCAACCTGTGGGCTGCGTTGCTCCACCTCGACGCGTTGCCTCACACCACCCTTGCCCGGCCGGCCCGTGAACACCTGGCGGTGGCGATGGCGTTCGTCGAGTCGACCCTGCCCGAGCCGTTGAGCGTGCCCCGGATCGCCGCCGAGGTGGGGATCTCACCGAACCACCTGCGCCGGGTGTTCGCCGCCGAGGCCGGCGAGACGGTCGTCGGTTATGTCCGGCGGAGACGGGTCGAGCGGGCCCGCAGGCTGCTGGCCAGCAGCACCATGACCGTCGGCGCCATCGCCGCGAGCACCGGATTCAGCGACCTGCAGGCGTTCAACAAGGCCTGCCGGATCGTCACCGGCCTGTCGCCCCGCGCCATCCGGCAGCAGAGCTGAGCCCGATCTCGCGGGCCGGCGACACTAGGCTTCGACCCATGCCGTTGCGGACACCTGACCAACCGCCCGAGCCGGGCGAGGAGAACGAGCCCGCCTCGACCCCGCTCGGTTGGCTGGACGATCTCGAACTCGCCCAGGCCCGCGGCCGGCTGCCGATCCTCTACGTCGAGGCCGTCCCCGTCCGGCTGGACGGCCAGGGCCGGCTCGACCAGGTCGGGGTGCTGCTCCGGGCCAATGCGGTGGGCGAGATCACCCGCACCCTCGTCTCGGGCCGGGTGCTCTACGGCGAGACACTGCGGGACGCGCTGACCCGGCACCTGGAGAAGGACCTGGGCCCGATGGCCTTCCCGCAGTTGCCGCCGTCACTGGTCCCGTTCTCGGTGGCGGAGTACTTCCCACTGCCCGGGGTGAGCCCGTACACCGACGAACGACAGCACGCGGTCGCGCTGGCCTTCGTGATCCCCGTCACCGGCACCTGCAGCCCACGCCAGGACGCCCTCGAGCTGACCTGGCTGAGCCCGGCCGAAGCGGCCTCCGAAGCGGTCTGCGGCGACCTGGAAGGTGGTCGCGGAGCTCTGCTGCGTGCCGCCCTCGCGTCCTGTGGTGTGCTGGCCTGATCACAGCTGACCGGATCGAGAGGCTCCTGTCGTGCCGATTCGTCTGAGCCCGACCTTCGCCGACCGACTGGCCGAGACCGACCGCCCGCTGGCCGGGATGTGGGTGTGCTCGGGCAGCCCGCTGGTGGCCGAGATCTGCGCCGGCAGCGGCCTCGACCTGCTCATGATCGACATGGAGCATTCACCCAACACCCTGGACTCGGTGCTGGCCCAGCTGCAGGCGGTCGCGACCTACCCGATCACGCCAGTGGTCCGGGTGCCGGTCGCTGATCCGGTGATCATCAAGCAGGTGCTGGATCTCGGCGCCCAGAGCCTGGTGGTGCCGATGATCGGCTCGGCAGCGGAGGCGGCTGCGGTGGTGGCTGCGGTCCGCTACCCGCCGGCCGGCATCCGCGGTGTCGGCTCGGCCCTGGCCCGGTCGTCCCGCTGGAACCGGGTGCCGGACTACCTCGAGCAGGCAGATCGCTCGATCAGCCTCGTTGTCCAGGTCGAGAGCGCCGCTGGCGGTCGAGCAGGCGGGCGAGATCGCTACGGTGGAAGGGATCGACGGCATCTTCCTCGGGCCGGCGGACCTGTCCGGCTCGCTCGGTCTGCTCGGGCAGCAGACCCATCCCGACGTCACCGCCGCCGTGCGACGGGCCTTCGACGCGGCCCGCGCCGTCGGCAAGCCGGCCGGGGTGAACGCCTTCGAGCCCGGGGCCGCGCAGGCCTACCTAGACGCCGGTGCCTCGTTCGTGCTGGTCGACGCCGACGTCACGATGCTGGCCCGCGGCTCGGACGCCCTGACCCGACGGTGGCTGCCGGGGTAGATCAGGTCGAATCAGCTCAATCCGCGTCCGTCGGTGCGGCCTCATCGATCGCGGCGATCGCGTTCAGGGTGCGGGGGTAGTAGTCGATGTAGGGCAGCAACTGCGTCACCACCTCGATCAGCCGATCCCGGTCGTTGCCGACGTTGAGGTTGCCCTTGATGTGGCGGCAGATGCAGTTCATCCGGATCACCCCTCATCCATCAAGTCGACCTGTTGGGCGCCGAAGGTCTGCTTCTGCACCGCCAGACCTTTCTCGTGCCGGTCATCGGGCGTGGTGGTCGACTGCGGCGGCATCGGCAAGTCGATCCCCTGCTCGGTGAACAGGGTGTTGGTGGCGTGCAGGAAGTCGTGGATCTTCCCCATCCCGAGATAGGGCACCGCCTGATAGACGGTCTCCCTGATCTCGGTCGGGCTGAGCCCGACGCGTAACGCCCCGGCCATGATCGTGTACTCGCTCAGAGCCTGGCCGCCGATCAGCCCGGCCCGTTGCACCAACAACCGGGGCCGCTGATCGAGGTCGCCGTGCCCGACGACCGCGCCGAAGGCGGAGTCCCCGAAGTAGTCGATCACCTCGGGGTCGGTCTCGGCCAGGGTCAAGACCTGGTCGGGGAGGAGCTCGTCGTGGTCAGCGCGGGCGCGTTCGTTCGGCCTCAGGAAGCCTCCGGTGTGAGTGCTGCTCTGGTTCGATCTGACCGAAGCTACGTACCGGATCGGGAGACGGGGAGACCCTGGTGTTACCTGGTTCCAGAGCGAGACGCCGCCACGTCGGCCGAGCTCGATGGTCGACCACTCGAGGAGGATCATGGATCACCACCCGGTGGCAGGCAGCGCGAAGACCCCGGCAGACAACTTCACCGGCGACGTCTACCTGAACCCGGGCTCCCGGGGTGAACCGGACGTGCCCGACCACCAACCGAGAGGTGCCGCCCTGATCGATGTCGCCGCCGAACACCGAGGCCGGGGACGCCACCGACTGGCTCGAACCGGTCAGTGACGACGACTAGGCCAATGCCAACAGGTCCCGACCGGGCGGGCCGGTAAAGGCCGGGTGACACCCGGCTCGACAACGGTCCGGGATGCACTAGCGTCGGGACCGACGAACGAGCCGACGACGCCTTACTGCCACCTACCGAACGAGATGAGCCCCATGGTTAAGAAGAAGTCCAAGACGATCGACGACCTGAAGGCCGCGAACCAGGAGCTGAAGAAGTCCCTGGCCAGTACCCGGAACGCGCTGAAGAAGAGCCAGACCAAGCTGGAGAAGGCGACCGGCCGGGCTCAGCAGTTCCGCAAGGAGGCCGAGACCCGGCACGCGGCGGCGACCCGCTCCGAGGCCCGGATCGACAAGCTGACCCGCAAGCTCGACCAGGCACGGGCCGCCGCGAAGGCGCCCGCCCAAGCCCCGGAACGCCCGACCCAGCTGGAGGACGTGATCGCGAGCGATGGCGTTGTCGCACTCGAGGACGTTGTCGCACTCGAGGACGTTGTCGCGCCCGAGGACGTTGTCGCGCCCGAGGACGTTGTCGCGCCCGAGGATGTCGTCGCGCCCGATGAGACAGTGAGCGAGGAAAGCCACGCCGGCACCGAGACCGAGCCGGCCCCGGACGTCGACGAGAGCTGGACGGTTGTCCAGCTGCGGGAAGAGGCCCGTGTCCGTGGGATCAGCGGGATGTCCAACAAGCCCAAGGCACAGCTGATCGCCGCCCTCACCTCCTAGTCCCCGGGCTCGGGTGCCGGCCAGGGTCCGCCGGTTCGCAGCCTGGTGGCCTCCTGCCGGGCGTACCGGACCCGGCTGGTGCCGGCGCCGTCGGCGCGAGCGAGTTCGTCGGCGAGGTCGTGGACGGCGCTGAGCAGCCAGCGGCGGGTGGTCTTGTCCCCCGACGCACGCCGGTAGGCGCGACGCGCCTTCCGGTCTCCGGCCAGGGTGTCGGCCTCCTCGACGGTGATCAGACCTGAATCGACCTCGGGTGCGAGAACTTCGCGCATGAAGACCCGTTCCGGCTTGACCGTGACGGTGAAGACCGCAACCACGATCACGAGCGTGATGATGGTCATGGCCAGTCGTAAAAAGTCCTAGCCCTGGTCGGTCGATCGTGTGCGTCGGAGTGTGCGTCGGGCGATCGGCAGGACGGCCACCCCGAACACCGACCCGAATGCGCCGACGGAACCGATGAACAGCATCGAACCGACCGAACCGATCGACAACACCGAGCCGAGCGACAACACCGACCCGATCGACCGGCCACCCGTCGGTGTCGCGGATTTCACCGCCCCACCCTTCTCGTCATCGACCTGCCGAGAGCACCAGCACACACCGTCCGTGCTGGCCGCGAAGACGGGGCGGCCTCAGCCGGCCGACCGGTGGGCCCGCAGCACCACGTCGTGCACGTGATGGGTGGAGGCGGCACCAGCCGGCCGCTCGCGGGTCTCGTGCACCTCGATCCTCCAGTCCGGATCGGCCTCGAGCGCGGCGACGATCTCGTCGACGCCGACGTAGGCGCCCGGGTCGAACATCCGGGTCTCGACGGCCGGGTCGATTGGCTCGTGCATCGCGGCGAGGTCGTGGCTGACCACCAGCAACGTCCCGCCCGGGGCCACCGCCGCCACCAGGTTGCGCAGCCCGCGCCGGTCCGGCGTACGCAGGAACGAGCCGTACTGCAGGGAAACCAGGTCATAACCCGCGGCCGGGAACGCACCGGGGGCGTTGGCGTCGCCGGCCAGCGACTCGACCCGCAGCCCACGCCGGTCGGCCTCGGCCCCGATCCGGCGCAACGCGTTCACCGAGATGTCGGCGGCGCTGACCCGCCAGCCCCGCTCGGCCAACCAGAGCGCGTCGGCCCCCTCGCCCGCCCCGACGTCGAGGGCCCGGCCCGGCGTCAGGTCGGCGACCTCGGCGACGAACGTGCCGTTCGGGTTGGCACTCCAGACCGCGTCCGGTCCGCCGTAGCGCTGCTCCCAGTCGGCCTGCTCACCGGAGGGACGCTGCCGGTCCTGCAGGTCGTCCGCGGCCAGGCTGAACGCGATCATCGCGCCGACCCGGCTGCCGTGGGCGGCCGCCGGCAGCAACTGCATGCTCGGGTCGCTCAAATTGCCGGCCGCGTAGATACCGGGCACCTGGGTCTGGCCGGTCGGGTCGACCTCGAGTGCCTCCCCCATCCCGCTCGGATGGGCCGTCGCCCGGACCCCGACGCCGGCGAAGGCCTCGAGCCGGGCCCGGAACCGGGTGCCGACCAGGACGGCGTCCGCGTCCAGCGACCGGCCGGCGGCCAACTCGACCGCGCGGAGCGATCCGTCCGCAGCGGTCGCGATCCGGGCGACCCGGTCCCGGACGACCGGCACACCGGCCGCAACCAGCGGGGCGACCGCCTCGTCGTCGATGCCGGCATCCTCGTGCAGCACCACCGTCAGGTTCGGGGTCAGATGACGCAACAGCACCGTCGGGTGCAACCCCAGCGGATGGATGACGATCTGCACCAACCGCTGGTCACGGACCTCGAACCCGTGGCAGAACGGGCATCGCGATCACGTCCTTGCCCCATCGTTCGGCCAGACCGTCGACGGCCGGCAGCTCGTCGACGAGACCGGTGGCCGCCAGCACCCGGCGGGCGACCAGACGATGGCCGCCGCTGAGCTCGACCACGAACCGGTCGTTCTCGCGGCGGACGTCCAGGGCTCGGCCGGTCAGCACCTCACCGCCGTAGCTGCGCACCTCGGCCCGACCGACCGCGAGCAGTTCGGAGGGGGCCGCACCGTCTCGCCCGAGATAGCCGTGCAGGTGCTCGGCCGGCGCGTTGCGTGGGGTGCCGTCGTCGACCACGATCACCGTCCGGCGCTGGCGGGCGAGCTGGAGAGCGGCGGCGAGACCGGCGGCGGAGCCACCGACCACCGCGACGTCGCAGTGTCGTTCGACGATCCGTACCGGGTGGTCCCCGGAGGCCTGGTGTGCGTGTGGAGCCATGCCACCGACCCTAGGACAGCAATCCTGTTCTCGAAAGATGGCTTGCAGTATCCGCAAGACAAGCCCATGCTGAAGCGATGAGCACGGTGACCGAACTGGAAGCGCTGGCCCGCTCCCGACTGCGCAGCCTGCGCACCACACTCGGCTATTCGCTCGACGATCTGGCCGAGCGCACGCATCTCAGCCCGTCGACGATCAGCCGGGTCGAGACCGGCAAGCGCACCCTCGGCCTGGACGTCCTGGTGCCGCTGGCCAACGCCCTCCAGGTCAGCCTGGACGTGCTGTTCGAGCTGCCGGGGGACGACGACGTGGTGATCCGACCGACCTCTCGGCGCAGCGGTTCGAGCACGACCTGGCCGTTGAGCCGCCCGGACGGCCGCACCCTGGCCATGAAGGTTCGGCTCGAGCCGAGAAAAACGCGTCCGGAGCAGCGGGTCCATCCCGGCCACGACTGGTTCGTGGTGATCGAGGGCCGGGTCACGCTCTGGCTCGGCGACCGCGAGGTCGTCGTCGAGACCGGCGAGGCGGCCGAGTTCACCACCATGACCCCGCACGCGATGAGTGCCATCGAGCGACCGGCCGAGCTGATCATGATCTTCGACCGGGAGGGCCAGCGAGCCCATGTGCACCAGTGAGCGGCCCTAGATCAGACCGCCTTCAGCAGGCGTCCCGTCCAGGCACCCCGACCGGTCCGGACGAACACCGTGGCCCAGGCCACCAGCAAGCCGAGGTAGAACACCACCGCCGCGCCGGTGAACAGACCCAGCCCGGTCGCCGCGGCCAGACCCGACGTCCCGGTCACCACGGTGCCCACCGGGAAGGTGAACGACCACCAGGTCAGGCTGAAGGGCAGGCCCTGCCGAGCGGTCCGGACGGTGACCGCGATCGCGAGCGCCGCCCACAACATCGCGAAACCCCACATCGGCACCCCGTAGACCAGGCCCAGGGCGTGGAAGGCCGTCCCGTACGGTGCCGGCAACAGTCCCGGGGCGTTCTCGCCCAGATTGTGCGCCGCCGTGATCGACTGGCCGAGCGGGCCCAGCACGATCCACAACGTCGGCACCGCCGCGGCCGCACCCACCTTGTGGTGGACCAGCCGGGACCAGATCAAGGTGATCATCACCACGCTCGCCATCAACGTCAGACCGAACATCGCGTAGCACCCCAGCAGCAATGTCGTCCGCGCCTGTCCGCTCGGCAGGTGAGCCAACAACAGCGGTCCGGTGGCCGCACTCACCATCGGCGGCACCACCGGCATCAACCAGCCGCCGAACGCCGCATCGGCGCTCACCTGGTGGCTGGTGAAAGCCCGGTAGGGAACGGCAACCGCCGTCCACAACCCGAGAGCGGTGCCCGCCGTCCACAGCACCGCGTCCATGATCACCGCGGCGTGGGTGCCGATCAGCGGCTGGCCGACCAGCATCGCGCCCGCACCGACCGTCATCAGTCCCATCGCCGGCGCACCGTAGAAGTGGCTCATCACCGGATGGGCCAGATGGGACCGGGCCCGCTCACCGTGCCGCAGCCAGTGCAGCAGGGTGGCGAACAGCACCACGGCGAGCAGAACGACGTCCAGCAGCCAGATGCCGCGGGCGAAGACGATCAGGCCCGGGACGTGTACCGGCAGCGTCGCCGCTGCGTTCGCGACGATCCCCGTCCCCATCACCGAGGCAAACCAGTTCGGGCCGATCTGGCCGAACGCCGGCTGACCCTCGAGATCACGCAGGAAGGCGCGCCGGGCCGGCGCCGGATCGGCGGGCAGCGGAGCAGGAGTGCGTTCGGGGCGCGACTCGCGCGCCGTGGTGATGGCCATGCTCACCACGATGCCGTCGGTCCGCTGCCGGCAGTAGCCGTGCCGTGGTTGTCAGGTTACAACTCCGGGTTGTGACCGATCCGGACGGGGTACGTCAGCGACGCTGGGCCTGGATGTGGGCGACCAGATCCCGGCCGGCTCCGGCCGGCGGCTTGGCCGGTCCGAGCCAGACCGCCCGCAACGCCCGACGCAGATCCAGATCGGCGACGTCGATCCGGGCCAACCGGCCGGTGCGGACGTCCTCGCTCACCGCGAGCTCGCTCAACGCGGCCGGGCCGGCACCGGCCAACACCGCCGACCGGACGGCCGAGGTCGTACTCAGCGACAACGCGATCGGTGGTTCCGGCGTGTCCCGGCCCAGGACGGCCCGGAGTGCGGCGACCAGGGCCTCACGGGTGCCGGAGCCCGGCTCGCGACCGACCAGCGGTGTCCGGACCAGCTCGGCCGCAGTCACCGGCCGGCTGCGCCGGGCCAACCGGTCGTCCGGTCGGGCCACCAGCACCAGCTCGTCGTGGGCCACGATCGTGCTACGCAGGTCCCGCGGCACCCGCGGGCTCTCCACGAAACCCAGATCAGCCCCACCGTCGCGGACGGCGGTGATCACGCTGACACTGTTGGTGGCCTCGAGCATGACCTCGATGTGGGGGCGGCCCTGCGATCGCCGGGCGGCGTCGAGCGAGACCAGCCAGCCCGGCAGCAGCAGTTCGGCCACCGTCAGGCTGGCCGCGAGCTGCAACCGGCTCTGTCGGTCCTCGCGCAGAGTAGCCAGACCGCGGTCCAGTTGGACGGCGGCGGAGATGACGCGGGTGGCCCATTCGGCGGCCACCACCCCGGCCGGGGTCAGCTGCGAACCACGGGCCGAGCGGACCAGCAACTGCACCCCGGTCTGGGCCTCGATCGCGGCCATCCGGGCCGAGGTCGCCTGCTGACTGATCCCCAGTTCCTGGGCAGCCGCGTTGATGCTGCCGGTCCGGGCCACCGCCAGGAAGGTCTCCCAGCCGGTCAGGTCGGGCATCCGGCTGCTCAACTCCACTCACCGACCCTAGCGTCAGCGAGTTGCCCCCGTGGCAGCCGACGGCCGGTCCTCACCGGCCCGGCCAGGACAGGTCGACTGCAGAAATCTTGAGGACTTCTTTGCCTCGAACTTTTGGCGTACTGAGCCGGTCACCCTATCTTTTACCCAACGGTCTGCGGGGGCCCTGTGATCGCTCGGTGTTCATGTGGCTTAGGAGCCTCCCCCGTGTCTGCTTCTCCCCTCTCTTCCCTCACCTCGCGCAGCCGGCTGTCGCTAATCGCCGTGGTGACCGGTCTGCTCGGAACCGTGGTGCTCGCGCTGTCCATGACGTCGTCGTTGGCCGCGTTCACGGCCTCGATCACGAACTCCATCAACACCGCCGCAGCCGGCACCGTGATCATGCAGGAACAGAACTCGGCCGGGACGACGACGTGCCTGTCCACCGACGGCACGGGCAACAACGTGACCAACAACAGCGCCACCTGCTCGACCATCAACAAGTACGGCGGCAGCACCACGATGGTGCCGGGCCAGACGGTCTCGACCACGGTGACGATCAAGAACACCGGCACGGCGATCGTGTCGGGGTTCACCCTGGCCCCGGGAGCGTGCACCCAGTCGGGCAACGTGACCGGCAGCGCGACCGACCTGTGCGCAAAAATGGGTGTGGTGATCTCGCAGACGGTCGGCGGGACGACGACCACGGTCAGCCCCGCGTCCTCGACGATGACCACGCTGGCCACCGGTGGGCCGTTGACCCTGACCGCACCGGTCGCGGCGGGAACGACCATCACCTACCGGTTCGACGTCACGTTGTCGGCCTCGGCCGGCAACACCTACCAGGGGCTGGCCGTCTCTCAGCCGCTGGTCTGGACCTTCACCTCCTGAGCACCCGACCTGCCGACCTCCCGGACGCGGGGATCGAGATGGCTGAGCCTTCTCAGGCCACTGGTGTGGCGGACGGTCGCACCGTCACGACCTTGGTCCTGGTCCTGCTCGCGGTCGTGGTGGTCGGCATGGTCGCGGTGGCCGGATGGTGGCGGTTGAGCGGGGGCCGGTGGATGGTCGTCGAGACCCCGTCGATGGGCCGGGCGGTGCCGGTGGGGAGTCTGATCCTGACCCGGCCGCAATCCCTGTCCCAGATCGAGGTCGGCGACATCGTGACCTACCGGCCGCCGCAGTTGCCGTCGCTCTACACCCATCGGGTCACGGCCGTCCATCCGGACGGCAGCCTGCGGGTGCAGGGCGACCTCAACGGCACCCCCGACCCCTACCCGGTGACCCAGGCCGAGCTGGTGGGTGAGGTGGTCGGGCACTGGCGCGGTCTGGGCTGGCTGTTACGGGGCCTGCCGACGATGTTGCTCGGCCTCGTCGTGTTGGCCGGGATCACCGCCCTGTGGGTGCCGCTGAGATGGCGGTCCAGTGCCCGCATCCTGGGCAGCTGCCTGCTGGTGGCGATCACGACCATGCTGCTGCGTCCCTTCGTGCATCCGGTCGTCGTCAACACCATCAGCGACAGCTCCGGCACGGTCAGGGCCACAGTGGTCTCCACCGGGCTGTTCCCGACCCGGATCACCGGCGCTGCCGGTCACCACGTCGACCTGGTCTCCGGGCAGGCCGGCACGGTCCAGGTGGACGTTTCGGCGGCGGGCAGGCCGATCATGATCGACGGCAGCCCCCACCTGACCGGCTGGTGGCTGGTCGGCGTCATCATCGTCTGCCTGCTGCCGTTGTTGTGGACGCTGACGATCGGCATCGCCACCCCGTCGGTCGAAGCCGAGCCGGCATGAAGGCCGATGCACGTCGGCGAAGGAGCGGGCAGTCTCGGATCTGGCTGAGCGTGGCGCTGCTACTGGCCCTGATCGTGAGCGCGGCCGCAGCGGCCACGCCGGGCACCCGGTCGGCGTTCAGCGTCCGCATCACCAACGCCACCGACACCGCTGGGGTCGCGGTGGGCAACAGTTGCGCCTGGACCTATGCCACCACCTCGCCGACGCCATATTTCCTCTACCCGTTGAGCGACAACCCGATCGGGACGACCGCGGCCGACACGTCGGGGAACACCCGCACCGCCACCTACACCGGTACTCCTGCCCACAGCGGGGCCAACGCCTGCACCCGGGACAAGGACGGCAGCACCACCTTCAACGGCACCAACACCCTGCTCGTCTCGCCCACCGCCCAGAGCAGTCCGCAGACCTTCACCTCATCGATCTGGTTCCGCACCACCGTCGCCGGCGGCTACCTCCTCGGGCTCAACAACGCCAAGACCGGGGCCGGCGGCTCCTACGACCGCCACCTCTACCTGAACTCCTCCGGCAACGTCGTCTTCGGGATCTACAACGGCGGCACCCGGACGGTCACCTCCACCGCCGCCTACAACGACGGCGCCTGGCACCAGGCCGTCGGCACCTTCGACAGCACCACCGGCCTCAACCTCTACGTCGACGGCAAGACCGTGGGCACTCCCCTCAGCGGCTCCTACACCGCCGAGAACAACACCGGCTACTGGCGAATCGGCTACGGCAACCTCGGTGGCTGGCCCGGCGCCCCGACCACCTACTACTTCAACGGCCAGCTCGGCTACGCCACCTTGTGGATGAGTGTGCTGTCCGCCACCACGATCGCCAACAACTACAACGCCGGCGTCTGATTCAGCGGCGGCCGAGGCCCTCGTCCGGGAGGACGGCGTGCACTCCCCAGGTCTGGTTGGCGACCTGGGTGACCCTGAGATCGACCACCGTGCTGGCCAGGGCGAGGGCGCTCGCCCGGTCCAGGTCGTAGAGCTGTTGCATCCAGTCGATCATCGCCGCCAGCGCGTCCCCCATCGCTTGATCGAGGTCGGCCTCGAAACCAAAGGTGATCCGGCCGGCCGGGGTCTCGGCGTGCACCGAGGCGATCGGACGGTCCTCGACCAGGTCGACGCTCAGTTCGGTGGTCATCGCACATTCGATCGCCGTCCCGCCGACCTCACCGTCACCCTGGGCTGCGTGGCCGTCGCCCAGGTAGAGCAACGCCCCGGGCACCGCGACCGGCAGATAGAGGGTCGACGAGGCCACCAGCTCCTTGCAGTCGATGTTGCCGCCCGACCCGGCCCGCGGCGGGATCGTGGAGTGCTCGCCCACCTCGGCCGGCGCGACCCCCGTCACCCCCAGGAACGGGGCCAAGGCACGGCGGAAACCGTGGGTCTCGACCGCGGTGCCGGCCTCGGCATCCACCGTCCACAACAGATGAGCCGGCGGTCCGCCGGCCAGCCCGAGCCGCTTGGTCACCGGAGTGTCGGCGGCCGCAGCCACCGTCCAGCCCCACGGATCCGGACGCAGGTCGTGCACCGTCACAGCCAGCAACTGCCCGGGTTCGGCGCCGCGGACGGCGAACGGCCCGGTCAGGCAGTGCCCGCGCGGCACCTCGAACATCCGCGGCGGCTGGTCGCCCGGCCGGCGCTGTGGCTCCAGGTAGCCGGAGGCATCCAGGGAGCGGACGACGATCCGTTCCCCCGGCTCCAGGATCGCGATCGGCGCGTGGTCGCGGGAGTAGGTGTCAGCGGTCGTGCTGGGGTGCGGATCGAAGCGACGGATGGTCGTCTCCCTGGCGGAATCGGGGTGCACGGTGCTGCGCAGGATACGCAATGCGGCGCCTGGTCCAGTGCGGACTGCGCCATCAATGGTGCCAATGCTGCACGGACGTCCTCGCCCGGCGCCTGGTCGGGCCGGACCTGCGCCAGCGCGCCCGACCTCATTGACCCGGGCTCTACTGCTCTGACCTCGATGTCCCGATGCCGCACGGGTCTCGTCGCAGACCGGCGGGAATAGGTTGCTCTCTGTGACAGAGCGGACGAAGTGCAGCGGGGCCGGGGCCGGATCCATCCTGTCGGTGCAGGTGGGTGGCCCACAGACCTACCAGTGGCTGGGTCGCCAGGTGGTCTCCAGCATCGTCAAGCACGAGGTGTCCGGACCCGTCCGGGTCGGCCGGGTCAATCTGGACGGCGATCGGCAGGCCGACCCCGACAACCACGGCGGCCCGGACAAGGCGGTCTACGCCTACGCCCGCGAGGACGAGGACTGGTGGCAGACCCAGCTGGGGCGAGACGTCCCGAACGGGATGTTCGGGGAGAACCTGACCACCGCCGGGTTGGACCTGACCAATGCCGTGATCGGGCAGGTCTGGTCGATGGGCACAGCGGTGCTGCAGGTGGCCCAGCCCCGCACGCCGTGCTGGAAGCTCGGGTTGCGGATGAACGACAAGACGTTCCCGCGCCGGGCCGCAGCCTCGCGGCGCCCCGGCGTCTTGCTGCGGGTACTCACCGAAGGCGTCCTGCAGGCCGGCTCGACCGTCACCTCGGTCTCGACCCCGGCCCACGGTGTCAGCGTCGCCGACATCAACCGGATCTACTACGGCGAGACCAGAGATCTCACCGCCCTGTTCGAGACCCCCGAGCTGGCCGAGCACTGGCGGGGCTGGGCCGAGCACCGCACCATTTGGCACGAAGCGGAGTGAAGGCGGTCCCCGAGGGTGTTGACGTCACCATCGTCACCGCTTATGTTGACGTCAACAAGCCGATTGGTTCACCAAGAAGGCACTTCGCGACGGGGCGGATGGGAAGGGCGGGCTTCGGCCCACCGCCGTCATCCGACGGTGCGCGGACGGTCGACCGCGGCCCGGCCCTCCGGAAGGATCTCGATGCCCCAATTCCGACGACTACTGGGACTGGTCCCAGCGCTCGTACTCGCCAGCTCGATCGCGGTGCCGCTGAACGCTGTCGCGGTGACCACCCATTCGACGACCAGCTCCGCGCCCCGGTCGGCGGCGGCAGCCGCGAAAGGCGGTCTGGCCACGAACACCCTCGAGTTCCGAGGGGTGAACTGGGCCGACCCCCGAGACAACTTCGCCTCCGACGCCGTCGTCCCGACCGGCCTCAGCACGAAGGACAGCTACGCCAAGACGAAGGCCAGGGCGACGGTCATCCTGGAGAACTTCAGCGAGAAGGTGAAAGCCAACACCGTCCGGTTGCCGATCAACCCCTCGAGCGTGGGAACCGCCTGGTGGCGTTCGTATCAGGGGGCGATCGACGCTGCGACCGAACAGGGCGACAAGGTCATCCTCAGCTATTGGGAGGCCGATACCTCCAAGGACGGCAAGATCGACGACACGGCCCGTTACAACACGATGTGGGACACCGTCGTGAAGCGCTACCGTTCGAATCCCCGCGTCTACTTCGAGCCGATGAACGAACCGCACGGGTACACCCTGGACGAGTGGGTCTCCATCACCTCACGGTGGCTGGCTCGGCATTACGACGTGCCTCGCAACCGGGTCGTCATCTCGGGGACCGGCTACAACGACAATGTCACCGGTGTCGGCGCCGCACCCGAACTACGCGGAACCCTGCTCTCGTTGCACTTCTACGGCTATTGGGGTGACGACACCACCGAGAGCGCCTGGAAGGCCAACCTCACGCCTCGGATCGGGAACTATGGCTGGCGGACCGTCATCGACGAGGCCGGTTCGCCGATGACCACCGGCCTGAACTACGCCAATCACAGCGGCAACGTCTCGACGTCCTATCTCGGTGCGTTGACCGAGGTGGCCCGCAACCGCCACATGGGAATCGTCTACTGGCCGGGGCTACGTGAGGGCGACTCCTATTCGCTCACCACCCGGGTCAACAAGAATCACCTCCAGGTCACCAACGCCAGCGGACTGGCCCAGCTGCAATGGGGCTGGGGATTACTGCACAAGGAACCGAACAACACCCTGCCTGCGGCCCCTGCCGGAGAGGCGCTGAAGAACGTCGCTGTCGGCGCCTGTCTCGACGTCCCCAGCGCCTCCACGGCCAACGGCACGACCCTGGATGTCTGGGACTGCAACAGCGGTGGCAACCAGTCCTGGAACGTCGCCGACGATCAGGTCAGCGTCTACGCCACAAAGTGCCTGACCATCGGGGGCGACGGCAAGAGCGCCGGCAGTGCGGCGATGATCACCGATTGCGGCACGAGTTCGAAACAGAGCTGGAGGTTGCAGGACGACGGTTCGCTGGTCAGTCTGCAAGAACCGGGCCTGTGTCTGACCACGGCAAGCACCGATGCCGGCGCCGCGGTCACGGTGGAGAACTGCACCGGCGATACCCGTCAGCAGTGGACCCGCAGCTGAGCCGACTTTTCGGTTGACCGATCAACCACGATGCCCGTTCGCACCCACCCGTGCGGGCGGGCATCGTGCTTCTCCGACATTTACTCCTCGGTGTGGCCGAGGGACGGGCCCGGCAGGAACCGCACAACCGGATCGGGCAAGGCGTGCATCTCCAGGACGACAAGATCGTTCTCGCCCGCACGCATCGTTTCGGCCGGGACGTACAGCGTGCGCTGCGGCCCACGGGACCAGTAGCGTCCCAGGTTGAATCCGTTCATCCAGACCACCCCTTTGCCCCAGCCACGGGTGTCGAGGAACAGATCGACGACCTCGTCCAGCCGGAGGCCGGCTCGGACGAGCGACGGTCCGGCCACGGGGCCTTCGACCCCCACCGCGGAGGTGAAGACGCCGGTGCTCAGGCGTTCGAGGTCCAGGGCGAGCACCTCCCAGGCCAGGAGTTGGCCGCCGTCGAGGCAAACCGGCCCGATCAGCCCTTTCGGTTCGCCCAGCCGAGGCCCGTAGTTGACTCGGCCGCGGTCCTCGACCAACAACTCCACAGCCTGCCCCGGGGGGAGGACCAGAGCGTGGTCGTGCCGGTCGCGTTCGAGGACGCCGACGACCACACCGTCGACGCTGACCACGGCCCGGTCACGGATCTCTCCGAGCTCGAGAACGCCGCCTCGCCCGTCCAACGCCGTGCGATACAGACAAAAGCCGTCGTACTGGCCCAGCTGATCCATGGTGGGCGGACCCTCGACGTGACGCCAGTCGCCGAACTGGTCGCGAACCTGGCGCAGCGGCACCTGCTCGCTCAACCGCACCTCGAAGCCCTGAACCCGTTCGGTCGCGGGTGGATCCTCCGCGGGCACGTCGGCGTAGCGGGCGATCACCGCCTTGAAGGCGTGGAACTTCCCGGTCGGTCGGCCGGCCTCGTCCAGTGGGGCGTCGTAGTCGTAGGAGGTGACGTGAGACTTGTAGATCCCCTTGTGGTTGGCACCGTTGGTGAAGCCGAAGTTCGTTCCGCCGTGGAACATGTAGATGTTCACCGAAGCGCCTGCGGCGAGCAGGGTGTCCAGTTCGGCCGCGGCGGCCTCCACGCTGGTGGTGTGATGGTGCTCGCCCCAGTGGTCGAACCAGCCGTCCCAGAACTCCGCGCACATCAGCGGTCCGGTCGGCTGGTGCCTGCGGAGCACCTCGAGCCGCTCCGCCGCGCGAGAGCCGAAGGACCCCGTGCGGTGCAGCCCGGGCAGTGAGCCGGCGGCGAGCATCGCGTCGGTGGGTTGGTCGATGGTGGTCAGCGGAACGGTGATGCCGTGGCCGCGGGTCAGATCGGTGAGCGCCTGCAGATAGGACGCGTCGTCGCCGTAGGCGCCGTACTCGTTCTCGATCTGCATCGTGATGATCGGCCCGCCCTGATCGATCTGCAGCGGCGCCAGCAACGGAAGCAGGGCAGCGAAGTAGTCCTCGACCGCGGCCATGAACGTCGGGTCCGAACGCCGGAGCTGCAGGCCCGGCTGGTCGAACAGCCAGCCCGGCAGTCCGCCGTTGTTCCACTCCGCACAGATGTAGGGCCCGGGCCGGACGATCGCGTGCAGGCCGGCTTCGTGCACCAGGGTGAGGAAGCGGACCAGGTCACGCGGGCCGTCGGTCAGGAACTCGCCGCGGGTCGGGGCGTGCACGTTCCAGGCCACGTAGGTCTCGATCGTGTTCAGCCCCATCGACCGGGCCTTGGCGATCCGATCGGCCCACTGGCCGGGATGGACGCGGAAGTAGTGCAGTGAACCGGCCAGGATCCGGAACGGCTCCCCGTCCAGCAGAAAATCTTTCGAGCCGATCCGGAAGCGTGGATCCGTGGCCATGCGGCGCTCCTTGACGTGATGAGCAGGGGCGGTCTGATCAGATGGTAGTGACCGGGGCAGACAGACGTCCGGGGTGGGACAGCCGGCGCCGCCCCACCCCCGGGTCCGTGGTCTCAGCTGGTGGTGACCGTGAACCCCTGAGCCTTGGCGTAGGTGGCGAGCTGGGCCTGCCACTTCTGCAGACCGGCGTTCAGGTCGCTGTTGGTCTGGTAGGACTGCCCGACGGTGTCGGCGTAGATGCTGTTGGCGTAGACCTGGAAGGGCAGGTAGTCCCAGCCGCTCGCGACGTTGGTGGAGGCGGCCGACAAGACGGTGTTGATCTGCTGCCCACCGAAGTAGGCGGGCTTCTGGCCCAGGAACGCCGAGGAGGTGAGGTCGGTCGTGGTGGACGGGAAGTTGCCGAGCTTCTGGAACAGCGACGTGCTGGCCTCCGAGGAGTTCAGCCAGCGGACGAAACCGGCCGCGAGGGCCTGGTTCTGGCTCTGGGCGAGGACGGCCTGGCTGCTGCCGCCGTTCTGGGCGGTCACCGGGTTGCCGTCGTAGGTCGGCATCGGCGCCACCCGCCAGTCACCCTTGGCCGCGGTGGCGTTCGCCTCCAGGTTGCCGGGCATCCAGGCGCCGGTGGGCAGGGTGGCGATCTCGCCGTTGCCCAGCTGGCGGAACCAGTCCTGCGTCCAGCCCTGGGTCTTGGAGACGAGCTTGTTCTCGACCAACTCGTTCCAGGTGTCGGCCCACTTCTTGGTGCCGGCGTCGGACAGGTTGATGGTGACGGTGTCGCCGTCGGTGCTGAACGGGTGGCCGCCGGCCTGCCAGATCATGCTGGTGGTGAACCCGGCATCGCCGTTGTCGCTGGTGATGTAGGCGTCCGGATTGGCCGCATGCAGTTTCTTGGCGTCGGCAACGTACTGAGCCCAGGTGGTCGGCACGGTCAGGTCGTACTTGTCGAAGACGGCCTTGTTGTAGAACAGGGCCATCGGGCCGGAGTCCTGCGGCAGGGCGTAGATCGACGAACCCGCGCTCACCGAGGACCAGGTGCTGGCGCTGAACTTCGACTTGAGGCTGTCGAACCCGTACGGGGCCAGGTCGGCGAGCGACTTGGTCAACTCGAACTGCGGCAGGGCGTAGTACTCGACCTGCGCGACGTCGGGCGCCCCGGAGCCGGCCTTGACCGCGTTCTGCAGCTTGGTGTACTCGTCGTTCCCGGTGCCGGCATTGACGTAGTTCACCTTCACGTTCGGGTAGGCCTTCTCGAACGCTGCGACCTGCTGCTGCGAGCCGGTGGCCCAGCCCCAGTAGGTGAGCGTGCCGCCCTTCTGCAACGCGGCGTCCACGTCGGCACTGCTGGCGGTGGCGGTGGAACCGGCGGAGTTCGAGCCCGACGAGCAGCTGCTCAGTCCGCCGGCCAGGGCGATGACGGCGGTCGCCAGTGCGGCGGCCTTGCTGAGACGATTCTTCATTGAGACCTCATGGAGTGGTGGTGGATGGACAGTTCGACTTACGGAAAGCGGTGACTACTTGACGCTGCCGGCGCTCAGACCGGACTGCCAGTAGCGCTGCAGGACGAGGAACGCGGCCACGATGGGCAGGATGGTGATCAGGGAGCCGGTGATCACCAGGTTGTAGATGGGCTGGGCGCCGACCCCGGTCGCCTGGGCGTTCCACTGGCTCAGACCGACGGTCAGCGGATACCAGCGGGGATCGCTGAGCATGATCAGCGGCAGGAAGTAGTTGTTCCAGGTGGCGACCACGGCGAACAACAAGACGGTGACCATGCCCGGGCCGAGCAGCGGCAGACAGACCAGGACGAACGTCTTGAACTCACCGGCCCCGTCGATCCGGGCCGCCTCGATCAGCTCGTCCGGGATGGCCTCGGAGGCGTACGTCCAGACCAGGTACAGCCCGAACGGGCTGATCAGCGACGGCAGGATGATCGACCACGGGGTGTTCGTCAGCCCCATCCGGCTGAACAGCAGGAAGGTCGGGACGGCGAGCGCCGTGCCGGGGATCGCCACCGCGCCCAGGACGACGGCGAACACCGCCCGCCGGCCGCGGAACCTGAACTTCGCCAGGCCGTAGCCGCCGAGGGTCGCCAGCACCGTCGCCCCGCCGGCGCCGGCCACCACGTAGAGCAGGGTGTTGGCCAACCAGTGCAGGAAGATCCCGCCGTCGTAGCTGAACAGCTCACGCAGATTGGCCAGCAGGTGGAAGCCGTCGCCGAACCACAGACCGAAGGAGGAGAGCAGCGAGCCCTGGTCCTTGGTCGCGTTGACCAGCAGGTAGACCAAGGGGACGAAGGAGTAGACGACGAACAGCGCCATCACCACTGTGAGGCCCTTGGACCGCCGTAACCCCGGTCGGGAACCGGTGTCCTTCGGCGCCCGGTTGCCGACCGCTCCCGACGGTCGGACGGGCGCAGGTGCCCGCGTGTCGAGGGCGGTCATCGGACGTCCTCCCGGTTGCCGCGGACCTGGACGACGTAGGCGATCACCGCGGTCACCACACCCATCACGATCGCGATGGTCGCGGAGTAGTTGTACTCCTGACCGGCGAAGGAGAGGTTGTAGGCGTAGAGGTTCGGGGTGAAGTCCGAGCCGATCACGTTGGGTGCAAGGGTTTTCAGCAGGTTCGGCTCGTTGAACAACTGGAAGCTGCCGATGATGGAGAAGATCGTGGCGATCACGATCGCGCCGCGCAGGGCCGGGATCTTGACCGACAGCACGACGTGGAAGGGGCTGGCGCCGTCGAGTTCGGCCGCCTCGTAGAGATCCTTGGGGATGACCTTCAGGGCGGAGTAGAAGATCAGCATGTTGTAGCCGAGGTATTCCCAGGTCACCACGTTGGCGATCGAGGGCAGCACCCAGGTCGTGGCGAACGGCGCCAGGTGCAGCCCGAGGACCGAGTTCGCGGTACCGACCAGCCCGAACCGAGGGCCGTAGATGAACCCCCAGATCAGGGCGGCGACGACGCCGGGGACCGCGTAGGGCAGGAACAGGGCGATCCGGAAGAAGCTGCGGCCGTACAGGCGCACACTGTCGATCGCCATCGCCGCGATCAGGGCCAGCACCAACATGATCGGCACCTGCACGACCAGGAAGATCGCGACCCGGAGCAGACCGCCGAGAAAACGCCCGTCGGTCAGCGCCCGCAGGTAGTTGGCGGCGCCGACGAAGCTGTTCCCGCCGATCAGCTGCTCGCGGAAGAGGCTGAGGTAGACGGCGTAGCCCACCGGGACCACCAGGACGGCGATGAACACCACCAGGAACGGCAGCACGAACAGCCAGCCGAGCTGAGCCCGCCCGGACGCCCTACGCCGGGTGCGCACTGGGTTGACCAGCGTCGCCGTTGATGCCATCTGCGTCCTTACCTCGTGATGTTGACGTCAACAAACTAGATCACCAACGATGTTGACGTCAACACAGACCACTATGCTCGTGCCCAACCGAAGCTGGGGAGGAACTGCGTTGACCGTCTCTCAATCCCGACGGGCGGTATCGCTGAACGATGTGGCCCGCGCGGCAGGGGTCTCCGGCCAGACCGTCTCCCGGGTCGCCAACGGCCACGACAACGTCCAACCCGAGACACGTCGCCGGGTCGAGCAGGCGATGGCCGAGCTGGGCTACCTGCCCAATCGGGCCGCCCGGGCGCTGCGGTCCGGACGCTTCGGGTCACTCGGGGTGATCGTCTTCACCCTCTCCTCCTTCGGCAACATGCGCACGATCGAGGCGATCACCTACGCCGCGGCCGCGGCCGGCTACTCGGTGACCCTGATCGCGGTGGAACGGCGCACCGAGGAAGACCTGCACCACGCCTTCGCCCGGCTGCAGGAGCAGGCCGTCGACGGCATGGTGTTGCTGATCGAATCCCACATCCTCGACGAGACCGCCATTCCCCTCCCGCCGGGGTTGCCCGTCGTGCTGGTGGACTCCTCGACGAGACCCGAGCGCACCCTGGTCGACACCGACCAGGCCCAGGGAGCGCGGCTGGCCACCCAGCACCTGCTCGATCTGGGTCACCCCACCGTCACCCATCTCGCCGGGCCGCTCAGCTCCTTCGCGGCCGAGCGCCGCGAGGCTGCCTGGCGGGACACCCTGCACGCCAACGGACGCGACGTTCCCGAACCACTACGAGGCGACTGGACGGCGGAGAGCGGTCATCAGCTCGGCGGACAGATCGCCGCCCGCGAGGACTGCTCGGCCGTCTTCGCCGCCAACGACCAGATGGCGTTGGGTCTGCTGCGCGCCTGCCACGAAGCCGGCCGGGCCGTCCCGGAAACCCTCAGCGTCGTGGGCTTCGACGACATGCCGGAATCAGCCTCGTTCTGGCCGCCGCTGACCACCGTCCACCAGCAGTTCGACGAGGTCGGCCGGGCCGCGATCGGATCGCTGCTGAGCATCATCGACCAGCAGTCCGCGCCCGAGCAGGTGCAGGTGCCGACCAGGCTGGTCGAGCGGCTGAGCACCAGCGCCTATCGCCCGTGACCGGCAGTGGTCTCAGATCCTGGCGATCATGATCCAGCTGAGTTGGACCCCGTGGGTGGTCGTCGGGCTGAGGGTCAGGTCGATGGTGCCGTCGCGGCGGACGGCGGTCCTGTAGGAACCGACCCGGTAGTGGGCGATCACGTCCGCGCTAACCGAGCATCAGTGGCGATGGTGCGGCGAGGTCAGGTAGTGCTGGCGGAGGAGTTCCTTGCCGTAGTCGTTTCCGTTCGGAGTGCGGACGACGGAATGGACGTGCTGCCGACTGGGCACGCTGGTCGTGCCGTCGCCTGAGGATGGCGCACCACTGCGCTGCTGCTGCTGGATGGCGCACCGCTCGGCACAGCGCTCCCTGACGGCGCACCGCTGGGCGGCGTGCCGCCCCCGCCACCACCACCGGCGCCGTAAGTCCCGCCGAGCGGCCCCGGCAGTTCGCAGTCGAACTCGATGTAGATCACCGGTGACTGGATCCGGAAATAGAAGGCGTCGCTGCTGCCGGTGCCACCGACCCACGAGAAGTAGGTGTCGTCGAGATGGCTGATGATTTCGGCCAGCTTGACCTTGGCGTGGCCGGTGTCGGTGCTGGCGATGAAGAGGTCAATCAGAGCGACCAGGTTGGTCTTCTGCGCCCGGTTCAGGGCGGTGGCCCGGATCCCGACGTAGTCGATCTGCAGGTTGTCCTTGAACGACTCGGCGATGTTGTTGTCACCGGTCTTCGTGGCCGAGGTGACGGCGACCGCCCGCTGGGCGGTGGTCAACGAGTTGATCATTGTGTCGGCGGCCGCGAACTCTTCGTCAAAGACCCTGACCTCGGCATTGTTGTCCGGGTCGGTGATCGAGGTCGGCTCGGAGCCGAAAAAACTTGGTGTCATCACCACCTGGGTGCCGAGCACAAAGTAGTTGATCACCAGGTGATGACCCTCGAACTGGAAACCCCAAGGGGCGGTGTCGGAGGGCGTGCCCATCATGGTGACGTAATAGAGCTCGGCGTTGAACCGGTCGGTCTGGTCAAGGATCCGGCCGGCGATGTCGTTGATGTAGCGGATCTTGTCGGTCAACAACAGCCCCTTGGCGCTCAGCGCGGCGGCGAGCATGGCCCGTCCGGCCGCGATCTGGGCCTGGGTCAGGTCGGCGATGTTCAGGCCGTTGCGGACGTAGCTGTCCACGTTGCTCCATTGGCGCCACTCCAGGTCGTAGATCCCGAATTGGGTCTCGCTGCGCTGGTCGTCGGTCAGGGCGGCCAGAAACGCGGTGGCGGCCTTGCGGACGGGCGTGGTGCTGACGTGGGTGTTGTGGATGGCGTAAAGATCGTCGATCCGGTAGCCGTCGGTGGTCAGGCCGAAGAACTCATCGGTCGGCGTGGTCTGCATGGTCATCGTGCCGCCGGCCCCGCCGGTGGGGGCCGTCCCGGTCGCCGACGGCGTCGGCGCCCCGGTCGGGCCGACGGTCGGGCTCACGGTCGGGTCGGCGGCCTGGGCGGTCTCGCTCAATAAGGCTGTCGCGCCCATGGTGGTGAACGCGGCGGCGCCCGTTCCGATCAGCATCCGCTTCATGAACAGTCGGCGGTCGGTGCCCGCCGTCGGCTCCTGGATGTCTGCGCCGGTCAACCCCGCAGCCAGATCACTCGGCCGGCGCCGGCCGGCGCTCGCGAGCTGGTCGTCGTGGTGCAGGTCGTGGCTTTCGTGGTGGTGGTCGAGATGGTCGGTTGACATCAGGGGATTCCTGTCAAATCGGGGTAGCCGAACGTCGGCTCGGTCATCCAGACACTGGCAGGCCAACCTTGATGAGCACCTGGCGAAATGCCGTGCAAAAGCTGTGAGTGCGGTGGTCGAGATCCGCCCGAAGAGGCCCGCGCGGCCCCGGCCGGGACTGCGGCGGGTAGCTTCGAGCCATGACCACTCCCAGCATTCTCACCGAGACCTTCGCCCTCTCCTCCGGCCACCGGATCCCCAAGATCGGGTTCGGCACCTGGCAGATCCCGGAGGGATCCGAGGCCTACGACTCGGTGACCGAGGCGCTGCGGATCGGCTACCGGCACATCGATTCGGCGCTCGCCTACGGCAACGAACACAGCGTCGGCCGGGCCGTCCGGGACTCCGGTATCCCGCGCGAGGAGATCTACCTCACCACCAAGCTGCCGGCCGAGATCAAGGACGCCAAGGGCGCCCGCGAGGCGTTCGAGACCTCGGCGGCCAATCTCGACCTGGGCCCGATCGACCTCTGGCTGATCCACGCCCCGTGGCCGTGGCAGGACATGGGCTCGGACCACAAGGCCGGCAACATCGAGGTCTGGAAGGTGTTCGAGGAGATGCACGCCGCCGACCGGGTGCGCTCGATCGGGGTCTCGAACTTCGACGTCGACGATCTGGAGTCACTGGCCTCGGGCACCGACGTCGCCCCGCACGTCAACCAGATCCGGTGGTTCATCGGCAACACCCAGCCCGAGACGACCAGCTACTGCCAACAGCGCGACATCCTGGTCGAGGGCTACTCCCCGCTCGCCACCGGGAAACTCCTCGACGACGACCGGCTGACCAGCATCGCCGAGGGCTACGGCAAGAGCGTCGCGCAGCTGTCCATCCGTTACCTGCTGGAGAAGGACGTGCTGCCGTTGCCGAAGTCGGTCACCCCGGAGCGGATCGAGGCCAACGCCCAACTCGACTTCAGCCTCGACGCCGACGACGTCGCCACCCTCGACCAGCTCGCCAACTCGGTCGACTGAAACCTGGGCGCGCCATCGATCCGGTGTGGGATCAGATGTCCAGATCTGGACCTCGAATCCAGGCCGCGACCGTGACCGATATACCGCGACCGTGGCGGCCGTCCGGCGCAGCGGTGGGCCGCGGTCGTGGTGCTGACCGGCGGCCTGAAGGTGGCCGAGAACACTCTTTTGGGGCCGTCAGGGGAGCGGCGCGGTCACCGAGCCCGACATCCTGACCGCTGGCGGGTAATTGGTCTTTACAGCACGCGCGCCTGTGTCGCGATGACGGCCAAGATCACGGCCACCACGCCGTCGACGGCGAGGGGCACCATGCCCACCCAGTAGGCCGGGGTCGGATCGAGTCGATAGAAGACGAGGTAGCAGGCCAGCCCGATCATGGCCGCGATCACCGTGGCGGCGATCCAGGCGGCCGCCGCCGGCGCCTTCAGCGCGCCGGCCGTCCGCAGCGAGATGCCGGCGGCGAGTTGCGCGGTGGTCCAGAGAATGATCAACGGGAGTTCGGTGGTGATCTGGCGATGGGCGACGCCGGCGGTGAGGACCAGCAACAACGCGCCGACCACGACGCCACCCACGATCGTCGCCCCCACCGCCACCGTGGACGCCTTCGGCAGCAGGGACACGATCCCGACGGCCAGCAGCACCACCCCGGCGAGACCGCCGATCACCGCCCCCGCGAGGAAGAACCCGCCGCCGGACGACGTCCGCCCCGACGGCCTGAACGTAATGATCCACCAGACCAGGTAGCAGACACTGCAGACGACGAGCAGCAGCTCAGCGAGCACGATCATCTGCGGGCCGCCCTTCAACGCATTCCAGCCTCCCACGAGTGCACCTTAGACGGGCCGGTCTCACCGCCGGTCGCCGTGTCCGGGCCGCAGATCCGCAGTCCTGGCAACGAATCAGAACCCGGTGGGTTCACGCAGCGTGTAGCCGTCCTCCAGTTCG
Source organism: uncultured Actinomycetota bacterium (assembly GCA_963740925.1). Lineage (GTDB taxonomy): Bacteria > Actinomycetota > Actinomycetes > Propionibacteriales > Propionibacteriaceae > Microlunatus. The sequence goes on along the minus strand of CAVUFZ010000002.1, from coordinate 1,055,394 downwards.
GCCACCTCATCATCACTCAGTTCCAGTTCGACCGCGGCGGCCGCGTCCTCGATGTGCCGCACCTTGGTTCCCCCGACGATCGGCGAGTCGACGACCGGCTTGCTGAGCAGCCAGGCCAGGCCGACCTGAGCCATCGAGACGCCGCGAGCTTCCGCGACCCGCTGCACAGCACCGACCACAGGTGCGTCGCGGTCACCGAAAGCCTCGAACCGTGATGTGGCCAGCTTGTCCAGGCCTGCGCGTTCGGTCCCGCCGCTACCCCAAGGCCGGGTCAGGCGTCCCTTGGCGAGCGGACTCCACGGGATGCTGCCGACGCCCTGATCGAGCAGCAGCGGCATCATCTCCCGCTCCTCTTCACGCATCAGCAGGCTGTACTGGTTCTGCATCGAGACGAACGGCGTCCATCCGTTCGCCCGAGCGGCCTCCTGCATCTTCGCGAACTGCCATGCCCACATGCTCGAGGCCCCGATGTGGCGCGCCTTGCCGGCCTTGATCACGTCGTGCAGTGCTTCCATCGTCTCCTCGACGGGGGTCTCGGGGTCGAAGCGGTGTACCTGGTACAGGTCGACGTAGTCGGTGTCGAGGCGCTGGAGAGACATGTCGATCTGCTCCATGATCGCCCGACGCGAGGATCCTTGCTCGCCGGGACCGGGCCCCATGCGGTTGAAGACCTTCGTCGCCAGCACCACGTCCTCGCGCCTGGTGTACTTCTTGATCGCCGCTCCGGTGATCTGCTCGGAGGAACCGAGGCTGTAGACGTTGGCGGTGTCCCAGAACGTGATGCCGGACTCGACGGCGCAGCGGAAGAGAGGCTCGGCCTGGTCTTCATCGAGGGCCCAATCCATATTGCGGGACCCGTCACCGAAACTCATGCAACCGAGCGCGATGCGGCTGACCTTGAGACCGGAGCTGCCGAGGCGGGTGTACTTCATCGTGTTCCCTTCGTCGAGGTGTCTTGAGTACAACTGTCTACCTGGGGTCGAAGCGAGGAGTCTAGGCCTGGTCAGCGGGGCGCATGAGGATCTCGTTGATCGCGAAATGCCTGGGACGGGTGACCACGAACGCGATCGTCTCGGCGATGTCGTCGGCACTCACCTGCACCTGGTCATACATTTTCTGTGCGCCCTGGCGGGTCTGCTCCGCGGCCCCCTGTCGCAGGCCGACCTGCCCGGGAAGACCGAGCGTTGTCCGGAGTCGACCCAGACCTACGCATGTCGGTTGTCTGCCGGCGTCCCGCACGCCGAGGTCGCGTCTGAAACCGGTCGTGACCGTACGGCGACGCTGCCCGTCGGCTGGGTTTGGCTGACCATCGTGGACGCCACCCGAACCCGCCAGCCGCGGAGTGCCTGGAGAACCACCGTGGTCGCGACTGCGCAGCCGTGCAGCGCGGTCAGATGCCCACGGATTTGCGGCTGCGCAGGAGCGCTTGGATCAGGTCGTGACAGCATCGTGGCGGCCTACCCAGATGCGGCGTCGCTCCCGTCCTGGCCCTCGTTGTCCTTCCATCCGTTGAGTGCGTAGTAGACGGTGGCTGTGAACCAGGGTCCCCGATCGGTGATCTCGTCGTGGATCGCGACGTCAAGGATCATCGTGTCTGCGCCGAGCTTCGCGATCTCCGTCGCCAACCGGCGAAGCAGCCGCGGAAGGTCCCCCCTGGGTACGGCCCCTGGGGTTGCTGATCGAGAAGTGCGAACAAGAGGAGTCAGCTGGCGCGGCCACGTCACTAGTCTCCGACTCGCAGGTCTGTTCCGGTTCATCGCGTCCGACCGCCTGATCGGGCCGCTGTCTCTCGGATTGGAGATCTGCTGGTGGAGCCGGACCAAGGTGCGGTGGCTGCCGGTGTGGCTGCCAGCCCGTTGCTGGGCGGGTTGTCAGAGGTGCACAGACTGAAGTGAACGGCGTCTGACTAGGTAACTCGGAGGAGCCGCCTTGGGGAGTCGAACCCCAGACCTACGCATTACGAGTGCGTCGCTCTGCCAACTGAGCTAAGGCGGCGGGCCGGCTCGGCGGCGCGAGACGGACGGTCCACCACTATACGGAGACCGCAGCGGGGCGAGAAATCGTCACGCCCGCGGCCGGGACGGGGTCAGGACGAGCAGGTGGTGCCGTCCTTGGGGACCGTGCCCTGGAGCAGGTAGCGGTTCACCTTCGACTTGATGCACGCGCTCTGGTCGTAGGCCGTGTGGCCGTCGCCCTTCAGGGTCAGCAGCACCCCCGAGCTGAGCTGGCGGGCCATCGCCTGCGCCCCCTCGTACGGCGTCGCCGGGTCACGGGTGGTGCCGACGACGACGATCGGGGCGGCGCCACTGGCGTTCAGGGAACCGTCGTTGTTCAGGCTCGGCGCGACCGGCCAGGTCGGGCAGGTGAAGTCGGGGCCGAAGTACTTCCCGAACGTCGACCCCTTCTCTTCGGCCTTCCACTCCTTCAGCGCTGCGGCCACGCCGTCGTCGGGTGAGTCCAGGCACCGGATCGCCGGGAAGGCGTAGTTGGTCTGGCCGTAGGAGCCGTCCTTGGCGCGTTCGTTCAGCTGGTCGGCGTAGAAGATCAGCGCCGAGCCGTCGCGGTTCACCGCCGCCGCGCTGAGCGCCTCGTCCAGATACTTGTAGTAGCTCTCGTTCTGATAGAGCAGCAGCGTCACGCCGGTGACGGCGAGGGTCTGGGTCAGCTCCCGCGATCCGGACGTCAACGGCTTCGCGTCCAGCCGGTCGAACAGGCCGGTGATCTGTTTCAGCACGGCCTTCCTGCTCGACCCGAGCGGCGAATCGTGATCGGCGGCCCAGCTGGCGAAATCGTCCAGGGCACGGTCGAAGCCGACCGACTGGGAGACCCCGCCGGTGGCGTACCCGCTGGCGCTGCCGTTGCCCAACCAGGTCGCCCCGTCCAGCACCATCCGGCCCACCTCGGTGGGGAACAGCTGCGCATACCGCGCCCCGATGCTCGTCCCGTAGGAGAAGCCGAAGTAGTCCAGCTTCGTGCTGCCGACCACCTGACGCAGGACGTCCAGGTCACGGACCGTCTCGTCGGTGGAGATGTGCTGCAACAACGCCCCCGAGCGAGCCAGGCACGACCGGCCGAACGCCTTGTTCTCGGCCTCCCAGGCCTTGACCTCGGCGCTGGTGTCCGGGGAGGAGTCCATCTCGGTGTAGGTCTGCATCTGCTTGCCGGTGAAGCATTCCACCGGTGTCGAAGCGCCGACCCCGCGCGGATCCCAGCTGACGATGTCGTAGTCGCGCAGCCCGTCGGGGGAGAAACTGTCCAGGAAGTCGATGCCGGAGGCGCCGGGGCCACCGGGATTGACGAACAGACTGCCCGCCGACGTCTTCGCCGTGCTCGGCCGCCGCGCCAGTGCCAGGGTGATCGCCTGACCGTTCGGGTGCGCGTAGTCCAGCGGCACCTTGATGCTGGCGCACTCCTCCTTGTCGCGGCAGGCCTTCCAGGTCAGCTTCTGCTCGGTGTAACGGCTCAGACCGCTGCCGGCGGGCGCGGTGGTGAACCCCTGCGGCTCGACGTCGGGAACGGTGGCGATCGGACGGTCGCTGCCACCCGATCCAGCGTCGGGCGAGCTGGGGGTGGACGAGCTGGGAGCAGGCGAGGAGGACGCGCTGGGAGCGGGTGACGCTGACGCTGCGGACAGGGTGGGGCTCGTGCTGCCTGGCGCCGTCACCGGGCCGGACGCCGTTCCACCCGGGTCGATCAGCCCGCACGCCGAGATCGACGCAGCCGGCAGCAGCAGCGCAGCGGCGCCGACGCCGATTCGCCACCCTCGCATCAGACGCTCCGATCGGTACCCACCAGGACCCCGAGCAGCGTACGTGGCTGCAGCAACCTCCGTCGGCACAAGCTGTAAGAACGGTTCCCGTCTACGGGAACTCAACCCACACCTAACTCTTGGACCGAGGCTTTCGCCTGGGGGTCGGTTCCTCACGGGAGCGATAGCTGGCCCGGGAACCGCAGACCCCGGCCCGGGAGCAGCTCATCGCCGCACCGGTCTCGTTCATCCGGACCACCACGGCGTCCGCCGCCGGCCGGTGCCCGACCACCACCCCGTCCCCCAGCGGCGTCTCGACCGGCGTGCCGAGCCGCGGCGCCTCCCGGTTGAACTCGGCGTAGAGCGGGTGTTCGTACTTCAGGCAGCACATCAACCGTCCGCACGCCCCGGAGATCCGCATCGGGTTCGCCGGCAGCCCCTGGGCCTTGGCCAGTCGCAGACTGACCGGCTCGAAGTCCTTCAGGAAGGTGGCACAGCACAGATCCCGGCCGCAGCTGCCGATCCCGCCCAGCACCCGGGCCGCATCCCGTGAGCCGACCTGGCGCAGATCGATCCGCGCCTTCAGCACCCGGGCCAGGTCGCCCACCAGCGCCCGGAAGTCGACCCGGTGCGGGGCGGTGAAGTAGACGACGACCATTCGGTCGATACCCGCCTCCCGGTCCAGGAAGTCGACCCCCACCACCTTCATCGGCAGCTCGTGGGTCCTGATCAACTTCTTGGCCGCGAGCTTGATCTCGGCCCGCTGCCTCCGGTTCGACGCGTCCCGCTGCAGATCGGCGGCCTGCGCCGGCCCGGCACAGACCGGCAAACCCTCGAACTCGCCCGGGTCGCCCTGGACCTCCTCCGGCGCCCAGATGCACTCGGCCACCTCAGGGCCGCCCTCGGTCGGCACCAGCACCTTGTCGCCGACCGCGTAGCGACGCTCGCCGGGATCGAGATAGTAGAGCCGCCCGTAGCGTTCGAACGAGACCGCCATCACCTCGGGCATACCGAGCACAGTAGTGCGCGACCTGGGGTTTCGCGCATCGCTCGGGCAAAAGAAACGGCGAACCCGGCGACTGCTGGAAGTCGCCGGGCCCGCCGGGGTGAAGCTGTGAAGTTGTGGGTCCTACGTGGTCAGCGCCTCAACTCAGATGTAGAGGGTGTGACCGGCGAAGATCAGGTTCGCGTTGGCGATGTGGTTCTTCGACTGAAGAGCCTTGTAGCCACCGGAGACGTGGTAGCGAGCGGCCAGCTTGGCCAGCGTGTCACCGGAGTGGATCGTGATCTTACGGCCGGTCGGGGCCGAGTAGCTCTTCGAGCTGTAGCTCTTGGTGCTGTAGGTCTTCTTCGGGGTGGTGCTCTTGTGAGCGCTGTAGCTCTTGGTGCTGTAGGTCTTCTTGGCGGTGGTGCTCTTCTTCGCCGTGTAGGACTTCGAGCTGCTCGAGCTGGTGTAGCTCGAGGAGGAGCCACCGTTGCTGCGGGTCAGACCGGCCTTGCGGCTGCAGACCGGCCATGCGCCCGGGCCCTGGCCCTTGAGCACGTTGCGGGCGACCCGCTTCTGCTCGGACTTGGACGCGTTCTGCGGGCTGCCGGAGCCGCCGTAGGCACGCCAGGTCGACTGGGTGAACTGCAGGCCGCCGTAGAAGCCGTTGCCGGTGTTGATGCTCCAGTTGTTACCGCTCTCGCAGGCCGCGACGCGGTCCCAGACGTCGGCGTGAGCCGGGGTGGCGGTCATGGCGAGGCCGATGCCTGCGGAGACGGCGACAGCCGCCCCGGTGCCGATGACGCGCTTGGTGATTCGGGAGTTGGACAAGTCCAGTTCCTTCCAGACGTTGCGCCACTATGAGGTGTTCGTTGCGGATACGGGCTGTCTGTGCCCGGCACACAGCGCAAATGACGTCTGGGTGCTCCTGCTGGGATCTGTCGCGGTGACGCGGTACGCGCCGCATCCGCTGAACCCGGTGAACCTCATTCCCACCATCCGCCCGAGACTCTCTCGGCAACCGGCGCACCCTCATGGGGCCGCGCTGGTCGGTGTCCGACATCGGCGGGATGGCGCCCCTGGACACACGCTGCTCCCACATGTCTGACGCGGGAGTGTCAAGCTCGAATCGCAGATCTTCGCAAGCGACTTTGGTCACGAATTGGCTACGAACTCGCCCAACCGTAAGGACCGATCTGCACTTGTGCAAGTCGATCGACGCCCGAATCTTCCTGGGTCCAGGATTTGAGCCGGCGAAGAAGCAGCTGTGAAAACCTCATCCGGCCACTGCTGCCACACCCGTTACAGGCACCTCGCCCGGACGACGATCAGCCCTGCACCAGCTCGATCATCAGCGACTCGACGGCCAGCAGCGGCGCGACGTTGGTCTCCAGCGCGGTCCGGCAGGCCAGCACCGCGGCGATCCGGTGCAGGGTCGCCTCGGCCTCGGATTTCCTTGCCAGTACAGCGATCTGGGCCTCCAGCTCGATGTTGATCAAGGCTGCGCCACTACCGGTCTGGACGCTCAACACGTCTCGGTAGAGAGCCGTCAGCTCGGTCAACGCCCGGTCGATCGCGTCCCGCTGCAACCGCTTGGCCCGCGCCTTCTGCTGCTCGTCGAGGTCTTTCAGGGCGGACTGGGCGTTCCGGGGTTTCGCCCCGCGCGCCCCGAAGCCCAACGCCTCCTCCAGCGAGGCCCGCTCCCGGGCGTCCAGCTCGGTGGTCATCGCGGCCGCCTCCTCGGTGCAGGAGCGGACCAGTTCGTCGGCCGCGCCCAGACACGCGCCCAGACTGGTCAACCGGCCGGGGATGGCCAGCACGGACCGACGGCGTTCCCGCGCCCCGGCGTCGCGGGCCAGCACCCGCGCCCGGCCGACGTGACCCTGGGCGGCCCGGGCCGCGAACTCGGCCAGCTGCGGTTCGATCCCGTCCCGGGTCTGCAGCAACTGGGCCACGCCGGCGATGGTCGGGGTGTGCAGGGTCAGCAGGCGGCAGCGGGAACGGATCGTGGCCACCACGTCGTCCGGAGTGGGCGCGCAGAGGATCCACACCGTCCGCGAAGCCGGCTCCTCGATGCTCTTGAGCAACGCGTCCGCCCCGCGCTCGGTGACCCGGTCGGCGTCCTCGACGATCAGCACCTGCTTGCGCCCGAGGGTCGGGCTCATCGCCGCCCGCCGGACCAGCTCGCGGATCTCCTCGACCCCGATCGACAACATCTCGGTCCGCACGATCGTCACGTCCGGATGCGCGCCGGACAAGGCGGAACGACACTCCTGACACTCCCCGCAGCCGGCCATCGACTCACTCGGGCACTGCAGCGCCGCCGCGAACGCCCGGGCTGCGTTGGAGCGGCCGGACCCGGGCGGCCCGGTGATCAGCCAGGCGTGGCTCATCGCGTTGGCGTTGCCCGCGACCGCACGCTGCAACACCTGGACGGCGGACTGCTGGCCGATCAGCTCGGCCCAGACGCCACGCAGGGCAGGACCGGCAGTGGTGGTGCTCATGGGGCCGATTCTGCCCGGCGCCACCGACAGTTCGTCAGTGGTCGGGCTGGGCGGTCGACAGAGCCCTCACCCGGGCCCGGACGGCGGCCGCGATCTCCTCGACGCCACGGCGGGCGGCCAGCACCGAGTAGTGCCCCGGATCAGCGTGCGCCAGGGCCAGGAAATGGGCCCGGACGCTGAGGTGGAAGGCGTCGCCGGCGGACTCGAGCCGGTCCTTCTCGGCCTTCAGGCCCACCGCCTCGGCCGGATCGAGATCCAGCAGGACGGTGAGGTCCGGTCGCAGGTCCTCGGTGGCCCAACGGGCGATGCGCTCGACCTCGACCTGGTCCAGCACCCGGCCCGCCCCCTGGTAGGCCAGCATCGAGTCGACGTAGCGGTCGCAGACGACGACCTCACCGCGAGCCAGGGCGGGCCGGACGACGGCGTGCAGGTGGTGGGCCTTGTCGGCGGCGTAGAGCAGCGTCTCGGCGCGGGGGGCGAGGTCGCCGGTCGCGGGGTCGAGCAGGATCTGGCGGATCTGCCGGCCGGCGGGGGTGTCCCCCGGCTCGAACGTCCGGCAGACGGTCCGGCCCTGGGCCCTCAGCCAGTCGACCAGCAGGGCGGCCTGGGTCGACTTGCCCACCCCGTCACCGCCCTCGAAGACGACGAACAGCCCGCGCTCGGATCTCACCGGGGTGAGTCTGTCAGGTCCGGTCGGCCGGCTCAGGTGCGCCGGGTCAGGCCGGTCAGGTGCGCCGGGTCAGGCGTCGAGCTCGGCCACGGCCCTGCCCCAGGCGGTGAGGAAGTCGGCCCGGGCGTTCGCCACCGAGTGAGCCCCGATCTCGTAACGACGCCCGGCCTCGAAGGCGGCCAGCGGATCGAGCTCGGCGACGCCGTCACGCAGGCTGGCGAACTGCTCGTCCAGAGCCCGGACGGCGACCAGTCGCTCCAGCGGTGGCGCCAGCCGCCGACCGAGCCGGCGGGCCGGTTTGCCCAACACCCCGACCACCGCCTGCCGGACCACGGTGAACTCGGTTGCCGCCTCGCTCGCGGCCGCCCAGTCCTCGTCGCTGCTGCGGGGTTCGAGCCGGTCGGCCTGCGTCCGCAGCCGGCCGAGGGCCGAGTCGAGCAGGGTGGCCAGGACGTCGGCGGTGCCGAGCTCGCTGGACTCCCCCAGCCGCGGGTTGCGCGTCGCGGTGACCAGCCGTTCCAGCAGGTTCAGGTACCGCTCGCGCCGCAGCAGCGACAGCAGCGAGGTCGAGCGGGCCTGCTCGCTCAGCCACATCAGCTCTTCGTCCAGGTCTTCCAGCCAGTCGGGATCGAGGGCGGACGACAACCCCTGCAGGGCCGCGGCCAGGGCGCCGGTGGCCCCGGCCAGTTGCTCGGCACCGCCGGGGAGGGCGGCGCGGATGGCCAGGTCGGCCGCGACGATCGCCCCGAGGTGCGCGATCAGCACGGCCGAGACGAAGGTCGAGAACGTCGAATCGGGCCGGATCAGCGGCGGCTCGGGGTAGTCGGTCCGGCCGGTCGCCGGCGCACCCAACCGACTGGCCAGCTCCGGGAACGCCTCGACCCGGGTCGCGCCGACCGAGGCCATCGCCCGATCGATCCAGTCCAGCTGGTCGGCGTTCAACCCTGCCCCGGTGGAGGTTCGGGTCGACGGCGCCGGCAGCGGGGTCAACGTCGCCTCCCGGTACCGGGCGGTGATCAGCCCACCCCGGCTGACCGAGACGCACTCGTCCCGCAGCAGGGCCAGGGCGCGGCCGTCGGCGTCCTTGAACCAGAACTCCCGCCGGTCGCAGGTCAGTGCGGCCACCGGTCCGAGGGTGGCCCGACGCCGGAACGGCATCACCAGATCGGCGTAGGCGCCGGGCAGATCGCCGTGACTCATCGGTTCGACCTGTTCGGCCGGCAGCAGCGGCGCCCAGTCGCCACCCCCGAGATACCACTCACCCCGGCCGTCCAGCACCCGGTGCGCCAGCCGCACCCCGCTGCGCAGCAACCGGTGATCCGGGGTGTCCAGCAGGGTGACGTCGATGGTGTAGCAGGCTGCGGCCGTGGCCCGGCTGACCAGATTGGGCAGGCCCAGCTCGGGGTTGATCAACCTCGGCGGCGAGGCCGAGAACGGCATCTCGAATCGGCGGATTCCCTGCTCCGGCAGGGATCGCGCCGAGTGACGGTGACCGGCGTCCCGCCGTTTCTTGCTCATCCCCGCTCGTTCGAGGCGGCCACCTTCTTGGTCGCGGTCGTCTTCTTCGTCGGCGCCTTCTTCGTGGTCTTCTTCGCCGCGGTCTTGCTGGCCGTCTTCTTGGCCGGGGCTTTCTTCGCAGTCGACTTCTTGGCCGCCCGCTTCTTCGGGGCCGGCCCCTTGGCCCGCTTCTCGGCCAACAGCTCGGCGCCGCGCTCGGGGGTGACCGCCTCGACGGAATCCGTGCTGCGCAAGGTGGCGTTGGTCTCACCGTCGGTCACGTACGGGCCGAACCGGCCGTCCTTGACCACCATCGGACGACCGCTGACCGGGTCTTCGCCGAGCTCCTTCAGCGGCGGTTTGGCCGCAGCCCGGCCCCGCTGCTTGGGCTGGGCGTAGATCGCCTCGGCCTCCTCCAGGGTGATCGAGAAGATCTGGTCCTCACCGGTCAAGGAGCGGGAATCCGTTCCCTTCTTCAGATACGGGCCGTAGCGACCGTTCTGCGCGGTGATCTCGACCCCCTCGGCGTCGGCGCCCACCACCCGCGGCAAGCTCATCAGCTCCAGCGCCTGCTCGAGGGTCACCGTCTCCAGGTTCATCGAGGCGAACAGCGAACCGGTCCGGGGCTTCTCGGCCTTCGCGGCGTCCTCGCCCAGCACCTCGGTGACGTAGGGGCCGAAGCGGCCGCTCTTGGCCACCACCGTCAGCCCGGTCTGCGGATCGGTGCCGAGCTCGCGTTCCTCACCCATCGGCTTGGCCAGCAACTCCCGGGCCGCCTCGACGGTGAGCTCGTCCGGCGGCACGTCGTCGGCCACCGAGGCCCGCTTGCCCTCGCCGTCCTCGACGTAGGTGCCGTAGCGACCGACCCGGGCCACGATGGTGCTGTCCAGATCGCCGATCGGGAAGGTGGAGAGCGCCCGCGCGTCGATGTCGCCGAGCTCGGAGACCAAGCGCTGCAGGCCCTCCTCGTCGCCGGCCCCGAAGTAGAAGTCGGTCAGCACCTGCAGCCGCTGGGCGTCGCCGTCGGCGATCTGGTCCAGCACCTCTTCCATCTGGGCGGTGAAGCTGTAGTCGACCAGCCGCGGGAAGTGCTCCTCCAGCAGCCGGGTGACCGCGAACGCCAGCCAGGTCGGGACCAGCGCGGACCCCTTCTTGAACACGTAGTCCCGGCTGGTGATGGTGCGGATGATCGTCGCGTACGTCGACGGCCGGCCGATGTTCAGCTCTTCCAGCTTGGCCACCAGCGACGGCTCGGTGTAGCGGGCCGGCGGCCGGGTCTCGTGACCGGAGGCGGTGACCTCGTCCGGGCGCAGGCTCTGGCCCTCGCTCAGCTGCGGCAGCCGGGTCTGCTGGTCGTCGGTGGCGGAATCGCTGTCGTCCTTGGATTCCACGTAGGCCTTGAGGAAGCCGTGGAAGGTGATCGTCCGGCCGGAGGCGGCGAAGGTGCACTCGTCTCCCTGGCCGGGGCGGGCGTTGATCTTGACGCTGACGGTCAGGCCCTCGGCGTCGCGCATCTGGGAGGCGACGGTGCGCATCCAGATCAGTTCGTACAACCGGAACTGGTCCCCCCGCAGGCCGGTCTGGGCCGGGGTGCGGAACGACTCGCCGGACGGGCGGATCGCCTCGTGCGCCTCCTGGGCACCCTTCACCTTGCTGGTGTAGGTCCGCGGCTTCTCCGGCAGGTAGTCGCTACCGAACAACTGCCCGACCTGGGCCCGGGCGGCGGCGATCGCGGAGTTCGACAAGGTCACCGAGTCGGTCCGCATGTAGGTGATGAAGCCGCCCTCGTAGAGATCCTGGGCCACCGACATCGCCCGCTGGGCGGTGAAGCCGAGCTTGCGGCCGGCCTCCTGCTGCATCGTCGTGGTGCGGAACGGGGCGTACGGACTGCGCCGGTAGGGCCGGGACTCGACCGAGGTGACGGCGTACTCGGCGCTGCGCAACTGCTCGGCCAGCGCCTGCGCGCCGGTCTCGTCGAGATGGGTGAGCTGGTCGTTGCCCTGCTTCAACCGGCCCAGGTCGTCGAAGTCGCGGCCCTGGGCGACCCGGGCCGCGCCGACGTGGGTCAGCCGGGCCGGGAACAGCGGCGGCTGCGCCTCCGGGCCGGCGTCGAGGACGGCATCCAGATCCCAGTAACCCGCACTGCGGAAGGCGATCCGTTCCCGTTCGCGATCGACCACCAACCGGGTGGCCACCGACTGCACCCGGCCTGCCGACAGCCGCGGCATCACCTTCTTCCACAGCACCGGCGAGACCTCGTAGCCGTAGAGCCGGTCGAGGATCCGGCGGGTCTCCTGGGCGTCGACCTTGTCGGTGTCCAGGTCGCGCGGGTTGGCCACGGCGTCGGCGATGGCGTTGGCGGTGATCTCGTGGAACACCATCCGGCGGACCGGCACCTTGGGCTTGAGCTCCTCCATCAGGTGCCAGGCGATCGCCTCGCCCTCACGGTCGTCGTCGGTGGCCAGCAGCAGTTCGTCGGCGCCGGCCAGCGCGTCCTTGAGGGTGCGGATGGTGGAGCGCTTGTCCGGGCTGACCACGTAGAGCGGCTCGAAGCCGTGTTCGACGTCGATCCCGGTCCGGGCCCACTTCTCACCCTTGTACTTCGCCGGCACCTCGGCCGCACCGGTGGGCAGATCGCGGACGTGCCCGCGACTGGACTCCACGACGTATCCGTCGCCGAGGTAGCCGGCGATGGTCTTCACCTTCGTCGGCGACTCGACGATGACCAGCCGGTGTCCCGCTCCCTTGGTTGCCACTGTTCCTACTCACGTCCGTTCTCGGGGGTTGTCCGGCCCGGGGCCGGGGCCACGGCGCGCAGTCTATGGCCCGCTACGGCCCGAGCACGCCGTCGAGGCTCAACTGCCTGACCCGGGGCACGATCTCGGCGGCCAGCGCCACCGGATCGACATCGACGATGCTAGCCACCGCGGCCACCACCTGGTCCAGCCGCAGGTCGCCGTCGCAGGCCCCGAGCACCCCGGCCAGCGCTGTGTCGACCTCGATCGCCCGCCGGAACCCGCGTTGTTGACGCAGCACGATCGCGTAGGGATCGGCTTCGCCCGGCCGGGCGTAGGACTCCTGCACCACGTCCGGGGCCAGGCGCCAACGGACCCCGAGGACGTCGGCGTCACTGCGTCCGGCGTCCAGGGCGACGGCCGCGATCCGGTCACCGATCGCCGGGCCGATCGGCTGCTCGACGGCGTGCGGCCAGTCCTCGACGCTGATCACCGGCTGCTCGCGGCCGGCCCGGACCAGGCTCAGCCAGCCCATCCCGACCGATTCGATCCCCAGCCGCTCGAAGTAGTCCGCCCAGCGCCGGTAGGCCGCCGTCCAGCCGGGCGTGCCCAGCAGACCGGCGTCGGTCAGCCAGATCTCGATGTACTCGGCGGCGTCCAGGGATTCGCGCCGGACGACCTGGGCGTCGCAGCCGGTCTGCTCGATCCAGCGCTGCGGCCCCTCCCGCCAGTCCCGGCCGGCCGGTTGGGCCCAGTTCCCCAACACCTGCAGGGTTCCGCCCGGTGCCAGTCGTTGCGCGCCTTCGACCACCACCCGGCGGACCAGCTCGTCGCCGGGCAGCCCGGCCTCGCGGTAGCTGAGCCGGCTCGCGTCCTCCCCCGGCGGGGCGATCACGTACGGCGGGTTGGTGATGATCAGGTCGAACTGCTCGTCGGCGACCGGTGTGTAGAGGTCGCCGAGCCGCAGGTCGAGCTCGATCCCGTTGATCTTGGCGGTCAGCTCGGCCAGGGCGATCGCCCGCGGGTTGAGGTCGGTGGCCACCACCTGACGGGCGTGCCGGGCCAGGTGCAGGCTCTGCACCCCGCAGCCGGTGCCCAGGTCCAGGGCGCGCTCGACCGGTTCGCGCACCGCCAGTTGGGCCAGCGAGGTGGACGCCGGTGAGACCCCGAGCACCCAGTCCGGCCGGACGTCGACCCGGGCCCCGTCCAGGCCGGGGGTGAGATCGCTGATCACCCAACCCGAGGCGCCGTCGTCGCTGTCGTAGGGACGGACGTCCACCAGCGCCCGGACGCCCTCGTCGTCCTGGCCCAGGATCTCCGCGGCGAGCAGGGGCTCCAGGCTCTGCCCCAGCGCCCGGGCCGCCTCGGCGTGCTCGACCGGGGCCTGTAACGGCCAGAGCCGGATCAGGGTGGCCAGCGGATCGTCCCGGTCGGCCAGGGCGCGCAGCCCCGGGGTGGTCTGGTTCCGGCCGAGCGCCGCGTGGGCGGAAGCCCCGAGCGCGGTCAGCACCGGGTCGACGGCGTAGTCGTGGGTCTGGAACGTCTCGCGGAGCTGCTGGATCACGTCGTCGGACAACACGCCGTCATGGTGGCACGTGGCCGGCCGGGGAGATGACATCCGAGGACTGGTTCGTCAGTCGGGGGTTCGGCTGATCGACCGGTCAGGGGTGCAGGACCGAGCGCACCTGTTCGATCACGTGCAGATCCTCGATGCTGGCCGGGATCCGGCCGGGTTCGCCGTCGGCGATCTCGCGCATGGTCTTGCGCAGCACCTTGCCCGAGCGGGTCTTCGGTAGTGCCTCCACCACGTCCACCCGGCGGAGCCCGGCCACCTCGCCGATCTCGGAGCGGACCAGGGCGACCAGTTCGGCCCCGATGGTGTCGCGGTCGACGTCGGCGCCGTCGACCAGCACCACCAACGCGCGTGGGATCTGGCCCTCCAGTTCGTCGGCGACCCCGATCACCGCGCACTCGGCCACGCCCGGATGCGCGGTCAGCACGGCCTCGATCGCCCCCGTGGTCAGCCGGTGCCCGGCCACGTTGATCACGTCGTCGATCCGGCCCATCACGTAGAGATAGCCGTCCTCGTCGCGATAGCCGCCGTCCCCGGTGACGTAGAACCCGGGGAACCTCTCCAGGTAGGAGGCCACGAACTCGTCCTCGCCGCCCCACAGACCACTCAGCACCCCCGGCGGCAGCGGGTGGCGCAGGCAGATCGTCCCCTCGCTGCCCCGGCCCCGCTCACGGCCCTTGCGGTCCAGGATGGCCACGTCGAAGCCGGGTACCGGCACCGACACCGAGCCCGGCTTCGGGGTCATCGGCTCGAGCCCGGGCAACACGGACGCGATCGGCCAGCCGGTCTCGGTCTGCCACCAGTTGTCCACCACCAGCACCCCGAGCTGCCGGCTCGCCCAGGCGTACGTGTCCGGGTCCAGTCGCTCGCCGGTCAGGAACAACGAGGACAGCGAGGTCAGGTCACGGTTCCTGATCAGCTCACCCTCGGGATCGGCCTTGCGGATCGAGCGGATCGCTGTGGGGGCAGAGAAAACGGTCTTCACCCGGTGCTCGTCGACCACCCGCCAGAACGTCCCGGCGTCCGGGGTGCCGACCGGACGTCCTTCGTAGAGGACGGTGGTCGCGCCCACCAGCAGCGGGCCGTAGACCCCGAACGAATGCCCGACCACCCAGCCGACGTCGCTGGCGGTGAAGATCACCTCCCCCGGGCCGAGGCCGACGATGTTGCGCATCGCCCACTGCACCGCCACCGCATGGCCGCCGTTGTCCCGGACGATCCCCTTCGGCCGGCCGGTGGCGCCGGAGGTGTAGAGGATGTAGAGCGGATCGGTGGCCGCGACCTCGGTCACCGGAGCCGGCTCGCTCAGACCGGACCGCATCAGCGCGGCGAAGTCCAGATCCCGGGGTTCGACCATCGCGGCCGCGACCTGCTCGCGCTGCAGCACGATGCAGTGCGCGGGCTGGTGGCTGCTGCGGGCCAGGGCGGCGTCGAGCAACGGCTTGTACTCCACCACCCGGTTCGCCTCCAGCCCGCAGGAGGCCGAGATGACCACCTTCGGCCGGGCGTCGTCGATCCGGCTGGCCAGTTCGGCCGGGGCGAAACCGCCGAACACCACCGAGTGGACGGCGCCGATCCGGGCGCAGGCCAGCATCGCCATCACCGCCTCGGGGATCATCGGCAGATAGATCACCACCCGGTCGCCCTTGGTCACCCCCAGCCCGGCCAGGCCGCCGGCCAGCCGGGCCACCTTCTCCAGCAGTTCGGCGTAGCTGTAGGTCCGGCGGGCGCCGGTGATCGCGGAGTGGAAGATCAGCGCGTCCTGCTCGGCCCGGCCCTTGATCACGTGCCGGTCGAGCGCGTTGTAGGACGTGTTCAGCACCCCGTCGGCGAACCACCGATCGAGCTCGGCCGCCCCGGTGGCCGGACCCGACCGGGACGCTGGACAGGATCGACTTCGGGGCGGTGAACCAGTCGATCGCCTTCGCCTGCTCGGCCCAGAATCCGCTCGGATCCGCGAGGCTGTGCCGGTAGGCCTCCGCGTAGGCACCCACGTCCGACTCCTTCGTCCCGGCGTCACTTCCGGCGTTGGTTGATGGCGTCCGATCCGGCTGGCAGCCCGGGAGTTCTCACCCGGTCAGCCGTGTTGGCCCCCAGCGTAGGCTCCGCGGGTGAGCGAGACGGTGGTCGGGCGGGTGCGGAGCGGCCTCGCCACGGCGATCCGCACGAAGGTCGCCGGCGATGATTTTGCCACCGAGCACGTCAAGATCTTCGAGGCCGAGGGCCCGCGCTGGTTCGGCCCGGAGTCGTCGATCTGGCGGGTCCACAACGACACCGCGATGTTCGTCGGCGGCATCCGCGCGCTGCTGCTGCAGTCCCTGCACCCGGTGGCGATGCAGGCGGTCAGCGACCATTCCGGCTTCCGCGGCGACCCGTGGGGACGACTGCAGCGGACCAGCCACTACCTGGCCAGCACCACCTTCGGCACGATCGAGCGGGCCGAGCAGAGCATCGCGATCGTCCGCGCCGTGCACGACCGGCTGACCGGTGCGATGCCGGACGGGACGCCCTACCGGGTGGCCGATCCGCATCTGCTGGCCTGGGTGCACGCCGCCGAGGTCGACAGCTTCCTGCACACCCATCAGCGCTTCGGTCAGCAACCGCTGGACGAGGCGGGCGCCGACGGCTACCTGGCCGACACCGCCGAGGTCGCCCGCCGGCTCGGGGTGCCGGACCCGCCGACGACGCAGACCGAACTGGCCCGGACGCTGGCGGCCTTCCGACCGGAGTTGCGGATCAGCGCGCCCGCGCTGGAGGCCAAGGAACTGCTGCTGCAGCACCCGCCGCTGCCGTGGCCCGCCCGGCTCGGTTTCGGGCTGCTGGCCGCCGGTGCGGTGTCGTCGCTGCCGGCCTGGGCCCGCTCGATGCTGAAGCTGCCGACGTTGCCGGTCTCGGACCGGCTGCTGGCCGCCCCCGCCACCACGCTCGCCCTGCGGACCGTGCGCTGGGCGATGGCCGGCGCGTCCGTGGCCTGATCGAGCGCGGACGCCGACCCGGTCGCCTTCCGGTCAGGCCGACGGCGCGGGGTGCGGGGCGTACGGGTCCGCCGGGGCGGGCGCGAGGGCAGGCGTCAGACCGGCGTCGGAGGGCTGGTAGACCCGGCGCACGTCGGCCCGTTTCGCCTGCCACAGCAGCAGAACGGTGACCACGGCGTTCACCCCGAAGCTGATCAGGGCCGCTCCGGGGCTGCCCTCGGTGTCGGTCTGGACGAACGACTGCTGCCAGCCACCGAGGTTGATGGTGACCAGAAAGATCAGCAGGTTGTTGACGGCGTGCAGGGCGATCCCGGCCTCCAGCCCGCCGGTGCGCCACATCAGGATGTAGGTGGCCAGCGCGAACGAACCGAGGTCGACCAGGATCCACAGGTGCAGGCTGCCGTGGGCGAGGGCGAACAGGCCGACCGAGAACGGCAACGGCACCAGGACGGCGGCCAGTCGCGGCCTGAACCACGAGCCGAGCACCTGGGGCAGGAAGCCGCGGAAGGTGACCTCCTCGGCGGCGCACTGCAGCGGCGTGCTGACGATCGCGATGATCATCAGGGCCAGCCACTGCGGCGGACGTCCACCGGTGGGCGGATCGAGCAGGTTGCCCACCCCGAGATAGATCACCCAGATCGGGACGATCACGATCAGGCACCGGGCGAACCAGCGCCAGCGGAAGCGTCCTTCGACCGAGAGCAGGAATCGCGGCTTGGTCCGGTACACGACCCAGACGGCCAGCATCGCCGACGGGATCAGGACGATCAGGCTCAGGTTGGTCAGGGCGAAGCTGACCGGATTCATGTTCTTGGTGTCGGTCGCACGGAGCAGGAGTGAGGTCACGCCCTGACCGGTGAGCAGACCGATCGGGATCAGCAGCAGGCTGAGCACGTTGATGACGATGGCGGCCACCGCACCGAAGAGCAGCAGGGTCAGGATCGGTTTCCACCAGCGGTACCGCGGGCCGCGCAGCAGTTGCGGATACTCCCGGGGGCCGTCGGGCATGGCCGGTGGGGTCACCGTCCAGCCCGGAGGTAGCGAGGGCGCGGTGACGGGCTGGAGGTCCGGGTGATCGTCAGGGCTGGACATGATCAGCCAAGTCTGACAGCCGGGCCAACCTCGGGACAGCGTTCGGCCCCGCAGTTGTGGACAACTGCGGGGCCGGGTCGGCTGAGGAGCTGAGCCTCAGGCCTGGGCGGCGGAGGCTCCGCGATCGACCGGCGGGGTGGCGTCGTCGCCGTCGGCGATCCCGACCTTGCGCCGCGAGCTGATCGTCACCACGACCACGATCACGGCCAGGGCGACCACCGCGATCAGGTAGCGGATCGGGTTCGGCGAGGTGCTCAGCGGCGACATCGCGACCACCGCCGGGGCGATCAGCACCGCGACCAGGTTCATCACCTTGATCAGCGGGTTGATCGCCGGGCCGGCGGTGTCCTTGAACGGGTCGCCGATCGTGTCGCCGATGATCGTGGCCTCGTGGGCCGGACTGCCCTTGCCGCCGTGGTTGCCGTCCTCGACCAGCTTCTTCGCGTTGTCCCAGGCGCCACCGGAGTTGGCCAGGAACACCGCCATCAGGGTGCCGCAGGCGATCGCCCCGGCCAGGTAGCCGGCCAGCGCCGGGGCACCGAGGCCGAAGCCGACGGCGATCGGGGCGAAGATGGCCAACAGACCCGGGGTGGCCAGCTCACGCAGCGAGTCGCGGGTGACGATGTCGACGACCTTGCCGTACTCGGGCTTGGCCGTCCCCTCCATGATCCCGGCGATCTCGCGGAACTGGCGGCGGACCTCGTAGACCACGGCACCGGCCGCCCGTCCGACCGCACTGATGGCCAGGCCGGAGAACAGGAACACCACGGCCGCACCGATCAGCAGACCGACCAGCGTGCCGGGTGAGAAGACCACGGCCTGGTCGGTGAACCGGGAGTAGGAATCGGCGAGCACACCACGGATCGCGTCGGTGTAGGAGCCGAACAGGGCGGTCGCGGCGAGCACGGCGGTGGCGATCGCGATGCCCTTGGTGATCGCCTTGGTGGTGTTGCCGACGGCGTCCAGCTCGGTCAGGATCTGGGCGCCCTCACCGTGCACGTCACCCGACATCTCGGCGATGCCCTGGGCGTTGTCGGAGACCGGGCCGAAGGTGTCCATGGCCACGATCACGCCGACGGTGGTCAGCAGGCCGCAGCCGGCCAGCGCGATGCAGAACAGCCCGACGATGCCCGAGCCGCCGACCAGGAACGCGCCGTAGACCGCGGCGGCGATCACGATCGCGGTGTAGACGGCCGACTCCAGGCCGACCGAGATGCCGGCCAGCACGACGGTGGCGGCGCCGGTCAGCGAGGTCTTGCCGATGTCCTTGACCGGACGGTCCTCGGTGCCGGTGTAGTAGCCGGTCAGCGACAGGATGATCGCAGCCAGCACGATGCCGATGATGACCGAGATCAGCGCCACCACCTGCGGGTTGTCGATCGGGCCGGAGTAGGCGGCGTCGACCGAGCCGAGACCGGCGAAGGTGGAGGGCAGGAAGGCGAACGAGGCGACGGCGCACAGCACGGCCGAGATCACCGCGGAGATGTAGAAGGAGCGGTTGATCGTCTTCAGCCCGTTCTCACCGGCCCGCGGGCGGGTCAGGAAGATGCCGATGATGGCGGTGATGACCCCGATGGCCGGCACGATCAGCGGGAAGACCAGCCCGGATTCGCCGAACGCGGCCTTGCCCAGGATCAGCGAGGCGACCAGCATCACCGCGTAGGACTCGAACAGGTCGGCGGCCATGCCGGCGCAGTCACCGACGTTGTCGCCCACGTTGTCGGCGATGGTGGCGGCGTTGCGGGGGTCGTCCTCGGGGATGTTCTGCTCGACCTTGCCGACCAGGTCGGCGCCGACGTCGGCGGCCTTGGTGAAGATGCCGCCGCCGACCCGCATGAACATGGCCAGCATCGCGGCGCCGAAGCCGAAGCCCTCGAGCACGGTCGGTGCGTCGCCCTTGAAGATGATCACGACCAGCGAGGCACCGAGCAGACCGAGACCGACGGTGGCCATCCCGACGTGCGCGCCGGTGCGGAAGGCGATCTTCATCGCCGGGTCGCGACCCTCGGACCGGGCGGCCGCGGCCACCCGGACGTTGGCCTTCACCGCCAGCGACATGCCGAAGAAGCCGATCAGACCGGAGAAGACGGCCCCGAACAGGAAGGCGATCGAGCGGGCCACCCGCAGCAGGACCTGGTTGGCACCGTCGTCGCTGTGCGCCGGCAGCGCCAGCAGCAACAAGAAGGCGACGACCGCGAACACGCCCGAGGGTGCGGAACTGACGGCCGAGGAAGGCCGAAGCGCCCTCCTGGACCGCACGGGCGATCGACTGCATGTTCTCGGTGCCCTCGCCCGCGGCCAGCACCTGGCGGCGGAAGGCGACCGCCATCCCGAGGGCGACCAGTGCGATCACCGCGACGATGACGACGTAGGTCAGTTTCGCTCCGCTCAGCGTCACCGCCATCGGAACCACCAGCCCATCGACCATGAAAAGACTCCTGACGCACACCGGTACACAGCAGGGAAGAGGCCACGCGCCCCGGGGGATCCGCGATGACCAGGCCTGAGCCTAAACCAGAGACGGCACTGGTTCGGTCACGCCCTGGTGATTCGGGATTCCGCCGGCGCGAGCAACCGGTTACGCCTCGTCCGGACGGTCGGAGTCGTCGTCACGTCGGCCCGGGCAACGCGTTTCCACGGTTTTGTCGGTGCCCCGTGCCAGGCTGGAAGCGTGCTCGCCACCTCCACGATCGACCTCGACGAGGCCAGGGTCGTCCACCGCAGGATCCTGCCTGCGCGGGAGGCGATCCCCGGCTCGTGGCCGGCCTGGTTACCGGCCGACGTCCGCCGGGCCCTGATCCGCTCGGGCATCAGCACGCCGTGGCGACACCAGAGTCAGGCTGCGGAGGCGATCTTCGCGGGCCGGCACACCGTGCTGACCACCGGGACGGCCTCGGGCAAGTCGTCTGGGCTATCTGCTGCCGGTGCTGGCCGCGACCTACGGCGGCTCGGAGGCCAGGGCGCCGCGGCCGGTGCTGCGCGGCCGGTCCGCCGAGCTCGGCGGGTTGCGCGAGCAGTTGTTACGGCCGCGCCGGCCGCACACCGCGCTCTATCTGGCGCCGACCAAGGCGTTGGCCCACGACCAGTTGCGGGCCGCGGGCGAACTCGGCCTGGACGGCTGGCGGTTGGCCGGGATCGACGGCGACTCCGAGCCGAACGAGCGCGAGTGGGCCCGTGACTACGCGAGCTATCTGTTCACCAATCCTGATCTGCTGCACCGCTCGTTGCTGCCCGGCCACGAGCGCTGGGCCTCCTTCCTGGCCGGGCTGCGCTACGTGGTGATCGATGAGTCCCACCGCTATCGCGGGGTGTTCGGGGCCCACGTGGCCGCGGTGCTGCGCCGGCTGCGGCGGATCTGTGCGCGCTACGGCAGTTCACCCACCTTCGTGCTGGCCTCGGCGACCGCGACGAACGCCGCCACGTCCGCCGCCGAGCTGATCGGCTGCACCGAGGACGAGGTGGAGGTGGTGGACCGCGACGCCTCCCCGCACGGTGCGGTCGAGTTGGTGCTCTGGCAGCCGGAGGGGCCGCCGAGCGATGACGCCACCCGGCTGCTGGCCGAGCTGGTGGACGCCGGCCGCCAGACGGTGGCCTTCGTCGGATCCCGGCGGGTGGCCGAACTGATCGCGCTGCGGGCCCGGGACCGGCTGAGCTCGCCGGCCCGGATCGAGTCCTACCGCAGTGGGTATCTGGCCGCCGACCGGCGCCGGCTGGAGCGTGACCTGCAGACCGGCGTGGTGAACGGGATCGCCTCGACCAACGCCCTCGAGCTCGGGGTCGACATCTCCGGCCTGGACGCGGTGGTGATCACCGGCTTCCCCGGCACCCGGGCCGCGCTCTGGCAGCAGGCCGGCCGGGCCGGACGTCGGGGCACCGAGTCGCTGGTGGTGCTGATCGCCGCGCCGAACCCGCTGGACGCCTACCTGTTCGACCATCCCGAGCTGCTGCTGGACGCCCCGGTCGAGGAGACCGTGGTGCACGCCGACAACCCCTACGTGCTGGGCCCGCATCTGGCCGCCGCGGCCCAGGAGCTGCCGCTGACGCGCGCCGACGTCGACTGGTTCGGTCCGGGGATGATCGCCCTGGTGGAGCGGCTGCAGCGACAAGGCGTGCTGCGAGGCCGGAAGGACGGCTGGTTCTGGACCCGCGGCGAGCGCGCGGTGGACGCGATCGACCTGCGCTCCGGCGGCGGACCGGTGGTGGAGATCGTGGAGGCCGACACCGGGCGGGTGCTGGGCACGGTCGATCCGGTCGCGGCCGACGGCACCGTGCACGCCGGTGCGGTCTATCTGCACCAGGGCGAGACCTACCTGGTCGACGACCTCGACCACGACGAGGGCGAGGCACTGGTCCGGCCGGCCCGGCCGGGGTACTTCACCCAGCCCCGCAGCAGTTGGGACGTCCGGATCACCGGCGAGCGGGCCAGCCGTCCGTTCGGGCGGGGCCGGTTGTCCTTCGGCGACGTCGAGGTCCGCTCCCGGGTGCTCGGCTACCTGCGCCGGGACGAGCTGACCGGCACGGTCTGGGACGAGACCCCGTTGGATCTGCCGGAGCACACGCTGCGCACCACCTCGGTCTGGTGGACCCTCGACCTGACGGCGGTGGCCGAGTCGTCGGGGTCGTCGGGGTCGTCCGGGCTGGACGGTTTGTCACCGAACCAGCTGGCGGGGGCCGCGCACGGCGCCGAGCACACCGCGATCGGGTTGCTGCCGCTGTTCGCACCCTGTGACCGGTGGGACATCGGCGGCCTGTCCACCGTCTTGCACCCCGACACCGGTCTGTTGACGGTCTTCGTCCACGACGGCCATCCGGGCGGCGCCGGCTTCGCCGAGCGCGGTTTCGCCGTCGCCGACCAGTGGTGGCGGGCCACCCTGGAGCGGCTGCGTTCGTGCGCCTGCGAGCTGGGCTGCCCCGCCTGCGTGGTGTCCCCGAAGTGCGGTAACGGCAATCAGACCCTGGACAAGGCGGCCGCGATCCTGCTGCTCTCCGCTCTGCTGGAGGCGCCGCCACTCGCGGCCTGAGGTCCGCCGTGCCCGGGGACGGAGGCCCGATGATACGGAGGCCCGATAATGAGGTCATGGTCATCATTGCCCTGGTCCTGATCGTGATCGTCGCGGTGTTCGTGCTCGCCGTCGTCCTGAGCAGCCGGGCCCCGGTCTCGCTGGACCAGGCGGGCTCGATCAACCTCTCGGTCTTCGGCGCCGACCTGCCCGTCAGCCAGCTCGGCCTGGTCTGCGCCGGGGCGGGCGCCATGCTGGTGCTCGGCATCGCCGTCCTGCTGCTGCGGGTCGGCGCCCGGCGGGCCCGGGCCAACCGCAAGTACCAGAAGACCTTGCGGAAGAACGGGGCCGGTGGCGCCTCGAAGGCCGACGCTCCCCGGCCGGTGACCGCGACGTCGGATCGCGCCGTGGCCTCGGGAACTTCCCCGACGTCGACCGGCAGCAGCACCGGCAGCACGACGGCAGCACGACTGACAACCAGGCGTTGCTGGACGAGGTCGACCAGCTGACCAAGGACGACCCGCGGGCCTGAGCCGATGTTCGAGGGTTTCCAGGAGTGGGACATCGCCCTCGCCGAGGGCATCGTCGTTCACGGGCGCAGCGGCGGAACGGGTCCGGCGGTGGTGCTGCTGCACGGGCATCCGCGAACCCACGCGACCTGGTACCGGGTGGCCCCGGAGTTGCGGGCCGCCGGATTCACCGTCGTCTGCCCGGACCTGCGCGGTTACGGCCGGTCCTCGAAGCCGCCCCCGGACGCTGAGCACGAGGTGTACGGCGACCGGGCGATGGCCGGCGACGTCGTCGGCGTGCTGCGCGCGCTCGGGCACGAGGAGTTCGCGGTGGTCGGTCATGACCGGGGCAGCTACGTCGCCTATCGCTGTGCGCTCGACCACCCGAGCCGGGTCACTGCCCTCGCGGTGCTCGACAGCGTGCCCATCGTCGAGGCGCTCGAGCGGGCCGACGCCCGGTTCGCCGAACTGTGGCCGCACTGGTTCTTCTTCTCCTCCCCGCACGCCGAGCGGGTCGTCAACGCTGATCCGCTGGCCTGGTACCGGCCCGATCGGCAACAGATGGGAGAGGAGAACTACCAGGACATGGTGGCCGCCGTCACCGACCCGGAGACGGTGCGCGCCATGATCGAGGACTACCGGGCCAGCCTGCACGTGGACCGCCGTCACG
This sequence comes from uncultured Actinomycetota bacterium, assembly GCA_963740925.1. GTDB lineage: Bacteria > Actinomycetota > Actinomycetes > Propionibacteriales > Propionibacteriaceae > Microlunatus. The sequence continues at coordinate 1,031,436 of CAVUFZ010000002.1, read as the reverse complement.
ACGAACAGGACCGTGCCGACGGGCGACAGATCAGCTGCCCGACGTTGGTGGCCTGGTCCAGCCGCGACGACATGGAGACGCTGTACGGCGACCCCGCCGCGGTTTGGGCTCCGTGGTGCTCGGCGCCCGTCGCCTCCGGCCGAGTGGAGTCCGGGCACCATCTGGCCGAGGAGAACCCCGAGCAACTCACCGCCCTGCTGCGGGGGTTTCTCTCGACCCATCTCCCCACCAAGAACTGAAGTCGACGGCCTGACTTTGACCCGGCTGCTGCAGAACCCGGCGCCGACGAGAAGCACCACGAGCGGATCTTCCGGACGTCGGTGAACCGGGCCGAGAGCAGCTGTACCGTCCGTTCATGTCCGCGGTCGGCGCTCCCACGCGTCCTCAGCTGAGAGTCCGACTGCTCGCGGCTCTCCCGGCAACCGCTGTTGCGGTGAGCGTCATGGTCTGCTGGACCGCTCTGAGGAGCCTCGACGCCCTCACCTACGGCGCTTCCACCTCCCTTCCCGACGCACTTCTGCATCACGCCGGAACCGTGGTCTACCGCCTCGGAGTGCTGGTGATCATCGGCTGGCTACCACTCGCCGCCGCGGCCGTCGCCACCGTTCGGCCGCCCCGCTTCGTCGACAGCCGGCTGCGGTTCTGGGCCAATGCGGGCTCCGCTCTCCTCGTCGGCCTGAGCTGGACTGCGGTGGGCGGCTTCCTCACCTGTGTCATGGGCGCCTGATCGGCGAGCCCAGCCGGCTTCCCCGAACCCGAGCCATTCCGTCGCCCTCGACTCTGGCGCCGGGGCATCCCGCATGCGATTCTCTGGTCATGGACGGACGGCTACTGATCGGTGGGCTCGCCGGTTTCGTGGCTGGATTGATCCTGCTGATGATCGGGCAAGCGCGCCGAGTGGCTGCCGACACCCCAGCCGATCTGCCGCTGGGATGGCTGATCAAGGCCGGTCTGGTTGTGCTGGTCGTCGGCGTCTGTCTGTTCGGCTACTTCTTGGTCGGTTTGATGCTGACGGACCCTGTCGTCCCCGTGTAACTGCGGCGAGACCTTGTGTCGCAGCCCGGCGATCGGGTCCCGGCTCAGGCGGGCGACGGCTGCATCAGGGCCGTGACCTCGATCTCGATCAGCATCCGCGGATCGCTCAACCCGGCCGAGATCATCATCGCGGCCGGCCCGACCGGACCGAACACCCGTCGCAGTGTCGGCCAGCAGCGGGGGAACAGCTCCGCGTCCGGGACGACGTAGACCACCCGGACCACGTCGGCCAGCGAAGAGCCGGCCTCGACCAGGGTGGTCTCGATGGTCCTGACCGCCTGCTCGGTCTGGTCGACGATCCCGTCCGGAATCGTCATCGTCGCGTAGTCGAAGCCGGTGGTGCCGGCCACGAAGACCCATTCACCGGCCACGACGGCGCGGGAGTAGCCGATCTCGGCCTCGAAGGTGGATCCGGAACTGATCAAGCGGCGCACGGGGACCTCCACTGCGGCGACGGGCCTCGACGCTACCGCCGAGCGGAACCTCAGCGGACAGGGCCGGCGTCGGCCTCGGCCCGGACGGTGTCCGATAGGCCGGGGATGCGATAGGGCATGCCGATGCTCACCGCGACCGTGACCACGAAGTCGGCGGTGTCGCCGACGACCGAACAGCTGGTCAGATCGGCTCGGTTGGAGCGAGCGAGCCTGGTCGCGACCGGGCACGGCGAGGCACCCTCGCCCTGGGCCTTGGCTCCGGCCAGTGCGGCCAGGTCGGCCGCGTTCGTCGCCTGATGCCGCAGCACCGCGTACCCGCCGAAGCCGCAGACCGTGACGGCGATGACCAGCAGCACGACCATGACCGCGGCGTTCAACATGGTGCCGCTGCCCCGAGCACTCGAGCGGGCGTTCGGCAGACATCGCCCGATCATCGGATGCCGCTCTGTCCGGGCTCGAGCGCGGCCTGCGCCTTCGCCGTGATCCGGAAGGTCGGCATCATCCCCATCGGTCGGGCGTCGACGACCGTGGTCACGCTGACCACCCCGCCGCTGGTGCTGACGTCGTAGTGCGCGCCGGCGGGACCTTCCCGCTGCGCTTTGCCCGCAGCGGCGTCGTCGCCACGGGCCAGCTGGCGGGCGACCGCTCCGGCGGAGTCGACCGCCGCCACTTTGGTGGCGAACAGGAAGATCCCCCAGGCCAGCATGATCAACACGATGATCGAGGCCAGGATCCCGAACGCGAACTCGATCGTGACGATGCCTCGCTGATCCGTGCGTCGTGAGCTGACTCTCATCGCTGGCACCTTTTCGAGGTCTGGAAGTAGACGGGATGGGGGTTCTGCTGGTGGAAACCGGAAGAGGGCCGGGCCGTCCCCCCGAACGGCCCGGCCCCGTCTCTGTCGTGCCCTACTTCTTGCCCGGCGTCACGCCAGGAGCCGCGGAATTGCCCATGCCGAAGATGTGCTCGAGCAGATGGACCAGGGCCTTCTGCACGGCGGGGTTGCTCAGCGCCAGGACCAGCACCCCGACGATGGTGATGCCGGCCACGATGCCGATCACGTACTCGATCGTGGTGATGCCCCGTCGGTCGCCGCGCGGGGCGAGCATCCAGCCGAGCGCGGTGGCCGGCAGGTTCTTCGAGGTCTTCGCGACGGTCTGGTCCACTGCGGCAGGGACGACCGCGGCTTCGGTGTTGTGCTCGGTGACGATGATGGTCATGTCACCCTCCTTTTCTCAGTTGCGGCATCCCTGTCGAATGCCTCGACCCCGTGTGGGTCTGAACTGAGTTTGTGTACGGCGGAGGATTTCTGACCGCCGCTTCGTGGCCCTGTGCACAACGCTCCGGGTGCCGTCAGAGCTGTGGACAGACCGCTCGCCGGACAACACCGCCGACGGCTGCGGGTCGAGCCCGCCGTCGGCGCTCAGACCACCGGTCCTTCCGGCGAACTGGCGGTGCACCCGCTCCAGCACGAACAACGACATCCCGCCCTCGCCGCCCTGCGGTGAACCGGTGAACGGGAGGTCGGTGCAGTCCGTCAGGCCAGGTATCCCGCCGGTGCGTGCGAACGGACGTGGGCGAAGGCCTGATCGACCCGGTCCGGAGCGAGCTCGCCCAGCTGGTGCAGGACGATCGCGCCGTCGAAGCCGCAGGCCTGCAGACCACGGAGGTAACCGCCGTAGTCGAGGCGGCCCTGGCCGGCGGCCCGGCCGCCGGCGTCCCCGTCGTGGTCGAGGTCTTTTGCGTGGGCCAACACGATGTGGTCGCCGAGCAGGGCGAACACTTCGGCCAGATGGTCCTCCATCCGCGCCAGATCGCCGGCCTGGAACAGGTTGGCCACGTCCAGCAGCACCTTCAGCGCCGGGCTCTCGATCTCGTCGAGCAGTTCTCGCGCCCGGCGGGCCGTGTCGACGACGTTGTTGTGCTCGGGCTCGAAGGCCAAGACCACCCCGGCTCGCTCGGCGACCGGGACGATCGAGCGCAATCCGTCCACCAGGTCGCGCCAGGCCCGAGCAGAGGAGTTCTCGTCGTGGTGCCGCCAGATCGAGTCGGTGGCCCGGGTCCCGGTGCACAACGTCACGATCCGGGTGCCCAGCGCAGGCGCGTACTCGATCACGGCGGCCAGTTGCCGCAGCGCGCGAACTCGATAGGCGGCGTCGGGATGGGCCAGGTTGACCGCTCCGTCGACCGCGGCCACCGCGATCCCCCGTGCGGTCAGTTCGTCCGCGGCCGAGGCGACCAGCGCCGGGGTGAGTAACGGTGCGAGCACGTCCAAGCCCTGCAGCAGCGCCGCCGACCGCGGCACCTGCGGTAGCAACGAACCGAGCTGGAGCTGCACGCAGCTCACGCCGTGCCCGGCGATCGCCGCCAACACGTCGGCGAAGCTGGGAGCGGTGAACTCGGTGGTCAACACCCCGATCTGTGCCACGACCTGACCCTACCGAGCAGCGGCATCACCTCCAGCCGCGATCCTCGCCCGCATCAACCCAAGGCGTGCAGGAAGGCGCTCACCCCGGTCGGGACCACCCCGATCAACAAGAAGGCGGGCAGGAAGCAGACCATCAGCGGCGGGACGCTGTGCACGCCGACGGTCTTGGCCCGGGCCTCCAGCGCGCCACGACGCTCACGGCGGGAGTCACGGGCGTGATGGCGCAGGGTCTCGACCAGCATCGTCCCGGACTCGACCGATCGGGCCAGGTCGACGGCCAGTCGTCCGAGCACCGGATGACCGCGCAGGGATCGCCAGGCGTCCGGCTCCGGGACACCCAGTTCGACCTGTCGCAGCACCTCCAGCAGATCGGACCTGAGCGGCCCGTCCAGCACCTCGGCGACCGCCCGGGTCGCGGACCGGAGCGGCAACCCGGCCCGTAGGCAGGCGGCGAGCAGTTCCAGGGCGTGCGGGCAGTCGATCACCATCTGCAGCCGGCGGCGCCGAACCTCACTGGGTTCGAGCTTGCCGGTGATGAGGTAGCTGCCCAGGGCGAGCCCTGCCACCGCACCCCAGCGCACACCCGGCGGATGCAGGGCGGCCGCGGTGGTCAGCAGCGCCCCGGCCAGGCCGGCCAGAACGCCGCAGAACGCCCGGGTGCGGGCCGGCCAGGCGTCCGGCCGGGCCCCGAGCAGCCGCCGGAGCGAGCTGACCCAGGCCGGTGGCGGCGCAGCGTCATGCCGCTCGCGCCGCAACCGTTCCAGTCGTCGGGACGGAGCGGGCACCAGCCCGGCCACCGCCAGCGCCGCCAGCAGCCCACTGAGCAGGGCCAGCAGTTCGTGCGGAGCGACCAGATCGGTCAGCGCTACCAAGGGGATCAGTGCTGCAAAGGGGATCAGTGTTGCGGTCATGGTCACGCCTCCGCCGTCGCTCGGTCGGCGATCTTTTCCATCCACAACACCCCGATGCAGGCCGAGAACGAGCCCAGCACCAGACAGGTCCAGCCGGCCGGGGTTCCGACCAGGAAGGTCAGCGGGTCGCCGCCCATCACGTAGCCGAGACCGATCCCGACGACCGGCAGTACCGCCATGATCTTGCCGGTAGCCCGCGGCGCCGCAGCCTCGCTCCGGATGACCAGGCTGAGGGCCTGATCCGAGGCCAGCGCTTCAGCCACCTCTTCCAGGGCCGAGGCCAACTCGGCCCCCGTGGTCGTCGAGAGCCGCCAGGCGCGGGAGACGTCGGCCAGGCCGGTCAGACCGGGCGTGCGCGATTGGGCGCGCCAGCAGTCGACCGGATCACCGCCGATGGCCACGGTGTCGCGGGCCGGCACCAGCACCGGACAGTCCTCGGCCGCCGACCGCAACGCCTCCGACGGGATCTGCCCGATCCGCACCTGGGCGGCCAGGATCGAACAGGCCTGCGCCACGTCCGTCCGGTTGCCGAGCGCGTCCTGGCGCCGGCCGCGGCGCCGAACCAGCACCGTCACGGTCCCGGTGACGATCAACCCGACCGACCCGAAGGCCACCCCGCGGAAGCCGAACAGCACACCGAGCCCGGCCAGCACCGCGGCCGCACCCACCACGAAGACGACCCGACCGGCCCCACGCCGGCTCGACCGTTGCGCCGCTTCGGCCTCCGGGACACTCAGCTGCCCGAGTCGACGGCGAGCCGCCGCGCCCGGTCGGGGCATCGCCAGCATGATCGCCGACACGGTGAGGGCGAGCGTCAGCACGACCCAACCCGTGTTCACGAACTCACCTCGTTCAGCCGCAACACCTCGTCCAACCGGGCCGCCCCCGGGCCGAGGGTGGAGGTGCCGTCGACGTCGAAGCTCACCGCCGGCCGGCAGACCACCAGCCCACTCGTCTCGTCCCGCGCGATCACGCCGATCTCGGCCATCCACCGCCGTCCGGCCGGATTCCGGGCCACGTGCACCACCACGTCCAGCGCCGAGCGCAGCTGCGCGTGCAACGCCTCGCGCCCCATCCCGCCGATCGAGGCCAGTGCCTCCAACCGCGCCGGGACGTCGGTGACCGAGTTCGCGTGCACCGTGCCGCAGCCGCCCTCGTGGCCGGTGTTCATCGCGGCCAGCAGATCGCAGATCTCGGCGCCGCGGACCTCGCCGACCACGACCCGGTCCGGCCGCATCCGCAGCGACTGCCGGACCAGATCGGTCAGCGTGACGCAGCCCCGGCCTTCGGCGTTCGCCGGCCGACCCTCGAGTCGGACCAGGTGCGGATGCCGCGGCATCAGCTCACGGGAGTCCTCGACGATCACCAACCGGTCCTCGGCCGGCACCAGCGCGAGCAGCGCGGCCAGCAGCGTCGTCTTGCCCGATCCGGTGCCGCCGCTGACCAGGAAGGCGGCCCGGGTCTCGACCAACCGCCGCAGCAGCCGCGCACCCCCACCGGTCACCGATCCCGATCGCTCGTAGTCCTCGAGGGAGAACGTGCGCCGGGCCGGGATCCGCAGCGAGATGCAGGTGCCGGGCGAGGCGAGGGTGGCCAGGATGGCGTGCACCCGGGTGCCGTCGGCCAGCCGGGCGTCCACGAACGGTGCCGAGTCGTCCAATCGCCGGCCGACGGAGGCGGCCAGCCGCTGGGCCAGCTTGCGTACCTGCTGATCGTCGCTGAACCGGATACCGGTGGCTTCCAGACCGGAGCCGCGGTCGATGAAGACCTGGTCGGGACCGTTGACCACGATGTCGGTCAGACCGGGAAGGGACAACAACGGGTCGAGCGGGCCCGCCCCGACGCTTTCGCGCCGCAGCGCCTCGACCGTCTCCAGCAGGGAGGAATCGCTGACCAGCAACCCTTCGGCGCGCATCACCTCGGCGACGTCGGTCGGGTTGTGGGTCCGGCCCAGCCGGACCAGCTTGGCCCGGATCTGATCGAGGTCGGTGACCCGGGCTGCCCCGGCGCCCGGGCCGCCCGGCACCGTCGTCGTGCTCATGCGGCCCGCCGGTTCAGCAGCCCGGTCGACTCCAGCACGGCCAGGCCGGCCTTGGCCAGCGCACTGCGGGGCGACCGACCCGGCGGCTCCCCGCTGTCGCCGGAGCGGCGAAGGGCCTGATCCTCCCCCAGCACCCCCAGCAGCTCCACCCCGAGGGTCTCGGCGACCATCCGTGGTTCGATCCCGCCGCGGACCGTCCGGACCACGGCCGAGACCGGAGTCGAACTGTCGGCCAACCAGCCGGCCACCTGGCGGCCGGCGGTGACGCCCCGGACGTCCGCCGCAGCCAGCACGACAGCCCGGTCGCTGCACCGCAGCGCCTCCAGACTCGCCGCGGACGGCTGCCGCGGCAGGTCGACCACCACCAGCCGGTGATGGCGGGCGGCCGAGGTGAGCACCGAGCGAACGGCGTCACCGCCCAGCGGGACCTCGGCCGCCGGACCGCGGTCGCTGGCCAGCACGCTGACGTCGGCGACCCGGGGCAGGTGGTCGCTCAGATCGGCCAGGTGGCCCTGCGCACCGCTCAGCCGGCTCCAACGCCAACCCGGCCGGTTCTCCACCCCCATCACCAGATCGATCCCGCCGCCGAGCGGATCCAGATCGACCAGCAGGGAGCTGATCCCCCGGCTCGCCGCGCCGACCGCCAAGCCGGCCGCGAAGGTCGAGGCGCCGACCCCGCCGCAGCCGCCGACGATGCTCAGCACCAGCCCGGTGCGGGCCGTCCGGCCGGTCACGTCGGAGATCGCCGTGGTCAGCCAGGGCGAGCTCTCCGGCAGCAGGATCACCGCGGCACCCAGCGGTGCCGACCAACGGTCCAGCTCGACCCGGTCAGCCTCGACCCCGACCAGGAACACCTCGGCCCGGCGCGGCAGGGCCAACGACGCGAGTTGCCGGGCGCGGTCCCGGCCCACGATCACCATCTGCTCGTCCCGCCACCGCGACCGGGCGGCGGCCGCGTCGTCGATCACCCGGGGCTCGACCCCGGCCGCCGCCGCGGCCGCCAGCACGTGATCGAGCAACTCGACGTCGCTGGTGATGACCAACGGCCCGCGCGGCTGCGGCGGCCGAGCCTGATGGTGCTCACGAGAGCGCGCCTGAGCGCCGGCCGGCTCGGCGAGTTCGAGCAGCCGGGAGGACCGTTGCTGGTGCTGGAGCCGGGAGTCGCTGGTCTTCACAGCAGTTAGTTTGGGCACGCGGACCAGAAAGTGACCGCGGCTGCGCCAGCCCTGTGGACAACTGCGTCCGCGCGAAGCCGGTCACCTCGCCAGGCTGTGGACAACCTCGCTCACGCCCGTCGGCCGATCACTACACTCACGCCATGCCAGCTGCGGCGTTCTTCGATCTGGACCGGACCATCCTGGCCCGTTCCAGTGCGCTGGCCTTCGCCGGTCCGCTGTTCCGCGCCGGCCTGATCACCCGCCGGGACGTCGTCCGCAGCCTCTACGCCCAGTTCAGCCTGGCCACCGGCCGGATCGACCACGCGGCGATGGAGCTGATCCGCGAGCATCTCTCCGCACTGGTCGCCGGCTGGGACACCGCGGTGCTGCGGGGGCTGATCGCCGACCAACTGGACGCGATCGTGACCCCGTTCGTCTTCGCCGAGGCGGTCGAGCTGATCGCGGCCCATCAGGCGGCCGGTGATGCCGTGGTGATCGTCACCTCCAACGGGGCGGAGATGGCCGACCCGATCGGTGCGCTGCTCGGCGTCGACGACGTCCTCTCGACCCGGATGGGCGAACAGGACGGCCACTACACCGGTGTGATCGAGGACTACATGTACGGACCGCGCAAGGCCGAGGCCGTCGAGGAGTGGGCGCGTGCCGCCGGTTGCGATCTCGCCGACTGCGCCGCCTACTCCGACTCCAGTACCGATCTGCCCCTGCTGCAGGCCGTCGGTCATCCGCACGCGGTCAACCCCGACCGGGCTCTGCGCCGGGTCGCCGACAGCTGCGGTTGGCCGGTCCACACCTTCCGGGCCGCCCCCGGGCTGAACCGCCGTCCATCCCCCTCGGCGGCGGTCGGAGGCATCGCGGCGGGTGCGTCACTGGTGGTGCTCACGACGTCGGTCGTGTACGGCCGGCGTCGCCGTAAGCGGTTGCCGAACTGATCCTCCGGCAGCGGTGTCGGGACCGTTCCTGACGATCTGCTGAGTCTTCTCTTTTTCTTGTATACAAGTCTTTCCAAGCAGGCCGGATGAGAGTAGAACAGTTCTCAGAACCACCGACTCGCTGACATCGAGTGCACCGAGACGAAGCGCACTGCTCAACGAGAGCTCCGGGGGCGACCACCACTGTGTGCCGCATCCGTTGCTTCGAGCAGCGCGTCGTCTGCAGTCGCAGCCGGCGAGCCAGGTTTGCACGCAGCACCAGGCACCCACGCGGCGATCACCCATCCACAACGGGTTGTTGCAGTTCCGGGCTCGTCCCGGACCAACACTTTCGATGCACGCATGGTCACCTGGTCGACGTGTACGGGTCGGCGTCCACCCCGGTGGGCGTCGGCCCGATCCACGTCCAGCGCCGACACGTCCAGCGCCGACACGTCCGGCGCCAACACGTCCGGCGGCAGCACGCTCAACGGCGAACCGGGGACTCCTCCGCGCCGCGGGTCAAGGCCGCCGCGCAGTGCAGCAGCCAATCCCGGACGCCGGACGCCGATCCGTTCGCATAGCCGGCCAGGGCCGCCCGGTACCCGGCACCCGCAGCCAGATGACCCGCCTCGGGCACCAGGACGGCCGGCGGGTCCACCCCGGCCTCGATCAGGATCAGGTGCTCGACCGCCCGGGCCAGGACGCCGTCGCCGCTTCCGAAGGGCGAGACGGTGGCCAGTTCACCGTGCGCCACGGCCGCCAGAACCACCACCGGCGCCTCGGACCTCGCCGTCAGCAACGCCGACAGCCCGCTGATCCGGGCCGCCACCCCCGGGTCGTCGCGCAGCCGCCCGAGTCCGGCGTCGGGGATCACACCGCGGGCCAGCAACGCGTGCGCCCGGGCGAACACCTGCGGCGGGGTCGTCCTGATCGAGCCGGCCAGTTCGGTCAGCTCGGCGTAGAGCCGAAGACTTCCCGGCAGCCACCGCTCCTGCCCCGCGTCAGGATCGGCCTCGGGATCGGGGTCGACATCGGCCCCGGGGTCGGTCAAGTCCTCCAGCCGAGCGGTCGCCCGGGCCGACGCCAACCGGGCCGCGGCCCGCTGCTCGGTCGAGGTCTGGCGCAGGCCACGGTCACGCAGCACCGCGTCGACGGCGTCCCGGGCGGACTGCACCGCCGACGGCACACCTTCCAACCGGGCCAGGTCCAGCAGGGGATCGGTCACACCAGAGCCTAAAATCACGCCATGACCGAGCAGCGCCGAACCCCCTACCCTGCTGCTGCGGCCGGCTGGCTGATCGACGAGCCGGGACGCCGGGTGCTGGATCTCGGCTCCGGCAACGGCGCCTTCGCCGCCATGCTGAGCGCGGCCGGGCACCAGGTGTTCGGTCTCGACCGCTCCCGGGCCCAGGTGAGCAGACTCCCCGCCCGGTTGGGCAGCGACCGGCACGTGGTCGCGCAGGCCGAAGCGCTGCCGTTCGCCGACTTCAGCTTCGACGTGGTGACCGCCTCGCAGTCCCTGCACCGCTTCGCCCCCGGTCTGGCGCTGGCCGAGATCGCCCGCGTCCTCAGGCCGGGCGGCCGGCTGGCCGTCGCCTTCAACACCCGCGACGACACCGTGCCCTGGGTGCGGCGGCTGGCCGCACTGCTGCAGTCCGCCGACCCGACGGCGATGATCGGCGACTACGGCGTCTCGTCGTTGGACCAGGTCGAGGACAGCCTCTACTTCGGCCGGCTGGAACGGAAGAACTTCCGCAACTGGGTGCCGATCGATCGCCCCGGCCTGATCGCCATGGTGGAACGTCGACCGAGTACGGCCGAGCTGGCGCCCGACGTCCGGGAGAAGCTGCTGGCCGACGTCGCCGAGCTGTACGCCAGTTGCGCCCGGCCACCGGAGCCGCTGCTGCTGCCGTTCCAGGCCTCCTGCTGGCGGACCCGGGTCGACCACCGGGAGCTGAAGCTCAGCGACACCGCCGACGAGGCGTTGCAGATCCCGCTCGGTTTCTGAGCCCGGTTCAGGCCGCGTGCCGGGCGGCCGACCGACCGTTGGGCTTGGCGGATCCACCAGGGTCCGGTCGTGACCGCGACTCGCGCCGGCCCTCCACCAGCCGGTAGAGCACCGGGACGATCACCAGGGTCAACACGGTGGAGGAGACCAGACCACCGATCACCACCACGGCCAGCGGTTGGGAGATGAACACCCCGCCGCCGGTGAGGCCCAGCGCCATCGGGATCAGTGCGAAGATCGTGGCCACCGCCGTCATCAGGATCGGCCGGAGTCGTTGCCGGGAGCCGTTGATCAGCGCGTCCTGCACCGACTGACCGTCGGCCCGGTAACGGTTCACCAGATCGATCAGCACGATCGCGTTGGTGACCACGATGCCGACCAGCATCAACACCCCGATCAGCGAGGGAACACTCAGTGCGGTGCCGCTGATCAGCAGGGCCAGCAACGCGCCGACCCCGGCGAACGGGACCGAGACCAGCAGGATCAACGGCTGCACCAGGCTCTTGAAGGTCGCCACCATCACCACGTAGACGATCGCGATGGCCACCAGCAGAGCCAACCCCAGTTGGGCGAACGCCGAACTCTGGTCCGCACTGACACCGCCGAGACTGGTCTCCACCCCGGCCGGCAAGGTCAGGTCGGCCAGCCCGGCGGTGACGTCGGCGTTCACCGTCCGCAGGTTGTCCCCGTCCGGGGTGAGCGAGATCGTGGCGCTGCGCTGGGAGTCGTCCCGGGAGATCGCGGTCGAGGTGGTGGTCCGGGTGACCGAGGCGACGTCGCCGAGCTCGACCTTCGCGCCGGTCTGGCTGATCACCTCGATCGAGCGCAGCTTCGCCAGCCCGATCGGTGCGTCCTGGGTCTTCAGCACCAGATCGCGATCCTCCCCGCCGACGACGACGGTGCCGACCTTGGCCGGGGCCAGGATCCCTTGCAGGGTTTGACTGATCTGGGCTGCGGTCACCCGCTGCTTCGCGGCCTTCGCCTGGTCGACCCGCACCTGGACCAGCGGTTGGGCCGACTCCAGCGACGACGTCACGTCGGTGACGCCGGTGATCTTCTTCATCCGGGCCAGCACCTGAGCCGATCCGGCGGCCAGCGAATCGGTGTCGGGGGCGTTGACGATCACCTGGACGGTCTGAGATCCGAAGCCGGAGTTCTGCGCGCTCACGGTCAGCTCGCCGACCCCGTCCAGGGCGTCGATCTCCTTGCGTACGGCGGTTTCGACGCCTGTCTGGTCGGCCTCGGCGTCGGTGGTGACCGCGAAGGTCGCGGTGTCGGAACTGGCACCGGTGAAGGCGGCCTGGGCGGCGTTGTCGCTGCCGATGGTGGTCTGGACGGTCTGCACGCCGGCCACCGCACCGAGCGCCTTCTCCACCCGGGCGGCCTGGTCGGACTTGTTGTCCAGACTCAGGGCCGGGGAGAACTGTTCGCTCACGGTCAGGGTGTTCTGGCCGCTGTTGCCGAGATAGTCGAACTTCAGCCGGGGAGCCAAGGCCGCCGTTCCGCCCAGGATCAGCACCGCGACCAGCAGCACGATCACCGGGTGCCGGACGGCGGTGGTGATCAGCGGAACGTAACCCCGCTGGAGGATGCTGCCCCGCTCCTTGGTCTCGGCCTGTTCCCGGACGACGTCGGCGTCCACCTCGCCCTTGGGTCCGGGCAGGAACCAGTAGGCCAGCACCGGGACGATCGTCAGGGCCACCAGCAGCGAGGAGGCCAGCGCCAGGGTGGCGGTCACCGCGAACGGCCGGAACAGCTGTCCGGTCTGGCCGCCGACGGCCGCGATCGGCAAGAACACCGCGACCGTGGTCAGGGTTGCGGCCGTGATCGCCGTCGCCACTTCCCTGACCGCGGTGAGGATCGCGGCCTGTTTCGGTCCGCCGTAGGAGAGATGGCGTTTGATGTTCTCGATCACCACGATCGAGTCGTCCACCACCCGTCCGATCGCGATCGTCAGCGCCCCCAGGGTGAGGATGTTGAGGGAGTAGTCCGCAACCCGCAGACCGATCATCGTCACCAGCACCGAGACCGGGATGGAGATCGCGGTCACCAGGGTGGAGCGGACCGAGAGCAGGAAGATCAGGATCACCACGACGGCCATGACCAGACCGAGGCCGCCCTCACTCAGCAGATCGTCGATGGACTGGGTGATGAAGGGCGCCTGGTCGAAGACGGTGGTGAACTCGACATTGCTGCCCAGCTTGGAACTCAGGCCGGGCAGCGCGTCCCGGACGGCCTGACTGACCGCGACGGTGTTGCCGGCCGGGGTCTTGGTGATCGACAGCGACAGGCTGTCCTGACCGTTGGTCCGCGAGATCGACGTGGCGGACGCGGTGGTGTCGGTCACCTTCGCGACGTCACCGATCGTGGTCGGCTCCGCCTGCGCCGATGCCTGCGCCGATGCCTGCGCCGATGCCTGCGCCGATGCCTGGCGGGCCGCCTGGCGTGATGCCTGGCCGGCCGCCTGCCCCGATGCCTGCCCCGACGCCTGAGCTGGCGCCTGCGTCGGGGTCGCCGCGACCACCGGCGGCACCAGGGCGATCTTCGCCACCTGCGCGGCCGACGTGAGCCGGGCCCCCACGTTCACCGACAACGTCGTGCCGTCGGCGTTCAGCGAACCGGCCGAGGTGAGCGTGGCGTTGGCCTGCAGCGCCTCGGTGACCGCACTGACGGTGTAGCCGCGGTCCTTCAGCTTGTCGGTGTCGAGGTCGATCAGCACCTGCTGCTCGGGCGCTCCGGCCACGGTCACGGCCCGGACGCCGTCGATCTTCTGCAGGTCCGGCACGGCGACGTCCCGCAGCCGCTCGGCCAGGTCGTTGCGGCTCCGGTCGCCGGTGACACTGAGCTGCAGGACGGGAAAGTCCTGGATGCTGCCGGTGATCACCTGCGGATCGACCCCGTCGGGCAGCGCGGACCGGATCCGGCTGACCGCGGCCTGCAGATCCTGTTGTGCCGTCGACATGTCGGTGCCGTAGACGAGGTTCACGGTGACCTGGGACTGGCCGGTGCTCGACGTCGAGCTGGTCGAATCCAGACCGTTCACCCCGAGCACGGCCTGCTCGATCGGGATGGTCACGCTCTGTTCGACCACCTCCGGCGAAGCGCCCGGGTCGCTGGTGGAGACGAACGCCGTCGGGATGTCGATGGACGGGATCAGCTCCTGCTTCAGCTGGGTGGTGGTGATGACGCCGAAGACCATCACGAAGATCGTGATCAGGGCGATCAGCGCCCGGTTCCGCATACTCAGCTGGGCCAGCCCGCTCAAGCTCCACTCCCGTCCCGAAAGAACCGTCCAGAAAGAACCGTCCCGGATGAACCGTCCCGACGGACTGTTCTGGTGAAATGCCCTCCGGGTTGCGGACAGCCTCCCCAGTCTCACGCATCCGGGCAAGCCCGCCGGGCCAGCGGGAAGGCTGCTGGATAGTCTGACGAAGGCCACGAACGCGATCGACGAGGAGGCGCCAGCCGTGAGTGCTGAGACCCTGTCCAACCTGAGCCACGAAGAGCGTCGGTTCCCACCGCCGGAAGAGCTGGCCGCGCAGGCGAACGTCACCCGGGCCACCTACGACGAGGCCGCCGAGGACTACGAGGCGTTCTGGGCCAGGCAGGCCGAGCGGATCAGCTGGGGCAGCGAGCCGACGCAGACGTTGGACTGGAGCAATCCGCCGTTCGCGAAGTGGTACGCCGACGGCACCCTGAACGCCGCCTACAACTGCTGCGACCGCCATGTCGAAGCGGGCAACGGCGACAAGATCGCCTTCTACTACGAGGGCGAGCCCGGGGACACCCGTGAGATCAGCTACGCCCAACTCACCTCTGAGGTCTGCCAGGCCGCGAACGCGCTGACCGAGCTGGGCGTCAAGACCGGCGACCGGGTGGCGATCTACCTGCCGATGATCCCCGAGGCCGTGGTGGCGATGCTGGCCTGCGCCCGGATCGGCGCCCCGCACACGGTGGTCTTCGGCGGCTTCTCCGCCGACGCCCTGGCCAGCCGGATCACCGACTGCGGCGTCGAGGTGGTGATCACCTCCGACGGCGGTTACCGCAAGGGCAAGCCGGCGGCGCTCAAGCCGGCCGTCGACCAGGCCCTGGAGCGCTGCGACGGCGTCCGGAACGTGCTGGTGGTGCGCCGGACCGGCGAGGACACCGAGATGACCGAGGGTCGCGATCTGTGGTGGCACGACGTCGTCGGCCGCCAGTCCGAGCAGCACACGCCCGAGATGTTCCCGGCCGAGCACCCGCTCTACATCATGTACACCTCGGGCAGCACCGGTAAGCCGAAGGGCATCCTGCACACCACCGGCGGCTATCTGGTCGGCACCTCCTACACCCACTGGGCGACGTTCGACCTGAAACCCGAGACGGACGTGTTCTGGACGGCCGCCGACATCGGCTGGGTGACCGGGCATTCCTATCTGGTCTACGGTCCGCTGGCCAACGGCACCACCTCGGTGATGTACGAGGGCACCCCCGACACCCCGCACCAGGGCCGCTGGTGGGAGATCATCGACAAGTACAAGGTGACGACGCTCTACTGCGCGCCGACGGCGATCCGGACGTTCATGAAGTGGGGCAGCGAGATCCCGGCGAAGTACGACCTGTCCTCGCTGCGGATCCTCGGCTCGGTCGGCGAACCGATCAACCCCGAGGCCTACGTCTGGTACCGCCGCGAGATCGGCCACGACCGGACCCCGGTGGTCGACACCTGGTGGCAGACCGAGACCGGGATGCACATGATCAGCCCGATGCCCGGCGTCACCGAGGGCAAGCCCGGTGCGGCGATGGCCGCGGTGCCCGGCGTCAGCGTCGAGGTGGTCAACGAGGAGGCCCGTCCGGTCGGCGACGGCAACGGCGGCTACCTGGTGATCGACAAGCCCTGGCCGGCGATGCTGCGGACGATCTGGGGTGACGACCAGCGCTACGTCGACACCTACTGGTCCCGCTTCGAGGGCCTCTACTTCGCCGGGGACGGTGCGAAGGTCGACGACGACGGCGATCTGTGGCTGCTGGGGCGCGTCGACGACGTGATGAACATCTCCGGCCACCGGCTCTCCACCACCGAGATCGAGTCGGCGCTGGTCTCGCACCCCAAGGTGGCCGAGGCCGCCGTGGTCGGCGCCACCGACGACACCACCGGACAGGCCATCGTCGCGTTCGTGATCCTGCGCGGGGAGGCCGGCGACGGCGGTGCGGACGTCGTCCAGGAGCTCAGGACCCATGTGGCCAAGGAGATCGGGGCGATCGCCCGGCCCCGGCAGATCATGGTGGTCGAGGAGTTGCCGAAGACCCGGTCGGGCAAGATCATGCGCCGGCTGCTGCGCGACATCGCCGAGAACCGGGAGCTGGGCGACGTGACGACGCTGACCGACTCGACCGTGATGGACCTGATCAAGGACAACCTGGGCACGGAGAAGTCGGCCGACTGAGCCGCGCAGTCGAGCGGCGACAGCGGCCGGATGTACCGGGGTAGCTAGGCTGGGTCGTTCGGAGCGCCGGGAAGTCGGGTCGGCAGTTCTGTCACCGACCCTGAAACGAGTTCCATGCCACGCCGTACGTTCCTGCTCTTCGGCCCGTCCCGCGGGTCGGATTCCCGAACCGTCGCCGACATCCTGCGACAGGAGACGGTCGGCGGTGTGCTGCTGCTGATCGCCACCGCTCTCGCGCTGGTGTGGGCCAACGTCGCCGCTGACAGCTACGTCGACCTGCAGCACCTGACGATCGGGCCGCTCGATCTCGAACACTGGGCCGCCGACGGGCTGCTGGCGATCTTCTTCTTCGTGGCCGGGCTGGAGTTGAAGCGGGAGCTGACCGTCGGCTCGCTGTCGCGGCCGAGCGAGGCACTGGTGCCGATCGTCGCCGCCGTCTGCGGGATGGCGGTGCCGGCGGCGATCTACGCGATCGTCAATCTCGCTGCGTCCGACGGACATCCCGGCGGCTGGGCCATCCCGATGGCCACCGACATCGCCTTCGCCCTCGCCGTGCTGGCCGTGGCGGGACGATCGTTGCCGGCCAGCCTGCGGGCCTTCCTGTTGACCCTGGCCATCGTGGACGACCTCGGGGCGATCACGGTGCTGGCGATCGCCTTCACCGACTCGCTGAACGTCTGGTGGCTGCTGGGCGGTCTGGCCTGCGTCGGCGGCTGGCTGCTGTTGCAACGCGCCCGCGTCCGCGGCTGGTACGTCTACCTGCCGCTCGCCGTCCTGTGCTGGATCTGCGTCCACGAAGGCGGTGTGCACGCCACCATCGCCGGGGTCGCGCTCGGGCTCGCCACCCGGGGCCCCGGCCGGGAAGAGGCTCAGATCGAGAGCAGCGACGGCGGCGCAAAGGCAGCCGACCAGCACGACAGCCCGCACGCCAGCCCGCACGACAGCCCGCTGGACGATTGGGAGCACCGGTGGCGGCCCGTCTCGGCGGCGCTCGCCGTGCCGTTGTTCGCCCTGGTCTCGGCCGGGGTGGCGCTGACGCCGAGTGCGCTGGGCGCGGTGTTCACCTCTCCGGCGCCGCTCGGGATCATCGTCGGCCTGATCGTCGGCAAGAGTCTCGGCGTCTTCGCCGGGGCCTACCTCAGCGCCCGGCTGACCCGAGCCGAACTGGCGGCCGATCTGCGGTGGCGCGACGTGTTCGCGGTGGGGGTGCTGGCCGGGATCGGTTTCACCGTGGCGTTGCTGATCGCCGAGTTGGCCTTCGAGGACGATCTGGCGCTGGCCGACCAGTCCAAGGCCGCGGTGCTGATCGCCTCGGTGGTGGCGGCCCTGGCGGCGATCGTCCTGCTGCGCCGCCGATCTGCCGCCCACGCCTCGACCTGACCTACACCTCGGTCCTCCTCGCCTCGGGCAGTGACACCCACTAGGCTCAGGGCGCGCGCCACCTGAATCCCCTGGGTCGCACGTGACGACGCAAGTGGACGCTGCAATTTTTGCAAGTTGACGACGCAAGCAAGAGAGAGGACCACGCCGATGCCTGGAGATCACTCCCCCGCGGTGGGCGACATCGTGAAGGACATCCAGAACGACATCAAGTCGCTGGTCCAGAACGAGATCGCGCTGGCCAAGTCCGAGGTGATCCCCGCGGCCAAGAGCGGCGGTATCGGGGCCGGCCTGCTGACCGGCTCGGCCTACTTCGCGCTCTGCGCGGCGGCGCTGCTGTTCATCGCCGGCTCGCTGGCCATCTGGCGCTGGCTGGACATCCCGATCGCCCTCGGCTTCGTGATCATGGCCGGCGTACTGCTGGTGCTCGCCGGGCTGATCGGCGCGGTCGGTCTCACCCTGGTCAAGAAGCTCAAGAACGCCAACCCCAAGCGCACCATCGCTCAGGCCAAGACGTCGGTGGACGCGGTCAAGGGTGCGATCAAGCAGGGCAACGCCGCGGCCAAGCAGCCGCTGATCGAGGGCACCGCAACCGAGCAGCGAGCCGTCGGTGGCTCCGACACCTCGGCCCGACGGGGACGTTGACCGCTCGGGCCTGATCCGGAGCCGGGACGCAGCGGCACCCCGGGCGCCCGTCCTGGTCCTGTTCTGCGGTCTGCCCGGCTCGGGCAAGACCACGCTCGCGCGCACCCTGGAGTCGGCCGGGGCCGGGGTCCGGATCTGCACCGACGACTGGCAACACGCGCTCGGCCTCGCCTGGTCCGATCCCGATCTGCACGAACGCCTGCAGACCGTGCTGTTCGACCACGCCCTGGATCTGCTGCGACACGGCGTCGACGTGATCTTGAGGACGGTCTGTGGCGGCACCAGGAGCGCACTTCCGTGTTCGCCGCCGCCCGCGCGGCCGGCGCGACGGATCGAGTGGCACGTCCTGGAAGCCGACCCCGAGACCCTCTGGCGCCGCCTGGTTGCGCGGAACGCCCGGGCCGGGGACGGTGACTTCCCGATGACCCGGGCCGATCTGCGCCGCCGTGGGGGTCTTCGAGCCGCCGACCCGAACAGAGCGGGCGAGCGTCGAGCGCTGTCTCGTCCACCGCCTCGACGCAGCGGTGGACGAGCTCAGCGTGCCCCTCAGTTGAACTGCAGGATCCGCGACTCCCACGGCGCCAGCGTCGAAGTGGCGTTCTCCGGATGGGTGCCGAGCAGCAGTGAGGCCGGCTGATCGGGCAGCTGATCGATCGGGATCTCCACCGGCTCGGAGGAGCAGTTGGCCAGCAGCAGCAGCGTGGCGTCCGCACCGGTCCGGGTGAAGGCCCAGATCTGGTCGTGGTCGGGCAGCAGCAACTCGAACGTGCCGTGCACCAGCACCGGCAGCTCGTGCCGCAGGGCGATCAGCTTGCGGTAGTGGTGAAAGACCGAGTCGGGATCGGCCAACTGCTGGTCGACGTTGATCTCGGTGTAGTTCGGGTTGGCCGCGATCCACGGGATGCCGGCGGTGAAGCCGGCGTGCGAGGTGTCGCTCCACTGCATCGGGGTACGGGCGTTGTCACGACTGCGAGCAGCCAGCGAACCCAGCACCCGTTCGGTTTCCAGCCCGAGGCTGATCGCGTCGGCGTGGTAGTTCAGCGCCTCGACGTCGGCGTACTGGGCGATCTCGCTGAAGTTGGCGTTGGTCATCCCGAGCTCTTCGCCCTGGTAGACGTACGGGGTCCCCTGGTGCAGGTGCAGGATGCTGCCCAGTGTCTTGGCCGAGTTCACCCGGTGCTCGGCGGAGTCGTCGCCGAACCGGCTGACAGCGCGCGGCTGATCGTGGTTGTCCCAGTAGAGGGAGTTCCAGCCGACCCCGGCCAGCCCTTCCTGCCAGTGGGCCAGGTTCTTCTTCAACAGCGGCAGTTCCAGCGCGACGATGTCGTACTTTCCGCCGCCCGGTTCGCTGTCCAGGTTGACGTGTTCGAAGGTGAACACCATGTCGAGCTCGCGCCGCTTCGGGTCGGTGATCAGCAGGGCGTCCTCGACCGAGGCGCCCGGGGTCTCGCCGACCGTGATCAGATCACCGCGGGTCAGTGCCGCCTCGTGCATCTCGGCCAGGAACTCGTGCAACCGGTGACCATTGGCCACGACGCCGAGTGAGGCGGCCCGCTTGCGCCCGGGCCGGACCTCCAGATCGGTCAGCTCCTCGGGCTTGGAGATCAGGTTGATCACGTCCATCCGGAAGCCGTCGATGCCGCGGTCGACCCACCAGTTCATCATCTCGTAGACCGCCTGGCGGACGTCCGGGTTCTCCCAGTTGAGATCGGGCTGCCGACGGGTGAACAGGTGCAGGAAGTACTCCCCGGTGGTCTCGTCGAACTCCCAGGTCGAGGTGGAGAACGCCGACTCCCAGTTGGTCGGCTCGGCTCCCTCCTCGCCCCCGGTGTGACCCTCCCGCGGCTCACGCCAGACGTACCAGTCGCGCTTCGGATTGTCTTTGCTGGAACGGCTCTCGACGAACCAGGGGTGCTCGTCGGAGGTGTGGTTGACCACCAGGTCCATCACCAGCTTCATCCCGCGCTCGTGCAGCCCCGCGATCAGCTGGTCGACCTCGTCCAGGGTGCCGAACATCGGGTCGATGTCCTGGTAGTCGCTGATGTCGTAGCCGTTGTCGTCCTGCGGCGACCGGTAGATCGGGGACAACCAGACCACGTCGACGCCCAGGGTCTTGAGGTAGTCCAGCTTGGCGATGATGCCGCCCAGATCGCCGATCCCGTCGGTGTTGGCGTCGTAGAACGAGCGCGGGTAGATCTGGTAGACCACCGCCGAACGCCACCAGGCGTCCTGGCCGGTCTCGGGATTCTCCTTGTTCGACAGGGAATCCGGCGGGGTGTTCGTCGTCGGGGCGGTCATTCAGTCGTCCTCCTCCAGCGGCCAGCCGTCGGTCTCCAGGTCGTACTCGGAGATCAACTCGAGGGCCTCGTTCCTCAGATTGGTCTGTGCGTTCGGGTTGAGTCGCCGGCCTGCGGTGGTCCGGAACACGGTCCGGCCGCCGAACCGCTGCAACACGGCCAGTCGCCCCGCGGCGAAGTCATGATCGTCCACGTGCGGCGAACTCGGCCCGGACGTCGTCACGATAACGCCCGTACTCCTCGGGATCGGCACCCAGGATGGCCAGATCGGCGTCGCACAGCAGCTCGCCGGTCTTGTCGTTCGGGCCCGGGATGGTGGGTCTCGGTCAGCCGGACCAACCGGGAGATCTCGTTCAGCTCCTCCTGCTCCAGCCCACGGCGGCTCAGCTCGCGGTTGGCCAGCCGGGCCGAGGCCTCCTCGTTGCTGAGCTCGGCGCCCTTGAGCTGATAGACCGCGTCGTGGAACCAGGCCGCCAGCCGGACCGAGTAGAGGTCGTGGCTGCTCACCTTGAGCCGGTCGATCCAGTCCAGCACCCGGGCCAGGTGGGCGACGGTGTGGTAGTGGCGGTGCGGTTCGCTGTAGCGCCGCAGCAACTCCTCGGCCAGGTCGCTCTGGCCGGGCAGCAGCGGCTCGAACCGGGCGATCAGCTCGTCGTGGTCGGTCACGGTCGGCTCACCTGCTGCCGCACGCCGGCGGGATCGCCTGCGTCGGTTCAGGTTCGTCTGCGGGTTCGGTTCTCTGGTCGCGAAGATGTCGGGGCGGGATGTCCACCAGACGATTCTCGTCCCACGGCCGCTCCCAGCCGGCCAACCCCAGCACCGCGTCGGTGAAATGGGCGGTCAGACCCCAGATCAGCACCCCGTCCACCTCGAAGGCCGGACCGACGTAGCCGGACGGATGCCGGACCCGGGCGCGCCGGGCGGGATCGACCAGATCGGCCACCGGCACCAGGTGCAGCGCGGCGACCTCGGCGAGGTCCTGGACGCCGACCGGTGACGGGGTGCGCCACCAGCCGAGGATCGCGGTGACGTCGAACCCGCTGACCGCGACGGCCGCCGCGGGCAGCGCGCCGAACACGGTGATGCCCGAAGCCGTGGCCCCGGTCTCCTCCCGGGTCTCGCGCAACGCGGTCGCCACCAGATCGACGTCGCCCGGATCCGCCGACCCACCGGGGAAGGCGATCTGACCCGGATGGTGGCGCAGACTCGTCGAGCGCTCGACGAACAACAGCTCCGGGCCACGGTCGCCGCTACCGATCAGGATCAGGACCGCGGCCGGGCGTCGCCCCTGGGTCGGTCGCGCCGCCGGACGTGCGTCGGCGATCCCGCGCACCCGGGACGGGTCGGCGACCGCGTCGGCCAGCGGCCGCAACCAGCCCGGCAGGTCGTCCGCACTCGCTGTCCTGGTGGGAGAAGGGCTCACCTGAGGGCCGTCCCGCAGCTGGCCGGGGAGGCGGTCACAGGGTCAGACCGAGGTGATCGTGGATCAGGTTCCGGAGCTGATCGTCCGAGGCGAGCTGACCACTCTGGTGGTAGACGATCTTGCCCTCGGCGTCGACCAGGAAGGTCTGTGGCGGGCCCTGGAACGGGATCGACTCGGCCAGCGAGCGGTCCCGGTCGACCAGTTGCGGGAAGTGCCAGCCGGCCAACTGGGCGAACTCGATCGCGTAGCCCGGCTGTGGGTCGTCGTAGTCGATGCCGACCATGGTCAGTTTGTCGCCCGCCTCCTCGGCCACGTCGGCCAGGTGCGGGGCCTCGGCCCGGCACGGACCGCACCACTGGGCCCAGACGTTGACCACCATCGGCTTGCCCCGCAGCCCGGCCAACCGGACCGAACGTCCGCCCCCCAGACAGGGCAGGGTCAGATCAGGCAGTCCGCCCTTGACGGCCGGTTGATCACCCGAGGTCGGGCAGGCCTCGATCTGAGCGGTCTGCTTGGCCTGGGCGAGATTGATCGACGGCTCGTCGGTCGGCGGCGAGGTGGGCGGTGAGTAGAGATCGCTGTCGGAGCTGCAACCGGACGTCAGCAGGGCCAGGGCCAGCACCAGGGCCAGCCCGACGCGCACCCGCGATCCCCGCGGGACGAGTGGTCCCGGCCTCATCCGCGCGGTTCCCGGACCAGCTTGGCCGCCTTCTTCGGATCGGTCTCACCCTCGCCGAACGAGGGGCACCAGTGGGCCACCGGGCAGGCGCCGCAGGCCGGGTTGCGGGCGTGACAGCGCCGCCGCCCGTGCCAGATGACGTGGTGACACAGGTCGGTCCAGTCGGCCTTGACGAACAACGTCTGGACCTCGGCCTCGACCTGCACCGGATCGGTGGCCAGGGTCCACCCGAACCGACGAGCCAGCCGCCCGAAGTGGGTGTCGACGGTGATGCCCGGCACGCCGAACGCGTTGCCCAGGACGACGTTCGCGGTCTTCCGGCCGACCCCGGGCAGCGTCACCAGCTCTTTCAGGGTGTCGGGCACCTGTCCGTCGAAACGCTCGACCAGCTCGGCCCCGAGCATGATCAGGCTGTTGGTCTTGGCCCGGAAGAAGCCGGTCGGCGTGATCAGCGTCTCCAGCTCGGTCCGGTCGGCGCCGGCGTAGGCGGCCGCATCGGGGTAGCGGCGGAACACCTCCGGAGTGATCAGGTTGACCCGCTTGTCGGTGGACTGGGCGGACAGGATCGTGGCCACCAACAACTCCAACGGACTGGTGAAGTCGAGCTCGATGTGGGCGTCGGGGTAGGTCGCGGCCAGGGTCTTGTCGATGGTCCGGGCCCGGCGGACCAACGCGGTGCGGCTGCGGTCCCGGCCGGTGGGCGGGGCGAGCGGCAGTGCGGTCGACCCGCTCGGAGTGCTCGCGCGGCTACTGGTGTTCGCGCTGCCCCGGGCCATGGCCTCAGCATAGGCAGCCCGGGCCAACGCCGAACCCGACGCCGAACGCGCGACGCTCGAAGCCGACGTCAATCGGACGGTGATGTCCCGTTGCCCTACCGGTAACCTGGGCCCGAGCACCCGAGCCGAGTGCGGATTCGACCACGGCCGTACCCAGGCCGTGGCCGACGTTGCAGATCAGGAGAATGCGGTGGATCCGGAAGTCTTGAAGCAGGCCCCGCTGTTCAAGGGACTGGAAGACGAGGCCGCCGCCGCCCTCGTCCGCCGCGATGGGCACCGTCCGGTTGAGTCGGGGCGAGGTGCTGTTCCACGAGGGCGACACCGAGGACCGGCTCTACGTGGTGGTCAGCGGCAAGATCAAACTCGGCCGGAGCGGTTCGGCCGGCCGGGAGAACCTGCTGGCCGTGCTCGGTCCCGGTCAGATGTTCGGTGAGCTGTCGGTCTTCGACCCCGGGCCACGCTCGACCTCGGCCACCGCGGTGACGGCGAGCGAACTCCGCACCCTCGAACACGACGAACTCAACAGCTGGCTGTCCCACAACCCTGAAGTCGCCCAGGGCCTGCTCGGCCAGCTCGCTGCGCGGTTACGCCGGGCCAACGACGTGGTCGCCGACCTGGTCTTCTCCGATGTGCCCGGCCGGGTGGCCAAGGCCCTGCTCGATCTGGCCAGCCGGTTCGGGGCCCGCCGCGACGACGGCATCCAGGTCAACCACGATCTGACCCAGGAGGAGTTGGCCCAGCTGGTCGGCGCCTCCCGGGAGACGGTGAACAAGGCGCTCGCCGACTTCGCCGCCCGCGGCTGGATCCGGCTCGAGCCCCGCTCGGTCACCCTGCTGGACGTCGAGCGGGTCGAGCGCCGGGCCCGCTGACCCACTGACCCACTGACCCGCTGACCCGGGACGCAACCGGGATCAGACGGTGCCCAGCGTCACCGGAACCGTGGTCGACGTCCCGCTCCGGACGTAGGTCACGTTGACCTTGGTGCCCGGGGCGTAGAAGCGGGTGGCGGCGATCAGGCCGTCCGCGCTGGTGGTCTTGAAGTCGTTGAGTGCGGTGACCTTGTCCCCGGCCCTGATGCCGGCCGCCGCCGCGGCACCACCGGCCCTGACGGTGGCCAACGGGACGCCGGTGGTGGTGGCACCGAACTGCTCCCCCGCGGTGCCGGAGACGGTGACCCCGAGCGCGGCGTCGGTGGACTTGCCGGTGTTGATCAGCTGCTGGGCCACCCGGGTGGCGACGTCGGAGGGGATCGAGAAGCCGATGCCGATGTTGCCGGCCTGACTGGTGCTGTCCGACGAGCTGCCGGTGCTGGCGATGGAGGAGTTGATCCCGACCACCTGACCGTTCAGGTCGACCAGCGGGCCGCCGGAGTTGCCCGGGTTGATCGGGGCGTCGGTCTGGACGGCCAGATAGACGGCGTCGTTGTTGTTGCCCGAACGCACCGGACGGGCGGTGGTGGACACGATGCCGCTGGTGATCGTCTCGCTCAGCCCGAGCGGCGCCCCGGCGGCGACCACCGACTGGCCCACCCGCAGCGAACTCGAGTCGGCGAAGGTCGCCGGCACCAGATCGGCGGTGTCGTTCACCTTGATCACCGCGAGGTCCTCGGTGGTGGCGGTGCCGACCACGGTGGCGCTGGCCGTCTTGCCGTTGTTGAAGGTGACGGTGATCTGCCGGTTGGCCGTGCTGGCCGATCCCTGGCCGTAGGTCTGCGCGCTCTCGGCGGCGACGACGTGGTTGTTGGTCAGGATGTGACCCTGCCGGTCCAGCACCACGCCGCTGCCGATGTCACCGCTGTTGCCGCTGCGGACGGTGATCGTCACCACCGACGGCTCGATCTTGGCCGCAGCCGCCTCGACGGTGCCGTTCAGGGCGGGCGCCGAACTCGCCTGGGTGGTGCTGATCGAGATCGGAGCCGAACTGGCGCCGTTCTGGGAGCTGAGCAGGGCGTAGGAGCCGATGCCGGCGCTGCCACCGAACACCGCGGCGATCACGGCAGCGCCGACCAGCAGACCGCCGTGGCCGCGACGCTTCTTCCGGGTCGCGGTGGCCACCGCCGGTCCGGCCGGTTGCGGCGTCGGGGCGGGTTGGTGCGCCGGCTGGTACGCCGAGCCGTAGGGGTCCTGGCCATAGGAATCCCGGCCGTAGGAATCCTGGCCGTAGGGGTTCTGGCCGTAGGCCTGCTGGTCGGTGGGGTAGGACGACGCGCCGTAACCGCCCGAACCGGCCGACCCGTAGGAAGCGGGATAGGACGACGTGTCGTAACCGCTCGGGTCGGCGGAGCCGGCCGGGTCGGTCGGGGTGGAATCGTGGTTGTCCCAGGCGAAGAAGGACTGCTCGCGTCCGGCCTGCTGACCGTGGGCGTCCTGCTGGCCCCGGACGTCCTGCTGATCCCGCGCGTCCTGCTGATCCCGGGCGCCGTGCTGATCCGGTCCGGTCGCCCCGTGGGGGTCGGGGCTGTGGTCGTTGCGGCCGTCGTTCCATCCGTCGCTGGTCATGTTCCTACTGTCCTGCGAGATCCTGTGGGTTTTCTGTGGACAAGCTGGGTGGCTGGTCTGGGTTGTCCGCCGCAGCCGCGCGGAGGTACTGCAGCTGCGCCCGGACCGACTGCTCGGCGGCGTAGCGGACGCGCGGATCGATGTCGGCGTAGACGCGATCGACGACCTCGGCCGCGGTCCGGTCCCCCGCAGCCAGCGCGGCCCGGACCTGGGCCAGCCGTTCGAGCCGGTGCCGTCGGTAGTCGGCGAGCACCGTGGCCGGATCGTCGACCACCGGGCCGTGACCGGGCAGGATCCGGTCGACCACCCGCTCGGGAACCAGACCGGCCAGCCGGTCCAGCGAGTCGAGGTAGGCGCCCAGATCGCCGTCCGGGTGGGTGATCACGGTCGTGCCCCGGCCGAGCACGGTGTCGCCGGTCAGCAGCTGCGCCGGCCGGCCCGGCTCGCGCGGGAACGTGAGCAGCAGCGAGATCGAGTCGCTGGTGTGACCCGGCGTCGGCACCACCTCGACCACGACCTCTGCCTCGACCTCCGCCTCCGTCTCCGTCTCACCGACCGTCCACCGGTCGCCGCCACCGACCTCGCCGGTGTCGATCCGGAGGGCCGGATCGACGGCGGACACCGGGCACCCGGCCGCCTCGGCCAACGCCTGCGCCCCTTCACTGTGATCGAGGTGGCGGTGGGTGAGGACGATCATCGCCACACCGCCGCCGCAGACCTCGAGGATCCGCGCTCGGTGCGCCGGATCGTCCGGGCCGGGGTCGACGACCAGCGGAGCCGTCCGCGCCGGATCGCCGATCACCCAGGTGTTGGTGCCCTCCAGGGTCATCGGGGACGGGTTGTCGGCCCGTACCCGTCGCACCTGCGGCGACAGCACCAGCAGCGGGTCCCGGTCGTCGCTCACCGGCGCACCTCCGGACGAACCGTCCCCGGATAGACGAATCGCCACCCGTCGCCGGTCCGGGCCAGCCTCGGCAGCACCGGCTGCACCGCCCGGTCCACCCCGGCCGCCAACAGCGCCCGGACGTCCTGCTGCCGCGACAACTCCAGCAGCAGCGACCGGGTGGGCGGCATCAGCGCGATCCGGCCCTGGTCGGCGTCGGCCAGGGCCGACGTCGGCGTCTGCCAGCCGGCCCGGTCGGTCTCGCCGGAGACGTCCGCCGGCTCTTGGCCCGCAGGCAACGCGGCGACGTAGAACCGGGTGTCGTAGCGCCGCGGCTCGAACTCGGGGGTGATCCAGTGGGCCCAGTCGACCAGTGCCGCGGGATCCAGCACCACGCCGGTCTCCTCCCGCGTCTCGCGCACGGCGCAGGCCCGCAACGCCTCGCCCGGCTCGGCGCCGCCACCGGGGAAGACGACCATCGACGGCGCGAAAGCCATCCGGGCGTGCCGGTGCAACAGGTAGGCCTCCAGCCCCGCGCCCGGGCCGGTCGGCCGGATCGCGTCGCGGACCAGCAGCACGCTGGCCGCGAGCCGGGGGTCGGCCGGCACCGAATCGGCCGACCAGGAATCGGCCCGCTGCCGCAACGCCGGCGGCACCTCGCCGGACAGTTCGGCCAGCACCGCCCGTGAGTCCGACCAGCCGGCCGGGGCCACCGGATCGTCGGGCACGGCTCAGACCAGCCGGATGCCCGGCTCCGGGGCCACCCGGACGATCAGTTCGACCTCGACCGGGACGTCCAACGGCAGCACCGCCATGCCGACCGCACTCCGTGCGTGCTGTCCGGCCGGCCCGAAGATGTCGCCGAGCACCTCGCTGGCGCCGTTGCCGACCTGGGCCTGACCGGTGAAGTCCGGCGCGCTGGCCACGAAGACGACCACCTTGACGATCTGCTCGATCCGGTCGATCCCGCCCGCTTCGCCGGCCACCGCGGCCAACGCGTTCAGGGCGCAGATCCGGGCCGCCTGCTGGGCCTGTTCGACGCTGACGCCGGCGCCCACCTTGCCGGTGAAGGCCACCTGGCCGTCGACCATCGGCACCTGGCCGGAGGAGTAGATCAGGTCACCGGTCCGGACCGCGGGCACGTAGGCCGCGGCCGGGGCCGGCACCGGCGGCAGACTCAGGCCGAGCTCGTCCAGCCGTTCGCTCGGGCTGGTCACGCGCCGGTCGAGCCCGACTCGGCGATCGGACGCTTCAGATAGGCCACGAGATTCTCCGGGTTCATCCCCGGGACGACCTGGACCAGCTCCCAGCCGTCACTGCCCCAGTTGTCGAGGATCTGCTTGGTGGCATGCACCAGCACCGGCACGGTCACGTACTCCCACTTGGTCATGGCCTCACCCTACTGATCATCAGCCGGCGACCATCCGCGGTCAGCCCCGCCCTCGGCGGACCCGGCCGTCAGGAGGCCTGGCAGAAGCAGAACGGATGGCCCACCGGGTCGAGGAACACCCGGAAGCCGGCACTGTCGTCCGGCCCCTCGACCGGCCGGGCCCCCAGCGTGAGTGCGTACCGTTCGGCGGCGTCCAGGTCGTCGACGTGAAGATCCAGGTGGACCTGCTGCGGGACGTCGGGCGCCGGCCAGCTGGGCGGGGTGAACTCCGTCGCGAGCTGGAAGGCCAGCTGGAGTCCGGTCGACGCGGCCGACAGGCTGATCCAGTCGTCGTCGGTGTCGATCACCTCGACCCCCAACAGCCGGGTGTAGAAGTCGGCGGTCGCGGCCAGGTCCGGGGTGTCGAAGACGACCTTGGCGCGCACCAGCGCCGGCCGTTCGGGCTGGTCCGGGCTGGGTGTCGGGCTCGTTGCAGTGTCCATGCCGATCAGGATGGCAGTCACCTCCGACACTTTCGCGGCGCCGTCGTGCGGTCCGGGGTCGGCCGGGAACCGCGGCGGCGGCCCACGGACGCCGGTGAGCAGAGTTCGGGGCTGTCGTTACCATCGGCGCCATGACTGAGACCGGGGCCGCCGCGCGCCCGACGATCGGCATCCTCGGCGGCACCGGACCACAGGGCCGGGGGCTGGCCCGCCGGTTCGCCGCCGCCGGTTATCAGGTGACCATCGGCTCCCGGGACGCCGACCGCGCCGCCGCCGTGGCCGAGGACTACGCACTGCACGCCGCCCCCGGCCGGATCACCGGAGCGGCCAACGACGAAGCCGCCGGCGCCGAGCTGGTGATCGTCGCCGTCCCCTACGACGGCCACGCCGAACTGCTCGGTCAACACCGCGACGCCCTCGCCGGCAAGATCGTCGTCGACTGCGTCAACCCGCTCGGCTTCGACCGGCACGGCCCGTACCCGGTGCCGGTGGCCGCCGGCTCCGCGGCCCAGGAGGCGGCCGAACTGCTGCCCGACTCGACCGTGGTCGCCGCCTTCCACCACGTCAGTTCTGCCCTGCTCGACGACCTGGACGTGAGCCGGATCGAGTTGGACGTCCTGGTGCTGGGCGAGGACCGGGAGGCGATCGGGGTCGTCTGCCGCCTGGCCGAGGCCATCCCCGGCGCCCGGGGCCTGTACGCGGGTCGGCTGCGCAACGCCGGCCAGGTGGAGGCGCTGACGGCCAACCTGATCGCCGTCAACCGCCGCTACAAGGCGCACGCCGGGCTGCGGATCACCGACGTCGAGACGCCGCATGCGAACTGAGCGACAGGCGTCCCCGTCGAGCCAGTCCCGGTCGACCCAGCCCGGTCGACCGTCCGGTCGAGCCAGTCGGACGGTCCGCCGCTGCACAGCCTGCACATCGTCAGCGGCAAGGGCGGCACCGGTAAGACGACCATCGCCGGTGCCCTGGCCTGCGCCCTGGCCACGGCCGGACGCCGGGTGCTGGTCTGTGAGGTCGAGGGCCGGCACGGGCTGAGCGAACTGTTCGGCGTCTCCCGCTGGGAGGGCGACGAGGAGCGCCGGCTCTGCCTGACCCCGGCCGGCGGCAGCGTCTTCGGGCTGTCCATCGACGCCGAGGACGCCCTGCTGGAGTACCTCGAGACCTTCTACCACCTGGGCATCGCCGGCAAGGCGCTCGACCGGTTCGGGGTGATCGACTTCGCCACCTCGATCGCCCCCGGCCTGCGGGACGTGCTGTTGACCGGCAAGGTCTACGAGGCGGTACGGCGCCGGCTCAAGGGCCGGCCCAACTCCTACGACGCGGTGGTGGTGGACGCCCCGCCGACCGGCCGGATCGCCCAGTTCCTCAACGTCCACGAGGCGGTCGCCGGGCTGGCCAAGGTCGGCCCGATCCGCAGCCAGGCCGACTCGATCATGCAGATGCTGCACTCCGACCTCACCGTCGTCCACCTGGTCACCCTGCTGGAGGACATGCCGGTCACCGAGACCGTCGACGCGGTCGGCGAGCTGGCCGCCACCGGAATCGAGGTCGGCACCGTGATCACCAACATGATCAGCCCCAAGCCGCTGCCGCTGGAGCAGCTGCGCAAGGCGGCGAAGACCAAGCTGGCCATCGAGGTGCCCACGTTGAGCGCGGCCGACAACGCCCTGCTGAACGCCGAATTCGCCCAGGACGCGACCCGGATGCTGGCCGAGGCCGACTGCCGGCGGCAGTTGACCGCACTGGGGCTGCCGCTGGTGGCGGTCGAACTCGACCCGGCCGGCGTCGACGAGACCTCGCTGTTCGCGATCGCCGAGACGTTGGCCGACCAGCTCGACGGGGAGATCGGCTGATGGCGACCGGCTTCCTCGACATCGACGCCCTGATCGCCGATCCGGATCGTCGGATCGTCATCTGTTGCGGCTCCGGCGGGGTGGGCAAGACCACCACGTCGGCCGCGCTGGCGGTCCGGGCGGCCGAGGCCGGCCGCAAGGTGGTCGTGCTGACCATCGACCCGGCCCGACGGCTGGCCCAGTCACTGGGGGTGGGCGACCTGGACAACACCCCGCGTCCGGTGGCCGGCATCGACACCCGCAACGGCGGCTCGCTGGACGCGATGATGCTGGACATGAAGCGGACGTTCGACGACGTCGTGCTCGCCCACTCCACCCCGGCCAAGGCCGAACAGATCCTCTCCAACCCGTTCTACCAAGCGCTCTCGACGTCGTTCTCCGGCACCCAGGAGTACATGGCGATGGAGAAGCTCGGTCAGCTCTACACCCAGGCCGAGGCCGACCGGGGCTGGAACCTGATCATCGTCGACACCCCGCCGGCCCGCTCGGCGCTGGACTTCCTGGACGCGCCCGAGCATCTCAGCGCGTTGCTCGACGGCCGGTTCCTGCGCCTGCTGCTGGCCCCGGCCCGGGGGCCGTTCAAGTTGATGAGCGTCGGCTTCAACCTGGTCAGCTCGGCGATGAACAAGGTGCTCGGCGCCCAGATCATCACCGACGTGAAGACGTTCGCGACCGCGTTCGAGGCTCTGTTCGGCGGCTTCCGCGCCCGGGCGCAGCAGACGATCGAGATCCTGTCCTCCGGCTACACCACCTTCGTGGTGGTGGCCACCGCCGAACGGGACGCGCTGCGCGAGGCGGCCTATTTCGTCGACCGGCTGACCGAGGAGAAGATGCCGCTGTCGGGGATCGTGGTGAACCGCGTCCACCGCAGTGCGATCGACACCTCCGCCGAACGCGCGCTCACCGTCGCCGAAGAACTGCTCGCCGAGAGCGCCGCTCGGGGTGATCAAGGTGAGTACCGGGCCGAGATCGCCGCACTGACCGCGCACGCGGCGCGGATGCGGGTGATCGACCGGGAGCAGACGTTGCTGCGCCGGTTCTCCCGCTCACGTCGTGGGCTGGCGCTCACCCAGGTGGAGGCGCTGCCGCACGACGTGTCGGATCTGGCCTCGTTACGCGAGCTTGGACACCTGATGGCCGAGCAGGACTGATCGCCACGAGGTGACGTCGCTGCGCTGGCGCAGCAGTTGGCGGCGTTCCCGCTCGGTCAGGCCGCCCCAGACGCCCCACTCGATCCGGTTGTCCAGCGCCTCGGCCAGGCATTCGGACTGAACCGGGCAGCCGGTACAGATGAGCCGGGCCCGCTTCTGCTCCGACGCCTCCGGAAAGAGTGCGTCTTCCATCCCCCGGCACTTGGCGTGCAGGGTCCAGTCATCATTCGAATTCCCAGCTCATTCGGTTGTTCCTCCCCGGTCCCGGTCAGGCGAGAACTCCCCCCAGAGCTCGCTCACAGATCGGTGTGTAGATGGTAGGGATGTAGCCACGCCTCGGCGATGCTGTATCCCTATTGACTCTGTTTCGTTATGATTCGGAGTCAATCGATGTTTGGGCTGGGTTGGGGACCCACGTACTCTGTTCGCCATGCCCCTGACTCCCAAGCGCGCCGGCAGTGTGGCCTATTCGTTCACGATGTTCCTGGTCGTGAGCATGTTGGCCGGTCTGCTGGTGGCCGGCCTGGCCGTCCCGTTCGCCGGCATCGCCGGCGTCAGCAGCCGGGCCACGGCAGCCGAGATGGAGAAGATCCCGGCCGAGTTCACCACCCCGCCGCAGCCTGAGCGCAGCAACGTCTACATGGCCAACGGCGACAAGCTGGCCACGTTCTACGAGCAGGACCGGGTCTATGAGCCGCTGAGCAAGATCGCCCCGGTGATGCAGCAGGCGCAGGTGGCGATCGAGGATCACCGCTACTTCACCCACGGCGCACTGGATCTGCAGGGCACCCTGCGTGCACTGCTGCGCAACACCGCCGGCGGCTCCACCCAGGGCGGCTCGAGCATCACCCAGCAGTACGTCAAGATGGTCCGGATCGAGCAGGCCCAGCTGGACGGCGACCAGAAGGGCGTCGCCGCGGCCACCGACGAGACCTACGCCCGCAAGATCCAGGAGCTGCGCTACGCGATCGCGCTGGAGAAGCAGCTGAGCAAGGACCAGATCCTCGAGCGCTACCTCAACATCGCCTACTACGGCGACGGTTCCTACGGCGTCGAGGCGGCGGCTCGGCACTACTTCAGCACCACGGCGGCCAAGCTGACGCTGCCGCAGGCCGCGATGTTGGCCGGTCTGGTGCAGAACCCGACCGGCACCAACCCGGTCCTGCACCCGCAGGCCGCCAGCGATCGGCGCGACGTGGTGCTGAACCGGATGGCCGAGTTGAACGTCATCACCCCGGCCCAGGCGACTGCGGCCAAGAAGACGAAATTCGACAAGGACAAGGTCAAGGTCACCCCGAACGGTTGCATCGACGCCAAGTACCCGTTCCTGTGCAACTACGTGCTGCAGTCCATGCTGCAGGACCCGGCGCTGGGTAAGACGGTCGAGGACCGGAAGAACGCCGTGATGCGTGGGGGTCTGAACATTCAGACCGAGATCGATCCGGACGACCAGGACAAGGCGCAGACCGCCGTCAGCGACTTCATCAACCCCGAGGATCCGCTGATCTCGACCATGAACGAGGTCGAGCCCGGCACCGGTCTGATCGTGGCCATGGCCCAGAGCCGCCCCGTTCTGGGCAGCAACACCAAGAAGGGTCAGACCTACTACAACTACTCGGCCAGCGCCACCTACGGCGGCGCCGAGGGCTATCAGTCGGGTTCGACCATGAAGGCCATCACGATGGCGGCGGCGCTCGAGGCGGGCTACCCGATCACCAAGCGGTACAACGCCAAGTCACCGCTGAACATGAGCGGGACCAAGTGGAAGAGCTGTGACGGCCAGACCCAGGTCGCTCAGAACTACAAGCCCCAGAACGACGTGGGCCACAGCACCAACATCAACATGCGGACGGCCGCCGAGTACTCGGTCAACACCTACTTCCTGCAGTTGGAGCAGGACGTCGGCGTCTGCGACGTGACCAAGATGGCCAAGAAGCTCGGGATCGAGCGCGCCGACGGGCGCGACATCACGGTCGACTCGAACTCGCTGGCCTTCACCCTGGGCATCTCCGAGATCACCCCGATCTCGCTGGCCTCGGCCTACGCCACGTTCGCCGCCCGCGGCATCCACTGCGACCCGATCATCATCAAGAAGATCACCAACCGCAGTGGTGACAACGTCGCGGTCCCGTCCGCGAACTGCAAGCGGGTGATCAGCGCGGACGTCGCCGACGGCGTCAACGACCTGCTGGGCAGCGTGATCAAGACGGGTACCGGCAAGCCGGCCTACATGACCGACGGACGGCCCCAGGCCGGCAAGACCGGCACCATCGAGGACAACGCGGCCGTCTGGTTCGCCGGCTACACCCCCGAGCTGGCCGGGGTGGCCATGATCGCCAAGGACAAGCGGCGCCAGCCGGTTCAAGAACAACCCGACCCGTGGCGTGAAGGGGGTGCCGCTGGAGAACGGTGGCTACCTCGGGGGGACCGGTGGCGGCGACGCGGGCCGCAACATCTGGAAGCCGGCGATGACGTCGGCCCTCAAGGGCGTGGACAAGACGAAGTTCCACACCCCGTCCGACGACGTGGCCATGGGCAAGCAGGTCGAGATGCCCGACATCTCCGGCATGAGCCCGTCCCAGGCCAAGGTGGTGCTGGCGGCCGAGGAGATCCAACTGACCAGCGCCTCCTCCTACAGCGACTACATCCCGGCCGGCTCCTTCATCGGCTACAGCCAGACCGACGGCAAGGTCGCCCAGTACGGTTCGGTCTACGCCTACTACAGCGCCGGCAAGAGCCCGGCGACGAGGCAGGCCGAGGCCAAGGCCCGCTCCGACGCCGCGGCCCAGCGCCGTGCTGCGGCAGCGCAGAAGAAGGCGGACGCGCAGCAGAAGAAGGACGCCGCGGCCCAGAAGAAGCAGGACCAGGAAGATCAGAAGAAGAAGGACGACGCCGCCAAGAAGGATGACGCCAAGAAGGACAGCGGCGACAACTGATCCTCGCCGTCGGCGAATCACACTCAACGGCCATCGACCACTTCACAGTGGTCGGTGGCCGGTGTGTTTCCCGCTGCGCTATCCCGCGCTGAGCTGCCGCTTGACCTCGTCGGCGACGGCGCGGCCGTCCGCCTTGCCCTTGGTCTTCGGCGTGACCACGCCCATCACCTTCCCCATCCCCCGCGGCCCGAGTTCGGCGGCCCCGGTCTCGGCGATGGCGTCGGTCACGATGGCCGCGATCTCGTCCGGGTCGAGCTGCTGCGGCAGGTAGTCGCTCAGCACCGCCGCCTCGGCCAGCTCCTTCTCGGCCAGCTCCGGTCGTCCGGCGCCGGTGAACGCCTCCGAGGCCTCCCGCCGCTTCTTGTTCTCCCGTACCACCACGTCCAGCGTCTGCTGCTCGGTGAGTTCGGTGGGCGAATCGCCGGCCACCTCGGCCTCGGTGATGGCCGCGAGGACCATCCGGATGGTGGAGGTGCGGAGCTTGTCCCGATCACGCATCGACTGCGTCAGATCGGTCCGGAGCCGTTGCTTGAGACCTTGCGTCGCTTCTGCCATGTCCTCCAGTGTCCCAGCCTGGTTCCGGCGAAGCATCCGGGTTCTCGACCGCCCGCGGCAGGTCGGGCCCGCCGGTAACCTGTGCGCCATGCCGAACGCCGCTGCACGTCCGTCCCGCCCTGCGGCGACCGTCTTGTCCCGGGTCGGCGTCGCCGCCGTCGGGGTCGCCGGTCTCGGCCTCGGGACGGTCGGCTACGCCGCGTTGATCGAACGACGCTCGTTCCGGTTACGGCGGGTCGACGTGCCGGTCCTGCCCGCCGGGGCGGACCCGATCCGGGTGCTGCACCTGTCCGATCTGCACCTGACACCCCGCCAGCGGGCCAAGCAGGAGTGGCTCTCCCGGCTCGCCGGCCTGGAGCCCGATCTGGTCGTCGACACCGGCGACAACATCGCCCACCCGGAGGCGGGAGCGTTCGTCACCCGCAGCCTCGGCCGGCTGCTCGATCGCCCCGGCGTGTTCGTCTGGGGCTCCAACGACTACTACGGCCCGCGCTACAAGAACCCGGCGCGCTACCTGACCCGCGGTCAGCGGACGCCGAAACCCGATCCGGTGGAGCTGCCCTGGCGTGAGCTCGGTGAGGCGTTCACGAACGCCGGCTGGCACGACCTGACCGAGAACCGGGTCAGCCTGGAGATCAAGGGCCTCACGATCGAGCTGCGCGGCACCGACGACGCCCATCTCGGACGCGACCGCTACCCGCTGGTGGCCGGCCCGGCCAGCCCCGGGACCGATCTCTCCCTCGGGGTCACCCACGCCCCGTACCTGCGGATCCTGGACGCGATGACCCGGGACCGGATGGACCTGATCATCGCCGGCCACACCCACGGCGGCCAGCTCTGCGTCCCGTTCTACGGCGCGCTGGTCACCAACTGCGATCTGGACACCGGCCGGGTTTCCGGCCTGTCGTCGCACACCCTGGACGGGCATCGCGCCGCCCTGCACGTCTCGGCCGGGCTCGGCACCTCGCCGTACGCCCCGGTCCGGTTCGCCTGCCCGCCCGAGGCCACCCTGCTGACCCTGCGGCCACGCAGCTGAGCGGTTCGGCCGGTCCGCGAGAAGCGATGCGGCCCGGAGGCCCGGGATGGGCTAAACTCTCCGAGGCTTCCGGATGGAAGACCGCGGGGTGTGGCGCAGCTTGGTAGCGCGCTTCGTTCGGGACGAAGAGGTCGCAGGTTCGAATCCTGTCACCCCGACCGCGGGATGAGTTCTCGGTGCCTGGCGCCGTCGAACCCGTCAGAGCGCCGAGACCCTCCAGGACGCCGAGTGGCTCTCGCCGGGCTCGAGCGTGATCAGCCCGGCGCCGGAGTTGAAGGCGTCCGGGGCGCAGGTCATCGGCTCGACGGCGAGGCCGAGGCGGTCGAGCTCGGGGACGGGCTGGTCGGCGGTGTGGATCTGCAGCCAGCCGCACTCCGGGCCGAAGCTCATGGCCACGCCGGAGCCGTCCTCGGTCCGTAGCCGCACCGTGGCCCGGTCGTCTTCGCGGCTCAGCTCGGTGAAGGCGTGGTCGATGAACACGTCGCCGAGGGTGCGGGCCTCGCGGAAGTCGAAGACGCCGTCGCGATAGCCGGTGACGTCGACCAGGTCGACCGGGATCAGCCGGTCCTCGGTCACCGTCAGCACCCGGCCGGCCGGCAACTCCAGCGCCCAGTCGTCCACCCGTCCCGGCCCGGCCACCAGGTACGGGTGCGGCGCGGTCCCCCACGGTGCCGCGTCCGCGCCGAGGTTGGTGCCGGTCACGGTGGTGGTCAGCCCGTCGGCGTCCAGCGCGAACTCGACCTGGACCAGCAGCGGATGCGGATACCCCTCCTGAGCCGGCAGCGTGGTCTCCAGCCGAACGCGGTCCGATCCGTTCGACTCAGCCATCGCGAAATCCTGCCAGACCACGAGTCCGTGCAGGGCGTGCCCGCGCTCCGGCTCGGTCAGCGCCAGCTTCCGCAGGCTGCCGTCCAGATCGGTCCAGTGGCCGTCGACGATCCGGTTCGGCCAGGGCGCCAGGGTCGCGCCGCGGAAGAACGGCCGGACCTCGTCGGCCTCGTAGGGCACCACCAGATCGCGGCCGCGGTGCCGCAACAACCGGACCGAAGCGCCGACCGAGGCGATCGTGGCCTGGTAGTCGCCGCAGCTGAGTTCGTACTGATCGCCGGACAGCGGACGGGAACGGGTCTCGGACATGGCTCCATCCTGCCATCCGGCTTCATCACGATCTCGTCTCGATTCGTCGCGCCGGCACTTACTCTGCGAGTTATTTTATGTAGTGTCCTCTCACCACGGGCCGAAGGCGATCCGTCGCCTGGCCTCCACGACAGAGGAGTTGTGAGATGGGTCAGCCGAACGCGTTCGATCGTCGTCGTTTCCTCGGGGCCCTCGGCCTCGGTGCGGCCGCTGTGGGCACCGCCCCACTGCTGGCCGCCTGCGGAGGTGGCAGCTCCGGCCTCTCCGGTGGTGGCAGCAACTCCGGTGGCGGCGGTAAGCCGTCGATCGCCCAGTGGTACCACCAGTACGGCGAGGCCGGCACCCAGCAGGCCGTCACCAAGTACGCCAAGGCCTACCCCGACGCCAGCGTCAAGGTCCAGTGGACCCCTGGCGACTACACCTCCAAGCTGAACAGCGGCCTGCTCTCCAGCTCCGGCCCGGACGTGTTCGAGTCCAGCCTGAACATCGACATGGTCAAGAGCGGCCAGGTCGTCGACCTCAGCGACATCATGGAGTCGGTCAAGAGCGACTACACCGAAGCCGATCTGGCCTCCACCACGGTGGACGGGAAGATCTACGGCGTCAAGATCGTCGACGACATGGGCGTCCTCTACTACCGCAAAAGCGTGCTGAGCAAGGCCGGCATCCAGCCGCCGACCACCGTCGACGAGCTGATCTCGGCCTCCCAGGAGCTCACCACCAAGGACCAGAAGGGCCTGTTCATCGGCAACGACGCAGGCGTCACGCCGTCCTTCGGCGGCGGCTCGCTGCTCGGCCCCATCCTCTGGACGGTGGGCAGCGATTTCCTCACCTCGGACAACAAGCCGGGCTTCCTCACCGACGACGTGATGGCCTCCTTCACCAAGATGCGCCAGCTGTTCGACACCAAGTCGATCCTGCTCGGCGCCCCGACCGACTGGTGGGATCCGTCCTCGTTCACCCAGGGTCTGGTGGCGATGCAGTGGTGTGGCCTGTGGGCGATGCCGGGCATCAAGAAGGCGCTCGGTGACGACTTCGGCGTGGTGGCCTGGCCGAAGTTCAGCAGCTCGGTCGGCAAGCCGTCCACCTTCGCCGGCGGCTGGACCTCGATGGTCAGCGCCAAGGCCAAGGACGTCGACGCCGCCAAGGCGTTCACCAAGTGGTTGTGGATCGACAACTCGGCCGACCAGGAAGACTTCAACCTCAGTTACGGTTTCCACATCCCGCCGCGCAAATCCCTTGCTGCGAAGGCAACCAAGCTGCAGTCCAGCCCGGCCTCCGACGCGCTCAAGATCTTCAACGAGTCCGCGATCGCGGCCAATCCGGCCTGGACGGCGAAGATGAACAGCGCCTACGCCGACGCCGCGACGGCCATCGTCCGGCAGGGCGGCGGCGTGGAGTCGAACCTGAACAAGGCCGCCAAGACGGTCAACAGCGAACTCGATCGTCTGTTCGGCTGAGATGGCGGCGTCGACCGTCGACGCCGGAGTCAGCACCGCGAAGGTCGTTCCGGCGCAGCCGCGCCGCAACGGCCGGATCGCGGGCGTGACCCGGTCGTTCTGGATCTTCGTCGGCCCGTTCGTCATCGGGCTGCTGATCTTCGTCTACGCCCCGATCATCTGGTCGGTGGTGCTGAGCTTCAACCGGGCTCAGAACACGGTGACGCCGGGCGCCTTCGTCGGGCTGCAGAACTACATCGACCTGCTCAGGCCCGGGGCGTTCCTGGACAGCCTGATCACCTTCACGATCTTCGCCGTCTTCATCGTGCCGATCACCTTCGTGCTGTCGATGGGCCTGGCCCTGTTGCTGAACCAGGTCAAGGTCGCCAAGGCCTTCTTCCGTTCGGTCTTCTTCCTGCCCACCGCCTGCTCCTACGTCGTCGCGTCGCTGGTCTGGAAGCTGTCCATCTTCAACGGCGTCCGCTTCGGCCTGGCCAACACCGTGCTGAGCTGGTTCGGGATCCCCAACATCGCCTGGCTGGCCACGCTGAGCCCGCCGCTCTACTGGGTGGTGATCGTCAGCGCCCGGCTCTGGCTGCAGGTGGGGTTCTACATGATCTTGTTCCTGGCCGGCCTGCAGCGGATCTCGCCCGACTACTACGAGGCCGCCGAGGTGGACGGAGCCAAGCGGGGTTGGCAGACCTTCCGGTTCATCACCTTCCCGCAGTTGCGGACGACGTCGGTCTCGGTGCTGCTGTTGCTGTTCATCGCGGCTTACCAGGCCTTCGACGAGTTCTTCAACCTGCTCGGCAACGCTCCGTTCGCGCGGCCGCCGCTGGTCTACCTCTACTACACCGCGCAGGGCAACCAGGACTACGGCCACGGCAGTGCGGGTGCGGTCATCCTGGCGTTGCTGATCATGATCGTGACGCTGTTGCAGGGCAAGATCTTCGGCTTCGGGAAGGCGGCAGAATGAGCACCGTTTCGGCCCGCGACGTCGGGCTGCGCCCCGCTCTCGCCTCGGCCAGGTCCGAGGTGACCGCCGACACCCACCGGCCCCGCAGACTCAAGCCCGCTTCGGTGTTCGGGGCCGTACTGCGCTACTTCGCCCTGCTGGTGGCCACGGTGCTGTTCCTGATCCCGTTCTACCTGATCATCCGCAACGCCCTCAGCTCCGACACCGAGATCACCGCCGCCACCTGGTCGCTGTTCCCGACCGACATCCAGTGGGGCAACTTCACCGAGTTGTTCAGTGATCCGGCGGTCAACATCCTGCAGAGCCTGGCCAACTCCGCGATCATCGCGGTGCTGCAGACGGCCGGGACGCTGCTGCTCTCCTCGATGGCCGGTTACGGCCTGGCGCGGATCCCGTTCCGGCACGCGACCAAGATCTTCTACGCCATCCTGGTCACCCTGATGATCCCGCCGGCGGTGACGTTCATCCCGAGCTTCATCATCGTCAGCCAGTTGCAGTGGGTGGACACCTTGCAGGGCATCATCGTGCCGACCCTGTTCTCCGGCTTCACCACCTTCCTGTTCCGGCAGTACTTCCTCAACTTCCCGAAGGAGCTCGAGGAAGCGGCCCGGGTCGACGGCCTGGGCTACTTCGGCGCCTACTGGCGAGTGGTGGTGCCGAACTCCGGCGCCTTCTTCGCCGCGATCGCGGTGATCACCTTCATCGCGAGCTGGAACGCGTTCTTGTGGCCACTGGTGATCGGTCAGGACAGCTCGAAGTGGACGGTGCAGGTAGCCCTGTCGACCTTCCTGACCGCGCAGACCATCAACCTGCACGAGTTGTTCCTCGCCGCCGCGGTCTCGATCGCACCTCTGGTCCTGGTCTTCATCTTCCTGCAGCGCTACCTGGTCGCCGGGGTGGCCGAGACCGGCATCAAGGGCTGAGCCCGCCTAGGCTGAGAAAGGATGGTCACGTCCCTCAGGAGGTTTGGTGCCACCGGTACGACCGCGCGCGACCACGCGTGACATCAGGCAGGCCAACGTGTTGGCCATCGTCCGCAGTGTGTACGCGCTGCGGACGCCGACCAGGCAGGGGATCGCGGCCCGCACCGGGCTGAGTTTCGCCACCGTGGCCGCGGTGGTGAACGAGTTGCTGACCACCGGTCTGCTGGTCGAGGCGGGCAAGGAGACGTCGGCCGGCGGCCGTCCGCGCTCGCGGCTGCGGATCGCCGCCGATTTCGGCACCCTGGTCGGGGTGGACGTGGCCGAGAGCTTCCTCGGCGTCACCGTCTACGACGCGGCGCTCAGTCCGCTGGGCCACCTCCAGCGAGACGTCGACGGATCGGGCGAGCCGGCCCACCTGCTGGGCCAGATCGCCGATGCGGTCCGGGACGGACTGACCGCAGCTCTCCCCGAGGCCGCGGCCGGTGGACCGCAACAGCCCAACCTCGGGGTCGGGATCAGTCTGCCGGGTCAGGTGCGGGCCAAGACCGGGGTCTCGGTGTTCGCCCCCAGTTGGGGGTGGTGCGACGTCCCCGTCCAGCGGCTGCTCAGTGGGCTGCTGCCGCATCCGGTCTATCTGGACAACCCGATGAAGGCCAGCACGATGGCCGAGCTCTGG
This sequence comes from uncultured Actinomycetota bacterium, assembly GCA_963740925.1. Lineage (GTDB taxonomy): Bacteria > Actinomycetota > Actinomycetes > Propionibacteriales > Propionibacteriaceae > Microlunatus. Next base: position 989,926 of record CAVUFZ010000002.1, on the reverse strand, counting down.
TTCGGCCGGGGCCGAGAGACCGGCGACCTGGTCACCGTGATCCTCGGCACCGGGGTCGGCGCCGGCATCGCGATCGACGGCCGGCTGATCCGTGGCACCGTCAACAACGCCGGCGAGTGGGGTCACACCACCTTGGTGATGAACGGCCGGGAGTGCCGGTGCGGACGCTCCGGCTGCGTCGAGGCCTATGTCGGGGTGCCCGGGCTGATGGACGGCTTCGTGGCCGAGTTCGGGCCGGCACACCACTACCTGCAGACCGGCGGGCAGACCGGCTTCATCCGGTCCGTCCGCGCCGGGATGATCGCCGGCGAGCCGGAGGCACAGTGGCTGGTCAACAGATTCGCCGAACTGCTCGGCCAGGCGCTGGCCAACCTGGTCAACGTCATCAACCCGTCGGTCGTGGTGTTGAACAGCTGGGTCTCAGACCAGCTCGGCGAGTGGTTGGCCCCACCCAGCGAACGGATCATGATCGAGCAGTCCATCAGCAGTTCCACCGAGGGGCTCCGGCTGGTGCACAGCGGGCTGGACGCGCCGGTGGCGCTCGGGATGGCCACGCTGGCCCTGGAGCAGTATCTGGCCGACCCGCGGCTGGATCCCGTGATCGTCGCCGCTCCGCTGGCCGCCTCCTCCTGAGCGGGGATAATCGGGGTCGTGTCCAAGGCGAAACAATCTCGTGGCAACGCCGACTCGGCCCGAGCCCGGATGGCGGCCGAACGCGAGAAACAACGCCTGGCCCGGCGACGTCGGCGGCTGCTGGCAGCCGTGATCGCGGCTGTGGTGGTGATCGTCGTGGTGGTGGCGATCGTCGTGGTCGTCAACCGGCCGGGCACGAGTGCGGCTCCTGGTGACAACCCGTCCGCTTCGTCCGGTGGATCGAGCATTCCGGCCGGGCAGATCAGCGGACCGACCGGCCCGGAGGGCGTCCCGCTGGAGCAGGGGACGCTGCTGGCCGGCATCGACGGCGCCGCCTCCGGCCAGACTGTCGGCGGCATCAGCTGCGACTCGGCCGAACAGGTCGCCTTCCACATCCACGCCCATCTCGCGATCTACGTCGACGGCGAGCTGCGACCGATCCCGGGCGGCATCGGTGCGGTCGAACCCACCGCCCAGACGTCGGCCCAGGGCGACTTCTACGGCGCCAGCCGCTGCTACTACTGGCTGCACACCCACGCCCAGGACGGCATCATCCACGTCGAGGCGCCGACCCGGACCACCTACACCCTGGGCCAGTTCTTCGGCGTCTGGCAGCAGCCGCTGTCGCAGGGCCGGGTCGGCCCGGCCGAAGGCACCCAGACGATCTACGTCGACGGCAAGGTCTTCACCGGTGACCCGGCCGGCATCCAGCTCGGCGAGCACCGGGAGATCCAGATCAACGTCGACTCCCCCGGCGTCGGCCCGCAGAGCATCGACTGGTCCAAGGCCCAACTCTGATCGGGATCAGTGCGCCCGACCGCGGTCCAGCGGACTGCCGATGGCCACCGCGATCAGGATCAGCCCGACCAGGTTGAACAGGTTGATCGGCACCTGGAACAGCCCGTAGGTCGCCATCGAGAGATTCGCGCCACGGATCAACTGCGTTCCGAACAGCGACAGCCCGCCGCTGAGCACCGCTCCCACGAGCAGCACGATCGCCCCGGCCAAGCCGAGGCGCCGCGCCGGCCCGGTGGCCCGGACGGCGATCAGGATCAACGCCACCAGTGCGCCCAGAATCAGGCCGAGACTCAGTGCGGTGGTGATCACCAGGATCGCCCGCCGCTGTTCGGCCCGCCGCTGTTCGGCCCGCCGCTGTTCGGCCCGGCCACCGGCCCCCCGGACCAGGGACCCGATGGTCCCGGGCGCGGGCGGGTCGTCCCACGCGACGCTCCGACCGCCAGGCCGAGCAGGATCAGGGCGACGACGGAGACGACCCGCGACGGGACGAAGAGCAACCCGATCGAGTCGATCGCCATCCCGAACCGCTGCACCAGCAGCGGCAGGAAGAAGCTGGTGACCGCAGTACTCACCACGCCCACCAGCACGAGCACCATGCCGGTGGTGCCCAGCGTCCGCGCCCTTCCGCGAGACCGGACGAGCACCACGATCAGCGCCGCCACCGGACCGATCGAGGTCAGGACGACCGAGATCAGGAAGGAGAGGATCGGCGGCATACTGCTCATCTCGGTCGGGTCAGCGACCGGTGCCGGCGTAGACGACCGCCTGCTCGTTGGCGTCCAGGCCGAAGGCGGTGTGCGCGGCCCGGACGGCGGCGTCCACCTCGGTCTCGTTCACCACCACCGAGATCCGGATCTCGGAGGTGGAGATCATCTCCAGGTTGACCTCGGCGGCGGCGAGGGCGGAGAAGAACATGGCGGTCACGCCCGGGTGGGAGCGCATCCCGACCCCGATCACCGAGACCTTGCCGATCTGGTCGTCGTAGAGGACGTTGTCGAAGCCGACGTCGGCCTTGATCGAGTTCAGTTTCTCGGTCGCGGCGACGCCGTCGGAGGTCGGCAGGGTGAAGGAGATGTCGGTCTTGCCGGTGGCCACGGCGGAGACGTTCTGCACGATCATGTCGATGCTGACGTCGATGGCGGCGATCGCCTCGAAGATGCGGGCCGCCTCGCCGACCCGGTCGGGCACACCGACGACGGTGATCTTGGCCTCGCTGCGGTCGTGCGCGACGCCGGAGATGATGGCTTGTTCCATGGGGCTTCCCTCTTCCAGTTCTCTCACCCAGGTGCCGGGCTTGGTGGTGAACGACGACCGGACGTGCACCGCGACGTTCTCGCGGCGGGCGTACTCGACGCAGCGCAGGTGCAGGATCTTGGCCCCGCAGGCGGCCATCTCGAGCATGTCCTCGTAACCGATCTCGGGGATCAGCCGGGCGTTCGGGGCGATCCGCGGGTCGGCGGTGAACACCCCGTCCACGTCGCTGTAGATCTCGCAGTAGTCGGCCTCGAGTGAGGCGGCGAGCGCGACGGCGGTGGTGTCGGAGGCTCCGCGGCCGAGCGTGGTGATGTCCTTGGTGTCCTGGGAGACGCCCTGGAATCCGGCCACGATGACGATGTCGCCCTTGTCCAGCGCGGAGACGATCCGGCCCGGGGTGATGTCGATGATGCGGGCGTTGCCGTGCGTGCCGGTGGTGATCACCCCGGCCTGCGAGCCGGTGAAGGAACGGGCCTTGAGCCCCTGGTCGGCGATCGCCATGGCCAGCAGCGCGGCGCTCATCCGCTCACCGGCGGTCAGCAACATGTCGAGTTCGCGCGGCGGCGGCTGTGGTGAGACGCGCAACGCCAGATCCATCAGCTCGTCGGTGGTGTCGCCCATGGCCGAGATGACCACCACGACCTCGTGGCCCTGCTGCTTGGTCGCAGCGATCCGCTTGGCCACCCGTTTGATGCTGTCGGCGTCGGCGACCGACGATCCCCCGTATTTCTGCACGACTCGACTCACGCGCCAAACCCTACCGGCTGGGACGTCCGGGAAGAGTTCCCGCGGAACGGGTGACAAACGCCATGCCGGATCGAACCGTAGCCGAGCAATACTGGAAGTCGTGAGCATGGATCAGTCGCCCGTCCCGCAGCGGATCGGCGATGTCGAGCGGGATCAGGCGGTCGAATACCTCCGTGAGCATCTGGCCCTGGGCCGGATCGACCAGGCCGAGTTCGACGAGCGGTTGGACGTGGCCCTGACCGCGCGGTTCGCCGACGACCTGACGCCGCTGTTCGCCGATCTTCCCGCCCCGAAGCCCGGACGCCCGACCGCAGCTGTTCCGCCGCCGGCGCCGGCTTCCAGGCCATCGCCGGGCCAACAGTTGCAGCCGACCGGCCCGAGCCAGGCGGCGATCGTCCTGGGCACGCTGGCTGCGCTGGCCTGGCCGATCGCGATCGTGGCGATGCTCACCCTCGAGCAGTGTCGGGGGCCATTTCATCTGGCTGGCCTTCTTGTTACCGGTGCTGATGACCGGCACCTACGGCCGCTACCGGGGTGGCCGCGGACCTCACGGCGGACCTCGGCGCTGACCGGACGGCTGCGAGGCCGCCCCCTACAGTGAGCCGATGAGCACAGACACCATCCGCTGGGGCATCATCGGGCCGGGCCGGATCGCGGCCAACGTGGTCGGCGACTTCCCGTTCATCGAGGGCGCCGAGTTGGTCGCAGTTGCCTCTCGTTCCCAGCAGCGGGCCGACGCGTTCGCCGCCGAGCACGACATCCCGACCGCGTACGGCTCCTACCGGCAGTTGATCGAGGACGCCGAGGTCGACGCGCTCTACATCGCCACCCCGCACCCGCAGCATCTGCTGGTGGCCGAGGCGGCACTGAACGCCGGCAAGGCCGTACTGGTGGAGAAGACGTTCACCGCGACGGTGGCCGGGGCGGAGCGGATCCGGGCCCTGTCCCGGGAGCGGGGCGTGTTCGCGATGGAGGCGATGTGGACGCGGTTCCAGCCCGCCATCGTCCGGGCCCGGGAGCTGATCGCCGACGGCGCGATCGGGGAGGTCCGGCAGGTGCAGGCCGATCTGGGCGTGCAACGCGACTACGACCCGTCCGACCGGCTGTTCGATCCGGCGCAGGGCGGCGGCGCGATGCTCGACCTCGGGGTCTACGTGGTCTCGTTCGCCCAGCACTTCCTCGGCACGCCGGACCGGGTGGTGGCGACCGGTTCGCTGGCCCCGACCGGGGTCGACGCCGAGGCCGGCATCCTGCTCGGCTACGACGACGGCCGCGCGGCCTCGCTGCTGATCTCACTGAAGGGCCAGACCCCCGGCGCGGCCCGGATCCAGGGCACCACCGGCTGGATCGACGTACCGCCGCGGTTCCACCACCCGAGCTCGGTGGTGCTGAACCGCAAGGGGGCCGAACCCGAGGTGTTCTCCGCCCCGCCCACCGGCACCGGCTACAGCCACGAGTTCGAGGAGGTGAACGCCTGCCTGCGGTCCGGCCGGACCGAGAGCACGATCATGGGCCTGGACGACACCGTGGCCGTTCAGGAACTGCTCAGCCAGGCGTGTGAACAATTGGGCGTGCAGCACACCGAAGACACCACACCCATCTCGTGAGCGCCCACCTCGATCGGGCCGAACGAACCCTGACCCGACGCCGGGAGCCGGTGACCACCGGTCTCGGCACCTTCGCCGCCCTGCCCGGCGCCGCCGTGGGCTTCTGCGGGACGTTCAGCTATCTGTTGCTCTGGGTCACCTGGCAACTCGCCATCGGCGACTCGACCGGGTCCGTCGCCTCGGTGTTGTTGCCGCATCCGGCGCAGTGGGTGACGGCCGCGATGTACTTCACCGCCTACGGGCTGCCCGGCTCGGCGCTGCTCGGCGCGGTCCTCGGGCTGATTCTCGGCGGTGTGCTCGGCAGGACCCGAAGCAGCTCCAGCCCGGCGCTCGGCTGGTTCTTCGGGACCGTCGCCGCGTTCCTGATCGGACTGCTCGTCCACCTGCTGCTGGCCGGCACCGGCGTGCGGGTCGGTCCCGCCCAAACCGCCCGGTTGCTCGCGATCCCGACGATGATCTTCATTCTCGGCGGCGGCGTCCTCGGTGTCTGGCTGCAGCACACCCGGCGTGGTTGGGCCGACGAACTCGAGGCCTACGACCCGGACGAGGCGGAGGAGCTCACTTCACGTCGAGGGTGACACTGGTCTGCGCGGTGTAGCCGGGGTTGTTGATCGGGATGGTGAGCCGGCCGCCGACGGGGACGTCGGCGAAGACGTAGTAGGCGCTGGTCGTCTTGCCCTTCTTCAGGTTCTTCAGCGTGCTGGAGTCGGTGGTCTGCTTGGTCTTGCCACCGACCCGGTAGCTGACCGCGCCGTTCAGCGCGACCTCCTGGGTGGCCTTGAACGTGGCCACGAGATACAGATCGCCGTTCGCGGCCCGATAGCCGGCCGCGAGGGTAGCGGTGGTGCCGAACGCCTTCGCCCGGTCGGAGGTGGTCGTGACCAGGGTGCTGAGCCGGGCCGAACCGGAGCGCCACGAGGTGATGCGCCGCTTGGAGTCGTAGCTGAAGCTCGACCAGGTCACCTTCGTGCCCGAGCCGTCGTTGATGGTGACGGTCTTCTTCGACGAGTCGGACGAGACGGTGGGGACGACCCCGGTGGAGGAGTTCTCGCCGTTGATCTTCCGGGCCGCCGCGACGGCCTGCAGGGCGTCGACGTAGTGCGCGGCGGACGACTTCGAGGCGACGAGCTTCTCGGCCGCGTCGTAGTCGCCGCTCTCGACGGCGCGGGCGAAACTGACGGCGGACCGGAAGCGCGCAGCCGACGCGGATGCCGACGCGGATGCGGATGCCGAGATGCGGATGCCGACGCGGATGCCGAGCGCCGATGCCGTCGAGGACGTCGAGCCTGAAGCGGTGGGGGAAGAGGTCGCTGCGGAACTCGAGGAGCCCGGCGAGGCTGCGGTCGCGGTGGTGGGTGAACCGCCGGCCGCGGGGCTCGAGGATCCGACCGGTGCTGAGCTCGAACAACCGGCCAGCCAGAGCATCGCCGCCGCCGCGGCGCCGACGGCGACCGCCCGCCCGCCGAGCGGTCGGATCCGCAGAGGCCGGGTCGGGGCGGCGGTCGGCTCGGTCGACGTGATCACGGCTGACTGCTCAGGCATCAACGAAACGCCGCCCTTCGAAGGCGCGGCCGAGGGTGACCTCGTCGGCGTACTCCAGGTCGCCGCCGACCGGCAGACCGCTGGCGAGCCGGCTGACCCGGACGCCCATCGGCAGCAGCAGCCGACTGAGGTAGGTCGCAGTCGCCTCCCCTTCCAGATTCGGGTCGGTGGCCAGGATCACCTCGGTCACGACGCCGTCGGCCAGCCGCTCGCAGAGTTCGCGGATCTTGAGGTCGGCCGGGCCGATCCCGTCGATCGGACTGATCGCCCCGCCGAGGACGTGGTAGCGGCCCCGGAACTCACGGGTCCGCTCGATCGCCACCACGTCCTTGGACTCCTCGACCACGCAGATCGCGGTCAGGTCGCGGCGCTCGTCGCGGCAGATCCGGCACCGGGTGTCCTCGGAGACGTTGAAGCAGATCTCGCAGAACTTGACCTTGTCCTTGACCAGCACCAGCACCTCGGCCAGCCGGCTGATGTCGGTCGGGTCGGCGGCCAGGATGTGGAACGCGATCCGCTGGGCGCTCTTCGGACCGATCCCGGGCAGCCGGCCGAGTTCGTCGATCAGGTCTTGGACCGGACCTTCGTACATCTGTGTCGCTCTTCTCTCAGAACCCGAGGCCGCCCAGACCGCCGGCCAGGGGACCCATCTTCGCCGCGGCCAGCGCCTGCTGCTGGTTGGTCGCGTCCCGGACGGCCGCCACCACCAGATCGGCCAGCGACTCGGTGTCGTCGGGATCGCAGGCCTCCGGCTTGATGGTCAGGCCGAGCAGCTCGCCGGTGCCGGACACGGTGGCGCTGACCAGATCGCCCCCGGCCGAGCCGGTGACCTCGGCCTCGGCCAACTCCTGCTGGGCCTGCATCAGCTGGGACTGCATGGCCTGGACCTGGGCGAGCATCCCCGACATGTCCGGAGCACCGCCCGTACCGGGCATGTTCTCGTCCTGCGGATTGGTGGGGATCATTCCTGCTCCTTCATCTGGTCCGACGACTGGCCGGAAGTGGAAAGCCTACGCACGGGTGTCCTCCTCGGCGATGATCTGAGCCCCGAGGTGTCGGGCCAGCAGTTCGGTCCCGGACTCGACGGACTCGTCCAGATCGCTGTCCCGGAGGTCGGCGCCGCCGTTGGGGTCAGGCTCCGGCGGCGGTTCCTCGCTCCGTCGCCCCTGGGTCGACAGCTCGTCCAGCCGGGCCCGGGCGGCAGCCGCCGCGGCGCTCCGAACCGGCTCGGCCGGCACCGGTTCCGCAGCGGGAGCGGCGTCGGCGTGGGCGAAGTGGTTCGCATCGACCCGGCTCGCGGGGTCGAGGGCAGCCTCCTGGTCCGACACCCGGTCCGGTGGTCGGACCGGTTCGGGCCAGTCGTCGTCCGCCGACGGGCCCGCGGCGCCGGCCGGCGGACCGGCCGCTGTCGGCGCAGGCGAGGCCGCCTCCGGACGGGGGTCGGAACCGCCCGAGCTGCTCGAGCCGCCGAACTGCTGCTGCCCCCGAGCCGGTGGATCGGCCGGTCGAGCGCCTGCAGCCCCACTACCTGTACTTCCACCACCAGCACCCCCACCGCCCGGGTCGATCATCGTCTCGATCTTGAGGTCGGCGCCCAGCACCACCACCAGTGCCTCGCGCAGGATGTCCTCGCTGCCGCCGCGGGAGAAGTTCTCCCGAGCCCCGGCGTTCGGCATCGCCAGCACCAGTGTTCCGTTGCGCACCTCGGCCACGTGCGCGTTCTGGCTGAGCAGGATCCAGGTGAACCGACGGCGTCCCTTGACCTCCTCGAGCACCTCGGGCCACAGCCGTCGGACGTCGGTCAGCGACATCTGGCCGCGACCGGCCGGCGCCGCGGCCCGCCCGGAGGCCGGCTCGGCCGGATGATCGGCGACCTGCCCGGCTGCGTGATCGGTGGTCGGTTCGGCGCCGGAGCCCGTCGCCGGTGGTGAGGTGTCGTCTGCTCCCTCCGGCGCTGCCGGGCGCTCCGGGGCTGACGGTGCTCGGCGGCTGACGGTCGCTCCGGCGAGCGTGGCGGGCGCTCCGGGGCGGACGGGCGCTCGGGCGCAGGTCCCACCGGCTGCTCGGTGTCGGCCGTGGGCGCCGGCCCGGGCTCGGCGTCCTGCCTGACACGCGGGCGGTCGCGCGGATCGCGGTCGCCGTCAGCGCCCGGGTGAGTGTCGGTGTGAGCGTCGGTGTGAGCATCCGGGATCACCGTTCGGGGTCCGGCCGGCTGATCGACGGCGGGCACCGCCGAGCCGGACACCCCGATCCGCCGCTCCAGCCGGTCGAGCCGGGCGTGGATGCCGCGTTCGTCCACGTCCGTGCCGGGCAGCAGCACCCGGGCGCACATCAGCTCCAGGTAGAGCCGCGGGGCGGTCGTCCCGCGCATCTCGGTCAGCCCGGCCGCGATCACCTCCGCGGCCCGGGTCAACTCCCCCGGACCGAGCGCGGCCGCCTGACTGCTCAACCGTTCGCCCTGGTCGGCGGCCACATCGACCAGACCGGAGGTCAACGCGTCCGGCACCGCGGCCACGATCACCAGGTCGCGCAGCCGGCGCAGCAGATCCTCGGCGAACCGGCGCGGATCCTGACCGACCTCGATCACCTTGTCCACCCCGGCGAACACCCCGCGGGAGTCGCCGGCGGCGAAGGCGTCCAGCATCTCGTCCAGCAGCGAGTCCGGGGTGTAGCCGAGCAGGGCGGCGGCCTGGCGGTAGGAGACCCCGTCCTCGGCCGCCCCGCCGAGCAGTTGGTCGAGCACCGAGAGCGAATCGCGGACCGACCCGGCGCCGGCCCGGACGACCAACGGCAGCACTCCGTTCTCCACCGCGATGCCCTCGGATTCGCAGACCCCGGCCAGGTAGCTGCTCAGCACCTTGGGCGGCACCAACCGGAACGGGTAGTGGTGGGTGCGGGAGCGGATCGTCCCGATCACCTTGTCCGGCTCGGTGGTGGCGAAGATGAACTTGACGTGCGGCGGCGGCTCCTCGACCAGCTTCAGCAGGGCGTTGAAGCCCGCCGTGGTCACCATGTGCGCCTCGTCGACGATGTAGATCTTGAACCGGCTGCTGACCGGGGCGAAGAAGGCCCGTTCGCGCAGATCGCGGGCGTCCTCGACACCGCCGTGACTGGCCGCGTCCAGCTCGATCACGTCGATCGTGCCCGGACCGCCGGTGGCCAGATCGCGACAGGATTCGCAGACGCCGCACGGCTCGGCGACCGGGGCCTGGGCGCAGTTCAGGGCCCGGGCCAGGATGCGGGCGGACGTGGTCTTGCCGCAGCCGCGCGGGCCGGAGAACAGGTAGGCGTGGTTGACCCGGTTGTTGACCAGCGCCCGCTGCAGTGGTTCGGTCACGTGCTCCTGGCCGATCACCTGGGCGAACGTGTCCGGCCGGTAGCGGCGGTAGAGGGCGAGCGGCGGCCCGGCGGGTGCCGGCGGCGCGGCCACCAGCGCCCCTTCGAAGCCTTCCTCGTCCACGTCGAGCACTGTATGCGGTGCCGCTGACAAAACCGCCGGACCCGATCCGACCGGGGCTCGGAGCGGGCTGACAGGATGCCCGCCATGACTTCCCCGAGCCCGATCCGCTGCGTACTCTTCGACGCCGACGGGGTGCTGCAGCGGACCCCGGAGGGTTGGCTGGAGGACCTGACCGCGATGGCCCCGGACGACCCGGACGGCTTCCTGCAGGCGGTGTTCGAGGCCGAGAGCCCGGCCAGCATCGGTGAGATCGGCTTCGCCGAGTCGCTCGGGCCGGTGCTGGAGCGGCACCACGCCGTGGTCGACGTGGACACCGTGCTGGAGGTCTGGAGCCGGCTCGACATCGACCCGCAGATGATGGCCGCGATCGCCGGACTGCGCCGGGCCGGGGTGATCTGCGCGCTGGCCACCAATCAGCACGACGTCCGGACGAACCTGATGCGGGCCCGGGAGGAGTACGCCGACGCCTTCGACGCCCAGTTCTATTCCGCCGAGCTGGGGGTGGCCAAGCCGTCCCCGACCTACTTCAGCCGGATCGTGGAGAGCCTCGGGGTCGCACCGGAGCAGACGTTGTTCATCGACGACCGGGCCGACAACGTCGCCGGGGCGCGGCGGGCCGGGTTACAGGCCGAGGTGTTCAGCGAGCACGCCGGCCGGGCCGAACTGGACCGGGTGCTGGCCCGTCACGGGCTGGATCCGGACGCCGCCGAAGCACCCGAAGCCGCAGCGCCCGCGAGGCGTTAGGCGTTAGTCGTTAGGCGAAGATCTCGGCCAGGAAGCTCTTCATCGCCTGCCAACTGCGCCGCTCGGCGTTCGGCTCGTACCGGGCGCCGTGGTCCGGGGCGTCGGTCTCGGGCTCGGTGAAGGCGTGCATCGCGTTGGCGTAGCTGGTCAGCTGCCAGTCCAGCGCCGGGGCGGCCCGGAACTCGTTCTCGATCGCGATCACCGCATCGTCGGGCACCACCGGGTCGGCCGCACCGGTCAGGATCATGATCTTCGCCCTGATGCCGGCGGCCTCGCCCTCGGGCCCGGTCTGCAGGGCGCCGTGAAAGCTGACCACGCCGCCGAGATCGGCGCCGGTCCGGGCCAACTGCAGGACGCCCGAGCCGCCGAAGCAGTAGCCGATCGCGGCCGTCCTGCTCGCGTCGACGCCGGGCTGGGCGAGCAGTTGCTGGTACGCGCCGGTGAGCCGGGCCCGGAACAGTTCGGGGTCGGCGTAGAAGCCGCCGGCCACATCGGAGGCCTCGGCCGGGGAGGGGCGGACGTCGGCGCCGTAGATGTCGCCGGCGAAGCCGACGTAGCCGAGCCGGGCCAGCATCTCGGCCCGCATCCGGACGTAGTCGGTGACGCCGAGCCAGTTGTGCACGATCAGGACGGCCGGGTGCTCGGCGTCGTCGTCGGGACGGGCCACGAACCCGCGGCAGGCGGTGCCGTCGACGTCGTAGTCGACCTCGGCGGTGGTGACACCGCCGGCAGGCAGGGGCTCGCGGTCGAGCAGCGCGGTCAGACTCTCGGCGTAGGGCATGCCTCGCAGTCAACCAGCCGCCGTCGTTCACGGCTCGCGCCAGGGCCGTTGCGGGCGCGGGCAGACTGGCCCGATGAAGCGATCGGAACACGGGGGTGCCGCAGCGTTGGCGCTGGTCTTCGCCCTCATCGTGGTGGTGATCGTCGGCACCACGATCGGCGGTCTCTCCCGGGTGGTCGTCCACACCGGACAGGCCTCCGTGCCGGCCGCCCAGACGTTGCCGCCGTGGCCGGCGCCGACCGATCCTGCGGCCGGCGAGCAGGCCGCGGGCCTGACCGTGCTGCCCGGTGAGGGGGTCCGTCAGCACATCCACGCCCACCTCGACATCGAGGTGGACGGGCAGGCCGTGACCGTGCCGGAGCATCTGGGGATCGACGTCCGGCGGGGCCTGTACGCCGAACTGCACACCCACGCCGACTCCGGCGTGCTGCACGTGGAGTCCCGCGACCCGGCGGCCCGGTTCTATCTGGGCCAGCTGTTCACCGAGTGGGGCGTCCGGCTGAACGCCGACCAGTTGGGCGCCCTGAACGCCGGCGACGGACGTCGGCTCTACGTCTACGTGGACGGACAGCGGGTCACCGGCGATCCGGCGCGGATCCGGCTGCGCGACCACCAGGAGATCCTGCTCGCGTTCGGGACCGAGCCGCCGACGGACGTCCCGGCCAGCTTCGACTTCGTCAAGACGCCGACCTGAGCCGGACCCCTGGTCAGGGGACGAAAAAGCCCCCCGCGCACCCGAAAGAGCTCACTTACCCTTGCTGCCGCTAGGCCCTGGGGGAGTTGGGTCAGGTATCGCCGCGCGGGGGACCGACCAGAAGTGTACGGGATCCCGCGGGCTCCCCCGACCGTCGTCAGTTCGCACCGGCCGCGCCGAGCGGGTAGCCTCCTCGGCGGAGGATTCGCCTAGAGGCCTATGGCGCTCGCTTGGAAAGCGGGTTGGGTTCACGCCCTCACGAGTTCGAATCTCGTATCCTCCGCCAGACTGACTAGGAACGATGCCGATCGGCGGTCGCTGCGGCGGTGTGACCTGAGTCCGTGGTCTCAGTTGTGGCACCTGGTGGAGGTGCGAGGCGCATCATCAGAGGTCCCGCAGGCGATCTGGCTGCCCAGCCGGATGCCCGGCCGCTGGAGGTTTTATTCCGTAGCCCAGCTCCTCCAAGACCCTGGCGGCGACCGCTGGGGAGTCACGTACGACTGTCCTCGTCTGCTGACGCCGCCAGGAGTCCCGGCCAGCTTGGAGTGCCTCAAGACCCTCGGCGCTCACGTCCACCCCAAGCTCCGTGGCTACGAACTCGACCACGTCTTCAAGGCACGGGCGAAATCGGTGCCCGCCAACCGGAAAGTGAAGCTCGCTCAAGCGAGGCGCAGCGTCGCTCGACGCCCGACGACGGCCCCGAGTGCTTCCACTGCCCGAGGAAGACATCACGTACGTCAATGCGTCCCGGTGGGCGTGGACCTGTATATGCGCCGCGGGGATCTTCGATCGGGGGTGACGAACGTAGTCGAACCGAAAAAGCGGCTCACCGGACGCGCGGCTGCCCTGGAACACTTTGACGTGCGACCTATCGACCGCAAGGTAGCGCTCCTCCCCATCAAGGCAGCAGGCGTAGAAGACCTTGAGCACGAGCAGGCGACGACCACCCACAAGCAGCGGTATTCCCGTGTCTGGCGTCTGCGTGACCTCGAACCGGGCTGTCTCCTCGATTGCGTTTGCTTCGAAGGGGCTACAGGTGGGAGCGATCGCACTGATCGTCTTCGTCAACTGCTTCGCGAAGTTCCTTGCCTGCTCGGCCAGCCCGTCGCTCAACGACGATCGAGCAGGTAGTCAAGCGCTTCGAGCCGGTCGAACAACGCCAGCTCGTCGGCGCCCAAGCTGTACTCCTCAGCGCGCCGTCGGAACTCATCCTCATCGCCGACGCGCCGCAGGATTTCGGCGCGGCGCTCTTCAGCCTCAGTGCGCGTGAGGACGACAACAGTCGGGAAGGGGCTCATCGTCGGGTCGCTCCTTTTTCGTTGCTATTAGGAAGTGATCTGAACGTACCTGCGAGTGCTGACAACTCTCACGAAGGGGGCCGCGAGCGACGGCAGGTGGACAGCCGCCCTGACGTGACACCGCTCACAGTGAAGCAGGGCCTCAGAAGGCCGCCCGCCCCTGACCATCAGGCAGATCCTGCGGTAGGGGGCAGGTTCGTGTCCTCTTCAGCCCAGAGCAGCCCCCCCACTTGGGCGGCGACGGCCTGCCTGATCGGGTCCGTAACGTGCTGATAGCGCGCCGCCATCGCCGTGCTCGGCCACCCCATCACGCCCATCACCGTCCGCTCCGGCACACCCAGGACCAGAGCACCGTTGCCGCGGTGTGCCGCGCATCGTGCAGCCGACCATCCCTCACACCCGCCTCGACCAGCAGCGCCTTCCACCGGTGATAGTCAGAGTTCGGGTTGAGCGGCTTGCCCGTTGCCGACGTGAACACCCACTCCCCCGCCTGCCACAGCTGCCGGGCGTGCTCCCGGAGGCTGTCCTGCTCCTGACGCTGCTCGCGCAGAAGGTTCCAATACGTCCGTTACTCGCATTTTGGCACCCAACCTTAAGTGATCTGATTACTGTTATGCGGCGGGTCGATGTACGACGGTACGGCTTCGGCGGCCTCACCATCCACCCCTGGGCGTTCCTTGCCGCGTTAATCATCTCGATCGCCGGCATCGCCATCCTCATGGCAATCTTCACCCACCGGACGTCGGCACAACGCAGCGATCTGATCAAAGCCCTTAAGGCTTTGCGCGGCCAGAAGTAGCTGACGATGTCGCAGCAAGCACGATCCCCGCCAGGCCGTCGCACCTGTCAGCAGCAGCTTCTGCACACCAGCGCGCCAATCCGGGGCGCAACCGTCGGTGGCACATTCGCCACCGCACCTTCAAGCACGCTCAAATCAAGATCTCGTACGTTTCCACAGAGCTCAATGTGCTCTGTCTGTGCGGGCTTCACCGGCTCACGAGTTTGCGCACCACGAAGGCATTGAGGCTGAGGCCGGCTTCGGCTGCCGCCTGGGCGACCTGGCGGTGCAGATCGGGCCCGAGCCGAAGCTGCAGCTTGCCAGAGAAGGCCCGCTCCGCGAACGGCGCCGGCACCTCCTCGCCCGCGGCCACCAGGTCCGCCACGACGTCAGCCACCTGGACACGCAGGCCCTGAAGCGCCTCTTCTTGGCTCTCTGCGAGCCAAGACAGCGAAGGAAGCTCCGACGCAGGTGGCAACGAACTCGCCATCTTCTGCCAGACCAGCTCACGCGGTAGCCGTAGTGAGTCATTTCGGGTTGTACGACGGTCTCAGTCACAACTCCTCCTTCTTGTCCACCGCTGCCAGCACCTGCCGGACCTGGTAGGCCTTGGCCTTGCCCTTGTCATTCTGGATGTTCACACGGGGGTCTCCCGGCCAGGGCGTCCTGAAGACCGCGTGGGATGTGCCGTTCTGGCGCGGCTCGCCGAAGTAGTGCATGCACACCTTGAAGAGGTCCGTGTAGCGGACACCTTTGGGATTAGCTCGCATCTCATCGATGAGCTGCTCCGGTCTAGCCACACCTAGACAGTACCACCCGCAGTATCACTAAGTAGCCCTGATGGGTCCATCGGCCGGCGGTCGGAGCCGTCGACAAACGCCGAGCTCTGCTTCTCAGCACCCCGTCCCCTTCTCCCCCGCACGGTATAGATAAAGGACATTATCTATACTCTAGGATCATGACAGG
This sequence comes from uncultured Actinomycetota bacterium, assembly GCA_963740925.1. Classification (GTDB taxonomy): domain Bacteria; phylum Actinomycetota; class Actinomycetes; order Propionibacteriales; family Propionibacteriaceae; genus Microlunatus. The sequence goes on along the minus strand of CAVUFZ010000002.1, from coordinate 974,624 downwards.
GGAGACCTCAGACAGTTCCGACACCTCGGCGGAGTTGGTGGCCTGGACCGGGCTGCAGCCGGCCGCAGGTCGGCTCGGGCCGGCGGCGGCGATCGAGCTGCTGCCCGGCGACCAGACCCAGGATCCGTTCACCCGGCTGGTCGCGGCTTCCTGGTCGGCTACCGGGCCCACAGCGCCCGCGGCTACCTGGCCGACCTGAAAGCCTGGGCCGGCTGGTGCCAACGCCTCGGCGTCCACCCGTTCGACGCCCGCCGCCACCACGTCGACGCCTGGGTCCGCACCCTCGAAACCGAACCGCTGGCCCGGACCGGCCGGCCGATGGCCAACGCCTCGATCGCCCGCCGGCTGTCGGCGGTCTCCCAGTTCTACGACTACGGCATCGGCGTCGACGTCCTCACCTTCTCCCCCGTCGCCAACGTCCGCCGACCCCACGTCTCCGACGACTCCTCCACCACCGCCTGAGCCGCGAAGAGCTGGTCAAGCTCCTCGATGTCGCCGAACAGGACTCGGCCCGCTCGGGTGCGCTGATCGCCCTGCTCGCCTACAACGGCCTCCGCATCGACGAAGTGCTGTCAGCCAACGTCGAGCGACTACCGCTACCAACACGGCCACCGCGTCCTCCGGGTCGATGCGTAAAGGCGGCAAGGCCTCCACCGAACCCCTCGCCGCACCCGTCGTCCGGGCCCTCGACCACTACCTCGAGCAACGCTTCTCCCCCGATGACTCCCCCACCGGACCACTCTTCCTCAACCCGGCCGGCGGCCGGCTCGTCTACATCACCGCCTACAAGACCGTCCGACGGCTCGCCAAGAAGGCCGAGATTCCGGCCGCGGCGACGATCACCCCGCACAGCCTGCGGCACACCTTCGTCACCGAAGCCCTCGCCGCCGGCGCACCCCTCCAAGACGTCCAAGACGCCGCCGGCCACGCCGACCCACGCACCACAGGTCTCACGGCAACGAGACCGACGACTACGCGACCACCTGGATCTTGATCTGGTCCGGGCTCTTGGCCGCGGTCAGAGCCTGCGCGTAGTCCTCCAGGGAGTAGGTCGCCGTGATCATGCTCATCAGCTCGCCCTGTAGGTCGACCATCCGCTCGGCCGACTCCCCGTACTTCTCGGCCAGTGAGTTCGACCCGATGATGCTCAGCTCCTTGGCGAACACCTCGTACGGGCTGAGAGCCACCGAGGCCGTCGGTGAAGCGACCCCCATCTGGTTGAGCCGCCGGCGTGGGCCACACTGATGCCCTGCCCGATCAACCGCCCGCTGGCGTCCAGGGCGATGTCGTAGACGTCGCGGGAGAGCTCGGAGCTGGATGCGACGGCCTCGAGCGCTCCGAGCTTCAGCGCTGCCTCGCGCCGGACGGCATTGGGTTCGACGATACGGACGCCGGCTGCACCTTCGGCGCGTCCCAAGACGATGGCCATCAAGCCGATGGAGCCGGCACCGAAGACCACCATCTCCTCGTCTCGCCAGCCCGGCACGCGCTCGAGGGCATGCAGCACACAGCCGAACGGTTCGATCAGCGGGGCCGCGCGGTGCTCGATCGATGAGTTCAGTGGGAAGACAATCCGGCTCGGGACCGCGACGTACTCGGCGCAGGAGCCGTTCACGGCCACCCCGACGGGAAGGAGGTTGAGGCACAGATTGGTGGCGCCACGACGACACCAGACGCACTCGGTGCAGGCGATGTTCGGATCGACTCCGACGTATCACCTTCGCCTCCCTCACGCCTCCACGACCTCAGGCCAGGTCCCGGCGACTCATGGCCCGGGACCACAGGGAAGCGACCGTGCGGGTAGTCGCCGTCGACGAGATGGAGGTCGGTTCCGCATACCCCGTGCCGACCGGCGCGATGACCACACCATTCGCGTCGGCTGACGGCACCGGAAGGTCGTTGATGTCGATGCCCCCGCGGCCGTCGGCGACGGCGGCTCTCATGGTCGATGTCACTGGGACCCTCCAACTTCGTAAGCTCAGGCGGCCGGCCGGGTGCCGACGCGCCGTCTCACTGTAGGCGGTGCCGTCTAATCTGTCCATACTGTTCATACAAGATATCCAGTACGTCGACCGCTTCAACCGGCGACATCACTCAGCGCGAGGTTTGCGTCTGGTTGCCAGCCCAGAGCGGTCGCAGCCAGGAGGGCGGCGCCGACAGCCGTGACCTCCGTTCGCGACTATGACGTGGTCGATAGCCGAGGAACGCTCTTGATGCTCACCCAACCTGGGTTACGGGCCCATCCACCCGCGAGCCAAAGCGCCTCCTGACCACTCTGGTTTGCGGCTGCCGCCTGGACCGCGTCCACCGCATCCCGACCCGCGCAGGCCAATGCGCCGAGAACTGCTGACGCACGAGCTCGCGGCTGATGCGGCGCACCCAGACCGTACGACGGTGCTGCTCCACCGCGTCGGCCGACGCGCAACAGCCCGGCCTCCAAGATCAGCTCCGGGACGGCTTCTCCGCTGAGCAAGGCCTCGATCCAGCCGGCCACTGCCGGATCTTGCGAAGCCCAGGCCACGTTGCGAGCCAGTTCAACGACCCGCAAGAGGGTGGTTCCGCCGACCGGATGCCCGGCGCGACGTCGACACGGGGTCTGGCTGTCGGCGCCGCCAGCGACTGGGCCACGACCACCTCGGCCGTGCCCATCGAGTCCAGAACCGCGCCCGGGCTCACCTGGTCGACACCCCAACCGCCGACTGGATGATCATGCCCACCTGCGACCGCTACCGCATCGGGGGCCACGACACCAGACTCCTGAAGCGCTGTGGCGGTGATCTCGCCCACGACCTGCCCGGCGGCGACAACCGTGGGCAGGAGGCGGTCAGGTCCCAGCGTGGCGCTGATCCGATGGGGTGCCCAGGCCCTGCTTTCGGCCCGCCACGCACCGGTCCGAGAAGCTTCAGTGTCGTGAGAAAGGGCCGGCCCGTCCACCAGACGGCGGGGAGATCGGCCACTGCCGCCCAGGTCGACGCCCGGTCAGCTCCCGGCTGCCGACGCGCCCACAACCAGCCGACCATCGTGCGGGCCGCGTCGACAGCGGCGTCGAGATCCTCGGTGTCGTCAAGTTTGTCCTGCAGGGTCCGCAGGATCCCCTGGCGGCGGGGGTCGAACCAAGCCAGCGCTGAGGTCACCGGCTGCAGGTCGGCATCCAGCAGCAAGCCGTCTTCCCCGACGCCGACACAACACAATGCTTCAGCCTGGAAACGCCCTGCGCATACCTGCGAGATCAGTTCTTCGACGGTGTTGATCAGCTCGTGCGTCGCGATCGACAACCCCTCGCGGTCTCGAGGAGTCGGGCGGCCCTCCCGCGCAACGACGAGCCCGTCCGGGTCGACCACGACGACCTTGACGTTGGTACTACCGATGTCGATCCCGCACGCGACAGGTCTCCGCCTTCTGCTGGGCACGAACCAAATCTCCTTCAGGTAGCGCCGGTCTGCGGCGGCCTCACTGTACCCAAGCCTTTGCCACTGGCCCCGAGGCGTCTTCGTAGAGCTGGAGCGCCGGCCCGATTTCTGCCGGTGGCTCGGCGATTTAACCCAAGGCAGCCATGGCTGCTTTGCGTTGCCGGCTGATCTGGTGTTCCACCGGCCGACAAGGGAGTTCGTGACCGACCACCTTCCACGTCGGGAAGGCGCCAGTCAGGGCGGAGGCGGCCTGCATCGCTGCCCCCCTGGTGACGTATCCGTCGAGTTCGGGGATGACGACCGGCATCTTGATCATCTGCGCCAAGATCTGCTGCACGGCGGCGCTGGCGGCGGCGCCACCGATGAGCATCAACCGTCGAGGTTCCAGATCGCAGTCCGCCAGGGCTTCCAGCATCGCCACCTGATTGGCGACCGTGCCCTCGATCACCGCCCGGGCGAAGTTGGCCCGGGTGAAGTTGGCCAGCGATGCCTGGCGCAGTGAGGCTCTGGCCTGCGGCAGATCCGGCGTACGTTCGCCTTGAAAGAACGGCAACAGAGTCAGCCCATCAGCACCGGGCGGAGCTTCCACGGCCAGCTCGGAAAGCTCGGCATAGGTGCATCCCAGCGGTTGACGCTCGCCTCGAAGTTGCGCGCCGCGTTCGGTGGCGACCAGCGGCAGATGACGCCCGGTCGCGTCGGCGTAGCTGCAGACGTAACCCTTCAGGTCGTGGACCAGAGTGGGTGATCGGGTGTAGACCACCCCCGAGGTACCCAGCGACATCACCGCGTCGCCGTCGTTGAGGTCGAGGGCGATCGCCGCGGCCGCGTTGTCGCCACTGCCGACCCCGACCGGGATTCCCGCCGGGATGCCTGGGATGCCCTGACCGGTCGACCCGGCTCGATCCAGGGGGCCGAGGACCTGCGGAGACCGCGGTCTTACCGAAGGCGTGCTCGAACAGATCCATGCAGTACTCGCCGGTCTCACCTGACCAGTAGGCGGTGCCGCTGGCCTCCGACCGGTCGGTCGTCAGCTGTTCGATGCCACCAGATCCGGCGCCGTGCCCCCGCAGCCGCCAGTTCAGCCAGTCGTGCACCACAGCGACCGCTGCGGTCCGTTCGGCAGCCGCTGGATCCGTCTCCCGCAGCCAGCGCAGCTTGGCCGCGGTGTCGGACAAGGTCAGGGGCAGACCAGTCCGGCGGATCCGCTCCTCCCGGCCGAGCTCCGCGTTCGACGCGCTCATGTGGACGTGGCCCGCCGATCGTTCCACGCGGTGCGTCGCAGACCAGCAGACCGTCAGGCGCCAGGAAGATCGGCGTGTTCTGCTGACCGCTGACGGACGCGGCGACGACGTCTCTCGGACCACCGGCGCACTCGACCGCGTTCCGGATCCATCCCACCACGCGTTCAGGATCGACGATGGTGGCAGGCGGATGCGGCGCCTTCGCGTAGCTGACCTGCGCCCCGGTGTCGAGGTCGCGCACGTGACCTTGCAGCTCTCGGTCGAGCAGTCGATCCCGGCCACCAGCGTCATCGCCCTGCCTTTCCCGATCCCCTGCTCAAGACTGCTCGAGCCGGAAGTTCCTTCAGATGCTGCCACTGCGCCTCGACCGTGGTGCGCCACGACCGCAGCCGCTGGTCCATCGGTCGTCGGGCACGACGCCGCATGGCTCAGCACGGTCACCCACTCGCGGACCGAGTCCGAGGCGATTGCCTGAGCACCCCGGGAGACGACCTCGGGAAATCGGGACACCGACAACGGTACGCCGAGCAGATCGGCCTTGAGCTGGAGCCACAGCTTGTTCTTGCTGGCCGGTCCGATGACTTTGGCCTTGCTGGTTTGCGCCTCGAACAGGTCCAACACGTCGTCGAATGCGGAGGTCATGCCGGTAAGTAGCCGAAGAGATCTCTTCGTGCCGCTGTCGGTTCGCAACCCGGAGATGACGCCGCGGGCGGCATGATCCTTGTTCGGGGCGGGCTGCCCCGGAACTGAGGCAGCACCAGGGGTGCGGCCTCGATCTCGATTCGGTCAGCCGTACCGATCGTGGAGGTCGGCCAGACGGCGGCCGCCGATCGGCGTCCTGCCCGGCGTGGGTGCAGCGTGCGAAAGCCGGACCGCCGGTGGGAGTCGGAGCGGAGGGTGAACGCGCCGCCACCGCGCCTAGGCGTCCGCGGCTCGGCCCGTTCGCGTGTTCATCCAGCCAGAGCTGATCGCAGGAACAGCAGGCCTTCGGTCGTTCCGGTGGAGTTCAACAGCTCGTCGGATCGAGGTCGCGGCGCGCGCCGACCATGTCATCGTGGCCGGCTACATCGACTCGGACGGCCGGATCAGACCGGACGTCGGGCCGGACCGGCGGCGATCTGACGCCGCAATGGCTGGACGCAGCCTGGAAGACTCTCGGGTCGACGCCGACCAAGCCGCGCACCTCGGCCGACCATTCAGCGATCAACAGGTTCAAGGCCATCGTGCGGCTGGCCAGCGTGGGCTCGGCAGCGATCCCCGGTGGATCGCGCCGCCAGGAACTCCGCGATATTCAGCCGCTGCGCGTTGCCGGCTCGCCCGTCGAGCTGATCGATCGCCCAGGCGGCATGGACGAGCCGTAGTGGCCGTTCACCGGCAGCCCCGCGGTCTGGCAGACCAGGTCTTATCGGCAGGAGTCGCCCGGCCAGGTCATCGACGCCGCGCTGGTCATGCCACGGATCAGCGGCGAGGCGAGCGACAGACGCGGCGCCCAGGCCGCCGGCTCCCCCTCGCCCGTGACCGCATACCGCTGGACGCCGCCCGGACCAGTCGGTCCAGGCTGTCGACGGAGACCGTCGGTGTCCATCAACGCGGGAACGTGTAGCTCTCGCCGCCCCCGTCCCGCGTCGTAGGCGTGGCCACCCGGTCTGCGTTCGACGAGCCCGGCGTCGGCCTCGAACAGGCAGAGCTTCGCGCTGGTCGTGCCAACATCGACCGTAATCGTGCGCACAACCACGTCAGCTCGGCTGCGCAGTCGGGTTGAACATCCGGATGCGCCGCTCCGCGACCTCGGTGATCGCTGTGACGGCATCCTCGAGTCCCGGATCGCGAAACCTCGCGCGGATCGCTACGTAGCCTGGCCGGACGTCATGTCATCGCGTCGCGCAGATCGCTGGCGACGTTGACCTTGACGACGCTGAACTCGTGCATCGGCGCTCCTCCTCGGCCAGCCGGCGCCGCCGTCGATCACCAGCGGCACCGACGACTGCTGCTGGATCTCACCGAGCAGGTCGAAGTTGATCCGTGCGGAGGGTGGTCGCCGTGGACGTTGCCGACCGAGACCGCCAGCATGTCGCAGCCGACTGCCGCGACGAAGTCGGCGACCTGCGCCGCGTCGGTGGAGTCGGCACTCTCAGGTCCGACTTCGTCTTCTTTGCCGCCGATGCAATGCCCAGCTCGGCTTCTAGCAATGACGGTCCGACCACTTACTCGTGTGCCCCGAGGTGGCGACGTTCTCCTCATAAGAGTGTTCGAAGCGTCGATCATGATCGAGGTGAACTTGGCTGCCAGTGCGTCTTCCACGGCGTCCAGAGTCTTGCCGTGGTCCAGGTGCAAGGCGACCGGAACCTCGCAGTCGGCCAGCCGGCGAGCGACCATGTCGTAGATGTAGTCGAATCCCGACAGCACAGCGTTGGTGGGTGCGCACTGGATGAAGGTGGTATTCCTGGTTTCTCACGGCGGCCACGATTCCCATCGTGGTCTCGATGTTGGTGGTGTTGAAGGCGCCGGCGACAAGGTGCTGCGAGGTACAGGCGGCGATGACGTTGTGTCCACTGACCAGGGGCATGAGTTGTCCTTTCGGTGTTCCGCTGCTCGGAACTCGGAGTGGGAGGAGGTCGCGGCGTCAGCCGCGCTGGGTCACCGGATCGACGGGATCTGCGAGCTGGTCGAGAGTCCCGTGGGTCTCGACGAGTCGCTGGGTCTCCTCGGGAATCTGCAGCCAGCGGACGGCCACGCCAGCGAGACGTAAAGCCCGCGAAGATATCACGCCACCGGTTCCGGCAGCTGATCAGATCCAACCGTCTGCGGGCGGTCGGCGCTATCACCAGGTGATAGCCCGGATCGCGTTCCCGTACTGGCCCGACGCATCGCGCATCAGCACCGAGATCGGTGAAGCCGGCCAAGCTGATGCCGAACAGGCCGCGCACAACACCGAGACCCAGTACTGGTCGACCTGCTGGGCAGGAAGTAGAAGAGCAGGACGCTCACGGCTGAACCGATGCAGCCGAACCAGCGCAGGGTCCGATGCCAGCCGATCCGGTCACTGAGCTACCGAAGATCAGGTTGCGAAGATGTTTGCCGCACCCAGACGAAGACCAGACGCAGCCAGCCGGCCGTGCCGAAGCCGAGGTCGTCGGCGAAGATCGTGGGGAAGAAGACGAACAGGCCGAACTGGGGTGCGGTGTTGACGACTCGGACGAGACAGCCAAGCCCGACCCGCGGCTTCGTGAAGGCAATCGCCACGCTGTTGACGAGGCTTCGACCCGTGCTCACGTCCGCCGGCGCATGCCGCCCGCCACCGTTGGCGTGACGCAGCCCGACCAAGGCGGCGATACCACCCGCGCCGACCAGCACGAGCGACACCCAGAAAGTCGCGTACTCCCCGATGATGGGCTGAGAGCCGCTGGCCACCAGTGATCCGAGGGTCGGCAGTCCGCCGGTGAAGGCGAAGTAGAACCAGCCGACGGCCGAGCCGAGTCGGTGAGCCGGGCTCTCACCGAGCACCCACACCAAGAAGCCGTAGGCGAAGAAGGGGTAGGCAATGCCGCGAGTCCGTAGACGACCAACATCAGCGTGAAGTTCTCGTCGGCAGAGCGACCGACAAGAACACCACCTGGAGGGTGACCCAGATCACCAACCCGATGACCATCACTCGGCGCGGCCCCCAGACGTCCGACAGCGCCCCCGACAACCACGAACCCAAAGTGACGGCCAGACCGTAGGCGGAGATGATGATCGCCGCCCGGGTTTCGGTGCCGGCGCCGTGCTGGGCCAGGTAGGGCGCGATGTAACCCGATTCGACGCCGTCGCCGACCATGAACAGCAACAAACCGATGAATCCCAACCAAAGGACGCGGCAGCAGATCACTCGACAGACCCGGATTTCGGAGAGGTGTGTGTGGCTCCCGCTGGCATGAGTTTCCTTCCGCGGCGCGACCATTGCGGCCGACCGAAAGACCGACTGAATCGGAGTCGATTGTCCGGTTGGTACATACAGACCTACTAGCTTTGGGTTCGGCAGGCAACCCCCGACATCCAGGCAGGGATGCGACCTCTCACGGGAGAGCCGAGACGCGGCGGATCAACCCAGCGCTAAGCAGTGACCGCCAGAACGGGGTGGTGTGCGCTGGTGTTGAGCTCGAGCGGCACGCGATCACTCCGAAGCCACGTCTCGTAGTAGTCGAACGGGACCTGGTCGGTCCCCCAGGTGACAGAGCGGATACGCAGCAGGGCCCACCTTCTCCACGGTCCAGTTCAGCGTCGGCTTCGCGCCAGCGGTGGTGCCGGCGGCATCCGTCCGCCCCCTCCCGCGCGTGCGTGAGACCCGCACCCGACAGCACGTCAGCGGCAACGGCCACGACCTGCGCTGCTGCCGGCGGGCTGAAGTTGTGCTGAAGAGGACCAGCTGGCGATGGAGGAACCGACGGCGCTCCAGGATAGCTTCCGGCGGCCGTCGAGCTGTAGCGCGCGGCTGCGTGCTCGGCAGCGTCGCTGAGTCGGCCCGGACACAGTGGTCTGCACGTTCTTGTCGCGGTGACCGATCTCGTTCTCGAGAAACCCGCCACCGCCCTCGATGAGCCACCCGTGGTCACTCGGAGAGCTCGCGAATAGCCACGACGGGGCACGCGGACGGCCCAGCCGTTCGTCTCGAGCAGCTCCAGCGCCTGCCGGACAGTCCCACGCGACAACCCGAACTCCCGATGCAGCTCGTTCTCGCTGGGCAACCGGTCCTGCGGGTTGACGAGGTCGCTGGATCCGCTCGAGCAGGACAGCATAGAGCTGCTCGTAATACGGCACGGGGGAGGCGCGATCAATCCCACTCACCGGCTTCCCTGCCTTTCTCCATGCTGCGATTCAGGCCCGGCCACGCTGACTGTATGGACAGGTTATCCCACCAACGTGGCGGCCTACCTGCCACCGCACCGAACAGCAAACCGCGGACCAACGATTTCTGCGCCACCCAGCCGAAGATGATCGCCGGCGGGCTGACCAACGTGACCTCGCCCCAGGTCGGGGTCTGGGAGATGGTCACGCCAGCCTTCTTGGCCAGGTCCTTGCGTTAGAAGAGGAAGGACGAGGAGCCGTAGAACGGGGCTCCGTGGAGCTTGCCGTCGGAACCAGACACGACGTCCTTGATCGGCTGGGTGAGGTCGGCCTCATCCCAAGCGGATGCCGTTCTGAACCTCATTTCTGAATTGACTCATAATTGAGTATGCTCGGTTCAACGAACCTACTGTGCTGACGAGTTGAGCGGAGGGCATCACCATGGCGAGAACGACGCAGGGAGCAACCGACTCCCCCGTGCGGTTCGCTGACGCTCCGACCCAGGCCGTTGTCGCGGCGAGGAGCCGAACCGTCTATCGCGAGCTCGGTGCCCACCACGGTGGTGTTCCGCTGGTGGGGCTGACGCACCTGGGCGCGAACCTCGACAGCTGGGATCCGGAGGTCGTCGATCCACTCGCCGCGGACCGACGGGTGATCCTGCTCGGCTGTCGCGGGGTCGGTGCAGCCGGCGGCGACGTGCGCGACCGGTGCGAGGACATGACCTCCGACGCGATCGCAGCGATCCGCGCGCTCGGGCTGACTCGGGTGGATCTGCTCGGCCTCTCGCTAGGTGGCATGGTCGCCCAGGAGATCCTCCGCCAGGCCCCCGACCTGGTGGATCGGGTGATCCTCGCCAGCGCCGGCCCCCAAGGCCCCGGCTACGCAATGACCGGCGCCACGGTCCGCACCGACCGGGACAAGCCGGTCACCCCGGGGGTGTTCCGCGCCCAGTTGCGCGCCGTGAGCCGCTGGGGCCACCAGACTCCACCACCACCACCCGCGTTCTCCGGCCCGATGCTGATCCTGCACGGCGACAGCGACCGAATGGTGCCGGCGGCGAACGCCGACGCTCTCCTGGCCCGCTTCCCGGACGCGGACGTGCGAATGTTTCTCGACTCCGGTCACGGTGTGGTGTTCCAGCAGCGCCACCGCGTCACCGACCTCACGCGGAGCTTCCTGCGCCGCGCAGCCACCGACCCCATCCTCTAGCCACGAAAGAGACAAACCCGTGCGAGCCTTCGTTTTCGACAAATACAAGCAGCCCCTCCGCGAGGCGGATGTGCTCGAACCCACCCTGGGCGACCGGGATGTGCTGGTGCGCGTGCAGGCGGCAGGCCTCAACCAGCTGGACGAGAAGATCCGCGCGGGTGAGTTCAGGGCGATCCTTCCCTACAAGACGCCGTGACGCTCGGTCACGATGTGGCCGGCACCGTGCTCGCCGTGGGCACCGAGGTCCGCGGCTTCCAGACCGGTGACGACGTGTATGCGCGCCCCCGCGATCACCGCATCGGCACGTTCGCCGAACGGATCGCGATCGACGCGGCCGATGTCGCTCGCGCTCCCACCACGATCAGCCCGGTGGAGGCGGCATCCTTGCCGCTCGTCGCGTTGACGGCATGGCAGGCCCTGGTCGACAAGGGAAAGGTGCAGGCCGGTCAGAAGGTCCTCATCCACGCCGGTTCCGGCGGTGTCGGGACGATCGCGATCCAGCTCGCCAAGCACCTCGGCGCTCACGTCGCCACTACTGCCTCAGCCAAGAACGCAGACTTGGTCGGCGAGCTCGGTGCCGATGAGGTCGTCGACTACCGCACCCAGGATTTCTCGACCGAGCTCTCGGGATTCGACTTCGTGCTGGACTCGGTCGGCGGCGACAACCTGCTCAAGTCTCTTCGCGTCCTCAAGCCCGGTGGGAAGGTCGTGAGCATCTTCGGAGTCCCCGACCCGGCCTTTGCGAAAGAGCAGGGACTGAACCCGGTCATGCGACTCGCGATCTCGGGCGCTCAGCCGCAAGGTCCGTGCGCAGGCGAAGAAGCTCGGCGTCAGCTACGAGTTCTTGTTCATGAAGGCCGATGGCGGCGAGCTGCAACAGATCGCCCAGCTCGTCGACGCCGGCGTCATCCGCCCCGTCGTCGGCGCGACGATCCCGTTCGAACAGACCGCATTGGCGCTGACCTCGCTCGGCAAGAGCAGCGTCCCCGGCAAGACCGTGATCACCCTCACCTGAGCTCATCGGGCGGGCGGCGGCGCGTGCCCACCCCGTGTTGCCGCCCCTCTCCAGGCACACCGACCATCCCTCTTGCCAGCACCTCCTGAAGGAGCGACACCCGTGAGCAGCACCGATCCCACCATCACCTCCTATGCGAAGGCGCCCGCCAAGACGGTCACCGTCGGCAAGGACACCTTCGCCTACCGCGAGTACGGCCCCGCCGAGGAGATCCCCGTGATCTTTTTCGTGCACCTGGCTGCGACGCTGGACAACTGGGATCCCCGGATCGTGGACGCGATTGCCAAGACCCGCCGCGTGATCACCTTCGACCAGCTCGGCGTCGGCGCCCTGGAGCACGCGGCCGGCGTAGCGGAAGGCGACGCGGAGGGCGACGGCGAACACGACCGCGGACGCGCCGATGAGGGCAACACCGGTGATCATGATGCAGCAGCGCCCGAACAGTCTGAGAGGTTCCCGCACAACGGCAGCACGAGGATGAGCGCGAGTTGGTAGGTGGCGAACACGGTCGTCACCACCACCGGCGTGAGCTCCCACCGGCGGGCGTAGATCGGGTACAGCGCACTCGGCGCCCCGGAGGACCCCAAGGCGATCGCGAGCACCGACGCCGCCGCCCAGAACGCTCCTCGCCGACCGTACCGGCGCGGGCCACGCCTCATCTGGTCCTGCTGCCCGGTTGGGTGATGAAGATCGGACGGGCTGGTCGCGTGCAGGGCGTCCGACGTCGGGCACCGTGGTGATCAGTGCGGGAGAATCGCGGCGACCTGGGAGTGGATGACGTCGACGATCTGCTCGACGTTGCTGTCGACGTACTCGCTGGCAACCATCGTCAGGAACAGGATCGCAGAGATCACCTGCGCCAACGTCGCCGGCGCGGCGGCATCGAGCCCGAGACGCTCACCCAGAATGGCGGCGACAGCAGCCTCGGTCTGCCCGACGATCGCCAGGGCTTCGGCGTGGCGGGGTTCGGAGGGGTCGCCGAACACCATCTCGCGCAGGTAGGTACGGCCGTTGTCGACCTGAGCCCGGTTGCACGCCACGATGGGCGCCAGCAACGCCATCACAGCACCGACCGCGTCGGCCTCCTGGCCCGCCGACACACGTCCGCCCGCCAGCGCGGCGGCGTAGTGGGCGTTCTGGACGAGAAGCAGCAGCTCACCCTTGGTCTTGGCGTACAGGAACAACGTGCCGGTGCCGATGTCGGCGGCATCGGCGATCTGCTGGGTGGTGACCTCGTCCACTCCGTGCTCCGCGAAAAGCTCACTGGCGGCGGCGGTGATGCGCTCCAGCTTGGCTTGCTTGTTCCGCTCGCGCCGTCCGAGCGGCTTCGTCGCCACCGTCATGTCGCCACCGTCATGTGTAATCCTCCTGGAATAAACCGTGATCAGGCTCAGTTCTGAGCATAGTCACTCGCGGTGGGGATCAGATGTGCGTTCTCCTCATTTCCCACGCCCCGGCCGGCCACCACGGCCCGACGGCGGACGAGGTGACGCTCCGTCGATACAAAGGAATGACACCCCATGACTTCCATCGCCTCCGTGTGGCAGCCGTTCAACCTCGGCCGGATCGAGCTCGAGCACCGGCTCGCCCTGGCCCCGATGACCCGCAATCGAGCGAACCCCGACGGAACCCCCGGGGAGCTCGCGGCGGAATACTACGGCCAGCGTGCCTCCCTCGGCCTGGTGATCACCGAGGGGACGCAGCCCTCGGCGGACGGCCAGGGATATCTGACCACGCCCGGTATCTACACCCCCGAGCACGTGATCGGCTGGGCGACGGTGGCCGACGCTGTGCACGCACAGGGCGGGCACCTGTTCATCCAGCTGATGCACGCCGGGCGGATCTCCCACCCCGACAACACCCCGCACCACCGGCAGCCCGTCGCCCCCTCGGCGATCTCCGCCGAGCAGGAGATGTTCACTGCGGAGGGACCTACAGACGACCCCCGTGCCGCGGGAGCTGTCGGTCTCCGACATCCAGGACGTGATCGGGCAGTTCCGGCACGCTGCGGCCTCCGCCATCGCTGCGGGCGCCGACGGCGTGGAGATCCACGCCGCCAACGGCTACCTCCTGCACCAGTTCCTCGCCCCGAACGCGAACGAGCGCACCGACGAGTACGGCGGCTCGGTGGCGAACCGGGCCCGGTTCGTGGTCGAGGTCGCCCAGGCAGTGGCCGCAGAGATCGGCGCGGACCGCACCGGCATCCGCATCTCGCCGGCGTTCCCCCTCGGCGGGCTCAACGAGGGCGCCGCCGATGCGGTGCACGCCCAGTACCGGTACCTCGTGGGCGAGCTCGCGAAACTGAACCTGGTCTACCTGCACGTGCACCATCTCGGCGACGACCAGCTTCTCGCCTCCTTCCGTGAGGCGTGGCCGACCGCGCTGCTCGTCGTGCGCTACGGCCGCGAGCGCGACGGCATCGCCAACGACATCGACGCGGGCCTGGCCGACATCGCACCGCTCGGCCGGCTGGCCATCGCCAACCCCGACATCGTCGAGCGGTTGCGCACTGACGCATCGCTGAACGACCTCGACCCCAGCACTCTCTACACCGGCGGTTCGCGCGGGTACACCGACTACCCGACCCTCGTCCACGCCTGACCTCGCCATCCGAACCACTTCTCACCAGGCGAGATCGATCCTCATGACCACACTCTTAACGGCGCTGTCGTCCTCGTCACCGGGGCGAACGGCGGCATCGGCAGCCACTTCGTCCATGAAGCCCTCGCGCGCGGCGCAGCCAAGGTGTACGCCACCGCCCGCAACCCCCGCGAGTGGGACGACGAGCGCATCGTGCCGCTCCGCCTCGACGTCACCGACAGTGACTCCATCCAGGCAGTCGTGGAGCACGCACCCGACGTGACGGTGCTGATCAACAACGCGGGCGCCTCCGTGTCGACGCCCGGCATCCTCACCCACACCGACGAGGAGATCCGGCACAACGTGGAGACCAACTTCTTCGGCCCGCTCTTCCTCGCCCGGGCGTTCGCTCCGGTTCTATCGGCCAAGACGGCGAGACGGCCATCATCGACATCCACTCCGCGCTTTCCTGGTATGCCGTCGCCGGAATCTACTCGGCCACCAAGGCGGCCCTGTGGTCAGCGACGAACTCCCTGCGACTCGAGCTGCAGCCCGCGAACGTGCAGGTTGTCGGCGTGCACGTCGGCTACGTCGACACCGCGATGGCCGCCCATGCGACCGACCCGAAGCTCGACCCGGCCGACCTCGTCACTCAGGTCTTCGACACCGTCGAGGCCGGTGGCTATGAGGTCCTCGCCGACGACACCTCGGTGCAGCTCAAGGCCGGTCTCTCCGCCCCGCTCGAGGCCGTCTACCCGCAGCTCGCCACCACCGAGTAGGGCATCGACAGGTCGAGGCGTCGCGCGTGCTCGGGCCCCAACGGGCACGAGCACGCGACCGAGACCTGTCCGCGCCGATATCTGAGGCGCTTCATCTTCGGAGCAGACAGATTTTTATGGACAAGGCTCACCGTTCGTTGCAACGGCGCCGGAGCCCACACCTCGAAGGCCTACGCCCAGCTGTGCGTTGAGTTCAACGTCACCCAATCGAGGGGCGCGGTCGGGACGTCAGCCGACAACGCGCTGGCTGAGTCGTTCAACGCCACCCTGGAACGCGAGACCCTGCAAGACGCCGCCTGCTGGGCTGACGAGCTCACCTGCCGACGCCAGCTGTTCCGCTGGCTCGTCCGCTACAACACCCGCCGACGCCACTCCTGGCGTGGCAACCTGTCACTGATCACCCACGAGAACAAGATCAACAACATCACCGGATCGGCTACGCTCCGCACCGTCGCGTCATCACACCCCGTGTCCAAGATCCGGGTTCAAGGCCCGGGGTTGATGGTCGACGCAGCATCATTTGCGGCCGCCGCGGCCTGCTTCAGCACGCATGAAAGTGCGTGCTGCAGGTGGCGTAAGCGCGACGACTTCATTCCTTCACGAAGTGAAGGAAGGCTGGCAGGAGTTTCGATTCCGCTCCTGGGTGGTTGCCGTCGTCGGACAGTACTTCGTGGTCAACGCTGCCTTCCAGGGATCGATCACCGTCCTCGGCCCGGCCACCGCTGACGCCACCTTCGGCCGGGCCGCATGGGGACTGGCCCTGGCCGCGCTAAGCATTGGTCTGCTACTCGGTGGGCACTAGCGCTGCACTGGCAACCACAGCAAGCCCCCCGCTGGGCGTCATCTTGTGCCTGACGAACGCTTCGCCCGCCCGCGCTTTGGGTCTTGCCGCACCATGGCCGATCCTCGTTACGTCGATGCTGGTAGCCGGTATTCGCGATTGAGCAGTTCAACGTCGCCTGGGACACCACTCTGCAAGAACACGTTCCGCCAGAGCGGCTCGCCCGGGTCCCCTCCTACGACGCCCTAGGCTCCTTTGCCGCCATCCCACTTGGTGTGGCCTTCACCGGCACCCTGGCTGGGACCTTCGGAGCGAAACGGCAGGTCAGCAGTGACAGCGTCCGCAAGCGGTTGGCCGAGCCGGACGCCCTGGTCATGGCCCGCGGCTGTGATGATGGGTGAGGAGCCGTCTGTCCGAGTTCGACCGGCTTGCCCACTACCGTCTGATGCCCCTGGGCGTTGGCTTTCGCAGCACCGTACAGCGCCAAACCGGCCAGCTGGTGGCCTCGATAAGGAGCCCGAGGTTTTTGAAGCTGGCCAGGCTGTGGTTCCTTCCTGGCGCGACCTGCCCCAATCGTCCGTCGCGACGGTGGCGGTATACGTCCACCTCACGAACTGGCCGCTGCTCGCCCAGGGTCTCGGAGGTGCCTGCGGGTCCTCATCACCTAAGCATCGGCCGCGACCTGTTCTGATCGGGCCCCAGCTTAGAAATTTCCTGTGATCCGATCGGAAACCTGATCAGAACGAGGGCGCCTGCCCTCCACATTGCCAGTCAAAATCCCGACGCCCGACCGCCCGAAGCAGCTCGACACAGGCTGACTGATGAGCCTTCAGCGCCGCATGACCGGGCTGGCGTCGCGCGATGGAGGCAGCGCACCCGTCACCGCGTAGCTGTGGATCAGTTCGATCGTGCTGTCCAGCGCGGTCTCGAGCGGAACGGTGGTTCGACGGGTCTTGGTCAGGACGAGCCCGCCCTGCAGGGCGGCGAGCAGGGCCAGCGCCAACCGGTCGGTGTCGGCCTCGGCCCGCAGCACACCGCGCTCGCGCATCGCGGCCAGGCCGGAGCGGATCGGGGCCTCCCACTGCTCGAAGCCGTCGACGAGGTCGGCGCGCGCATCCGGATCGTCATCGGCGACCTCGGCGGCGATCGACCCGATCGGGCAGCCGCCGGCGCAATGACGCGAGCGTTGCAACGCGACCAGCCGGTCACGCCAGCGGTCCAGGGCCTCGAAGCTGTCCAACGCGTCGAGCTCGGGCGCCTGCGCGGCCAGCACCGCAGCGGTCTGGTGGGCGATCACCGCCCGCATCAGGGTCTGCTTGTCGCCGAAATAGTGATAGAGCTGCGAGGCGCTCACCCCGGCCTCGCGCTGCACGTCCTCGACCCCGGTGCGGGTGACGCCGTGCGCGAACACCAGCCCTGAGGCAGCCTCCACGATCCGCGCCCGGGTCGCCTCGCCCTTCGCGGTCAGGCGGCGCGGGGCGTCCACCGGGCTGAGCGGGGTCCGTGCGGTCATCGTTCGAGGTTACCTCGTTTTTGGAGTGGTGTTTCCAAAATCGACGGAGAATACTGGAGCGATCACTCCAATCGAGAAGGGGACCAGCATGAGCACCGACCTCACCGGCAAGACCGCCCTCGTCACCGGAGGCACCAGCGGCATCGGCCGTGCCACCGCCACCGCACTCGCCGCCCGCGGCGCCCACGTCATCGTGACGGGCCGTAACGCCGACCGCGGCGAGGCTGCCGTCAAGGACATCCGCGAGGCGGGTGGCACCGCCGACTTCGCAGCCGCCGACCTCACCGACGCCGCCAGTGCCACAGACCTCGCCTCCCGCGCGAACGAACTGGGCGACGGCCACGTCGACATCCTGGTCAACTGTGCCGGCGTCTTCCCGTTCGGGGCCACCGCCGACACCACCCAGGAGGGCCTCGACCAGGTCCTCTCGGTCAACGTCGCCGGGCCCTACTTCCTCGTCGCCGCGCTCGCCCCGCAGATGGCCGAGCGGGGCCACGGGGCGATCGTCAACGTGACCACGATGGTCGCCGAGTTCGGCGCCGCCGGCATGGGTCTCTACGGCGCGAGCAAGGCCGCCATGGTGCTGCTGACCAAGTCGTGGGCGGCCGAGTTCGGGCCGTCAGGGGTGCGGGTGAACGCCGTCAGCCCCGGCCCGACCCGCACCGAGGGAACCGCGGCGATGGGTGACTCCCTGGACCAGCTCGCCGCCGGCGGACCGGCCGGACGCCCGGGCAACCCGGAAGAGATCGCCGAGGCCATCGTCTTCCTGGCCAGCGACGCCGCCAGCTTCATCCACGGCGCCCTGCTTCCTGCCGACGGCGGGCGGATGGCGGTCTGAGACCGGCTACGCCTTCGACCGATCGCGCGACGGCGGCGGTCCCGACCTCGTGGGTCGGGCCGCCGCCGTTCGGCGAATGCCTCGGCGGTCAGCCCAGGCGCCGCAACGCGGCCTCGACCACTGTCTCGACCCGGGCGGTCATCCCGGGCACGTCGACGTGACGCCGTCCGGCGACCTGGTCGAGGATCCACTTCGAGCCGCTGTCGTCGTAGTGCAGCAGGGCGTACAGATCCCACCAGGGGTCGAGGGTCAGCCCGGTGATCGACTTGTAGAGCGAGCGGAGTCGCTCCGCCCAGTCGGCTGAGCAGAGCGAGGCCAGATAGCGCCGACAGTGCCCGATGTCGATCGCCCGCGACCCTCGGTGGATGGAGTTCCAGTCGGTCAGTCCGGTGACCTTCCCGCGCGACCACAACAGATTGACCGGCAGCAGATCGCCGTGCAGGAAGACGTTCTCGTCGTCGGGCGGCGGCTCAGCCATGACGTCGAACGCCGCCTTCCACACGGCCGGCTTCGAGGCGCCGGCCGGCACCCGGAATCCGTCCCGCGGAGCGATCCAGGAGTCCTCCCACGGCCGGAACCCACTGGCCGGCAGATCGAGCGAATGCAACTGGACGGCAACCTCGGCGATCTTCCGCAGCCAGGCTTGCGGGTCCGCCGGGCTGAGGTCGACGTGGCCCGGCAACCGGGTCGTCAGCAGGGACGGCGAGCCTCCGGTCGAGGCACCGGTCACGTCGGCGGCCAGGACCTGCGGAACAGGAAGTCCGCTGCCCGCGACGACACCGAGGTTGGCGATCTCCTGCGCCAGCGGCTCCTGCAGCCCGAGCCCGCCCGGATACTGCCGCAGGACGACGAACGTCCGCTCTCCCGCACGCTCGACACTCAGCCGGTGGACGGCCGAGCAGACACCGCCGGTCAGCCGCCGATGACCGACGACCCGGCTGCCCGGACCCATCGCCGCCACGACCCAGGCCAGCGTCTCTGCGGAGGGCCGGCGCTGCCGGAACCCGTTCTCCCGCCAGTCAGCCTCGATCACGAGGTCGGTCACGGGATCGGTCACCAGCGCGAGGCTACGGGCCGGCCGCGCCTGAGCCGACCCGTTTTCAGGAACGGAGCCGTTTTCAGGAACGAACCAGGCGTCCGATCGCCTCGCTGGCCTCTTTCAGCTTCGCCTCGGCCTCGTCGCCGCCGATCCGGGCGGCGTCCATCACGCAGTGGCCGAGGTGATCGTCCAGCAGGCCGATGGCCACCGCCTGCAACGCCCGGGTCAACGCGCTGACCTGGGTCAGGATGTCGATGCAGTACTTCTCTTCCTCGATCATCCGGGAGATGCCGCGGGCCTGGCCCTCGATCCGGCGCAGCCGCCTGAGGTAGTGCTCCTTGTCGCTGATGTAGCCGTGGTGGGCGCTCTGTTCCGGCACGGCTACGGGCGCCGGCTCCGGCTCGGTCACGGCGTCGATCTCGACCTCGGGCATTCCCTGATTCCCTTCGCTGGAACGGATGTCACTCGACCGGGCCGTCGTCATCGCCGCGTTCCTCGGAAGCGACGCAACCGCAGGCTGTTGCCGACCACGAACACGCTCGACAACGCCATCGCCGCGCCGGCCAGCATCGGGTTCAACAGCCCGAACGCCGCCACCGGGATGGCCGCCACGTTGTAGGCGAACGCCCAGAACAGGTTCGCCTTGATGGTGCCGAGGGTCCGGCGGGACAGCCGGATCGCGTCCACCGCAGCACGCAGGTCGCCGCCGACCAGGGTGAGATCAGCGGCCTCGATCGCCGCATCGGTACCCGTCCCCATGGCCAGACCCAGATCGGCCCGGGCCAGGGCCGGCGCGTCGTTGACCCCGTCACCGATCATCGCCACCACCCGTCCCCGGGCCTGCAGCTCGGCGATCACGTCAGCCTTGTCGGCGGGCAGCACCTCGGCGATCACCTCCTCGATCCCTACCTCAGCAGCGATCTGGTGCGCCACCGCAGCACTGTCACCGGTCAGCAGCACCGGCGTCAGACCCAGCCGCCTCAACCCGACGAGCGCCTCGGCGCTGCTGGGCCGGACGGTGTCGGCCAGCACCAGCAAACCCTGCACCGTGCCGTCCCAGCTGACGCTCACCACAGTCCGTCCGGACGCCTCGGCGGCCCGCCGAGCCGAGTCCAAAGAATCGACGAGCAACGAAGCACGCCCGACCTGGACCAGGACGCCCTCGACCGAACCCCGGACCCCACGCCCGGACAGGTTCTCGAAACCCTCGACGACGGGCAGCCGGCCGGTCCGCTCGGCCGCACCACGGGCGATCGCGCGTCCGATCGGATGCTCCGAGGCGTCCTCGACCGCACCGGCCCGCCGGAGCACCTCGTCGGCGTCCACGCCGGCGGCAGGGACGACCTCGATCAGACTCATCACGCCGGTGGTGACGGTGCCGGTCTTGTCCAGCACCACGGTGTCGACCCGGCGGGTCGACTCCAGCACCTCCGGGCCCTTGATCAGCACGCCGAGTTGGGCGCCACGTCCGGTGCCGACCAGCAGCGCGGTCGGCGTGGCCAGACCGAGGGCGCACGGGCAGGCCACCACCAGCACCGCGACCGCGGCGGTGAACGCGGCCACCGCCGGATGACCCGCCAGCAGCCAACCCAGCAGGGTGAGCAGCGCGATCCCCAACACCACCGGGACGAAGACCCCGGCCACCCGGTCGGCCAGTCGTTGCACCGGGGCCTTGCCGGTCTGGGCCTCCTCGACCAGCCGGGCCAGTTGCGCCAACTGGGTGTCCGAGCCGATCCGGGTGGCCCGGACCAGAAGTCGTCCACCCGCGTTCACCGTGGCCCCGGCGACCGCGTCCCCGGCGCCCACCTCGACCGGTACCGACTCGCCGGTCACCATCGAGACGTCCACTGCGGACGAGCCGGAGACGACCTCACCGTCGGTGGCGATCTTCTCCCCCGGCCGGACGACGAACGTGTCCCCGACCTGCAGTGCGTCGATCCCGATCCGGGTCTCGACCCCGTCCCGCAGCACGGCGACGTCCTTCGCGCCGAGCTCGAGCAGCGCCCGCAGCGCCGCACCGGCCCGCCGCTTGGAGCGCTTCTCGAAGTAACGTCCGGCCAGGATGAACATGGTCACCCCGGCGGCGACCTCCAGATAGACGGTGTCGGCCGCCCCGGACCGACCCGGCCGCAGACTGAAGTGCTCGGTCATCCCGGGCGCACCGGCCGAGCCGAAGAACAGGGTGTAGAGCGACCACAGGAAGGCCGCGGAGGTGCCCAGCGAGACCAGGGTGTCCATGGTGGCGCTGCGGTGCCGGGCGTTCAGCCAGGCGGCCCGGTGGAACGGCCAGCCCGCCCAGACCACGACCGGGGCGGCCAGGGTCAGCGACAGCCACTGCCAGTAGGTGAACTGCCACGCCGGCACCATGGCCAGCACGATCACCGGGACCGACAGGGCGATCGACCCGATCAACCGGTGCCGCAGCGCGGTCAGCTCGGGGTCGGAAGACTCGGTTTCGGAATCGGGTTCGGCGACGGCTGGGGTGGGCAGGACGGCGGTGTAGCCGGCTTTGCTCACCTCGGCGATCAACAATGCGGGGTCGTACCCGGACGGGACGTCGACGCGCGCCTTCTCGGTGGCGTAGTTCACCGTCGCGGTGACCCCGTCCAGCTTGTTCAGCTTCTTCTCGATCCGCATCGCGCAGGACGCGCAGGTCATCCCGCCGATCTCCAGTTCGACGCCGGCCTGTTCGGGGGCGAGGTCGCGCTTCGCCCCGGCCCGGATCGGTGTGGTCGTCATCGCTTTGTCACCCCTCTGCTTGCTCGCTCCTGCTGCTCTTCGTCCGGCTCAGACCCGGACGGCGCTGTAGCCGGCCTCGTCCACGGCGGCCAGCACGGCACTGTCCTCGATCGGGCCGGGGCCGCTGACCAGCAGCCGTCCGGTCTCGGCGCTGACCTCGATCCGGTCGACGCCGGCCAACAGCTCGACCTCCTCCCGGACGCTCAGCTCGCAGTGTCCGCAGGTCATCCCGCTCACCTGGTATTCGGCTGCTGTCATCGAAACTCCTCTCGTCACGCGGTACCCGACCGCGTCTCGTGTACCCCCTGGGGGTATCTGTAGTCTAGCGGGCGACGTCCGCCGGACCACCCCGACCCCGAACCCCGATCCGCACCACGAACGGAGGAGCCGATGCACGCCCTGCCCGTCGTGGCCCTGATCGTCGTCGGGCTGATCGGGATCGCCGTGCTCTACGGCGGCCACCGCGCGCTCTACCGCGAACCGGCTGCGGTCGCCTGGCCGTTCCTCTCCGGGTTGGCGCCGAGCGAGCACGCACTGTCGCGCTTTCACGCCCGCTGGTACGTGGCCACGGTGGTGTTCCTCGCCTTCGACGTCGAGATGTTGTTCATGTACCCCTGGACGCTGGTGGTGGCGGCCGAGGGCATCGGCGCGGTGACCGAGATGTTCGTCTTCCTCGGGGTGCTGCTGGTCGCGGTCGCCTGGGCCTGGCGGGAGGGGGCGCTGCGATGGGCCTGAACGACGGTCCTCGGAGCGACACCGGGACGGGTGCAGGCATCGACCGGCTGCTCGGCCGGCTGGCGGTCGGCCGGCTGCACGTCCTGCCGGTGGAGGTGCCCGGCCACTCCGAGCTGCGGATGAGGCTGGAGCACGCGTGCCGGATGCGGGGTTGGCCGCTCGCCACCTCCCCCGCCGACGCCGACGCGCTGGTGGTCTGCGGCTCCGATCCGAGCGACGACCTGGTCGAGGCCGTCGATCGGGTCTGGTCCTCGCTGCCCGGGCCGCGGACCCGGGGGACGCTCGCCCACGCCGACGATCTGCCGGACCTGCTCGGGCGACTGGCTGCGGACTATCTGGCCTGGAACCGCGCCGGCGATCCGCTGCCCGCCTCGGACCCGGACGACACCGGCGACGCCGACCCCGACTCCGACGACGGGATGGCCGACATGGGCGGCGAGATGGACATGGGCGGGGCCGACGAGGGCGGCGAGATGGACATGGGCGGGGAGATGGACATGGACATGAGCGGGCCGGGCGGGGTGCCGCTGGCCTCCGGCGCGGACGACCGGGACGGGCTGGAGATGGACGTCCTGCATCTGCCGCTCGGGCCGATCCTGCCCCACTGGCCGGCCGGGCTGAGCCTGCGGCTGACCCTGCAGGGCGACGTGGTCGGCGAGGTCGAGATCACCGCGGCCGAGCGGGTCCCGGTCGGCGATCCGGCCGCGTTCCGGCTGGACGCCGCCGCCCGGTTGCTGCAGCTGGTCGGCGCCGGAGCGCTGGCCGACCGGGTGCTGACCGCTCGCGACCACCGACTCGGCCTGATCGACCACGGCCCGGACCCCGCAAGGCTGCGGCGACGGATCACCCGGTCCTGGCTGCTGAAACGGGCGTTACGCGGGGTCGGCCAGCTCGGCGCCGAGACCGGCACCACCGGGCACAGCGACTGCTACGACCGGCTCCTCCAGCTTTTCGACGACGACCACGGAGCGGCCGATCGCTGACGCCGTCCTCGATCTGCCCGCGCTGGCCGACGTCCTCCCCGCCTTGCTGGCGGGCAGGGAGCTGGCCGAGGTCCGGTTGATCGTGGCCAGCCTGCTCGGGCCGGCCTTGAGCGCCGCCGACCGGCCGCGCAGCGACCACCCGATCGGGGCGTCCCGGTGACCGGCGCGGTCGTCCTGACCGTCGTCGTCCTGGGGGTCGGTGGTCTGTGCGCGGCGGCGTTCGGTGGCGCCCTGGCCTCGCTGTCGTTCCGGACGTCCGGTGGGCCGTCCTTACGACGCGGTCTGGCCCTGCCGGTGGCCGAGACCGCGCGGCTGCTGCGGCAACGGCGCCGGTCCGGCCCGGGCGCCGATCTGCTGCTCTGGCGGATCGGCAGTGGCGGTCTGGTGCTGATCCCGTTGCTGATGCTGGCGGTGGTGCCGCTCGGTCCGGCCCCGGTGCTGGACTCCCCGATCGGGGTGGTCTGGTTCAACACCGCTGACGTCGCCGTCTGGGCCCTGGTCTGGCTGCTCGGCTGGGGCGCGAACGCGGCCTTCGCGCTGATCGGTGCGTTCCGCTACCTCGCCTCGGCGCTGGCCTACGAACTGCCGCTGATGTTCGCCCTGACCGCACCGGCGGTGGCCGCGCACAGCCTGCGGGTCAGCGACATCGTGGCCGCCCAGGCCGGGCTGCCGAACGTGGTCTGGATGCCGCTCGCCTTCGTGGTCATGCTGACCGGGGTGGCGGGCTTCTCGGTCTGGGGCCCGCTCGCCCCGGCCGCCGGCCCGGATCTGGCCGACGGCGTGCTGTCCGAGCTGTCCGGCCCGGACCGGTGGCTGGCCCTGACCGGCCGCTATCTGTTGCTGGTGGCCGGATCGGTCTTCGCGACCACCCTGTTTCTGGGTGGCGGGCAGGGTCCGCTGCTGCCGTCCTGGTGCTGGCTGTTGCTCAAGTCTGCGGTGCTGGTCGCCGTACTGGTCGTGCTGCGCCGCCGGCTCGTGCTGCTGCGTCCGGACCGGTTCATGGAGATCGGCTGGCTGGTGCTGCTACCGGTCGCACTGCTGCAGTTGCTCGTCGTCGCCCTCCTGTTCACGGTCGGGGGGCTGGTCACGGTCGGGGGGCTGGTCACGTCGGGGGCCGGACGTGAGCGTGGTGATCTTCATCGCTCTGGCCGTCGTCGCCGTGGTGGCCGGGGCAGTGGTCTTCGTGGTCGACTCGATGGCCCGGGCCACCTATGCGCTGGCCGTCTCGTTCATCGCCGTCGGCGGGGCGCTGGTCCTCTTCGGGCTGACCTACCCCGGCGTGATCACCATCTTGATGATGATCATGGAGATGGCGATCATGGCGGTCTTCATGATCATGTTCATGGGGATGAACCCGGCGCTGATGCCGATGAACATGGTGCACGGCCAACGTCCGGCGCTGATCGCCTCGGCCGGCCTGTTCGTGCTGTTCGTGCTCGGCATCCTGCTCGCGCCGTGGCCGCAGCACACCCGAGCCGCACCCGCGCAGGCCCGACAGCTGGGCCGGGCGCTGATGGGCGACAAGATGCTGGTGATGATGACGATCAGCCCGATCATGTTCGCCACCATCGTCGCCGGTGTGGTGCTGGCCTCGGGCCGGACCCGGTACGACCGGTTCGGCGACGATCTGGACCGCCGCCACCCCAGCGATCCGCAGCCGGGCGGGGTGGGCCGATGACCCTGCCCCTGGTGTTGATCGCGGCCGCCGCACTGTTCTGCGTCGGTCTCTACGGCGCCCTCTCCCAGCAGGTCGTGGTGATGGTGATGATGGGTCTGGAGCTGATGCTGAACGCGGTGGTGCTGGCCGTCGGCGCCCTCTGGCTGTTCCTGGCCCCGGACGTCAGCGGTCAGGTGCTGGTGCTGGTGGTGTTGGCGGTGATGACGCTGGAGATGGCGATGGGCTTCGCCGTGGCCGTCCTCGTCCACCGCTCCCGCGGCAGCGACATGACCGACATGGCCGAGGACCTCTCCCGATGAGCGCGGTGCTCTGGCTGGTGCCGGGGGTGCCGGCCGCGGCCGGGGCCGTGCTGGCCCTCAGCCGGCTCCGCTCCCGGCGAACGGCGACCGCGATCACGCTCACGGTCGCCGCCCTGACGCTGGTGCTGACCACGATCGCGGCGACCGGCGCTGGGGCCGGCACGGGGCCGCCACTGGAGCCGGGGCCGGGCGGGCCTCGGTGCGGACGCCGTTCGTGGCCGGAGCCGACCTCGCGCTCAGGATGGATCCGCTGGCCGGGGTGGTCGGCGTGGCCGTGGTCGTGGTGGCCGTACTGGTGCTGGTGTTCGCGGCCGCGGACGTGACCGGCTCGACGGCCCGCTTCGGCGGGTTGATGTTGCTGTTCGTCGCGGCCGTGCTGGTCACGGTGACCGCCGGCACGCTGCCGACGCTGATCCTCGGCTGGGAGGTGATGGGTGCCTGCTCGTACGCGCTGATCGGTGTCGAGTGGCGCCGTCCGGCCACCGTGACCGGGGGGACGGTCGCGTTCCTCACCACCCGGACCGCCGACCTGGGCTTGTATCTGGCCGCCGGTGCCGCGCTGGCCGGTGGCGGCAGCCTGGACCTCGACCAGCTGGCGAACGCGGCCGACCCGTGGCGGAGCGTGGCGGCGGCCGGCATCGCGCTGGCGGCGATCGGCAAGGCCGCGCAACTGCCGTTCGCGTTCTGGCTCTCCCGGGCGATGGAGGGCCCCAGCCCGGTGAGTGCGCTGCTGCACTCGGCGGCGATGGTGGCGATGGGCGGTTTTCTGCTGCTCCGCGTCCCCGGGCTGCTCGACCGGACGCCGGCGGTGGCGATCACGGTGGCCTGGATCGGGGCGCTGACCACGGTCGGGCTCGGGCTGGTGGCGCTGGCCCAGCGTGACCTGAAGCAGGTGCTGGCCGCCTCGACCTCGGCCCAGCTCGGCTTCGTGGTGCTGGCGGCCGGGCTCGGCGGGGTCGGCGCCGGCGTCGGCCAACTGCTCGCGCACGCGGCCACCAAGGCACTGTTGTTCCTGGTCGCCGGGGCCTGGCTGTCCGCGCTGGGCACCCGCCGGTTGAGCGCGTTGCGCGGGGTCGCCCGGCGCTGGCCGCTGCTCGGCGTGTCGGCCACCGTCGGCCTGCTGACCCTGGCCGGCGTCGCCCCGCTGTCGTTGTGGGCGGCCAAGGAGGCGGTGCTGTCCGTCACTCTGGCCGGCGCCGGCTGGCCGCTCTATCTGGTCGGGCTGCTCGGGGCCGCGCTGTCGGCGGCCTACGCCGGCCGGGTGCTGGCCGTGATCTGGTCGACCCGGGAGCCGGAGACCGCCGCCCTGGACGAGCTGGAACCCGGGACCCGCCGGATCGCGCCCGCGATGTGGCCGCCGCTGATCCTGCTCGCCGTGGCCGCGGTGGCCCTCGGCGTCCTCGCCCTGCCGTCCGTCTCGGCCGCGCTGGCCGCTGCGGTCGGCGGCCCGGATCCGGCCGCCGGCCCGCTGGAGCTGATCGGCTCGGCGGTGTTGGCTCTGGTGGTGACGGCCGTCGCCTGGCGCCTCAACGCTGCCGGCCGGCACTCTGCACCGAGGCATCTACCGCACCACCTGGAGAACTGGTTCGGCCTGGAGCGGGTGGCCCGGACCGTGCTGCTGCAACCGATCGATCGGCTGGCCGGGCTGCTGGCCCGGTTCGACGACCGGGTGCTCGACGCCGGCGTCGAGGCGCTGGCCGGACGCACCGCTGCGCTGGCCGGCGCATCGGCCCGGTTCGACGACCGGACCCTGGACCCGGGCGTCCGGTCGGCGGCGGGGCGCACCGTCACGCTGGCCGGCGTGGCCGGCCGGTTCGACCGGTCCGGTCTCGACGGGGTGGTCGAGGCGTTCGGACGGGTGGTCCGCCGGGCGGCCCGGTTGGCCCGGCGTTCGCAGACCGGGCAGATCCATCAGTACTACCTACAGAGCGCGGCCGTCGTGGTGGTCGTCGCCGTCCTGCTGATCGTGATCGGTTGAGATGCTTTCCTTGATCATTTTTCTGCCGCTGGCCGTCGCGCTGCTGCTGACCGCGGCCCGGCTGCCGGACCGGTTCGCCCGCTGGGCCTGGCTGGTCACCACGGTGGTCGAGTTCGGCCTGGTCGTGGCCCTGTGGGCAGGCAGCCGGCCGGAGGCCTCCGGGTTGCGGGCCGAACAGCAACTGCGCTGGATCCCGACCGTGGGCGTCAGCTATCACATCGGCGTGGACGGGTTGTCGTTGCCGCTGCTCGGGCTGACCGCCGTGATCTTCGTCGCGGCCGCCGTGCACGCCGTCCGGCAGACCGACCGGCCGCGGCTGCACGCCGCGCTCAACCTGTTCCTGCAGACCACCTGCCTCGGCCTGTTCGCCGCCCAGGATCTGATCCTGTTCTTCGTCTTCTTCGATCTCTCGATCGTGGCGATGTATCTGGTGATCGCCCGCTGGGGCCACGGCCCGGACGCCCGGCGTTCAGCCCTGAAGTTCTTCCTGTACACGTTTCTGGGCTCACTGGCCCTGCTCGGCGCCTTCATCGGCCTGTTCGTCGCCGCCCGTCCGCACACCTTCGACATGGTCGCCCTGAGCGCTGATCCGCCGCTGGTCGGACGATCCGGCGCGGCCACCCTGGTGATCGTGCTGCTGCTGATCGGGCTGGCCATCAAGACCCCGACCGTGCCGTTCCACACCTGGTTGCCGCCGGCCCACACCGACGCCCCGACCGTCGGATCGGTGGTGCTGGCGGCAGTGCTGTTGAAGATGGGCACCTACGGCTTCGTCCGGATCGCGATGCCGATGCTGCCGGACACCTGGCGGCAGTGGTCGTGGGTGATCATCGTGGTCGGCGTGGTCTCGGTCCTCTACGGCGCCCTGGTGGCGCTGGCCCAGACCGATCTGAAACGGATGATCGCCTACACCTCGGTCAACCACATGGGCTACGTCGTGCTCGGGGTCGGCGTGGCCGGGCTGACCGCAACCGGCGACGCCCAGGCCCGCCAGATCGCCGTCACCGGCGCGGTCACCCAGATGGTCAGCCACGGCCTGATCACCGGCGCGCTGTTCCTGCTGGCCGGGACGTTCTGGGACCGCCGGCAGAGCTACGCCCTGGACGGCTACGGCGGGCTGGCCGGCAGCGCACCCCGGCTGACCGCCCTGTTCGGGCTGACCGCCTTCGCCTCGCTCGGGCTGCCCGGCTTCAGCGGCTTCGTGGCCGAGTTCCAGATCTTCACCGGCAGCATCGCGCTCGCCCCGGTGACCGCGGTGGCCCTGCTCGGCATCCTGCTCACCGCCGGGTTGTTCCTGCGGGCGCTGCAACGCGTCTTCACCGGACCGCGCCAGGGCGGATCGACCGACTTCGCCGATCTGCGGCCGCACGAAGGGATCGCGGCCGGGCTGCTGCTGGTGCCCGCGGTGGCGATCGGGCTGGTGCCCGGGCCACTGCTGGCCGTGATCACCCCGGCGGCCAGCACCCTGATCAGTCGGCTCGGTGGCTGAGATGGCGCCGCTGATCGACGTAGTGCCGACCGTGATGGCGCCACAGATGGCCTCCGGCGCCGACGTGATCGCCCTGCTGCCCGAACTGTGGCTGCTGGCCGGCGCCCTGGTGGTGCTGCTCACCGGCTCCTTCCTGCCGCGCCGACGCCTCGGCCTCGCCCGGGCCCTCACCCTGGCCTTCCTGGCCGGCAGCCTGGTCAGCTCCGCCCTCGCTCTCGGCCACAGCGTCA
Organism: uncultured Actinomycetota bacterium; assembly: GCA_963740925.1. Taxonomy (GTDB): domain Bacteria; phylum Actinomycetota; class Actinomycetes; order Propionibacteriales; family Propionibacteriaceae; genus Microlunatus. The sequence continues at coordinate 945,264 of CAVUFZ010000002.1, read as the reverse complement.
GCCAGCCGGGACGGACGGTCTTCGAGGGCAGTTTCGTCATCGACGACGCCACCGGGGCGGTCCGGCTGATCGCGGTCGGGGCGAGCGCGGTGGTGCTGGTGCTGGCCGGGGACGAGTTGGCCGGGGCGGTCCGACAGGCCGAGCTGTGCGTCCTGGTGCTGCTGGCCACCACCGGCACCCTGGTGTTGGCCGGGGCCCAGGATCTGCTGCTGGTGATCACCGGTTTCCTGTTGGCCAGCGTCCCGCTGTACGCGTTGGTCGGGCTGAACCGGACGCCGTTGGCCGCCGAGGCCTCGCTCAAGACCTACCTGTTCGGTTCGCTCTCCGGCATCGTCCTGATGGCCGGGGTCGCCGTCCTCTACGGGCTCGGCGGTCGGACCGACTACCCCGGGCTGACTGCCGGCTTGGCCGACGCCCCGGCCGGCCCGCTGATCGCCGGCACGGTCGCGCTGCTGGCCGGTTTGATGTTCAAGGTCGGTGCCGTGCCCGCGCACTTCTGGGTGCCGGACGCCACCCAGGGCAGCGGCGTGCTGGCCGCCTCCTACCTGACCACCGTGCCCAAGATCGGCGCCCTGGTCGCGGCCTTCCGACTGGTCACCGTGCTGCCCGAATCGTCCCGGGCCGCCCTGCTGGTGGCGATCCTGGCCGTGCTGACCATGACGCTGGGAAATCTGGCCGCCTTCGGCCAGGACGACCCGCAGCGGCTGCTCGGCTGGTCGACGGTCAGTCAGGCCGGCTATCTGCTGGTGCCGGTGGCGATGGCCGGACGCAGCGGACTGGCGCTGGGGGCACTGGTGGTCTATCTGGCCGGTTACGCCATCACCAACCTGGCCGCGTTCGCGGTGATCGCCGCCCTGCCCGGACGCCGGACCCTGGCCGAGTACACCGGCCTGGCCGGACGTCACCCCTGGCTGGCCGGCGCCCTGGTGGTGGCGCTACTGGGGTTGGTCGGCACCCCGCCGACCGCGGTCTTCGCCGGCAAACTGGCCATCACCGTGGCCGCCTGGGACGCCGGCGCGGCCTGGCTGGCCCTCGTCGTGCTGGCGAACTCGGTGCTCAGCCTGTTCTACTACCTGCGCTGGATCGCGCCGCTGATCCGCACCGCCCGGCCGATCGAGCAGGTCCGCGCCCCCGGTTCGCGGACGGCCGTGGCCGCCGGCGTGCTGAGCGTCCTGCTGGGGGTGGCCTCGACCCTGATCTGGCGGACCATCGGCGCCGGCTGAGCCGGACCGGATCGGCGATCTCAGACCGGACCCAACGCGAGCTCGAAGTCGCGCAGGGCGTAGCCGGCGATCAGGTCGTCCCACTCGATCCGCGGCTCGCGGACGATCTCGACCTCACGGCTCAGCAGCTTGCGCAACAACACGTCGGATTCACCGATGGCCAGCGGTTGGCCCGGGCAGCGGTGCACGCCGTGGCTGAAGCTGAGCACCGATTCGTCCACCCCGGACGGCAGTGGCCGCTGCGGGCACAAGCGCAGCGCCTCCTCCCCGACGGTCTCGTCGTCGGCGTTGGCCGGCCGGACGCACAGATCGATCAGATCACCCGGCTCGGCGGTGTAGCTGGTCTCGTCGTCGGTGAAGGTGATCGGCTGCTGCACCCGCCGGTAGAGGTGGCCGACCACCGGTTCCAACCGGATGATCTCGTTCAGGATGGCGAACCGCTCGGGCTGCTCGGCGATCAGGTAGCGGGCCCGCAGATCCGCATCCTGCAACAGATGCCAGGCGGCCATCGCGATGAACTCGCGGGTGGTCACCATCCCGGCCGTCCCGTAGGTGACGCATTCGACGGCGATGTCGGCGTTGGTGTAGCCCTCGGCGATCAGGTGGCTGATCACGTCCTCGCGCGGTGATCGCCGCCGGGCCCGGATCGCCGGCCGGACGTCGCTCAGATAGAACCGCAGCACCGGCGCCAGACCGTTCCTCGCGGCCCGGATCCAGTCCGAGCGGCTGCGGCCGAGATCGGGTTTGGTGATGTCGAACGGCGGCTGGTTGAAGAACGACTCCAGCCGGCGGGCCATCGCCGGCACCCGTGATTCGGTCAGCCCGACCGCCTGGGCGGTCACCTCGACGGTGTAGAGCAACGCCAGTTCGTCCAGCCGGAAGCTGGTGGCGCCGACCCCGGCCAGCAGCCGGTCGGAGCACTCGTCCATCAGCGCGGTGTAGCGCTCGGCCACCACCTTGGGGGCGAAGAACCGTCCGACCTTGGAGCGCTGCTGGTCGTGCAGCGGGCCGTCGGAGATCAGGATCGGGTGGTGCTTGAGACGTCCCTTCGGGATGAACTCGGCGGTGAAGCCGGCCTGGGTCGTGTGGCGGCGTTCGCCGAGGATCTGCCGGGCCGTGGCCGCCGACCGGACCCACCAGACCTTGCCCCGGTGCTCGACCCGCGGACCGTCGGCCTCACCCGCCCGGACCGCCCGCCGCGCCGACGACTGACCCGATCCTCCCGACGACACTCCGTCCGAACCACCCTCGTGCACGGACCCAGTCTGGCAGCGACCGGAACGGACGCCCTCACAGCACATCCCTCACAGCGCATCGCTCACAGCTCGTCCCACAGGGCCGCCTTGCGGATCTCGAACTCCTCCGGGCTGATCGCACCGGCGTCGCGCAGCGCTCGGAGTTCGGCCAGCAGCTGGATCGGGTCACGCACCTCCGCCGGAGGGAGACCCGCGGAGGCCTGCACGCTCGCGGCCAGCGCATCGCCCTGGGTGCCGAGGATCTGGTCGACGACGTGCACCGCGTCCATCGTCCGGACCCGCAGCCCGCCGGAGGTGCGCTCGGTGTACGCCTCGACGCCGGCGACGGCGGTCAACCTCAGGTCGAACCCCGCCCGGGCCGAGTTCTTGTTGGCGCGGAAGAACAGCCGCTCGCTGGTCAGCACCAGCAGGCCCATCTCGTGGTCGTGCCGGCCCTCCAACAGCCGCAGCACGGTCTCGGACTCGCCCAGCAGCGGCTCCAGCCCGATCACGAACGGGTCGGAGCGGGCGTCGGTGACCATCTGGGCCGCCGCGGCCCGCAGATCGGGGCGCAGGTCGTGGCGGTCGAGGCGATGACCGGCCGACTGCCGGCCGCGGAGCCAGTCACCGATCCCGGGCATCGCTCCCCCTCTGATTCGTCCCGGCCATGTCCTCCGCGATCCGCAGGGCGTTGGCGAAGATGGTCAGCACCGGATTGACGCCGCCGTTGGTGACGTGCACCGACCCGTCGGCCACCCGGACGTTGTCGTGGCCCCAGACCCGGCCGACCGGATCGACCACCGACCTCGCCGGGTCCTCCCCCATCCGGCAGGTGCCGGCCTGGTGCTGACCACGGCTCGGGCCCGGTCCCGGCGTGCCCGCCAGCACCACCACCTGCTCGGCCCCGGCCGCGCGCAGCCAGTCGGCGGCCCGGTCGGCCAGGAACGCCCGGCTGCGGACGTCCTCGGCGTGCAGTCCGCCGCTGAGCACCGCCACCGGCGCGCCGAACCGGTCGACCGCGGACGTGTCCACCCGGACCCGGGAGTCGGCGCTGGTCACCTCCTGGACCGGGCCCATCACCCGCAGCAGCCGCCGGTGCAGCGAGCGGATGCCGCGCTTGCTCGCCTCACCCCAGCGCGGCACCAGGCCGACGTCGGCCGCGTTCTTGTACAGGTTGGCCGGGGTCAGGGTGAACTCGTTGGCCAGGATGCCGCCGCCGATCAGGTCGGGGTTGCCGTGCCGGAAGTCGCCGGTGGCGACGGACGGGCCGGGGCCGAGCAGGTCGTCCACCGGCTCGGCGAAGACGCCGAACGCGCCGCCGTAGAGGTGGCCCTGCAGCTGCCGGCCGACCTGATCGGTGGCGTTGCCGAGCCCGTCCGGGTTCGTCGCGGACGCACTGTTCAGCAACAGCCGGGCCGATTCGACCGCCCCGGCCGCGACCACGATCTCGCCGGCGGCGACGCTGCGCCGCCAGATTCCCTGCCCCGTCCCACCGGCCAGCTGGACGCCGACCGCCCGGCCGGACCGGTCGGTCTCGATCCGCAGCGCCCGCGTCCGCAACGCGATCACGCAGCGCCCGGTGGCGAAGGCTCGCGGCAGCATCGTGTTCTGGCTGCCGTTCTTGGCCTCGACCGGGCAACCGAACCCGACGCACAGCCGGCACCGGGCGCAGCCGGGACGGCCCAGGTAGGGCCCCGAGTTCACGGCCAGCGGCACCGCCATCGTCCCCAGCCCGAGTCGGCGGGCGGCGGTGCTCAGCAGTTCGGTGGTCGGACCGGTCGGCAGCGGCGGCATCGGGAAGGCCCTGGATCGCGGGCCGGCGTGCGCACCCCCGACGTCGCCGCAGACGCCGATCTCCCACTCGGCCCGGCTGTAGTAGGGCTCGAGGTCGGCGTAGCTGATCGGCCAGTCGGCCAGCGCACTGCCGGCCGGAACGCCGTAACTGCCGGCCATCGCGAAGTCGGTCGGCGCGAACCGCCAGGCCTGCGCCCCGTAGACCCGGGTGCCACCGCCGGCCGTGGTCGCGTTGGCGCCCCAGCCGCCCTCGACCGGGGACACCTCGTCCCGCCGGCCGTCGCTCACCAGCAGCCGCCGGTCGGCCGGATCGTCGGATCGGGTGGGCATCGGCAGGCCCCACTCGGCCCGCGGGTTCCGCAGTTGCCCGGCGGCCAGCACGTCGGTCTCCGGCCAGTCGCCCGCCTCGACCACGAGTACCGTCCGGCCGGACTCGGCCAGCACCCCTGCGGCGGTGCCGCCGCCGGCTCCGGACCCGATCACCACCACGTCGTAGCGCTCGGCCAAGTCCGCCGGGCCGACCACCACGGGCCGTGCTCCTGCCGCTGCCTCGTGCACCGGCACCGGCACTCGGCACCGGCACCGGCACCGGGATCGGCCAGCCGCCGGCCGGTTCGGGTCGCCAACCCAAGGAGACCCAGGACCGCTCGTCCCCGCCGTCACGTCGGTCGGCGTAGTAACCGGCGTTGACCAGGTCGCAGAACCAGTCCCAGGCCGCGTCCCCGGTCGGGAGGGTCGACTCACCGGCCTCCGTCCCAGCGATCAGCCGGGCCAGCCGCGGCTGCCAGTCGGGCCGGTCGTCGAGCACGCCGAGCAGGAAGCCGGCCACCCCGGCCTCGGTCGCCGACGGCGCCTCGTCGGCCGGGACGACGGCGTCCAGGACGGTGGCGAGCCGGGTCGGCGTGCAGCCCAGCCGATGGGCCACGGTGATCACGGAGTCCTTCATCACGGCATGTTCTCAGCAACACCATGGCCTGGCGAACCATCGGGGTGGAAAGATCGGACCCAGCTCGTGGAGACCGATCCCGACTCGGACCGCAGGAGGTGTGCGTGGCGCAGTGGAACGGGCGCGGTCTGCCGCCCGTGGCCGCCGAACGTCTCCAGCGTGCCCAGAACTCCGGCGTCCGGACCTCCTTCCTCAGCGCCGACAGCTCGGCCAGCCTCGGCTCGGTCGGGCTGGAGGCCGTCGGCGAGGTGATGGGCTGCACCGTGGAGGCCGTGGGCTGGAGCGGTTGGGGCGGCTGCGGGTACGGCGGTTACGGCTTCGGCGGTCTGCTGTCGATGGGCGCCGACAGCCCGGTGATCGGCTCCCAGGACAGTCGCTGGTCCGGTTTCGGGCCCTACGTCAACGCGATCCGCGGCGGCTACGGCACCGCGATGAACCGACTCCTGCAAGAGACCCGGGCACTCGGCGCCGACGGCGTGGTCGGCGTCCGGCTCGGCGTCACGATGATGGACGGCGCACGCGAGTTCATGGCCATCGGCACCGCCGTCCGGGCCCGCTCCCGGCAGCGTCCGACGATCCCGTTCACCACCGACCTGTCCGGCAGCGACGTGACCAAACTGATGCAGTCGGGCTGGGTGCCGGTGCAGCTGATCGTCGGTTTCGACCTGGCGATCAAGCACGACGACTGGCGCACCTCGCAGGCCGCGCGGTCCTGGGCGAACGTCGAGATCACCGGCTACACCGCGCTGGTCCAGTACACCCGGCACATCGTCCGGACCAACGTCGAGCAGCAGACCCGCCGCGTCGGCGCCGAGGGCTTCATCTCCTCCGACATCTCGCTCAGCATCCGTTCCGTCGAGCCGTCCGACGGCCACCGCGACCACATCGCCGAGGCGATGATGACCGGCACCACGATCGCCCAGTTCGGCGGCGCCGGCGTGCTGGACACCAGATTCGGACGCCACGCCACCGCCCCCGCGTCCGCCACCGACTCCCGGACCGTGTTGCCGCTCGGCCCGATCATCCCGACCCGGAGGAACCGCCGATGACGCTCAACCCGAACGAGCTCGGGGTCCCGCGCGACGCGATGGCGCGGCTGGCCCAGATGCGTCCCGGCCAGCAGACCTCGCTGTTCACCTCCGACCTGTCGGTGAACGAGTTCCTGCTGGTCCGCGAGGCGGGCTTCCGCCCGGTCGGGCTGGTGCTCGGTTCGAGCATCTACCACGTCGGCTTCCAGGCCCGGAGCTGGGGCAAGAACCAGGAACTGGACCGGCTCTCCGGTGCGATGTACCACGCCCGCGAGCTGGCGATGAGCCGGATGGAGGCCGAGGCCGAAGCCCTCGGTGCGGACGGCATCGTGGCCGTCCGGCTCGAGATCGAGTTCAAGGAGTTCGGCAGCGACGTGGCCGAGTTCATCGCCGTGGGCACGGCCGTCATCGCCGAGGAGCCGCCGCCCACCGGGAACAGCTGGCGCAACAACAAGAACCTGCCCTTCACCTCCGACCTGTCCGGCCAGGACTTCTGGACGCTGATCCAGTCCGGCTACACCCCGTTGGGCATGGTGATGGGCACCTGCGTCTACCACGTCGCCCACCAGGGCTTCTTCCAGTCGATGGGAAACATCGGCCAGAACGTGGAGATCCCGCAGTTCACCGAGGCGCTCTACGACGCCCGCGAGCTGGCCATGAGCCGGATGCAGGCCGAGGCCGAGCAGTTGCACGCCGAGGGCATCGTCGGCGTCCAGTTGCAGTCGAACTCCCACCAGTGGGGCGGTCACACCACCGAGTTCTTCGCCATCGGCACGGCGATCCGCCCGCTGCGGGACGACCACGTCATCCAGACGCCGCAGCTGGTGCTGCCGCTGGTCGACTGAGGTGGCGTTCCCCGAGGGCCTGCCGGCCGTGCCCGGCGACCCCGACGACCCCCGGTCGGTCGAGATGATCAGTGCGGCCCTGCGGGCCGACACGGCCGATATCGACACGCTCAGCCGGGTGCTGACCACCAGCCTCGGCGAATCGCTTGCCCCCGGGCATGGTGAGTGTCGAACGTAAACGAAGTCTCGGTGACCGGCTGGCCGGACGTGACGGCAGGGTCACCTCGATCACCGTGGTCGGACCGGAGGTGCGCCTGCACCTGGCCCCCGGCCCGCACCACGGCGGCGCAGTGCTGGCCGAGATCAACACCGTCGTCCGCGGCGTGGTGATCAGCCGCCGACAGGTCGGCATGGCCGAGTGGATCAGCGCTCTGGCCCAGCTGCTGAACGAGCTGGCGGCCCAGAACAGTGCGGCCCGCGCTTCGCTCAGCCGGCTGCTCGAGGGCAACGGCTGAATCCCTGCCTGGTAGCAGGTTCCGGGCGTCCGGCGAGCCTGCCTTCGGTCCCTGGCCCGACGCCCGGTGTAGTAAATCCCTTGCCCGCTTCAGAACTCTCGCTCTAGGGTGACGGAGTCCGAGTGTGCCCGATGCGTAGCCCGATGAAGAGGAGGTGCCGAACGTGATGATCATCTTTCTCGGCGCCCCGACGGGCGTCGGTCGGGTCACCGCCGGCTGACGCCTCGGACCACGCCTCGTCCCGTCCGGGACACCTTCTTTTCTTTCCGTTCTTCTGACCTGTCTTTCGGCTGCCCGAGCGCGGCCGGAGCACGGCGTCAGCATGCCCAGAAACGAGCACCGCCATGCATTCCCACCATCCCCAACTGCTGCTGGGATCGGACTCCGATCGCAGTCGGCACGCCGCCGATCGCTACGCGCAGCTCAGCGCAGTGGCCGAGCGGAGCGCTGAGCCACGTCCGGGTCGAGCCCGCCGCCGTCCGCTCGGCGCCCTGCTGCGCCGGCTCCGGCCGTCAGCGTCGGCGCGCGGTCCCGAACAGTCCGCGGAAGATCTCCCGGCTGGCCGTCCGCGCCAGGTCGCGCACCATCGGTGAGTTGATCAGGTTCGACACCATGCTCTTCTCCTGCCGGGGCGCCCGCGCCTGCCGGTGCTCGGCCGGCGGCTCGTACTGCGGCGGGTTCGGCTGGGAAGCGGCCGCGGTCTGGGCCTGCGCGGCCTGCGCACCGGCGGTCAGCCGCGCGGCCAGCATCTCGCGGGCGGACTCGCGGTCGACGGCGTTCAGGTACTTCGCGGCCAGCGGGGACGCCTTCACCGCGGCGTCCATCTGGTCGGTCGGCGTCGGCGCCATCAACGACTGCGGGGCGAACATCCGGGTCCAGGCCACCGGCGTCGGGGCGCCGTCGGGGTCCATCACGGTGACGATCGCCTCGCCGATGCCCAGCTCGGTCAGCACGTCGGCCAGCTCGTAGTGCGAACGCGGGAAGGTGGCCACCGTCTGCTTCAACGCCTTGGCGTCGTTCGGCGTGTGCGCCCGCAGCTGGTGCTGCACCCGCGAACCCAACTGCGCCAGCACGTCGTCGGGGACGTCCTTCGGGGTCTGGGTGACGAAGAAGATGCCGACCCCCTTGGAGCGGATCAACCGGACGGTCTGGGTGATGGAGTTGAGGAACTCCTTCGAGGCACCCGTGAACAGCAGGTGCGCCTCGTCGAAGAAGAAGACCAGTTTCGGCTTGTCGGCGTCGCCGACCTCGGGCAGATCGTGGAACAGATCGGCCAGCAACCACATCAGGAAGGTGGAGAAGATGGCCGGCCGGTCCTGCAGGTTCGGCAACTCCAACAGCGTGACCACGCCACGACCGTCCTGGGTGGTGGTCAGCATGTCGGCGGTGTCGAACTCGGGCTCGCCGAAGAAGGCGTCCGCCCCCTGGTCGCTGAAGTTGATCAACGAGCGCAGGATCACCCCGACCGTCGCGCTGGAGACACCGCCGATGTCGGCCAGTTCGGCCTTGCCCTGGTCGCTGGTCAGGTGTTGCAGCACGGCCCGCAGATCGGAGAGGTCGAGCAGCGGCAGACCGGCCTTGTCGGCGTAGTGGAAGACCAGGCCGAGCGTCGACTCCTGGGTTTCGTTCAGATCGAGCACCTTGCTCAGCAGCACCGGGCCGAACGAGCTCATCGTGACCCGGACCGGCAGTCCACTGCCCTGGCCGCCGAGGGCGAGGAACTGGGCCGGCGCAGCGGTCGGGTGCCAGTCCTGGCCCAGGGCCGACGTGCGCTTGGTCAGCCGGTCGTTGCTCACCCCGGCCGAGGCGATCCCGGAGAGGTCGCCCTTCACGTCCGCGGCGAACACCGGTACGCCCGCGGCCGAGATCTGCTCGGCCAGCAGCTGCAGGGTCTTGGTCTTGCCGGTGCCGGTGGCCCCGGCGACCAGGCCGTGCCGGTTCAGCATCGACAGCGGGATCCGGATCCGGGCGTCGGTGACCGGCTGGTCGGCCTCCATCAGGACACCGAGGTCGATCGATGCCTCGTCGAAGGTGTAGCCGGTGCGAATCGCGTCGACCTCGGCCGCGTTCTGCTCGCTCATAATCGACAGCGTGTCACACCGGGGCCGGCGACGGGGCTCGGGCAGGCGCGCGACCGCAGCCGAATCGTGACGTTCTCGTGCTTGGTGGTGCAGCCTGGTTGACTACAGTGTCACCGTGATTTTCAAGCGCGTCGGTGACGTACGGCCGTACCCCGAACACGGTTACGTACAGAAGCAGTGGGCGGCCATTGCTCCGCACCAGGTGCGCCTGGATCAGCTGGTCACGACGAAACGAACCCTCGACCTGGAGGCCCTGCTCGAAGAGGATTCCACCTTCTACGGCGATCTGTTCGCCCACGTGATCGCCTGGCGCGGCGACTTCTACCTCGAAGACGGTCTGCACCGGGCCCTACGCGCTGCTCTCCAGCAACGGCAGACGATGCACGCCCGCGTCCTCGAGGTCAGCCCGTGATCGGGCGGGTCTTCCGGGTCATCCGGACGCCGCTCACGTTGCTGGTCCTGCTGGGCATCCTCTGCTACGGCGCCTGGTGGGGCTACCAGAACATCATCAAGCCCGCCCCGGCGATCCCGCCGACGCCGTGCGTGCCGACGAAGGTGACGGACAAGACGCTGCAGTCGGCCCAGGTCACCGTCCAGGTCTTCAACGGCGGCAGCAAGAAGGGCCTGGCCAGCGACGTCAGCCAGAAGCTGCGGACCGCCAAGTTCAACACGCTGGCCGCCCAGAACACCGACACCAAGGTCACCAAGACGGTGATCGTCGGCAACGCCGCGAAGAACCCCGAAGTGCTGTTGGTCAAGAGCTTCTTCAAGGGCGCGACGGTGAAGGCGGACGGCCGGCCCAACCGGACGGTCGACGTGATGGTCGGCGACAGTTACGGCGGCTTCAACACCAAGGCCAAGACCTCGATCGCCGTCTCGTCCTCGACGGTCTGCCTGCCCAGCCAGAGCCCCACCCCGGCCGCCGACGGCTGAGTTCCACCTGAACCCCGGCGCCTCAACCCGAGCACCTCAGCCCGGGCGCCTCAAGCCGGGGGGCGCAACCGGGGCCGCCGGCGTGGGTCCGGCTCGGCGTCGTTCGTCGTCCAGCCCGCGAGCCGACCCCGCTGACCCAGGGCCCGCAGCCGGGCCTCCGTCTTCGGCCGTTGGGCGCTCGGCGTCACGATCAGCAACTCGTCGCCGATCTTCAGTCGCTCCCGGTCCACCGGCACCAGCGGTGCCTCGTCCCGGATGATCAGCGAGATCACCGAGTGCCGCGGCAGCCGGAGTTCGCCGACCTCGATCCCGCTCAGCCGGGAGCCGAACGGGATCGTGACCTGCATCAGATCGGCCGAGATCTTGTCCAGCGGTGCCACCTCGACCTCGACGTCGCTGGCCTCCTGTCGGTTGGTCAGCCCCAGCCGGGACGCCACCCAGGGCAGCGTCGGGCCCTGCAACACGGTGAAGACGATCACGAAGACCAGCACCACGTCGAAGAGCCGGGTGGCGCCGGGGACGCCGGCGGCCAACGGGATCGTGGCCAGCACGATCGGGACGGCGCCGCGCAGCCCCGCCCAGGCCAGGAAGGCCTGTTCCCGCCACCGGACCCGGAACCAGACGGCGCCGACGAAGACGGACAGCGGCCGGGCGACGAAGGTCAGGAACAACCCCGCGGCCAGCGCGATCCCGACGGTGCCCAGGGTGATCCGGCCGGGCGAGGCCAGCAGACCGAGCATCACGAACAGACCGATCTGGGCGATCCAGCCGATCCCCTCGACGAACGAGCGGGTCGCCGCGCGGTGCGGCAGATTGGCGTTGCCGAGCAGCAGACCGGCCAGATAGACCGCCGCGAAGCCGGACGTGTGCAGGGTCGCCGCGGCCCCGTAGGCGAAGACGGCCCAGACCAGCGCGGCCAACGGGTACAGGCCCGAGGACGGCAACGCGACCCGGCGCAGGATCTGGACGCCGACCCAGCCCAGGGCCAACCCGATCACCGCCCCGCCGACGATCTCCACCGGGATCAGCGCGATCAGTCCGGTCAGGCTGGTGTGCTCGCCGCCGTTCTGCTGACTCAGGGCGGCCTCGCTGGCCACTGTCACCAGCAGCACGGTCGGTGCGTCGTTCAGCCCGGACTCGGCCTCCAGCGCGCCCCGGATCCGGTGCGGCAGCGGAACCCGGCGCAGCACGGCGAAGACCGCGGCCGCGTCGGTCGGTGAGGTGACCGCCCCGAGCAGGACGGCGATCCACCAGTCCAGGCCGAGGACGAAATGGCCGAAGACGGTCATCACCCCGATGCTGACCAGGGTGCCGACGGTGGCCAGCAGCGCCGCGATCCCGATCGACGAGCGGATGTCGGACCATTTCGTGGTCAGACCGCCCTCGGCCAGGATCAGCACCAACGCCCCGAAGCCGAGCGCCCGGGCCAGTTCGGCGTCGTCGAAGCGGACACCCAGCCCGGCGTCGCCGAGCGCCATCCCCAGCCCGAGGAACAACAACAGCGCCGGCAGCCCGAGCCGCGACCCGATCCGCGCCGAGAGGATGGCGGCGATCACCACCACCGCACTCTCCAGCAGGATGAGGTCGAGATCGATCATCGGCCCGGCCCCTCTCCGGTCGGTGGCGGGCTCAGAGGATATCGGGCCGGAGGTAACGACAAGATGTAAGTTCGGTTCCCGTCTACGGGAACTCGGTCCACACCTTGTTGTGAGAACTCAGGAGCGGGGCGCGTTCAGCGGTAGCTCTCGTGGCCGCTGCCGCGAGCGCCGCTGACCGTCAGCGCGGCTGATCGCCGGTCGATCTCCTCGACGTCGTGCCGGCTCAAGCTGACCTCGGCTGCCGCGACGTTCTCCGCGATCCGGACCGGCCGGCGCGAGCCGGGAATGGGCACGACGTGGTCCGACTTGGCCAGCAGCCAGGCCAGAGCGACCTGCGCCGGCGTGACCTGCAGTCGGCCGGCGATCTCGTTGACCAGGTCGACGATCGGCTGGTTCGCCTCGAGGGCATCGGAGCTGAAACGGGGGAACCGGCTACGGATGTCGCTGTCGCCGAAGCTCTGATCCCGGCTGACGGTGCCGGTGAGGAACCCCTGCCCGAGCGGCGACCAGGGCACCATGCCGATGCCCAGTTCGGCACAGGCGGGCAGCACCTCCGCCTCGGAGTCCCTGGCCCAGATCGAGTACTCGTTCTGCACCGCCGCCACCGGCTGCACGGCGTGGGCCCGGCGGATGGTGTCGGCCCCGGCCTCGGAGAGACCGAAATGGGCCACCTTGCCGGCCTCGATCAGCTCTTTGACGGTGCCGGCGACATCCTCGATCGCCACCTCGGGGTCGACCCGGTGTTGGTAGAGCAGGTCGATCCGCTCGGTCCGGAGCCGTTCCAGGGAGGCGTCGACCGAGGCCCGGATCGTCTCGGGCCGGCTGTCGAGACCGGTGCGTTCGGTGCCGTCGAAACCGAAGCCGAACTTGGTGGCGATGACGACCTGGTCCCGCACCGGGGCCAGCGCCTTGCCGACCAGCGTCTCGTTGGTGAACGGACCGTAGATCTGTGCGGTGTCGAAGAAGGTGACCCCGGTGTCGACCGCGCCGCGGATCACCGCGATCCCGGTCTCGTCGTCCAGCGGGTCGCCGTAGTTGATGCTGAGGCCCATGCAGCCCAGGCCGATGGCCGAGACCTCGAGGGATCCGAGGGTGCGTTTGTCCATGCGTGTGCGCTCCTGCCGAGAGGGTGGTTTTGCCCGTGGTGGGCGTTGATCGAGAGCCGGTCGGTCAGACCGGCGGGGTGGTGGGCAGCGACAGCTGCTGGTCGTGCGTGGTCGCCCAGGCCGCCAGCAGCTGGAGCTTCTCCGCCGCCGGCGAGTCGACGTCGGCGGTGTAGGCGATGATCACCAGGCCGTCGCCGGGCAGCTCGAGCGCGTTGCCGGTCAGCTCGAGTTCGCCGACGACCCGGTTGTGCAGCCGTTTGCGGGTGCTCCGGTGCAGGCGGACGTCCTGGCGGGCCCATCGGGTGGCGAAGTCGTCACTGCGGGTCGACAGTTCCCCGATCAGGTCGCTCAGCTTCCGGTCCCGAGCGTTCTTCCCGACCTGCATCCGCAACGCCCCGACGGTGTCGTCGGCGACCGACTCCCAGTCGAGGAAGAAGCCCTTCGAGTGCGGGTCGAGGAACAGGTAGCGAGCCACGTTGAGAGGGAGCCGACCCGGGTCGAGGACGCCGTCGTAGAGGGCCCGGCACAGGTCGTTGGCGGCCAGGATGTCCATCTGGGTGGTCCGGACGTAGGCCGGAGTGCCGCTCATCCCGGCCAGGATCGACAGCACCGCGTCCCCCGCCCGTTGAGCCGGGGCCGGGCGGCGCCGTCGAGGTCGGGCCGGGCCGGCGCTGCGGGCCAGGTCGACCAGATGCAGTTGCTCGGCCTCGCTGAGCTTCAGGGCTCGGGAGATCGCGTCGAGCACCTCCTCGGAAACTCCGGCCAGCCGACCGCGCTCGAGCCGGGAGTAGTAGTCGACGCTCACCCCGGCCAGCAGTGCGACCTCCTCGCGTCGCAGACCTTTGACCCGGCGTTGCCCGCCGAAGGTCGGCAACCCGACCTCCTCGGGGCTCAGCCGGGCCCGACGGCTGGCCAGGAAGTCCTGGGCCTCGCGTTCCGACTGCATCTCGCCTCGCTCCATGTCCACCCACGCTAGAACGACACCGCTGGATCAACCAGGACCTGGGAGTACACCGAACAACGGGACCGGACGCGAAAACGCCGGCCGGCGCTGGGTGCGCTGACCGACGTCTCCTGCGGCGATTGGCGGTGGCGGCGGGATTTGAACCCGCGGAAGTTTTCACTTCACGCGCTTTCGAGGCGCGCTCTTTAGGCCGCTCAGACACGCCACCGCGGAAGAGATTACCGACTCGGTCCGCCCGGTGCGAATCGAATCCTGCCCGCGTCGTCCGGCGAGCCGGGCCCGGTCGGGGACGGCCGGCCGCGGTGGCCGCGGAAGAACGTCTGCAGCAGGTCGGAGCAGGCCGCGGCCCGGAAGCCGCCGACCACTTCGACCCGATGGTTCAGCCGGGGATCGCGGACGACGTCCCAGAGCGAGGCGACCGCGCCCGCCTTGGGGTCGTAGGCGCCGAAGACCAGGGTGCCGATCCGGGCCTGGACGAGCGCGCCCGCGCACATCGTGCAGGGCTCGAGGGTGACCACGAGGGTGTGGCCGTCCAGGTGCCAGTCGCCGGCCCGTTCGGCGGCCCGGCGCAACACCAGGATCTCGGCGTGGGCGCTCGGATCGCCGGTCAGCTCTCGTTCGTTCCCGGCCCGGGCCACCAGCCGTCCGGACGGGTCCAGCAGGGCCGCCCCGATCGGCACGTCGCCGTGGCCCGCCGCCTCCTCGGCCGCGGCGAGCGCGATCGTCATCGCCTCGGCCCGGGTCAGCGCCTGCTCCGGCCGCACCTCTTCCGGCTGCACCTCTTCCGGCTGCACCTCTTCCGGCTCCACAGGGGAACCGGTCAGTGGAACGCGGTCTCGGCCACCCGGCGGAACTCCGACCCGATCTTGATCATGTCGGCGACCCGGTCGAGAAGTTGATCACTGCTCAGATCGAGATCGTCGGTCATCGAGGTCAGGTCGAGCTCACTGACGCCGAGGTCGGCCAGGATCCGCAGGTCGCCCATCGGTTCGGAATCGTCGTCGTCCTCGTCCGGGGCGTCGACCCCGAGGTAGTCGGCGATGTCGCGCGCGATCGGCCAGTCGTTCGCGGCGTCGGCGTCGGAGAGGAACACCTGCACCAACTGGCCGCGCACCCGGACGATGATCGCGACCTCTTCGACCAGGCTGACGAAGCCGATCACCCCGGCGTCCCCCGGCAACCGGCGCAACTGCAGGATCAGGTCGTCGAGGTCGTTGGCCAGATCCTTGGCCAGCGGCGAGACCACCGCGGCGCCGTCCTCGCGGTAGCCGGCGATGACGAAGTCGATCTCGTCCTCCTCGGCGTCGTCGAGATCGTCGTCGAAGTCGTCGTCGTCATCCTCGTCGCCGTCGTCACTGTCGTCGGCCTCGGCGAGATCGCGGCTGAGGGCCGGGTTGGAATCGTCGTCCAGGTCGAACGACTCGTAGTCGTCATCGTCCAGGTCGGCCACGATCCACCTCTCACTCCGCGATCGCCGGCGCGACCACTGCCCTGATCCTTACCGCCGCGTCGGCCCTTGTCCAGTACGCGTCCGGCGCCGCCCGGGCCGGCCGGCGGCCGAGGAGCGCCCATCGTGCCAGACCCCTGCGCGCCGACGCGCCGCGGTGGTCGGGGGCTACCGTTCCTCGGGTGGACCTCACCGTCGTCGATCACCCGCTGATCGCACACAAACTGACCGCGCTGCGGGACGAGCGGACCGATTCGCCGACCTTCCGGCGGTTGACCGAAGAGCTGGTCACGCTGCTGGCCTACGAGGCGACCCGGGCCATCCGGGTGATCCCGCACCAGGTCCGGACGCCGGTCGGGCCGGCCGACGGGGTCCGGCTGGCCAGCCCACGGCCACTGGTCGTCCCGATCCTGCGGGCCGGTCTGGGCATGCTGGAGGGGATGACCCGGCTGATGCCGAGCGCCGAGGTCGGCTTCGTCGGGATGGTCCGCAACGAGGAGACGCTGGAGCCGTCCACCTACGCCGAACGACTGCCGGACGACCTCGCGAACCGGCAGTGCTACGTGCTCGACCCGATGCTGGCCACCGGCGGGACGCTGGCCGCCGCGGTCCGGTTCCTGGTCGACCGCGGCGCCGACCACATCACCTGCATCTGCCTGCTCGCCGCGCCCGAGGGCATCGACCGGCTGTCGGGCCTGCTCACCGACCTGCACGTCCCCTGCACCCTGGTGGTCGCCGCCGTCGACGAGCGGCTGGACGAACGCGGCTACATCGTGCCCGGGCTGGGCGACGCCGGTGACCGGCTCTACGGCGTGATCGATTGAGCCTGCAGCCCGGCCGCCGCTACGTCGCACTGGGCAGTTCGTTCGCCGCCGGGCCGGGGATCGAGCCGGTGATCGACGCGGCGGCCGGCCGATCGGGACGCAACTACCCGCACCTGGTCGCCGAGCGCGCCGGTCTGGAGTTGAGCGACGTCAGTTTCTCCGGTGCGACGACCCGCGGCCTGCTGCGGCCGACCCGGCCGCTGGTGCGGCACCGGGCGCCGGCCCAACTGGACGCCGTCACCGCCGACACCGCGCTGGTCACGATGACGATCGGCGGCAACGATCTGGGCTATCTCGGCGGTGTGATCAGGGCCGGCCTGGTGAACTCCGGCGCGGCCCGGCTGCCGGTGCTCGGGCCGTTCGCCCGAGGCCTGGCCGGACGTGTCGTCGGGATCGGCACCGATCTGGACGCGCTGCGCACCCTCACCGACGCCCTCGTCACGATCCTGACCACCGTCCACGACCGGGCTCCGGCCGCCCGGATCCTGGTGGTGGACTATCTCAGTGTGGCCGGCGGGGCCGATCCCGGTCCCGGCATTCCGCTCAGCCGGACCCAGTGGCGCCAGGCACAGGCGATGGCCCGGGCCCTCTCGACCGTCTACGCCACCGCCGTCGAGATCGCGGTGGCGAAGGGGATCCCGGCCGAGTACCTGGACTGCGCGACCCCGAGCCGGGCCCATCATGCGGCCGCCACCGACCCCTGGGTGACCGGCTGGACCGGTCGGGCGTCGCCGGTGCCCTTCCACCCGAACGCCGCCGGGATGGCCGCCGTCGCCGACCTGATCCTGACCCGGCTCCGACCCGGTGACCGCGCCTGAGTAGTGCGGGGCCTCAGTAGTAGTACGGGAACGCCGACCAGTCCGGCGGCCGCTTCTGCAGGAAGGCGTCACGGCCCTCGACGGCCTCGTCGCCCATGTAGGCGAGCCGGGTGGTCTCGCCGGCGAAGACCTGCTGACCGACCAGGCCGTCGTCGACGGCGTTGAAGGCGAACTTGAGCATCCGTTGCGCGGTCGGGGATTTCCGGCAGATCGCCCGGCCCCACTCCAGCCCGACCGTCTCCAGCTCGGCGTGCGGCACCACCCGGTTCACCATGCCCATCCGGAAGGCGTCTTCGGCCGAATAGGTCTCGCCGAGGAAGAAGATCTCGCGGGCGAACTTCTGGCCGACCTGGCGGGCCAGGTAGGCCGAGCCGTAGCCGGCGTCGAAACTGCCGACGTCGGCGTCGGTCTGCTTGAACCGTGCCTGCTCGGCGCTGGCCAGGCTGAGATCGCAGACCACGTGCAGGCTGTGGCCGCCGCCCGCCGCCCATCCGTTGACCAGGCAGATCACCACCTTCGGCATGAACCGGATCAGCCGCTGCACCTCCAGGATGTGCAGCCGCCCCGCCGCCGCCGGGTCGACCGTGGCCGGCGCCTCGGCGTCGTTGTAGGTGTAGCCGGAACGGCCACGGATCCGTTGGTCCCCGCCCGAACAGAAGGCCCAGCCGCCGTCCTTGGCGCTCGGCCCGTTGCCGGTCAGCAGCACGCAACCGACGTCACTGCTCATCCGGGCGTGGTCCAGGGCGCGGTACAGCTCGTCCACGGTCTGCGGCCGGAACGCGTTGCGCACCTCCGGCCGGTCGAACGCGATCCGCACCACCGGCGCGTCCACCGCCCGGTGGTAGGTGATGTCGGTGAAGTCGAACCCCTCCACCTCCGACCAACGGCTCGGATCGAAAGGCTGGCCTGCTGCGTCGTCCATCCCGCCACCTTGCCGCATCGCTTCAGTTGCCCCACAACGTCCCGGATCCGGCCGCGACTACGCGGCTCGATCCGGGACGTTGACCCGGGCGGGAGGTGCTACCGACGGGCCGCGCCGCGATAGCTGCCGAAACACCAGAAATTGCCCTCGGGGTCGGTCATCACGAACTGGTGGCTGCCGTAATCGGTGTCCTCGACCGGACGGGTGATGGTCACGCCCGGCGCGGTCCGGACCCGGTCGTGGATCTCGTCGACGTGGTCGCTCACCACGTAGATGCTGGCGATCCCGGGCTCCACCCCACTGTCGGCCCGGCGGCTGCCGAGCATCACCCCGCCGCCCTCCGGCCAGTCGAGCTGGGCGTGCTCGACCCGGTCGCCCTCGCCGTAGACCGCGGCTCGCTCGAACCCCACCACGTCGACCAGGAAGTCGATCATCGCGGGTGCGTCGGCGGCATGGAACGTCGGCCAGACCGTCGGCGCGGGTGCGGATCCGGGTGTCGGGGTTGCCCCCTCAGCTGTGTTCTGTGTGTCGCTCATGGGTCAAGGCTGCCCGTTGCGGTGCCCGCCGGCTTGGATGTTTCGGCGCTCTTCGGCCAGCCAGGCGGTCGGGCTGATCCCGACGTAGCCGCGGAAGTCCCGGTCGAGATGGGATTGGTCGTAGTAGCCGCAGCGGGCCGCCACGTCGGCCAACGGCACCTCCTGGCCGGCGGCCACCGAACCGGCGACGGTCCGCATCGCCCACTGGAACCGGATCAACCGGCCGGCAGCCTTCGGGCTCATCCCCAGTTCACGGGCGAACAGGTCACCGAGTTGGCGGCGGCTGAGCAGGACGTGCCGGGCCAGGGCGTCGATCGAACCGGTCCCGCGCTGCCGGCGCAGCCATCGCCAGGCCTCACCGAGCTCAGGGCGCACCGCCGCCGACGGCCGGGCCGAGTCCACTCGGCGTCGCAGATAGGCCGCCAGCAGCTCGAACCGCCGGTTCCAGTCGGGGGTTTCGGTCAGCTGCAGCCGCAGTCGCTCGGCCTCGACGCCGAGCAGGTCGCGACCGTCGGTCAGCGGGAAGGACAACTCGGCGCTGCTCACGCCGAAGAGAACGCGCGCGGCGAGCGGGTGGACGGCGAGCTGGATGCCGGCCTGCTGCCGCGGCATCACGACGAAGGCCGGGGTGGTGTGCAGTCCGGCGGCCAGGACCGCTGCCGGTAGACCGCTGCCGAACCTGCCCGCATCGTCCCGGATCCGGCCGCGACTACGCGGCTCGATCCGGGACATTGATCCGGCTCGGGCACCCGGTCAGAGCGAGCCGACATCGCTCACCGTGATCACCGGCTCGCCGGCCTCGTCGCTGGCGACCAGATCGACGCTCGCACTGAATCCCCAGTCGTGGTCGCCGGCCGGATCGTCGAAGATCTGCCGCACCCGCCAGCGCGACGGCTCGACCTCGATGATCAACATCGCCGGGCCGCGGGCGTTCGCCCCGGTCATCAGCTGGTCGTGCTCGTCGAAGTAGCCGGACATCGCCTCGGCCCAGGCGTCGGCGTCCCAGCCCGCCTCGGCGTCCAGCTCGCCCAGCGCGTACCACTGCCGCCGGGCGGCCAACTCCACCCGCCGGAACAGGGCGTTGCGGACCAGCACCCGGAAGGCGCGCACGTTGCGGGTGACCGGCGGCGGCGCGTCGTCGAGTTCGCGCCGGACGCGATCGGCGGGAACACCCTCGGCCAGCTCGGGCTCGATCAGTTGCTCCCACTCGTCCAGCAGGCTGGAGTCGGTCTGGCGCACCAGCTCGCCCAGCCAGTCGATCAGGTCCCGCAGCTCTTCGGTCTTGACGTCCTCGGGCACGCTCTGGCGCAGCGCCTTGAACGCGTCGGCCAGATAGCGCAGCACCAGCCCCTCGGAACGGGCCAGACCGTAGGAGCTGACGTACTCGGTGAAGCTCATCGCCTGCTCGGCCAGCTCACGGACCACCGACTTCGGCGCCAACTGGTAGTCACTCATCCACGGGTGGGTCTGCAGATAGGTCGCGTAGGCGCCGCCGAGCAGCTCGGCCAGCGGCTGCGGATAGGTGATCTCCTCCAGCAGCTCCATCCGCTCCTCGTACTCGATCCCGTCGGCCTTCATCTGCTGCACCGCCGCCCCGCGGGCCTTCTTGCGCTGCTCACTCAGGATCGGCCGCGGGTTCTCCAGCGTGGCCTCGATGATCGAGACCACGTCGAGGGCGAAGCTGTCCGACTCCGGGTCGAGCAGGTCCAGCGCGGCCAGGGCGAACGGCGACAGCGGCTGGTTGAGAGCGAAGTCGGTCTGCAGATCGACGGTGATCCGGGCCGTCCGCCCGTCGCCGTCGGGCTCGTCCAACTGCTCCAGCACCCCGGCGGTCCGCAGCCCGCGGTAGATGGCCAGGGCCCGTCGGATGTGCCGGCGCTGCCGGACGGGCGGTTCGTCGTTGGTGGTCAGCAGCCGCCGCATCGCCGCGAAACAGTCCCCCGGCGCGGCGACCACGTTCAGGATCATCGCGTTGCTGACCGCGAAGCTGGACGTCAACGGTTCCGGCTCGGCGCCGACCAACCGGGTGAAGGTCGGCTCGCCGTAGCCGACCGTTCCCTCCGGCGGTTTCTTCCGCACCACCTTGCGTCGCTTCTTCGGGTCGTCGCCGGCCTTGGCCAGCGCCTTCTCGTTGGCCACCACGTGATCAGGCGCCTGGACGATCACCGTGCCCGTGCTGTCGTAGCCGGCCCGCCCGGCCCGGCCGGCGATCTGGTGGAACTCGCGGGCGGTCAGCAGCCGCGGCTTCACCCCGTCGTACTTGCTCAGCGAAGTCAGCAGCACCGAGCGGATCGGGACGTTGATCCCGACGCCCAGGGTGTCGGTGCCGCAGATGATCTTGAGCAACCCGGCCTGGGCCAGCCGCTCGACCAGCCGGCGGTAGCGCGGCAGCATCCCGGCGTGGTGGACGCCGATCCCGTTGCGGACCATTCTCGACAGCTGCCGCCCGAAGCCGGCGTTGAACCGGAAGGCCCCGATCAGCTCGGCGATCTGGTCCTTCTCCTCCCGGGTGCAGACCCGCAGGCTCGTCATCGCCTGGGCCTGTTCGACGGCGGCCGCCCGGCTGAAGTGCACGACGTAGATCGGCGCCTGATGGGTGGCGACGCGCTCCTCGATCGTCTCGTGCAGCGTGCTGGTGACGTACTCGTACTGCAACGGCACCGGACGGGTCGAGGACGTCACCTCCGCCGTCGTCCGCCCGGTCCGTCGGGTCAGGTCCTCGGCGAACCGGTCGGTCTCACCGAGGGTGGCCGACATCAACAGGAACTGGGCCCGCGGCAACTCGATCAGCGGCACCTGCCAGGCCCAACCCCGGTCGGGATCGGCGTAGTAGTGGAACTCGTCCATCACCACCGCCCCGATGTCGGCGCCCTCGCCCTGGCGCAGCGCCAGATTGGCCAGCACCTCGGCGGTGCAGCAGATGATCGGCGCCCCCGGGTTGACCGAGGCGTCCCCGGTCAGCATCCCGACCCGCTCCCGGCCGAACACCTCGACGGCGGCGAAGAACTTCTCCGAGACCAGGGCCTTGATCGGTGCGGTGTAGAAGGTCCGTCGGCCGGCGGCCAGCATCGCGAACTCGAGCCCGGTGGCGACCAGGCTCTTGCCGGAGCCGGTCGGGGTGGAGAGGATCACGTTGGAGCCGGAGACCAGTTCGATCAGCGCCTCGGTCTGGGCCGGGTAGGGCTCCAGCCCCTGGTCGGTGGCCCAACCGGTGAACGCGTCGTAGACGTCGTCGGCGTCCGGAGCCCTCTGGTCGGTGCCGAGCGCGGGGATCAGGTCGGCGAGCATCACCCCTGCATCGTGCCCCGAACCCGAACTTGAGAGAAACCTGACCCAAAGCCAGGTTGCGGCCGACCACGTCCTGAAGAAACCTCACGCATAGTGAGGTCGTCCGCCAGGTTCGGAAGAACCCGGATGTTTCGCCAGCGGACTGACGACGACCACGAGGGAGGCGCCGCAATGGCCCGATGCCTCGCTTCCGGACGCCTGGACCGGATCTGTGCCGAACTGGACATCAGCCCGGGCGTGGGTCGCCGCTTCGTCCGCGACTACCTCAGCCTGCTGGACGAGCGGCTGCAACGCATCGACCACGCCATCGACGGCGCCATTGACCGATCCAGCGGAAAGACGACGGTGCAGCTGCCGGGTCTGCCACCGGGGACGGGGACGCGACGGTCCCGCTGCTCGGGCTGGAATCGTCCTCCAGCATGCTCGGTGCCTTCCCGGTCGCCCTGGCCGCCCGCCGGCTGCGGATCGAGTTGCAGACCGGTCGCGCGGCCCGGGTCGAGTCCTACCGCCGGGAGTTGCGGTTGGCCGCGGCACAGGTGCGCGACCAGTTCGGCGAGATCTGAGCGCTCCGGGCGTCAGCCGTCGGGCCGCAGGACCGTCCGGGCCCTCAGCGCTCAGGACTCGGCCGGGGCGAGTCGGTATCCGACCCCACGCACGGTCTGGACGAACCGCGGTGCGGTCACCGGATCGTTGAGCTTGCGCCGCAGATTGGCCAGGTGCACCTCGACCGAGCGGCGGTCACTGTCGCTGACGTAGCCGCCGGTGCCGGCGTCGCCACGCAACTCCAGCACCAGCTCGTTCTTCGAGATCACCCGTCGTCGGCGCTGCATGATCGCCTGCATCAGGTCGAACTCGCTGCGGGTCAGTTCGACCGGCTCGCCGTGCAGTTCGCTCAACCGCATCTCCGGGTGCAGCCGCAGACCGTTGTGCTCCAACCAGCCCGACTCCGACCCGTCGTCGTCCGGTGCGGCCGATGCCCCGTCCCCGGTGGTCTCCGCCGGCCCCGCGTGGCCGACGGCGCCGGACGTGCCGGGGTGCCGGAAGTGCCGATCGGGACTGCCGCCTCCGCCGAACCGGCCGCCGCGGCCCCGTCCTGGCGTTGTTGCCGGGTGCGGCGCAGCATCGCCTCCACCCGGGCCCGCAGTTCGCGCGGGCGGAACGGCTTGGTCAGGTAGTCGTCCGCACCGGCGTCCAGACCCATCAGGGTGTCGATCTCTTCGTTCCGGGCCGACAGCATGATCAGGTAGGTGGTGCTGAAGGCGCGGATCCGGCGGGCCACCTCGAAGCCGTCGATCCCGGGCAGGCTGATGTCGAGCGTGGTCAGGACGGGTTCGTGCTCACGCACCGCGTCCAGGCCCTCGACGCCGCTGCAGGTCAGGTGGGTCTCGAAGCCGGCCTCGTCGAGCAGCGCAGCCAACAGATTTCGGATGTCGGCGTCGTCCTCGATGATGACGGCGACCCGACGCTCCTGATCGTCTGAATCCTGGGGGTCGGACATAGCAGGACCTTACCGGGAGGCCGGTCAACGCACACAGGTCCGGCGAAAAGGTCAGCAAATCGATGACCTGCCCCGGCCGACGGACGAGAATGGGTGCCGTGATCCGGATCGGCATCTCGGGCTGGACCTATCCCCGCTGGCGGGGTGAGTTCTATCCACCCGGCCTCGTCCACCGCCGTGAGCTGTCCTACGCGGCCGAGCAGCTCACCTCGATCGAGATCAACGGCACCTTCTACGCCCTGCAGCGGCCGGACAGCTTCACCCGCTGGGGTGAGGAGACGCCGGCGGATTTCGTCTTCGCCGTCAAGGGCGGCCGCTACATCACCCACCTCAAACGCCTGCGCGAGGTCAGGCCGGCGCTGGCCAACTTCTTCGCCTCCGGTGTGCTGGCCCTGGGCCCGAAACTGGGGCCGTTGCTGTGGCAGCTGCCGCCGCAACTGGCCTACGACGCCGGGCTGATCGAGGACTTTCTCGCGCTGCTGCCGAGGACCGCAGCCCAGGCCGCCCGGCTCGGCGCCGAGCACGACGACAAGCTGGACACCGACCGGGTCATGCTCACGCCGCCCGACCCGGACCTCCCACTGCGGCACGCGATCGAGGTCCGGCACGACAGTTTCACCGGCGCCGACTTCGCCCGGCAGCTCCGGACCCACCAGGTGGCCGGCGTGCTGGCCGACACCGCGGGCCGCTGGCCGAAACTGGAGCACCCCACCGCCGACTTCGTCTATCTCCGGCTGCACGGCGACACCGAGCTCTACACCAGCGGCTACGACCGGGCATCCCTGCAGCGGTGGGCCGAGCGGATCGCCGGCTGGAACGGGGACGGGCTGGACGTCTTCGCCTACTTCGACAACGACGTCAAGGTGCGGGCCCCGTTCGACGCCATCACCCTGATCGAGCTGTGCTCGTGAACGGGACGGGTCTGCACGTCGTCCGGCTCGGGTCGACCCCGTTGAAGGGGACCCGGCACCAGGCTCTGGACGCCGTCGATCTGGACGCCGACGGCCCGGTCGGCGACCGGGTGTTCTGCCTGGTCGACCCCGCCCGCGCCCGGGTGCTGCGGACGATCGAGAACCCCCGCCTGATCGCCGTCTCCTCACGCTGGGACGGGCGGTCGCTGAGCTGCGAGTTCCCGGACGGTCGCACCGTCGTCGGCGAGGTCGAGCCCGGTGGCGCCGACGGCGCGACCGAAGCCGACTACTGGGGCCGGTCCGCCGCCCTGGAGACCGTCGCCGGGCCGTGGGCCGCGGCCTTCTCGAGCTATCTCGGGTTCCCGGTCGAACTGGCTCGGATCCGCAGCCGTGGTGCGGTGGTCTACGGCCGCAGCGTCACCGTGCTGCACGCCGGCACGCTGAGCGCCCTGACCGGTCGGCTGGACCAGCTGTGCCGCCCGGGCCACTCGGGCCACTCGGGCCACCCGGGCCGGCCGACCCCGGAGCCGGACGACTTCGCCGCCCGGTTCCGCTCCACCGTCGTCCTGGACGGCGGCGGACCACTGCCGGAAAGCGACTGGATCGGAGGTCGGCTGCGCCTCGGAGCCGCCGAGCTCGAGATCTGCGGGCCGGTCCCCCGGTGCGCGGTGATCGACCTGAACCCGGCCAGCGGCGTCCGCGATCTGGCCGTGCTGCGCGCGGCCGGCGTCCGGCCCGGGCACGAACCGGCGATCGGGGTGGACGCGGTCGTCACCCGTCCCGGTCGGGTCGCCACCGGTGATCCCGCGGCTCTGATCGACCTCTGAGTACGGTGAGCCGATGACGTCCGCGCAGCCGCCCCGGCTGACCCTGCAGCCGATGGTGCACGTCGAGGACATGGCCGCCTCGGTCGACTTCTACACCGCCCTCGGCGCCCGGTTGCTGCACGGCAGCCGGGACGGCGACTTCGCGATGCTGCAGATCGGCGACGCGCAGCTCTCGCTACTCGCCCATCCGCCCAACCCGGAGCAGCACGAAGGCACCGTCGAGCTGAACTTCGAGGCCTCGACCTCACTGGACGACGTCGAAGCGACGCTGCGGGCGGCCGGCGTGACCATCGTCCGGCCGACCGGGGACGAGGGCTTCGGCCGTCAGCTGCAGGTCAGCTCACCGGACGGCCTGCTGATCAAGATCAACGAGCTCGAGCCCGACCTCTACCGCTGAGGATGGTGACCCCGTCGATGGAGTGCCGATGACCCAGCCGACGCTGACCACCGGTCGGCTCGAGTGGGTGCCGCTGGCGGACGAGCACCTCGAGCTGGAGGTCGAACTCGACTCCGATCCCGAGCTGTTGCGCTGTCTGGTCGGCCGGGCCTGCACCCGGGCCGAGGTCGAGTACGCGCTCACCCGTGCGGGCTGGGCGGCCGTCAGCTCTGGTTGACCTCGTCCGGCTTCGGGTTCCGGAGCCGGACGGCCACGACGATCGCCACCAGGCTGACGATCGCGGCGACCAGGAACGCGGTCTGGATGCCGTGGCCCTGGGCCGCGATCGCGGTCTGACCGCTCGCGGTCAGCGACGCCGTCCGGGCGGACACGATGGTCACCAACAACGCGGTGCCGGCGGCCCCGGCCACCTGCTGCAGCGTGGTCAGGATCGCGCTGCCGTGGGAGTAGAGGTGGGACGGCAACGGGTTGAGGGCGGTGGTGAAGGCCGGGGTGAAGATGCAGGCCAGCCCGACCGAAAGCACCAGGTGCAGTCCGAGCAGCAGCCAGATGCTGGTCCCCGGCTCGACCCGGCTCAGCCCGAACATGGTCAGGGCGAGCAGCGAGGTGCCGATGATCGAGAGCACCTTCGGTCCGTACCGGTCGAACAGCTTGCCGACCACGGGGCCGAGCAGGCCCATCAGCAGTCCGCCGGGCAGCAGCAACAGCCCGGTCTCCAGCGATCCGAGCCGGCGGATGGTCTGCAGGTAGATCGGCAACACGATGACCACCCCGAACAGCCCGAGCATGGCGATGCACAACAGCGCGAGACTGCGCCGGAACATCGCGTAACCGAACGTCCGCAGATCCAGCAGCGGCGAGCCGCCGCGCTGCAGCACGACCTGACGGCGGCCGAAGATCAGCAGGCAGGCCACCCCGATCACGATCGAGACGACGCCGATCACGATGGCCGAGGTGCCGCCGGAGCCGCCGAACTGGCTGAGCCCGTAGACGATCCCGCCGAACGCGGGCACGGACAGCACGACCGAGATCACGTCCAGCCGCTCGTTGCTCTGCTCGCCGACCTGCTCGATCTTGCCCCGGCCGTAGAGCAGGGCGATCAGCGCGATCGGGAAGACCAACACGAACATGAAGCGCCACGGCAGGAAGTTCAGGATCACCCCGGAGATGGTCGGCCCGATCGCCGGCGCCACCGAGATCGCGATGCTGACGTTGCCCATCACGGCGCCGCGGCGCTCGACCGGCACCAGGGTGAGGATCGTGGTCATCAGCAACGGCAGCATCATCGCCGTCCCCGAGGCCTGGACCACCCGGGCCGGCAGCAGCAGCCAGAACGCCGGCGAGAGCGCGGCGATCAGCGTGCCGGTGCAGAACAGGGACATGGCCAGGGTGAACACGGTCTTGGTCGCGAGCCGCTGCAACAAGAAGCCGGTGGTCGGGATGACCACGGCCATGGTCAGCAGGAACGCGGTGGACAGCCACTGCCCGGTGCTGGCCGTGATGTTCAGATCGCCCATCAACCGCGGCAGCGCCACCCCGATGATGGTCTCGTTCAGGATCACCACGAAGGTGGCGACCAACAGCGTCGCGATCACCTTGCGATGAGCCGACGGCATCGGACCGGCACCCGGCTGGGCGACCCCGGTCTGACCTTCGACGGAAACTGCGGCCACGTTCGGATCCCCTACTGCTTGCCCTCGAATCGACGGACCGACCCACGGGCCGGTCAGCGACCGGGATCCCCCCTGATCAACCGGTCACAGCCCACGCTAAGCGATGCCACTGACAGCTGTCGAGACGGTTGCCGATGAGCCCTTGCCGTTCGGGCACCGAGCCGGGCCAGAGCTACTTCCCTCTGTCCTTCCGCGGCCGGTCCGGCCGCGACTCGTCCAGGTCGCCCGGCATCTGGTGCGGCACCTCCGCCGCGGTCTGGGCGTCACCCGTCCTGCTCCTCTCCGTCCTGCCTCGCCTCCTGCCCCTCGCCGGCCTGCTCCGCATCGTTTCGGCCCACGGAGCGCTCGACCTCCTCCAGCTTGATCACGTGCATCACCGCGTTGATCAGCGCCAGATGGGTGAAGGCCTGCGGGAAGTTGCCGAGATGGGCGCCGGTGTGGGCGTCGATCTCCTCGCCGTAGAGCTGCAGCGGTCCGGCGAAGGACAGCAGCTTGGCGCACAGCTTGCGGGCCCGTTCGGCCTCGCCGATCTCGCACAGCGCCGAGACCAGCCAGAACGAGCAGATGGTGAAGCTGCCCTCTTCGCCGCTGAAGCCGTCGTCGGTCTCCTCCACCTTGTAGCGCAGCACCAGGTCGTGCACGGTCAACTCGTCGGCGATGGCCAGCACCGTGGCCCTGATCCGCGGGTCGTCCGGCGGCAGGAACCGCAGCAGCGGGGCGAGCAGCAGCGAGGCGTCCAGGGCGTCGTTGCCGTAGTACTGGGTGAAGACACCACGCTTGTCGACGCCGTTGGCCAGGATGTCGGCCTTGATCTCGTCCGCGGCCTGATCCCACTCGTCGGCCTTGTCGAGCTCGCCGGTGAGCCGGGCGATCCGGGCGCCCCGGTCCACCGCGACCCAGCACATGATCTTGGACGAGGTGAAGTGCTGCAGCTGGCCGCGGACCTCCCAGATGCCGGCGTCCGGCTCGCGCCAGTGCTTCAGCGCTTCGGCGACCTGGGTGTCCAGGATCGGCCAGATCCGGTTGTCCAGGTGGTCGGCGGCCTTGAAGTGCAGATAGACCGAGTCCAGCAGGGCGCCCCAGACGTCGTGCTGGCGCTGGGCGTAGGCGGCGTTGCCGATCCGGACCGGGTGGGAGTTGGCGTAGCCCGGCAGGTGATCGAGCTCGTACTCGGTGAGCTTCTTCTCCCCGCCGATGCCGTACATGATCTGGATGTCCTGGGCGTCGGCGACCAGATCGGCGATGAAGGAGAAGAAGTCGACGGCCTCCCAGTCGAAGCCGAGGGTGTAGAGACCCCAGAGCGCGAACGTGCCGTCCCGGATCCAGGTGTAGCGGTAGTCGTAGTTACGGGCGCCGCCGATGGTCTCGGGCAGCGAGGTGGTGCCGGCCGCGGCGATGGCCCCGGTCGGGGCGTAGGTCAGCCCCTTGAGGGTGAGCGCGCTGCGCTGCAGGTAGCCCCGCCACGGGTGGTCGGGGAACTTGCCGCGGGCCAGCCAGTGCTGCCAGTGGTGAGCGGTCCACACCTGCCGGGAGTAGGCGTCGGCGTAGGTCTGCGGCGGCGGCGCCCCCTGCCAGGAGAGCGCGACGAAGCGGGTGTCGCCCTCCTTCAGCAGGGTCCGGCTGCTGGCCCGGCCGCCCTCGAAACCGAGTCGCATGTCGGAGGTGATGGTCAGCTCGAGGTCGAAGTCCTCGGCGGTCGCCGTGGCCTGGTAGTAGCCCTCGCCGTCGTAGTCCCAGCGGACGGTCTTGCGGCCGTAGTCGAAGACCGGCTCGCAGTCCATGATCGTCTGCACCTCACCGGAGGCGCAGCGGATCGTCCGCAGCAGGATGTGCTCGGCCTCGTAGTCGTTCGGCGTCCGCTGGTAGGTGTGGGAGCGGTCGTTCTCGTGGTGCCAGGGGCCGACGAGCAGCGCGTCCCGGACGATGATCCAGCCGGTCGGCGTGCCCCAGCTGGTCTCCATGATCATCGTGCCGGGCAGATAGCGGACGTCGGCCGGCGTGGCGATGTCGGCCGGGGCGATCTTGAACTCACCGGCCCGGCGTCCGAGCAGCCGTCCGAACACGCTCGGTGAGTCGAACCGGGGGACGCACATCCAGTCGATCGAGCCGGCCGGCGCGAGCAGGGCGGACACCTCGCCGTCGCTGAGGAAGCCGTAGTCGCCGATCGGCACCGGCCGGCTCTGGTCGGAGGGGAGCTGCGGCGTCGCGCCGGTGATGTTCGCCATGGCGAAAGCATCCTGGGCCACCGGTCCCGACGGCAAGAGGGGTCGAGGGTTTGGAGCCCGGGGCCGTCCGGGCGTAGTGTTACTCCTCGGCTCTCGTACGACGCCCCGTTGGGCTCGGCCGTTCGCCAGACGTGATCACCGGATGTTGTCCGGGCGACGATCTGGGCGGACCTCCTGGAGCCGAGTCACCACCGTAGGTGACGACGCGAGCAGCACTTTTCGGTTTCTCCGACCACCCGTGACGGCGGCCGGTGAGCATCGATCCGACCGGATGGTCGGCGTCCCGGATTCCACGGGCCCTGGTCTGTTTGCGCGCTTCAGCCGTGCTTGATGATCAAGAATTCGAGAGTTCACCGTGTCCCGCACCAAATCCCCGTCGTCCCGCGCTGCCGCCAACCGCAAGGCCACAGCCAAGAACCTGCCCGGGCGCACCCGTCCGTCCGCCGGTCCCCGGACCGGCTCCGGCTCCAGGAGCGGCGGCAACTCCGGCTCCGCACCGCGGCGCGAACGCCGTCCCGAGCGTCAGGACTTCCGCACCGACCGGCCGGCCGACTCACGCCGTGATGATCGCCGTGACGATCGCCGCGACGACCGCCGTGACTCCTGGCGTGGGGACGATCACCGCGAACAGCGGCCGGCCGGCGACGGCGCGTCGCGCGCCCCGAAGTCCCGTTGGAACGCGGCCGACCGCGCGGCCCGCCGCCCGGAGCGGAGCCAGGGCTTCGACCGCGGCAGTGACCGCGGCAGTGACCGCGGCGAGTGACCGCGGCAGTGACCGCAGCGGTGACCGTGGCTACGACCGAGGCGGTGACCGCAGCTTCAATCGCAACGATCGCCCGGCGTCGCGCAACGACCGCTCAACGATCGCTTCGATCGCGCCGACCGTCCGGCCCGCACCGATCGCTTCGAGCAGCGGGAGAACCGCTACCAGCGCGACGACCGTCCGAGCTTCCGCCAGGACCGGCCGGATCGTCCGGCCCGACAGGACCGTCCGTATCGCTCGGACCGTGACGACCGGGGTGATCGTCCCAACTTCCGGCAGGACCGGCCCGCGCGCGGCGGCCGCGACGACCGCCGCTTCGAGGATCGCCGTTCCGATGACCGCCGATTCGACGATCGGCGTGATCACCGCGGCTCCGACCGGCACGAGGAGCGTCGCGGGTCCCGCTGGGAGGACCGCCGGGACGAGCAGCGCACGCCGCCGCCGGCCCCGGTCGTCCACGAGCGCCTGGTCGCCGAGCCCACCTCTGCGGCCGATGTCGCCGATCTGAGCTTCGCCGACCTCGGCCTGACGTCGGCTCTGGTCGGCGCCATCAACGGCATGGGTGCGATGTCGCCGTTCCCGATCCAGGCCGCGACCATTCCGGCCGTGTTGGCCGGCAAGGACGTCCTCGGTCGCGGCAAGACCGGTTCGGGCAAGACGCTGGCCTTCGGCGCCCCGCTGGTCCAGCGGCTGAGCGAGAACCGCGGCAAGAGCAACCGGAACCCCAAGTACGGGCGGGCCCCGCGCGGCCTGGTGTTGGCGCCGACCCGCGAGCTGGCGATGCAGATCAACCGGACGCTGGAGCCGCTGGCCCGTAGCTCCAAGCTGTTCACCACGGTGATCGTCGGTGGCGTGCCACAGCAGCGTCAGGTGCAGAACCTGCGCCGTGGCGTCGACATCGTGATCGGCACCCCCGGTCGGCTCGAGGACCTGATCGAGCAGGGTCGACTCGATCTCTCCGAGGTCAGCATCACCGTCATCGACGAGGCCGACCACATGTGCGATCTGGGCTTCCTCGAGCCGGTGCAGCGGTTGTTGCGGCTGACCAGCGACGGTAGCCAGAAGATGCTCTACTCGGCCACCCTGGACCGCGCCGTCGAGTCGTTGGTCGCGGAGTTCCTGGTCGAGCCGAGCGTGCACGAGGTGGCCGGCGAAGACCAGGCGTCCTCGACCATCGACCACCACCTGTTGGTGATCGACCAGCGGGACAAGGTGCAGATCATCGCCGATCTGGTCGACCCGAGCGGCAAGACGCTGATCTTCGCCCGCACCCGGCTCTACGCCGAGCAGCTGGCCGAGCAGTTGGCCGACGCCGGCCTGTCCACCACCAGCCTGCACGGCGATCTCAACCAGGCCAAGCGTTCCCGGAACCTGAAGCTGCTCACCGACGGCCGCGTCCAGGTGCTGGTCGCCACCGACGTCGCCGCCCGCGGCATCCACGTCGACGACATCGGCCTGGTGATCCAGGCCGATCCGCCGGAGGAGCACAAGGCCTACCTGCACCGCGCCGGCCGGACCGGACGGGCCGGTCGTTCCGGCACCGTGGTGACGCTGACCACCCGTCAGCGCAAGCGGAAGACCGATCGGCTGCTGCACGACGCCGAGATCACGGCCACGACGACCTCGGCCCGTCCCGGCGACGATGTCCTGACCCAGCTGGCCCGCACCGACGGCTGATCCGCCGCTAGGTGTCGGTTCGTGTCCCGTCTACGGGAAGCGAACCGACACCTTGCTGATCGGACTCATCGGAGCCGGCCCCGCCGTCACCCGTCGGATGCGCCGTTCGAATACAGAATCACGTCACTGGGGCCCTGCACATCCGGGGTCACCGCGGCCCCGACCCCGTTGATCACGTGGTCGATCGTGCCGGCGTGGTTCAGCGAGATCGTCACCAGGTCGTGCATGACGACACCTCGCCGGTCCGGCACCTGAAAGCCGTTCGCCGCGTGCAGGGTGGGCGTGACGTTGGTGTAGATGTAGCTGCCCAAGCCGTAGGCCTGGTGGGTGCGCACCGAGTCGGCCACGGTGTAGCCGGCGTAACCGGGCTGGCCGGCGTGACTCCACGCCGCCTGGTCGGGGGCGTCGTAGGGCAGCTCGTTCTGGAAGAAGATCGTCTCCCCGCGCTGGCCCTTCCAGAGCACGTTGTACTTCTGGTAGTGCTCGGCGAACAGGCCGGTGGCGGTGACGTCGTTGCCGTTGACGACCACACCGTTCTCGGCGGTGTTGACCCGCCACCCGGTGTCGTTGGGGTTCTGGGAGTGGTCGGCGCGCCAGGACCACACGTCGTCCAGGATCGTGTTGTCGCTGTTCACGACCAGGCCGTTGACGACCCGGCCGACGTGCGCACCGCCGACCCGGAAGAAGACGTCCTGGATGCCGGTGGCGTCGGCGGCACTGGACGAACCCGGCCGTGCATGGCCCGAGCCGACCTGCAGCAGCGCCCGGGACCGCCTGGCGCCCGCGTCGAAGATGACGCCCGCGACGTCGATGCCCGGCACGTCGGCCGTGGTCATGCCCACGTTGCCGGAGTCCGGCTCGATGGTGGCCAGGCCCAGGCCGAGCACCACGGTGTCCTTGCGGGTGACGTCGATGGCGCGGTCGGTGTGGTAGACGCCCGGGGTCAGCAAGAGGTTGTTGCCGGCAGCCAGCGCCCGGTTGATCTTTGCCGCGGAGTCACCGGGCCGGGCCACGAAGAACCGGCTCAGCGGCACCGACCGGCCCGCGGTGTGCCCGTCGGCCCACGTGGTGCCGGCCGAGCCGGACCGGGTGGACGGCACGAACACCCGGTAGGCGCCGGCGGAGTCGGTGTAGAGATAGGGCTTCTCGCGCGAGACCGGGGTGGTGGCCAGGGTGGTGTAGGGCTGCGCCGGGGAGCCGTCGGCATTGGTGGTGCCGAAGCTCTGGGCAGGTGCACCGACGTCGCCGGAGAACACCTGGTTCCAGACGCCGTTGCTCCACCCGCCCATGGAGCTGTTGCGGACGTAGAACTGCTGCTGGCTGCCGTTGACCGGGATGTCGGTACCGAAGGACGTGTCGGCGACGAAGCCGCCGCTGGCGTAGGACGGGCCGGTGCAGTAGTCCATGAACGTGGTGTGGCCGGTGACGTCGACCCGGCGCATCGGCGCGGCCTGCGAGACGGCCCAGAACTCGGTGTCGGCGTAACAGCCGCCCTGCCCGTTGGCCCCGGCACCCGCGACCACGATGTGCAGATTGGACAGCGAGCGCCAGAAGTTGTTCAGCGCGGTGCCGTCGCCCTGGTTGTAGACGTCGACCGAACCGTTGATGGTCACGTCGTCCGGGTCCTGGCCGAGGCCGGCGACCTCGGTGTAGTAGCCGACGCCGATGGTGAGGGGGTCGCTCGCGCTGCCGTACGTGCCGGGTTCGAACAACAATGCATAACGCTGAGTGCCGAACTGAACGCCCTGTTGCCGCTGGGCGATGGAGTCGACCTTGGCCTGGATCTCGGCCGTGGTCATGCCGGGATCGAAGACGACCACGTTGCGGCCGAGCGGGCCCGCACCGGGATTGCTCGGCGCGGTGCCATGGCTCGGCGCGGTGGCATCTCCCGGCGTGGCGTCGGCGACAGCGGTGCCGCCGACGGTGAGCGCGGCTGCAGTGGCGACGGCCAGGGCCGCGCGGGCAAGAGTGAATGGGCGTGGGCGCGGGCGCGACGTCGCGCCGGCTGTGCTGTGGGTCACACGGGTGTGTCTATCACTGCGGGCGATGAGTTCTGTCCGGGCCCGGGCCACCAGACCTCGGCGTATCCGGGGCAGATGAACTCTCACGGCCCCGATCTGCTCGGCGAACCCTCCGTCATCACGCTCTCGATCCACGTCGCCCGCGCGCGAGAAAGGGCGGGGGTGGAAATGACGTCTTGGAGTTCATGGCCGCGAGACTCGGGCGGCAGGCGTCTCCGCCGGCCACGTCGACCCGTTTCGGGCCGGTGGTTCGCGGATCCGCTTCGCAGACCGTGGCCGACGTGGAGATCGTCGGAGGGACGGACCAGCGGCCGCTCCGCCGATGAGTCACGGGTCGTCATCAACCCGGACTCTGCTGACACCGAACCACACAGTCCCCCCCTTGAAGGGGTTCGCGAACGATCACCGGTGATTCCCACCGTGCCCGACGGGGCCATCGACCAGCATGTTCAGGCGGGGCAGGACGACGTGCAGTTCAGCAGCTCACCATCCGTCCTGCATCGCAGTCATCTCCCCAGCTCTCGCTGCACTTGGGCGTACTCCGGGCGGGCGAGTTCCCATGCGCACGACTGGTCGGTGCGCCGACGTCCGACATCGCGCCGTTCGGAAGGTCCCACAGTGCACTCGCACTGGTTCCTGGCTTCTGTGCACGGGGCTTACCGAACACTGCGCAGACTGCCCCGACCTGCTCGGCAAACGCGTCAGTCAACGCTGACTCCCGATCCGGGTCGTCCACATCGAAAAAGGCGGTGGTGAGACTGACGTCCCTGAGTTCGTCGTCCATGACCCGAAACGACGCCCAGTTGTTGGAAAGCAATCCGGTGTCAGCTCCGGCTCGCGATTCAGCAGACCGTCCAGCTACATGGTCGGTCCTGCTGGTCGTTTACCCGGGCAACGAACCGACACCTTGATGCCCGGAACCACCAGCGGGGCTTCGCCGCTTCGACCGTACCTTCCTCGGACCGTGCTGATAGAGATCTCCCATGACGATCTCAGACCCGGACGGCATGCGCTCCAATGTCTACGCGCTGGTCGAAGACCTGCTGCCGGTCCTCGTTCCCGGCTCGGGCCTGAACGCCGAACAACAGGAAATCTCGATCGTCGCGCGGCTCCGACCGGGCTCAGGGTCGACACCGCTTCACTGCTGGCGTTATGCGCGGAGCAGCCTTCAACGGCCTGGCCGCGATCGGTGGAATCCTGGCTGCGGGCGATCGACCGGCAATTGGCCGAGGCCGAGGTGGGGATCGAGTCGGTCGACCAGCTGCGGCTCCAAGCCCTCCCGCGTGGACAGGCCGACAGTGGCATGACCACCAGCTTTAATTCGGCCTTCGACCTCCGGTTGCTGGCCGATCAGCCCGGATCCAGCCGGCTCGTCCGACGCTCAGAGCTGGAACGGCTGGGGATCAGTGCGGAGGAAGCGGTCCGGATTGCGCTGGACCAGACGATCAGCAATGTCCTGACTCGTCTCGACGTCCAGACCCAGGAGCTTCCGGGTGGGTCGGTGGTACGGGTCGCCAGCGCAGACAGCGAGCCCTACGTGTCGGCCGGGATCACGTCGCTCTCCCAGCTCGCGGGGAGCGATCTTCCTCACGGTGCCCTGGTGGGCGTCCCGCGTCATTCGATGCTGATGATCCAGCCGATGCTCGGCAGGCGTGATCTCAGCACGGTCGCGATCCTGGAAGGTTTCGTCGGCTCAATGTTCGACGGCGCTGCGGATGCCTGCTCTCGGCAGCTCTTCTGGTTCGTCGACGGCGACGCCTTTCCGCTCGGGACCGAGTCCGGGCCTGACGGCAACCCGACGCTGATCCTGTCGCCCGCCCTCGCCCCGGTCGCCGATCGACTGGCGCGGGGATAGGGCCGCGCTCGCCAGGTCTCAGGTCAGTTTGAGGTCAGTGAGCGCCTGGTCTCGGCGCTCAGCAAGGTAGCTCATCGCGGCATCGCGGCCACCCGATTGCCAGGCCTGCAGGAGTTTTCGGTACCACTCGATGTCCTCGGCCGCGGCACCCTCCTCCCACGCCTCGAATTCCGCAACCGGCTGCTCCGGTGAGCCTTGATCAAGAACGACCCGCCAGCCGGCCGCATCGGGAAACCGGAGCGGGCGCCCCCGCTCGGCCAGCGGCATGGCCAACTGCGCCTCAGCCTCCTGCGCCAACGCCTCGGGTGTCCACGGCTTCACTCGCGGCAACACATCGTCCAGGACGAAGCTGCGAACCAGTTCCGTGGCGTCCGGCTCAGTCAGGTCGATCCTTTTCGGCGCATCACGGCGTGTGTCGCTTCGCAGGCCGTGACCCACGCTCAGATTGAACGGCGGCCCGACCAGAGATGCCTCGCCGCCGATCAAGCACGGAATGTCATCTCGCCGAACTCGACTGGCGCCGAACCAGACGACCACCCAGTCGATCGGTTCCCGGGCCACGACCGTTCGGATACCACTGCCCCCGACCCGCCAACCGCCCGGCAACTCGGGAGCGAGCGCTCGGGCAATCCGCTGCCAGGCCTTACCGCCTTCATCGGCCACGAAACGATCCTCTCACCGGCCACCGACCGGGGCCGGCGCCACCTTGACCGGCCGCAGCTCCTGAGGCGGGCCGAGGGGATTCAACCAATTCTTGACGTGCATCGCCCAGGTGGTTCCGATTCCGGCCTTGCCGGTCTTCAGATCCATCACGTCCACGACCTCCCACCCGGTCGGCCCGGCCCGCTCGATCACGATGTCCGGCCGGATCGAGCCCGGCGTGCCCGATGCCACCTCATTCCCGAAGCGGTCGAACGACGTCTCGGAACTGATGCGATAGCCGGCGTCCGGATCGATGAGCGAATCCCCGTGCGACTTCACCCAGTCGTCGAAGTACTTGTGAGCGTAGCTGCCGAGCCGTTGGGCCGACGGATCTGTGATGCCCTCGGACTTGGCACGGGCAAGCGCATGCTGCCAGGCGAAGTCGGCCTGCTTTTGCAGATCCGGCTGGATGTCGTGCTTGATCTGGTCGACCTGGGCCTTGACCTGGGTGTTGTGCTTGGTCAGAGCCGGGTCGTTGGTCCGGGTGGCCAGCGCTGACGGCGAGCCTTACGTGTCCGCCGGTATCACCTCGCTCGTCCAACTCGCGGGAACCGACCTGCCCCACGGCGCTCTGGTCGGTGTCCCGCGTCACTCCATGCTGGTCATTCAGCCAATGCGCAGTAAGCGCGACCTCGGCACCGTCAAGATCCTGGAGAGTTGTGTCGCCTCGATGTTTCGCGAAGCCCCGGACGGCTGCACCCCGCGCCTGTTCTGGTTCGTCGACGGCGACGCGCACCCGCTCGGCACCGAAACCGGTCCCGATGGCAGTCCTACGCTGCTGCTGTCGCCGGCGCTGGCCCCGATCGCCGATCGCCTCCCAGGCTGAACCGGACCAGACGGGAGGGGTCTCATCAGAACCGGCACCAGACGTCTTGTCCCCACCGCACTCAGCTGATGACGAATTTCGTGCATATCGTGGAACATTGCTACGCGCATCTGCACCAGCTTTTTGTTTGCCCAGATCGCGGCCAGGCTCATGATGGGTGCCAGGTGCGCTGTCCGAGGAGGCCCGTAAGCGGCGGCTCATAGCCGGCATCACGTCCTTGCCGCCGGTCCGAACCGTCAACGCCTCTGATGTCTGAGTGACCTGCACGTACACCGTCAGTACCGAGGACCATGAAATGGTCACCATCTTCGCTATGACAATTCCCACAGTGTCAACGCAATCGAGTCTGAGCGGTTTGTCCAGTCCCTCCTCGCCGTCGGCTCACCTCCCGAGGTCGCGTTGGACTTCGGCGTAGGCGGGGCTGGTGAACTCCCAGGAGCATGACTGATCTGTCCGGCCGACATACAGCATCGCGCCGTTAGGCAAGTCCCACAAGGCGCTGCCGGAGGCGCCTGGCCTGCGCACCCGAGGCTCTCCGAGGACCTGAACCACTGCTTCCACCTGGTCAGCGAAAGCGTCGTTGAGCGCGCGAGTGGCATCGGGACCAGGCGTCTCGTAGAACGCGGTCCTGATGCTGACGTCGCGCAATTCGTCGTCTGAGACCCGGAACGATGCCCAGGACCGCTGGTCTGTCAAACCAGTGTCGAAAACACCACCCCCGGCGGGCTTCTGATGCACCAGCGTCCAGCCATGCGCCTCGGGCAGAGCCTTGGCCCCCTCCTCATCGACCGGCCAGGCCCAGGAAGCCAACCATTCTGCGAGTGCAACGTAGCGCGCCGACGAACTTGCCAGACCATCCGCCATGCTCTCCACCCCACTTTCGTCCCCCGCCAGCGGGCTGTCGAGCAGGTCGCCCAGATGCAGGTCGACAGACTGAGCTCAAACGATATGACCTGGATGCGGCCGCTGTTGTAAGCGTTCACCATGTCGCATTTGATCTTCGTCCGGCCGTCGGCCATCAAACGGGCCGAATCCGGATGCATCTGCAGATCAGTCTGAGGCACGGGTCACGATGAAGAAGATCATTCAGATTCGTCGTAGAACCCTGCTGAGTCTTGACTCCACCGACGAGCGAGTGCCGAGGCTGGACCCCTCGCCGCATTTGGCCTCGAACACGTCAGTGTCGAGTTCATGGCTGGGCCCGATGTTGTCCAGCGAGCCCGCCTGCCTGCGAGGCTGTGGTCACCGACGACCACGACGTCAACCACTACGCGAACTTGGTAAAGCGATCTTCAGACTTGGCCAACCCGGATCATGGAGTTGAATGCCGCAGTTCT
Organism: uncultured Actinomycetota bacterium; assembly: GCA_963740925.1. Classification (GTDB taxonomy): domain Bacteria; phylum Actinomycetota; class Actinomycetes; order Propionibacteriales; family Propionibacteriaceae; genus Microlunatus. The sequence continues at coordinate 906,509 of CAVUFZ010000002.1, read as the reverse complement.
TCTCTTCGAATTCGAACCAATCGACTCGACTCCCGCTATGCCTCCGCGTGTGCGCGACTGGTGAACTTTCATGAACGGGAGCGGACATCCCGACCCACACAACACCACCACGTTCGGCATGTCCAACAGAGCGTTGCCCCTGGCACCCAGCTCCTCGGCCCGGCGCTCACCACCATTGCGGTGACTGCTGCAGCCCCGGTCTGCGAGATCGACCGTGAGCTCTCGAACTCCGTCTGCACAGGGTCGGCAGCACCGGTTCTGATCGTCACATCCCAGTGGCACAAAAGCTTGGCTAACCTCGCCTTATCTTCAACCCGGCCAGCACCGCATCACGTCGATTTTCGACGTAGGCGAGCGCGGGTTCACGCCCGCCGGACCTCCATGCCTCAGCCAACTGGTGATACCAGCTGGCCGAATCGGAGTCGAAGGCCTCTGAAAACCACCTGGCCGCCTCTTCTGCAGGCTGCAACGGGCTTTCCGTCCCGAGGATCAGCCGCCAGCACGCCGACTCCGGGAAGATCCTCGGTGGCTCGCGCTGGTCATCGGGTTGAGCTAGCTGGCGCTCAGCTTCGGCGGCCAGCGTCGCCGGGCCGACGTCATTTACCCGGGGGAGGATGTCGTCGACCAGGAAGCGCTCGACCGTCTCGCTCACCGCATCGGTTGAAAAATCGAGGCGCGCACTACTGCTGGATCCTCGCCGGAGACCGAAGGAAAACGGTCCGACCAGGGAGGTCAGTCCGCCAATCGGGTGGGGTGCGTCAGCCTTCCGCACCCGATCGACTCCACACCAGACCAGGACCCATTCGATTGGTCGCCGTACCACGATTGTTCTGATGCCGGAACCGGCCACCGTCCAATCACCGGGAAGCCGCAGAACAAGTTCCTCGGCAACGCGCTGCCAGTCCTTCGCCGTTTGATCGACCGCCATCGACAGTCGTCACCGACCGCCGGTCGGCACCGGAACGGTCTTGTCCGGACGTCCTCCGCATCCGGTGCTCCTGCAGATAAATCTTCAGGTCCGGGTCACGATGAAGAAGATCATTCAGATAAGTCGTGGAACCCTGCTGAGTCTTGACTCCACCGACGAGCGAGTGCCGAGGCTGGACCCCTCGCCGCATTTGGCCTCGAACACGTCAGTGTCGAGTTCATGGCTGGGCCCGATGTTGTCCAGCGAGCCCGCCTGCCTGCGAGGCTGTGGTCACCGACGACCACGACGTCAACCACTACGCGAACTTGGTAAAGCGATCTTCAGACTTGGCCAACCCGGATCATGGAGTTGAATGCCGCAGTTCTTCTCTTCGAATTCGAACCAATCGACTCGACTCCCGCTATGCCTCCGCGTGTACGCGACTGGTGAACTTTCATGAACGGGAGCGGACATCCCGACCCACACAACACCACCACGTTCGGCATGTCCAACAGAGCGTTGCCCCTGGCACCCAGCTCCTCGGCCCGGCGCTCACCACCATTGCGGTGACTGCTGCAGCCCCGGTCTGCGAGATCGACCGTGAGCTCTCGAACTCCGTCTGCACAGGGTCGGCAGCACCGGTTCTGATCGTCACATCCCAGTGGCACAAAAGCTTGGCTAACCTCGCCTTATCTTCAACCCGGCCAGCACCGCATCACGTCGATTTTCGACGTAGGCGAGCGCGGATTCACGCCCGCCGGACCTCCATGCCTCAGCCAACTGGTGATACCAGCTGGCCGAATCGGAGTTCGAAGGCCTCTGAAAACCACCTGGCCGCCTCTTCTGCAGGCTGCAACGGGCTTTCCGTCCCGAGGATCAGCCGCCAGCACGCCGACTCCGGGAAGATCCTCGGTGGCTCGCGCTGGTCATCGGGTTGAGCTAGCTGGCGCTCAGCTTCGGCGGCCAGCGTCGCCGGGCCGACGTCATTTACCCGGGGGAGGATGTCGTCGACCAGGAAGCGCTCGACCGTCTCGCTCACCGCATCGGTTGAAAAATCGAGGCGCGCATTACTGCTGGATCCTCGCCGGAGACCGAAGGAAAACGGTCCGACCAGGGAGGTCAGTCCGCCAATCGGGTGGGGTGCGTCAGCCTTCCGCACCCGATCGACTCCACACCAGACCAGGACCCATTCGATTGGTCGCCGTACCACGATTGTTCTGATGCCGGAACCGGCCACCGTCCAGTCACCGGGGAGGCGAGGAAGAAGTTCCTGGGCAACGCGTTGCCAATCCTCCGACGTCTGATCGACTGCCATTGCTAGTCCGTCCTTGACCGCTGGCAGGCACCGGAACGGTCTTGTCTCTGGATGAGGGGGGATTGCGTTTTCCTAGCACTGTCTGCTGCTGTTTGGCTCGCCCGCCAACCGTCTCTTGGAGTTGACCCAGGCCATCGGCTGGCGAGCCAGCTTCTCAACTGTTCGAGAGCTTCAGCGAGGCCAGGGCGGCGTCACGCTGGTCCTGAAGAAATTTAAACGAGGCGGGCCGCCCTCCTGACTCCCAGGTAGCGATCAACTCCCGATACCAGCAGGCCTCGTCCGGGGAAAACCCGTCATCGAGTTCCTGGGCTGCCTGCGTGGCTGGCCCCATGGGCGAACCGGTCCCAAGAACCAGCTGATAGCCCAAAGAAAACGGGCGAATGAGATCCACCACACCGGCCAGCAGATACGTCTCGGTCGTCTGCCGAGGCCGGTCTAGTCCCACCCACGACAACGTCCACTCCGTTGGGCACCGAACCAACATGGCCTTCACCCGTGGTCGACCCACCGCCCATTCCCCGGGCAATTCCCCCAGACAGGCGCATAGTGATCGCCAGCCACTTCTTACCTTCCCCATCAGCCAAGACCTGGACCTCGCATCACTTGATCGACCAGACCTGCATCGGAAAGTCTTCTCAAGGTCGATCAAGACTGGGAGAAGAACCAGCGACACCTGACTGTAGGTGAACCGGTCACCCTCAGGTTCGGATCTCTTCTCCGTACAGGTGCACCAGCGTCCCGGGATCGGGTGCTCAGGAATCTCGAACCGGACTAGCCGAGACGCTATCGGTGATCTGGAGACGCGGAAGAACCAGGTGCGGCTCAGCCGGCTCCAACTCGTCCTCGTAATACGTCACGCCCTCAGGAGGCTCTTCAGCGTCCCGCCAGGCCCGGTATTCCAACTCAGCCGGTGATGAAACGCCGTGCACATCCTGAAAGACTGCTACGCACATCCGCGCCAGTTCTTCGTACTGCTCGAACCGCGGCGGCCAGGCCAACGATGAGTGCCAGGTGCGTTGTCCCAGCGGGTCCGTCGATGGCGGCTCCCAACCGACAGCAGCCAGACGACCCGACCGTCTCCGAATCCGGCAACACATCCTCGCCGCCGGTCCGGACCGTCAACATCTCCGACGTCTGAGTGAACTTGCACGTACACCGTCGGTACCGATCGACCAGGAGATCGTCACCATCGTCCGCTCCGACAGCTCCGACAATGTCGACGCCATGCGAGTCTGAGAATTCCGTCTAGTCTACAATGCTCACCGTCGGCTCACCTCCCGAGGTCGCGTTGAACCATCGGCATAGGTATGGCTTGTGAACGTCCCAGGAACACGATCTTGAGCGGTCCGGCCGACATTCAACATCGCGCCGTTGGCAAGTCCCACAGGGCACTGCCGGAGCTCGCCAGGCCTGCGCACCCGAGGCTCTCCCGAGCACCTCGAACCACTGCTTCCACCTGGTCAGCGAAAGCGTCTCCGTCGAGCGCGCGCGTGCCGATCGGGACCAGGCGTCTCGTCAGAACGCGGTCCTGATGCTGACATCGCGCAATTCGTCGTCTGAGACCCGGAAAGACGCCCAAGCCCGCTCGTCTGTCAACCCAGTGTCGTAAACGCCACCCCCGGCGGTCTTCTTGATGCACCAGCGTCCAGCCATCGCCCCTCAGGCAGAGCTCCTGGCCCCCTCCTCATCGACCGGCCAGGCCCAGGAAGCCAACCACTCTGCCAAGTTCCACGAAACGCGTCCGCGAACTTGCCATACACTCCGCTCAAAATTCTCACCCTACTTTCGTCCCCCGACAGCGGTGCTGTCGAGCAAATCGTCCAGATGTAGGTCGGACAGGTTGAGCTTGAACGATGTCACCTGGAGTCGGCCGCTTTTGCAGATCCGGCAGGATGTCGTGCTTGATCTGTCGTCCGGCCGTCGACGATCGACGGGCCAGATCCGGGTGCTCCTGCAGATAAGTGCTTCAGGTCCGGGTCACGATGAAGCAAGATCATTCAGATAAGTCGTGGAACCCTGCTGAGTCTTGACCCCATCGACCATCCGGTGCCCAGCCTAGACCCGTCGCCGCCTTTGGCCTCGACGACCGTCAGTGTCGCGTGGTCATGGCTCAGCCCGATGTTGTCCAGCGTGCCCGGCTTGCCCGGGTGGCTGTGGTCCCCGACGATCACGTCGTCACCCTGCGACTTCAAGTAGTCCCGAGCCGCGGTGGTGCCGAGATTTTCGCTGGCCCGGTTCAAGTCCCGCGAGGAGACTCGCTCGTGGTCAACCGCCTGCTGAAGCGAATCGATCCGGTCGAAGTCTGCCGGGGTTGTCGCCTTCTCCTCCAGGCGGATCAAGGTCTCAGGGAACTTGTTAACCGTCAGATCCTTCGTGTCGACCCCCATCTGATTGGCCAGACTCGTTCCGCGTCGTTCACCGCCTGGTGTGCTCGGCCGGCTTTGTCCGCCCGAGCGGCCCGTCATGTGCGTATCCGTTGCCATCACCGGCATGGTGTGCGGGGTGGACTCACCCTTTGATCGCCTGCGTCGCTGCTCCCCGTGCTGACCCGTGCCGTGATCGCCGGTCCCGTGATCGCCGGTGCCTGTGTGATCACCCGTGCCGGTTGATCGCCCGTCCCGTGTGATCGCCCGTCCCGTGATCGCCAGTGCCCGCTGGCGCCCGTGTCTGTGCGGGCCGGCGGCGCGTCGGCGTGGTCGTGACCACCGAGGTTGGTGTTCCCGGTACCGATCCCGTCCTCGTCGACCTTCGGGATCTTGACGTCGTCGCCGAACCGGAAGGTCTTGCCGAAGTCGCCGAACTTGCCGGTGATCCGGCTGAGCCCGTCGAGGGTGACGCCCTTCATCCACCTCGCGCCGTCCGTGGCCAGGTCGATCACCCGGCCCAATCTTCCTGCCCCTTCGGCGACCCTGCCGACGTCGCCGGCCTTGCCGAGATTGCCGACCTTCGTCTCCGGCACCACGAGGGTGGCGATGTTGAACACCGACGACGCGGCCGTACGGACGCCGTTCTTGTGCCAGGCCGCCAACGGATCCTTGGCGTAGGGGTCGATGCCGACCAGACCGGCCACGAAGCTGTTCGCGGTCTTGGTGCTCTCGTTCTCCCAGTCCTGCACGCCCTTGGGCAGCAGGGGCATCAGGGCCATGGTCAACGGACCGGGTGCGGTGGCCAGGTGCGCCAACCCCACCCAGGTGTTCTTGAAGGTGTCCCAGTGGAAACCGATTCCGTCCGGTCCGCTCCAGCTGAATCCGGCCAGCGACGTGACGCCTTGCACCAGCCCGTTCCACAGGCCGTCGACGAAGACGCCCTTCACGATGCTCTCGCCGCAACCCTCCTTGCGCTCCACCGCGTGGCCCCACGGCGTCTCGGCGTTGTCGGGCAGATCGGTGTAGCCGTAACCACCCTTGCCGGTCCGGGGATCGGCCGCGGTGATCGCCTTGGCCCCCGAGATCGCGTTCAGCGAGTTCGCGCATCGGCGCTCGGCGGCCCAGAGTGCCTCCTGCTGGTCGTTCATCCGGTGGATCAGGCCGTTGTTGGTGTCCACCCGACCCTGATCGGAGTCCCAGTCCTCCTCGGTGGACGAACTGAGCTGGTAGCCCGACCCGTAGGGCTGGTAGCCGGCGTTGTTCTGCACCGTCACCTTGCCGTCGTGGATGGTGCCGAGGAACGCCTGGGCATCGGACTTGATCTTGGCCACGGCGGCCTTGATCACCCGCACCTCCGAGGCGAAGGTCGTGAGCGCCGAGGCAGCCGTCGTCATGTCGGTCTCGAAGAAGTCCGCCTGGTTCTTGGCCGGGGTCATCGAGGTGAGCAACCGGGCCTGCTCCGGTGCGTGGTAGGACCCCGACAGGCCCTGCCAGGCGGTGTAGACCGTCCCGCCGCGCTTGCTGACGTTGCCGCCCACCGTCTTGATGTCTCCGGCTGCGGCGTCGATCGCCTCCGGGTCCATGTTGTCGCCCGGCAGCGCCCCGCTGACGTTGATCGGTGATGCCATCTCAGATGTCCTCTCGCCTCAACTCAACGCTGGGGCAGCCACTTATTCGGGATGCTGCTGATCTTGGCCGCTGCGGCGTTCCGCTGGGCGTTCTGCACCATCTCGTCGTCTCCGTGGACGTAGGCCGTCGCGGCCAGGGCCGCACCGGTCAGGCACGACTCGACCTGATGCGCCATCGCCTGCAGGTTCTTGCTCTCGAAGGTGAAGAGAGTCTGCAGCGCGGGGACGATGGCCCCACTGCCCCCGCAGGCGGACGCCGCAGCGGTGACGTCACCTTGTAGCGGCTTCAGATCGGACGCGAAGCCTTCAGCGTCCTTCGAGACCGCCTTCAGGGTCTTACTCACCCCGGACGGGTTGATTCGGTATTCAGGCACAGCTGTCCCCTGGTTCCGACCTCGAGTGAGGTGAGTCGTCAGATGATGTTGGCCACGGCGCTGCCGGCCTGCTTCAGGGCCGTGTCCGCCGACTGGTCGTTCTGGACCAGCGACTGCCGGCAGGTCCGGATGATGGTCCGGACCTCGCGGGCCGCGGCCAGCCACTTCTGCTCGACGCCCTGGTACTGCTCGGAGACGCCGGTCGCCATGTAGTGCGCCATGGCCGCCCGGACCTCCTTCTCGCGCAGGTCGAGCAAGGACTCCAGCTCGTCGGCCCGCTGCATGAACAGGGTCTGGGCATCAGCGGAGGAATCGGTGTTGTAGGCACGCTCATTGGTGAAGACCACGGTCAAGCTCCTTCAGGATGAAAACGGGTGAACGGGAAGGTCGGTGGCTTGGACGCCGGGGCGTCAGCCGCGGTTCCCGAAGCGGGCGGCCTCGAAGTTGGCCGACGCCATCAGGGAGCGGGTCTCGTCGGCCTGCTGCTGCTCGCCCTGGACGAAAGCCTTGTCCATGCCGCCGACCCCGCGCAGCACGGAGGTCAGTCCGCTGTTCAGGGCGTTGGCGATCTCGTCGGTGTGCGACTTCAACTGCATGAAGGCCACCTTCCCGGCCCCCTGGAAGTCCTTCTCGATCGGATCGGCGGCGGCAGCCAGCTTCCGGACCAGCGCACCCAGGTTCTGGTTCGCGCTCGACGTCTGCCGCGTCAGGGTCGACAGCGTCTCTTCGCCCATTTCGTAGCGGGGCATCTCATCACCTCTCGTGGGTCGCCGGCTCCGAACCGGCGGATTGATCCATCAGTAGGACCACGCTAATGATGTTTCGGGTCACTCCACCCGGTCGGTTGGGAAAAATGTGGACATATCTCACTATTCGGTAACTTTTCTGCGCGATACCGCCCCGGCAGGTTGCTTCGACAGACTGCCGTCTGAGCCTGTGGTCGGTTAGGTTGGGCCCGTCCCGACGGCCGGTCCCGGCGACAGTCCGGGGAACGCGAAAGGAGTCCGGTGCGCACGACGCTCTCCGGTGCGCTGCGCCGGCACGACCGTTCGGTTCCCGACCCCCGACGGCTGCTGAACGGCTGCTGAGCGGTGGCCGATGACAAGCAGTCGATGACCGATTTCGCCTTCCGCGACGTCCCGGTCACCCAGATCGGGCACCCGCTGGCGGACCGGGTCGGAACCACCCCCGACGGAGCGGCCTGGGTGGCCACCGAGACCCGCAGCCGGGTGGTGCACCTGAACCCGATGCGGCTCAGCTTCCTGGCCACGGCGCTCCGGGACGAGGCCCGCCCGGTCCTGATCTCGGACGAACTCAGTCGCCTGACCCCGAGCTTCGCCAGGGTGTGGCGGCTGGCCGGCGGCGTCTGGGTGGTCCGGGAGACGACCGGAGCCCTGCGCAACGGGTTCGACGGACGGCGCCTCGAGCGGATCGAGGACGTGTGGGCGCCGGCCCCGCCACGCGAACTGGACGAGGTGTCGGTCAACTACCTTCGACCGCTGCCCGACCAGACCTTCCAGCTCAGCGTGATGATGACCCTGCGCCACCCGGCCCGGGAGTCCACCACCCTCGGGGCGGCGTTGGAGCGTCTTCACACCGCCGTCCGCCGGGGTCTTGCCGACGGACCGGCGAGCCGGCCCGGGGAACCGGTGGTGCTCGGTGACTCCGCCCAGCTGGTCTGGGGCCCGCACGAACCGGCGAGCGCCCGGTGGAACCCGGCTGCCCTGACCGACCTGATCCGCTCCGAGATGCCCGACGAGGCGACCGTCTTCGTCGCCGGCCCCGGGATCCGGGCCAGCATCAGCGGCCGGCGGACCAGGAACGGGGTGGAGGAAGTGGTGCAGGCCACGGTCGCCGTCGGTCGGCCGTCCCCGGAGGAATTGAACCGGCTGCGGACCGCGTTGTCGTCCGGTCTCGCCGGTCTGGCCGAGACCCAGATGCCGCTGGTCGCCCTGCTGCTGCTGCGCCCCGGACCGGCCGACCTGCTGGTGCCGCCCTACCTCAGCGCCCCGCCGATCCCGCTGGCTCTGCTGGTCGGCGCTCCGGGCGTCCGCAGCTTCGGCCTCGATCCGGACCGGATGAGCGAGCAGTTCGGGGCGCAGAGTGTGGGACGTCCGCGGATTCCGGCCCTGTTGTTCGACCTCGGCGAGCTCGAGCCCGAGGCCTGGCTCCGGCTGGACGCCGTCCTCGCCCGGCTCAGCGAGTCCGACCCCGACGCCGCACCCGGCGGTGGCCCCGGTAACGAGCTGGGCGGCGGGCTCGGCGGCGACCTGGGCGCCGAGCTGCTCGGCCTGCGGGCCGCCCAACTGGACCGGCCGGCAGGGCGGGCCGATGAGTAATCGCGACCTGATCCTGCTGGAGACGGTCAAGACCCACCGGGCCCGGCTGACCTCCGCGTTCGTGTACGGCAAGCTGACCGAGCGCCGGGTGACCAACGACAACGTCCGCCGGTTGGTGGGCGGCATCGTCCTGGCCGCCGTGGTCTGTGCAGGGTGTGTCGGCTTCTCCTTCGTCTCCGGCCTGCTCGGCCGGCAGGCCGAACAGGCCCGGGTGCAGGCCGCCCAGGGCCCGGCCACCGGCGCCATCTCGGTTTCCGACACCTTCGATCGGACCGTCTCCGGCGGGTGGGGCACCGCTCAACGCGGTGGTCGTTGGACGGTCCTGGGCCCGGCGGGCGCCTACGGCGTCCGGGCCGGCTCCGGCACGATCGCGCTCACCGGTTCCGGGCCGCAGGGCGCTTACCTGCCCGGCATCCTGCAGGACCGGACGGATCTGCAGCTGGCCCTGCGCAGGACCACCTCACCCGACCGGGGGACGGTCGCGGTCGACGTTTTCGGGCGGCGGGTCAGTTCGACCCAGGACTACCGGCTGTCGCTGCGGCTGCGTTCGGACGGGTCGGTCTCCCTGGCCCTGATCCGGGTCGCCCAGCCCGATCAGGTCGACCAGAGCGACAGCGGCCGACAACAGCTGTCCCCCACCCTGATCCTGTTCGCCGACTCGGATCAGCAGCCCGACCAGCCGACGCCGATCTCGGTCCGGTTGCAGGTGATCGGCACCGCTCCGACCACGCTGCGGGCCAAGGTCTGGCAGGGCGGCGGGAGCGAACCACAGGACTGGACCCTGACCGCCTCCGACAGCACCGCCGACCTGCAACGACCCGGCTCGCTCGGGTTGACCGCAACCCGGAGCGGCACCGCCGACCCGCTCGGGTTGGCCGTCGACGACCTGATCGCGCGGGAGGCACCGTGAACGGCTTCACCCGACTGACCGTCGTCGGGAGTCTGCGACGGGCCGAGGTCGTGGTGCCCGACGACGAGGCGCTGGGCGGTCTGCTGCCCCGGCTGATGGAGCTGCTGGAGGAGCCGACCGGGCCGGTCGCGCGGCCGCTGGCCCTGGTCCGGCTGACCGGTGAGCAGGTCGATGCCGGCCTGACGGCTGCCGAACAACGGCTGGGCGACGGTGAACTGCTCCGGTTGCTCCGCCACGAGGACTCGCCACCGCCGCCCGAGGTCGCCGACGTCACCGATGTGGTCGGCGACTCCTACGCCGATCGGGACGGGTTGTGGTCGGCTGTCGCCCGGCATTCGCTGGCCGCGGTCACCATCGGCGCCGGTAGTGGCCTCGCCCTGCTGGTCCATCCGCTGAGCGCTGCGATCGGCATCGCCGTCCTGGCCCTGCTCTGTCTGGTCGGCGTGATCGCCGGCCGGGCCGGTCGGCTCGGCCTGACCGGTGGGCGCTGGCTCACCATCGCCTGCACCGCGGCCGCGGCCGGAGCGGCCGTACCGGTCGCCCGCGTCCTGGTCGGCCGGGCCGTCCCGGCGGGGCTCACCGCCGGATCGGAGCGGTGGCTGTGGGCCGCCGGTGCAGCCGTGCTGGTCTGGGTCGTCCTGGGGGTCGGCGTGGGAGTCGGACTGGGGGTGCAACCGGCTGTTCCCGGGGCGCTGCTCGGCGCCGTCCTGATCGTGCTGCCGCTGGCTCTGGCCGCAGCCGGACTGCGCGGTGACCGGGCCGCCTCCATCGGGCTGGTCGCCGCCGTCGTGGTCTGCGGGCTGTTGCCCTGGTACGCCCTTTCCGCCTCCGGGCTGACCGGCCTGGACGATCAGGTCCTGGCGGGTCGTCCCAGCCGGCGGCCGCAGGTGCTGTTGACCGTCACCGCCGCCTACCGCACGCTCAGCTGGTCCACCGTCGCCGTGGCCCTGCCGCTGGCCGGGACCGCGGCCGTCCTGGTCTCCTCGACGAACCGGTGGACGGTGGTCCTCGGTCTGGTCGGCATCACCGTGACCGCGCTCCGGACCCGGTCGTTCCCGTTGATCGTGCAGCAGTTCGCGCTCGGGCTGGCCGCGGGGGCGGCCGCCGCGGTGGCGGTCCTGGCCCACCGGCCCGCCTTCACCGCCCAACACATCGCCGCGCTGCTCATCGCTGCCGTGATCGTCGTCGCGATCGGCGCCGGGGTGCGTCCGGCCGAGCATCACCGGGCCCGGCTCCGGCGCCTGGGCAACCTGATCGAGGCCCTGGCCGTGATCTCGCTGGCCCCGTTGCTGCTCGGCTCCTTCGGTCTGTTCACCGAGCTGATCGGCAAGTTCCGGTGACCCGCCCCGACGGGCTGGACGGCGCCCCGCGGCGACCCGGTGCGGCGGTGGGGCCGTGACGTCCCACCTGGTCCACCGGCCGACCCGGATCACCCGGCCGACCACCCCGGCCGAAACCGAGACCATCTCGGCCCCGCCGGCGATGACCGACGGCCAGGTCGGCGGTCAGGCACTGCACACCCTGCTGCCGGTGCTCGGGGCGCTGTCCTCGGTGACCATGATCGTGGTGCTGCGCAACAGCAACCCGCTCTACCTGGTGGTGGGCGCCGTCCTGCTGGTGGTGGCCCTGGTCGGCGGCGTCGGATTCGCGTTCAGTCAGCGCGGCCAGGCGGCCCGCAGCCGGCGGACGCAGCGAGAGCTCTATCTGGACTATCTGGAGCGGGTGCGCTCCGAGCTGCGGGCCAAGGCCCGGTCGGTGCGCGAGCAGGCGGCCAACCTGGACCCCGAACCCGCGGCCCTGCTGGAACTGGTCCGCGACCCGGGCCGGTTGTGGGAGCGGCGGCGGTCCCATGCCGACTTCCTCCGGGTCCGGGTCGGGGTCGGCGACGTGGGTTGGTTCGACCTCAAGGTGCCGCCGGCGGAGAACCCGGTCCGGCCGCACGACCCGATCATGCTGGCCGAGGTCGAGGCCCTGACCGAGCACTACGCCTCCGTGCTCGGCGTCCCGGTCACCCTCGGTCTGGACGGTGCCGGCCAGGTCGCGCTGATCGGCGACCGGGAGGTGGTGCTCGGCGTGGCCCGGGCGATGATCGTGCAGCTGGCGGCCCTGCATTCCCCGGACGACCTGTTGCTGGCCGCACTGTTCGCCGAGGAGCGGGCCGCTGACTGGGAGGGGTTCGACCTGCTGCCCCACACCGTCGACGAGAAGTTGCTGGACGGCCGGGTCCCGGCCCGCCGGGTGGCGGCCTCGATGCCCGATCTGGTCCGGGTGCTGGGCGGCGAGCTGGCCGACCGGGCCCAGCTCGCCGCGATGTCCAAACGCAGCATCGGCACCGCCGTGGCCACTCCCAACGCCCGGCTGGTGGTGTTCTGCGACGACCACGGACAGCTCGCCTCGAGCCTGCCGATCCCGGACGCCGACCTCGGCCTGACCGATCTCCAGATCACCATGGTGCACCTGTTGAGCGACCGGCTGCACGAACCGTCCGACGTGCAGATCCGGCTCACCGTCGGCGAGCGTCGGGGCCCGAACGACCTCGGAGGTGGACCCGACCTCGGAAGCGGACCGGACGGAAGAGGCGCCGGACGCCGGTGCGGGCGGCGGGGCGGACGGCGGGGCGACGCCGTCGGCGGTGGTGACCGACAGCCGGCCGGTCGGGGACGAGGAGCGACCTCGTCCGGCCCAGCAGGTCACCCTGGACCAACCCTCGGCCGACATCTTCGGTGCCGTCGCCCGCAGCCTGGCCCCGCTCCGGCTCAGCCTGACCGAGCGGGAGGAGGTGGACTCGGCCGAGAGTATCGAGATCACCCAGCTGCTGGGGATCGAGCGGCTGAACCAGGTCGGCCCGGACCGCTGGCAACCCCGCTCGTCCCGGGACTTCCTGCGGGTGCCGATCGGCGTCGACGACTACGGAGCACCGATCCTGCTGGATCTGAAGGAGTCCGCCGAACTGGGGATGGGGCCGCACGGCATCTGCATCGGCGCCACCGGGTCGGGCAAGTCGCGAGATGTTGCGCACCCTGGTGCTGGCGCTGGCGCTCTCCCACCCGCCCGAGGACCTAGCATGGTGCTGGTCGACTACAAGGGCGGCGCCGCGTTCGCGCCGTTCGCCGCGCTGCCGCACGTCGCCGGCGTGATCGACAACCTGGCCGACGACGCCCAGCTGACCCACCCGGGCCCGCAGCAGCATCGCCGGCGAGGTGGTCCGCCGTCAGGAGCTGCTGCGCGACGCCGGCTCGTCGCCGTCGATCAGCCACTACCGGGCCGCTGCGGGCCGAACGGGCCCGGACGGGCGGGCCGGCGTTGGCCCCGATGCCCCACCTGTTCGTGGTGATCGACGAGTTCGGCGAACTGCTCACCGCCGAGCCCGAATTCGTGGAGCTGCTGATCCAGATCGGGCGGATCGGCCGCTCGATCGGGGTGCACCTGCTGCTGTCCAGCCAGCGGATCGAGTCCGGCAAGCTGCGCGGGCTGGACACCTACCTGTCCTACCGGATCGGCCTGCGGACCTTCTCCGAGGCCGAGTCCAACGTCGTCCTGGACACCACGGACGCCTTCCACCTGCCGGCCATCCCCGGCTACGGCTATCTGAAGGTCGACACCTCGGTCTACCGGCGGTTCCGCTCCGGCTACGTCTCCGGGCCCGGCCAGCGACCTGGAGCGCGATCGTGAGACGCAGCCGAGCGAACATCGCGAGCCGTTGCTGCTGCCACCGTTCAACACCGTGCAGCGGGATCAGGGCGATCCGGCCGAGGCCGACCACGAACTGGAGCTGACCGCTCCGATGGTCGGGCGCCCGTTGGTGGTGGCCTGCGTCGACCGGCTGCAGAACGGGACGGCCGATCGCGCGGTCAGTCCGGTCTGGCTGCCGCCGCTGCCGGAGCGGCTCGCCCTGGCCCGGGTCATCCCGGACGAGACCAGGACGTCCACCGGCGGGTCCGGACCACTGCAGATCCCGATCGGGCTGCTCGACGACCCGGTCCGGCAGCGCCAGCAGCCCTGGCTGCTCGATCTGTCCCGGTCCGGGGGGCACGTGGCCGTCATCGGTGCCCCGGGGACCGGACGGTCCACCTTCCTGCGCACGGTGGCCGCGTCGATGGCCCTCACGCACACGCCGCGCGAGATCAGCATCTACGGGATGGACCTCACCGGTGGTGGGCTGCGCCGGCATCGAGGGGTTCCCGCACGTCGGCGGGGTGGCGACCCGCGCCGACCCGGACCGGCTGCTCCGGCTGCTGGAGGAGCTGGCCGCGATGCTGGCGGTGCGGGAGACGGTCTTCCGGGACCGCGGTATCGACTCGTTCGCCGTGCTGCGCGGCCAGCACGCGGCCGGACGGGTCCCGGAGCTGATCTCGGCCGAGGTGGTGCTGCTGATCGACGGCGTTTCCCAGCTGCGGACCGAGTTCGAGCAGCTGGAGGAACGACTGTTCGACCTGATCCAGCGCGGCGGCAGTTTCGGCATCCACGTCGCTCTCGGGATGACCCGCTGGAACGACATCCGGATGAACCAGCAACCGCTGATCGGCACCCGGCTGGAGCTGCGCCTGAACGACCCGGCGGACTCGAGCATCGGCCGCAAGCTGAACGCCGTGCTGCGGGCCGACCAGCCCGGCCGGGTGCTGACCGAGGACGGCCTGTTCGGCCAGATCGCGTTGCCGGTGCTCGACGACGTGGCCGACGACGATCTCGGCACCGCGCTGGAGGACTGGCCGACCGCTCGGCCAGCGGCTGGGAAGGGCCGTCTGCGGCACCGATCCGGCTGCTGCCCGCCAGCCTGGACCCTGCCGAGCTCCCGGACGCCTTCGACGAACCTGACGCCGTGCCGTTCGGACTCCGGCAGGACACGATGGAGCCGGCCGCTGCTCGAGCTGGACGGCGCCGATCAGCACCTGCTCGTGTTCGGCGATTCCGGATCGGGTAAGACCACGCTGCTGCGCACCCTGATCCGCGGCCTGTTGGAGCGCTACACCGCCGACGAGCTGGTGATCGCGGTGATGGACCTGCGCGGCGACATCGCCGGCGAGGTCCCGGATGCCTATCTCGGTGGGCACGCCTCGACCAGCGGGCTCGCCCGGGGCTCTGTCCGCGGCCATCGCACAGGAGCTGGAGGGCCGGCTGAACCCGAGCCGGGCCGGCGGCGACGCCGAGAGCGGCACCCCGGCCGTACCCAGGGTGGGGGTTGCCGAGGGACCGCGGATCGTGGTGGTGGCCGACGACTTCGACATCTTCTCCTCCGGCGGCAACGAACCGCTCGCGCCGCTGCTGCCCTACCTGCCCTCCGCCCGGGACCTGAAGCTCCACGTCCTGCTGACCAGGCCGGTGGCCGGGGTCAGCCGGGCGATGTTCGACGTCGGCCTACAGACCCTGCGGGACACCGGCGGCAGCCTGCTGCTGATGTCGGGCGACCGGGGCGAGGGTCCGGTGGTGCCCGGTGTCTATGCCGAGCAGATGCTGCCCGGCCGGGCGCAACTGATCCGCCGGGGCAAGGACCGGCGGATCGTGCAGGTGGCCAACACCCAGGGCCGGCTGGTCGCGCCGGCCGCTCGACGAGGAGATCCCGATGCCGCGTGAGATGTCGCTGAGTTCGGGTCGGCCCCTGGACGCCGCCCTGCTGGTCCGGGCCGGATCGGAGGTGGACGCCACCTTGGTGCCCCGCTCCGTCCTGGGCGACTGGGCGGTTCAGCTGGTCGACACCGCGAACGTGGCGGTGCTCACCGTCGAACTCTCCCGCAAGCTGGACGACCGGTGGGATCTGGAGCAGCTGACGGGCTTTCCGGCGCCCCCGTTCGCCGAGCTCTGGTTGACCGAGGCCACCGCGCCGTGGGGGCCGGCCGGTGAACCGGGGGTGCGGATCGTCCGACGCCTCGGCGAACTGATGGACGCCCGGGTGATCGTCGAGGACGGACGCTGACTTTGCTGAGCGGAGCCTGAGCAAGCGGTGCAGATCAGGTTACGGCGCCGCCCTCCGGGTGACCGTCGTGTTTCGGCTCTGGCCAGCGCAACCGCTTGAGGTCTAGGTTTCGTTCTCATCCGGTGGGTTCCGCCGGAACCTGAAACGCGCCTGATCGAAGGAGGCCTCGATGGCCGCAGTCGTGGACGACCCAGCAGTCGTCACCGGAGAGAAACAGCTCAACCGCAACGTCGGCTTCTGGGGTCTGGCCTTCGTCTCCCTCGGCTCGATCATCGGATCGGGCTGGTTGCTCGGTGCACTGACCGCCGCCAGTTTCGCCGGCGGCGGTTCGCTGATCACCTGGGTGCTGGCGGTGATCATGCTGATGGTGCTGGCCCTGATCCACGCCGACCTCGGCGCCGCCTATCCGGTCGCGGGCGGCACCTCCCGCTATCCGCACTACGCCTTCGGCAGCTTCGCCGGCTTCACCGCCGGCTGGACGACCTATCTGCAGGCCGTGGCCATCGCCCCGCTCGAGGTCGAGGCCTCCCTGGGCTACGTCAGCTCGATCGGCTGGTTCCACGAGCACTTCAACATGGTCGACGTCGACGGGCACCTCACCGTGCGGGGCATCGTGGTCGGCGTCGTCTTCATGTTGTTGTTCTGCGCCATCAATCTCGGCGGCGGCAAACTCATGTCCGACAGCAACACCGGCATCGTGTTGTGGAAGATCGCCGTGCCCGTGCTGACCATCATCACGTTGTTGATCATCAGCTTCCATCCGGGCAACTTCACCGCCAACGGCGGCTTCCTCCCGTTCGGCTTCCACGGTGTCTTCGCCGCGCTGCCTGCCGGTGTCGTCTTCGCCCTGCAGGGCTTCGAGCAGGCCACCCAGATGGCCGGTGAGTCCAAGGATCCGCAGAAGCACGTGGCCAAGGCGATCATCCTGGCCATGGTGATCGGCGCCATCGTCTACATCGGCCTCGAGATCGCCTTCGTCGGCGCCCTCGACCCGGCCTCGCTGCTGGCCAACGGCTGGGCCGAGCCGATCGGCACCGGTGACTACGGCCCCTACTACACGTTGGCCATCAACTCCGGGGTGGCCTGGCTGGCCGTCATCCTGATCGTGGACGCGGTCATCTCTCCCGGCGGTACCGGCCTGATCTACGTCGGCACCACCGCCCGGATCTCCTACGCACTGGGGCTGCCCAACGCGTTGACCAAGACCACCAAGCGGGGCGTGCCGATGTGGTCGATCCTGGTCGCGACCGCCTTCGGGCTGGTCTTCCTGGCCCCGGCGCCGAGTTGGCAGCAGCTGGTCGGACTGATCACCGGCGGGACGGCGGTGATGTACGCCTACGCACCCGTGGCCCTCGGAGCCCTGCTGAAGAACGATCCGGACCGGGTGCACCCCTACAAGGCGCCGGCACGCAAGGTGCTGCTGCCGCTCGGGTTCGTCTTCGCCACCCTGATCATCTACTGGGGCGGTTTCGATTCGAGTTGGAAGCTGGCCGTCGGCCTGTTGATCGGCCAGCTGATCTTCGCCGTCGCCGCGCTGGCCCGGGCCAAGAACATCGACGTCACCCGAGCCCGGTTCCAGTGGGCGGCCTGGTTCTGGTCCTGGCAGATCGCTCTCATCGTGCTCGGCTATCTGGGCAACTACGGCGACTCGTCCCGGCACATCCTGCCCGAGGATTTCGACGCACTGATCGTCGCGGTGATCGGCCTCCTCTTCTACTTCTTCGGCGTGAAGCATGGCGCAATCACGCGAAGGTGCCGAGAAGATGGTCTCGGAGGACTTCGCCTTCGACGAGCCCGATTCGCTCAGCCTGAAAACGCCCGCCGGTTTCGCCTGATCGACCGGAGGCCGCCCCCGGGCTCAGCTGATCCTGACCTGCTGCAGGTCGCCCCCGACGAGCAGATCCCGGACGCCGACCTCGGGCACCTGGAGGGTGTAGCGCAGACCGCCGCCGGGCCGGCCGAACCACGGCGGGGTGATGATCACCCGGACCCGCACCGGGGCGGTCGTGAGAAACGTGTACAGCCTGGAGCGCAGGGCGTTCGGCGGCAGCGACCGCAGTTCGAACGGGGTCCGGATCGGGTAGAGGTGGACGCCGTCGAGGGCGCCGAGCCGGTCGACGGGAAGATCCGGCGGCAGGTCGATCACCATGCCGTCCGGGCCCGCCTCGGCCGCCCGGTCGCGGAGGTCGAAGTAGCCGGCGGCCACCCGCTGGCTCAGCTCGGCGGCCTCGGCCTCGCTCAACCGGCGCACGTCCGGCAACGGCCGGGAGACGTAGGACAGCACCAGTTCGCTCGCGCCCTGCTCGTCCTCGGCCTGCCCGAGTGGGTACCCCTGGCCGTAGTCGACCGTCTCCAGCCGCCAGCCGTCGTCCTGCTGGCGTAGCTGCAGCGCACCCTGGTCGGCGGCGCCCGGTTCCGGATCGCCGGGAAGGATGACCTGGGCCGGCCCGAACCCGAGTTGGTCGAGTTGTTCACGCAGTCCGTCGAACATGCGCTCAGGCTAGGGGAAACCGCGACGGCTACTGTCGTCCCGAAGGCTATCCAGACGAGAGGCGGCACGGGCGATGGCGTTGGTGGTCGGAGTTCCCACCGAGATCAAGGACAACGAGAACCGGGTGGCCATGCAGCCGGACGGGGTGGCCGAACTGGTCCACCACGGTCACCGGGTGCTGGTCCAGGCCGGCGCCGGCGCGGGGTCGCGCTTCAGCGACGACGAGTTCGCCGAGGCCGGCGCCGAGGTGCTGCCGGACGCGGACGCCGTCTTCGCCGCGGCCGATCTGATCGTCAAGGTCAAGGAACCGGTGCCGGCCGAATACCACCGCTTCCGTGAGGGCCAACAGCTGTTCACCTACCTGCACCTGGCCGCGGACCGTGAACTGACCGAGTTCCTGATCGAACGCAGGATCGACTCGATCGCCTACGAGACCGTGCAGACCCCGGACGGACGGCTGCCGCTGCTGACCCCGATGAGCGAGGTGGCCGGACGTCTCGCCGTCCAGGCCGCCGCCCATCATCTGGAGAGCCCGGCCGGCGGCGCCGGGCTGTTGCTCGGCGGGGTGCCCGGCACCCCGGCGGCCAAGGTGACGATCATCGGCGGCGGCGTCTCCGGCACCGAGGCGGCCAAGATCGCGCTCGGGATGCGGGCCATCGTCCGGGTCTTCGACACGAACCCGTCCCGGTTGGCCTACCTCTCCGACATCTTCGGCGGCCGGGCCGATCTGGTGGTGCCGAACCGGACCCGACTGGCCGAGTACGTGGCCGACTCCGACGTGGTGATCGGTGCGGTGCTGATCCCCGGCCGACGGGCGCCCAAGCTGCTGACCCGCGAGATGGTGGCCAGCATGCGTCCGGGCAGCGTGGTCGTCGACATCGCCATCGACCAGGGCGGCTGCTTCGAGACCAGCCGGCCCACCACCCACTCGGAGCCGACGTTCGTCGAGGAGGGCGTGGTGCACTACTGCGTGGCCAACATCCCGGGCGCGGTGGCGCGGACGTCCACCCTGGCCCTGACCTCGGCCACGCTTCCCTACCTGGTCACCGTCGCCGACGCCGGCGTCAGCGATGCCGCCCGGCAGAGCCTGCCGTTGGCTGCAGGGCTGAGCACGTTGGCCGGTGCGCTGACCAGCGAGCCGGTAGCCGCCGCTCACGGGCTGCCCTTCGTCGCCGCCCAGGCCGCGCTGGCCTCCTGAGCGGGGCTCACGGCCAGACATCAGGAGACTCGTCAGCCTTTCGTGACACTTCGGTAACCCGTTTTCGGCCGGCAAAGGACAGACTTAGGCTGTGGCTTCCGCATTGCTCGAGCGCCTGAACCGCCGTCCCCCTGTCTGGCCCCGCTTCACCAACCCGGTCCGTTCGACCGCGATCACCGCTCGGCTCGGCCGGCTGCTGGGGATCGCGATCGGGATCTGTTTCGTCACCGGCCTGCTCAGCCACTACCAGTACGGTCCGTGGCAGTGGCTGCCCGAACCGGCCAGCCCGGTCTGGGGCTACCGGCTGACCCAGGGTCTGCACGTCCTGGCCGGGACGGCGGCGATCCCGCTGGTGTTGCTGAAGCTGTGGTCGGCCTACCCGAACCTGTTCCAGTGGCCGCCGATCACCTCGGTCGTGAAGGTGCTGGAGCGGCTCTCGATCCTGGTGCTGGTGGCGACCACGCTGTTGCAGCTGGTGACCGGCTTCCTGAACTCGATCAACTGGTACGCCTTCCCGTGGTTCTTCACCCACGTGCACTATCTGCTCTCCTACGTGGTCGCCGGTTCGGTGCTGTTGCACATCGCGGTCAAGCTGCCCGTCATCGTCGCCGCCCTGCGGACGAAGGTGGCCGACGGTGACGTGCTGACCGAGGAGCCGACCCCCGAGTCATCGTCCGGCGCCCCGGTGACGACCGGCCCGGTGGATCGACGGCAACCGGCCGGGATCAGCCGGCGGGGCATGTTGACCGCCGGCGGGATCGGCGTCGGCCTGGTCCTGGTCACCTCGGCCGGCCAGAGCGTCACCCCGCTGGAACCGGTCGGGCTGCTGGCCATCCGGCAGGCCGGCAAGGGCCCGCAGGCCGTTCCGGTGAACGGCACCGCCGATCAGGCGAAGGTGCGCGAGGCCGCGATGGACGCCGACTGGGCCCTGCAGGTCAAGGGTGCCCAGGGCTACTCCCTCTCCCTCCAGGAGGTGGAGGCGATGGCCGCACACGAGAGCCGGTTCCCGCTCGCCTGCGTCGAGGGCTGGAGTGTGGCCGCCGACTGGCGCGGGCTGAGCCTGCTCGAGGTCGTCCAGCGGGCCGGTGGCAACGCCGACTCGACCGTCCGGGTGCACTCGCTGCAGAAGGGCGGCTACAACAGCTCGGAGATCTTCGGTCCGCAGCTGTCGGAGGCGCTGCTGGCCACCCACCTCAACGGCGAGCGGCTGGACGTCGATCACGGCTATCCGCTGCGGTTGATCTCGCCCAACCGGGCCGGGGTCCTGCAAACCAAATGGCTCGACCGGATCGAGGTGCTGTGATGCGGATCTGGCGGATCGTCCTCGCTGTGCTGGGGATCGTGGGCGTTCTCTACGGCGTCGGCCGGCTGTTCACCGAGGTCGGCTGGCCCGTCCTGATCAGCGTCGCGATCTGGATGGCCGCGATGGTGATCATCCACGACGGCATCCTGTCGCCGCTGATCATCGCCGTCGGGGCGGTGCTCGACCGGGTGCTGCCCCGCCGCGCCCGCGGCTTCGTCCAGGGCGGCCTGATCATGGCCGGCCTGGTCACCGCGATCGCGATCCCGCTGCTCATCAAGCAGCGCAGCTATCCCCCGTCGAAGGCTCTGCTGGAGCAGAACTACGGGCTCAACCTGGCCATCCTGTTCGCCGTGATCGCGGTGATCTGCCTGGTCGGTTACGCGATCCGGGTCGCGCACGATCGGCGCCCGATCGGCGATGAGGACCGTGCGGAGGCGGGAATCACCTCGTGAGCGAGGAGCCGGAACTGCTGCGGCGGTGTTTCACCGTCGCCGAGCAGGCGGTCGAGCATGGCAACCACCCGTTCGGCGCCCTGCTCACCGACGCATCAGGGACGGTCGTGCTGAGCGCGGAGAACACCGTCGTCACCGACGGCGACGTCACCGCTCACGCCGAGACCAACCTGGTCCGACTGGCCTCGGGCCGGTTCGACCCGGCCGGGCTGGCCGGCTGCACCCTCTACACCAGCTGCGAACCCTGCGCGATGTGCGCCGGCGCCATCTACTGGGCCGGCATCGGACGGGTGGTCTACGCGCTGGCCGAGTCGAGCCTGCTGGCCATCACCGGTGCGCACCCGGAGAATCCGACGCTCGCTCTGCCCTGCCGACAGGTCTTCGGCGCCGGCCAACGTCCGACCGAGGTGGTCGGACCGATGCTGGAGGACGAGGCGTCCGTCCCGCACCGGACGTTCTGGGGCTGAGCCCGGCGGCCGTCCGGGGCGGCCGGCGTCCGCTCAGTTGATCCGGGAGACCGCGAACGTCTCGGCCAGATGCCCCTCGGGCAGCCCCGCCAGCTCGGCGTTGGCGCCGTTCCAGCCGGTCAGCATCTCCTCCAGCCCGTCGCCCAGGTGCGCGGTCTGAGAGGCGTGGGCGCGCAGCGCGGCGACCTTGCGGTCGAACCGGTCGGTGATGTCGACCACGTGCGAGGTCTCGGCGTGGGCCATCAACCACAACTCGGTGACCTTCCACGGGTCCAGGCCCTGCTCGATCAGCTCGGGCCAGGCGAACCGGTTCTCGGCCGCCGGATAGACCGCCCGCACCGTCGCCTCACCGGCGGCCAGGTGATCGGGGTGGGAGGCCTGCAGCCGCTGCAGCATCCGCTGCGGGGACTGGGTCAGGACCCGCTGCGGCCGGACGTCGCGGATCACCGCCACGATCGCCTTCTGCAGCTGCCAGCTGGGCTCGAGCCAGCCGTCGCTCCAGCCGTCCAGGAACCGGACGTCGCTGACCCCGAGCTCGGCCGAGGCGGCCCGCTGCTCGCGTTCGCGGATGATCGGCATCTGGGCCCGCTCGGTGTCGTCGAAGCCGCCCTGCTCGCCCCGGGTGCAGAGCAGCTGGGTGACCTCGATGCCGGCCTTCACCCAGCCCGCGATCGTCCCGGCCGAGCCGAAGTCGGCGTCGTCGGGGTGAGCGGTCACCACCAGGGCCCGCTGCACCTCCGGATCGGGCATCGGATCGGCCCAGGCGACCGGATTGCGTCGTGCGGGTCTTGCCGGGGTCTGTGCTGGTTCACTCACCGGACCAGCTTAAGAGCCGGCCTCGATCGGCTCGGGACGCGGCGGATCCACCGGCCGCCGCCGCCCCGCCCACAGATCCCGGATCACCACCTGGACGACCCCGGCCACCGGGATGGCCAGCAGGGCGCCGAGGATCCCGGCCAGCTCGAAGCCGGCCACGAAGGCGATCACCACGGTCAGCGGGTTGAGCTTGACCGTGCGGGAGAGGATCACCGGTTGCAGGATGTGGTTCTCCACCTGCTGGTAGGCGACCAGGAAGGCCGCCACGACGACCACCGCGGCCAGGGTGTGGGTGCCGGCGACCGCGATCGCGACCAGCCCGCCGGCCACGGCGCCGACGATGGGCAACAGGTCGGTGACGGCGACGAACAGGGCCAGCAGGCCGGCGAACGGCACCCCCATCACGGTCAGCACCAAGAAGGTGAGCAGCCCGCAGATGACGCTCATCAACAGGTTGCCGAAGACGTAGCCGTTGATCGCCTTGGAGCAGTCGATGCCGACCAGCCGTACCCGCGCCCGGGCGGCCGGGGTGTCGATCATGCCGAGCACCCCGCGGATGATCTTCGGGCCCTCCAGCACCATCAGCAGGGCCAGGACGAACACCGTGATCACCCCGGCGACACCCAGGGCCAGGCCCCGCAGGATGCCTGCGGCCGGGGTGCTGAGGCCGGTCGCGAAGGACTCGATCCGGGCCTGGTTGCGTTGCAGCAGCTCGAACGCGTGGGTCCGGGTCAGCAGCCGTCCGATCGGTCCCCGACCGGCGCGGGCGTCGCTGATCAGCTGCGGCACCTGGTCGGCGAAGGCCGCGCCCTGCTGGGCCAGCGGCACCGCGAACAGAGTGACCAGACCGGCCCCGACGACGATCACCAGCAGGAAGACGATCAGGGTGGCCGGCGTCCGGCGGTGCCAGGGCATGACCCGCTGCAGCCAGTTGACCACCGGGTAGAGGGCGGCGGCGAAGAAGACCGAGACGACCAGCCAGACCACGACCTGGCGCATGGCGTAGACCAGCAGCACGGCGGCGCCGGCGCCGAGCACCATCAGGATCGCGACGGCGATGGCCCTGGTCGGCACCGGCCGCTGCGGCGGTCGCTCCGACGAGGTGGCCATGGCCTGTTTCATACCGCACCCGGCTCGCGGGGCCAAACGCCGTCCACGCGGGACGAACGAGGAATTTCTGTTCAGACGGAGCGAATTTGGGATCGATGGGCTACCGTTTGCGCGATTCCGGTCGCGCACCGGACGTCCGATCGCCGACCTGCCCCTTCCGCCTCGAGGAGATGCCGTGCGTCTCAGCACCCCGCCCCGGTGAACCCCGTGAAGACCATCCAGAAGGTCGAGTCGTCGGCCTACATCCTGCCGACCCGCACGCCCCAGGCCGACGGGACGTTCGCCTGGAAGGACACCACGCTGATCCTGGTCCAGATCTGGGCCGGCGACGAGGTGGGCACGGGCTGGACCTACGGTTCGATGGCCACGGCCGCCCTGATCCGTCAGACCATGGGTCCGATGCTGATCGGGCACCGGGTGGCCGACATCGCCCGGCTGTGGGCCGATCTGGTGATCAGCCTGCGCAACATCGGCCGGCCCGGGATCGGCGCGATGGCCCTGTCGGCCGTCGACTGCGCGTTGTGGGATCTGAAGGCCCGGCTGCTCGAGTTGCCGCTGCACTACCTGCTCGGCTCGGTCCGCGACCGGATCGAGGTCTACGGCTCCGGTGGCTTCGTCAACTACTCCGAGGACCAGCTGCGCGACCAGCTGCTGGGCTGGACGGAGAAGCTCGGCCTGGAGCGGGTCAAGATCCGGGTCGGCGAGCGGTGGGGCCGACAGACCCGACGCGACCTGGCCCGGGTCCGGTTCGCCCGCGATGTGGTCGGCCCGGAGGTCGAGCTGTTCGTGGTGGCCAACGGTGCCTACACGATCGGCGAGGCGTCCCGGATGGCCGAGAAGCTGGACGAGCTGGACGTCCGCTGGTTCGAGGAGCCGGTCTCTTCGGACGACCTGAGCGGGCTGCAACGCATCCGCAGTCAGTCCTGCGCCGACGTCGCGGCCGGCGGTTACGGCTTCAGCCTGGACTACTTCCGCCGGATGTGCGCCGCAGAGGCCGTCGACTGCGTCCAGGTCGACGTGACCAGGTGCGGCGGGATCACCGAACTGCTGCGGATCGCCGCCGTCGCGGCCGCCTACAACCTGGACATCTCCGGTCACGGGGCGCCCTACCAGGTGGCCCCGGCCCTGGCCGCCATCCCCAACCTGCGCCACACCGAGTGGTTCTGCGACCACGTCGACATCGAGCAACAGCTGTTCGCGGGGACGGAGGATCCGGTCGAGGGATCACTGCAGCTCTCGGAGGACAGCACCGGCCACGGGCTCAGCTTCCGGGCGGACGCGGCCAGCCCCTACCGGGTGTTCTGACCGGTGTAGGTTGAGGCGATCTCACGAGCGGTCCGCAGCCGATCCCGGACCGCCCCCGGACAGGAGTTTCGATGGCCAATCTCGCGAAAATCGTCTACAAGCCCGTCGGGTTGCTCGGCAGTCTGGCCGCGGCCGCGATCGCCGGCGCCGTGTTCAAGCGGATCTGGAAGCTGATCGATCGCGAGAACGACGCTCCGGACGCCCTGCAGTCGGAGTACTCGGTGCCCAAGGTCCTGATCTCGGCCGGCCTGGAGGGTGCCATCTTCGCCGTGGTCAAGGCGGCAGTGGATCGCGGCGGGGCGACGGTGTTCAACAAGGCGACCGGCGAATGGCCGGGCGACTGATGTCCCCCACGTCCGATTCCGACCGCGAGGATCCCGGACCCAGCGTCAAGGACCCGGAGATGTACGAGGCGTTGCGCGACGAGGGAAACAGCAAGCAGAAGTCGGCCCGGATCGCCAACGCCGCCGCGAACTCCTCCCGCAGTGCCGTGGGACGCAAGGGCGGCCACTCCGAGGACTACGACGAGTGGACCAAGGACGACCTGTACGAGCGGGCCCAGGAGATCGGCGTCGACGGCCGCTCAGAGATGAGCAAGGACGAACTGATCGAGGCGCTCCGCAACAGCTGAGGTCAGACCGGCGAGACCACCCCACAGTGTTTCCATAGCTGAGTAATCATCAGACACAGGCCTTGGCCTTAAGCTTCCGCTCAGTCGACTAGGGAGATGTGTCAGTGTCAACCGCGGGTACCGCCGTCAATGCTCACAACAACAGTCAGACCGAGACCGCCCAGGATGCCGGTGCAACCGGATCCACGGGCAAGCCCCTGGTGATCGTCTCCGGCCCCGGCCGCAGCGGCACCAGTGCCATCACCGGCTCGCTGCAGCGCGCTCGGGGTCCACGTCCCCGGCCCACTGGTCGAGGCCAACCGCAGCAACCCGCGCGGCTTCTTCGAGACCCGTTGGGTGGTGGAGTTCCACAAGCGGCTGCTGACCTCGGCCCACGCCTACGAGTTCGATCCGGATCCGGCGGCGGTCGCCCGGGTGCAGACCGTCCTCGACGCCAGGATCAGGGCCGAGTTGGAGCGCTGGTTGGCCGAGGAGTCCGGCCACGAACAGGCCTCCCAGCTCGCGATCAAGGATCCGCGGACGGTCTGGGTGCACGATCTGTGGGGACAGGTTGCCGCCGATCGCGGCCTGGACACGCGATACCTGACGACGCTGCGCCACCCGGCCGAGGTGGCCGGCAGCCGGGAGAAGTACTACGGACGCAACGCCGACCGGGCCCGGGCCCGGGCCTACGCGATCAACAAGGTCGCCGGCTGGATCAACGTGAGCCTGCTGAACGAGCGGCAGACCAGGTCGAACCGCCGGGTCTTCGTCCGGTACACCGACCTGATCACCGACTGGCGCCCCGTCCTCGACCGGGTCCAGGACACGCTCGGTCTGTCGTTCGACCAGCCGGAGCCGGGCAGCGCGCACCCGGTGGACGAGTTCATCACGCCGGGGCTGCGGCACGTGCAGGCCGACTGGGACGACATCGAGGCACCCCGTGACCTGCGGGAGCTGGCCGAGGCCACCTGGGCGGCGTCGAACCGGCTGGTCGACGATCCGGATGACCGGGCGTTGGACGCCGAGTTCGACCAGCTCGGCGAGGCCTACGACGACCTGTTCAGCGCTGCGGCGGCGATCACCTCGGATCTGCGGGTCACCGCCGTCGACATCGCCCTGGACAAGGCCGGCCGGGAGGCCGTCAAGCGACAGGCCGCCGCCGTCCGAGCGGCGGTCGAGCCGTTCCGGCGCCGGCCGGCCGCGATGCTCGGCCAGGCCGTCCGACAGCCCGGACGAGCGGCCCGGTCGGTGCGGCGACGGCTGACCCGCTCGCGGTGACCGGCCGGCCCGACCCCGATCAGGGGACGATGTAGCCGGCCGCGGTGAACAGCCGGTACCACTCGGCCCGGCTCAGCCGGACGTCCGAGCCGGCGGCCGACTCACGCACCCGGTCGGGCTTGGTGGTGCCGAGGACGACCTGCATGTCCGCCGGGTGCCGGGTGATCCAGGCGACCGCGACGCCGGTCGGGGTGATGCCGTGGGCCTCGGCGATCTCGTCCAGGGCGTCGTTCAGCTCGGGATGGGTCTCCCGGTCGCCGAGGAAGACGCCGTCGAAGAAGCCCTTCTGGAACGGCGACCAGGCCTGCAGCGTGATCTGGTTCAGCCGGGCGTAGTCGAGCAGGCCGTTGTCCCGGTCGACGGACTGATCGAGGCCCTGCATGTTGGTGGCCACCCCGGCGGCGATGATCGGCGCGTGGGTGATGCTCAGCTGCACCTGGTTGACCACCAGCGGCTGCCGGACGGCGGTCTTGAGCAGTTCGACCTGGTAGGGCGTGTGGTTGGAGACACCGAAGTGACGCACCTTGCCCGAGCTGTGCAGGGCGTCGAAAGCCGCGGCCACCTCTTCGGGCTCGACCAGCGCGTCCGGGCGGTGCAGCAGACAGGATGTCGAGATAGTCGGTCCGCAACGCGGCGAGGGACCCCTCGACCGCCTCGACGATGTGCTCGGTGGAGAAGTCGAAGTAGCCCTCGGCGATGCCCGCCTTGGACTGGATGATCATCGACTCGCGGTCGGCCGGGGAGAGGGTGAGCGCGTCGCCCCAGCGCCGCTCGGCGCCGTGGGTCTCGTTGCCGTAGACGTCGGCGTGGTCGAAGCAGTTGATCCCGGCCTCGCGGGCGGCGTCCACCAGCTCGACGATCTGGGCGTCGCTGAGGTCGGCGATCCGCATCAGTCCGAGGACGACGTTCGAGGCGTTCAGGTCGGTATGGGCGATCGGCAGAGTTTTCACGCTTCGTTTCCTACCACCCGGCTCTGACTACGCTGCTGCGGTGGCCACCAGGACGACGACAGGAAACTT
Source organism: uncultured Actinomycetota bacterium (assembly GCA_963740925.1). Taxonomy (GTDB): domain Bacteria; phylum Actinomycetota; class Actinomycetes; order Propionibacteriales; family Propionibacteriaceae; genus Microlunatus. The sequence goes on along the minus strand of CAVUFZ010000002.1, from coordinate 878,707 downwards.
ACCGATGCGGCATTGGCACCGGAGCGCCCTCGCGACGTTCGGGGTGCTGCTGCTGACCGGCTGCGGCAGTTCGTTCTCCGACGACCAGGTCGGGTCGGGCGAGAAGCTCGTCTCCGACGACCTCTACGCGATCGTGGTGCCCGACTCGGCCCAGGAGCTCAACAACTTCGACGACCTGATCTCCGTCTCCTGGAGCGCCTACGGCGGCACCGTCACTGCGCGGGTCAGCCAGGAGGACGCGACCGTCCTCAGCCGAAGCGGAACTCTCACCCGCACCCCGACCACGGTGGCCGGAGTCTCGACCGAACGAGTGGACGTCGATCTGCGCCAGAGCGCGGCCGACCAACCCGGTGACCGGATCCGCTATCAGGTCGCCGTCGACCGGCTGCCGCTGCCGTCGGAGAGTCGACCGACCGACATCGAGATCGAACTGGTGACGGCTGCACCGCCGAGCGAGGCCGATGTGCAGGCGTTTCGCACGGCGGCGCAGCGTCTTCTGGACCGGCTGCAGGTCGACGCCTAGCAGCGCCAGCCGGTGGTCAGGCGCTGGGCCGGCAGTGGTGCGCGCCGGCCGGAACCCGCTTGGCGGCCGTCGCCTTCGACCCGGACGTCCTGAGCGCGGTCGTCCGGACGGCGGGCTTGCTTGCGCGGTAGGCGTGACGTGCGGCTCGCGCCTTGGCTGCGCCGTGGCCTTCGTCGACGAGCGGGTGGCGGTGCTGGCGCGTGTGCTGGTGCGCGTGCTGGTCGAGGTGCTGGCCTTGGTCGAGCTGCTGCTGGTCGACGCGGTGCCGGATGAGCTGGTGCTGGAGCTGGACGAGCTGGAGCTGGCGGAGGAGCCGGACGCGGCGGCCGAGCTGGACGCCCCACCGTTCGACCGGGTCAGTCCGGCCCGGACACTGCAGACCGGCCAGGCGCCGGGGCCCTGACCGGCCAGCACCCGTTGGGCGACGGCGATCTGCTGGGCCTTGGTGGCCAGATCGGCCCGGGAGGCGTAGCTGGTGCCGCCGTAGCCGCGCCAGGTCGCGGCCGAGAACTGCAGCCCGCCGTAGTAGCCGTTGCCGGTGTTGATCGACCAGTTGCCGCCGGACTCGCAGGCGGCGACCCGGTCCCAGACGGCGGGCGCGGCCTGCGCGGTGGCGCTGGCGCCGATCAGCACGCCGCCGGCGATCCCGACGGAGGCGACCGCGCCGACGGCGCGCTTGATGATGGTGGATCGAACGGTCATGACAGAACTCCTGAGCTGGACGGACGACCGGGTGGCCGTGAGCTGGATCGCTGACCTGCAACGATTTCCGGGACCCGGTGGGTCGAGGACGGGCATCAACGTAGGCAGCCGGAATCGCCTGTGCAATCACGGTGCGGTCACGGTGAATCCGCTGTCCGGCCACTGACGGGCCTGGTAGAAGGTCCGGTGAACAGAGGGCGAACACTGGGGATCCGGGCGGGTTCGCCGGGCCCTCGGCGCGACCGGTGTCGCTACGCTCGCCGCTGGCGGAGCCACCGCCGCACGGCCGAGACCGGGAGGTCCGCTCGATGACGTCCGAGCCTGAGCGCCCCGTGGATCCGGCCGGATCAGCGAAGCTGATCACCGTCGGAATCCCGGTCTACAACGGGAAATCGCTACTTCGGAGCTGCCTGCAGTCGGTCCTGCGCTCCACCCTGCCGCGCGATCGGTACGAGATCGTCGTCGCCGACGACCACAGCACCGAACCGGAGACGCTGCAGATCCTGGCGGAGTTCGAGCGCAGCCTCGCGGGCGATCCGGGGTTCTTCCGGCTGATCCGGCTGCCGAGCAACTCCGGCGGCGCGGCCCGTCCACGCAACAAGATCCTCGAGGCCGCCACCGGTGCGTACGTGTTCTTCGTCGACGCCGACGACACGATCGCCACCCTGACGCTGGAGCGGGTCGCCGCTGAGGTGAGCGATCAGCCGGTGGACTGGATCGCGCTGAACCAGGTGGCGGTGAACGGCCGGCTCGCCGTGTTCACCGCCGGACGTCCGCGGGAGGAGGTGTCGCGAGATCGGGCGCTGACCACGTTGACCGTGCACAAGGTGTTCCGCCGGGCCGAGATCGAGCGTCAGGGGCTGCGCTTCGACGAACGCCTGCCCTCCGGCCAGGATCTGGCCTTCGCGTTCTCCTTCATCGTGCACGCGTCCACGTTCCTGATGCTGGGCGGCTACGACTACTACCACCTGACGTTGCACCGCGGGAATTCCAGCGAGCCCGGTCACCTCTCGATGCGCGCGAACCAACCGCCGGCGCTGATCGCGAAGTACGAACGCATCCTGACCGTGATGTTGGCCGCTCTGAGCTCGAGCCCGTTGAACGCCGACGAGCGGCGCCGGATCGCCGGCAGCCTCGTCCTGCCGCGGCTGCTCCTGCACCAGGGCTATCTGCGGGCGATCACCCGGGCTGAGCCGGAGGTCGGCAACCCTGCGCTGAAACGGCTCTCGGCCCTGCTCGCCGACCCGCTGGTCACCGACGTGGGCGCCGACGAGCTGACCGGGGTGACCCCGGAGCACCTGCGCCTGATCGCCGCCGCCGACCGGAGCGGCCTGCGGCAGCTGCTCGATCCGCGCGAGCCCGAGAGCCGCCTGGACGGCCTGATCAAGCGCGGCCGCGGCGTCTTCGACGTGGTCTCCGGCCGTGCGCGGCACCGACGGGTGATCAACGAGCTGCGGCAGCTTCGGCACGCGGTGGAGGTGCTGCACGACGAGCAGCGCCAACTCGACGCCCGCATCCAGGACCGGTTGACCGAGAGCTGAGCGAGCCGAGCCGACGGATCCGCGACGCGTCCGGACGGGCCGGCGGACGTAAGGGAACCGACATGCTCGAACAGGGTGTTCTCAGGCGTCCGCTGCTAGCCTGGAACCATCCTCAGGGGGACGTGAATCGTCGGAGCCTTTGGCTGCCTCTCTCGGTCGAGAAGCCAACCACGGTTCCATGGAGCCCCTAATGATCGGAGTGCCCGATGGGCGCCGTTCTTGCTGCTGATGCACCCACCGCCCGACGCCCGCGTGCCGCGAATCGGGTGGTGCAGACCTACACCGCGCTGGCCCAGCAGATCCGGGATCACGATCTGCTCGCCCGGACGCGCTGGTTCTATCTGATGCTCTTCGTCGGGCTGCTGCTCGGCCTCGGCGGCGTCGTCACCGGTGTCGTCCTGCTGCAGGAGTCGTGGCTGCAGTTGCTGATGGCCGGCGCGCTCGGCGTGCTGCTGACCCAACTGGCCTTCCTCGGTCACGAGGCGTCGCACCGTCAGGTGCTCGACTCGGGCAAGGCGAACGACCGGGTCGGCTGGCTGCTCGCGGTCGTGTTCGTCGGGATCAGCTACTCGTGGTGGATGGACAAGCACAGCCGGCATCACGGCAACCCGAACCGGGTCGGCAAGGACCCGGACATCGAGGTCGACACCGTCTCGTTCCTGCCCGAGGACGCCGCCGCCTCCCGCGGGGTGCTGCGCTGGGTCACCCGGCACCAGGGCATCTTCTTCTTCCCGCTGCTGTTGCTGGAGGGGCTGAACCTGCACGCACGGTCGACGATGATCCTGTGGCGCAGCCGGACCGAGAAGGGCCGCCGGCTCGAGCTGGCCGTGCTCGCCGTCCGCTGCATCGCCTACCCCGCCGCCGTCTTCGCCGTGCTTCCGCTGGGCATGGCGTTCGCCTTCCTCGGCGTGCAGCTGGCCGTCTTCGGTCTCTACATGGGTGCCTCCTTCGCCCCCAACCACATCGGCATGACGATCGTGGGCAAGGACGAGCGGCTCGACTTCTTCAGCAAGCAGGTCCGGACTTCGCGCAACGTCAGCGGCGGCTGGTGGGCCACCGTGCTGATGGGCGGGCTCAACTACCAGATCGAGCACCACCTCTTCCCGTCCATGCCCCGCCCGCATCTCGCCGCGGCTCGCCGTCTCGTCCGCGAGCACTGCCGCAGCCACGACGTGACCTACACCGAGACCAACCTGATCTCGGCCTGGGGCATCGTCCTCGGCCACCTGAACCGCGTCGGCCTCGCCGCCCGCGACTCCTTCCAGTGCCCGATGCTCCAGACCCTGCGCTGAGCTGGCCAGCCTGGGCAACGCTCAGGCTGACCATCGCTGGGCGCGGCCGGCAGCACGATCCGAGCCTGGACCTTCTGATCCGCAGGACCATCGAGAGGGTTTGGAAGCGTCCGTACACGTCCATTCTGATCGTGAAAAGGCGGGCTCAGTCCCGGCCGACCTGGATTGCCAGGTTGGGAGCATAATCCGGGCGGCTAGCTGGCGCTGCTCTAGGCTCGCGCCTTGTGGTTCTTGGTAGCTGACGTCGGGCAACCTGGGGCAAATTCGTACACCACTTGGTACACGCGTGCGGCCTGGCCTCGCAGCAGACGCCAGCGGAGGAACGACGCATCTGGCCCGCATAGCTGGTGAGAGCCCTTGGGTCCTCCGGCGTCGACCCAGGGTCGTAAGGGGCAGGGTGGGGCTGGCACGCTGCTGAGCGGAGTTCTTGGGCAAAGACTTGAGTGGGGGCATCTCTCTCTAGCGGGGCGTTCAACTTGGGTCGGATGCCTTGCCTTATATACGTTGACTCACAACCTATACAGGCGTGCCGACCCGCTGTGTGCGCCGACATAGTTAATAATGCATCGCTAGCTGTTTTAGAAGACCTCATGGTGCGTTGTCAGTAATTCCGCCTCCGCGGATGGGCCAGATTCGGGTGCAGTTTTCGATTTGACATGAAGTCGTGCCGCATTGCTTCGATCTGCCCTAAGGCCAGTGGTTCGGTTTGGCTTAAGTCGACCGAGCCACCAGGCGGAGGCCAAACTCTCTGCAGCCATCGGGTTTTAGAGTCTGTCCGCCGAGCAAAGCCGGAGATTTCGCGGTCGACACCCACAACTAGCTCCCAGACCAGGTGTAAATGAGTACTGACCGCGAAGTACGCCGACCGTGGCATTTGCGTAACGGGAAGAAGATCACCAGTATATCTGCGCGGCAGCGCGTCCTCTTCATCGTCAAGGTGCCTGGTTCCTAGGCGCACCATACAGGACGGAATCTGATCAGCTATTACAAGCTTATGCAGAATCTGGCGGAGATTGCTGTATCCCCAATTATCAGGTCGAGAAGAGGCAAACGCTTCTAACAGTGAAACCTTGAAGATCCACTTTGCAAGAATTTGCTGCTGGTCGATTTTCACCACCGACTCGGCGCCAGTGAATAGTGGCTTTAAGAGAACGGCTGCAGGGACCTCGATCTGAGTTCCCATCCGCTCATTACATTTTTTACAAATGCGAATCTTAATCCGCGGTGTCGAATTTTTGTCTAGTGAAGGATATTCTGCCAGCATTTGTTTTCTCGCCCAAGTCGGCAGAATGTCCTCATCCGTCAGCGGCCCAGCTCCCTGACAGATTGGGCATGTCGCGGCACTACCAGGGTTCAAGGCTCTCAATCCATATTCGCTCGGTTGTCCTCTTTGCCAGTAAATTTAGCACAGGGAAGCGAAGTTGATATACGAGGCTTGGGATGAAGACACCAGTCGGCAGTTGTGCAAGAATTGGAAGCTGATCTGTTAAAGGGGCAGGTTCACGGCACCTCGAGAGCGATCCGTTAAACTTTAGCAGTGGCACCCGCTCGCACTGCGCCCGCAGATCAGACGACGGCTAAACTCGTAACAGTTGCAGCGAATGGTGGTGACTCGGGTGGAGGATAAGATATTGAATAAACTGTTGTACATGGAATCGTTTATACGTCAGCAGAGACAATTCGCTCAGCAAATCAGTCAGTCGCTTGCCCCTGGACTGATGAGGTACAACAACTCGATCGTCGAACAACAGAAACGTCTAGCTGAGCAAATCAGTCAGTCGCTTGCCCATGGACTGATGAGGTACAACAACCCGATCGTCGAACAACAGAAACGTCTAGCTGAGCAAATCAGTCAGTCGCTTGCCCATGGACTGATGAGGTACAACAACCCGATCGTCGAACAGCAGAAACGTCTAGCTGAGCAAATCAGTCAATCGCTTGCCCCTGGACTAAGAACGTTCCACAATCCGATCGTCGAACAACAGAAACGTCTAGCAGAGCAGATGGCGCGGACCTTCGCGTCACCTAACTTGTTGGCGGTCACTCGTGCGCTGATGTTTCCAGACCTTCGCTGGTGGAGGCACATCAGCAAGCAGCTGACAAGGCTGGGGCTGCTGCCCAACTGGCGGTCCATAGATGCTATTAATCTAAATCTGGTAGAAGAGCTGCTGTGGCAGGGGATTCCCCTTGCCGTGGTACCCAGAGCGTCTACAGTGCAGATTCTCTTGAGCGCTGAGTCCCACTCTAGTCGTCGGAGAGTGCTGAGTAGCCGATGGCGTGGCATTTGCGTCGACTGTTATGAGGCGCTCGCGCAACTTCAACCAAGCGCTGGTGTTAAGTTCACCGGCAAAGCAATCGATGCGTTGCGAGATGGACACGTCGAGGCAGCTCAGGCATTGGCAGCAAACGTGATTGACACGCTGCTTCGGCTTGATCTGCACCCAAACTTTCGAAATGCGCTGCGTAGTAATAGTGCAAGCAAAGGCTACACACGGCCCCAGATAGACCAATGGGTGACCTTAGCCGCTTGGGTCTTCAGGCCGATATGGGCGGCCTATCGACAATATTGGTCGCCTACAGACCTAACCCAGGCACCAAGGATATTCCTTCGCCATGCTTCAGCGCACGGAGTTTCGCAGTCGGTGTATAACAGGCCAAACGCGGTCACGGCAATAATGCTGGCCACTAGTCTTCGTGGTTAGTCCAGCAACAGGGTAAAGAAGACCCAATCTTAACTGAATCGGCGGGAGCCCCAGCGTCCTTGAAGCATGACCCTGCAAATTGAGCTGATAGTTGCCTGCGTGTCCACGCGAGATTGGGTGGGAGCCCCGCGGGGCGGGGGTCTGCTGGGGTGGCGAACGCAGCGAGCCGGGGCCTGGAGGTGCTGCGCGGGGCTCCCACCCAATCAGGCGAGCGCAGCGAGCCAGCTTGAACGAGTAAGGAAAGTACTCACGGCACCACGGCGGGAGCACTGTCCTCAGACCGGGGTCATACGACGCGGCCGTGCTCGAGATATGTCGGCGTTCCGGCTCATGTCCGCAGGCTGGTGGCGGAGAAGACTGCGGCCGGCCTCGGGCCCAGGTCGGTGCAGATCGTGCATGGCGTGCTGCGCAATCTGTTGAGTGAGGCGATGCGTGAGGAGTTGATTGAGCGGAATGTGGCGAAGGTCGTCCGGGCTCCAGCGCTTGAGCGGGTAGAGGTACAGCCGTGGTCACCGGAGGAGGCTCACCAGTTCTTGGCGGCGATCCGGGACGAGCCGCTGTTCCCGCTGTGCGCGGTCGGGGTGGCGTTGGGCATGCGGAAGGGTGAGCTGTTGGCGTTGCGTTGGTCCGATGTCGATATGGACGGCGGTCTGGTGCACATCCGGCAGAACGTGCAGCGTCTGCGGGACGGGGTGGTGTTCGGTCCGCTGAAGTCGGCCAGGTCGCGGCGGACGATTCCGTTGCCGGCGACGTCGGTTCGGGTGTTGCGTGCTTATCGGACCCGGCAGCTCGAGGCGCAGTTGGCGTTGGGTGAGGTGTGGGTGGATTCCGGGTTGGTGTTCACGACTCCGATCGGGACTCTGATTGATCCGCGCAATATCGGCCGCTACTTCGATCAGCTGATCGCGAAGGCCGGCGTTCGGCGGACTCGGCTGCACGACCTGCGCCATACCTGCGCGTCGTTGTTGTTGGCGCAGGGTGTGCCGGCCCGGGTGGTGATGGATGTGCTGGGGCATGCGCAGTTGGCGATCACGACTGATCTGTACAGCCATGTGATGCCGTCGGCGTTGAGAGAAGCGGCGGACGCCATGGACCGGGCGCTAGGTCAGGGTGAGTGACGATCGACAGCTCAGCGCGTGATGTAGTCGGGGTCGAGCGGCCAGAGATCCAGTTCGATTGTGTTTCCGGGCAACTCTTCGCGAAGTCGGCGAAGAAGCGCACGACCCTGGGTGGCGTAAGTATCGGCGTTGGCCGGGTTGTCCCAGCTAAGCGTTGCGCAGTGCTCTTTGAAGGAGACCTGCCAGTCGAGCAGGTCTCGTGTCAGCTCGGCGGACAGGCCCAGGAACGTCGCAGCCTTCTCCTGGTCGCTTCCGACGGCGCCCCAGAGTGGCATGTCGAGGCCGTACTCGCTCATCAAAGTGATGTCGCATTCGGGCTCTGGTTCGGACGTATCGCTGCGCCTACGTCGCCAGGGAAGCTTCATGGTCGCTGCCTCCAAGGGCCAACTCTTCGATCACGTTGCTGTCAATGGCTCCCGTTGACTTCCGATCTGCGGGAGAGGCAACTCAGAATATGCCGCTGACTAGGTCAAATACTGCGCACCCGGAGGGATTCGAACCCCCAACCTTCTGATCCGTAGTCAGATGCTCTATCCGTTGAGCCACGGGTGCAGACGTCCGGCGCGACCAACGGCCGAGGCCGAGATCCTGCTGGACAACGATGAACGAGTGTAGCCGTCGGGGCTGGGGTGTGGGAAATGCGTATCGCCGCCCCGAGCGGGCACCGGCTGACAGCCGAATCACAGCAAGGGCTCAGGGTGCAGCCAGGCGGTAGCTGAATGCTCAACTGAGTGAGCAGCAGCGCTGAGTCTCCGATCGACCCCGACGGCCGTCCTCCTACCCCGGCGTCCGGAGGGCACCGGCTGAGCCGGCGCCGCCTGTTCACCGCGACGGCGGCCACGCTGGCAGGTGTTGCCGGTGTGGGCGCCGTCGCCGATTACGCCGCCGGCGGGACGGTCCGGCGGGCCGCCACCGCCCTCCGTCCGCACGCCACCCAGACGGCCGGGCGGGGCGCGGCGTTCACCGTCCTGCGCAGCAGCGACCAGGTCGGCGCGGGCGATCTGTTCCTGACCGACATGGGCACGACCGCTCCGGCGCCGCTGATCGCCGACCCGTCCGGGCAGACGCTGTGGGCGACCACCGGGCAGAAGTCGTACGCCGACTGCCGGCTGCAGACCTACCAGGGCAAGCCGGTGATCACCTGGTGGGAGTCGCCGACCACCGGGCTCGCGGCCTACTCCGCCGGCCAGGACGTGATCGCCGACCTCGACCACACCGTGATCGCGACCATCGGCGCCCACGACGGCGTCAGCCCCGACGAGCACGAGTTCCTGCTGACCGACCACAACACCGCCCTGATCGTCAGCTACGTCAAGACCTCGATGGATCTCTCCGACCGGGGCGGGGCGGCCGACGGCTCCGTGCTGAACGGCGTCTTCGAAGAGATCGACATCGCCACCGGACGCGTCCTGTTCCACTGGGAGTCCCTCGATCACGTCGACCTCGACGAGAGCCACGCCGGCGTCCCGACCACCGCGACCGAGCCGTACGACTACTTCCACATCAACTCGATCAAGCCCACCCCGGACGGGCACTACCTCGTCTCGGCCCGGCACACCTGGGGCGTCTACAAGGTCGACTCGACCACCGGCAAGGTCATCTGGCGCTTCGGCGGCAAGCGCAGCGACTTCGCCGTCCCGGCCAGCGCCACGTTCGCCTGGCAGCACGACGTCCAGTACGAGGACGCCACCACGCTGCGGATGTTCGACAACGGCACCGACGGCACGGTGACGGTCAGCAAGCAGAGCCAGATCCTCTGGTTCCGCCTCGACGAGCACGCCCGGACGACCACCCTGCTCCGCCGCTTCGTCCACCCGGACCAGCTGAGCGCCCTGGCCATGGGCAACGCCCAACGCCTGCCCAACGGCAACGTGCTGGTCGGCTGGGGCACCAAGCAGCGGATCAGCGAGTTCGACGCCGACGGCGAGCTGCTGTTCGACGCGTCACTGCCCCAACTGAGCTACCGGGCCTACCGCTCCGTCTGGCGCTGAGCCGACCCGCCGCCGACCCCAGCCCGAGCCGGCAGCACCGACACCTCAGCCGACACCTCAGCCGACACCTCAGCCGAACACCTCGCCGTCCAGCCGGTCGGAGAAGTCGGCACTCCGGTCGGCCCGGAGCCGGACGTAGTCGAAATCGAACTCCGCCGCCAGCCGCGCCGGCTCGACGAAGAACAGTGCGGTGGCCAGACCGTCGGCCTCGGCGCACGAACCACTCGTCACCCAGGTGGCCAGCACGTCTCGGACGGGCTCGCCGGTGGCCGGGTCGACCACGTGGTGCAGCCCGTCGCCCCAGGCTCGCCGGTTCACCGCCGAGGCACACAACGCCGCATTGCCGATCGTGACCACCCCGACCGCCCGGGTCGGGTCGTCCGGATCCTCCAGCCCGATCCGCTCGCTCCCCGCACCGCGGTGCAGCAGGTCACCGCTGGCGTCGATGACGAAGTCGACCACCCCGGACTCTTCGAGCAGCGCAGCGAGCTGGTCGACCAGGAAACCCTTGCCGGCCGCCCCGAGGTCGAGCACCACCGGCCGGTCGACGCTCACCACGGTGCCCCCGTTCACGTTCGCCCTCGACGCGTAACACCTCGTCCCAGCCGGGGACGTCCGGCGTCGGGCCCGGACGCCGGCGCAGCGAGTAGTCGGGATCGAGCCCGAGGTGCTCCAGGGCCGGCCCGACCAACGGCGTCACGGCGCCGTCGGTGGCCTCGTACAGCCGCCGGTAGAGCCCGAACAGGGCCGCGGCGTCCGGCGGGAAGTCGTAGCGGCCGGGCGTCCGCCGCAGCCGGTTCACCAGCGAATCGGCGCGGTAGCGCGAATAGGTGAGGTCGAAGGCCTCCACCCGGGCGGCCAGCCGGGACGTCAGCGCGGCCGGCAGCGGCTCGGCGGTGTCGATCTGCCAGCCGGTGCCGATCGCGGCGAACGTCAACGTCGAGGGGGGCATCAGGCGCCCAGTGTCGGCCAGAACCACGACCCGAGCAATCCGGTGGGCCGCACAGCGTCGAATGTGAAATGTCGGCATCCCCCGTCAGGCCGGATCCCCATCTCGATCCGAGCCGCGCAGCATCGGCCCCGCTGTCTGACTCCGAGGTCTTCAGTCCATCCAGGTACGTGAAGTCCGACCGAGAGGCACCCAGCCATGGCACGACGAGGACGCCGTTACGGACCCGCAGCCCTGAGCGGCATCGCCGTGATCGCCGCCGGTGTCGGCGGTCTGCACTACTTCCAGGTCGCCGCCAAACCGCCCGCGACCCCGTCGCTGGTCAGCCGGGCCGGCTCCGGCGCCCCGCAGTGCACCACGACCGCCGCGCTGACCACCTGCACCGCCGCCGCCGTCTCGACCGCGTCGCTGTCGGGCAACCCGGTCGACTTCCGCGACGGCACCTACCACGCCGACGGTGCCTACCTCACTCCCGGCGGCGCCGAGGACATCGGCGTCCGGCTCACCCTCTCCGGCGGCCGGATCGTCTCCGCCCAGGTGCAGGTCCGGGCGACCTCGCCCACCGCGAGACAGTTCCAGCGACAGTTCGCCACCCGGTTCGCCCGTCAGGTCGTCTCCCGTCCGCTGGCCGAGCTGGCCGTCACCCGGGTCGCCGGCGCCTCACTCACCTCCCTGGGCTTCGACAACGCCCTGGCCCAGATCAGGAGCGCCGCCCGTGCCCAGGACTGAAGCTCACCCCGTCAGCGGTGGGGTCGACCTGGCCGGCCTGCTGGGCCGGGCCGCCGGCGCCGTCCGGACCACGACGGGCTCGATCACCATGTACCGGCTGGTGCTGTTCAGCCTGGTCGGGCTGGCCGTCGTCGCCCTGATCGAATCGGTGCTCGGGCTGGGCAGCTACTCACCGCTGGCCCTGCTGGCCACCCTCTGCTCGGCGCTGCTCGGCTCGTACGCCTCGAACCGGCTGTTCGCCGTGCTGTTCGGCGTCGTCCCGCACTCGGAGTCATCCCTGATCACCGGGCTGTTGATCTACTTCATCTTCCCGCCGTCGACCCACCTGCTGCCGGTGCTCGGCGTCGGCCTGGCCGCCGTGCTCGGCTCGGCCTCGAAATACATCCTCGCCGTCCGCGGCCGGCACCTCTTCAACCCGGCCGCGGCCGGCGCCTTCCTGCTCACCCTGACCGGCTTCTACTTCTCCGGCTGGTGGCTGGGGACGCCGGTGATGCTGCCGTTCACCGCGATCGTCGCCGCCCTGATCCTGTACCGGCTGCGGCGGCTCAGCATGGGGCTGGTGTTCATCGCCGCGGCCGGCGGCATCATGATCGTCCGCAGTCTGATCGCCGGCATCCCGGTCGGTCTGGCCGTGGCCTGGCCGTTCACCTCCTCGCCGATGATCTTCTTCGCCGGGCTGATGCTCTCCGAGCCGTTGACCCAGCCGCCGCTGCGCTGGCAGCAGTTCGGCTACGCCGGCATCATCGGTGCCCTGTTCTCGATCCCGATGCACCTCGGCTCGGTCTACATCGCACCCGAATCGGCCCTGCTGGTCGGCAACGGGCTCGCCTTCCTGGTCGGGCAGCGCCGGGCGATCGAGTTGACGATGCGCGAACGGATCCAGCTGACCCCCTCGACCACGGAGTTCGCCTTCGCCCCGACCGACCCGTTGACGTTCCGGCCGGGCCAGTACGTCGAGCTGACCCTGCCGCACCGGCACGCCGACAGCCGCGGCCTGCGCCGGGTGTTCAGCATCGCCTCGGCGCCGGGCTCGGACACGATGCGGATCAGCACCCACGTGCCCGAGCACGCCAGCACGTTCAAGCAGGCGTTGGCCGAGCTGCCCGAAGGGGCGGTGATCACCGCGACCTCGATCAGTGGTGACTTCCTGTTGCCGAAGCACACCCGGGTTCCGCTGCTGCTGGTCGCCGGCGGCATCGGGATCACCCCGTTCGCCAGCCAGCTGGCCGCGCTGCCGGCCGACCACGGCCGCGACATCGTGGTCGTCTACGCCGTCCGGGACGCCACGGACGTCGGTTACCGCGACGTGCTGGCCGGCTCCGGGGCCAGGGTGGTGCTGGTCTCCAAGACCCCGGTGACCGATCTGCCACCGCGGTGGAGCAACGTGAGCGACGCCCGGGTGGACGAGGCCCTGTTGGCCGCCGCGGTGCCGGACGTCGCGGAGCGTGAGGTGATGATCTCCGGACCGCCCGCCATGGTGTCCGCGGTGGGGTCGGCCGCCCGTCAGCTGGGCGCGCGTGCCGTCCGGACGGACTTCTTCAGCGGCTACTGATCCCCCAGCTCCGAGCAGACGTGAACGGCAACGCCCGGCCCCCTCGCGAGAGGGAGCCGGGCGTTGACGATCCGGTGGCGGAGGTGGCGAGATTTGAACTCGCGATGGGCTTTAAGACCCAAACCCGCTTAGCAGGCGGGCGCCATAGACCGGACTAGGCGACACCTCCCGACACGCAGTGCCCGCACCTGACGCCGAGGCGCCCGGGTACGAACGTCGAGCAACACTACCGAGCCCGCCCGGCCATCGCCAAACAGGAAACCCGACATCACGGTCAGGTCAAACCCTCACCGCCCACTTGACAGAACCAGGCGGCGATCGGCGTGGCGCGCTTGCGAACAAACTGAGAATATGCCTAGCCGCACCCCTCGCACGTACAGTGGTCGCCGTTCCGCAGCCGCGGGACGCCGAGGCCCGGCGCCGCTGTGGCCGATCAGAGATTGTGGGAGGTGTCGATGCCGGACGATCAGCGTCCCGACGACGTCGAGACCGACGACACGTCGCAGGACACGGACGACCTCGACCAGACCCGGGTGAACCCGCGGATCCCGGCGCACGCGGCCGGTCCGGTGGACGACGAGACCGCCACCGACGACTCTGCGGAGCAGGCGACGGCCGATCAGCCCGTCCCGGCCCGCCATGCCACCGGCGGCGTCCACCGCGACCGCAGCGACGACTTCGCCCGGGTGGTGCTGTTCACCATTCTCGGCGCCATCGTCCCCGGCGTCGGTCTGATCGCGGCCAAGCGCAAGGTGGCCGGCTTCGTCGTGCTCGGGGTGTTCGTCGCCGGCCTGGCCGCCCTCACCATCTGGTTCCTGGCCGGGCGGCAGTCGCTGATCGGCTTCGTGGCCAACGGCGCCAACCTGAAGATCATCGGCGTCACCCTGATCGTCATCGGTGCCCTCTGGGTCGGCGTCGTGGTCGCCAGCCACCTGGCGCTGCGGAACAAGAAGCTGGCCCGCAGCCAACGGATCGGCGGCAGCATCCTGGTCGCCCTGCTGGCCTTCCTGATCGCCGCACCGACGATCGTGGCCGCCCGCTACAGCTACGCCTCGGCCGACGTGGTCAACTCCGTCTTCGGCTCGGAGGGCAACACCAACAGCGCGACCCGGCCGAAGATCAGCACCGACCCCAACACCGGCGACCCGTGGGCGCAGACCCCGCGGATCAACATCTTGTTACTGGGCGGGGATTCCGGCGCCGATCGGACCGGCACCCGCACCGACACGATGATCGTGGCCAGCATCGACACCCACAGCGGCAACACGGTCCTGTTCGGCATCCCGCGCAACACCGCGAAGATGCCGTTCCCGGCCGGCTCGCCGCTGTCCACCTACTACCCGAACGGGTTCACCACCGCGGGCAACTCCGACGGCCAGAACGCCGAGTTCTTCGCCAACGCGATCTACCCCAACGTGCCGGCGAACGTGCCGAAGGACGTCCTGGGCAAGACCGACAACCTCGGTGCCGACGCCCTCAAGCTGTCCATCGGCGAGGCGCTCGGGCTGCACATCGACTACTACACCCTGATCAATCTCGCCGGCTTCAAAGAGCTGGTCAACGCCCTGGGCGGGATCACCCTCAACGTCAACACCTACATCCCGATCGGCGGCGACCACGAGGACGGACGGCTGCCGACCGGCTATCTGACCCCCGGAGCCAAGCAGCACTTCGGTGGCGAGAACGCCCTCTGGTACGCCCGCAGCCGCTACTCCTCCGACGACTTCGCCCGGATGGGCCGGCAGCGGTGCGTGATCAACGCGATGGTCGAGCAGGCCAACCCGTCGAACGTGCTGGCGCGCTACCAGCAGATCGCCAAGGCCAGCAAGGATCTGGTGCAGACCGACATCCCGCAGGAAGAGCTCGGCGCGCTGGTCGACCTGAGCCTGCGGGTGAAGTCGGCCGACAACGTCCGCAGCGTCGACTTCGTCAACGGCGAGGACGGTTTCGTCAGCGCCAACCCCGACTTCGCCCTGATGCGCAAGCGGGTCAAGGCGGCGCTGCAGCAGACGTCCACCAGCCCGAGCGCCAGCAGCGCAGCCAGCCCGACGGCCTCGAAGTCGAGCGCCAGCAAGAGCCCGACGGCGGCCAAGAGTTCGTCGGCGAAGTCGACCACCGCCAGTGAGGACGTCTCGCAGACCTGCGCCTTCCAGCCCAGCGTCGCGGCGACGGCCCGCAAGGGCGGCTAGCAGCGGGACCGCCGGACCGCGCGGAGACTCAGAAGCCGGCTGCCGGGTCGATCACGGCGAGCAACGGCTCCCCTGCGGCGAGCCGGCGGACGTTCTCCCTGACATGGGCGGCCAGAGCGGCATCGTGGGCGGCCGGCGGGTTGGCCACATGCGGCGTGATCAGAGCGTTCGGCAGCCGCCAGAGCGGGTGGCCCGCCGGCAACGGCTCGGGATCGGTCACGTCGAGGGCAGCGCCGCCGATCCGTCCCTCGCGCAGCGCCTCGACCAGGGCGTCGGTGTCGACCAGGCCGCCCCGGCCGACGTTGACCAGCCAGGCGTCCGCCCGCATCAGTCCCAACTCCTCCGCACCGATCATGCCGCGGGTCGCCGGGGTGAGCGCGGCCGACAGGACGACGTAGTCGGCCTCGGCCAGGACGTCGCGGTAGTCCGCCCGACCGACGGTCCGTTCTGCACCCTCGACCGGACCCGAGTCGGTGACGGCCAGGATCCGGCAGCCGAACGGGGCGAGCAGCGGAGCCAGGCAGCGGCCGATCCCGCCGTAACCGACCAGGGCCACGGTGGCACCGGTGAACATCCGTCCCGGCGTCGGTGCCCAGCTCTCGGCCCGGGCCGCGACCTGCAACTGCCGGGCCCCGGCCAGCATCAGGGCCAACGCGTGCTCGGCCACCTGCGGTCCGTAGGCTCCGGCGCTGCTGGTCCAGACCGGGTCGGTGCCGATCAGACCGGCCGAGGTCCAGCGCTCCACGCCCGCGTGCGACAACTGCACCCAGCGAGTACGTGGGGTGACCAGGCCGGCGCTCTCGGCCGGGTCGTCGCGGCTGCTGTGGTAGACGATCCCGACCGCAGTCTCAGCCTCGACGAGCCGGCCGCCGCCGTCGAGGACCGCCTGTTCCAGCCGCTCGTCGCGGTCCGGGCCCACGTAGATACCGGGTGACCCGGGCTGGTTCGACTCGCCTGCCGTCTCACTCATCGTCGTTCTCCTCCTGCCGGTCGGCCAACAGCCGCTCCAGATAGCGGCGGCCCTGCTCCTGCATCCAGAGTGCGTCCCCGCCGTAGTGCTCGACCACGATGGGGCCTCGATAACCCGCGGCCAGCATGGTGTGCAGGGCCAACCGGTAGTCGATGTCGCCTTCGCCCAAGCCGGTGGGGTGCACCGCGAACGGCCCTTCCCGGCCGGCGCTGGAACGGGCGTAGTTCTTCACGTGCCAGTAGTTGGTGAACGGGGCTGCCCCGCGCAGGGTCTGCAGCCAGGGCTCGCGCTGCGGGGTGGCCGAGCGGTAGGTGTTGCCGAGGTCGGGATTCACCCCGAGGTTGGGCCGATCGACCCGACCCATCAGCTCGGCCACGTCCGCCGCCGTACAGACCAGGCTGTCCTCGTACAGCTCGACGCAGACCTGCAGATCCTGCCCGGCTGCGGCGTCACACACCTCCGCCACGGCTGCGGCGGCGCGCGACCAGACCTGTTCGGTCCGCTCGTCGGCGCGCGGCGGAACCTCCCAGAACCAGATGCCGTCACTGCGGTCGTCCAGCCGGGGGTGGAAGCCGATCTCGAGCGTCGGCACCCCCAGCCGGGCGCACACCTCGAGCGCGGCCAGGGTCCGTTCCAGGTTCGCGTCCTCCAGGCCGGGCTCGACCAGGCTGATCCGCGAGACGCTCAACCCGCGGGGCGTCAGCTCCAGCGCGGCCATGGTCGCCCGCAGCTCGTCCAGTTCGGTGGTCGTCAACTCGAGGAAAGGCAGCCAGCCGTCGATCAGGTCGACCGAGGTGAATCCGGCCTGCTTCAGCCTGCCCAGTTGACCTCGCCAGCCGGCGGGCCCGGCGGCGCGGTGGTCAGCGTCGGCCCCGGCCGACTGGTTCGCCAGGGCCAGGGTGCTGCCGACGACCTGGATCGAGAGGTCATCGGCGGTGTGGTCACTCATGGCCAGAAGGTTAGGCCTCGGAGGTCGCGGGAGGGCAGGCGATGTTCAGCCCGCTGGCCTGGATGCGGCTCCGACCCCGAGCGACGATGAAACAATTCAGCCCGCTGAACGAGATGAGTCCCACGACGAGCAGAGGTGGTCAGGTGGAGAACGACGAGGAGGTGGAGATGACTGCGGTGGCCGCACCACCGGTCGCGCCGTCCCCGGCCGCCTACCGGGCCGGGCTGGTGCTCGACCTGCTGGCCCGACGGGGCGAACCCACCGTGCTGACGGTGCTGGCGGCCGAGCTGCAGCTGGCGAAGTCCTCGACGCTCAACCTGCTGACCAGTCTGGAGGCGACAGGCATGGTGCGGCGTACCCCGGCGGGCTGGGTGCTCGGCTACCTCGTCCTCGAGCTGAGCCGTGCGGCGCTGACCTCGACCGAGGTGGTGGCCGAGTTCCATCGGGCGGTGGCCTCCTCGCGGGCCCTGCTCGGCGAAACGGTCGTGCTGGCCGTCCTGGACGGGACCGACGTCGTCTACGTCGCCCGGCACGACGGCCAGCAGCCGGTCCGCTACGTCAACGAGATCGGCACCCGCAACCCGGCCGCGGTGACCGCCCTGGGCCGGGCGATGCTGGCCGGACTGTCCGATCACGAGCTGGACCGGCGTCTGGCCGGCGTCGCACCGCTGCCGGTCCGAACGAGCCGGTCGTTGCGGACGGTCGAGGAGTTGCGCGCCGACCTGGGCCAGACCCGTGACCGCGGCTACGCCATCGACAGCGAGCAGGGTGTGCCCGGGATCGCCTGCTTCAGCGTCGCGGTGGGCGCGGCCGGCGCCCCGACCGCGGTCAGCGTCAGCTTCGTCGCCTCCCGCCTCACCCCTGAACTGCAGACCAGCCTGACCGCGGGACTGACCCGCCTGGCGAGCCGACTGCGGCGCGCCGAACCCCACTGACAACACCCGACACCAGCACCAGCCAGCACCAGCCAGCACCAGCCAGCACCGACGCAGGAGAAGCCGTGGCCACCACCGAACCAGACCGCACCGCACCGCAGGCCGGCCGCGCCGGCCGCACCACTTCGTCCGAGACGCCGATCTCCGAGCTGGAGAGCGACACCGTCTCCCGGGTGACCCGACGGCTGTTGCCGTTGATCATGCTGTTGTTCCTGGTCGCCTACGTCGACCGGGCCAATATCTCGGTCGCGTCGTTGAGCATGAACGCCGACATCGGGTTGACCGCGACCGCGTACGGCGTCGGGGCGGGCCTGTTCTACGTCACCTACATCCTGGTCGAGGTGCCGAGCAACGTGGCCCTGGAACGCTTCGGGGCCCGGCGCTGGATCGCGCGCATCATGATCACCTGGGGTCTGGTCGCCGGCGCGATGGCCTTCGTCCAGGGCTTCAAGTCCTTCGTCCTGGTCCGGATGCTGCTCGGCGCGGCCGAGGCCGGCTTCACGCCGGGGATCATCTTCTATCTCTCCCTCTGGTTCCCGGCCCGGCACCGGGCCCGGGCCACCGCCCGGTTCTACGTCGGCTCGGCTCTGGCCACCACCCTCGGCGCACCGATCAGCGGCCTGTTCCTGCAGCTGGACGGGGTCGGCGGGATCGCGGGCTGGCAGTGGTTGTTCGTCGTGGAGGCCGTCCCGGCCATCGTGCTCGCCTTCGTCGTCCTCAGGTACTTCACCGATTCACCGAAGGACGCCGGTTGGCTGCCGGAGCAGAACCGCTCCTGGCTGATCGAGTCGCTCGGGACGGAGAAGAAGGCGCTGGAGTCGCAGCGGACCTTCACCGTGCGCCAGGCCCTGACGAACCCCGGCATCCTGCTGCTCGCCCTGTTCTTGTTCCTGTACTCGTTCAACAGCATCGGGTTGACGTTGTGGATGCCGCAGGTGATCAAGGGGACGTTCGGGAGCCCGAGCAACCTGAGCACGTCACTGCTGACGGCGGTGCCCTATGCGCTCGCGGTCGTCTTCATGCTGCTGGTCGGACGCAGCGTCGCCAAACGGGGTCGGGCGCATCTGCACATGGCGATCCCGATGGCGATCTCCGGGGTGCTGCTGGCTCTCAGCGTCGTGGCCGGCACGACGTTCCTCGGCTTCGTCCTGTTGGCGGTCTCGACCGGGGTCGCCTGGTCGGCCATCCCGGCCCTGTGGCAGAGCGCGACCTCCTTCACCACCGGCGTCGCCGCCGCCGCCGGTGTGGCCCTGATCAACGCCCTGGCCAACATCGCCGGGCTGACCGTCACCCCGTTGATCGGTGAGGTGAAGGACGCGACGGGTGGTTTCTCGGTGTCGCTGTTGATCATCGCGGTGGCCATGATCGCCGCGGCGGTGGTGGCGATGATCTCTCGCCGGTTCACCTCACCGGGTCGGCTCGCCGAGCAGGTCCAGCGCAGTGCGGACACCGAACTGCCCACGGATTAGCACCGCCTGGCAGGGACGGCCGCCGAGAAGCCGGCCGGTCAGAGGTTGTGGTAGCCGCGGTCGTTGTCGAGCCGGCTGGCCAAGGCCAGCTCCATCCGCCGCACCTCGGGGTCGGACGAACCGCGCGGGCAGACGATCTGCAGCGTCTCGCCGTCATCGGAGTCGGTGGCGAGGTAGACGTGGTGGTCCTGGGCGCTGACCTGGTTGATCTCACCCCAGCGGCGACGGGCCGTCTTGCCGGCGCTGCGGATGGCGATCCCGCGCTCGTCGGTCTCGACCACGGTGGTGAACTTGCGGTAGTTGACGGCGGCCGCGACCAGCAGCACGATGCCGAAGGCGAACATGGCCACGCCGACGAAGGCCATCGCGACCAGGCCGTAGACCGAACCGAGCACGATCATCACCGCACCCACGATGTCGGCCAGGGCGGAGAGCCCCAGCCCGCGGATCGGCGGCGGCGGGCGCAGCAGGAACCGTTCAGCCATCTGTTCACTCCGGATCGTCTCGGGGCGGCGAGGGTGGGATTCGAACCCACGGAACGGTCTCCCGCTCGGGCGCTTTCAAGGCGCCTGCACTAGTCCACTATGCGACCTCGCCAGTGCCCGGCCGAGCTTACCGTCCGCCCGCTCGGACGCATCCGGGTCAGCCAGATCGGGGCAGGCCAGTCAGGTCAGGGCAGCAGCAGGACCTTGCCGAGGTTGTCCCCGCTCTCCAGTTGCTCGTGCGCCTTCGCCGCCTCGGCCAACGCGAACGTGGTCTGTGGCGCCGGCTTGACCTCCCCGGAGGTGATCAGCGGCCAGACGTCGGCGGCCACCGTCCGGCAGAAGTCGGTCTTCTCGGCCACCGGACGCGAGCGCAGCGTGGTCGCCGTCACGGTCAGCCGCTTGGGCAGCATCGCGCCCAGGTTGAGGGTTCCCTTCGCGCCGCCCTGCAGACCGATCACCACCAGTCGTCCCTCCAGCGCGAGCAACCCCAGGTGGTCGTCCAGATATTTGGCGCCCATGCTGTCCAGGATCACGTCCACCCCGTGATCGTCGGTGAAGTCGGCGACGACCCCCGTCCAGTCGTCGTGGTAGTCGACCGCCAGATCGGCCCCGATGGAGCGGCAGTAGTCGAGCTTGGCCTCGCTGCCGGCGGTGGTGATCACCCGTGCCCCCAGCGCCCGGGCGTACTGGACGGCGAACGAGCCGACGCCGCCGGAGCCGCCGTGCACCAGGAAGACGTCACCCTCGCCCAGCTTCGCGATCCGCAGATTCGAGTGGACCGTGGCCGCCACCTCGATCAGTCCGCCGGCGGTGATCAGGTCGATCCCGTCGGGCGGCGCCACCACCTGACCGGCCGGGACGACGACGTACTCGGCGTAGCCGCCGCCGGCCAGCAGGGCGACGCACTCCTGGCCGTTCTCCCAGGTGGTCACCCCGCCGCCGACGCCCTCGATCGTGCCGGAGACCTCCATCCCGATGATCTCCGAGGCGCCGGGCGGCGGTGGGTAGTTCCCCTGCCGCTGTTGCAGATCGGCCCGGTTCACCCCGGCGGCTGCGACCTTGATCAACACCTCGCCGTGACCGGGTGACGGGGTCTCGATCTCGCTCAGCTCGAGCACGTCCGGCCCGCCGGTCCCGTTGGTCGTGATCGCCTTCATGACCGCCAGCCTGCCAGAGCACCCCAGCCGCCGGGCGCGGAGATCGGACGTCGTGTTGACTGCTGGCCATGAGTTCAGAGCAGACCTCCGGCCAGCCCCTCTCGGACGAGCCGTTGTCGGTGGGAGTGGTCGGGTTCGGCCAGCGGGCCGAGTTGTGGCGCTCCGCCGATCGCCCGGACGCGCCGGCCGGCATCCGACCGAGCCGGGTGACCGCGATCTGCGACACCAGTGAGCGGGGCCGGGCCGACGCCCGGGCCGCCGTCCCGGACGCGATGATCACCGCCGATCTGGACGAGCTGCTCGGCTCCGGCCTGGACGCGGTGCTGGTCACCACGCCGGACGACCAACATCATCCGGTGGCCTCGAAGGCTTTGCAGGCAGGGATCCCGGTGTTCTGCGAGAAGCCGTTGGCCATCACCGTCGCCGACTGCGACGACCTGCTCGCCACCGCCCGGCGGACCGGCACCCGGCTCTACGTCGGGCACAACATGCGGCACATGCCGGTGGTCACCCAGCTGCGCGAGTTGATCATGGACGGCCGGATCGGTGCGGTGAAGGCGATCTGGTGCCGGCACTTCGTCGGCAACGGCGGCGACTACTACTTCAAGGACTGGCACGCCGACCGTTCGCACTCGACCGGATTGCTGCTGCAGAAGGGCGCGCACGATCTGGACGTCATCCACTGGCTGGCCGGTGGCTACACCTCGAGCGTCTCGGCGCTGGGCTCACTGATGGTCTACGGCGACATCGCCGACCGCCGCGACCGCACCGAGGAACGGATGCCGGAGTGGTTCGACGTCGACAACTGGCCGCCGACCGAGCAGACCGGACTGAATCCGGTGGTCGACGTCGAGGACATCTCGATGATGCAGATGCGGCTCGACAACGGCGTGCTGGCCTCCTACGAGCAGTGCCACTTCACCCCCGACTACTGGCGCAACTACACCGTGATCGGCACCGAGGGCCGGCTGGAGAACTTCGGCGACGGACCGGGTGACCGGATCGGGCTGTGGAACCGTCGCCACGACGGTTACGCCGAGCCGGACGAGACGTTCGTGGTGGCGGAGAAGGCCGGCAGCCACGGCGGGGCGGATCCGCTGCTGATCGGTGAGTTCCTGCGGTTCGCCGTCGAGGGCGGGCCGACCCAGACCTCGCCGGTCGCGGCCCGGCAGGCCGTCGCCGCCGGCTGCCTGGCCACCGAGTCACTGCGCTCGGACGGCTCGGCCAGGACGGTGCCGCCGCTCGACCCGGAGCTGGTGGCCTACTTCGAGAACGGCCAGGTGGGCTGAACTCGGGCGCAACCGGCTCAGCTGACCCGGACGATCAGCCGAAATCGGCACACTGGAACCCCGCCCGTCGCTATCGTCGCCCCATGACGATCTCCAAAGGGTTCTGTAAGCGACTCGTGGCCGGCGTCGGCGCGGCCTCGCTGACCACCGGCCTGATCGTTGCGACGGCACCCAGTGCCGAGGCGGCGACAGCCTGCGTCTACGCCTACCACCACGGCAAGCGGGTCGGTAGCGCCTGCTTCACCGGGCAGACGGGCTACGTCCACGACTACTACACCGACGGAGTCGGGGTCTACGGAACCTTCGGTATTCGCGGCGTCGGCGTCGTGACCTTCGGTGACGCGAACGGCGGCAAGGGCAAGGGCACCTATCGCCACTTCAGTGGCGCCGTGACGTCGATCTCCGTCTCTGCCAGGTGAGTCCGTCCTCGAGCTAGCTGACCTCGACCAGGTGGGCGGCGAGCAGCCTGCCGTCCTCGATCTCGAGCACGCCGAGGGTGCCGTGGGGTTGCCGCCGGCGGTCGGTGGGCGAACCGGGATTGAAGATCCGCAAGCCCTCGTCCGCTTCGTCCCAGGGGATGTGGGAGTGGCCGAAGACCACCAGTTCGGCGCTCGGGAACCGGCGACGCATCCGGTTCAGCCGGCCCTGCTTCTGACCGCTGTCGTGGATCATCGCGACCCGCAGCCCGGCCAGCTCGAACTCGAGGGTCTCGGGTGCACCCCAGGCCGCGACCTCCGGTCCGTCGTTGTTGCCCAGCACCACCCGGACCGGGGCGAAGGCGGCCAGCTCGTCCAGCACGGAGGGGACGCAGACGTCGCCGGCGTGCAGGATCAGCTCCACCCCCGCCAGCTGTTCGGCCACCGCCGGCGGGCAGCCCTTCCAGAACCGCGGTGCGTGGGTGTCGGAGACGACGGCGACCCTCATCGTCGTGACGTTACCGGCGGTCCGGCTGTGGTCAGGCTCGTGGTCAGGCTCGTGGTCAGGCTCGTCGCCAGGCCTCAGGAGGTCCAGGCCCGCCACAGGGCCGCGTACTGACCGTCGAGCTCCAGCAGCTCGTCGTGGCTGCCCAGCTCGGCGATCCGGCCGTCGATCATCACCGCGATCCGGTCGGCGTCGTGGGCGGTGTGCAGCCGGTGCGCGATCGCCACCACCGTGCGGTCCTCCAGCAGCGAGGCCATCGAACCCTCCAGATGACGCGCCGTCCGCGGGTCGATCAGCGAGGTCGCCTCGTCCAGCACCAGGGTGTGCGGGTCGGCGATCACCAGCCGGGCCAGCGCGATCTGCTGGGCCTGGGCCGGGGTCAGCGTGACCTGGCCGGAGCCGACCATCGTCCGCATGCCCTGCGGCAACTGCTCGACCCAGCCCCAGGCGTCCACCGTCCGCAGCGCGTCGATCACCACCTCGTCGGAGGAGTCCTCGCGGGCCAGCACGATGTTGTCCCGGATCGAGCCGACGAAGACGTGGTGCTCCTGGGTGACCAGGGCGACCTCGGTCCGCAGCAGATCCAGCGGCAACGCGATCAGGTCGATCCCGCCGACCCGGACCGAACCGGTCCGCGGCCCGTTGATGCCGGCGAGCAGCCGGCCCAGGGTGGACTTGCCCGAGCCGCTCGGCCCGACGATGGCCAGTCGCTCCCCCGGTTTCAGGTCCAGCTCCACCCCGTGCAGGACGTCGTGACCGGCCCGGTAGGCGAACCGCAGGTCGCTACCGCGCAGGTGGTTGTCGGCCGGCCGCTCCTCGCCGGGCTCGCGGTCGGCCGGGACGGTGGCGATGCCGAGCAACCGGGTGGTGGAGGCGACGCCGACCTGCAGCCGGTCGATGTTGCTGATCAACCGGTCCAACGGCTCGACCAGGAACTGGATGTAGAGCGTCGCGGTGGTGATCTGGCCGAGGTTCACCCAGCCCTCGACGTAGGCGAAGCCACCCAGCAGCAGCGTCCAGACCAGCGGGGCGTTGTAGCAGATGTCGATCACCGAGAACAGGAAGTTCCGCAGCCCCATGGTGTAGCGCTCGGCCTGCCCGGCTTCGTCCAGATCGCCGTCGGTCAGCCGTTCCCGCCGGGTCTGCAGCCCCAGCCCCTCGACCGTGCGGGCGCCCTCGACCGACTCGGTCAGCGAGGAGTTGATGGTCGAATAGGTCGCACCCTCGGTGATGTAGCCGGCCGGGGCGCGCTTGAGATAACGCTTGACCGAGATCCACAGACCGGGCACCGACAACACCAGCGGCAGCGCCAGGATCGGCGCGTTGAGGACCATCGCGACGACGGTCAGCACGGTGGTCACCAGCGCCACCACCGCCTCCGGCAGGCCCTGGCGGATCGAGTCGCTCATGGTGGAGACGTCGCGGGTGACCCGGGTGACCAGATCGCCGCTGCTGGCCGACTCGACCTTGCTCAACGGCAGGTTCAGTACCGTCTTCACCACCGATTCGCGGGCCTCGGCCAGCAGGTCCTGGCCGAAGACGACGGCGGCGAACCGGGCCCCGAAGGTCAGCAACGACTGCAGCACCACGACCCCGGCCACGGCGAGGGCCAGCCCGTCCAACCGGGCCGCCAGCGATCCGGGCCCGACCGCGGTGTTCACCAGTGACCCCAGGATCCGGGGCACCACCAGCCCGGCCACGGCGGCCAGCGCGTTCATGATCAACAACCCGATGGCCAGCCGGCGGCGGGTGGCGACCAGGCCGCGGACGAAGGCGATCACCTCGGGCATCCCGGCCACCGGCAGACCCCGTTCGGGGTTGCGCGAGGCCAGATAGGTCGCCTGCGCCCGGTCGGCCCGCAGCAGGTGCCGGCCGCGCCAGGCCCGCAGCCGGGCGCCGGGGCCGATCCGCTCGGTGGGGACGATCAGCTCGGCGGGCAGCCGGGACGGTTCGGTGTCGTAGGACTGCCAGCTGTCGGCCGAGCCGGGCAGCAGGGTGCCGACCGAGAGTTCAGCCATGGTGTCCTCCCTCGGCGCTCGGTCGTTATCCTTCGGAACTCGGTTGATCTTCAGAACTCGGTTGATCTTCAGAACTGGGCTGATCTTCACGACTCGGCTGGTCGTCGTCGTCCATCGAGCGGGCCACCACCCGGCGGTAGGCGGGGGCGTCGCGGAGCAACTCGGCGTGCCTGCCCTGCTCGACCACCCGGCCCTCGCTGATCAGTTCGACCCGGTCCGCGTGCCGCAGGATCAGCGGCGAGGCGGTCATCACGATCGTCGTCCGGCCGGCCCGGTGCTCGGCCAGCCGTTCGGCGATCCGGGCCTCGGTGTGGGCGTCGACGGCCGAGGTCGGCTCGACCAGCACCAGGATCTCCGGGTCGGCGGCCAGCGCCCGGGCCAGGATCAACCGTTGCCGCTGACCACCGGAAAGGCCCCGTCCGCCCTCGTCGATCCGGCTCGACCAGCCGTCGGGGACGGCGTCCCAGACGTCCTCGGCGGCGGCGACGTAGAAGGCCCGCTCGGCCTGCTCACGGTTCAGCTTGCGGTGCGGGTCGACGGCCGACTGCAGAGTGCCGGCGAACAGCCGGCTGCCGGTGTCGCTGACCAGGACGGTGGCCCGGACGTCGGCCAGCGCGGCGTCGCCGAGGTCGACGCTGCCCAGCCGGACCCCCCAGGTGCCGGCCGCGGCGGCCCGGTCGCGGGCGTTCACCTCCCGCAGCGCCACCACCCGGTCGCGCCGGGCCCGGGTCGCCGCCCGGCCCTTCAGTTTCTCGTCCACGTCCAGGCTGATCGGCTCGCGCCGGACCTGCAGGTAGCGGCCGAGCCGGTCGGCCAACTGGGCCATCTCTTCGGGCTTGTCGCTGACCACCGCGGTCAGCTCGCCGGGCCGGGCCACGAACCCGGAGGCCTGGTCGACCAGCTCGGCGTCCCGCGGCAGCGACAGCGGATCGTCCCGGTCCGACCAGGGCGGATCCTGCTCCAGCACGGCGATCGTCTTGGCCGCCGAGACCAGACAGCGGACGTACTTCTGGGCGAACTCGAACAGCGTCTGGATCGGCACCACCAGGAAGACGGCGTAGCCGAAGAAGCTGACCAGCGAGCCGACGCTCAGCCGACCGGACGCGACCTCGTGCGCGCCGGCCCAGGTCAGCCCGACCAGGAACAACCCCGAGAACAACACGCTGGCCGCGTCGGCCACCGACTGCCAGCGCCCGGCCTCGACACCGGCCCAGCGCACCCGCTGGGACTGCTCGGCGTAGTTGCGGCCGAAGGTGGCCTCGCCGCCGACCCCGCGCAGGATCCGCAGACCGGCCACGATGTCGGTGGCCTGCGAGGTCAGGGTCGAACTGCGGTCGCGTTCGACGGCCTGACTGCGGTGCATCGGGCGCAGCAGCGGCACCGAGACCGCGACCAAAATCGGCGCCCCGATCAGCACGATCAGCCCCAGCGGCACCGAGGTGGACAACACGATCCCGGCGATGGCCAGGAAGGCGACGGTCGAGCCGAAGGTGCGAGAGGTGATCTCGGTCAACGCCCCGAACTGGTCGGAGTCGCCGGAGGCCACGCTGAGCACCTCACCGGTCGGCGTCCGCTGCGGCAGCACGTGCCCGAGCTGAGTGCCCTTGCGGTTCACCAGCATGGTGGTCCGGAACAGGGCGATCAGCCAGCCGCGGACGATCACGGTGTGGCCCAGCACGCCGAACAGCCCGGCGACGACGATCACTGCGAGCAGCAGGCCGGACCACAGGACCAGTTCGTGGGTCGAGCCGGCGTTGATGCCGCGATCGATGGCCCGGCCCACCAGGAACGGGCCGACCGTCCCGGGCAGGAACCACAGCACGGCGAGCAGACCGCCGACGACCAGTACGTCCAGCTGCTGGCCCAGCAGCCAGACCAGGAACCGGTTCGGTGTGCGCAGGTCGCGTTGCGCGGGCACGCCGGAACTCGCCCGGGCTGCGCCGAACCCGGCGATGGTGGGTGGGAAGTCATGCATGACCACGTCACTCTAGGAGCCCGACCGTGGCCCTCGCATCCCGATTTAGCTGCCTGCTCGGCTGTCTCGGCGGGCTCACTACGATCGGAGGCGTGAACGCTGCCGAAGAGAACGAGCCGAACGGCCAGGGGATCGCCGGCCAGACCGAGGACGGGCGGGTCTACGTGGTCACCCCGAACGCGATGGCGGTCGAGTCCGCCCCGGCCCAGGGCGAGACCGACGGCGAGGTCGAGGAGGCGGGCCGAGCCAGTTCGATCACCGACCAGGTGCAGCAGCCGGCCAAGGTGATGCGGATCGGCAACATGATCCGGCAGTTGCTGGAAGAGGTGAGGTCGGCCCCGCTGGACGAGGCCGGTCGGGCCCGGCTCAGCCAGATCCACTCCGCCTCGATCGCCGAACTGAAGGACGGGCTGGCCCCGGAACTGGTGGCCGAGCTGGAGCGGATCTCGCTGCCGTTCGACTCCGAGGCGACCCCCAGCGACGCCGAACTGCGGATCGCCCAGGCCCAGCTGGTCGGCTGGCTGGAGGGCCTGTTCCACGGCATCCAGACCGCGTTGTTCGCCCAGCAGATGGCGGCCCGCGCGCAGTTGGAGCAGATGCGCCGCGCGCTGCCCTCCGGCCCGGACGCGCAGCCCGGCGGCCAGCCCCAGCCCGGGCCGGACGGCTCGGGCGGCATGTACCTCTGAGTAGCTTTACCGGCTGACGTCCGGGAACCCGGAGACCACCGCTCGCGTCCCAGCCAGCTCCTGACAGCTCTCTATGAAATGGCGGCGGTCGGTCTGATCGAAGTCTCACCGGTCGGAGGCCCGCCGTCCTGCATCTCAGACGGGCAAGAGCCAAGAACACGGGCCATAACCCTTAGTCAAAATTTTCTTGGATAAGAAAGAGGGCGCTCGCGTTCGACCCGACTCTTCGTACCGTGTCTGCCTACTACAGTGAGCCACAGAAGGTCAGTTTGTCCGCTTCGCTCAGTCCGAGCAGCCGGTACTACCCCAGAGCCGACCGGAATATCACGTCGGCCGAGGGCTCGAATGCCAACGGTTACTCCAGGCGCTGCTGAACCCCAATGAAGAACACAGGAAGGTGAGGCCGCAACGTCAGTGTTGAAGCTTCAGAACCTGTCGTTCAACTACAAGCGGTCCCGGAGTCCGGCACTGAGCGGCGTCTCGGCGGAGTTGAGCGAACCACTGGTGGCTGTTCTCGGTCCAAATGGGGCTGGTAAGTCGACCTTGTTCCGGGTTTTGGCTACTGCGGCCACCCCATCCAGTGGGACGTTCTCGCTGGATGGGGTGGACGCCTCCGGCGTCGGACGGGCTGGGTACCGGCGCCACCTCGGATGGATGCCTCAGCAGCTAGGGATGTTCGGTGCCTACACGTGCGCGGAGTTCTTGCGCTACATCGCCTGGATGCGTCAGGTCCGGGTACGCGAGATCGACGCGGCCGTCGACGCCGCCCTTGCGGTGGTGAACCTCGGGGACCGCGCCACGGATCAGATCAGGTCCTTGTCGGGCGGGATGCGCCAGCGGATCGGTCTGGCGCAGGCAATCGTCGCTGACCCGAAGGTGTTGCTCCTGGACGAGCCGACCGTCGGTCTGGATCCGCGCGAGCGGGCCGAGTTCCGCCATTACCTGACGGAGTTGTCGGCGCGGTGTCAAGTGATCTTATCGACCCACCTGGTCGATGATGTGGCCTCGCTGGCCCGCCAGGTGCTGGTACTCGATCGCGGGGTTGTCGCCTTCACCGGCTCGCTGAACCAGATGTGCGGTTTGGAACGGCCCTCACCGGGCGATGTAGAACGCGCCTATCTTGACCTCGTCCCGGGCACTTTGCCGTGAGCGCCCGGCAGGTCGCCTCGTTGGTGTGGGTGGATGCGACCGCGGGTGTCCCGTTGGTGTTCGGCGTCATCAATCTGGCCGTCACCGTCTCGTTGACGGCACTGGTCGGCGGTAACTCGATGTCGGGTGGCATGGGCGATCCGCTGAACCTGCTCCTGACCATCTCCATGTACACCGCCGCGATCGGGTTGGGCGGTTCCGCCGCCCACGGCAGTTCCATCGCACGTAAGGGCCTGATCGAGTTGGCGAGCGTCGCCGGTCGGGGCCGCTGGGCGCCGGTCCGGGTCGGCATGCTGGCCTGTATCGGGTGGACGGTGGTGTCTCAACTGGTCGGGCTGGCGATAGTGTCGCTGCGGTCCACTCCGGGCCATTCCTCGCCGTGGGTGATCCTGCTCGGGGTATTGGCTTTCGTTCTAACGGCAGCGCTTTCCGCGGCTGGCTCCGTGCTGGGGTCGCGATTCACCGCAGCACCCGTCGCAGCGGTTTCAGCTGTCGTCACCCTTGCCTGGTTCTACGGCTTCAGCTACGCCCCCGGCAGCTTTCGCAAAGTGTCTCCGGTCTATCCGGAAGTGTTCTACTCCCAACCGGTGATCGAACCCAACCACCATCTGATCCTCGGCCAGATCGGGCTCAGCCTCGCCCTGGCGATCCTCTCTGGTGCCGTGGTCGCCAGCGAGCGTCTGCTCCGCATCGTTCCTGCCGTCCTCGCCACAGCTGCAGGTGCAGCCGGTGCCGCGTTCCTCATCTCAGCGGCTCCCACGCCCACGCAGTATCCGACCGAAGTCGTCCCGACCTGCCGGACCCAGTCGGCGACCACCATGTGCGTGTTTCCCTCCTACGAAAGTGATCTGGCGGACAATCTCATCGTGTTGAACCGCGTCCGAGGCGCCGTAGCCCCCTACTTGGACACACCATCGACCTACGTTCAGGTAGGGCTTCCGTCTCAACCGGGCAGCGCCTTCTATGCAGGGTTGTATTCCGCCGGGCTCGACCAGCGTTTCGCCGATGCGGCCGATGCGGTACTCCCCGGCCAGGTCTGCGCCGACTCGCAAGCAGCCTCTGGTGCGGCGGTCGAACTGCGCCAGTGGGCGTTGGCCCGGGCCGGGCATCCTGATCTGTTCGCCGAACAACCCGACTACACGGCGTGGACACCGCGACAGACCCGTACCTGGGTCGCGGACCGGCTCGGCGTCCTGCGCCGACCATGCTGACCAGCCCTGCGTTGCGACCAGTCGGTCGACTGACCTGGGCGCTGATCCGCGGCTGGAACCTCGTCTACACCGTGCCGACGATCGCGGTCCTCTTGGTCAGCTACTTCTACGCCCCCCGCCTGTTCGACCCACCACAGTTGCTCAGCGCAGTCCCCGTCCAAGCCCCCACCACGGCGGCCCTCGACGTCCTGCTCGCCATGGTGACGGTCGCATCGGTTCCCGAACCGTGCCCGGCCGTCTTCGCCTTGGTTCCTCTACGCCGCCGAGCCCTCCCCCTGGTCCGTTTGTCGGTGATGACCACAGTCATCATCGGAGTGTTCGCAAGCGCTGACGCCGGATTGACTGCCGCCACTTCCTTACTGGCCCTGGCCGGCGAAACATGCATTGCCGCCGCTCTCATCGGAGTCCGCTACGCCTGGATCCTGCCCCTCGTCCACGGCACGGCCGCCGCCCTGTTCGGCACGAACGTCTTCGGGGAACTGTCCAGCTGGGCCTGGTTACTGACGACCCGGCCACATATCGGTGACCTCATCTGCTCCGCAACCGTCTACCTGGTCGGACTCGTGGCGGTCGCCCGCAGGCCGGCCGTCTCCCCGGCCTGAACGAGCCCCTCTGGGGAGGTTCAGCTCCCCAGCACTGCCGAAGCTTCAGCTGCGCTCATTCAAAAGTGCGGTTCAGCCCAGCGACGCCGAGCTGCGGATCGCCCGGCCCAGTGCTCTCTCCTGACGTCCGGGAACCCGGAGACCACCGCTCGCGTCCCAGCCAGGTCCTGATCATCAGACCTGGGGAGACCGAGCACCATGCACCGACCGACCGCGCACGCCAAGACCGGCTGCGTCACCTCTGCCGACGTGTTCCAGGACCGGTTGCTGGAGGAGCCGCCGACCGCCAACGCGTCGGCCACGGATCGCCGCCGCTACGCCCAACTGGTGCAGCGGGCCGCCCAGATCTGCGGTGACTGCCCACTCCAGGCCGGCTGCCTCTACCGCGCGGTCGCCGAGTACGACGTGAGCGGCTTCGTCGGCGGCACCACCCAGCGGCAACGGGCCGAGATCCGCCGCCGGTTGGGGATCCGGGTCGACCCGGAGGATTTCGACACGCTGGCCGGGGTCACCGGGCCCAACCGCCAGGTCGATCACACCGAGGTCGTCCGGCTGCGCAACGCGGACCCGAACGAGACGCTGGAGAACATCGCCCGCCGGCTGGGCTGCTCGTTGTCGACGGTGAAGCGGCACCTGCGGCGGGCCCGCAGCGAGGCCGGCGATCGCGCCGAGAAAACCACCGGGGACGACACCGTCCGAGAACTGGACCGGGCCCGGAAGGTCAGCCCCGGCCAGGTGATGGCGCTGGCCCTGCAGGTCGTCGCCGTCCGGGCGATCGGCCGCGCGGCCTGAGCCGGGCCCGACCCGAGGCGAAGCTCAGAACCAGCGGTTCAGTTCGTCGACCGTCCCGCCGTCGTAGAACCGCCCGGTGACGTGGTCGGCGACCTCGCAGACCTCGGCCGGCGCGTCCCCCAGCGCCACCCCGCGACCGGCCCAGCGCAGCATCTCGGTGTCGTTGCGGCCGTCGCCCAGCGCCAGCACGTCGGCGGCCTCCAGCCCGGCGGCCGCCACCACCTCGGCCAGCGCCGTCGCCTTGTTCACACCCTCCGGGGCGATGTCGAGCCAGGCGCTCCAGCCGATGAAGTAGGTGCAGCCGTGGAAGCCCAGTTGTTCGGCCAGCCGCAGGAAGTCCTCGTCCGAGCCGGCCGGGTCGCGCATGATCACCCGGGTCACCGGCCGGGACCTCAACTGGTCGAGATCCTCGATCATCATCTCCCCGGTCAGGTCGCCCTCGGGGAACAGCTCGGTCAGCCGGAAGCCGACGCCGATCTCCTCGACCGCGATCAACGTCCGGGGCGAGAGTTCGGCCACCCGGGTGATCACGTCGGTCGGGTCGAAGGTGACCGCCTTGAGGATCTGCTGCGGCGGGTAGCCGACGGTGACCGCGCCGTTGGAGCAGACCACCGGCCCCTCGCTCAGCCCGAGCTCGGTGAAGATCGGCAGGGTCGAGTGCCAGGCCCGGCCGGTGGCCAGCACCACCGGGACCCCTGCGTCCAGGACGCGTCCGACCGCCGTCCGGACGTCGGCCGGCAGCACGCCGGCGTGGTCGACGACGGTGCCGTCGATGTCCAACGCCACCAGTCGTGGTCGCCAGCTCACGACACCGGCACCAGGGCCTCGCGCCCGCCCAGGAAGGGACGCAGAGCGGCCGGCAGGTAGACCGAGCCGTCGGCCTGCTGGTGGTTCTCCAGCAACATCACGATGATCCGGGTGACCGCGCAGAGCGTCCCGTTGAGCGTGGCCACCGGCCGCGAGCCGTCGGCGAACTTGGCCCGGACGTTCAGCCGCCGGGCCTGGAAGTCGGTGCAGTTGGAGGTCGAGGTGATCTCGCGGTAACGCTGCTGGCTGGGCACCCAGCCGTAGCAGTCGTACTTGCGGGCCGCGCTCAGGCCGAGGTCGCCCGAGGCCACGTCCAGCACCTGGTAGGGGATCTCGAGCGCCTCGATGAACTCCTTCTCATAGCTCAGCAGCCGTTCGTGCTCGGCCTCGGCGTCGGCCGGATCGCAGAAGACGAACATCTCGACCTTGTCGAACCAGTGCACCCGGAAGATGCCCCGGGTGTCCTTGCCGTGCGAGCCGGCCTCCCGGCGGAAGCTCGGGCTGTAGCCGACGTAGCGCAGCGGCAGCCGGTCGGCATCGAGGATCTCGTCGCTGTGGTAGGCGGCGAGCGGCACCTCGGCGGTGCCGACCAGATAGAGGTCGTCGGCGTCGAGGTGGTAGACGTCCTGGGCGGCCTGGCCGAGGAAGCCGGTCCCCTCCATCGCGCGGGACTTGACCAGCGCCGGCGGGATCATCGGGGTGAAGCCGTTGCGCAGCGCGGTGCTCATCGCCAGGTTGATCAGCGCCAGCTCGAGCTCGGCGCCCTGACCGGTGAGGTAGTAGAAGCGCGAGCCCGACACCTTCGCGCCACGTTCGACGTCGATCGCCTTGAGCCGCTGGCCGATCTCGAGATGGTCGGCGACCTCGATCGACTCGGCCGCGAAATCCCGCGGGGTGCCGTGGCTGCTGAGCACGACGCCGTCGTCCTCGCCGCCCTCGGGCACCTCGGGCAGCACCAGGTTCGGGACCGCGGCCAGCAGGGCGTCGAAGTCGGTCTCGGCCTGCTTGGCCGTCGCCTCGTTGGTCTTGACCTGCTCGGCCAGCTCTTTGGTCCGGCTCAGCAGTGCGGCCTTCTGCTCGCCCTGGGCGCGCGGGATCTGCTTGCCCAGCTCTTTCTGCTCGGCCCGGGCCGCCTCGAAGGCCCCGATCGAGGAGCGCCGGCGCTCGTCGGCGGCGATCGCGTCGTCCACCAGCTGGGTCGACTCGCCCCGGGCCTGCTGCGAGCGGCGGATGCGGTCGGGGTCGGTCCGGAGGAGCTTCTGGTCGATCACCGGTTCAGGCTATCGGCCGGATCCCCGAGGGCCGCAAACAATACGGAGCCACCCTGACTTTTGAGCGCCGGTCGGCCGTTTCGGGCCTGATCGGGGGCGTTCGGCCCGACCGGCGGCCGGGAATCGGGGATTCGTCGATGAGAAGATGGCGATCATGGTCCGCAAGCCGCCGTCGAGCTTCTCGCTCGGCTTCGCCGCCGGGTCGGTGCTCGCGTTCGTGCTCTGGACGTTGCTGGTCGTCCACGAGACGGCGCTGGCCAGGCTGGACGCCGCCCTCGACCCGCCGGTGCTGGACCCGACGAGCGTGGCCGGCCAGGTCGCCAACGCGATCGCCGTGCTCAGCTGGCCGCCGGTGGTCTGGGTCGTCGTCCTGGGGTTGGCGCTGTGGTCCCACCAGCACCGGCTGCGCAACCTGGCCGGCGGTCTCACCCTGAGCGTCCCGATCGGGCTGGCCGCCATCTACGCCCTCAAGCTGGCCATCGGCCGCAGCCGCCCGGCGGACGCGGTCGCCCTGTTCACCAGCGACCGGCTCTCCTACCCCTCCGGGCATCTGGCCGCGATCACCGCGGCGGTGATCGGGGTCGGAGCCACCTTCACCGTGACCCGGCAGCGACGGGCGGCCCGGATCCGCTGGGGCGTGGGCGGGCTGCTGATCGTGCTGCTGGTCGGTCTGAACCGACTGCTGCTCGGGGCCGACCGGGCCACCGACCTGATCGGCGGACTGCTGCTCGGCGCCGCGGTCGCCTCGCTGTCACTGTTGATCACCGGCGTGGCCGCCCTGCCCAGACATCTGGCCTACCACGGCCCGGCCAGCCGCTCCCTGGCCCGACGGCATCAGGGTGCCGGGACGACGACAGTGGGACGGTGGGCGCAGCCCGGCGCTGCGCGGTCGTCTACAACCCGGTCAAGATCCTGGACTGGGTCACCTTCCGCCGCCACGTCGAGTACGAGTTGAGCAGCCGCGGCTGGGCGCGCGCGATCTGGCTGGAGACCACCGCCGACGACCCGGGTGTCGCGATGACGGCGCAGGCGGTGGCCGCCGAGGTCGACCTGGTGCTCGGGGCCGGCGGCGACGGCACCATCCGGGTGGTCTGCTCGGGGCTGGCCGAGACCGGCATCCCGTTCGGCCTGATCCCGGCGGGCACCGGCAACCTGCTCGCCCGGAACCTCGGCATCCCGCTGGACGAGTCCGCGGCCCTGGAGGTGGCCTTCGACGGTGCCGACAAGGCGATCGACGTGGTCAGGATCAGTGTCGACTCACAACCGGCCGACCACTTCATGGTGATGGCCGGGATCGGCATCGACGCGATGATCATGCAGAGCACCAACCCGGAGCTGAAGAAGGCGGTCGGCTCGGCGGCCTACTTCGTCGCGGCGGCGCAGAACGCCAACCACCCGGCCGCGCACGCCACCATCCAGGTCGACGACGCCGAGCCGTTCAAACGGCGGGCGCACGTGATCGTGGTCGGCAACGTCGGCTATCTGCAGGCCAACATCCCGTTGATCCCCGACGCCAAACCCGACGACGGCCTGCTGGACGTGATGATCGCCTCCCCGCGCAGCGCCCGGGACTGGGTCAGGCTGACCAGCCGGGTGCTGACCCGGCGGAAGCGACCCGACGACCAGCTCGACCGGATCACCGGCCGCAAGGTGCGGATCGAGGTGGACGAGGCCGATCAGTACCAGCTGGACGGGGACACGGTGGGCGCCTGTTCGTTGCTGGAGGCGGAGGTGCTGCCCGGCGCACTGACCATCCGGGCACCGCGGGTCGCCCGGACGGTGGCCCCGGCCGAGGCCGCAGCCTCGGCCGGAGCGATCGACGACGTCGACGACCTGGCCGGCAACACCGTCACCGTCAGGGCCCCCGCCCGGTCAGCACGCTGATCCGAGGACCGGGCTCACCCGGCGATCAGAACTCAGCCGACGGTCAGAACCCAGCCGACGGTCAGAACTCAGCCGACGACCGGCGAGGTGGCCGCCGCGGTGGTGACCGAACCGGCGTAGGCGAAGCGGTAGCGACCGCCTTCCGGGGCGACGACCTTGGCGGAGCCGTTCGAGGCGGTGGTCGTGGTGGCGTAGGTGCCGAACTGGCCCTCGGCCGTCCGGCGCTGCAGATCGACCTCGCCGGCGAACGGGACGTACCTGTTGGCCTCCCAGTCGGCCCGCTGCAGCGTCCCGCGGACCTGGATCGACCCGTCGTCGGCCACCTTGTTCGGGTTGACGTTGGCCTTGAGCCGGGCCGCGTGCTTCAGGGTGATCCGAGGGCCGGCCTCGGTGTAGGGCGTCGCGCCCAGCACGGTCGCCCGGGTGGTCCAGGTGCCCGCCTCGGAGTTGGGCAACCGGGTGTCGACGCCCTCGCTGGCGGCCCAGTAGCCGAAGCCGTCACGGGCCTCGGCCCGGACGGCGTGCAGGGTGTCGGTGCCGCTCGGCCTGGTCACGCTGATGTCGACGCCGTCCGTCTCACACTCCAGCGAGACGACCGCGATCAGATCGAAGGCGGACCGTTCGCCCGGGCCCAGCACGATCGAGGCGTCCCGCACCTCGATGCTGGCGATCGGGTCGGTGCAGTCGGTCGCCGCGGACGCCGGTGCCGCCGTCAGCGCGGTGGCGGCCAGGCCGCTTCCGGACAACGCCAGAGCGGCGAGCAACAGGGTCGGCTTGGTGGCGGGCATGGGTCTCCTCGGTGATCTGACCTGACGAACTGACAGCGGGCTCGGACGAGCATCCTGAGCCGAAGCTTAGAGTCCGGGCGTCAGTAATGTGCGCGGTTCGCTGAATCGCTGTGAATCCGTCACCTCGGCCGGTCGGACCGGCTCAGGCGAGCGGGTTCCGCAGCCGGGCGAGCCAGGAACTCGCCTCGGCGTAGGAGCGGTTCGAGGTGCCGGGCAGGATGTTGGGCGCGGTCTCGTCGGCCCGCGGATAACTGCCGAGGAACAACACGTTGGCGCAGACCCGGTGCAGCCCCATCAGCGCCTCACCGAGCCGGGCGTCGTCGATGTGGCCCTCGGCGTCGACGGAGAAGAGGTAGTTGCCGAGCGTGGTCTTGGTCGGCCGGGACTCGATCCGGGTCAGGTTCACCCCGCGACTGGCCAGCTGCTCCAGGATCTCCAGCAGCGAACCGGACTGGTCGACCCGCATGAACAGCACCAGCGTGGTCTTGTCGGCCCCGCTCGGCGGCGGCACCGGCCCGGGCTTGGCGACCAACACGAAGCGGGTGACCGCGTCGGTGTTGTCGGCGATCCCGTCGGCCACCGGCTGCAGCCGGAACAACTCGCCCGCGATCCGGGCGCAGACCGCGGCGTCGAAGTTCGACTCCGGATCGGCCACCTCCGCCGCGGCGCCCGCGGTCGACCCGGCCTCGGTGACGCTGGCCTGCGGCAGGTGGGCGGCCAGCCAGTCCCGGCACTGTGCGGCGGCGTGCGGATGGGTCAGCACCCGGCGGACGTCCCGGAGTTCGGTGCCGGGCCGGGCGAACAGGGAGAACTGGACCGGCAGCAGGATCTCCCGGGTGATCATCAGCGGCTCGCCGTAGGTCAGGTTGTCCAGCGTCGCCGAGACCCCGCCCTCGACCGAGTTCTCCATCGGGACCAGTCCCGCGGTCACCTCCCCGCTGCGGACGCCGTCCAGACAGCCGGCCACGGTGGCGAACGGCAGGCACTCACCGGACCGCGCCGCCGGCAGGGTCAGCAACGCCTGATGGGTGAACGTGCCCTCCGGACCGAAGTAACCGAAGGTGGACGGGGGTACGCCGGGCATCGGATCAGCCTAGTGCCGAGCCCCGGGGCCGGGTCCGGACAGCCCAGCCCGCGGGAACTGACGGTCAGCGCCCAGTCAGCGCGCGGTCAGCGCTCAGTCAGCCGACGGTGATGGAGTCGATCGAGGCCTGCTGGGCCGACCGGACCTTCTGGGGTGCCTTGTCGGGCCGGGCGGTGAGGTAGCCGACCCAGGTGCCGTCGTCCAGCTCGACGACCAGCACGCTGACCTGGTCGAAGCGGCTCGGGACACCCTCGATCTGGTAGTTCACGTGGCCCCGGGCGACCGCGGCGCGTTTGGTGCCCTCCTGCGTCACCGCCTTGGTGCTGTAGGTGTCGGTGGTCGTCTCGGTGTCGGAGTAGTTGATCGAGACCACACCCTGGAAGACCTGGTCGGCGGTCTTCTTCGCGTCCCCCTCGACCACCACCTCCGGATCGAGCTGGCCGACGAACATGGCCGCGAACCAGGTGTGTTTGCCGTCGTACTCCTTGTTCACCGGAGCGGTCGCCAGCACCCCCGAGCTCAGCATCGGCGGATAGTTCAGGACGCTGTCGTCGAAGGTGTAGGGATCGCCGGGCAGTTCGACGCTGAAGGTGCCGATGGTCATCTTCCGGGAGGAGTTGTCGAGAGATACCGCACCGGTCGAGGGGGTCGAGCTTGAAGACGAGTCGGCCGGCGGTACGGCCAGGCCCGGGCCGGACCGGTTGCCGTAGACGACGATGGCGATCACCACGATGACCGCGACGACGATCGCGCCGACGACCAGCGGCAGTCGCCGCGGGCGGGTGCGCTGCTGCGCCGCCGCAGGCTTGGCCGACCGCTCGTAACCGGGTGGCCGTTGCGTGGCCGACTGAGGGGGAGCCTGGGCCGCGGCGGTGGTCGACGTGGCCGCCTCCGGTGCCGGGGCTCCGGCGTCGTCGCTGAGCCAGGTGGTCCACTGCTCGCCGTCCCACCAACGGAAGGTGTTCTCGGCCCCGGCGGGGTCGGCATGCCAGCCCGGCCCGGACGCGGCACCGGGTTGATCTGACTGCGGCTGACCGAACTGGGAATCTCCGGGCTGGGAATCTCCGGGCTGGGAATCTCCGGGCTGGGGATCTCCGGACTGGGGGGTCTCGCTCATCGTCCGGCCTCCACCGGTGTCGACGAGGCGGAATCCGGCGATCCCGCCGCCCCGGCCGAATTGCCGGCAGGACGGATCGGCAACAACTGCGGGCGGCCGGGACGGAGCCACCACAACACGACCGCGACGAGCACCAGGATTTGGATCACCGGCGAGAGCGTGTCACGGATCCGGTGCGCGGTCACGTCCAACGCGTGCCCGAACGGGATCGCCCGGCCGGGGACGTAGGCCAGCGACAGAGCCGCGCCCCGGATCGTCATCAGCGGGTCCAGCTTGCTCGCCGCCAGCACGGCCAGCGGCGCCCAGGCGATCAGGTCGTACCAGCTGAGGGTGTACATCGAGCAGATCAGCCAGGCCGTCGACAACACCAGGGCCGTCCGGAGCGCGATGGTCAGCGGATCACGCTTCGGATCGGCCCCCTCGGCCAGCCCGGGGGCGGCCTGCCAGGGCACCACCCGGGAGAGCGCCCAACCGATGAAGATCATCAACGCGTAACAGACCACCCCGACCATCACCTTGCCGGTGGTCGGGTTCCACAGGTGCGCGAACAACGTGTAGAGCGGGTTCACCCAGGAGCCGACCGAGACGTAGCTGCCGTTGCGCAGTGCGGAGAAGAACGCGCTCCGCTTCCAGACGCCGTAGGCCAGCACCATCGGGATCGCCGCCCCCAGCACGAACCCCAGCGCCTTCTTCGGTTGCCGCCGGTAGGACCACAAGACGGCCACACCCCAGATGCCGATGCTGATCTTGGCGCAGCCGGCCAGTCCGATCATCAGTCCGGCACCGAACGGGGTCTTGCGGACCAGCAGCATCGCGGCCACCGCGAACATCACCGAGACGGCCTCGTTGTGCGCCCCGGCGACCACGGCCCAGATCAGCAGCGGGTTGGCGATGGTGAACAGCGCCGCCCGGGCCTGCCGCTTCGGATCGCCGTGGGCGAGCAGGATCACCAGCGCGCAGACGATGACGAACGGGATCGCGGAGAACAGCTGCAGCCAGAAGACGATGTCGTGCATGTTGGTGCCGCCGAGCTTGTTCGCCGCCAGCTGCAGCCAGGAGGTGATCGGCCCGTAGACGCTCGGGGTGTCCTGCCAGGGACGTTCGGTCCGGATCAGCACCGGGTCGTAGGCGATCCGGAAGATCTGCCCGGGGACGATCGTGTACGGGTCGAGGCCGAGCACCTGCAACCGGCCGTAGGCCGCGTACATCAACACGTCGGCCGAGGTCAGCGGCGGCACCAGGACGGTGGCCGCGACCAGGCCGGTGCCGAGCGCGAACAACCGGCGCAGGCGCGGCAGCCAGCCGGCGGCCAGCGCCCGCATCCCGATCAGCAGGCCGGCGGCACCGATGACGATGGCGCCCCAGATCATCGACGAGACGACCCATTCGTTCGGCTGCACCACCCCGGCCGGCAGATACCACGGCGGCAGCAGCCCGTCCCGCGGCCCGAGGGTGAGGGCCACCACCGACGGCCCCAGCCCGCCGGCGATGACGGTCAGCACGGTCGCGACGACGATCCCGGTCAGGGCCAGCCGGTGGTCGCGGTGCCAGGCGGTCGGCCGGTAGGTCCGCGGCTCGGCGGGCCGCTCCAGCACCGCCGTCCGGACCGCCGGTTTCGTCGCCGGCTGGATCGTCCGGCTCACCGGCGGAACCGGTCCCGCAGCCCGGCCACCACCGGGGACGACTTCAGGTCGGTCAACGAACTCTGCACCAGACCACGGGCGGCCAGCGCGCGGCTGACGTCCTTGAGCTGCCTGGCCCGGTGCAACTGGGCGGCGAGGTCGGTCCCGGTGGCCCGGTGGTGCAGATCGACGTCCAGCTCGACCACCCGCAGCCCGGCCTTCAGGATGTCGATGGTCATCCCGACCTCGATCCCGAAACCGGCGGCCAGCGGACTGGCCAGCTCGAAGGCCCGTCGGGTCAGACAGCGCTGCCCGGACAGCGGCGCCCTGGCCGCGAAGCCGGTCAGCTCCTCGATGCCGCGCCGGGCCGTGCCCATCACCAGGCCGAAGCCGCCGGCCGGCGTCCCGTCCGGGGTCTGCTGGGCCGGCAGCACGCCGATGGCCAGGTCGGCCGACGCCGGAGGTCACCGGCCCGATCAGCGGAGCGGCGTGGGCGGCGCTGGCCTCGAGATCGGCGTCCAGCAGCAACACCGTGCCGCACTCGGGCCGGTGGTCGCGCTGCTCGCGGACGCCGAGCGCGTTCACCGCGGACTCGACCGCCGCCGCCTTGCCCCGGTTGCGGTCGTGACTGACCACCAGGGCCCCGGCGGCGCCGGCGTAGCGGGCGGTCTCGTCGGTGCTGCCGTCATCGCAGACGACCACCAGTTCGACCTGCGGGAGGGTGAGCGCGGCCTCGACGGTGGCGGCGATCCGCTGCTGCTCGTTCTTGGCCGCGATGATGCAGGCCACGCGCGCGATCGACGTCACCCGGCCAGGTTAGCGACTGAATCTGTTCGTCGACCCCATTCGACGGCCGGCAGATCAAGGCTTCAGGCAACGATAAGGTCACGTCATGGCGCAGGAATCGCACCGCTACGGCGTCACCTCCGAGGTCGGCCGGCTGCGGACGGTGCTGCTGCACCGGCCCGGTCCGGAGTTGCGCCGACTCACCCCGCGCAACAACGACGCCCTGCTCTTCGACGCCATCCCCTGGGTCGACCGCGCCCAGGACGAGCACGACGTGTTCGCCGAGGCGCTGCGGAGCCGCGGGGTCGAGGTGCTCTACCTGACCGAGTTGTTGATCACCGCACTGGAGTCGCCCGAGGCCCGCGCGACCGGGATCGAACGGACGCTGACCGATCTGCGCTTCGGCGACCAGTTGCGCCGGACGCTGCGGGAGCGGCTCAGTGAGCTGGCCCCCGGGCATCTGGCCGAGATCCTGACCGCGGGGCTGCGCAACGACGAACTGACCGGCGTCCGCTCCCTGGTCACCGGGCTGATGGCGCCGGAGGACTTCCTGATCGACCCGCTGCCCAACCTGTTGTTCACCCGGGACAACAGCGTCTGGATCGGTGACCGGGTGGCGATCACCTCACTGGCCATGCCGGCCCGCAAACGG
Organism: uncultured Actinomycetota bacterium; assembly: GCA_963740925.1. Taxonomy (GTDB): domain Bacteria; phylum Actinomycetota; class Actinomycetes; order Propionibacteriales; family Propionibacteriaceae; genus Microlunatus. Next base: position 836,800 of record CAVUFZ010000002.1, on the reverse strand, counting down.
GAGACCCAGCTGACCGAGCTGATCTACCGCTTCCACCCGCGCTTCGCCGGTGTGCAACGGATCCTCGGCTGGGATCTCGAACACGTCGAGGGCGGCGACGTGCTGGCCCTGGCCGACGGTGTGCTGGCGGTCGGCGTCGGTGAGCGGACCACCCCGGCGGGGGTCGAGCGACTGGCCGAGGTCGCTTTCGAGCTCGAGCTGGCCCACACCATCCTGGCCGTCCCGATCGACCAGGACCGGGCGACGATGCACCTGGACACCATCTGCACGATGGTCGACGTGGACGCGGTGGTGATGTACCCGAACGTGGCCCACCGGCTGAACGCGATCCCGATCACCCGCGGCGCCGACGGGGGCTTGCAGCTGGGTGAGTCCCGGCCGTTCCTGCAGGTCGCCGCCGAGGCGATGGGGATCGAACGGCTGCGGCTGATCGACACCGGGCTCGATCCGGTGACCGCCGAACGCGAGCAGTGGGACGACGGGAACAACACCCTGGCCATCGCGCCGAAGCTGGCGATCGCCTACGAACGCAACACCGAGACCAACGCCCGGCTGGCCGAGCAGGGGATCGAGGTGGTCACCATCGCCGGCTCCGAGCTCGGCTCGGGTCGCGGTGGGCCACGCTGCATGTCCTGCCCGATGCTGCGCGACCGAACAGCAGTTCGGTAGCACCGGTCAGGCCGGTGCCGGGTGGGATTCAGCCGGCCAACAGCCGGGTGCCGTGCAACGCGGCCACGACCCGGTCAGGGCAGTCGGTGGTGAGGCCGTCGACGCCGAGCTCGAGACAGAACTCGATGTCGTCGGGTTCGTTGACCGTCCAGACGTGGACCTCGTTGCCGTGACGCTGAGCTCTGCCGACAAAACCCGGATCGGCGCGGATCAGGTCCAGTTTGGGTCCGACCACCCTGATCCCGTCCGGCAGCCGGCCGTCGGAGACCGGGCCCAGAGAACGCTTGACCAGAAAGGTCCGGCCGACCTGCGGCAGCGCCTGACCGATCCGCTTCAGCGAGGCCGGAGCGAAACTGATCACCCGGACCGGTGAGACAGCGGCGTCCCAGCCACGGTCGAGGATCATCTGGACCACTCGGTCGTCGACGTCGAAACCCCGCGGATTCGGGTGTTTCGTCTCGACGTTCAGGGCGAGTCGGACACCGTCATCCCACGCGGCCTGGGTCAGGGTGAACAGTTCGTCCAGAGTCATCAGCGCACCGTCACCCGGAACACGCCGGCGCTGATCGGCCCACCGGCCCCACCGACCGAAATCCAGGGCTCGGAGTTCGTCGGTGCTGCGGTCGAACGCCCAGCCGGACACCCGGGCGGTCCGGTTCAGCGACAGGTCGTGCAGACAGATGAGCTGGTCGTCGGCGGCAAAGTGCACGTCGCACTCGAGTCCGAGCTTGATCTGCTCCCTGGCGGCGAAGTCGACCGCCGCGGTGTAGGCCGCCCGGGTCATCTCCGGACGGTATGAACTGAAACCGCGGTGAGCAAAGATCTTCACGCTGGCGGAGTCCGAGATAGCCACACCATCAGTCAAACAGCTCGAAAGTCGAGAGTTCCAGCGCATTCCTGAGATGTCGCCGGATGTTCAATCGGGCTTAATATCGCAGCAGCAATTCACACCCGCCCCCGAGGAGTGCCGATGATGATCAGATCTACCCTGCGTCGCCTCGGACCGCTGATCGCGGCCACAGCCCTCGCCTCGACGAGCCTGCTGAGCTCGACCGTGCCCGCCGCCGCGGCGAGCCACCCACAGCACTCCAGCAGCTGGCGGGCCTGCACGCCCGAGCTGGACGGGCACCGCACCTCGGTCGCCGCCGGCCAACGGACGGTGACGATGGTCAACCAGACCTCGAAGACCTACGCCCGGGTGTCGTTCTGGGTCCGCACCACCGGCAGTTGCTCGTTCACCAAGATGTTCCTGACCACCACCGGCCGGATCGGCTACGGCGGGACGACCGACGGCAAGACCCGCAAGCAGGGCACCGGCACCACCCCGCTCGGTACCTACACGATGACCGAGGCCTTCGGGAACGCGGCCGAGCCCGGGATGTGGTTGCCCTACCACCGGGTGAAGAAGGGCGACTACTGGGTCGAGGACAACGCCAGCCGCTACTACAACTCGCTGCGCAACGTCAGCCAGGGCGGATTCCGCGCCGGGTTGGCCGCGTCCGACGACGACTCGAGTGAGTACCTGCCCAGCTACCAAACCCAGTACGCCTACTCGGTGGTGATCAACTTCAACCGGGCCCCGGACGTCAGGAAGGCGCACCGCGGGGCCGGGATCTTCCTGCACGTGAAGGGATCCGGGGCCACCGCCGGCTGCGTGTCGATCACCAGGTCACAGCTGCTGACGGTGCTGGCCTATCTGCACTCCGGGGACAAGATCACCATCACCCGCTGAGCCTTCCCCCCGATGCTCCTGAGCCGGGCTCAGGGGGTGATCGCCCGCACCCGGATCAAGGCGGCCTCCTGCTCATCCAGCGGCAGACCGTCGGGGTCCAGCACCACGGCATCGCCCCGGGCCGGATCGACGGCGGCCGAATCGACTGCGGCCGGGTCGACGGCGGCCGGCTCGACCGAGACCACCTCGTTCGGCCGGACGCCACGGCGCAGCAGCCCCGCCAGCGGTCCGGCTTCGGCGTCGGAGACCCGGACCACCTCGTAGCGGCCGGGGCCGGCCGTGCTGAGGGCGATGGTGTCCGCGGGCCGCTGGACGGCGCCGTCGGCCCGCGGGATGGGATCGCCGTGCGGGTCGACGAGCGGGTGGCCGAGCAGGGCGTCGATCCGGGCGATCAGCCGGTCCGAGACCGCGTGCTCCAGCCGTTCGGCCTCGTCGTGCACCTCGTCGCCGTCGTAGCCGAGGGTGGTGACCAGGAACGTCTCGACCATCCGGTGCCGGCGCACCATGGTCAGGGCCAGCGCGGTGCCGCGCGCCGTCAGCTCGACCGGCTGGTAGGGCCGGTAGGTCACCAGGCCCTGACCGGCCAGCCGCTTCACCGTCTCCGAGACGTTGGCCGCGGTGGTGCCGAACCGGTGGGCCAGCGCCTTGGTGGTGACCGGCGGGCCGCCCCACTCGGTCGCCGACCAGATCGCCTTCAGATAGTCCTGGGCCACCGCCGTGATCTCGTCCACGTCGGTCAGCCCGTCCACGTCGGTCAGCCCGTCCACGTCGGTCAGCCCGTCCGTCGTCCTGTCCGTCGTCCTGCTCGTCCGGGCTGCTCACCGGCTGGTCACCGACCGCTCACCGTGAGCACCAGCAGCGCCAGGTTGAGCGCGACGATCAGGCCGACCACGGTCCAGCCCAGCAGCCGCACCACGGTGCCGTTGGCGTAGCGGCCCATCACCGCCCCGGTCGAGGTCAGCCGGACCAACGGGACGAGGGCGAACGGGATGCCGATGCTCAACGCGACCTGGCTGAGGACCAGAGCCCGGGTCGGGTCGAAGCCGACCCCCAGCACGACCAGGGCCGGGATCAACGTGAGCACCCGGCGCAGCAGCAGCGGGATCCGGACCTTCAGCAGGCCGGCCATGATCGATGAACCGGCGTAACAGCCGACCGAGGTCGAAGCCAGCCCGGAGGCCAGCAGCCCGACACCGAAGATGACTCCGACCACCGGCCCGAGCGAGGCCGCGATGGCCGCGTGGGCACCCTCGATGCTGTCGGTCCCGGCGACACCGCGCAGGCTGGCCGCGGCCAGCAGCAACATCGACACGTTCACCGAGCCGGCCACCAGCAGCGAGATCACCACGTCCCACCGGGTCGCCCGCAGCAGTCGGGGCAGCGGCACCTCGTCCGGCCGGTGCCGGTCCCGGGCCAGGCTGGAGTGGACGTAGATGGCGTGCGGCATCACCGTCGCCCCCAGCATGCCGGCCGCCAACAGCACGGTCTCGCTGCCCTCGAACCGGGGCACGATCCCGGCCGCGGTCGCCGCCCAGTCGACCGGGCTGACCACGAGTCCGGCCAGGAAGCCGACGGTGATGATCGCCAGCAGCCCGACCACCACCGCCTCGAACGGTCGCTGTCCGCGGCGGGACTGGACGGCCAGGATCAGGGTCGAGATCACCCCGACGATCACCCCGCCCAGCACCAGCGGCAGCCCGAACAGGATGTGCAGGGCGAGCGCCCCGCCCACCACCTCGGCCAGATCGGTGGCCACGGCGACCAGTTCGGCCTGGGCCCAGAACAGCAGCCGGCCGCGGCGCGACAGCCGGTCCCCGAGCAGCTCGGGCAGACTGCGCCGGCTGACCAGGCCGAGCTTCGCCGACAGGTACTGCACCAGGACCGCCATCGCGTTGGCCGCGATCAGCACCCAGACCAGCAGGTAGCCGTAACGCGCACCGGCGGTCAGGTTGGCGGCCACGTTGCCCGGATCGACGTAGGCGATGGCGGCGACGAAGGCGGGCCCGAACAGCCAGACCAGCGGGCGCCGGGCCCGGGTCGTCGCTGCGGTGGCCGGAGCCGCCTCGATGGACATGAAGTTAAGGTAGCTTAACTTTTGCCGTTCGATGGGCCGAAAGAGTTCTGTAATCCTTTATGCCGCACGCACCGTCGCCAGGCTTTACGCTGACTCAGCCCCGTACGCCACGGTCGACGGAGCAGGAATCGGGCCCGATCCTCACGGATCGGGAACTTTTTTGGTCAAACCCTGTTCGTCACAGCCGTTTCATAGTTACCATCAGCCTCAGCACTAGCTTCGGCCGATGCGAACGTCAGCCGCTCCGAGACCACGTCCGGTCGTTTTCACGGAACAGCAGCTTTGTCCACAGCGACACCCCCGCCGCAGTGGTCACCGATCGTCGCAATCCCCCCCAGGAGGCGCCACCGATGTCGCGGCAGCACAACGAACCCACCCCCGAGCACGCGGCCGACCAGGCCCCGGCGCCGGCACCCCGCTCGAAGCGGGTCAAGCAGTGGGCTCTGTTCGCCCCGGTCCTCGCGGTGGTCGCGATCGCACCCTGGTTCGTGCCCTGGCCGCACGCCTCGTCCGCGGCGCCGAGCGACGACCCGTCGTCGATGATCAAGCGCGCGGTGGTCGCGGCCAACGGATCGGCCACCACCAAGCCGCAGGCCCCGTCGGGCAAGAACGTCTCCAACGTGACCAAGGCGATCGACGCGCTGGGGGTCAAGGGTTACGACGCCCCGGTCACCGCGAAGGACATCGCCAACGTCTCGGTGAAGCCGGGTCCCTACCAGGTGCTGGGCCGGCTGCAGATCCCCTCCATCCACCTCGACGTCAAGTTCGGCGAGGGCGTGGACGAGGCCTCCCTCGCCCACGGGCCGGGTCACTGGCCGGGGACGCCGATGCCGGGTCGCGCCGGCAACACGTCATCTCCGGGCACCGGAACACCAACACCCAGCCGTTCAAGTACCTCAACCAGCTGCACCCGGGCGACAAGATCATCGTCCAGTACGGCGACGAGAAGCCGACGACCTACTCGGTCAGCGGAACCACGATCGTCCCGCAGGCCAAGTACAAGGACTTCGTCCTGCGGCAGCCGGCCGACCCCAAGGCCCGGCAGCTCACCCTGTTCGCCTGTCACCCCGAGGGCAACCCGATCTACCGCATCGTCGTCCAGGCCAACGCCGACCCTGTCGGCTCCTAGACGTCCCCCGTTCCGCCCGTCCCCCGTTCCGCCCGTCCCCCATTCCGATCCACCGATCGATCTCCACTCCCCCGTTTCTCCCAGGAGGTGACACACACGGCACCCAGCACGTCGCTTCAACTCAGTGTCGTCCGTGGCCCGCACCATGCGGTCCCGATCAGAAAGCAGCAGACATGACAGAAACCGAGACCGCTTCGGCGGCTCCCGCGAAGCCGGCTCCGGTCGTCTTCGACGGACAGCCGGTGATCAAGTTCCGCGACAGCTCAGCCCGTCGCAAGTTCTTGATGGCCGCAGCAGTGGTGGGCGCAGGCTCCAGCCTGGCCGCCGCCACGCACAACCCGTTCGCGTTCGCCGACGACAAGTCCGACGACCTCGAGATCCTCAACTACGCCTTGACGTTGGAGTACCTCGAGGCCGACTTCTACGCCCAGGGCGTGGACGGCTCGGCGCTGTCGGGTCGCACCTTGGCCCTGGTCAAGCCGATCGCGCAGCACGAGAAGGAACACGTCGCCGTGCTCACCGCGACGATCAAGAGCCTCGGTGGGAAGCCGGCAGCCAAGCCGGAGTTCAAGTACCCGTCGGGCACGTTCACCTCACGGACCAAGTTCCTCACCACCGCTTCGGCGTTCGAGGAACTGGGTGTCACGGCCTACCACGGCCAGGTCGCCCGGGTGAAGGAAGCGGCGATCCTCGCCGCCGCAGCATCGATCGCGGGCGTCGAGTCCCGGCACGCCGCGATCCTCGCCGATCTGATCGGCGGCAACCCTTTCCCATCGCCATTCGAGAAGCGGATGACGATGAGCGAGGTCCTCAAGACCGCCGGCCAGTTCATCAAGTCCTAGGAGAAGAGCAACCATGAATCGACGTGACCTGATCAAGGGCGCGGCCGCCGTCATCCCGGCCGCCGTTGCCCTGGACATGTTGGGCCAGAAGTTCGCCTTCGCCGACACCGGGGACTTCAAGACCCCGCTGGACGTGCTGAACTACGCCCTCACGCTGGAGTACCTCGAGGCGGCGTTCTACACCCAGGGCAACGGGCACAACCTGTTGTCCGGCAAGGCCGAGCGGTACCTGAAGACCATCCAGAGTGACGAGGAGACGCATGTCGCGGCTCTGACGAGCACCATCAAGAGCCTGGGCGAGACCCCGGTCTCGGCTCCTGAGGTGGACTTCGGCTCGGCGTTCGCCAGCAAGACCAGCTATCTGACGACCGCCTACACCTTCGAGAACCTGGGTGTCCAGGCCTACCTCGGTGCGGCGCCGTCGCTGTTCAAGGAGAAGGCGCTGCTGCAGGCTGCAGCCAGCATCTTCGGTGTTGAGGCTCGGCACGCGGCGATCATCGCCAACCTGCAGAACCGCACCCCCGAAGGCGGCGTCTACAAGGGCCCGTTCGAGACCCCGGCCAGCAAGAGCACCGTGCTCGCCGCGGCCGGACCGTTCATCGTCGGAGCCCAGACCCTCTAGGTCTTCGACCAGTTCGACCACTCACGCCCGGTTTCCCGGTCGGTCGCCTCGGCGGCCGGTCGGGGAGACCGGGCGCGACTGCGTCCGGAGCACCCCGGGTTCGGTGGATCGCTGGGTGAGCTCAGTGGGCGAGCGGCCGGCCGGCGTCCTCCCAGGCGTGCAGGCCGCCCGCCAGATTGACCGCGGTGCGGCCCTGATCGTTCAGGTAGGCCGCAGCCTGGGCCGAGCGGTGTCCGTGGGCGCAGACCATGACGGCCGGGTCCGGCACCTCGTCCCGGCGTTCGATCAGTTGATCCAGCGGGATGTGCAACGAACCGTCGATCCGGCTGTCGGCCCACTCGTCGTCGGTCCGGACGTCGACGATCTGCCAACCCTGGTCGAGCCGGTCCTGGACGTCGGTGCTGTCGATGGTCGGGATCTCGTCGGCGTTCATGATCGCCAGGCTAGTACCGACCCGGCGCGCGGGCTCAGTCCCTGATCTTGAACGACGACGCGGCCGCGGCCCCGGTCGGGATCAGCCACGGGTCGACCACGTGGATGTCCTCGGCCCGCTGCGCCTGCGGGCCGTGGTCGTAGCTGTCCTGGAACTGCAGGTCGAAACGGGCGCCGTCCCAGCGGTCCGGTCCGTCGGAGCCCCAGTCGATCCGCGGCCGGACCACGTTCAGCACACAGGACTCGGTGCTCGACCCGCCGCCGAGGTGGCCGCCGACGTTGCCCTGGCCGTAACTCACCGGCTGACTGGGGTCGTAGTTGTTCTGGTAGTTGCAGATCAGCGTGCAGTCGGTCCAGGTGAAGACCCCCCGGCAGACCTCCAGATTCCACGCCGACCCGCCGTAACCCCAGCCCTGCACCGGGTCGTAGCTGGCCACCCCGCCGGAGGAGCCGGAGCCGTTGAACTCCGAGCGGACGCGGTTCGCGGTGCCGTTGGTGACCTTGTACCAGACCGGCATCCCGGCGATGGCGTGGTGGAAGTAGCAGTCCTCGACCAGGTGGTCCGCGCCGCCGCTGGTCATGAACGGTGACGCGCCGACCCGAGCGCCGGTGGCGTCTCGGCAGTCGACCTCGCAGTGCCGGACGACGAGCCGGTCACCGCTGCCGACCAACGCGCCGGCCTCACCACCGGGACTGTTGCGGAAGCCGCGATGGGCCCCGAGCATCGACAACCGCTCGTAGGAACTGTCGTGGGCCGAGGGGGCGTAGGTGAACGTGGAGTAGGCGACACCGCCGTAGTCGAGACCGCTGGCGACCAGGTTGCCGAAGTAGCCGCCGGCCCGGGAGACACCGATCACCTTGGTCGAGCAGCCGCCGTCGCTCTTCAGCTGCGGGCCCCGGCGGAACGAGCTGACCGAGGTCTCGACCCGGGTGCCCGGCCCCAGCCCGACCAGCCCGACCGGCAGCCGGGTCATCTCGTCCCACAACTGCTGCTCGGTCGTCTCACCCCACGGCGCGTCGGCCCGGAAGCGCTGGAAGCCGCGCGAGCTGTCGACCAGGTAGGGCTCGTCGGCCTCCGGCAGCACCAACAGCTCCCGCTCGCCCAACGTCAGGGCGACCTCGTTGATCGACGCGCCGCCCGGGCTGGCCGACGGCCAGCGGACCAGTCGGACGTCGGCCGGGATCCGGCCCAGGGCGGCGTTCGGGTCACCGACCATCGCCTGCAGGGCGTCGAAACCGGCGATCGGGACCGGGCCGTAGGACTCGGCCGGCAGCTCTCGCGGTGCAGAGCGGGACGTGCGGCCGAACGGACCCGAGTCGGTCACCGCAGCCGCACCCAGGGCGGCCCCGCCGACCACTGCGGCCGCGCCGCCACCCAGGAACGCCCGGCGGCGGATCCTGCCGGCCGGCGGGCTCGGCGGCTCGTTCGGCGTCTCCGGCACCATGGACGGGCGCTACTTCAACAGCCGGGAGAGCCGGCGGTCGGCGAGCTTCTTGCCACCGGTCTGACAGCTCGGGCAGTACTGCAGGGAGGAGTCGGCGAAGGAGACCTCGGCCACCGTGTCACCGCAGACCGGGCAGGGCTGGCCCGTCCGGCCGTGCACCCGCATCCCGAGCTTCTTCTCACTCTTCAGGTCCTTGGCGGCCAGCCCCTCGGCCCGGCCGATGGCGGCGGTCAGTTCGCCGGTGATCGCCGCGTACAGGGTCTTCCGTTCGGCCTCGGTGAGGGAGTTGGCGGGCTTGAACGGGCTCAACCGGGCCACGTGCAGGATCTCGTCGGAGTAGGCGTTCCCGATCCCGGCGATCGTCCGCTGGTCCTTGAGCACGCCCTTCAACTGGGAGCGGCCGGCCCCCTCCAGCAGCCCGTTCAGGACCTCGGGGCCGAAGTCGGCGGCCAGCGGATCCGGGCCCAGCGTGGCCACGTGCGGGATCTCCTGCGGATCGTTCACCACATAGATCGCCAGCTTCCGCTGGGTGCCGGCCTCGGTCAGGTCGAAGCCGGAGTCGTCGTCCAGCCGGAGCCGGAAGGCCAGCGGACCGCGTCCGGGCTTGGCCGGGGCCACCGGCAGCACGTCCTTCCAGCGGAGCCAGCCGGCCCGGGCCAGGTGGAAGACCAGATGCAGGCCCTGGGCGGAGATGTCGATGAACTTGCCGCGCCGGGTGACCTCGTCGATCTCCAGCCCGTGCAGAGCGGTCAACGGCGGGTCGTAGGTCTTCAGCGCGCTGAACGCGGCCAGCTCGGCCCGGGCGATCGTGGCGCCGACGCAGTGCGCGGTCAGGAAGCGCGCGAGCGACTCGACCTCCGGCATCTCGGGCATGACTCCATTAAACCCGCCGCCAGTCCGGCGCGGGCAGTTCCAGCGCAGCCGGGAGCGCGCGGAGGTAGGCCGAGCGGCCGATCTCGACCGCACCCAGGCTCTCCAGGTGCCCGGTCAGCCACTGCACGTCCAGCAGCCGGGGCCGACCGTCACTGCGGAGCCGCTCGACCAACGCCGACAGCGCGACCTTGGAGGCGTCCCGGCCGATGTCGGGACGGTGGAACATCGACTCGCCGGCGAACAGCCCGCCCAGCCCGATCCCGTAGAGGCCACCGGCCAGCTCGCCGTCCGGCGTCCACGCCTCGACCGAATGGGCCAGGCCGCGACGGTGCAACTCGGTGTAGACGCCGGCGATCCGGTCGTCGATCCAGCCGCCCGGCCGGCTCGGGTCGGCGCAGGCGTAGAGCACCTGCTCGAAGGCGGTGTCGACCCGGACCTGGTAGTGCTTGGCCGACTGGCGCAGCGACCGGGTGACCCGGACGGCGTCCAGCGGCAACACCGCGCGGTCCAGCGGGGCGAACCAGCCCATCAGCCACCGGCCGCGGAAACTGCCCTGCGGCATCGGGAAGACGCCGGCCCGGTAGGCCTGCAGCACCAGCTCGGCGTCGAACTCCTCCGAGACGGCGATCAGGTCGTTCTGCGGCCAGCGCGAGGGCGGGCCGAACCCCGAGAGCGCCATGGCGCAAGATTCTTCCACGTACCCTGGAGCGGCCGGCCGAACGGATCGACCGGGATCGGCGTGGTCGAGGAGGTCGGATGGCGTCGGCACGTGAAGTCGGCCAGGCGGTGGTCCGCGGTCTGGGCCCGGCGACCAAGCTCGGTCCGCAGGCGGCCGGTGGCGTGTTGCGCCGGGTGCTGGAGCTGGCGATCGACGGCTACGGCAAGGTGCCGAGCGCCCGGACGGTGGCCGGCCGACAGCTGGAACGCCACGGCGGCGCGGTCGACGAGGCCATCGAGGGCCTGATCGACAGCCACGTCCGGCTCGCCTCGGCCCAGGGTTTCGTCACCAATCTCGGCGGCCTGGCGCTGCTGCCGGTCGCGTTGCCGGCCAACCTGACCGGCGTCGCGGTGGTCCAGGTCCGGATGATCGCCGCCATCGCCCATCTGCGGGGCTACGACATCGACGACGGCCGGGTCCGGACGGCGATGGTGATGTGCCTGCTGGGCGGCGAACAGGTCGGCAAGCGGATCGTGCAGGGCAAGCTGCCGACCTCGCCGATGGTGATCGCCACCGCACCGATGTTCGACCCCACCCTGGACGCCACCGTGGCCCAGGAGGTCGTCGGCGATCTGCTGGCCCGGGTCACCGGCAAGCGGGCGGCGTTGATGATCACCAAGCGGGTGCCGCTGGTCGGCGGTGGCGTCGGCGCGGTGCTGGACGGCATCGCCACCCACCAGATCGGCCGCTACACCAAGGGCGAACTGGTCCGCCGCCGGGCGATCCTGCGCTGAACCCGGCCGCGTCGGAGCCGCTTCGCGCAGTGCTCGATCGGTGCTCGACCGGTGCTCGAGCCGGTGCTCAGTCGGCGAGTCGGCTGAACAACGGCAGCGGGACCAGCCGGAGCGGCGTGGCCAGCAGGCCCCACGGCGTCCGCGGCACGTAGGCCTCAGGCAGTTCGGCCTCGATCGCGTCGACGACCAGTTCCGTCCCCGGTTCGAGCTCGAGGGCCCACTTCTTCTTCGGGTCGCGGGCGTTGATCGCGGTGTTGATGTAGCCCGGGTGGATCGCCGAGACCGCGATCGGGGTGTCGTGCAGCTCCGAGCGCAGCCCTTCGGCCAGCGCGCTGACCGCGGCCTTGCTCGCGGCATAGCTGGTCCGGGCGCCGGCCATCCCGCGCAGCGCGGCGACCGAGGAGATCACCACGAAGTGCCCGGCATCGGCGGCCCGGAACAGCTCGATCGCCTTCTCGGCCTGGTTGAGGGTGCCGACGGCGTTGGTCTGCAGGGTGGCCCGGTTGGCCCAGCCGTAGCCGGTGCCGACCGGCGCGCCCTTGCCGATACCGGCGTTGGCCACGATCCGGTCCAGCCCACCCAGCTCCTGCAGCGCGCAGGCGAAGACGAAATCGACGGCGCCCGGATCGTTGACGTCCAACTGGTAGACCGCCACCCGGACCCCCGGATGGGCCGCGGACAGTTCGTCCCGCAACTGCTCCAGTTGGTCCAGCCGGCGCGCGCACAGGGCCAGGTCGCGTCCGTCCGCGGCCCAGATCCGGGCCATCTGCGCGCCGAGCCCTGACGACGCCCCGGTGATCAGGATCCGCTGCCGCCGGAGGGCACTCGGTCGGGCGGGAGCGCGCCAGTACCGGGCCAGACCGCGGAGATCGATCGGCGGCCACGGGGTCGCCCCGGTCATCTCGTCCTCACCGGGCCACGATAGGCGGACGGGTGCGGTCGTGCCATTCTTCTGTCCGGAAAGAACATGCGCAGGGAAGGACGGGATCGGATGGGGAACACGGACGAACTGCGTCTGGACGATCAGCTCTGTTTCGCGCTGTATTCGGCCACGAACGAGGTGATCCGCGCCTACCGCCCACTGCTGCGCCGGATCGGCCTGACCTACCCGCAGTACCTGGCGCTGATGGCGCTGTGGGAGCGCGACGGTCTGGCGCTCAGCGAACTGGCCGAGCAGTTGCACCTGCCGGTCAACGGGGTGCTGCCGGTGATCGAACGGCTGCAGGCCGCCGGGTTCATCGAACGGCGACGCAGCCGCCGCGACCGTCGGGTGGTGATCGTGGAGCTGACCAGCGCCGGCGCCGATCTCGAGCGGGACGCCTTCCGGGCCCAACGCCAGGTCGTCTGCCAGACCGGGCTCGATCCGGAGACCCTGGAGGCGTTGCGCAACGAACTGCAGTCACTGCGGGAACGGGTGCTGAAGGCGCAGGACGTCGACAGCTGGGATCCCGCCTCGGCGAAGAACCGGACCGATGCGGACAGCTTGGGTTGAACTCCGAGCTCTGAGCTCTGAGCTCTGGGCTCACGGGGCCGGTAGCGGCCCCACCGGGAACGGCGGCTGCAGCCAGCTCGGCCGCTCGGTGAACTCGATCGACCCCACCCACTTCACCCACCAGAATCCCCGGTAGCCCCGCGCCACCAGCCGGACCGGACCACCGTTCCCGGCGGTCAGCGGCGCACCGTTCGACCTGGTCACCAACCAGAGCCGGTCGGCCACCTCCAGCGGGAACGTCCGGACGTAACCGGTGACGCTGCGGACGACCAGCGCACCACCGCGTCCTTCCCCGACCCCGGGTGGCGAACCCCCGAATTGCGGACCCCCGAGCAGCTCGGCCACCGATCGTCCGGTCCAGGTGACGTCGGCGTACCAACCGCTGGTGCAGTCCAGTCGGGCCCGGACGTCGCCGGCGCCGGTCTCCAACTCGGCCAGGCCGATCGTCCGGTCGGGCAGCACGATCCGGTGACCCGCGTCCAGGGCCGGGGTGCGGTCGAGCAACCAGATGGTGGCCGGCGGTGCGCTCAGCGGCCGCGAGCCGGTGCCGACCGGACGGCGGCTCGCCCCGCCGCTGAACTGGGCGGCGCCGGTCAGCGCCGTCACCCCGACCGCGGATCCGGCCAGTCCGGCGGCACCGAGCAGCAGGTGACGCCGGCGCAGATCAGGGCTCAGGACGCGCTGTCGTCGGTGGCTCAGGATGTGCCAGACCAACAACGGCACGATGGCGATCGCCGAGCCGACGTGCAGCTGGATCGGGCTCAGGCCGAGCACGATCACGTAGCCGATCAGCAGTTGGACCAGCCCGGTGACCAGGCAGATCACCACCACGGCGATCAGCGCCCACCCGGTCCAGCGGACCCGCCGCAGCCGACGGACCCGCTGCACGATCGCGTTCTTCCACGGCCCGAGGACGATCACCGCCAGCGCCAGCAGCCCGTGCAGACCCGCGGCCAGCACGGCCGCCACCCCGCGGCCGGCGGCGAAGGCGAGACCGCCGCTGAGCGCACAGCCGATCAGCAGCCAGAGCAGCGCGATGTTGGTGCGCCGACCGGCACGGGCGAATCGCCCCGGCCTGCGCGCAGTGTTCACCTCTCCATTCTGTCGGTCGAACTCCGAGCGCGGGTTGGTCGACGGTGAGACGATGACCATAGGGACGATCCGCGCGGCGACCGCGCCGGTGTTGATGCCCGTGTCGATGGCCCAGAGTCGAGGCCCCGCGACGACGCCGGAGGAGGTGCCCGAGGACGTGCCCACGACCGTGCCCCGGAAAGCGCCGCAGCCGGTGCTGTCCCGGAACCGCGACGTCGAGTTCCTGACCTTCGTCCGCCGCTACCGCCCGCGGCTGGCCGGCGTGGCCTACCTGCTGCACGGCGACGCCGACCAGGCCGAACGCCTGGTGCAGCACGCGCTCGCCACCGCCTACCTGCACGGCCAACGCTTCCTGATCATCGCCGCCGAACAGCTGGCCCGGACCGATCCGCGGCTGTTACGGCTGGCCTGGGGCCCACGCAGCAGCAGGTCGGCCCTGGTCGACGGGCCAGACGACCAGCACGAACAGGGCGACCAGCACGACCGGGACGCCCACCACGATCCGGCGCCGGTCTTCGACAACGCCTCGACCACCCGGGTGCTGGCCCGGCTCGACACCCTGGACGCGCCGGCCCGGCGGGCCCTGGTGCTGCACCGCTACCTCGGGCTGTCGGTGGCCGGCACGGCCGAACTGCTGGGCAGCACGCCGGAGGAGATCGAGGCCTCGGTCGCCCGCAGCCTGCTGAAGCTGAGCGATCTGGGCTCGGACGGTCGGGGCGGACCCCTGACCATGATGGCCTCGATCGTCCCGCCGGCGGGCGACGTCGAGACGGCCGCGTTCGCCGACCTCGCGCACGGACGCTCCCTGGTCCGGCGGCGACGGGGCCGCCGCTCGGTGCTGGCGGCCGCCGTGGTCGCCGTACTGCTGGTGATCGGCGTGGCGGTCTGGCCGGACCGGGTCACCATGATCCAGCTCAGTGGGTCGGCGGCCGATCCGTCGGCCACGCCGTCCGGCGGCTCCTACGGCGGTTCCGGGGCTGGTTCCGGGGCGGGCTCGAACGCGTCCGGGGCGGCCTCGACCTGCAGCGACCCGTCGGTGCCCAGCTGCCGGGTCGAACTCACCCGGCAGTGGCGCGCCGAGATGGCCGGCATCGTCACCCGCACCCTGGACCCGAAGGGCACCTACTTCTCGGGGTACTCCTTCGACTACGACGCCCGCTACGACAGCGACGCGTTCTGGCAGGGCCGGGACGGGGCGCTCGGGCTGGACGTGATCAGCACCCGCGGCTCGACCGAGGTCTTCGTCCAGTTGGCCACCTCACGGCAGGCCGCCGTCCGCTGCGGGGCGACCACCAAACACCCCTGCGTCCGTCGGCAGATGATGGACTTCAACTACTTCACCCTGACCAACACCTCGGACTCCCGCCAGGGCGTCGAGGTGCAGTACCGCCCGACCGGGGCCTACGTGATCACCGTCATCGTGCGCGACACCACGAAGGGGACGCCGTTGGTGGTGGGTCAGGGCCAGGTGATCAGCATGATCGAGAACCCGGGACTGGTGCCGCCGAAGTTCTGAGTCCCGGCCTGCGGCTGTCGGTTCCGGACCCTCAGACGTGGGCCGGGCGCCGGGCTCGGACGCGCAGTCGGGCGCGCGATCGGGCCGGTCTGAGCGGGCTTCGCCGGCGCAGCGGGTTCGGTGTGCCGGGCCGGCGTCCGCTCCGGAGCCGGGATCGACATCGCCGTGGGGACGATGGCGATCAGGGCGACGAGGGCGATGCCGACGATCGAGCCGGCGGTGATGAGGAGCTGGGTGATGTCCATGGCTCAAATCTGCCGCGGAACCCCGGCCCGGACATCGGGCTGCGGTCTGCACCGGCTACGACTGCGGTCGCGACCTGCCGGCCCGGGTGTCGGACCGTCGAGACAGGCAGCGCGGATGACGGTGACGCTGCGTCGACAAGAAGTGGTCGGTCCGGCTGACCGCATCGAACTCACCGATCGAGGACGTCGGGTGCCGGAAGCGACCATCAAGCCGCGTGGAGCGACGGCTGGTCCGCCTCGGCATAAACCGTCGCCGTGATCTGGACACGGACGGACGGAACCTACGCGAACCAGCACGAAAATCATTGCCCGCTATGGCGGCCTCAAAATCCGTCTCGATGTCAAGAAGGTCGGTCGTCTCCCTCCCGGTGGCGGCTAGACGGCATGTGAGGCTGAGGCCTTGCTCGCAAGTAGTCGTGGGTTAGCGGGCGGGCTCTGGTCTGTCCGGTAGAGCCAACAGTCGCGGGAGGTCTCAGCCTATTCACACCGCTTAGTCGAATGGAGTTGCAGACATCTTAAGAGCCGGTCGGAAACCAGAAGGATCGCCACGATAGGCCACATCGAAGAGGTCGGTGACAGCCCTATAGTTCGACTCCTGGTTTGGTCCGGGTCCAACCCAGACTGACCTCAACGCCGAAAGACTTACTGCAACTGGCATATATGGGATTATTTTCCCATTGGCATTTGACCGATATCTCAAATTAGACCACTGACCACCGACGGCATGAAGTGTTGGCGCCAATATGAAACGCCACTCTCGCTCTTCAGCAAAGCCACCATGCTTAAGAGAAGAAATATACATGGCCAACGTCCTAAGTCGGCGGTGATCAGAGTACGGGTCTGATGTCGGAACAAACTCCTCTATCACACGCTCTAAACGGACCAAGACCTCCTTGAGGCCATCAGGTCCGTAACACATTTTCAGCGTTTGGAGGTTCATGGGTGGGATAAAAAATTCTGGAACCCCCACCTCGATTGCGAAACCACCAGGCGCGTAGCCACGCCATTGACTTAAAGCGTCTTCTAGCTCGGTGAAGCAGACTCCAAAATAGCTTTCAGGCATTAGTAGTCCGCGAAGGACATCGGCCGACTCAGGCATACCTTTGAGCTGTCGCATCTCGGCCATCAATGTATCCCGTTCAAACTGATACTCCAGCCTGTCGTTGCTATAGCGTAGGTCACTGAACCACATTTCCCTTTTTGTCAGGATTCCAAGTAGCGCTTCAGTCTGCGTATAGTGAAATAGCGGCACAGATGGCTTCTCCATGCGGAAACGGTACCGCACTTGTAACGATATCGACCTTATTCGTTACCGAATCCGCTTCTTCAAGATTAAAACAGCTCCTTACGCTCGCCGAGACTGCGGTCCGCTCGACCGTAAGGACCGGGCCAGCATGGCCACCGGGCTCGAGGTGCGGGTGCCGTTCTGCGACCACCGGCTGGTCTCCTACGTCTACAACGCGCCCTGGTCGATGAAGACCTACGACGGCCGGGAGAAGTCGCTGCTGCGGGGCGCCACCGCCGACGTGCTGCCCGCGTCGGTGGCCCAGCGGGTGAAGTCTCCCTACCCGTCGACCCAGGATCCGAGCTACGTCCGCAAGCTGCGTGAGCACGCCAAGGAGCTGCTGACCAAGCCGAGCCACCCGGTCTTCGAGCTGATCAGTCGCGACTGGCTGACCCACGCCGCCGGCCAGAGCGACAACCCCTCGATGATGGGCCGGATGGGCCTGGAGCGGACCCTGGATCTGTCCCTCTGGCTCGACCTGTACTCACCGACCCTGGTGCTGGACGAGGCCTGAGCCTCAGAGCAGGCCGCGATAGCCGCGGTGGACGCCACCGGCGACCACCGCGGCCAGCACGGCCTTGACCACATCGCCGGGCAGATAGACCGCGGCCAACAGGGCCGCCTGCGGCACCGACACCCCGGCCACGGCGGCGGTCCAGGGGACGCCGAAGGCGTAGACCACGACGATCCCGCCGACCACACAGCTCAGGCCGACCGCCACCGTCCGCCGGGGACCGGCCGCGATCCGCATCGCCCGGTACTTCACCAGCAACCCGACCACCAGCGCACCGACGATCCACCCGATCAGGTAGCCGCCGGTCGGGCCGAGCAGCACCCCGAAACCGCCCCGGCCGCCGGACAGGATCGGCAGCCCGGCCAGCGCCAGCACCACCACCACCGCGGCGGCGGACGCCCCGCGGACCGGGCCGAGCAGCGCGCCGGCCAGCATCACGCCCAGGCTCTGCAGGGTGATCGGTACCCCGAGCCCGCCGACCGGGACCGGCGGCACGATGCCCAGGGCCGCGATCACCGCGGCGAGCACGGCGACCAGCACCAGATCCAGCGTGGTCGACCGGGTCGCGGCACGACCGCCGCTCCCGGGACGCCCGCCGCTCCCGGGGGGCCCGTCGGTCCCGGTGGCCGCGGCGGGCTCGGTGGCTGGTCGGTCGGGCATCGGCGTTCCTCGTTCGGGTCGGTGGGCTCGTGCCTGCTGCCGGGTCGTCGGAGCTCAGTCGCTCTCGTAACCCCGGGCGTCCAGGGCGTCCGCGATGTCCTCGGCGTCGGTCAGCGTCCGGACCAACAGCGGCACCAGCACCGCCCGCGGACGGCTCGCGAGCCCCCGAGCATATTGGGCCTCGCGGATCTCGGCGTAGCGCGACCGGATCTCGGGCACGAACCGGACGGTCAGGGCCAGCGTGAGGCTGATCCGCTCCGGGCGCAGGCCGACGTGACGCAACGGCGCCAGCAGCCGGTCGAAGGTGTCCAGCACGGCCGCGTACCGGGTGCTGGCGGTGACCGCGAGGGCGAACAGCACCAGGGTGACCAGCCGGACGACGTCGACCGCCGCGGTGGGCACGTCGACGCTCAGCGCGGTGATCGCGAACACGGCGGCGACGAAGACGACCAGGCCGCGGACGGTCGAGGCCAGCGCGGCCAGGCTCACCCCGGAGCAGGCGAGGGCCACCACCGCGGCCAGCAGCAGGCCGTACCGGGGCCCGGGACCGGAGACCAGGTAGACGCTGACGCCGAGCAGGAACAGTGCCGCCAGCTTCACCCCGGCAGGCACCCGTCGCAGCGGTGCGTGTCCCGTCACGAACAGAGGGCGCGGTAGTGGTCGATCACCGACGTCGGGCTGCCGTCGGCGGCGACCCGGCCGTCCTCGATCAACAGCGCGCGGTCGAAGTCGGCCACGGTGTCCAGGTCGTGGGTGATCAGGATCACCTGCTGCGACAGACCGTCGACGATCCGCATCAGGGCCCGCTTGTTGCGCAGATCGAGCATCGTGGTGGGCTCGTCGAAGACGATCACCGCCGGCTCCATCACCAGCACGGCGGCCAGGGCGAGCAGTTGCTTCTCACCACCGCTGAGCGAATGCGATTCCCGCTCGGCCAGCTCGGCGATGCCCAACCGGGCCAGCCCGGCCCTCGTCCGGGCCTGCTGTTCGGCCTTCGGCAGCCGCAACGGACGCAGCCCGAAGGCGAGGTCGTCGGACACGATCGGCATCACGATCTGGTTGGCCGGGTTCTGGAACACGAAGCCGACCCCACGCCGGATCCTCTTGGCGTCGGCGTCGGTACGTAGCCCGTTCCACCGCACCGTGCCGGTGGTCGGCAACAACAGGCCGTTGAGCAGGCGGGCCAGGGACGACTTGCCCGCCCCGTTGGATCCGAGGACGGCGATCCGGCGTTCGTCCAGCCGCAGGTCGATGTCGCTGAGCACGGTTCGGCCGTCCCGGACGAGACCGACCCCGGTCAACTCGAAGTGGGAGGCAGCGCCGGCGGCGGCCACGTCCGGACCGGGTTCCCTGCCCACGACGACGAGCCTAATCCGCGCTGATGTGCCATCAGTGCCAGACGGGGCCGTCTCGCGCAGCAACGTCCCGGTTTCCCGGGCGGCGCGCAAGATCGGCACCCGCCGGCACCCGCGACGACCCGATCTCGGGGGATGATCAGATCGCCTCGATCATGCGAACCGTGAGTCGTGGCGTCCGGACAGCGGCTGTTTCCAGCCGTCACCGCTAGACTCCCACCCACACGGCTCGTCGCCGGCTCGATCGAACCGGCTTCACAAGTAGAGACGGGGCTGACGCGCAACCGTCACGCTCCGTCACCGACTTTTTTCGCAGGCTTTCGCCCCTGCTGGTCGGCCGACCGAAGTGGTGGTGCGGATGAACCCGGGGAGTACGGCCGAAGCCGACCAGACCCTTCTCCGCGCCCGGCGGCGGTCAGCAGGACGGACGCAGCGAGGATCCGAGCGCACCGGTGTTGGACGAAGCCAGTGCGGTGGCCCGGGCCCAGGACGGCGATCTGGAGGCGTTCGAGGCGCTGGTCGACCGCTACCAGGCACCGATCTTCCGGTTGGCGATGCGGCTGTTGCGGGACCGGACGCAGGCCGAGGACGTGGCCCAGGACACCTTCGTCGCCGCGTGGCGCAAGCTGCCGACGCTGGCCGAACCGGCCGCCTTCCGGGGCTGGCTCTATCAGGTGGCGACCCGGCGCAGCCTCGACGCACTGCGGCGGCGGCGCCCGCAGGAACCGCTCGACGAGGACCGCGGCACCGATCCGATCGCGTCCGAGAGCCAGGATCCGGCCGTCACGGCCGTCCGGAACGCCGAGCTCTCCGATTTTCGCCGGGTACTGGCAGAACTGCCGGACGACCTCCGGACCTGCTGGATGCTCAAGGAGCTCGACGGGTTGTCCTACGCCGAGATCGCCGCCGCACTCGAGCTGTCGCCCAGCACCGTCCGCGGACGGATCGCCCGGGCCCGCCAACACCTGGGAATGAGGATGCAGCCATGGCGATAGAAGAACAGTCGCTGCTGGCCTGTGGCCGGCCGATCGACCAGGTCTGGGAGCACATCGAGGACCCGCCGGACGAGCACGAGGCGACGTGCCCGGAATGCCAGCAGGCGCGCCGGAACCTGGTCGAGCTGGACCGGGCCACCAGCGAGTTGCGGTCGGCCGACGAGGCGGACCCCGAGTTCGCCCCGCCGCCGTCGATCAAGTCCTCGATCATGGAACTGGCCCGGGCCGAGGTCCGGCGCGGATCGCGGCTGCCGCTGCGGCCGCCCGCTCGCGACGACCTGCCCCCCGAGCTGACGATCAGTGAGCAGGCCGTGGCCGGCGTCGTCCGGCACGCGGCCGACCAGTTGTCCGGGGTGCACGCCCGGCGCTGCCGGGTGAGGGCGCGGCATCCGGAGTCGACAGCGGGCGACGTGACGGACTCGGCGACGGCGGTCTCGCTGGTGGTCGAGCTGGGCGTGGCCCTCTCCTCGAGCGTGCCGATCCTGGCCACCATCGACCGGCTGCGGGCCGGCGTCGAGGCGGCCGTCCGAGCCGAGATCGGCATGGGCGTGGAGAAGATCAACGTGAGCGTGGAGGACCTCTTCGATGCCTGAATCGACCCAGGTCGACACCGAACCCGGGCCGACGACCGAGGCGGCAACCCGCACCGGCCCGGTGGACCGGCGGGCGTTGCTGGACGCCATGGCCGAACTCGTGCTGTCGGTGCGCTCGGTGTTCCGACTGGAGCCGACGCATCCGGAACCGGCTGCGGCAGCTGTCGGAGCACCCGGTGAGCACGATCGGGACCGGCGCGCCGGCCCCGGACGGGGTCGCGGTGAAGAAGATCGGTGGTGAGTTCGACGTCAGCGTCGAGATCGCCGTCGCGCCGGACCGGCCGGCCGCCGAGACCGCCGACGAGGTGCGGCGTCGGGTGCGCGAGCTGATCCTCGACTCGGGCCTGGAGCCCGGCTCGGTCAGCGTCTCCGTCCTGGCTCTGGAGCGTCCGGAGCCGGTGCCTGACCCGATCGCCACCTGATCCTGCCGGCGGCGCGGCCGGCCGGAAGGGCAACGAACAACCCGATCCCGAGCGCGGCCAGGATGATGATGGCGACCAGCCCCATCGGCGCCCCCAGCAGCACCGGCCCGGGCCGTCCGCCGACCAGCAGCAGGAACGTCGACGGGGCCAGCGCGTTCAGGGTTCCGTGTGCGAAGGCGCCCGGGATCACCGAACCGGAGCGCAGCCGCAACCAGGCCAGGAGGGACCCGATCGCCACGGTGAACCCGAGGAAGGCCATCACCGCCCAGCCGCGCGGCGCGCCGGGATATTCGTACCCCAGCAGAATCAACGGCAGATGCCACAGCCCCCAGACCGACCCGCTGAGCAGGACGGCCGGCCCGCGGCCGAGCGGCAACAACCGGCCCAGCAGGAATCCTCGCCAGCCGATCTCCTCACCCAGCGCGGACACCGCGTTCACCGTGAGGATGGCGATGATGGCGTTGATACCGAGCACGGCGAGATAGAGGGCCGGCGACAACCGGGAGAGCTGGGCAGGTTCGGCGAGCCGGACGCCGGACAGCCCGGTCAGATCGAGCCGCTGCAGACCGACAGCTGCCGACACGGCCAGGACCACCAGCAGACTCACCGCGATCACCACCACGGCGAGACCGGCGTAGCCGACGATGCGCCGGATCGGGCCCGCGGACCGGAGGCCGACCGCCCGCAGCCAATGGCGCCGCTCGACCAGCCGGACGGCGACCAGCGAGGCCAGCGCCGGGGCGAACATCACCGCGACCAGGATCAGCTGCGCACCGGGCATCGCCAGCCCGAGCGGCGACAGCCAGAACGGAACCGTCCCCAGCCACATCAGGGCGTAGGCGATCAGCACGAAGACGACCACCGAGCGCCACGGCACCCGCTCCGACGGGGCCTCGTCCGGCGCAGCCGGGTGACCGAGGCGTACGTGGCCGACGCGGACGTCGCCGACCCGGACGCCCTCGGTCATGATCCGGTCCGTGCCTGCGTCGCGGCCCCGGCCGAGGGATCCACCGGGCCCGCCGGCCCCTGGCTGGCACCGGTGGTACCGGTAGGAACCAGAGCCCGGCGACGGTGCCGTCGGCGGCGTAGCTGATCCGGCCGAGCAGATCGGCCGCCTCGTGGTGCTGGACGACCTCGACCACGCTCACCCCGGCCAGCGGGTAGACCCGCGGCTCATCGGTGCCCTCCAGTTCGCCGACCGTGGCGATCACCTGGGCCCAGGCCGTGGCCAGGGCGTCAGGCGGCAACGCGGCAGCCACTGCCGGTCCGAAAGTGGCGCGGGCGTCCTCCCAGCGGTGGTCGGAGATCGCAGAAATCAGCTCCAGGGCCAACCGGTCGGCCTCGGGCACCAGTTCTCGGTTCATCACTTCTCCCGTCCTCGGGTCGATCGGTCGGCCGAACCGCTGGAACGCGGCCTGCCGGCTGGTGCCGAGCGCGTCCCCGATCCGTTGCCAGGAGGTCCCCCGCTCCCGGGCCGCACCGACGAGCTGCTGCAACGCGTCATCGGTCAACGCGCGCAACGACCGGGCCGCGGCCACCGCATGCACGGGATCGGCGGCCGGGATCAGCAGTTCGGTCCGCAACAGGTCGGCCACCTTGACGATCTGCTCGCCCAACTCCGCCCGCTTCTCGGTCACGGTGTCAACGCTAGGTTGACAGCCTTACCGTGTCAAGCACGCCTTGACGGACCCGGTCTAGAGTGGTCGACCATGACCGAGCCCGAGAACCCGACAGCCCGAGAACCCGCAAGCAGAGCGTCCGCTGGCCGGCCGGACCGTGTGGGTCACCGGGGCCGGCAGCGGGATGGGACGGGCCGCCGCCGTGGCGCTGGCCGGGCTGGGTGCACACGTGGTGCTGAGCGGACGGCGGGCCGAGGCACTGGTCGAGACGGCAGATCTGGTGAGCCAGGTCGGTGGCC
This sequence comes from uncultured Actinomycetota bacterium, assembly GCA_963740925.1. GTDB lineage: Bacteria > Actinomycetota > Actinomycetes > Propionibacteriales > Propionibacteriaceae > Microlunatus. Next base: position 813,443 of record CAVUFZ010000002.1, on the reverse strand, counting down.
GGTCCCTGGTCGTCCCCTTCGACGTGACCGACCCCGGTGCCGCCGGGTCGGCGCGGGCCGAGATCGGCGAGCAACTCGGTGCCGTCAGTGATCTCGTGCTCTCGGCCGGGCTGAACGCCAGAGCTCGGACCTGGGCCGACCAGTCCCTCGGCGCCTTCGAGGCGATCCTGGCCACCAACCTGACCGGGGTGGCCGCCGTGATCGACGCCGCACTGCCCGACCTCCGCGCAGCCGGGACCCGTCGCCGCGGCGGGCAGGTGGTGGTGATCTCCTCCTACGCCGGCTGGCGGTTCACCCCGTACGCCGGCGTCGCCTACAGCGCCAGCAAGACCGCCCTCGGTTCGATCTGTGCCGGCCTGAACGCCCAGGAAGCGGCCGCCGGCGTCCGGGCGTGCCATCTCTGTCCGGGCGACGTCGCCACCGACTTCCTCCAGTTGCGCCCGAACGCGCCCGACGCCGCCGCCCGCTCGGTGATGCTCAGCCCGGAAGACGTCGCGGCCGCGATCACCTTCGTCCTCGCCTCACCGGCCCACGTCCGGATCGACGAACTGGTCCTGTCACCGCTGTCGCAGACCTGACCGCGCTCGCGAGAAGTCCCGTCGCCCGAGTTCGGCGCGAGCAGTTGCCTTACCCACTGCATCCCAGTAGCGTCTAGGTAGGTAAGCATTACCTAAATTGCAGTTCGTCCCGTCCGGTCACACCCGACCGGACGGACGGGCGGAACCATCCACTACCGACGGAGCCCTGCCGTGCTCACCACGCTCGTGATCGGCCTTCGCGAAGGCCTCGAAGCGGCGCTGATCGTCGGCATCATCGCGGCCTTCCTGCGGCGCAACGGCAAGTCGCTGGTGCCGATGGCGATCGGGGTCGCCGCCGCCGTGCTGATCAGTCTCGGGGTCGGAGTCGGCCTCCGCGTGGTCGAGAAGTCGCTGCCGCAGTCCGCCCAGGAAGCGATGGAGACGGTGATCGGCGCGGTCGCCGTCGTGTTCGTCACCGGGATGATCCTCTGGATGAGCACGCACGCCCGCGGCCTGAAGAGAGAACTCGAGGCCTCGGCCAGTGATGCCCTCGGGGCCGGATCGACCCGGGCACTGGTCGCGATGGCCTTCCTGGCCGTGCTGAAGGAGGGCTTCGAGACCGCGGTCTTCCTGCTCGCCACGTTCACCGCCGCCACCAACTCGGCGCTGGCGGCGGTCGGCGCGAGCCTCGGGGTGCTGATCGCGGTGGGGATCGGGATCGGCATCTACCGCGGCGGGATCCGGCTGAATCTCGGGCGCTTCTTCAGCGTCACCGGCGTCTTCCTGCTGCTGGTCGCCGCCGGCCTGGTGGTGACCACGCTCGGCACCGCGCACGAGGCGGGCTGGCTGAACGCCGGTCAGCAGCGGGTGGCCGATCTGCGTTGGTTGTCGCCTCCCGGGTCCGTGCGTGGCGCGCTGCTCACCGGCGTGCTGGGGATCCCGGCCGCGCCTGCGCTGATCCAGGTGATCGGCTGGTTCAGCTTCCTGGTGCCGATGGCCCTCTACCTGTTCTGGCCGCGCAGCCACCGCCCGTCCGCGCGGGCCGGGGTGCTGATCCGGACCGGGGTGGCGGCGGCCCTCGGGGTCACCGCCGTGGTGCTGCTGGTCACCGTCCGGCCGGTCGGCCTGGGCGCGCTGGGCCAGGCGAACCTGCTGGACTCCTCCGGCGGGCGAGCCGGTTCGGCCTCGGTCAGCGACGGCACCCTGCAGCTGACGACCGGCGACGAGACCCGGCGGATCGCCCTCGGCTCCGGCGTCGCCGGCAATCACGCCGGGGTGGCCGACGCCGTCCTGGTCGAGCGCACTCTGCCCGGCCCGAGCGGGCTGCCGGCCACCGTCTCCGCTGATCAGTTGTTGTCGCTGAACGGCGGTCGGCTGCCGGTCGGGGTGAACCCGGCCCAGGCGCCCGGCCCCTACTCCGCCCGTTGGAGCTACTCCGGCAGCCAGCAGGTCTGGACCGTCGACGGTCAACTGCTCGAGCTGACCCAGCAGAGCTCGCTGGCCCTGACCCTCTCCGGTGGGGGACTGACCACGTCCCGCACCGTCTCCCTCGACGCGCTCCCGGCCGACTCGCAGGGATCGTCGGCCTCGCTGGCGTCGCTGACCACTGATCCGGGCTACGTGAGCGCCGCCGCGGACGCCGTCCGAGCCGCACAGGCCGGTGCCGTCGAGCACCGCTTCTGGGGACGCACGCTGCCGGTCGTCCTGGGGATCGTCGCCCTGGTGTTGCTGCTGGCCGCAGGGCGGGCCCGACGTCGACTGCGGCTCACCTCCACCCCCTCGACCAGCCATGCGACCAGCCCCGCGACCACCTCCAGCCCTGCCGCCGGCACCGGATCGCCGCAGCAGGTTCCGACCGATCCGAAGCCCGCGACCGGCCCGCCCGTCCTGTCCGGGACGGCGACCCGGTCGTCCTGAACGGCGCCTGCTCATCCGCACGAACCTGCCTGCCCTGCACCCGCCCGTACGAACCTGAACTCGAGGAGCACGACCGATGTTGTCCAAGCGACTGATGGGTGCCGCCGTCGCGGTGCTCGCCGTGACCACCGCTGCCGCCTGCGGCTCCCCGACCACGGCCGGCTCCGACACGTCCCCGGCGGCCGCCGCGACCAGCGCTGCGAGTACGGCCCCGGTGGTGAACGGCGTCTCCCAGGTGAAGATCGACCTGACCGGCGACGCCGGCGGGCAGTGCGCGCTGAGTCATCCCAGCGCGGCGGCCGGCCCGGTGACCTTCACCGTCTCCAACTCCAGCGCGGCCTCACTGACCGAGATCGAACTGCAGTCCGGGCTCCGGATCATCGGTGAACGGGAGAACCTGGCCCCGGGTCTGCCCGCGTCCAGCTTCACCCTGACCCTCGACGGCGGTAGCTACACCCTCTACTGCCCGGGCGCCAGCCCGGAGACCCAGACCTTCACCGTGACCGGCAAGGCTCCGGCCACCTCGAGCGGCGACGCGGCCCAACTGCTCCAGCAGGGCACCAAGGGTTACGCCACCTACGCCAACGACCAGGCCGCGGCGATGGTGACCGCGGTCAAGGCGCTGGACGCCGCCGTGGACAGCGGCGACCTGACCAAGGCCCAGCAGGCCTACGTCAAGGCCCGGCCGTTCTACGAGCGGATCGAGTCCGACGTGGAGGGGTTCGTCCTGCCCGGCTCGAAGGTCAACGACAACAGCGGCTTCCTGGACTATCTGATCGACATGCGCGCCTCCAACCTGGACCCGGCGGTCGGCTGGAGCGGTCTGCACGCCGTCGAGCGCGATCTCTACGGACGCAAGAAGATCACCGCCCAGACCAAGACCTACACCGCCGATCTGGTCACCCACACCGAAGAGCTGAACAAGCTGATCCGGACCCTGAGCTACAAGCCCGAGGATCTGGCCAACGGTGCGGCCGGGCTGCTGGAGGAGGTGCAGCGCAACAAGATCACCGGCGAGGAGGAGGCCTACAGCCACATCGACCTGGCCACCTTCGCCTCCAACATCGAGGGTGCGCAGCAGGCGTTCGCCTACCTCGAACCCGGGCTGACCACGATCGACCCGACCCTGACCTCCCAGGTCGCCACCCAGTTCGCCTCGGTGACCAAGGCCCTGGACGCCCTGCAGGACAAGGACGCGCCCGGCGGCTACCTCGCCTGGACGCCGGCCAACCGAGCCAAGTACGGCAAGTCGTTGAGCCAGAAGGTGCTGGCTCTGCAGCAGCCGTTCCAGCGGGTGGCCGAGAAGGTCGCGACGGCCCAGTGAGCTCGCCGCGACCTCAGGCGTCCGACGGCGACCGCCCCGACCGGCAGCCGGGCCAGGAATCGGGGCAGGAGTCCGGCCCGGAGCCTGGGCAGGAGTCGAGCCGGGAACCCGACCGACCGTCGGGCCTGTCGCGTCGCCGGTTGTTCGCCGGGGCCGCGGGTGGCGTGGGCGCCGGGGCGCTGCTCGGCGTCGGCGGAACCCTGCTCGGCACCCGCGGAATCGGCTCGGCCAGTGCCGCCGACTCGTTGGCGGCGCATCAGGCCGAGGCGCACAACAGCATCGACCTGACCAAGATCGTGCCGTTCTACGACCAGCCACACCAGGCCGGCGTGGCCACGCTGCCGCAACGGCACACGGTCTTCATGACCTTCGATCTGTCGCCGTCGGCGGGGGTCAGCGATCTGCAGGTGCTGTTGGCCCGGTGGACGGCGGCCATCGGACAGATGACCAGCGGGAAAACCATCGGCCAGGTGCGGCCGGAACGAGAGGACGCCGTCGGCCAGGACACCGGTGAGGCGCTCAACCTCGACCCGTCCTCGCTCACCGTCACCGTCGGCCTCGGGCCGGGCGTGTTCGGCTCGCAGTTCGGGCTGGCGGCGAAACGGCCGAAGCTGTTGGCGGCCCTGCCCCGGATTCCCGGCGACAAACTGGTCGCGGCGAGGTCCGGCGGCGACCTGTCCATCCAGGCCTGCGCCGACGATCCGCAGGTGGCCTACCACGCGGTCCGCAACCTGGCCCGGATGGTGACCACCACCGCCCAGACCCGCTGGGTCGTGCTCGGTTTCGGCCGGGCCAGCTCCGGCAAGGACCAGGAGACGCCGCGCAACCTGTTCGGCTTCAAGGACGGCACCCGCAACATCAAGAGCGACGCCGATCTGGACGACTACGTCTGGGTCGGCGACGACGGCTGGATGAACGGCGGCACCTATCAGGTGGTCCGCAAGATCCGGATGACCATCGAGGACTGGGACGGCGACCGGGTCTCCGACCAGGAGAACGTGATCGGGCGCTCCAAGATCGACGGCGGCCCGCTCAGCGGCGGGACGGAGTTCGTCCAACCCGATTTCGGCAAGCTCGGCGCGGACGGCGAGAAGCTGATCCCGCCGGCCTCCCATGTCGCGCTGGCGTCCCCGGAGAACAACCGCGGGGTCAAGATCCTGCGCCGCGGCTACAACTACACCGACGGCCTGAACGACCTCGGCCTGCTCGACGCCGGGCTGCTGTTCATCGCCTACATGAAGGATCCGGACTACTTCGTCCAGCTGCAGACCCGGCTCGGCAACTTCGACCTGATGAACGAGTACATCGAACACATCGGCTCCGGCATCTTCGCCGTCCCCCCGGCCCCGAAGACCGGGAGCTACATCGGCCAGGAACTGTTCGCCTGACGGCTGGTCCCGGGCCGCTGGTGACGAGGGCCGCCGTGAGGCCCACGTCTCGACCACAGCGGAGTGCCCGGGCGCTTTGGCGTATTTCAGGTCGGCCGTCACCAACGGCAGGTCGAGTGACTCCGTGAGGGCGATGTAGAAGGCGTCATAGGCGGTGGAACTGTTGCGGAGAGCACACCTCGACATCGATGAGCGTCGGAGCGTGGACGACTGACTACGGGCGTCCGCGTCGGAAGCATACCTGGCCGGCCAGTGTCAGAGCCGGATACCGATACCGAGTGAAGTAGTGTACGGGTTCTGAGCACCGAGATCACCAGATCGGGCCGTGCGGACCTGTCGGGCATTCCCCGCTGACAGAAACCGTGCCGAACGCCCTGGTCAGACGCATCTTTCCGTCTGTACCCCAAAGGGGGTTCACAACGTCGACCACTCAGGGTGCGCGAGGGGGGATTTGAACCCCCACACCCTTGCGGGCACTGGCACCTGAAGCCAGCGCGTCTACCGTTCCGCCACTCGCGCATCGCCCGCTCAGGATGACCAGGGCAACTGCCCTGCCCTACTGTGCGAACCGAGGATGAACGTTAGCACGGTTGCCCGTCACCGCCCGCATCGTTCCGGCCGATCGCCGGCCGGCCAGGAGGTTCGACGGCGCACCGTTGCGCGCAATCTTCACGGAGTCGTCAGCTTCGCCCATTACGATCGAGGTTGGCTCCGGCGGTGGACGTCGCCAGAGCCCGGTCCATCGTGCGCACTCGGAGGGAGGGACATGGGAGTCTTCGGACGGTTCGAACGCAAGATCGAAGGTGCGGTGAACGGGGTCTTCGCACGCGCCTTCAAGGGCGACGTGCAGCCGGTCGAGATCGCGGCCCGCCTCCAGCGTGAGCTGGACGCCGAGGCCAAACTGATGTCCCGGGACCGCCGGCTGGTGCCGAACGAGTTCGCCGTCGGGCTCTCCCGGCACGACTACGACCGGCTCGCGCCCTACGGCAAGACGCTGATGGGCGAGTTGCTGCCCGAGCTCAAGTCGCACGCCGCGGCGATGGGCTATGTCTTCAACGGCCCGATCATGATCCATCTCGACCTGAACGAGGAGTTGCCGACCGGCCGCTTCACCGTCGACTCCGAGGCCGTCGCCGGTCAGGAACCGGAGCCGAAGCCGGCTGCGTCGTCGAGGACGGACGCCCCGCGGGCCCCGTCGCCGCCGACATCCCGACCCGACGGGCAGGCCGCCCAGACCCCCGGCGCAGCCGCCCAGACCCACGGCGCAGCCGCCCAGATCCGCGGTGCGAACGCCGAGACCGCCACCATCGGCGCACCCCGACTGGTGATCGAGGTCAACGGCACCCGGCACCGACTGGAACCGCCCGGCCTGGTGATCGGGCGCGGTTCCGAGGCCGATCTGCGGATCAACGACCCCGGGGTCTCCCGTCGGCACGCCGAGATCCGCGTCCGCGTCCAGGGGGCACTGCTCAACGTCGAGATCGTCGATCTCGGCTCGACCAACGGCATCGTGGTCAACGGTCACCGCGTCCGCGAAGCGCCGCTGGCCGAGGGATCCCGGATCGAGATCGGCAACACCCGGCTGCTGGTGCACGCCCCGGCCGGACGTTGAGGCCGACGTTCAGCCCGGCCGCCGAGGCGAGACCGATCGGGGCCGCGGGACATGTCTGAGATCACCCTCACCATCGTCAAGGTGCTCTTCCTGGCCCTGTTGTGGCTGTTCATCGCCTCGGTCGTCTCGGTCATCCGCAGCGACCTGTTCGGCAAGACCGTCCCCAATCTCGCCCGCCCGGGCCAGCAACTGGAGGATCCGGCCCCGCCCGGACGCCGTGGCCGCCGCAACCGGGGCCAGCCGCGCCGGTTGGTGATCACCAACGGCGTCCAGTCCGGCCAGTCGGCCGAGCTGTCGGACCAGTTGCTGATGATCGGCCGCGGCTCGGACTGCGCACTGATCCTCGACGACGACTACGTCTCCACCCGGCACGCCCGCGTCGTCCGGGCCGAGGCCGGCCCCTACATCGAGGATCTCGGCTCCACCAACGGCACCTACGTCAACGGCCAGCGGATCACCGCGCCGACGTCGATCACTCTGGTCGACACCGTCCGCATCGGCAAGACGTTGATGAAGCTGGAGACGTGATGGCCTCGCGTCCGATCTCTCCTCCGGCCCGGCGGCGGGGGCGGCCGTGACCCTGTCGTGGACGTTCCGGGCCCACTCCGAGATCGGCCTGGTCCGCAAGAACAACCAGGACTCCGGCTTCGTCGGCCGGCACCTGCTGCTGGTCGCCGACGGCATGGGCGGCGCGGCCGCCGGTGACCTCGCCTCGGCCGTCGCGGTCGATTCGATCAAGTCCGTCGACGACGCGGTGGCGGTCGGGCCCGACGCCGGCGACGGGCCGGACGACGGCACCGACGCGCACGTCGAGCAAACGCTGCTGACCACGGCGATCGCGGCGGCGAACAATCGGATCGCCGAGCTGGTCGACGCCGACTTCACCCTGGAGGGGATGGGGACGACGATCACCGGCGGGCTGATCACCGGCGACCGGCTCACCCTGGCCCACCTCGGCGACAGCCGCGCCTACCTCTTCCGCGACGGCCGGTTGGAGCGGCTGACCCACGACCACTCGTGGGTGCAGTCGCTGATCGACGACGGCAAGATCAGCGAGGAGGAGGCGGCCGTCCACCCGCACCGCTCGCTGTTGCTCAAGGTGCTGAACGGACACCCGGCCAACGAGGCCGATCTGACCGAACTCGAACTGCACACCGGCGACCGGCTGTTGTTCTGCAGTGACGGGCTCTGCGGCTTCGTCGACGACGACGTGCTGGCCGAGGAGTTGGCGCTGGTCGAGCTGGACGACGCGATGGCGGCGATGGTCGACTCGGCCCACCAGGCCGGCGGCCCGGACAACATCACCATCATCCTGGCCGAGATAGCCACCGGCGATGCCGCAGGCCCGGCAGGTCCGTCACGCCTGGCCGCAACGCGCGGCAACGCAGGCGGCAACGCAGGCGGAGCCACCGGTAGCCGGGCCGCAGACGCTCGGCGCCGCGGCCGAGCGGGACATCCCCGACCTCGACACGATGGTGCGTCACCGACCGTTCGCCGACGACGACCTCGACGCCGACCCGGACGACGACGCCACTGCCGGCGCGGAGTCTCGCGCGCTCGCCGAGGACGAGGACCGGTACGCCCCGCAACGGCCGACCAGACGGCGGATCGTCCGGCCGTTGATCGGGGTCCTGGTCGTCGTCCTGGCCCTGGCGGCGGTGGCCGGCGTCGGCTACTCCTGGAGCCGGACCCAGTACTTCGTCGGGGCCGAGCAAGGTCAGGTCGCCATCTTCCGGGGCGTCTCCGGGACGCCGTCGGCCCTCGGCCTGTCCGAGCTGTACGAAGTCCAGCCGCTCCCGGTCGCCTCCTTGCCGGGGGTCTACCAGGCTATGGTCAGCGCCGACATCGACGTCGCCGATCTGGCCGCCGCCCGGGCCACCGTGACCCAGTTGCAGGACGCCGCCGAGCGGTGCGCGGGCCGACGTCCGGGCTCGTCGACAACCCCGAAGGCCAGCACCAGCCCGTCACCCAGCAGGACGACCGGCACCGCCGCCAGGACCGGCAGCCCCTCGCCGAACCCCCGGACCACCGTGACCCGGTCGACCACCGCACGTACTACCGCAGGCAGCACCCCGGCCGCACCCCGGCACCACCCAAGAGCACCACGACGCCGACCCCGTCCGGCAGCCCGACCCCCACCGTGTCCGGGGCACTACCGCCGACGGGAGGTCAGGGCTGTTGAGCGCCGCGACCGCGACCATCGTCGTCCCTCGTAAGCGCCGCAACGTCGAGTTGGCGCTGGTGCTGTTCGCCGCCCTGATCGGGCTCGGCGCCTACACCATCGTCAGCTACAACGTCACCGGCGAGTTGCCGGCCGAGCTGCCCTACTTCGGCGCCGGCTGGGTGCTGGCGCCGGTGCTGGTGCACGTGGCGATCCGCTGGCGGCTGCCGTACGCCGACCCGGTGCTGCTGCCCTGCGCGGTGTTCCTGAACGGCCTCGGGCTGGCGATGATCCACCGGATCGACCTGATCAACTCACCGGTCACCCACGGCGCCCGGCAGCAGAGCCTGTGGACGGGGCTCGGGCTGCTGCTGGCCGTCCTGGTGATCCTCGGCATCCGCGACCACCGGCCGCTGCAGCGCTTCACCTACACCTTCGGCCTGGTCGGCCTGTTGCTGTTGCTGCTGCCGCTCATCCCCGGCCTGGGTGTCTACATCGGCGGCGCCCGGATCTGGATCCGGGCGTTCGGGTTGAGCTTCCAGCCGGCCGAGGTGGCCAAGGTGGTGCTGGCGATCGCGTTCGCCTCCTACATGGTGGAGAAACGCGACGTCCTGGCCCTGGCCGGGATGCGCGTCGCCGGGCTGGATCTACCGCGCGCCCGCGATCTCGGACCGATCCTGATGGTCTGGCTGCTGAGCCTGTCCATCCTGGTTTTCCAGAACGATCTCGGAACCTCTCTGCTCTTCTTCGGGTTGTTCGTGATGATGCTCTATGTCGCCACCGAACGCCCCGGCTGGGCCGTGCTCGGCACCGCCCTGTTCGCCGCCGGCGGCGCGTTCGCCTATCTCTACGTCGGTCACGTCCGGATCCGGGTCGGCGCCTGGCTGCACCCGTTCACCGACTACGACGCCTACGGCCAGATCATCAGCGCCCAGTTCGGCTTCGCCTGGGGCGGGTTGCTGGGTCGCGGCCTCGGCGAGGGACGTCCCGGGCTGACCCCGCTGGCCCGTAGTGACTTCATCGCCGCCGCGATCGGCGAAGAGCTGGGCATCGCCGGCCTGTTCGCGGTGATCATGGTCTACGCCCTGATCGTCGAGCGCGGCCTGCGGACGGCGCTGGCCTGCCGGGAGCCGTTCGGCAAACTGCTCGCGGCCGGTCTGTCCTTCGCCTTCGCCCTGCAGGTGTTCGCCATCATCGGCGGCGTCACCCGGCTGCTGCCGCTGACCGGCCTGACCACCCCGTTCATGTCCCAGGGCGGATCGTCGATGATCGCCAACTGGGTGGTGATCGGGTTGCTGCTGCTGATCAGCCACCAGGTCCGCAAACCGGTCGCCACCACCGTCGAGCTCGACGGATCCGCCGAACGGCGCGACGACGCCGCCGAGACCACCCAGCTGATCGCGAGGCCGGTATGAACAAGCCGATCCGCCGGGTCGCCCTCGTCGCGTTGGTGATGTTCGCGCTGCTGTTCGCCAACGGCACCTATCTCACCGTCGTCCGGCAGTCCTCGCTGAACGCCAACCCCTACAACCGCCGGGTCCGCGACGCCGATTTCGCCCAGGACCGCGGGCCGATCCTGGTCGGGTCGACCGCGGTGGCCAGCACCACCTCCTCCGACGACCGGTTCAGATACCAGCGCAGTTACGCCGACGGCTCGCTCTACGCCCCGGTCACCGGCTACTTCTCCTACGACCACGGCAGCTCCAACCTGGAGAGCAGCTACAACAGCGAACTCGCCGGCACCGACGACTCCCTGTTCGTCCGCCGCCTGATCGACACCGTCACCGACAAGGCCCCGCAGGGTGCGAGCGTCCAGACCACGATCAACGCGGCCGCGCAGGAGGCCGCCGCCAAGGCGCTCGGCGACCAGAAGGGCGCGGTCGTGGCGCTGAACCCGAAGACCGGTGCGGTGCTCGCGATGGTGACCAGCCCCAGCTACGACCCGAACAAGATCGCCACCCACGACATCGACGCCTCCCAGCAGGCCTACGAGACCTACCTGAAGGACCCCGACGATCCGCTGACCAACCGGGCCGCACGTGAGATCTACCCGCCCGGCTCGACGTTCAAGCTGGTCACCGCGGCCGCCGGGCTGGCCGACGGCCGGACCCCCGACACCATGCTCGGATCCCCCGACCGGCTGCTGCTGCCGGGCACCCGGACCTACCTCGGCAACGAGGAGAGCTGCGGTGCCGACCAGATCACCATGACCCGGGCGCTCGAGGTGTCCTGCAACACCGCCTTCGCCAACCTGGGGCTGAGCCTGGGGGCGGACAAGCTGCGGGCCCAGGCCAAGTCGTTCGGTTTCGACGCCCGGCACCTGTCCGAGATCGGCGGCGCGGCCAGCCAGTTCCCGGACGAGCTGAACGCCTCCCAGTTGGCGCTGAGCTCGATCGGCCAGTACGACGTCGCCGCCTCACCGCTGCAGATGGCCATGGTCACCGCGGCGATCGCCAACAACGGCACCCTGATGGAGCCGTATCTGGTGCAGAACGTCCGGGCGCCCGATCTGTCCGTCCTGCAGCAGCACAAGGCGACCGAGCTGTCCCAGCCGATGACCGAGGCCAACGCCAAGCTGCTGCAGCAGATGATGGTCGGCGTGGTGCAGAACGGCACCGGCGGCAACGGCGCGATCAGCGGGATCGAGGTCGGCGGCAAGACCGGCACCGCCCAGTCGGATCCGAGCCGCAAGCCGTTCGCCTGGTTCACCTCGTTCGCGCCGGCCAGCGATCCCCAGATCGCGGTCGCGGTGATCATCGAGGACGCCGACATCGATCGCTCCGACATCGCCGGGGGCCGGCTGGCCGCCCCGGTCGCCCGCGCCGTGATGGAGGCCGTCCTGTGATCCGACCGGCACCCGATTCTTCGACCAACCATTCCCGAGGAGCTCTCGCTAAGGTGGATCCACTCCTCGCCCCCCCACTCCTGCGCCGACCACAGCTTCGACCCGGCCCGGACTCGAAAGGATGTTGTCGCGATGACTGACCCGGTGAGCGTCGGGGGCCGCTATCAACTCGCGGAGGTGCTCGGTCGCGGCGGCATGGCCGAGGTGCACCGAGCGCTGGACACCCGATTGGGGCGTCCGGTCGCGGTGAAGCAGCTGCGCATCGACCTGGCCCAGGATCCGACCTTCCAGGCCCGGTTCCGGCGCGAGGCCCAGTCGGCGGCCGGCCTGAACCACCCGACCATCGTCGCGGTCTACGACACCGGCGAAGAGCCCGATCCGCGGACCGGTGTCGGCGTGCCCTACATCGTGATGGAGCTGGTCGAGGGCCCGACCCTGCGGGACATCCTGCGCGAAGGCGGCAAGATCATGCCCGAACGCGCCCTCGAGCTGACCCAGGGCGTGCTGGACGCCCTCAGCTACAGCCACAAGGCCGGCATCGTGCACCGTGACATCAAGCCGGCCAACGTGATGCTGACCCAGACCGGCAACATCAAGGTGATGGACTTCGGCATCGCCCGGGCCGTCGCCGACACCTCGTCCACGATGACCCAGACCGCGGCGGTGATCGGGACCGCGCAGTACCTCTCACCGGAGCAGGCCCGCGGCGAGACGGTGGACGCGCGCAGCGACATCTACTCCGCCGGCTGCCTGCTCTACGAGCTGCTCACCGGCCGACCGCCGTTCGTCGGCGACTCACCGGTCAGCGTGGCCTACCAGCACGTCCGGGAGGCCCCCGTCCCGCCCAGCCGGCTGAACCCGGCGATCGGCCCCGAGATCGACGCGATCACGCTGAAGGCGCTGGCCAAGGCGCCGGCCGATCGGTACCAGTCGGCCCGGGACATGAAGGCCGACATCGCCCGGTTGCTGGCCGGCGAGCAGGTGACGGCGATCGTCCCGACCGCTCCTGTGCCCGACCCGAACCCGACCAGGGCCGTGCCGCGGGCCAGCGAACTGGCCGCCGCCTCGGAGGTGGTGACCGACGAGGACTCGGTCCTGCCCGGCGCCGGCGAGGACGAGGACGAACCGGCGAAGAAGAGGCGGACCGGCCTGGTGGTGGCGATCATCGCGATCGTCGTCGTCGTCCTGGCCGGCGGCGGCGTCTTCGCCTACCGCTACTTCCAGCCGCCTGCGACGGCGATGACCACGGTGCCGGCGGTCACCGGGTTCCGCCAGGCCCAGGCCACCAGCGAGTTGAACAACAACCAGCTCGGGGTCGGCAACGTCACCACGGTGAACGGACCGGACGACGACACGGTGAACACGGTGACCAAGCAGGACCCGACGGCGAACTCGTCGGTGCCGGTGAACACCGAGGTCGACCTCACCGTGAACGTGGGCCCGAAGTCCGGCACCATCCCGGCCGATCTGGTCGGCAAGGACGAGGACGACGCCAAGCAGGATCTCGCCGACGCCGGGTTCACCAACGTCACCACCACTCCGGCCACCAGTGAATCCACCGACGACAAGGCCGGCGAGGTGTTGAGCGTCAGCCCGACCGCCAGCACGAAGGCGCCGCTCGGCAACACGGTGACCCTGACCGTGGCCACCGGGGACTCCCAGGTGCCGAACGTCGGCGGCCAACCGGAAGCGGCGGCCCGGAGCGCGCTGGAGAACGCCGGCTTCAAGGTGGGTCAAGTCCAAGAGCGAGACCAACAACGCCGCGGCCGGCACGGTCATCACCTCCGACCCGACCGGCGGATCGACGGCCAAGCGCGGCAGCACGGTCACCTTGACGATCTCCTCCGGCCCGGAGGTGCCCAGCCAGTCCCCGACGCCGAGCGAGCCGGAGACCTCCCCGTCCACCTCGCAGTCGCCGAGTTCGAGCTCGACGCCGTCCGATGCGTCGTCGAGCCCGACTCCCAGCAGCGGTCAAAGCTGATCCCCTACTGCCGAGAGCCGGCCTCGAAGACGAGATTATTCGAATATCTGCTCGATTGAGCTAGACTCGGCTCATGTCCATGGCGACGCAGGATTCTCTGCTCGGATTCGTCGACGAGATCGAGCTCGGCTCGATGCCCTCCGAGCGGGTTCCCCTCGGCCGCGGCGCCTGGGTGGATCTCCGTCCGGGCTGGCTGCTCGGAGCCGACGCCCTGTTCGCCGCGTTGAGTGAACAGGTGCCATGGCAGGCCGAGCGACGCCAGATGTACGAACGGATGGTCGACGTCCCGCGGATGCTCGCCTTCTACGGCGAGCGCGACGAGCTACCCCACCCGGTGCTGACGCAGGCCCGCGATCAGCTGAGTGATCACTACGCCACCGAGTTGGGTGAGCCGTTCCGGACGGCCGGCCTGTGCCTCTACCGCGACGGACGTGACTCGGTCGCCTGGCACGGCGACACCATCGGACGCGGCCGGTCCGAGGACACGATGGTGGCGATCGTCTCCCTCGGCTCGGCCCGGACGCTGTCCCTGCGCCCTCGCGGCGGCGGTCGGACACTGCACCGCTACCCGCTCGGCCACGGCGACCTGATCGTGATGGGCGGCTCCTGTCAGCGGACCTGGGAGCACGCCATCGCCAAGACCGCCCGTCCGGTCGGTCCTCGGATCAGCGTCCAGTTCCGGCCCCGCGGGGTGCGTTAGCGGACGGTGGCGCGTGAGGCTGCCCCCAGGTGATCGACCCGCGGGGCCGACCAGGTGACCGACCAGCGGGGCCGACGAAGCCTGCCCGAGTGGGTCCGACCGGGCCTCTTCGAACACTAGTATTCGAACACGTGTTCTGATAAACTCCAGGTATGGAAGCGGCGACAGACCTCGAGACGGCAGTGGCCGCGGTCGACGCCTCCTTGGCGCACCTGCTCTCCCTGCTGCGCGATCGAGCTCTGGCCGGCGAGAACGTGAGCGCTGTCCTGGACTTCGCGGGCTGGTCTGAGCGGACGAGAAACCGGTGGTCCCAGATCGATCACCAGATCGTCGTCGACCTGGAGACCAAGAACGCAGCCTCGGAACGACTGATGCGCTCGACCGCGCACCTACTGGCCGACACCCTGCGCATCGGACGCGGCGAGGCGAGACGCCGGGTGGAGGCCGCTGAGGCTCTCGCCGAGCACGATCGCATCAGTGGTGGCGTCCAGCCGCCTCGGTACGAGTTGCTGGCCGAGGCGGAGGCAGCGGGCGCGGTGTCTGCCGGCCACACGGCCGTGATCCTGCGCTGTCTGACCGACGTGGAGGGCCTGGTCGGGCTGGGTACGGTCTCGCCCGCCGACGTCGAGGGGGTGGAACGCACGTTGACCGGACAGGCCGACGTGTTCGATCCGCTCCAGCTGTCGAAGTGCGCAGTCCACATCATCGAATGCCTGGATCCCGACGGCGCCCCCGACCGGGACGAGCGTCATCGCCGGCTACGCCGACTCAGTCTGCGCCGAATGCACGGCGGTATGTGGCGGATCAGCGGTGATCTCCTGCCCGAGACGGGAAGCGTCCTCTCCGCCGTCCTGCGACCGCTGGCCGCACCCAGGCTCGACAACGCGGCCGAGGGACGTCTGCACGAGTCCGACCCACGGACCCCGGACGAACGCCTGCACGACGCCATCGACGATGCGGCCCGTCGACTACTGGCGACCGAAGGCCTGCCGGCGACCGGAGGTGTTCCGGCGACCGTCATCGTCACCATCGATCACCGAGACCTGTTGAATCGAACCGGCCTCGGCCACACCAGCGACGGCGCTCAGCTGTCGGTGGCCACCGTGCTGCGGCTGGCCGAGGAGGCAGAGATCATCCCGGCGGTGTTGAACGATGCGGGTGGAGTCCTCAGTGTCGGACGGAGCCGCCGGATCGCCACCCGCAGCCAAACCCTTGCCCTGATCGCCCGCGACGGCGGCTGCAGCTTCCCCGGGTGCGATCATCCACCGCAATGGTGCGATCGTCACCACATCAGAGCCTGGGTCGACGGGGGCGAGACCGATCTCGACAACCTGACTCTGCTCTGCTCCTATCACCACTACCGCTTCGAGTCCCACGGCTGGAGCTGCCGACTCATCGACGGTCTCCCGCACTGGACGGCGCCGCCCCACCTCGACCCGGATCAGACCCCACAGCTGAACCGGAGGTTGGACCGCGCCCGCTACACGACGGCGAGTTGACGCGCGCATGGTGTGTCGGAGAGCGCGGGGCAGTCAGTAGGTGCGGCGGAGCGGCACGCCTGGCCGGGATCAGCGGGCGGCAGACATCAGCGAGGCAGGACATCAGCGGGCCGACATCAGCGGGCTCAGCCCGGCGGCGCGGGTGGGCGCCTCGGCGTCGCCGCACTCGGCCAGCCAGTTGGCGAGCATCTGGTAGCCGTGTTCGGTCAGCACCGACTCGGGGTGGAACTGGACCGCCTCGATCGGCAGCTCACGGTGCCGGACGGCCATCACCACCCCGCTGTCGGTCCGGGCGGTCACCTCGAGCACGTTCGGGATGGTCTCCGGCTCGATGGCCAGCGAGTGGTAGCGGGTCGCGGTGAACGGCGACGGCAGCCCGGCCATCACGCCGAGACCCCCGTGGTTGACCAGCGAGGTCTTGCCGTGCAGCAACTCGGGCGCCCGGTCGACGACGCCACCGAAGGCGACCCCGATGGCCTGCAGGCCGAGGCAGACGCCGAAGATCGGCCGCCGTCCGCCCTGGGCCTTGATCAGGTCGATGCACACCCCGGCCCGTTCCGGCGTGCCCGGACCCGGCGAGAGCAGGATGCCGTCGAACCCGTCGGCGAAGCCCGGGTCGGCGAACCGCTCGTCGTCGTTGCGCCAGACCTCGACCTCGGCGCCGATCTGGGCCAGGTACTGCACCAGGTTGTAGACGAACGAGTCGTAGTTGTCGACGACGAGGATCCGCGTACTCACCGCTCCAGTATCCCCGATCACGTCGGCTCATCGGCGTGGGAAGGTCTCCATCGGATAGGAACGAGCCCCCGGATTGACTACGCTACCGACCTGAGGTGTGAGGAGGCAGTGTGCCCGAGTCCAAGGTCCGCAAGTCGGCGGCCGAGAAGAAGAAGCAGTTCAGCGGCCCCAAGCCGAAGAAGACGCCCCGTGCGCCCGGCAGTCGGCGCTGGGTCCCGCCGCTCTTCATCACGGTCGGCCTGCTCGGCGTGGCCTGGCTGATCGTCTTCTACGTCGCCGGCACGCAGGTGCCCTACATGTCGGATCTCGGCAACTGGAACATCCTGATCGGGATGGGCGGGATCGCGGCCTCCTTCGTCCTCGCCACCCTCTGGAAGTAGCCGGTCCGCCGGGAGCGATCGACCATGCAGAGTTGCGAATCACATCGATGTCGTTCTCCACACTGGGGACAACACCTGTGGACATCCGACGCCGGGGTGCACCGATGACCGAGGTCAAGATCTCCGACGCCAAACACGAGGTGATCCGCGAGCAGTTGCGCGCGGCCGTGCTGGCGCTCGACCCGGGCGACCGGCTGCCCCCGGAACGGCAACTCGCCACTCAGCTCGGGGTGGCCCGGATGACCGTCCGCCAGGCCATCGGCGGCCTGGTCCGAGAAGGCGTCGTCACCCCCGTCCACGGCAAGGGCAACCTCCGTTCGGCCGACCCGCTCCGGATCCGGGTCCAGCTCTGGTCGTTCACCGAGACCGTCCGCGCCCAGGGCCTGGAGCCGTCCAGCCGGCCGCTGGAGTGGAGCGACGACGACGACCCGCCCGCCGCGGCGCTGGAGTTCTTCGCCCAGGCCACACCGACCTCACCCGGATCGACCGCAGGACGGGCTTCCCGATCGAAGAACGGGTCGTCGCGGTCGGCGAAGACGCTGCTTCGGCGCTCCCGTCGGCTCCGGCTCGGCGACGGGAACCCGCTGGCCATCGAGGAGGCCTGGTTCCCGGCCGACCGGGTGCCGCCGCTGACCGAGGACGTCCTCGCCGGCAGCCTGTACGCCTACCTCCGCGACGCCGGGGTGCTGCCGGACTCCGGGGAGGAATCGGTCAACGTCGGCCTGCCCACCGAGGATGAGGCCAAGCTGCTCGAGATCGCCTCCACCCGGCCGCTGCTCCGGCTGACCAGGCGCGCGTTCGCCCACGGTGAGCCGATCGAGTACGCCCAGGCCGCGCTGCCCGGCGACCGGTTCGAACTGGCGTTCCCGCTGGTCCGCGATCCCGCTTGAGCCGTCTCTTCCGGGCCGAGGACCGGGAGATCTTCGCCCTGGCCGTCCCGGCCTTCGCCGCCCTGGTCTCCGAACCGCTGCTGCTGAGCGCCGACTCGGCGATCATCGGGCACCTCGGCACCACCGAGCTCGCCGGCCTCGGGCTGGCCGGCAACATCCTGGGCATCCTGACCGGCCTGAGCATCTTCCTGGCCTACGGCACCACCGGCACCGTCGCCCGCCGGCTCGGCGCCGGTGACCGCCGCGCCGCGCTGGCCGGCGGGCTGGACGGGATGCTGCTGGCCCTGATCCTCGGTGCGCTGCTCGCCGTCGTCCTCGAAGCGCTGCTGCCCACGGTGATCGGCTGGTACCGGGTGAGCCCCGAGGTCGGCGCGGCGGCCGTCAGCTATCTGCGGATCGCCGCCGCCGGCCTGCCGTCGGTGCTGGTGCTGCTCGCCTCGACCGGCGTGCTGCGCGGCCTGCAGGACACCCGGACGCCGCTGGTGGTGGCCGTCAGCTCCAACCTGGTCAACATCGGGCTCAACCTCGCCCTCGTCTACGGCGCCGGCCTCGGCATCGCCGGCTCGGCCGCCGGGACGCTGCTGGCCCAGACCGCGGCGGCGGTGACGCTCGGCGTCGTCGTCCTGCGCGGGGCCCGGCGCTCGGACGTCCGGTTGTCCTTCTCACCGGTCGGCGTGCTCGCCGCCGCCCGGTCCGGGGTCTGGCTGGTGTTGCGGACGGCCAGCCTGCAGGCCGGCATCACCTTGACCACGCTGACCGCCGCCGGACTGGGCGCGGTGGCCCTGGCCACCCACCAGGTCACCAACAGCCTCTGGACCTTCGGTTCGTTCGCCCTGGACGCGATCGCCATCGCCGCGCAGGCCATCATCGGGCGCCAACTCGGGGCCGGGGCGACGTCGACCACCCGGCAGCTGACCCGGCGGATGATCGGCTGGGGCCTGGTCTCCGGTGCGGTGTTCGGCCTGATCGTGCTGCTGGCGCGACCGCTCTACGCCCCCCTGTTCAGCCCTGATCCGGCGGTGCAGGGGTTGCTGGGCCGGGTGGTGATCGTGCTGGCCTGCAGCATGCCCGCCGCCGGTGTCGTGTTCGTGCTGGACGGCGTCCTGATCGGCGCCGGCGACGGACGCTACCTCGCGCTGGCCGGGGTCTGCGCCCTGGCCGCGTTCGTCCCGATGGTGATCGCGGTCAGGCTGAGCGACGCCGGCCTGGTCTGGCTCTGGGTCGCCTTCGGCGGCTACGTGCTGGCCCGGTTGGTGACCCTGCTGCTGCGGGCGCGCGGGAACGCCTGGATGCGCACCGGAGCCTGACCGGTCAGCTCTCGGTAGCGGGGCCGGGACCTCGCTGCCCGCTCCGGTGCGGCGCGAACAACCGCTGCACCCAGCGCAGGGTGTGGTCGGCCCAACCGAGCAGGGCCAGGGTCTCGTCGATGAGTTGCGGCGGCGTCCGGACCAGCGTGTCGTGCTCCAGCAGCCGGGCGAAGTCGACCCCGACCGGCTCCGGCCCCGGTCGGCCGGCGGGGTCGGCGGGGTCGGCGGGATCGGCAAACGCACCCCGGACCCGTGCATGATCTCGACCAGCTCGTCGGCGATCAGGCCGTAGCCGATCGTGGTCGGGTGGACGCCGTCGAGGGAGAACCAGCCGCCGGTGGCCCGGCCACCCCGTCCCGTCCGCCGTGAGGAACACGGTGTCCGGGGCCGGCTGCAGACCGCCGAGCGCCGCCGGTGTGGGGTACGGGGTCCACCAGGACGGCTTGGCGGCGGGGTCACGGTGGTAACGCTTGGTGGCCAGCCGGTCCAGCAGGCCGGCGAGATCGAACAGCAACCAGTCGCGCGGCACGTCCGACGTCCGGGCGGTGAGCACCAGGTTCGTGATGGCCTCGTTGTAGAGATCGATCGCGGCGTCCACGGCGCGCGCCTGTGCCCCGGTCAGGCTCGGGTCGCGGTCGGGGTCGAAGTCGGCGTCGCTGATCCAGGGCCGGGTGTAGTAGTCGAAGTAGCGCGATCCGGGGGCGGCCTTGGCCACTCCGACGGCGCGGGCGATCGGCGCGATGGTGACGTGCGGGACGGTCGCCCAGATCACGTGCCGGGCGTCGATCCGCTCCACCTCATCGCGGACCCGGCGCAGCTCGTCCCGGAAGTGCTGCGGATCCCAGACGGTGTAGCGGGTCTGGTCGGGGTCGAGTCGATAGGCCGCATCGGTCCAGGCGACCCGCAGCTCGGTGACGGTGGAGAGCGCGTTGTTGGCCCCCAGCATCACGATCAGGGTCTCGATCCCGCCCTCGTCGCCGAGCCGTCGCGCCGTGTCGAAGACCGTCTCGTGCCGCTCGGCCTCGGTGGCGTTCGGGTAGACCCGCAAGGCGGCCCGTTCGGCGTGGTGTTCGGGGATCTGGTCGACGAGGTCGTCCCTCGGAGGACCGCTCGCCCGACAGACCTCCGCGCACGAGGCCGCGGTGCGGGTCAGCGCGTCGTGCAGCGTCCAGCCGTAGACCGACAGGTCGTGGACGAAGTGGTGCTGCGGCGCCCTCGCCCCTGGGCCGCGCTCCCAGTAGTCCTCGATCCGGTCCATGAACCGGCGCAGCTGCAGCGCTGCCCCGGGCGCCTCGCCCAGGCTGATCGTGTCGCCGTCCAGGGCCTGCAGATCCCGCAGCAGCAGCTCGAGGTTCAGCGGTACTCCGCCCTCGGGATAGTCGGGGTAGCGGTAGTGCTCCAGCCAGCCGAGCTCGTAGGCGATGATCGCCGGGTAGGACCACCCGGTGTCGGAGATCGCCCCGCTCCGGAATCCCTGGGAGAGCGAATCGCCGATCACCACCAGCCGGTGCCGTGGGGTGTCCGGCCCACCGGGACCGGCACCGCCAGAAGCAGCGGAGTCCGCGACCGGATGGCCGAGAGTGGGATCGACCACCGGCACCCGGCCGGGGAACGCGGCCCGGGCCCGCACCTCCTCCGGCGTGCCCGGCGGGATCAGGCCGTCGGTGCTGCGGGCGGTCACGCCATCGGTGCTGCGGGCGGTCACGCCATCGGTCGCCGAATCGCTCACCAGGTCATTGTGGCGACCGGCCGGACGCCAAGACGCCCCGGGCCGATGGCCCGGGGCGTCTGGTCTTGCTGAGCGTTCGGTCGCGCTCGGCCCGGATTACTCCGAGACGACGCTGACCGGCACGTGAGCGGTGACCGCCTCGTGCAGCTTGATGCCGACCGAGTGGCTGCCGAGCGACTTGATCGGCTTGGTGATGGTCACCGTCCGCTTGTCGATCGCCGGCCCACCGGACTTCTTGACCGCAGCGGCGATCGAGCTCGCGGTGACCGCACCGAAGAGCTTCCCGGTGTCACTGGCCCGGACGGCCAACTCGACCGTGATGCCCTCGAGCTGATCGCGCACCTCCTGGGCGTGCTCCAGACCGCGGATCTCGCGCGCGTCACGGCTGCGCTTGATCCCCTCGATCTGCTTCTCGCCGCCCTTGGTCCAGCGGATGCCGAAGCCGCGCGGGACCAGATAGTTCCGGGCGTAGCCGTCCTTGACCTCGACCACGTCGCCGGCCAGACCGAGGTTGTCCACGGTCGCCGTCAGAATGAGTTTCATCTGCTGACCTCTCTACTGTCCGCGGTCTCAGCGGGCCGTCGAGGCGTACGGCAGCAGCGCAACCTCGCGGGCGTTCTTGATGGCGATGGCAACCAGGCGCTGCTCCTGCACGCTCAGGCCGGTGACCCGACGGGCCCGGATCTTGCCGCGCTCGGAGATGAACTTCCGAAGCATCTGGGTGTCTTTGTAGTCGATGTGCTGCCCCGCCTTGAGCGGGTTCGCCTTCTTCTTGATGGGCTTGTCGCGCTTGCCCGATGGTGCGTTGGCCATTGTGGTGCTCTCCTTACTGAGCCCGGCCGCGTGAACCGCTGAGCCGGAATGTGCCGTATGGGTGAACAGGTGAAACGGAGTCGAGCTGGCTCGACTTTCGACGAGCGATCAGAACGGAGGCTCGTCGCTGGTGTTGCTGGCCCACGGATCCGAACCGCCCGAGGAGTTGCCGGAGGATCCGCCGCCGGTCGCCCACGGGTCGTTACCCCAGTTGGACTGACCGCCACCGGACTGACCCCCGCCGGACTGACCGCCCGAGGACTGACCGCCCGAGGACTGACCGCCACCGGAGTAGGACTGGCTGCGCTGACCGCCGCCGCCGTTGCCGCCGCCCCCACCGCTGGTGCGGGTGACCTTGGCGGTGGCGTACCGCAGAGCCGGGCCGATCTCGTCGACGTCGACCTCGAACACGGTGCGCTTCTCACCCTCGCGGGTCTCGTAGCTTCGGGACTTCAAGCGCCCCTGGACGATCACCCGCATGCCCTTCTGCAGCGACTCGGCGACGTTCTCCGCGGCCTGTCGCCAGACCGCGCAGTTGAGGAACATCGCGTCGCCGTCACGCCACTCACCGGACTGCCGGTCGAGCGTGCGCGGCGTCGAGGCCACGGTGAAGTTCGCCACGGCCGCCCCCGAGGGGGTGAAGCGCAGCTCGGGATCGGCGGTGAGGTTGCCGATCAGGGTGATGGTGGTTTCGCCTGCCATGTCTACTCCGAGTTGAGATGTGGATCCGGGTTCGCCGGCCGGTCGTCCGGCTGGTTCGAGACTCTCCCAGCGGCCACTGACAATTTCGTGCTCGTCATCGTGGTGAGCGCCGGAACAGGGGCTCGATCAGCGGGCGTCGGTCCGCATGACCTTGGTCCGCATCACCGATTCGTTGATGCCGAACTGCCGGTCCAACTCGTCCACGTCGGTCGGGTTCGCCGTCAGCTTGACCACGGCGTAGATGCCTTCGTGCTTCTTCTGGATCTCGTAGGCCAACCGGCGCCGACCCCAGATGTCGATGTTGTCGACCGTGCCGCCGCCCTTGGTGATGACGGTCAGGAACTGGTCCAACGTGGGAGCGACTGCCCGCTCCTGGGTGTCCGGGTCGAGGATGACCATGACTTCGTACTTGCGCATACGCGAACTCCTCCTCCTCTGGTCTCTGCGGCCACGGGACGTCCCCATGGCAGGAGGGCGATGCTGTGCTGTCCGCGGCACCGAAAGCCTCGGATGACGGACAGCCGTTCACTCTAGCCCGCCGGGGCCGCACCGGTCGAATCAACCGGATCGAGGAGACCTCAAAGAGATCTGCCCCGAGCGGGAACCGACGCCGGCGAGGCCGCGTCCGATCAGCACGGGACCAGAAGCGTCCCACCCGACTCGGATCATCTCGTCCGAACGCCGAACAACCAAGGAGCCCCAGATGAGCAACCTGAACACGATGAACACCGCCGGCCAGCCGGTGGCGACCCAGAACGATCCGGGCCGCACGCTCGGCATCGTCGGCCTGGTGCTGTCCTTCGGTGGCCTGATCGGCCTGATCCTCAGCGTCGTCGCCTTCAAGCAGTCCAAGCAGGCCGGTTTCACCAACGGCCTGGCCAAGGCCGGCATCGTCGTCGGCTCGATCATGACGGCGCTGAGCGTGATCTACCTGATCGCCACGTTCGCGCTCGCCGCGTCCGGGTACGGCGTCCCCCAGCAGTGATGTCGGGTCGTTGACGTCTGCCCCGAAGACCTGGACGACGCCTGTCCGGTGACCCATCGGCGGTCACCGGACACCGCCGGCCGATCGGCGTTCCGAACGACTTCATGAGTTTCTTGTGAATTTCGTCCTCCGGTGACCCGCGCCGGCCGCTACTGTTCTGCCGACCCTCCTACTCTCGAAGGAACCCCATGAGCGCCTACCAGGCCGCACCCGGACAACCCGGACCGCAAGGCCCCGGACAAGCGGGTCGACCCGGGCCGCACCCTGGCGATCGTCGGACTGATCCTCGCGATCTTCCTGAGCGTCGTCGGCCTGATCTCAGCATTGTCGCCCGGCGGAAGTCCTCGAAAGCGGGCTACAGCAACGGCATCGCCCTGGCCGGGATCATCGTCGGCATCGTCACCACCATCGCCACCATCATCATCGTGGCCGTCATCATCTACTCCGCAGGCGTGGCCGGCGATCTGTTGTCGGCGTGCCAGGGCCACGCCGGTCAGCCCATCACCTTCAAGGGCCAGCAGGTCACCTGCCCGGCCACTTCGTGATCCTGGTCTGTCGATCCTGAGGATCGGACCGGACCTCGGCCCGGTCGCATCTAGGCTCGGTGCATGAGCTACGCATCCGAGCGTGAGTTGCGGCCGGGCCGGGTCCGTTTCGCCGATCTGAGCCCGCGGGCCTACGAACACCCGGCGGACCGGGGGGCACTGGTCGCGCTGCGGGCCGTCCCCGGCTTCGACTCGGTACTGAAGGCCATCTCCGGCGCGGTCGGCGAGCGCAGCATCCGGCTGCTCTACCTGGCCACCTCGGTCCGGGTGTCGGCCCGCCAGTACCCCGAACTGCACCGGATGATCAGCGAGTGCGCCACGGCGCTCGACCTCTACCCGATCCCCGATCTGTTCGTCCAGCAGGACCCGACGCCGAACTCGATGGCGATCGGGATGGACCGACCGATCATCGTGATCACCACCGGGATGCTGGAACTGCTGGACGGCGAGGGCCTGCGCTTCGTCCTCGGTCACGAGGCCGGCCACGTGCTCAGCGGACACGCGATCTACCGGACGATGCTGCTGCAGTTGATCAACATCTCGGCCACCGTGCAGTGGATACCCCTGGGGGCGTGGGGCATGCGGGCCATCATCGCCGGACTGAACGAGTGGTACCGCAAGTCCGAGTTGTCCGCGGACCGCGCCGGGCTGCTCTGCACCCAGGATCCGGCGAGTGCCCTCAAGGTGCACGCGGCGATGGCGGGCTCGCTCAACCCCGACGACATGGACGTGGCCGGGTTCCTCGACCAGGCCCGGGAGTACCAGTCCTCCGGGGACGTCCGCGACTCGGTGCTGAAACTGCTGCAGATCTCGGGCCAGAGCCACCCGATGGCTGCGCTGCGAGCGGCGGAACTGCAGAAATGGGCCGCGGGCCAGGAGTACCGCGACGTCCTGGCCGGTGACTACCCGCGCCGCAGCGAGGACAAGAACGCGCCGCTGAGCGAGGACGTCAAGGCCGCGGCAGCCTCCTACCGGCAGGCGTTCGCCACCAGCTCGGATCCGCTGTTCAAGGTGATCGGCAAGGCCGGTGGAGTGCTCGGCGGTGTCGGCGGTGCGGCCGCCGGACGGGTCCGTAACTGGTGGCAGACCTGGCCGGGCCCGGCCGGGCCTGAATCGGACGGGCCTGAACCGGACGGCCCTGAACCGGACGGGAACGGCGCCGGCCCGGACGAGACGTCGGAGAGGGGCGAGCGCTGATGCTGCACAACGCACCCGACTGGGCGCCCACCCTGCTGTACTTCGGGATCGTGGCCGTGCTGCTCGGTTTCGGTCTGACCGTCTGGGGTTACCGCAAGCGCGATCAGCCGCAACACCGGGACTGATACCCGAGGCATCCCCACCGGAACCACTGGAACCGCCGGCGAGGTCGGCTCAGGGGGTGGTCTCGGCGGCGACCAGCAGTCGATCGGCGTCGAGCCCGACGTCGACCCGGACGCCGGGACGGATGCCGTCGGCGGCCGAACCCGAGAGCTGCGCGACCAACTCCTGGCCTTGAGGTGTCCGGATCCGGGCCCGGGAGACGGCGCCGGAGAAGATCAGATCGACCACCTCGGCTGCCCCGTCCGGATCCGGGGTGATCCGCAACTGCTCCGGCCGCAGCAGAGCCACCCCGGCGCCACTGCCGATCGAGCCGTCCAGGGTCGGTAACCGAGTGCCCAACACGCTGACCGTGCCGTCGCGGACCTCGGCCGGGATCCGGTTCATCAGACCGACGAAATCGGCGACGAACGCGTTGGCCGGCCGGGCGTAGAGGGCCTGTGGCGTGTCCAGCTGTTGCAGCGTGCCCGCACGCATCACCCCGACCCGGTCAGCCATGGCCAGGGCCTCCTCCTGATCGTGGGTGACGAACAACGTGGTGGTCCCGACTTCCAGTTGAACGCGGCGGATCTCGTCCCGCAGTTGCGTCCGGACCTTCGCGTCCAGCGCCGAGAGCGGTTCGTCCAACAGCAGTACCGAGGGTTCGATGGCCAGTGCCCGGGCCAGCGCGACCCGTTGCTGCTGGCCACCGGAGAGCTCGCTGGCGTACCGGTCGGCCTGGGCGGCCAGCCCGACCAGATCGAGCATCTCCTTGGCCCGGGCGGCCCGGGCGGCGCGCCCGGTCCGGCGCAGTTTGAGCCCGAACTCGACGTTGGCCTGAGCGCTCAGGTGCGGGAACAGCGAGTAGGCCTGGAAGACCATGCCCATGTCCCGCTTGTTGGCCGGCACCGAGGTCAGATCCCGTCCGTCGACCACTACTCGGCCCGACGTCGGCTCGTCCAGCCCGGCCAGGATCCGCAGCGCCGTGGTCTTGCCGCAGCCGGACGGACCGAGCAGGGCGATCAACTCACCCGGTTGC
Organism: uncultured Actinomycetota bacterium; assembly: GCA_963740925.1. Classification (GTDB taxonomy): domain Bacteria; phylum Actinomycetota; class Actinomycetes; order Propionibacteriales; family Propionibacteriaceae; genus Microlunatus. The sequence goes on along the minus strand of CAVUFZ010000002.1, from coordinate 787,074 downwards.
AGGGTGAGGTCGAGACCGTCGAGCGCACGGACCGAGCCGTAACTGCGGACCAGTTGCTCCAGCCGGACCTCGACGCCGCCGGTGGGTGACTGTGCCTCGTTGTGTGTCATCGGACCGCTTTCCTGCGGCGCCGGCCGCCGACGAAGGACAAGACGATCAACAGCAGCGCCGCGAACAGGATCGAGGCCAGCGAGGCGGCCACCGATTCCTGCGCGTTCGCCTTGGCCTGCAGGTTGATCGCCACCTGGAGGGTGTTGTAGTTGAGCAGGGAGGCGAAGGTGAACTCGCCGAGCACCAGGGCGATCGAGATGAACGCGGCCGACAGCAGCGCGGTGCGGATGTTGGGCACGACCACCCGCAGGATCACCGTCGCCCAACCGGCCCCGAGGCTGCGGGCCGCCTCGGCCAGCGTCGGGACGTCGATCCCGGACAACCCGGCGTCCAGCGCCCGGTAGGCGAACGGCAACACCAGGACGACGTAGAGGAACGTCAGCACGTAGGGCGTGCTGCCGAAGAGATAGTTCAGCCAGAGCACGACGTTCTTCAGCCCGACCACCAGCACCAGGGGCGGCACGGTCAGCGGCAGCAGACACATGAACTCCAGCGGCCGGGACAGGGCGGGCAGTCGCAGCCGGACCCAGATCATCGTCGGCACCAACAAGACCAACATCAAGGCCACGGTCAGCAGCGAGAGCAGCAACGAGACGATGATCGAGCCCCGGAGCAGCGGATCGGTGAACAGCAGGGCCCAGGCTGCGCCCGTCCGACCGGACCCGTTGAAGACCTGGGTGCTGAAGTCGAGCATCGAGACCAGCGGGATCAGGAAGAACAGGCCGCAGACCACGAAGACGACGATCCGGAACGTGCGGAGCCGGCGCCGAGCGGTCCGTTGCGGCGTCGTCATCGCCGTCCGTCCGCGCAGCTCATCGCAGCCATCGCGACGTCCGGGCGACCAACAGGTTGTAGCCGGCCATCACCACGGCGACGATCACGATCATCTCCAGCGCGAGGGCGTAGGCGAAGTTCTGCCGGCCCAGGATCACCTCGCTGGTCAGGGCGTTCCGGATCCAGAGCGGGATGATCGGGCTGCCCTGACTGATCAGGGCGGCCGCCGTGGCGTAGGCGGCGAAGCTGTTGGCGAACAACAACAGCAGCGAGCCGAGGAAGGCCGGCGTCAACAGGGGCAGAGCGACGTAGCGCCAATACTGTCCGGTCGTCGCGCCCAGGTTGGACGCCGCCTCGCGCCACTGCACCCGGATCCCGTCCAGGGCCGGCAGGAAGACGATCACCATCAACGGGATCTGGAAGTAGGCGTAGACCAGCACCAGCCCGGGCAGGCTGAACAGCCAGGTGCTGGACGTCAGCCCGGTGCCGAGATGGGCGTCCAGCCAGATCGAGACCACCCCGGAGATGCCGAGGGTGGCGATGAACGCGAAGGCCAGGGTGACCCCGCCGAACTGGGCCAGCACCCCGCAGACGCTGGTCACCAGTCGTCGGACCAGACCGTCCGGACGCCCGGTCACGACCGCGTAGGCCAGCAGAGCCCCGACGACACCGCCGATCAGCGCGGTCACCGCGGAGACGACGACGCTGTTCAGCAGTGCGTCCAGCACGCTGCCCACCCCGAGGGAGGCCAGATTGGCCAGGGTGAACGTCCCTGATTCGACGAAGGCGCCGACGATCACGGTGACGGTGGGCACGACCAGGAAGATCAGCAGATAGAGCCCGAACGGTAGTGCTCCCAGCGCAGGCCGCAGCCTGGTGAGACGGGTTCTCGGCACTGCACTACTCCTTCGGAGGATCGGTGGTCGGGATCAGCCGACGGCCTTGCTCCATTCACTGCTGAGCACCGAGGCCGCCTTCTTGGTCTGGTCGATGCTGGGCACCACGGCGCTGCCGGACACCGTCGGCAGGGCCTGGTACTTCGTCGCGTCGATCGTGCCGGCCTTCTGCATGGCCTCAGCGCGGACCGGTCGGGCCCCGCCGCCCAGGAACAGGTTCTGGCCCGCGTCGGAGTAGAGGTACTCCTCCCACAGCCGGGCCGCCGCCGGATGGGGCGCACCCTGGTTGATCGCCTGGAAGTAGTAACCGCCGATCACCGCGTTGCTGGGTACGACCACCTTCCAGGTCGGCACCTTCGCCGTCTCGGCCGCGTTCAGGTAGTCCCAGTCGATGACCACCGGGGTCTGCCCGGATTCGATCGTGGAGGAGGTGGGATCGGTCGGCAGGAAGTTGCCGGCCTGCTTCAGCGAGGAGAAGAAGTCGATCCCCGGCTGGATGTCGTCGGCCGAGCCGCCGTTGGCCACCGAGGCCATCATCACCCCGGAGAAAGCCGCCCCGGCCTGGGTCGGATCACCGTTCAGCGCCACCTTGGCCTTGAACCCTGAGCCGAGCAGATCCTTCACCGTGGACACGTCCGGCACCTTGGCGGAGTCGTAGCCGATCGACATGTAGCCGCCGTAGTCGTTGACCCAGGTGCCGTCGGCGTCCTTGAAGTCCTCCGGGATGGTGTCGAACGTCGTGACCTTGTAGGGGGCGAACTTGTCGGTGTTGGCCAGCGCCACCGACTGACCGAGATCGAAGACGTCCGGAGCCCGGTCGGTGCCCTTGTTCTGGGTGGCCGCGTTGATCTCTTCCTGACTGGCTGCGTCAGGCTGCGCCGAGTTGACCGTGATGCCGTACTTGGCCTTGAAGCCGGCGATGATGTTGCCGTAGTTGGCCCAGTCCGGCGGCAGCGCGATCACGTTCAACGTGCCCTCCTTCTTGGCCGCGGCGACCAGGGCGTCCATGCCGCCCGCGGCCTCCGCCGAGGTCCAGCTTGCCGGGCTGGAGCCGGATGAGTCCGAGCCGGAGGACGCCGGGGTGGCGGCCGGCGGGGCGCAGCCGGTGACCACCAGCCCGGTGACCGCGGCAACGGCGATCAACCCGGTGCGAAGGGTGCGGACACGGAAAGGATCAATGCGGTTCTTCGGCACGTTCGTTCTCCCAGCCAAGCAGCGGCTCCACAGGATGGGAGTTCGCGGTCGATGCCGCTGACTGCGGCAGGCGAAGCATGACACGATCACTCTCGATCGGTGCGCAGCGAGCGGGATGACCAGGTGAACTGTTGGTAACGCTTTGGTCAGAGCCCTGGGTTAGGTTCGGGATCGTGAACGACACCACCACGAGCCGACCCCCGTTGGGCGCCCACGTCGACCAGGCCGATCCGATCGCGGAGGCGCAGGCGCGGGACGCGCAGGCGGCCCAGTTCTTCCTCGGGGCGCCGCAGGACTGGAAAGAGCCGACGGTGGCCTACGAAGGCGGGGCGGAGGCGCTGAAGTCGGCGGCGGCGCAGGCCGGGGTGACGCTGTTCGTGCACGCGCCCTACCGGATCAACGTGGCCACCACGAACAACCGGATCAGGATCCCGAGCCGGAAGCTGCTGCAGTCCTACGTGAACGCGACCGCCTCGATCGGGGCGGCCGGAATCGTGGTGCACGGCGGGCACGTCTCGGCCGACGACGACCCGGCCGTCGGCTTCGACAACTGGCGCAAGTGCATCGAGCGGATGGAGATGCCGGCCCGGGTGCTGATCGAGAACACCGCCGGTGGCGAGAACGCGATGGCCCGTCAGCTGGACCGGATCGCGCAGCTGTGGGAGGCGGTCACCGCCGCGCCGGGCGGCGACGAGGTCGGCTTCTGCCTGGACACCTGCCACTTCCACGCCAGCGGCGAGGAGCTCGTCGGCCTGGTCGACCGGGTCAAGGCGATCACCGGGCGGGTCGACCTGGTGCACGCCAACGACTCGCGGGACGCCTTCGGTTCCGGCGCGGACCGGCACACCAACCTCGGCCAGGGCGAGTGCGACCCGGAGGGCCTGGTCGCCGTGGTCCGGGACGCCGGGGTGCCGGCGATCGTGGAGACCGGCGGCGGGGTCGAGGGCCAGGCCGCCGATCTCGACTGGCTGCGCGAGCGGCTCTGATCTTCGGCGGGGCCTCTGATCCTCGGCGGCGCCTCCGACAGGGCTCGCACAGACTCGGTGGGTAGCGTCGAGCGCCAGACGAGCAAACCCCTGAGGAGGGCTGAGTCATCGTTTCCCGACGCCTGATCATCGGTGGTGCGGCCGGTGCGGCGGTCGGCGTGCTGGCCGGCTGCGGCAACGAGAGCACCGGCTCGGGGCAGCCGTCCGGTACGGCATCGCCGACGGCCGGGGCGACCAGCCCAACGATGACGCCCAGCGCGAGTCCGACCTCGGCCAGCCCGTCAGCCAGCGCGTCACCCAGCGCGTCGTCCACACCGTCGACCGACGCGTCGGACACAGCGTCACCCTCGGCGACGGCGACCGGGAAGCCGAGCCCGAAGGTGGCCGGGACGGTGGCCGAGGATCTGGACGTCCCCTGGGGGATCGTCTTCCTGGCCGACGGCACCGCACTGGTCGGCGAGCGCAATTCCGGCCGGCTGCTCAGCATCTCCACCACAGGCACCACGAAGAGGCTGGGGACGGTGCAAGGCGTGGCCGCGCCGTCCGGGCTCGGTGAGGGCGGGCTGCTCGGGCTGGCCCTGGATCCCGACGACCAGGACACGCTGTACGCCTACATCACCACCGACTCCGACAACCGGGTCGTCCGGCTGAGCATCGCCGGCGGCAAGATCGGCAGGCCGACACCGATCCTCACCGGCATCCCGACCAGCACCCACCACCACGGCGGCAAGCTGCTGTTCGCCCCGGACAAGACCCTGTTCGTCTCCGTCGGGGACGCCGAACAGTCATCGCTGGCCCAGTCGAGGTCGTCGCTGGCCGGGAAGATCCTGCGGATCACCCGGTCCGGCAAGGCCGCCGCCGGCAACCCGTTCGGCAACCGGACCTGGAGTTACGGCCACCGCAACATCGAGGGCCTCGCCTTCGACGGCGCCGGACGGCTCTGGTCGACCGAGTTCGGCGACAAGCAGGCCGATGAGCTGAACCTGATCGTCAAGGGCAAGAACTACGGCTGGCCGGACGTCGAGGGCCGGTCGACGAACTCGCGCTACGTCTCACCGAAGGCCACCTGGTCACCGACCAGCAGTTGCTCGCCGTCCGGTCTGGCCATCACCGGATCGACCGCGTTCGTCGGCGCGCTCCAGGGCCAGTGCCTGTTCAGCGTCACCCTGGACGGCACCGACGCGGCCGAACCGAAAGCCCACTTCCGGCGCGACTACGGCCGGATCCGCAACGTCGTCCTGGCCCCGGACTCATCCTTGTGGATGACCACCAGCAACACCGACGGCCGGACCAGCGCAGGCCGCCACGACGACAAGATCATCCGCGTCACGCTCTGAGCCGGTTCGAGAAATCGGCCCGGGGACTCAGCTCGGGCCGGAGGTCGGGCTGGGGCTGTCGGTGGGATTCGCGCCGGTGGTGGCGGTCGGGGTCACGCCGGTGCTGGGGACCGGGGTGCCGGTGGCGGACGGGGCGACCGACTGACCGGGGACGCTGGTGGAGACCCGGCAGTCGCGCAGGTCGGCCTGCAGCCGCGGCTGCAGCGGTTGCAGCTGGCGGACCAGATCGTCCAGCCGCTGCAGATCGACCTCCTGGGTGGCGCCGGGCACGTTGATCAGGACGCCGCTGACCGATTCGGCCTCGTTGATCACCCGCAGGCAGGCGGCGTTCACCCGGGCCTCGGCCGCGACCGGGATCTGACCGGCGCTCGCCGTCGACGTCGGCTGCGACCCGGGCGTCTGGTCGCCCGTGGCCACGGTGAAGTCCGGCCGGCTGGCGTTCAGCAGACCGACCAGCAGGACGCCGGCCAGGATCCCGACACCGAGCAGGGTGATCGTCACCCACCACCGCGGCACGATCGAGCGCTTACCGTCAGCCATTGAATTTCCCTTCGCCAGACAGCTTCACCTGCCTTGCCCTGTCCTGCCCGGTCGTGCCCGGTCCACTCGCCCGCACCGTGAGCTCGCCCCGTACGCCGATTGTCAGCCCGTCGGGTCATGATAGGTCCGCGCCACGGCCCGAGCCCGCTGGTGCAGAGCCAGGAGGTCAGTGGTGCCACGTTCGTCCCGTCGAGGACTGAAGGCGCTTCCGGGCGCCGCCGTCCGCGGGCTCGGTGCGTTCTACCGGATCATCGTGACCAGCGGTCGGTGGGTCATCGTCGTCTTCTGGATCGCCGCCGCCGTGGCCACCCAAGCCCTGGGGCCGGCCAACCTGGCCTCCGGCGGCGGTTTCGGTGACCTGCTGCCCGCCAACAGCCAGGTGCTGCAGGTCGAGAACCACATCCTGACCTTGTTCCGGGTGCCGGTGGTCACCGGGACAACCGTCGTGGTGCACCAGGAGGGCGGTCTCAGCCTGCTCACCCGAGCCGACTCGGTGCTCTGGGCCGCGGCCACCACCAAGAACTCCATCGACCACCCCGACGAGGTCGTCCCCGGTCAGGTGCTGGCGGCGATCCCGGTGCCGACCGGGGTCAGCGACACCACCGTCACCTATCTGTTCATGTCCGACGGCACCGGACTGCACAACACGGTCCGACTGGCCAACGGCTACGCCGCGCACTTCCACAATCAGGCCCAGGTGCAGACCTACGTCACCGGGTTCGTCCCGGCGCAGGTCGCCCAGAGCCGCTACCTGAGCTCCCGGCTGGGGGTGTTCGAGATCGCCAGCGTGATCCTGATCCTGCTCGTGGTCGCGCTGGCCTTCCGCTCGGTGGTGGCGCCGCTGGCCGTGATCGCGGTGGCCGCGGTGGGGTATCTGATCTATCTGCCGCTGCTCAGCCTGCTGGCCGAGCGGCTCGGGTTCACCGTCCCGACCCAGCTCGAGCCGGTGCTGCTCGCACTGCTGCTCGGCGTGGTGACCGACTACTGCGTGCTGCTGTTCTCCGACTTCCGGGAGGAGTTGGACGGCGGGCTGCCCAACCTGGTCGCGGTCCGCGCCGCGCTGGCCCGCAACGGTTCGGTGGTCGCCGTCGCCGGGCTGACGGTGGCCGGCGGGACGATCGCCCTGCTCGCCGCACCGTTCGCCATCTTCCGCGGCCTCGGGCCGGCGCTGGCGCTGACGGTACTGATCGGCCTGGCCGCCTGCCTGACCCTGACCCCGGCGCTGATGACGATCCTGGGCTGGCGTCTGTTCACCGCGCTGCCGATCCGCGGCTACCGACGCCAGCACCCGCACCTGCCGGACGTCGCGTCGGTGCAACGACTGCGGAACCGGGCCGGGCTGCTGATCCGGTTGCTGACCCGACGGGTTCCGTCCGCGCTGGTGGTCGTGGCCACCCTCGGGATCCTGGGGATCGCCGCCGTCCCGCTCGGTCAGGCCAAACTGGACCTGTCGTTCACCGCCGCCCTGCCCGCCTCCGACAGCGTCTCGGTCGGAGCGGACCTGTTGAAGCAGGCCGACCTGCGCGGGATCTCTGCGCCGACCGAGGTGTTGGTCGAGGGCGCCGGGATCGGATCGCGGGCCGACGACCTGGAGCGGATGCAGGCCGCGATCGCGAACCAGCCGGGGGTGGTCCGCGTCTTCGGCCCGGCCGACAGCCCGTTCGGTCAACCGCGCGGCATCGTCCTCTCCACCGGGGGCAACGCCGCCCGGTTCATCGTCGTCTACAACAGCGATCCGCTGGCCGCCGAGGCGATCGGCAACGCCCGGATCCTGCAGCAGGCACTGCCCGGGCTGGCCAGCGACGCCGGGCTGGGCGACGCGAGCGTCGCGATCACCGGGCAGACCATGATCGCCTCGGAGGTGGCCAGCCTGACCCGGGAGAGCCTGGAGGTCGTGATCATCGCCGCGCTGGTGATCGAGCTGCTGATCCTGATGCTCTATCTGCGGGCACTGATCGCGCCGTTGGTGCTGCTGGCCTGCAGTGCGCTCAGCGTGGCGGCCGCACTCGGGCTGACCACCTGGGTCTTCCAGGACATCCTCGGCGACCAGGGGCTGACGTTCTACGCCCCGTTCTCCGCCGCCGTGCTGCTGATCGCGCTCGGCTCGGACTACAACGTCTTCGCGGTCGGATCGATCTGGAAGTCGGCCAAGCACCGACCGCTGGCGGACGCACTGACCGAGGCCGTGCCGCGGACGTCGCGGGCGATCACCACGGCCGGCGCGATCCTGGCCGCCACCTTCGCGATGGTGGCGATCATCCCGTTGAGCACGTTCCGTCAGATCGCGTTCGCGATGACCGTCGGGTTGCTGCTGGACACGTTCCTGGTCCGACCGCTGCTGACGCCGGCGGTGCTCACCCTGCTCGGCGGAGCGGCGAGTTGGCCGAGCAAACGCATCCACCGCAAACCCCGGCACCCGATCACCGGTGAACCGATGTCGGAGCGGGCTTCCGAGCGGGTCTCCGGGCCGCTGCCTGACCAGACAGCCGAACCGACCTCCGAGGCGGCCGGCTGATGGCCCGGTGGAGCAAACGACCCCGGCGGCCGAAGAGCTCCCGGTTCCGGCGGCTGCGGGCGGTCGGGGTGCGACTGCTGGCCACGGTGGTGGTGATCGGGCTGGTGCTGGCCGGGCTGGACAGCCTGAGCCGGTCCGGCGCGGAGTCGCTGCTGGCCCAGGACATCGACTCCTCCGTCGGCGGGACGGCGACGCCGCTGGTCAGCATCGAGGGCCGTCCGTTCCTGCCCCAGGTGATCCGGGGCGCCTACCCCGAGGTGGACGTCGAGGCGGTCGGGATCAGCAACGGCCCGCTGCGGATCGACCGGATCCAGGCCCGGCTGATCGGCGTCCAGGTGCCGTTCCACGACGTCGTCGTCCGGGATCTGCGGACGGTCGGGATCGCCCGCTCCGAGGAGCAGGTGACCATCCGCTACACCGATCTGAACCGCTATCTGCTGGTGAACGGGGAACCGTTGACGGTGACCTCGGCCGGTGGGGACCGGCTGCGGCTGAGCGGGACGCTGGACGTGCTGACCCAGCGGATCGGGGTGGACGCGGTGGTGGTCCTGACGATCGAGAACGGCGCCCTGCGGCTCACCCCGCTCACGGTGACCACCAGCCCGGAGAGCCTGCAGTCGGCCGTCCGGCTGCTGCTGACCCAGCGACTGACCTTCACCGTCCCGATGGACGGGCTGCCGTTCGGCCAGCAGTTGGACCAGGTGACGCCCGGGCCGGAGACGTTGGTGATCGTCGCCCACGGGACCAACCTGGTGGTGCAGCCCTAGTCGACCTCCGCGCCCGCTCAGCTCGCGGTCGCGCCGAGGGCAGGATCAGGTAGCCAGAGCCGGAAGACCGAACCGTTGCGGACGGGCAGGCAGCTCAGGGTGCCGCCGTGGGCCCGGGCGATCCCGCGGGAGATGGCCAGACCGAGGCCGGCGCCGGCGACCCGGGCGCGGGAGGCGTCCAGCCGGACCAGCCGGTCGAAGATCCGTTCGCGCTCGGCGTCCGGCACCCCCGGGCCGTCGTCGATCACGTCGATCGTGGTCCCGGCGCCTTCGCTCTCGCCTGAGCCCTGGCCGGACGGGCCGGTCGTGCGGGCCAGCCGGAGGTCGATCCGGGCGCCCGGACCGGCGGCGTGCACGGCGTTGTCGATCAGGTTGACCAGCACCTGGGTGAGCCGGTCCGGATCGGCCGAGACCACCGCGCCGCCGGGCAGCCGGTCGTCCACCCGGAACCGGGCCGACGGCGCACTCAGCTGCTTGGTGCTGAGCACCTCGTCGACGAGTTCGCGGACCCCGACCGGTCGCCGGACGAGTTGCAGGCCCTGGTCGATCCGGGCCATGTCGAGCATCTGCTCGACCAGGCGCCCGGCCCGCTGCGCCTCCCGGATCGCGGTCACCGTCAGCGCCTCCCGCTGGGGTCGGTCCGGGTCGGTGCGCAGCAGCCGCTCGCAGGCGGCCAGGGTGCCGGCCACCGGCGTCCGCAGTTCGTGGGCGGCATCGGAGAGGAAGTCGCGGATCCGGCGCTCCGAGCCTTTGGCCTGGGCCTCGGCGCCCTCGACCGCGTCCAGCATGGTGTCGAAGGCGGTGGCGGTCCGGCCCAGTTCGGTGTCCGGCCGGTCCGGGTTCAGCCGACGGCCACGGTCGCCGGCGGCGATCTCCTGCGCGGTGGTGGTGATCCGTTCCAACGGCCGCAGAGCCCGACCGATCAGCGGCCACAGGATGGCCAGGGCCAGGGCGATCACGATCAGCCCGCCGACGGTCAGCGCGATCCTGACCTGGGCCAGCGTCCGGCGGGCCTCCCCGGCGTCGGCCGAGAGGGTGATCGTCGAGCCGTCGGCGAGGGGCTGGCTGAGCTGGTAGAGATCGCCGGTCTTGGTCACCGGTGAGACCGATTCCTTCGGGGTCGGCGGCTTGTCTCTGCCCGGCCCGGGTGGATTGCCCGGGGACGATCCGCTGCCCGGCTGGCCGCTGCTGGTGTAGGCCGTGCCGTCGGCGGTGACCAGGCGGACCGACACGCCCTGGCCGGCCAACCGGTCCACCAGGCTCTGCTCACCGACCTGGCCGTCCAGCGCGGTGGCGATCACCGCCCGGTCGGACAGCCGTTGCTCGAGGTTGCCGAGCAGGCGCGCGCCCAGCACCCGGTCGGTGGTGATGGTCAGGACCAGCACCAGCACCGCGACCAACCCGAACACCACCCAGAACAGCCTGCGGCGCAATGACCGGGTGGGCAGCTGGGTGCTCGGGTCCGGCGCGGGTCGCTCAGCCGTCCGGACGCTCATCGCGGGCTGTCCCGCAGGACGTAACCGAGGCCACGGACGGTGTGGATCAGCCGCGGACCGTGCGCTTCGAGCTTGCGCCGCAGCGCACTGATGTGGACCTGGACGAGGTTGTCGGCGTAGTCGTCGTAGCCCCAGACCTGGGTCAGGATCTGGGTGGTGGAGACGATCCGGCCGTGGTTGTCGGCCAGGTAGCTGAGCACCCGCCACTCGGTGGCGGTCAGGTCGATCGACTCGCCGTCACGCAGCACGGTCGCCGAGGCCGGGTCCATGATCAGGTCGCCGACCTGGACGGTCGCGGCCAGACTTCCGCTGCGCCGCAGCAGCACCCGCAACCGGGCGGTCAGCTCTTCCATCGCGAACGGCTTCACCAGGTAATCGTCGACCCCGGCCTCGAACCCGGCCAACCGGTCCGACACCGCGTCCCGGGCCGTCAGCATGATCACCGGGACGGCGCTGGTCCGGTTGACCACCTTGGCCAGGGCCGGACCGTTGCGGCCCGGGAGCATCCAGTCGAGCACGACCGCGCCGGGGCGGAAATCGTGCAGTGCCCGCTCCAGCTGGTCACCGTCTTCCTGGGCCAGGACGGAGAAACCGCTGTCACTGAGCGAGCCGGCGACACTCTCCCGGATGGTCTCGTCGTCCTCGATCAGCAGCACTCTCGGTCGCGTGGGACCGGCTTGGGAAGGCATGGCTCCAGTGTCGCGCCGAAACTGAAGACTGGTTCAAGAATCGACGCCCGAGCACGTCCTTGAGCTTCGCTTCAGGTCCGGCACGCAGTTTCTACTGCAGACCCGAAGACCTCGGGCCTGTCGAGAGCAAAGGACCACGATGTCTGATTCACAGGACCCCCGCGAACAGCTGAACAGCTGGCGGGCCCGGCGCGACCGCGACGCCGACGACCAGCAGCAGTACCGGATCGACGACACGCAGCCGATCGCCGCGCAGCGGGCCGCGAACCAGCGCAAGCACCGCGGCAAGATCGCCGCCGTCGCGGTGGTCGTCGCCGGTCTGGGGCTGGGTGCCGCCTTCGGTATCCCGGCGCTGGCCGACCCGAACGACGGTTCCGCCTCGCCCAGCAGCACCCAGGCCGCGGGCCAGCCGAGCGGGGACCCGACCGCGGCCGCCGCCACCGGCAGCCCGAGCGCCACCCCGAGCGGGGCACCGAGCGGGGCACCGACCGCAGGTGTTCCGGGTGGCGCTCCGAGCGGGGCACCGACCGCGGGCGCTCCGTCCGGGGCACCCACCCCGCCCACCCCGGGCAAGGCTCCGTCCGGGGCTCCGAGTGGGGCACCGAGTGGGGCACCCACCCCTCCGGCTCCGGGCAAGGCTCCCTCGGGCGCCCCGAGCCCCGGCCAGGCCCCGAGCGGGGCGCCCCAGCCACCGGCCCCGCCCGCAGCGGGCAGAGCGCCCGGTGGAGCACCCGCGCCGGGCAAGGCTCCGTCCGGGGCACCGCAGCCGGGCAAGGCTCCGTCCGGGGCACCGCAGCCGGGCAAGGCTCCGTCCGGCGCGCCCACGCCGCCCACGCCGGGTAAGGCGCCGCGTGGTGCACCGGCACCGGGCAAGGCGCCGAGCGGTGCACCCACCCCGCCCACGCCGGGCAAGGCTCCCTCCGGCGCGCCGACCCCGAGCGCCAGCCCGACCAGCTGAGCCGCGCAGGCGTTCGGTGATGCTCGAGCGCCAGTTGCCGCAACCGACCCCGTTTTCCGGGGTTGCGGGCGACTGGCGCTCGACGATCAGGGCCTGACCGCCGCTCAGACCGACCCGCGGGTCACCAACTGCCGCCGCCACCGCCGCCGACGCCGCCGCCGACCCCGCCACCGAAGCCTGAACCACCACCGGATCCCGACGAGCCCGCGGTCATCGCCGAGGTGGCGGCGCTCGAGAAGGCGGTCAGGCTGTCGGCGAACCCACCGGAGGAGAACGCGTTCAGGCCCACCCCCATCCCGACGGCCTGGTTCCCGACGTACCAACCGGGTTCCATCGGGTACCGACCATCGGCCGCCAACTGGGTGAAGATCTTCGTCCAGCGCTCGGTCACCTCGAAGACGATGGCGTAGGGCAGATAGCGGCTGAAGATGTCGACGCCCTCCTCGAACCGCAGCTGATCGGCCTCGGCGGTCTTCAGGTACTGCTCGAAGCCGCGGCCCTGCACCTGCACCGCCGTGCCCGCCGCCGACCGGCCGGGTGTCGTCCGGGCGGCCACGAAACCGACGATGCCGACCACGATCACAGCCAGCCCGATGAACCCCCAGCCGAGGGTGACGGCGAGCAGGAAGGTGGCCAACAGGCCGCCGAAGAAGAGCACCGCCGCGAGGACGAGCGAGCGTCGGCGGACGATGTTCGGGTCGGTCCGGAACCAGCCGCGACCGGTCACCTCGGCGTTCAACGACTTCTCGGTCTTGCGCAGCGTCTCGCTGAAAGTGCCCCGGAGATCGGACAACGTGATCTCGTTCTCGGGCTCGGACCCGAACACCGCATCGGACATCCGGTCGAGGATGCCGGCCGACTTTTCTTGCCCGAAAATCCCGTCGATCAGATCGCTCTCCCAGGGCGCCAGCCGATCGGAGGACTCCAGTCGCACCAGCCGCCAGTCGGGTTTCGCGCGCTTGCTCTCCTTGGGCACCTCCTCGATCCGCAGGTGTCCGCGGACCGCCAGATCGACGATGGAGGCTGTCACGTCCCGGCTCTGGGCGCGGGTGTCGATCAGCGTCCCCAGCACCCCCGGCGGGACCCCCGGCGGTGGGGTGAAGGCCACCGCGGTCTCGCCGCCGCCCAGCCCACCGCCGACTGCTTCGACTGCGGCCGAGGCCGATCCCGCCTCGCTGCCGGACGGGGTCGATCCGGGGGTGATCCCGGCGTACTGCTCGTCCCGACCCCGCCGGCGGCTCCGCAGCACCAGCAGCACGCTGCCGAGCACGGCCACGATCACGCCGGCGCCGAGGGTGCCGGGGTTCGCGGTGAAGGTGTTGCCCGGGCTGTAGCGCGCGATCAGCCGCGGCTCGGCCCCGACGAAGGTGCCGGCGGGCCAGGCCGCGACCACGGTCATCCCCTCGCCTTCGCTCAGCTGGGGCTGGGTGAAGCTGACCTGACGGCCGTCGGGGGTGTCGCTCCCACACGTCGTCCGTGCCGACGGCTCGCCGGCGTAACAGGTGCTCCGGGTGACGTCGGCGGGGCCGATCAGGGTCACGGTGATGTTCTGCCGCGGGATCGTCCACTGGTCGCCGATCGCGTTCCAGAAGATCTCGTCGCTGCCCGACACGTTCGGGTTGACCAGGCCGGTGGTGGTGTAGGTGAGCCGGTACTTCTGCGGGCCGGTGACCTCACGGCGGGGATCGCCGACCTTGATCGCCATCGCACCGTACTCGGTGTCGGTATCGACCTCGGTGGGGGCGCCGGTGCTGCTGCTCACGGCGATCTGGTCGATGTCGAAGGCGCGGTAGTGGTCCGGATCGTTCGGGATCTCCTGCCGGACCGGCAGCGTGACGTACGGGCCGTGCTTCGGGGAGGTCCCGAAGTCGATGGTGAAGTCGATCGCCACCTGCGTCGTGCCGTCCTTCGCCGCGGTCGCGGTCAGGTCGTAGCGGGTGATCACCCCGTCCTCGGAATCCGCCCCGGCGGGCAGCGGGATGCTGATCAGCAGCACCCCGAGGATCAGGACGGCGGCGACGACGCGTCTCATGGCCGCATCGTAGTCACCCGGTGAAGGGCCCGACCGGCGCTGACTACGCTCGGCGAGGTGACCCGCAGCGTGTACGTCATCTCTCCGGAGGGCCAGACCGGCAAGTCCGCGGTCGCCCTCGGGCTGTTGGACGCCCTGGCCCGCGAGGTCGGCCGGGTCGGCGTCTTCCGGCCGCTCACCGCCGCCACGCCCGGCCGCGAGGACCGCTCCGACACCATCCTCGATCTGCTGGTCAGCCAGCCCGCGGTCGACCAGAGCTACGACGAGGCATTGGGCGTCAGCTACGCCGAGGCCCGCCGGGACCCGGACGAGGCGCTGGCCACGATCGTCCAGCGTTACGGCGAGCTGAGTGAACGCTTCGACGTGATCGTCATCCTCGGCTCGGACTACACCGACATCTCCACCGGCACCGAGTTGTCGTTCAACTCCAAGATCGCGGCCAACCTCGGGGCACCGGCCGTGCTGGTGGTGCACGGCCGGGGACGGACGCCGGACGAGATCGCCCAGACCGCGACCAGTGCGATCGCCGAGTTGCGCAGCCAGCACGTGCACACCGTCGCGGTGATCGCCAACCGCACCGACCCGGACGAGCTGGACGCCGTTCAGGCCGCTCTGCAAGGGATCCCGGACGTCGTGGTGGCCGCGATCGGGGAGAACCCGGTGCTGTCCGCACCCACCGTCCGGGCCCTGGGGGACGCGGTGGAGGCAGAGCTGATCCAGGGCAGCGAGTCGTGGCTGGAGCGGGAGTCGCTGGGTCTGGTGGTGGCCGCGATGGGGCTGCCGCACGTGCTGGAACGGCTGGCGCCGGACGTGACGGTGATCGCCCCGAGCGACCGGACCGACCTGCTGCCCGGGCTGATGCTGGCCCATCAGTCCGGCACCTTCCCGCCGCTGGCCGGGATCGTGCTCACCGGCGGCTACGCGATGCCGGACTCGATCGCCCGGCTGGCCCAGGGTGTCGACCACGATCTGCCGATGCTGCTGACCGAACTGGACACCTTCGCCACGGCCGAGCGGCTGTCCCGGGTCCGCGGCCCGATGACCAAGGCCTCGGCGCTCAAGGCCGAGACGGCCCGTCGGCTGTTCGCCGAGCGGGTCGACCAGGACCAACTGCTGGCCGCCGTCCAGGTCTCGGCCTCCGAGGTGCGGACGCCGCTGATGTTCGAGTACCAGCTGATGGAGCGGGCCCGGGCCGACCGGAAGTCGATCGTGTTGCCCGAGGCCGACGACGACCGGATCCTCGAGGCGGCGGCGATCCTGCTGCGACGCGGGGTGGCCGACCTGATCCTGCTGGGTGAGGAGAACAAGATCAGATCGCGCGGCTCGGCGCTCGGTCTCGACCTGGACCGGGCCACCGTCGTCTCGACGGCCGACGAGGAGCTGATCGAACGCTTCGCCGCCGAGTACGCCGAACTGCGTCGGCACAAGGGCGTCAGCCTGGAGCGGGCCCGCGAGGTGGTGGCCGACGTCTCCTACTTCGGCACCATGATGGTCCACCTCGGGATGGCCGACGGGATGGTCTCCGGGGCCACCCACACCACCGCGCACACCATCCGGCCGTCGCTGGAGTTCATCAAGACCAAGCCGGGGGTGGCCATCGTGTCGTCGGTGTTCTTGATGTGCCTGGCCGACCGGGTCCTGGTCTACGGCGACTGCGCGGTCAACCCGGATCCGAGTGCCGAGCAGTTGGCCGACATCGCCGTCTCCTCGGCGCAGACCGCGCGCGACTTCGGCATCGACCCCCGGGTGGCGATGTTGTCCTACTCGACCGGCCAGTCCGGCAGTGGCGCCGACGTGGACAAGGTGCGTGCGGCCACCGAACTGGTGGCCGCCCGCGAGCCCGACCTGCCGCTGGAAGGCCCGATCCAGTACGACGCGGCCATCGACCCGGCGGTGGCCCGGACGAAACTGCCCGACTCCGAGGTCGCCGGCCAGGCCACCGTGTTCGTGTTCCCGGATCTGAACACCGGCAACAACACCTACAAGGCGGTCCAGCGCAGCGCGAACGCCGTGGCCGTCGGCCCGGTGCTGCAGGGGCTGCGCAAACCGGTGAACGACCTCTCCCGCGGGGCCCTGGTGCACGACATCGTCAACACCGTCGCCATCACCGCCGTCCAGGCCCAGACCCCCACCCAGGAAGGATGATCATGACCGCAGCGAACTCGGCCGGGCAGACCGTGTTGGTGATCAACTCCGGTTCGTCCTCGCTGAAGTACCAGGTGCTGGTGCCGGCGACCGGTGAGGTCAGGGCCAAGGGCCTGATCGAACGGATCGGCGACGGTGACGGAGGCGGTGACGGCGGTGACGGCGGGGTCAAGGACCACGCCGAGGCGATGTCGAGGATGGCCGACCAACTGAAGGACGACCACGTCGGGACCGACGACGTCGATGCGGTCGGGCACCGGATCGTGCACGGCGGACCGCACTTCAGCGAGCCGACCCTGATCACCGACGAGGTGATCGACACCATCACCGAGCTGAGCTCGCTGGCCCCGCTGCACAACCCGCCGGCGGTGGCGGGGATCCGTGCTGCCCAACAGATGTGGCCCGATGTGGCTCACGTCGCCGTCTTCGACACCGCGTTCTTCTCCACCCTGCCCGAGGCCGCCCGGACGTACGCGATCCCCGCCGATCTGGCCGCCGAGCACCACATCCGTCGCTACGGCTTCCACGGCACCTCACACGGCTACGTCTCCGCGCTGGTCGCCGAGACGCTCGGTCGGGACAACGCCGGTCGCCCGGCCGACGAGCTGAACCAGATCGTGCTGCACCTGGGCAACGGCTGCTCGGCCTCGGCGATCCGCGGCGGGGTCGCCGTCGAGACCTCGATGGGCCTGACCCCGCTGCAGGGCCTGGTGATGGGCACCCGCTCCGGCGACGTCGACCCCGGCCTGCACGGGTTCCTGGCCTCCACCCTGGACCTGTCGGCCGCCGACATCGACACCCTGCTGAACAAGCAGTCCGGCCTGAAGGGGCTCTCCGGGGTGAACGACTTCCGTGAGCTGACCCAGCGGCGCGAGGACGGCAATCAGGCAGCGGCGCTCGCCTTCGACGTCTACGTCCACCGGATCCGCTGCTACCTCGGCGCCTATCTGGCCGTCCTCGGCCGGCTCGACGCGGTCACCTTCACCGCCGGGGTCGGTGAGAACAGCCCGGTGCTGCGGGCCGCCGTCACCGCTGAGCTGCAGGGTCTCGGGATCGAACTCGACGCCGACCGGAACGCGGCCCGCAGCTCCGAGCCGCGGCTGATCTCCACCGACGACGCCGCGGTCAAGGTGCTGGTGGTGCCGACGAACGAGGAGCTGGCGATCGCCCGCCAGACGGCTGAGTTGACCCGCGCCTGATCAGCAGCATCCCGCGTCGGCCTGGACCCCATCCGGTGAAACGCAGTGACGACCGACCGAGCCTGTGGTCGCACGTCCTAGCCGTGCCGCTCGCGCCGGACGTCCGCCTGCTTCGGCTCAGCCTGCGACCCGACCGGCTGCTCCGAGCCGTGCATCCGGGCCAGCATCGCGTTGTAGGCCCGCCAACTCGCCTCGTCCTCGTCCAGATCCTCACCGAGGCCTTCGGTCGACCCGCCCGAGGCGCGGACGTCCTCGGCCAGGGAAGAGCGGCGGATGTTCTCCAGCCAACGTCCGGCGGTGGCGTTGGTGGCCGTGCCGTGGGTGACGTAGCCCAGGATCAGGGCGACCGCGAAGACCATCATCAGGCCGTCGCCGGCGGCCCACATCAACCCGCCGGCGATGTGTACGTCGGTCAGCGCGTCCGGGCCCCACCCGGGATGCCGGCCGGCCAGCGCCGGGTACGGGTTGCCCTCGCTCTGCAACAACACGATGCCGACGATGGTGTCGGGCGCCATCCCCACCAGCAGCAGGAAGATCCGCTGCAACGGGGTGAGCTGCCAGCGGATCGGCTCGTCGGCCAACAGCGGCAGCAGGAACCACAGCCCGGCCACCAGGTAGAGCACCTGCTCGGCCTCGTGGACGGCCATGTTGTTCAGCATCAGGTCGGGGAACGAGCTCAGGTGGGTGATGACCAGAGTGATCGCGTAGACGCCGAATCCGACCAGCGGATGGGTCAGCACACTCAACACCCGGCCGTGGACGGCGCGGTCCCAGCGTTCGCGTCCGGCCTCGGAGCGCATCCCGCGCAACAACGTCAGCGGACGTCCGACGGCCAGCAACGCGGGCACCACCATGATCAACGCCAGGTGCTGGATCATGTGCATCCAGAACAGCACGTGGCCGTAGGTCGAGACCCCGGAGTCGACGGAGATCGCCAGCACCACCAGACCGGCGACGAACGAGCCCAGCCGCCACAGCGGCACCCGCACCTCGCGTCGCCGAGCCCGGCTCCAGACGTAGAGGTAGCCGGCCAGCAGCAGCACGATCACGATCGTCCAGATCGCGTTCGGCTCCCCCGCGCTCAGCAACGACCGCCAGCTCAACGCCGGCAGGTCGGACATGTGGTCCATCGGGCCCATGCTCCCCATCCTCCCAAACTGCCCGGTCGTCGCGGAATCGCCGAACTGCCGGCGCTCGGCGACCACCCGCACCCTTGACCACCAGCGCTCGACGACGGCCGGGCGATACTGGCCCGCGTGACGGACTGGGGCAGTAAGGCAGCCATCTCCGTCGTCGGCGGTCTGGCCGTCTTCGCCGTGCTGCTGATCCCGCTGCTGATCACCCAGTACCGCCGTTACGGCCGGCTCAGCCCGCGCCGGATCGCCGCCACCTCGCTGGGCTGCGTCTACGCGGTCGCGCTCGCCGCCTACACCCTGCTGCCGCTGCCCGACAGCAGGAACAACTGCGGCCCGTTCGGCGACGTGGTGATCCAGCTGACCCCGTTCGAGTTCCTCACCTACATCTCCAACGCGGCGGTCGGTAACACCCTGTTCGGGGTGCTGATCAGCGCGGCCACGCTGCAGGTGGTGCTGAACGTGGCGCTGTTCGTCCCGTTCGGGTTGTTCGTCCGCGGCGTGGCCGGACGCCGGCTGCTCACCACCACCCTGCTCGGCCTGGCCGTCTCGCTGCTGATCGAGATCACCCAGGCCACCCGGCTGTGGGGGCTCTTCGACTGCCGTTACCGGGTGGCCGACGTCGACGACCTGATCCTGAACACCACCGGGGCACTGGTCGGCGCGCTGATCGCACCCCGGCTACGCGGACTGCTGCCCCGGCCCGAGCGGCTGGCCCTGAGCCGGCTGCGGCCGCGTCCGGTCAACCTGGTCCGGCGCTGGCTGGGGATGATCATCGACCTGGGTGCTCTGGTCGGTCTGGCCGGACTGCTGACGCTGGCCGCGGCGACCATCAACCAACTGCTCGGGATCGAGTTGTCGGGGACGGCCGTACGCCTGACCGGACTGCCCAGTCTGATCGCCGGGGTGATCGTCGTCCTGCTGCCGGCGGCCTCGGGCTCGGGGGCGTCGATCGGTCAGCGTGCGGTCTGGCTGCGGCCGTCCTGGCCGGGCCGGCCCGAGCGGGGCGCCCCGTTCGGACGCCGGTTGCTGCGGGCCGGTGTGGCCGGCGGCACCCTGACCCTCGGCATCGCCGTCAGCCTGAGCAGCGACCCGGCGAGCCGGTTGCAGTGGGTGGCCGCCCTGCTGGCCCTGCCCGCCGTCGCCTCGCCGGTGGTCGCGATCCTCACCCCCGGACGCCGTGGGCTGTCGTTCCTGCTCGCCCGCGCAGACCTCGAGGACGCCCGCTGACGCCGTAGGGTGTCGCCCATGCCCGGTCACCGCACTTCCCCGGCGTTCAGCCGTGCGCTCGTCACCGGCGGGACGTCCGGGATCGGGGCGGCGTTCGCCACCGAACTGGCCGCCCGTGGCACCGATCTGGTGCTGGTCGCCCGGGATGCCGAGCGGCTGGCCGGCCGCGCCGAAGAGCTGCGCCGCCGCTACGGGGTCGAGGTGGAGACGCTGACCGCCGACCTGTCCGACCGCGACCAGGTGCTGCTGGTGGCCGACCGGATCGCCGCCGACGACGACCGGATCGACCTGCTGGTCAACAACGCCGGCTTCGGCGTCCACAGCGCCCTCTGCGTCACCGACTTCAGCCCGCACGAGGTCGCCCTGGACGTGATGTGCCGGGCGGTGCTGATCCTGGCCGGAACGGCCGGGCGGGTCTTCGCCGAACGGATGGCCGACGCGCCCGGGTCGGGCCCCGGGTCGAATCCCGGGTCGAGACGGAAACCGCACATCATCAACGTCGGCAGCACCGCCGGCTACGTGACCATGGGCAGCTACTCGGCCACCAAGGCCTGGGTCGGCGTCTACTCCGAGGGCCTGGCCAACGAGCTGGCCGGCACCGGCGTCGGCGTCACCGTGCTCTGCCCGGGCTGGGTCCGGACCGAGTTCCACACCCGCGCCGGGATCGGGACGTCCAAGATCCCGGAGCCGCTCTGGCTGGAGGCCGGTCCGCTGGTCCGCGACGCGCTGGCCGACGCCGAGGCCGGCCGGGTGATCTCGATCCCGTCGGCGCGCTACCAGGTGCTGATCACCGCCGCCCGGCTGGCGCCGCGATCGGCGATCCGGGCGGTGTCGCGTCGCTTGTCCTCGGGCCGCAAAAGCCACTAGCCTCCAGCCACACCGCTCCGAACAAGGGGTGGAGGGCCTCGCCCGGACGAGCTCGGCGAACGAGCGGCCGGCCCGGGAAGGAATAGGGTACGACCGTGCCTCATAGTCGCTACACCTCGCCGCTGCACGCCAGCGCGCGGTTCGTGGCGCAGCGGATGCTGATGAAACCGCTGATCTGGTCGCTGGCCTCGGTGAGCGTGCAGGGCCGCGAACGCCTCGACGGCCTGGAGCGGCCCTACGTGGTCGTGGCCAACCACTCCAGCCATCTCGACGCCCCGCTGCTGATGGGGGCCTGGCCGCGGGCGCACGGACGCTACCTGGCCGCCAACGCCGCCGCCGACTACTTCTTCGACGTCCGTTGGCGCCGGATGCTGACCGCGTTGTTCTTCAACGCCTTCCCGGTCGACCGGACCGGCTTCCGCGGCCGCCGCGGGATCGCCTCCACCCTGCTGGACGACGGCGTGCCGCTGCTGGTCTTCCCCGAGGGCAGCCGCTCCAAGGACGGCGAGCTCGGCCGGTTCACCCCGGGCGCGGCCGCACTGTGTATCAGCCGGCAGGTGCCGTGCGTGCCGGTGGCCCTGGTCGGCGCCTACGCGGCGATGCCCAAGGGCACCAACTGGCCGCGGCGCGGACGTCCGCCGATCACGGTCAACATCGGCGATCCGATCCGGCCCGAGCCCGGCGAGACCGTCCCGCACTTCTCCCACCGGATGTCGGAGGCGGTCCGGGCCCTGGCCGCCGACGTCGACCAGCCGGACGTCCAGCTCACCGAGCGTCAGCTGCGGGGCAAACGGCGTGGGGTCAGGCGCGGGGTGAACAAGACCGTCGGCGAGGAGTCGGTGGCTCCGGTCGCTCCCCCGGCCCCGTCGACCCCTTCAACCCCGTCGGCTCCGTCGACACCAGCGGCGGCGGCCCGGCCCGGGAACGGGCACACCAACGGGACGAACGGGTCGGCCAGGCACGCGCTGGAATCCAAAGACCTGTCCGGCACGAAAGACGTGTCGGAGCAGAAGCTGATCGCGCCCGACCCCGCTCGACCCAGTCAGGAGAAGGAAGACGCATGACGGTGACCAGTCACCAGTCCGGATCGAAACCGGCCCACCAGGTCAAGCACATGAAGTGGTGGGGCTGGGGGGTGGAAGGCGTCGCCTTCGTCCACGACAACAAGCCCGGCTTCGCGCCGTTCGTGATGGACGTGCTCGACCTCGACGTGACCACCCCCGGCAAGCCGGTGGCCGACTTCGCCGATCTGGACATCCCGGCGCCGCAGATCTCCGACGAACTGCAGCAGCAGCTGCAGAGCGCGGTCGGTGAGAAGTTCGTCGCCGGCGACGACATGGACCGGATCGTCCACACCTACGGCAAGAGCCTGCGGGATCTGTGGAAGGTCCGCGGCGGCATCCTGCCGCGGGTGCCGGACGTGGTGGTCTACCCCGCCGACGAGGACGAGGTGCAGGCCGTGGTCGACCAGGTGGTCGCCGCGGACGCCGTGCTGATCCCGTTCGGCGGCGGCAGCAACATCGCCGGCAGCCTGGAGCCGATGCCGGACGAGACCCGCACCGTCGTCTCCCTCGACCTCGGCCGGCTCGACCGCGTCATCGACGTGGACGAGGACTCGGGTCTGGCCCGGATCCAGGCCGGCATCCAGGGCCCGGCGATGGAAGAGCAGTTGAACGCCCGCGGCTGGACGATGGGCCACTACCCCGACAGCTTCACCCACTCCACCCTCGGCGGCTGGATCGCCACCCGCTCCTCGGGCATGCAGTCCGACAAGTACGGCGACATCGCCGACATCACCCGCGGTCTGCGGCTCGTCCAGCCGGGCAAGAAGATCGTGCTGCGGCCGCTGCCGAGCACCTCGACCGGACCGAGCGTCCGGGAGATGATCCTGGGCAGCGAGGGCCGGCTCGGCGTGATCACCGAGGCCACGGTCAACGTGCACCGACTGCCCGAGGAGCGGCTGGTGCTGGGCTATCTGTTCCCGAACTGGGCCGCCGGTCTGGCCGCGATGCAGGAGTTGTCGGCCAGCGACGCCGCACCGTCGATCACCCGGGTCTCCGACGCCCGGGAGACCCGTTTCTCCTTCGCCACCAGGAAGAAGTCCAAGGGTGTCTCCGGTCTGGTGACCAAGGGCCTGATGGCCGTGCTGGAGCGGCGCGGCTGGGATCTGGACCAGATCTGTCTGTCCTTCGTCGGCTACGAGGGCGGCAAGGACCACGTCAACCGGCAGAAGTCGATGGTCAAGTCGGTCATCGGCAAGCACGGCGGAATCCTGCTGGGCAAGGGACCTGGCGTTCTTTACGACCAGAAGAAATTCGACACCCCCTACATCCGGGACTTCCTGCTGGACCGGGGTGCGGCCGGGGACGTCAGCGACACCGCCGCCCCGTGGTCGAAGCTCAAGGGTCTCTACGACAACGTGGTGGTCTCGATCAACAAGGCCTTCGACGAGATCGGCGTCAAGGGCTTCGTGATGTGCCACCTCTCGCACAGCTACCACTCCGGGGCCTGCCTGTACTTCACCTTCGCCTTCAAGCAGGACGAGCAGCACGGGCTGGAGCAGTACACCGTGGTGAAATCCGCGCTGCAGCAGGCTTTCGTGGACAACGGCGGGACGCTGTCCCACCATCACGCGGTGGGCGTCGAACACCAGCCGTGGCTGGTCGAGGACATCTCCCAGGGTGGTGCCGAGCTGACGGCCGGACTGTTCGCGTCGCTGGATCCGGGCCGGAACCTCAACCCGGGCAAGATCACCAGCTGATCGTCTCGCCCTGACCCGAGTGAAGCCCCGGCTGCGTGTGCACCGGGGCTTCGTCGCGTTCTGGGCCGCCTCGACCGTCTCGGACTTCGGCTCGGCGATCACCGGGCTGGCCCTGCAACTGCTGGTGTTGACCACGCTCGGCGGCAGCACGGTCGACGTCGGCCTGGTCAGCTCGGGCCGCTGGATCGCCTACGCCGCGGTCGGTCTGGTGGCCGGCAGCGTCCTCGACCGGGTCCGCCGACGCCCGGTGCTGGTGATCACCGATCTCGGTCAGGGCCTGAGCCTGGGCCTGGTCTGCGTACTCGCCGTGGGCGGCTGGCTGAGCCTGCCGCTGCTGATCGGGGTGATGGTCGTGTTCGGCCTCTGCTCACTGTTCAACGACGCCGCCTACCAGGCCATCACCCCGCAACTGGTGCCGCCACCGTTGCTGACCCGGGCCAACACCCGGCTGCAGCAGAGCACGGCGGCCGCCCAGACCACCGGCCCGGCCCTGGCCGGCGTACTGGTCCGGCTGATCGGGCCGCCGCTGGCCATCGGGTTGGACGCCGTCAGCTACCTGCTGAGCGCCGGCGTGCTGACCCGGCTGCCCGAGCCGGCCACGGATCGTCCGTCCGAGCAGGGGAAACGCCTGCCTCGCCCCACCCTGCGCGCGGAGACCGTCGAGGGACTGCGCTGGGTCTACCGGCACCGGTTGCTCGCCCCGCTGGCCCTCACCACCCACGCCTGGTTCGTCTGCTGGGCGATCCTCAACACCGTCCAGATCGCCTACGCCACCGGCCCGCTCGGCCTGTCGGCGGTGACGATCGGTCTCTGCCTGGCCGTCGGCGGGGTGGTGACCCTGATCAGCACCACCCTGTCGGAGCGGGTCGCGGACCGGTTCGGCGTCGGCCGGACGATCCTGTTCTCCTACCTCGGCTACGCCCCCGGCGTGGTCTGCCTGCTGCTGGCGCCGGCGGCCGACGGGCCGGGCCTCAACCGGGGCGGCATCGTCGCGCTGCTGGCCGCGCAGGTGATCATCGGGGCCGCCTTCGGGCTGGACGGGCCCGCCTCGATCAGCTTCCGGCAGGCGATCACGCCGGACCGACTGCAGGGCCGCAGCAACGCGATCAACCGCTCGGTCAACCGCGGCGTGATCGTCCTCGCGGCCCCGCTGGGCGGCCTGGTCGCGACCCGGTTCGGCGCTCCGGCGGCCCTGATCGTCGCCGCCGTCGGCTTCGCTCTGGTCAGCGTCGCCTACGCCCTGACCCCGATGTCCAGGGCCCGACTACCGTCAAAGGTATGAGCACCGAACCGACCGCCACCCGTCAACACCCGATCGACTCCGGTTTCGGCGCCGAGAGCACCGCTGAGGACGTACTGGCCGGGATCGATCTGACCGGCAAGTTGGCGGTCGTCACCGGAGGCTATTCGGGGCTCGGGTTGGAGACCACGAAAGCCCTCACCGATGCCGGCGCCCGGGTGATCGTGCCGGCCCGTCGCAGAGAAGTCGCCGAGGAAGCACTGACCGGTCTCGACCGGGTCGAGATCGAAGAGTTGGATCTCGCCGATCTGGACAGTGTCGCCGGCTTCGCCGATCGTTTCCTGGGCAGCGACCGTGCCCTGGACATCCTGATCGACAGCGCCGGGATCATGGCCTGCCCGGAGACCCGGGTCGGTCCGGGGTGGGAGGCGCAGTTCGCCACCAATCACCTCGGCCACTTCGCGCTGGTCAACCGGCTCTGGCCGGCCCTCGAGCGAGCGGACGGTGCCCGGGTGATCTCGGTGTCGTCGTCCGGTCACCGCCGCAGCTCGATCCGCTGGGACGACCTGATGTTCACCGAACCGGACAGCTACGACAAGTGGGCCGCCTACGGTCAGGCCAAGACGGCCAACGTGCTGTTCGCCGTCGAACTCGACCGGCTGGGGTCCGAGCACGGCGTCCGCGCCTTCTCGCTGCACCCGGGCGGCATCCTGACCCCGCTGCAACGCCACCTGCCACGAGCCGATCAAGTGGCCATGGGCTGGATCGACGAGGACGGCCGGGAGAATCCCGACGTCGGATTCAAGACCCCGGCCCAGGGTGCTGCTACTCAGGTCTGGGCGGCGACATCGCCGCAGTTGGCCGGTCTCGGCGGGGTGTTCTGTGCAGACTGCGAGGTGGCGGAGATCTCCGAGGCCGACGAGCCCGGTGTCCGTGCCTATGCGGTCGACCCCGAGCAGGCGGCCCGGCTGTGGGCGGTCTCGGCGGAGCTGACCGGCGTCAACGCGTTCGGCTGAGCTCCGCCCAGGAGTCGCCGGCCGGCGGAGCGCGGGCTCAGAACTCGTCCCCGGTCCGCCAGGCCATCTCCTGCAGGGTCCAGGTGTTGCCGTCCGGATCGGCGAACCCGGCGTAGCGGACGCCGCCGCCCACGTCGGAGATCTCGTCCACGGCCAGTCCGCGCGCGACCAGTTCGGCCCGGCCGGCCTCGATGTCGGCCACGACCAGATGCAGGCCCTTGACGCTGCCCGGGGCAACGCCGGAGTAGGCGGGCAGACCGACGCCCATCCCGATCGAACAGGCCGACCCCGGCGGCGTCAGCTGCACCACCCGGACCCCGTCGACCGGCCGGACGTCGACATCGACGCTGAAGCCGAGAACCTCGGCATAGAAGGCCTTCGCGCGGTCCACGTCAGCGACCGGGATCAACACCAACTCGAGTTTTGCCTGCACGAGCAGTCATCATGGCACCCGATCAGGGGCGGCGGCCTCGGCTGCCTCGGCCACCAGTTCCGCCAGCACCACCCGGACGGCCTGGCGGGCCGCCCGGTCCGGTCGCAGCAACGCCTCGATGTGGCGTCCGGCCCGGATCGTGGTCAGCGGCACCAGCGCGAACCGGCCGGCCGGCCGGGTGGTGTGCCGGGGCAGCAACGCGGCGCCCAGTCCGGCCTCGACCAGCCGCTCGGCCAGCGGAAGATGGGTGGTCCGCTGCACGATCCGCAGCGGCGCCCCGGCCTGAGCGGCGATCGCGGTCAGCACCCGGTCGATCGGGAAGTCGGCCGGCGGCGCGATCCAGTCCTCACCGATCACCTCCGCCGGGGTGAGACCGGCCCGGCCCGCCAGCCGATGGTTCAGCGGCAGCGCGACGTCCAGCGGCTCGCGCAGCAGGTCGACGACGTCCAGGCCCGGACGGACCGGCGGGACGACGTCGTCGGAGCGGTGGGCGAGCACGATGTCGTGATCGGCGGTGAGCGTCGCGAACTCGTCCTGGGCGACGTCGGCATCGACGATCTGGACCTGGACGGCCGGCCGGTCCCGCAACCGCAGCAGCAGACCGGGCAGCAGCAGCTCACCGGCCGAGAAGAAGGTGGCGATCCGGACGGTGCCGACCGGATCGCCCCGGTAGGCGGCCCAGGCGGCCTCGGCGCGGGCCAGCGCGGTGGCCACCTCGACCGCACTGGCGGCCAGGGCCCGACCGGCGTCGGTCAGCGCCACCCCACGGCCCACCCGTTCGACCAGGACGACGCCGGCGTCTCGCTGCAACGCCTTCAGCTGTTGGGAGACCGCGGACGGCGTCCGTCCGGTCGCCTCGGCCACCGCGGTGACGCTGCCCCGCTCGGCCAGCTCGCGCAACACGGCCAACCGGGTAACGTCCATGTAGAGACGCTACAACGACGGTGAAGCTCTTTTCGCTTGTGCTAAAGACAGTGAGACGTTCAGGATGAGGTCATGCCCGTCCGCGACCGTCTGCTCGCCCTGGTCGTCGCCGTCTGCTGGGGGCTGAACTTCCCGGCGACCACGATCGCGCTGCAGCACTTCCCGCCGCTGTTCATGGTGGCGCTGCGGTTCGCGCTGCTGGCGCTGCCGACCATCGTCCTGGTGCCGCGGCCGCAGGTGAAGCTGCACTGGTTGCTGGGCGTCGGGCTGGGGATCGGGCTGTTGCAGTTCGCCTTCCTCTACCTCGGGATCGCGGCCGGGATGCCGAGCGGACTGGCCTCGCTGGTGCTGCAGGCCTCGGCCCCGTTCACCGTGCTGCTGGCCGGGGTGTTCCTGGGCGAGCGGCTCTCCCGACGCCAGACCGTCGGGGTGGCCGTCGCCGTGCTGGGGCTGGCCGCGATCGCCGTCCACCGGGCCCAGGCCGCCGCTCTGCTGCCGGTCGTGCTCACCCTGTGCGGCGCGGTCGGCTGGGCGATCGGCAACGTCTGCAGTCGACAGGCCCGGGCGCCGAAACCGCTGCACCTGACGCTGTGGATGTCGGTGGTGCCGCCGATCCCGATGCTGGCCGTCTCGCTGCTGGTCGAGGGTCCGGGACGGATCGGGCACTCGCTGGCCACCGTGTTCACGCCTGCGGCGCTGCCGTCGGTGCTGGGGCTGCTCTACGTGGTGCTGGTCGCCACCATCGTGGGTTACGGGATCTGGACGACGCTGATGTCGCGGCACCCGAGTTCGCAGGTCGCGCCGTTCTCGATGCTGGTGCCGGTGGTCGGGGTGCTGGCCTCCTGGCTGATCTTCGACGAGCGACCGGACGCGGTGGAACTGATCGCCGGCGTGGCGGTGATCGGCGGGGTGCTGTTCGCCAGCCGGCTGCCCCGGGCCGGCCGGACGTCGGGCCGGTCCGAACCGAAACGCGTTGGTGCCCGAAGCGGCACGTAGGCGCCGTTCAGCTCAGCCGGTCCGCAGATCGGGACATCGCTGCCGTCGAAGGCCCCACCGTCCGACGGTCTGCCTGCCACGCAAGTCCGCACGAGCGACCCAGGTGTCACTACGGTGACACCGTGGAGTTCAGGGTGCGACGAGCCACCGACGCGGACCAGGATTCGATCCGTCGGATGCTGTTCAGGGCCTGGCGCTGGAAAGACCCCTGGTCAGAAGTCGACTTTCGGCAGCACTCGGCCCGAGACGAACCCGACTCCTATGTCGACGATTTCGGGCGACGGCCCGGTGACATGGGCTACGTCGCCGAACGGCCGACCGAAGGCTCGCCGATCATCGGGGCGTGCTGGTGTCGCCTGTTCGACGTGGAGAACCCTCGGAACGGCTACCTGGCGAGCAACGTCCCCGAGCTCGTGGTCGCAGTCTCAGCGGAGGCTCGCGGCCACGGCGTCGGCCGTGCCTTGATGAACCGGCTGATTCGTCAGGCAGAGGTCGCAGGGGCGCCCGGCCTGAGCTTGCACGTCAGTGCGGAGAACGCGCGGGCACAGCAGCTGTATCGCACGCTGGGCTTCGTCGTGGTGGACGACCGTGGCCGTGAGGGCATCGTGATGGTGAAGCAGCTCCCGGGCTGAGCAGAGACACGGCGGCCCGGCGGGACGGGGCGAGCTGTCGATGGCCGAACCGACAGCCGACGTCAGCCGCTTGGTTCGCTTACTGCGTTGAGGTCTGGGCGATCCGCACCTGCGGCCGGCCGATCCGCGCGATCAACATGCCGGCGAAGACGGCGAGCACGATGACGGCGACCGAGATCGCGGTCAGGTGCTCGGTCACGGGACGTCCGTCGTACATCGTGATGTCCACCGCGAGCAGCGCGAAGCCCAGGGTGATCAGCGCCGCCGGGTGCTGGTGGCGCAGGCCGACGATGATCAGGACGGCCGGCACGGTGTAGAGCACGATGCTGGCCAGGCCGAGGGCGTTCACGACCCGCATGTAGCCGTCGATGCCGGGGATCACGCCGATCACGTCGGGGTAGAACATGGCCCCGCAGTGCGCGACCAGGCCGAGCACCCCGACCGCGGCGATGACCGCGTTCACCGGACGCAGCGGCCGGGCCACCTGCCGGGGCGGCAGCGCGGGCACCGCGAACCGCAGCACCAGCAGGACGATCACGACGGCGAGCAGGGACAACGACAAGGACAACGGCACGGCTGTGAGTTTGCCAGGGTTGGCCAATGCGGCAGGACGGCGCCGACGGCGATGGGAAAGACTGGGCCCATGGCTACCGAACGACCGGTCCCCGTCATCGCCGACGTCGACACCGGCGTGGACGACGCCCTGGCCCTGCTCTTCCTGGCCCGGCATCCCGGCATCGACCTGCGCGGGGTCAGCGCCGTGGCCGGCAACGTCGACGCCGACACCGCCGCCCGCAACACCCTCGACGTGCTCGCGGTGGCCGGCGCGGCCGACGTCCCGGTGGCCCGCGGCGCCACCCGGCCGCTGATCAACCCGGCCCGGGACGCCCGCGCCGTGCACGGGGCGAACGGGCTGGGCGACGTCGAACTACCCCGCTCACCGGCCGACCTGCGTCCCGAGGCCGGGATCGAGTTGATCAGGAACCTGATCGAGGCCTCGGCCGAGCCGATCACCCTGCTCGGCCTCGGCCCCGCCACCGATCTGGCCCTGTTCGTCCGGACCTACCCCGACCACGCGGCCCGGCTGGAACGGATCGTCCTGATGGGCGGCTCGGCCTCGGTCGGCAACGCGACCGCGGTGGCCGAGTTCAACGCCTGGCACGATCCGGAGGCGCTGGCCATCGTGATCGGCAGCGGCGTCCCGGTCCTGATGTACGGGCTGGACGTCTTCTACCGACCGGTGGTCTCGGCCGAGCAGATCGACCGACTCGACCGGGGCGACGACGCGAGCCGGCTCGCCGGGCAGCTGCTGGCCTTCTCGGCCGAGCGGGAGAAGCTGCCCGCAGGGTCGGCCGAGCCGCCGAGTCTCGGCGCCACCCTCGGGGACGCCGGCGCGGCCTTCCTGCTCACCGATCCGGACGCCGTCACCGTCGCCGACCTACCGGTCCAGGTCGTCCTCGCCGGCGCGGCCCGCGGCCAGACCATGGTGGACCGCCGCGGCTTCGTCGGTGAGAGCGAGCTGCACGGGATCGCCTCGGCGGCGACCACGATCGGGGTCGCCCTGGACTGCGACCCGCACCGGATCGTCGACGGTTATCTGGCGGCGCTGACGCCGACCGCCGGCCTGAGCAGCGACCGGGCAGAGCGAACAGGAGGAGAGAAGTGAGCGGACACGTGGTGGTGGTCGGGTCGCTGAACATCGACGTGGTGGTGAGCGTCTCGCGCCAGCCCGAGCCGGGCGAAACGCTGCTCGGCTCCGGCGTCGAACGCGGTTTCGGCGGCAAGGGCGCGAACCAGGCCCTGGCCGCGGCCCGGACCGGTGCGCAGGTGACGATGATCGCCCGGGTCGGGGCCGACGACGACGGCGAGGCCTACCGGCGTCGGCTGGCCGATCGCGGGGTGGACGTCGAGCACGTGCTGAGCACCGACGGCGTCCCGACCGGGCAGGCCCACATCCGGGTCAGCGACGACGGCGAGAACTCGATCGTGGTGATCGGCGGGGCCAACGCCGAGCTCAGCGCCGAGGACGTCCGGGCGGCCGCCGCCGCCTTCGACGGAGCCGCGGTGGTGCTGCTGCAACTGGAGAGCCCGGCCGAGACGGTGGCCGCGGCGATCGAGGTGGCCCAGCGCTCGGGCGTCCGCTCCATCCTGAACGCCTCACCGGTGATCGACCGGGCCGCCGAACTGGCCGACGCGGCCGATCTGGTGGTGGTGAACGAGTCCGAGAACGAACAGTTGCCCGGCCTGGACGAGGTCGTGCTGACCCTCGGTGCGGCCGGCGCCCGCTGGGGTTCGGAGGAGGCGAAGCCGCCGAAGATCGAGGTCCGCGACACCACCGGGGCCGGCGACACCTTCGCCGGTTCGCTCGCCGGCTATCTGGCCCAGGGCCTCGACCGGGCCGAGGTGCTGCGGCGGGCCGTCGAGGACTCGGCGCAGGCCACCACCTGGGCCGGCGCCCAGCCGGAGTGAGCCCCGACGGCGCGGTGCGCCCGCGGCTCGAGGCGCCGATCGAGGCGTTGATCCTCGACCTGGACGGCACCCTGCTCGACCACGTCGGCTCGGTCCGCGCCGGTCTCACCGACTGGCTGCCGACGCTGGGCGCGGCCAGCAGCGAGGAGCTGATCACCGCCTGGTTCACCGCCGAGGAGGAGCACTTCAGCCGGTGGCAGACCGGGGCGATCAGCTTCGCCGAGCAGCGGCGCCGCCGGCTGCGGGACTTCCTGCCGCTGATCGGCCAGCCGGTCGGCGACGACGCGAGCCTGGACCGGCACTTCGACGGCTACCGCAGCGCCTACCAGCGCGGCTGGCAGGCCTTCGGCGACGTGCTGCCGGCGCTGCGCCGGCTCGACGAGACCCGACCCGACCTGCCGCGGGCCGTCCTGACCAACGGCTCGGACGTCCAGCAGCGGGCGAAGCTGAGCGTGTTGGGCCTGGCCGAGCTGCTGCCGCGGGTGTTCAGCGCCGAAGCGCTGGGGGTGGCCAAGCCGGCCGCCGCGGCCTATCTGGGCGTCTGCGCCGAGCTCGGAACCGAGCCGGGCCGGACGCTGCACGTGGGCGACCGCTACGACCTCGACGTCGTCGCCGCCCGGGCGGCCGGGCTGCAGGCGGTCCACCTCGACCGGGACGACACCGGCCCGCAGGACGAGCCGCTGCGGATCCGCGATCTGACCGGGCTGCTCCCGCTGATCAGCGACCAACCCTGAGACTTCGGTAGATTCGCAGCCGTGCCCTTCCAGGTCCGAGCCATCAGTCCGAGCGAGCACCAGACCTTCAACGAGGCCCAACCCGGCCTGAGCTTCCTGCAGACGCCGGCCTGGGCGGCGGTCAAACCGGAGTGGGGGCACGAGTCGCTCGGCTGGTTCGACGGCGACACCATGGTCGGTGCCGGTCTCGTCCTCTACCGGCAGTTGCCGAAGATCAAGAAGTCGCTGGCCTACCTGCCCGAGGGCCCGGTGATCGACTGGGAAGCCGAGGACATCGCCGGCTGGCTCGACCCGCTCGCCGCCTACTGCAAATCCCGCGGCGCCTTCGCGGTCCGGATCGGCGGGCCGCTGGTGATGCGCAGCTGGGGCGCGGCCACCACCAAGGCCGCCATCGCCGACGAGGCGATCGGCCGGATCGGGCAGGCCACACCGGACCACCTCAACACCGCCGGCGTCCGCACCCGCAACCAACTGCGCCGCCTCGGCTGGCTGCCGCCGAAGGACGGCGAGGGCTTCGCCGCCGGCCAGCCGAAGTACGTCTTCCAGCTGCCGGTGGCGGGCAAGAGCGAGGCCGAACTGCTGGCCGGGATGAACCAGCTCTGGCGGCGCAACATCAAGAAGGCCGCCAAGTCGGGGGTGGTGGTCAGCCGCGGCACCGTCGCCGACCTCCCGGCTTTCCACCAGATCTACCGCGAGACGGCCGAGCGTGACCACTTCACGCCCCGTCCGCTGGCCTACTTCCAGACCATGTTCGAGGCCCTGCTGGCCGAGGACCCCGACCGGATCCGGCTCTATCTCGCCCACCACGACGGCGACCTGATCGCCGCCACCACCTGGGTCCGGGTCGGCGGCCACGCCTGGTACTCCTACGGCGCCTCCACCACGGCCAAGCGCGAGTTCCGGGGCTCGAACGCCGTCCAGTGGCAGATGATCACCGACGCCCGCGAGGCCGGGGCCGACGTCTACGACCTGCGCGGGATCACCGACAGCGTCGACGCCGACGACCCGCATCTGGGTCTGATCCAGTTCAAGGTCGGCACCGGCGGTGAGACGGTGGAGTACCTCGGCGAATGGGATCTGCCGCTGAACCGGCTGCTCTACAAGGCCTTCGATCTGTATCTGAGCCGCCGCTGACTCCGCCGGTTACGCTGGCGCGATGACTGGTCTGACTCTGCGGCTCAACGGCGAACGCTGGCGGGAGCACCTTCGCACCGTCGCCGACGCCACCCCCGGGCTGGTGCCGGTGATCAAGGGCAACGGCTACGGCTTCGGGCTGGCCCGGCTGGCCGGCGAGGCGAACGGTCTCGGCGTCGACACGATCGCCGTCGGCACCGCGCACGAGGTGGCGCAGGTCCGGGACGTCTTCGGCGGCAGCATCGTGATCCTGCACCCGTGGCGCCCCGGGGACGCGCTGGCCACCGATCTGGCCGCCGACCCGCGGGTGATCACCACCGTCTCCGTACCCGAACACCTGGCGATGCTGTCGGCCTCGGGCCCGTCGCCGCGGGTGCTGCTGGAGGCGTTGACCTCGATGCGCCGCTACGGCATCACCGAGACCCGGCTGGCCGAGGCGGCCGCACCGCTGAGCGGCCCCGACCACGGCGGGGTCAAGTTCGAGGGCTGGACGATCCACCTGCCGCTGCTCGACGAGGGCCGCTACACCGAGGCCGAACGACTCGGCCGGGCCGCCCTGGCCGCACAGGCCGGACCGCTCTGGCTCTCCCATCTGCCGTCCTCCGAGGCCCAGGCGCTGGCCCGGCAGCTGAGTGGTCCGACCGGTGATCCGGTCCCGATCCGGCAGCGGGTCGGCACCCGGCTCTGGCTGGGTGACGAGGCCGCCCGGGAGACCACCGCGACCGTGCTGGACGTCCACCCCGTCTCCCGCGGCGAGCGGATCGGCTACCGCCAGCGCGCCGTCCCCGCCGACGGCTGGGTGCTGGTGATCGCCGGCGGCACCTCCCACGGCGTCGGTCTGGAGGCCCCGACCCCGGCGGCGAACCTGCGCCAACGGGCGGTCTCCTTCGCCACCGGGTCGCTGCAGGCGGCCGGCCTGGCCCTCAGCCCCTACACCGTCGCCGGCCGCAAACGCTGGTTCCTCGAGCCGCCGCACATGCAGTCCTCGATGGTCTTCCTGCCGGCCAAGGTCACCCCGCCCGCGATCGGGGACGAGGTGCCGATCGAGGTGCGGCTGACCACGGCCACCGTCGATCAGGTCGTCACCGACTGATCCCTGCCTCACCGGACGACAGTGTCCCGGATCCGGCCGCGACTACCCGGCGGAATCCGGGACGTCAGCGCCCGTTTCAGCGGACGCCGCGCATCATCGACCTGATCGGCTTCACCAACAGCAACAGCACGACCGCGAGGACGATCGCCGTCCCGCCCAACAGCCCGAAGTAGGCGAACTCGTCGTCCGGGTCGTAGAAGCCGGCGAAGAACCCGGCCAGCGCCGTCCCGATGGCGATGGAGAGAAACAGCAGCGCCACCATCTGGGTGCCGAAGATCGTCGGCGCGAGCTTGGTGGCCAGTGAGAGCCCGACCGGTGAGATCAGCAGCTCGGCGATGGTGAACACCAGCAGGACGCCGACCAGCCCGAGCAGCGGCGCGCCGTTGCGGCCCGTCCCCGACATCGTGAGGAAGAGCAGGAAAGCGAGACCCATCACCCCCAGGCCGAGGCCGAACTTGACCGGCGTGGACGGCTGCCGACTGCCCAGCTTGGTCCAGATCGCGGCGAACACCCCGGACAAGACGATGATCATCACCGGGTTGATCGACTGCACCCAGGAGACCGGCATCGTCCAGCCGAACAGGTTGCGATCGAGCCGGACGTCGGAGTAGATCGTCACCACCGTGAACTGCTGTTGGTAGAGCGCCCAGAAGGCCGCACTGGCCACGAACATCGGGATGAAGGACCGGACCCGGCTGCGTTCGTCGTCGCTGATCTCCTTGTTGCGCAGGATGACCGTGAAGTAGGCGATCGCCGCAAGCAGGCTGATCGCCGCGACGATGATCGCCAGCCGGCCGACCGGGATCAACCCCAGTACGGCCAGCACCACGATCACCACCAGCACCCCGGCCGCGACCAGCCCGATCCCCAGCCGCCGGGACTTCTCGAGCGGGTTCGGCACCCGCCGGGTCTCGTCGCCGAGCTTGCGCCGTCCGATCGCGTACTGCACCAACCCGATCGCCATCCCGACCGCCGCCGCGGCGAAGCCGATGTGAAAGCCCAGGGTGGACTGCAGCAGGCCGGTCAGCAGCGGCCCGGTCAGCGCGCCGAGGTTGATGCCGAGATAGAACAGGGAGAAGCCGGCGTCTCGGCGCTCGTCCTTCTCGTCGTAGAGGCTGCCGACCAGCGAGGTGGCGTTCGCCTTGACCCCGCCACTGCCCAGTGCGATCAGCACCAGCCCCACCCCGACCCCGGCCAGCCCGGGGATCAGCGAGAGCGCGATGTGGCCGCACATCACCACGGCCGCGGAGTAGAACAGCATCCGCTCCGGACCGAACATCCGGTCGGCCAGCCAGGCCCCGAGGATGGTGGAGAGATAGACCGTGCCGCCGTAGCCGCCGACGATGCTGGTGGCCACGGCTCGGTCGACGCCGAGCCCGCCGTCCGCCACCGAGTAGTAGAGATAGATCAGGACGATGCCCTGCATGCCGTAGAAAGAGAATCGCTCCCACAGCTCGACCCCGAAGATGTTGGCCAACACGGTCGGCTGGCCGAAGAACCCTCGGTCCGACGATGTCCCTTGAGCCGACGACGGTCCCCGCTCGGCTCTGGCCTCCGTGTCGGTCATGACGAGACGCTACCGCCGCTCGCTGCGGCTGGCTAGACAGAACGCGGGGAGGTCCTATCGCGGCAGGTCGGGGCGCAACTTGGCCCGCAACCGCGCCGTGTCCTCGGCCGTCCAGCCGAAGGGGGCCAGCAGCTTCTCGACCGAGCCGTACTGGGTGTCGATGTGGTCCAGCACGGCCCGCATGGTCTCCGGGCGGCTGAGGTGGGATTCGATCGGCCGGCCACGCAGGTTGTCGGCGTAGGTGTCGCTGGCCATCAGCCGGTCGACGATGGCCTGGGCCCGCTCGCTGCTGGCGGCGTAGTCGGCGACCACGGCGTCCGGTTCGGCGTCGGCCAGCCGCAGGGCCAGTGCGACGATCGTCCCGGTCCGGTCCTTACCGGCGGCGCAGTGCACCAGCACCGCACCCTCGGCCGTGCCGATCTCGCGCAGCGCGGCGAGCACCGAGTCGGGCCGGTCGGCCAGGTAGGAGAGGTAGAGCGAGGCGACCTGATTCTCCACGCTGACGCTGGGCGCCGTCCCCACCCAGGGCAGCGCCTTCTCGGTCGCGGCCGGGCCGGTCGCCTCGGCCCGCGACTCGTCCTCCTCGCGGAAGAGCGAATGGTGATGGACGCTGACCCCCGCGGCCGACGTCATCGGCCCCGGGCCCTCGGCGTCGACCTCGACGTCGCTGCGCAGATCGACCACGTCACTCAGCCCGAGCTCGGCGAACCGGGCCAGATCGGCCTCGGTCAGGGTCTGCAGGTTGTCCGAGCGGAGCAGCACCCCGGTCGCGATCTCGGGCCCCGTCCGTCGTCGGCTGGCCGCCCGCGTCGCGCAGATTGGCCAGCCCGTCCATCTCGATCCACCGTGGTTGCACCTGCGGCAGTCTACGAAGCCCGCCGTACTCACCTGTCGTGCGCTACCCGCCGATCGAGCCGTACGACCAGGGTGCGCCCGACCAATTCGTCCCACCTGACCCTCGCTGGTCGAGATGGCGGCCCGAGAGCACGCCCGCGCGAAACAAAGTACCCACGATCACGGTTCTGGTCCGTTCCCCACGATCGAGGTGATCGGGCAATAACTACGATCATGGGTAGAGTGCGATACCTGCGATCATGGTTATAGCTACGACCACGACAAATCGAGAACCACATCGACAACGCGGAGGGGGCACTCAGATGGAGGACTGCAGACGAATCGACCAATGGTTCGACCTCGG
The DNA here is from genome assembly GCA_963740925.1 of uncultured Actinomycetota bacterium. Lineage (GTDB taxonomy): Bacteria > Actinomycetota > Actinomycetes > Propionibacteriales > Propionibacteriaceae > Microlunatus. The sequence continues at coordinate 750,008 of CAVUFZ010000002.1, read as the reverse complement.
CTCGGTGATCCACCGTCGCAGACTCGAGCTCCGACTGACCCAGATCCAGCTGGCCGAGCAGGCCCGGGTGTCGGTGAACCTGATCCGTCGCCTCGAGGCCGGTCACCGCAAAGCCGAGCTCGAATACATCTTGCGTCTGCTGTCGACCCTCGGGCTGTCGCTGTTCACCGCACCCACACCGGAGCCCGCACCAGGGGACGATCTCGATCCTGCGTTGGCCGAGGCACTGTCCGACATGGGCTACGCGGCCACCATGACCTCGGGCTCCTCACTCACCGCGGAAGGCGCACGCCCAGCACCAGCGCCCCAGCCGCCCGAGCACGAAGAGCCGGAACAGACGGCAGGGGGCCGACAGTGAGCCCCGTCAGCGAACCCCTGCCGGTGGTCCTCTACGGGCGAACGGTCGGTCACCTGGTGCCGGTCGAACCCACCCGCCAGGCGATCCGTCGCCGTAGCACCGAGGCCGCCGAGTTCCACTACGACTCCGATTACCTCGGATCGAGTGCTGTCCGGGCGCCTTTGTCCGTCCGGATGCCCCTTGACCCAGGGCCCGTGCCCGCCCGCAAGGTCGAGGCGTTCCTGGCCGGCCTGCTGCCGGAGAACCTCGACAGCCGCAGAGAGCTCGCCCGCCAGCTCGACGTGCCCGACCAGCCGGTGTCCCTGCTGGCCCGGATCGGCTGGGACTGCCCGGGCGCCGTCCAGATCACCACCGTCGACCGACTGGCGGACATGCAGGCCCGCGCCGGCGGACTCGAGCGCATCGACGACGTCCAGATCGCGGCTCGGCTCGAGGCCGTCACCCGAGACCAGGCCGCATGGAGCGAACCGAACGAGCACTGGTCACTCGCCGGCCAACAGGCCAAGATCGCCCTCGCACAGCTTCCTGACGGCGCCTGGGCCGAGGCGACCGGATCGGCTCCGACCACCCACATCATCAAGCCCGGAATCGGCCACCTGATGCACCAGGCGCTGGTCGAGCACGCGACCATGGTCGCCGCCGGCGCCCTCGGTGTCGACGTCGCCGAGTCGCACTACACCGAATTCGAGGCCCGGCCGGCGATCATCGTGACCCGCTTCGACCGCCGCCGGACCAGCCGCGGTGTCGTCCGCATCCACCAGGAGGACATGTGCCAGGCCGTCGGCCGACTGCCGGAGGCGAAATATGAGGCCGACGGCGGTCCGGGCCTGGCCGACATGGCTGCCGTGCTCCGCACCCAGGTGCGGACCGACCCGACGAAGGAGCTGACGGCGCTGGCCGACTTCGCCCTGATCAACTACGCCGCAGCCGCCCCTGACGGTCACGCGAAAAACGTCTCCATCCGCATTCTGCCAACCGGCCAGGTAGCGATGGCGCCGCTGTACGACCTCAGCACTGCCCTGCCCTACGACCGGACCTTCGACACCCTCGCCTTGTCGATGGGCGGCGAACGTTCCGCGAACAACATCCACGCCCGGCAGTGGACCCGACTGGCGGCCGATCTCAGCGTGGACGAAGACCATTTACGCCGGCGGGCTCGCACACTCGTGTCCAACTTCCCGGACGCGTTCCACGACGCCTTGGCCGAGGTCGGCACTCCTGCGGCCCGTGCGATCTGGGGCCGCACCGCCGATCGCGCCGAGAAACACCGGACGGCGTGCCTACAACGCCTCGACGAACCGTCGGTCCGGGCACGACATCGAGCTCAACAGCGGTAACGCCTCGCAGGACCGGCCGACGATACTCACCTGTCATGCGCTATCCGCCGATCGAGCCGTACGACCAGGGTCTGCTGGACGTCGGGGACGGCAATCTCGTCTATTGGGAGACGTCCGGCAACCCCGACGGCAAGCCGGCGCTGGTCGTCCACGGCGGGCCGGGGTCGGGGTCGCGGCCGGGACCACGGCGTTCGTTCGACCCGGCGCGCTACCGCATCATCCAGTTCGACCAGCGAGGCTGCGGCCGTAGCCGGCCGCACGCCGCCGACCCGGCCACCGACCTGAGCCTCAACACCACCCGGCACCTGATCGACGACATGGAGCGGCTGCGGGCCCACCTCGGGGTCGAACGCTGGCTCATCTTCGGCGGATCCTGGGGCTCGACCCTGTCCCTGGCCTACGCCGAGCAGCACCCCGACCGGGTCAGCGAGCTGATCCTGATCGGGGTCACCACCGGCCGACATTCCGAGATCGACTGGCTCTACCGGGGCGTGGGCGCGTTCTTCCCCGAGGCCTGGGAACGCTTCCGGGACGCGGTACCGGCCGATCGGCGCGGTGATGATCTGCCGAGCGTCTACGCCGAGCTGATGAACGATCCCGACCCGGAGGTCCGGGCCCGGGCCGCCCAGGACTGGTGTGCCTGGGAGGACGCGGTGCTCTCCACCGAGAGCTACGGCTCGCCCACCGCCTACAGCGACCGGGTCGGGCCCGAGCGGCTCGCCTTCGTCCGGATCTGCACCCACTACTTCGCCCACCGGGTCTTCCTGCCCGACCACGTCCTGTTCGAGCACGCCGACGCACTGGCCCAGATCCCGGGGGTGCTGCTGCACGGCCGGACGGACATGAGCGGTCCGGCGGTCAACGCCTGGCAGCTCAGCCGGTTGTGGCCGGCGGCGGAGTTGACCGTCTTCGGCGGCGCCGGCCACAAGGGCGACGCCGCGATGGCCGACGCGCTGCTGGCCGCCACCGACCGGTTCGCCTAAGTGATCAGTTCGGGCCGGACGTCATAGGAGGTGCGCTCGATGAACTTCCGCCCGTGCAGCGTCCAGACCATGATCCCGATCCCGCTGATCAGAGCGGGGATCCAGGCCAACCCGAGGGTGGTCGGCGCACCCGCGGCGTCCATGAACACCTTGCCGGCCACGACGGTCGGCACACTGAAGCCGAGCAGCAGCGCCCCGACCAGCAGGAAGATCCACAGGAAGCCGTTCAGGTCGGCCGAGGCCAGGATCCAGCCCGAGATCATGGTGATCATGAACCCGAGGACCCACATCGTCAGCCCGAGGAAGGTGACGAAGAAGCCGAAGCCGATGGTCTGGTTGTTCACCCCGGTCAGCTTGTCGCTGGTCACGCTGAAGAAGCTCATCGCCGTGCCGGGCAGCCAGCGGTAGGTCGGCGGCCGGGCGATGATGGCCACCCCCGGCAGGAAGAAGCCGATGATGCTGAGGCCGGCGAAGATCCCCAGCAGGATCCCGCGGGCACGCTTGGGCAGCAACGGGATGGCCACCTGGTAGTCGGTGGTCTCCTTCGTGGTCTTGCCACTCAGGGGCTGGGTGCTCACCGGCTCAGCTTAGGCGCCGCAGCCGTCTCAGGAGGCCCAATGGCCGGTGAAGAACAGCCAGCTCCACCACATCATCAGCGCCGTCCCGGCCACGAAGGCGACCACCACCGCGATCCGGTGGACGACGGCCGGAACCGGTCGCCGTGGTCGCCAGCTGCCCCACCGGGCCAGCATGATCCAGAGCGGGAACCACAGCAGCAGCGCCCGGTTGACCGAGAAGAACCAGTAGGACAACGAGAAGGCCAGCACCTGGACGGCGACCCAGCTCGCCTCGGCCCACATCCGCTTCACCAGGCACCAGACGGTGACGCCGACCCCGATGATCATCGAGACCATCTCGCCGCGGAACACCCAGGCCCAGCCCGGATGGTCGGCGTACGCCCCGGGGGTGATGGCCGGGATGGTGTTCAGGAACGACTGCCAGGGCCAGGTGAAACCGCGCACCCAGCCGGTGGACTGGGCGTGGTACCAGGCCGTCCAGCTGCCGGTCAGCACGTTCAGGTAGGCGGCGAAGGCGAACAGCGTCCCGACCGGCAGGATCATCGTCAGCAGCCGGTAGCCGCGTTCGTTCGCGCTCAGCCCGCGGGTGGTCAGGATCATCACCACCAGCGCACCGATCAGGAACAGGCCCGAGACCCGGACGGTGCACGCCGCCGCGGTGAGCAGTGCGGCGGCCAGCCAGTGGTCGGAGCGGGCCCGCTCCCAGGCCCAGAACGCGGCCGCGCAGAACAGCGACTCGGTGTAGGGGACGGTGGTGAACACCGCGGTCGGGGCGAACAGCCAGGCCACCGCGGCCCACGGACCGCCGAGCCGGGCCAGCGCCACCGCGGCGGCGATCGAGCCGACGGCGGCGATCACGACCCCGGTGACCGCGACCGGGATGCCGAGCTGCAACCCGAGTCGCAGCAGCACCGGCAGACCGGGGAAGAACGCCATCAGCTGTCCGGTCGGGTCGGCGGCGTAGCCACCGCGGGCCAGTTCGGCGAAGTGCTGGACGTCCCAGTTGCTGACCATGTCGCTGAGCCGGTAGCCCTGACGGACGGCCAACACCAGCGCGACCAGGACGATCAGTCCGCGGCTGGCCAGCCAGGCCTGGGCCACCGTCCGGGCGCTGCCGAGGGTGCCGCCGTAACGGAAGCGGCTCCCTGACCGGCCCGATGGTGCCGGCGCTCGGGGCGAGGGTTCGGACGGGCCGAGCTCGACCGCGTGGGTTCCGCTCGCCGTCACCGCTCCCGACTCTCAGGAACGAGGTCCTCGACGGGTTCGGTGATCTCGGTGCTGCCGGTGACCTCGGCCTCGGACCGCGGGGCCCGGTCGCCGCTGACGGCAGCCCGCAACCGGATCAGCCAGGGGGCGTCCGGAGCCCCGTCCAGCACTCCACCGCCGGGGTCGTCGACCCCGGCGCCGCGGCGCACCGGATCGTGCTCGGGCCGCAGGACGTCCCGGACGACCATCCCGGCCAACCACAGTTGCACCGCGACCCGGACGATCACCGCCAGCCAGTAGGTCCGGTCCTGACCGCCGTTGCCCGGGCTGAGCACGCCGGCCAGATGCCACCAGATCGCGCCGTAGTAGAACATCTCGGCACCGGTGAAGATCAGCCAGTCGCGCCAGCGCGGCCGGGCCAGCACCAGCAGCGGCAGCAGCCACAGCACGTACTGCGGTGAGTAGACCTTGTTGGTGACCAGGAAGACCACCAGCACCAGGAAGGCGACCTGACCGATCCGGGGCCGCCGCGGCGCCAGCAGGATCAGCACCCCGATCGCTGCGCAGCCGAGCAACAGCAGCGCGGTGGAGACCAGATTCAGGTTCCCGACCGGATGACCGGCCAGCGAGAAGACGTACCAGATCGAGCCGAGGTCGGCCTGCCGGTCGGAGTTGAAGCTCCAGAAGGCCAGCCAGCCCTGCGGCGCCAGCACCATCACCGGCACGTTCACCACCAGCCAGCTGAGCACGAACGCGGCCAGCGTCCGGCCGAACTCCGGCATCCGGCGCCCGCGCAGGCACAACAGCAGCAGCGGCCCGAGGATCAGCGCCGGGTAGAGCTTGGCCGCCATCCCCAGGCCGAGCAGGACGCCGCACAGTACCGGCCGGCTGCGGGACCAGAACATCAGCGCCAGCGCGGTCAGCGCGACCGGGAACAGATCCCAGTTGATCAACGCGGTCGCGGCCACGCAGGGCGAGGCGGCCAGCAGCATCGCGTCCCACGGGCGACCGCGCATCGTCCGCAGCTGGGCCCAGACCGCGACGGCGAAGAAGACGAACAGCACCACCTGGTTGACGTCGAAGAACAGGTTGCTGGAGACGAGTTGTTGCTGATCGCTCAGCCCGGCGCCGACCGGGGCCCCGAACAGTTGCGCGATCCGGCGCTCGATGTCGACCAGCGCGCCGGTCAGCACCGGGTACTCCAGCACCTGGTAGTCGCCGGTCTGCAGATAGGGGATGTGGCCGAGCACCAGCCCGCGGGCCCGGTAGAGGATGCCGATGTCGGAGTAACACATCAGCCGGAAACTGTCCGGGTAGTGGGTGGCGTCGGTGGTCCGGCAGCCGTAGCGCCAGAAGACGCCGAGCAGGTAGACCACGGTGCCCACCGCCATCGCGGCCAGGGCGGCGTTCGCCGAGGCCTTACCGCCGCCCGCGTGCCGTCCGGGCGGACCGCCGATCCGTGCACTGACCCGTCGGGCGAACCCGTCCGTCGCGGTCGGTGGGTCGACCCGGAGGCTCATCAGCCGCCGCCGTCCCCGCTGCCCTGGCTGGACCGGCTCGACGCCGTCGGCACCGAACTGGCCCGCCTCGTCGGAGCTGAGCTGGCCCGCGTCGTCGGGGCTGAACTGGCCCGGGTCGTCGGGGCTGAGCTGGCCGGTGGCTGACTCGTCTGGCCACCCGATCCACCACCCGATCCACCGCCCGATCCACCGCCGCCGGACGACTGGGTCGGGGCCGAGCTGGTGACCGGCGCGCTGGCCGAACCGCCGCCGCTGGACTCGGTCGCCGAGGAGGTGGGCCCGCTGCTCTGGTTGCCACCCTGGTCACCGCCCTGGTTGCCGCCCTGGTCACCGCCCTGGCTGCCCCCTTGGTTGCCGCCCTGATAGCTGGTCTGGGGGCTGGTGGGGTAGCTGTTGCCGGTGTAGCCGCGGTTGCCGTTGACGTAGGCCGGATCCGGGAACTGCTTGACGTCCTGGCCGTCGGTGGCCGTCCCCATGTAGTCCGCCCAGGTCAGCGCCGGGTAGGTGCCGCCGTAGAAGGCGGTGTTGCCGGACTTGCGGTACGGGTCGAGGTTGGAGTTGCCGGCGTCCCCGGCCACGTACATCACCGCGGTCGCGACCTGCCGGGTGTAGCCGACGAACCAGGAGGAGTGGATCTCGTCCTCGACGCCCTGGGTGCCGGTCTTGCCGGCGACCGGCCGGCCGAGCCCGCTGACCGCGGTGCCGGTGCCCTCACGGACCACGCCGGAGAGGGCGTAGGTGATGTCGGCGGCGACGTCCTTGCTGACCGCCCGGTTCTCCTCCGGCTTGGCCTGGTAGATGGTCTTGCCGTTGCGGTCCTGGATCTCCTTGATCACGTGGGTGGCCACGTGTTCGCCGCCGTTGGCGTAGGTGGCGTAGGCGGTGGCCTGGTTCAGCGGGCTCTCCTCGGCGTCCCCGATCACCACCCGGTCGACGTCTCGCCAGCCGTCCGCGCCGCTCGCCTTGGGTGCGCCGGCGTCGGTGGCCTCCTTCATCACCTTCTTCGGCCCGTCCGGAAGCTGTCGGACGAGATCGGTGAACGCGGTGTTGATCGAGTCGGCGGTGGCCCGGAGCAGGCTGACCCGGCCGTACTGGGTGGAGTCCTCGTTGCGGATCGGCGCGCCCTCGCTCTCGAAGGTGTTGCCGTTGAAGTAGTCGCGCAGGCTGAAGCCGTTCTCCAGCCCGGCGGCCAGGCCGTAGACCTTGAAGGTGGACGCCGCCGGCCGCGGGGTGGTGGCCCAGTTGCGGGAGTTGGTGATGTAGTCCGGGCCGCCGTACATCGCCCGCACCCCGCCGCTGCCGACGTCGACCGACGCGATCGCCGCGTGCAGGGTGGAGGTCTTCTTGTCGGCGTTGCCGGCCGCGACCTTGGTGTACTTCTGCGCCGCCTCGACCGCCGCGTCCTGGGACTTCTTGTCGAAGGTGGTGATGATCTTGTAGCCGCCGCCGTTGACCTGCGACTGGTCCATCCCGATGCTGTCCAGCTCGTTCTCGACGGCCTTGAGCAGGAAGCCGTTGCTGCCGCCGTAGCGCTCGGGGGTCTTCACCGTCGGGAACTTCGGCAGCGCCTTGGCGTAGCTGGTCTCCTGCGTGGCGGTGATGTTGCCGGCGGCCTGCATCCCCTCCAGCACGTAGCGGTAGCGGTCTCGCAGTCGCGGCAGGTTGGCCTCGTCGGAGGGGTCGAACAGCGACGGGTTGTTGATCACGCTGGCCAGCACGGCGGCCTGCGGGACGGTCAACTTCTTCGCGTCCTCAGCGAAGTAGGCCTGGGAGGCGGCCTGGATGCCGTAGGCGCCGTGACCGAAGTAGATGGTGTTGAGGTAGTCGCGCAGCACGTCCTCCTTCGGCACCGTCCGGCCGAGCTTGGCGGCCAGGAACACCTCGTGGATCTTGCGCGTGACGGTTTGGTTGGAGTCGAGATAAAAGATCTTGATGTACTGCTGGGTGATGGTCGAGCCACCCTGCAGACTGCCACCGCGGACGATGTTCAACGCGGCCCGCAGCATGCCGGGGACGGAGATGCCGGGGTCGGTCCAGAAGGTCCGGTTCTCGGCGGCGACCACGGCCTGCCTGATGCTGGCCGGCATCTGGTCGTAGCTGATCGACTGCCGGTTCTGCACGGCCAGGGTGCTGAGCTCGGTCTTGCCGTCGTCGAAGTAGACGAAGGTGGTGTTGGTGGTGAAGTCGGCGTTCGGGTCGGGGATCTTCGTCCGGCTGTAGCCGATGCCCAGGGCGGCTGCGCCGCCGACCAGGCAGACCACCAGGACGATGGCCACGACACCGAAGAAGCGGCCGACCTTCTGCTTTCGGGTCTTCGGCTTCTTCTTGCCGCGTCCCTTGGAAGTTTTAGCCATAGATGTCCTCGACGGTCTGCTGACGACGCGGCGGCTTCCGCTTGACGCCGTCACCGAGCAGATAGCTCATGATCATGTGGTTCCACTTGCAGTCCGGGCACACCTCGACCACGACGACCTTGAACTCGCCGAACTCGTGTGACATCTCGTTCAGCTCGGCGATCCGCTTGATCCGGCCGGAGTACTGACCCAGCTGGTCGCCGAAGGTGTAGTGCAGCAGCGTCAGCTTCTCCGAGCGGCAGACCGGGCACGCCCGATCACTGGGCTCGCCGTGGTACTTCGCGCTGCGGACCAGCATCGGGTCGGCATCGCACACGTCGGGCTTGCTCAGGGTGCGGCTCGGACGCCGCAGCGCCTCCAGGGTGGAGCGTCGCTGCAGCGCATAGTCGATGACCTCGCGCTGGGACCACATGGCCAACAGAGTACGTCGGTCGTTCGGGCGTGGGCGAGTCCTGAGCGGCTGTTCACAGCAGCCAGCCGAGGACGTCCCCGGCGGAGTTCCGATAGGTCACCGTGCCACCGGACGGCGCAGTCGTGGCGTCCACCGAGAACCCGATCATGCCGTGGACGCACTGGCCCCGGGCGAGTTCGGCCGGGGCCAACGAACTGGCGCCGACCCTGGACGGGGTGACCGCGCGATTGGCCGGGGCGAGCCCGCCCAGGCTGAACCCGTCGTCTCGGACGAGGTTCCGGGCGTTGTCGTCGACGTTCGGCGCCACGGTCTCGCCGCCGCCGCAGAACTCCGCGGTCAGGTCGAGTTCTTGCCGGTTGCCATTCTCGATCGCGTGCCAGGTCGGATCGGAGACGGTGATCGCCGTGCCGTTGGGCAGGGTGATCGCCGTGCCGACCCGGGCGTTCGAGGTCAGCGGCTGTTGGACCTCGGCCCGGTTCTGCCCGGTGACCGGATGGAAGAACAGCAGCAACGCGAACCCGATCAGGACGACGGCGAGGATGACGGCGCCGATCCGCGCCCGGGTGACCCGACGGCGCAGGTCGACGCTCAGCTCCTCGGTCACCGGGGCGCTGACCCGGACCGGCGGCGGGGTGGCGGCGTCGACCAGCGACCGCAGCGCCCGCCGGCGGAGGAACGCCGGCCAGGTGATGGTGAAGCGGCGGTTGTCGGTGTCGATCAGGCTGGTGTAGGCCTCGCCGCGGTCGATCCGGACCGCCACCGAGGACAGATCGACGCTTCGGCGTTGCGGTGCGAACCGACGGACCGCGCCCTTGAAGTTCGGCGCTGTCGTGATCACCTCCAGCACCTGGCTGTTGGCCCGGAGCCGGCTGATCCCGCCCGGTGCACCCTCCAGACCGAGCGGGAACAGGGCGCGCCGCCAGATCCTGGGACGTCCGGGCTTGGGCAACTCCGGCGCCAGCCAGAGCGGCCGGAGGATCTGCTGCGGGTTCGGGTAGGGATCGGCGGACGTGGGTCCGGTGGTCTCGTCGGCGACGCCGGTGAGGGTGTGGTCGAGCAGCCGCAGGCAGGCGGCGCGCAGGTCGTCGACGGTGAGGGCGTCGTAGCCGGCGACGACCTCGGACCAGCCGGGCCGGGTGCCGCTGCGGAAGGCGTCGATCGCCCGGCTGCCCGGCGCCAGCTCGACGTTCAGCGCCTCGGCCTGCCTGGCCCGGGTCAGTTCGTCGGCCAGGGTCACCTCGGCCAGCCCGGCGAAGGTCTGCAGCGCCTCCAGCAGGGCGGCCCGGGTCGCGACGGCGTCGAATCCGGCCGGGCCCGGGAGGGCGCGAACGGCGAACAGCGCCTCCGCGTCCACCTGCTCGTAGCTGATCTCGAGCTGTCCGACCAGTGAGCGGAACTCGACCAGATCGCGGTACAACGTCCGGGCCAACAGCCGCAGCGCCAGCAGGTCGACCGCCCCGGCGCCGATCCGCCCGCTGAGCAGGTTGTTGGCCCAGGTGTTGACCACCGCGCCCGGTCCCGCCGCCACCGGCGACGGCTCCCGCCACCGCAGGACGCTCTCCCGGCCCGAACCGGTGGACGGGCTGTCGCCGTGCTGCGGCAGCACCGTCGGATCGGTGACCCAGCCGACCGTCCGGCCTCCGCGTGCGGGCTGCGACCGGGTCAGGAGCCGGCGGGCCTCCTCGGGATCGCCGGACCACACCGGTGCGGTCTCGGCGGCCCAGGCCACCGGCCCCATCCCGAACCAGGCGGTCAGCTCATAGCTCCAGTCGTGCCAGCCGAACTCTGCCGGCTCGGGCCGATCGGCCAGGTCGATCTCGTCGGGGTGGCTCAGTAACGCGTTCAACCGCTCCAACCCGAGCCGGACGGCGTCCCGGCTGCCGGCCAGCCGGATGATCGTGTCCTGCAGGAAGACCCGGGCCGCGGCCTGCACCACCACGACCTGCGGGCCGGACGTCTCCCGCGGCCGGCTCAACTCTCGGGCCAGCGCCCCGAACGCGGCTGCGCCGATCCCCAGCTCGGCCGGCGACTCGTGGGCGTAGCCGTGGGCCAGGACCAGTCCGGCCTCGACCGTCGGCGGCTCCGCTTCGTCTTCTGTCTGAGAGTGGGGCGGCTCGACGCAGAGCCAGTCGACCCCGTCGAGGTGGCGCCATTCGTCGTCCGCACTCATCGCTTCGTCACGCTCAATTGATCGTCCAGGTCAGGTCGTCCCCGCTGCCGTTGCGGTAGTGGATCTTCGTGCCCGTCGGCCGGGACGACCCGTCGATGCCGAAGGCGATCTGGCCCGAGGTGCACTGGCCCTGCTGCAACTCGGTCGCCTCCAGGGCCGGCTTGTGGTTGTTGAGGTTGTACACGCCCGAGGCGGCCTGGCTGATGCCGGTGATGTGGAACCGGTCGGGATCGACGTAGTTCCGGGCGTCCTCGGCGGTGTTGCGGTCCACGGTCTTGCCACCGCCGCAGTAGCGGACCTGGGCCGTCAGCAGCTGACGCGCGGCGCCGAGGTCGAGCCGGCCCCAGGTCGGATCGGAGAGCAGGACGGTGGAGCCGTTGGCCAGGGTGATCAGCTGCCCGGGCGCGACGGTGGTGACGACGGGCGTCTGGTAGTCGGTGGTCGCGTCGTCGATCGCGGGCAGGATCCACGCGAACAGGACCGGGAACCCCACCACGATGAGAAGGAACAGGCTGAGGAGGCTGCGGACGAACCGGCGGCGGAAGAGGCGCGGCTTGAGGTCCGCGGCGGTCGCGCTGTCGGTCGGGGCGGTGATCACCGAGCCGGCCGGGGTGGCCTGATCGACGAGCGCACGCAGCGGGGCGGTCTTGGCGAAGGCGGGCCAGACGATCGTGGCCCGCCGGTCGTCCCGGTCGATCAGGGTGGTGCTGATCGGTCCGCGGTCGACCCGGACGGCCACCGCGGTCAGGTCGACGGCCATCCGGAACGGCTTCTCGTCCCGCCGGCCGTGTCCGCCGGCCGCCGGTGCGATCAGCTCGAGTGCGCTCTGACCGGCCCGGACGCGGGCCCGCGCCTCGTGACCCGGTCCGATCCGCAGTTTCACCCGGGAGCGTCGGTCCCAGCTCGCCGGCTCCGGGCCGGGCACGGGGTCCGGCGCCCAGAGCGGCCGACCGGCCACGGGTGCCTCGGCGTCGACCACCCCGAACAACAGCTGGGCGCGAACCCGGTCGATGCTCCGGCGCAGATCGAGGGGGGTGACGTCGTCCAGCGCGCCGACGATGTCGTCCCGCTCGAGCAGCCGGCCGCTGCGGAAGGCGTTGACGGCACGGTCCCCCGGGGCCAGATCCAGGTTCAGCGACTCGGGCTGACGGGCACGGTCCAGCTTCTCGGCCAGGACGTCGTCGTTGAGCCCGGCGTAGGCCTCGACGGCCTCGACCAGCGCCGGTTGCGCCTTGGCCGACGGGAAGTTCTCACCGGTGGGGACCGCCCGGACCGCGAAGAGCAGGTCGGCGTCCACCTGCTCGACGTAGACGTCCAGTCCGTTGGCCAGGCGGTTGAACTCGACCAGGCTGCGGTGGACGGTCTCGGCCAGCAGCTGCAGGGCGACCTCGGCGACCGGGTCGAGGTGGATCCGGCCGGTGAGCAGGTTGTTGGCGTACGTCCCGACCAGCGACCGCGGCCCGGCCGCCACCGGCGACGGCTGGCGCCAGCGCAACCCGGGTGCTGTGCTCTCGGTACTTTCGCGCCCTGGCTCGTCGGACGGGGCTGGATCGTCAGACGGGGCTGGATCGTCGGACGGGGCTGGATCGGCGTCCGCCCCCTGACCGAACGCGTCCAGCGTGGCCGCGTCGGTCGTCCACCCCACGGGATTGCGGCCCGGACGCGGGTGGCGTCTCGGGGACAACCCGGCCACGAACTGCCGCAACCGCTCCGGGTCACCGAACCAGGTCTGTTCGTACTCGGCGGCGAAGGCCGCGGCGCCCATCCCGAACCAGGCCGTCAGTTCGCTCGTCCAGCCGAGCCAGCGACACGGGGGTTGCGGGGCCGGCGGCCCGGTCAGATCGAGCGGACGCGGATCGGTGAGGATCTGGCCCAGCGTGATCAGGCCGAGCCGGACGGCGTCGCGGCTGCCGGTCAGCTGCACCACGGTGTCCCGCAGATTCACCCGGCCGGCCGACTGCACCTGGACGACGCCCGCGTCGGTCTCCCGGGGCCGGGCCAGCTCCCGCACGATGATCGCCACGGCGGCCGCGCCGATGCCCAGCTCGGACGGCGTCTCGTCGGCGTATCCGTGCGGCAGCACCAGTCCGGCGTTGACCACCTCGGCGCCGGTGATCGGTTCGACGCAGAGCACGTCCAGGCCGTTGACCCGCTGCCAGCCGTCCACCGGGGAACCCTAACCGTCGGAGCGGTTCAGGCCCTCCAGGCGGCGGCGAGTTCGGGCAGGGCGGCGATGCTCAGCGTCGGCGGATCGAACCGGCTGGGGTAGTCGGCGTCGCTGCGGTTCAGCCAGACCCCACTCAGACCGGCCCGTTGGGCGCCGTGCACGTCCCACGGGTGGACGGCGACCAGGGCGGCCTGTTCGGCGGTGACCCCGCAGACGTCCAGGGCGTAGGCGTACGAGCTGGGTGCCGGCTTCCACGGCCCCTCGGCCTCCACCGAGAGGGTGTGCTCGAAGGCGTCCCGGATGCCGGCCCGCTCCAGCAGCCCGGCCGAGATGTCGACCGACCCGTTGGTCAGGGTGACCAGCCGGAAACCGGCGTCGGCCAGGGCCCGGACCCCCTCGACGACGTCGGGGTGGACGTCGAGGCTCTGGAACCCGCCGATCACGTGCTGCACCGCGTCCTCGCTGCTGCGGTCGAGCTCGTACTGGGTCAGCGCCTGGGCCAGGACCCCGGAGGCGACGTCGACGAACGGTTGCGGCGTCCCGGCCAGGGTGAGCGCGAACCCGTCCCGCAGGGTCTGGGCGAACCAGGTGTCGAACAGGTCGGCCGGCGCGCCGACGTCTGAGAAGCGGTCGCGTAGTGGCGACATGTCCGACAGGGTCTCGTTGACGTCGAACAGGATGAGGGAGGTCACGGACCTCATCATCGACGTGACCCGGTGCTCTCGGCGAACGGGCTCTCGGCGAACGGGTCTCGGCGAACGGGCCCTCGTGGTCGAAGACCAGATCGGCGAACCGGCCGCCGATGAGCCGATGGGCCTCCGGGGTCGGGTGGAGATCGTCCGGCAGCGGCAGGGTGGCCGCGTCCGACTCGGCGTAGAGCGCGCGGCCGTCGAGGTAGTGCAGGTGCGGGTCGTCGGCGCGGCGCTGGTCGACGATCCGGGCGAGTTCGTCGCGGATGGTGTGCAGGGTGAGTCGTCCGGCGGCGACCTCGGCGGGGTCGCCGGTCGCCCGGAAGCGGACGACCCCCTGGGCCAGGGCGGCCTGGTCGAGGGCGGCCGGGCCGGGCGTCTCCTCGTGGATGCCGCACCACAGCGCCGAGACCACCAGCAACGGGGTGTCGGGGTGGCCTTCGCGGACGGTGTCGAGGAAGCCGTGGACGGCCGGGGTGAGGGCGCGCATCCGCATCAGATCGGTGTTGACGATGTTGATCCCGAGCTTGACGCTGATCAGGTCGGCCGGCGCGTCCCGCATCGTCCGCGCGGTGAACGGGTCGAGCACCGCACTGCCGCCGAGGCCCAGATTGATCAGGTCGACGCCGGCACGGAGCGCGGCGACGGCGGGCCAGATGCCGGTGGGCGAATCGGCGTTCGAGCCGTGACTGATGGAGCTGCCGTGGTGCAGCCAGCGACGGCGTTCGCCGGTCGGCAGCGGCGTGACCGGTCGGTCGGTCCGGAGCGCGACGAGAAGCGTCGGCTCGTTCCAGGGCAGCCAGATCTCGACCCGCTTGGACGCCTCGGGCAACCCGTCGAACCGGACGGTCCGGGCCGGTCCCGGCTCCAGTTCGCCGGTGCCGGTGGTCAGGTCGACGGTGATCACGTCTCCCCCGCCGGACTCGTGCTGCGCGCTCAGAACGCCGTCGACCACGAGGTCGTAGCGACCGGACGGACGGGCCGATGCGCCCCGGTAGACCGTGGCTGTCCGGATGGTGTCGAGCTCGATCACCGTGGCCCGGGTCTCGAACTCGATCCGGACCCCGGACGTCTGGGCCTCGACGGAGGCGAGCTGCGGGTCGACGTTCTGCGCCCGGGCCCACCCCGGTAGCCGGTGCGGCCGGATCCCCCGGTCCTCGGGTTCGAGCTCGGCCGCCCCTGCGACCAGCTCCGGCCGTCAACGTGGTCTCGATCATGGTTTCTGACTATCAGACGGACGAAGGGTGCGGGCTCCCCGTGCCGCAGGGCCGGGGGTTTTCGTTGGCCGACCCGGGCGGTGCTGGCGTACTCTGTCCTGTCGCACCGCTCGCCGGTGAGCTGACGGGGCCATGGCGCAATTGGTAGCGCACCTGCTTTGCAAGCAGGGGGTTAGGGGTTCGAGTCCCCTTGGCTCCACCCCCTAGCAACTCCACAGCCAGCGACGTCCTGCCGGCGGGAGACGCGTCTTACAATCCCTGCGACACCCGGGTCATGCTCGAGCAGCAAGTTACCGTCCCGGGATCGATGTCGAGGGACGCACCACCCGAGTGCTGGCCGAGCAGACCGCAGCGGTCGACCCGAGCCGTCTGAGTGATCTGGTCGGGCACGTCCGAATCGACGAACTGCGCCAGGTCGAGGCAGCGCTGCGACTGGTCATGGCTCTCTAGATCACGGCGTCGAAGCCACTGACATCACAGCCCGACCCCATCTGACCAAGCTCCGGGACACCACAAGAGCCCGGGCGCGAACAGACTGATGGCATCAGTCCGCGATCGGCGCTCATCGCCGCACCGTGGCGCCGGAGGTGGCCGCCGTGGAGTCGAGCGACTGGTGTGGGATCACGAGCATGCGGTTCTTAGTTCTCGGGCCGATGAAACACGTGATCCAAAAGCCAAGAGGCTGAACGCCAGGACGTCGAAGACTCACCGGCCGCTGGCGAGCGTGAGGGCGAGCTGTGCAGCCGTTCTTCCGAGGAACAGCCGGTGGTACAACGGAGACCGATCCGTTCCGGGGCTGGCAGCGCTGCTGGTGACCGTGGTCAGCGATGACCCAGAAGCAACGCAGGTACAGGAGGTAGGCCGTGGCCACCGTCAGTGATTTCTTGATCGAACGCGTCCAGGCGTGGGGCGTCAGCAGGGTCTTCGGCTTCCCGGGGGACGGGGTCGGCGAACTCGACGGAGCACTGGGCAAGGCCCAACGTGAAGGCCACGGGCTGTCCTACGTCCGGCCCACCCACGAAGAGATCTGCGCGCTGATGGCCACGGCGCACGCCAAGTTCACCGGCGAGGTGGGGGTCTGCATCGCCACCAGCAGCCCCGGCGCCTTTCACCTGCTGAACGGGCTGTACGACGCACAGATGGACAACCAGCCGGTGGTCGCCATCGTCGGCCAACAGGGGCTGAACTCGCTGGGCACGTTCAACCAGCAGGAGAACAACCTCGAGCGGGTCTTCGCCGACGTCGCCTGCTACGTCCAGACGATCGTCACCCCGCAGCAGGCCCAGGCGGTCATCGACACCGCCTTCCGCACCGCGAAGACCCGGTTGCAGCCGGCGGTGATCGTCATCCCGCACGACGTGCAGGGAATGGCCATGAAGGAGCCCGCCCGTGAGCACTGGGTGTCGCGCAGCAGCGTCGGCGCCCCGTCGCTGGATTTCGCCCCGCCGGAACGCGACGTCGTCCGCGCCGCGGAGATCCTGAACGCCGGTGAGCGGGTCGGGCTCCTGGTCGGGGCCGGCGCCAACGGCGCGACGGATGAGGTGCTCGACGTGGCTCGGCTGACCGGCGCCGGGGTGATGACCGCTCTGCGTGGCAAGCAGGTCGTCCCGGGCGACGTGCCCTTCCACACCCAGCAGCTCGGGCTGCTCGGGTCGGGCGCCAGCTGGAAGATCAGCCAGGAGTGCGACACCCTGCTGATGCTGGGGACGAACTTCCCCTACGGCGAGTTCTTGCCGAAGACCGGCCAGGCGCGCGCCATCCAGGTCGATCTTCGGCCCGAACACATCGGTCTGCGCTACCCCGCCGAGTTGCACGTCTGGGCCGACGTCAGGGCGTTCCTGACCGCGCTCATCCCGCATCTGAACCAGAAGGACGATCTCGGCTGGCAGGAGTCGATCTCGGACCGGATGCGCGAGTGGGACCACGAACTCGAAGAGCAGGCCATGATCAGCTACGAGCAGCTGAACCCGCGCCGCGTCTTCCACGAGCTCAACCTGCGGCTGCCGGAGCGGGCCGTGGTGACCTGTGACGCCGGGACCACGGCCGACTGGTACGGCCATCACATCCGGCTACGTCGCGGCATGCTCGGCGACCTCTCCGGCCGGCTGGCCAGCATGCTGGCCGCGATGCCGTACGCAGTCGCGGCGAAGTTCGCCTTCTCCGACCGTCCGGTCGTGTGCACCATCGGGGACGGCGCCTTCCAGATGCTCGGTATGAACGAGCTGATCACCATCAAGAAATACCTGCAGCAGTGGGAGAACCCGCAGTTGATCATCGTGATCATGCACAACGACGACCTCACCCAGGTGTCGTGGGAGATGCGGACCGAGGACGGCAACCCCGTCTGGGACACCTCGCAAGAGGTGGAGTCGGTCGACTACGCAGGATGGGCGCAACTGCTCGGGTTCCAGGGCATCCAGGTGCGGACCGAGGACGCGGTGGGCCCGGCCCTGGACGCCGCCTTCGCCCACCGTGGGGTGACCGTCATCGACGCCTACGTCAGCAAGAACGTGCCGCCGTTGCCGGCCCACGTGAGCTTCGAATACGCCAAGAACACCGCGCTCTCGCTGCTCAAGGGTGATCCTGAGGAGACACCGGTCATCTTGAACTCGGCCAAGGCGGTGGTCGGGGAGGGTGCGGCGCGGGTCAAGGACGCACTCCACCTCGGACGCCGGTCCGATGAGGACAGCGGCGACTGACGAAGCCCGAGTATCGAGCCGGTCCTGGCCGGCCCGATCGAGTATCCGGTTGCCACCTTCATCACCGGACCGGAGCATCGGGTTCGGCCACACGCCCTCTCAGCCGATCTCGCACAGTCGTCCAGATGTCACGATGTCGCGCCCCTCGCCATCTCAGCCTCCGCATCTGTCGACCTATATCGCAGGCGATAATCCACCCGTAGGCTGGAACCGTGGATATCAGAGCGGAGCGGGAGGCTGCCGGTCTGAGCCAGTCACAGCTGGCTCACGCAGCCGGGCTGCCCCAGCCGAATCTGTCGGCCTACGAGAACGGACGTCGACGTCCTTCCCCGCCGGTGCTCGCACGGATCAACCGGGCGCTGTCGGTGCGCCCGTCGGCGCGCCTCGAGCAGCATCGGGATTCGATCCGGGCCCTCGTGGTCGAGTATCACGCCGTGGCACCCCGGGTCTTCGGGTCGGTCGCCCGCGGGAACGATGAACCCGGGTCTGACCTCGATCTCCTCGTCGACTTCACCGATGAAGCCTCCCTGCTCGACGAGGTCGGACTTCGACTCGCCCTGGCCGACCTGCTTCGGGTCGACGTCGACGTCGTCGCAGTCGACACCCTCAAGGGGCGGATCCGCGAGCGGGTGCTCAGTGAAGCGGTGGAGGTGTGACCGAGTCGCTGCGGAAGGCTCGCGATGCAGCAGAGCAAGTGGTTTCCGTCTGTGACGTCCTCGCAGGCCTGATCCCGCCCGACGTCGACACCTTCGCGGCCGACGTGCGGACTCAATGGGCCGTGGAGATGGGCCTTATTCGCATCGGGGAGGCCGTCAACCGGATCCCCGCAGAGGTGCTCGAACTCTTCCCCTCACAACCCTGGCGGCAGATTGTCGCCATGCGCAATTTCGCCGCACACCAATACGACGACCTCGATCCACACCGGGTCTGGCGCACGGTCACCCAAGACGTTCCCCTTCTGCGGGCCTACCTGGCGGACGAGGTCGTTCCCGGCCTTCGTCCCTGATGCCGATGTCGCTCGGCCGTTTGCGGTCGACCGTCAACGGGCCATCACGAAACACTCATCGCAGGCCGACGCGACCAGCGCCGACCCGCGTCAGCGGGCTACGAACACCGCCACCGACCGAGTCGGGACCGAGCAGGAGCCGGTGCGACGGTTGTGGGTCGCCACCTTGACCACCGGGTCAGTGCCGCGCGCCCGGATCAAATCGAGCACGTTGAACCAGTCGCCGGACTCGGCACTGTTGGCGTCGAAGGACTTGCTGCCGGGCCCGGCCGTCACCTCGTCCGCACCCCCAGCAGGCCCCGTACGACACCGTCGAGACAGAGCTCGAAGTTGCGGTCGGCGGACTCAGCCGCGTCCACGTCAGCCGCCGCGGCCAGCCGGGGATACCCGGCGAGGTCCGGCGCCCAGGTCTCGGTCAGCGCACTCTGCTCCTCCAGCACCCACCCGACCACGAACCGGGAGACGGCCAGGGTGATCCGGCCTGCATCGGGTGGGGTGAGGCCGACCCGGCAGAGCAGGTCGACCTGCGACTCGATGTCGTCGAGCCGAGAGGCGGGCGGCCGCGACCCGGCATGCACCCGGGCCCCGTCACGACGCGACAGCAACAACCCCCGGAAGAGCCGACCCCGCTCGATCATCCGGTTCGCGACCCACGCTCGGGTCGGCCGGGTGGGGCGGTCGTCGTCGGTCGTCCGCGGCAGTTGCAGCGACATCGCCTCAGCCATCGCCGCCCGAAGATCCTCGGTGTTCTTGAAGTGCCAGTAGAGCGCCGGCGACCGGACGTCCAGCCGTGCGGCGAGGGCACGGGTGGTCAGGCCGTCCAGGCCGACCTCGTCGAGAAGATCGAGGGCGACGGCGACGATCTGCTTCCGGTCGAGCTGGGGACGGGCCACGGACGAGAGCTTATCAGCGATAAGCTATCCTTATCGGTGATAAGGATGTCGACGAGAAGACCCGGACCCGCACGACGAGAGGAAGAGAATGATCACGACGGACGAGCAGAGAGACGTGATCGTGGTCGGCGCCGGCCCGGTGGGCCTGCTGCTCGCCGCCGAGTTGACGCTCGGTGGTGCGCAGGTCACGGTCATCGAGCGCCTCGGAGAGCCCAGTTCGACCATCAAGGCCGGCTCGATCAACCTGGCCAGTGCCGAAGCGCTGGGACGACGAGGGCTCCTGCCGCAGCTGCGGGCGGCGAGCGACCGGCTGATCGAGTCGATGGCGGCGAGCGGCCGCGAGGCGACCAGTCCTGCCGGGCCACATCGCGATCTGGGCTCCGTGCGGCGGATGGCCTCCCGTGCCGGACATTTCGCCGGGCTGTGGCTGCCGGCCGACCGCGTCCGTGAGGACGACGCCCTGCTGGCCGGGCATCGGGAGGCGCTGGGCGCCACCATGGTCAAACAGGCCGAGATCGAGACTCTGCTGGCCGCGCACGCAGCCCGGCTCGGGGTGGAGGTGCGTCGTGGGATCGAGGTGCAGGCGGTGGAACCCGGGCCGCAGGGTGTTCGGGTGATGACCGACGGCGAGACGCTGGAGGCGTCCTGGCTGGTCGGTTGCGACGGCGGCCGCAGTGTCGTCCGGCGCAGCGTCGGTTTCGACTTCCCGGGCACCGACCCGGAGATCACCGGACGTCAGGCCGTCGTCGAGCTCGACGACGACGCCGCGCTGACCCGGGGCTGGAACTGGAGCACCCGCGGCGTCTACTGCTACGGGCCGACGCCGGGCCGGGTGCTCACCGTGGAGTTCGACGGTCCGCCTGCCGACCGGTCCGCCCCGGTGACCGCGGCCGAGCTGGAGGGCTCGCTGCGGCGGGTCAGCGGCAGCACGGTGAGCGTCCGCCGTGTGGTCGGCGATGCGACCCGCTGGACCGACAACGCCCGCCAGGCCGAGACCTATCGCCGCGGCCGGGTGCTGCTGGCCGGTGACGCCGCGCACGTCCACTCCCCCTTCAGCGGTCAGGGGCTCAACCTGGGTCTGGCCGACGCGACCAACCTGGGCTGGAAGCTGGCCGCAGTCTGTGCCGGGCGGGCGGATGAAGGGCTGCTGGACAGTTACACCACCGAACGGCATCCGGCCGGCGCCTGGGTGCTGGACTGGACCCGGGCCCAGATCGCGCTGATGCGGCCGGAAGCGAAGAACGGTCCGCTGCGCGAAGCCATGGCCGACCTGATGGCGACCCCGGACGGCGCCACCCTGACGGCCACGAAGATCTCCGGGCTCACCCGAACCGTTCCGCGACCCGGGGACGGCCCGGTCGGCTCGCTGGTGCCGGATCTGGATCTGGTCGATGCGCGCCCGCTGCGAGAAGCGTTCGTCGACGGTCGATTCGTGCTGGCCGGGCCGAGCGACCTGGCGGTCGCCGTCGACACCGCACTGGTGACCCGGGCGGAGATCTCTGCCGATCGAACGTTACTGGTGCGGCCCGACGGAGTGATCGCCTACGCCCAGGACGGTCCGGTCGAGCCCGGATCGGTCGTCCGGGCGCTGGTCCGCCACGTCCCGGGATACGGCTCGGGATACGGCGCGGGATACGACGCGGAGACGGGCCGCACGGCGGTCGACGCGTGAGGTCGACCCGGCCGATCGAGACATCCGGGGCGTCCGGACGAGGCGGCCGTGGACGGGGCAGCACGCCGCGACGAACGGGTTGACACCGTTCCAGCCGGGGCCGAGACTGCCGACAGCGGTCCGCCCCCAGATCGCCTGCGAACGAAGGAGTTTGCCGATGGCCCGACCGCGTCTGCGTCCGAGACCCCGCCTGACCCCCCGACCGACCCGCGGGGTGCTGGCCCTGGGCGCCGGCCTCGCGGTGATCGCGTCCTTGCTGGTCCCCACCGGGACGGCCGTCGCGGATCCGGGCCCGGAGTTGATCACCAACGGCACCTTCGATGTCGACACCACCGGCTGGAACGCCTACCCGAACCCGTCGATCGTCGACGGCCGGGGCTGCATCGACGTCCCGGCCGGCACCGGGCCCTACCAAGCGGGGATCCTGCAGTCGGTGCCGATGGTCGCGGGTGAGACGTACGCCTTCAGCTTCGAGGCGATGACCGAACCGGCCACCACCTCCGACGTCAAGGTGACGATCCAGGGCGGCGCGGACATCAACTACGCCGAGTTCCTGCCGGCCGAGAAGATCGCCCTCACCCCCGAACCGCAACCGTTCAGCTACACCTTCACCGCGACCCAGGACTACCCCGAGGCCCAGGTCACCTTCCAGCAGGACATCACCAACCCGAGCGGCTACCGACTCTGTCTGGACGACGTCTCCCTGCGCAGCGGCGCCACCGCCCAGCCCTACGAACCCGACGTCGGGCCGGACGTCCGGGTGAACCAACTCGGCTATCTGCCCTTCGGGCCCAAGTCGGCCACCGTCGTCACCGACGACCGATCACCGCAGACCTGGACGTTGCGCAACGACGCCGGTCGGATCGTCGCCTCCGGCAGGACGCGGGCCTTCGGCACGGTCCCGAGCGCCGGCCTCGAGGTGCAGGAGATCAGCTTCGATTCCTTCACCGCCACGGGATCCGGCTACACCCTGCGGGTCGGCGACCAGACCAGCTACCCGTTCAGCATCGCCACCGATCTCTACGCTCCGCTCCGCCGGCAGAGCAAGACGTTCTTCTACACCAACCGCAGCGGCATCGCGATCGACGACGCCCTCGAGCCGGGCTACGGACGCGCAGCCGGCCACGTCGGCGTCGCACCCAACCAGGGCGACACCGCCGTCGGGTGCCTGCCGCTCGGCGACGACGCGCAGAAGTTGTACGCCACACCGTGGACGTGCCAGGGAACCCGCGACGTCAGCGGTGGTTGGTACGACGCCGGCGACCACGGCAAGTACGTCGTCAACGGTGGGATCGCGGTGGCCCAGCTGATGATGGAGTACGAGCGGACGCAGACCGGTCACGCCGATCCGGCCGCCTACGCCGACGGCACCCTCGCGATTCCCGAAGCAGGCAACGGAACCCCGGACCTGCTGGACGAGATCCGCTGGGAGCTCAGCTGGCTGCTGAGGATGCAGGTGCCGGCCGGTCAGCAGTACGCGGGGATGGCCAACCACAAGGTGGCCGACGCCGACTGGACCGGGCTGCCGATGCTGCCCGCCGACGATCCGCAACAGCGGTTCCTGTTCCGCCCCTCGACCGCGGCCACCCTGAATCTGGCCGCGGCCGCCGCGCAGGGGGCACGACTGTTCCGGCGTTCGGATCCCGCCTTCGCCCGACAGCTGCTCCGTTCGGCCAGCACGGCCTACGCCGCCGCGGTGAAGACCCCGGAGCTGTACGCGCCGGCCGCGGACGCGACCCTGGATCCCAACCCGGGCAGCGGTCCCTACGATGACGACGACGTCAGCGATGAGTTCTACTGGGCGGCGGCCGAGCTGTATCTGACCACCGGTGAGCAGACCTACGCCGCCGCGGTACAGGCCTCACCGCACAACACCGGCCCGGTCTTCGACGACGGCGGCTTCGACTGGGGCCACGTGGCCGGCCTCGGACGACTCGATCTGGCCACCGTCCCCAGCGACATCCCGCACGCCGACCGGATCCGCGCCTCGGTGCTCAGCGCCGCCGACCGCTACGCCGCGATCCAGGCCGGCGAAGGCTTCGGGCAGGCCTACCGACCCGACGACGGCGACTGGGTCTGGGGCTCGAACTCGGCCATCCTGAACATCATGCAGGTGCTCGGCACGGCCTACGATCTCAGCGGGCAACGAAAGTACGCCGAGGCGGTGCTCGGCAGCATGGACTACCTGCTCGGCCGGAACGCGCTGGACCGCTCCTACGTGACGGGCTACGGCACGGTCTACTCCGAGAACGAGCACACCCGCTGGTACGCGGCCTCGCTGGACTCCTCGCTGCCGCATCCGCCGCCGGGGACGATCGCCGGCGGCCCGAACTCGACCACCACCACCAGCGGTGATCCGGTCTCGGCCGCGATGCTGCAGGGTTGCGTCAGCCAGTTCTGTTACATCGACCGGATCGGCTCGTTCTCGACCAACGAGATCACCGTCAACTGGAACGCGCCGCTCTCCTGGGTCGCGGGTTTCCTGGCCGGCTTGCCCTGCGGGCCCGCGCGCATCCAGCCCGGGCCGGGGCCGGCCCGTGCCGGTTCGACCGTGTCCGGCTCGCGTCAGGGCGGTGAGTTCGGGACCTGTCCTGGGCTGACTGTTCGGGCCGGCGGACGCTAGCCGGCGGGTCGGCAGCAAGCCTCAACGAGAGGTCAGGCGTTCCCAGTTGCCGTGCCCGATGGACTCCTTGTCGGTGGCGCTGATCGGTGCGTCCTCGAGGAACTTCCGCGGTACGCCGGGGCCCAACGGGACGAACGGATAGTCCGCCGAGTACATGATCCGGTCGACGCCGGCGACCTCCATCGTCCAGCGCAGATAGCGTTCGCTCACCATGCCGCTGGGTGTGTAGGAGACGTTCTGGGTGAAGTAGTCGGCCAGCGGACGATCGAGCTTCACCCCACCCATGGATTCCAGGCTCTGCAGGCGTTCCAGGTAGAACAGCACCAGCTCGCCCCAGTGCCCGACGACGACCTGCAGCTCCGGGTGCCGGTCGAAGGTGCCGGAGAGGATCATCCGCACGACCTGAACTCCGGTCTCGAAGTGCCACCCCAGACCGAACTGGGCCAGCAACAGATCGAGCGGGTCGCCGAGCCCGTCGTAGTAGGCCTGCCGGACGCCCTCCTGCGGCAGCTGCGGATGCAGATAGATCGGCGCACCCAGCTCGGCCGCGGTGGCGTACAACTCGTCGAAGTCGCGGTGATCGGCGTTGCGCTCGCCCGTCCGTCCGTTGATCAGGGCGCCGGGGGCGCCGAGCTCGGTCACGGCCCGGCGGAGTTCGGTCGCCGCCGCGCCGGGGTCAGGCGTCGGCACGGTGGCGAAGAACTGGAACCGGTCGGGGTGCTCACGGACGGCGGCCGCCGCCATGTCGTTGGCCTCCCGGGCCAACTCGACGGCCACGTCGGGGGTCAGGTTCTGCACCCCCGGACTGTTCACCGACAGCACCTGCACGTCGACGCCGTGGGCGTCCATGTCGGCGATCCGGCCGTCACCCAGATCGGCCAGCTTCTCCCCGACCTCGCCCTGAGCGAAAGTGGTCAGCCCGTCCCTCTCGGCGTTGGGCAGGTCCAGCCACACGTCCAGGAAGGATTGTGGAACGAAGTGCTCCTCGAGTCCGATGATCTTCATGTCGCTCACTGTGCCACTCGGCCCGGAGGCGAAAGTGACCCCGTCGGCGCTCGCTACATCGCAGCCTTGGGCGCCAACAGGAACTCCGCGCTCCCCCATCCCATGACCAGGCTGCCGACGGTGAGCGCGAGGACCGCCCCGACCCGCGGGACCGGCATCCTGGCCAGCGGGATCAAGAGGACGAAAGCCGGCAGCAACTGCCGGGCGTAGACGTGCTGGAAGGTGACGTGGGTCAGGGTCATCAGCAACGTACCGGCGGCGAAGACGCTGGCCCAGACCAGCCGCCGCTCGCCCACGATGAGACAGAACAGCAGCAGATATCCCAGGCAGACCACGAGGTTCACCGCCACCAACGAGATCGTGTCCGAGCTCGAACAATCCGTGGACGACCGCGGTCCCGTAGCCGGCGACTACCGGCGGTGTGTTGGCCCCACTGAGCCTGGACGGTGAAGTAGCCGAACGGGTCGCCCGTCCGCACCGCGACGTAAGCCATGAACGCGCCCAGCCCTGAGACCGACAACAGCGCCCCGCCGAGCGCAGCCGCGGGGAAGCGCGTCACGGCCCCAGCCCCGGGCTCCCTTGGCCCACGACGAGACCACACCCAGTGCACCACCTCGACCAGGGCATAGACGCCGACCATGGCGATCACCGCCACGGCGGACGGTCTCAACAATCCGGCGACGAGGGCGCAGGCGCCGGCCCAGCCCGGACGGCGACGGATGAGGCACAGCAACGCGGCAGCCGCGGCAGCGGTGAACCATCCCTCCGGGTACCCCATCGTGAGGGCCAGTGACGCGGGCGCCATCCCCCACAGTGCGGCTAAGGCAATGCCGCAGTTGCGGCCGAACCAGGCATCGCCGACCGCGAAGATCGCCCAGACCGCGAGCAGTCCGCCGAGCCAGGAGACGCCGAGCAGCGCCTGCCCGGGCGAGACCAGTCCGGTGTCGGCGAGCCAGCGGACCATCGTGGGGTACATCGGGAAGTAGGCCAGATTGCTGTTGTGGACGCGTCCGTCCGCGAGGATGTTCGGGTAGACGTAGCCTCCGGTGGCCAACCGCAGATACCAGCCGGCATCCCAGCGATGGGACAGGGAGCCGAGGCCGCCGGCGTGCCCCGCCACGAACACGATGGTGATCGCCCGCTGCGCGGCGAAGACAGCGAAGACCGGCCAGGCCCGCCGCAGGTGGGCTGTCACCCGCCCCCTGACGGCGGTCAGCTCCTCGGTCGGCACAGCCGTCATCGTCACCACGAGTCGACGCTGCCCGACGCCGGTTTCCTGTAGTGACGTCCGGCTGGCCTGGAGGTGAAGCCCGCGAGAACGTCAGACGAACAGCACCGACCGCGCCCTGGCAGCCATATGGCGTACCACTGGCGTACGAGTGACGTATCGTCCGTTCGCCCTGAAGTTTTCGGTGAAGATCATCTCCGGGCCCTGGGGTGCGGTGTCGGTGAACGGCGACTCATACAACCGGGCCACCTCCATCACCGATCACCACTCGGCGTAACACTCCAGGCACTGGCGGTCAGGTTGTTCCTCCGTGACCACACATCCGCCGAGGGCAACACGCCCTTCGTCAGCAAGAGCCATCAGCTCGGGCCCGGGCATGCCGCGGACGATGACGACCCCAGTGGTCCGGTGACATTGCGGGCAGGGAACGGGTTTCGGGGGTTGCCAGGCGCTCTTCACAGACCTTTTCCTCTCACTCGCACAGAACGAAGCCAGCGCACTTCGTCGACCAGCCGTCGGGCCTCCCCCACCGTCGGGGCCAACCCGTACGCGTGGTGGTGGCAGGCGGTCGACAGCTGAGCCCAGGCGCTGCTGGCCCGGAAACCGACATCGCTGCGGTCACGACAGGCCTCGGCCAGGCAGATCAGCTGGCTTGTAGTCGTGCCATCCGTCGGCGCAGTCCACGGGCCGCCAACAGATCCATGGTCACTGACTCAAGGGCCTGCCTGTACCGTTCGGCAGACGTTATCTATACCATCTGACAGCTCTTAACTGTACCGTTTGACAGCCCAAATTAGACCGCTCTCGCACCACACCGCAGGGCGACTACGACCGACGATCGAGGATCACCGCGCCACCCTGCACCACCAGCCGCAGCCGGTCGGGCTCGGCGAGCGCGCCGATATCGGTGAGCGGATCGGCGTCGGTGACGATCAGGTCCCCGTACGACCCCGGAGCGACGACGCCGGCGAGCCCGGTCAGCCGGACGATGTCGGCGGCGGTGCTGGTGGCCGAGCGGATCACGTCGAGCGGCGAGATGATCTCGGTCCGCAGCCGAAACTCGCTGGCTCTGGTGCCGGCGCATGTCGCCGAGTAAGTCGGTGCCGTAACCGACCCGAGCGCCCCCGGCGGTCGCCAGTTCCAGCGCCTTGCGTCCGCCCTCCAGCACCTCGTCGTTCTTGACCAGCGAGTCGGCCGAAAGTCCGTGCCGGGCGCCTTCGTGTTGCATCGCCCAGTAGGTGACCAGATTCATCACCACCGAGGCGTCGTACTCCAACAGCAAGGCCACCGAACTGTCGTCGAGCAGATTGCCGTGCTCGATGGTCGCGATGCCGGCGTGCAGCGACCGGGCGATCGCCGCCGGCGTGTAGGCGTGTGCGGCCACGTAACGGTCGGCCGCTTGCGCCTCCTCGACGACGGCCCTCAACTCGCCCTCGGAGTACTGCAACGAGTTGATCCGGTCGGTCGGTGAGGCCACGCCGCCCGAGGCCATCACCTTCAGATGCGTTGCGCCCTTGCGAAGTTCGTCCCGGGCGGCGGTGCGAACGGCGGCCTCGCCGTCGGCGATCCGGCTGAGAGCTGCGCAGCTGCAGACCGGGGCGAGCACATCCTCACCGGGCTGGCGGTCGTCGCCGTGTCCACCGGTCTGAGAGAGGGCGTGCCCGCAGTAGAGCAACCGCGGGCCGGTGATCACGCCCTCGGCTTGGGCCCGGGCGAGACCGACGTCGGCGCCGCCGGTGTCGCGGACGGTGGTGAACCCGCGCTGCAGCATGTCGCCCATGGCTCGCGCCGCGTGCAGCGCCACCAGCGACTGCGGCCAGCGGCGAAGATCGGCGAGGTTGGCGGTCGCGGCGATCACGTGGACGTGGCAGTCGATCAGGCCGGGCAGCGCGTGCGCCCCGGCCAGATCGAGCGAGCGGACGTCATCCGGTGCGCTCAGCCCGCGCGCAACCTCCACCACCGAACCGTCGGCGATCCGGATGTCGGTCTCGGCGTAGGTACCGGTGACCGGGTCGAGCAGCGTGGCGTTACGGATCAGCAGGTTCTCGTTCATGATCGCCTTTCTGACGGATCAGGGCTCATCGCCGCGCGCACGGCGGGCAGGAAGGTGGGTGTGATCTCGACGAGTCGCGCGAGATCAACGCTGGTGTACGCGCCTTCGGCATCCAGCACGCTGAGCACGGCCAGCGTTCGGCCTTCGTCGACGACCGTCGTGTTCAGTACGGCACCGCAGCCGAGACTCTCGATCAGTGCGTAGTCGTGGAAAGCGGTCCGTACGGCCGCACGATCAGCACCCAGAAACGGACGCTGCTCATCGACCCGGTCCGACAGCCAGCCGGGGTCGACCTCCGTCGTCTTCTCCCCGCCGACCGCATAGCTGGAGCCCTCACTGGACCAGAGCCGACGCAGGGCACGACGTTGCGGCACCCAGCCCAGCACCGTGAACAGGCGGAACCCGATCTGCGCGCGCACCTGCTCCGCGGGGTCGGTGAACGCCGACGGCTCGGTCACGATCGGACCGCCTCGGCCTGCCGGTGGTTGATGTCCTCCAACGCCCGGCCCTTGGTGGACACCGCGAAGATCAACGTCATCACCACCCCGATGGCCAGGATGGCGGTGGTCAGGCCGAAGACCCCGACGAAGCCCCACGAGGTGGCGGTGATCCCGATGATCAGTGGCGCGATGATGCTGCCGATCCGGCCGAAGGCGCTGGCCAGACCCGTCCCGGTGCTGCGGATGAAGGTCGGGAACACCTCGGGGGTGTAGGCGTAGACGCCGGCGTAGGTGCCGTTCAGGAAGAAGGACAGCACCGCCCCGGCCAGCAGGATCTGCGGCGGGCTGCTCGACTGCGACAGCCACAGCGCCGAGAGCGCCGAACCGGTCAGATACACCGCGATCGTGTTCTTCCGGTCGATCCGCTCACTCACCCAGGCGGCCGAGAAGTACCCGGGGATCTGCGCCGCGTAGATGATGATCGAGAAGGTGAAGCTCTTGGTCACGGTGATGCCCTTGCCGACCAGCAGGGTCGGGATCCAGGAGAAGAAGCCGTAATAGGAGAAGGTGATGACGAACCAGATCAGCCAGGTGACGGACGTCCGACGGCGCATCCGGGCACTCCAGAGATAGCGCAGCGCGTCGAGCACCCTCACACTCGGCGTTGCTTCGTCGGCGTCGTGAGTCGCCGGCACCGGTGGCAGAGCTTGCCCGGTCTGCCGGACCACGGCCTCTTCCATCCCGGTCACGACCTGGTCTGCCTCGGCCACCCGTCCTTGCGCGGCCAGCCATCGGGGCGATTCTGACAACCCACGACGCCACCACAGCACCAACACGATCGGCACCGCCGAGATGACCTGGGCCCAGCGCCACCCGTCGTCGGAGGAGGGCACCACGAAACGCCCGATCACCGCGGCGGCCAGGAAGCCGAAGGAGAAGAAGCCGGCCAGTGCGCCGACGAACCAGCCCCGGCGCTTGGCGGGCACGAACTCCGACAGGTAGGGCGCGATGATCGCGCTTTCGGCCCCCGTGCCGATCCCGGCGAAAACCCGCGCACCGAGAAAGACTCCGTAGGACGGCGACAGCGCCGCCACGATGCTGAACACGGCGTACACCGCCAGCGCGATCAGCATCACCTTCTTGCGCCCGATGCGGTCGCCCAGGATGCCGGCCAGCACGGCACCGAACAGAAATCCGAACGGCGTGGCCGAGCCCGACCAGGCCGAGCTGGGTGTTGGACAGCTCGAAGACCCGCTTCAGGTCCGTCAGCAGGAAGGCCACGATGGCCGCGTCCATCCCGTCGAAGGTGTAGCCGAGACCCCCGATGACCAACAGCCGGTAGTGCACCCGCGAGAGCGGCAGCCGATCGAGCCGAGCCGAGACGGTTGACGTCATCTGAACCTCCGATCGGCGAACCAAACGAACTCTGACGCTATCAACGGGCACGACGCAGGCTCGGGGACTGTCCCGGAACAGTGTTGCGGCCCGGCACGCTGAGGAGTTCAACCTGTTCTGCCACGGGAAGTTCGCCAAGGCGGCCCGAGCGGATCGGTGGTCTGCGTCCCGGCGAAATCATCAGTTGGACACAGGTTCGCTTCCTACCCTGAGGCAACACACCCTGCCCCCGAAGGAGAAGACCGTGTTGCCGCTCTTCCGCCGTGCTGACCCGGCCCGCCGCCGGATCGGCCCCGCCCTGATCGCCGGACTGATCGCCGGCGTCATCTCCGGCTTCGTCAAGCTCGGCTGGGAACAACTGCTGCCACCTCGGACCCCTGACCGGGATCAGGAGCCGCTGATCATGCTCAACGATCTGGGCGTGAACGCCGACCGGTTGACGTTCCACTTCTCCGGCCAAGAAGTGAACTGGGGCTCATTGCTCGTGCACTTCGGCTTCTCGATCGTGGTGGTGTTGTTCTACGCCGTGGTCGCGGAGTTCCTGCCCGGGGTGAAGCTCTGGCTCGGCATCGTCTACGGGCTCGGCGTCTGGGTCGTCTTCCACCTGATCGTGATGCCGCTGCTCGGCCTCACCCCGGCGTTGAGCGCGCTACCGGCGCAGGAGAACATCTCCGAGGCGTTGGGCCACGCGGTCTGGCTGCTCTCGGCCGAACTCGTCCGGCAGAACGTCCGGCGCCGACTCACCGGGCAGCCCGACGCGGACGTCGCCGAGGCGCTCGCCGCCTAGCGATAGGTCGCGTCGAACCACCGCTGCCGGGCCGACAGCCACTGCCGCAGCTCGGACACCTGCCCGTCCAGATTCTCGGTGTAGCCCCAGCGGACGGCGTCGTTGGCCCGCGCGGTCCGGATCTGGCGGTCGAGCCCGTCGATCGTCCGGTTCGCGCCGACGATGGTCGGGCGCAGCACGGCGTACCTGCTCTTCACCAGGGCCAGGAACCGCGGATCTTTCAGCAGGTAGTCGAACCAGGGCGAACGACCGCGCACCCAGGCGTCGTCCGAGGGCTGCTTGGAGAAGAAGTAGGTGCCCATCGAGAGGTCGAAATCCCACAGCGGGCCCATCGTCAGCGGGCCGTTACGCGGCTTGTACAGATACGAACTCGAATACCAGGAGTCGTAGTTCCGGGCCATCTCCGAGATCACGTACCAGTCGGCGAAACTCTGCAGATCGAGCTCGGAACCCAACCGGGCGTAGGCCTGCGGATCACCGTTGGCGTCGGCAGCGATGTCGTTCTCGGCCGTGTCGATCTGCTGCTGCAGATAGCCGATCTGCGCATCGGTCGGCGGGTCGGGATCCTTGATGGTGAAGGGGGTTCCGCTCAGGGCACCCCTGACGTGGGTGACGTCGCCCGGGTCGCCGTACTGGGTGCCGGCCTTGGCGTCGATCTCGGCCAGATAACCACCGGTCAGCGCGGCACCGGCGTCGTCGGTGGC
This sequence comes from uncultured Actinomycetota bacterium, assembly GCA_963740925.1. GTDB lineage: Bacteria > Actinomycetota > Actinomycetes > Propionibacteriales > Propionibacteriaceae > Microlunatus. The sequence goes on along the minus strand of CAVUFZ010000002.1, from coordinate 718,512 downwards.
ACTCATCGGGTCGACGGCGACCCGGCTCGGGGCGACGTCGACGGTCTCGGCCACCTGGTACACCCCGCGGTAGTCACCGTTCAGGATCAACTCGACGAAGACCGTCCGCGGCGTCCAGGCCAGCGAGGACGCGTTGCCCCAGGAGAAGGCGAGCGCTTCCCGCAGCATGGTCCGGTCGTAGTAGTTCGCCAGCAGCGCCCAGTTCTTGTCGGCCGGCAGCCCGAGCAGCGGCGCAGCCGCGTCCAGCTTCAGCTTGTACGGCTTCTTGTCGGTCGGGGCGATCCAGGTGGAGTTGCCGCGGCCGCGGATCTTGGCGCTCGCCGTCAGGGCCGGGACACCTGCGGCCCCGTTCGGGTTCACCGACACCTGAGCCTTCAGGTAGTCGTCCCGAGAGACGATCGGTGCGCTGTTCGTGGTGTCGACCCGCAGGACCGGCAGGGTGAGATCGGGATAGCGGGTGGTCGTGATCGCGCTGAGCGGACTCCAGCCGCCGGCGGATCGGCTGCGGCAGGCGATCTGGTAGACGACGTCCAACCGGATCGACACCGTGATGGAGGTCGCCCCCGCCGGCAACGCGGCCCGCTCGACCGGGCCACCGGTGCGTTGTCCTACTGCCTCGAACGCGGTGGCACCCTCGGGCAACGGGCCGCAGTCCACCTTGATGCTGCCCTCCGGATCGAGCAGTCTGATCACGGGCGCCGGGCCCGGCGTCGCCGCGCCGGCGGGGGTGATCGACACCGGGACGAGCAGCGCGACCGTGGACAGGATCGCGATCACTGCGATCTTCAGCGGACGGCGTCGTGACGCGTGCATCGTGGGCCCTGCTCTCCGTGGGGGTTTTGGCTGGGCTGAGCGTAGCGACGTCGTCCCTGGTCGGCCGCACATCATCATTGTTCTCGTCTATAGGTCTTGCCCCGAATGATGAGGACGAGTCGGCGCCGTCCCCGAGACTGCGCGGACTGGAAATCGGCTGCGATTGCGTTCCAGCTTGCTCCGGGCCGCGGCCATGAGGTCGACATCCAGCGTGTTGGCTAGGGCGATCAGATACAGCAGGACATCGGCCATCTCGTCGGCCACCGCTCCGACTCGCGGCTCGGCCTTAGCCGCAGCTCGAGCCTGATCCGCCGGCAGCCACTGGAAGAGCTCGCACAACTCACCGACCTCCGCCGTCATCGCCAACAGCAGCGACTTGGGGTCGTGAAACTGATCCCAGTTCCGCTCGGTCACGAATTGCCGCATCTCATCGGACAGCGCGTCGAAGTCGCTCATGGCCTCAGCCTGACCGATATCCTCCAGGAGCGGCCCGACGGGCGCGCGTTGCCGGACGTGACGCGCACACCATGCCCCCACCCGCACGAGATTTCGTGCTGTCTGGGGTCCCCCGTTGGCTGTCCGCTATTCCGCCCGTTCGCTCGCGGCGTCTACTGGCTCTGTGGCCGAGACGCTGACCAGGCAAGCCCTGTACGAACACGGGCGCCGCACGTCGCCGTCGGAAGTCCGGTCCTGGGAGCGAAGCATCCCGGTGCTCTCGGCCGATCTGATCGACGCCGGGCTGGGCAGCGTGGAGGTGTTGCTGGAGCACCAGTTGCCGTTGTCGTCCAAACGGGCCGACGCCGTCTTGGCGGGCAAGCACCCCGGCACCGGCCGCGACTCCTACGTGGTGATCGAACTCAAGCAATGGACGTCGGCCCACCGCTGGGAGGACGACGACAATCTCGTGGTCGTCGACGGCATGCCGGGCGGGCCCAAACTGCACCCGGCACGCCAGGTCCGTGGTTACTGCGAATACCTCACCGACTTCACCAGAGCCCTCTCCGACGACGATCTGGTGGCGGGCGCGGCATACCTGCACAACGTCATCGACACCACTCAGGTCCAAGATCTGTTTCAGGTGCCGCTCGATCGCGAAGGCCAACTGTTCACCGGCGCAGACCGTGGCAAGTTCCTGAGTTTCCTGCGCAGCCGCCTCGCCACCGATGAACCTGGCGCCGGCGCTGCCGACCGACTGCTTTCCTCGGCAGTAGCGCCGTCTCGGCCTTTGTTGGCCGTAGCCGCCGACGAAGTCCGGGTGCGCGAGCAGTTCGTCCTGCAGGACGGGCAGCAGTTGGCGGTGGATTTGGTGAAGCATCAAGTCGATCGAGCCCGAAAATCGGATCACAAATCGGTGATCGTCGTCACCGGCGGCCCGGGTAGTGGCAAGAGCGTGGTGGCGCTGTCACTACTGGGCGACCTGGCTCGGGAAGGCCGCACTGTGCTCCACGCCACGGGATCCCGATCGTTCACCCAGACCCTGCGCAAGGTGGCCGGCCACCGCGCCCCTCGCGTCCAAAAAGTGTTCAAATACTTCAACTCGTTCATGGCCGCAGAGCAGAACAGCTTGGACGTCCTCATCCTCGACGAGGCACATCGCATCCGGGAGACATCGGTCAACCGCTACACCAAGGCAGAGTTCAGAACCGATCGCTCACAGTTGGACGAATTGATCGCTGCCGCCCGAGTTCCGGTGTTCCTGCTCGACCAGAACCAGGTGGTCAGGCCCGGCGAGCAGGGCTCGGTGCAGAGCATCCGGTCGGCGGCGGAAGATCTCGGACTGGACTGTCACATCGTCGAACTGGGAGAGCAGTACCGGTGCGGCGGGAGCCTCGGCTACGTCGAGTGGGTCGAGCGACTGCTCGGTCTGACCTTGGGTGGGCCGATCCCGTGGTCCGGCGACGAACACTTCCGGGTGGAGCTCGCCGACAGCCCGGCCGACCTCGAAACGCGAATCCGCGCGAAGGCCGGTGAGGGTTATACGGCTCGAATGACGGCGGGCTATTGCTGGCGGTGGAGCGATCCGACCAGGGACGGCACCCTGGTCCGTGACGTCCAAATCGGCGACTGGGCAATGCCGTGGAACTCGAAATCGGACCGCCGGATCGGCAACGTGCCACCCGCGCCGCTGTGGGCGTTCGAGCACGGCGGCATCGATCAGGTCGGCTGCGTCTACACCGCCCAAGGATTCGAGTACGACTGGAACGGCGTCATCCTCGGCCCCGACCTGGTGTGGCGCGACGGCCGGCTGACCAGCGATCGCTCGACGAATCGCGACCCGGACTTCCGCAACACCAAGGCGGTCACCGACACCGACTTCGACCTACTGGTGCGCAACGTCTACAAAGTGCTGCTGACCCGCGGGATGGTCGGAACTGTTGTCTACTCCACCGACCCCGAAACCCGCACTGCTCTCCATCAGCTGGTCGACCACCGCCCCTAGCCTCAGCTCGCTCAGCCCACCTCAGCTCGCCGCCACCGTCATGGCGGTGAAGAGATCGGCCGGCAGTGGGTGGTCGAGCCGCCAGGTGATCGCGATCGGCCGCTCGCCGACATGCTGTACGTGGTGCGCCGGGCCCGCACACAGATACGGACTCGTCCCGGGGTCGGCACCACCTCATCGGACTCGGCCAACACGTCCAGCAGTTGCTCGACCAACAGCAAGCGCCGCTCGGGATCCCGGGTGGAATCGAGCACCCGCCGCACCGCGGTCTCGACGTGACGGGACAGCACCTGCGCCTGGTCGGCCGGGTCGACGTGGTGGATCTCAGCGTCGTCGACGTCGATCAACCGCGCAGCCAAGGCACGAGTCACGACTCGTTCGTACAAGCCCGGGCTCCATGGACTCAGTGAACCAGAAACTCAAGGCCGTAGGTCAGCGGACGGCCAGGTGATAGGCCGGCTTCGACAACTCGGGAATCACCAGCAGATTCGGATCCCGCCCGACGTACTTCGCCGCCTCGTCCAGGGCCGCCTCCACCGACGGGCTCGGGATCGCCCCCATCCCGCGAGCGTAGCCGGGCTGCTCGGCGCCGACGACGAACACGGCCGAGGTGTTCAGCCGGGCCAGGCCGCCCATGTAGGACATCGAGAACGCGTGGAACGGGTGATAGGCCCACTGGTGGCGGTAGCGGTCGGTCCACTGCGGATCGGTACTGATCTCGTCCTCGAACTGCATCAGGTCGCCGGCCGAGTTCACCTGCTGCAGCCGCTCGTAGACCAGCGGGTAGGCGGGGAACTCCTCGGCGTTGAACCAACCGTCGCAGACCGACGTGGCGATCACCACCGGCGCCTGCCGCAGCGCCTTCTTCGCCCGGACCACCGACGACCCGATCGCCTGCATCATCAACAGCGGGTTGGAACCCATCCCGTTGCCGTAGTGGAAACTGCGCGGCATCCCCACCAGCAGCACGTCGGCCGGCGGCCCGTCGATGACCACCTCGGTCCGCTGCCCGGCCACCGGCCAGGTCGCCCGCTCCACCTCGGGGATCGCCCCGGCGGCGACCGCCAGTTGGCGACTCTGCGAGTCGAGGACGGCGTCGACGGCGAAGAACTGACGGGGCATCGCCGCCTCCATCGTCCGGCCGATGGAGCGGAGCTGATCGCGGAAATGACTGTGTGTGCTGGGCGGTACGAAATCCGGCCGATGCATGGTCGGCGGCGAATGATGTCCGCGGATCGAGCGCCAGGTGGTCAGCCCGGTGGCCGGCATCTTGTAGCCCCCGCTGAAGCCGCCGTACGGGTTGCCGGCCGTGTGCCCGAGGACGATGGTCAGGTCGGAGTCGACCAGCAGCCGGTTCATCTCGACCACGTCGCCCAGCGGCGACCGACCGGCGTCGACGATGCCGTCCGGGTCCTCGGCGTCGTGGTTGACCAACTGCTGCGGGTCGAGCCGGTCGATGGTCTCCGCCCCCAGGAAGGACGCGAACTCCTCGGGTCGGTTCTTGCGGTGCAACCCGATCGCGCACACCAGGGTGACGTCACGCAGCCTGACCCCGGACTGCTCCAGCTCGTCGAGCAGCAGCGCGGTGGCGACCCGGCGGTGCGCGGTCGGCTGGGTGCCGCCCTTGACCCGGTCCGGGATGGCGATGGTGACCCGGGGATCCGGCGCCGACCAGGTCACCGATCGGCGCCATCCCAAGCGGCCGGCTGATGGCCTCCCGGGTGGCCGCGACCGGATCGGCAAGTGGGGCGGGCTCGTCCATGGGCCTGCCCGGCCCGGATGATCCGGGCCGAATCGGGAACCTCGGTGTCGTAGAAGCCGTCGCCGTATTCGAGCCTGACCTGTTGGATGAGCGCCACCTTCAACTCGGGAGCAGAGAGTCTCGTGAGTAGAGTTTCTACATGCTACATGTAACGCACGCCGACGCCGGACACCACTGATGGTCGTCCGGGACGGCTCCGGGCTGGCCCCGATCACCGGGGCACCGCGGATCGTCGACGAGGTGTACGGCCGGCTCCTGGGCGCGCCATCCTCGACGGCAGCCGCGGGCCGGCAGCAGGTTGAGCGTGCCGGGTCTGGCCCGGGAGCTGGAGGTCAGCCGCAGCCCGGTCCGCGAGGCCGTCGCCCGGTTGGTGACCGAGCGACTGGCCACCGAGTCCCCCCGTCGGGGCGCGATGGTCGCCGGCACCGATCTGTCCGAGCTGGTCGGGCTCTACGAGGTCCGCGAACCGCTGGAGGGCACGGCGGCGCGGCTCGCCGCCGAACGTGCGGATTCCGTCACCCACCAGCAGTTGGCGAGCATCATGCGCGACCACCGCGCCGCAGTCCGGACCGGTGACATCGACGCGTTGATCCGGCACGACGGCGACTTCCACCGGGTGGTTCGACGCGCCTCGCAGAACCCGCTGCTGATCGACTGGCTCGACCAGATCCAGTCCCAGATCCAGGCCGCGATGCACACCACCGCGGTGGCCGGTGGACCCCGGCAGGCCGTGGCCGACCATCAGAAGATCCTGGTGGCGATCAAGGCCGGCGACCCCGACGCCGCCGAGGCGACGGCCCGGGCCCACATCGTCCGGCTGCGGGATCGGCTCGATCCGGGCGCAGCACGCTCAGCCGAGCTGAACCGCTGAGCGCCGCGAGAGGTCGTCGTCTTCGACGTTCGTGGTCAACGGGTTCCACTTGATCAACAGCACCGCGAGCAGACCGACCACCGGGATGATCGTCAGCCAGGCCATCGTCCCGCGCAACGCCAGATTGGCGATCAGCAACGGGAAGACGTAGAAGCCGATGATGCTGCCCACCCGCGACATCGCTTCGGCCCAGCCGGTGCCGGTGCCCCGCAGCCGGGTCGGGAAGGACAGGGCCGCCATCGTCTTGCCCTGCGGGCCGGGCCCGAACGACTGACCGAGCACGAACAACGCGATCAACACCGCCGAGACGAAGGCGCTGACCGCGCCGGTGAAGACGGCCAACGAGACCGTGCAGACGATGATCAGCCCGTAGCCCAACCCGGCCAGCAACCGCATGCTCAACCGGCCGGTCAGCAGGGACTGGGCGATACCGCCGAAGATGCCGAACACGTTGATCGCGATCGTGGCCAGGATGGTGTAGAGCAGGCCGTCGCCGAACAAGAGTCCTGCGATGGTGGGGATGTAGAAGCCGACCGCGAAATACTGCGCGGCCTGGGTGCCCGAGATCAGCGAGGCCAGCAACGTCCGGGCCCGGTAGGCGGGGGTGAAGATCTCCCGTAGCCGGCTCAGGGACGACTCGGTCCGGGTCTGCTCCTGCGACTCCCGGTAGCGGGCCGCCGACTCCTGGTCGACCTCGACCTCGATCTGGTAGCTGCTCTCCAGGATCTTCGCCGCCTCCTGCACCCCGAGGTTGTTCGCCGCCCACATCGGGCTCTCCTCGGTGTAGCGCAGCCGCATGATCAGCACGATCGCCGCGGGCACGGCACCGAGCCCCACCAGCCAGCGCCACAGGCTCTGGTCGGCCCCGAGCAGATAGATCGGGATCGCGATCACCGCCGCACCGACGACGGCGAAGTACCACATGGCCTGCCAGAAGTTGACGTAACCGCCCTTGCGCTTGCTGTTGGTGAACTCGGCGACGAAGCTGAACGAGGCGGGCATGTCGATGCCGACGCCGAGACCGAGGAAGAACCGGAACACCACCAGGAAGGCGAAGTCGGGCGCCAGCGCGGCCGCGATCGCCGCCACCACGAACAGGATCAGGTCGATCACGAACAGCTTGTAGCGCCCGACCCGGTCGACCAGCGGGCCGCCGACCAGAGCGCCGACCAGCGCCCCGAACGCCATCACCGACGTCAACAGCCCGACCTGGAAGGCGCTCAGGCCCCACTGGGCGGTCAGGCTCTTGATCCCCAGACCCAGGCTGGTGAAGTCGTAGGCGTCGACGAAGATGCCGCCGAGCGCGATCACGGCCAGCGTCTTGGTGCGCCGCGTTCCGCTCGGATGGTCGTTGACGTAGTCGATGATGTCGCGCGGGCTGCGGACGGTGATGGCGCTCATGGTTTCCTGCATCGTCGAAGGTGTGTGGGTCGAAGGCGTGGGTCGAAGGTGTGGACGGATGCCGTGACTCAGGGCCTGCCGCGGGTGCGGCGGTAGGTCTCGATCAGGGCGGAGGTGTCGGCCTCGCCCAGTTCGTCGTCGAGGGCGGCGCCGACCAGCCGGCCCACCACCGAGGAGACCGGGACCGATCGTCCGGCGGCTGCGGCGATCTGCAGCCCGAGGCCGACATCCTTGTGCAGCAGGCGAAGCGAGAAGGTCGGCTCGTAGCTGCCGGCCGCCATCTTCGGGGCGATGTCGCGGAACAACGGCGAGACGGTTGCCGCCCCCGAGTCGGCGACGATCCCGGCGAAGCGGTCGGCCGCGATGCCGGCACGCCTCGGCCAGCTCGATCACCTCGGCGCTGACGGCGTTGATCGCGCCGAACATCAGGTTGTTGCAGATCTTCAGCGTGGATCCGGCGCCGACCTCGCCGACCCGTTCGACTGCCCTGGCGAAGGTCCCGACCGCGAGCTGACGCAGCTGCTCGACGTCACTCTCCGAACCGCCGGCCACCAGTGTCCAGCCGCCCACCCGATCGGGTCGACCGAGCACCGGTGCGTCGACGTAGCGTCCCCCGGCCGCAGCCACGATCTCGGCCGCCCGGCCGGCGCTGTGCCGGATCGATGGTGGACAGGTCGGCGATCAGTGTTCCGTTCAGCCCGGCCCCCAGCCCTCCGACGACGTCGAGGACATGCTGTGGGGTGGGCAGGGACAACAGGACGACGGAGCAGGCCGAGACCTCCTCAGCCGAATCAGCCAGGCTGACCCCGACCGCGGCCGCCGCCTGACGTGCGCCCTTGACCGGATCGAAGCCACGGACGGCGTGACCCGACTGCACCAGAACGGCAGCAGCCTGACGTCCCATCGCACCCAAACCGATCACGCCGACGTCGGCCGAACCTGACCGCGATGCTGAAGTCACCCGCGGCAATTTACACGTAACAGGCAGATTTGGCCGACATGCGGCGCATCCGGACCCCGCGTCCCCGTTCACCCTGGCCGGATGGCGTGCCGGCCAGCGGCTTCGACCTGGCGGAGATGGCCTGGACGGCAGACGTCGACTGCGCCATCGCCTCTCCGATCCGGTCACCAATGCCGAACAGCTGTCTTCAGTGCTGCGCGCGACCTTCGGCCGACTCGCTGTTCGGACGCCCTCGGTGCGAGACTGAACCCGTGTTCGCTCTGGTGGTCCGGTTCGATCTTCGCGACGACGAGGCGGCTCTCGCCTTCGACGACCTGCTGGCCGAGACGCTGCCGCTGATCACCGAACGGGAGCCCGGCACCCTCGTCTACGCCACCCACAAGGTCGACGACGAGCCCCTCGCCCGGGTGTTCTACGAGGTCTACGCCGACCGGGCCGCGCACGCCGCCCACGAGGCGACCCCGCACACGGCCCGCTTCCTGGCGACCATCCGGCAGTACGTGGTGCAGAGCCGGGTCGAGTTCCTCAGCCCGCCCGTCGGCTCGATCGATCTGTCCGGCTAGCCACGCCGCCCGGGCGCACCGCCGGGGATCGGTCAGGCCCTCAGGCGAAGTCGCCGCGGTGGTCGGCCACCCACTGGCCGTACGTCCGCGCGTCCTGCCCGGTGATCTCGCGCACGGTGTGGGTGACGTCCTGCGGCACCCCGTCGGTGGCCGACCAGATCTCGAGCATCGCCTGGATCATCGGTTCCGGCATGGTGGCGGCCATCAGCGTGCGCCACTCGTCCGGACCGACCTCGCGGCACTCGATCGGCCGGCCCAGGCCCTCGGCCAGCACGGCGACCTGATCCCGCATGGTGATGCTCTGCGGCCCGCCCATCAGGGCCGAACGTGGCGGTGTCTCGTCCCCGGTCAACCAGTGGACGGCGGCGTCGGCGATGTCGGCCTCGTGGATGGGGTTCACCTCGACGCCGGGGTAGGGCAGCGTCACCGCACCCTGGTGCCGGATCGCCGGCGCCCAACCGAGGGTGTTGGAGGCGAAGACCCCGGGGCGCAGCGAACTGATCGGCAACCCGGCCTCGTCGAAGGCCGCCTCCACCGCCCGCAGCTGCGTCGACAGCGCGAACTCCCCCGTCATCTCGACCGACGCCGACGTCATGGCCACGATCCGTTCGACCCCGGCCCGCCGCAGCTCGGCCAGTTGGCCTCGATTTCTTCCGCCCGGGCGTAGAGGAAGACCCGGTCGACGCCGTCCAGCGCCGCCGCAGCGTCTCGGGCCGGCCGAGATCGACCTCGACCACCGGGTAGGGACGTTCACCCGCCCGGTCCGGGTGACCGGATCCGCCGCGGACGTCGACGCCCGCGGCCTGCAGACCGGCCGCGACCAGTAACCCCACCTGGCCGCTGACCCCGGTGACGAGAATCCGCATTCCATCCTCCTGTCCGAGCTGATCGGTGTTCGACCCGACGATAGATCCGGCCGGGAGCTCGCCGCTCAGCCGGTCAGCTCGGCGGCGGGGCGGTCGAGCTGCGCACCACCAACTCGGTGGCCAGTTCCACGTGGTGCGAATCGAGGGTCTCACCGGCGGCCAGCCGCAGCGCCGTCCGCAGTGCGACCCGGCCCATCTCGTGCAGCGGCTGACGCACGGTGGTCAGCGGCGGCGACAACAGCCGGGCCAGCGGGGCGTCGTCGAAACCGACCAGGCTCAGGTCCTCCGGCACCCGCAACCCGCGCAGCCGGGCCGCCTCGATCACCCCGGCGGCGCTTTCGTCGGTGGCGGCGAAGATCGCCGTGGGGCGGTCGGGCAGATCCAGCAACGCCCCACCGCCGGTGACGCCGGCCTGGTAGTCGTAGTCACCACACCGGACATAGCCGTCGGGCGCCCGGACGCCGGCCGTCTCCAACGCCGCCCGGTAGGCGGCCAGTCGCGCCTGGTTGAAGACGAAGTCACCCGAGGCGCCGAGATAGGCGATCTCGGTGTGGCCCAGAGCCCAACAGATGCTGGACGGCGGTCAGACCGCCGGAGAAGTTCGTGGTGCCGATACTGGTGATCTCCCGCTTGGGCAGGCTCAACGGATCCAGCACCACCAACGGCAGTCTCGACCGGGCGAACGCGGCCAGGTCACCGCGGCGGACGTCGTCGACCACGTCGATCACCGCCGTCCGCTTCTTGGCGGTGAGGCTGCGGACCCAGGCCGCCGAGCTCTCACTGCGGCCCGGCCGGCTCAGTTCGCGCTGGCTGACCGCGACGGTGACCCCGGCTTCGGCGCCGGCGGCCAGCACACCGCCCAGGATGGCCAGCGCGTACCCGGTCTGCTCACCGTGGAAGACCAGCTCGACCGTCCGCTGGCCGACATCGCCGTTCCCCGGCTCCGCCCGGCGGGCGACGTAGTTCTGCTCGTCCAGCAGGGTCTGCACCCGGGCCCGGGTCGCCGGACCGACGTCGGCGCGACCGTTCACCACCTTCGACACGGTGGCGATCGAGACCCCGGCCGAGGCGGCGACCGTGGCCAGCCTCGGCGATCCGTCCCTGGGCGTCCCGTCCTGTGCAGGCACCTGCCACTCCCCTCAGCCGGCTGAACCCCGGGCCGTCGGGCGGCATTCTACGGGCGTGGTCAGGACGCGATCCGCCCCGACCGTCCGGCGTGGGCCGGTCAACCGGACCGAGCCCCGGAGGGGCAGATCCGCGGCCGAGCTGCCGACCAGGACCGTGATCTCGCCCGGCTCGACCACCCGCTGCAGATCGGCCCCGGTGAAGGCGGTCCGGTCGGCGTGCACCCGGAACGCCACCTCGCACCGACGCGCCCGCCTCGAGGTCGACCCGGGCGAACCCGGACAGCTGCTTCACCGGGCGGACGACGGAGGCGAGCACGTCGTGCAGATAGAGCTGGACGACGTGCGAGCCGGCCCGGTCGCCGGTGTTGGCGACCCGGGCCGAGACCACGAACTCGCCGTCGGTGGGGACCTCGGCAGCGCTGATCGACAGCGCGTCGAGCTCGAACGAGGTGTAGGAATCGCCGTGTCCGAAGGGGAACAGCGGGGTCGGGTCGAGATTGGAGGTGCCACCGTGCTGCGCCCCCAACGGCGGCTGCAGATAGGTCCCCGGCTGCCCGCCGGCCAGTTTCGGGATCTGCACCGGCAGCCGTCCGCCCGGGTTCAGTCGTCCGGACAGCACGCCGGCCAACGCCGGCCCGCCCTCCTCACCCGGCATGAAGGCCTGCACCAGACCGGCGGCCCGGTCGGCGAACGCGCCCAGGGCGTACGGACGTCCGGAGACCACGATCACCACCACCGGCGTCCCGGTGGCCAACAACGCCTCCACCAACTCGGCCTGCACCCCGGGCAGTTGCAGATCCTCGGCGTCGCACCCCTCGCCCGAGGTGCCGTTGCCGAACAGACCGGCCAGATCCCCGACGAAGGCCAGGCAGACGTCGGCGCCCCGGGCGGCCTCGACCGCCGCGTCGAAACCCGACCGGTCCGATCGCGCGGACGTCGCAGCCCCGGGCGTGGGTCAGCTCGGTCCCGGATTCGGCGAACTCGGCGGTCAGCGCGTCCAGGGCGGTGGGGACGTCGACGCCGAGACCCAGCCGGGGGTAGCGCGGCAGCACGTGATTGGGGAAGGAGTAGCAGCCCATGAACGTGCGCGGATCGTCCGCAGCCGGCCCGACCACCGCGATCCGGCTCAGCCCGGGCCGATCGGCCCCGGTCAACGGCAGCGCGCTCCCGGCGTCGAGCAGCACGACCGAACGCTCGGCCAGCTCGGCGGCCAGCTGCCGGTTCGCTGCCGAGTCCAACTCGACGCGCTCGGCCCCGACGACCGAGGCCTCCGGCGTCCAACCGGCGTCCAGCAGGCCCAGACCTGCCTTCTGCAGCAGCAGTCTGCGGGCGGCGCGATCGATCAACTCCTCGGCCAGCTCGCCGCTGCGGACCTTCTCGGCCAACCCCTGGCCGAAGCCGATGGTGTCGGGCAGTTCGACGTCCATCCCGGCGGCCAGGGCGAGCGCCCCGGCCTGGTCGAAGTCGGCCGCGACCTGGTGCATCGAGGCCAGGAACGGCACCGCCCAGTAGTCGGAGACCACCGTCCCCTCGAAGCCCCACTGATCGCGCAGCAGATCGGTCAACAGCCAGTGGTCGGCCGCCGCCGGGACGTTGTCGACGTCGGCGTAGGAGTTCATCACCGAGCCGGCGTGTGCCTCGCGGACGGCCAGTTCGAACGGGGGCAGGATCACGTCGGAGCAGCTCCCGTCGACCCATCGGCACCGGCCCGTGGTTGCGGGCCCCGCGCGAGGACGAATAGCCCGCGAAGTGTTTCAGGGTGGCGATCACGCCACTGCTCTGCAGCCCGCGGACGTAGGCCGAGGCGAGGATCGAGACCAGATAGGGATCCTCACCGATCGTCTCCTCGACCCGGCCCCAGCGGTAGTCGCGGACCACGTCCAGCACCGGTGACAGACCCTGGTGGACCCCGAGCGCGGCCATGTCGGCCCCGATCGCTGCCGCCATCCGTTCGACCAGCTCCGGATCGAAGGTGGCCCCCCAGGCGATCGCCGCCGGATAGATGGTCGCGCCGTAGGAGGTGAACCCGGTCAGGCACTCTTCGTGCACCAGGGCGGGGATGCCGAGCCGGGACGAGCTCAGCACCACCCGCTGCTGCCGGACGACCTCGGCGGCACCCTCGGCCGGGCCGATCGGCCGGCTGCCGTAGACCCGGGTGAGATGCCCCATCCCGAACCGGCTCGCCTCGGCCAGGCTCGGTGAGCCGGCGGCGGCGAAGACGTCCTGCATCGGCGCGACGTTCAGGGTCTCGTGCTCACCGGTGCTGTGGTCGAGCCGCTCGGGGCGGTCCTGGTCGGCCTGCCGGTGCCCGTCGACGTCTCCGCTCGCCGTCTCCGCTGTCGGCCGGGTCGTCCCCCATGTCGTTGCCGACCCAACGGCTGCCCAGCTGACCGATCTTCTCCTCCAGGCTCATCTCGGCGAGCAGCAACTCGACCCGCTCGGCGGCGGGCAGCGTCGGATCCTGCCAGCGGGGTGCGGTCGCGGTGCTACCCGGCCGGACAGGGTCGGTCGTCGTCATCAATGCTCCTCGTCGGGCGGTAGGTCGGTGGTCGAAGCAGCCGACAAATCACGAAAGATTTCGTTCTGCGAGCGACTCGCCGCCGATGCTATCCCCCGACAAGGCGCCTGTCACGAGGGCCGAACGATCACGCTTAGGCCACGTTTTCTGCGGATCCCCTTGACAGCAACCGAGCTTCCGGATAACTCTTGCGAACACGAAACCGGGATTCTCATCGACTCCTCGGTTCGCGCAAACTTTCGTTCAACGACGAGCACGGCCCGGCGATCGCACGCCGGGCCGAAAGGACCGACATGACTGCACCACACTCGACCTCAGGCCTCTCCCGGCGCGGATTCCTCGGACTGGCCGCCGGCGCCGGACTGGCTGGCGCGGCAACACTGAGCGGCTGCAGCCGCGTCTCCAGCGGGGGCGGCTCGCGGCGGCGGCGGCACGACCGCGATGAAGTTCTGGAACATGCCGTGGGGCAACACCGAGTTCAACCCGATGGACAAGAAGATCACCACGGCCTACCAGCCGGCCTCGGGCCTGCCCGCGGCCACCTACCAGACGATCCAGTGGGCCAACTTCACCCAGACCTTCGCCTCGGCCGTCGCCTCCAACACCGGTCCGGCGGTCAGCTCGGGCGGCGGCACCCAGGCGTTCCAGTTCGGCGCCGAGGGCAAGATCGCCTACGCCGACGACCTGCTGAACTCGTGGAAGAGCAACGGCCTCTACGACGACTTCCTGCCCGGCCTGATCGACACCATGAAGACGACCAAGGGCTACGCCGCCGTCCCGTACAACCTCGACATGCGCATCCTCTGGTACAACGAGGCCCTGCTCGACAAGGCCGACGTGGACGTGCCGACCGACTGGCAGAGCTATCAGGACGCCTGCGCCGCGCTGAAGAAGATCGGCGTCTACGGCTACGGCGGCGGCTCCGGCGCCGGCAACGGGGTCGGGAACCAGGGCCTGGTCAGCTGGATGATCAACAACGGCGGCGGGCTGTTCAACGCCGGGCACGAGCCGGACATGCTGACCGACGCCAACATCGACGCGATCGACTTCGTCCTCGGCCTGGTCAAGAGCGGCTACGTGGATCCGCGCAGCGCGAGCTACACCTCGGCCAACACCCAGACCCAGTGGGAGGCCGACAAGTTCGGCATGGGCTACGACACCGCCGGCCTGGCCAACAACCTGACCGGGGACGTGGTGAAGAACATGAAGGTGATGTCGCCGATCACCAGCCCGGCCGGGAAGAAGGGCGCGCTCTACTTCCCGAACAACATCATGATGTACACCAACACCCCGAGCCAGCAGGGCTCCGAGGCCTTCATGACCTACTACTACAAGAACATGGCGACGCTGTGGACGCAGCACACCGGTATCGGGCTGCCGCCGCTGACCTCGATCAGCAAGACCGCCGCCTTCCGCCAGGACGCGGCCGCGGTCAAGGCCATCGACGAGTGGCAGCCGATCTCGAAGACCTGGGCCGCCCCCGGCTCGGACGCCTTGTTCCTCGGGGTGACCACGGTCGACGGAACGCCGTCCATGTACGACTTCGCGCAGTCCGTCCTGGGTGGCACGACCACCGCGAGGGCGGCGCTGAGCAAGTTGCAGGACGCCACCGCTTCGGCGCTCAAGGCGCTGGGCTGATCACCGGTGTCTGAGTCCGCGCTCCTGGACCGCTTCGAGAAGGCGCGCCGCGGCGTCGGTGTCCGGGGCAGTGGCCGAGAGGTCACTCCGCCCGGACGTCGGCGGCGGGGTGTGGGCAAGAACGCGCTCACCCTGGTGCTGTTGGCGCTGCCGTCCCTGATCCTGCTGCTGTTGATCAACCTGTATCCGCTGATCTATGCGGCACTGCAGTCGGTGCACGCGGGGAACCTGTTGTCGACCGGCCCGTTCGTCGGCCTCGACAACTACGCCGGTGTGCTCAGCAACGACCAGTTCTGGTCCTCGGCGCTGTTCACGCTGATCTTCACCGTGTCCGGCGTCTTCGGCAGTTGGGCGATCGGTCTGGCGCTGGCGCTGCTGCTGCGGACGAGGATCCCGGCCGGCGGGCTGTTCAAGGTGCTGCTGCTGTTGCCCTGGGTCGTCCCGGTCGTGGTCTCGGCGGCAGCCTGGAACTGGCTGGTGGCCACCCCGCAGAGCCCGCTGCCGGAACTGCTGTCGGTGGTGGGTTTCGACAACGTCCTGTTCCTGGCCAACCCGATCCTGGCCAAGATCACCGTCTGCGTGTTCAAGGTCTGGATCAGCTTCCCGTTCATGATGATGATGATGAGCTCGGCGTTGGCCTCGGTCGACGACAACGTCTACGAGGCGGCCAAGGTCGACGGGGCGACCGGCTGGCAGGCGTTCCGCTCGATCACGTTGCCGATCATCTCGCGCTCGATCTACATCAGCTGGATCCTGATGACGATCTTCTGCGTCAACGACTTCCCGACCATCTTCCTGCTCACCGCCGGCGGCCCGGTCAACGCGACCGCCTCGCTGGTCGTGTTGGCCTACCAGACCGTGTTCCTGAACTTCCAGACCGGTCCGGGTGTGGCCATCGCGTTCCTGATGACGTTGGTGCTGGTCGTGGTCTCCGTCGTGCTCTACCGCCAGATCCGGAAGGTGAACATCGAATGAGCAGTGTTGCCGTCACCAGTGCCCAGGGCGCCGCCCTGGAGGAGCGGACCACGACGAAACGTCAACCACCACGGGAAGAGCGGGGCAAGTGGGGACGCTTCGTCCTCATTCTGGTGATCACCCTGATCACCATCGTGCCCATCCTGGCGGTCTTCTACCTCTCGCTGCAGCCCAGCGCGGGCAGCACCGAGAACGGCCTCACGCTGGCCAACTTCGGCATCGTCTTCGCCCAGACCAACCTGACCTACTGGCTGGAGAACAGCCTCGGCGTCACCGTCGTCACGGTGCTGATCGCCGTCGGTGTCGCCGCGCCCGGGGGCTACGTGCTGTCCCGGGTGCGCAACCGGCTGGTCTCCAGCTATTCGCTGGTGCTGTTCGTGATCCAGTCGCTGCCGGTGGTGACCGCGGTGATCCCGCTGTTCATCCTGTTCGCCAAGCTGAACCTGGTCGACAACCTCGCCGGCGTCGTGATCATCTACGTCGGCTCGACCCTCTCGGTGGCGACCTGGATGATGGCGGCCTACTACGACTCGATCCCGATCTCGCTGGAGGAAGCGGCCTGGATGGACGGCTGCTCGCTCTTCGGCGGCTTCCTCCGGGTGGTGCTGCGCAACTCGCTGCCGGGCATCCTGTCCACCGCGATCTTCAGCTTCCTGCTGGCCTGGAACGACTATCTGGTCGCGCTGGTCTTCCTGCGCTCCGACGTCAACTACACCCTGCCCGTCGGTCTGCAGACGTTCTTCCAGCAGAACGCCACCAACTGGGGTCTGGTGATGGCGGTCGCGGTGATCATGATGCTGCCGCCGGTGATCCTGTTCGCCGCGCTGAACAAGTACTTCAGCGTCGGCGGGATCGGCGGCTCACTCGCCGGGCGCTGAGCCCGGATCGACCGTTCCCGGATCTCGGTTCAGCGACCGCGGGCCCGGCCACTGAAGGACGCCGCGCTGTGCGGACGTCCCGCCGAGCCGGAGCCACCGGCCGACGAACCGGACCGGCCGGCGGGGCGCTGACCGCCGGCACCGCGTCCGCCGGAGCCTCCCCGTCGTCCGCCACCACCGGTGCCGGAGCCGTTGGACTGGGCCGATCCGCGACGACCGGCGCCGCCGCTCGGACGGCCACCGTCGGAGCGTCCCCCGTCCGGACGGCCGCCGCCGGAACGACCGCCTGAGCCGTTACGCGGACGTCCGCCGCCGGAGCCGTTGCGCGAACGACCACCGCCGGAGCCGTTGCCCTGGGCGGGGACCGACGGGGCCAGGCCACCGGGGACCAGCACCCGCTCGCCCGGAGCGATCCGGGCCAGCACCGGGTCGTCGGTGCCGCTGACCTTCGTGGTGGTCGCGTTGATCCCGGCCGCCCGGGTCACCGCCCGGACGTCACGGACCTGGTCCGGCGTCATCATCGTCACCACGGTGCCCTCGTTGCCGGCCCGCGCCGTCCGGCCCGAGCGGTGCAGGTAGGCCTTGGACTCGATCGGCGGGTCGGCGTGGACGACCAGGGCCACGTCGTCGACGTGGATGCCGCGAGCGGCGATGTCGGTGGCGACCAGGGTGCTCGCCTTGCCCGAGTGGAACGCGTCCATGTTCCGGGTGCGGGCGTTCTGGGCCAGGTTGCCGTGCAACTCCACCGAAGGCACACCGCGGGCGTTCAACTGCCGGGCCAGGGCCTTGGCGCCGTGCTTGGTCCGGGTGAACACGATGGTCCGGCCCGGGGCACTGGCCAGATCGGTGACCACGGAGATCCGCTGGTCGCGCTCGACCTGCAGGATGTGGTGGGTCATCGCGGCGACCGGCGACTGGGCCGAGTCGGCCTCGTGCACCTGCGGGCGCTTCAGGAACTTCTTCACCAGCCCGTTGACGCCGGCGTCCAGGGTGGCCGAGAACAGCATCCGCTGGCCGTTCGGGTCGGTCTGGCCGAGCAGCCGGGTGACGCCGGGCAGGAAGCCGAGGTCGGCCATGTGGTCGGCCTCGTCCAGCACGGTGATCTCGACCGCGCTGAGGTCGGCGGCTCGCTGGCTGATCAGGTCCTCCAGCCGCCCCGGGCAGGCCAGCACGATGTCCACACCGTTGCGCAGGCCGCGCACCTGCGGGTTCTGGTTGACCCCGCCGAAGACGGTCAGGGTGGTCAGCCCGGTCGCCGCCGCCAGCGGCTCCAGTGCGGCGTGGATCTGGCCGACCAGTTCACGGGTCGGGGCCAGGATCAGCGCCCGCGGCTTGCCGGGGCTGCGGCGGGTGCGGGCGGCGTGCAGCCGGGCCACCAGCGGCAGCAGGAAGGCGTACGTCTTGCCCGAGCCGGTGCGGCCGCGGCCGAGGACGTCCCGGCCGGCCAGCGAATCGGCCAGCGTCGCGGCCTGGATCGGGGTGGGGGTGTCGATGCCGCGCTCGGCCAGCACCCGGGTCAGGCGTGCGGGCACGCCGAGGTCGTCGAAATTCGTTGCAGTCAAGGTGAAAACCAGTTCTTCCGTGTCTCACCAGAGTTCGTCAGACGTCATCGCGTAGAGGTTCCGCAGCGATGGGGAAGTCAGGGAGGGGAGGAGCAGGTTGCTCAACGTCACCAGGGTCCGAGGTGAGACGTGCGGACCACTGAGTCTGACTATACGCGATCCGGGTCGACTCCTCCGCACCGGCGAGGCCGCAGCGATAGCGTCGAGGGGTGAACCAGGACACTTTCACCGCCCTCGAGGTCGCCGACGTCCGCTTCCCGACCTCACGGCAGCGGGACGGATCGGACGCGATGAGCCCGTTCCCGGACTACTCCGCCGCCTACGTCACGCTGCGCACCGCCGAGGGCGCGGTCGGTCACAGCCTGGTCTTCACCCCGGGTCGCGGCAACGAGTTGCAGGCCGCCTCGATCACGGCGTTCGAACCGTCGGTGCTCGGGCGCTCGGTGGCCGAGGTGCTGGCCGACACCCGGGCGTTCTCGCGGACCCTGATCGGCGATCCGCAGCTGCGGTGGCTCGGGCCGGAGAAGGGCGCGATCCAGATGGCGGCGGGCGCGATCGTCAACGCCGTCTGGGATCTGGCCGCCCGACAGGCCGGGTTGCCGCTGTGGCGGCTGCTGGCCGATCTGTCCCCGGCCGAGCTGGTCGACCTGGTCGACTTCCGTTACCTGCGGGACGCGCTGACCGAGGAGGAAGCGCTCGCCCTGCTCACCGAAGCCGAAGCGGGCAAGGAGGAACGGATCGCCCGGCTGCTGGCCGAGGGCCAGCCCGCCTACACCACCACCCCCGGTTGGCTCGGCTACGACGACGAGAAGCTGCAGCGGCTGTGCCGGGAGGCCGTGGCCGACGGGTTCGGGATGGTCAAGCTCAAGGTCGGCGCCGATCCGGACGAGGACGTCCGCCGGATGCGGTTGGCCCGGGAGGCCGTCGGGCCCGGCTATCCGCTGGCCATCGACGCCAACCAGGTCTGGGGTGTACCGGAGGCGATCGAGAACGTCCGACGGCTGGCCGAGTTCGATCTCTACTGGATCGAGGAGCCCACCTCACCCGACGACATCCTCGGCCACGCGGCGATCCGGGCCGCGGTGCAGTCCGGGGACGGGCACTCGGGCAGCACGGTCCGGGTGGCCACCGGTGAGCACGGGGCCAACCCGGTGATGTTCAAGCAACTGCTGCAGGCCGAGGCGATCGACGTCCTGCAGGCCGACGCGTGCCGGGTCGGCGGGGTGAACGAGAACGTCGCGAACCTGTTGCTGGCCAAGAAGTTCGGGGTGCCGGTCTGTCCGCACGCCGGCGGCGTCGGGCTGTGCGAACTGGTCCAGCACATCGCGATGCTCGACTTCGTCTCGGTCGGCGCCAGCTGGGAGGACCGCTATCTGGAGTACGTCGATCATCTGCACGAGCACTTCGTCGACCCGGTGGTGATCGAGCACGGTCGCTACCGCGCGCCGAGCCGGCCCGGCGGCGGGGCCGAGATGCGCCCGGAGAGCGTGGCCGAGTTCACCTTCCCCGACGGACCGGCGTGGCTCGACCGGGCCGCCGGCGAGACTGCCGCCCCGGGTCAGTGACCAGACCTGGGCCCGCCCGTGACCTGGCCGCGATCTCGTCATGATCGGATAAGACTTCCGACGGGTTCGACACGTTCAGGACGAGGGGGCATTCAGGTGAGCGAGACCGGGGGCGACCGCACTCGCCCGAGACCACGGCTGCTCTGGGTCGAGGACGATCCGGTGATCGGCGAGGCGACCGAGCTCAATCTGCAACGCTACGACTACGACGTCACCCGCTGCACCGACGGATTGCAAGCCTGGCAGGCCTTCCAGACCGCCCTGTCCACTGACGACGGCACTGACACCGGCCCTGACACCGCCACTCAGGACGGCCCTGACACCGAGTCGTCCGGGGACGGTCACCCGCGGCCGGATCGGCCGTTCGACATCGTGCTGAGCGACGTGATGCTGCCCGGGCTGGACGGGATCAGCCTCTGCCGCCGGGTCCGCGAGGTCGCCGACACGGCCTTCCTGCTGGTCTCGGCCCGCACCGACTCGGTCGACATCGTCTCCGGTCTGGAGGCGGGGGCCGACGACTACCTGACCAAGCCGTTCGACGTCCAGGTGCTGTTGGCGAGGCTGCACAGCGTGGGCCGCCGCGCGCAGCTGGCCGGTCGCCGCTCCGGTGCCGGTCCGGACGCCACCGGCCACACCTCGGAGCCGGCCACGGCGGACGCCGAACTCGAGCACTACGGCGATCTGACCCTCGACCGACGCGCGGTCGAACTGCGCCGCGGGGACGAGGTCCTGAATCTGACGCCGACCGAGATGCGGCTCTTCCTCGAGCTGGCCGACGAGCCGGGCGTCGTGCTCTCCCGGACGACCCTGTTGACCCGGGTCTGGGACTATCCGGAGTGGGCCGAGGACACCCATCTGGTCAACGTGCACGTCCAGCGACTGCGGGCCAAGATCGGCAACGACCGGATCGAGACCGTGCGCGGCTTCGGCTACAAGCTGCGGCGTTGATGCCCGAGCCGACCGACGGGGAACCGGACGGCCGGGCGACCGGCCCGACGCGTCGACTCGGCCTCAGATTCCGTATCACCGCAGGGATTGCGGCCATCGCTCTGGTCTCGATCACCGCACTCGGTATCGCCGTCCACCTGTTGGTGCTGCAGAACCGGATCGATGCGCAACGCGCCGCCGCGACGATGCAGGTGAACGCGGCGATCGAGGTCTATCAGGCCACCGCCCTGCTGAGCTTCGGTGCGAACGTGAACGATCCTGCCGTCCCGACCGAACTGCAGAGCGCCGTCCGGGACGACGGTTCCCGGGCGACCGAGGTCAGCGGCGGCAGCGTCCGCCAGCTCTGGGCCGCCGGCCGGACCGGTGACGTCGTGCTCAGCATCCACTCGTCCTTCCGGCCGTCGGATGCCGGTGTGCAGGCGGTCGACCAGGCGTTGCTGGTGGCCGGCGCGTCGACGGTGCTGCTGGCCAGCCTGGTCGGCGCGGGCCTGGCCACCCGGCTGTCCCGACGGCTGCGGCTCGCCGCGGTGGCGGCCCGGGAGGTCAGCGGCGGTCGGCAGCGGTCACTGCGCGAGGCCGTCGGCCCCGGCCGGGACGAGGTGGGCGACCTGGCCGACGCCGTCGATGCGATGGCCGAGCGGCTGGCCGAGCAACTGCGCTCCGAGCAGCGGTTCACCGCCGACGTCGCCCACGACCTGCGGACGCCGGTGACCGGGTTGGCCACGGCCGCGGCGCTGTTGGACGACTCCCGGCCGGCCGAGCTGGTGCGGGACCGGGCGGCCGCGCTGACCGGTCTGGTGGAGGAACTGCTGGAGGTGGCCCGGCTCGACACCGGGGTGGAGACGGCCGAGCTGGAACACGTCCGGATCGCCGAGGTGGTCGAACGCGTGGTGGCCCGTGGCGTCGCCACCGGTGAGTTCTCCGCTGCAGGTGGTGACCGTCAGCTCGGATGCGGATCCGCAGACCACGCTGACCGACCCACGCCGGCTGGACCGGGTGCTGAGCAACCTGATCCGCAACGCCCTCAAGCACGGTGAGCCCCCGGTCGAGATCAGCTGCACCCGGGCCGAGATCAGCATCCGCGATCACGGGCCGGGCTTCGACGACCGCTTCCTCAGCCTGGGCCCGCAGCGCTTCGCCCGGACGATCCGCGAACGCGGTGGCGGCCACGGCCTGGGCCTGACCATCGCCCTCGGCCAGACCGCCGTCCTGGGTGGGAAACTCACCTTCGGCAACGCCCCCGGCGGCGGGGCGACCGTCTCGCTGCGACTGGCCGAGGCGGGCACGTCGACCACCGCCGAGTCCGGGCCCCGGAACTGAACCGGCGTAGCACTGGCGCAGAACTGAGACAGCACCGTGACCTGGGCGCCGCCGAGCCGGGACCTCGACCTCCTAGCGTCGGATCAGTTGAACGAAGCCGATGACCAGGAGGTCGTGATGATCACCGCCGGAACGAAGAAGACGCTGACCCGTTCGCTGCCGCTGCTCGGCGTCGGCCTGCTGACCGCGCTGACCGCCGGCTGCGGCAACGGCGTGACCAGCAGTGCTCCGGCCGCCACCGGAGCAGGCCTGTCCCCCACGGCCTCGGCCAGCAGCCCGGCCGGCGCGACACCGTCGGCCTCGGCCAGCAACTCGGCCAGCAACTCGGCCAGCAGCTCGCCCACGGCCACACCCGGCGACCCGTCCGGCGATCCGTCCAGCTCCGCGACGTCCGGCTCGACCACCTCGAGCGGCACCGTCCGAGCGGCACCAGCTCCGGCGGCAACTCCGGCGGCAACGACTCCGGGAACGACTCCGGGAGCGGCTCCGGCAACAGCTCCGGGAGCGGGGGATCGAGCAGCGCTGGCGGGTCCGGTCAGAGCAAGGGCAGCAGCCGTCCGACCTGCACCCTGTCGGATCTGACGTTCGGCGAGCGCGCGGCCGACGGTGGTTCGGCGGCCGGCAGCCAGTACCTGCTGCTGACCTTCACCAACGCGTCCTCCGACACCTGCCGGATGTACGGCTACCCCGGCGTCTCCTTCGTCGGCAAGGGAAACGGGACGCAGCTCGGCGCGGCGGCGGTCCGCTCGAAGGGGTCGGCGGAGAAGTCGATCGACCTCGGCTCGGGCGACAGCACCACCGCCCTGCTGCAGATCGCCAACGCCGGAGACTTCGGGGCCACCGACTGCGCCCCGACCACCGCCGACGGCTTCCGGATCTATCCGCCCGGGTCGAAGACCTCCGCCTTCGTCCGGTTCGACGTCCAGGCCTGCCAGCGCTCCGGCGCCAAGCAGCTCACGGTCTCGCCGGTCGGTGTCAGCGGCTGAGCCGGAGACCCGATCATCGTCCCGGATCCGGCCGCGACTACGCGGTCGGATCCGGGACGTTGTCGATCCAGCGCCCGGTCAGGACCGGGCCCCGACCAGTGGTGCCTCAGTGCTCCCGTCCAGGTGCCGTTCGACCAGTGGGCGCCAGTCCGGTGGCCGGACCGCGAAGGTGACCGGCCCGCCGCTGACCAGAGCCTGCACCGAGGCCAGCCACTGTTCGGCGCCGCGACGCAACACCTCGTCGCTCCACCAGGCGCAGTGGCCGGTTTGGACCACCCGGCCCTCGGTGAGCAGATCGCCGTCGAGCGACGGGTCGATCACGACGTCGTCCACGGCGTAGCCGCGCAGCCGGCCCGACCTGATCCGATCGACCACGCCACGGG
The DNA here is from genome assembly GCA_963740925.1 of uncultured Actinomycetota bacterium. Taxonomy (GTDB): domain Bacteria; phylum Actinomycetota; class Actinomycetes; order Propionibacteriales; family Propionibacteriaceae; genus Microlunatus. The sequence continues at coordinate 694,935 of CAVUFZ010000002.1, read as the reverse complement.
TGTCGACCGCGGCCGCCCGACTGATCGCGACCAGCACCGAACCGGTGGGCATCAGGTCGAGTTCGGCCGGCCCCAGGACCGGTGGATCAGCCTGTTGACGGGCGCAGGCGACGACGACCGCATCGCTGCGCCGCAACAGTTCGGTCATGGTGACCTCTTCCACCCCGGGAGCGGCGACCCCGCGCGGATCGGTGGCCAGCACCCGCATCCCGAAAGCCTGGCCGAGCATGGCGATCCGGGAGCCGATCCGGCCGAAGCCGATCATCCCGAGTGTCCGGCCGGAGAGCTCGAAACCGCGCACGGACGTGCCGGCCGGGACGAGACCGCGGGACTTGTCGTGCGCCAGGTGGATCCGGCGGGAGAGGGTGAGGAGCAGACCGAGGGCGTGCTCGGCGACCGAGGCCGTGCAGTACTCGGGCAGCACGGTGAGGCCGACCTGGTGCCGTTGGAAGGTGCTCAGGTCGTAGAGATCGGTTCCGGTGGCGTGCAGGGCGACCGCCCGCAGCCGAGGCAGCGCGCCGAGCAGGTCGTCGTCGATGACCGGTGTCACCTTGGGGGTCAGGGCGACCAGATCTGCCCCGGCCAGCAGCCCGGTCGCCTCGCCGCGGGTCAACGCAGGTTGCTCGCCCCGCGCGATCACCGACAGGTCGCAATCGGCCTCCAACCGGGCCAGCGGGCCGGCAGGCAGACCGGCCCGACCGGTGACCGACACCAGGGTGACGCGGGGACGCGACATCAGGACCACCTCCGGGGTTGAACCGCAGCTCATCGAGCAACTGCGGACGGGGAAGAACGGAGTGAGCGGCGATCGGGTCCGACACTGCTCTGTGGCCACGCTAATCAGGCCGAGCGGGTAAACCCGTCAGCGCGCGGCGTGTTGACGCAACTGATCGGCGGTGACGTCGAACAGGACGGCACCCGAAGGCGACCAGACGACCAGGTGCCGGGCGTCGACCCGCCGGAGTTGGGCGAGCTGGGCCGACGGGCTCTGGTCCGGACCGGTCAGGCCCAGATAGTCCACGCCGCAGAGAGACGCCAGCAGTTGGCTGCGTTCCCAGTCCTGGTTGCCGGCCAGTCCACCGCTCAGCCCGCACCGGTTCGACCCGGCCGACCCACCGGCTGGCACACCGGCTGGCGTGGCGGTCGCCTGCAGCCGGGACGCCAGTTGCCAGACCTCGCGGTCCTGCCCCCAGTGCCGCAGCCCGACCGGAGCCAGCCCCGCCACCACGACGACCAACAGGAGCGCGGCGACCACGGCGGTGACAGCGGTGACGACCGACCGACGACCAGGCCGTCCTGCCCAACGGGCCCGGGCCGTCTCGATGGCCACCGAGGCGGCCGGCAACAGGGCGAGCATCGGGAACCAGAGGTAGCGTTCGACGACCACGATCAGGGACATGCCCCCGGCGAACATCGCCGCGGCCAGAACGGAGCCGACGACGATCCGTCGGCCCTCGGACCCGCCCGCCACACAACCCGCAGCGACCGCAGAACCCGCAGCAGGATCCACAGCCGGACCCGATCCGGCGTCGACGGTTCCGTCCCGGTCCGACGTCACCGCCCGCCGCAACGTGATCACCAGACCGGCCACGGCGAGCAACAACACCGGCGTCCAACGACGCAGCAGGCTGCCGACCGCCACCCGTCCCTGCCGGTAGGCGTTCTGCAGCCGGTCGAGCGGCGTCACCGGTGCCGCCGCGTCCGCGGCCTGATGCGGGACGGTGAGCAGGCTCGGGTCTTCCCACGGGGTCATCGCCGGCGGCACCGGCCGGTGCAGACCGGGGAAGCTCAACGGGTTGCCCCAGGCGCCGGGGGTGACCAGCCGGGCGTTGAACTCGCCGGCGGTGGAAAGGGTCGGATGACCCACGTGCAGGCTGATCGCCACCGCCCACGGCGCGACGGCGACGACCACGACGGCGAGGACGATCAGGTGGAAGCTCAGCAGTCTCCGGCGCTCGACCCGGGCGGCAGCCGGACCCGCCCGCCGGCCGGCCAGTAGCCGGGCCACCAGCACGATCAGGACGAAACCGACGACGAACGGCAGCCCGACCGGCTTGGCCAGATAGGCCGCTGCCCCGACCAGGCCGCCGACGACCGCACGCCCGGAACCCCGGCCGGTGAGGATCAGCCGGCAGCAGAGCAGCAACAACGACGCCAGCAACAGCTCGGGATACAGCCCGAACACGGCGGCCGAGACCAACAGCGGCACCGCGATCACGGTGCAGAAGGCGGCGACCCGATCCGATCCGCAGGCCCGTCGGCACATCGACCGGAGCACCGGCAGCGCGACCAGCGCCGCCACCAACAGAACCAGTCGCAGGGCCGTGAACGGCGCCAGCCCGAGCGCGACCAACGGCGCGGCCAGGGTGGGCAGCAGCGGCGCCCAGTAGCCGGTGACCGCCTGTGCCGGGTGACCGTCGGCGATCCGCTGGGCCAGGGATGCGTAGACCACCCCGTCCGGATTGACGAACCACCGGTTGCCCACGGTCAGGACGGCCCAGCCGATCAGCAACAGCAACGCCGGGCCGGCGCCGAGCAGCCACCGCTCGCGCCGTCCTGAGCGGGACGGCCGAACGGCCGGGACCGCCACCGCGGTGCGGGCGGCAACCGTTCGGGTTGTTTCGTGCGAGGTCACGTCCCGCCCGCCGATCCGGCGCGGAGCCAGCCCCAGGCGGTGGCGAGCTGGGACAGGGCCAACCGCAGACTGAGCCCGAGCGCCTGCCGGGGCGCGTGCCCGCGGAACGGCCGCAGCACCAGCGCCAGATAGGCCGAGGGCGGGCCGGGCCGGCTGCCGCCCGGGCTGCGGTGGACGCGGCGGGCAGCCGTGCCGTAGGCCGCATGTTGACGCCAGAACGAACCGAACCCGAGCCGGTGCTCGTGGTCGACCAGCGCCCCCGGGACCGCGACCACCGACCGGCCGGAGCCACGCCACCGGTCGCAGAGGGCCCGGTCCTCGCCGGCGGCCCGCGGGAAGTCCTGGTCGAAGCCGCCGGAGCGGAGGAACTGCTCCCGGTCGACGGCCAGATTGCACGACGGCAGGAAGCCGCCCGGGCTGCTGGCCACCAGATGGTCGACCATCGACTGACTGGCCTCGGACCAGGCGTTGGCCGTGAGGGCGTTCAGGGTCCGGCCGCCGACCAGGGCGTCGGGGTGCCGGTCCAGGGCGACGCCGAGATCGGCCAGCCAGTCGGGCCGGGGCCGGCAGTCGTCGTCGGTGAAGGCGAGCCGGGTGCCCCGGGCCAGCCGGGCGCCGGCGTTCCGGGCCGCGGCCGGACCGGCGTTGTCCTGCCGGTGCACCCGGACCGGATGTGGGCCGGGCACCTCCGCGGCGACCGGGGCCGCCGGGCGGGCGCCGCCGTCGTCGACGACCACGATCTCCAGCCCTCCGCCCGGGGGTAGGAGTCGTTGCAGCGCGACCAGACAACCGCGGAGCTGTTCGGGCCGGTCGTAGCTGGGCACGATCACGCTCCAGTCCGGCCGGCCCTCAGCCCCGACTCGGACCGTCTCTGCGCTCACCTCTCGACCCGCCGTTCCCTGCTCGCCGATCGGGCGCCCCCGGGGCCGCCGTCGAGCTCGTCGTCGAGCTCAGCCCCCAGTTCGTCCAGCCAGGACCGATCGGTGGCGTAGCCCAGCTCGACCAGCCGGTCGGGCAGCTCGGGCAGTTCGGCCACCAGCTGGCGCAGCCGCTCCCGGTGCCGGGCCGCCCGCCAGCTCCGGGTGGCGGTCGGGTCGAGCGGCCGGACGCCGCCCAGGGCCCCGGTGGTCATCCGGTCCAGGGCCTCCGGGCGGACCCGTTCGGTGAACCGGTCGAACGGGGTGTGCACCGACCAGCCCAGTTCGGCGGTCAGCCGCTGCTGCACCACGCTCGGACGTCCGACCAGGTCGGCGTAGTCGATCAGCGACACGTCGGGGTCGTCGCGCAGCTCCCGGACCAACGCGTCCACCCGCCGCCACCGCTCCGGGCTGACGTAGTAGCCACGGCTGGGCGGATAGCCGGCGTGCTGTGAGGTGAGCACCGAGCGTGGGTCGCGGACGGTGAGCAGCACCCGGAGCGAACCGGGATGTCCGTCGTACCAGCGACGCAGCTGCGGCACCCGCTCGACGTCGGAGGGCAGCTTGGTGACCAGCCAGCGTCGACGGCGGGGCGCCTCGGCCGCCGCCCACAGGCCCTCGACCTCGGTCCGGAAGCTGTCCACCCCGGTCACGCAACCGTCGATCATCAGCTGCAGCAGTGTCGAGCCCGAACGCGGGAAGCCGCAGATCACCAGATGGGACTGCAGTCGGTGTCCGATCAGGCCCGCGTCGACAGCCCGGCGCAGCAGCCGTCGCCCGGCGACCCGGATCGGGCCGGGCGCGGCGGGCGGCAGTTGGTCCGGCGCCACCGGCTGCGTCGTCGGCTCGCTCACCAGCCCAGCACCTGCTCGGCGCTGCGGTGGGCGATCTGCTCGCAGCATTCGTCGTCGGCGACCGCGGTGGCGACCTGGCGCCAGGCCACGCCCGGATGCATCAGTGGCGCGTCCGAGCCGAACAGCACCTTGCCGGGCAGCCGGCGGGCGGCGAGTGCGGCGAACTCGGCCAGCCAGCAGGCCGAGGTCTCGACGAAGACGTGGTCGTAGCGGGTTGCGAGGTCGAGGGCGGCCAGCAGATGCGGTGCGCTGGCCGGGAACGAGCCGAGATGACCCAGCACGACCGGCCCGCGGACCCGGCGGACCAGTCGGCGCTCGACCGCGGCCGGCGGGACGTGTTCGCCGGTGTGGATCAGCACCGGTAGCCGCCGGCCGTCGATCTCCTCCAGCCATTCCGGGGTCGGATAGCCGTCCAGGTGCGGCAGCAGCTTGACCCCGGCGTAGTCGGCCAGCCCGGCCGGGCCGTCGGCCAGATCGGCGGGACGGCGTCCGATCCGCGACCGCAGCGCCCGCCGGGCCTGCCACCACGACGGCCAGCGCTCCGGGCCGGGCGGCGGCACCGGACCGCCGATCCGGGCGAACGGCCGGCACGAGCTGAGACCGGCACCGGGTGCGGCCACCGCCGCCCGCAGCGACTCGTTGGCCCGCCGGTAGCCGCCGATCCGCAGCGGGGGAAACACCGCGGCCTTGGTGACGCCGGCCGAGGCGGCCAACGCCGGCCAGTCCTGCGCCGGCAGCCCCGGCCCGCCGTCGGCGGAAAGATGGACGTGCACGTCGATCAGCGGTGGCCTCGGTAGCCGGGCCGGATCGGTGCGCAGCAACGGGGTCACCGCTGACCGCCCCGGGCCGCGGTGACGGCGTCGTAGACCTCGCGGTGCACCCGCGCCGCGGCGTCCCAGCCCCCGGCCCCGACGCTGTAGCGACGGGCGGCCGCCCCCAACCGGGCGCGGGTGTCCGGCTCGGCGAGGAGGGCGCCCAGGGCCTCGATGAAGGCGTCCGGATCGTCCGGCGGCACCAGCGAGCCGCGCCCGTCGGCCAGCAGCTGAGTGATGTCACCGACCGACGTGGCCAGGCAGGCCCGGCCGGCGGCCATCGCCTCCAGCAGTTTCAGCGGCCCGGCGTAGCGGGTGACGGCGACGTCGCGACGCGGGACGGCCATCACGTCCAACAGCCGGTAGTAGCCGGCAACCCGGTCCGGCGGTACCCGGCCGGTGAACACGCACCGGACGCCGGCCCGATCCGCCTGGTCGGCCAGCCGTTGCCGCTCCGGCCCGTCACCGACGAACAGCAGCACCAGCTCGGGATGGCGGTCTCGGAGCCGGGCCGCGGCCTCGATCAACCGGTCCAGGCCTTCGTAGCGCAGCATCGTCGCCGTGGTGCCGATCACCAGCCGGCCGTGCAGCAGATAGCGGTCGACCAGCGCCGGGTCGGCCGGGCCGGGGGTGAACCGGTCCGGCTCGCAGCCGTTGGCGGCCACCCGGACCCGGTCCGCCGACACCGGCAGCGACTGCTGCAGCAAGCCCGCCAGAGACGGACCGGCGGCCACCACGGCGTCCGCCCGGCGCAGGTGTCGTTCGAAGTGACGACGCAACTGCCGCTCCACCGCGGTCCGGGCACCGGGCCCCGGCACCCGGGCGGTCTGGGCGGTGACCGCGCCGGCCAGATCGAAGCGGACCTCGGCCACCGTGGGCAGACTGCGCGACCGCGCCGCCTGCAGTCCGGCCCAACCGATCGCCGACGACCAGTGGGTGTGCACCAGATCGGCGCCCAGCTCGTCGATGCCCCGGACGACGTGCTCGCTCAGGGACCGGCCGTCGACGGCGAACGGGCGCAGTCGACGCCACCGCTGCTCTCGGACCGAGGACGGGACCAGCCGGAGCCGGTCGCCGAGATCCAGTCCGGAGTCATCGACCTCGCCGGCGCCGTAGGTCGCCTGCCGGGAGCTGACCAGCACCCGGGGCTCCAGCCCGGCCGACCGCTCCTGGGCGCCGATCAACGCCCGGCTCCGACTGGTGTATCCGGTCTGCACCGGCAACCAGCTCTCCACCAGGTGTAGCGGTCGCAGCCCCATCAGGTGCGGCTCGACCCGGCGCGACGACCGGCGTCGCGGTCGCTCCGGGTGCCGGATCGACCGGCCGGCCCGGACGAACCGGACGGGCGGTAGGCCGCAGCCACCTCGGCCAGGGTGCAGGGCTGCCACCCGGACTCCCGGGCGAAGGTGACCATTGCCTCGAAGGTCGCCGCGGTCTCGGCGTCGCGCATCAGGTCGTGCGGATCGAAGTAGACCACCACCAGACCGTCGGCCCAGGCCTGGCGCAAGGTCTGCCGCCAGAGCGCGCCCCACTCGTCCAGATCGTGCATCCCGGCGCCGGTCGACCGGTCCGCCCCCGCCCGGATCCCGTGCCAGGAGCAGAACGGCGACCACCGGTGCGCCGGGCAGGCGGTCAGCGGGATCTGCAGCAGGGGTTCCCGACCGGCGGGGCCGCCGAAAGCCGACGGACAGAACAGATGGCCGTCCCGGCCGGCGATCGAGACGCTGCTCATCGGGTAGGGCTGGGCCCCCAGTGGTGACCGGGTGGCCAGCACCGAGGAGTTGTAGTCGAACTCCGGCACGGCTTCGAGCACGGCGGTCAGGCTGTGGGTGTCCTTGAAGTGCGGCGTCCGGAAACCGGTCGGACGGACGCCGAGCCGGGACGCGATCACCTCCTGGGCCTGCCCGACCTCCTCGGCCAGCCGCTGGTCGGAGAGGTGCCAGAACTCCTCGTCGGGGTTCAGTACCGGGTTGTCGGGGTGGGTCTGGCTGTGGTTGACGATCTCGTGGCCGGCGGCCAGCGCGGCGGCGTAGGGGCCGGGATCGAGCTCGACCAGCGCGCCGACCGCGGCCACGCTGAGCGGGGTTCCGGTCCGGCCGACCAGCTCGATCAACCCCGGCAGGGCGTCGGTGTCGGCCTGATAGTCCAGATCGACGGTGAACGCGACCCGGTTGACGTCGTCGGGACGTTCGGCCCGCCGGTGCGGCAGCAGACCCCAGGCCGAGCGTCGGGAGAGCTGCCGACCGAGCGGGGTTCGGCCGGGCAGTACCGACTCGGCCAGTCCGAGCAGCTGGGGCAACGGCGTCCGCAGGTTCGTCCGGTAGCCGGTACGGCGGGTGCGTGCGGCCGAACGACCGGTGCGCGCCGAGTCCGTCACAGTCGCTCCACCCGCTCGCCGCTGACCACACCCCGGGTGTCGAGCAACCGGACGGCGGCCTCGGCCAGCGCGGCCAGGTCGTAGTCCGAATGCGGCTGCAGCAACACGGTGAGATCGGCCTGTGCCGCGGCCTCCGATGCGTCTGCCACCCGGGGCAGCGACCGGTCGCCGACCACGAACTCACCGATCAGCGGATCGTGCCAGCAGACATCGGCGCCCAGTTCGAGCAGCGAACGGGCCAGCGGCAGCGCCGGGGTCTCCCGGGCGTCGGCCACGTCCGGCTTGTAGGTGACGCCCAGCAACAGGATCCGTGACCCGCGGACGGCCAGCCCCCGGTCGTTCAACGCCCGGCTGATCCGGGTCACCACGTACCCGGGCATCCGGGCGTTCACCTCCTGGGCCAGCTCGACGAACCGGAACGGATAGCCCAGCCGGCGGACGGCCCAGGACAGATAGGACGGGTCGATCGGGATGCAGTGCCCACCCACCCCCGGCCCCGGTCGGAACGACTGGAAGCCGAACGGCTTGGTCGCCGCCGCCTCGATCACCTCCCAGAGGTCGATGTCGAGCTCATGGCTGAAGATCGCCATCTCGTTGACCAGGGCGATGTTGACGTGCCGGTAGGTGTTCTCCAGCAGCTTGGTCATCTCGGCCTCCCGCGGGCCGCGGACCTGCACCACCTGATCGACCAGCTTGGTGTAGAAGGAGGCGGCCACGCTGGTGCAGTCCGGCGTCAGCCCGCCGACGACCTTCGGGGTGGTACGCAGACCGAAGGACGCGTCCCCCGGGTTGATCCGCTCGGGTGAGAAGGCGAGATGGAAGTCCCGACCCGCCCGGAGCCCCGAGATCTGCTCCAGTAGCGGCGCCACCACCTGTTCGGTCGTTCCCGGGTAGGTGGTCGACTCCAGCACGACCAGGGTGCCCGGCCGCAACTGCTCACCGATCGACGTCATCGCGGCCAGCACCGCCGACAGCTCGGGGGTGCCGCCCTCACCGAGCGGGGTGGGGACGCAGACCACGGCCACCGCCGTCCGGGACAGGCATTCCGGATCGGTGCTCACCCGTAACCCGTCGGCGAGCAGACCACGGATGTCGTCATCGGACAGATCGGAGATCGGCGACCGGCCGGCGGCCAACCCGGCGACCCGATCGGCGTCGACGTCCAGGCCGACCACCCGCAGACCGCTGTGCACGGCCTCGGCGATCAGTGGCAGGCCGACGTAGCCGAGCCCGAGGACAACCAGATCCAGGCCGTGGTCGGGGTCCGCGGGGCTGACCGAATCACGGACGCACGGAGGAGCGGACGGCCGGGGAAGCACCTTCGGGACACTAATCCAGGCTTACGGCGCGCCGCGGGACCTGAGCGCGCGTGCCGCTGAGAGTCTGGGCCGACGTGGCTGCACCGGTGGCCACCGCGTCCGGCGAACGGCGGCCGCACCCCTTCCTTCCGCTCCGATCGGCCTCACCATGTCTTTGCCCTCGCTCCAGCAGGACGCCCCGCAGCAGACCCGGACGTCCGGCCGGCTGGCCGTGATCGTGCCGGCCCATCGCGGTGGCCCGGTGCTGGACCGTGCGCTGGCGGCGATCGCCGCTCAGGTGTCGCCGCCGGAGGAGTTCGTGGTGGTGGCCGACGGCGAGCGGGCCGGAGCCGATCGCGAGCTGCGGGCGGCCGTCGAACGGGCCGGCGCGCGACTGGTGATCTCCCCGGTGGCCGGAGGCCCGGCCCGGACCCGCAACGTCGGCGTGGCCGCCACCCGGTCCCCGCTGCTGTTCTTCGTCGACTCCGACGTGGTGCTGCCCGAGCGTGCCTGCGACCTGGTGCGGGCGGCCCTCGCCTACCCGGGGACCGACGGCGTGTTCGGCTCCTACGACACCCGTCCCGGCGACCCCGGCTTCACCTCCCAGTACAAGAACCTGGTCCACCACCTGGTGCACCAGCGGGCCGACCGGGACGCCGCCACCTTCTGGGGGGCCTGTGGTGCGGTCCGGCGTTCCGCCCTGGTCGAGGCCGGCGGCTTCGACGAGTCCTACCGACGGCCGTGCGTGGAGGACATCGAGCTCGGCTACCGGCTGCGGCGCTGCGGCCGGCAGATCCGGATCGAACCCGGTCTCCAGGTCACCCACCTGAAGCGCTGGACGCCGACCGGTCTGCTGCGGACCGATCTGCTCGACCGGGCGGTGCCGTGGGGGGAGTTGATCCTGCGGTCGCGGACGGTGGTGGACGACCTCGGCACCGAGCGACGAGCACGGGTGCAGCTGGTGGCCACCGGCCTCGCCGGGCTCGCGGGCGCCGCCGGCCTGGGCGGATGGATCAGGCGTCGCGGTCGGAGTGGCCCGACCGGACCGGGCCAGCGGGTGGCAGGCGCGGCGGCGGCCGGACTGATCGCGACGGTGCTGCTGCTGGATGGGCCGGTGCTGACCGGTCTGGCCCGGCTCCGGGGGCCGGCGTTCGCGGCCCGGTCGGTGCCCTGGCGGCTGGTCCACCAGGGATTGTGCGGAGTCGGTCTGGGGATCGCCGCCGCCCGGATCGGAGCCGAGCGGCTGGGGCTCCGCGCGACTCCGGAACCGGAACTCGGGCTCGCCCGGCCGGGCGGGCAACCCGTCCCTTCACAGCCTGACCACACCGAAACCGAGCGAACCCGAGTCGAGCAAGCCCGAACCGACCGAACCCGAGCCGACCGGACTCAGCCCGGCGAACGGTCTGCGGCGTGAACGAACGCACGTTGGACCGGGACGCGTTGGCGGCCCGGCCGGTGGACCGGCGCGAGACGATCCGGGCCGGCGCCCGACTGCTGGCCGAGCTGCCGGGCGGCCGGGCGTCGTTGCTGCTGCTGGTCACCCTCACCCTGGCCGAGGTCGCAGCCCAGGTCGTGGTCGCGTTGGCCGCCCGGCGACTACTGCTGGCCGTCACCCGGGCCGAGACCGGTTTCCCGTTGCTGCCTGCCGTCGCCGGCGGGGTGGCGGCCGTGCTGACCTTCGTCCTGGTCCGGGCCCGGCACCGGCACCAGGAGCGGCTGGCCGTGTCCTGCCGGGAGCGCGCCGCGGCCCGGCTCGCCCGTCATCTGCACCGCGCCGACATGGAAGACCTCTCGGCCACCCCGATGGCCGGGCTGCGCGAGGTGTTGATGACCGATATCGACTTCGCCTACCGCTTCCTGCTCGACTCGATCAGCCAGCTCACGGTGCTGTCGGCCTGGCTGGCCGCCGCCGTCGTCCTCACCGCCTGGCTGTCACCACCGCTGCTGGTCGTGCTGATCGTGCTCGGATCGGTGGTGGCCGTGGCGACGATCCGCTCGACCCGGGCCCACCTGGCCCTCACCCCGCAACGGTTCAGTCGGCTGGCCGCGGTCTCCCAGCAGGCCCGGGACGTGGTCGAGGTGGAGCGGGTGATCGTCGCCCGCCAGTTCGGGCTCGGAGACCTGTTCGTCCGCCGCTTCCTCAGCGCCCACGACGCGTTCGGCGCGGTCGCGCAGGCCCAGGGGCGGTTGACCGCCACCATGCGCGCGGTGGTCTCCAGCCTCGGCGCGATCACCTTCCTCGCCGTGGTCGTCACCGGTGGCGCGCTGGTGCTGCGCGGCGATCTCGGGGTCGGGTCGCTGGTCGCGGTGCTGTTCGTACTGGCCCAGTTACTCGGCGCGGTGGCCGCCCTCGGTGACTACGCCGGCCGGTTGGCCGAGACCGCCACCGCCGGACGCCGGTTGATGGCGTTCTGGGACGACCCCCGACCCGATCCCGACCGACCCGATCCTGGCCGACCCGACACCGCGGTCGAGCCGCCGGAATCGTTGCGGGCCACCGGGGTCGCCTTCGGTTACGCCGGCGGCCCGACACTGCTGGCCGGGGTCGACCTCGAGCTCCGCCGCAGCCGGCCGGCGGCGCTGACCGCCGCCACCGGGGCCGGCAAGTCCACCCTGGCCCTGGTGCTCACCGGGGTACTGCACCCGCAGCACGGCACGGTCGAGTTGACCGGCGGCGAGGGCGTGCTGGCCCCGGATCAGGTGCCGCCCGGCCGGGTGCTGTACGTCGGCAGCAAGCCGGTGCTGGTCCCGGGATCGATCCGGGACAACCTGCTCCTCGACTCCGACCCCGATGCCGGCGCCGGACAGGAAGCCGCGTTGGCCGAGTTCGTCACCCGGGTCACCGCCGGGGCGCTGCCCTTCCCGCTGGGGGCCACCGTGGTCGGCCCGAACGGCACCGGACTGTCCAGTGGTCAGGCCCAGCTGGTGCAGTTGGCCCGCGCCGTCCACCGGAACCCGGACGTGATCGTGTTCGACGAGGCGACCAGCTCGCTGGACATCGAGACCGAGATCGCCGTCCAGCGGGCCCTGCTCGACTGGTGCGCACAACGGATCACCCTGGTCGTCTCGCACCGCCGGTGCCCCTGGACCGAGGCCGCGCTCGACCGGCTCACGCTCGTCCCCCAGCCCGGCAGCACCACGTTGCGGGTGGTCAGCACTCCCGCAGACCGACCCGGTGAACCCGCAGGACCATCCCACCGACCATCCCGCCGACCATCCCGCCGAGCACGAGGAGATCGCCCTGCGATGAAGATCCTGCACCTGGTCAACTACGGCTGGCCCTACGTCGACGGCTACACCGCCCGCTCCCGCAGCCTGGTCAGCGCCCAGCGCGGCGAATTGGGGTTGGACGCGGTGGTGGCCGTCTCGCCGTACACCCCCTTCGCCCGGGCCCGCGATCCCGAGCTCGTGGCCGACGGCTGGGGCCCGCAGCAGCGACAGCTCCCCGGCGGCCCGGCCCGGCGTGGTGAACGTCCGGCGCTGGGGGTGGCCCCGGTGTCGGCCCGCAGCTTCCGGCGCGGGCTGCAGGATCTGGTCGACGAGCTGGCCCCCGACGTGGTGCACGCCCACCACCCCGCGTTCGTCGGTCGGGTCGGACTGGCCGTGGCGCACAGCCGCGGCCTGCCGTTCGTCTACGAGCTGCGCTGCTTCAACGGCGACTACGACCTGGACAGCCGCCACCCCTATCTGCGCGCCCGCGGCCACCGGCAGAACCACCTCGAGCTCGCGCTGGCCCGTGCCGCCGACCAGGTGGTGACGATCAGCGACGGGCTGGCCGGCCGGCTGGTCGACGGTGGCGTCGACCGCGACCGGGTGAGTGTGGTCCGCAACGCCGTCGACACCGCACTGTGGCCACCGCTGCCACCGGCAGACCATCCCGGCGTACTGCGGATCGGGTACGCCACCACGTTCGAGGCGATCGAGGGCCTCGATCTGCTGGTCGAGGCGGCCGGAGCGACCCGGGACAGACTGGCCGAGGCGGGGTTGCGGCTCGAAGTGGTGCTGGCCGGCACCGGCCGCGACTGGGACCGGATCCGCGATCTCGTCGCCGAGGCCGGGCTGACCGAGACCGTGCTGCTGCCCGGCTTTCTCACCCGGGAGCGGTTGCAGCGGTTCTACGCCGATCTCGACCTCTTCGTCGTCCCGCGGCGACCGGCCGTGGTCGCCACCGACACCACGCCGCTGAAACCGCTGGAGGCCCTGGCCAGCGCCCGGCCGCTGCTGACCACCGATCTGCCGGCGCTGCGCGAGCTGTTGGCCGGACAGCCCGGGGTGCGGCACGTCCCGGCCAGTGCCGCCGGTCTGACCGAGGGCATCCTCGCCTTCGCCGCCGAACCGTGGCACAGCCCTGATCCGGTCGACCTCGGCGAGCGCTCCTGGGCCGCCGAGGTGCAGCGCTACCGCGCCGTCTACGACCGGCTGCTGGTCCCCGCGGATGCCTGACGAGACAACCGACAAAACGACCCACGAGGCGCACGAGGCGAAGGCCGACGGGCCCGCCCGGGTGACGGACAGGGGTCGTCGCCGGCTCGGCGCACTGCCGGACGGCCCGCCGCCCTACCCCCTGGTCGACGTCCACGTCCATCTCGGGCCGAGCGACAGCGACGAGGTCTACTACCCGACCCTGAGCGGTGAGGAGTACCTGCAGCACGCCGAGGCGGCCGGGGTACGCCGGGCCTACGCCTTCCCGCCCTACCGCCGCACCGGCTACCGGGAGGCCAACGCGGCGCTGCGGGACTGGGCGGCGACCACCGAGGGCCGGGTCGGCTGCTTCGCCCGGTTGGGCGGCGCGGACGTCTGGTGGGCCCAGTGGCCACCGCGGCCGTGGCAACTGCGTCGGAAGGTCCGTGGTTCGCTACCCGGGCGGCGTCGCCGGCCCAGCGATCTCCCGGGGGGAGCGCAAGGCGATCCGCTGCGAGCGCTGGACGGCTTCGACGGGATCAAACTGCTTCCGCACCTGGACGGGCTGCCGACCGCGGCCGAGTTGGCCGCGATCAGCGAGCGGGGCCTGCCGGTGCTGGTGCACGGCGGCCGGCACGTCAGCCCGGCCTGGATCGCCCGGCACGTCCTGCCCCGCACCTCCGGGCCGCTGATCATCGCCCACCTCGGCGGGTTCCCGCACGAATCCGGGCTGCTCGGGGAAGGTCTCGAGGTGGCCGCCGAGCACCCGCGCGTCTATCTGGACACCTCGGGGATCTGGGACGTCGGCTTCCTGCAGCAGGCCGCAGCCCGGGTGCCGGAGAAGCTGATCTTCGGCTCGGACGCGCCGCTGACCACCCCGGCGGTGGCCTGGCAGCATCTGGCCACGGCGATCGACGACCCGGCGGTGCTGCGATCACTGGGCCACGACGTCCCGGTACGGCTCGGTCTGCTCCCCGCGGACTTCCCCGGCGGCTGAGCTCAGCCGATTCGTTCGGCGGCGGACCGTCAGGCCGCCCGGACCTCGTCGTCCTCGTTGTCCTCGTCGGCTCCATCGGTGTGCACCGGGCACGGCACGATCGGGGCGTCCCGGCCCCCGGCCGGCCGCTCGTCCCGGGACGGACGGGCCCGCTCGGGCGCCGTGTTCACCTCGGTCCAAGGCTCCGCGACCCGCGGTTCGGAGGTCTCTTCGTGGTAGTCGGCCTCCACGTTCACCGCCCACACGTCGTGGTCGGCGCCGAGGATGTTCTCCGCAGCCAGCATCGCGGTCAGCATCGAGTGGTCCTGGTTGTTGTAGCGGTGCATGCCGTTGCGGCCCACCGGCCACAGGTTGGCGAGCTCGTCGGCGACGAAGTCGCGGAGCACGTCGACCCGCTCGGCGTAGCCGGTGTCGTAGACCGGGTAGGCCTTCGGCACCCGGACGACATAGCCCTGCCGGACCCGGTCAGCGGCGACCAGTCCGAGCGCGGCCAGTTCCTCGGTGGCCAGCGCGATCAACTCGTCGTCCGTCCGTTCCCACATCCCGTCGCCCTGGTGCACGAAGTACTCCAGCCCGAGGCAGGTCTGGCCGTCCTTGACCAGTTCCGGCGACCAGCGGCCGAAGTTCTGGATCCGGCCCACCCGGACATCGGCCCCGTGGACGTAGATCCAGTTGTCCTCGAAGCCGTCGGATTCGTCGACCACCAGCGCCACGGTGAGGAAGTCCCGGAACCGCAGCCGCTCGGCGCTGGCCAGCACCGCGGCCGGCGCCGGCGGCTCGCAACAGCGGGCCAACTCGGCCAGCGGCATCGAGGACACCACCGCCGAGCAGGGGATCCGGCGACGCGTCCCGGCGACCTCGGCGATCACGGCCACCACCGCACCGTCTCGTCGCTCGATGCCGCAGACCCGGGCCCCGAAATCGATCCGGCCGCCGGCCGCGGTCACCCGGTCGGCGCAGCGCTCCCACATCATTCCCGGCCCGAGTCTGGGGTAGCGGAACTCCTCGATCAGGCTGGTCACCTCCGGGCCCCGACGCCGTGCCGGGGAGAACCGGCGGCGCAGCGGCTCGACCACGGCCGTCCACAACGACATGCCCTTGATCCGCTGCGCACCCCAGTCCGCCGAGAGCTCGGAGGCGGGCACCCCCCACACCTTGGTGTTGTAGGTGGCGAAGAAGTGCCGGTAGAGCCGCCAGCCGTAGTTGGCCACGATGTAGGCCTCCAACGAGGACGGATCGACCGGTGGCCGCAGCCGTGCCCGCAGGTAGGAGAAGACGCAGCGGACCGCCTCGGCCAGGCCGAGGTTGCGCAGCGCGTTGACCGGTCGGATCGGGTAGTCGAAGAACCGGCCGCGGTAGAAGATCCGGCTCAGCCGCGGTCGCAGCAGGAAGTCCTCGTCGCCCAGGATGTCGTGCCAGAACCGCCGCACCCTGGGCACCTTGGTGAAGAACCGGTGGCCGCCGAGATCGAAGCGCCAGCCGTCGCGCTGCACCGTCCGGCTCAGGCCGCCGACCACGTCGGAGGCCTCCAGCACGTGCACCGGCCGACCGGCCTGCAGCAGCGTCAGCGCAGCGGTCAGACCGGCGGGCCCGGCGCCGATGATCACCGCCGGCTCGGGCAACTGCCTCTCCTGACTGCTCGGGGGAGCGATGGGTCGATGGGTGGGAGTCGATGGGGATGGCGGGAACACCATGTGCCGGGTCGATCACGTCACAGGAGACGCAAATGACACAGCCGTAACTCAACGTACAAATGATCACCGGCGTTCTGGTGACCGACGCACCGATGGCGCCCGGTTTACCCGCCGTCCGGCTCGGGACGGTTCCGCCGGTTCTCCTCGAACACAGTCGTGACAGGCTGGCGTGGTGACCGACTCGACGCCTGCCGGCACGATCTGCCACGTCGTCGGTGCCCGACCCAACTTCGTCAAAGCCGCGCCGGTCGTCGCCGCGCTGCGCGAGCGCGGTGTCGCCCAGCGGCTGATCCACACCGGCCAGCATTACGACCCGGCCCTGTCGGAGGTCTTCTTCACCGACCTGGGCCTGCCGCAGCCCGATGTCGCCCTCGGGGTCGGTTCGGGCAGCCACGCCGGTCAGACCGCGGCCCTGCTGACCGGGCTGGAGACGGCTCTGGCCGACCTCTCCCCCGCCCTGTTGGTGCTCTACGGCGACGTGAACTCGACCCTGGCCGGCGCCCTGGTCGCGGCCAAGACCGGGCTGCCCGTCGCCCACGTCGAGGCCGGATTGCGATCCTTCGACCCGACCATGCCCGAAGAGATCAACCGCCGGGTGGTGGACGCACTCGCCGAGGTCTGCCTGGTCACCAGCCCGGAGGCGATCGCCCACCTCGCCGCCGAAGGTGTCCCCGCCGACCGGATCCATCTGGTCGGCAACCCGATGATCGATTCGCTCCTGCAGGTCCGTGGTCGGCTCGACCCGGATGCCGTCCGGGCCCGGCTGTCGATCCCGCCGGGCTATGCGGTGGCCACCTTGCACCGACCGGCCAACGTCGACCGGCCAGAAGACGCCCGGACCATGGTCGACTGCCTGCGCGCCCTCGCCGAACGCGTCCCGACGGTGTTGCCGCTGCACCCGCGGGGACGGGCCGCCCTGGCCGCGGCCGGGCTGGACGAGGTCGCCGGGCTGCAGGTCGTCCCGCCGTTGGGCTATCTGGACTTCACCGCCCTGCTGGCCGGCGCCCGGCTGGTGCTCACCGATTCCGGCGGCGTCCAGGAGGAGACCACGGTGCTGCGGGTGCCGTGTCTGACCCTGCGGCCGAACACCGAACGGCCGATCACCATCCACGCCGGCACCAACCGCCTGGTCCACCCCGCCACATTGGCCCAGGCGATCGACGCCGCCTTGAATGAACCGAGCTACGCCGGCGACGGGCCGCCACTCTGGGACGGCCGGGCCGGCAGCCGGATCGCCGAGGTGCTGGTCCACTTCCTCGCCGCGCGGTCACCCGACAGCTCGGCAGCTCGGCTCAGCGGCTCGGCTCAGGGCTCCAGCAACGCCCGGAAGTAATCCACCGTCCGGGGCAGTCCCTGGGCCAGTTGGACGCTCGGTTCCCAGTCGAGCAGTTCGCGGGCCAAGGTGATGTCCGGCCGGCGGCGGGCGGGATCGTCGGCCGGCAGCGGGCCGTGCACCAGACCGGCCTGCGAGCCGGTGACCTGACAGACCTGCTCGGCCAACTCGCGGACGGTGAACTCGGCCGGGTTGCCGAGGTTGACCGGTCCGGTCACCGAGGGTGGGCTGGCCATCAGCCGGATCAGCGCCTCGACCAGGTCGTCGACGTAACAGAACGAGCGGCTCTGGCTGCCGTCGCCGAACAGGGTGAGCGGCTGCCCGGAGAGCGCCTGGACGATGAAGTTGGAGATCACCCGGCCGTCCTGCGGGTGCATCTGCGGACCGTAGGTGTTGAAGATCCTGGCCACCTTGATCTCGGTGCCGTACTCACGCCAGTAGTCGAAGAACAACGTCTCGGCGCACCGTTTGCCCTCGTCGTAGCAGGAGCGCAGCCCGATCGGGTTCACGTTGCCCCAGTAGCTCTCGGTCTGCGGATGTTCGACCGGATCGCCGTAGACCTCGCTGGTGCTGGCCAACAGGATCCGGGCGCCGGTCCGCTTGGCCAGGCCGAGCATGTTGATCGAACCGTGCACCGAGGTCTTGGTGGTCTGCACCGGATCGCGCTGGTAGTGCACCGGCGAGGCCGGACAGGCCAACGAATAGATCTGGTCGACCTCGACGAACAACGGGAAGGTGACGTCGTGCCGCATCAGCTCGAACCGCGGGTGTCCGAGCAGACCGAGGATGTTGCTGCGGGTGCTGGAATAGAAGTTGTCGACGCAGAGCACGTCGTAGCCGTCGTCGAGCAGCCGCGCGCACAGATGCGATCCGATGAAGCCGGCGCCGCCGGTGACCAGCACCCGCGAACCGCCGTGCATGCCCTGGCCCTTCACGTGGCCATTCGCGTGGCCCTTCGCGTGGCCCTTACGTCGCCGCAGCCATCGTCAACGCGCCCGGACCGTCATGGTCCAGGAGTCTGCCAGCCGAGGACCGGTTCCGGTGCGGCTCGACACCACGACCGCCCGGCCGGATCCGCACCGCAGCTGAGTCGTCGGCACCCGCAGCGCCGAGTCCAGCCGACACCCCGAGCTCATCCCTACTTCTCGGCAGATCTTCAGGATCGGGTCTGGACAACGGCGGCACTGATCGTGCACCTTTGCTTCCACACCAGCGGCGCACTCGGGGGATGAAGCCGGCAGCCCAGCACGATCGTCTTTCAGGAGCCCCCCTTGCCTCCCTCGCTTCGCCCTGCCCGCACACCACGACCCGTTCCTGCCGGGCGTGGTGGTTTCCACCGTCGTCTGCTCGGCTCGCTCGGCCTGGCGCTCGCTCTGACCGGCGGCCTCACCGTCAGCGCTCAGGCCGACAGCCCGCCCGCCGTCAGCCCCGTGCCAGCCGCGGCGACCAGTACGTTGACGCTGACCAGCGCCAGCACGGTGAAGGCCGGTCGGACGTTCACGGTCAGCGGTCGGCTGGTGCGGACCGCATCCGGCACCGCAGCGGCGCCGACCACGACGGTGGCGATGGCCGGAGCCCCCGTCGTCCTGCAGTGGCGGACCGTCGGGTCAACCCACTGGACCAGCTCTGGTGCCGTTCTCACCTCCAGCAAGGGGGCCTGGTCGACCACCCTCTCCGTCGCCCGGAACAGCCAACTGCGTGCTCGTTACGCCGGCGCCGCCGCGTCCACGAACGCCGCCGGTGCAGCCGTCCCAGCCGTCTCGGCCAGCCGGACCGCGACCAGCACGATCACCGCGCTGCAGTCGGTGAGCATCGCGACCCTGAGCCCGGCCAGGCCGGCGATCGGCCAACTGCTCTCGATCGGCGGAACCGCCTCGAAAGCGTTGCGGGGAACGACCGTCGATCTACAGCGGTTCAGTGACAACCGCTGGACCACGGTGACCACGGCGACGGTGAGCAGCACCGGGAGCTACGCCGCGAAGTTCCGGATCACCTCGGCGGCCGCACTCAGCCTGCGGGCCCGGAGCACCTCGTCGGCCACCGTCACCCGCGCCTACAGCGCCCGGCGGACGGTCTCGGTCGCGGTCTCGGCGACCCTCTACCCGGGGCAGACCCTGGGTGCCCGCCGGGTCCTCACCGCACCGAACGGGCTCTACACCGCAACCGTCCAGACCGACGGCAATCTGGTCGTCCGCGATTCGTCCGGCGCCCAGTTGTGGGCCTCCGGCACCGCCGGCGCCAGCCCGACCCTGAGCCTGAGCAGTACCGGCGCGGTCGTCCTGGCGGGCAAGGCCGGCCCGATCTGGTCGAGCGGCAACACGGCCCCCAGCTCCGTCGCCGCACCCCGGCTGGTGCTGCAGAACGACGGTAACCTGGTGCTCTGGTCGAAGGCGCATTCGGTCTGGTCGTGGAAGACCGGGCCGAGCACCACCGTCCGGCCGGCCGCCTGCTGGTCGACCAGCTTCGACTGCATCTCCTACACCGGCTACACGCCCTCGACCAGCTACTGGCGGATGTACGCGGGCCACAACTGCACCAACTACGTGGCCTACCGGATGATCAGCCGCGGCGTGGCCACCCCGCCGTGGGGCCTGCCCGGCGGCTCGGCCTGGCAGTGGCGGGCCGGCGCCAAGAAGGCCGGTATCGCGGTCGACCAGACCCCGGCGGTCGGCGCGGTGATGCAGTGGAACCGCAACACCTACGGCGGCGGCTCGAGCGGGCACGTGGTCTACGTCGAGCGGGTGACCAGCACCGGCGTGGTGATCAGCGAGGACAGCTGGAGCGGACACGCCTCGGTCCGGACCATCCTGAAGACCAGCCCGGCCTACGCCAGCGCGCGCTTCCTGCACGTCGCCGACACCGTCTGACCGAGCGGGACGGGCGGGACGGGCAGCCCGGGCTCAGTCGCGCTGGGTCGGGGTCACGTAATCGGTGGCCTCGGCCCAGAGGTCGGCCTCGTCGGCGGCCTGGGACCGGCGGCGCCGGATCACCAGGACCACCGCAGCGACCACCCCACCGAGCGCCATCAGCTTCACCTTGTTCACGGCAGCGAGCCTACGTCCGGTGAACGATCAGCTGACGATCATCCGACGATCGGCGGGCGGTGGCGAGCAGCCGCGTTCGGGCCGCCCCTGATCGTGGTCGGACCACGGTCTGATGCCGGTGTCCGGAATGGGACCACAGCGCCATAGCGGGCGAGCCGGATCGGGCTAGCCTGATCCGGTCATGTCCAGCACGCCGTCGTCCCCGCAGCCGGCCGGCCCGACCTCGGCCGGCGGATCGGACGAGCGAAGTCCGCGCGACCGGCGACCCGACGGGCGACCCCTCTCCGGGTGGCTGCAGGTGCTCAGGGGCCCCCAGTCTTTCGACGTGGTCCTGGCGCTGCTCTTCATGCTGATCAGCGCGGGGCCGTACCTGTCCGACTCCCGGACGGTGTTCCTCGGCAGCATCGTGCTCAGCGGTTGTCTGGCCATCCGCCGGAGCTGGCCCCGGAGCTCGCTGGCCATCGCCGTTGCCGCCTCGTTGTTCCTGCTGCTCGCCGACAGCACCATCGTCGTAGCGATCGTCGTCGTCCCGATCCTGATCTACTCCTTCGGACGGTGGTCGACCAAGACCACCGCCCGGCTGGGACTGGCGGCCGGTCTGCTGGGTTCGGCGCTCGGTCCGCTCCGCTGGTTCGCCGCCAACGCGACGGGCCTGGCCCAGTGGGCGCTGGTCGGGATGACGGGACTGGCCTGCGCCACCATCGTCGCCGGGGCCTATCTGCTCGGTCGCCGACGCCAGGAGAGCCTGCTGCAGCGGGAGTTCCGGTTCGAGGCGCGGCGCGAGCAGGAACGGCTCTCCCAGGCCGAGCAACTGCAGCGGGCCCGCGCGGCGACGGTCGACGAACGCAACCGGATCGCCCGTGAGCTGCACGACATCGTCGCCCATTCGCTGTCGGTGATCGTGGTCCAGGCCGAGGGCGGCAAGGCGATGGCGGTGAAGAAGCCCGAACGGGCACCCGAGGTGCTGGAGACCATCGCCGAGACCAGCCGGGAGGCGCTGGCCGAGATGCGGCAGATGGTGGGCCTGCTGCGCAGTGGCGATCCCGGTGCGCTCGACGGCCACCCGAGCCGGGCCGCCCACGACGACTACCGGCCGCCGCCCGGGCTGGCCGACCTGGCCGACCTGGTCCGTAAGACCACCGACCGGGCCCGGTTGGTGGTCGACGGCCCGGAGCCGGTGGTCAGTCAGGCCGTGGGGCTGACCTGTTACCGGATCGTGCAGGAGTCGTTGACCAACGTGTTGAAGCACGCCGGACCGAACGCGCACGCGACGGTCGGCGTCCACTACGCGCCCGACCGGATCGAGATCAGCATCAGCGACGACGGCCGGGGCGCCGCAGCCGGCAGCGACGGGATGGGCCACGGCCTGCAGGGGATGCAGGAGCGGGTCGGGCTGCACGGCGGGACTCTGAGCGCCGGGCCGACGGCGGGTGGCGGCTTCACCGTCTGGGTGGCACTCCCGGTCGACGCGCCACGGCCGCTCCCGGGCCAAGCGTTCCCCCACCAACCGATGACGGGCCAGCCTCTCCCCCACCAGCGATCCATGACCGAGAGCGATCCGATGACCGAGAGGGATCCGATGACCGAGAGACGACGATGACGATCCGGGTGTTCCTGGCCGACGACCAGAGCCTGGTCCGGGGCGGGTTCCGGATGTTGATCGAGGCCGAGGACGACCTGGTCGTGGTCGGCGAGGCCGCCGACGGAGCCGCCGCCGTCCGGGAGTTGGCCCGGACCCCGGCCGACGTGGTGCTGATGGACATCCGGATGCCCCAGCTCGACGGCGTCCAGGCCACCGCCCGACTGGCCAAGGCCGACAACCCGGTCAAGGTGCTGATCCTGACCACCTTCGACCTGGACGAGTACGTCTACGCGGCGCTGCAGGCCGGCGCCAGCGGGTTCCTGTTGAAGGACGCCCGGCCGACCGAACTGCTGGCCGCGATCCGCAACATCGCGGCCGGCGACGCCGTGATGGCCCCGAGCGCCACCAAACGGCTGTTGGACAAGGTGGTGCCGACGCTGCCCGCCGCCACCCGGGACGAGCCCGACCGCCGGTTGGAGTCCCTCACCCCGCGCGAGGTCGACGTCCTGAAGGAGATCGCGGCCGGCGCCACCAACGCCGAGATCGCCGCCTCGCTGTTCATGGCCGAGGGCACGGTGAAGACCCACATCGGCCGGTTGCTGGCCAAACTGCAGTGCCGCGACCGGGTCAGCCTGGTGCTGCTGGCCTACGAGACCGGCCTGATCCCCCGCTGATCGGCCCCGGCGCATCTAAGGTGTGGGATCGCTTCCCGTAGACGGGAACTGATCCCACACCTTGTCCGCGATAGCGTCGGACGGTGTCCGGACAGGGGTGGTTGCAGGTCGGCGAACTGCTGCTGGCCTTCGCGCTCAGTTCGCTGATCGGCTTCGAGCGGCAGCTCCGTGGCAAGAGCGCGGGCCTGCGGACCCAGGCCATCGTCGGCACCACCGCCGCGCTGCTGCTGATCGTCAGCAAGTACGGCTTCACCGACGTGCTCGTCCCCGGCCGGATCGAGCTCGATCCGTCCCGGGTGGCGGCCCAGATCGTCTCCGGGGTCGGCTTCCTCGGCGCCGGGCTGATCCTGACCCGGCGCGGCGCCGTCCGCGGGCTGACCACCGCGGCCGCGGTCTGGGAGACCGCCGCCATCGGGATGGCCGCCGGTGCCGGCCTGTGGCTGCTGGCCCTGGTGGTGACCGCGTTGCACTTCGTGATCACCTTCGGCTTCACCGCGATCAGTCACCGGCTGCCCGGCTCGCGGGACACCGCCGCCTCGCTGGAGCTGAGCTACGACGACGGCATCGGCGCGCTGCGCGACATCCTGGCCCAGGTGACCCGGGCCGGCTGGAGCGTCCAGGGTCTGCAGCTGGGGGAGGCCTCCGTCGACGAGGCCGACCACAAGCTCGTCCGACTGGTGCTGGAGGTGTCCGGCGCCGATCAGCCCGACCGGTTGATCCAGCTGGTCGGCGGCACCACCGGGGTGCGCTCGGTCGACCTGGTGTCGGAGGAAGAACTGGGCTGACTCCGGCACCAGTGACCCACTCAGTCGAGGCAGAACTCGTTACCCTCCGGATCGAGCATCACGATGATCCCTTCATCGCCCGTGGTGGGGTCGGCCTCGATCCGGTGATCACGGGTGGCGCCGAGGGCTACCAGCCGGTCGGCCTCGGTCTCCAGCGCGCTCATCCGCTCGTCCCCCTGCAGGCCCGGAGCAGCCCGGACGTCGAGGTGTAGCCGGTTCTTGACGGTCTTGGCCTCCGGCACCCGCTGGAAGAAGATCCGCGGGCCGGCGCCGTCCTCGGGGGTGATCGCCGAGCGGGAGTTCCACTCCGATTCCGGCACCCCCCAGGCCGCGAGCGCCTCCGGCCAGGAGTCGAACCCCGCCGGCGGCGGATCCAACCGGTAGCCGAGCGCCTCAGCCCAGAACGCCGCCAGCGCAGCCGGATCGGCACAGTCGAAGGTCAGCTGGACGACTCTGGTCATGCCGACACTCTGGCAGAGCACCGCGCCGAGGCCTCCGACCGCGGTTCGCCCGACTACGACCGCAGGCCGACAGCGATGCCTGATGATCATGGTCTGCGCTCCGATGGAACCCGGCGCCGGCTTTCCTAACGTTCAGGGTGTGAGCGAAACCATGAGAGACGACGCACCTGCCCAGCAGGTCGCACCACCCCACCGGGTGCTGCCGGCGACGGCCGCGGTCCGGACCCGGGATCTGGTCAGGACCTACGGCCGCGGCCGCACCGAGGTCCGCGCCCTGGACGGGGTCAGTGTCGAGCTGGCCACCGGCAGTTTCACGGCGGTGATGGGCCCCTCCGGCTCGGGCAAATCGACGCTGATGCACTGCCTGGCCGGGCTCGACCAGGCCAGCGCGGGCGAGGTGTTCCTGGGCGAGACCGAGCTCGGCCGGCTCGACGACCGGGCCCTGACCCGGTTGCGGCGGGACCGGATCGGCTTCGTCTTCCAGTCCTTCAACCTGCTGCCCACCCTGACCGCGCGGCAGAACATCCTGCTGCCCCTCGATCTGGCCGGCCGCCGTCCCGATCCGGGGCTGCTGGCGTCCACGGTGGCCTCGCTGGGTCTGACCGACCGGCTCGACCACAGGCCGAGCGAGCTCTCCGGCGGGCAACAGCAGCGCGTGGCCATCGCCCGGGCGCTGATCACCGAACCCGACGTCATCTTCGCCGACGAACCGACCGGCGCCCTCGACTCACGCTCGGCGGCCGCTCTGTTGTCGCTGCTGCGGGTCTGCGCCAACGAACTGGGCCGGACGATCGTGATGGTCACCCACGACCCGATCGCCGCCTCCTACGCCGACCGGGCGCTGCTGCTCAGCGACGGCCGGATCGTCGGCGACCTGGCCCGGCCGACCACCGATTCGGTGCTGGCCGCGATGAAGCAGCTGGAGCAGGCATGAGGCGCCGGCTCGCCCTCGCCGAACTGCGGGCCCACCCGAGCCGGGTGGCTGCGGTCGTACTGGCGATCCTGATCAGCGTCGGCTTCATCGCGGCCGGCCTGACCTTCGTGGCCACCGAGCAACGCGCGCTCGGGGCCCAGGCCGTGGCCCCGTTCGCGGACTCCGACGTGGTGGTCACCGCGCAGGGCGACCTCACCACGGCCGAGATGCTGCGTGACGTCGGCGCCACCCCCGGTGTCCGGGCCGTCGAACCCAGCCAGGACGCCTATCTGCGCTACGCCGGGCCGGCCGGTGACGGTGAGTTGTCGGTGGCCTCGGTGCCGACCGATCCGCAACTGCGCTCGGGTGAACTGTCCAGCGGCCGTTGGCCCAGTACCGCCACCGAGCTGGTACTCGAGCCGTCCGCGGCCCGGCACGCCGGCGTCGGCCTGGGTGCCACCCTCTCGGTGGAGGTCCCCTCGGCCGACGGGAAGGACCGGAGCGCTCCCATGACGGTGGTCGGCATCAGCGCCGCCGGCGGTTCGTTGCTCGGCCGCACCAGTGACCGCGGCTACGTCAGTACCTCCTACTTCAGCGCCCACGACACCGTCTACGCGCCGTCGGTGTTCATCGTCGACGCCCGCCCGGGCACCAGCCCGGACGCGCTGGCCGAACGGCTGCAAGAGGTGTTGAAGGATCAGGCGAGGGTCCAGACCACGTCCTCCTACGCCGACGAGGCGATCAACAGCCTGACCCGCGGGGCGGACGTGTTCCGGATCATCCTGTTGGTCTTCGGTGCGGTCGCGGTGCTGGTCGGCAGCGTCATCATCGTCAACACCTTCGCCATCCTGCTGGTGCAGCGGCGCCGCCAGATCGGCCTGCTGCGGGTCGTCGGCGCCGGCAGTCGCCAGGTCCGCGACAGCCTGCTGCTCGAGGCCACGGTGATCGGCCTGGCCGGCTCGGTCCTCGGGCTGGCCGTCGGCGTCGGGTTGGCCACCGTCGGTGCCGCGATCAGCGGGTCGATCCGTTTCGGGATGACGCTGCCCTGGCCGAGCCTGGTCAGCGCCCTGGCCGGCGGCACAGCGGTGACCGTGCTGGCCGCGGCTGTCCCGGTCCGGCGCGCTCTGCGGGTCCGTCCGCTGGAGTCGCTGCGACCGGTCGCCGACGAGCGGACGGCCCGTCGCGGCCTCCGGCTCCGGACGATCGTCGCCGCCGTGGCCCTGCTGATCGGGGCCGGGGTGATCGCAGCCGGACTGGCCGGCGGGGTGCAACCGCTGCTGCTCGCGGTCGGTGGCTCTTTCCTGGCCGCCGTCGGGCTGATCGCGCTCTCGCCGGTGCTGGTGCCGGCCGTGCTGCGTGGCGTAGGGAAGCTGACCCACGGCATCGGCCCGGTGAACCGGCTGGCCACGGCCAACAGCGTCCGCAACCCCGGCCGGGCGGCAGCGACCTGTGTGGCCCTGATGCTGGCCGTCGGCCTGGTCGTCACCTTGCAGGTCGGCGCGGCCAGCACCAAGACCACGCTGATCGGTGAGATCCAGAGCCGGTTCCCGGTCGACCTGACCGTCCGGACCGATTCGGGCGCCCTGTCGTCATCGGTGGTCGCTGGGGTCGGCGCGGTGCCCGGGGTGAGTCACGCCGTCCCGGTGGCCACCACCCGGGTCACGGTCGCGGGCAGTCCGATCACCGACCCGTTCACCCTGCAGGGACCGGGCCCGGACGCCGCCGCGGCCAGCCACACCGGGCTGCGCGGGGTCAGTGACGACACAGTGCTGCTCAGCCGGTTCACCCTGGACGAGCTCGGGGTGCACGCCGGCCAGCAGCTGACGATCCGGCACGGCCGACGTTCGGCCACCCTGACCGTCGGGCGCAGTGACCTGGCCGACGACGGCACTCTGCTGACGTCGCGGGCCGAGTTGCTGCGACTCGACCCGAGCGCACCGCTCGGGGGGTTGTGGGCCTCGGTGCCGGACGTCGAACAGGGCTCGGACGTGCTCACCGCAGTCCGTCAAGTGGTGGGCGGTGCGGACGGCAGTGCGGACGGCAGTGCGGACGGCAGTGGGGGCAACATCACCGTCGGCGGCTCGCTGGACCAGACCGCGGACTACGTCACCCTGTTGAACACGTTGCTCACCGTGGCCACCGCGCTGCTGGCCGTCGCCGTGCTGATCGCCCTGATCGGCGTCGGCAACACCCTCGGGCTGTCGGTGGCCGAACGGACCCGGGAGTCGGCGCTGTTGCGGGCGTTGGGTCTGCAACGACGTCAGCTGCGCAGCATGCTCGTCGTCGAGGCGGTCCTGTTGGCCCTGGTGGGTTCGGTCGTGGGCATCGTGGCCGGGGTCGCGTTCGGCTGGATCGGGACGGTGGCGCTCAGCCGGCAGTTGAAGCTGGGGGCGGCCCAGTTCTCGATCTCGGTGCCGCAGACGGTGGCCGTGGTGGCCATCGCCGTCCTGGCCGGGGCCGTGGCCTCCGTACTGCCGGCCCGCCGAGCGGCCCGGGCCACCCCGGTGGAGGCGCTGGCCGAGGTCTGATCAGCCTCCGAGGCCTCGCCCGACAGGTGTCGAACACTTGCCGAACGCGGGCCCGGGGGTGACGATGGCGGCGTGGTCGCGTCGACGCTGGTCTCCCCCGGGCTTGCCGTAACGGCACGGCCCCGGTGGACCCGCCGGCGCCGACTCGGCCTGCGCTTCGCGCCGTTGTGTCTGCTGCTCGCACTGCTGATCAGCGTCCCGGTCCGGGTCTGGACCCGCCCGCCGGCCTACGTGCCGCTCGCACAAGACGGGGTCGGGGTCGGCGCCGACGGCCGGATCGTCGCGCTGACCGGAACCGACCGGCTCGTCCCGGGCACCCGGGTGCTGGCCGGCACCCCGGACGCCGACCGGCTGGCCGCCCAGGAACGAGCCTGGCTGGCCGCCGGCACCGTCCCGCAGCCGTCCGAGCTCGGTGACAGCACCATGACCACCGACGCCCTGCTCGACCTGAAGGTGTTGACCACCGCCGGCGGGCAGGCCCCGATCGCCGGCTGGAGCGGACCGTGGCGCTACCTCTGGCCGCGCGACTCGTCCTTCGCCGCGGTCGCCTTCGCCCGGACCGGCCATCTCGACGAGGCGGACGGGATTCTCGACACCCTGCAGCGGGTCCAGGCCGCCGACGGCACCTTCCAGGCCCGCTACCGGCCCGGGCAAGACGCCCCGCCGGACGACCGCGGCGTGCAGCTGGACGGCACCGGCTGGGCGCTGTGGGCGTTGAACGAGGTGGCCGAGCAGCACCCCGGTGGCCGAGCGTGCCGTTCTGCTCCGAGACCACGCCCGGCTGCTGACCAGATCGGTCGCCCTGATCAGCGCCCGGACGGCGGGCGGCCGGCTGCCGGTCTCCTCGGACTACTGGGAGACGACCGAACACCGCGCCACCCTGGCCACCAGCGCCGTCCTGCTGGCCGGGCTGAGCGCCGCCGCCGACTGCTACCGCACCCTGGCCGATCCGCAGGCCGATCCGCAGGCCGATCCGCAGGCCGAGGCGATCGACGCCGAGGCGGCCTCGTTCCGCAGCCGGGTGCTGACCGCGTTCGGGCCGGGCTTCCCCCGCCGCCTCGGTGGCTGGTCCGGCTCGGCCGATCTCGGGGTCGCGCTCCTGCTGCCGCCGTTCGGCAACGCGGCCGAGCCGGCCACGGTGGGCGGCTGGCGGCACTCCCTGGACGCGATGGCCCGGCCGACCGGTGGGCTCGCCCCCGGCGGGTCCTGGAAGGACGACGGGATCAGCTGGACCCCGACCACGGCCACCGAGGCGATCACCGCCGCCGCGCTGGGTGACCGGACCACCGCCGTCCGGCTGTTGCGCTGGCTGGACGCCCACCGGACCGGCCAGGGGACGATCCCGGAGAAGGTGCTGGCCGACGGATCCCCGGCTGCGGTCGCCCCGCTGAGCTGGTCGGCGGCGGCTACCGTGATCGCAGCCGACGAACTCCAGCGAGGGCAGTGATGGGCAGATGACACTGAACAAGAAAGTCCTGGCCGCGACGTCCGCAGCCGCGGCCGCGACCGCCGTCACCGGCTCGATCGCCAGCACCGAGGTGAAGAGTGCCTGGTACGCCCGGCTGGACAAGCCACCGATCCAGCCGCCGGGGGCGGTGTTCGGAGCGGTCTGGACGCTGCTCTACAGCGACATCGCGATCACCTCGGCGGTGGCGTTGAGCGAGCTCGGCAGCTCCGAGCGAGGCCACGCCTACCGGAAGGCGCTGGCGGTCAACCTGGTGCTGAACACCTCCTGGAGCTGGACGTTCTTCAAGTTCCACCGGCTGTTGCCGGCCGTCGTGGTGGCCGGTGCGCTGGCCGGCAGCAGCGTCGGTCTGGTCCGGCGCACCTGGGCCGCCGACCGTCGCGCGGGCGCCGCCCTCCTCCCGTACGCCGGCTGGTGCAGCTTCGCCACCGTTCTCAGCGCGGCCCTGTGGCGGCGGAACCGGTGAGCGTCCCCGCATCCAGATCGGCCTCCGGTAGGCAATAAGCGAGATTCGCCCCCCTTCAGACTGACCGAACCTCATCGATCGGAGCATCTTCATGGGTCTCAACCGACGACAGCTTCTCGGCGCCGCGGGCGCCCTCGGCGCCGGAGCCGGGCTGGCCGGCTGTGGTGGCTTCAGCACCTCGAACTCCGGCGGCGCCTCGACCGACTCCGACACCCTGACCTTCACCACCTGGGGCACCGACGCCGAGCTCGCCGGCTTCCGGAGCGCCATCTCCGGCTTCGAGGCCGCCAACGCCGGCTCGAAGGTCAACCTGAACGCCGTCCCGTACGAGCAGATGTTCTCCAACATCGACGCCCAGCTGCAGGCCGGCAACCCGCCGGACGTGTTCCGGGTGCCCTACTACACCTTCGGCAGCTACGCCGGCCGTGGTCAGCTGCTCGACCTGAGCACCCAGGTGTCGAGCGACTTCAGCAGCCGCTTCACCGACGCCGCCTGGGCCGCGGTGCAGAACAGCGGCAAGCCGTACGGCGTCCCGCACCACACCGACACCACCGCGATCCTCTACAACAAGGCGGCGATGACGGCGGCCGGGATCACCTCGGTACCGACCGAGCTGGACGACGCCTGGACCTGGGACGAGTTCACCGGGATCGCCCAGAAGCTGCGGAAGTCCCTGGCCAGCAGCAAGTACCCGTTCGGCTACAACTGGCAGGGCAACGGCGTCACCCGCTGGCTGACCTGGCTGTTCGAGGCGGACGGACGGTTCCTGAACGAGGATCTGGTCACGCCGGCGATCAACTCCGCCGCGGGCACGGCGGCCCTGGACTACACCAAGAACTTCTTCCCGCAGAAGTTCGTGCCGGCCAACGACTCGGTCAAGTCGACCACCTACGCCGCCGACAGCTGGTACGCCCAGACCACGGCGATGGTGTTCTCCGGCGCCTTCCAGATCCCGGACGCGGACAGCACGCTGAAGTTCGAGTGGGGTGCCACCTTCGCCCCGCGCAACAAGCGGGCGGCCAGCGACTTCGGCGGCAACGCCCTGGTCGTCACGGCCAAGACCACCAAGGCGAAGCTGGCGGCGTCCTTCCTGGACTACGTCACCCAGCAGGAGCAGATGAAGTCCTTCTGCGAGGGCGCGTCGCTGCTGCCGACCCGCAAGGACCTGATCGAGAACGGGATCAGCTTCAAGGTCCGGCCCGAGCTGTCCCCGGTCTTCATCGGCCAGGCCAGCACCGTCCGGGCCAGCGACTCCAGCCAGGTCGCCTCGCCCAACATGAGCAAGATCATCACCGTGCTGAAGAACGGCCTGGAGGGCGCGTTCGTCGGCGGGCAGAGCACCTCGGCCACGCTGGACACGATGTCCTCGGGCATCGCGCAGGCGACCAAGTCGTGATCGATCGGACCCCGGTGAGTCGAGAAGTGAGCCCTCGGTGAGCTCGACGTTGGCCGCGACGGAGTCCGCCGCCGGATCGGTCTCCGGCGGCCGGGCCCGCACCGCCGACCAGCCGCCCCGGGTCCGGCGCAGCTGGCGGCGGTGGACCGAGACCCTGGTGGGCTACGGGTTCCTGGCCCCCAGCCTGATCCTGATGGGTGTGTTCGTCCTGGTGCCGCTGGTCGGTGCGGCCGTGGTCAGCCTGCAGCAGACCAACGGGTTCGGCCAGGGCACCTTCGTCGGGGTCTCCAACTACGCCCGGCTGCTGACCGATCCGGTCTTCTGGCGGGTCTGTCTGAACACCGCGCTGTTCACCCTGATCGTGACGCCGTTGTCGATGGCCATCGGGCTCGGGATCGCCACCTTGTTGAACTCGGTGCTGCCGGCCCGGCCGGTCTTCCGCTCGGTGCTGATCCTGCCGATGGCCATCTCCGGTGTGGCCACCGCGCTGATGGGCGTGCTGGTCTTCGACGAGAACACCGGCGTGCTGGACAAGCTGCTGCGGGCGATCGGGCTGCCGGCCGTCGACTGGCAGTCCGGGTCGATCGCCGCGTTCGTCTCGGTGGTGCTGGTGACGCTGTGGTGGCGGGTCGGCTTCAACATGCTGATCTACCTCGCCGGCCTGCAGGGGATCGGGCCCGAGCTGTACGAGGCGGCCGAACTCGACGGCGCCGGCGGCTGGCAGCGGTTCCGGTTCATCACGGTGCCGATGGTCGGGCCGTCCTCGTTCTTCCTGCTGATCATGAACGTGATCTATTCGTTCCAGGTCTTCGACATCGTCTTCGTGATGACCGGCGGCGGCCCGCAGAACGCGACCTCGGTGCTGGTCACCTACGCCTACGACCAGGGCTTCGAGACCCGCGACCAGGGTTACGCCGCGGCGATCGGGATCGTGTTGCTCGTCTTCACCCTGGTCTTCACCGCCGTCCGCTGGCGCACCAGCCGCAGCCGGGACCAGGTCGAATGAGACCGCCGATGACGACCGAGTTCTGTGGAGGTGTCGGATGAGCGCGTCCGCTGTTGACTACCGTCCGCGTCGGCGCGGTCGTGACCGCCGCGGTCACCGTTGGATCGGGCTGCGCACCGTGCTGGCGATCGTGATCAGCATCGTGATCGCGTTCCCGCTCTACTGGATGGTGGTGGTCGCGTTCTCCGACCGGGGCGATCTGCTCGGTGGCGAGCTGCGGCTGTGGCCGCGGAGCTTCACCCTGGAGAACTTCCGGACGGTGCTCCGCAGCTACCCGGTGACCCAGTGGTTCAACAACTCGGTGGCGATCGCCGTGGTCACCTCGCTGATCAGCGTGGTGTTCAGCCTGCTCGGCGGTTACGCCCTGGCCCAGCTCAAGGTCCGCGGGGCCGGCGCGGTGTTCCTGATCATGTTGTCCACGCTGATGATCCCGGTCCAGGTGATCATGGTGTCGTTGTTCAAGATCGTCACCGGGCTGGGGATCTACGGCAGCTACTGGGCGGTCATCCTGCCCACCGCCGCCTCTGCGTTCGGGTTGTTCCTGGCCCGGCAGTTCATGCTGGGCATCCCCCGCGACCTGGTCGAGGCCGGCCGGATCGACGGCGCCGGGCACGGCCGGATCTTCGTCTACATCGTGCTGCCGCTGTGCAAACCGTTGCTGGCCGTGCTGTTCTTCATGACCCTGCTGCAGAGCTGGAACGACTTCGCCTGGCCGTTGATCGCCCTCGGCCAGAACGAGCTGTTCACCCTGCCGGTCGGGTTGCGTTACCTGCAGGGACAGTTCGGCCCCAACTACGGCGCCACGATGGCCTTCGCGCTGATCAACGTCGCCCCGATGGCCGTGCTGTTCCTGATCTTCCAGCGCTTCTTCGTCCAGGGTTTCGCCCGCAGCGGCATCCGCTGAGCGACTGCTCTAGAGTCGGCTGTTGCGAGTCAGTCGCAACAACGCGAGGCTCGGAGGACGACGCCGACGGAGGCCGATGACCAGCACGACCGTTCCGGCAGCAAGTAGCGACCGCGGCGGCCGGATCCGAGGGTTCCTGGCCGGACTGGACGCCCGGGACAAGCGTTCGCTGGCCGGCATGTACGGGTTCATCGTCGCCCTGCACCTGATCGGCTTCGGCGTCCTGTTCGGTCTGGTCGTCCCGCGGCACTACCAGCTCGGCGGCAGCACGCCGATCTTCGGTGTGGGGGTCGGGGTGCTGGCCTACACCTTCGGTCTGCGGCACGCCTTCGACGCCGACCACATCGCCGCGGTCGACAACACCACCCGCAAGCTGCTGACCGACCGGGTGGTGAGCGGCACCCACCGGCGTCCGCTGTCGGTCGGTTTCTGGTTCTCCCTCGGCCACTCCACGATCGTGTTCGGGCTGGCCTTCCTGCTCTCGGTCGGGGTGAAGGCGCTGGCCGGCCAGGTCGAGAACGACTCCTCCACGCTGCACTCGATCACCGGCATCATCGGCGCCTCGGTCTCGGGGGTGTTCCTGTGGATCCTCGGCATCCTCAACCTGGTGGCGCTGGTCGGCATCGTCGGGGTCTTCCGCCGGATGCGGCACGGCGAGTACGACGAGGAGCAACTGGAGCAGCAGCTCAACCGGCGTGGCTTCATGAACCGGTTTCTCGGCGGCCTGACCAGATCGGTGACCAAGCCGTGGCACATCTACCCGATCGGGGTGCTCTTCGGGCTGGGTTTCGACACCGCCACCGAGGTCGGGCTGCTGGTGCTGGCCGGCGGGGCCGCCGCGTTCGAACTGCCGTTCTACGCCGTCCTGGTGCTGCCGATCCTGTTCGCCGGCGGCATGTGCCTGATGGACACCACCGACGGGATCCTGATGAACGGGGCCTACGGCTGGGCGTTCCGCAAGCCGGTCCGCAAGGTCTACTACAACCTGACGATCACCCTGATCTCGGTCGCGGTGGCCCTGGTGATCGGCACCGTGGAGCTGATCGGGGTGCTGGCCGACCAGGCCGCCATCGACACCGGTCCGATCGCCGCCGTGGCCGCCATCCCGCTGGACTACGCCGGCTACGCGATCGTCGCGCTGTTCCTGCTGGCCTGGGTGGCGGCGCTGGCGATCTGGCGGTTCGGCCG
This sequence comes from uncultured Actinomycetota bacterium, assembly GCA_963740925.1. Lineage (GTDB taxonomy): Bacteria > Actinomycetota > Actinomycetes > Propionibacteriales > Propionibacteriaceae > Microlunatus. The sequence continues at coordinate 661,205 of CAVUFZ010000002.1, read as the reverse complement.
GATCGAGGAGCGCTGGTCGGCCGGTCTGGCCGGCGGCCCGCACGGATGAGGTCGACCGAGGTCGACCCCCGGATCGGGCCGGCGCTGGCCGGACTGCGGGCGCTGCTGCGCGAGAGTGAGTTGCGCTGCACCGATCAACGCCGGGCCATCGTCTCGCTGCTCGCCGTCCAGGACGGGCCGGGCCACCTGAGCGCCGTCGAGGTGCACCGGCGACTGCAGGGCGCCGGGCACCGGGTCGACCTGTCCACGGTCTACCGGACGTTGGCCGTGCTGGCCGAGATCGGCGTCCTGCACGCCACCGCACGGCCGGAACAGCCGACCAGCTACGGTCTCGCCACCATCCCGCACCATCACGCGGTGTGCACCCGGTGCGGTGAGCTGACCGAGATCCCGGCCGAACCGCTGGCGGGGGCGATGGCCGGCGCGATGGCCGAACTGTCCCAGCCGACCGAACCGAGCGACAAAAGCCGTCGAGCTCGGTTCCGGGTGAGCGGCAGCCTGTTGCTCAGCGGCGTCTGCGCCCACTGCCTCAGCCCTTGACCAGCACGCAGTCACCGCAGTAGCCGGGACGCGAGGCCAACCGGTAGATCAGGCAGCAACTCCGCCGCCGGAAACCGCCGGCAGTGACAGGGCCGGTGATCTCGCCCGTCCCGGCCAGCCGATCGTGGTGCAGGGCCGCAGCGAGCAGACCGGCAGCACGGGCGGAGGCTGTGGGCTCGGCGACGGCGATCATCTCGGCGGCACCGGCCAGCGCCGAGGCGATGTTGCCCCGGGCGATCCGGGGCGACAGTCCACGATCGACGATCGCGCCGGTGACGGGCTCGACGAGGGCCAGGACGTCGTCCGGCCATGACCCGCCCGTCGGCCCGGGGGGCGGGGTGCAGGTCGGGTCGTCGGCTGCGGCGACGACCGCGAGCGGGTAGGGCCCACCGAGGCGGTCCTGGAACCGCAGCTGCTCGAGCCGCGGCACCGGACGTCCGTCCACCGCGGACGCCAGCGCAACGGCCACCAACCGGGCGACCAGACCGAGGTGGGTGATCGACAGGGCGACGCGCAGTTCGACCTGGTCGCTCGACCCCCCGCTCGACCCCCGTCGACCCCCTGTCGCCAGCCCGGCCCGGACGGCCCGGATCCGCGCCGTCAATGTGGCGGGGTCCGATCCGAGCGCCGAGGTCGGCAGCCAGCCCGGAGCACTGCGGGAGAGAACGCTCAGAGCGAAGAAAGGCCCGAAGCGGGCGAAGCGCCCGGGGTTCTCCGGCTCGGTCACCGCGCCACCCTAGTCGGACGCCTTCGCAGCTGGAGATCGTCGGATCTGCCCTGTTGACCTGGGGGGCGACACCATTCCCCCCGGATAGTGTCGCCGCGCCCAGGCCCGGACCCTGGTAGCACAGCTGACGCTGGCCACCAGGCCGTTCAGGGTTCGGCCGGGTCCAAGACCTGCGGCCGAGTCGGTTCCGTCAGAACCTACTCAAGAGTAACCCCATGCCGGTTCGCCCGGACCTGCACGCCCCCCTGTCGTCCGAACTCCCTCCCTGATCAGCGGCCGATCGGGCGCGCGAGGTGCCGGCGCCGGTCACCCTGCCGCAGACTCCAGGTCGGGCAGCACGACCGCTTTCAGGGCCTGTGGGTCGGTGCGGGCGACGGTGAGGGCTGCTTCGGTGTCGTCGAGGGTGAAGCGGTGGGTGATGAGGTCGTCGACGTTGATCGCGCCCTGGCTGATCAGTTGGAGGGCGAACGGGTAGGTGTGGGCGTAGCGGAACACCCCGCTGATCGACAGTTCGCGGCCCTGGACGAGGGGCACGTTGATGCTGACCTCGTCGGCGCCCATGCCGACCAGGGCGATCCGTCCGCCCGGTGCCAGCGCCTGCATGCCGGCGGTCAGCGCCGCGGCTGCCCCGGAGCACTCCACCAACACGTCGAACTCCTGGTCGAGGGGTTCCCCGGCCGCTACCGCGTGCAGGCCGAGCCGGCGGGCTGCCTCGAGCCGGGCCGGGCTGGTGTCGGTGACCGTCGGCATTTGAGCGCCCAGGGCGCGGGCGACCTGCGCGGCGAGCAGCCCGACCGGCCCGGCTCCGGTCACCAGCACCCGGTCCCCGCCGCTGACCCGGGTCTTGTCACAGGCCCAGACGCCGACCGAGACCGGTTCGGCCATCGCCGCCTGCTCAGCACTCAACCCGGCCGGCGCCGGGTGGGCGAAGGCTTCGGCGATGGTGACGAACCGGCTGATCGACCCGTCGATCGGCGGGGTGGCGAAGAAGGCGACGTAGGGGCACAGGTTGTAGGCGCCGCGCCGGCACTGCTCGCACCGCCCGCACGGAACCCCGGGTTCCAGGGCGACCAGTTCACCGACCCGGGCGGGGTCGACACCGTCACCGACCGCAGTGATCGTGCCGGCCGATTCGTGGCCGATGATCATCGGGGCCTCGACCACATAGCTGCCGATCCGGCCGTGCTCGTAGTAGTGCATGTCCGATCCGCAGATACCGACCGCAGCGATCTCGACCAGGACCTCACCGGGCCCGGCCTGCGGCACCGGACGGTCCTCGATCCGCAGATCGCGGACACCGTAGAGAACAGCACTGGGATTCTGCACCGAGCATCTCCTTCGACCGACAGCCCGGTCTCGAGTCGGACGGGCCACGTGTCGGTGAGCCTAGACGTTCGCTGCAGCCCCGCTTCAGGGGACCAGAGCGATCTTGCCCGAACGCCCGGCGTCGGCCAGCCGGTAGGCCGCTGCCGCCTCGGCGATCGGGAAGGAGTCCGAGACGACCACCTCAGGATGCAGGTTCCAGTACGGCAGCCGGGCGACGAGTTCGCGCATGTGCTCGATGCTGGTCACCCAGGACCCGATGATGGTGATGGACGGGTGGATCAGGGCCGGGCTGACCTCCGGCACGGTCATCGCGTTGCCTTCACCGACCAGGACGACCCGGCCGCGCTCGCGCACCAACGCGATGGCACTGCTGCGGCCGGGTTCGCTGCCGGAGCAGTCGATCGCCACGTCCACACCGCCGCTGACCGCCCGGGCCGCATCGACGTCGCCGGGTGCGAAGGCGGCGTCGACCGCGCCGAGTTGCAACGCCAGTTCACGTCGTTCCGGGCTGGGATCGAGGCCGATCCGCGGCACGGCGCCGAGCTTGCCGCCCACCAGTCCGGCGGCCAGCCCGACCGGGCCGAGCCCGACCACGGCGAGGGCGTCCCGGCCGCTGACCTGGGCGCGGATCAGGCCCTCGTAGGCGGTGCCGAAGCCGCAGGCCACGCAGGCGCCGTCGAGGAAGGTGACGAAGTCGGGCAGCACGATGCAGTCCCGCTCCTCGGCGAGGATCAGGTCGGCGTGGCCGCCGTCGCGCTGCCAGCCGTAGGCGGCCCGCCGGGGCGAGGAGCAGCTGATCTGGTAGCCGCGGACACAGGAATCACACTGCCCGCAGCCGCTGATGTGGTAGACGCAGACCCGGTCGCCGACCGCCAGCCGGATCGCGCCCGGACCGACCGCGACGACCTCACCGGCCGGCTCGTGCCCGGCCACCACTCCCTGGTACATCTCCGCCGGATCACCCTGCAGGTGCTCGCGATAGATCGCCCGGATGTCGGAGCCGCAGATGGTCGAGGCCCGCATCGCCAGCAGCACCTGCCCGGGGCCGGGTTCGGGGTCGGGGAGCTCCCGGATCTCGGTGGTGGAGTCACCAGGAAGGAACACGCCGCGCATACACATCTCCGTTTCCTCGGTTCGGGGGCGCTGCCCGGACCGGAGGCGGGCGAACGCCTGGCGGGATCGCCTCCCGCACGCGTTCCTCGAAGGTTATCGACGACCCCAGGACGGTGTCGGAGCTGACCCGGTCAGAGGCCGATGTAGAGATGCTCTCAGCCGCGGCGCCGCGAGCGCGACTGCAGCGCACTCTCCAACTGGGTCCAGCGACTCCGGATCCCGGGCGCCGCGGATCAGCACCTGCACCGTCAGCGAGGGGCGCATCTCACGCTGCGCAGGATCAGGCAGCGATCTTCGGCGTGCTTTCGCGAATGATCGTCGACCCGGCGATCCGCACCTGGGCCGGCCGTCCAGTGGTGACCTCGTCCGCGTTCTCATCCAAGGCAAGGGCCACCGCCAATCGACCGATGTCCTCCAGCGGCAGCGACACCGTCGTCAACGCAGGGATGATGTCGCGCAAGGCCGGAATGTCGTCGAAGCCGGCGACCGCAAGATCCTCGGGTAAGCGTAGGCCTGCGCTGCGCAGATAGGCCATCGCGCCGACCGCCATCACGTCGTTGACCGCGAAGAGGACGTCGATCTGGTCGAGGCCACGTCGTTGGAGCTCACCAGCAGCCACGAACCCACCGTCTCGGGTGAAATCTCCCGGAATCCGCCAGCGTTCGTCGACCGGACAGCCGTGCGCCGCGAATGCCTCGGTGAAGCCGGCGACCCGGTCCCGCGCCGTGACCAGATCCTTTGGTCCGGTGAGAATCGCCGCCGACCGGTACCCCAGATCGAGCAGCCGCTCGGCCAAGTCGGCTGCACCTTCGCGGTTCTGGATCTCGACGGTGCGGAACGGCAGTTCGGACTGGGAGACCATCGCGACCCGACCGCCACTGCGCTGGAATGCGGTTAGCTCGTGCACCAGCTCAGCGCTGAACCGCTGCGAGACTGGTCGGGATCCAACCAGGACGATGGCCTGCGGGCGTTGCCCGCGCAACACCCGCACCAGCTCGGCCTCATGCTCGGGGCGCCGCTCGGTGATGCCGATGGTGACGATCAGAGCCCGCTCGTCCGCCGCCCGGAGCACCCCGGAGGTGATGGTGGAGAAGTAGGCGTCGGAGATATCCGCGACGACCAGGGCCAGCGTCGAGGTGGCACCCTTGGCCATCGTCTGTGCGGCCAGATTGGCCGAGTAGTTCAGCGTCCGGGCTGCCGCGAGGACCCTCTCGCGATTGGCCGGGTTGACGGTACGCGAGCTCCCGTTCAGTGCTCGGGAAGCCGTGGCCATCGAGACGCCGGCCGCCTGCGCGACGTCTTCGAGCGTCGCCTCGGCCGGCCTGCGTGCGGCGGGCATCGCTGATCTCCGTCCGACGATGGAATCCGTCTTCCCGCACAGCGTACCGCAGGCAGCGATGGTGAGTACTCGATCCTTGACAGGATCCTCCGGCCAGATTTACCGTGACCGGAAAGCGCTTCCCGTCTCGCCGGAAGGGCTGCAAGACTTCACCTGAGGAGCCCGATGCCGCAGAGCCGCCGCGTCCTTCGAATCGCCATGCACGGAGCGACCGGTCGGATGGGCTATCGCCAGCACCTGGCCCGGTCGATCCTGCCACTTCGCGACGAAGGTGGGGTGCTGATGCCGGACGGGAACCGGATCCCGGTCGAACCCGTCCTCGTCGGCCGGAACGAGGCCAAGCTGATCGATCTCGCGCAGCGGCACGAGATCGACTGCTGGAGCACCGACATCGGCGCGGTGTTAGCCGACCCCGGGATCGACGTCTTCTTCGACGCCGGGATGACCAACCAGCGCCCCGAGCTGGTCCGCCGCGCGATCGCCGCCGGCAAGCATGTCTTCACCGAGAAGCCGACGGCGACCACCTCCGCCGAGGCGATTGAGCTGGCCCGACTGGCCGCCGGCGCCGGCATCACCGCCGGCGTGGTCCACGACAAGCTGTATCTGCCCGGACTGATCAAGCTGCGTCGCCTGGTGGACGAGGGGTTCTTCGGTCGCATCCTGTCCTTGCGCGGAGAATTCGGTTATTGGGTGTTCGAGGGTGACGGTCAGCCACCGCAGCGTCCCTCCTGGAACTACCGTCTGGACGAAGGCGGCGGGATCGCCAGCGACATGTTCTGTCACTGGAACTACGTCCTGGAGACCATCATCGGGAAGGTCCGCTCGGTCGACGCCAAGACCGTGACGCATATACCCACCCGGTGGGACGAGCAGGGACAGGCCTACGCCGCAACCGCCGACGACGCCGCCTACGGCATCTTCGAGTGCGAGACGCCCGCGGGTGATCAGGTGTTGGCGCAGATCAACTCGTCTTGGACCGTCCGGGTGCACCGCGACGAACTGGTCGAATTCCAGGTGGACGGTACTCACGGCTCGGCGGTGGCCGGGCTCAACCGCTGCGTCGCCCAACACCGGGCGAATACACCGCGGCCGCTGTGGAATCCCGATCTTCCCGTCACCGAGCCGTTCCGCTCGCAGTGGCTGGACGTGCCCGCCAACGCCGACTCGGAGAACGGTTTCAAGCTTCAGTGGCAGGAGTTCCTGACCGACGTGCTCGCCGGACGGCCCCACCGCTACGGGTTGCTGTCGGCCGCCCGCGGAGTCCAGCTCGCCGAACTCGGCCTGCGTTCATCGGCCGAACGCCGGACGATCGATGTGCCGGAGGTCGCTCTGTGAGCACCGAGGTGCTGCGATTGCCGGGCGCGGACGGCACGCTGACTTCATACACTCTGGCCGAACCGACGGCCTGGGTTCGCCCCCGAGAACCGCTGCGCTCCCGGCTGGCCTATGCCGCTGCCCACGTCGTACCGATGACGCTGGCCGACAACACCCCCGGCGCTCCCGCGGTGGTCAACTGGGACGCCACCATGGCCACCCGACGCCAACTGTGGTCCTACGGCCTCGGCGTGGCCGACGCGATGGACACCGCCCAACGCGGGATGGGCCTTGACTGGCCGGCCACCCAGGAGTTGATCAAGCGTTCGGCGGCGGAGGCCGCCGCCTTCGACGGGCCGATCGGCGCCCGGCTGGCCTGCGGCGCCGGGACCGACCAGTTGGAGCCGAACGGCCTGTCTTCGGGCCCGGCCGGTCGCCGGGCGGTGCTGAAGGCCTACCGGGAGCAGCTCGAGGTGGTGGCCGGATCCGGGGCGACGGTGATCATCATGGCCTCCCGTGCGTTGGCCGCGATTGCCGACGGGCCGGACGACTATCTGGAGATCTCCAGCCAACTGCTGACCGACGTCGATCAGCCGGTGATCCTGCACTGGCTTGGATCCGTGTTCGACCCGGCCCTGTCCGGATATTGGGGCAGCACCGGGATCGACCGGGCCACCGAGACGTTCCGGACCCTGATCCGCGAGCACTCCGACAAGGTCGACGGTGTCAAGGTGTCCCTTCTGGACGCCAGCCACGAAACCCGGCTGCGTTCCGAACTCGCGGGCTTACCGAGCGCTGTCCGGACCTACACCGGCGATGACTTCAACTATCCCGAGCTGATCGACGGTGACGGCGACCACCACTCCGATGCGCTGCTCGGTATCTTCGCGGCGATCGGGCCGGCCGCCTCGGCCGCCCTCCAGGCCTACGACGCCGGGGACGCCGATCGCGGGCGTGAGATCCTGAACCGCACCCAGCCGCTCGGCCGGCAGATCTTCAGCACCCCGACGTTCTACTACAAGGTCGGGATCGCCTTCCTGGCCTGGCTGAACGGGCAGCAGCCGAACTTCTCCATGGTCGGCGGGCTGCAGGCCGGGCGATCGATCAGCCACCTCGCCGAGACCTTCCGGCTCGCCGACCAGGCCGGGCTGCTGGCCGACCCGGAGCTGGCCGCGCGCCGAATGCGCCTGTTGCTCGCCGTCCACGGAGTCGAGGCATGAGCGCCGGCACCTTCGACCGACTGGCCCTGAACACCGCCACCATCAAGGCTGTCGATCTTCCGACGGCGGTCGAAGCGACCGTCCGGGCCGGCCTCGGCTGGATCGGGTTGTGGCGGGACCGGGTGGCCGAGACCGGACTGGACCAATCGGCCATGCTGGTCCGCGAGGCCGGCCTGCAGGTCAGTTCACTGTGCCGAGGCGGCTTCTTGACCGCAGCCGACGCCGCTGGTCGCCGGGCGGCGTTGGCTGACAACCGGGCGGCGATCGACGAGGCCGCCGACACTGGGGACCGAGAACCTGATCATGGTCGTCGGCGGCCTGGCGGAGGGTGACCGCGACCTGGCCGCAGCCCGGGAGCGGGTGGCGGAGCGGCTCGCTGAGCTGGTCCCCTACGCCCTCGACCACCAGGTGCGACTGGTGCTGGAGCCGCTGCATCCCATGTACGCCGCGGATCGGGCCGTGCTGTCCACGTTGGCCCAAGCCCTCGATCTGGCCGCCCCGCATCCGGCGGCGGCCGTCGCCGTGGTGATCGACACCTTCCACGTCTGGTGGGATCCCGAGTTGACCGAGCAGGTGGCTCGAGCCGGACGTGCGGGCCGGATCGCCTCCTATCAGGTCTGTGACTTCAACCTGCCGATCGCCGACGACCCACTGCTGTCCCGGGGCATGATGGGCGACGGGGTGATCGACTTCGGTCCCGTCAGCCGATCTGCTTGCCGCGACCGGCTACGACGGTCCGGTCGAGGTCGAGATCTTCAACGCCAAGATCTGGGCCTCCCCCGCCGACGAGGTACTGACCACCATGAAGGACCGCTGGCGTGACCTCGTGCTGCCCGCCCTGGGGTCGCGGTGATCGTGATCGCCATGGCCGAGCCGATGCGGTCACGGTTCTTCGACGAAACCATGATCACCGAGCTGGCCGGCCTCGGCGAGGTCGCCGTTTCGCCGACGCCCGAGGACCATCTCAGCCCGAGTGCCCGACCACTGCTGTGCCAAGCCGAAGTACTCATCACGGGCTGGGGCAGTGGCCGAATCGGCGCCGAGGTGCTGGCTGAAGCACCGCGGCTGCGTGGCGTGGTGCACACCGGCGGTTCTGTCCGTGCCTATCTGGGCCCGGACTGCTACGACCGCGGCATCGTGGTGTCTTCGCAAGCCTGGGCCAACGCGTTGCCGGTGGCCGAATACGCCTTGGCGATGATCCTGCTGACCGCGAAGGGCGTACTCGGGGCGGAGCACCGTTACCGAGCCACCCGGGCCCGGATCGACACGCACGCCGCTCTCGCCGGACGAGGAGGCTACAGACTTCAGGTCGGCTTGATCGGGGCCTCGATGGTCGGACGTCGGGTTCTCCAACTGCTGTCTCCGTTCGATTTTCGCGTTGCGTTGTCCGACCCGACTCTCACCGCGGCCGAGTCGGCCGCGCTGGGGGCCGAGCTGATGAGCCTGGACGAACTGATGGCCAGCAGTCAGATCGTGTCGCTGCACGCACCCTGGCTGCCCAGCACTGAAGGCATGATCGGCCCGACCCAATTGGGCTTGCTGAGGGACGGTGCGACGTTCATCAACACCGCACGCGGAGCGCTCGTGGACCAGGCGGCCTTGATCGGCGAACTGGAGTCCGGTCGGATCGAGGCCGTCCTGGACGTCACCTGGCCGGAGGTTCCTGATCCTGACTCGCCGCTGTGGGAGCTGCCCAACCTGACACTCACCCCGCACATCGCCGGGTCCTCGGGCAACGAACTCTACCGACTGGGCGCCTCGGCCGTCCGGGAGACCGGCCGGGTACTGCACGGCGAAACGCTGCACCACGGCGTCGACCGAGAACGATACGACCAGATCGCCTGAGGCCGACTGGCCATGCCGATCCCCATACCCGATTTCCGATCTCGCAGAGGAGATTCGACCCGATCCGATGAGTGGTTCTGACGCCTCCGGCCAGCCGTTCGACCGTCACCCGTTCGACTATTCGCCGTGGGGGTTCTGGAGCCGGGCCGACGCCGGCCAGCACGAGCGGCAGCTGGAGCTGCAGCGACAGGCCTGCGCCGCCCGTCCGGGCTGGTCGTTGGGTGCACAGTGCTTCATCAGCGAGCTGGCAGCGGTCCAGGCCGAGACGTTAATCCTGGGTGATCGCAGCTACATCGCGGCCAACGCCTATCTGACCGACGCCATCCGCACCGGCCGGGATTGCACGATCAACGCGTTCAGCGTCGTCCGCGGCAAGGTCGGCCTGGGTGACGGCGTCCGGATCGGTGCCCACACGTCGATCCTGGCCTTCAACCACACCATGTCCGATCCGGACGTCGAGGTCTTCCGTCAACCCACCACGAGCCGCGGGATCAGCATCGGCGATGACGTGTGGATCGGCTCCCACGTGGTGATCCTGGACGGGGTCGCAGTCGGCGACAAGGCAATGATCGCGGCCGGGGCGGTGGTGACCAAGGACGTCCCGCCCGGCGCCGTGGTCGGCGGCAATCCGGCTCGACTGTTGCGCTGGCGGGTTCCGCCGGCGAACGTCGCGAGCCGCTCGGTCGACGATCTGGGCGAGCAGGTGGCGCGGTGGGCCGACCGGGCACGCGGCCAGCTGGCAGGCATCCTCGACCGGAGCTGGGCACCCGAACTCCCGGGCGGTCAGTTTCTCGACCGGCCAGGGCGACTTCCGAGCGTGCGGGCCCAGTGCGACGCGATCGAGCTCGCAGATCTGTGGCTGGAACGTCCACCCGTCCAGCTGAGTGGCGAAGCCCAGCGGGACCGGCTCCGCAGTTGGCAAGATCCGTCGACCGGACTGGTGCCCGAGCTGGACGAGACCGGTGTGCCGCAGTCGCCGCCGCCCGACTGGCAGAGCGGGGCTGCGACCTATCACGTGCTGTGCGTCGGATACGCGCTCGACCTGTTGGACAGCGAGTTCCCTGTCCCGATACGTGCCGTGGCCGACCGCAGTGCCGACGACCTGGCGGCGGCGCTCGATTCCCTGCCCTGGCGCGAACACGCCTGGGGCGCCGGCGCCTGCGTCGACATGGTCGGAACCGCGCTGCGGTGGAATCTTCCCCGTGGTTCGGCGGCGGACCCCGGGTTCGTGGAGACCCTGTTCGGCTGGCTGCAGCTGCACGCCGACGCCAGCACGGGGATGTGGGGTTCGTCGGCCCCGGGCGAGGGGATGCTCCAGGTGGTCAACGGCTTCTACCGGGCCAGCCGCGGCACCCTGGCTCAGTTCGCCGTCCCGATGGCGCGACCCGAGCGGGTGATCGACACCGTCTTCGCCCACACCGCCGACCGCGCGCTGTTCGACCCGCACCGGCAGAACGCCTGCAACGTCCTCGACGTGACTCATCCGCTCTGGTTGGCCTTGCGTCAGACCGCCCATCGGCGGCCGGAGATCGAGAGTCTGGCGCGCCGGCTGCTCGGCGACGCGATCGGCCACTGGTCCGACGGTGAGGGCTTCGGATTCCAGGCCCCGCACCCGGACGGCCGCGCGCAGCAGTCGACCGCACCGGGCCTGCAGGGAACCGAGATGTGGAGCGCCACCATCTGGCTGCTGGCCGATCTGTGCGGGCTGACCGACGCCCTCGGCTACCGGCCGCGCGGCGTTCATCGACCCGATCCTGCGCTCAGCCTGCCGATGACCTGCTGACGGGCTGATCCGCGATCACGAGCGACAGGTGCGTCGATCGTGCCGTCCGGCCAGGTGATCCTCAGCCCGTCGCCCACCAGAGCAACCTCCGGCAGTCCAGGCGATGCCTCGTCGAGCGACCCGAGGACGACAGCGGCAACGTAGACCTCGTCTGATACGGCGTCGCCCACCGTCCGCACCCACGGCACGTGTAGCTCCGCCCCGAAAGGGTTCGCCGACGCATGGACGGATCGCCCGACCCGCAGTCCTCCCGACAGCGGGCACACCTCACTGCGCAGCCGGCGTTCACCCACCGGAAGGGCAAAGCCGGAAATCACCAGGGCGGACGGCTCCGGCCCGGTCCGGAGCAGCCGCGCCGCCCGGATCTCGACGGAGCCGCGCAGGACCGACCAGGTCGCGATCTCGGCACCCGGTTGCCGAGCACCGTCCGGGCCGTCGAAGTGCGCGCGGTGCGAGCTGGACGCCGTCCCGGCCGCGACTGTTCCACGATCGATTGGCCGGCGGTGCGACCACCGACCGTTTGCGTCCTGCAGAGCGACCTGGTTGTCGGCCGGCGCCTCGCTGCCGGTCTCGCCGGTGGCCAACGGCACCGGTGCGGTCGCGCTGGAATAGCCGTAGCGGCAGTACTGCGGATCTTCTCGGGCGAAATCCGGGCCGCAGTGATCCGTTCCGTGGTTGACGATCCGGGCGATACCGTCACGTCCGCCGATCAGCCAACCCGGGGCGGTCGCCGTGCAGACCGTCTCACGGTCAGGCCCCTCGGCTTCCGCGTCGGCCCAGACCGGGTGAGACTCAGGCAGCACCAGCCCGGCGAAACCGAGATCGGCCCAGTAGGGCGATCCCGGTCCGGAGTAGCCCTGCCGCATCGGCTCGAAGCGGCCGTGCCAGCCGAGGCTCATCAGCTCCCGGTCGTCGTAGGCCTGGTGTTCGACGAAATAGCGCAGCGCTCCACTGCCGAGCCGGCGGACAACACCGGGATCCACCGTGTCGACGCCGAAGATCGGACCGGCCCAGAACGCCGCAGTAGTGGCGAATCGATAGACCAGGGAGCGGCCCTGGAACACCGGCGCTCCGTCGTCACCGAACAGCCGGACCCCGATCGGCAGGAAGGCGGCCAGCCGTTCTCGGTAGCGGTCGAGTAGTCCGAACGGGGCGTCGTCGCCCAGGATCCGGCAGTACCAGAGCGCGAACAGGTGCATGACCCAGGCGTTGTACCAGTCGACGTTGCCCGAGCGGCCGCCCGGGCGTCCGTCGCTGTACCAGCCGTCGCCGAGATAGCAGTCGTCGAGGAAGGCGAGGTTGTCCTCGATCTCGGGTTGGTCGTAGGAAGCGCCGACCGACCGCAGGAAGGCCTGGGTGACGTTCTGGAACCAACGCCAGTTGTTGTCGCCGTAGCCGCTCTGCCCGACGGCCTCACTCAGCCAGTCGACGATTCGCTCCTGCACCGAGGCGTCCAGATGGTTCCAGATCCTGCGTGCGACTCTCCTGCAGACCGATGACCAGCGCCGCCGCTTCGACCCGTGCCTGCCGGATCTCGCTCATCCGCGGCCACCGGTCCGGAGCAGCGGGGTCGGTGCCGGCGGCCAGACCGGCGGCATAGAAGCCGGCGTGGTCGGATCGGTCGTCGTTTGTACCGGACAGCAGGAAGCCGACAGTCAGGAACGACCGCGCGAACGCCTCCAGACCGTCGCTGGCCGGACCGGCGTTCGAGGCCGGTCCCGGCAACGCGAACCGGGCATGGCCCGGACTCGCCCACGGCCGCAGCGCCGCCAGTGATCGGTCGGCGACCGACACGTGATGGGCCCGGGTCCAGCCGGTCAGCGGCGAACGCAGGTGATCGGGTTGGAGACTGGCCAGGCGCCCAGCCATCCCCTTCGCCCGATCCGCGGACCCGGTGATCACTTCGGGGTCGCGGCCGACCCGTCCAGCTGCGGCAGGTACTCCTTACGCATCTGATCACCGGCAGCCTTACGCCAGGTCGAGACCAGGCTGTCCAGCTGCGACATCGGCTGCCGTCCCTGGATGATCTCGTTCACCGCGTCGGTGAATTTCTTGTCCGCGGTGGCGTTGTCGGTCGCCGCGGCGTTGGAGAACAGTCCGACGGTCGGATTCTGGATGCCGGTAGGGATCTCCAACGCCTGGTAGGCGTGCTGGGTGTCGGCGTCCTGCGGTCGGCCGGGCTGATAGATGGTGAACGGACTGTCTGCGAGATACCGGATCGGCAGGACGGTGTTGGCGGTGCCGGTCTTGGTGAGCGTGGGGTTGTTCCGGCTGTCGACGGTGTGGTCCACACCCTCTTTCCCGTACAGGCGATAGAGATATTCCTGGGTGCCGAACGGCGCCGCCAACCAGTTGAGCGTCCGGAGCAACAGCTTGATCCGGTCCTGGTCGTCCTGCTTCTTCAGCATGGTGAAGGAGTAGATGCCCGATCCGAGCAGCCAGTGTGCCAGAGCGTCTCCGCTCCGGGCGTACACCGGCATCAGGCCGAGCTTGAACTTCGGGTTGGAGGCGTTGTCCAGGATGTACTGGGTCCAGCCGGGGTATCCGTCGTGAGCGTTGATCGCCACCGTGCCCGCGTTGAACAACTGCTTGAACGGTAACGCCGGGTTGAACGCGTCCGGATGCAGCACACCGGCGTTCCAGAACGCCTTCATGTCGGCCACGGTCTGTTTGTACTGATCGGTCTCGTAGGCGTGGGTGAGCTTGCCGTCGGCGTAGCTCCAGACGTTCGGCTCACCGTTCATCCTGGCGAAGAACTGTCGGATCTGGGTGATCAGCCCGAACGCCCACCGGCGCTGTTTCGGATCGGTCAGCTCTTTGGAGGTGCTGAGCAGCTCGTCGTAGCCTTTCGGCGCCGTCGAGAGATTCTTGGCCTCGAAGAGATCCTGGCGAATGAAGTTGTAACTGCCGATCAAGCCGCGCGGGATCGGGATGCCGTAGATACCACCGTTGAACACGGTCGATTTCCAGCTCTGCGTCGGCAGGTTGGCCAGGTTCGGGTAGTCCTTCACCGCGTCACCGGCGAGGAAGTCGTTCAGGTTCGTGAACCGCTTGTTCAGCAGGGCAGGCAGATCGGCCACCGGGGGCGGCGATCCGTTCGGCGTCTGCATGAGGTCCGGCAGGTCTCCACCGGCGATGGTGGTGGCGAACTTGGTGGTGTAGTCGGCGTTGCTCACCATCTGCAGCTGCAGGTTGACCCCGAGTCGGTCGTTCAGGCCCTGCCAGTAGCTGTTGCGGTCCGGACCGGGAGGAACGGCGTAGTAGATGTTGGCCATCCCGGAGATCGTCTGGCCGGTGCCGGGCTTCTCCGAGACGACCGAGGGGTTGGTCGTCGGGAAGTAACGGAACGCGGGGTCGACCCCGGCCTCGGTGGCCGGCAGATCCGGCTTGATGCCCTGATATCGCGTGTAGGTCGGCAACTGGACGGCGTCGTTGGCGGTCGCCGTGTTCCGGCTGGCGGAGCTGCTGGACGAGCAGCCGGCCAGTCCGCCGGTGCCGGCGAGCAGCGCGCCGCCGCTGACTCCGGCCAGCAGATGACGGCGGTTGAAGGTGTATGCGGGCATCGGGTCTCCTTTGACGATGAATGGTGGGGCTGACGACGAGCGGCGGTCAGTTCGGGCGGGCCTCAGCCCTTGACCGCACCGATGAGAACGCCCTTGGCGAAGTGGCGCTGGATGAAGGGATAGACGACGAGGATGGGGACGATGGCGATGACCAGGATCGCCATCTGCAGGGACAACTGCGGCGGCAGCACCTCGCTCGCCCCGAGCTGGTCACCGCCGATGGTGGTCTGGTTCACGACGAAGGTCCGCAGTACCAGCGCCATCGGCCACTTGTCGGTGGACTGGATGTAGAGCAAGGCGTTGAAGAAGGCGTTCCAGTAAGCCACCGCATAGAACAGGCCGATCACGGCGAGCACGGCCTTCGACAGGGGCAGGACGATCCGGAACAAGATGGTGGCGCTGGAGGCGCCGTCGATGGCCGCGGACTCGAACAGCTCTCGGGGCAGCTCCTGAAAAAAGGCTCGCATCACGATCACGTTGAACGCGTTCACCATCACCGGCAGGATCAGCGAGGCGTAGCTGTTGATCAGCCCGAACTCCTTGACCACCAGGTAGACCGGGATCAGACCAGGGGTGAACAGCACCGCGCCGAGGACCAGCATCAACATCGGCTTGGCGCCGGCCGCCCGAGGTCGTGACAACCAGTAGGCGAGTCCCGCGGTGGTGGCCAGCGAGACGGCCGTTCCGACTACCGTCACGCCGATCGAAATGATCATCGCCCGGGTGACCACACCGCCGGAGAGGACCGAGACGTATGAGGTGAACGTGACCCCCTTGGGCCACATGACCATGCCGCCGCCAGAGGCGTTGATCGTCCTCTGGTCGGCGATCGAGGTGGCGATGATGGACCAGAACGGGACGATGACCAGCGCGATCGAGATCAACAGGGCCACGAACTTCAGCACCTGCACGATTGGGTGAGGCCGTTCCATCCACACCGGACGCTTGGGCACTCGACTGCGCGGCGAGGTGTTGTCGCCGATGGTGGCCTCGTCGATACTCGGCTGAATGCTCGTCGTCATTTCTCGTACACCCCTCGCTCGCCGAACAGGTGAGCCAATTTGTTGGCTCCGAGCACCAACAGCACGCCGACGATGCCCTTGATCAATCCGACTGCGGCTGAGGTACCCCAGTCGCCGCCGAGGATGCCGTTGTTGAACACGTAGGTGTCGAGTACCTCGCTGGCCGGGATGCCGACCGGTCCCTGCTGCAGGATGATCTGCTCGAAGCCGACGGACAGGCTGTTGCCCAGACGGAGGATCAGCAACAGGATGAAGAGGCCCTTGAGGTTCGGCAGGGTGATGTTCCACATCCGCTGCCAGGGCCCGGCTCCGTCCACCGCGGCCGCCTCGTACTGCTCCTGGTCGATCTGGGAGAGCGCGGCGAGGAAGATGATCGTCCCCCAGCCGGCGTCCTTCCAGATCGTTTGGCTGGTCAGCAGCGCCTTGAACAGGTCGGGCACGCCGATGATGTGCAGAATCGGCAGGTTGTGCTGGACCAGAAAGGTGTTGAGCATGCCCGCGTTGCCGAGCATCTGCTGGAACAGCGAGACGACGATCACCCAGGACAGGAAGTGCGGCAGATAGAGGATCGACTGCAGCACGCGCTTCAGTCGCTCGCCGGCCAGGCTGTTGAGGACCAGCGCGATGAGCAACGGGACCGGGAAGACCAGCACCGTCTGGATCAGGGTGAGGATGATCGTGTTGTAGAGCGCGCTCAGGAAGGCGGGGTCGCCGTTCACCAGGAACGAGAAGTTGGAGAAACCGACCCAGTCGGATTCGCCGATCCCGAGGTAGGGCTGGTAGTCCTGGAACGCGATCACGTTGCCCAGTAGGGGCAGGTACTGGAAGGCGATCAGGACGAGAGCACCCGGCAGGCCGAGGCCGATCAGCAACTTGTCCCGCGACCAGCGGCGCGCCCTTTGGCCGCTACGAGATCTTTCCGTCCGTTCTGCGTCTGCAGCAACCTGAGGCATACGCTTACCAGTCCGCACCAGTGCGGTATCCCTGTTGCTCACATGATCACCTGCTTCATCGGAGGTGCGGTACCACTCGGAGACGGAGCATAAACGTTTGCGAACTGACCGTCACTCGCTCCTGACGCAAGCGGCTAGCGGCAAACGCTTTCCGATAGGCCGATCGTGCCATCCTCCCGAGATCCAGTCAAGCAACGGTTCATATCGATGTCGGGGAGACGATCCGTGCTCAGGCTCGTTGACCAGCGGCGCACCTCCGTCTATCCCTACGATGGGCTCGCCGCAGCCGCGCTCGTGGACGCAGAGATGTTGATGGCGGGGATCTCTTGGCAGGCAGGCATGCTGGGCGTCTTTGGAACCGACAGCCGCCCGCGTTGGCCCCTGACCGGCGTCCTGCTCAAGAATCCCGGCGATATCCACCACGCAGCGGTAGCAGTCAAGGTGCCCGACAGCCGGGAGGAGCACCCGACAAACCGGGATCGACCAGGCCGACATCGTCTTCGTCGAGTTGGAGGCCTATCTCGACAGCCACGGCTGCAGTTCGACCCGGCTCGTCCCGGTGTTCCATTCGCAGATGCCGGGCAGCGTCGAGCCGGTCCGATCGATCCGGCCGGAGGCGATTGGAGGAAATCGGCCACGCTGGCCGTGTCGGTTCGTCTACTGGACGATCGGAGTCCTGCGTCACCAAGAATCGCTCGACGGGTGGGCCTAAGTGGACTTGAACCACTGACCTCTGCCTTATCAGGGCAGCGCTCTAACCGACTGAGCTATAGGCCCGGGGTGACGCTGACGCGCTCGGCGCCGACGGGCAACGTTAGCCGATCGGCGCCAGCGCCTCAAATCGTCGGGTCAGTCCTCGGCGAGGGTGACCTCGAGGCCGCCGAGCATGGTGGAGGCCAGGTTGTAGAGGAAGGACATCAGTGTGGCCAGTGCGGTGAAGATCACCACGTCGATGCAGGCCACGAACGCGGTCACACCCATCACCTTCTGGGTGTTGACGTACTCCTCGATCCGGAACGGCGTCGTGTCGCCAGGGGTGGAGACGACGCTGCTGACGATGTCGTTGACCGAGCTGAACAGACCGGACGAGCCGATCACCGTCCAGATCACGTACACCGCCACCACCAGCACGATGCCGGCGGCGATCGAGAACAGGAACGAGGTCTTCATCACCGACCACGGATCGATCCGGGACAACCGGAGCCGGGCCTTGCGGGTCCGGTGCGGCGCCCCCAGCTTCGGCTTGGGCTTGGCCGTCCCCAGTTGCTCCCCCGGACGCGCGGCCAACGCGCCGGCACCGGCCGCAGGTGCCGCCACGGCCGCGGCTGACGTCGCCGGCGAGGTACCGACCCGAGCAGACGAAGCCGTCGCCGGCTGAGCGGACCCGCTCTCGCCGGACCCGGTTCCTTCGGCTGCAGTCGCGGCGGTGGCGGTCTCGGCGGCGGCCGCTGAATCGGCCGGCGGCGCAGCAGACTCGGCCCGCTTGCCCGTGATCGAGCCGGTCAGCCCGTTCCACCGGTCGCGCCAGGACTTGCCCTCCGTCGCCGGACGGCCACCGTCGTGCTTCGGGGCCTGCTCGGACGAGGTGTCGGCGACGTCGTCAGGCGCATCGGCGCCCTCCCCACCGTCCGCCTTGGCCCCGCCGTCCGCTTTCGCCCCATCGTCCGCCCGGGCCGCGGCGTCGCCGGTCCCGTCGCCGGAGGAATCGGTGTCCCACGGCATCGCCGCCCGCGAGTAGTCCGGACCGCGATCGGGCTGAGCAGGACCGGGAGGGGCCTGACCGTCGCCGTCCGGGTGGTTGATCCGGGTCGAGCGACTGGCCGCGGCGTTGTTCACGGTCGCGTAGAAGTCGTCGTCGGCCCCGGCCGAGTGGGCGGGTTCAGCCCCGGTGTCGAGATCGGTGGCGTCGTCGGGCCTGTTGGGCGCCTGAACGCCCCGGCTGGCTTCACTCACTGTCATCCTCCTGGACCGTGTCGTCCTCGCCCTGCTCTGACTCGCCCTGCTCTGTTTCGCCGTTCACCGGCCGACTCGCCGGTCACCGACTCCACCGGCGCGTCCGATTCCACCGCACCCGGTTCGGCCTCGACCTCCTCGAGGTCGGCGGCCGCCGCGCTCGCCTCCGGGTTCAGCGCAATCACCACGACGGTGTCGCTCCCCCGGACGCCGACGAACTTCACCCCCATGGTGTCACGACCTTTGACCGGAACCTCGGCAACCGCGCTGCGGGTGATCTGACCACTGGCCTTGATGGCGATGACTTCGTCGTTCTCGGCCACCACCAGGCCGCCGACCAGGGAGCCACGCTCGGAGTTCAGCCGCATCGCCTTGATCCCCAGCCCGCCACGCCCTTGCTGTCGGTAGTCCGAGACCCGGGTCCGCTTGGCGAAACCACCGTCGGTGACGGTGAAGACGTAGCGGTCGTCCTCGTCCATCTCGTGGCTGATCACGCTCATCGACAACAACTCGTCGCCGTCGCGGAACTTCATCCCGCCCACCCCGGACGTCGCCCGGCCCATCGGCCGCAGCTGCGAGTCGTCCGCGGCGAACCGGATCGCCTGACCCTTGGTCGAGATCAGCAGTACGTCGTCGTCGGCGCTGCACAACTCGGCGCCGATCAGTTCGTCGTCGTCCTCACGGAAGTTGACCGCGATGATGCCGGCCTGGCGCGGTGAGTCGTACAGGCTCAGCTCGGACTTCTTCACCAGCCCGTTCTTGGTGGCCAGCAGCAGGTACGGGAACGCCGCGTAATCGCGGACGGCCAGCACCTGGGCGATCTCCTCGTCCGGCAGGAAGGACAGCAACCCGGCCACGTGCGACCCGCGCGCGTCCCGGTTGGCCTCCGGCAGCATCCACGCCTTCGCCCGGTAGACCCGGCCCTTGTTGGTGAAGAACAGGATCCAGTGGTGGTTCGTGGTGGCGAACAGGTGGACGACCTCGTCGTCGGCCTTCAGCGCAGCCCCGCGGACACCACGTCCACCACGCTTCTGCACCCGGTACAGCTCGGTGTTGGTCCGCTTGGCGTAGCCGCCACGGGTGATGGTGACCACCACGTCGCGGTCCGGGATCAGGTCCTCGGCCCCGAGGTCGCCGTCGGCGGCGATGATCTGGGTCCGCCGGTCGTCGCCGTACTTCTCGACGATCTCGCTCAGCTCGTCGCTGATGATCTGGCGCTGCCGCTCCGGCCGGGCCAGGATGTCCTGGAAGTCGGCGATCTCGGCCTCGATCGCGGCCAGCCGGTCGACGATCCGCTGCCGCTCCAGCGCGGCCAGCCGGCGCAACTGCATGTCGAGGATCGCGGTGGCCTGCTCGTCGTCGATCTCGAGCAGCTCTTTCAGGCCTTCGCGGGCCTCCTCGGTGCTCGGGCTGCGCCGGATCAGGGCGATCACCTCGTCGAGGGCGTCCAGCGCCTTGACCAGACCGCGGAAGATGTGCGCCTCGCGCTCGGCCTTGGCCAGCCGGAACTCGGTCCGGCGCCGGATCACGTCACCCTGGTGGGTGATCCAGTAGGAGATGAACTGGTCCAGCCGCAGCGTGCGGGGCACGTCGTCGACCAGGGCCAGCATGTTGCAGCCGAACGTGTCCTGCAGCTGGGTGTGCTTGTAGAGGTTGTTCAGCACCACCCGCGGCTGGGCGTCCCGCTTGAGCACGATCACCAGTTGCTGCCCGGTCCGGGCGGAGGTGTTGTCGCGGATGTCGGAGATGCCGTTCAGCTTGCCGGCGTTGACCAGCTCGGCGATCTTCAGCGCCAGGTTGTCCGGGTTGACCATGTACGGCAGCTCGGTGACGACCAGGTTGGTCCGGCCGGACTTGTCCTCGTCGATGTCGACGACCGCGCGCATGGTGACCGAGCCGCGGCCGGTGCGGTAGGCGTCCTCGATCCCCTGCCGGCCGACGATCAGCGCGCCGTTCGGGAAGTCCGGGCCCTGCACCCGCTCCATCGCCGCGGCCAGCAGGTCCTCGGCGCTCGCCTCCGGGTTCTCCAGCGACCACAGGACGGCCGAGGCCACCTCACGCAGGTTGTGGGTGGGGATGTTCGTGGCCATCCCGACCGCGATCCCGGTGGAGCCGTTGACCAGCAGGTTCGGGAACCGCGCCGGCAGGACGACCGGCTCCTGGGTCTTGCCGTCGTAGTTGGCCTTGAAGTCGACCGTGCCCTCGTTGATGTCGCGGACCATCTCCATGGCCAGCGGCGCCATCTTGCACTCGGTGTAGCGCATCGCGGCCGCCGGATCGTTGCCCGGCGAGCCGAAGTTGCCCTGACCGCTGACCAGCGGAGCCCGCATCACCCACGGCTGCGCCAGCCGGACGAGGGTGTCGTAGATCGCCGAGTCCCCGTGCGGGTGGTACTGCCCCATCACCTCACCGACGACCCGCGCACACTTGTTCCAGCCCCGGTCGGGCCGGTAACCGCCGTCGTACATCGCGTAGATCAGCCGCCGGTGCACCGGCTTCAACCCGTCCCGGACGTCCGGCAACGCCCGCCCCACGATCACGCTCATCGCGTAATCCAGATAGGACTTCTGGATCTCGTCCTGCAGGTCGACCGGCAGGTTCCGGCTGACAGGAATCTCAGGCGTTTCGGTCATTCAGCTTTCCTCACTGGCTCGGCGAATGAGTGGGCATCGTTTCAGCCGCACGAGTGGCTCGCCGCGACCGTGTGGGGGTTCGGGCCCTGGATTGGTTCGCAGGGGCGTGGACGGGCCTGGCGGGAGCACGGAGCCTGCGGAGTGCGGATGGCTGTCCCAAGGACCAACCCGGAACCCCAACCGGACATGTCCACGGCTCAGATATCCAGGAAGCGCACGTCTTTGGCGTTGCGCTGGATGAAGATGCGGCGCTGTTCGACGTCCTCGCCCATCAGGATCGAGAACATCTCGTCGGCCCGGGCGGCGTCCTCGAGGGTGACCTGCAGCAGGATCCGCTGGTCCGGATCCATCGTGGTCTCCCACAGCTGGTCCGGGTTCATCTCACCCAGGCCCTTGTAGCGCTGGATCGCGTTGTCCTTCGGCAGCCGCTTGCCGTCCTCCTTGCCGGCCCGCAGCAGTGCGTCCCGCTCGGCGTCGGTGTAGGCCAGCTCGGCCGCACCGTTGCTCCAGTTGATCTTGAACAGCGGCGGCTGGGCCAGGTAGACCTTGCCGCCCTCGATCAGCGGCCGCATGAAGCGGAACATCAACGTCAGCAGCAACGTGCGGATGTGCGCGCCGTCGACGTCGGCGTCGGCCATCAGCACGATCTTGTGGTAGCGCAGCTTCTCGGCGTCGAAGTCGTCGTGCACCCCGGTGCCGAGGGCCGAGATGATGGCCTGCACCTCGTTGTTCTGCATGATCTTGTCGATCCGGGCCTTCTCGACGTTCAGGATCTTGCCCCGGATCGGCAGGATCGCCTGGATCCGCGGATCCCGGCCGCCCTTGGCCGAACCGCCGGCCGAGTCACCCTCGACGATGAAGACCTCGCACTCCTGCGGGTTGGTCGACTGGCAGTCGCTCAGCTTGCCCGGCAGTCCGCTGCGGCCGAGCAGGCCCTTGCGGTCGCGGGCGGCGTCCCGGGCCTTCCGGGCGGCGATCCGGGCGATGGCCGCGGCCTGGCCCTTGCGGACGATCTGCCGGCCCTCGGCCGGGTTCTGCTCGAACCAGTCACCCAGCTTCTCGTTCGTCACCTGTTGGACGAACGTCTTGGCCTCGGTGTTGCCCAGCTTGGTCTTGGTCTGGCCCTCGAACTGCGGCTCTTCGAGCTTGATCGAGACGATGGCGGTCAGGCCCTCGCGGATGTCGTCCCCGCTGAGCCGGTCGTCCCGCTTCTTCACCATGCCCCACTGCTCGGCCCATTTGTTGACCGTGTAGGTCAGCGCGGCCCGGAACCCCTCTTCGTGGGTGCCGCCCTCATGGGTGTTGATCGCGTTGGCGAAGGTGTGCACCGACTCGTTGAACGAGGTGTTCCACTGCATCGCCAACTCCAGGCTCAGCCCCAGTTCGGGACGTTCGGCCTCGACCGAGATCACCGTCGGGTGGATCGGCTCCTTGCTCTTGGTCAGGTAGCGGACGTAGTCGATCAGGCCGTCCTCGTAGCAGAACGTGTCGGTGTGCTGCTGGCCGTCCTCGTCGCTGCGGTCGAGGCGCTCGTCGGTGATCGAGATGGTCAGGCCCTTGTTCAGGAAGGCCATCTCGCGGAACCGGGTGGCCAGCGTCTCGTAGGTGTAGACGGTGGTCTCGAAGATGTCGCGCGCGGCGTAGAAGGTGACGGTGGTGCCGGTCTCGTCGGTCGGCTCACCGCGGACCAACTCGCCGTCGGGCACGCCGTAGCTGAAGCTCTGGGTCCAGTGGTGGCCGTCGCGGCGGACCTCGACGATCAGCTTCTCGCTCAGCGCGTTCACCACCGAGCTGCCGACCCCGTGCAGACCACCGGAGACCTTGTAACCGCCCTCGCCGAACTTGCCGCCGGCGTGCAGCACGGTCAGGATCAGCGTGACCGCCGGGATCTTCTCGGTCGGGTGCTCCTTGACCGGGATGCCGCGGCCGTTGTCGACGACCCGGACGCCGCCGTCGTCCAGCAGCCGGACGTCGATGGTGTCGCAGTAGCCGGCCAAAGCCTCGTCCACGGCGTTGTCGACGATCTCGCTCACCAGGTGGTGCAGACCGCGCTCACCGGTGGAGCCGATGTACATACCCGGCCGCTTACGGACCGCCTCCAGGCCCTCCAGCACCGTGATCGACTCGGAGTCGTAGACCGCCTCGGGGGCCGACGGCGGCTCGGGCAGTGAACTCTCCAGGCCGTCGAGGGCGTCGAACTCATCCTCCGGGCCCCGATCCTTGGGGCCTTGGTCGGACGTCTGCTCCGGGCTTCCGCCTTGATCCGCCGGGGTCTGGTCGGGATCGTCGGGGTGGGTCTGGTTCGAATCGTCCGTCACCGAGTCCGGGCTCCTTCGTACGTGCGCCACCGACGGGTTCAGCCGAGGATGCGGGCTGACGATCCGGTCGGACGTGGTCCGCGGCGCTTGAGATGATCAGTCGACCCGACCGGCGTCACCACCGCCCGGGTTCTCCCGAGTCTACCCGGCCCGAGACGGAATCGGTCTATCCGCAGCGGGTTGTCCACAGCCGGAATGGGCTTCACTGGCTTTTCCGGGCCCCTAGCGCTTCCTGGTGGGGGATCGGACGTGGTCGGGTATGCACCCGAGGCCGCAGAGGCCCTTCCGGGCCGATTCCCGGGCTGCCGCCGGTTCCGGTTCTCTCGGCCTTCGTCCCGGCGGTGGACCCGGCCCACGGATACGATCAGGCCCATGTCCGAGCCGTCACCGACCCCAGCTGACTCAGCGCAGGTCTGGCGGGCCGACGGGGCGGTCGAGGCCGACTGGGCGGCCCCGACATCGGAACCGGCATGGCAACCGGCATGGAAACCGGCATCGGCACCGCCGGGTCCGCCGTCGCGGTCACGTCGCAGGTGGGTCTGGCTGGCTCCGTTGCTGGCCGTGATCGTGCTGGTCGCGGTCGTGGTCTCGCTCGGCGGGCTGGGCAAACGGCACGACACCCTGCAGACCGTCGCAGTCGGGGCGACGATCAGCACCGGAACCTTCGACTACACCTTCACCAAGGCCACCGCCCAGGCCCAGGACGACCTCGGCAAGCCGATCTACAAGGTGACCGTCTACGGCACGGCCCAGAACACCACCGACGCGGGCCGGGCGCCGAGCGAGGACCAGTTCGCCGGCCGGGACGTCGTCGACCCCGACGCGCAGGACGCGTCCGGACTCGAGGTCGGCTCCAGCACCGGCTTCGCCATGGGGAGGTCGTTGAACCCGGGTCTGGCGCCGGCCGCATTCCAGGTCGAGTTCGACTTCCCGCAGACCTGGCGGCCCTCCGGCACCTTCCGGATCGCGGCGTCGGCCATGGTCGAGGAGCAGTACTTCCTGAACCAGAAGCAGGCCAACTGGCAGAACGACGACACCGGGTTCCAGGTCTACGTCCCGATGCAGACCCTGGCCCCGAAGGAGAGCTGACCCCGAAGGTGAGCTGGCCCCGGCCGGGTCCGGACGTCGGGACGCCGGATCACCCGGCCGGGCTGAGCACCTGGCTGGGTTCGGCGGAGCTCTTGTTCACCAGCACCAGTCCGCGCAACTGCCCGGCGTACCGGTCGGGGATCTGGTAGATCGCCTCGAAGGTGTACGGCCGGCCCGGCACCACCTCATCGGTGTCGCAGTAACCGGGCGCACTGCGACTGGGCCCGTTCAGCGTGGTGTCCCACTGTCGGCCGTCCGGGCCGAGCAGGGGCAGGGAGCAGCCGATCACGTCTTCGCGGTGGTCGATCAGCACCTCGATCTCGGCGATCACCCAGACGGTGTTCGCCGGTGCCGGCTCCGGGTCACCGCCGTCACTGAGCGCCGTCTCGGTGGCGGTCAGCCCGAGCACCCGGTAGTGCTCGATCCCCTGCGTCGCCGTCGCCCCGGCCGCCAGTTGCCGATACCGCGGCTCGGTGTGGCTGAGGGAGTAGACCGCCCACGCGCACAGGTAGCTCAGCACCAGCCCGAAGACCAGCAGGGCGACCAGCCACGGCCGGCCACGCCGTCCATCCCGCCCACCCCGGGGACGCACCGGCCGGCTGACCGACTGGCTCGCGGGTTGGCTCATCAGCTGACTCACGGGATGGCTCACGGGATGGCCTGGGTGCTCGGGTACTGCTCGACGTCGACCGTCCGGCCCTCGGTGCCGCGCCACTGAGCCACGTTCGCGCTGGTGATGCCCAGGTCGACCACCGCCCGGGAGGAGAGGCCGCTGATGATCTCGCCCTGCTTGACGTTCGCCCTGATCCCGGCCAGCCGGTCGGGATCGACCTCGAAGACGAAATCGGCGGTGCTCTCGAACCCGGCGTCCGCGCTCAGCACCTGGTCGGTGGCATTGGCGTAGGTCCGATCCCCCTCGCTGAGGGTGACCGAACCCGCGGCCCCCACGGTTGCGGCCAGATGCGGTGCGGCCAGCCGAGCGGTGACGACCAGGAACAGGCCGGACGTCTTGACGGTCTCGGCCTCTGGGTCGTCGGCAGCACCGAACCTCACCACCGAGCCCGAACGCACCCGGGTGATCGTCAACTCGGCGCCGTTCAGGGTGACCGTCTCGCCCACCGCCGTGATGGTGTCGATGCTGCCGGTGTCGGGTTCGCTCAGCTTGAGCCCGACCGCGGCCACCAGGATGCAGGCCAGCGCGAGCAGGGCGGCGATCAGTCGGGAGTATTGCGGATCGCTCGAGCCGGCTCCCGCCCGGGCCTGATCCCGGGCCTGATCCGGGGCCCGATCCGGGGCGGTGCTCATCCGGCTTGCCTGGCCGCAACCGCGACAGCGGCCCGGTCCTCGTGGCGATGCTGGTGGGGATCAGGGTGCAGGGTCCCCCGCTGCTCGGCGCGGGAGCGGAAGATCTGCAGGGCCCGCTGCAGAGCGGCGGCCAGCAGACACAACCGCCACGGCTCGAACGGCAGATTCTGAAGGAGGTCGACGGCCGGGCCGAAGGCGGACCAGAACACCACCGGGTGGCCGCCGATGAGGTGGTTGGTGAAGCTCGTCCAGTAGTTGGAGACGATCTCCAGCAGGTTGTAGGCGAGCAGATAGGCCCCGAGGAAGACCAGCCCGGCGCGCAGGATCAGCCGCAGCGACTGGATCGTCGGCAGGTACTTGTCGTCGATGTCGCCGAGGAAGGCCTCCTTCAGCTCGCCCCCGACGAACGCGGCCCGGCCACCGGCACGGGCCTCGCGCCGGGGCCGGCAGTCGGCTCGCTCGACGGCGCGACGGGCGATCCGCACCCGACTGGCCAGCGGCTTGCCCTTGCGCCACAGTTCGGCGACCGAGATCACGCTGGAGCCGTAGACCAGGGCGGCCACCGCGAGCCAGATGATCGGCTGGGTCACCACCTGGGTGAGGACCGGCCAGAACCCGTCGCGGACGGTCTGCACCGCGCTGATCACGAACCCGGGCAGCAGGGACGTCAGCGCCGCCCAAACCGTGTGGAAGAAGTCGCCGATCGCGTCCAGCCAGGAGACGAACACCCGGTCGCCGAGCCAGCCCAGCAGCCGGCTGATCGCGCCGCCGCCGACGATCAGCGCCGAGAGGACGAAGAAGCCCTCGATCAGGGCCACCACGAAACCGAGCGGACGCCAGCCGGTCTCCTCGTGCAGCTTGTCGACCAGCCGGCGGACGAGGTAGGCCCCGACCACGACGGCGGTCACGGTCAGATAGTGCCGCGGAGTTCCGCTGTCGATGTTGAGCTTCTTGGTGATGTCGCTGTCGCTGAGCACGCCGCCGCTCTGGAAGATGGACTGCACCTGCAGATCTCCCGCCGCCTCCTGGATCTGACCGAAGGCGGTGTAGATGCCGAGGAACGGCAACAGCGTCAGGGCCAGCAACCGGGAGACGCTCGACTCGCGACCGTCGTCTTCGTACTCTTCGTCGGGGATCAGCTCGCGGACCCGGAGTTCGGCCCCGGCCAGCCGCAGGATCACCACGACGGCCGCCAGCTTGACAGATGAAGCCGGCCGAGAACACCACCAGGGCCAGCCACGCGTTCAGTCCGCCGGCCAGCACGGCCAGCTTCAACGTCAGCTGGTAGCCGAGCCAGCCGAGCAGGTAGATGGCGAGGATCTTGGGCAGCAGCCGCCACCACACCCGGGTGGTGTTCACGATCAGGATCGCCAGGTCGGTGCCCAGCATGGTCAGCGGCAGCATCGGGGCCGATCCTAGGGCTCAGCGGGGTCCGGTGGGCCGGCCTGCGCCAAAAGATCAGCCGTAGGTGTCGCGGGGGCCGCGGCCGTCGCGGACCGAGCGCCGGCCGTGCTTCCAGGACGGGGCGTCCGGGCCGAGGATGGTGACCCGGGTGACGGTCCCGTCGCCCAGGGCCTCGTTCAGCTTGGCCACGATCATCGGGGCGATCAGCCGCAACTGGGTCGCCCAGGCCGTCGATTCGGCCCGGACGGTCAGCACCGTGTCCTGATAGCCGACCGGCATGCTGTGGGCGGCGTTGTCCGGGCCGACCAGCTTCGGCCAGGTGCCGAGCAGAGTGTGCACGCTGACCTCCCGGGACCAGCCCTGGGAGTCGACCAGCCGGTCCAGGGCCGTGGTCAGCAGCTGCGGGTCGCGGTCGTCGGGGTGCGCGCCGGCCGACCGCGGGTCGATCACTCTGGCTTTGCGGGCGTTGGGCCGCCGGCGGGGACGGCCCCGCTGCCGGCTGATCGCGGACGCCACGGTCCGGGCCAGGTTCAGCCCGGACGGGTCGTGGTCGATCTGTTCGTCACGTTCCTGATCGGACCGGTCTCGATCCGAGATGTCCTGATCGGGAGGTTGTGCGTCGTCGGGGTCGTCAGCCATCGGCCGCGACCACCTCAGCGCCGACCGACTGATCACCGACCGGCTGATCACCGACCACTTCAGCACCGATCGGCTGATCACCGGCCGGCTCGGGTTCCGGTTCGCCGACGCCCGTCTCGCGCCCGCCGGACGTGGTGACCACCGGTTCGACCTCACCCAACCGGACCCGGTAGCGCTGGCCGGCCAACAACGCCGGCACGTCCTCCTCGACGGCGGCGGTGACCAGCAACTGTTCGGCGTCGACCACCGACTCGGCCAGCCTGGACCGACGGGTGGCGTCCAGTTCGGCGAAGACGTCGTCGAGCACCAGCACCGGCTCCACCGCGTCCGAGCGGAGCAGGGCGAAGCTGCCCAACCGCAGAGCCAACGCCAGCGACCACGATTCGCCGTGGCTGGCGTAACCCTTGGCCGGCAGCGGCCCGAGGCTGAGCGCGATGTCGTCACGGTGCGGCCCGACCAGCGAGATCCCGCGCTGGATCTCGTCGGCGCGCCTTGCGGCCAACCCCGCCGTCAGCGCGGCGGCCAACTCGCCCCGACTGGGCACCGGCCGCCCGTCCGACCCGCCCGGCTCGTCCTGCCGGTCGGTGTCGTCGCCCAGGTCGAGCGAGGTCTTGTACTCGGCCCGGACCTCGTTGTTGGTCGGGGCGATGTTCAGGTAGGCCTGGGCGGTGTGCGGCACCAGTTCGCTCAACGTCTGCAACCGGGCCTGTAACAGCTCGGCGCCGACCCGGGCCAGATGGTCGTCCCAGACGTCCAGGGTGGCCCCGATCTCACCGCCACCGGCCGAACCACGACGACCGCCGAGCGACTTGAGCAGCGAGTTGCGCTGCCTCAGCACCCGGTCGTAGTCGGAGCGGACGCCGGCCATCCGGGGCCAGCGGGTCGCGACCAGTTCGTCGAGAAAACGGCGCCGCTCGCTCGGATCGCCCTTGACGATGGCCAGATCTTCCGGTGAGAAGACGACGGTGCGCAAGGCCCCGAGCAGATCCCGCGCCCGCGGCAGCGGCGACCGGTTGAGCCGGGCCCGGTTGGCCTTGCCCGGGCTGATCTCGATCTCGAGCTGCAGTTGGCGCTCGTCGTCCACGCCCGCCTGGACCCGCGCGCGGACCACCGCATGATCGGATCCGGCCCGGACCAGCGGCGTCTCCGAGGAGACCCGGTGGGAGGCCAGCGTGGCCAGATAATCGACCGCCTCGACCAGGTTGGTCTTGCCCTGGCCGTTGGCCCCGACAAAAGTCGTCACCCCCGGCTGCAGCGGTACGTCGAGCGCCGGATAGGACCGGAAGTCGACCAGCTGCAGATGGGTGACGAACACCGACTCAGCCTAGTGGCGGTGCTGCTGAGTGCTCAGCCGCTCACAGCTGTCCCGCCACTGCGGCGGCGGCACGCAGGAACGCCCGCCGGGTGGCCGGAGCAAGCCGGTCGTACCGCAACTGGGAGTCCCGGATCGCCCGATCGTATGGAATGGTGACCACGTTCTCCGGTGGCAGCAACTGACGGAAGCCATCGGCGATGGTGTCGGCAGCGGCCTCGTCCTGGTCGGCCTGGGAGACGACCACCACCGCACGGTCGGTGAGCCGCCGGCAGCGCTCGCTCCGCTCGTTCAATGCGTGCAACAGCAACAGCCCGGCCTCGGCGTGGTCGGGACGGGTGCTGGTCGGTACCACGATCTGATCGGCCACCTCGATCATGTTCAACCAGGCGTAGGTGGACTCGTCGTTACCGGAATCCATCAGGATCAGTCGATAGAACCGGTTGCACACGTCGTGCAGTGACCTGAACTGCTCAGAGCTGAGCCGCTGCTCCTGGGCCAACAGCTCAGGGTTGGAACGCAGCACGTCGTACTTGTCCTCGGGCTGGTGGTGCATGAAGTAGGCCAGTCGACCGACCTGGGCGTCACGATCCATCATCGAGTCGGCCGCCGGGATCAGGTCGAGCACCGTCCGGTCATGCCCGGCGCTGGCCGTTCGCCAACCCAGCGTGCCGCGGGTGTCGTTGTTGTCCCAGGCGATCACACCACCGCCGCCGTAGCGAGCGAAGACGGCGGCGAGCAGAGCGGTGGTCGGGGTCTTGCCCACCGAGGACGACGGAAGCGATCAGGACACCGCCGGCGAGCGAGCCGTGCGCCTCGGTGATCCGGTCCAGCGCCGAGCGCTTCGTCACCTCCGCTCCTTGGGAGACCGCCGTGTCGAGGGCGAAGCTACCGGCCACGGTGAGGGCCAGCCGGGGCAGCAGACCGAGGACGATCAGCGCCGCCAGGGTGACCACGGCTGCTGCCTCGACCGAACTGGTCGTGGCCAGCC
This sequence comes from uncultured Actinomycetota bacterium, assembly GCA_963740925.1. GTDB lineage: Bacteria > Actinomycetota > Actinomycetes > Propionibacteriales > Propionibacteriaceae > Microlunatus. The sequence continues at coordinate 630,816 of CAVUFZ010000002.1, read as the reverse complement.
AGGCGACGACGCCGACGCCGACCAACAGCAGCCAGACGGCGACGGTCCCGACGGCGGCCCTGAGCCGTCCCCAACACCACCCCACGCCCAGCACGGCGACGACCACCCAGCCCATCACCACCGCAGTGGTCGGACCGGAGACCGATGTCGGGCCGGGCGGGACGCTTGAGCCGATCAGCATCAGCCCGGCCGCGAGCGCCAGCGCCAGCGCGATCCAGGCCAGCGGCTGCCGCGCGGACAGGCGCAGGCCCACGCAGGCGAGTAGTGCGGCGAGCGCGACCACGATCCAGCACGTGACGACCGGACGGCTCAACCGGGTTCAGGCGCGGGTTCAGGCGCGGGTTCAGGCGCGGGTTTGGGCGCGGGTTTGGGCGCCCAACCATTCCTGGACGGCGTTGTCGAGGAGCTCAGCCCAAGCCTCGTCGACCGCAGCCGGCACCCCCTCAGAACCCACCCCCCACACTTCACCATCACCAACCGCCTCCACCGCATCAACCCGGGCCCGAGGCACCGCCTGCTCAGCCCACCCCGTGAACCGAGACAAAAACTCCAACGCCGACACATCCTCAGTCGAGAACATCTGCTGATCCCGCACCCCGACCACAGCCCCACACGAACCATCACCACCCAACAAACTCACCACACCTGCACGACCGTCCCACCACAACGGCTGAAACCAACCACGCCCCTCACCCACCGCATCAGCCTCATCCTGAGCGACGAAACCAACCACTGTCCCAGCCACCACCACCCCCGGAAACACCCGCGCCGCCTTCCGCACCGCCGGCGCCAACTGAGCCGCCACCGGAACCTCAGCCAACACCTCAACCGATCGACACGTCTTCGCCAACGCCGCCCACCGCCGCCGCAACACCCGCACCCCAGCTACCGACACCCCCACCCCACGACCCGTCTTCGGCCAAGCCCACTCAACCCGCGTCGCCCCCGTCAACCGCAGATCCCGCCACTGCCCACCGCCGGCCTCCACCTCCCGCCGCTCCACCGCACGACGCTCCCGAGCCGCCACCACCAACGGATCAGACGGGAAATTCGGCGCCGACAACGGCTCCAACTCGGTAGAAAACGTCGCCAGATCCGCCACCAAATCCCACAACCCCGCCGACGCCATCAACTCCTTCATCCAAACAGGCACCCGATCAGTCGGCCGCGGACGATAGAACGACGCCGCGTACAGTTCGGGATCTAGATAAGGACTGTCAGCGGGCTCACGGTCGAGAAAAGTTGGCCGCGTCCGCCATTCATCAAAGCTCACCTCAATTCCGCCGCCCCGATCGACCAGCACCTGAGCTTCAAACCATAGCCAGCAGTCCCCAGAACGAAGCTCCATCCGGTGATTACCCAACGCATTCATCATAGATAATTCGAAGCCACCCGAAACCGGCGTACCATCGATAGCCAGCCAAACGACAAAGCCAGTATGACCCAGGGCTCGCTCCGTATATTCGAATCGTTCACCGCCGCGGTCCACCAAAGTGGAAACGATCAGCTTCGGATCAAACTCCAATGTCGCTTGGGCCACGATATTCGTCTCCTTACGCAAGATCCGCTCGACTGCTGCCCAAGAAGTGGGCTTCCCCTTGAAGTCTCCCGTGCCGCGGTCCACCCCTAGCCGCCACCAAATCCCAAAAGTTCGCCCACGCCATCAACTCCTTCATCCAAACAGGCACCCGATCAGTCGGCCGCGGATCATAAAAAATGCCGCAACGTCAAGCAGATCTTTCGTCGCCAGATTTATCGACGTAGGCCGCTCAAACCAAAAATTGAGATCCAACCGCTCGATCCCGTCCCGGATAGCCACCAGATGAACCTCAAACGGCACCCACAAACCCTGCAACCTGCACGTCTCACGGTAATCGAGAATTGCATACCTGGTTGGCCGGACGACGGCATCTGAGCGTTCTTGCCCATCCACCGACGTCGGGTCGCAAAACGACCGTGCTCCCAGCCATTCCATGTCAATCTGCAGCCGTTGACCGCCGGCGGCCGTCAACGCATCGAGGACCCGCGCGGTGTCCAGACCCGAAGGAACCTCCGGCACAGAGTCGGTCAACGGTTCGGAATCACGAACACCGAACTCGTCAGGGCCCTGGCCGTCAGTGACTGGGCTTGTCGGCCTTCTCGCCGCCGGCCTCCAGCGAGTCACCGGCGGGCAACTCCTTGTGGCCGCCGAACTGCAGCCGCATTGCCGACAGCAGCTGGTTGGCGAACTGGTCCTCGTCGCGGGAGGCGAAGCGCTCGAACAGGGCGGTGGCCAGCACCGGCGCCGGGACCCCGACGTCGATGGCCGCCTTGACCGTCCAGCGGCCCTCGCCGGAGTCGGAGACCCGACCGGCGAGACCCTCCAGCTTCGGGTTCTCCTGCAACGCGGCCGCGGTCAGGTCCAGCAACCAGGAGGAGATGACCGAGCCGCGGCGCCACACCTCGGCGACCTTGCCGGCGTCGATGTCGAACTGGTAGTACTCCGGCTCCTCCAGCGGCGCGACCTCGGCGGAGTGCTCGGACTGCTTGGAGCCCTTGTCGGCGTTGTGCAGGATGTTCAGGCCCTCGGCGATCGCGGCCATGATCCCGTACTCGATGCCGTTGTGGACCATCTTGACGAAGTGACCGGCACCGGCAGGGCCGCAGTGCAGATAGCCCTGCTCCTCCTGGGTGAGGTCGCCGCTGCGGCCGGGCGTCCGCTCGACCTCGCCGGATCCGGGGGCGATCGTCTTGAGGATCGGGTCGATGGTGGAGACCGCGTAGTCGTCGCCGCCGACCATCAGGCAGTAGCCGCGCTCGAGGCCGAAGACACCACCGGAGGTGCCGGCGTCGACGTAGTGGATGCCGCGCTCCTTCAGCTTCTTCGCCCGGCGGACGTCGTCGTGATAGTTGGAGTTGCCGCCGTCGATGATGATGTCGCCGTCGTCGAGCAGCTCGGTCACCTGGTCGACCACCTTGCCGGTGATACCGGCCGGGATCATCACCCAGATCACCCGCGGAGTGCTCAGCTTGGCGACGAAGTCCTCCATGCTGTCGGCGCCGGTGGCGCCGTCCGCGGCCAGATCCTTGACCGCATCGGGGTTGTTGTCGTAGGCCACGCAGTCGTGCCCGTCGCGCATCAGACGACGGACGATGTTGGCGCCCATCCGGCCCAGGCCGATCATTCCCAGCTGCATCGCATTACCTCGTCTGTCGGGGGCCCACCGGATGGATCGGGGCGCGGAATCGTCAAGATAACAGAGCGGCCCGGGCAGCGGTGGACACGCTCAGCTGGGCAGGCGCATCAGCATGATCACGTGGCGGTACTCCCCGACCGGCTCGCCGTCGATCTCGTTCAGCCCGGTCAACAGGCACGGCTTGCCGGGTGCGGTGAAGGCGAAGTTCACGTACGGCGCGTCCAGCACGTTCAGTGCGTCCAGCAGATAGCTCGGGTTGAACCCGGCCGCGGCCATCGGGCCTTCACCGGCGGCGCCACCGTTGGCCGGATCGATCGTCGCCTCGATCGCCTCGGAGGCCTGCGCCTGATCGCCGGTGGCCGCCTCGAGGGTGATCGAGCCGTCCCCGATGGTCATCCGCAACGGGGTGTTCCGCTCGGCGACCAGGGCGACCCTTCGGGCCGCCGCGATCACCTCGGTGGTCGAGGTCCGGACGTTCACCGCAGCCTGGACGTTCATGATGTGGCGGACCTTCGGGAACTCACCGTCCAGCAGCCGGGTCGTGGTCTGCCGGACCCCGCCGGGCCCGCGGCCGACGAAGCCGATGATGCCGTCACCGGCGCCGCCCGAACCACCGGACAGACTCAGGGTCACCTCCTCACCGGCGGTCATCGACTTGGCCGTGTCGGAGAGCACCCGGGCCGGGACCAGCGCCGTGGCCGAGGCGTTGGTGTTGCCCGGGCTCCAGTTCAGCTCCTTCATCGTCATCCGGTAGCGGTCGGTGGCCAGCAGCGAGACGGTGTCGCCCTCGATCTCGATCCGGACGCCGGTGAACACCGGCAGCAGTTCGTCCCGGCCGGCGGCGACCACGACCTGGCTGACGGCCTGCGCCAACTGGTCACTGGGGATGGTGCCGGTGGCTTCCGGCATCGAGGGCAACGACGGGTAGTCGGCCACCGGCAGCGCCTGCAGGGTGAACCGGGCGCTGCCGCAGGTGAGTTCCATCCGGGAGTCGTCGGCGACGATGTCGACCGGCTTGTTCGGCAACGACCGGGCGATCTCGGCCAGCAGCCGACCGGAGACGAGCGCGGTGCCGTCGTCGCTGACCTGGGCGGCGACGTTGATCTGGGCCGAGGTCTCGTAGTCGAAGCTGGACAGCGTGACCCCGGACTCTTCGGCGCTCACCAGCAGACCGGCGAGGATCGGCACACTCGGCCTGGTCGGCAGGCTGCGGGCCGCCCACTGCACGGCCTCGGCCAACACGTCGCGTTCGAGTCGGATCTTCACACTGCCTCCCAGCAGGATCGCGCGCGCAACGTCCTGGACCGGACCGGCGCCCGACGATCATAGCGAGGCACGGCGGTCGGTGGGATCACACTGTGGATGTCCACACCCCGCTGCGTTCCTCCTTCGAAGATCTTGTCATTCGTATCCATCTGTCATCGTCGTCATAGCTGGTGTGGAGACTGGGGATAACCGGGTATCGGCCCTGGTGGGCGGGGTTTCCGGCCTGGGGAGCAGGCTGTGCGCCGACCGAAATTACACGGGGAGTATCTGGGTACGGACTGCCTCGACCCGGCTCCGTCCGGTGGTCGGTCCCCAGACCGGTGGGTCGGCCGGCCCGGGTTGTCCACAGAGTTTCCCCCAGGTGTGGGTGAGTGACAACGAGCCCCATTCGTCCCAATGTTCACGGTCGGTCCACGGTCGGTCCACGGTTGTGATCACCGTGCCGGGAGGAGGGCCAAGGGCCCCACCGCGGGCAGCGGGCCGGGTTCGGGCAGGGGGCAGCGCCCGGGCGCCGGTGCTCGGCCGGCGAACGGTTCGGTTCAGCGCTGGGCGGACTGCTGCTTGATCCGGTTGGTCAGCTCGGTGACCTGGTTGAACACGCTGCGCCGCTCGGCCATCAGGGTGCGGATCTTCCGGTCGGCGTGCATCACGGTGGTGTGGTCGCGGCCGCCGAACTGCTGGCCGATCTTCGGCAGCGACAGGTCGGTCAGCTCCCGACACAGATACATCGCGATCTGCCGGGCGGTCACGAGGGCGTTGGTACGGCTCTGACCGCACAGGTCGTCGATACCGAGATTGAAGTACGCCGCCGTCTGGGCCATGATCACGGTCGAACTGATCTGGGCCTTGGTGCCGTCCGGGATCAGGTCCTTGAGCACCACCTCGGCCAGCGCCATGTCGACCTGCTGCCGGTTCAGGCTGGCGAACGCGGTGACCCGGATCAGCGCTCCTTCGAGTTCACGGATGTTGGTCTGGATCTTGCTGGCGATGAACTCCAGCACCTCGGGCCCGGCGGTGAGCCGCTCCTGGGCGGCCTTCTTGCGCAGGATGGCGATCCGGGTCTCGAGGTCGGGCGGCTGGACGTCGGTGATCAGTCCCCACTCGAACCGGCTGCGTAGCCGGGCCTCCAGCGAGTCGAGCAGCTTCGGCGGCCGGTCGGAGGTCATCACGATCTGTTTCTGGGCGTTGTGCAGCGTGTTGAAGGTGTGGAAGAACTCCTCCTGGGTCTGCTCTTTGCCCTCCAGGAACTGGATGTCGTCGACGAGCAGCACGTCCACGTCGCGGTATCGGCGCCGGAACTGGTGGGTCTTGTTGTCGGTGATCGCGTTGATGAAGTCGTTGGTGAGTTCCTCGGTGGAGACGTAGCGCACCCGGGCGCGGGAGAAGTAGGCCCGGACGTAGTGACCCAGCGCGTGCAGCAGATGGGTCTTGCCCAGCCCGGAGTCGCCGTAGATCATCAGCGGGTTGTAGGCCTTGCCCGGGGACTCGGCCACGGCGACCGCCGCCGCGTGGGCGAAGCGGTTCGAGCTGCCGATGACGAAGGTCTCGAAGGTGTACTTGGGGTTGAGCCGGGCCTCGAGGTCTCGTTGGGCCCGTTCCTGGGGCGGCAACGGGGCCCCGTTGGGTGAGAAGGCCGCAATCGACTCGCCGGGGCCAGGAGCCGGTTCGGCAGACAGGCCGGCGTCGAAGGGGGCCCGGCCCCCGCCGCGCTCGCCTTCCTCGGGATAGGGGAACGGACGTCCGGGACCACTGCGTCGATCTTCGTACGGGTAGGCCGCGGGTGCGTCGGCCCGATCGAGCCGGTCGTCGCCGAACTCGTGGTCGTACCCGCCGGCGAGCGGCGGGGTCGGGGCCTCGGAGCCTGGGGCCGGCCCGTGCGAGATCGGCAGCGTCTTGTCCACGATCACCGCGAACCGGGTGGGTTCGGCGAAGTGGTCGGCCAGGATGGATTCGATCGGTTCGCGGTAGCGCGTCTCGAGTCTTTGCCGGGCGAACTCGGTCGGCACCGCCACCATCAGGGTGTTCTGGTGCAGGGTCAGGGCCGAGCTGTCGTTGAGCCAGACCCGTTGCTCCGGCGTCAGCCCGTCCCGCACCCGCGACCAGGCCCGCGCGGCGGTCTCGTCGACGCTGTGGTCAGGGAAGGCATCGCGATCAGCGGAACTCGAGGCGGGCTCTGCTCCGGACGTCGGATCGGTCAGCTCGTTCACCCTTCCCGGCTGCTCGGCGTGGACTCTGCCGTGGATCGACGCCCGTTCGCTCGGCACCTCCGGCGTTCGGCGACCGGCCACCCGATCTCAGCGAACCGAGAGATCCAGACAGCGGGAAACGGTACTCCACATGGTTGTCCACAGCTGTGTATGACTGGTGGGGCCGCAGCGAGAGGGGATGTCCGACAAACTGGCGACGGGTGAAACTAGCAACGGCACGGGTGAGAGTGCAAGCAGTCCGGCTGATTTTCTCGACGTCGGCGGCGTGTCGGCTGGACAGGGCGCCGGGTGCGTTTCCGAGTCGCGGTTTGACCCTGCAGACCGGGCTGCGTAGTGTTGTCTGGTCGCTCAGGTGAGCGGCAGGTCGTCGTGCGCGCCCGACCCGGGTGCTGAAGATCGACGTCTTTCCTTGACCGTGTTCTCGAACTACCTGGGAGTCTTCCCGTGAGCAAGCGCACTTTCCAGCCGAGCAACCGGCGCCGCAGTCGAACCCACGGCTTCCGGCTGCGGATGCGCACCCGTGCCGGTCGCGGCATCCTGGCCGCCCGCCGTCGCAAGGGCCGCGCCAAGCTGTCCGCCTGAGCGCGGCGTCGTCGCGACTCCGAGACCCGGCGTGGCGGTCTGAATGCTCGCTCGCCGGTTCCGCATGGTCAACAGTTCGGACTTCAAGAGCACGATTCGACACGGTCGCCGGATCGGAGGACAGACGATGGTGATGCACATGCATCGCTCTGACTCCGCCTCGAACGGGTCCGCGAACGCTCAGTCTGACCGTCGCGACCCGCGAGATCCCGGACGTCCGGGTCGGATTCGTGGTCTCCAAGGCGGTCGGTAACGCCGTCGTCCGCAACCGGGTCGAACGCCGACTGCGTCATCTGGTGGCTGCCGCCACCGCCCCGGCGCTCACCGCGGCGCCGGCCGGGACGGCGATCGTGATCCGCGCGTTGCCGGCGGCGGCGACCTCCCCGGAGCGGGTGACGGTCGACTTCGAGCGGGCCTGGCGCCGTGCGTGGAGTCGCGAAGCCGGCGGGGTCCGGGCATGAAATACGTCCTGATCGGCCTGTTGAAGGCGTACCGGCTCGTCATCAGCCCGTTGTACGGCGACGTCTGCCGCTACTACCCCAGCTGTTCGGCCTACGCCTTGGGGGCGATCCGTCGGCACGGCGCCGTCCGAGGCAGTTGGTACGCCTCCCGTCGGCTACTTCGCTGTCACCCGTGGGCTCCGGGCGGGTACGACCCTGTTCCCGGCACCGAGGAGAACGACCAGGCCGGCGGAGAGTCGAGCGACAGGCCCGCGGCACGCGACACCGGCGATTCACTCGCCGTTCCTGCGAACAGTTGACCGGGGCCTGACAATGAGGGTAGAGACCATGCAGATCACCGGCACCACGGCCGGCACGATCACCGGGAAGATCACCGGGCGAACCAGAGCGACCAGACAGGTGTGTAGTTGATGGGGTTCCTGATTCCGATGCTGGTGCCGTTGAGCATCTGGAGTTCGATCGTCCAGTTCGGCAGCACCATCATCCAACCGCTCTACTGGGCGGTCTCCGGTCTGCTGGTGCTGTTCCACGCCCTGTGGTCGCCGTTGCTGGGTGCCGACAGTGGCTGGACCTGGGCACTGTCGATCATCAGCCTCACCGTGATCATCCGGGTCATCCTGATCCCGCTCTTCGTCCGGCAGATCCGGTCCTCCCGGAACATGCAGTTGCTGCAGCCGAAGGTCCGCGAGCTGCAGAAGAAGTACGGTCACGACCGGGAGAAGCTCGGTCAGGAGACCATGAAGCTCTACCGGGAGAACAACGCCAACCCGCTGGCCTCCTGCCTGCCGCTGTTGTTGCAGATGCCGATCTTCCTGGCCTTGTTCCGGGTGCTGGACGGCGCCGCCAAGGGTCAGGCCCGTGGCCACTGGCTGAACATTCATCCCGAGTTGCTGACCTCGCTGCACGACGGCCGGATCCTCGGTGCGCGGATCTCTTCGACCTTTCTGCCGCTGAGCCAGGGGTTCGGCGCGGTCCAGCTCGTCACCATCTTGTTGATCGTGCTGATGACGGTCACCATGTTCATCACCCAGTTGCAGCTGATGCGCAAGAACATGCCGGCGGACGCCCTGACCGGTCCGATGGCCCAGCAGCAGAAGATCATGCTGTACCTGTTCCCGCTGATCTTCGCGATCGGCGGCGTGAACTTCCCGGTCGGCGTACTGATCTACTGGCTGACCACCAACCTGTGGACGATGGGCCAGCAGTTCTACGTCATCCGCCGCAACCCGGCCCCCGGTACGCCGGCCTACGACGCCTGGGAGGCCCGGCACAAGGCCAAGGGCAAGACCCTGGCGCTCGGGACCGAGGCGCCGGCGAACGGGGTGACCAGAGGCGCGGTCGCGACCGAGACCAGCGTTGCGACGGCCACGACGAGCAAGGTGATCCGGCAACAGCCACGCAAGCAGACCCGTTCCCAACGCAAGGTCTGAACGGTCGGCACCCCCTGATTTCTCGGCCCGGCGAGTCGCGGCCGAACCATTCCCGGGCGTTGTGGCGCGCTACTGGCTGCGGTCCGGACTGATGCCTCCAAGGAGGAACTGATGAGCGAAGAGACCATCCAGCACGAGACGGTGTCGGAAACCGACGCAGAAGACTCGATCACGACGGCGGATTCGACGGCGGACGAGGCCGGCGCCGCGGGCACGGGCGACGAGACGGCGGTGGAGGCGGAGCCGACCCAGGGCGAGCAAGCGGCCACGGATCAGGATGGAACCTCCGAGAAGGACGGCGACGAGGTCGACGAGGACGATGACGAGTCGGGTAGCACGCTCGACACGGAGGGTGAGATCGCCGCGGACTACCTGGAAGAGTTGCTCGACATCGCCGACTTCGACGGCGACATCGACACCTACGTCGAGAGCAACCGGGCCCACGTCTCGATCCTGACCGAGGGAGACGTGCTGATCGGAGCCAAGGGTGAGGTGCTGGAGGCGCTGCAGGAGTTGTCCCGGCTCGCGGTGATGACCGAGACGGGCAACCGCAGCCGGTTGATGCTCGACATCGGCGGCTACCGGGACAAGCGTCGCAAGGTGCTGGTCGAGCTGGCCACCGACGCCGTTTCTGAGGTCAAGTCGTCCGGTGACTCGGTCCGGCTGGATCCGATGAACCCGTTCGAACGCAAGATCGTCCACGATGTCGTCGCCGCCGGCGGACTGACCAGCGAGTCCGAGGGTGAAGAGCCCTCGCGTCGCGTCGTCATCCTGCCCTCAGCGTGAGCGATCTCCCCGGCGCCTCCAGCGACAGCGCTACCGACACCGCAAGGACCATCTTCGGTGATCGTTTTGAGTCGATCTGTCGTTATGTCGACATACTGACTCATCGAGGAATCGACTGGGGTCTGATCGGGCCCCGAGAAGTGCCCCGGCTCTGGGATCGCCACATCTTGAACTCCGTGGCCATCGCTGATCTGATCCCGGCCGGCGCGAGCGTGGTGGACGTCGGCAGCGGCGCCGGTCTGCCCGGAATTCCGCTGGCCATCCTGCGGCCGGATCTGAGTGTGACTCTGCTGGAACCGCTGCTGCGACGGGTCACCTTCCTCGACGACGCGGTCGCCGAGCTGGGCCTGGCCGAGACGGTCACCGTCGTGCGGCAGCGGGCCGAGGAGCACACCATCCGCTACGACGTCGTGGTGGCTCGAGCGTTGGCTCCACTCCCCCGGCTCCTCACCTGGTGTACTCCCCTCCTGACGTCGTCCGGTGTGCTGCTGGCCATGAAGGGTGCGGCCGCCGCGCAAGAGGTCGAAGACTCAGCAGCCACGCTGGAGCAGCGGCGCCTGGTGGCCGATGTGGTGCAGGTGCGGGCGGACGCCGCGAGCGAGCCGACCTCGGTGGTGCGAGTTCACGGCTGAACTGGCTGTTCCTCGCGCTCGCGCGAACGAATGAACGGCGCAGCGGCGAGCTGGTGGCGCGTTGCCGACGTTAATGGCGCCTCGCGCTGTCCAGGTACGCACGTCACGGTGTTCGACTCGGGTCGGAGGTATGACCGCTGTCCCTCCTCGGCGGGCCTGGGGATGCACGCGCCTGACCGCCGCCAAGCGTCAAGGGACTTCGGCCCCACACCACTGGCTCATCCTCGCTCGAGCGTCAGTTCGTGTCCGCTCCCCCGGCCCGCGAGTTCGGCGGGCGCTGGCCCTCCCCAGGACGACGCGGCAACGGCGCTTCCGCACCGCGGATCTGTCTTGTGGCGGCTGATGAATCCTCGCGTGGCCGGGCCAAGCCAGCTGAGCGAGCACTGCTTCAGGTCTCAGACCCCGAATGCCGATGGTGGGTCGGCGGCGTTACCGGCTCGTGTGCTGTTCCCGGATAGCCGGTGGTTGGCCGTCTGTTTGCGTCTTTCTCACTTGGGCTTCGACTCCTGCCAGCCCGTCGAGCCTCCTCCGCTCGATGCACGGTCGGACGCGCCGACTTGGCTACGCCGGACTGTCCGAGCCTCCAGTTAACCTGAGCTCTTGCCGCACCTGGCGGCTGTCTTTTCGCGGTACAGGGGGAATTCATGGTGAACCAGCCGTCAACCTCGGGGGTTGCCGGGAGTCGCACGGGCCTTGGGTGGCCGAAGCGGTCTCGGTTCGGGCGACTTCTCGGCTGGCCTCGTGTTTCACGTGAAACTGTGCCTGATGTGCCTGATGTGCCTGATGTGCCTGATGCCTGACGCGGCCACAGCTGATGAGCAGTCATCCGGCTCGGTGGAGGCAGGGGCGCCGGAGGCAACACAGCTCCCGTCGGTGTCGACCGAGGTGGTGTCACCGGAGAACATCGTCATGCCTGCGGATAGCGACCTGGTCGGTGCGGACGTGACGACTTCTCCCGCGACAGAGGTCGATGTCGAGGCGGCTGTCAGGAGCGAGCCCGGACCCGGAGCAAGAAGCAGAGACCATCGAAGGCACGCCCGCAGCCGTTCCACGTGAAACACGTCGAACGGCGATCGAACCGATGCCTAAGCCCAAGCACACCCGGGTCTTCGTCGTGGCCAACCAGAAGGGCGGCGTCGGCAAGACGACCACCGCCGTCAACATCGCCGCGGGGCTGGCGATGGGCGGACTCTCGGTCCTGCTCGTCGACCTTGACCCACAAGGAAACGCCTCGACCGCCCTCGGTATCGACCATCAGCCGGGCACGCCCGGCAGCTACGAGGTACTGATCGGTAACGATCCGATCGAGGACCACGTCCGCACCTCACCAGAAGCACCGACCCTGCATGTTCTGCCCGCGACCATCGATCTCGCCGCCGCGGAAATCGAACTGGTGTCGGTCGTGGCCCGGGAGAACCGCCTCAATCGCGCCCTGCAGCGGCACCTGAAATCCGTGGAGTACGACTACGTCTTCTTCGACTGTCCGCCATCGCTGGGTCTGCTGACCCTGAACGCACTGGTCGCGGCCGGTGAGATCCTGATCCCGATCCAGTGTGAGTACTACGCCCTGGAGGGCGTCTCGCAGTTGATGAACACGATCGGCGTGGTCAAGGGGGAGTTGAACGACGAACTCCAACTCAGCACGGTCCTGCTCACCATGTACGACGCTCGAACCCGGCTGGCCGCCCAGGTCGCCGAAGAGGTCCGGACCCACTTTGCCGTTCAGACCCTGCCCGGGGTGATTCCGCGATCGGTGCGGATCTCCGAGGCCCCGAGCTACGGACAGACCGTGCTCACCTACCAGCCGGATTCCACCGGTGCACAGTGCTATCTCGATGCCGCGCGGGAGATCGCGCGACGCGGAGCGGAGGAACAGTCATGACGAACACCACACGAGGGCTCGGGCGCGGACTCGGCGAGCTGTTCCAGCGAACCGAACCGCTCGCCCCCAGACCCGCCTCCGACCGAGCCGTCACCGACCGTCAGGCCGGAGCCGGCCGGGGTCATCGACCGGGAAGAGCAGGCGAGCACGACCAGCCCCCAGCAAGGTCAGGCGCAAGGCGACGCTCCGTTGCACCAGGTTCCCGAGGGCTCCTATTTCGCTGAAGTGCCGATTGGGGCCATCCGGGTGAACCCCAAGCAGCCGCGGACGGTGTTCGACGAGGAGGCTCTCCAGGAGCTGGTCGAATCCATCCAGGAGGTCGGGCTGCTGCAGCCGGTGGTCGTCCGACCGCTGTCCGCGGCAGAGACCGACGGTGGCGATGGTGCCACGGTGTCGTCAGCCGACGACGGCGGCGAAACGGTGGCGTTCGAGCTCGTGATGGGGGAGCGTCGTTGGCGGGCGAGCCAGCGGGCCGGCGCGACCGTCATCCCCGCCATCGTGCGGGAGACCGCCGACCATGATCTGCTGCGGGACGCCCTGCTGGAGAACCTGCACCGGACCCAGCTCAATCCGCTCGAAGAGGCGGCGGCCTACCAGCAGATGCTCGAGGATTTCGGCTGCACCCAGGAAGAGCTCTCCCGCAGGATCAAGCGATCGCGGCCGCAGATCTCGAACACCATCCGACTGTTGCGACTGCCGCCGACCGTGCAGCGCAGGGTGGCGGCCGGTGTGCTGAGCGCCGGTCACGCCCGGGCCGTCCTCGGTCTCGAGGATCAGCTGGCGCAGGAGCGGCTGGCCCAGCGGGTGGTGGCCGAGGGTCTGTCGGTCCGGGCGACTGAAGAGCTGGTAGCCGTCGGCGAGACCGAGACCCGCCAACGGGCGCCAAGGACCACCTCCGAGCCGTCGGAGCGGGCCCGAGCCCTGGCCAGTCGGTTGTCGGAAGACCTCGACACCCGGGTCAAGGTCGAGTCCGGCCGGTCCAAGGGCAAGATCGTGATCGAGTTCGCCTCGGACGACGACCTCAGCCGGATCGCCGACCTTCTGCTGGTTGGTCAGGGGGCTCCCGAGTCAATACGTGGACAAAGCTACTAACCGACTCGACGATAAAACCATATGTCGACAAAACGACATCCTGCTTTGTGAGAGTGCCCAGTCGCGTCGCAGTGTTCAGACGGCACGAGCGCCCAAGACCCCGGTCATGGCGAGGGCCGTCGGCCGGGCGACACGAGTGCCTGCGGGAACCCGCCATCATCCATCCTGGTCGCTGTGTCCGAGCGGCGTTGCCGGATGGGGTGGGGGTGACCCGGGAATCCGAGGTCTTCGTCGGGCGGCAGCCGAGCACGACCTGTGGGCGACGGAAGCCGGGGGTCTCATGGGGGGCAGAGCCGGCGGACCGTGGAATCCGGATACCAATGGGTGGGTCGAACGCAGACCCAGCCGTCCGGCAAGCCGAGGGCCAGGGCCGGGGGGAACCCGGAACCAGCGGTTCGTGGTCACCGAGCTCTGGTGGTCGGGGATCGTATCGGGGATGAGTGGTGGGGGATGAGTGGTCGAGGATGGGCGAACCGGTGGCGCGTTGCCGAAGTCTCGTAGCGTGTCCCGACACCCAGGCAGGCATCTCGCGGCGTTCGACTCGGGTCGAGACAGGCCCGGTATCCCTCCCTCATCGACCTGGCGATGCACGCACCCGGCCGTCGCCAAGCGTCAAGGGCCGTCCGCGCCACACCACTAGCGGTCGAGGGGACCGGAGACCGGTTCGGTCAACGGCTCGCTGTCGTCGGCTTCACCGGCGTCGACCTCGGGGTCCTGAGCGGCAGCCACCAACTTCGGCCGGACGTCCTTGGTGGCGGACCGTTCCGCGACGAAGGACAGGAACGGGACAGTGCCGGCCAGGGCGATCAGCAGCAGCCTCTTCCAGGTCCACCGGGCCCGCCGGCCGAGGTCGATGGCGGTGATGATCAGCACCATGTACAGATAGCCGTGCGCGATCCCGACGACGGTGACCAACGAGCCGTTGCCGCCGAGGTACTTCAGCGGCAGGCCGATGCAGGTCAGCACGATCAGCAACGTGCCGACCAGGTAGGCCATGAATCGGTATCGGATCAGGGCACCACGCATGCCCCGAACTCTAGTCGGCTCTGCTGAGGGTCCCCTCAGCCGTGGCGCGCGGGCTCACGGTCGTCCACCCGCTCGTCGGTCAGCTCGGTCGCTCCGTCGACCGGCCCGCCGGTCGCCGTCCCCTTCGCTGTACCCGTCACGGTCCCGGTCGGGTTTCCGGTCGGATCGACCTCCCCGCCGGGTCCGTCGCCCTCATCCGGTCCGGACCCGGGTGCTTCTTGCTCGCCGAGGTATTCGTAGTCGGCCCGGCGACCGATGTCACGGGCCATCCGACCGGCCATCACCAGCGCGAACAGGGCGAAGATCCACCACTGGAAGGCGTAGGCGGCGTTCTGGGTCCGACCCTGGCCCTCGGGCAGGGAGACCTCCGCCGGCGCGAGCCCCTGGGCCGCGGCGGCCGAAGCGGGCAGGGTGATGAAGCCGTTGCTCAGGGTGGGGGACCAGCGTTGGGCCAACAACGGCAACTCGATCGCGGCCAGGGATCCGCCGAGCGAGGGGTTCCGCCGAGGATCGGGCTCCGACGGCAGGAACACCCCGACCACCTCGACCTCACCCGAGGGCGGTGCGGGCGGCTCCGATCCGGTGGGGACCAGACCGCGCACCACCGGTACCGCACCGCCGTCCGCGAAGCGCAACGCCGTCAGCACCCGCTCCTGGCCGGGTTCGTCCTGATCGGGCACCAGGAGCTGGAGGCCGGCGTCGTAGCGGCCGGTGGTCTCGACCTGGCGGCCGTAGACGTCCCCGACCGGCTGTCCCGGGCGGGCCGCCGACAGCAGCGGCACCGGCGCCTCGGCGGCCCGGGCCTGCGTCACCCGGGTGCCCTGACTGTTGTAGACCCCGAGCTGCCAGAGACCGAGGCCGACCATGATGCCGGCCGCGACCAGCCCGAGCAGGACGATGCCCACCTGTTTCAGGACGATGCGTGAGGACGTCACGATCGCCCCAGCCTCAGCCCAGCCCCAGCCCCCGACCCAGCCCCGTCAGCCGAGGGCGAGCCGAGAAGCAGAGGGCGAGAGTGCGAGCTGTCACGGCAGGACCGGCAGGTCGGGCCGGGTCGCCGAGGCCCGGACGCCGCGCGCCCGGGCCGCCTGGACCAGATCGACACACATCTTGCCCAGGCTCCAGCCGGCCGCCTCGACGGCCAGCGGCACCGCCGACGTCTCGGTCATCCCCGGGGCGACGTTCACCTCCAGGAAGACGGGCCGGCCGTCGGCGTCGATGATCAGGTCGGTCCGGGAGATGTCGGCCAGCCCCAGCACGTCGTGCACCTGCAGAGCCACGGCCGCGGCCGCCGCGGACACGTCGGCGTCGAGGACGGCGGGGCAGAGGAACCGGGTGGAGCCGGCGGTGTAGCGGGAGGCGTAGTCGTAAACCCCGGAGTCGGGCCGGATCTCCACCGCGGGCAGGGCCTGCGGACCCGACCCGCGATCGACCACGGTCACGGTCACCTCGACGCCTTCGACGAAGCTCTCGACCACGGCCACCGCCCCGTAGGCGAACGCCCCGACCATCGCCGCCGGCAACTCGGCGGCCGAGCTGACCTTGCTGCAGCCCAGCGCCGAACCGCCGCGCGACGGTTTGACCATCATCGGGAACCCGATCTGGGCGCCGAGCGCCTCGACCAGCGCGGCCGCACCCAGCTCCCGGAACGTCTCGTGCGGCAACGCGACCTGCCGCGGGGTCAGGATGCCGGCCTCGGCCACCACCGTGCTGGCGATCGACTTGTCGAAGGCCACCCGGCAGGCGCTGCCGACCGAGCCGACGAACGGGATGTCCAGCAGGGTCAGCACCTCACGCAGAGAGCCGTCCTCACCCGCCTCCCCGTGCAGCAACGGGAACACCACCGGCCGGCCCAGTCCCTCGAGCCGGGCGATCAGGGTGGAATCGACGTCGGCTTCGATCACGTCCACCCCGCGGGAACGCAGCGCCTGGCCGACCCGGCGGCCGCTGCGCAGCGAGACCTCGCGTTCGTGCGAGAGGCCACCGGCCAGCACCAGTACCGAATCGGTCATCGCGGCCGTCCTCCTGCGGTGGGCAGTGTCGTCATCAGTTCTGGTTGGCCCCGGGAGCCTCGTACGGGGCGAAGGTGTGGCCGCTGTCGGTGATACCGAACGTCTCCTGCACCGAGGCCTCGTAGCTGAGCACCTCACCGAGGCGACGGGTGCCCTCGATGATCCGCTCCGGGGTCGGGAAGCAGTAGGACAGGCGCATGTGCCGGCTGCCCAGCCCGTCGGCGTAGAAGGCGTTGCCCGGGACGTAGGCCACCCGGGCCGACACCGCCCGGGGCAGCATCGACTGGGCGTCCAGACCGCCGGGCAGGGTGACCCAGACGAAGAACCCGCCACCGGGTCGGGTCCAGGTGGTGCCCTCGGGCATGTGCGCGGCCAGCCCGGCGAACATCGCGTCCCGACGCTCCCGGTACATCTCGCGGAACGACTTGATCTGGCCCCGCCAGTCGTGGTGGCTGAGGTAGGCCGAGACGGCGAACTGGGAGAAGGTCGGCGGGCACAGCGTGGCCGACTCCTGAGCGAGCACCAGTTTCTCCCGGACGGCGTGCGGGGCCAGCACCCAGCCGATCCGGAACCCCGGTGCGAACGTCTTGGAGAACGAGCCGAGGTAGACCACGTTGTCGGCGTCGAGCGAGCGCATCGCCGGCGTCGGCTCACCGTCGAAGCCGAGCAGGCCGTACGGGTTGTCCTCGATCACCAGCATCCCGGCCGAGGCGGCGATCTCGACGATCTCGCTGCGGCGCTCCAGGGTCTGGCTGACGCCGGCCGGGTTGTGGAAGTTCGGGATGGTGTAGAGGAACTTGATCCGACGGCCGGCGGCGGCGTGACCGGCGATCGCCTCCCGCAGCGCGTCCGGGCGCAACCCGTGCTCGTCCATGGCGACGTGGCTGACCTGGCACTGGTAGGAGCGGAACACGCCGAGGGCACCGACGTAACTCGGGGCCTCACAGAGCACCACGTCGCCCGGATCGCAGAAGATCCGACTCAGCAGGTCGAGGCCCTGTTGCGAACCGACGGTGACGGTGACGTCGTCGGGATGGGCCTGGATGGCTTCGAGTTTCATCACCTCACAGATCTGCTCGCGGATCATCGGTTCACCCTGGCCGGAGCCGTACTGCATGGACCGGGCGCCCTGGTCGAGGACGAGTTGGTTCAAGGTGGCGCCGACGGCGTCCAGCGGCAGATCGGCGATGTTGGGCATCCCGCCGGCCAGCGAGACGACCTCCGGCCGGTTGGCCACCGCGAACAGGGCCCGGATGGCCGAGGCGGTCATTCCGTGGGTGCGTTGGGCGTAGCTGTCGGCGTACGGATCGAGCCGGGTGTCCCGGCGCGACGCGGGCAGGCCGGGGACGCCGTCGACGGACGGTGGCACGACCTCCGGCGAAGGGCCCGGAACACTCATGGGTCCAGTGTGCCGCACCGTGCGGCGGGTCGCGAGGCGTCACCGGCGACCGGTCGGCACGGCTAGCATGACGAACATGGCTCAGCCCGCGGTGCGCAGATCCCGATGGGTGCTGTGGCTGTCGGTCGGGGTGCTCGCCGGCCTGGGGCTCGGCTTCCTGGCCGGATTGGCCCGGCCGCGGCCGCGGAGTCTGGCGTGAACGGGATCGCGCGGCGCGTCCGGCCGATGGGGCAGGCCGAGTTGGACTGCTGGGCCGGGCACACCGACCAGCCGCAACCGAGCGCCGAGGATCGGACGGCCGCGACCCGGGCGGTCGACCACTGGGGGTTCTGCGGGGTCCTGGCCGGGGCGACGGACCGGCCGAGCGGCGCCCTGCTCGTGGGCATCGGCCCCGCGGGCGCCCCGGCGACGGGACAGGTCCGGCACTCCGTCGTGACCGGTCTCTGGGTGAGGACGACCGATCGCGGTCAGGGGCTCGGCCGGCACCTCGTCCAGGCGGTCGCCGCCGAACTGCTCAAGCGGGACGTGCTCACCCTGGACGCCGTGGCCCGGGGCGACGAGCTACCCGTCGGTTTTCTGCTCGCTGCCGGCTTCCGGCTGGTCCAACCGCATCCGACGGCGCCTCGGTTCCGGATGGACCTGACCACGACCGTGCGTCGGCGTCCGGATCTGGCGGCGGCCTGGCATCGGATCACCGGACTGGTTCCGGCGTCCATCCCGCCGCCGCAGCCGGCCGGTTTCGAGCCGGCCCGGCGGAGCGAACGGCTGCCCACCGCGTCCTGATGCCGGTGGGACAGCCGTCAGCGGGGGTGGATCAGAGGTACTCCTCGATCGCGCCCAGCAGCACCGACTTCGACTTGGCGCCCTTGAACGCCTTCACCAGCTCGCCGCCGACGTAGACCTGGATCGTCGGCAGGCCGAGGACGTGGTTGTTCGCCGGCGTCACCGGGTTGGTGTTGGTGTCCATCTTGACGAAGCTGACCTTGTCGCCGTGCGCTCCGGCCAGCTCCTCGATGATCGGGGCGACCTGCTTGCACGGGCCGCACCAGTCGGCCCAGTAGTCGACCACGACGGGCTTGTCGGACTTGAGCACGACCTGCTCGAAGTCGGCGTCGGTGACGTCGGTGACGGCAGCCATGGTGTTCTCCCTCGGTTCGTTTCGTTGGTGGTTCGGGTGGTGGGTTCGAGCGGTTGGTTCGAGTGGTGGCTTCGGGTGCGGCGGGTTCAGCCGACCGAGGCCGGGCTGCGCCGGGCGACCGGCTCGTGATCGGCCGTGTCGTCGAGATCGGCCAGATACCGTTCGGCGTCCAGGGCGGCGGCACAGCCGGATCCGGCGGCGGTGATCGCCTGGCGATAGGTGTGGTCCACGACGTCACCGCAGGCGAAGACGCCGGCCAGGTTCGTCCGGCTCGACTTGTTGTCGGTCAACACGTAGCCCTCGGCGTCCAGCTGGACCTGATCGGTCAGCAACTCCGAGCGGGGGTCGTGGCCGACGGCGATGAACAGACCGGAGATCGACAACTCCCGCTCGGAGCCGTCGGTGGTGTCACGCAGGGTCACCCCGGTCAGCGACGTGTCGCCGTGGATGGCCGAGACCGAGGAGTTGTAGGCGAAGGTGATCTTCGGGTCGTTCTGGGCCCGGGCGGCCATGATCCGGCTGGCCCGCAGCTCGCCCCGGCGCACGATCAGCGTGACCGAACGGGCGAACCGGGTCAGGAAGGTCGCCTCCTCCATCGCGGAGTCGCCACCGCCGACCACGGCGATGTCCTTGTCGCGGAAGAAGAAGCCGTCGCAGGTGGCACACCAGGAGACGCCGTGACCGGACAGCCGGTCCTCATCGGGCAGGCCGAGCTTGCGGTAGGCCGATCCGGTGGCCAGGATCACCGAGCGGGCCCGGAAGCTGTTGCCGTAGGCGTCGCTGACGCTCTTGACCGATCCGGTCAGGTCGACCGAGGCGATGTCCTCGGCCACCAGTTCGGCGCCGAAACGCTCGGCCTGGGTGCGCAGTTGGTCCATCAGCTCCGGACCCATCACGCCCTCGGGGAAGCCGGGGAAGTTCTCCACGTCGGTGGTGTTCATCAGGGCGCCGCCGGCGGTGATCGAGCCTTCGAAGACCAGCGGTTTCAGCGCCGCCCGGGCGGCGTAGATCGCCGCGGTGTAGCCCGCCGGCCCACTGCCGACGATGATGACGTCGCGGATCTCGTCCGTGTCGACCTGGCTCATGTCTCCCCAGCTTCCTCAATCTCGAACGGAGTGGCTCGGCCCCGAAGGTGCCTCACCCTACCTGTCTGAGAACCCGGCCCGAGGCGGCGATATTCCGCCCGGCCGAGCACCTGTGAGGACACACCGGGGCGGACGCACCTGAGACCGGCCCGGGGGGAACGGCGGACGTCTAGGGTGAGCGGATGGTCGCCGCCGAGGAGTCGGCGACCGTCCTGACGCATCGCCGACCGAGGAGTTCGCCCCGTGACCACCGTCATCACCTTCGGCACCTTCGACGTGCTGCACGTCGGTCACGTCCGGGTGCTGAACCGGGCGGCCGAACTCGGCGACCGGCTGGTCGTCGGGGTGTCCTCCGACGCACTGAACTTCTCCAAGAAGGGCCGTAACCCGGTGTTCAGCGAGCAGGAGAGGGTCGAACTGGTCTCGAACATGAAGTCGGTGGACGAGGTGTTCGTCGAGGAGAGCCTGGAGCTCAAACGCGACTACATCAGCGCGCACGCGGCCGACGTCTTGGTGATGGGTGACGACTGGGCCGGCAAGTTCGACTTCTGTTCCGACCTGGCGAAGGTGATCTACCTGCCGCGGACGCCGTCCATCTCCACCACCGCACTGATCGAGCACATCGCCACCATCGGTTCCTGAGCGAGGACGATTCGACCGGGCCAGGTCCGGAGAGGATCCGGCCCGCTCAGCGATCGGGGAGCACGGACGAGGGCCCGGCCGTCGGGGACGCGCCGCAACCGCTGACGAACACCACCCGGGTGGTTCCGCCCGTGCCGGCCAGGAAGACCAGGAAGCCGGACCGGTCGTCCACCACCGAGGCGCGGATGCCGGTGATCCGGCCGGACGTGACCCGTCGCGCGCAGGTCCAGGCGTCGCTGAACCGGTGCGCACTCAGGTCGGCGTGGTCACCGACCTCGGCGCTGTCGCCGAGTTGGCCGTCCTGGAGAACCAGGGGACGATCGGCCGCCGGCTCGTTGTGGCCGCTGACCGCGCTGACCAGGTAGCCCGCGAAACCCACCACCGCCGCCAGTGCGCAGGTGCCGAGGGCGGCGAAGATGATCCGGGACGGCCGACGACGCCGGGACATCGTCTTCTCCAGGCTGCCCATCGTCGGTCGGGACCAGCCCGGATTCGAGCCGGCCTGCGGGGCGATCGACGCGGGCAGCGATGCCTTGCTCGGCTGTTCCGTCGAGACCCGGTCCACGCCCTGGTCGTCCAGTTCCCGCTGTCCGACCGGCCGGGACGAGGCCGGCGGGCGGTCGGCGTAGCCACTGGCGGCATCGGATTCGACCCGGGGCCGCTGCTCGGGGTCGTCGGGGTAATCGGCGTTGCCCTGATCGTCGTCCACCAGGGCGGTGACCGAGTGGTGCAGCCGGGCGAACACGTCGGCCGGCATGGCGGGGGCGGGCTCGGCTGCGAGCAGCGCACTCACCCGGCGGATCGCGTCCAGCCGTTCGGTGCAGTCCGGGCAGGTCGGCAGATGAGCGTCCACCCTGCCGACGGCGACGGGGTCGAGCAGGCCGGCGTCGTAGTCGGCCAGTCGGTCGTCGCTGCAGTGGTCGTCACGGGGTCGATCGTCGTCACGGGGGTCGGCGGGTTCACTCATCCTGCCCTCCCTCCCCGTGCGTCCGTGTCGGCTTCGGCCCGCGGGCCGGTGGCGTGATCGCGTTCATGACAGCAGACCGCGGGTGCGCAACTGTTCGACCGTCCGGATCGAGCGGCGGTCCAGACTGGCCTCGGGGGCATAACGCAGGACCCAGCCGAAAAATGCCGAGTGACCGTGCGAGATCAGCGCAGTGGGGATGTAGTAGCTGGTCGGGTCGTCGACGAGCTCGACCCGGTAGGACGGGCCACTGCCGGTGGTGGATTCCCGCACACTGGCCAGCCGTCGGCCGTCGAGTTCGTGCACGGCCCGGAACCGGCGCACGGTCAGGACCGGGCCGTCGATGATCATCATGGCCCGCGTCCGGGACCAGGCGACCAGCACGAACACCGCCCAGATCGCGACCAGCACGGCGACCACGCTGACCCAGCCGTTGGCCCGGGTCCGGGCCAACAGGAAGACGCAGAGAACCAGTCCGACGCTGGAGACGAACACCGGGGTGTGCCAGTTGTAGGACGAGGGCAACGGATGGGCCATCGGTGACGGTGCTCCTCTCGGGTCTCGGCTGGTCGGGTCTCGGCTGGTCGGGGACGGCTGGTCGGGATCGGCTTGGGGTCGGGTCGGGGATCGGTCGGGGTGGGATCGGACGGCGAGGCCGCCAGAGCTCACCGTGCTGGGACGCATCAGGGGGGTGGATCGGTTCCCTGCCGGACGGACGGCCTCGCCCCGCCGGTGCTGCCGGGCACCGCAGGACGCCGGGTCGGGGTCCGAGCGGCCGCCGGTTCGCCGGTCTCGGGGTCGGCGTCGAGGCGCAGATGGGCCAGCAGCGGTGCCAACTTGGCCCGGCCGCGGGCGCACCGGCTCTTCACCGTGCCGCCGGCGCAGCCGAGCATCCCGGCGGCCTCCTCGACGGAGTAGCCCTCCATGTCGACCAGCACCAGCGCCGCCCGCTGGTCGGGGTTCAGCCGGTAGAGCGCCCGGGCCACCTCGCCGGCCTGTTCCCGCTGCTCCAGCGGGTCGGTCGGCGGTTCGGCGAAGGCCAGCTCGGCGGCCCGGTCCGGATCTTCCGGCAGTGGCTCGGCCGCCCGCACCTTGTTGCGGCGGATCCGGTCCAGACAGGCGTTGACGACGACCCGGTGCAACCAGGTGGTGACCAGGGAGTCACCGCGGAAACTGCCGGCCCGACGGAAGGCCGAGATGTAGGCGTCCTGAAGGGCGTCGGCGGCGTCCTCGGGGTTGCGCATGGTCCGGACGGCGACCGCCCAGAGCCGGTCGCGGTGCCGGGTGACCAGGACGGAGAAGGCGTTCGGGTCGCCGGCGACGTGGTCGGCCAGCAGGTCGGCGTCGCTGCGCTCGGCCAGCGGACCGGCGAAGGTGAGGACCTGGTCGGGGGTGATCCCCGGTGGGGACGCCGGATCGCGCGGCTCAGTGAGCGCGGTCGTGCCGGCGTCGGGAGCCGGATCTGTCACTGCTCAACCTCGACCTCGTCGATTCCTCCGCGGTAGCCGCTGCCCTCCTTCGGCAGTGACGTCAGGTAGACGAGAAGATACCGGGTGCGGACGCTCGAGGTGGGCTGCAGTGTCGTCTGCCCCGACGCTGCCGAGGCCTCGGCCACCCGCCGCCAGGCCTTGTCGGTCCTCATCACCGGCGGCGTCGACGAACCCGTGGGCACCCGCAGTTCGACGTCGGTGCCGCTGCCGGAGAGGTCGACGTCGACCCGGGACACCTCGACGCTCCGGCCGAGATCGAGCACCAGGCCGACGCCCTGCTTGAGGTTGCCGAGCTTGGCGCTGCCGCGGTAGGTGAGGGTGGTCCAGCGGGTCTTCGGGTCGCCGTCGATGGCGTATTTGGCCTGGCTGGGGTTCTCGGTCCCGTTGCCGCCCTGAGCGGTCGGGTCGAAGTCGTCGACGCTCGCGATCGTCAGCGGCCCGGTGGCTGCAGGGCTGCTCGCCGTCGTGGCCGTGCCGGCCGAGGGGTTCGCGGGTGCGTCGGCCTGGCCGTTCTGGGGCCGGCGCAGCACCGCGACCACGGCGATGGTCAGCACCACCACCAGCGCGAGCGCGATGACCAGGCCGATCCAGCGCTGCGGGTGGTGCCGGGGCTGATCCGGCCGGGACGTCCAGGCCGGGGCCAGCGGACTGACCTCCGCTTCGACCGGGCTGCTGACCCGGCTGACGCCGTCGGCGGCGGCGCGGACCCGGCCGGGACTGCGGGGCGAGCGGGCCGAGACGTTCTGGGTGGAGTGGCCGAGGAAGGCCGAGCGGGGGGTACCGATGCCGCCCGGCGCCGTCCCGGCCAGAGCCGCGTGCACGCCGCCCGGGTGGCGCAGCCGCCGTTCCAGATCGGCCGCGGCGTCGCCCGGGCCGAGGATCCGGTTGAGCTCCATCACCAGCTGGCCGGTGGAGGTGATCGGCGGCACCCGGTGCCGGGGTTCGGCGCTGAGCAACTGGTCGCAGATCCGGTCCAGGGCCGGCGAGACCCCGTGCCGGACCTGCCGTGGGGTCAGCCAGCGCTGCTGTTCGGGCCCGAGCTGCGGTCGCTGGTCCTGTTCGGGGTGGTCGCTCTGGCCGGCTGGGTCACCGTCGAGGTGGTGGCCGTCGACGTAATGGCCGTCGAGGTGGTGACCGGGCTCCGATCCGAGCTGGCCGTCGCGGCCCTGCGGGGCGGCCGGCAGCCCGAAGGCCGAGCCGCCCGGCCAGCGGGAGACCAGCATCGCGTACAGCAGCCGGCCCAGGTCATGGACGTCGGCGGCCTCGCCGCCGGCGTCGGGATCCTCGCCGGCATCGGAGCTGCCGGTCAGGGATCCGGCGGGGATGGCGACGGTCGGGGCGTCGGGCCCGTGCTGGGCCTCGCTCGGCCCGGGATGCAGCGCGGCCTCGATCAGCAGACCGACGATCTTGATGTTGCCGGCCGGGGTGATGATCACGGTGTCCGGGTTGATCCGGCGGTGGTGCAGTCCGAGGGTGTGCATGCCGCCGAGCGCGTCGGCGACCTCCCGCAGCACCCAGCCGGCCTCCAGTCCGGTCAGCGGGGCCGCGTTGAGGATGGTCTGCAGCGACTGGCCGGTGGTGTACTCGCAGACGATGTAGGAGCCGACGTCCGGCTCGTCCGGCAGCCGACCGGCGGCCGCGCTCGGATCGACCGCGTCCAGCACCCGCAGGAACCGGGAGTCGGTGGCGATGGCCGCCCGCCGGGCCGCGTCCAGCAGCCGGGGTGCGCGGGGGTCGCCGACCGGCAGCAGGTGCACCAGCACGGACCGGGACAGCACCTGGTCGAAGGCCCGCCAGGTGACCGCGGGCTGGGCCGAGACGAGCAGTTCCTCCAGCCGGTAGCGGCGGCCGAGGATCGTGCCCGGCGGTAGATGGCCTTCCGGTGTGTCAGCTGCATGCTCGGGCGCGGCGTCGGCCGCTGGCGGGCCGAGCGGTGTCTGCGAGGTGGTGGTGGCCATGATCTGTCCTGCCCCGGAAGCGCCGACGTGGGTGACGATCGACGACTCGGCCGTGGCGAGGGACTCGATGGCGGCCACCGATCCGGTGATCGCATCGTCCGCCACGCTCGGATCGTCAGCCACGATCGTGCCAGAGTCGAGTGGGCCCGGGCCGGAGGAATCGCCGGTCAGTTCCGGATCGACACGATCTGCCGGCGACCCCTCGCCCCGGAACCGGCCGGGCAGCAGCCGGGCGCCGACGGTGGCGGTCAACTGGCTCACCTCGGCGATCCGCAACAGCGAGGCCAGGGCGACGAACAGGGCGAGGGCGATCAGCCCGCCGACGGCCAGTCCGAGCACCCGGACCACGAAGGCCTGCGACCAGAGCGAGAACAGCCAGCTGACCCCGGCCGCCAGCAGCCCGCCGGGGATGACGGCGACCGCCAGCCGGACGCAGTGCCGGGCCAGGGCCGGTCCGTTCAGTGCCGGCAGCCGGCGGCGCAGCAACCGGAACGAGACGCCGAGGCCGACGACGTAACTCAGTGCGTAGGCCAGGGCCAGGCCGACCGCGACCCACTGCGGCCGACCGACCGGCAGCACCAGCAGCAACGCCAGCACGCTGTTGGTCCCGGCGATCACCAGCTGGATGAAGAACGGCGTCCGGGTGTCCTCCAGGGCGTAGAAGCCGCGCAGACACAGGTACTGGATGGTGAACGGGATCAGCCCGACGGCGAACGCGGTCAGCGTCCAGGCGGTGGTCTGCCAGTCATCGGCCCCGCGGCCGTTGCCGAACAGCAGCCGACTGATCGGGAAGGCCAGGGCCAAGAAGGCCACCGTGGCCGGCACGATCGCGGTCGTGGCCAGCCGCATCGCCCGCATCGACTCGGCTCCGGCGCCGCTCAGGTCGCCGGCCGCGGCCCGTCGGGAGGCCGAGGGCAGCAGCGCGGTCGCCAGCGAGACGGTGATCAGCGAGTGCGGCAGGATCCAGAGCAGGTAGGCGTTGTTGTAGACGGTCAGCCCGGCTCCGTCGCCGGGCGGCCGGTTCGGGCCGCCGAGGGTGGCCCCACTGGCCAGCCGGGTGACGATCCAGACCGCGATCTGGGTGGCGACCACGTAGCCCAGGGTCCACTTGGCCAGGTGCGCCGTCCGGCCCAGTCCGGCGTTGGCGAAGTCGAAGCGGGGACGGAAGCGGAAGCCGGAGCGAGCCATGAACGGGATCAGCACCGCCGCCTGGACCACGATCCCTGCGGTCGAGCCGAGCCCGAGCAGCAGGATCTGGCCGGTGCTGAACGGGGCGTCCGGATCGGCGGTGGTGTGCCAGATCCCGAGGTAGACGACCAGCACGATCACGGCGATCACGTTGTTGGCCAGCGGTGACCAGGCCATCGGGGCGAACCGGCCGCGCGAGTTCAGCACCTGCCCGATCAGCACGTTGACGCCGTAGAAGAAGATCTGCGGCAGGCACAGGTAGGCCAGCAGCACGATGTTGTCGAAGTGCGCGGCGTTGCCCGGCAGCTTCCACCGGCCGTCGGTGTAGAGCCACATGATGGCCGGGGCGAGCAGGGTGACCGCCGTGGTGATCACGACCAGGGCCAGCAGCCCGACGGTGACCAGCCGGTTGGTGTAGGCCTCGCCGCCGTCCGGGTCGTTCTTCATCGCCCGGACGATCTGCGGGACGAAGACGGTGTTCAGCACGCCGCCGGCCAGCAGGATGTAGAGCATGTTCGGGATGCCGTTGGCGATGTTGAACGTGTCCACCTGCGGCGTGCCGTTGCCGAGGACGAAGATCAGCAGGGCGATCCGGACGAAGCCGAGCACCCGGGAGGCCATCGTGCCGGCGGCCATCACCGCGGTGGCCGAGATCAGCCGCGCACCTGCGCTGCGCTCCTCGGCCTCGTCCTGCAGCTCGGCCCCCTCCTGCAGATCGGCCCGGGTCTCAGCCACCGTCGGCCCCGGTGCCGACGTCGGTGCCGGTTCGGTGCCGGCCCGTTCGCGCCGGACCTGGCGGATCCGGAAGGCGGTCGCGGCGACCAACACGACCAGTGCGCCGAGTGAGATCAGCCAGCCGATCCGGCCGGCCCGGGTCGGGTTGATCTCGATCACCAGGGGCTGACCGACCGGCCGTCCGTCGACGGTGGTGAGTTGGCAGGTGATCGGCAGCGCCCCGTTGGCCCGGGCCTGGACGGCGGCGGTGATCGGTGTGTGGCCGTTCGGATCGACGACGCCGATCTGGCCGGCCGGGACGTCGCTCACGCTGAGCCGCTGCCGGTTGGGCGAGGTGAAGGTGATCTGCACCCGGATCCGTTGGTCGAAGTCGTTGACCACGGTCAGCGGGACGTTGCCGGCCGATCCGGTGAGCACCAGGTTCTGGCCCTCCAGCTTGATCATGGTGCCGTGCAGGATGGAGTCGAAGACGTCGGTCTGGGCCTGGACGAAACTGCGTTGCGCCTCCGACCGGCTGCGCCAGGCGACGCTCACCGCCCGGGCCAGGCTCTGGTCGCGCTGCAGTCCGACGGTGCCCGGATCGGCGAGCAACTGGGCGTAGGTGTCGAAGTCCTCGCCCAGCTCGTCGGTCCGCTCCACCTGAGCGCTGCTCAACCGGTGCCGTTTCGCCGCCGCCGGGTAGTCGGGTTGGCCCGACCAACTGGTGGGGGTCCGGCTGAGCAGGGCGGCCACGTCACCCAGCTTGAGCCACGGCGCCTCGCTCGGGTCCAGCCCGCCGCCGGCCTGGTCGGGCGAGGTGATCAGCCGCAGCCGGCCGCTGGTGCTGCCCTCCTCGGAGCTGAGGGCCTGGACGTAGGTGCCGGCCAGCGCCGATCCCCGTAGCTGGACCGGGGTGTCGTCGGGGGCGGGACCGGGTCCGGCGGCGGTGGCACCGGTGTCGTAGCTGAGGATCGTGACCCCGTCCGGCTGTCGCAGCAGCGGGCCGAGACCGCCGACGGAGTCGGCGCTGAGCAGGACGGCCCGGGCGCTCAGGGAGTGCGCGGCGTCGAGCACCGACTGGTCGGCCGCACCGTCCGGCGGCGCGATCAGCAGGGGCAGCGTGCCGACGCCGCTGACCTTGGCTGCGGCGGTCTCGGCGTTGCGGGCCACCTCCAGCCGGCCGTCGCGGACCAGGGCCGCCAGGTCGTAGTCGGCGTACGGCAGCCGGTAGCCGTCGTGCTCGGCCTGGAGGGCGGTGAAGCGCCGCAGCCAGGTCTCCGCGGCCGTCCGGCCGGTGCCGGAGACGAGTTCCCCGTCGCTGCCCACGACCTGGTAGCCGGCAGTCATGGTGCGCAGCTCGACGATCAGGTTCGGGTCGACGGCGTAGCTGGTGCCGGGCTGGTCGGCGTCGGAGAGCAGCTCGTCCAGCCGGCCGCCGGGGGCCACCTCGTTGGCCAGATGGTCATCGCTCAGCACGCCGCTGCGCAACTGGGACGGCGTGCTGGTCAGGGCCACCAGCGAGGTCAGCTGGACCGAGTTGGTGGCCGCGGAGGAGAGCTGCGGATTGACCACCGGGACGAACAACCGGGCCCGGCCGATGGCGGTGTTGCTGGTCTGGGCCAGCACCTGGACGCCCATCAGGTAGACCCCGTTGGCCGGATTGGCACCGATCAGTTCGCTGGTCGTCGCCTTCAGGGTGAAGGCGACGCTGGCCTGGTCGGCGAGGCTGGGCGCGGCGTCGGTGAACAGCGGGTCGTACTCACCGAAGCCGAAACGCCGGCTGCCGATCGGGTCGTTGGACTCCGATGCGGCGGCGGCCGTGACCTGTCCGGCCGAGGTGAGCGGGAAGGTGCTGCGCCAGAAGTAGGCCGACAGGCCGGTGAGGGGCTGGCCGGAGACGTTGGTGACGGTGCCGGCGATCTGCACGGTGTCGCCGGGACGGACCACGCTCGGGGTCATCGAGGTCAGCGTGATCCGGACCAGTGCGGTGGGTTCGTCGGCCGAGGCCTGCGGCAGCCCCCGACCCGGTGGTGACCAGGTCAGCTGGGCCGCCACGGCGAGCAGCAGACAGAGGAGCAGGCCCAGGGGTCGGGACGGGGCGCCGACCGACCGGTGTCGCGGTCCGGCTCTCTCTCGCCCCCTCCCATTCACGGCGCCATCGTAATCGGCCTACCTGGCCGGGGTGGGCTGATCGCGAGCGGCCGGGGCGAGCGAGCACGGGAGTGGAGCGGGCGCGATCTCGGTAGAGTCGGCCAGCGTGTCCGGTCCCGCTGCTGCCTCTGCCGACGATCTGGACGCCGAGCAGGTGGCCGCGATGGTCGCCGGTCTGCGGCGTCGGGTGCCGGTGACCGAGCGGCTGGGCGAGTTGTTCGGCTCGGCCGGACACGAGCTCTACCTGGTGGGCGGCAGCGTCCGGGACGCCGTGCTGCACGAACTCGGCGACGATCTGGACTTCACCACCCCCGCCTCTCCGGACGAGATCGAGCGCCTGGTCCGCCAGCTCAGCCGTCAGGTCTGGACGGTGGGCAAGAAGTTCGGGACCATCGGCGCCCGGGTCACCGACGGCGACGCCGACTGGCAGGTCGAGATCACCACCTACCGGGCCGACAGCTACCTGCCGGAGAGCCGCAAGCCCGAGGTCCGCTTCGGCGATTCGCTCACCGGCGACCTGGTCCGGCGTGACTTCACCATCAACGCGATGGCCGTCGACGTCGTCGGCCCGGCCACCGCGGCGGCGTTCGTGGATCCGCATCACGGGCTCCGCGATCTGGCCCAGGGCCGGCTCCGGACCCCGGGGACGGCCGAGCAGTCGTTCAGCGACGATCCGCTGCGGATGCTGCGGGCCGCCCGGTTCGCCGCCCGGCTGCAGTTCGCGCCGACCCCGGACGTGGTCAGGGCGATGACCGAGATGGCCGGCCGGTTGTCCATCGTCTCGGCCGAGCGGATCCGCGACGAGTTGAGCAAGCTGCTGCTGACCGATCAGCCCCGGGTCGGGCTCGACCTGCTGGTCCGGACCGGGCTGGCCGACGTCTTCCTGCCCGAGCTGGGGGCGCTGCGGCTGGAGCGGGACGAGCACCACCGGCACAAGGACGTCTACGTCCACAGCCTGACCGTGCTCGACCAGGCGATCGCGCTGGAACGCCGGCGTGGTCACCAGCCTGATCTGGTCAACCGGCTGGCCGCGCTGCTGCACGACATCGGGAAGCCGCGGACGCGCAAGTTCGAGGGCGGTGGCAAGGTCTCCTTCCACCACCACGACGTGGTCGGGGCCAAGATGGCCCGCAAGCGGCTGACCGCTCTGCGTTACCCGAGTGAGGTGATCGACGCGGTCGCCGACCTGGTCGCGCTGCATCTTCGCTTCCACGGCTACGGCGATCTGGCCGGCGGTGAGCAGGAGTGGACCGATTCGGCCGTCCGGCGCTACGTCCGCGACGCCGGCGGCCAGCTGGAGCGGTTGCACATCCTGACCCGGGCCGACTGCACCACCCGCAACCAGGCCAAGGCGGCCCGGCTGGCCGCCGCCTACGACGAGCTGGAGCAGCGGATCGCCGTGCTGGCCGCGGCCGAGGAACTGGACGCGATCCGGCCGGATCTGGACGGCAACCAGATCATGGCGTTGTTGGACATCCCGCCGGGCCGCGAGGTCGGCCGGGCCTACCAGCACCTGCTGGAGCTGCGGCTGGAGCACGGTCCGCTCGGCGAGGAGCGGGCGACCGAGGCGCTGCGGGCCTGGTGGGCCGCCGCGAAGGGTTGAGCAGGGGCTGGGAGCCGCCGCAGCCGGGTACCTTCGGCGAGCAGAATCCGGCCGGGACCGGTGGCCCCGGACCGGTGGCCACGCTCAGCGGACGGGTCGAGCCTGATCCTGGTCGCCGTATTCGCCCTCGACCTGCCGGGTGACGCCGCGGTCGAGGTCCAGCCCGCGACCGAGCAGGCCGAACGCGACCGCGATCACCAGGTAGACGCAGGCCAGCACGACCAGAATGGTGACGGACTTGCCGTCGGCCGGCAGGATCAGCGCGCCGATCGTCGCGGCCAGCACCAGGGCGACGTTGAACACCATGTCGTAGAGGACGAAGACCCGGCCCTTCAGCTCGTCCTCGACGTGGGTCTGGACGATGGTGTCGACGCAGATCTTGATGCTCTGGGCGAAGATCCCCAGCCCGAAGGCGGCGACCAGTTGGGCGGGTTTGGCGTAGATCGTCCCCGGGAACACCTGCAGCACCGCCGAGCCGACCAAACTCGCGATCATCCAGGCCCGGACCCCGATCCGCTTGCTGACCGGTGGGGTCAGGGCCGCGGCCAGGACGAATCCGGCCCCGGTGACGCCGACCAGCAGTCCGAGGTCGGCGATGGCCGGATCGACCTCCGCCGGGGTGTGGAAGTAGTTGCGATAGACCAGGATCGTGGCCACGAACACCACGCCGTAGACGACCCGGTGCGCTCCGATGGTCAACAGCCCGAGCCCGGCGGCCGGGCGTTCGCGCAGGTGCCGCAGCGCCTCGGCCAGACCGGCCGCGACGTCCCGGGCCCGGGCCGGCTCGCCCGCCTCGCCTGTACCGCCCGCCTCGCCTGTACTGCCCGTACCCGCGTCTCCGCTCGGGTCCGGGCCGAGGGCGTGCCGACCGATCCGCAGGGCCAGGCTGGCGCTCACCACGAAGCCGCAGCCGACGACGGCGAACAGCACGGCGTCCGCACTGGAGGCCGGCATCACCGCGCCGAGGATCAACCGGAGCCCGGTGCCGATCGCGGCGCCGAGCAGGGCGCCGGCCGGCCCGACCGTCGGCACCACCGAGTTGGCCACCATGTACTCGTCGGCGTCGATGGTGTGCGGCAGCGCCGCCGACAGTGCCGCCAGCAGAAAGCGGTTCAGGCTCATCGCCAGCAGCACGATGCCGTAGAAGGCGATCTCGACCCACCCGTGCCGGACGCCGGTCAGCGACAGTGCGGCCAGCCCGAGCCCCAGCACCGACCGGGTCAGGTCCACCCCCACCATCACCTGGCGGCGCGACCAGCGGTCCAGCACCACGCCGACGAACGGGCCGAGCACCGAGAAGGGCAGCAGGGTGACGGCCAGTACGGCGGCGATCGAGCCGGCGCCGGCCTGACGCTCGGGGGAGAACAGGACGTAGGAGGCCAGCGCGATCTGCAGCAGCCCGTCACTGGACTGGGTGGCGATCCGGACGGCGAGCAGCCGACGGAACAGGGGGTGCCGCCACAGTCGCCGCAGGCTCCGTGCGAACTCCACCGCTTCACGCTACCCGCGAGTACGATGCGCGCGTGTCCCGCGCCGAGGAAGCCGCCCACCGTGCCGAGTTGGCCGAGGGCCAGAAACGGCTGGAGTCCCAGCGGGCCCAGGTGCTGATCGACGGCTTCATCGACGAGGCCGGCCGGCGGGGGATCGCCGCCGCACCGCTGCGGGCGACGCTGCTGTCCGGCGCCTCGGTGAAGACCGACCGGACCGGTTGGTATCTGCGCAGGAACGAGAGCGTGGCGATCGGGGCCGACGGCTCCTACTACGTGCTGGTCGTCCCCGGTGGCCTGGCCGAGCGGTTACGCGGGGTGAAGCTGAGCCCGACCCCGCCGCCGCTGATCGTCGGCCAGGGCGGCCGGGACGGCGAGACCGGTCCGCTCAGCGACTTCCTGGCCCGCCGGCTGGAACAGGGCTGACCGCCGAGCCGAGAGCCCGGGCCCCGGGAGGACCGGTTCAGATGTCCTCGGTGGTGGTGGCCGACTTCTTCACCTTGAGGAACTTCATGTAGGCCTCGATCACCTCTTCGGGCTCGCCCCGCATCATCAGGGTGCCGTGGTCGAGCCAGATCGCCTCGTTGCACATCTCCTTGATGCTGCCCAGCCCGTGGCTGACCAGGAACATGGCCCGGGCCCGCTCCCGCAGCTCGGCCATCTTCTCGTTCGCCTTCTCCCGGAAGTGCGCGTCGCCGGTCGAGAGGGCCTCGTCGATCATCAGGATGTCGGGTTCCATGTGCACGGCGACCGAGAAGGCCACCCGGGCGAACATGCCGGAGGAGTACGTCCGCATCGGCATGTCGATGAACTCGCCCAGCTCGGTCCACTCGGCGATCTCGTCCGCGCGCTCGGCCACCTCGGCTCGGCTCAACCCCGAGGCCAGCCCGCCCAGCACGATGTTCTCCCGACCGGACAACGAGTTGTTGAAGCCGACGCCGAGGGCGAGCAGGGTGCTGGCCCGGCCCCAGACCTCGATCGAGCCGGACGTGGGCGGCAGGATCCCGGCGACGGCGCGCATCAGCGTCGACTTGCCGGCGCCGTTGGCTCCGATGATGCCCAGCGACGTCCCGTTGGTCACCTCGAAGGAGACCCCCTTGAGGGCCTTGATCTCGCTGACCGCACGCTGGCCCCGGCCGAAGCGCACCAGCGCCTGCTTCAGCGTCGGCTTCTTCTCGAACGTCGTCCGGTAGGTGATGGAGACGTCCTCGAGCCGGGCGGCCAGGTCGGTCCGGTCCCGGCCCGTGCGCGGGCCGGCCGACGGTGCGGCAGACGTGCGCGCGTGGCAGCAGACGGGCAGCAGACGGTGAGGCGGCGGTCGGTTCAGTCATCGTGACCCCGATTGTGCCCGAAGGGCCGGCCGCGCGGGACGAGGACTCAGAGGACGCGGACAGCGAAATCACGCTCCCGGGAGATGAAGAACAAGAAGCCGACCACGGCCGCGCCGATCCCCCACAGGGCGCTGAGCAGGAAGGTGCTGGCGCTGAGGGTGACGGTGTCCTCCTGGATGTAGTCGACGAAGCCGCGGACCATGCCGTACATCGGGTTGGCCGTGGCGATCGCCTGGATGCTGGGCGGGGTGCTGGTGATCTGGTCGGCGAACCAGAGCACCGGCGACATGTACATCCACAGCCGCAGGAAGTAGGGCAGGAAGCTGGTGAGGTCGCGGAAGTAGACCTGCAGGGTGGCGAAGATCGCGGCCAGCCCCATCGAGAACAGCACGATGCAGCCGAGGAAATAGACCGACACCAGCATGTGCGGCGACCACGGCAGCCCGGAGGCGATGTGGAAGATCAGATAGACCGGAACGGTCGGCAGCCAGCGGAAGAACGCCGTCCGCACCGCCGACAGCGGGATCAGCAGCCGCGGGAAGGCGGTGTTCAACAGCAGCTTGCCCGAGCCGACCACCGAGCCGGCGCCGGCCGAGATCGAGGTGGTGAAGAAGGTGAAGACGAACAGAGCGAGGGTCAGGTGCGCGAAGTGCTGCATCGGGGTCGCGCTGCCGGCGCCGACGCTGCGGCCGAGGATGGTGATCAGCAGGAAGTAGACACCGGCCAGCAGCAGCGGGTTCAGGATCAGCCAGGCCTGGCCGAAGAAGGTCATCGTGTTGGCGCCGCGCATCGAGGCCTTGCTCATCTCGGAGGCGAAGGCCCGCCGGTTCCACATCTCGCGGAAGTAGACGACCAGGTTGGGCAGCCCGGCCCGGTGGGGTCCGTACTGGTGGTAGACCGAGCTGAACTCGGTGCCTTCGGCCTCGGAGACCGCCATACCGTCCGTCCTCCACGCCGAGCTGGTCGGCGTTGAACTCATCGCTGTTCGCCGGGTTCGACCCGAACCGGCCCAGATCGCTGGTCAGTCTGCCACGGAGTGGCCGGGCGCGGCCGCATCCCGAGCAGGACGAACGCCCGTGACGGTGCTCGGCTCCCAGCTGGCACTCAGCGGGGGACCGGGGCGCGTTCGGTGCCCCCGGACGCCGGCCCCGACGCCGACCCGGACGATCCGGTCCGGCGGCGGTCCGGCGGCCGGATCCCGGCCCGGCGGGTCCGGATCAGCACCACCACCACCGCGACGAAGAGCAGACCGAAACCGACGGTGATGAGCGGCAGGGTCACCCGTCCCTCGCCCTTGACCTGCGCGGTCTCGCCCGGGTCGGCGGGGTCGTAGAGGATCGTCACGTGGTCGCCGACGGCGATCCGGGGCCGGTAGCTGCCCTGGCTGGGGGCATAGGTGTAGCCCATCCCGGCCACGGTGAACGAGATCACCGGGGCCAGCGGCACCCCGTCGCGTCGGCGGAGTCCGCGGGGGGAGCCGGTGAACGTCTTCGGCACCAGCGCGACCACCGTGCCCTGGGTGGTGGCGGCATCGACGCGGAAGTCGCGGTTGTCGACGGTCAGCCGGGCGAACAGGATCGTGATCGCGACCAGGTAGACGGCGACGACGATCCCGATCAGCCGCGGGAACCGGAACCACTTCACACGCGCAACCATAGGGCTGAGCCGGGCGCTTCGGTTCCAGTTCGGCTTACCCCGGCCCGGCGTGCTGCGCCTCGGGCTGAGCGGCCGGATGGGGCTGAGCGGTCGGATCGGGCCCGACCCACGGCCGGTCCCGCAGCGGGTCAGCCGCGGGACCGGTCCCAGGGTGGTGGCGGGCCCGACGTGCAGCCCGGCCTCACCGTCCCACCGGTGAGCGCCGTGGCCGGCGCCGATCCTCGCCGTTCGATCCGATCCCCCCGGACAGATCGAGGCCCGGTCGGGGCCGGCGTGCCGTGGGACCATCCCCGATGCCTTCGGTCCCGGTGCCGACGGCAGGCCCTCCAGTCCGCCGCCGACGAGCGCTTCGCGGTCACCCGTGAAGCACGTTGAGAAAAGGTTGACGTTTCAATCTGAAAGATCGCTGTCGAAATCATCAGGATCGGCTCAGGATCTCCTCAAGAACCAATTCGACTGTCTGCCGCCCGTCCGGCCTGATCCGGGCCTGGTCGCTCCTGCCGGAGCGTGCGGGACAACATCGCGCGTGCACCGGACAACACCTCGTCGGAAGCGGACAACACCCGCGGATCTCCGGCCAACACGACTGACAACACCCGCTCGGCAGGCTCGGATCAGTCGCTCGCAGTGGGGGAGCGAGCAGTTGAGACGGAGGTCGGGAGATGGTGGCGAGTCGGGGTCGGATGGGCAGGAATCTGGTGCACGCGATGAACGAGGAGTGGGACGGGATGGCCGAGGTCGCCACCGGCGAGCAGGGTGAACTCGTCCAGGACTGGGCCGGACGCCACCGCGCGCTGGCCGGTTGCCGGACGGCTGCGGACGTGCTGGCCCGCGTCCAGGCTCACCCCGACGCCGTTCTCGGTGTGTTGATCGGGCTCGACCACGAATCGGATCGGCCGGAGCGCTCACTCGCGGGCCGGATCGTGCTGCAGGCCATGCTCGGCAAGATGGTGCTGATGGCCCATCGGGATCCGATGGCCGACGTGGACGACTACGTGGCACAGCTGTGCTGCCGGTTGCGCAGCTATCCGTTGGACCGCCGCCCCCGCCGGATCGCCGCCAACCTCGCGCTGGACACTCTCAAGGCGGTGCACGCCGAGCGGCCCCCGCGGCCCGACGCCGACGTGGCCGGACCCAGGACCTCAGCCGAGCCCTGGGACGAGTTGGCCGAGGACCAGCCGGATCGTCCGGTCGATCTGTCCGCCGTCCGGGTGCTGCGGGCAGCCACCGAGCTCGGGCTGATCGACGACTCCACCCACTGGCTGCTGGCCGCGGTCTACGCCGACGGCTGGAGCGGCAAAGAGGTCGCCGCCCAGCTGAAGGTCAGCCACGCCACGGTCCGATTCCGCTGCAGTCGGGCGGTCCGCGGGCTGGCTCGCGAGGCGGTCACGCTCGCTGCAGCAGCGCGGGCCGATGCAACGCAGGCCTGGTCTCTCCGGTCGGAGGCGATGCTGTCACCGACATCGGGTGAGGCGGCATGAGACTCCTCCGAGCACGGTGCCGGCCGCCGACCGGGGGTGCCCGGGATTGCCAGCACGGCCGGTGAGCCAACCGATTTCTCGTTCGGCTGCGAATTATCTTCCGAATTCGCGTAGCGTCAGATACTTCGCGTTCGATTCGCTGTGAGCAGCACGACCAGGGCCGATGGCCCAGAGGACGGAATGGCCATTCACACCAGGCAGTCGGCCGATCCCGCCGGCCGTCGCTCGGATCGCACCCCCAGCCCCGCTCGGGGCCCGGTCCCGGATGCGGGCGCGGGACAACCCGCGGGCCCGGCCACAACTCGGGTGGCCGCTCCGACCCAGAACGCGGCCCGGTTGCGGCGGAACCCGAAATGGATCGCCCTCGGCATCGTCGCGCTCTGTCTGGGTGCGCTGGGTTCGTTCTTCCTCTACAACCAGGTCTCGGATGCCCGCGAGGTGGTTGCCGTCCGCCACGACGTCGCCCGCGGCGTGCCGGTCACGGCCGGGGACCTGACGGTGGTCCGGGTGGGGGACACACCGGGCATCGTGACCGTGCCGGCCGACCAACTGGATTCGCTGGTGGGTGAGTACGCCACCGTTGATCTCACCGAGAACACCCTGCTGGCGCCGGGAGTCATCGCCCCGGTGGTCGAACCGGCCGCCGGTCGCAGCCTGCTCGGGGTGAAGCTGGAGACCGGCCGGGCCCCGAGCGGTCATCTGACGCCGGGCAGCCCGATCCGGCTGATCGCCGTGCCGCCGGCCGGTGCGGCCGCCAACTACACCGACTCCTACAGCGGCCTGTCGATCGAGGCCATCGTGGTCGGGGCGAGCCGTCTCCGACGACGCCCAGTCGATCCTGCTCAACGTCGACGTCGCCGACGACCAGTCCGTGCAGGCGGCCACACTGGCCGCGGCCTCCCGGCTGGTGGCGGTCCGGGATCCGGAGCACTGATGGCGCTCCTCGTTCTCACCTCGGCCTCCGGATCGCCCGGGGTGACCACCCTTGCCCTCGGCCTGGCCCTGACCTGGCCCCGCTCGGTGATCCTGGTGGACGCCGATCCGGGCGCCCAGCAGGCCGTGTTGGCCGGTTTCCTCGGTGGCCGGGTCCGGACCGGCAAAGGCCTGCAGCGCGTCGCCGAGGCGCACCGCGACCGACGGCCGCTCCGAGAGGTGGTCAGTGACCAGACCATCGACCTGTCCGACGACACCACGACTTCCCGCCGGCTGCTGCCCGGTTTCGTCCGGCCGGCCAACGCCGCGCTGTTCGCCCCGGTCTGGCCCGACCTGGCCGACGCGTTCTCCCGGTTGGGCCTGACCGGGATCGACGTGATCGTGGACGCGGGCCGGCTCGGTCCGACCGGTCTGCCCCAGCCGCTGGTCGAACGGGCAGACCTCTGTGCCCTGGTCGTTCGCTCCAGCCTGCGGGCTCTGGCCGCGGCCCGCGGCGCGGCCGGCACCCTGGCCGAGCAGGGCCGGCTGTCCGGGGGGAGCGACAACGTCGGCACCGTGGTGGTCGGTCCCGATCAGCCCTACGGCCGGCGCGAGATCGCGAAACTGTTGCAGCTCCCGACCCTCACCGCCGTCCCGGACGACCCGGCTTCGGCGTCGTCGATCGTGGAGGGCGGACGGCGGGCCCGCCGGTTCGACTCCGCACCGCTACCCAAGGCCTTGCCGCACGTGATCACCGATCTCCAGGCCGTCATCCGACAACGCCGGCAGCGGCTGGCCGGGCTCGACGCCCGGGCTCCACGGCCCGAGGACCTCGGCCCTCTCGTCGAGGCGACCGCCGCCTCCGAGCGTGCGGTGCCGTTGCCGTCGGCTCCCGCCGGTTCTCGGGCGGGAGGGGCCCGATGAGTCATTCCCAGCCCACGGACGTATCGGACGAGGGTGACTTCGGCGACCGCCTCGATGCCGTTCCTCTCTTCGGAGCCTTTGCCGCCCAGAACGGGGCCGGTAACGCGAACCGGCAGGACGGCCGGGCCGGCACCGGCCCGTCCTACGCCGACGTGCACGAGGCCTTCGATCACTTCCGCGAGCCGCCGGACCTCCGGGTGAGTCCGCCGAGCAGGCCGCGCCGGTCGGCCGAGCAGGTCGACTGGGGCCAGGTGGTGGTGCTGCGGAAGGAGGCCTCCGAGCTGATCACGGATCAGACCCAGGACCACATGGCCGAGTTCGGTCGGCCGATGCCGGCCGAGGACCGGCTGCTGATGGGCCGCTCGGTGATCCGCCGGGTGGTGGCCGACCACGTCCGGGCCCTGCACCGCGACGGTGAGGCGTTGTGGTCCTCCGAGACCGAGTACGCCTACGCCCAGTCGGTCGAGGACGCCGTCTTCGGCTACGGCCGGCTGCAGCCGCTGTTCGAGCTGGACGAGGTCGAGAACATCGAGATCCACGGCTGGAACTCGGTGGTGGTCCAGTTCGGCGACGGCCGCCGCGAGGCCCAGCCGCCGGTCGCCGACAGCGACGAGGAGCTGGTCGACGCGATCCGCTTCCTGGGCGAGAACGCCAACCCGAGCCGGCCCTTCGACGACACCCACCCGACCATGACCCTGGCGCTGGGCAACCGGTTCCGGCTGCACGCCATCGGATTCGGGCTGTCCTATCGGCCGTCGGTGGTGATCCGGCAGCACACGCTGACCGAGATCTCGCTGGCCGATCTGGCCCGGGGCGGCCTGATGCCGCCGGAGGTGGCCCAGTTCCTGGACGCGGCCGTGCTGGCCCGGAAGTCGATCGTCATCTCCGGTGACCAGGGTGCCGGCAAGACGACGTTGCTGCGGGCCCTGATCGACGCGATCCCGGCCAACGAGCGGTTCGGCACCCTGGAGACCGACTACGAGCTGATGACCCATCTGCAGCCCGGTCGGGAGAACATCCTGGCCCTGCAGGCCCGGATCGGGCACGGCGAACGGGACGGCAGCGAGGCGCTCGGCAACTACTCGATCGCCGACCTGATGCCGGAGGCGCTGCGGCAGAACCTGGCCCGGCTGGTGGTCGGGGAGGTCCGTGGCTCCGAGGCCGGCGCGATGTTCGAGGCGATGCAGGCCGGCACCGGCACCTTGTCGACCACCCACTCCCACTCGGCCGCCTCGACGATGGACCGGCTGGCCTCCCGGGTGGCGCAGGGCGGCGTGCTGAGTGTGGACGAGGCCTACCGCCAGATCGCGCACAACATCAACCTCTTCGTCTACGTCCGGATCGTCGACGAGACCTGGAAGGGCGGCATCCGGCGCCGGTTCCTGTCCGAGATACGCCAGGTGACCAGGGCGATCGAGAACGACCGCCCGATCACCCATCTGACCTACCACGCGACCGGGGACGCCCAGCATCCGGCGGGCTTCTATCCCGACGCCGACTTCCAGGCCGAGATCGCCCCGTTCTACCGGGCGCTGCCCGGCGGTGAGGACCTGATCGAGGCACCGGAGTACGGCTGGGCCGAGACCCGGGGCCGCGAGCAGGTGCGCCGATGACGCTCGGACCCGAGTTGGCGGCGCTGTCCGGTCTGCTGCTGGTCGGCGGTGTGGTGTTGCTGATCAACGGCTTGCGTCAACGCCCGTGGCAACCGCCCACCCGTTCCCAGGAGAGCCCGGGCCAGGTCTGGGCCCGGCTCAGCCGCCGGCCGGCCGGTGCGGCCGGTCGGCGTCGGGATCTGCTGCTGGTCGGCTCGGTGGCGGTCGGATTCCTGCTCGCCGCCGTCCTGCACTGGGTGATCCTGGTCGTCCTGGTGCCGGTCTTCGTGCTGGTGCTGCCGGCGATTCTGGCCACCCCGAAGGCGCGCGACGTCCAACAGCTGGAGGCGCTCGATCGCTGGGTCCGGACCCTGTCGGCGGCGCTGCCGACCGGCAAGTCGATCCCGGACGCCATCCGGTTGTCCCGCCGGACCGCACCGGAGGAGCTGGAGGCCGAGCTCAGCATCCTGGTGGCCCGGTTGAACAACCGGTGGGAGACCAGGGACGCGCTGATGCGGTTCGCCGACGCGCTGGACAACCCGGACGCCGACGGCGTGGTGGCCGCGCTGATCCTGGCCTCGAACCGCGGCTCGAACGGGGCGGCGATCACTCTGACCGCACTCGCCGATTCTTTGCAGGCCCAGCTCAAGGGCCGGCGTGAGGTCGAGACCGAACGGGCCAAGCCGTACACGGTCGTCCGGCAGGTGACCCTGGTGACCGGGGTGACGCTGGCCATAGCGCTGATCTTCGGCGGCGGCTTCTTCGCCCCGTACAAGTCACCGGTCGGGCAGTTGCTGCTGGCGGCGCTGCTCGCGGCCTACCTCGGCTCACTGCTGGTGATGCGTCGACGCGCCCGGCCGCGGCCCCGGGAGCGGATCCTGGTCGGGGTGCACCGATGACGGGGTCGCTGAACTCGATCACCTTCGCCCTGGTGCTGATCACCGGGCGTGCTGTTGGCCGGCGGGGTGGTGGCCCTGGTCACCGCGTTCATGCCGCGGACGCCGGAGCTCACCGTCGTGGTCGGCGGTCTGTTCGGTCCGGACCGCTCGGACCAGGACGACGACCTGCCGGTCGTGGTCACCGGCCCACGTTCGGAGCGGCTCGGGGCCTGGCTGGCCCGGCGGTCGCCGCTGCCGCTGACCGCCCGGCAACAGCAGAATCTGCGGTTGCGGGACAAGAGCGTGGCCGAGTTCTACGCCGACAAGGCGGTGCTGGCCATCGTCGGGCTGATCATGCCGGTGATCCTGGTCGGCGCGGTCAGTGTGGTGCTGGACGACGGCCTCCCGGTGCCGGTGCCGGTGCTGGCCGGCCTGCTGGGTGCGGTGGTGGGCTTCTTCGTCCCCGATCTGCAGCTGCGCGGTCAGGCCAGGGGTTCTCGTACCGATGCCGGCGCGGCGCTGCTCACCTACATCGATCTGGTGACGTTGGAACGGTTGGCGAACGCCTCGGCCACCCAGGCCCTGCACAACGCTGCCGGGCTGAGTGAGATCAGCCTGTTCCGGCAGATCCGTGGCGCTCTGGAGCGGGCCCGACTGGAGCAGCAGCCCCCGTTCGGCGAGCTGCGTCGGCTCGCCGAGCAGCTCGATCTGCCCGAGCTGACCGATCTGGCCGACGTGATGCAGCTGGACGAGGCGGGTGCAGCCCTGTCGGGATCGTTGCGGGCCCGGGTCCGGGAGTTGCGGGACGCGCACCTGGCCGAGGACCAGCGCGAGGCCAACGCGGTGTCGGAGGGAATGACGATCTACATGACCATCCCGGCCCTGATCTTCGGCCTGATCTTCATGATCCCGCCGTTGCTGCGGATCGTGGGCGGGTGATGCCGTCTGTCCGAACCTCGATTCTGTGGCCCAGCTTCGGCTGACTGACGACCCGAACGGTTATCCACAGCACCCCTGGCGCGGCATCCACGCCGGCCCTTACTGTCAGAACTCGATCAACCCTCAAGGAGAACATCGTGAGCAAGTACCTTCCCACGCCGAAGCTGGTCCTGATCGGATTGGTCGGCCTGATCGGGCTGATCACCGCCGGCCAGCACCCGAGTCAGCGAGAACGCGGCCTCAGCCAGTCGACCGAGAACGCCATCCTGCTGGCCGGTGCGGTCACGGTCGCCGGCATCGTGATCGCGGTGATCACGGTCTACGTCCGGGGCCATCTGCCCCAGTAGCAGGTCGACCGGACCGACGCGCGTGAGCAGGCAGGAACGCGCCCGACACACAACGATCCGTGACCCAACAGGCAATGCGTGACACATAGGCAATCCGTGACACACAGGCAATCCGTGACCCGACAGGCAGAGCAGGAGGAGGTGAGGATGTCCGACCCGAGCCGGTCCGAACAGACCATCGGTACGTCCCCCTCGGACGGGTGGCAGCGGGGACTGAGCAACTCCGTCCAGTGGGCGGTGCTGTTCCCGCTCGTCATGTTGTGCACGCTCGGCGTCATCCAGGCCGGAATCTGGGTGCACGGCCGCAACGTGGCGATCGAGGCGGCGAACACAGCGGCTGATCTGT
This sequence comes from uncultured Actinomycetota bacterium, assembly GCA_963740925.1. Lineage (GTDB taxonomy): Bacteria > Actinomycetota > Actinomycetes > Propionibacteriales > Propionibacteriaceae > Microlunatus. The sequence goes on along the minus strand of CAVUFZ010000002.1, from coordinate 588,039 downwards.
CCCGAGGACTGGGCGCCGACGACGGGTCGGCGCAGGCCGCCGCGCAGCGGGTGGCCGCGGTCGGCGGGCTGACCGACGTCAACGTGAGCGTCGTCCGTGGCGCGACTCGGGTGGACGTCACCTTCACCGGCCGGATCCCGATGTTCCTCGACCTCGGCCTCGGCTCGATCACCGAGCACGCGCACGCGCCGGCCGAGCGGGTGACGAAGCCATGACGTTCGCTCTGCGTCCACGCCGGCCGGGGCGCCTTCGGCCGCTGGATTCGGCCCGGGATCAGCGCGGTTCGCTGTCGGTCGAGATGGTGATCCTGGTCCCGGTGTTCGTGATCATGCTGGGCCTGATGGTCGCCGGTGGCCGGCTCTGGGTAGCGCGAACGACCGTCGCCGAGGCGGCCTACTCCGGGGCCCGAGCGGCCTCGCTCGCCCGCACGGCCACCCAGGGCGGCGCCGACGGTCGCGAGGCCGTGATCGACCAGCTGGACACCAAGGGTCTGGACTGCCTCGGCCGGTCGATCGACATCGACACCGGCGCCTTTGCCGAACCCGTCGGACAGCCCGCGACCATCTCGGCCGAGGTCGACTGCCGGATCGGTTTCTCCGACGTGTTGCTGCCCGGGATGCCCGGCTCGATCACTGTGCACGGCAAGGCGCAGTCCGCGCTCGACACCTATCGGGAGCGCTGATGCGCAGGCCGAAGCTGGACGGGCGCGCAGGAGTCGGGCGGTTCGTGTCCGGTCGATGTGTGGCCGGTCGGTTCGGGTCCGGTCGATGTGTGGCCGGATGGGTGCGCCGGTGCCGGACGTCGATCGCTCGTGAGCGCCCCGCCCGCGGTCAGTCGCTGACCGTGCTCGCCGTGGTGATCATGGCGGCACTGATCATGACCGCCGGCCTGGTCATCGACGGCGGCCAGAAGGCAGCCGCGGTGAGCCGGGCGGAGTCCATTGCCGCGGCCGCGGCGAGGGCCGGGGCCGACGCCGGCGCCACCGAATCGGTGGCCGGTCATTCGGACAGCGGGGCGGCGGTGACGGCGGCCAACGCCTATCTGCGTGACAGCCCCGGAGTGCGAGGCACGGCGCGGATCGTCGATGGGCAGATCAGTGTGCATACCGAGATCACCATCGACACCCTCTTCCTGTCCGTGATCGGGGTCGATCACCTCACCGGGACCGGTGATGCGACGTCGAGGTTGTACGGGACGGGGCAGGGATGAGATTCGTCCGCGGCTTCTTCGCCCTGATCGTGTTGTCGGCCGGGTTGGTCGGCGTGCCGTGGGCGCTTCTCACCCTCGGCGGCAATCCGCTGCCCGATCAGTTCAGCCTCGCTGCGCTGGGGCGGGCGCTGCTTCGTCCCGACGACGGCACCGTGCTGATCGGGCTGATCACGATCATCGGCTGGATCGCCTGGTTCGTCTTCGCCCTCTCGGTGCTGACCGAACTCGTGGCGGTCATCAGCCGGCAGCGGATCAGGATCCCGCTACCCGGGCTCCGCGGAGTCCAGCGCGGGGTGGGCGTACTGCTGGTGCTGGTGGTCGCGATGCTGGTGCTGCCGCACCCGCACGCCGCGGCTGCCCCGAGCGCTCCACCGTCGGGGCCGACCCGATCGGCACCGGCGACACCCGGCCCGACGGCGACGGCAACGACGAGCCCTGCCTCCTCTCACACCACTGCCCCCTCTCACACCACCGCCCGCGCCAGCCGCGGTGTCGCTGCTCCGGGCACACAGCGGGTGCCGGCCCAGGCCAAGACGCCGACCGTCGTCCACGTCGTACGGCCCGGGGACGAACTGTGGACGCTGGCCGAGCACTACTACGGGCACGGACGCGAGTGGCGCAAGATCGCCGAGGCCAATCCGCACCTGCTCACCGGTGGACCGGACAAGCTCCAGGTCGGCTGGAAGCTGATGATCCCGAGCCCTCAGCAGTCCGCCGACCAGAAGGTGGGCGAGGACTCGATCCGGGTGCACCGCGGCGACACCCTCTCCGGCATCGCCGAGGACGCCTACGGGGACGCGCAGGCCTGGCCCGGCCTCTATCAGGCCAACCGCGCCGAGATCGCCGATCCGGACCTGATCGACATCGGTGAGCAACTCCGGTTGCCCGCTCAGGTCAGCTCAGAGGCCGGCACCTTCACTCGCCTCGACCAGCAGGACGCCGAACCAGCGAAGAAGGCGCAGGCAGCTGAACGGCCGGCGCTCCAGCAGCAGGAGGAGCAGTCTCAGGAGCAGCCTCCGGACGACCGGGCGACGCCGTCGACCTCCGCATCGCCGTCGGCCTCCGGCTCTGCATCGCCCTCCGCGTCAGCGAGCCCCACGGCCTCGCCTTCTGCAACCCCGACCACCGAGGCCAACCCGGCAGGTCAGGCGCAACCCGCACCGAGTCAGGCCCCCGGTCAGGCCGCACCGAGTCAGGCCGCACCGAGTCAGGCCGCACCGAGTCAGGCCGCACCGAGTCAGGCCGTCCCCGCGGAGGTCGAGGACGCGAGCGTCGAGCCGATCGTGCTGGCCGGGATCGGTGGCCTGTTGGCGGCCGGGCTGGTCGGCGGGCTCGCGCTACGCCGGCGGATCCAGCTCCAGACGCGTCCGGTCGGGCGGCGGATCGCCCACGCTCCGGCGCCGGCTCAGCTGACCGAGGCCCAGCTCGGACGACGCCAGACCCCACTGGGCCTGAGCACCCTCGATCTCGCGCTCCGCTCGGTCGGTCTGCACTGTCTGCGGACCGGCCAGCCGTTGCCGCTGCTGCAGGCGGCCCGGGTCGGCATCGACGAGATCGAGTTGTGCTTCTCCGACCAGCCCGACGCGCCGTGGCCGGAGCCGCCGACCGGCTTCCGTTCGGCCGGTCGGCGTTGGCTGCTCGATGCCGCGGACGCCGGCTACCTGGCCAAGCTGCCCGGGATCGACTCGGCGCCGCAGCCCTACCCCGGGCTGACACCGGTCGGGGTCGACGCCGACGAGGTGCAGCTGCTGGTGAACCTCGAACTGGCGGGGCTGATCACCCTTGACGATCAGTCGGCCGGAGAGCCGGACGAGCGCATCGATCGTGAGTCCGACGCGGCGGGCGAAACCCTTCGGGCGATGGCGGGCGCGCTCGCCTTCTGTCCCTGGTCGGACGAGGTCATCGTCACGGTGGTGGGCGGTGACCGGCGACTGGTCGACGCAGTGGGCAGCCACACCGTCTCCTACAGCGACGATCTGGACCGGCTGTTGGACCGCTGGGAGCAGCGGGCCGCCACCCAGCGTCGGCATCTGGACGGCCAGCCCGCACAGAACCACCGCATCGACCCGGACCTGGCCGACCCGTGGGTGCCCGAGATCGCCCTCGTCGACACCGCGGCGAGCAACGAGCAGATGCAGCGGCTGGAAGAGCTGGTGCTGAGCCGGCCACCCGTCACGATGGCCGCCGTCCTCCGGGAGGGAGCCGTTCGGGAAGGGGTTGCGCAACGTCCGGCCGACACCGCCTGGCGGCTGCGCCTGGACGCAGCGACGCCCGCCCGTCGTGCCCACGCCAGGTTGGATCCGCTCGGCTGGGTCTTCGAGCCCCAGCAGCTCTCGGCCGAGGTCGCCGAATCCCTGCGAGATCTGCTGGCCGCCACCGGCAGTGAACTGACCACGCCCGCGCCGTGGTGGAACGAGCCCGTCAGTGTGCAGCCGGCCCCTGCCGCCCGTCCGGTCGATCAGGCGTTCTCCTACTCCGACATCCCTTCTGCATCCTCCGAGATCACGTCATCCCCTGACACCACGCCCTCCTCCCCCGATGCACCCGAACCCGTCACCACCGAACTGGACCCGCCGGTCGCCCCGCGTCGCGGCTGGCCGATGAGTCCGGTGCCGAGTGCGGCGTTCACCGATCCTGCGAGCAATGTCACCTTCATCGGCCCCACCGCCGGTCGGAGGGTGGCGAGTGAGGAGTCAGCCACCGTGGATCATCCAGCGGCGGCCGGCCCGAGTCCGGTACGACACCCGAGTGTCCAACTGCTCGGCCCGATCGAGTTGCTCGGCGCGGCCGGTGAGACCCCGCCCCGGGCGGGCAAACAGTGCATCGAGTACTGCGCCTGGCTGCTGGAGCATCCGGGCCGCAGTGCCCGTGAGATGGCGGCCGCACTGGTGGTGGCCGAGGGAACCCGGCGCTCGAACATGAGCCGGCTGCGCGCCTGGCTCGGCGAGGACGCCGACGGAGCGCCTTACCTGCCGGACGCCTACTCCGGTCGCATCATGCTCTCGGCCGTGGTCAGCTCGGACTGGCATCGGCTGCAGATCCTCACCGGACCGGGGGTGAATGCGACCAGCACCGAGGGTCTGCAGGCTGCCCTGTCGCTGGTTCGTGGGGCTCCACTGGCGGACGCGGCCCCCGGACAGTGGTACTGGGCCGAGGAGATGCGCACCGACATGGTCTCGGTGATCCGCGATATCGGCGTCGAGTTGAGCAGCCGCGCGTTGGCCGACAAGGATCTCGAACTGGCTCGTTGGGCGGCGTCGCGCAGCCTGACCGCCGCCCCGCACGACGAGCGGTTGTTGGCGATGCGGATCCGGATCGAGCATCAGGCCGGCAACCTCGCGGAGGTCGAGCGGTTGTCGCTGCAGATGTCCGCCCACGCCCGGCTGCTCGGCCTGGATCTCGATCCCGAGACGGTCGATCTGTTGCAGCAGGTGATGGAGGGCCAGGTCCGAGCACGGGCCTGATCGCGCCATCGTCGTGCCGGTCAGACCTGTCGACGGCCGACTCGTCGCTCGGCTCGGAATACTGTCTGCTCCGCCGAGGCGTTCGGGCAGGATTTCCACCGGTTATCCCCAGCCGGTGTGAACAAGACGGGCCCGAAACCGGAACGAACGGCGATTTGTCAACCCCCGCTGCGGCCACCGGCGCCGGTGAGATTGGTGGCCGAGAACTTTTCGTCCACCGGGAGTGATCAGTAAATCTCCTAGTCATAGCGGCTTTTGGCGGCCGTGACCGAAGTTGTCCCCAGTCTTGTACCCACCTTGTGCACACCGACTGTGCGTGTCTCCACATCAAGTCCAGTTTTGTCCACAGACCCTGTGGATAACTCTCTTCTCGGTGGGGCCCGCAGCGCGTACGGTGAGCCACTGCGACGAGGTCTGGACGGCTTCCGGGAAAAGTGTCTGACCCGGCGGCCAGGCTTCGAGGGTGCGCAGCAGAGCGGTTCGACGATGTGAGCGATGGGGGATGGGATGAGTCTGGCCGAGGTGCTCCCGTCCTACGGTACGGATCGCTCTTATGACTCCGGCCGCGGTTCCGGTGCGGACCGGATGCCGCCGCAGGATCTGGAGGCCGAGCAGTCGGTGCTGGGCGCGATGCTGATCAGCAAGGACGCGATCGCCGACGTGGTCGAGGTGTTGCGCGGGGTCGACTTCTACCGGCCGGCGCACGAGCTGGTCTATGACGCGGTGCTGGATCTCTACGGCCGCGGCGAGCCCGCGGACGCGGTCACGGTGGCCGACGAGCTGGGCAAGCGCGGTGAGATCGACCGGGTCGGCGGGGCGAGCTATCTGCACGACCTGCTGGCCAGTGTCTCGGTGGCGGCGAACGCCGGCTACTACGCCGAGATCGTGCGGGAGAAGGCGATCCTGCGCCGGCTGGTGGACGCCTCGGTGCGGATCGGGCAGATGTCCTATGCCGCCGAGGGCGATGTCACCGACATCGTCGACCGGGCCCAGGCCGAGGTGTACGCGGTCACCGACCGGCGGGCCTCGGAGGACTACAAGTCGCTCTCGGAGCTGATGCAGCCGACGATGGACGAGATCGAGGCGATCGGCTCCCGCGGTGGTCAGATGGCCGGGGTGCCGACCGGGTTCGCCGATCTGGACGATCTGACCAACGGTCTGCACGCCGGGCAGATGGTGATCATCGCGGCCCGGCCCGGCTGCGGCAAGTCGACCCTGGCCCTGGATCTGGCCCGGTCGGCCTCGATCAAGAACAAGCTGACCTCGGCGATCTTCTCCCTCGAGATGAGCCAGATCGAGATCACCATGCGGCTGCTGAGCGCGGAGGCGCAGATCCCGCTGAACCACATCCGCAACGGCACCATGAACGACGACGACTGGTCGCGGATGGCCAAGAAGATGGGCGAGATCAGCGAGGCCCCGCTGTTCATCGACGACTCCCCGAACCTGACCATGATGGAGATCCGGGCCAAGGCCCGCCGGCTGCGGCAGCGCCACAACCTGGGTCTGGTGGTGATCGACTACATCCAGCTGATGACCTCGGGCAAGAAGGTCGAGTCCCGACAGCTGGAGGTGAGCGAGTTCTCCCGGCAGCTGAAGCTGCTGGCCAAGGAGCTCGGCATCCCGGTGGTCGCCCTCAGCCAGCTGAACCGTGGCCCCGAGCAGCGCACCGACAAGAAGCCGATGCTGTCGGACCTGCGCGAATCCGGTTCGCTGGAGCAGGACGCCGACATGGTCGTGCTGCTGCACCGACCGGATCTCTACGACAAGGAGTCCGAGCGGGCCGGCGAGGCCGACTTCATCGTGGCCAAACACCGCAACGGCCCGACCAAGGACATCACCGTCGCCTTCCAGGGCCACTACAGCCGGTTCGTCGACATGCAGTTCTGAGGCCCGGGCCTCGCCGTTGGAGGAGTCAAGTCCTGCAGAAGAACCACAGCTTGTTTTACTCGTGGCGTTTCGCCAGCCCGGACACGTCTCTAGCGGTCTGAGCCGGCCGTGCTCTCAGTCGCCGGAGTCAGAATGCGGCAAGCCTGTCGAGTCGGTCCAGGGCAGGACCTGCTTCAGGCGGGTTGACCTCGTAACCGAGTTCCTGGAGTACGCGCACGGCAGCACTTGGACAATCGCGGACGGCAGCACCTGTCTGATGCCGGCGCCATTGGGCCCGGTTGGTTTGGAGCACCTCAGGCCACTTCGGGCCAGGCGCTGCCCCAAACTCCACTTCGATCATTTGAAGCACGTCTTCGAGTGCGGGACGGAATCGGTGCCCGCCGGTAGGGAAATGAATGCGCGACATCCTTGCGGCCTCAAGCTCGGCGTCCGGTGCAGCTTGCCGACGCGCGGTGCCGGACACGGCGGCAAGGGTCATCACCCGGGTGAACTGATCTCGGTGGGCATGTACGTGAAGGTGACCGGCCGGAAGCCCGTCTCCTTGGTCGTGTACGTACTCGTATCTGAAGAGTGGGTCGCCTTTCGGTCGGCTTCCCGCGTAGACGGCGACCTTGGAACTGAGGATCTTGAGATAGAGGCCGGCGCGGTCGAGCTCGCAGCGATAGTTCACCTCGAGGGCCAAGGTGGCTCCATTACCAAAAGGAACCACGATTCCGCCCGTGTCATCTGTCACCACGAAACGTGAACCACTGCTCGTTGTCCTGAAGGGGACTGTTCTGCCCACGAAGGCTGAGACAGCATCTGAAATCCTGCGCGCGAACGCTTCGGACTCCTCCTCCAGCGTCGTCACGCGGTCTGAAGCCACCTGAGGTCCTGGATGCGCCGAAGCACCTGGTAGAGGTCAGCATCAAGCACGTCAGCAGCCGCGAGATGCTCGGCAAGTTCAACGGTCATTCCGAGCTCAGCTTCGAGCTTACGAAGCTGGTCCTCGAGCTGCCCCGTTGTCATGGACTCGGTCGTGGCGGATCCCATCGCGCACCTCCCTGTAGTTACTTGTCAACTATGACAGACCCTAAATGTGCGCACTGACAACCGGCCGTCACGTGCCTGCGTCTTCCGCTCGCGATGGAGGGTTTCGTCGGCCGTGCGGTCTCCCTCGTACTTGGACGCCTGCCCCGGCCCGGCCCCGTACCCTGGGACGATGCCCAGAGCCTCTCGGATCGCCGCTGCTGCCCTGGGCGGCGGGGCCGTCGTGGCCGGCGGGGTGCTCGTGGTCAGTGGTCTGCACGCCGAACAGCCTGAGGCGGCGCCGTTGCCGGCCACCACCTACCAGTTGAGCCCGCAGCAGCAGCGCAGCGTCGCCGCGAAGGCCGCCGCGAAGCCCGAGACGACGGCGTCGGCGCAGTCCTACGACCGGGCGATGACGCTCTACATCCCGAGCCAGCGGGTGATCGCGCCGCTGATCGTCGAATCCGCGCCGCAGGGTGAGCTGACGATCCCGGGCGACCCGAAGAACGTCGCCGTCTACCGCGACAACCCCGGCCTGGACGCGACCCGGGGGACGACGGTCTTGGCCGGCCACGTCACCTACAACGGGGCGACCGGGGCGATGACCCGGCTGGCCTCGCTGCAGCCCGGCGCGGTGGTCGTCACCACCGACGGCGGCGGACGCCCGCACTACTGGGTGACCACGGCGATCGAGGTGCACGACAGGGACGATCTGCCGACCTTCGCCAAGAGCGGTGACCGTCGGCTGAAGTTGGTCACCTGCGGCGGGCCGGCCTACCGGACCGCGAACGGCTGGCACTTCGAGGACAACGTCATCGTCACCGCGGTTCCGGCCACCGGCTGAGCCGCCCCGGACGCCACTGACCCCACGCCCTCCGAGGAGGACGTGGGGTCAATGTTCATCGCTCGGTCGTCGACCGAGTCTTGCGGCTCAGCTCAGCGAGCGCCGCCGACGGAGCATCAGCAGCAGTCCGGTCAGGCCACCGAGGATCAGCACCGAACCGGCACCGATGATCGGCCAGCTCGCGCCGCCGGTGGCGGCACCCGTGTCGATGGTGGTGATCGGTGCCACCGGCGGGGTCGAAGCGGGGAGCCTCACCGCCGGGGGTGCAGTCGCCGAGGCTGGTCGACAACACCGCCGGCGTCGGGGTCGGATGCTCGGAGTCGGGCTCGGAGTCGGGCTCGGAGTCGGCGTCGGAGTGGGGCTCGGCGTCGGCGTCGGGGTCGGAGTCGGGGTCGGGGTCGGCGTGGTCGGCGTCGGCCGGTAGAAACCGAAGTCGAGGGTCAGATCCTGCGCCCCGTTGGTCGTCAGATTGCCCGACTCGGCCGACCCGGTGGAGGAGTCCACCGCCCGGTTGCTGCCGACATTGGCCAGCGTCGGGGAGAAGCCGGTCGGTTTGGTGACCGAGACGGTGTAGTGCTGTCCGGCCGGCAGCACCGGCAGGTTCGGGAACAGGTACTTGCCGTTCGCGTCCGTCGTGGTCGGCTTGACCGCCTTCCCGCTGACGTCGGTCACCGGGCCGCCGGACGGCCCGGTCAGGGTCAGCGTGACCCCTTTGATGCCCTTCTCGGTGCTGTTCTGGATCCCGTTGTGGTCGCTGTCGTACCAGACGTAGTCACCGACCGAGACGGACTGCACGCCGGCGGCGGCGCCACCGACCCGGGCCGAAACCAGCGAGGTGTCGATGGCCTGGCTCTTGTTCGGACCCTTCTCCTGCCCAGGTGAAGGACGCGGTGTTCGGGTAGCTGACCCCGCCTTTGCCTCCCTTGGCAGCTGCGGTGGTGTCAGCCCGGACCTGCAGCAGCTTGCCGTCCGGAACGGCTTTGAAGGTCACCGCCAGCGAGTCCCGGTTACACGTCACGCTGGCGTCGTCGTAGTCGCTCAACCCGGTCACTCCCGGAAAACCTGCGGACGGCGTCCCTACCTCGACCTTGACCGTCGCGCAGTCCCAGCTCCAGTTGGACCCGGCCTTGTCAGTGATCGTGCCGCCCGTCAGTGGGCCGACGGCACTCTGAAGCCGCCAGGTGAGGCAGTCCTCGGTTGTGCTGCGGCATTGATTGGCGGTGGGGAAGGAGCCCACCTTGTGCGGGCCCTGGCCGCTGACCGCCGGCTTCGGCCCGACGGTGACGGTCGATCTGAAGGTCGAGTCGTCGTTCGAGGTGAAGGTCAGCGGCAGAGTCTCGTCGCCCTGCGAGGTCACCTTGCTTTCGAAGAAGGCGTCTCCGCAGACATTGTCATGACTCTCGACGTAGGCGTTGAGGGTGAAGGTGATCACCCGTGTGCCCTCGTTGATATCCACGTTCGCCACATTCACACCGGTCTTCTGGTCGTCAACGGGGAACCGGTCCGGCAGGACGGTGTAGCTGTTCGGATAGGTCAGGCTGAAGGTGTCTCCTGCGCTACTCCCGTCCGGGATGCAGAAGGTGATGTCGGTGCGGAGGTAGTCGCCGTAGTCGATCTTCCCCGGCGAGGTCGTCACACCGGTGATCGCCCCCTTCAACACGGCGGCGTGGGCGCTGAGCACCCCGCCGCTCATGACCAGGAACACGGTGGTGACGAAGGCGGCGAGCAGCGCCGCCCAGCGCGTCCGAGTGCGGGTTGATCGTGCGGTGCCCATTGGCTCTCCTCCGAATGTGAACAGACGTCACCATGGAGAAAAGCGTCGGCCTGACAGACCCCCCCGGGACGGGCTCACCTTGCCGCAACCGGGGACACAGCGCAAGCACAGAACCCTGAGCTGAACCTCAGGGTTCGGATTGGGTGCGATCCGGTCCTATCCCGCCAGGTCCGACGGCGCTCGACCGCCGAACCCTCGACCACCAAACCCTCGACCACCGAACCCTCGACCACCGAACCCTCGATCAGTGGTCACAGTGAGGAGGTGGGCCGCACCTCGATCAGCACGGCCGACGGGCTCCGCGGCAGCCCGACGGTCAGCACCCCGTCCGTCACGGACCAGAGCGCCGAGCTCGCGTCGCCGACAACGGCGCCGGTGTGGCCCGGCTCGTCCGCAGAGGTGCCCGGATAGAGCCGACGGACGTCGGCGGACCGGCCGCGCAGACCGGGTAGCGGCAGGCTGATCGAGTCCGGACCGCCGCGTCGCCAGACCTGCAGCAGGACGCCCTCGGCGTCGCTCAGCCCGACCGCGCACCACGGGTCGTACCAGCCGGGCAGACCGAGGGGCCAGACCCCGACCGCCTGCGGGATCCGGTGCCGGATCGCCTTGTAGGCGGCGATCCCGTCGCCGATCCGGGCCCGGCCGGCGGCGTCCAGCAGGTCGAGCCGGCCCGAGAGGTGGACCCGGCCGAGCAGCGCGTTGACCATCGTCAACTCGTTCACGTCGGCCGACCAGTCCGGCTGCGGATAGGCCCAGACCGCCGACTGCTCGGGCGCCAGACAGGCCGGCGCGGCGGCGGCGATCGGGACGTAGCGGACCGGGTCGGTCTGGTCGGAGGTCGACTGCAGGCTCAGCCGGCTGAGTTGGGCGTAGTCGACCCGCATCCCACCGGAGGAACAGTTCTCGACCACCAGCTCGGGATGCCGCTCGAACAGTCCGTCGAGCCAGTCGCTGTAGGCCCGGTTGTGGCCGAGCAGCCCGGCGCCCGGCGCGATCCTCGAGCCATCGGTGCCGACGTCGGTGCCGGTGCCGATGTTGATGTTGTAGTCGAACTTGAAGTAGCCGATGCCGAAGTCGGCGACCAGCCGGTCGATCGTCGCGTCCAGGTGCGCCCGGGCGGCCGGATGGCGCAGATCCAACTGGTAACGGCCGTTCTCGGCCAGCAGGACGCCGTCCCGGCTGAACAGCGCCTCGGTCGGCAGCTCGGCCAGCACCGGGCTCTTGACGCCGACCACCTCCGGCTCGAGCCACAGGCCCGGCACCATGCCGTGGCCGGTGATCGCCTCGATCACCTCGCCGAGCCCGTTCGGGAAGCGACGGGTCGAGGGTCGCCAGGCGCCGACCGAATCCCACCAGCCCGGATCGTCGGCGTACCAACCGGCGTCGATGACGAAGTACTCGCTGCCCGCCTGCGCCGCGGCCTCGATCAGCGGCAGCAACTTCTCCGTGGTCGGATCGCCCATCAGGGCGTTCATGTAGTCGTTGAAGATGACCGGGCAGCGCTCGTTGTCGGCGTTCGGGCGCCGGATCGAGCGGCGGTAGCGGGTCAACTCGGCCAGGGCCCCTTCGAGCCCGTCACCGGACCAGGCCAGCGCCGCCGGGACGCTGCGGAAGCTCGCCCCGGGCGCCAGCGTCTCCGACCAGCCGTGTCGGTCCTCGCTCGGGCCCGAGAGGCTGACGTTCAGCTCGCGGGCCACATCCATCGCCTGCCACTGCCAGCCGCCGTTGTGTTCGATCTGCCAACCCCAGGCCTGGCCGGTGACGGTGTCGGTGACCGCGCCGACCGGCAGGAAGTCGCCGGTCGACCAGCTGCCGATCCCGGCCACCTCGACCCGGCCGAGGGAGGAGAAGTCGGCGCCCGGGTTCTCCTCCTCACTCTGGCCGGCGGTCCGCTCGGTACCGGCGGCTCCGGTCGGCCCGATGTCGACGATGCCCGCCTGCTCCAGCGTCTGGGTCAGCCAGCGGAACTCCGCGAACCAGGCGTTCCGGACCTGGCTCAACAGCAGCCGGTCTGGTCGCTCGCCGATCGGGCCGTCGGCGAAACCGCCCAGGTTGAGGGTGGAGACGTACTGCACGCCGATCGCTTCCGAGCCGCGGTTGACGATCTCGTGGTCGACCCGGAAGGCGGTCGCGCCGGGCCGGTGCTCGAACCGGGTGAGCACCTCGGCGCCGGTCTGCGGATCGGCCTGACGGACCGTCAGCCGACGGATCCCGCCGTCCTTCCGTCCTTCGCGCCGTCCTTCCCGGCCTCGGCTGGCTGCTCGGTCTCGTCGGTCTCCACCGCCTCGACCAACCGGAGCCGGCTGCTGGCCGCGTACTGCCGGTTCTGGGCGTTCGGGCTGCGTCCGGTCCGGCCCTCCCGGTTCAGGGCGATCTCCACCAACGGCACCGGCACACCCCCGGCCGGCGGTTCGAGACCGACCCCGGCCAACCGGACGGGCTGGTCGTCGGCCGCCACCAGGTGCAGCGTCGCGGCCCCGAAGGCCCAGTCGATGTGTCTCACGTGTCCTCGTCCCTCGATGTCGTCGGATCGCCCTTCTCGGCTGCTTCACCGTACGAGTTCACCGTACGAGGGGCCGGGCCCGCGCCGTCCACCGGATGACATGCTGGCCGGACCGCCCTGGACGACCGAACGGAGCCGAGATGTCCCTGCTGGATGACGCCGCCGCGCTGCAGCCCGAGCTGGCCGAACTGCGCCACGCCCTGCACCGCGAACCGGAGATCGGCCTGCAGCTGCCGCTCACCCAACAGAAGCTGCTGGACGCCCTCGACGGGCTGCCGCTGGAGATCAGCACCGGCACCGACACCACCTCGATCACCGCGATCCTGCGCGGCGGTCGGCGCGACGGGTCGGCCCCGACGGTGGTGCTGCTGCGCGGCGACATGGACGGGCTGCCGGTCCAGGAGCAGACCGATCTCGACTACGCCTCGACCATCGACAACGCGATGCACGCCTGCGGTCACGACCTGCACATGGCGATGCTGGTCGGCGCCGTCCGGCTGCTCTGCGATCGCCGCGACGAGCTGCCCGGTGACGTGCTGTTCATGTTCCAGCCCGGCGAGGAGGGCTGGGACGGGGCCGGGGTGATGTTGGCCGAGGGCCTGCTGGACGCCGCCGGCCCGCGTCCGGTGGCCGCCTACGGGTTGCACGTCTTCTCCGGGATGGAACGCCAGGGCGTCTTCATGACCAAGCCCGGCGCGATGCTGTCCGGCTCGGACGAACTGCACGTCACCGTCCACGGCTCCGGCGGGCACGGCGCCTCGCCCTATCTGGCCAAGGATCCGGTGCCGGTGGTGGCCGAGATGGTGATGGCGCTGCAATCGATGGTGACCCGCCGGTTCAACATCTTCGACCCGGTGTTGGTCACCGTCGGACTGCTGCAGGCGGGCAGCAAGGCCAACGTGATCCCCGGGGTGGCCCGGTTCGAGGCCACGGTGCGGACCTACTCCGAGGCGGCCCGGGCCACGATGACCGAGATCGCGCCGAAGCTGATCCGCGGCATCGCCGACGCGCACGGGCTGAGCGCCGAGGTCGACTACGTCACCCAGTACCCGGTCACCATGAACGACGAGGACGAGACCGCCTTCGCCGCGGCCACCATCGCCGACCTGCTGGGCGCCGACCGCCAGCTGGACATCAGCGATCCGTGGGCCGCCTCGGAGGACTTCTCCCGGGTGCTGGCCGAGGTGCCGGGCAGCTTCGTCTTCCTCGGCGCCGTGCTGACCGGCAACGATCCGGCCGAGGCCGCGTTCAACCACAGCCCGTCCGCGGCCTTCGACGACGCCGTGCTCGGCGACGGCGCCGCGGTGCTGGCCGAGTTGGCGATCCGGCGGTTGGACCGGGACTGAACCTGCAGTGGCGGGCTCGGGCGGAATAGCCGGGACGCCTCCGGGCATTGGGCCTGCGTGAGCAGCGACGAGACCGAGCACGAGACGCCAGCCGGAACCGGTGACGGGCTGGGGAGTCCGCGGCCGTCCTCCCCTCGGACGGCCCTGGTGGTCGGCGCCACCGGGATCACCGGTACCGCCCTGGTGGAGCGGTTGACCGGGGACGGGTGGGACGTCGTGGCGTTGTCGCGCCGAGGTCTCGACACCCCGGGCGTCACCTCGGTCCGGGCCGATCTGACCGACGCGGACGCCCTGCGGACGGCGCTGGCCGGCCAGCGCCCGACCCACGTGTTCCTGACCGCCTGGTCGCGGCGGGAGACCGAAGCGGAGAACATCGTCGTCAACAAGGCGATGGTGGCCGATCTGCTCGCCGCGGTGGAGCACGCGCCGGTCGAGCACGTGGCACTGGTGACCGGCCTGAAGCACTACCTCGGGCCGTTCGAGGCCTACGGCAAGGGCGACATGCCGGACACGCCGTTCCGGGAGAGCGAGCCCCGGCTGCCCTACCCGAACTTCTACTACGCCCAGGAGGACGCACTGTTCGAGGCAGCCGCGCGGTCCGGGTTCTCCTGGTCGGTGCACCGGTCGCACACCGTGATCGGCTACGCCGTCGGCAACGCCATGAACATGGCGCTGACCCTGGCTGCGGCGGCCACCCTCAGCCGGGAGGACGGGCGCCCGTTCGCCTTCCCCGGCAGCCGGACCCAGTGGGACAGCCTCGTCGACATGACCGACGCCTCCCTGCTCGCCGACCACATGGTCTGGGCCAGCACCGAGCCCGCCGGGGCCAACGAGGCGTTCAACGTGGTCAACGGTGACATCTTCCGCTGGCGGCGGATGTGGCCGCGGATCGCCGAACTGCTCGGCGTCGACCCCTCTCTGGTCGAGGGGTTCGGCGACGAGGCGCGACCGCTGGAGCAGCAGATGGCCGGAGCCGAGGACGACTGGCGCCGGATCGCGGAACGCCACGACCTGGCCGAGCCCGAACTGGACAGGGTCGCGTCCTGGTGGCACACCGACGCCGACCTGGGCCGCGAGATGGAGGTCGTGACCGACATGACGAAGTCCCGGCTGGCCGGCTTCACCGGCTATCGGAGCACCGAGGAGTCGTTCGCCCGGACCTTCCGGCGCTATCGCGACGGTGGCCTCGTCCCGGCCTGAGGCAGATCCCCCGGGGTGCGCTTACCGTCCCGCCGGGTCCGAGCGCCGGTCGCTACCGTGAGGCCATGGCAGGTCATCGTGAGCCCGGTCATTGCGAGCTGCTGATCGAACACGGCCGGCTGATCGACCCGGAGACGGGCCGGGACGAGACCGGCTGGGTGGCGCTGGCCGGCGGCGAGATCACCGCGACCGGGTCGGTCGCCGACCCGGCGCCGCCGGCGGACCGGAGGATCGACGCCACCGGACTGGTCGTCGCACCCGGCTTCATCGATCTGCACAGTCACGCCCAGACCATCAACGGCGCCCGATTGCAGGCGCTGGACGGCGTCACCACCGCCCTCGAGCTCGAGGGTGGAGCGCTGCCGGTGAACGCCCACCACGACTGGGCGAGCGAGCAGGGCCGGCCGATCAACTACGGCTACGCCGCCGGCTGGGCGCTGAGCCGGATGGCCGAGCTGGACGAGGCCCCGATCCGCACCCCGGCGGAGGATCCGCACTTCCGGGTGCCGCTGGGCATGTTCGAGCGGTATCAGGACGGGCCCCACTGGCGCGCGGCCGCCGATGCGGCGCAGGAGCGGCGGATCGTCGACCGGGTCCGGGAGCAGGTCGAGCAGGGGGCGATCGGCGTCGGGTTGTTGCAGGGCTACGTCCCCGGCTCGCGGCCCGAGGAGCTCGACCTGCTGGCCCGGCTGGCCGCCGAGGTCGACCAGCCGCTGTTCGTCCACGCCCGTTCGATCGCCCCGCGCGGCCCGGGCAGCGCGCTGGACGCGGTGGCGGAGTTGATCAGCGCGTCCGAGCGGTTCGACGCCCCGGTCCATCTGTGCCACCTGAACTCGACCTCGCTGCAACTGGCCGACCGGATCGCCGACACCCTGCTGGAGGCGCAGGGCCGGGGCGTCCGGATCACCACCGAGGCCTACCCGTATCCGGCCGGGTCGACGGTGATCGGGGCCGCGTTCCTGTCTCCGGAGCAGATGGAGCGCAACGGGATGCGCCCGACCGATCTGACCTATCTTCCGTTGCAGGAAAGGGTTTCCGGCACCGAACGGCTGCTCGAGCTGCGGGAGAGCGACCCCGGTGGATTGTGCATCATCGACAATTACGACCTCGCCGACCCGACGGACACGTCGCTGCTGATGCGGTGCCTGACGTTCCCGGGCGGGGCGGTCGCCTCGGACGCGATGCCGATGACCTACGTCGGTCCGGGCGAGGGAGATGCCGTCGGCCGCGCGGACGCCGAACGGGCGCTGACCGAGGACGTCTGGCCACTGCCGCCCGGGGTGTTCGCCCATCCCCGCAGTTCGGGCTGTTTCGCGATGGCGCTCAGCTGGCTGGCGCGCGATCTCGGTGTCCTGTCGCTGCCGGAGGTGGTGCGCCGCTGCACGCTGGTGCCGGCCCGGATCCTCGACTCGGCCGTCCCGGCGATGCGACGCAAGGGCCGGCTGCAGGCCGGGATGGACGCCGACCTGACCGTCTTCGACCCGGCCGGGGTGACTCCGGGCGGAGACTTCACCCGGCTGGCCCCCTCCCGTGGTTTCGTCCACGTGGTCGTCGCCGGCACGGCTGTGGTCAGCGACGGCGTGCTGGATCCGGAGGCACGGCCGGGGGTGGGGCTGCGTGGCACTTTGGCCGCCTGATCAGCTCAGGTCGAGTTCGAAATCGACGATCACCGGTGCGTGATCCGAG
Organism: uncultured Actinomycetota bacterium; assembly: GCA_963740925.1. Taxonomy (GTDB): domain Bacteria; phylum Actinomycetota; class Actinomycetes; order Propionibacteriales; family Propionibacteriaceae; genus Microlunatus. The sequence continues at coordinate 571,115 of CAVUFZ010000002.1, read as the reverse complement.
GGCCCTTTTCCCTTGCGTGCTTCACGATCCACGAACGCGTCGGTGACGCTGAGACCGCGGGTGGCCAGCACCAGATCGATCCGCATCCCGAGGTCCTTGTGGAACATGCCGGCGCGGTAGTCCCAGTAGGTGAACGGCCGGTCGCCCTTGCCCGGCCTGGCCTCGACATCGTCCAGACCCCAGTCCAGTAAGGCTTCCACCGCTGCCCGCTCCGGTGCGGTGACGTGGGTGGAGCCGTCGAAGGACGCCATGTCGAACACGTCGGCGTCGGTGGGGGCGACGTTGAAATCGCCCATGATCACCTGGGGTGCGTCCGGGTCGAGGTCGTCCAGGCTGTGCCGCAGCCGGGCCAGCCAGTCGAGCTTGTAGGCATAGTGCGGATCGTCCAACGAGCGTCCGTTCGGCACGTAGACCGAGGTGACGTTCAGCGGCCCGCACCGGGCCCGGGCGTAGCGCGGCTCGACCGGTTCGTCCAGGCCGGGCAGGGCCCGTGAGAGCGGCTCCAGCCCGACCCGGGACAAGATCGCCACCCCGTTCCAGCGCCCGTCGCCGACGTGCATCGCCTGGTAGCCGGCCTCGGCCAGTTCGTCGAAGGGGAAGTTCTCGTCGGCGCACTTGGTCTCCTGCAGGGCGACGGCGTCGGGCTCCCGCTCGGCCAGCCACGGCAGCAGCCGGGGCAGCCGGGCGCCGATCGAGTTCACGTTCCAGGTGGCGATCCGCACGCACCCATCCTCACCGCCCGGCTGGGACCGCCCGCTGCGGGGTCGGGGTGAGTCGAACGGATGGACTGGGCTAGACAGAACGCATGGACCACGGGTTGACGAACACAGCACAGGACACGACACGCACGGATTCGATCGCCCGGGCCCGGCGTGCCTGGGGCGGGCTGGAGACGCTGCACGTGATCGGCTACTTCGCACCCGAGACCACCCAGGCCTACGTCGACCTCGGGTTGCACCCCCGGCTCTCCTATTTCGCGGCCCGGTCCGCCGCGATGGGCGCGGTCGGGCCGGAGCTCACCATCGCCACCTTCTACGTCTTCGCACCCGAGCTGATCCGCAAGGCGCTGCCGGCCTGCTGGCAGATCGCCGCCCCGGAACAGATCCAGGCCGCCCGCAGGGCCGGTGTGCTGGCGGCACTTCGTCCCGCGCTCGGTGACGCGGTCGCGGCCGACGACATCGCGGAGGCGGCCGAGCTGGCCCGGCAGGCCAGCGAAGGCCTGACCACTTCGATCACCACCGAGGCCGGACGTCCGCTGTACGCCGCGCACGCCGCCCTGGAGTGGCCGGAGGATCCGCTGCTGGTGCTGTGGCATGCGGCATCGTTGATCCGCGAGCACCGCGGCGACGGCCACGTCGCGACGCTCACCGGAGCCCCGCTCGACCCGGTCGAAGCCCTCGTCGTGGGTGGCCTGTTCGCTCACAACACCGAGTTCGTCCGGCGTACCCGGGGCTGGCACGGCGACCAGTGGGAGGCCGCGACCGACCGGCTGCGGCAACGCGGTCTGCTGGACGCCGAGGGCGGCCTGTCCGAGGCGGGCGGTCGGTTGCGGCAACAGATCGAGGATCAGACCGACGCGCTGGCGACCGCTGCGTTCGACCATCTCGGGCCCGAGCGGACGGAGCGGCTGATCGAGCTGGTGACCCCGATGCGCCGGGCCGTCCTGGCCAGCGGCGTGCTGCCCGACTGGATCAGCGGTCGTGGCTGAATCCGGTGCCGTCAACGGCGGGGCCGACGACCCGTTCGAGCTGCAGCGTTTCGTCACCGCCCAGGACGGCGGGGTCTACGACCAGGCGCTGGCCGAGCTGCGCCGCGGCCGGAAGAGCGGCCACTGGATCTGGTTCGTCTTCCCGCAGCTGGCCGGCCTCGGGCTGAGCGCGACCTCGCAGTTCTACGCGATCAGCGGCGCGGCCGAGGCGAAGTCCTACCTCGACCAGCCGGTGCTCGGCCCACGGTTGATCGAGTGTGCCGAGACGGTTCGCGAGACCGCGCCGGGTGCGAATGCTGACTCGATCATGGGCGACATCGACGCGGTGAAGCTGCGCTCATCGATGACTCTGTTCGCTGCGGTCGCTCCCGAACGGCCGGTGTTCACCGCCGTGCTCGACCGGTTCTTCGCCGGCCGCCCGGACCCGCGCACCGAGGAACTGCTGTCTCGTTAGTCCCACGGTCGGACCGGGATGGCCAGGAGCGCTCAGGTGAGCGGCTCGACCAGGCCGGCGGCGTCCCTGGTCAGCTCGGCTGCAGCGGTGCGCAGCGAACTCGCCACCCCTTGCTCGACCATCTGCTGGTAGGCGGGGTCACCGCGACGGGCGGTCTCCTCGATGCCGTCGGCCGAGGACAACACCCGCGCTCGCATCGTGTTGAGCAGGGCGGCCGGATCGCCGTCCCAGCCGTAAGCGTCCAGGAAGAGACGGAGTCGCCGAGCCCGGTTCTCGAAGTCGGTGAAACCTTCTGCTCGGACGACGTGGCGCGCGTGCAGCGGCACCCAGGCGAACAGGGTGAAGGCGAGATCCCACTCCACCTCGGCCGGGGCTGCGAAGTCCCAGTCGAAGAACCCGACAAGGTGACCGTGGTCGTCCCAGGCCGCGTTGTAGGGAGCTGCGTCGTTGTGGCCGACGATGAACCCCGGCTGCCAACGTCCGCCCGCACGCCAGCCGGCCTCGGGCGGGGGCACGTAGTCCGCCACGGCCGCGTGATAGTTCCTGAGCCACTGGGCGACCTGGACCAGTGCGTCGTCGGAATGGACCCAGGTCGGCCAGGGTCGGTGGGCGCCCACCGTGTGGCCGGGCAGGTAGGACAGCACCTCCCGTCCCTGGTCATCGAAGCCCAACGCCTTCGGTGCCTGGGCGAAACCGACCCGGTCGAGATGCTGCAGCAGGTGGTGCACCGACGGGGTCCACGCCCCGGCTGTTCGACGGACCGTGTCACCGAGACGGACCGCGCCGCCCGTGTTTCCACCCTCCAGCCGCCGCTCAGTCACGGATTCATCCTGCGCTTGTGCGGGTGCACCACGCGGACTGTCTGACAATGAAGATCCTTGACCAGCTCGCTCACGGTGGCGTCGTGCCTGCCGACCGATCCCGTGCCGTCGTCGAGGTCTACGGCATCCTCCGTGACGACAACCACGTCCTACTGATCCGGCGAGCCGGGTCGGGCTACCGCGATGGAGCGCTGAGCCTGCCCGCCGGTCACATCGACGGCGGTGAGGACGTCAAAACCGCGCTGGTGCGAGAGCTGGCGGAAGAGCTGAAGATCACGGTCGAACCCGAAGCCTGCCAGCTGAGCGTCGTCGCACATCGTGCACCGGAGACCGCCGCTGATCATGAGTACGTGGACTTCTTCTTCGTCGTCGATCGTTGGGTGGGGACGCCGAGGATCGGCGAGCCGGCCAAATGCAGCGAGTTGGTCTGGGCGCCCCAACGACACCTGCCCGCGGACACGATCGGGTACGTCCGTCGGGCCCTGATCGCCTGCGCCGAGGGCGATTCCCTGGTGTTGGAGGGGTGGTGACGATCGGCCGGGCTCGACCGACGCAGCGTCAACGGGTGGCGGGCCTGAACGCCCAGATCAGCAGCCAGACGACCCCGGCGGTGAGCAGCATCGCTCCGGGGACGTGGACGTAGAGGGTTTCGTATCCGCCGATCGCGGCCTGCACGAAGGTGTAGCCGAAGACCAGCACCGCCAGGATCATCACCTTGAGCCCGAGCCTGCCCTGCCGCCAGAGAACGACCGCGGCGACGGCGGCGAGGCCGCTGATCACGTGCAAAACGATCGCTCCGGCGCTGTGCAGCTCCTGCGGGCCACCGGCGGGGAAGAGCTGACCGGCGGTGATGAACTGGAACAGCACGTTCAGCACCGAGAGCGCCGCCAGAACCTGGAACAGGCGCAGGAGTGGCGAGACCCCGGTGCTGGCGGTGCTGGTCGTCCCTGACGGTGCTGACATGGGTTTCCTTTGCAGAGAGGGCGTTCGGCGATCTGATCCGGCGACTGGTGTATTCCTGGCAGCGCTCGCTCGGGATGCGCTGACGACCTCGACCACCTACGGCGAGTGTGACAGTCCAGCCCGAGCGGGGGGTGTGGTCTGGGAGCCAGGAAACCAGATGTTCTCCTAGATTGAGCTGAGCCCGGGCCCTGCACGGCCTGGCAACGGTCATCGGAATGTCCCTCCGTGTCATGAGTTTCCGGTGACCATGACGTCCACGAGCTGGTTCTACGCCACCACCCGCCACCCGGAGGCCGGGCGCAGGTCGAAGAGATGGGCGTTCGCGACGGTTCCGACCATCGTGGACATCTGTCGCGCCTTCCTCGATCTGGTCTTCGGGCACGCCGTACCCCGGGGACGGCTGCCGTTCGACCTTCCCTCCTTCACCCAGGCCGTCCTCGACAGCCGCAGCGACGTGGCCTTCGACACCGCCGACCCGCTGTTCCGCTTCGGCCACGGACTGAGCTGCCGCTGAGGTGAGCTGGTCGGGGTCAGCCGTCCGGACTCCGACCCGTGGGGCTGATTTCGGTCGTCCTGCGGCCGCGAGCCTGGCTAGGGTGAGCGGGTGAGTGCCGATGCGCCGACCATCCTGGCCACCTCGGGCGGTATCGTCCCGGGTGAGCGGACCCGATGGGAGTTCAGCCCGCTCACCGACTACGCGATCGACCTGTCCGGGGTCAGCGGGCGCGCGCCGAAGATCTGCTTCCTGGCCACCGCCAGCGGCGACAACCCGTTCGCCCTGACCGCGCTCTATGAGGCGGCTTCGTTGCGCGGCTTCCAGGCCTCGCACCTGAGTGCGTTCTCGATGCCCAACCTGCCCGACCCCGAAGCGCATCTGCTCGCGCAGGACGTCGTCTGGGTCCTCGGCGGCAGCGTGGCCGGGCTGTTGGCGATCTGGCGGCTGCACGGCTGGGACGCGATCATGCGGCGGGTCTGGCAGGCCGGCGTGGTGCTCACCGGCGTCTCGGCCGGCTCGATCTGCTGGCACGTCGGCGGTACCACCGATTCGTTCGGGCCGACGCTGCGCCCGGTCACCGACGGACTCGCGTTGCTGCCGTACTCCAACGGTGTGCACTACGACGCCGAGCCGCAGCGTCGGCCGTTGTTCCAGCGGCTGGTCGCCGACGGCACACTGCCGGACGGTTTCGCCACCGACGACGGCGCCGGCCTGCGCTACCGCGGCACGGAGTTGGTGGAGGCGGTCAGCGAGGCCGACGGCGCATCGGCCTACCGGGTCGAGGCCGGCCCGGACGGCACGGCGGTGGAGACGCCACTGGACACCCGACGGCTGCCCTCTCGCTGACCCAGGCTGTCTGGCGTCCGCTCGGTCATCACTCGACGGCGTCGACCTCAGCGGGAAGGAGGTCGTCGTCACCGGCGGACACGGCTGTCTCGGCCTCGAGGCGACCCCGCGCCCTGAGCGCCGCGGGCGCATCCGTGACCGTCGCGGCCCGCAATCCCGAGCGACGTGGGCGACGCCAGGATTTGGCTCGCAGACTCAGTCCGCGACATTCCGGAAGACCTTGGGATCTCCATATCGCTTGAGGCCTACGGAGACGATGCGATGTCGCTGCAATTCCTTGAGGGCTCTTACAGCGTCGACGCGAGCAAGCTCAGCTGGCCGCCCAACGAACCTGGGCCTATCGGAGCGGTGTGAGCAATCGTCCGACAATCTACGTTCCGTCAACCCAGGGGCCCCTCCTCAGCACCGGGGCAGCGCGAACACAGTATTTGGACAGCCAAACCTCGACTCCGGACAGCTGCTAGATGGAATGCGTCCGAGGACTGGTTCAGCGACGCCGGGAAGCGTCCGCCCACGGCAGCACCCGGAGTCTGGCGCCACCCGAGTCGGCAGGCAGGTGGCCGCCTACCAGCCAACCCAGACCTGCGCCGATTACGCAGAGGCCGCTGATCACCAGTCCTCGCAACGCGCTGTCCAACCAGAACGTCTCTGAGTCCATCACCTGGGCATAGACCATCTCACCGACAAATGAAGCCAGCCCGGCGAGCCCCCACCGAACGAGTACCTCTAGTAACGACCTACCCCTCCAGCCGTCAGCACAACCCCACACGAGAGCGACCGCCGCGCCACTCACCCAGACAACGAACCCGATTGCTGCTCCCGCTTGGCCATCGCCGTCTGGGTATTGGGCTGCGTCCCAGGTGTCCCAGGCAAGATAGGCCACGCCCAGGACAACGAAGATCAAGAAGCTACCTCCGGTCCCGCAGATCCAGAAGATTGTCGAGACCGGCCGGGCGCGCGTCCGCGCTTTGAGCTCCAGGGGGACCACTGGCTGCGGCATGATGCAACTTTGCCATCCGAGAGCTTTGAGCCACAGCCTCTTCGGGTGTCTCCCCTCACCAATCCGAAGCTGGCCCATAATATATCTTATACAAAGTAAGTGGGTTGTTCGGCTCTCTTGACCCTTTACGAGCACCCGTCTCGCACCGGATCGGGCCCGGCCGAATCTGGTCGGCATGTGCTGCTCGAGCACGTCTGCCGGCGTGGAGTGTCGTCTGCGTCCGGGGCGCCGTTCTTCGTCGCGCCAGGCTCCGTCTGAGGCTGGCTGGAAGGCTCAGGTAACGGTTTGGCCACTGATGACGCAAAGTCTCGACCGGCCGACCCATAGCTGTGTTGAACTAACTTTTCATCCCAGCTTGCGCCAACGAAGGAGAGCATGCCGAGTCGCTTCAACCCCCCGCCCGGCTGGCCGTCGCCTCCACCGGAATGGACACCCCCGCCCGGATGGAAGCCCTCGCCTGGGTGGCCTACGCCGCCACCGGGATGGCAGTTCTGGACCGACGACCCCGAATCGGCCCCGACCTCGAACCGGACTGTGGCCGATACCGGACAGCAGGCTTCGACCCGTCCGTTCTGGCGGGGCAAGGTCGGCTGGGCCGTCGTCGTTCTGATCGCCCTGTTCGGCCTGTTCGCCGGCTTCAGCGGCTTTCTCATGTTCGGCGGTATCGCCGCAGCTGTGCTGGGCATCGTCCGGCTGATCCGATCGGCAAGACGACACACAGCTCATCGGCGCAGGCCGGCCCGGCGGCCGGCCGCGGTGACCGCCGTCGCCGGACTCGCCCTGCTGATCACGGGCACAGCGATCGCCGGACCCGCCCCGGCCGACACCGAGACGACCAGCCCCGCCCCGGCCACGACATCACCGGTCTCGCTTCCGCCAACGCCCGCAACCAGGCAGTCCACCACACCCACACCAAGCTCCACACCGTCCCCGACATCTCAGACGGCATCGCCCACAGCAGCTCCCACATCAGCATCACCGGCGCCATCACCGTCGGCCCGGTTGACCACGACGAAACCGCCGCGGCCGACACCGAAACCCTCAGGGCCTGCGGCGACGGCGCTGGCCGGCTTGTCGATCAAAGGCCGGGCCGCGAAAACCGGCTACAGCCGGGGCCAGTTCGGTTCGGCCTGGACTGATGTGGACCGCAACGGCTGCGATCAACGCAACGACGTCCTGCGCCGGGACCTGACCGGCCTGCACACCAAACCGGGCACGCACGGCTGCGTGGTCGCCGCCGGCACCCTGATCAGCCCCTACACGGCCACCAAGATCAGCTTCCGACGCGGCACGAGTCCGGTCACGATCCAGATCGATCACGTGGTCGCCGAGAGTGATGCCTGGCAGACCGGGGCGGCCGGCTGGACCCCAGCCCAGCGCACCCAGTTCGCCAACGACCCGTTGAACCTGTTGGCCGTCGACAGCCACTCGAATGAGAGCAAAGGCGACGGCGACGCCGCAACCTGGCTCCCCACTCATAAGTCGTATCGGTGCAGCTACGTGGCCCGCCAGGTCGCGGTCAAGGCCCGCTACCACCTGTGGTTGACGCCGGCCGAACACGACGCCATCGCCCGCATCCTCCTCGCCTGCCCCGGGCAGACGCTGCCGACCTCGGCACGGGTCAGCGTTCCCACCCCGCAGCCGGTGGGAGAACCGGCACCAGACCCGAAGCCGGCACCGAAACCGAAGCCGGCACCGAAACCGAAGACGGCACCGAAGCCGAAAAAGTCATCCGTCCCGCTCGCGGTCGTACATCCTGGCGCCTTCTGCAGCCCTGAGGGTGCAACCGGTGTCACGGTTCGTGGAGTCCGGATGGTCTGCAGCTACGAGGCCGGAGATATCCGGGCCCGGTGGCGGCACGGCTGACGCGAAGTCCTCTGCACCAAGTCGGTGCATCACGTCCATCGAACGTCAGCCTGGTCATGACTGTACGAATTTCGGGCTGCCACGACCTCGCGGCCTAGACCGATGCTGACGGCCTGGTGCTATCCCGGTGCTACTTGATTGTCATCGTGAGTGTGGTGATCTGAGCCGAAGACGTCGATTCGTGGGGATCGACTTTCCCGATATTGAGCCGCAGCTTGCCCGGCGACGTAGCCGTGTCGAAGCTGAAGGCGGTCAGCGCCTTTTCACCTCCATCGACTTCTGTCTCGTTGTTGAGCCCGTCCTGGGTTCGGTCGCCTCCGCTCGGTGTGAACGAAGCACCATCAATCCGGAGGGTCCCGGCTTAGGAGCTGAGTTGGATGACGACCACCAGGATGCCGCTGTTGGTGGCGTAGGCCTCGACCAACTTGACGTTGGCGCCGCTTCCGGCGGCGCTGGCGTTCGAGTGCGAACGGCCAGCCGTCCGTTGAGGATCCAAAGGGCCGTCCCGACAAGGACGACGGCTGCTGACCGTAGCCTTGGTCTTTGGGGCGCTTGCCATTCTGCTAGGCGTGCTGACTGTCGTGCTGCGTCTGACGTGACGACGTCAGACCGACAGAGTCGTTCGAAGTCCGGGCGCCGGAAGACTGAGCCGTGGTTTGAATAGCCCACGATTTTGCTCCATGGATCACCCGCATCCTGTGCCTGCCTGCAGGCATGTAGAAGCGGCGGCGACAACAATTGAATCAGTTATCTTGAGGTTTTCCTCGAAGTAGACGGAAAACAAACGGCACTATTAAAGCTAGACCCATCATAAATATAAGGTTGTCGACGAAGTCTGGTAGGTGGAAAAGGAAGAAGATGCCTACACTGCCAAGAATTAGGACGGCTCCAGCCGCTGCGAGCAGCCTGTCGTGGGGTAACATCTAGTTAACTTTCTGCTGGATCTCTACGGCGCTTCGGCGGCTGCGAAATGCCCAAACAAGTTTGGGTCGGGGTCAGGTGCGCAAGGCTCGACTCCATCGGTTGTCAAACTCACAGTCTGACCAAGAGCGTACTTCGGCCCTACCTTGGCCAAGCCTTTCACCGCCAGGCTTGCACCTTCACAACTCTGACTTCGGGTGCCGCCAATCCGTAGGTAACGCTGATGGTAGCTACAAATCACTTGCAAACAAACTTGCTAAACGACTCTTCTCCCGACGCGTCAGTAACGTTGATGGGATCGTCGCCGGCGTAGGCGTAGCGGTTGGCTGCGTCGAGGGGGTTGTCGAGATTGTCTTGCTTGGGTGAAGCTGCCGGTGGTGGGGTCGTAGTAGCGGTGGTTGTAGTGGACCCAGCCGGTGGTGCGGTCGGCGATGCCGTCGGCGAAGGTGTGCTGCGAGGCAAAATTCGTTGCCTTCCGGGTCCTGCATGACAGTCCATCGATGCGATTCTTGGTGGTCTCGTTCTCGGCTACTTCGTCGAAGTAGAAGGCCGGTTCAGGGCGTAACTTCTCCGCTCCACCGATGGTGGCGATCTGAGCGCTGCTTCCCACGTCTGGTGACCGGCCAAGAACAGCTGACCAGAAGGTGGCCACGGCGAGCACGTCGGTGCAGTCGAAGGCGACGTTGCCGAGTCTGACTGTCATCCTCAGATCGTCCCACCCAAGGACTCCACTCAGTGAACCCACCACAAGTGCTGGTGCGTCGGTAAGGAGTTGTCAGCAATCGGGCGAGACCGCCGTCGTTTTTCTTACGTCAACGCTGACCGGAGCGTAAGGGCTTACCTCGTCGCCGGGTCAGCCGAGCACCGGAGCGGGTCCAGGCGTCGACCCACCGTTCAGGTCGGTCGCTCGGATTCCTTGACAGGTTGGGATTCCGGCCACTAGGAACAGGGGGCGAGGTTTCTCGCCACGACTTCCCGGAGGATCAATGACGCATCTCCCTGCCCGTCCACGCCGCTCCAGGCTCCGGCTCCGCCGGGGCCTGGCTGTCGCTTCGGCCACCGCCCTGGTCGCCGGACTCACCCTGAGCGCCAACACGGTGGCCGACGCCCAGCGTCCCACCACGCCGGCCACACCCAGCCCGAGCAGCACCGCCAAGCCGGCACCGGTGATCGCCCGGACGCCCGCCCAGCGGGCCCAGGTCGCCGAACTCACCGCTCACAAGGCCAGCAAGGCCGAGGCCGCCGCCCGGGTCGCCTCCAGCGACCGTGGGGTGATCGCCAACCTGTTCGAGTGGAACTGGACCTCGATCGGCACCGAGTGCACCGACGTCCTCGGCCCGGCCGGCTACGGCGGCGTCCAGGTCGCCCCGCCGCAGGACTCGGTCAAGCGGACCGCGCTCGGCAACGGCAGCGACACGATCCTGCACCCCTGGTGGGAGGTCTATCAGCCGGTCGACTACAACCTGACCAGCCGGATGGGCACCGAGCTGCAGTTCCAGCAGATGGTGAAGGCGTGCCGGGCGGCCGGGGTGAAGGTCTACGTCGACGCGGTGATCAACCACATGACCGGCCAGGGCGACACGTCCTACGGCGGGGTGAGCTTCCAGCGACGCAACTACCCGGGCGTCTACAACGAGACCGACTTCCACACCTACACCAACGCCTGCCCGTCGGCCAGCGGCGGCATCGAGGACTACAACAACCTGCAGCAGGTCCGCAACTGCGACCTGGTCGGGTTGGCCGACCTCGACACCGGCAAGGCGAAGGTGCAGAACACCATCGCCGCCTACCTGAACAAGCTGATCGGCTACGGCGTCTCCGGCTTCCGGGTGGACGCGGCCAAGCACATCGGCCAGCCCGATCTGGACGCGATCTACGCCAAGCTGCGCAAGACCAAGGACGGGGAGAAGCCGTACTGGGCGCTCGAGGTGTTCGGCGGCGGACCGGGCCTGCTCTCACCGATGGCCTTCACCAGCAGCGGCAGCGTGCTCGGGCTGGACGCCGACGTGCAGATCAAGAACGCGTTCAAGTCCTACCCGACGAACGCCACCGGCAGTCTCGCCACCCTCAAGGTGTTCGGTGCGGACTCCGGGCTGCCGCCGAGCGACAAGACCCTGACCTTCGTGCAGAACCACGACACCGAACGCAACGGTGACGCGCTTGAGCTACAAGGACGGCGCGAAGAACATCCTGGCCAACGAGTTCCTGCTCGCCTCCGGCTACGGGACCCCGCAGGTCTACGCCAGCTTCGCCTGGAACGTCGTCGACGACTCGCCGCCCGCCGACAGCAACGGCCTGGTCACCGACACCAACTGCTCCGACACCGCGACCTGGGTCTGCGTCGACCGCAACCCCGGCGTGCTGAGCATGGTCGGCTGGGCCAACTACGTCGGCAAGGCCAAGCAGGCGAACTGGTACGACGACGGGGCCAACCTGATCGCCTTCAGCCGGGGTGCGAAGGGCTGGGTGGCGTTGAACAACGGCACCGCGGCGAAGAGCGTGACCGTGCAGACCGGCCTGGCCGCCGGCCGCTACTGCGATCTGATCAGCGGGGTCAAGACCCACACCCGGTGCACCGGGAATGTGGTCACGGTGAGGGCCAACGGGAAGGTGACGGTCAGCGTCTCGGCCCAGGGCGCCGTCGCCATCGACAAGCGGGACCGGATCTGATCGGGGCGGTGACGCCCGAGAGGGCCTGAACACCGGGTCGGACACGGGTTCGCACCCAGATGTGAACACAGCGCGACGGGGTCGCCGGAGAGATCCGGCGGCCCCGTCGTTCGTGCCCGATCAGCTCAGCAGCAGCCCGCCGTCGACGGGCAGGGTGATGCCGTTGACCATGGCGGCGGCGTCGGAGGCGAGCCAGAGGGCGGCGTCGGCGACCTCGGAGGGTTCGACGAACCGGCCGAGCGGGATCTTGGCCAGCATCGGGGCGGCTTTGGCAGGGTGGTCTCCCCAGACCTGCTGACCCATCGCGGTCAACACCACGGTCGGGCAGATCGAGTTCGCCCGGACTCCGTGTGGGCCGAGTTCCAGGGCCAGCACCTGGGTGGCCATCATCAGGCCGGCCTTGGCCAGGCAGTAGCTGAAGTGCTCGTCCAGCGGCCGCAGCCCGGCGGTCGAGGCGATGGTGATGATCGAACCCGAGCCCTTGGCCTGTGATCCGGCTGCCGCGGAAGGGACCGTCTCTGTTGCGTTCCGCTGCGCCATCAGCCGTCCGACCCGCGCGGCGAGCAGCGCCGGGGCCCGCAGGTTCACCCCGATCGTGGCGTCCAGCGCCTCGGCGCTCAGCTCCAGCACCGTCTCCGGGTGGGACAGGCCGGCGTTGTTGACCAGGACGTCCAGGCCACCGAAGGCTGCCCAGGCCCGCTCGGCCAGCCGTTCCGGGGCGTCCGGCTCCGCCAGATCGGCCGCCACCGGGATCACCTCGACGCCGTGCCGCCCAGCCAGCTCGTCGGCTTGGCGGGCCAGTTGGTCGGCGTTGCGGGCGCTGATCACCAGCCGCGCCCCGGTGGCCGCGAACGCCTCGGCGAGCTGAGCCCCGATCCCTCGGCTGGCTCCGGTGATCAGGATCCGCTGCACGCTCGTCATGCCGCCCATTGTGTCCCGACCAGGGCGGCGACCGGGGTCCAGACCAATCCGTTCAAATTTCTATGACGAATACATCTCCGGGCAGCGCGTCCGGCAACAAGGCCGGACGAGGGCCCTGGGCAGCGATCTCCGGGGGGATGAATGCTGGCGTTTTTCCGATCGCGCTACCGAGTGCTCGTGCCGGCGACACTTGCTGTTGTTGTGGATCGGCTGGCTGGCCGGACCGACACCGTCGGCCCACGCCGCACCCGCGGTCAGCACCACCGACACCTCGATCGGCGGCACCCCGCTGCCGACCACCCAGGTCAACGGTGTGGTCTGGAACCAGGCTGTGGTCGGCACCACGGTGATCGCCGGCGGCAAGTTCACCAAGGCCCGTCCGGCCGGTGCCGCCGCCGGGGTCAAAGAAGTGACCCGGAACAACCTGCTCGCCTACAGCCTGACCACCGGCGCCCTGATCAGCAGCTTCAACCCCGACGTCAACGGCGAGGTGAAGAACGTTCTCGTCTCACCGGACCGGACCACGATCTACATCGTCGGCACCTTCACCAAGGTGGGCGGTGTGACCCGGAACCGGATCGCCGCGCTCGCCGCGGGCACCGGCAAGCTGTTGGCCTTCGCGCCCGACCTGAACGGGTCCGCCTACGGGGTCCAGGTCCGTGGTTCGACCGTCTACGTGGTCGGCGGTTTCAACACCGCCAACGGCGTGTCCCGCAGCCGGGCGGCAGCTTTCACCACCGCAGGGGCCCTGACCACCTGGGCCCCGAAGGTCGCCGGCGGGGACGTCCGGCAACTGGCGGTCTCACCGGACGGCAGCAGGATCGTGCTGGCCGGGAACTTCACCAGCGTCGACGGCTCCACCAAGGGCTTCGGGTTGGCCATGGTCGGTACCACCACCGGAACCACGCTGTATCCGATGGCCGTCAACGACATCGTCCGGAACGGCTCGTCGGCGAAGTCCGGCATCTATGACATCGCGAGTGACAGCACCGGCTTCTACGCCACCGGATGGGGCAACTCACCGACGCTGGAGGGCGCCGTCAAGGCCGACTGGCGCGGCGGTCTGGTCTACCTCGAGGACTGCCACGGCGACACCTACTCGATCTACCCGACGAGCAGCGAGGTCTTCACGGCAAGCCACGCCCACTACTGCGCCAACACCGGCGGCTTCAGCCAGACCGATCCGCAGGGCCACTCGCACGCGATGGCCTGGACCAACTCCGTTCAGGGCAGGCTCAGCGCCGACCCGACCCACTACACCAGCTGGGCCGGACGGCCCCGGCCGAGCGCGCTCGCGTTCTACCCCGACTTCACCGCAGGTACGTTCACCGGCCAGAGCCAGGCCACCTGGGACGTCACCGGCTCCGGCAACTACCTGCTCTACGGCGGCGAGTTCACCGCTGTCGACGGCGTCCCCCAGCAGGGACTGGTCCGTTTCGTCGCCAAGAGCGCCCAGAAGTCGAAGGACGCCCCGGTCGCGCCGTCCGGTTGGCGTCCCAGCGTCACCGACTACGCCGACGGACGGGCCCGGATCAGCTGGCCGGCGCTGCGCGACCGGGACGACAGCACCGTCAGCTACCAGTTGATCGAGAACGGCGACACCGCGCACCCGATCTACACCACGACGGCGACCTCGAGGTTTTGGGCGTTGCCGGTGCTGGGGACGCTCCAGGACGATCTGGCCGAGGGCGCCGAGACGACGTATCAGGTCCGCGCCGTCGATCCGGAGGGCAACGCCGTCCTCAGTGACGTGGTGCGCTCGACCTACACCCCGGGGCGTCAGGTCGACGGATATCAGCGGGCCGTGCTGGCGGCGAACCCCGAGTACTACTGGACGGCCGAGGCCGACCCCCTCCGGTGCCAAGACGACCTCACCTTCCCCGTCCACGTCCCCATCGGCGTCCGCATCCCCGTCGGCGTCATCCTCTCCGTCGCCGTCCGTCCCCGTCCTCGACGGCCGCACCGACGCCGACCCCCACACCGTCACCAGCGGCGGCAACGCCGGTCGACCTGGCCGGCTCCGGCAAGCCGCTGGTCGATCCGGCCGTCCGCTCCGAGACGCCGGGAGCGCTCGGGGACGACTCGTCGGCCTTCGTCTTCGACGGCTCGAGCAAGCTGGTGACCACGACCGCCGAACAGGCGCCGAACACGTTCACCACCAGCGTCTGGTTCAAGACGACCAGTACGAAGGGCGGCGCGCTGATCTCGATGGGCAACACCCAGACCGGCAACTCCGCCACCTACAACCCGGCTTTCTCCGATCCGGCCAACCCCGATCGGGCCATCTTTCTCGGCCCCAACGGCACCGTGAACTTCGGCGTCTGGGCCCGCGGCGCGCACACCATCAGCACCACCGCTGCCTACAACGACGGCCGCTGGCACCAGGCGGTCGCGACCATGGACGCCGGTGGGATGAAGCTCTACGTCGACGGCGCGCCGGCCGGGACTCTGACCAGCACGTACGCCGGGATCAACATCAAGGGCTACTGGCGGGTCGGCGGGGACAAGCTGTCCGGCTGGCCGAACAACCCCTCCACCGGCTACTTCACCGGAGCGCTGGATCAGGTCGCGATCTATCGGACGGCGCTGAGCGCCGCCCAGATCAAGGCCCAGTACGCGGCCCGTTAGCCCGGCCGGTCTGCGCCGGCCCCACCCGCCCGGGCACTAGGTTTGCCGCAGCAGAGGTTGGCCGCAGGAGGCACGAATGACGACCACGCAGGACATGACGACCACGCAGGACATCCCGACATCGATCGGCCCCGAACTGGAGGGCCGGCTCGGGTTCGGAGCGACGTTCACCGACCACGTCGTCACCGCCGACTTCACCGACGGTGGCTGGAGTGAGACCAGGCTGCAGCCGTTCGACCAGGTCACCCTGTCGCCGGCGGCGATGGTGTTGCACTACGGACAGGCGATCTTCGAAGGACTGAAGGCGTTCCGGGGTGCGGACGGTGCGGTGTCGATCTTCCGCACCGAGGACTGCTCGCGCCGCTTCCAGCGCAGCGCGGCCCGGATGGGGATGCCGGTGCTGCCGGCCGAGACCTTCGTCGACGCCGTCCGGACGCTGGTCGAGACCGACCTGGCCCAGGTCCCGTCCGCACCGGGGACGTCGCTCTACGTCCGGCCGGTGATGTTCGCCGCCGAGGCGTCACTGGCCGTCCGGGCCGCGACCCAGTACCGGTTCATGGTGGTGGCCTCGCCGGTGGACAGCTTCTTCGCCGCCGGCCGCAGCATGATCGACGTGTTCGCGATGCGGGAGCTGATCCGGGCCGCGCCCGGCGGCACCGGCGACGTGAAGTGCGCCGGCAACTACGCGGCCGCGATGGTGGCCAAGACCAGTGCCGTCCAGCAGGGCTTCGACGAGGTGCTCTGGCTGGACGCCCGAGAGCACCGCTACGTCGAGGAGTTCGGGGCGATGAACTGCTTCGCCGTCGTCGGCAGCGGGGACGACGCCGAGCTCGTCACCCCGCCGCTCGGTGGCACCATCCTGGCCGGGCACACCCGGGCCACGGTGATCACGCTGGCCGCCCGGCACCAGATCCCGGTGGTCGAGCGTCCGCTGGCGCTGGCCGAGATCACCGATCCGGACGGGGGTGTGACCGAGCTGTTCGCGGCCGGCACCGCCGCCGGGATCGCCCCGGTCCGGACGGTCGGCGACGTCACCGGTCCGCTGCGGACGTTGGGCGAGCAGCCCGGTGCGGTGACCGTCCGGCTGGCCGAGGACTTCCGTGCCGTCACCCACGGCGAAGCGCCCGCCGAACCGGGCTGGATCATCCGGCTGCCGGCTTGACGCGGGGGAGCGGCGGTCCTGATCGAGCGCCGACCGGCGGGGCCTAAGGTGAAAGCGTTCACCTCACCGCCGAGCTCGAGGAGCATTTCGATGGCCGACCAGACCGACATCCCGAAGACCATGCAGGCCGTCGTCTGCCACGGACCGGAGAACTACGAGCTGACCGAGGTCGACGTCCCGACCCCCGGCCCCGGTGAGGCGCTGGTCAAGGTCGACGCCGTCGGCATCTGCGCCAGCGACCTGAAGTGCTACCACGGTGCGGCCAAGTTCTGGGGCGACGACAACCGTCCCGCCTGGGCCGAGACCGAGGTCATCCCCGGTCACGAGTTCGTCGGCACCGTCGTCCAGTTGGACGACGAGGCGGCCGAGCGCTGGGGGATCGCCGTCGGCGATCGGGTCACCAGCGAGCAGATCGTCCCCTGCTGGAAGTGCCGCTACTGCCTGCGCGGCGAGTACTGGATGTGCGCCCCGCACGACCTCTACGGCTTCAAGCGCCGGACCCCGGGGGCGATGGCGCAGTACATGATCTACTCCACCGACGCGTTGGTGCACCAGGTGCCGAAGGAGCTGCCGCCGGCGCACGCCGCCTTCGTCGAGCCGCTGTCCTGCGCCATGCACGCTGTCGAGCGGGCCAAGCTGAAGTTCGAGGACGTCGTCGTGGTCGCCGGCTGCGGACCGATCGGCCTGGGCATGATCGCCGGCGCCAAGAGCAAGAACCCGAAGATGGTGATCGCGCTCGACTCGATCCCGAAAAAACTCGAGCTGGCCAAGAAGTGCGGCGCCGACCTGACCATCAACATCGCCGAGGAGGACGTTCTCGAGATCGTCCGCGGCCTGACCGACGGCTACGGCGCCGACGTCTACCTCGAAGGCACCGGGCACCCGGCTGCCGTCCCGCAGGGGCTGAACCTGTTGCGCAAGCTCGGCACCTACGTCGAGTACGGCGTCTTCGGCTCCGACGTCACCGTCGACTGGTCGATCATCTCCGACGACAAAGAGCTGGACGTCCTCGGCGCCCACCTCGGCCCGTACTGCTGGCCGGCCGCGCTCAAGCTGCTGGCCTCCGGCGCGCTGCCGATGGACGAGATCGTGACCCACCAGTTGCCGCTGGCCGACTTCCAGCAGGGCCTGGATCTGGTCTCCGGCGGCACCGAGTCGATCAAGGTGACGCTGATCCCCTGAGCCGGCACACCCGAGGTGAGGTGTGGGCGCCGATCGATGGCTTGACGGCGACGAGCAGCGGCTCTGTCCCGCTCGGCCTTGCCCGGTGAGCGCATCGGGCGTCCGGTTGAGGCCGGGCCGGCCGTCCGATCAGCGCCGGTCTTCGAGGTCGGGTTCGGGCTCGGCCCCGGTCTCGGCCCCGGCCTCCGCGCTGACCCGCTCGGCGAGCGCGGCGGGGTGCGGGAAGACACGTGTGATCACCACGTAGCCGAGGACGCCGCCGACAGCTTGGGCGAGCAGGAATCCGGGCGCGGATCCGGGGCTGATGCCGGTGAACGTGTCGGTCAGGGTGCGGGCCAGGGTGACGGCAGGATTGGCGAAACTGGTGCTGCTGGTGAACCAGTAGGCGGCGCTGATGTAGGCCGCGACGAGATAGCCGACCTGTCGGCCCCGGCCGGCTCGGGTGGCGCCGAAGATCACCAGGACCAGCCCGAGGGTGGCGACCACCTCACCCAGCCAGACTCCCGGCCCGCTCCGGGAGGTGTCGGCGAGGGTGATCGGGGGCAGATCGAACATCAGGTTCGCCACCACCGTCCCGGCGGCGGCGCCGACGAGTTGGGCGGCGACCAGGATCAGCGCTTCTCGGTTGGTGAGGGCGCCGAGAGCCCGCTCGAGCAGGGTCACCACGGGATTGAACGCAGCCGAGACAGGTTGCAGCGCCACGATCAGCGCGGCCAGACGCGGCGCCGGTGGCCAGGCTGTTCTCGAGCAGTTGCAGTCCGGCGTCGGTCGGTGAGAGGCGCGCCGCGGCGATGCCCGAGCCGACCACCGCGGCCACCAGGAAGCCGGTGCCGATCCCTTCGGCGGCCGCCCGGCGGGCCAAGTTCATCGGCTCCGGGACGATGACAGCATCGCTCCACCCCCTCCCTTGCCTCACAGCCTTGCCCCACAGCGATCAGTGCCTGTCGAGGCGCGCCCGAGCATGCCTCACCCATCGATCGCGGTCAATGCCGTCCCGACCGGACGGGCGGTCTCCGACGGCATCGCCCCTCGTCCCCCTACTTGCCTTCGATGCTGAAGGCGCCGGGAGTGGCTGCGGCCTTCTCCTGCAGGTCCTGCCAGCCGGTGGCGTCGCCGCTGAGGACGTCGAGGAGGTAGCCGGCTACGGCGTCGGCGACGAGGGCGACGCGAAGAGGGTCTTCGTCGCTGGTCTCGCGAACGGCTTCGCCGGCGAGGCCGCCGAGGGTGTGCTCACCGTCGGCGATGGTGAACATCCGCTTGGGGGCGGGGCTGAGGTGGTAGGCGTCGGTGAACCAGTCCGGTCCGCGGGTGGACATGGCTGACTGGTCCTTCCCGCCGGCGATGACCAGGGCGGGGGTGGTCATCGTGGAGTAGTCCGGGCGCATGAACGGCAGGTGCTCCAGGGCGAACGGGGTGAGGGTGTCCCCGGTGCCGGTGGTCGCGATCAGCGCGCCCGCCCTGACGGCGGGGTGGGTGAAGTCCTCACCCGAGACGCCCTCGGCATCGAGGACGCGGGCCCCGAGAAGGGCCCCCGCGCTCTGCCCTCCCCAGGAGTGCCCGACGACGCCGACACGACCGGAATCGACCCGGGCCGGCAGACCGGGGACGTGCTCGAGGATCTCGCCGAGGTGGTCCAGCACCGCGTGCAAGTCGGCGATCCGGACCCGCCAGATGGTGGAGAAACGGGGGTCGTCGAAGCCGATGCGGTGGCGCCGGGAATCCAGGTGGGTGGGCTGGACGACCACGAAGCCGTGGGCGGCCCAGCGGTCGACCAGAGGTTCGTAGCCGTCCATCGACCAGGCGTTGCCGTGGGAGAACACGATGACGGGCAGATCGTGCCCGCCGGCGGGTGCGGTGACCTTGACCTGCAGGTCGAGGCTGCGGCCGGTGGTGGGCACGGTGATGGGCTTGACCGCGACGAGTGGGCGGTCGAGGGTTTCGGGCACGAGACGTCCTTTGGATCAGGGTTCCGGCTCTGCCACACTGGCGGAGCGTTGTTCCGCCAACTTTAGCGGAACAGTGTTCCGTCAACAAGAGGGGGTGCGTGGTGACCACTACGACCGGAGTACGACAGGCCGGCGTGCAGCGCAGCCGCGAGGCGCTGCTGACCGCAGCGGCGGCAGCGTTCGTCGAGCACGGTGTGCAGGCACCGGTGCGCGACATCGCCGAACGGGCCGGGGTGGGTGTGGGTACGGTCTACCGCCATTTCCCGACCCGCGCAGACCTGGTCAGTGCCGTGTACCGCCACCAGGTCCAGGAGTGCACTGCTCTCGCAGCGGCGCTGCGTGCTCGGCCGATCCCCGCGGTCGAGGCGCTGGAACGCTGGATGGCGGCCTTCGTGGACTTCCTGGTGACCAAGCACGGCCTCAGCGAGGCCCTGCTCTCCGAGGACCCGAGCCTGGCGAATCTGCACGCCCTGATCCTCGACGAGCTGGTGCCGGCGTGTTCTTCACTGCTCGCGGCCGGTCAGGACGCCGGCGAGGTCGACCCGGAGGTCGCTGCGCTCACGCTGCTCCGCGCGGTGGGGAACCTGTCCGTCCCCGGCCCGGGCTACGGCAGGGACGAGGCCCGGCAGATGGTGACCCGCCTCCTCGTCGGATGCCGGACCGCGATCGCGGACGCCTCTGACGAGGGGTGAGCTGCTCGGCCTTCAGTTCATCCGCCCTGCCGCAGACCGGCTCACCGGCTGCCCGTCGATCTGCTGCGGCCGGGTCGTCGAGTCCCGTCCGTGTCCGTGCTTCGGCACCACCTGGACGTTCACCCCGGCCTTGCGGAGCCGGCGCAGATGCTCCGGCGCGGTAGCAGCGTCCAGCAGCACCAGGTCGAAGTCGGCCAGCGGCAACAGGGCGTGCAGCGCCCGTTTGTCGAATTTGGTGTGGTCGGCCAGCAGGATCCGGCGGTCGGCGGCCTCGAACATCGCCCGCTTCACGTCGACGGTCTCCAGCGTCTGGTGGAAGGCCACGTCGTTGACGATCGCCGAGGTCGACATGATGAAGGTGTCGGCGTGCAGCTGGCCCAGGGTCTGGGTGGTGGTCCGGCCCATGAAGGCGCTGCACCAGTTGTAGTACTGACCGCCCAGCGCCAGCAGGGTCAGGCCGCGGACGTTGCCCAGCTCGTTCATCACCGTCAACACGTTGGTGATCACCGTCAGCGGAGCCTTGGTCGGCAGGTGCCGGGCCAGGTGCAGGACGGTGGTCGAGTCGTCCAGGATCAACGACTCACCGGGCTCGATCACCTCCAGCGCGGCCAACGCCAGGGCCTCCTTCTCGGCCTGCTCCCGGCTGGTGCGGTAGACGTCGCTGGACTCGACGAACGAGGTCGAGGTGGCCGTCGCCACGCCCCGGTCCTTGCGCAACAGACCACGGCCCTCGAGCTGTTCGAGGTCGCGGTGCACGGTCATCACGCTGATGCCGAACTGCTCGGCCAGCTGTTCGATCCGGATCGCACCCTGGGCCATCACGGCCTCGGTGATCGCTCGCTGCCGGTCCGCCTGGCGACCCCGGCGGCTGCCGTTGCCGTTCTCCACCTCAGTCATCGTCGACCATCCCCAGTCCTCCGGTCTCACCCCACCTCGTCCAGGATCTGCCCGATCGCGTCCGGATCGTGGGCGAAGCGCCCGAGGAACAGCCCGTCCACGCTCGCCCCCAGCTGGGAGAGCAGCCCGGGCTGGGCACTGCCACCGTAGATGACCCTGGGCTCGGTTGACCAGGGTCGAGCGGCCAGCGCGTCCTGCAGGCCGGCGCAGACCCCGTTGATGTGGTCAGGGCCGGCCGCGTCGGTCGCCCCGATCGCCCACTCCGGCTCGTAGGCCACGATCAACGGGCGCTCGCTACCGCCCGTCGGCGGCAGCGGATCGAAGGCCGATTCGAGTTGCCCGACGCAGTCGGCGACCGCCGCGTCGACGCCGTCATCGCGCCGCTCGCCGACGCAGAACACCGGCGTCAGGCCGTTCCGGACGGCGGCGGCCAGCTTCGCCCGGGCCGTCTCGGCGTTCTCGCCGAAGTGGACCCGTCGCTCCATGTGGTTGATCTCGACCAGGGTGGCGCCGATCGCGGCCAGGTCGGCGCCACTGATGCCGCCGGTGAAGCCGCCGCGGTCCTCGCCGAACAGATCCTGGGCGCCGACGGCAACCGGGGTGTCGGCCAGCGCCTGCCGGACGCCGGGCAGGGCCGGCAACGACGGCAGTACGAACAGCGACACCGAGCCGTCGCCGACCCGGGGGTGGTCGGCCGCGATCCGGGCCACCCGTCCGGCCCAGGCGATCGAGTCGGGCACGTCCAGATAGAGCTTCAGGCTGACCCCGAGCACCGTCTGCTGACGGACCCGGGAGGCCGCCTCACTCGCGGACACGGCGTTCGTCTCCGGCTCGGTCAGCAGTTCGTTCACCGCGGTCACGGCAGCGTCTCACCGACCGCGGTCATGGTCAGGGCCATCGAGATCGCGCCCGGATCCGGGGTGCCGCGGCTGGCCTCCAGGTGCGGCCGGGCCCGCCCCATCCGGGGCAGCAGATCGGCCGTGGCCCGGGCCGCCTCGGTGGCCCGCCCGGCCGCAGCCCGCCAGGCCGTGGTCAGGTCGTCGCCGGCCCCGACCCGCTCGGTCAGCGTGTCGTCGAACGGGACCAGTGCGTCCACCATCGTCTTGTCGCCGACCTCGGCCTTGCCGAAGGTGCAGATCGCATCCCGGCCGGCGTGGACCGCCTCGGCCACCGCGGTGGCGTCGGGCCGTTCCTGGTCGCCCAGTCGTTCGCCCGCCGCCCGCAGGGCTGCACCCCAGAGCGCGCCGGACGTCCCACCGGCCTTGTCGGCCCAGGCGTCCGCGGCCCGGGTCAGGATGGTGCCCAGGCCGGCCCCGTCGTCCAGAGCGGCGGCCGCGGCCTCGTCGGCCGCGGTGGCCCCGCGCTGCATCCCGATGCCGTGGTCGCCGTCCCCGGCGATGGCGTCGAGGCGGCCCAACTCGTCGGCCTGCTCGTCGATCACCGCTCGGATCGCCGCGATCGCCCTGGCCCCGGCCGGCGCCACCGAACGGGACTCCTGACTGGCCTCGTCGGCGGCCGCGGCCTCCTCCTCGGCGACCGGATCGGAGTAGGCGGCCGGCCCGGCCTCATCCAGCTCGACCGAGCCGACCCGGTAGGCCGGGCTGTAGACCGGGGCCGTCCAGGACGGCTCCAGCCGCTCGTCCAGCCAGTACAGCGACAGCGAGGTTCCGGCCATCTCGAAGCTGGTCGCGAACTCACCCACCTGGGGCGAGACGACGTCGAGGTCGTGACCGGCCAGCAGGGTGGCCACGTCGTGGTAGAGGACGAACAGCTCTTCGCCCTTGATCGCGCCCAGCCCGTTCAGGACGACGCCGATCCGGGCGCCGGCGTCGGCGGGCCGCTCCTCCAGCAGCCGGCTGACGAACAGCTCGGCCAGTTCGCGGGAGGTCGGCAGCGGCCGGGTCTCGATCCCCGGTTCGCCGTGGATGCCCATCCCGACGGCCATCTGGCCCTCGTCCACGCTGAACAGCGCACCGTCGGCGCCGGGCAGGGTGCAGCCGGAGAACGCGACGCCGAAGCTGAAGACGCGGTCGTTGGCCCGGGCCGCCAGCTCGTGCACCTGCGCCAGCGACTGGCCCTGCGCTGCGGCCCAGCCGGCCGCCCGGAAGACGGCGAGCATGCCGGCGATGCCCCGCCGCTTGGCTCGCTCCTCCGGCCCGGCGCTGATCACGTCGTCGGTCACCGGCACCGACTCGCACGGGATGCCCTCGGAGCGCAGCCGGGCCTGGGCCTGGTCGAAGTTGAGCACGTCGCCGGCGTAGCTGCCGTAGGTGAGCAGGACGCCGGCCTCGGTGGCCACCGAACGGGCCACGGCATAGATCTGGGCCGCCGAGGGGGAGGCGAACACGTTGCCCATCGCCGCTCCGTGGGCCAGCCCGGACCCGACCAGGCCGGCGAACGCCGGGTAGTGGCCGGAGCCGCCGCCGATCACCACCGCGACCTGGCCGGCCGGAGTGGCGCTGCGGCGGGCGACACCGCCGGTGACCCGACGGACCAGATCGGCGTTGGCGGCGACGAATCCGGCCGCGGACTCGTCGGCGAAATCGGTCGCCTTGTTCAGCAGATAGCTCATGGCTTCGGTGCCCACCCTCTCGAGGACTGACGACCCTCGTCGGCCGTCAGGAACGCATCAGAACAGTCAGGATCGTGCGGGGTCCAGGCCCTCCTGCCGAGCCTGGGAAAAGAAACGGGGCGGACACCACGGTGGTGTCCGCCCCGCTCGTGCGGAATCAGCTCAGCTGTCGGACAGGGTGAACGGCTGGGTCACCTTGTCGACGTTGGCCTTGGTGATCAGCACACAGTTGAAGGACTGCTTCTCCTGGGCCGGCTTGGTGCCCTTGGTGATGTAGTCGTTCATCTCGTCGACCGCCTTCGCCGCGAAGGTGGCCACCGGCTGCAGCACGGTGTAGGCCAGCTCGCCGTTCTTGATCGCGGTGACCGCGTCCGGCGAGCCGTCGAAACCACCGACGGTGACGTTCTTCAGCTTGCCGGCCTGCTTCAGTGCGGCGATCGCCCCGAGCGCCATCTCGTCGTTGCCGGAGATGATGGCGTTGATGTCGGGGTTGGCCTGCAGGATCGACTGGGTCTTCTGCTGACCCTGGGCGCGGTCCCAGTTGGCGGTCTGGTCGGCCACCTTCTTCCAGTCCGGGTACTGGCTGATGACCGACTTGTAGCCGTTGGAGCGGGTGGCGGCGTTGTTGTCCGAGGGCAGGCCGTGCAGCTCGGCGTAGGAGCCCTTGGTGCCGGCGACCTTGATCCACTGGGTGGCGCCGAGGGCGGCGCCCTGGGCGTTGTTGGAGACCAGCTGGCCGAGCGCGACGCCGGTCTGGTTGATCTCGGCGTTCACCAGGAAGACGGGGATGTTCTTGGCCATCGCCCGCTTGATGTTGCCGATCGAGCCGGACGCGTTCGCCGGGTCGAGGATGATGCCGACCGACTGGTTGGCGATCGCGGTGTCGATGATGGTCGACTCGGTGTTCACGTCGCCCTTGCTGGCCGAGACGTTCGCGGTGTAGCCGAGCTTCTTGGCCTCGGCGCTGGCCACGTTGCCCTCGGTCAACCAGTAAGGGTTGGACGGGTCGTTGACGATGATGGTGATCAGGCCGCCGGCGGCGTGCGTGCTCGGTGCGGCGGCCGAGGTCGAACCGGCCGGCGTGGTGGTGCCACCCCCGCCACAGGCGGTCAGGGCGAGGCTGGCGGCGGCGGTCATGGCGACCCCGGCGGCGATGCGGGAAATCGTGCGGGACATGGTGTTCCTTCTTCTGTGTCGGTCCGTCGTGGACTCGGGTGTGAATGTGTTGTTGATCGGGTGGTTACGGAACGGCTTTCGTCAACGACCGGCTCGGCGGGTGGGTGGTGCGGCCTCCTCGACTGCTGAAGTGGTCGGTGACTGGGGCTCGGACGGCGGGGCCGGGTTCGCCCGGCGACGCGGCTTGAGCTGGATCCCGTTCAGCAGCACGGCCAGCACGATCACCGCGCCGGTGAACACGGTCTGGACGTAGGCCGAGACGCCGACGATGGTCAGGCCGGCAGCCAGGAAGCCGATCACGAACGCGCCCAGCAGGGTGCCGCGGATGTTGCCGCGACCACCGGTCAGGGCTGCGCCGCCGATCACCACTGCGGCGATCGCGGTCAGTTCGTAGGAGGTGCCCTGGGTGGGGCCGGCCGAGGTCAGCTCAGAGGTCAGGATCACCCCGGCGATGGCGGCGCAGATGCCGGAGATCACGTAGGCGCGGATCTTCACGCTCTTCACCGGGACCCCGGAGAGCTCGGCCGCCCGCTCGTTGCCGCCGGCGGCGTAAAGCCACCGGCCGAAGACGCTCTTGTTCAGCATCAGACTGGCCACGATCGCCACCACCACGAGGATCCAGACCCCGACCGGGATGCCGATGATGGAGTTGAAGCCGAGCCAGTCGAAGCCCTCGTTGCCCAGGGCCGGATCGCCGCCGAGGTTGTTCACGGTCAGGCCGTTGGTGGTCAGCAGCGCCAGACCGCGGACGACGTAGAGCATGCCCAGGGTGGCCACGAACGGGGCCACGTTCAGCTTGGCCACCAGCAGGCCGTTGATCAGGCCGACCACGGCCCCGGTGGCGACGGCCAGCACGACTGCCACCCAGACCGACGGATACAGCGTGTAGCCGCCGATCTTGAAGCCCTGCAGAGCCAGACCGGCCACCATCCCCGACAACCCGAGGGTGGAGCCGACCGACAGATCGATGCCGCCGTTCAGGATCACGATCAGCATGCCGATGCTGAGCAGGGCGTAGACCGAGACCTGCTGGCACATGATGATCACGTTCGACAACGTCGGGAACGCCGACGGAGCGAGGATCGAGAAGATCACGAAGATCACCACCAGGGCCAGGAAGGCCCGGGCTTCGAGCAGGATGCCGGCGACGGAGAGGCCGGCGAAGGGGTTGCGCCCGGCGGGCGCGGCGGTGTCAGACATGGAGAACTTCTCCTGGATCGTCACTGGTCAGGGATTCACCGGAGGCGGCCATGATCTCTTCCTTGGCCACGCCGGGGGCGAACTCGGCGGAGATGCGGCCGCGGTTGAGGACCACGATCCGGTGGGCGATGCTCAGGCACTCGGCCACTTCACTGGTGGAGTAGACGACGGCCAGGCCCGAACGGGCCCGTTCGGCGATCAGCTTGAACACCTCGGACTTGGCGCCGATGTCGATGCCGCGGCTGGGTTCGTCGAGCAGGATGACGCTGGGGTCGGTGGCCACGATCTTGCCGATCACCACCTTCTGCTGGTTCCCGCCGGAGAGCGAGCCGATCATGGCCCCGCCGCCGGCGGTCTTGACATGGACGTCCTGAATGCCCTTGTTCACCAGGGTTTTCTCGCTGCTCCGGGAGAGGAACAACCCCTTGACGAAGCTGGTCACGCTGGCCAGGGAGAGGTTCGAGCCGACCGTCATGGTCTGCACCAGACCGTCTCGCTGCCGGTCCTCGGGCACCAGGCCCAAGCCGATCCCGAGCCGTTCGCGGATGCTGAGTCTGGAGATCTCCCGGCCCTGCACCCGGATCTCGCCGCCGGCGGTCGGCACCCGGCCGGCGACCGCCTCGAGCAGTTCGGTCCGACCGGCGCCCATCAGGCCGTAGAGGCAGACGATCTCGCCTTCGCGGACCTGCAGGGAGAGGTTGTTGACCAGCAGCCGGTTGGTGTTCTCCGGGTCGGCGACCGAGACCTGGTCGATGTCCAGGGCGACCGGACCGAACTCGTAGCCGGTGGGAGGTGAACCGAGGTCGAAGTCGTCGCCGACCATCCGGCGGACGATCCACTCCAGGTCGATCTCGGCCACCGGGGCGGTGGCGGTGATGTTGCCGTCCCGCAGCACCACGGCGTAGTCGGTGACCTCGAGGGCTTCCTCGAGGTGGTGGGAGATGTAGACCAGCGAGACGCCGCGCGCCTTGAGGTCCTCGATCACCCCGAACAGCACCTCCACCTCGGCCGCGGAGAGGGCCGACGTCGGCTCGTCCATGATCAGGATCCGCGAGTTCACCGAGAGTGCCCGGGCGATCTCGACCAGTTGTTGCTGGCCGAGGCGCAGATCGGAGACCTTCATCTTCGGGTCGATGTTGTCGGCCAGGCCCTGCAGCACCTCGCGGCACTGCCGTTCTTCTTCCCGGTAGTCGATCCCGCGAGCGGTGGTGATCTCGCGGCCCATGAACATGTTGTCCCGGACGGTGAGGTTCGGGGCCAGGCTGAGCTCCTGGTGGATGATCGAGATGCCGTGGTCGCGGGCGGCGTTGGTGTCGGCGAAGACCACCGGCTGGCCGTCCAGGGTGATGGTGCCCGAGGTCGGACGCTCCACCCCGGAGAGGATCTTCATCAGCGTCGACTTGCCGGCGCCGTTCTCCCCGAACAGGGTGGTGACCTTGCCCCGGTGGATGTCGAAGGCGACCCCCTTCAGGGCCCGGGTGGCGCCGTAGGTCTTGACCACGTCGCGGGCGGTCAGCACCACTTCGTCCGGGGCGGCGTCGGCCGTACGCTCCTCGGTCGCGGTGCTGGCCATCACTGCACCTCGATGGTGGCCGGGGTGACGTTCCACTGCTGCGGGTTGACCAGGGAGAAGACACCGGTGACGGTGATCGTCTTGCCCTCCAGCGAACTCGGGTCGCCGCCGTCGGCCTTGCTCAACACCTGCTTGAGCTGGTCATTGATCGCGTCGCCGGCGTTCTGGAACTGGATCTGGTTCTCGAACTGGTTGAGCGACGTCTTCCCGCCGAAGTCGCGTAGGTCGGTACCGGTGACGGCCGGGCCGAGCTGGACGGCGATCTTGGTGCCCGAGGGCAGGCCGGAGACCTTGACCGGGGTGTAACCCGCGTCCGGCACGGTGCCGACCACGCCGGTGAACTTCACCGGCACCTGGGTGGAGGCGCCGTCGTTGCTGGTGATGCCGTACTTCTCCCCGGCGGCGGTCTGGTCGGCCGCGATCGCCTTGCCGAGGGTCTCGGCGTCCACCGCGGCGCTGGTGATCAGCTGCTGCTGGATCGGGAACTGCTTGGCGCCGTAGGCGGCCGGGTCGAAGGCTTCGGGCCCGGCGCCCAGGGTGGAGCCGGCGGGCACGAACTTGGTGCCGAGCAGCATCAGGCCGATCAGCACCACGACGGCGGCGATGCCGATGATCCGCTTGGTCTTCCTGCTCATCCCGGTCTTGCGGACC
Source organism: uncultured Actinomycetota bacterium (assembly GCA_963740925.1). Classification (GTDB taxonomy): domain Bacteria; phylum Actinomycetota; class Actinomycetes; order Propionibacteriales; family Propionibacteriaceae; genus Microlunatus. The sequence goes on along the minus strand of CAVUFZ010000002.1, from coordinate 542,770 downwards.
CGGGGCGCCGCCGGGGTCGAGGTCGCGGCGCTCATCAGACGAACACCCGCGATTCGGTGTCGTTCGGCCGGATCTGCAGCTTGCGGCCGGTGCCGGCCCGGAACATCTCCAGCGCCTGCTCGTAGTCGGCCAGGGTGAAGGAGTGGCTGATCATCGCCTCGGCGTTGATCGCGCCGGCCTCGAACAGCTCGACCGCGCGGCCGAAGGAGTTCAGGACGGCCATGGTGCCGACGATGGAGACCTCGTCGCGGTAGACCCGGAAGGGGGAGTAGTCGGCGTTCTTGTCGGCCGGGGCCACCCCGAAGTTCTGGAAGAAGCCGGCCGGCTTGACCCGGGTCAGCGCGTCCTCGATGGCCCGGATGTTGCCGGTGCAGTCGATCACGATGTCCCACTTCTCCCGGCCGTTCGCCGCCGTGGCCTCGTCGGCGCTGGTGTAGCAGAGCTCGACGCCGCACTCGCGGGCCACGTTCAGTCGGTCCTCGTTCAGGTCGACCACGGTGACCGAGGCGGCGCCGGCGCGGGGGGCCAGCTGGGCCATCATCAGGCCCATCGTCCCGGCGCCGTAGACCAGCACGTGGTCGCCCAGCCGGCGGGGCAGCACGTCCCAGCCCCGGATGGAGCAGGCCAGCGGCTCGATCAGCGCGGCCCGGTAGAGGTCGGTCTCCGGCTTGAGCTTGTAGACGTTGCCGGCCGGCGCGACGAAGAACTGCTGCGAGGCGCCGTCGGAGGCGACCACACCGAGCCCGTTCCAGAACCGGCAGAGGTTGGCGTGGCCGTTCTGGCAGAACTCGCACTCGCCGCAGGTCGTGGACGGGTTGATCGCGACGTGGTCGCCGACCTCGAAGTCGAAGACCCCGTCGTTGACGTGCTCACCGATCGCGGTGATGGTGCCGGTGGCCTCGTGGCCGGGGACCAGCGGGAAGATCGTGCCTTCGAACTCACCGTCGAAGACGTGGGTGTCGGTGCCGCAGATGCCGACGGCGGCGACCTCGATCAGGATCTCTTTCGGGCCCGGTTCGGGCTGCGGACGCTCTTCCAGGCTCAGCTGGCCCTCGGCGGCGAAGACAACGGCTTGCATCCATGCGCTCCTGTCACGGTGGATCTGAATGGGTCCACCGGAGGTCACGCACAGAGCACCGGTGGTCTGCCGCAGATCGGATCGTGGCCCTGAAGGCCCGTCACCAGCAGAAACGTTCGTGTTATGTTTCTGTGATGTTGTCACCGATCTGTGTGAGAAGTACCATAATCACAACACGGACGGGGTGTCAACCAGCCTCCCGGCAGCGTTCTGGTATGCCTGCCAGGGTCAGAGCAGAGGCAGTGCAGAGGCAGTCGTAACCAGCCGTAACCAGACAGGAGCGTCGACGATGACCAAGCTGTTCAATGACCCGGCCACCTTCACCGAGGACATGGTGGTCGGCTTCGCCGACGCGAACGCCGACTACGTGGTGGCCGTCCCGGGCGGCGTCGTGCGCGCGCTGCCGACCAGGTCCGACAAGGTGGCGGTGATCGTCGGCGGCGGCTCCGGGCACTATCCGGCTTTCTGCGGGGTCGTCGGGCCGGGCTTCGCCGACGGTGCGGTGATCGGCAACATCTTCACCTCCCCCTCGGCCGCCGAAGCCGCCTCGGTCGGCCGCGCGGCGAACGGCGGGGCCGGGGTGGTGCTGACCACCGGCAACTACGCCGGCGACGTGATGAACTTCGGGCTCGCCGTCCAGCAGTTGGAGGCCGACGGCATCCCGGCCCGCTATCTGCCGGTCACCGACGACATCGCCAGCGCCGGGCAGGACGAGATCGCCAAACGCCGGGGCATCGCCGGTGACTTCACCGTGTTCAAGGTGGCCGGCGCGGCCGCCGAGGAGGGCTACGACCTGGACGAGGTCGTCCGGGTCGGGGCGCACGCCAACGACCGCACCCGCACCCTCGGCGTCGCCTTCGACGGCTGCACCATGCCGGGCGCCGACGAACCGTTGTTCACCGTGCCGGAGGGCAAGATGGGGCTCGGCCTGGGCATCCACGGCGAGCCGGGCGTGGCCGAGCACGACATGCCGAGTGCCGCCGAACTGGCCGAGCTGTTGGTCGAGGGCGTGCTCGAGGAGAAGCCCGACGGCGCCGGCAACCGGGTCGCGGTGATCCTGAACGGGCTCGGCACCACCAAGTACGAGGAATTGTTCGTGGTCTGGGGGACGGCGGCGAAGCTGATCCGCGACTCCGGTCACGAGATCGTCCGGCCCGAGGTCGGTGAGCTGGTCACCAGCCTCGACATGGCCGGTTGTTCACTGACCGTGATGTGGCTGGACGAGGAGCTGGAGCGGCTCTGGCTGGCCCCCGCCGACACCCCCACCTTCCGCCGGGGTGCGCTGGACGTCGCCGCCGAGCCGGGGGAGCGCCGGTCGGCCGAGGACGCGGCGAACGCGGCCGCTGCCCCCGAGGAGCACGAGGAGGGTGATGAGGCCAGCCGAGCCGCCGGGGTGAGGATCGCCACCGCGATCGACGCGATCGCCGACCGGCTGGCCGAGGCCGAGGACGAGCTGGGCCGGATCGACGCGGTGGCCGGCGACGGCGACCACGGTCGCGGCATGGTCAAGGGCTCGTCCGCCGCCCGGCAGGCCGCTCACGATGCAGTCGACGAAGGTCGCGGGGCCCGCGGGGTGTTGAAGGCCGCCGGCGAGCAGTGGGCGGCCAAGGCCGGCGGCACCTCCGGCGTGCTCTGGGGTGCGGCGTTGACCGCGATCGGCCACCGGCTCGGCAACGAGGGCACCCCGTCCGGCACCGACGTGGCCGAGGCGATGCAGGCCGGCTACGACGCGCTGACCAGCCTCGGCGGAGCCCAGCCCGGTGACAAGACCATGTTGGACGCCTGGCAGCCCTTCGTCACCTCGTTGGCCTCCGGGGTCTCCGAGGGCCGACCGTGGACGCAGGCCTGGACGGCGGCGGTCGACGTCGCGCAGCAGGCCGCCGACGACACCGCCGAGCTGCGGCCCAAGGTCGGCCGGGCCCGCCCGCTGGCCGAGCGCAGCGTCGGCACCCCGGACGCCGGGGCGATCTCGTTCGCGATGTGCGCGAAGGTCGCCGGCGCAGCCTTCACCGATACCGAAACCAACGACTGAATCTCACCGAATCTCATCAAATCTCACCGAAGCCCGACGACACAAAGGAAGTGTGGACCATGAGTGGACAGACCTATCGGGTCGTGATCGGCAGCGACGACGCCGGCAGCGACTACAAGAAGATCCTGAAGGCCGACCTGGAGGCCGACGAGCGCGTCTCGGAGGTGATCGACGCCGGCGGCATGCCGGACGAGAACATCGCCTACCCGCACGTCGCGCTGAAGGCCGGCCAGTTGATCAGGGACGGCGAGGCCGACCGGGCCCTGCTGATCTGCGGCACCGGGCTCGGGGTGGCGATCAGCGCCAACAAGGTGGACGGCATCCGCGCGGTCACGGCCCACGACAGCTTCTCGGTGGAGCGCTCGATCCTGAGCAACAACGCGCAGGTGTTGTGCTTCGGGCAGCGGGTGGTGGGGATCGAGTTGGCACGACGGTTGGCCAGGGAATGGTTGAGCTACGAGTTCGATCAGAACTCGGCGTCGGCGGAGAAGGTTGCGGCTATTCCCGATTGATCGGGTCTTGGTTCTTTGTGGTGTAGTCCTCGGTTGCGTCCGCGGCGACCACAGAGATCCCCCTCCGAGGACAACCGGTCTCCCTCGCAGGCTCGGTCGACGGCCAGACCCATCCACGTCCTCGGAGGCGGATCTCTGCGGTCGCCGCTCGGTGCGTTTCTTCCGTTCCCCTTTGGTGGCCGTTCACCGCACTTCGTGCGGGCTGCTGCTTCAAAGCGCGCGTGCTGGCTGCTCAGGTCGACGTAAGTGCCGCGCGGGTAAAGTCGTCGGCGGCGCAACCAGGACGTGAATTGGGCTACGCCATAGGACACGAGCCACGGTCCAGGCACCCGACCGTGCTGAATTCGCCCCTACCTACACTCCCGCGCGTCTCCCAGATGCGTCGGTGTCAGTACGAGATTTGTGTCAGGCTCCGACTGTGCGGCCCATGTCCCGAAGGTTCGGCGGATCCCGAGTTCTGATCACCGGTGCCGGTCACGGCATCGGGCGGGCCTGCGCGATTCGGCTGGCCGCCGAAGGCGCGTACGTCGTGGTGGCCGACCTCGACGGACGTGCGGCTGCCGATGTCGCCGAAGGTCTCGACGGCTACACCCATCAAGCCATGACGTTGGACGTCACGCGGCCGGACTCCGTCGAGCAGACCGTGCAGGCCGCAGCAAGCCGAGGGCTCGACGTCGTGGTCAACGTCGTGGGAGGCGACACCCCCCATGGGTCCTTCGAAGACACCGGCGACGAGGTCTGGCATCGGATGCTCGAACTCAACCTGATCGGGATCGCGCGCTGCTGTCGAGCAGCCGTTCCTTATCTGCGCCGCAGCAGCAACAATCCGGCGATCGTCAACGTCAGCTCCGTCAACGGGCTCACGGCGCTGGGCAGCGAGCCCTATTCCGCGGCGAAAGCCGGCGTCATCTCCCTCACCGCGAATCTTGCCCTCACCCTCGGCCAGGACTACGTCCGCGTCAACGCAGTGGCCCCGGGCACCATCAGGACCCGCGTGTGGGACGACCAAGACGGTGGCGCCGACCGGCTGCGGCCGCTCTATCCGCTTGGGCGGGTCGGAGAACCAGAGGATGTCGCCGCGGCGGTGGCCTTCCTCGCCTCCGCAGACGCCAGCTGGATCACCGGTCACACCTTGCCTGTCGACGGCGGCTTCCTGGTGAACCATTGACCAGGGCAAAACCCGCGATGCACCAGCGTCCTTTGTTTCCCTACGGACCGAAGGGTAACCGTGCTCGGCGGGACGCATAGGGTTGTCGGGTGATCGAGTATCGGACGTCGGCGGAGATCGAGCGGATGCGGCCGGCGGGGCAGTTCGTCGGTGAGGTGCTGACGGCGTTGGCCGAGAAGGCCGACGTCGGGGTGAACCTGCTGGAGTTGGACGCGTTGGCGCATTCGATGATCGCCGATCGGGGCGCGGAGTCGTGTTACATCGACTATCACCCGAGCTTCGGGGCGAGCCCGTTCGGGAAGGTGTTGTGCACCTCGGTCAACGACGCGGTGCTGCACGGGCTGCCGTACGACTACGCCCTGGCCGACGGCGACATGGTCAGCCTCGACTTCGCGGTCGCGGTGGACGGGTGGGTCTCGGACTCGGCCGTCACGGTGATCGTGGGAACGCCGCGGGACGAGGACGTGAAACTGATCGAGGTGACCGAGGATGCGCTGGCCGCCGGCATCGGGAAGGCCCGGGCCGGGAACCGGTTGGGCGACATCTCGGCGGCGATCGGCGCGGTGGCCGGCAAGGCCCGGCTGAAGATCAACACCGACTTCGGCGGGCACGGGGTGGGTCGGACGATGCACGGCGATCCGCACGTGCCGAACAACGGTCGGCCGGGGCGCGGCCTACCGCTCAAGCCGGGTCTGGTGATCGCGATCGAGCCGTGGTTCTCCCACACCACCGACAAGATCTACACCGATCCGGACGGCTGGACGCTGCGCAGCGCCGACGGCTCGCGCGGGGCCCACGCCGAACACACCATCGCGATCACCGAGGGCGATCCGGTCGTGCTGACCGCGCGCAGCTGAGCGGTTCGTCCGGTACCGCCCCGGCGATCTACCAAGCGTGCCTATGGTGGATGGCGTGAAGATCGTCGTCACCGGAGGTAGTGGGGCACTCGGTAGCGATCTGGTGGCCGAGTTCGAACACCGCCGCCGGCCCGCCGTCGCGGCCAGCCGGCGCACCGGGTTCGATCTGACCACCGGCGCCGGGATGGCCGAGACGATCACCGACGCCGACGTGATCGTGCACGCCGCCACCCACCCGGTCAAGCATCACGCGGTGGACGTGGCCGGTACCGACCGTCTGATCACCATGTTGCGGGCCAGGGTCTCGCGGGCCCACCTGATCTACGTCTCCGTCGTCGGCTGTGACCACAACCAGATCGGCTACTACCGCTCGAAGACCGCGGCCGAGAAGCTGCTGGCCGAGTCGGGTCTGGCGGTGACCATCGTCCGGGCGACCCAGTTCCACACCCTGGTGGACGCCATCGCCGAGAACGCGACCATCGGGCCGCTCGGGTTCGCGCCGCACGGTCTGCGCTTCCAGCCCTGCGACCGCAGCTGGGTGGCCCGCCGGATCGTCGACTACGCCCTGGGTGAGCATCCCGACGGGCCCCGCCGCGCCGACGACCTGGCCGGGCCGGAACTGCTCAGCCTGGCCCAGGCGATCGGCATCCGGGCCGAGAGCGCCGGCCACCGCGCCCCGCGACTGGTCGAGGTGCCCGCGGTCGGCAACGCGCTGGCCGCCTTCGCCGACGGGGCCAACCTGCCGGACGGGTCGGCCGAGATCGGCGGGCCGTCGTTCACCGCCTGGATCTCTCGCTGATCCTGCGCTGCCGATCGCTCGCCGGGCGAAGTGTCGCAGGCTGCTTGTAGGGTCGCCGGATGAGCGAAGAACTCCCTGAACCCGAGCCGCCGATCGACGTCCGGAACAACCCGGAATCCAAGGCCGGTGACGCCGACACCATGTCCCGGGTGTCCCGGGCCAGTGACGGCGGGGCACCGCCCCGCGAAGCACCGCGGGCCGGCGAGGCGCCGGACCGCTCCGACGGGGGTACGGCCGAGGGCAGCCCGCTCGACGGCGTGACGATCAGCGAGGAAGACCTCGAAGAGGCCGTGCCGGCCGACGACGGGCCCACCGGTGAGGACGGACCGCCCGCGGGTCACGCCTGAGGCGCCCTCGACACCGCCACGACCAGGGCGGTCAGCGTCGGAGCCAGCTCACCGAGCAGCAGGGTGATCTGTCGGTCCCGTCGGTTCCGGCGCTGCCGGCCCTGGTCGAGCAGCGGGTTGTCGACGCCGGAGAAGCCCGGCGCCGGGGATCGCTTCAGGATCACCACCCGCTTCCCGACGGACAGGTCGAACGCGCCGAGACCAAACAGCGCCGAAGTCCGGTCGGCGGCGGCTGAGGCGTTGATCACGTCGTTGGCGCCGACCGCCAGCAGCACGTCGGCGTCGGCGAGGTCGAGTTCGCCGGCGGCGTGCTGGCGGTCTCGGCCGACCGCGGTCAGCAGGGCGTTGAGCTGGCCGGGGAACCGTCCGGCCAGCGGGTGGATCGCGTAGTCGACGGCGACCCCACGAGCGCGCAGCAGCTGATCCAGCAGCAGCAACGGGGTGTGGGCCTGCGCCGCGGCCAGCCCGAAGCCGGGGACGACGACCACCCGGCTCGCCCGGGCGAGATCCGAGGCCACCTGTGGCAGCCCTTCGGGTTCACTCATCGCCGGCCGCCGATGCGGCCAGGGCGGCGTCCCGGATCAGTCCGTCGTGGGTCAGGCAGCAGCCGTCGACGATCGGGTCGTCGACGTCGAGGGCCCACCGGCCGTCCCGGGTCAGCAGCGCGACCAGGTTCGCCACGTTCCGGGCGTACAGCCGGCTGGCCGGAACCGGTAGCTGGGCGGCCGGGTTCGGCTCGCCCCACACGTCGGCGGCCCCGATCCGGACCACCCCGCCGGGACTCACACCCTCGACGTTCCCGCCCGAGCCGGCGGCCAGATCGATCACCACCGAGCCCGGCGCCATCGCCGCCACCATCGACCGGCTCACCAGCACCGGTGCCCGCCGGCCGGGGACGGCAGCGGTGGTGATCAGGGCGTCCGCCGCGGCCACGTGTGGGGCCAGCCGGGACTGCACCGCGGTCAGCTGGCCGGCGTCCAGGGTGCGGGCGTAGCCGCTGCCGATCCCCAGTCCGGCCAGTCCGAGGTCGAGCGGCCGGGCCCCGGTCGAGGCGATCTCTGCCGCGGCGGCGGGCCGGACGTCGAAGCCGGCCGTCTCGGCGCCCGAGCGTCGGATCGTGGTCAGCGCCTGCAGACCGGCGACGCCGGCGCCGAGCACCAGCACCCGGACCGGCTCGATCGTGCCGGCCGCGGTCATGGCCAGCGGGACGAACCGGCGCAACCGTTCGGTGGCCAGCACGGCCCCGCGGTAGCCGGCGATCAGGCTCTGCGAGGTCAGCGCGTCCATCGGTTGCGCCCGTGCGCTCCGCGGCAGCCGGTCGAAGGCGAACGTGGTCAGCCGCTGGTCCCGGCGGGCGCGCAGATCGGCCAGATCCGGAAGCGGGGTCAGGAAGGACAGCGTCGCGACGCCGGCGGACAGCTCCGCCCGGCGCGCTGCGGCCAGCGGCTGGACCCCGAGCACCAGCTCGGCCTGCGTCCACGGGCGGCCGGTGATCTCGGCCCCGGCCGCGGCGTAGGTCTCGTCCCCGATCAGCGCACCCCGGCCGGCGCCCGGCTCGACCAGCACCCGGTGGCCGAGGCCGGTCAGGGCACCGACGGTCTCGGGTACGCAGGCCACCCGGGTCTCACCCGGTAGCGACTCTGCGACGACGGCGATCCGCACCCGGCGACCCTAGTTCGTCTCAGCTTGACGACCCGCAGTGATCTGTGTACTTTTGTACATGTACAGACGTACACGAACAGAGGAGAAGATCATCATGGGTTGGGTCTACCTGGGCATCGCGATCGCCGCCGAGGTGCTGGGGACGAGCCTGCTCAAGGCCACCCACGGATTCACCCGGCTGTGGCCGAGCGTCGGCTGCATCGCCGGTTACGTGATCGGGTTCGTCGGTCTGGCGTTCGCCGTCCGGACGCTGCCGATCGGGCTGGCCTACGCCGTCTGGGCCGGCCTGGGTACGGTCGCGATCGTGACCATCGGCGTGATCGCGTTCGGCGAGGGCATCAGCGTCCTCAAGGTCGCCGGGGTCGCGCTGGTGATCGCCGGCGTCGGGCTGCTGAACCTCGGCGGGGCGCACTAGTGCCGCCACGGCAGCCGGCCCGCAGCCGGGATCCCGAGGCCCGCACCCGTGACATCCTCGACGCGGCCACCGAGCTGGTGGCCGAACGCGGACTGGGTAACGTCTCGCACCGGGCCATCGCCGAACGGGCCGGCGTCTCGCCCGGCTCGACCACCTACTACTTCCCGAATCTGACCGACCTGATCTCGGCCGCGCTCGAGCGGACCGCCGAGCAGGCCCGGGACGAGATCGCGGGTTGGCGTCCGGCCGTGTCGACCAGCACGGACCTGCCGGCCACCCTCGCCGGTCTGATCGACGACTACCTGCGCGACCGCGACCGGGCCCTGATCGAATACGAGCTCTATCTCGCCGCCGGCCGGGACGAGCGGTTGCGCGGCTACGCCCGGGCCTGGCTCCGGGCGCTGCTGGACCTGTTGGGCGACGTCGTCGCCTCGGCGGTCGCACTGCGGTGGTCGGCGCAGATCGACGGCGTCAGTCTGCAGGCCCTGGTGCTGGACGAACCGCTGGACCGGGACGCCCTGGAGACTGCTCTGCGCGCGCTGCTCTGAGCCGGCCGGGGCGGGCTCAGTCGACGTCGACGCTGATCTGGTGCCAGCCGGAGGCGCCGTTCGGGGCCGGTTGGGCCAGGGCCGAGGTCTGCACCTCACCGTTGGCGTTGGTGGCCCGGACGGTCAGCGTGTGCTGGCCCGAGGTGGCCGGCCAGGCCCAGCTCCACTGCCGCCAGGTGTCCGGTCCGGTCACCGGCGCCAGTTCGGCGGTGTTCCAGTTGCCGCTGTCGACCTGCACCTCGACCTTGCTGATCCCGACGTGCTGGTCCCAGGCGACCCCGGCCACGGTGACGGTGCCGGCCTGGACGCTGTTGCTCGCGGGCACCTCGATCCGCGACTCGAGCTTGATCGGGCCCAGGGCCGACCAGCCCAGCGGCGTCCAGTAGCCCTGGTCGGCGTCGAACGTCGTCACCTTCAGTTCGGTCACCCATTTGGTCGCCGAGACGTAGCCGTACAGGCCGGGCACCACCAGCCGGGCCGGGAAGCCGTGCTCGGCCGGCAGCGGGGTGCCGTTCATGCCGACCGCGATCAGGCTCTGCCGGTCTTCCTCCATCACCACCGACAACGGGCTGCCGGCGCTGAATCCGTCCACGCTGCGGGAGAGCAGCATGTCCGCGCCGGCCTGCGGCTTGGCCTCGGCCAGGAAGTCCCGCAGCGGATAGCCGAGCCACCTCGCGTTGCCGATCAGGTTGCCGCCGACCTCGTTCGAGACGCAGGTCAGGGTGGCCACGTGCTCGACCATCGGCTTGGCCAACAGATCGGCGAAGCTGATGCTGATCGGGTTGTCCACCATCCCGGTCACCTTCAGCTCCCAGGTGTCGGGGTTGACCACCGGCACCGACAGGGCGGTGTCGATCCGGTAGAAGTCGTCGTTGGGCACGACGTACGGGCTGAGGCCGTCGAGGTTCAGATCGGCCCCGGCCGGGATGGTCTCGGTGCTGGTCGGCGTCGGCAGCGCGATCCGGTTCCGGGCGGTGACCACGGCGGCCTTGGCGCTGGTCAGCATCCGGCCCCCGATCAGGCCGATCACCGACAGGCCGCCCAGGGTTCCCGACATCAGCAGGAACGAGCGCCGGTCGTAGTCGGTGCCGGGTTCGGCGTCCCGGCGGGCGGGCAGCCAGTAGCGGAGCCGGCTGATCAGGAACCACAGGATCAGGTAGCCCACACCCAGCCCGATCACCGTGGGCAGGTAGGCGTTCCAGGTGACGCCCTGCTGGGTGCTGACGGTGAACAGCCCGACCGCGGCGAGCAGGACGTAGACGATCAGCCCGCTGGCCGCCCGGCGGTACTCCGCGAGCCCGGCCAGCACGGCGACGATCAGCACCACCACGCCGACCAGGGCGATCAGGATCGGTTTGTCCGCCGTTCCCAGCGTGTCCTTGCCGAAGTTGAGCATGGAGGCCGGCAGCACGGAGATGACCCACTGCCCGGCCGCGGCCAGCGGTGAGCCCAGGGCGGCGACGGCCCAGGAGACCAGCTCGGCCACGGCGAGCCCGGCGATGCCGCCGATCAGGCCGGCCACCGCTGCGCCCCGCGCGCCCGAGGTCCGCTTCGGGGTCCCGGTCGGCGTCTCGGTCCGTTCCGCTGTCATCACCACCGTCCTATCTTCCTCCCGATCCATAGCCTTTGCAGCCACAGCGGCTTACGGAGCGCTAACGCGGTCCCGTCGCCGGGTCGGTACAGTCCTGAAATGACCGACCGAACCGATCCGGCAGCCCCCTCCGACCACCGTCGTCCGGCCGATCTGCTCGGGCAGCTCACGCTGGCGGAGAAGGCGTCGTTGGTGATCGGCTCGGACTTCTGGCACACCGCTGCGGTCGAGCGGCTGGGGATCGACTCGGTGCTCGTCTCCGACGGCCCGCACGGGTTGCGGACCCAGCTCGGTGAGGGCGATCACCTCGGCCTCTCCGGCAGCGTCCCGGCGACCTGCTTCCCGACCGCCTCCGGGATCGCCTCCTCCTGGAACCCCGACCTGTTGGCCGAGGTCGGTGAGGCGTTGGCCCGGGAGGCGAAGGCGATCGGGGTCTCGGTGGTGCTCGGCCCGGGCATCAACATGAAGCGGTCGCCGCTCTGCGGTCGCAACTTCGAGTACCTCTCCGAGGATCCGGTGCTCGCCGGCGAGCTGGCCACCGCGCTGGTGGCCGGCGTCCAGCGGCTCGGGGTGGGGACGTCGCTGAAGCACTTCGCGGCCAACAACCAGGAGACCGACCGGATGCGGGTCAGCGCCGAGGTCGACCCGCGGACGCTGCGGGAGATCTACCTGCCGGCGTTCGAGCAGGTGGTGAAGCGGGCCCGGCCGTGGACGGTGATGTGTGCCTACAACAAACTGAACGGCGTCTTCGCCTCCGAGCACAGCTGGCTGTTGACCCGGGTGCTGCGGGAGGAGTGGGGGTTCACCGGCCTGGTCGTCTCGGACTGGGGCGCCGTCCACGACCGGGTGGCCGCACTCGCTGCCGGCCTGGATCTGGAGATGCCGCCGGCGCTGGGGATCAGCGACGCCGCCGTGGTGGCGGCCGTCGAGGCCGGCGAGCTGGACGGCTCCCTGCTGGACGCCTCGGTGGCCCGGGTGCTGGCTCTGGTCGAACGGTCCGCTCCGGCCCGGGCCGAGGGCGGCGAGTTCGGGCCGGCCGAGCAGCAGGCGCACCACGAACTGGCCCGCCGGGCGGCGCACCAGTCGGCGGTGCTGCTCAAGAACGACGCCGCGGTGCTGCCGTTGTCGCCCGCGCCGGGCAGCACGATCGCCGTGATCGGCGAGTTCGCCCGCACCCCGCGCTATCAGGGCGCCGGCAGTTCACAGGTGAACCCGACCCGACTCGACGTGGCCCTGGACGAGCTGCGCGCTCTGGCCGGGGACGACGTCGAGGTCGCGTTCGCTGCGGGCTTCACCCTGGCCGGGGCCGGTGTCGATCAGGCCGGTGTCGATCAGGCCGGTGTCGATCAGGCCGGGGCCGAGGCCACCGAGAACGAGGAGTCGCTGCGGGCGAAGTGCGGTCGAACTGGCCGGCCGGGCGGATGCGGTGCTGGTCTTCCTCGGCCTGCCCGACGCGGCCGAGTCCGAGGGTTTCGACCGCTCGGACATCGAGCTGCCGGCCGACCAGGTGGCGCTGCTGCACGCGGTCGCGGCCGTCCACGACCGGGTGGTGGTGGTGCTGGCCGGCGGCTCGGTGGTCCGGATCGCCGACTGGGAGGACGAGGTGGCGGCCATCCTGACCTGCTGGTTGAGCGGGCAGGCCGCCGGTGGCGCGGTGGCCGATCTGCTGTTGGGCCGGGCCGCCCCGTCCGGCAAGCTGGCCGAGACGATCCCGCTGCGGCTGCAGGACAACAGCTCCTTCCTGAACTTCCCGGGCGAGGAGCAGCAGGTCCGCTACGGCGAGGGGATCTTCATCGGCTACCGCGGCTACGACCGGGCCGAGCAGCCGGTCAGCCGTCCGTTCGGCTTCGGCCTGTCCTACACCAGCTTCGCGCTGAGCGAGGTCGAGATCATCCAGCGTGGTTCGGTGGCCGGGGACGACCTGGTGGTCGAGGTCGCGGTGACCGTGACGAACACCGGCGAGCGGGCGGGCGCCGAGGTGGTGCAGGTCTACGTGGGCGACGTCGCCTGTTCGGTGGCCCGGCCACCGCGCGAGCTGAAGGGGTTCCGCCGGGTCGAGCTCGAGCCCGGCGAGCACGCCCGGATCGAGATCACGCTGGACCAGCGGGCGTTCGCGTTCTGGTCGGTCCGGCTGGGCCGGTGGGCGGTGGAGGCCGGCGAGTTCGCGATCGGCGTCGGGACGTCGTCGCGTGATCTGGCCCAGACCCGGACGATCACCCTGGACGCGCCGTTCATCGGCGCCCCGCTCGGCCCGGACTCCAGCCTGCAGGAGTGGCTGGCCGACCCCCGCGGACGTGAGGTGCTCGACGCCGACGACCTGTCGGCGTTCCTCGAGGACCCCGACATCGTCGCGGTGATCGGCGGGTTCCCGATGAGCGCGCTGACCGTCTTCGGCGGGGCGTTCGGCTTCGACCGGGCCAAGCTGGACGACCTGGTGGCGCAGCTCGACCGACCCTGAGCTCGTGCCCGTTGTTACCGGCGGGTAACGTTTCCTGAGCAAAGCTATCAATCAGAGATACGAAGGAACAGCGTTGTCCACGTCAACATCACCGAGTTCGGGAACCCCGGGCCAGACCCACCCACACACCGCGAAGGTGATCGGGGTCACCATCGCCGCTGCCGTCGGCGGCTTCCTGTTCGGTTTCGACTCCTCGGTGATCAACGGAGCCGTCGACTCGATCCAGGCCCACTTCGCGCTCAACTCCGTGGTCACCGGCCTCGCCGTGGCGATCGCCCTGCTCGGCTGTGCGGTCGGCGCCTGGTTCGCCGGCGGCCTCGCCGACCGGTGGGGCCGCAGACCGGTGATGGTGGTCGGGGCGGTGCTGTTCCTGGTCTCGTCGCTGGGCTCGGGGTTGGCCTTCAGCGTCCCGGATCTGATGATCTGGCGCGTCCTCGGTGGTCTCGGGATCGGGATCGCCTCGGTGATCGCGCCGGCCTACATCGCCGAGATCGCCCCGGCCCGGATGCGGGGCGGACTGGCCTCGGTCCAGCAGCTGGCCATCACCATCGGCATCTTCGCCGCGCTGCTCTCCGACGCGCTGCTGCAGAACTCGGCCGGCGGGGCCTCCAACGACTTCTGGCTGGGGGCCGAGGCCTGGCGCTGGATGTTCCTGGTCGGGGTCGTCCCGGCCGTGGTCTACGGCGTGCTGGCTCTCGGCATCCCCGAATCGCCCCGCTACCTGGTCAGCAAGGACCGCGAGGACGAGGCCGCCCAGGTGCTGACCACGGTCACCGGCGAGGGCGACGTCGACCAGCGGGTCAGTGAGATCCGGCGCACGATGGAGCGGGAGCGGCGCCGTTCGTTCGCCGATCTGCGCGGGCCCGTCCTCGGTCTGCGCCGACTGGTCTGGGTGGGGATCGGCCTGGCCGCACTGCAGCAGTTCGTCGGCATCAACGCGATCTTCTACTACTCCACCACCTTGTGGCAGTCGGTCGGCTTCAGCGAGAGCCAGTCCTTCACCACCTCGGTGATCACCTCGATCATCAACGTGGTGATGACCTTCGGGGCCATCCTGTTCGTGGACAAGGTGGGCCGGCGCAAGCTGCTGCTGATCGGCTCGGTCGGCATGTTCGTCGGCCTGCTGCTGGCCGCGATCGCCTTCTCCCAGCAGGTCGGTACCGGTGACAACATCACCCTGCCCGGTCCGTTCGGCGTGCTGGCCCTGATCGGGGCCAACCTGTTCGTGATCTTCTTCGCCGCGACCTGGGGACCGATCCTGTGGGTGATGCTGGGCGAGATGTTCCCGAACCGGATCCGGGCCCAGGCCCTGGGCATCGGCACCGCCGCGAACTGGGTGGCCAACTTCATCGTCAGCCTGGCCTTCCCGGCGCTGACCCAGGTGGTCGGCCTGAGCGTCATCTACGGCGCCTTCGCCTTCTTCGCCGTCGTCTCGTTCTTCTTCGTCCGCTCCCAGGTTCCCGAGACCAAGGGCATGGAGCTGGAGGACATGTCGGTCTGAACGCCGGTGGGTCCACGCCCGGTCGCGACCCCCGACCAGGTCCCGGACGGCACCGCCGGCGGGTCGGCCGCCGGTGATCGCCCGGAACTCGGCGGGGCGATCAGACGCTGACCTCCTCCGGCGCGGCGTCGAACTGGGCCCGGTAGAGGTCGTAGTAGTGCCCGCGCACGTCCAGCAGCTCGGCGTGGGTGCCCTGCTCGACGATGCTGCCGTTCTCCATCACCAGGATCACGTCGGCGTCGCGGATGGTGGAGAGCCGGTGGGCGATCACGAAGCTGGTCCGGTCGGCCCGCAGGCTGGCCATCGCCTGCTGCACCAACAGCTCGGTCCGGGTGTCGACCGAACTGGTCGCCTCGTCCAGGATCAGCAGTGTCGGATCGGCCAGGAACGCCCGGGCGATGGTGATCAGCTGCTTCTCCCCGGCGCTGACGTTGCTGCCCTCCTCGTCGATCACCGTGTCGTAGCCGTCGGGCAGTGAGTGCACGAACCGGTCGACGTAGGTCGCCTCGGCCGCGGCCAGGATCTCGGCCTCGCTCGCGTCCGGCCGGCCGTAGGCGATGTTGTCGGCGATGGTGCCGCCGAACAGCCAGGTGTCCTGCAGCACCATCCCGAGCCGGGAGCGCAACGCCGCCCGGGGCACCCCGGCGATGTCGGTGCCGTCCAGGGTGATCCGGCCCGCGTCCAGCTCGTAGAAACGCATGATCAGGTTGACCAGCGTGGTCTTGCCGGCCCCGGTCGGCCCGACGATGGCT
Organism: uncultured Actinomycetota bacterium; assembly: GCA_963740925.1. GTDB lineage: Bacteria > Actinomycetota > Actinomycetes > Propionibacteriales > Propionibacteriaceae > Microlunatus. The sequence goes on along the minus strand of CAVUFZ010000002.1, from coordinate 527,050 downwards.
ACCGTCTGGCCCGGCTCGGCGACCAGCGACAGGTCCTCGATCAGCGGGTTCGCCGGGTCGTAGCTGAAGCTGACGTGCTCGAAGGCGACCCGGCCGCGGACGCCGACCAGCTCACCGTTCGCCTCGGCCGACTCCTCCGGCTCGTCCAGCACCTCGAAGACCCGCTCGGCCGAGGCCACCCCGGACTGCAGCAGGTTGGCCATCGAGGCGACCTGGGTCAGCGGCTGGGTGAACATCCGGGAGTACTGGATGAACGCCTGCACGTCGCCCAGGCTCATCGTGCCGGTCGCCACCCGCAGACCGCCGATCACCGCGATCACCACGTAGTTCAGGTTCCCGATGAACATCATCGTCGGCATGATGATGCCGGAGATGAACTGGGCCCCGAACCCGGCCCGGTAGAGCTTGTCGTTGCGTTCGGCGAACAGTGCTTCGGCCTCGGCCCGGCGGCCGAACACCTTGACCAGCGAGTGACCGGTGAAGGACTCCTCGATATGGGAGTTGAGCTCGCCGGTGGTCTTCCAGGTCTGGACGAACAGCTTCTGGCTGCGTTTGCCGATCAGGGCGGTGATCAGCACCGACACCGGGATGGTGACCAGAGCGATCAGGGCCAGGGTCGGTGAGACCACGAACATCATCACCAGGACGCCGATCACGGTCAGCACCGAGGTGAGCAACTGGCTCAGGGTCTGCTGCAGGGACTGGGAGATGTTGTCGATGTCGTTGGTCACCCGGCTCAGCAGTTCGCCGCGGGTCTGGGAGTCGAAGTAGCGCAGCGGCAGCCGGTTGATCTTGTCCTCGACCTCGCCGCGCAGCCGCCGGATCGAGCGCTGTACCGCGCCGTTGAGGATGTAGCCCTGGATCCAGGAGAACAGCGAACTGAAGACGTAGAGACCGATCGCCAGCAGCAGGATGTGGCCCAGCATCGTGAAGTCGATGCCCTGGCCGGGGACGACGTCCAGGTTGGCCACCAGATCGGCCAGGTTGCCCTGCCCCTGGGCCCGCAGCGCCGCGACCGCCTCGGCCTTGGTGGTGCCGGCGGTGAGCATCTTGCCGATGATGCCGGTGAAGATGACGTTGGTCGCCTGGCCGAGGATCTTCGGCCCGAGCACACTCATCACGATGCCGGTGACGGCCAGCAGCACGACACCGATCAGCGGGGTCCGTTCGGGGGCCAGGTGGCCGAGCAGCCGGCGCAGCGACGGGCCGAAGTTCAGCGACTTCTCGACCGGGGCGGGCCCCGAGCCCGGCCCGTGACCGCGGCCGCCGGGCGGGGCGTGCTTCGGACGTTCGGGCGCCCGGGTGCTGGTCTGGCTCATGCCGCTTCCTCCACACTCAGCTGGGATTCGACGATCTCGCGGTAGGTCTGGCATCCGGCCAGCAGTTCGTCGTGGGTGCCGATGCCGACCGTCCGGCCGTCCTCCAACACCACGATCTGGTCGGCGTCGGCGATGGTCGAGACCCGTTGGCCGACGATGATCACCGCCGCGTCGCGGGTGCGTTGTCGCAGGGCCGCCCGCAGCCGGGCGTCGGTGGCGGTGTCCAGGGCCGAGAACGAGTCGTCGAAGACGTAGACGTCGGGTTTCTTCAACAGCGCCCGGGCGATCGAGAGCCGTTGTCGCTGACCGCCGGAGACGTTGCCGCCGCCCTGGGCGATCGGCGCCTCCAGCCGCTCCGGCATCTCGGCCACGAAGTCGGCGGCCTGGGCCACCTCGAGCGCGGCCCACAGCTCGTCGTCGGTGGCCTCCGGGTCGGCGTAGCGCAGGTTGCTGGCCACCGTCCCGCTGAACAGGAAGGCCTTCTGCGGCACCAGTCCGATCCGGCTCCAGAGCAGCTCGGCGTCCAGCTCCCGGGCCTCGACCCCGTCCACCCGGACCGACCCGGCGGTGACGTCGAACAGCCGCGGGATCAACGAGATCAGGGTGGTCTTGCCCGCCCCGGTGGAGCCGACGACGGCCGTGGTCTGGCCGGCCCGGGCGGTGAAACTGACGTCGCTCAGCACCGGGACGTCGGCTCCGGGGTAGCTGAAGGTGGCGTTCTCGAACTGCACCACCGCCCGTCCCGGCAGCCGGGTCACGGCGAGGTCGGTGACCGGCTCGTCGGCCAGCACCACGGTCGACTCGGTCTCCAGCACCTCACCGATCCGGCCGGCGCAGACCGCGGCCCGGGGCGCGATCATCAGCAGGAAGGTCGCCATCAGCACCGACATCAGGATCTGGATCAGGTAGGTCAGGAAGGCCGTCAGCTGTCCGATCTGCATCCGGCCGGCGTCGATCCGCAGGCCGCCGAACCAGAGCACGGCGACCGAGGAGACGTTCAGGATCAACATCACCACCGGGAAGAGGGTGGCCTGGTAGCGGCCGACCAGGGTGGCGGTGGTGGTCAGGTCGGCGTTGGCCGCGCCGAACCGGGCCCGTTCGTGGGGTTCCCGGACGAAGGCCCGGACGACCCGGATGCCGGTGATCTGCTCGCGCAGGATCCGGTTGACGGCGTCGATCCGGGTCTGCATCTGGGCGAACAACGGCCGCATCTTGCGCACGATCAGCAGGATGCAGACGGCCAGTACCGGCACCGCCACCACGACCAGCCAGGACAGCCCGGCGTTCTCCCGGATCGCCATGATCACGCCGCCGATCATGGTGATCGGCGCGGCCACGAACAGCGTGCAGGACATCAGCACCAACATCTGCACCTGCTGGACGTCGTTGGTGTTGCGGGTGATCAGGGTCGGGGCGCCGAACTGGTTCAGCTCGCGGGCCGAGAACCCCAGCACCCGAGCGAAGATCGCCCGGCGCAGATCGCGGCCGAACCCCATCGCCGTCCGGGCGCCGAGGTTGACCGCGGCGATGGTGCAGACGATCTGGACCAGACTGATGCCGAGCATCAGCAGGCCGGTGTGCCAGATGAACGTGGTGTTCCCGGTGGCCACGCCCCGGTCGATGATCGAGGCGTTCAGGCTGGGCAGGTACAGGTTGGCCAGGGTGCCGACGAGCTGCAGCCCGACGATGCCGGCCAGGAGCGCCTTGTACGGCGTCAGGTAACGCCGCAGCAGCGTGATCAACATCAGCGGATCCCTTCGGTGGCGGTGCTGCCGGCGAACCCGGCGAGCTGGGGGGTGCGGTGACCGGGGTCGGTCGCCACGCCGTACAGGAGCAGGTCCACCAGCTGGGCCGGTTCGCGGTGCTCGAGATCGGGGGCCAGCATCGGGTGGCCGGTGCTGACGACGAGGGCCTGCAGCAGCCGGGCGAGTTCGCGGACGTCGACCCGGATCAGGTCGGCGTCCGGTGCGATCACCCCGGTCAGAGCGTCGACCAGCTGCTCGTTCTCCTGCCGGCGCTGGGTCAGGAAGTCCTCCCGCGACTGCTGCTGGTCGTGGTGGCGCGCGTGTCGGGGGGCGAGCACGCCGAAGAGCGCGATGAAACGTTGCATCCGCTGCTGCAGCACGATCGCCGCAGCCACCAGCCGGGTGCGCAGATCGTCGTCCGGGTCGATCGCCGTCAGCTCGTCGACGGTCCGCTGCGGATCGAGCAGTGAGGCGACCGTGGCCTCGATCAGTTGGTCCTTGTTGTCGAAGACCCGGAACAGCGTGCCCTCGGCCACCGCGGCGGCCTCGGCGATCTGTCGGGTGCTCAGCTGCGCGCCGAAGCGCAACAACAGCGGCTCGGTGGTGGCGATGACGGCCAGCCGGCGTTCGTCCGGCGGCATGGGAATGGCCCTGGGCACACCGGCAGTGTAGTGAGTGAGTACTCACTCATTCAAGATGATGATCGATCAGGTGGGCCGGGACGAACGCGAGACCCGGGCGAGCCGACGGACCACACCGAAGATTCCGAGGGCGGCGAACAGCAGGAACAGCACGGCGTCCCGGGCGAACTGGGAGAGAATGTCGGGGTTGACGATGTTGGCCGCCCAGAACTGCGGCAGGGTGCCGTACGTGGCTCGCTCGCCCGCGGTGAAGGTGTGGTAGGTCCGGAACAGTTCGGTGCTGACGACGCCGAAGAAGCAGAGCACCACCCCGACCACGACCAGCCCGACGATCACCGGGATCCCCTTCTTCAACCGGCCGCCGGAAGCCTTCTGGTAGAGGAACGGCGCCAGCGCGGCCATGGCAAAGATCGAGATGGAGGCGATGAAACCGAGCCGGTAGACCAGCGCGGTGAGGATGACGCCGACGGGTAGCGCGATCAGGGCCAGGGCAGTCCCGCGTCCGACCCGCTCGGGCGGGAGGTCGACCGGGAGGGGCGCGCCGGGGGTGAAGCCGCCGGCTTGCTGGTAGCCGGGCGTCGAATAGGCCCCGGGCTGGTCAGCGGGATGCGGGTAACCGGACTGCGGGTAACCCTCCGGTTGCTGCGGATAGCCCCCCTGCTGCGGGTAGCTGCCGGGTTGCTGGTCGCCGGGTTGCGGGTAGCCGCCGGGTTGCTGATAGTCGGGCTGCTGATAGTCGGGTTGCTCGAAGTCAGGCTGGGACCGGTCGGGCTGCTGTCCCCAGGCGTTGGGTTGGTCAGGGAGGTTCGGCCGGGACGGATCCTGGTCCGGATGCTGCGGCGCGTCGGTCACGGCTGAAGACTAGGCCGTGGAGGTGGCCGACGGACAGGGTTTGGACCCGGCATAAGTTGAGTCGGTGCGTCCCACTGATCTAGACCTCCTCTCCACGGCCGGTCGGCCGGCTCTCAGCCCGGACGGCGCGCTCGCCGTCGTCTCGGTCGTCCGGCCCGATCTGGCGGCCGACGCCTACACCGGTGGCCTCTGGGTGGTGCCCACCGACGGATCGGACGTCCGGCGGTTGACCGGCGGCTTCCGCGACACGGCCCCGGCGATCAGCCCGGACGGCCGTCACGTCGCCTTCCTGCGCGGTAGCGAGGACGGCCCGGCCCAGCTGGGTCTGGTCGGATTGGCCGGCGGCGAGCCGATCACCCTGACCGACCACCCGATCGGTGCCGGTGCGCCCAGCTGGAGTCCGGACGGCAGGACGCTGGTCTACACCGCCCGGGTGCCCGACCCGGGTCGTTACGGCACCGAGGACGCCGACGGGCGAACCCCGGAGCCGGCCGCCGAGGCGCCCCGGCTGATCACCCAGCCCGCCTATCGGCAGGACAACCTCGGCTTCACCCGCGACCGGCGCTCGCACGTCTTCACCCTCGACGTCTCCGCGCTGGCCGGCCCGGCCGTCCCGGGTGAGCCGACGCCGGCCCTGCCCCTGACCCCGCGACAGCTCACCACCGGCGACGTCGACGACCAGCACCCGGTCTGGAGCCCGGACGGGTCGCGGCTGGCCTTCGTCTCGGCCCGGCACGAGAGCCGGGAGACCGATCTGCGCAGCGGTATCCACGTCGTCCCGGCCGCCGGTGGCGAGGTCACCGCGGTGGTCGAGGGCGATCTGGGGGTCGGTGCGGTGCAGTGGCTGCCGGACGGACGGCTGGTCTTCACCGCCGGCGAACTGGGCTCGACCGGCACCGATTTCGTCGGCCGTCCGACCCGGTTGTGGGTGACCTCCTCCCCGGTCGGTGATCAGGTCGGTGATCAGATCGGTGATCAGATTGGTGATCAGGTCGGTGAGAGGTCGAGCGGCGGGCCGGCCGAGGTCCGGGCGCTGACCGGTCCCGAACGCGACCTGGACGCCTCCGACGGCGCCGACTTCGTGCTGCAGGACGGGCGGGTGATCGTCCGGGAGCAGTCCCGCGGAGCGGTCCGGCTGCTCGCGGTGGATCTGACCGACGGATCCGCCGAGGTGCTGTTGGACGGTCAGTTGGTCGCCACCGGCCACGCCGGCGACGGTTCGACGTTGGTCGCGACCGTCTCCACCCCCGACCGGGCGGGCGATCTCGCCCTGGTCCGGTCCGGTGAGCCGGAGTGGCTGACCGACCTGAGTGCGCGGCTGCGCGATCGGGGACTGCGTCCGGTGCGGGATCTGGTGGCGCCCACCGATGACGGACACGAGGTGCACGGCTGGCTGGTGCTGCCCGACCCCCAGGTCTACGGCGACGGCCCGTACCCGGTGCTGCTGAACATCCACGGCGGCCCGTACGCCCAGTACGACTGGGGTCTGTTCGACGAGTACCAGGTCTACGCGGGCGCCGGCTACGCCGTGCTGCAGGGCAATCCGCGTGGCTCGGCCGGCTACGGGCCCGAGCACAGCCGCTCGATCCGGCACGCGATGGGCACCGTCGACGCCGCCGACGTCCTCACCCTGCTCGACCACGCACTGGGTGACCCGGCCCTCGACCAGACCCGGGTCGGGGTGATGGGCGGCTCCTACGGCGGCTACATGACCGCGCTGCTGACCACCCGGACCGACCGGTTCGCCGCAGCCGTCGTCGAGCGCGGCTATCTGGACGGGACCACGTTCGTCGGCTCCTCCGACATCGGCTGGTTCTTCCCGGGTGAGTACCACGGCTCGGTGCAGAACATGCGCGAGCAGAGCCCGATGGCGGCCGTCGACCAGGTGCGTACCCCGACCCTGGTCATCCACTCCGAGCAGGACTGGCGCTGCCCGGTCGAGCAGGGCCAGCGCTGGTTCACCGCCCTGCGGCAGAACGGCGTGCCGACCGAGTTGTTGCTGTTCCCGGGGGAGGGCCACGAGCTGAGCCGTAGCGGTCGTCCGCGGCACCGGCAGCAGCGCTTCGAGCACATCCTGCGCTGGTGGCAGCAGAATCTCCCCGTGGAGTCGACGAAGCAGCCGGTCGAGCAACGAGCGGTCGAGGTCAGGATCAAGGGCAGCGTGCAGGGCGTCTCGTTCCGCGGCTACGCGGCTCGCGAGGCCGTCCGGCTCGAGCTGACGGGCTGGGTCCGCAACGAGGACGACGGTTCCGTGCTCGGACGCTTCGAAGGCCCCGCGGACGCGGTCGGCGAGATGGTCGACTGGTGTCATCAGGGATCGCCGTCGGCGCACGTCCGGCAGGTCGAGGTGAGTGAGATCGAGCCGAGCGGGGCCACCGACTTCACCATCGATTACTGAGCGGAACAGGTAGCCGGTCGCAGCGGAACCGGGAAGACCGGCACCGGTCGATACGATGCCCCGGTGCCGGACGCCGTGGTGGGGAATGCGGCGGCGCGCGCGATCCAGGGCGGCGGGGTCGGCTCGGACGTGGTCGTGTTCACCGGCGGTCAGCCGCTCGATCCGGGCCTGACGGCAGCCCTGCGGACGGTCACTCCGCACGGCCGGGTGATCGGCGTCGATTCGCTCAGCGAGGCGGTCCGGATGATCGCGGCCGGAGCCGCCAGGAGGTCCGGAGCTGAGACCGGGCTGGTGCTGGTCGACGGCGCGGTCCGGCTGGACGCCCCGGCGCTACTGGATCTGCTCGACCGCTACGACCCGCCGACCAGCGCCCTCGTCCTCGACCCGAACAACCCCGAGGCGCCCCGGCAGTCCTGGGCGGGGGTGGACTCGGCGACCCCGCTGCGGGTCGGCCCGGACGGCGCCCTGATCGAGTCGGCCGGCAGTTCGGTCAACGAGGTGGGTGAGCCGAACCGGCTCTCGGCCGGGGTGCTGCGGCTGGCCGGGGCCGATCGGGCCGCCGCGGTGCGGGCCTGGACGGACGCCGCCCGCGCGAACACCGACGCGGCAGACCCGTTCGATCTGGCGCTGGTGGCGTTGGTCCGCTCGGGGTTGCCGGTGGCCGCCCGTCCGCTCGGCTGCTACCGGTGGTCCCGTGGGTCGTCGGCGCAGTCCGGGTCGCCGGCCGGCGCCTCGGGGTGGCGACAACGGCTACGGAACGCCTCCCGTGGGGGTGACGGGCTCTACTCCTTCGCCGTCGTCCGGCGGATCTCGCGTCGCGGCACCGCGCTCGGGCTGCGGTTCGGCTGGTCGCCCAACGGCGTCACCGCGGTCAGCCTGATCGTCGGTCTGCTGGCTGCGGCGCTGGTCGTCACCGGGGCCACCTGGGGCTGGGTGCTGGCCGCGGTGCTGCTGCAACTGGCCCTGGTGATCGACTGTATGGACGGCGAGATCGCCCGGTTCAGCCGCCGGTTCTCCGCCTTCGGCGGCTGGCTGGACGGGGTCGGCGACCGGGTCAAGGAGTACGCCGTGTTCGCCGCGGCCGCCGCGGTCGCGGTCCGGCAGGGTGAGACCTCGGGCTGGTTGCTGGCCCTGATCGCGATGGCCCTGGTCACCGGCCGGCATCTGGAGGACTACACCTACACCGACAAGCTCGCCCCCTCCCGGCAGAGCAGGCCGGAACGCCTGGACGCCGGCCCGGGCCCCGACGCCCGGGCGGCCGCCGGAGCCCGGACCACTCTCCGCCCGCGTCCCGGCCTTCGGGCGCGGGCCGTCTTCTGGGCCAAGAAGGTCGTCCACCTGCCGATCGCCGAGCGCTATCTGCTGCTGTCGGTCCTGCTGCTGATCGGTCGGCCCGGCTGGCTGCTGGTGGTCACCATCGTCGCGAACGCGCTCGCCTTGGTGTGGGCGCTCGGCGGCCGGGTGGCGCGTGAGCTGCGCGGCCGCCGACCGGCTCGGGATCCGAAGGAGGCGGGTGGGGGCTTTGACGCTGCGACGGCGTTGGACGTCCAACTGGATCTGGGCCCGTTGGCCCGGCTGTTCGGACGGCTGCCCCGACACGGCCTGCTGACCGGGCCCTATCTGCCCGGCCTGGCCGGTCTGGTCCTGGTGTGGCTGGGGGTGATCGCCGCCCTCTGTGCCGGCCTCGGCCCGGTGGCGCTGGTCGGAGCCGTCCTGGCGGCATTGATCACCGGGGTCACCCTGCGGGCACCGGTCCGGCACCGGTTCGGCTGGTTGGCGCCGCCGTTGCTCTGGGCCGGTGAGGCGGCCGTCGCCGGTGCGCTGCTCGCCCAGGGCCCGGTGGGCGGGGCGGTGTTCGGGTTCCTCGCGGTCTGTGCCTACCGACGCTACGACCTGATCTACTCGGTGCGGTTGAATGGCCTTCCGTCGGGCGACGCCGCCCGGCCCGGCTGGACGAGCGGCCTCGGCGTGGAGGGACGGATCATCGGCGTCGCCGTGCTGCTCACCGTCGTCCGGGCGGTCACGAACCCGGCTGGCACGAATCCGGCCGGCACGAATTCGGCTGGCACTGGCGCCGGTCTACGGGTCGGACTGCTGATCGGTGTCGTCCTCGTGCTGGTGCCGGCGCTGGCCGCCACCGTCCGCTCGTGGCGTCCCCGTCCTGTTCGATCACCACCGCTCGACACCCAGCCAGCCGAACCCCAGCAAGGAGTGAGATGACCCGCGATCTGACCGCGACCGGCTTCGCCGCCGTGATCTTCGACATGGACGGGACGCTGATCGACTCGACCCCGGCCGTACTGCGGGCCTGGGCGCACTGGGCCGAAGAGCACGGGCTGTCACCCGAGCAGCTGCAGGGCTTTCACGGGGTGCCGTCGGCCGGCGTGGTCCGGGCGGTGCTGCCGGCCGAGCGGACGGCGGCCGCGATCGAGCGGATCAACGAGCTCGAACTGACCGACGTCGACGACATCGTGGTGTTGCCCGGGGCCGCGGAGTCGCTGGCCGCGCTGCCGGCCGACCGGGTGGCGATCGCCACCTCGTGCACGACCCCGCTGGCCGCCGCCCGGATCGGGGCCAGCGGACTGCAGGCGCCGGCCGTCCTGGTCACCGCGAGCGACGTCGAGCACGGTAAACCGGCGCCCGATCCGTTCCTGCTCGCCGCCCGACGACTCGGTGTCGACCCGGCCGACTGCCTGGTGGTCGAGGACGCGCCGAAAGGCCTGCAGGCCGCCAAGGCCGCCGGGTGCGCCACCCTGGCCGTCGTCACCACCACCGCGCGGGAGGAGTTGGACGCCGATCTGGTCGTCGACGATCTCGCCGCCGTCTCCTGGGACGAGCGCGACGGCCTGATCCGGCTCACCGTCCGCAGCTCCGGCGCCTCTGCCTGACCGTCCCCGGACGTCCACTTCGCACGTCTACGTCCACTTCGCACGTCTACGTCCACTTCGCACGTCTACGTCCACTTCGCGCGTCTCTGCCGCCGGCCCGAGTCGGCCGGCGGCCGGCTGCAGCCCGGTCCAGGCCACCAGCTCGGCTGTGGTGTCGGGACTGTTGGAGGTCTCCCCTGTCATGATCCGGAGTATAGATAATGTCCTTTATCTATACCGTGGGGGAGCGATGCCAACAGCCGACCGGGACTGTCGGGTCCTGAGTTCATCACTGAGTTCTGCAACCTTTAGCCTCGTCTGCAGTGGTCCCGTTCGTGGTAGAGCTGGCCGCGCTCGTAGATGAGTTTTCGGTGCGCGCAGGCGGGCTTGCCGCGAGTTTCGGACCGTCACTTCTACTCCGTTGAACGTGACGGCGCTGCAGCATTTTCCTGCCTTGACAGCATGGCCTCCAATGTGTTGGCCTCTGTTCCAACGAGCCGGCGAGCCCCAGGCCGTTCGCCGCCCACACATAGCCGACGTCGATTGGCGCTTTGACAGCAACCGTTACCAACACCCCTCTTGGAAGCGCGCCTCGGTCTGAACGTGCAGTGTTAGTAGGTTCCAGGTTCAGGCTCCAGCCGACGCGTGTCATGAGGAACATGAAGCAACGGTGGTGTCACCAGAGGGACTCCGCTGCCTTGCGTACCGCGCTCAGCCACCGTCCTATATGGCACTAGCCCTTTGCCTAATCGAGAGTCACGCTCCCACCAGACCACGCGGAACCATCACGTCCCACCAGGTGGACCACTATCCCAACCCCTAGCAGACTGGCAGCAATATAAAACGGTTGCTTATCACGCGTGCCGTCCACTATCCAGGCCCATGATTGAGCAGCTAAAACATCCCCTGTGTTGCTGTGACCTAATGTCGCACAAACAACAAAGTACAGGATTACCGTGAGAGCACCCCAGGGGGGGCGTGTGAACTTAGCAAGAAGTAAAGCAATGCCGCTCATACCGAGAATGCAGCGACCACCCACCAGGCCCGAACTGGTGACGAGAGCTATCGCCGTGGCTGGTGAAGACAGTATCAACACGGCAAGAACGTTTTTGATTTTGAGTCGTCTTGTAGATACCCGCTCGCAGGAAAGAGGTCGAAGCGCCGACAGTATGAACACTGCAAATACTACCGAAGAAATTGACGAAATGACAACAGGAATGAGGATACCGAATAGTGTCGGAACCGATACATAAGTTTGAGTTAGCAATCCAGCCAGGACGGCAGCAACCAAAGCAACCACACCATATATGTGAAGCTGCCGAGCGCGTATCCACAGAATCACGATCTCTGCCTCCATAAGAATCCGATCAGTCACTTAGTTGGCTGTACGGAGCACTGGCTCAATTTAGCTAAGTTCGCCTGGAACCATTGTCCCTGGCGCTCGAGAGGCTCCTCTTCTTTACGCTTGGCACTTGATACGGCATCTGGCCCAAACGAGCTATCGATCTGCGTCTGGTCAATCCCAACAAGCCCAGCTACCCAAGCTGACATCACGTTAGAGTACTGACCCATTGACCATTCCTCGGTCCTTGCGCATGGCGGTGGCGACGACGAACTTAGACCAACAGCTACGTTCCAGAGCGCCGATTGGGGATCTGCCTGAGCGTTAATTGACCAGATCGCAGGGTAGGCTTCCGTTGCTTGAGCGGGCACCTCTACTCCTGCCTTTCCAAGCGTGGAGGCTACGATAGACACCGCGTTCTCCGTGATCAAGCGGTCTTGCTCATGTTCAGGCCATAGGCAAACTGATGGCTTGGTTTTTCCACATCGCAACAGTGCGGATGGGCGCGCCTGCGAACCGTCGGCGTCCAGGTCAGGCGTTACCGCAGCTAATACATTGAAGCCTACTACGCCGGCAACAATTAAACAGGCGAAGGGTGCCCACCGAACGTTAGGTAGGACAACCGCTCCGAGGACGCAGCTAGCTGCCAGAAGTATCCAAAAAATAACGGCACTTACCACTGCGCTGGCCGCAGGTTCACGATCGATAAAGCAGCAATTTAAATGGACGCCCACCACGTGTCGCAACCTAAACGGCAGTAGCGTCATTGGTATTGAGAGCGTCAGGTAAAGACTGAGCACGCTGACGGGGACACTGACAGCAACGGGCAGCAGTCGTCCTAACGCCAGACCCCAACCGATTGCACCCAAAATAGCAACCGGAAGTAGCACAATTAAGGCAGCGATGGATGTCGCTCCTGCCTGCCCGGTAGACCGGATCGTCACTACGAGAGCGGTAGTCACTGTAAGCGCGACAAGCGCGAAAAGGAGAGGCCCGTACCACCAAAGAAGTACCCGTCCTGGCGTCCGCGTTGCTGTCGAATGTAAACCTGACCCGCGGCGAAGCCGCCAAGCCTGCCAAGCGGCCCATGCCGCGAATAGCGGGGATGAGAAAAGGATTGGGGCGACGGCTGCGTAGCCGCCGCTCTGCCAATAGGCGTTTTCAGACCAAGCGGTTACAAGGTTCAACACGCCGATGATATGGATTCCAATGATGCATCCACCAATTACTGCGGGGCTGAGCCATTTACGAGTACTCATGAATCGGTCCCAATAAAATAGGCATACGCACGCTCCGCGAGGCGGTTGGGCGAATCATCCAAGGGATCAATCTTGGAAGAATCTACTTGTTGATCACCTCGACCAAAGACCAAGAATTGCTTGGTTGGACCGCAAAATAGAATCTTACCGCGCCGCATTATCGCGATGTTATCCGCTACCAACTCGAGGTCGTCTACCTGGTGAGTAGAAATAATCACGTCGTGGTCAGAGCGAATTTCGGCGATGTACCTACGCAGGCGAGAGCGCTGGGACGGATCGAGACCTGCGGTAGGTTCATCCAGCAGCAGAACTTCTGAGTCGTGCACTAGCGCTGCCGCAATTCCGACTCGCCTCAACTGGCCGCCCGAAATCCGGGAGACTAAGTTTTCGGCCTGACTGGTAAGTCCTGTAATCGAAAGTGCGTCATACGCTCGCCGCCGGGCTTCCGGATTGGCAACGCCTTTGAGCCAGGCTGCGTATGCGACCTGCTCGACAACCGTAAAACCGGGGATTGGGTCAATATGCTGGGGAACCCAACCCACGGCGTGGCGCCACTCACTGAGGTCGCGGCCCCGGTCAGTTAGAAGGCGGCGGTGCCTGATCCGACCTGACTGAGGCTTCAGGACAGAAGCCGCTAGAGACAACGATGTTGACTTGCCCGCACCATTCGGGCCAAGCAAAACTGTCACCCCTGGCGGCACCGTCCAACTTAGCCGATCGACAACAGGTTTGCCGCGCCTATATGCGAAGGATACTTCGGAGAATTCCACACCCCTACTACTACCACCTCAGTAGTACACGTGGCCGCTGGCGCTCCCAGTGCTGCTGCTCGAATTTCCAACCTTGTACACCTGGTAGTAGTAGTCAGCCGAAGGCTGTCGCCCGAAGTTGTAGTCCTTATAAGTCGATCCTGGACAGTTGTAAGATCCGGTTCCCCGGTTTTCGTTAGGAATTGGCCCAAACCTACGTAAGTACAGCCGGATCTGGAAGGTGTTGATGTTGCTAGACACGCTGCAGTAACGTAGACTTACCGATGTTCCTACGCCGTCAGAATTTTTATCCGTCCAAATTCTCGAATTAAAACCTGGCGATACCTGCGAGAAGTTGGCCGTAAAGTTTCCTTCGGCGAATGCAGGCGAGGCTAACCCCGCCGCCAGTACTAGACCTGCCATACTTGCATGGATAAACGACTTCGCCCTCACAAAAGTAGTCCTCTCTACCCGGAGCTTGGTGCGCCGTACTGGCTGCTGGGGAAGGTCCAAGCAATGCTGTTTCCAACGTGTGTACGAAGGCTATCTGTAAGGGCGGCCTGGGCGCAAGGGTTGTGCGCCAGCGTCCACTTCGCGCGTCTACGTCCACTTCGCACGCCTACGTCCACTTCGCACGCCTACGTCCACTTCGCACGCGTTGCAGCCCGTGCGAGGTGGACGAAAGCGTGCGAAGTGGGCCGACGAGCCGTGGAACTAGCCGGTTTTGCGCCGGAAGGTGCGCTTCTCGCTGACCGGTCCGTGGGAGTCCGGGTGTGTGGGCTCGAGGTCGATGTGGTCCTCACCGCGACGGCCGTGCTTGGCCTCCAGCGCCTCCCTGAACTTGCGCTTGGTGGCTTCCTGCGGGGTCTCCGGTTGATCGCTCATCGCCATCCCTCTTTCTCGGTCCCTGGTGCTTCGGCTCGGTGTTCAGATCGGCTCGGTGTTCAGATCGGCTCGGTGTTCAGATCGGCTCGGTGTTCAGATCGGCTCGGTGTACTCTCCAGACCTGATGGATGCGCAGATCGGGCCGGCTCAGCCCTGCGGCGGCCAGGACGGACGATACGGGTCGTCCTGGGAGGAGTGACCGGGCTGGTCCCAGCCACGGGGACGCAGATGGGCGATGTCGTCCGGTTGACCGTCCGGGGCAGTGGCACCACCGGTCGTGCTCCCGTCGGCCCAGTGATCGCCGTCGGCCCAGTGATCACCCTCGGGCCGGTCGTCGGTGTCGGACCGGGCATCGCGCAGATCGTCGGCCACGTCGCCACCGGCGGCCCGGTCCGGGGTCGGCGGCGAGGAGGCGTGCCGGCCCAGGTCGGCGGTGAGCACGGCGGTGCCGTAGGCGGTCACCTCGCTCAGGGACTGGGTGATCTCGCTGCAGTCGAACCGCAGGCCGACCACGGCGTCCGCCCCGGCCGCGCTGGCCATCTCGACCAGCTTGGTCACCGCGTCCTGCCGGGAGCGGGTCAGATAGCCCGCGTACGCCGCGGCCTGGTTGCCGCCGCGTTGGCCGGTCGGCAGATCCCGGGACCGGGCGACGACGCCGACGACCTCGCCGAGCACCTGGGTGATGACGGCGTTCGGCACCTGCTCCATGGTCATCACCGGCAGCGGCCGTTCCATGATCGCCGGCGGGGCCGAGGATTCCGGCTCGGACGGACGCTGCTGGCGCTGGTCGTACTGCTGCTGGTTGTACGGCTGTTGGCTGTACTGCTGCTGCCCCTGCTGTTGGCCGTACTGGCCGGGGCCCTGCTGCGGCTGGCCGTACTGACCCGGGCCCTGCTGATACCCCGGTTGCCCCTGCTGCGGCTGCCCGTACGGGTTCTGCGGCGGACGTCCGTACTGCTGCGGTTGGCCGTAGGGATTCTGCGGCTGCTGCGGCTGGCCGTACGGGTTCTGGCCGTAGGGGTTCTGGCCGTAGTTGCTCATATGTCGAGCGTAACCTCAGCGGCCGGCCCGAGGGAGTCGGATCGGATTGTCTTGAACGCGACACCGGCGGCCCGGCCCACCCGTCCGGACGATTAGCCTGAGCGAATGGACAGCGACGAATCCGATGTCGCCGAGCAGACCCGGGTCCGGCTGGACAAGAGGGCTCGGCTGATCGCCGAGGGCAGCCAGCCCTACCCGGTCTCGGTCGAGCGGACCCACACGCTGGCCCGGGTGCGGGCCGACTGGTCGGAGTTGGCGACGGGTGAAGAGACCCAGGACGTGGTCGGGGTCACCGGCCGGGTGATCTTCGTCCGCAACACCGGCAAGCTCTGCTTCGCCACCCTGCAAGAAGGCCTGGACCAGGACAGCTCCGGATCACGACTGCAGGTGATGATCTCGCTGGCCGAGGTGGGCGAGGACGCGTTGGCCCGCTGGAAGAGCGACGTCGACCTCGGTGACTTCGTCTTCGTCCGGGGCCGGGTCATCTCGTCCCGGCGTGGTGAGCTTTCCGTGTTGGCGCAGGAATGGCAGCTCGCGTCGAAGGCGCTGCGGCCGCTGCCCAATCTCCATTCCGAGCTCTCCGACGAGACCCGGGTCCGACAGCGCTACGCCGACCTGATCGTCCGCGAGTCCGCCCGGGACCTGGTCCGGACCCGGGCGACGATCACCCGCAGCATCCGGGAAACCCTGCACACACAGGGATTCGTCGAGATCGAGACGCCGGTGCTGCAGCTGGTGCACGGTGGGGCTCAGGCCCGCCCGTTCCGCACCCACCTGAACGCGTTCGACGTGGACATGACGTTGCGGATCGCGCTGGAGTTGTTCCTCAAGCGGGCCGTGGTCGGCGGGGTGGAGAACGTCTACGAGCTGGGCCGGATCTTCCGCAACGAAGGCATCGACTCCTCCCACAGCCCGGAGTTCACGATGCTCGAGGTCTACCAGGCCTGGGGGGATCAGACGACCATCGCCGACGTCCTGCAGTCGATCATCCTCGACGTCGCCGACCGGCTGGGTTCGCGCCAGCTCGAGACCGACGCCGGCGTGATCGACCTGGACGGCGAATGGCGCTGGCTCGGGGTCTACCCCGGCCTGTCGGAGGTGGTGGGGGAGGAGATCACCCCGCAGACCGACGTCCGGACGCTGCGCACGATCGCCGAGCGGCACGACGTGGCGATCGAAGCCGCCTGGGGCGCAGAGAAACTGGTGCTGGAGCTGTTCGGCGAGTTGGTCGAGCCGACCCTGATCCAGCCGACGTTCGTCTGCGACTACCCGCCGTCGGCGCAGCCGTTGGCCCGGCCGCACCGCAGCGATCCGGACCTGATCGAGGCCTGGGATCTGATGATCGGCGGGGTCGAGCGCGGCACCGGTTTCTCCGAGCTGATCGATCCGGTGATCCAGCGCGAACGGCTCTACGCCCAGTCGCTGGCCGCAGCGGCCGGTGATCCGGAGGCGATGCAGCTGGACGAGGATTTCCTTGCTGCGTTGGAGTTCGGGGCGCCGCCGATGGGTGGTCTGGGTCTCGGCCTCGACCGGTTGGTGATGTTGTTCACCGGCGCCGGCATCCGCGAGACGATCCTGTTCCCGCTGCTGCGTCCCGGGGCCTGAGATGACCGAGCCCGACGCGCCTGACCCGAGTGCGCCCGACCCGGACGCGCCCGACCCGAACGCGCCCGACCCGAACGCGCCCGGGGCGGTGCCGGACGGCTCCGATCCGGTCGCCCTGGCGCACTGGCTCTTCGACCGGGCCCGGGCCGGTGAGGCCGAGCGGCTCGGTGCCTACGTCGACGCCGGCGTGCCGGTGAACATGACCGACGCCAAGGGCAACACGCTGCTGATGCTCGCGGCCTACCACGGCCACGCCGACGTCGTCTCGGTGCTGGTGGCCCGCGGTGCGGACGTCGAGGCGACCAACGATCGTGGTCAGACGCCGTTGGCCGGTGCGGTCTTCAAGGGCTACGAGGACGTGGTCGCGGCCCTGATCGAGGCCGGCGCCGATCCGCGCGGCGGCACCCCGTCGGCGTGGGACACCGCGACCTTCTTCGATCGTCCCGATCTGTTGGATCTGCTGCGGATGACCGGCTCGCAGTGACTCGGCCCGAACCGGGTTGAGAGGTTCGCTCAGCTGATCGTCCAGCTGATCAGGCGGCCGGGGTGGCCGCGCCGGGACGCCAGTTGGCGCAGGCCTCGCAGGTCGCCTCGGGGACGACGCCGGCCCGGATCAGCAGCCCGAAGAGGAAGCAACCGGCGCAGAAGCCGACGACCGACTCGAGCAGGGCGAACACCACCAGGACGGCCAACAGGATCCCCGCCAGCAGGTGGGCGCCGAAGCCGAGAGCGGCGATGGCCGCCACCGTGCTGAAGGTGAGCCCGATCGCCTGGGCGAACCGCTTCGGCGGGCCGGCGACCAGCCGGGGCGGGCCGAGCCGGGGCGAGATCAGCTTGGTCGCCAGCAGGCCGAACGGGCTGAACCGAGGCCCGGCCATCACCCGCAACGCGAAGCCGACGGCCATCGGGACCAGCAGCCACTGCCAGCCGCTGATCAGGATCAGGATCCCGGTCAGCGCGACGAGGCCGGCGACCGAACGGGCGGCCTTCTCGTTGACGGGATTGGGGAACTCGAACAGGTTTCCGACACTCACGGGGCAAGTCTAGGCTCAGCGGCGACGGGTCGGCCGGTCGTCCGGATCGGGTCCACGCAGGTCGGAGAAGTCGCCGAAGTCGTCGTCGTCCCGGGGACGGCGGCGGAACCGGTCCGCCCGGGTCTTGGCCGGCTCGGCCTTCGGCACCCGCCAGGACGGGACGCGCGGTGCCGGTTCGGCCGGGGTATCGGGTTCGGTATCGAGCCGGTTCCGCGTCGTCGTCCACTTCCCCCTCCGTCGCCCCCTCAACTGTGAGATCGTCCACCGGCTCGCCGACCAGGTCGTCCGCGGGCTCCGGTTCGACGGTCTCACCGGTGTCACCAGGGTGACGTCGGTGTCATCGGTGTCATGGGTGGCGTCGTCCTCGGACCGCCGGGTCAGGGCGTCCGGGCCCAGCTCCTTGATCGCCCCCCGGTCGCCGACCCGGACCACGGCGACGCCGATCGCCGTGGTCAGCGGCACCGCCAGCACCAGGCCGATCGAACCGACCAGCGTCCGGATGATCTCGCCGGCGAACGCCTCGGTCTGCAGCACCTCGAACAGCGGCCGGTCGTAGATGGAGAGCAGCAGCAGCGCGCCGAGGGTGGCACCGGCCGTGGCGAACGCGATCGTGTAGACGGTGGAGGCGATGTGGTCGCGCCCGATCCGCATCGCCCGGGAGAACAGCCTGGAATGGTCGTCGGTCGCGTCGGCCAGTTCCCAGACCGCAGAGGCCTGGGTGATGGTGACGTCGTTCAGCACGCCGAGACCGGCCAGGATCACCCCGCAGATCACCACCGAGGTGAGCTTGAGGTCGGGCGCGGTCGCGGCCAGCAGGAAGTCGTCGTCGGCGGAGACGCCGGTCAGGTGGGCCCAGACCGTCGTCCCCCAGCCGAGGCCGGCCGTGACCACCAGCCCGAACAGGGTTCCGAGCAGCGCGGTCGTGCTGCGGGCGTTGAAGCCGTGCGCGGCGTAGATGACCACGAACATGATCGCGGCCGAGGCGACCAACCCGACCGCGATCGGGTTGGACCCGCTGACCAGGGCCGGGAACAGGAACTTCACCAGGATGAAGCCGGCGAAGGCCAACCCGATCAACGAGGCCAGGCCCCGCCATCGGGCCACGGCGACGACAGCCAGGACGAAGACGATCACCACCGCCAGCAGCGGGATCGTCCGGTCGAAGTCGGAGAACTGGTAGGCCGGGGCGCCGTCCGTCGGGACCCGGAACAGCTTCACCTTCTCACCGACCGAGGCGCCGGAGGAGTAGACGGCGTCGGTCACGGTGACCTGGACCTGCTGGCCCTTCTCGGGCCCCTCCAGCAGTTGCACGGTGAGGTCGGCGCAGACGCCCTGGGTGCCGTTCGCGTTGCCGGTCGAGCCGGCCTGGCCGCTGCAGGAGACCGGCGTGACCTCGGTGATCTCACCGGTGGGGATGGTCAGCCCGCTGACCGAGTACTGGCTCAGATCGGCCTGGACGTGGGACTTCACCTGAGTCGGCCAGAGCACGATCAGCCCGACGATCGTCCAGATGGCGACCGGGATCAGGATGACGATCATCAACCGCAGCGCCTTGAGTTGGCGGACCGAATCGGCCGCCGTCGGTGGGCGCTTGTCGAAGTCGTGATGGGCCACTGGCTCGCCTAGTCTGGGTGGTCGTGAGTGCTGCGGAGGACAGGGGAACGGTACCCACACCCTCCGGCACCAGCCCAAACGCTGCCGTCCCGGGAGGCCGCGGATGCTGATCCTGCTACCGCCCTCGGAGGGCAAGGCGGCTCCGGCCCGGCGCGGCAAGCCGGTCGACCTCGACGCGCTCTCGCTGCCCGAACTGACCCCTGCGCGCCAGCAGGTGCTGGCGGCACTGGTCGAGGCCAGTGGGCGTACCGATGCGCTGTCGCTGCTGACCGTCGGGCCACGGCTCGCCGAGGAGGTCGCCCGCAATCTGGAGGTGACCCGAATCCCCGCCCGGCCGGCCCTGGAGGTCTACACCGGCGTGCTGTACGCGGCGTTGGACTACGCCGGGTTGTCGCCCGGGGCGAGGCGGCGGGCCAATACCGCGATCCGGGTGCAGAGCGCTCTGTGGGGTTCGATCGGGCCGACCGACCGGATCCCGCCCTACCGGCTGCCGGTCTGCGCCCGACTGCCCGGGCTCGGCACGCTGGAGGCGTTCTGGCGCGACCACCTGACGCGGATCTCACCGCAGACCGACCCCGGGGTGATCGTCGACTGCCGCTCCAGCAGCTACCAGACCTGCTGGCGTCCGGGCCCGGAGGAGGCGGCGCGGACCGTCGCCGTCCGGGTGTTGACCGAGACCGACGGCAAGCGCACGGTGGTCTCGCACCTGGCCAAGCACACCCGCGGGCTGGTGGCCCGGAGGCTGCTGGAGGCCGACCGGGTCGTCCGGACGCCGCAGCAGGTGGCCGAGGCCGTGGGTGCGGACTACCGCTGCGAGCTGGTCGGGCTCCGCTCCGGCTGGCGGCTGGACGTGATCACGTCACCGCATCCTGATCGCGTCGGTACCGCTGCACCTCGCGTCCCGGGTCCGGCGTGAGCACCGCCCCGGACGCGAGCCGGGTGCTCCGGCTCGGCCGGCCGGTGCCGTTGGGGGCGATCCTCGGCCACCACCGGCGCGGACCGGGCGACCCGACCCACCGCCGACTCGGCGCGGGCTGGCTGCGGACGACCCGGACCCCGGCCGGGCCGGCGCTGGTGAAGATCGCCCCGACCGTCGACGGGGTCCGTGGTGACGCCTGGGGAGAGGGTGCGGGCTGGGCGATGGAGCAGCTGCCGCGGCTGGTCGGGGACGAGGACGACCCGTCCGGGTTCGAACCGCGGCATCCCGCAGCTGGTCGAGGCCGTCCGCCGGTTCGCCTCGTTCCGGATCGGCGCCAGCGACGCGGTGGTCGAGGCGATGGCCCCGGCCTGCCTGGAGCAGGTGGTGACCGGCAAGGAGGCCTTCCGGGCGTTCCGGTTGCTGACCACGCAGTTCGGTGAACTCGCCCCCGGCCCGACCGACGACCCGGCCTCGGCGGCCTACGGGATGCGGCTGCCGCTACCGGCGCCGGTGTGGGCCAAGATCCCGAGCTGGACCTTCCTCGCGGTCGGGGTCGAGCAACGACGCAGCCGGACGTTGGTCCGGGCGATGGGCCGGGGCTCGGCACTGGAGCGGACGCTGGGTCAGTCGTCCGCGGCGGTCGACCTCGCGTTGCGGAGCCTGCCCGGCGTCGGCGCCTGGACCTCGGCCGAGGTGCGCCAACGGGCGCACGGCGATGCCGACGCGTGGAGCATCGGGGACTATCACGTCGGCAAGGGCATCACCTGGGCGCTGACCGGCGAGCAACTGGACGACGACGCCTGCACCGAGATCCTCGAGCCCTACCGCGGTCACCGGTTCCGGGTGCAACAGCTGCTGGCCATGATGGGCCTGCGTCCGCCCCGGCACGGGCCCCGCTTCACCCTGCCCACCCACACCCCGTACGCCACCCGCGGTCGCTCCTGAACCTGCTTCTCGACCGGCGCGAGGTTCGGTGGAGGCCCTGGCACTCAGCTGATCGCCGGCCGGATCGCGGTCTCGGTCAGCGACTCGTCGTCCTCGGGCGGGGTGGTGCTGCCCGGGAGCTGCAAGGTGAACTCGGCGCCGCCGGGGGCCGATCGTCCGGCCCGGACCCAGCCGCCGTGCTGCTCGGCGGCCTGGGCCACGATCGACAACCCCAGCCCGGTGCCGGGCGTGTTCCGGGAGGTCTCGGCCCGGAAGAACCGGTCGAACACGTGCGGCAGGTCCTCGGTCGCGATGCCCGGACCCTCGTCGGCGATCCGCAACCGGTCGCCCTCCAGCTGGACCCGGATGGTGCCGCCGGCCGGGCTCCACTTCACCGCGTTGTCGAGCAGATTGGTGATGGCGCGCTCCAGCACGTCGGATTCACCGACCAGGTAGAGCGGGTCCAGCTCGACGTCGAAGTGCAGGCCCGGACCGCGGCGCCTGGCCCGCTCCAGGGCCGCATCGACCACGTCGCGGAGGTCGAGGGGTTCCAGCCGCGGCTCCACCGCCTCGTCCCGGGCCAGCTGGACCAGGTCGCCGATCAGGGTGGTGAACTCGACCAGCTGGGCCGAGACGTCGCTGAGGATCTCGGTCCGTGCCTGCGGCGGCAGCATCGGGTGCGCATTGTCCGCGGCCAGCAGTTCGATGTTGGTCCGCAGGCTGGTCAGCGGGGTCCGCAGCTCGTGCCCGGCGTCGGCGATCAGCTGCCGCTGCCGCTCCCGGGACCGGCTGAGCGAGCGGACCATCCGGTTGTAGGACTCGGCCAGCCGGGACAGCTCGTCCTGTCCGGAGATCGCGATCGGGGCCAGATCGTCGGTCGCGATCACCTCCTCCACCGCGTCGGTCAGCCGTCCCACCGGCCGGAGGCCGGACCGGGCCACCGCCGAGCCGAGGACGCCGGCCAGGATGATGGCCACCGCGCCGAAGATCAGCAGCACCACCCACAGCGAGCGCAGGATCCGGTCGGTCGCGGCCAGCGGCCGGCCGAGCACCAGGGCGTAGTCGAGACCGGGGATGGGGACGGCGACCACCCGGTAGAGCTGGCCGTTGGAGCCGTACATCGTCCGGGCCGACGAGCCGAGCTGGAGCCGGGCCACCACCAGCTCGTCCGGCCCCGGGCTGAGGGTGACCGCCTCGTCCGGAACCAGCGACACCGCGCCCTGGGCGCTGATCACCGCGACGCTGACGTTGCCGGCCTGGAGGGCCTCGCCGGTCAGCCCGCCGAGGCCACGGACGTCGGTGCCGACCGTGACCGCGGCCGAACGGGCCAGTACGGTCAACTCGTTGTCCAGCTGGTTGTAGAGCGCGACCCGGGTGGTCAGGTAGGCCGCGGCACCCGTCACCACCACCGCGATCGTGACCGCGAACGTGGTCAGAGCCGCGACCCGGCGGCGCAGCGAGACCGAGGTGAGGTAGCGCCGCAGCAGCGGGTTCATCGGCCCGCGGACCGGATCACGATTCGGTACCGGATCACGGGGGCGTCTCGCGCAGCACGTACCCGACGCCGCGGACGGTGTGGATCAGTCGGGCCTCGTCCTCGTCCTCGGTCTTGCGCCGCAGATACCCGATGTAGACCTCGAGGCTGTTGGCCGTCGTCGGGAAGTCGAAACCCCAGACCTCGTTCAGCAGCCAGGAGCGGTCCAGCACCCGGCGCGGGTTCTTCATGAACGCCTCGAGCAGGGCGAACTCGGTCCGGGTCAGGCTGATCGGCCGGGATCCGCGGAGCACCTCACGGGTGTGGGTGTTCAGCACCAGATCGGAGAAGGTCAGGCTCTGGGTCGACGGGTCGGTCGAGTCGGCCACCGTGCCGGCCCGCCGGACCAACGCCCGCAGCCGGGCCAGCAGCTCGTCCAGCGCGAACGGTTTGGCCAGGTAGTCATCAGCCCCGGCGTCCAGCCCGTCCACCCGGTCGCCGACCCCGTCCCGCGCGGTCAGGATCAGGATCGGGACGTCGTTCCCGGCCGAACGCAGCATCCGGGTCGCCTCCAGCCCGTCCAGCTTCGGCATCATCACGTCCATGATCACCGCGTCCGGACGGATCGCACCGAGCCGGGCCAGCGCCTCCAGACCGTCGGCCGCTGCCGTCACCTCGTAGCCGTTGTAGGCCAGCGAGCGTCGCAGCGAGTCCCGGACGGCCTGATCGTCGTCGACCACCAAGATGTGCATGACCTCAGGGTTTCATCCCCGACGCCCGGCGGTCCACCTTCACCCACCTTCCCCGGCCGCTGACCGCTCCCTGACCCCGGTGTGCGGCTCGATAGGGTCTGGTTCATGACCTATGTCGCCGACGACGGCCGCTACGACGTCCAGCCCTACCGACGCTGTGGCCGCAGCGGTCTGAAACTGCCGGCGATCTCGCTCGGCTTCTGGCACAACTTCGGCGACGACATGGCCCTGGAGAACCAGCGGGCGATCGCGCGGCGGGCCTTCGACCTCGGGGTCACCCACTTCGATCTGGCCAACAACTACGGCCCGCCGTACGGTGCCGCCGAGGCCAACGCCGGGCGGTTGTTCGGCACCGACTTCAAGCCCTACCGGGACGAGTTGGTCATCTCCAGCAAGGCGGGCTGGGACATGTGGCCCGGGCCGTACGGCGACCACGGCTCACGCAAGTACCTGACGGCCAGCCTGGATCAGTCGCTGAACCGGCTGGGTCTGGACTACGTCGACATCTTCTATCACCACCGGCCCGACCCGGAGACGCCGTTGGAGGAGACGATGGGCGCGCTGGACGCCGCCGTCCGGGCCGGCAAGGCGCTCTACGTCGGGGTGTCGTCCTATTCACCCGAGCACACCGCCCGGGCCGCGTCGATCCTGGCCGAGCTGGGGACGCCGATGACCATCCACCAGCCGTCCTATTCGATGTTCAACCGCTGGATCGAGCCGGAGCTGCTCGGCACCCTGGAGCAGCACGGTGTCGGCTGCATCGCGTTCACCGCCCTGGCCCAGGGCCTGCTCACCAACCGCTACCTGAACGGGGTGCCGGAGGATTCGCGCGCCGCCCAGGGCAAGTCGCTGGACCGTTCGGTGATCAACGAGGAGAACCTGGCCCGGGTCCGGGCCCTGCAGCAGATCGCCGAGCGACGGGGCCAGACCCTGGCCCAGCTGGCCCTGGCCTGGGTGCTGCGTGATCCGCGGATGACCTCGACCCTGATCGGTGCCAGCAGCGTCCGACAGCTGGAGGACAACGTCGCCGCGGTCCAGAACCTCGACTTCAGCGACGACGAACTGGCCGAGATCGACCAGCACGCGATCGAGTCCGGCGTCGACCTGTGGGCCTCGGCCCGGGACGCCGTCGGCTGACCCTCCGGCCCCGCCCGGCTCCGTCCGTCCCGCCCCGCCCGTCCCCCCGTCCGCCCCGCCCGCGCCCGTCCGTCCCGTCCCGCCCGTCCGTCCGTCCGTCCGTCCGTCCGGGGGCGACTTTGCGACGGCTTCGTGCACTTTGCGTCTGCTGCAGCAGGCGCAAAGTGTGGTGAACGGTCGCAAAGTCGGCTGTGGTGGCGGTGATCGGCCGGGGACGCTGTCGGCTGAGCCTCCTCTGGCCCACCGGCTGACCCTCCGGTCCCGTCTCGGCCCGGCCCGTCCATCCGTCCGGCCCGTCCGCCCGGCCCGTCCGCCCGCCCGTCTCCGCCCGTCCGTCCGTCGGCCCGTCCGTCCGTCCGTCCGCCCGTCCGTCCGTTTGTCCGTCCGTCCGCCCGGGGGCGACTTTGCGACGGCTCGCGTGCACTTTGCGTCTGCTGCAGCAGGCGCAAAGTGTGGTGAACGGTCGCAAAGTCGGGTGGTGGTGGCGGTGATGGGTCGCAAAGTCGGGTCGGTCGGTGGCGGGTCGGGGTCGGGGTCGGGCCGGCTCATGCAGGCGGGACGGGGGGTGTGATGAGCGGGAAGAGGGTGCTTGAGGAGCGCAGATAGTTCAATCGTCAATCCTTGAGGAATCAATGGTCAATCCTGGTGAAGGGCTGAGAGTGCGCTGGCATCTTTGTTCTCGGCGGCAGGTCGGGGGACTTCCGCCGGAGCGGTTCACGGGATCTCGGGGGAGTCCGGTGGGCTACGAAGCTGGCGGTGGGTCGGGGGACTTCCGCCAGGGCGGTTCACGGGATCTCGGGGGAGTCCGGTGGATCACCGAGCGGCGGGGTTCGGGGGACTCCGCCGCGACAGACGACACGGCTGCCCGTGAAGGGCGAGCCGATTTTTGGCATGCCGCCAAACCGGTTGCGGGTCTGCTCCGAATCTGGATTACCGAGCGCCGGGGGACGCTCTCCAATTTCAACTTTTTGGAGTGATCCTCATGGGTACAGCTTTGGTCCGCCGGCTTCTTGCACCGGCCTCCGCCGTCGTCGTCGTCTCCTGTCTCACCGCCGGTCCTGCGATGGCCACGACCGGTTCCACCGTTTTCGCGGGTTCGGCCTACGGCTCGACCGCACAGGTCGGCACCACCGTCCGCTCGGGTGAGACCTCACTCGTCTCCGCCTGCAACATCGCCGGGTACCGTCACACCGATCACGCAGCGGCCGTGAACCTCGGCGGGGTGGGTTCGATCGGTGCGGTCGACACCCTGGTCCAGGGGGCGGTGACCCGCGGCAACCCGGCTGAGACCTCCACCTCGGCGACCGGCGCCACCTCGTTGCTGGGCGGACTCGTCCAGGCCAAGGCGATCACGACCCGCGCCACCGCCAGCCACGACACAGCCGGCTACCACCTGACCGGCTCGACCACCATCGTCGGGTTGAAGATCAGCGGTCTCCCGGTGACGGTCACCTCCAAGCCGAACCAGCAGATCGTCATCCCCGGTGTGGCCACCGTCGCCCTCAACGTCCAGGGCACGAGCAACAACTACGACCTGCACCAGAGCGTGGTCACCGGCATGCGGGTCACCCTGCTCAGCGGGAACCGGCTCGGACTGCCTGCCGGGGTCGTCACCGTCGGCCGCAGCGTGGCCGCGCTCCACGGTGCCGTCCACGCCCGACCCTACGGATCCGCCTACGCCACCAAGGTGAACCTGGCCAACACGATCACCTCGGGTGCGACCGCCCCGATCTACCTGCCCTGCGGAGGCAGCGCAGGCAAGACCCTGACCAACAGCACCGCAGCCATCCGGCTCGGCGACGTGGTGTCGACGGGCGCGCTCAGCAGCAGCGCGGTCAGCACCGACAGCGCGACCGCGGCCACCGCCGTCACCAAGGCGAAGGTCGCCAACATCAATCTTCTGCACGGCGTGGTCAGCGCGGACGCGGTGACGAGCCAAGCGAACGCCACGTTGCGTAACAAGACGTTGGTCCGGAACTCGACCGGCACCACGATCACCGGGCTGAAGATCAACGGCAAGAAGATCGTGGTCAACGCCAAGGTCACCAGCACGATCAACATCGCCGGCGTCGGCACCCTCTACCTGAACCGCACCGTGAACTCGGGCAGTCAGATCGAAGTCCACGCCCTGCAACTCCACCTGACCACGGCACGCGCCGGGCTGAAGGCCGGGGCCGACGTCGACATCGCCGTCGCCCGCGCCGGGATCACCACCAACTAGAAGCCGGTCGATCAGCGTCGATCGACCCCACCCGCACCAACCGCCCCCACACTTGGGCCTGATCGGGTTCGTCATCCCCCGAGACGAACCTGACCACGGCTCAACCCGGACTTGGGTCTGGCCCCTCCGTTATCCCCCGAAACGGAGAAGGCCGGACCCAAGTCTGTTTTTCGTGGCGAACTGTCCCAATGGGCTCAGTCTCCGGCGGGCCCAGTCCCCGGTGGACTCAGTCCGTGATCGCCTGCTGTTGCAGGACGGAGAGCAGCTCGGTGCCGTTCGGCACACCGAGGCCGGTGCAGGGATCCCAGCCCGGGCCGGCCTGATAGGCGCCGTTGTTGCCCTCGGTGATGTCGCGAAGACCGTCGGCGGAGACCGCTGGCTGGGCCGAGGCGTACAGCGCCGGTTGCAGCAGACCGAGTGGCCGGCCGAGCGACTGCACCAGCCGGGCGACGAGGCCGGCCCAGAGCGGAGCGACCGCGCTGGTGCCGCCGATCACCAACGACTGCCCGTCGACGTAGATCTCGTAGCCGGTCTGCGGATCGGCGACGGCGGCGATGTCGGGCACGCCCCGCCCGGTGCCGCCGTCGGATCGTGCGGGCACGCCGGCGTTGGTCTGCCAGCTGGGGACCTCGAAGGTGTCACTCACCCCGCCGCCGGTGGACCCGCCGCTCGCCCCGTCGTTCCAGACCGTCTCGCTGGTCACCACCCCGGTCGACGGATCCGCCTCCAACCGGGTGCCGCCGCAGGCCAGTGCGTGCGGGCTGGACGCCGGGAAGTCGACGTGCACCTCGCCCGACCCGCTCGAACCACCACTCGCCCCGGAGTTGGGGGAGTCCGAACTGCCCGAGTCGCCGGCTGCGGCCGTCACCGTGATACCCAGCGCCGTCGCGTCGGCGAACGCGTCGTCCATCGCCGTCCGGGCCTGCTCGGTCCACTCGTCCTCGCTCTGGCCCCAGCTGATGCTGATCGCGGCCGGGGTCGGGCTGGCCTGCGCAGCGGTGGTGATCGCGTCCAGGAAGCCGGCGTCGGTGTTCGGTGCGAAATAGACCACGATGTCGGACTTGGGCGCGACCCCGCCGACCACCTCGATGTCCAGCAGCACTTCACCGTCGGCGCCGTCCGGATCCTGCCCGGCGACATTGCTCGCACCGTCGACACCGACCGCGGTGACCTTCGGGCTGGTCAGGCCCAGACCTCCGAAGTAGGTGTCCAGGTCGGACTGGGCGAAGCCGCCGCCGAGCTCGACGATGGCCACGGTCTGGCCACTGCCGTCGGTGCCCTCGGGCATGGCGTAGACGGTGCTGAGCTCGACCGGGGTGTAGCTCTGGGTCTGGGCCCGGGCCGCGGCGACGCGGGAGCGGGTGTTGGCCTGCGGTCGGTTGTCCAGACCGAGGACGGCGGTGACGATGCCGTCCAACTCGACCGGCACGCTGAGCGGACCCGATCGCCGGCGGACGTCGGTCTCCGCCGAGGCGGTTTCCGCCGGAGCGGGCTCGGCCGGCGCCGCCAACTCCGTCTGGAAGAACTGCTCCATGGTGGACACCGACGCCGCGATCCGGATCCGGCGGGCGCCGGCGTCGACGTCGAGGATCTCCACCCCGGCGTCGCCGAGCGTCGTCCGCACCTGGGCGACGTCCTCCTCGGTGGCGCCGTGCCGCTCGGCCAGTTCGGCCGGGGTGAGCGGCGTGGCGCCGGTCTGTGGTTGCTCCAGTGGGGCTCGGCGGCGCAGCACCACGGTCGCCTTCACCCGGGCGTCGCGATCGACCGGCCGGGCGCCGGCCGTCCGCGCCGCGGGTGCGACCGGTCGTTCACTGCCGGGAATGGGTACGCGCTGCTCGCTCACGTCAGCCTCCAAGGACTCGCTCGATGTGTGGTCTCGGACGTTACGCCTGGAGACTGACACAACTCCCCGGGGAAGGCGCCGGCACTCTTCGGGTAGGCCACTACGGCTGGCCGGTCGCCCGCGACTGAGCTGATCGCTCCGAGACGCGGACCGGGCCCCACAGCCCACGCTTGACCACCCAGAAGACCAGATAGCTGAGCAACAGGACGATCGACATCCCGGCGGCGAAGCGGAGCAGGAACGGGTTGCCGAAGGGGTCGGCCAGCCGGCCGAGGATCACCGTGGCCAGACCGCCGGGGTCGGTGATCAGATCCCAGGAGTTGAAGCGGGGGAAGCGTCCCAGGTAGATCCCGAGGGCGCTGAGCACCAGCGAGCCGGTGGCGAGCAGCCAGCCCGCCCGTGCCCCCGCCGAGGCCTCGACCACGTGGTGCACGACCAGCAGCGAGGCCAACCCGAGGCTCAGACCGGCGAGGCCGAAACTGCCGATCAGGACGGCGTCGAACCACAGCGGTGCGCCGCCGGTCCGACCCAGGTGGATGAAGTCGGTCAGGATGTAGGGCGCATTCGGCAGGAAGATCAACCAGGTCACACCGAGCAGCCACAGTAGGGTCCGCGGTGCGCCACGCCGATAGCCGCCGGCCACGCACAGTGCCAGCAGGTAAGGGATCCAGGCCAGAAAAAGGTTCCAGCCCAGGAACGAGAACGCCGGTTGCCCGACCCGGTCCGCACGCACCAGGATCAACCCGACCGCTGCGAGCGAGACCAGCAGCAGTACGACAGTGAGGACGACCAGGCAGGACACCGGCCGCGACCGCAGCCGTGACGTCGCCTGCTGCCCGTCCGTTTCCATCAGCCGACGGTATCGCCGCGATCCAGCGACGCGCATCCGACTACGGTCAGAGATCGGTCACGAGCGTGTGCCTGCAGTCGGTGAGCTTTCAGGCGGGACGGGTGATCGCGGTCAGCAGGATCCGCAGCCTGGAGTTGTCCGGCGCCCGGCCGTAGAGCAGGGCCTCGACGTGGTCCTGCTGGTGACAGGCGGTGAGCAGGGCCAGCGCATCGTCGAACGCGATGCTGAAGTCGAGCCCTGCTGCGGCCAGCCCCTCGACGATCAGCGAGCCGAACTGCCGGGTCCACGCCTCCGAGAAGGCCAGGTACGGCTCGCGAACCTCGTCCCGCCGGGCGGCATAGAGCAGGAGTTCCTGCTGGGTCAGGATCCAGGCCCGATCGGGCGCGCCGTCGGACTCGAAGGCCCGCAGTGCCGCCTCGACCGCCTCGGCCGGGTCTCGCCCGGCCTCGTTCTCGGCCTTCAACGCATCGATCGCCCGCTGCGCCGCGGCGTACTGGGCCTCGACGTAGCCGCGTAACAGGGCGAGTACCAGCTCGTCCTTGCTGGCGAAGTTGGAGTAGAACGCGCCGCGGGTGAAGCCGGCCAGATCGCTGATCTCCTCGACGCTGGCGCCGATGATGCCGCGTTCGGCGAACACCGCGGCCGCCGCGGTCATCAACCGCTCCCGGGTCTGGGCCCGGCGCGCGGTCACCGTGGACGTACTCATCGGGCCTCACTCCTTGTCAGCGTCTGCCACGTTCTTCCAGGTTCTTCAGCTCTTCCGAGGTCTTCCAGCGGCATCCGACGTCCGCCGGCGCCGAGGCTCGGCTGCCTCGACGTCCCGATCCGACCATGATGCCCGCTCCCTGGCTGAGCCTATGTGTCCGGAGTCACGCGACGCACAGTTTGGATACAGGCCTGTATTGAATACAGTTCTGTATCGAGAGTGGGTGTCGGCTCTCGACGAGTTCTGGTGGAGGTTCGGTGTCGTCATTCCTTTACGCCCTGGCGCACGGTGCAGTTCGGCGTCGTGCGGCGGTGCTGGTCGCCTGGCTGGTCGTCCTGGCCGTGCTCGGCAGCTCGGCAGCGGCGTTCGGTAAGAGCTTCGACAACGCCTTCACTCTCCCCGGCACCGAGTCGCAGCGGGCCCTGGACTCGCTCAAGCTCACCTTTCCCCAGGTCAGTGGTTCGACCGCGCAGGTGATCGTGGTCGCGCCACCCGGTGAATCGGTCCGCACCGGCGAGACCCGGAAGGCGATCGAGGACGGGGTCGACGCGTTCGGGAACGTGGGTGACGTCGACACCGTCAGTTCGCCGTTCAGCGACTACGTCAAGGACGTGATCACCGACGACAACTCGGCGGCGATCATCAGTGTCGCCCTCAAGGTCGACCGGGCCGGAGTGACCACCGCCCTGCAGGACCGGCTGCAACAGATCACCGCCCAGATCCAGGCCGAGGCGCCCGGATCCCAGGCCTCCGTCGGCGGTGACGCCTTCCAGATCAACGGCGCCACCGTCTCGCCGACCGAGGGTGTCGGCGTGATCGTCGCGCTGATCGTCCTGTTCTTCACCCTCGGCTCGCTCCGGGCGGCCGGACTGCCGTTGCTGACCGCCCTGCTCGGTGTCGGCATCACCATGTCGCTGGTCTTCCTGGCCACCACCGTCGGCACCGTCTCGGCCACCACCCCGTTGCTCGCCCTGATGCTGGGCCTGGCCGTGGGGATCGATTACGCGCTGTTCATCACCTCCCGGCACCGAGACCAGCTCCGGGACGGCGTGCCGGTCGCCGAGTCGATCGCCCGGGCCGTCGCCACCGCCGGATCGGCGGTCGTCTTCGCCGGTCTGACGGTGATCATCGCGCTCTGCGGTCTGTCCGTAGCGGGCATCCCGTTCCTCACCACGATGGGGATCGCGGCCGCGGTCGGAGTGGCGGTCGCCGTGGTCATCGCCCTCACGCTGCTGCCGGCGTTGTTGTCCTTCGCCGGACCGAAGCTGGCCCCGAAGGTGCGGACGCCCCGGGCGTCCCGGGCGGCCCGCAAGGCCGGCGCCGCCGAGCACATGGCCGTTCCGGCCGAGCCCGCCGCCCGCAACCGGATCGCCCGGGGCTGGGTCCGACTGGTGACCAAGGTGCCGGTGGTGACGATCCTGGTGGCGATCATCGGCCTCGGCGCCCTCGCCTGGCCGGCCCAGACCCTGCGGCTCTCCCTGCCCGACAACGGAGCCGCCGACGTCGGCACCGCCGCCCGGACCACCTACGACCTGGTCGCGGACAAGTTCGGGCCCGGCTACAACGGTCCGCTGGTGGTCAGCGCCCAGATCGTCGGCTCGGACGATCCGCTCGGTGTGATGGACAAGATGGCCGACCGGATCCGGGAGTTGCCCGGGGTGGCGAGCATCCCGCTGGCCACCCCGAACGAGAAGGCCGACACCGGCATCATCCAGGTGGTGCCGACCACGGCCCCGGACGCGCCGGCCACCAGTGAGCTGGTGAACCGGATCCGGGCCCTGGAGCCGGAGTTCCAGGCCGACTACGGGGTGTCGACCGCGGTCACCGGGGTCACCGCGGTGCAGATCGACGTCTCCAGCCGGTTGGGCAGCGCGCTGCTGCCGTTCGGGATCCTGGTCGTCGGGTTGTCGCTGGTCCTGCTGATGATGGTGTTCCGCTCGATCGCCGTCCCGATCAAGGCCACGCTGGGTTATCTGCTGAGCGTGCTCGCCTCGTTCGGCGCGGTGGCGATCGTGTTCGAGCAGGGCCACTTCGCCGAGGCCCTCAACGTCTCGCACGTCGGCCCGGTGCTGAGCTTCCTGCCGATCCTGTTGATGGGCATCCTGTTCGGGTTGGCCATGGACTACGAGGTGTTCCTGGTCTCCCGGATCCGGGAGGACTTCGTCCACGACGGCGGGCTGCGCTCCGGCGACGCCCGCAAGGCGATCGAGACCGGCTTCATCGGCTCGTCGCGGGTGGTGGTGGCCGCGGCGATCATCATGTTCGCGGTCTTCGCCGCTTTCGTGCCCGAGGGCTTCCTGGAGATCAAGGTGATCGCGTTCGGCCTGGCGGTCGGGGTGTTCGTGGACGCCTTCATCGTCCGGATGTCGTTGGTGCCGGCCGTGCTGGCGTTGCTGGGCAACACCGCCTGGAAGCTGCCCCGCTGGCTGGATCGGCTGTTGCCCTCGCTGGACGTCGAGGGCGAGGCCCTGGCCCACCAGCTGAAGCAGGCCGAGTGGCCCAGCCCGGGCAACACCGACGTGGTCTACGCCGAGGGTCTCAGTGGCGCCGACTTCGGCCCGGTCGACATCGCGCTGGCGCCGGGCCAGGTAGCCGTGGCCGAGGCCGGCCCGGGCACGACTTCTTTGCTGTACACGCTTTCCGGCCGGATGCGGGCCACCGGGGGCGAGGTCAAGACGCTGGGCCGGGTGTTACCGCAACAGGCCTCGTCCGTCCGTCGGCGGACCGTGTTCGTCGACGCCCGCACCGACGGCTTCCTGGAGCGGCTGCGACAAGCCGAACGCGGCCACGCGCTGCTCGTGTTCATCGACCACGCCGAAGCGGTAGACGCCGCCGACCAGGACGAAACGGTCACCATCCTGCGCCGGCTGCTCGACCAGCCGGGGGCCTCGGCCGTGATCGCCACCAGTGATCCGTACGCCGCCGAGCCGTTGCTGCCGCCGGGCACGCAACCCCTGCTGTTGAACGAAACCCGTACTGATTCACCCCGCGCCGAGCTCGTCGGCGTCCAGAGCTGAAAGCCGAGCCGTCCATTATGTTTCAGATCGAGCGTAGTCGTCCTTCGCGTCGTGCCGGCGTCCTCAGCCTGATCGGCGTCCTGCTGATCCCGCTGGTGGTGGCGGCCGGATTTCTCGGTGCCACCTGGAACTCCCAGAACCGGCTGAACACGGTGCAGGCCGCGGTCGTCAACCTGGACGAGCCGGTCAAGCTGAACGGCCAGACCGTTCCGCTCGGGCGGCAGCTGTCCGGCGCCCTGGTCGACGGAACCGACGACGCCAACGGTTCCAAGACCGCCGGCACCAGCGCCGACACCGCCGCCGACGGCAAGAACTTCGACTGGGTGCTGAGCGATCCGGCCGACGCCGAGGCGGGGCTGGCCTCCGGCACGTACGCCGCCGTGGTCACCATCCCGAAGGACTTCTCGGCCAACGCGACCTCGTATTCCAAGAACTCCGCCGACGACGCCCGGCACGCCACCCTGCAGGTGCAGACATCGTCGATCACCGGGGTCACCGATCCGGCCATCGGCCAGGCCATCGCGGCCACCGCCGTCAACTCGCTGAACCAGCAGTTGACCGAGGGCTACCTGAAGAACATCTACCTCGGTTTCAACGAGCAGAAGAAGCAGTTCACCACCGTCGCCGACGGCGCGAAGGATCTCTCCGACGGCGCCGCCCAGCTCAGCACCGGCATCGGCCAGAGCGCCGACGGCTCCAAGACCTTCGCCACCGGCCTGGACCAGCTGTCCACCGGCGTCGGCCAGCTCAGCACCGGGCTCGCCACCCTGGACACCAACACCGCCACCTTCGCGACCGGGGTCAAGGCCAGCGCCGACGGTGCCGCCACCTACGCCACCGGGGTCGGCCGGTTCAGCACCGGGTTGGACACCTACACCAAGGGCATCACCACGTTCAGCGACAATCTCGACACCTTCGCCACCGGCACCCAGCAGAACGCGGCCGGGGTGAAGACCTTCGCCACCGGCGTCCAGACCTACAGCACCGGGGCGGCGAGGCTGGCCCAGGGTGCGCAGACCAACGCGGCCGGGGTCAAGACCTACGCCGACGGGGTGCAGACCTACGCCGATCAGTTCGGCCAGTTCGTGACCGGGGCCAGGACACTCAGCGGCTCGATCGCCGAGTACGGCACCGGCGCACAGGACTACGCCGACGGCGCCACCGCGTTCGCGTCCGGGGCCGGGCAGTTCGCCGACGGCCTGGACACCCTGAGCGACAGTCTGGGCAGCTACGCCAAGGGGGCCGACACCACGGCTCAGGGGGCGACTGCCTTCAGCTCAGGGGTGAAGAAGCAGTACCAGGCCCTGCAGAAGCAGACCCCGGACCGGGTCAGCCAGGTCTGCACCGCGCAGCAGATGACCGACGAGCAGTGTGCGGCCTTCCAGAAGACCGTGGCCGGCATGCTGTCGGGTGTCTTCGACGGCACCGACGACAACCCTGGGCTCGTCGACCAGAGCGCATCGCTGGCCACCGGCGTGACCGCTCTCGGCACCGGCGCCGACCGACTGGCCACCGGCGCCGCCGACCTGAGCAAGGGCGCTGCCGCCCTGACCCCGGCCGCGACCGCGCTCACGACGGGGGCGAAGGGTCTGAGCACGGGTGCGACGAAGCTGTCCGCCGGAGCCGGCACGTTCGCCACCGGAGCGGCCGGGCTGTCCGACGGTGCCGACACCCTGGCCACCAACGCGGCCAAACTCAGCACCGGGGCCGCGACCCTGTCGGGCGGAGTCAGCCAGCTCTCCACCGGGGCGGCCGGCCTGTCGACCGGCGCGACCCAGCTCAGCACCGGCGCCGCCCAGATCAGTTCCGGCGCCACCCAGCTGGCGGCCGCCGGTGACCAGCTCTCGACCGGTGGCGCCACGCTGGCCACGAACGGCGACAAGCTGGCCACCGGGGCCACCCAGCTCAGCAACGGCCTGACCCAACTGTCCACCGGAGCGACGGGCATCTCCGGCGGTCTGCACCAGAGCGCGACCGGTGCCAAGCAGCTGGCCACCGGGGCGAGCAAGTCCGCCGACGGGGCGGACGCACTGCACACCGGCCTGGTCCAACTGGACAGCGGCGGCGAGAAGCTGGCCACGGGGGTCGAGCAGTTGGCCGACGGTCTGGCCACCGGGGCCGAGCAGATCCCGAGCTACAGCGCGGCCGACCGCGCCGTGCTCTCCTCGGTGGTGGCCAGCCCGGTCGACGCCGAACGGCCCAGCACCCTGTTCTCCAACCAGAACACCACCACGTTGCTCGCCGTGCTGGCGCTCTGGTTGGGCGCCCTGGTCAGTTACCTGGTGTTCCGGGCGATCTCGTCCCGGGCCTTCGGATCCAACAAGTCCTCGGCCCGGCTGGCGCTGGAAGGCATCGCCCCCGGAGCCGCGGTGGCCGCCGTTCAGGCGGTGGTGATCTCGCTCGCCCTGAGCCTGCTGCTGGGTCTGGGGACGGGACGCTCCTTCGCGGTGTTCGGGTTCACCCTGTTCGCCGGAGTCGTCTTCGCTGTGGTCAACCAGACTCTGGTGGCCTGGTTCGGCGGGGTCGGCCGGTTCATCTCCGCGGCGGTGATCGCCGTCGGCGCCGCTGCGGCCCTGACCAGCGCCCTGCCCGGGTTCTTCGACACCGTCGGTGCGTTCCTGCCGATCACCCCGGCCCTGGAGGGGCTGCGGGCGCTCGTCACCGACGGCACCGGCACCGGTCAGGCCCTCGGCGTGCTGCTGGCCTGGCTGGTGGTCGGCGTCGCGGCCAGCGTGATCGCGGTGGTCCGTCGTCGGATGCTGCCCGCCGGACGCCAGATCGTCGTCGCCGCCTGAGCGGGGAGGGCTGGCCGATCAGGGCGGCGGGAGCGACGAATCGATCCTCAGGGCCGGGCGAAGCGGCTGTGGCCGTCCTGGCCGGTTGCCTTCCGGTAGGCGGCGAAACCGGTGTAGGTCCGGCCGAGTGAGCCGAAGGTGGCCTGACCGGGCTCGCCGTTGCTGGTCCAGTAGGTGTTGTGATCGGCGCTCAACCGGGTGCTGAGGCCGTCGCGGTTCGCCCCGTCGACGGTGCCGAGGACGGCGTGGGCGTCGTCGGTGGACCAGACGGTGTTGCGCTCGAAGGTGTTGCGGTAGGCGTAGTACTGGACCAACACCTCCGGCGAGCCGTCGTCGAGAGTGTTGTTGCGCCGCAGGCGATTC
The DNA here is from genome assembly GCA_963740925.1 of uncultured Actinomycetota bacterium. GTDB lineage: Bacteria > Actinomycetota > Actinomycetes > Propionibacteriales > Propionibacteriaceae > Microlunatus. The sequence goes on along the minus strand of CAVUFZ010000002.1, from coordinate 490,698 downwards.
CCGGTGAACGTGTTGTCGTGCGAGCGGCCGGTCCTGACCCCGCCGCAGCCGTCACTGCCGTTGCAGTAGCCGCCGGTGGCGATCCCGACGTAGCGGCTGCCGGTGATCGTGTTGTCGCTCACCCGGATGTGATCGGCGCTGCCCCGCGGATTCTCGGCGGCGACCTCGATCCCGATGTCGTCGGCGGCCACCGTGTTGTGGTCGATGCTGATCTGCGTGCCACCGTCGACGTAGATCCCGTCGGCGCAGTTGCACCAGGTTCCGTCTTCGTAGTAAGTCGGGTTGCCGCGCGAGATGATGTTGCGCACGACGTTGTGACTGATGACGCCGTGGCGAGCCCGGTTTCGTTCCGTGTAACGGTTGTCACCACTAAGTGTCGGCTCGAAACCGATGGCGTCAATGCCGATGTTGTTGTTGTCGTGAACAAAATTACCGGTGATCCGCCAGCCGTCCACGTTGCCGTTGACCACGACCGATTCGCTGGCCCCGAGCGCGAGATGGTCGACCTCGTTGCCCTCGATCCGTAGGTCACGGATCGGGTGGGCGACGGAATCGCCGTAGGCCGCGATGCCGTGCGAGTTCAGGTCGTAGCTGCCCAGGGTGCCGTTGTAGTTGCCCATCGAGTGCACGTGGTTTCCGGCCAGGGTGACGTGCGTCGCGCCGCCATGGACGTAGATCCCGATCGGCATCGCCGCCAGCGCGGTGGTGTCGTAGCCGCGGATCTCCAACCCCTGCACGGTGATCGAGCGGCTGCCGGAGATCGCGATCATCGCGCTGCGTCCGTCCGGTGCCTTCAGTCCGGTGCCGTCGAGGATCGGGTGCTCGTGGTCGTACGGGCGGATCGTCAGATCGTGCGCGGTGCTGCCGAGGGTGAGACGCTGGTGGTAGACCCCGGATCGCAGCAGGATCGTGCCGCCGTGCCCGAGCCGCCGCACCGCGGCGCCGACGGTGGCCAGGGGTTTGCTCGCCGTCCCTGCCGACTGGTCGCTCCCGTTCGGTGCCACCACGAGTGCCCGGGTTGTCGCCGCCATGGGTGTCGCCGCCCTCACCGTTGGGACTCCCGGGCCGGCCGGCTCGGATCGGGTGGGAGGCGTGGCTCCGGCCGGTGACAGGGCGCTGCCGGCGACGAGGGCGACGGTGAACGACGTGGCCAGTAGGGCGGTGATCGCGCGCATCGGGTCTCCTGAGGTCTAGGCCAGTGATCGTGCCCTGTCCAAGCCGGTTTGACCAGGACCTCTGCGCGTGATGAGTGTTCTGTCACATCTCTGGCAGGAAGCCGGATCCGCTGTTACGGTTCTCCCCAACATCCCCCTGTCGCAAGGAATCCCCCCATGTTCCGCATCAACGCGACCAGTTTTTTGGTTGCCATTTCCGTCCCAGCCGTCGTTATCGTCGGCCTCACCTCCAGCCCGCAGCCGGCCCATGCCGCGCCGCCCGGTTGCGCCGCCTACACCCAACCGGTCTTTCAGCGGCTGAACCCCCAGAGCGGCGCGCAGTTGATCACCGCCAACGCCGCCGAGTCCGATCAGGCCGGAGCGCACTACGGCTACACCCAGGACAACCAGGTCGCCTTCCGGGCATCCACCTCGGGCACCGGCACGGTCGTCGTGCGCCGGTTGACCCGGTCCTCCCCGACCGACGCGGTCTGGACGGCGGACGCAGCCGAGATCGCCAGGCTGACGGCCGCCGGCTACCGCGACGCCGGCGGCAACTTCCTCGCCGGCTCGCAAGCCTCGCCCTGCCTGGTCGAGGTGCGGGAACTGACCAAGGGCGGTCTGCACCGTCAGGGCGCGGACCCGACGCTGATCGAGTCCTGGCAACGAGCCGGCTGGACGCTCGGTCCGGTCAGCTTCTACGCCGCTCCGGCGTCGTCGGCTCCGGTGTCGTCTGCACCCAGTGCCTCGGCCCCGGTGTCGTCGGCACCGAGCGCCTCGGCTCCGGCGTCGCCCGCACCCAGCGCCTCGGCTCCGGCGTCGTCCGCACCCAGCGCCTCGGCTCCGGCTTCGCCCGCACCCAGCGCCTCGGCCCCGGTGTCTCCGGCTCCGAGTGCCTCGGCTTCGGCGTCGCCGGCACCGAGCGCCACCGCGAATGCCGCGCTGCCGACCGGCCCGACCGACCTGGACGCCACCGGCCGCACTATCCCGGACAGCAACTACGCGATCCCGGCCGGCGCGATCTTCATCGCCCCGTCCGGGAACGACGCCGAGCGCGGCACCAAGACGGCGCCGGTGCGGACGCTGGCGCGGGCGATTGCCCTGGCTCCCGGTGGTGGCACCATCGTGTTCCGCGGTGGTACCTATCGTGACGCCTACCGCTCCGGCTCGACCTACGCGATCGCTTACAAAGGTCTGACCCTGCAGGCCTATCCCCACGAGAAGCCCTGGTTGGACGGCTCCGACGTCGTCGCGGCGAGCCGCTGGACTTCGGACGGTCACGGCCACTGGTCGACGGCGTGGAGCACCCCGGAGTTCTGCGGCGGTCGCTACTACGACGCGCCGCCGACCAGCTCCCGGACCGCCTGCACCTATCCGGACATGATCCACGGCACCGCGACCAATCCGGTCCCGGCCGATCCACAGCAGGTGTTCGCCGACGGCGTCCGGCAACGCCAGTCCGCGACGCTGGCGGGCGTGAGCGCCACCACCTTCTACTACGACTGGTCGGCCCGCCAGCTCTATATCGGCGTGAACCCGGCTTCGCGCACGATCGAACTGAGCCGTCGCCCGATGGCCCTGGTACTGGCCGGCAACAGCCGCAACTACGTGCTGGGACTGGGATTCCGTCGGTACGCCTCCTACGGCAACGAAGGCGTGAACGGCGCGGTCTACGTCGGTGGATTCACTACCGTCAAGGATTCGGCGTTCGTCGACAACGCCGGTCTCGGGCTGGCGTTCTCGCTGCGTACCCAGCCGAGCTCGGTCTCCCACTCGGTCTTCGTGGGCAACAGCTACACCGGTCTGGCGGCCAACGGGACGTCGGAGAAGGGATCCGTCCCCGACGACGACTTCCTGCTCGCCGACAGCCTGTTCGACAACAACAACGCCGAAGATCTCGGCGTCGGTTGCACGGTGTCCTGCGGCCAGGCCGCGGTCAAGTTCGCCCACCTGCGCGGTTACACCGTCACCGGTAATCTCATCGAGAACACCGGCGGCGGGGCGGTCGGCCTGTGGTGCGATCTGGACTGCACCTCCGGTGTCCTCACCCGCAACGTCGTGCGGGACCAGCCGAAGAGCAGCGGCATCTTCGTCGAGGTGGGGGCCACCACCATCGTGGCCGACAACCTGGTGACCGGCAACCTGTACGGCATCTCGGTCGCCTCGGCCACGACCAAGATCTACAACAACACCGTGGTCGACAACGTGCAGGCGATCCGGATCTACGACGACCACCGCTCCCGCGGAATGGATTGGGGAGGCAAGATCTGGCATGACGTGGGTCCGGACACCACCGGTGTCGAGGTCCGCAACAACCTCACCTACTCCACCAGCTATTCGGTCATCGCCTTCCCGATGACGCCGGGCAGCATCGCTCCTAACACCGGGGCCGAGGCGTTCTTCGCCTCGATCGACCACAACGTCCTGTTCCAGGCCAGCGACAAGAATCCGACTTTCGTGCAGTGGACCACCTTGTCCGGGAAGACCACCGCCTTCAAGAGCCGGGCAGCGTTGACCGAGGCCACCGGCTTCGACGGCAGTGGCGTCTGGGTGAGCGGGGTCGACCCGTTCGTCAACCGGGCCGGCCGGGACTACCGGTTGAAGAGTGCTTACGTCGGTCTGCTGAAACCTGCTCCGCTGCCGGCCGACGTGGCGGCCGCGCTGGGGGTGAGGGCAGGGACGACCGTGCTGGCCGGAGCGGCATTGCGCCGTTGAGGGCCTGACCCGGCGATCAGGGGCCCCTCTGATTCCTTGCCCCGGCGAGGAATCAGAGGGCCTGGGCCAAGTGCCGGCCGGCTCTGCGGCCGGTGAAGAGGCAGCCGCCGAGGAAGGTCCCCTCCAGGGCGTTGTAGCCGTGCGCCCCGCCGCCACCGAAACCGGCCGCTTCGCCGACCGCGAACAGACCGGGAACGGCGGAGCCGTCCGGACCGAGTGCTCGTCCGTCCAGATCGGTCTGGATGCCGCCGAGGGTCTTGCGGGTCAGCACGTGCAGCTTCACCGCGACCAACGGGCCGTTCGCGGGGTCGAGGATCCGGTGGGGTGCGGCGACCCGCATCAACCGGTCGGTCAGGGACCGGCGGCCGTTGCGGATGCTCATCACCTGGAAGTCCTTGCTGAACGGGTTGTCCAGCTCGGCGTCACGCTGCCCGATCCGGACGGCGATGGCCTCCGGGTCGAGCCGGACCTCGGGGGCCAGCCGGTTCATCTTCCCGACCAGATCCGGCAGCCGGTCGGCGACGACGAAATCGGCGCCGCGACGCTGGAACGCCTGCAGGGCAGGCGGTCCGCCGCGACCCAGCCGGTCGGTGATCACCTGGCGCCACCGGCCGCTGGTGAGGTCGGCGTTCTGCTCCGAGCCCGACAGTGCGTACTCGCGGTCGACGATCCGCTGGGTGGCGATGAACCAGGAGTGGCTGTACGGCTGCAACTCCGGGTCGGTCCGCAGGATCCGCAACGTGGCCAGGGTGTCGTGGCCGGGCACGCCCGGATTCGGCAGCCGGCGGCCGAGCGCGTCGAACCACATCGACGACGGCCCGGGCAGGATCCGGATGCCGTGCCCCGGCCAGATCGGGTCGAAGTTCGTCACCCCTTCGACGTAGTGCCACATCCGGTCGGAGTTGACGACCCGCGCCCCGGAGGCTTCGGCGATCTCGATCATCCGGCCGTCCACGGAAGCCGGGACGCCGGTGATCATCGTGGCCGGCGGGGTGCCGAGACGGGACGGCCACGACCGGCGGACCCGTTCGTGGTCGCCGCCGATCCCACCGCTGGCGATGATCACCGCCCGCGCACTCAGCTCGAACTCACCGACCACGTCCCGGTTCGAGGCCACCCCGCGGGCGGCATCGTCGTCGGCCAGGACGCTGCCGCGGACGCCGGTCACCGTGCCCGCCTCCACCACCAGCCCGTCCACCCGGTGCCGGAAGGCGAACCGGAGCCCGCCTCCGGCCGCGGCGGCCCGGGCCCGGTCGGCGAACGGTTCGGAGATGCCGGTGCCGGTGCCCCACGGCAGATGGAACCGTGGCACCGAGTTGCCGTGGCCGTCCGCCCGCCCCGCGCCACGTTCGGCCCAGCCGACGATCGGGGTGAACCGGACGCCGAGGCTCTGCAGCCAGGACAGCTTCTCTCCGGCGGCGAACTCGACGTAGGCACGGCCCCACCGGGCCGCCCACTCGTCCTCGGGGTGCGCGCCGGTCAGCCGGTCCCAGCCGGCACTGCCCTGCCAGTCCTGCCAGGCCAGTTCGAACGAATCGCGGATGCCGGTCCGCCGCTGCATCGGGGTGTCGACCAGGAACAGTCCGCCGAGCGACCAGTAGGCCTGACCGCCGAGATTGGCCGCGTTCTCCTGGTCGAGGATCAGCACCCGGCGGCCGGCGCGGTGGAGTTCGTGGGCGGCGACCAGGCCGGCGAGCCCGCCGCCGACGACGATCACGTCCGCGTCCACGTCAACACCCCCTGATCAGGCCGGCGGGACGGACCGGCCCCGGGACGAAGCGGGCCGGAGCTCAGACGAGACGATGCGGTCGGAAACCTCAGATGGGGTCGTTCTTGGAGGTGGTGATCACCGCGTGGGCGTACAGGATCACCAGGAAGGCAAAGCTCGAGAACATCGCGACCACCCCGGAGATGACGATCCAGGGGTAGTAGGAGAGCCGGCCGGTGTCGGCGAGCACCAGGCCGATCAGCCCGATGACCAGTCCGGCCACGGTGAGGACGCCGGCCACACCCTTCCAGAACGTTGCCACGGCCCTACCTCCATCCGACGGTGCCACCGGATCGGTGACCGGGCTCAGCCTAGCCCTCAGCGCTCGCGCCGGTCAGCCCGTGGGCCGGTCAGCCCGCGGACCGTTCAGTCGGTGGCTCGGGCTCGCGGGCGAACTGAGCTCGCGGACCCGGTCCAGCACGCCGGGCATCGCCGACTCGATCATGGACAACGTCTCGGCGAACCCCTCGCCGGAGCCGTACCAGGGATCGGGGACGCCGGAGCCGGGCTCGGCGCCCGGGTCGAAGTCGCTGAGCAGCGCGATCGGCTTGTCCGGGTCGAGCCGGCGCATCCGGTCCACGTGCAGTTGCTCCATCGCGATCACCAGGTCGGCCCCGGCCAGCTCGTCGGCGTCGATCTGGTGGGCGATGTGGTCCTCGGCCCGGTAATCGTGCCGGGCCAGCGTCCGCCGGGCCCGGTCGTCCATCGGGTTGCCCAGCTCTTCGGAGCTGACCCCCGCGCTGGTGAACTCGACGTCGTCCAGGCCCTGTTCGGCGGCCGTCCGGATCGCCACCCGCTCGGCCATCGGTGAGCGGCAGATGTTGCCCCAGCAGACGAAAACGACCTTCATCGCCTTCTCCGTTCGTCGTTCTTGTCGGGCACGAAGGCGTTCAGCACGAAGCTGACCACCGAGACGATGATCGAGCCGAGCACCGCCGTCCAGAAGCCGCTGACGTGCCAGCCCAGACCGGCGTGGGAGGAGATCCAGGAGGTCAGCAGCAGCATCAGGGCGTTGATCACCAGCAGGAACAGGCCCAGCGTCAACAGCACCAGCGGGGCGGTGACGAGGGTGAAGACGGGCTTGAGGATCGCGTTGACGATGCCGAAGATCAGCGCCACCACCAGCAGCACCAGGATCTGGCGTCCGGTTCCGGCCGCGGTCAGCGTGATGCCGCCCAGCAGCCAGGTGGCGATCGCCACCGCTGCCGCGTTGGCCACCAGTCGCAACAGCCATCTCATGTCCACGATGGTGCCATGTCCCGGGAAGTCGTCCGGCGCCGTCGTCCGGGGGACGTCGTCCTGCGCCGTCGTCCCGGCGGCGTGGACGGAGCGGCCGGCTGGTCGCCGCCAGCACCGCCTAGGTTGGAGCCATGAGTCGAATTGTGGTGACCGGTGGCAGCGGCAAGCTCGGCAAGGCGGTGATCCGGCATCTGGTCGACCGCGGCGACGAGGTGATCAACGTCGACCGGGTCCCTGATCCCGATGGCCCGGCGCGGTTCCTGCGGGTCGATCTCGGCGACTACGGCCAGGTCGCGGAGGTGCTGACCGGGATCGACGACGCCTACGACTCGATCGATGCCGTGGTGCACCTGGCGGCGATCCCGGCGCCGGGCCTGATCCCCAACTCGGCCACCTTCGAGAACAACATCACCGCCACCTTCCACGTCTTCCAGGCCGCGAAGCTGGCCGGCATCGAGAAGGTGGTCTGGGCCTCCTCGGAGACGGTGCTGGGCCTGCCGTTCGACACCCCGCCGGACTACGTGCCGGTGGACGAGGCGGTGCACCGGCCGGAGAGCACCTACTCGTTGGTCAAGCATCTGGAGGAGACGATGGCGGCCCAGTTCTGCCGCTGGAACCGGAAGCTGTCGATGACCGGGCTGCGGTTCTCCAACGTGCTGGACGACAGTGACTACGCCGGCTTCGAGGACTTCCAGGACGATCCGGGCGTTCGCCGCTGGAACTTCTGGTCCTACATCGATTCCCGCGACGGCGCCCAGGCGGTGGCCCGCGCGCTGGACTACACCGAGCCGGGGATGGAGGTGTTCGTGATCGCCTCGCCGGACACGGTGATGCGGACGCCGGTGGCCGAGTTGCTGGCTGCGGAGTTCCCCGACGTCCCGGTCCGGCGGCCGCTGGACGAGCACGAATCCCCGTTGGACAGCAGCAAGGCCCGCCGGGTGCTGGGCTGGGATCCGCAACACAGCTGGCGCGACTCGCACTGAGCCCGGCCGGCTGTCGGAACGTCAACGCACTCAGAGAAGTCAACGCCCTCAGAGAAGTCAACGCAGCAACAGGAAGCCAACGCAGTAAGAGAAGAGGAACACGCATGGATTACGTCCGTCTCGGCGACACCGGTCTCGAGGTCTCACCGATCTGCCTGGGTTGCATGACCTACGGCGAACCCGACCGCGGCAACCACGAGTGGACCCTGCCCGAAGAGCAGAGCCGCCCGTTCATCAAGGAGGCGTTGGAGGCGGGGATCAACTTCTTCGACACCGCGAACGTCTACTCCGACGGATCCAGTGAGGAGATCGTCGGCCGGGCGCTGGCCGACTTCGGTCGCCGCGAGGAGATCGTGCTGGCCACCAAGGTCAACGGCCGGATGCATCCCGGGCCCAACGGCCAGGGGCTGTCCCGCAAGTCGATCATGGCCCAGATCGACCACTCGCTGCGCCGGTTGGGCACCGACTACGTCGACCTCTACCAGATCCACCGCTGGGATGCCGGGGTGCCGATCGAGGAGACGATGGAGGCGTTGCACGACGTCGTCAAGGCCGGGAAGGCCTTGCACATCGGGGCTTCCTCGATGTGGGCCTGGCAGTTCTCCAAGGCCCAGTACACGGCTCAGCTCAACGGCTGGACCCCGTTCGTCACCATGCAGAACCACTACAACCTGCTGGCCCGTGAAGAAGAGCGGGAGATGCTGCCGCTGTGCGAGGACCAGGGCGTCGGGGTGATCCCGTGGAGCCCGTTGGCCCGCGGCAAGCTGACCCGGCCCTGGGACGAGCAGACCTCACGCTCGGAGACCGACGAGTTCGGCAAGACCCTCTACCAGCCCAGCGACGCCGACATCGTGGCCGCCGTACTCGAGGTGGCGAAGGATCGGGACGTCCCGCCGGCCCGGATCGCGCTGGCCTGGGTCAGCGCCAACCCGGCGGTCACCGCACCGATCATCGGAGCCTCGAAGGAGCACCACATCGCCGACGCGGTGGCCTCACTGGAGATCGAGTTGACCGACGACGAGATCGAAAAGCTGCAGGCGGCCTACACGCCGCGCGAGCAGGTCGAGCTGTCCCGCTGACCTGGTCCGGTGTCCCGAGCTGACTACTTCTTGGCCTTCGGGTGCTGCTTGTCGTTCTTCTCCTTTTTCTTCTTCTCCTTGTTGTCGCCCGAGTCGAGCAGGGCGCGGACCCAGTCGCGGTCGCCGTGGTCGATCAGCATCGACTTCAGGAACAGGGTGGCCGGGACGGCGAGCAGGGCACCGAGGGCGCCGAGCAGGGTGGCCCAGAAGATCAACGAGATGAAGGCGACGGTCGGGGCGAGATCCACGGCGTCGCCGGTGAAGCGGGGTTGCAGCACGGTCTGGATCACGAAGTTGATCACCGCGTAAGAGGCGATCACGCCGATCATCGGGCCCACCCCGCCGTCCAGCAGGGCGATCAGGGCCGGCGGGATGACGCCGATGACGAAGCCGACGTTGGGAATGTAGTTGGTGACGAAGGCCAGCACGCCCCAGGTGAAGGCGAGCGGAACCCCGAGGACGAACAGGGGGATCAGGTCGATCGCCGCCACGATCAGACCGAAGACGGTGGTGACCACCCAGTAGCTGCGGACACGGTGGGCGAAGTCGGCGAACCCGGCCGCGATGGCCGGCCGGCTGGCCTGGATCCGGTCCATCCGGGCTCCGATGGTGGAGGCGTCGGCGGCCAGGAAGATGACCACGGTGACCAGCAGGACGACCAAGGACAGCCCGCTGCTGAGCCCGCTCAACAGGGTCTGAGCGGCGCCGGTGAAGGTGGACACGTTCAGGTTGCCCAACATGCTGACCAGTTGGGACTGACTGACGCCGAGCTTGGACAGTTGGTCGAGGACCGCGTTGTAGAGCGCGGTGAACTGCGTCGCGTAGGTCGGCAGGGTGATGGCCATCCGGGTCACGGCGAGCGCGACCGAACCGATGATCAACAGCAGCACGCCGTAGATCGCGATCAACACCACCCCGGTCGCGATCCAGCTCGGGATGCCGATGCCGACCAGCTTGCGGCGCATCGGCTGGAAGGTGATCACCAGCGTCAGGGCCAGGAAGACCGGCCCGATGATCGCCGAACTCGACCTGACGCCGGCGCCGGCGATCACCAGGGCGGCGAGCAGCAGCAGGCCCCACAACGGTGGCGAGATCGGGCCGGAGGTCTGGGACGCCGACGGTCTGGTCGATGCCTTGGGTGAGTTCGTGGTCGAGGAGGCCATGGCGTTCACCCTATGGCCGACGCGGCTGGCCGGCCCCCGCGTCCGAACCCCCCGCGTCCGAACCCCCCGCGTCCGAACCGTCGTCCGCCTGCCGGCGCAGGCCGGCCAGTAACAGGTCGAGCCCGGAGCGGAACACCTCGGCGTCGTCGTGGGTGGCGAACTGGTCGGCGACCTGATGGGCGAACGGGTAACTGGCCGAGTCCAGCGCGCGCCACCGGTCGGCGTACCGGGCCAGGAACTCCGACGGCTCCAGGCCACTGTCCAGGAACTCCTGGGGCGGTGGCTGGGCCATGTCGATGGCCACCCCGACGACGTAGCTCACGATCGAGGACACCGCATGGAACCGCTGCTTCGGCGTCAGGTCCAGGCGCATCAGCTGTTGACCGATCCGGTCGAACATCAGCATCGAGTTCGTCTGCAGCCCGTTGTTGCGCAGCATGAACTGCCCGAACCACGGCCGGCGGACCAGCTCGTCGAAGAGCGTGATGGAGATCGACCGGACGCAGGCGATCGGGTCCGGTCCGTTCACCAGCGGGTCGGTGGCGGTGAGCACCCGGCCCATCACCTCTTCGGTGGCCAGCTCGAGCAGTTCGTCCCGGCTGCCGACGTACCAGTAGATGCTGGCCACGCCGCCGCCCAGATGCGCGGCCAGGGCCCGGATGGTCAGGGCCGGTTCGCCTGATTCGTCCAGGATCGCGATGGCGCCTTCGAGCACCGCCTCCAGTGAGAGCGACGCCCGGGCCCGCCCGCGCCGATGGCCCGTCTCGCCTCGACCGCCCGTTTCGCGCCGATCGCCCGTTTCGCGCTGATCGGTCGTCTCTGGTCGATCGGGTCTCATGGGTTGCATCTTATCGAACGGTGTTCTATGGTTTCGAACATCGTTCGAGACTCGAACGCTGTTCGAGAAAGGGAGGCCGCCATGACGACCACAACCCCAACCCCCACCGCGGCGACCGCCGCCGAGGCCGCCCCCACCTACGGGTCCCTGCGGGCCGCCGCCGTACCGCTGGCTGCGCTCTGTCTGGCCTTCTTCGTCGAGATGGTCGACAACACGCTGCTGTCGATCGCGCTGCCCACGATCGGGCGCTCACTGGGCAGCGGCACCACCGCGCTGCAGTGGGTGACCGGCGCCTACTCCCTCACCTTCGGCGGGCTGTTGCTGACCGCCGGGTCGGCCGCCGACCGGTTCGGGCGTCGGCGGGTGCTGTTGACCGGACTCGCCGCGTTCGGTGTGATCAGCCTGGCCGTGATCTTCGTCAGCGGCGCCGGTCAGCTGATCGCCCTGCGGGCGGCCCTCGGCTGCGCCGCCGCGGCGATGGCACCGGTGACGATGTCGCTCATCTTCCGGCTGTTCGAGGACGAAAAGCTGCGGATGCGGGCGATCACCGTGGTGATGATCGTCGGCATGTCCGGCTTCGTCCTCGGCCCGCTGCTCGGCGGCACCGCGCTGGCCCACGTCAGCTGGCAGTGGTTGCTGCTGGTGAACGCGCCGATCGCCCTGATCGCCTGGATCGGCGTCCGGCTCGGCGTGCCGGCCGACCGGCGGGCCGATCTGACCAGCGAGCGGCTCGACCTGCCGGGCACGGTGCTGACCGTCGTCACGATCGGGCTGGGCTGTTACACCCTGACCAGCGGGGTCAGCCACGGCTGGTTGTCGCCGGTCACCATCGCCTGCGCGCTGGGCGCCGTCGCCGCCGGCTGGGGCTTCGTCCGCCGCGAGCGCCGGGCCGCCTCGCCGATGCTCGATCTCTCGATCTTCGCCACCGGGCCGGCCCGCGGGGCCGCGATCACCCAGCTCGGCGCCTCGGTCACCATGGCCGCGGTCATGTTCGGCCTGATCCTGCACTTCCAGTACGCCTACGGCTGGAGCCCGGTGCGGGCCGGCCTGGCCAACCTGCCGCTGATCCTGACCATGATCGCGGCCACCCCGGTCGCGGAGCAGCTGGCCGTCCGGCTCGGTCATCGCCTGGCCTGCCTGGTCGGCACCGGTCTGCTGGTCGGCTCCCTGGTCGGGATGTCCTGGGCCGTCGAGCACGGCTACCTCGCGATCGCGGTCATGATGGTCGTGCTCACCACCGGGCTGCGGACGATCATGACCATCTGTGCCGTGGCCCTGGTCGAGGCGATGCCGAAGAACCGCACCTCGATCGGCGCCGCCCTGAACGACACCTCCCAGGAGGTGGGCACCAGCCTCGGGACGGCCGTGGTCGGCACCCTGATCGCCGCCCTGGTCACCACCCGGCTGCCGTCCGGCGTCTGGAGCTCCGAACTCGTCCACTCCTACTTCGCCGGCGAGCGGATCACCTATCTCGCGGTGGCCGTCCTGGTCGGTGTCATCGCCACCTTCGGTTCGCTCTCGCTGACCGACTCCCACGCCACCGAGGAGCCGACCGCGCCGGTCGACGAGCCGGTCACCGCCGGCTGAGGCGCTCCGGCCGGCGCCAGCCCCGCCCGGGGTCGGGCTCGATCAGACCCTGGGCGGCGAACTCGGCCAACCAGCCCTCCATCGGCCACCGGCCCCACCGGCGCGCGAACAGGGCGCCGTTGCGCAGGATGTCGTCCAGGTGCTGGGTCGGTGGCGTCCTGGTCGGGTGCCACTGGTGGAAGGCGTGAGCGTCGCCGACCCAGGTCAACCCGACCCCGGCTTCCCGGGCGGCGAAGGCGAAATCGGTGTCCTCGGCGCCGTAACCGACGAACCGTTCGTCGAAGCCGCCGACGACCTCCCAGGTCGAAGCGGTGACGGCGAACGACAGCGACCAGAACAACCGGTGGTCGCCACCGGTCTGCCACGAGCCGGGCGGCGGGACCGGACGGGCCGGGTGCGGTGGATGATCCCGAAGGTGCTCCAGGTCGTAGCCGTCGGCCGGCGGCGGCGGCAGGTAGGCGACCGGGCCGCACAGCAGGCTGTCGGCCACAGTCTCGGCGGCGGTCAGGTAGGCGCCGACCAGCGCGGGGTCGGGCAGGCAGTCGACGTCGAGGAAGATCAGCAGCTCCGCGCCCTGCGCCAGCGCTGCGAGCGCGCCGGTGTTGCGGGCGGCGGCCAGCGGCAGACCCTCGGGCTCGGACGGCAGCTCCACCACGGTGAGCTCGGAGTCGAGATCGAACTCGGAATCGGGGACCGGGGCCGTGGCCAGGACGGCGCCGACGTCCGGGTCGTCGACGGCCACCACCACCCGGTGGTCGACCGGGCGTGTCGATCGGGCCAACGACTGCTGCTGGCGGCGTAGGTGCTCGTGCCGGCCGTGGACGACGGTGATCAGCGCCGTCCTCACGCCGGCACCGGGACCGGACCGAACTCCCGGTCGAACCCGGCCAGGACGGCGGCGACCCGGCCGGGCCCGCCGCCGTCGTTCCAGCGGCTCCAGCCGGATCCGTCCAGCGCGGCCACCTCCGACAGCAGGCCGGGCCAGCGGTCGGGCTCGGGCCAGGACGCCACCACTCGGACCGGCAGTCCGGCCCGGACCAGCGCCTGCGCCATCACCTGCTGCTCGTCGAACGGACGCCGCTGCGGGATGACCAACGCCGGCCGCCGCAGGGCGGCGATCTCGGCCACCGCGTTCTGGCCGCCGTGGGTGACCACGACCGCGGCGTCGGCCAGCAGCGCCGACGGGTCCGGCAGCCATCGTCCGTGCGAGCGGTCCAGGTGCACCCAGTCCCAGTCCGGGGTCGTCGCCCGGGCCGCCGCGACCTCGGTCGCACCGATCGCCGAACCGCCCGTCCCGCTGAGCACGACGACCGATCGTCCCGGTGGCCGTTCGGCCCGTCCCGCCCGTTCCAGGACCGGGAACCGGGAGACCGGACCGGTGAACCGGGTCTTGTCCAGATCGGCCTCCGTCCCGCCCCACAGGTCTCCGGCTGTGGCCGGCCACGGGGCGAGGATGGTCGTGCTGAGGTCGTAGCCGAGGCGGTGGGCGGGGTCGCCACGTCGGCCGGGCTGCGCCATCGTCAGGACCGGGACGCCGTGCAGCCGCGCCAGCACGGCCACCTCGACCGACACGTCCACGACGACCGCGTCCGGCCGGGAGCCCTGCAGCCACTGGCTGATGACCGCCATCCGTTCGCTCAGCCCGGAACCGCCGATCGGGACGTAGTGCAGCCGCCCGTTCGCGGTGACGTCCGGGTCGATCGCATCCGGGTCGATCGCATCCGGGCCGGGGAGGCCGGACGAAGGGGCGACGGCGTCGTCGGGCAGCACGATCCAGTCACCGACCCACGCGTCCGGCCGGGGCAGCGTCGACAGACCCGTCATCGACCCGGCGTAGGCACGATTGACGGTGAGCGCGCGGTTGCGGTGACCGGAGCCTTGGTGGTGGACGTAGTAGCCGATCATGTTCGGATCTTTCCACCGTCGAGGCATGGCGTGATGCACCGTCGTCCATCGGAGATACTGGCCCGACCACCGCTGCAGAAAGGACGGGATTGCGAGTCTTGAGCGTGCCGTCGCGCCATCCCTACGTCGAGGCGATCGCCGGCGAACAGGTCCGACCGGTCGACCCCGACCGGGTCCGGGGTTGGGATCCCGATCCGGCCCTGCAGCCGGACCTGATCGGGCGCTGGCTGCCCGGGACCGACGTGGTGCACCTGCATTTCGGCTTCGACACCTGGGACGCCGCCACCGCCCGCGCCTGGTGCGGGGAACTCGCTGCGGCCGGGGTCGCCTTGGTCGTCACCGTGCACGACCTGCGCAACCCCCATCACAGCGTCCGCGGACCCCATGACGCCGTGCTCGGCGTGCTGGCCGAGCAGGCGGACGCGATCCTCACCCTGACCCCGGGTGCGGCGGCCGAGTTCGCCGCCCGCTTCGGCCGGCTCCCCGAGGTGATGGCGCACCCGAGCTTGGTCGACCCGCAGCGGACCGCCGAGGTGGCGACCGTGCCGGGAACGGTGGGCGTCGCGCTGAAATCCCTGCGCGGCAACGTGATCGAACCGGTCGAGATCGTCCGCGCGGCGGCGACGGGGGCCGGTCGGGCAGGGGGCCGGGTGCGGGTCGATCTGCACCCGGAACTGGTCGGTGACCCGCGGCTGGCGGGCCTGGCCGAGCTGGCCGAGGAGCCGGTCGTCGAACTCGTCGTCCATCCGCGGTTCGACGATCCGGAGCTCGAGCGCTACCTCCGGGCGCTGCACGTCAGCGTGTTGCCCTACCGGTTCGGCACCCACTCCGGTTGGCTCGAACTGGCCCGCGATCTGGGCACCCGGGTGGTGGCCCCGAGTTGCGGCCACTACGCCGACCAGTGGGATCAGGTCGTCGGTTACCGCAACGACGAGACGTCCGGCCTCGATCCGGAGAGTCTGAGTGCGGCCGTGGCGCAGGCGCTCGGCCGTCCGGCCCCCGAACCGGCCGACCGGGCCCAACGGGAGGCGGAGGCCGTGTCGATCCGGCGAGCGCACACCGAGCTGTACGCCCGGGTCGCGGGTGTACCGGCGAGTTCGACGATGAGACGGCGGTGAACGCGGTCGAGCCACGGGTCGTGCACGTGGTGGTCGGGCCGGATCAGCACGGGGTGGTCCGGCACGGCGTCGGGGTGGCCCGGGCCTGCGGGGACGAACTGGTGCGGTTGAGTCGACCCGAGCCCCACCGGTTGGATCCGAACCTGTTCGACGTCGTCCATCTGTCCTACGCCGACCGGCTGTTCGCACCCCGGGCCGAGGAGAGCGCCCGGGCCTTCGCCGAGCTGGTGGCACCGTGGCGGGCGGCCGGGATCGCCGTCTCGGTGACGCTGCACGACCTGCCGGGCGAGGGCAGTGACGACTGGACCCGGCGGCGCCGGGCCGCGTACGACGCCGTCGTCGCGGAGGCGGCCGGGAGTGGTGGTCAACAGCCGGCGCGAGCTGCAGCTGCTGGCCGGATTGGACGTCCCGGCCCGCAGCCTGCGCTGCATCCCGCTGCCGGTCGACCCGGTCCCGGCACCGGCGCACCGACCGGCACCGGCCGACGATGTGGTCGTGCTGGGGTTCGTCTTCCCCGACCGCGGCTACGAGCCGACCATCGACGCCCTGCCCTCCGGGGCCACCCTGCTCGCCCTGGGCCGGCCGTCCGAGGGGCACGAGGGTCTGCCGGCCGAGCTGGCCGCCAGGGCCGAGGCCCGCGGCTGCCGGCTGCAGGTGACCGGCTTCGTCCCCGACCAGGATCTCGCCGCCCGGCTGTGGTCGGCGGGCGTCCCGATCGCCCCCAACCGGCGGGTGGCCGCGTCGGGTTCGATCAACACCTGGATCGCCCACGGCCGCCGACCGCTGATCCCGGATTCGCCGTACAGCAGGGAGATCGCCGCCGCTCGGCCCGGGACGGTGACCGTCTACGACCCCGACGACCGGGCTGAGCTGGCCGGCCTGATCCGCGCCGCCCGGGCCGACCCGGAGCTGACCTGGCTGGCGCCGGGGACGGCCGTCGGACCGACGTCGGGGGAGGTGGCCGAGCACTACCGTCACCATTTCGCGGGCTGCGCCCCGGAGACGGCGATCACGGTCGGAGGCCACCTCGTGCTGCCGGGGAACCGTTGGGATCTGCTCGCCGACGTCCCGGCCCGACCGGCCCCGACGGTCAGCGTGGTGGTGCCCTACTACGACCAGCAGCACAGTCTCGACCTGGTGCTCACCGCCCTGTCCCGGCAGACCCATCCGGCGAGCCGGCTGCAGGTCGTGGTCGCCGACGACGGGTCGCCGGTGCCGCCCGGCACCGGGGCCGCCTCCGGGCTGGACGTCCGGGTCGTCCGGCAGCCCGACGACGGTTTCCGGGCGGCGGCCGCCCGCAACCTCGGTGCGGCGACCGCCGAGGGCGAGGTGCTGCTGTTCCTCGACGCCGACACCGTGCCCGAGCCCGACTACGTGGCCCGGCTGGCCGCCGGCCCGGGGTTGGCGCCGGATCTGCTCGTGGTCGGACGACGCCGACACGGCGACCTCGCCGACTGGACCACCGAACGGCTGTCCGCCTGGCTGGACGGGGGCCCGGGGCCGGACGAACTGCCCGCGCCGGGCTGGCTGGCCGACGCCTACGCCGACAGTGGCGACCTGTTGCGGGCCGATCACCGCAGTTACCGCCACGTCATCTCGGCCGTCCTGGGCCTGCACCGTGACCTCTGGGCCGAGCTGGGCGGCTTCGACCCCGGGTTCCGTGGCTACGGCGGCGAGGACTGGGAGCTGGCGCACCGGGCCTGGTGTTCGGGCGCGGTGCTGCGACACGTGCCCGAGGCGGTGGCCTGGCACGACGGCCCGGACTGGGCCGGCCGGGCCGAGCGCGGCCCCGGTGCGCAGAACGAGCAGACCCTGGCGCTGGCCGCTCGGCTGCCGGATCCGGAGGCCCGTGGCGGCGGCAGCTGGGAGCGGCCCGCGGTCGTCGTCCGGCTCGGTTTCGCCGACCCGGTGGAGGTGTTGGCCACCGCCCGGGCCGCGTTCGCCGGCGACGCCGACGCGGGCGTCTGGATCCTGGCCGACGGCGGCCGGCGGACGGCCGAACTGCTGGCCGATCCGCGGATCCGGGCCGGCGTCCCGGCGCCTGCGGTGCTGGCCTCGGCCCAGGCCGTGCTCGATCTCGACGGGCCGGCCCGGGTCACCGGGCTGCCGGATCTCCTCCGAGCTGCGGCGCAAGCCGGCCCGCTGCGGTTGCCCACCGGACGTCTGGTCCCGAACCGGGCGGCCGCACGCGCCCGGCGCTGGGCCGGTCGCCTCGGCGTCACCGAGGACCGGCTCGCCGCCCGGCTGTTCGGCGGCTGCGACCGGCCGGACCCGGTCTCCACCCGTCCGGTCGATCTGGCCCACGAGTTCAAGTACACCTATCCGGCACACCGCAGGCCGTAGACCAGGTCAGGAAGGCGTAGTCGCCTCCGTCGAGCCGGTCGTCGTGTCGGCTGGATACCCGGAGGTCAGACATTCATAGACCCCGACCTCGGTGCCGGTCCAGGTGGCGCCGATGCCGGCGAAGGTGGCCAGCACCCGCTCGTGGTTCCAGTCCTCGTCGATGTGGTGCTCGTGCGGATTGCCCTCGATCGAACCCTGCGGGTAGTGGATGATCGGGATCGAAAGATAGATCGCCTTGCGGGCGGCGGTCCGGGCCTTGTCCCACAGGGCCAGGGCCTCGGGTTCGGTCATGTGCTCGGCGACATCGCCCATGATCACCACGTCGACCTCGGGGAAGTCGACCTCGCGGGCGTCGCCGACGATGACGTCGTCGTAGTAGTCGCGCAGCCGGTAGGTCGTCAGGTAGGGCTCCCAGATCTCGATCGCGCTGATCCGCGACACGGCCGGCCCGGCCAACAGCTTGGCGTAGGTGCCGACCCCGGGACCGATGTCGAGGATCTCCAGCGGGCCGTCCGCGGCCAGCTGATAGATCCGTTCCCTGGTCCAGTCCTTGCCCTCGGCGGAACTCATCGGCATCTGCTTCTCCTTGTCGGTTGGGAAAACTGAGGGACCGGAACGCCGGGCGACGGGTCGAGCAGCTCGGCGATCAGCCGCTCGTAGGCGTCGATCATGATCGTCTTGTCGAACCGCCGGACCGAGGATCTGACGGCTTCGCGGTCCCGGCCTGCGGCCTCGACGATGGCCGCAGCGAGCGACTCGGCGTCAGCGCCGTCGCTCAGCACGCCGCCGGCAGGGGTGAGGATCTCCGGCACCGCCCCGTGCGGCAACGCGGCCGCCGGGGTGCCGGCCGCCAGGGCCTCCACCAGAGCCAGACCGAACGGTTCGGGCCACAGCGGCGAGAACACGTAGACCGATCCCGACCGGAGGAACGCAGGCAGAGCGGAGTGGTCGAGGTGGCCGACGTAGGTCACGTCGGAACCCAGTCGGGGCGCGATCTCGGCGTCGAAGTACGCGCGCTCGGAGACCGGTCCGCTGATCGCCAGGGTGAAGCCGGCCAGTCGGCTGGCCTCGATGGCCAGGTGCAGGCCCTTCTCGCGCGTGATCCGGCCGGTCCAGACCGCGTGCCGGCGCCGCGGTCGGGGCCGGTCCGGCGAAGACCAGTGGGCCAGGTCGATCCCGTTCGGTACGCAGCGGACGTCCGGCAGCAGCTCCGACCACGCCCGGGTGATCAGCCGTGACACCCCCGCCCAGATGTGCCGAGAGGGCGGCCGCCAGAGCGGATGGCCGATGACGTCGCGGATGCGTTCCACATCGGCCGGGGTGTGCAACACGGTGAGGACCGGTCGGTCGGCTCAGCTCGCGGTACGGCACGGCCGAGAGCGAGTTGTTGACGATGACGTCCGCGTCGAGTTCGGGCAGCACGTCGCTCAGCGCCTCGTCGGTCATCTCGTCCAGCGCCGCGACTGAACTGGGGTGGACGTCGGCGGGGATCAGCGGCAACACCCGCGCCCGGCCGGTGCTGCCCTGCTTGGCCACCAGGGTGACGCAGTGGCCGCGGTCGGTCAGTTCGTCGGCGAGTAGTGCGGTGTGCATCTCCAGGCCGCCCTGGTAGGGCTCGGCGATCGGGTGCCGGCAGTGGGCCAGCAGGACGATCTTCACCCGTACGGGCACTCGACGGACATGGTGGACACCGTAGAGCACCCCTGTCCTGAGGTTCTAACGTGCGGTCATGACCACCTCTGCTTCCGGGCCCGGGCCCGGGCCCGATGCTGTGCGGGTCGAGGCCGGGCGGCTGCCGGAGGGTCGGCCGGTCGTGGTCTGGGGCAATTGTCAGGCCGCGCCGCTGGCTCAGCTCATCACGCCCGCGGTGGCCGGGGCCGGAGCGGTCGTGGTGCCGACGCCGCCCGTGTTCGAGGTGGCCGAGGACGAGCTGGCCCGGGTGCACGAGCTGGTCCGTAGCGCGGCTGCGCTGGTCACCCAGCCCGTCCGGGACGAGTACCGCTGGCCGGGCTGTGGCGCGAACGACCTGGCGGCGCTGCTGCCGCCGGACGCCCGGTGCGTCCGGATCCCGGTGGTCTACGACATCGGACCGTTCCCGTATCAGTGCAACGCCCACGGCGAGGACGGAGTGCGGGTCGACGCGCCGGTGACCGACTACCACGACCTGCGGGTCGTCGTCGCGGCCGAACGCGGCTACGACCTGGCCGAGACGCTGGCCTGGTGGCCGACCCCGGCTGCGGACGCCGTCCGGGCCATCGCCGCGGACTCGCAGGCCGAGCTGACCCGGCGCGACGCCCTGGTCGACGTCCCCGGTGCTGACCTGTTGGGGCCGGGGGCGATGTTCACGCTGTCCCATCCCAGCAACGCGACGCTGGCCGGGGTCGCCGGTCGCATCCTCGACCGGCTCGGGCTCGACGCCTCGGTCGAGCATCCGCTGCAGACCCCGAGCCGGGAGTTCCTCGGCGAGCGGCGGGCCCCGGTGGAGCCCGCGGTCGTCGCCGCGCTGGGCTGGCCGGAGTCCGTCACGACCGACTGCTGGCAGATCCGGGGCGAGGACGTGGCCACGGCGGACATCGTCGAAGCCCAGTTGGCCTTCTATGCCGTCCGCCCGGACGTGGTGGCCGACACCCGACGCCGGCAGGCCGGCCGGTTGGCCCGGCTCGGTCTCTGAGCGGGATTCAGGCCCGCGGGTCTCGGTCTGTCGTCGGTCCCCGGGCCCGTACTCTGACGCGGTGGTGACCTTCGCTCTCGTCTACACCAGCACCGCGACTCATCCGATGAGCAGCGACGAGCTGCGCATCCTGCTCGACCAGTGCCGGCGGCACAACGCAGAGACCGGCATCACCGGGATGCTGCTCTACCGCGACGAGCGGTTCATGCAGCTGCTCGAGGGCGAGGAAGAGACGGTCCGTGCGATCGTCGACCGGATCGAGGCCGACCCGCGGCACACCGACGTCGCGACCCTCTGGTCGGCCTGGAACGATCAGCGCACCTTTGCGGACTGGTCGATGGGGTTCCGCGACCTGAGCGGGCAGACCGGTGCCGACATGGCCGGCTTCGCCGACGTGATGGATGCACCCGTCTCCGCCCTGGACGTGACCCGGACGTCGTCCACCGGGCAGGAGTTGCTGCAGTTGTTCCGGCTCGCCGGTCACGGAGCGGACTGACCGGGCCCGAAATCCCGGGGTGGAGCGTCAGTCCTCCACCTGGGCCGACAACCAGGTCCCGGCCGCGAACAGTGCCACCCGGCGGCCGTCGACGCCGTCCAGCACCTCCAACGCGCCGTCGACCACCTCGACGTGCTGGCCCTCCTCGACGTAGGTGTCGGCGGCCCCGTCCGCCCCGGGCTCACTGCGTTCGACGTTGACTCCCATGACCACTCCGTTCCGGCGCCCCTCGGGCGCGATGATGATGTGCGCTCCCCAGGCTAGGAAGTGGGGCTCGGCCGGACATCGGACGGCGGGCCTGCCTCAACCGGCCGTGCTCACACCCTGGTCTGATTCGGTCGCAGGCACGGTTGCGGACCTGGCCGTCGCGCATCTCCACCACCTGAACCTGAATGATGGTGTCGATCGAAGATCGCGGCGTAGACCGTCTCGCCCACCAGGTCTGCATCTCCTCGATCGCGGTTGGTGATCCGGCCGACCATGTCCTTGGAGACGGTCGCGCCGGGGACGTCGGCGAAGTGCGCCGAAATCTCCCCGGGCGTCTACCTGCGGGCCTGAGGGCTGAGCACGACCTCGTCGACCTAACCCAACCGGCGTTGGCGCCTGAGCACCAGCTGCAGCTCCAATATGCCGTCCCGGTCGCGCAGGTCATGAATGCTGACCTTGCCGGAGCTGTCGGTCGGAACGGTCCTGGATCGTGTCCCATTGCGTGAGTTGGCCCGGTTGCGGTCCTCATCGGCTTGCTTGTCTAGTCGGGGTGGTCGGCGATGTCTTCCTCGATCGCGGCCTCGATCGCGGCTTTGGTCATCACTTCAGCAGCCCGTCCGGGCCGGTGAGCGCGATCCCCGCGGCCCGGGTCCGGCGAACCAGGTCTCAGACCGCGGACAGCTCGGCTGGACTCAGCTCTTTGTCTTCAGTGTCACCGGCTCAAGCCGGTCCCGGTGGTGGGCTCACGCCCATCAGGGCGTCTCCTCCTGTCCGTCAGGGCGTCTGCTCCTGCCAGTCAGGGTGATAGAGCCACTAACCCCGTTCCGGCAAGAGTCGCATGCTGCATGCTCCGCAGACGTCGGCGCTGAGCGATGATGGCGGCACGGTTTGTGGTCTGTCGCATGTGCCGCACCGGGAAGCGTTGACGTTCAAGAGAGTGCCACTCAAGTGATCGTGTGCTGCGCGACGATGGACGCGGCGAGACCGGTGGCTGCCCGACTGATCTCTATCTCCGTTGCGCCGAGGCTCAAGACGGCGACGGCGATACGTTGATCGGGGATGCGGACCGTCTTGGCCAACCACCCGTCCCAGCTGCCGCCGTGGGTAATCATCTGTCCCGTAGGCGTCGTGGTGATGCGAACGCCGAAGGCGTAGTCGAGTCGCGATCCATCCGTCAGCCTCGTCGGTCCTTCGGCGAGCCGCTGGACCTCGCCGCCGAAGGCCGATGCATTGCATGCCTGCAACCATCGAGTCAGGTCGCTCGCGGAGGTCCACAGGCCGCCGTCGCCGATCGTTCCCGGCGGGTCGGGCCTTCCCTGCAGTCGTACGGCGGGACCGCCCATCCTCGTGTTGGCCAAGCCCAGGCTGGTGAACAGCTCGGCCGCGATCTCGCCGATCGGCTGGTTCAGAGCTCGCGCAATGGCTTCGGCAACGAGGACGTAGCCGGCGTTGTTGTAGGCATAACGAACTCCTGGCTTGAGGTTCAGCGACTTGGTCTGTTGAAAGCGTTCGATGATTTCGGCGTTGCTGCCCGGGACGCCAAGGGCGGGGTCTGCGACATCGGGAAGGCTTGAGGTGTGATGGATGAGATGTCTGAGCCTGACCGCACCCATCGAGCGGGGTAGCTCCGGTATCCAGTGCACGACGCGATCGTCGGGGTCGACCGCCCCGGTGGTGATCGCACGTGCCGCCGCGATTCCGACGATCTGTTTGGCCACCGAGGCCCCGTAGAAGACCGTTTGACCGTAGACCGGCTCATGGTCGAGGCTGCCGCGGCACACGAGCTCTGTGACTTTGTCGACGGCGGCGCCGATGGCGACGCCTTCGCTGGTAAGACTATGCAGCGTCGACTCCAACAGCGGCGCCAACCCTTCACTTGTCACAGCCGAATCATCCCCGTCCTTGGGCAACGCTCGCCATCGACACCGACATCGACCTATGGGAAACGCCGAACGCAGACGCCCACTCGTCTCTTGGGGGTTGGGAGGGACGGCGTGGGTGACTGCGCGCGGGAGAACGGGTGTCGTTGGCTGATGCCTTGACGGCGTCGATAGCCGACCTGTCCGAAATAGAACTGCTGCCAGGGCGGGCAGCCCGGCGGCGACGGTGATGGTTACCCACATTCCGGCTTCGCTGACCAGCACTCCCGCGGCTGCGTAGGCGAGCGATCCCGCCAGTCCGTTCGCGGCCGCTAGCCAGGCGAACGCGGCCAACCGGTCGCGGCCGGTGATGTTCGCGCTCAGATCGGCCATCAGCGCCGCCGCCACCGGGCTGACAAACACTCCGGCGGCGAAGGCGAGCGGGTACAGGGCCAGTTCTGAGCGGGCGGCGAGCAGCAGGGCGAATCCGGCGGCGCTGCCGAGTAGCAGCAGCCGGACCTGCCGCCATGCCGGCATCCGCCAGGACCTGGACCCGAACCACAACCCACCAGCCACGCTGCCTGCAGCCCACACCGCAAGCACCGCACCGCCTGCCGCGGACGAACTGAGCGCGATCGCGACCGCGATCAGCGCGACCTCTACCAGCCCGATCGCGGCCATGTGCGTGGCCGCCGCAGCTAGCCATGGAGCGATCGGTATCAATAGCCCAGGCGCCTTGCCCGGACTCGACGGGGGCTCCGGCGGGGGCTCTGGAGGGGTAACGCGAGGCTGTTGGATCAACAAGTTGGTGGCGCCGGCGACTGGCAGGACTGCTGTACCGACGAGAGCGGTGGCCGGGCTGCTCGCGGCGACAACCAATCCGACTAGCGCAGGCCCCAGCACGAACATGGGACTGCTGCACGGATGGGTGACATCTGATTTGGCTTGCCCTGCGGGGTGGCCTGGAAGGATGTTGCTGTGCCCAAGCCCTACCCGAGCGAGTTCCGAGACGACGTGGTGGGCGTCGCGAGGAGCCGCGAGACCGGAGTGACGATCGAGCAGATCGCGAAAGACTTCGGAGTCCACCCGATGACGCTGCAGAAGTGGTTAGGTCGCGCCGACATTGACGAGGGCGCCAAACCGGGGACGACTCGCATCGAGGCGGTGGAGACTCGCGAGTTGCGTCGACGGGTTCGGCTTTTGGAACAGGAGAACGAGGTCCTGCGGCGGGCTGCGGCGTATCTGTCGCAGGCGAATCTCCCGGGAGAAGGTTCTACCCGCTCGTGAGGGAGCTCGCCGACTCGGGGATCCCCGTGACGGTGACGTGTCGGGTATTGAAGCTTTCCCGCCAGCCCTACTACCGGTGGTTGGCCGATCCCATCACCGACAGTGAGGTCGTCTCGGCCTATCGGGCGAACGCGTTGTTCGAGGCTCACCGCGATGATCTCGAGTTCGGTCACCGCTTGCTGGCCGATGAGGCCCGAGACGCCGGTGAGGCCATGTCCGACCGGACGGCCGTGGCGGATCTGCCGTGACAACGCTTGGTGGAGTGCGTTCGGGAAGAAGTGTGGGCGAACGGGAAGAAGCCTGGTCCTGCCGTTCATGACGACCTGTGCACGGTCACCGATGAGCAGGGCCGGATCCGTCACGAGTTCACCGCCGAGAAGCAGAACCAGCTGTGGTTGACCGACATCACCGAGCACAAAACCGCTGAAGGCAAGCTCTACCTGTGCGCCATCAAGGACGCCTTCTCCGGCCGGATCGTGGGCTACTCGATCGACTCACGGATGAAGTCCCGGCTGGCCGTGAACGCACTCGACAACGCCGCCCTGATGCGTGGTGATGTCGCCGGCGTGTGGTTCACAGCGACCGACGATCGCAATTTCGAAGCCGGAAGTTCCTCCGTGCCCTGGCCCGTCACCGGCTGGCCGGATCGATGGGCCGAGTGGGCGCATGCGGGGATAACGCGGCCATGGAAAGCTTCTTCGCCCTGCTCCAGAAGAACGTCCTCGACCGACACCGCTGGACCACCCGTGAACAGTTACGGATCGCCATCGTGACCTGGATCGAACGGACCTACCACCGGCGGCGACGCCAAGCAGCACTCGGACGGTTGACCCCGGTCGAGTTCGAGATCATCATGAGCACGACCGTCACACTGGCGGCGTGACTACAACTGTCACCTAACCGTTCAGCAGTCCCGATATGCACCCGGTCTCGTGGGTAGCGGCTGACGACCGGTGGGAGTATCAGGGCGTCTTCGACAAGGTCGAGGCTAGGCCCTCGGTCCGTTGGCTTGAGCGGCTACTGGCAAGGCCGGAACGGAAGGAGAAAGACAAGCCCGTGCTCAGATACCCCGAGCAAATCGCAGCCTACGAGCAACACCTCGCCCGGCGAGAGGTTAGAGCAACGATGGGCATTGCGGTCGGATTCTTCCTGTGCCGAGTGCTCGATGAGGATCCGCCAGCGAGCTTGGTGCAATACACCGTCCACCATCCACCATTGATCGAGCCGGGCTCAGGAAAGCCTCAGTAGCTGCCGAGCCGTCGGTCGTTGGGGTCCGCGCGTACCGGTCGCAGCCGCTCGGCCTCGATCCACTGCTGTACGACCATGGGGCGACCATCCTCTAGCCTCACGGCGACCACTAGGGCCGACCAGCGGTAGCCGTGCCGGCGCCAGTCGAGCACGAGGCCTTGGACGGGCGGCACTTGGACTACTGGTGGTCCGACTTGTTCGTATCGCGTGAATGCTCGTGGCGAAGCGTCGCAACTGGTGCGGAGCCGACTGAGGCCACCCGCGCAAGTCAGCGCGATCCTCACTCGCTCCCACCGCTCAGGGCTGGCTCGAGGGCGTGCGGCCTTAGGTCTTGGCGAGTTGGGCGAGAATCTTGGGCCACGCGTCGGCGTCGGCCTGCGGGTTCGACTGGGGTGTCGAGCCGTTGTTCGGGTTGTCGGCTGCGGTGTTGATGGGGCGGTTGGCGATGAGGAAGTCGACGTAGTGGCCGGCGTCGGGATAGCTGAGCAGGAGGTCTTCCTGGCCGGTGCCGTGTTGCTTTCGCCGGTCAAGGACGGCTTGGCTGAGCTGGCAGGCGTTCCACTCGAGGTCGGCTCCGCCGCAGAGCGCCAGCACCGGTCCCTTGATCTTCTCGACCGGGATGATGGCGGCGGGCACGTCGGTCGGGGACGGGTTGTTGAACTGGCGGGTGAAGGGGACGGGCTTACCGCCGCTGGTGAACGGCGGCTGATGACACGTGCTGAGGGTGGTGCCAGGGACGACGCTGCAGGTCACGGTGTTGCCGCCGCTGAGAGATAGCACCCCGTGGACGAGGTCAGGATGCCGGGCGCCGAGCAGCAGGGCTGCCTCGGAGCCGTAGGAGCCCCCGGAAACCCAGACGTGACTCTGGTCAACCCCTGGCTGCCGGCGTAGCCAGGTCAGGGCGGTGACGAAGTACTCCAGTGGGATGTCGGAGAGATGCTCAGGCAGGCCGGGTGCAGCGAAATAGGCCACCGCCAGCGCCGGTATGCCCCGTGCCGCGTAAGCCTGGGCCGCCACCACCTGAGAGTTGCCTCCTTCCGACCCGCCCAGGAGAAGTACTGCCGGCCGTGTCGAGGTCGGGTTCGCGGGCGCGATGTAGGTCCCGCTCACGTGGTCACGGGCCAGGGTCAGCGTGCTGACCGTCACTGGGTCCGGGATGAAGGTTCGGTTGAACGTGGCCGTCTGGTGCACCCCGCCGGCCTGGGCGGTGATCTGGAAGGTCGACGAACCAGAGGCGGGCGCCCGGTAGGCGAGGTTCGGGCGGCTACCGGCGTCTGCGGTGTGCATCGCGGTGATCAGGCCCATCGGCGACACCCCGAGGTAGCTGCCGCTGGTCGAGGCGGCGGTACTGACGTCGACCACCCCGTCTGCGTCGGCGGTGAACGACGCCTGCGACGACCACGTCTCGCCGGCGGCGTCGGTCGAGGTGATTCCGATGTCGGTCGCCGCACTTTTCGGCAGGCCAGTGACCTTGATCGCCACTGGGTCGTCTCCCCGGCTTGCGGCTGGCGTCACCACGATCGTCGTCCCCTTCGACGGGCTGCACCCTCCCGCCGCGACGAGCGCGCAGAGCGCGGCAATGACGACCATGCCTCGCCGGCCGCGGCTCTGGCTCGCACGAAGACCCATAGCGGCACCATACGATCTGCGGCCTGGTCTGCCCATCGCGCCCTGGTTGCGCCATGCGGCGGCCTCGTGCGTCCGGTAGCACCGTCAGCATTTCGGGTCGCTTGGGGCCTGGGGACTGTCCGGACGGCCTGGCCGGGTTGGATCACCGCGTTGGCGCTGTTTGAAGGCGGGCGGCGGTGTAGAAGGCCATAGTCCCGCCAGCCAGTGCGCGCCACCGTTCGACGGTGCCTGGGTGCAGTCCGAGGAGGTCAGCGAGGACCACGGGTGGGACGTCGCGGGCCAGAGTGAGCAGCGCGGTGTTGCGGTGCCCCCTAAGGTTCCCCGGCAGCAGCGGATGGATCCGGTCGGCCAGTGCCGCCGGGCCGAGGTGTCGGGTGAGCGGCAGTCCAGGGAAGAGCCACTCGGGCTCGGCGGCGAAGCCGGTGCCGACGCCGGTCCGGACCGCGCCGTGCGTGGGTTGTTGGACCAGGTGGCGGGCGGCGTCAGCCAGCGGTGGGAGCAAGGCGACGGGGGTCTTACCGAGTCGGAGTGTGGCGGTGGTGCCGTCGGGGCTGAGGTGGAGGTCGGTGGTGCGGAGCCGGCAGATCCGGGTGAGGGGCTGGCCGTAGAGGACGACAAGGCCGGCGGCGAGGCGGTGACCAGGCGAGATGGTCTGGTCGGTGAGGCAGCGTCGGGCGGCGGCGTAGAGCTCGTCCTGGCTGGAGTGCAGGCGGACGGTGCGCGGCTGGTGTTCGGGTGGTCGCAGGCCGCGCGGAACGTGGCCGCGCCGGGCGGCCCAACGCACGTATGAGCCGAGTTCGGCGACGCTATCGAGGTGGTTAGCCGCGTACTCGTCGAGCGCGGCTTGCGCGAAGTCGGCGAGGCTGTTGTTTTGCTGGCGCAGCCAGCTCGCGAAGCAGCACATGGTGATGATCGAGGATCGGGCGCGGGCGAGGACGGAGTCGCTGGGTTGGCCGGTCTCGACCCGGCGCCGTGCCCGCGGTAGGACGTGCCAGAGCACCCACTGCTGCAGCGCTGTCCGATCGGCAGGGTCGCTGTCGGCCAGGAGCTGGTCGATGTCTTGTTCGAGCCGGTGCAGCGGCTCGTCGCGTTCAGGCAGAACGGTGCTGGCGACGAGGAGGGTGCGTAGGTGCTCGACGGAGGTCGACCTCTTCCGCCTGCCCGCGTTCGCGGCGTCGAGGGTCCCGTGCTGCACGGGCTGACGGCCGTGGAGCAGGTCGTCGAGCAGCTGTTGGGCGGTGCGGCTGCGGTAGAGCCAGTCGAGGCCGCGGCGCGGGTCGTCGGCTCGTTCGAGGCCGCCGAGAAAGGGTTGAAGTTGCTCGACGCGGCCGGGGTCGGCGCCCTCGGCGAGGTGGGCGAGTCGTTGCTGCAGCCGGCAGCGGTAGCAAGTAAGGCCGCCGTAGGCGAACCAGGTGTCGCCGCAGACCGGGCAGCTTCTCGTGGTGTGACTGGCGCAGCGGGGGCAGCCCGGGTCGGGCTCGACCCGAAGCCTGGTGAGTCCGCAGACGTCGCAGATGCGGGCCGGTGCGACGGCGCAGCGTCGGCACAACACCGTCCCGGCGTGGGGCCGGCGGGTGACGTCGTCGCGGCCGCACTCGGCGCACGGCAGGTCGGTCGGTTCGGGCCGGCACGGTCCGCAGTAGGGGCCGTCCGCGGTGCGGCGCACCACCGGACGTCGCCGTCCGCACCGAACACACGGCTCCCACCTGGACGGGTCGCGCCGGGCGCAGACCGTGCACAGCGTCGTGCCGCCGGGGCTGCGCACTGCGGCTCGGCGGCGGTGTCCGCAGCCCGGGCACAGGGTCGCGGTGAGCCGGTCGCGGCAGGGCCCGCAGACGCGCCCTCCGCCGCGTAGCGAGACCGGCAGCGGCCGGATCCGGCGACACAGGGTGCAGTGCGGTGCCCGGATGCCGGTGGAGCCGGCCGCGAGTAGCTCGGCAATCAGCCGCTGCATCGCACCTGATCCGTCGGGCCGGCCTGAGCTCAGCACGTCTGGGTGTTTGGTCAGGTCCCGGGCCAGCCAACCGCGGGCCTGCGGGGTGGGTGCGACGCGTGCGAGCGCGTCCCGGGAAGTCTGCTCGGGCAAGGCTGGGTCGGCGGCGGCGACCGTGGCCAGGATCAGCGCGGTCCGGGTCTTGTCGTTGGCCTGCGCGACCCCGGGCACTCGCGACCCGCGGTCGCGGCGGAAGTGGGCGAGCCAGCCGCGGGTCCACTCGGCGAGCTCACGGCGGTCGCAGGCCCGGCAGATCCGTGTTCCGTCCGTCCGGGTTCGGCTGAGTAGGCGTGTCGACCCGCAGGCTGGGCAGCAAGCGACCTTGGCGTGGATGGCACGCTGCCGGTTGTGGCACGGCAGGCAGACCTGGACCCCGTCGGCCCGGTGCCAGCCGACTCGGCGCGTCTCGCCGCAGCCCGGGCAGTGCTGCGCCAGCAGTCGTTCGTGGCAGGCGCTGCAGGCCCGACCGCCCCCGTCCAGCCCGACCGGCAGGTCCGTGACCCGGCGGCACAGGGTGCAGTGCGGGGCGCGGATCGAAGTCGACTCGGCTGCCGCCAGCGCAACAACCAGTTGGTGCGTCGCGATGGAGCCGCCTGGCCGGCCCGACGTCAGCAGCCCCGGCTGGGCCTCGAGCTCGCGGGCGACCCGGAGCCGCGCCGACCGGGTGGCCACGACCCGGCCGACCACCGCCGGCACGACGCCGGCGTCGGCTCCCGGGTCGACCACCGCGACGACGCGCAGGATGCGGGCCAGCCCGGAGTCGTTCACCACGTCTGCGGCGCCGAGGTCCGCGTTGGGCACATCGGCGTCGGTCAGGTCTGTCGCGCCCACGCTCAGACGGGTGGGACGACCCGGACCCGGGTGGGCCGCTGCGGCGGGGCCGGATCTGCCGCCGCTGCCGGGTCGGGCGCGGCCTGGCCGCGCCGCCGGCGAGGCGCCGTCACTGTGGTGTCGGCCGCGGTGGGCTCGATTAGGTCGTTCGGCGTGCAGCCCAGTGCGTCGCAGACCGCAGCAAGGACCTGCATGTTCAGCCGTTCCGGCGGGGCGGTGACCAGCCGGTAGACCTGCGCGGCGGACAGCTCGACGCCCCGCTCGACCAGTAGAGGCGCGAGGTCGGTGGTGGAGAACAGCCCGTGTGCGGCCATCACCTGCCGCAGCCGCCAGGTATAGCCGACCTCGCGGCGGATCACGCGCCGCCTCCGGTCAGCCGGTCCAAGGTGGCCCGCAGCGTCTGGTTCTTGAAGTCGCTCGACACCCCGCTGTAGAGCGCGGTCGTGGAGCCCCAGATGTGGCCGACCTGGTGCTGCACGAATGTCGGGTCCCACCCGTCCTCGATCAGGTGGGTGACGTAGGAGTGGCGCAGGCAGTGCGGGTGCAGCTCTGCAGGCAGCCCGGCCGCGTCGCGGTACTCCGCGAACCGGCGGGTCACGTAGTCCACCGACACCCGCCCACCACGTTCGGTCGGCCACAGCGCCGGTCCGCGGGCGGTGGCGTAGAGCGGCCGGATCTGCTCCACGTACTCCGCCAGCACCGTCGTCGTCCATGGCCACACTCCCAGCACCGAACGGCGCCGCGGGGGGCTGCCGCGCATCGCCTTGCCGTAGCGGACCTGGCAGATCGCGAACGCGCCGAACTCCGGCGCGACCGCGTTGCGGTGGAAGTCGGTCGTGTCGAGCATCGCGGCCTCCCGGCGACGCAGCCCGAACCCGTAGATCACTTTGAACAGCGCCGCGTCTCGCCACGCCGCTTGCCAACCCTTCCGGCCCAGCCGCCGGGCTGCCTCGACCTGGTCGTCGGCGTGGTCGAACAGCCGCTGCACCTCCTCCCGAGTCAGCGGCCGCACCGCCGGGCGGGCCTCGATCTCGACGACGTGGCGCATCGTGTTCCACTCGTGGCACACCTGGACCGGGTGGGTCCCGAACAGCTCTAGGCACCGCTCGCCCCATCCGTAGCGGGCGTCGACCAGGTAGTCGCAGAACAAGCGCAGACCCGCCTGGTAGCCCCGCAGTGTCGATCGGGCGACCCGCCGGCCCAGCAGCTCCGTCGACCAGGCGTCGACGTCGTCTGGCGACCAGCGCCACGGATACTCGCCGCTGAAGGCCATGAACCGACGCACGCCCGACAGCCGCGGCTCCACCGTCGACAGGGAGAGCGCCCGGGAGCGCATCTGCGCCGCCCAACCCGTCAGCATCGCCTCCCACACCACTTCCTCGGGGTGCAGGTGCCGCACCGACGACGGCACCAACGCCAGCGCCGCGACCTCGCCAAACCCGCCCTCAGCCATGCCAGACCCCTCGAGAAGTAGACGCAAGGATCGTGCACCTGACGCAATCTCGTCGTCAAGACCCCTAGTCAGCGGGCTGCTGCGTCGCTACGCTCGTGACGCAAGAAATGAGTTGCGGGACCCGCCCTGCCGAGCGCAGCGAGCCGCGGCATGGCGTGAAAGTATCATCCGATGCAATAAGCCAGAGTTGCCGGGCTGAGTCACCCA
The DNA here is from genome assembly GCA_963740925.1 of uncultured Actinomycetota bacterium. Classification (GTDB taxonomy): domain Bacteria; phylum Actinomycetota; class Actinomycetes; order Propionibacteriales; family Propionibacteriaceae; genus Microlunatus. Next base: position 458,925 of record CAVUFZ010000002.1, on the reverse strand, counting down.
GACGAACCGGGTCGCGCGGGGCCGCGGCCACAGCTTGTCCCGTCGATTCTGGCCCATCCCACATTAGAACTCAGGTTCGATAGATTCAGACCCAGCGGTCAGGGAAGTGCCGTGGAGCGGTTGAGGGAGACGGTGTGCCGGCCATGCCGCAATGGGCTAGTAACCTTCGGCGAGGACCCTGAGCGACTAAGGCGAGCCGCTTGGAACCTGGAGCGCGACACCTGACCTCCGCAGAGCCTGATCCGCCATCGGTGCGGGCCGGCACGGTCGACCTGGCCACACCCAGTGGTCGAGCGGCAGCTCGAACGCTCGCCGCCTGGGCAAGCGATGAGGTCGAGACGAGCACGGCCCGCGTCAAGGCTGCCGAGCTGCAGCTGCCCACCCCGCCGCATCACCAACGCCAACGCCACCTCGTCCGGACCCGATCGCTCCCGACCCGCGAGGTCGGCCAGCGCCTAGGACGAGGCATGGGCTTGCGGACCGCCCGAACTCCATGAGGGCTGGTCGGCTTGTGCCCATACCTTGCTCTTTCGTCGCACCCGACCAGTAGCCTCAGGAGTATGGCGACGACGGGTCTCGAGGTGCGTCTGCATGAAGGGCGCGAACGCGCAGAAGTAGGCCGGTTCACGCGAACCCTCGACGAGATCGTGCTGGCACTTCGGGAGATTGACCGTGTCTACCTGCAACGAGGCACCCGCGCAGCTTGGATTCTGACCGACCTGAGCCGCGACAAGGGCGACATGGTAGTCAGGCTGCAGGCGCGTCCGTCTGCCCAAAAGCGGACCGCCGATGACATGCTCCTACCTGTCCGCGCGTTCGTGCACGGGGCAGAGCGTCTCAACGAGGTCGCCGAAGTGCCCCGGTACTTCACATCAAAGACTGTCGAGCGCATGGCCGAGTTGTCCGAGTCAAAGAAGGGCGTTCAGACAGTCAGCGTCGCTCTGTTCAACGGCGAGGTCGGGCAGCACGTCCAGCTCTCAGACGCTGTCCATGACCACGCTCGCGAGGCCGTACGCACTCACGAGATCTCCTATGGTTCACTCACCGGCGTACTCGACGCACTCGCTGCAAATCACCGGCAACTCGGTGCCACGAGAGTCACCATCTACACCGCTGGGCGAGAAGCTGTAGCCGGCAACATCGCTGACGGCATGGCGGAGAAGGTGCGCGCGCTCTGGCAGCACCGAGTGCTCGCCGGCGGGAAGATATGGCGGAACCAACGGGGGCAAGCCATCCGCATCGAGATTGACCGGCTCGAACCGATGCCTGAGAACAACGCTGGGCGACCGAACTCGAAGGAACTTCTCGGCATCGCGCCGGACTGGACCGGCGGGATCGACGTCGACGAGTACTTGCGGAACCTCCGTGGCTAGGCCGAAACCACCCATCCCCCCCAAAATCTACGTCGACTCGAACATCTACCTTGACCTGATCACGATGAATCGGACACCCCAGGCCGCTACGGGCCGCGAACGGTGGATTGTCGCCGACTCGATCTTCAACGCGGTCAACCAAGACCGGGTCAGCCTCGCCGCCTCAGCATTGATTGAGGCGGAGGTCTGCTGCAACGGGGAAGCGCGGGCCGGCGACGAGCGGGTCCGGAAATTACTCAACGGTTGGTTCACAGCTCCCGCGACGGCCTGGACGGACGTCGACCGCTTCCTAGCCAGGGAGGCGGCGCGGCTGTCGGCAGAGCACTCAAGCAAGCGGGCGGACAAGAACAAGAGCTTCAGCGGCGCGGACGCCATACACATGGCAGCCGCCATTCGTCTTAGCTGCGGGTACCTCATGACCAACGATGGGGGCTTCCCCATCGGGCACACCATTGAGGGGGTCGTCGTGATGCGACCTGACCAGGTTTGGGATCCCGAGCTTTTCGACGAACCCGCGGTATCAATGCTTGTGCAGGAGGGGTAACGATGACCGTAACCACTCTCGAGGTACTCAAAGCCTTATTCACGCCCGCCGGAGGATCCGTGGAGGTCCCAGACGAGATGCTTCAGAGAGCCGCAGCGGTCATCGGCGATGCGCAACCCCTCCACGCGCAGTTCGCCGGCACCGCGAGCAACTCGAAGGTTCGGGAGAGCGGGTGATCGCGACTGACCAGCTCGTCCTGTCGGGCAGCATGAAAGGCGTGCCCAAGCGCCGCGCCGGAACCGATGACAAGCCGGAGTACCGCTGCACCATCATGCACCGCCGCCACTGGTGCAGCGCATCGTCCGCAAGCTGGACCAGCCACCGGCCGCAGAACCGGCCGTACTGAGCACGCCGGCGATGGTCGGCGCGTGAGTCTCGAACAAGCTGACGCCGCAGTCCAACAAGGACCGAAGCAGCCCCAAATCGGGAGCTCGAACGACCTACCGGGTGGGCAACGCCATCGCAACGTCTGAGCGGATAGTCACCCGTCATTGACTTCGACTGACTCGGCCGCGAGCCGCCGCAGCCGGGCGGCCTCACGGGCGGTGACGGCGCCGCAGCACCAATCGGCCACCTCCGCGGTGGGCACCCCGAGATCAGTGATCATCCGCTCCAAGGTGACACCGGCCGCGATCTCAGCGGTGCGCAGCCTCGCCCGGCCGTCCATCAGGGTCACCTGAACCTCGACAGCCAGCGCCTGCAGCTCCTTGTCCCTCGTCGCTCGCTCACGGCGCCGCTCGAGCTGCGCCTCGTGCACGGCTCGTCTTGCCGCGATACGACTCTGCGCACGCCCCATCGACATCTCTCTTGAGTCGCACTGGTTCTGATGGAGGCTCGGGCTATTGGATTTCGACCAGGCTCTGGTCAGTCCTTTGGGTAGCGTAGACCGTGTTCTCGAACTCTGCTGGTGGGACGTCGCCGAGGTAGCCGTGCAGCCGGGTGGTGTTGTGCCAGTGGACCCAGCCGAGGGTGGCGAGCTCGACGTCTTCGACGGTCTTCCAGGGCCCGGTCCGGGCTGGTCCGCGGATGAGCTCGGCCTTGTAGTAGCCGTTCACCGTCTCGGCCAGAGCATCGTCGCAGGAGTCGCCGACGGTCCCGATCGAGGGCACCGCACCGATCTCGGCGAGCCGTTCGCCGTAGCGAATCGACGTGAATTGACTGCCCGCGTCAGAGTGACACCGCAGGCCGCTGAGATCGGTGCCGCGCGACCAGCGGGCCATCTCGATCGCGTCGAGGACCATGGTGGTCCGCATGTGCCCAGCGGCCCGCCAGCCCACGATGGTTCGGGAGTAGGCGTCGATGATGAAGCAGACGTAGGCGACGCCGGCCCAGGTCGGCACGAACGTCAGGTCGGTGACGCACAGCTGGTTCGGTGCGGTGGCGGTGAAGTCGCGCCGGACCAGATCAGGGTGCCGAGCCCCAGCCGGGTCGGGCTTGGTGGTCTGGACCCGCCTCGTGCGGCGGACACCCTCGATGCCGGCGGTCCGCATCAGCCGGGCGACCTGGTCACGGCCGATGTCGTGACCGGCTCGCCGGGCGGCCTTCCAGATCTTCCGGGCGCCGTAGACCCGGTAGTTGTCCTCCCACAGCTGGCGTACCACCGGACCCATCACCTCATCACGACGGTCACGGGCCGACGACTGCCGGCGCCTGATCTCGTAGTAGCTGCTCGGGGCCACCTGCAACACCGCGCAGATGAGCTCGACCCCTAAACGCCGGCCCGCGACGACGTCGTCGCGGTTGGTGTCGACGAACGCGGCTACTTCTTGTTCTGGCGGTCGAGCTCCGCCCCGAAGAAACTGGCAGCCCGCTTCAGGATTTCGTTGGCCCGACGCAGCTCACGAACCTCCTGCTCGAGCTCTTTCAGCCTCGCCGCTTCGCTAGTGCTCACACCAGACCTACGGCCCTCGTCGATGTCGGCCTGCTGCACCCAGGACCGCACCGACTCGGTGCCGTACCCGAGCTGGCGAGCGACCCGCTGGACGGTGCCGTGCTCAGTGCCCAGCTCAGCACGCAACGTCTTGACCATCCGCACCGCAGCGGCCTTCTCCTCCGGGCTATACCGACGCGTTGTCGGTTTCCCCGGGGTCGTGTCCTTCGGCATGAGTCCATCCTCGTTTTGGTTTGGCGATGCCGAACTGCTCAGGGGGTCGGGGCCAGTGGACGCGAACAGCGTTCCGAACACAACGACAGCCTCCAGGAGCAGTTCGAGATACGTCTGGCCGTCCTCGGTGGGCGACCCTGGCTGTTCGTCACCCCGTTCGCCGTGCTCGCGGTCGCCCCAGGCCTGGTCAGCCGCAAACCGTCTGGGCCCTGGTTCTCGATCGTCGCAGCTGCTGTCTTCGTCGGTCTCTACGTGCTACAGATGATCAGGAATGTCAGAAAGAACCGTGCCGGACCGGTCATGATCCTCGACCCGGCCGGCGTCAGGGTGGACTCGAACCCGCTGGTGCGCTGGCACGACATCGACCACATCAGTGTCGGACCGATAGCGGTCGGCTTTTTCCCCGCCTCGCTGATGTGGGGCCCGGTGGTCGCTCTGGTCGGAAAACCCGGTGTGACCATGCCGCCCCCGCCAGGTGGACGACACGTCAGCGCGAGAAAGCAGGCCGTCTGGCAGCAGGCACGGCTACAGCGCTACGACACGAACCTGACGGTCGTTCCCACCCTGATGAACGTCAACGCCGCCGAAATCGTCGGCGCCGCCGAACGACTGGGCCACCTCCCGGTGACACGACACCGCCCGGGCAAACCGCGGGAAACCTGATCTCGGACCTCCCCGCAGCCACCGACCCCGCGTGGCAGCAGGCCCGGATGCCGCACCGACAGAGTGGCGAAGAGGTGTTGGTAGTCGAGGTCCTGGCCGAGGGAAAAGGACGCTCAAGGCGCCGACGACGATGACGCGGGCGGCCATTTTGACCGGCGGCATGCCGGCGGTCCGGGAGTCGGTGTCGAGCACGACCAAATCAATCGCGAGTAGGGTCCGGCCGCACGGGCCCGAGACCTGACGTTCCGCACCCGCCGGCTGCCCTCGCCGGCTCCGGCCACGCTCAGAGGTTCTCCCGCTCGGCGCCGATGGTGGTGTCGTCGCCGTGCCCGGTCTTGACCACGGTGTCGTCGGGCAGGGCGAACAGCCGCTCCCGGATCGAGACCTTGATCAGGTCCTCGTCGCTGAAGCTGCGGCCGGTGGCGCCCGGGCCCCCGTTGAACAGGGTGTCACCGGAGAACACGACGCCCAGATCCTCGACCCGCAGGCAGACCGCGCCCGGGGTGTGACCAGGCGTGTGGAGCACCTGCAACGAGGTGTCGGCCACCGGGATCGACTGGCCGTCACGCAGTTCCCGATCCGGTGGCGTGTGCGGATGGGTCAGATCCCAGACCACCCGGTCGGCCGGGTGCAGCAGCACCGGTGCATCGGTGGCGCGGCTCAGTTCCGGGGCGATCCGGACGTGGTCGTCGTGGCCGTGGGTGCAGACGATCGCGATCACCCGCCGGTCGCCGATCAGCTCGAGGATCGGCTCCACCTCGTGCGGGGCGTCGATCACCACACACTCGTCGTCGTCGCCGATCACCCAGACGTTGTTGTCGACGTCGAAGGTCTGTCCGTCCAGGCTGAAGGTGCCCGAGGTGACGGTCTGGTCGATCCGGGCGGTCACAGCGACTTCTCCGTCAGCGGCTCGGGAGCGACGTCGTCGGCGGGGGCGGCGTCCATCACCACCACCGAGCGCAGCACGTCACCGGCGTGCATCTTCTCGAACGCGGCTTCGATGTCGCCGATCCCGATCTCTTCGCTGACGAAGGTGTCCAGCGGCAACCGGTCCTGCAGGTAGAGGTCGATCAGCATCGGGAAATCCCTGCTGGGCAGGCAGTCGCCGTACCAACTCGACTTCAGCGACCCACCCCGACCGAAGACGTCCAGCAGCGGCAGCTCGACCGTCATCTCCGGTGTGGGGACGCCGACCAGGACGACGGTGCCGGCCAGATCCCTGCCGTAGAAGGCCTGCTTCCAGGTCTCGGGCCGGCCGACGGCGTCGATCACCACGTCCGCCCCGTTGCCGTCGGTCAGACCCTGGATGGCCTCGACCGGGTCGCCGTCCTTCGCGTTGATCACGTCGGTGGCCCCGAGTTCTTTGGCGGTGGCCAGTTTCCGCTCGTCCACGTCGACGGCGATGATCTTGCTGGCCCCGGCCAGGGCGGCACCGGCCACTGCAGCGGCACCCACGCCGCCGCAACCGATCACCGCGACCGAGTCGCCGCGGCCGACGTTGCCGGTGTTGATCGCCGCACCGAGGCCGGCCATCACCCCGCAGCCGAGCAGACCGGCCGCGGCGGGCCGGGCCCGCTCGTCCACCTTCGTGCACTGGCCGGCCGCGACCAGCGTCTTCTCCATGAACGCGCCGATCCCCAGCGCCGCCGACAGCTCGGTGCCGTCGTCGAGGGTCATCTTCTGCTTCGCGTTCGCGGTGTCGAAGCAGTACCAGGGACGGCCGCGGGTGCAGGCCCGGCACTCGCCGCAGACCGCCCGCCAGTTGAGGATCACGTAGTCACCGGCCTCGACCTCGGTCACGCCTTCGCCGACGGACTCGACCACACCGGCGGCCTCATGGCCCAGCAGATAAGGGAAATCCTCACCGATCCCGCCCTCGCGGTAGTGCAGATCGGTGTGGCAGACCCCGCAGGCCTGGATGGTCACGACGGCCTCACCCGGCCCCGGGTCGGGCACGTTCACCGTCACCAGTTCGACCGGTGCGCCTTTGCTGCGGGCGATGACCCCTTGGACCTGTTGCGGCACGTCTGCTCCTTCGTCGGTGTGTGGCCCGATCCTACGGAGAGTCCGTCACTGCTCCGGGGCCGGGACGGCGCGCTCGGCCGGCCCGACGTAACTGCTGAGCGGCCGGATCAGCGCGTTGTTCTGCAGTTGCTCCATGATGTGGGCCGTCCAACCGGTGATCCGGCTCATCACGAAGATCGGGGTGAAGACGGCGGTCTCGAAGCCCATCAGGTGGTAGACCAGCCCGCTCGGGTAGTCCAGATTCGGGTGGATGTTCTTGCGCTGCAGCATTCCCTCGGCCAGATCGGCGTAGGTCGCGACCAGATCGGCCGCGGTGCCGTCGGCGGTCAGCCGGTCGAGCTCGGCCTGCATCGTCGGCACCCGGGAGTCACCGTGCTTGTAGACCCGGTGGCCGAAGCCCATGATCTTGCGTTTCGTGCTGAGCGCCTCGTCCAGCCAGCCGGGGACGTTCCGGGCCGATCCGATCTCGTCCAGCATGATCATCACGGCCTCGTTGGCGCCGCCGTGCAGCGGACCCTTGAGCGCACCGATCGCCGCGGTGACGGCGCTGTGCAGATCGGACAGGGTGGAGGTGACCACCCGGGCGGTGAAGGTGGAGGCGTTGAAGCTGTGCTCGGCGTAGAGGATCAGGGAGACGTCGAAGGCGTGCACCGTCGCCTCGTCCGGCACCTCACCGAAGCACATGGCGAAGAAGTTCTCGGCATAGCTGAGATCGGCGTCGGGCCCGACCGGGTCCAGGCCCTGGCGGCGCCGCTGGTCGAGCGCGACCACCGTCGGCAGTTTGGCCAACAGGTCGACCGATTTGGCCAGATTGGCCTCCGGGGCGGCGTCCTCCTCTGATGGGTCGGCGGCGCCGATCCAGCTGACCGCCGTCCGCAGCACGTCCATCGGGTGACAGTCGGCCGGCATGTTCAGCAGCACGGTGATCAGTTCGGGGTCGAGTTCGCGCCGGCTGCGTTCGTCGGCGCTGAACTCGGCCAGCTGGTCGGCACCGGGCAGCTCGCCGTGCCAGATCAGATAGGCGACCTGCTCGAACGAGCAGTGCTCGGCCAGTTGCTGGACCGGATAGCCGCGGTAGGTCAGCGAGTTGGTCTCGGGGTTGACCATCGAGACCGAGGTGGTGTCGACCACGACGCCGGCCAGACCGCGGTGAATGATCTCTTCGGGCTGCTCTTTCTCGGCCGAGTCGGGCTGGGCTGGGGTCGTCATCGATCCTCCGGTGTGGTCGGGCTGGGTTCCGTCGGGCTGGTTGCCGGGCTAGTTGTCGGGCTGATTACCGGGCTGGCTGCACCGGGGACGTCGAAGGCGAAGATGTCGGCGTCGAAGGCGGTGTAGTCGGCGTAGCCGTTCAGTTCGTAGAGCCGGGCGCGGGTCTGCATCTTCTCGACCAGCTCGGCCTGGGTGCCGCGGTCGGCGATCTGGCGCAGACCGGACTCGATCGCGCCCATGGCCAGCCGCAGCAGTGTGACCGGGTAGATCACCAGGTTGAAACCGAGATCACTCAGGGTTTTCTCGTCCAGCAAGGGAGATTTACCGAACTCGGTCATGTTGGCCAGCAGCGGCACGTCTACCGCCCGGCGGAAGCGGGCGAACTCCTCGGCACCGGCCAGCGCCTCGGGGAAGACCAGGTCGGCGCCGGCCGCGACGTAGCTGCGGGCCCGGTCGACGGCGGCGTCGAAACCCTCCACGCCGCGGGCATCGGTGCGGGCGCAGATGACGAAGTTCTCGTCGGTCCGGGCGGCCACCGCAGCGGCGATCCGGCGGCCCATCTCGTCGGCGTCGATCAGGGTCTTGCCGTCCAGATGTCCACACCGCTTGGGATTCACCTGGTCTTCCAGGTGGCACCCGGAGATGCCCTTGGCCTCCAGGGTGCGGATGGTGCGGGCCACGTTGAGCGGCTCGCCGAACCCGGTGTCGGCGTCGACCAGGGTCGGCAGACCGGTCACAGCGGCGATCTGCTCGGCCCGGCCGGCCACCTCGGTCAGCGTGGTCAGGCCGATGTCGGGCAACCCGAGCTCGGCCGAGAGCACCGCCCCGGAGATGTAGACGCCCTCGAAGCCCAGCTCTTCGATCAGCCGCGCCGAGAGCGGGGTGAAGGCGCCCGGGAACCGTTGCAGAGTGCCGCTGTCGAGCCCGCGGCGGAAGGCGAGCCGGGCCTCGGCGGCCTGTGCACTCATCAGAACAGCCCCGGCCGTGAGGTCGGCATCTCGATCAGATCGGCGGTGACGTTCAGCCCGTCCAGTTCCTCACCGGACAACGAATCCAGCCGTTGGACGACGTCGAGGAACCGGTCCTGCTCGGCGCTCGAGGCCACCCCGTCGGCCAGTGTCTCGAACTTCCGGGTGTAGTCGGCACGGGCGAACGGGCGCGCCCCGGCCGGGTGCGCGTCGGCCACAGCCAGTGCGTCGCTGATCACCCGGCCGTCGTCGAAGGTGATCTCGACCTCGCCGCCGAAGGCCCGGCGATCCGGATCCGGGTCGTGATAGCGCCGGGTCCACTCCGGATCCTCGACCGTGCTGATCTTGTGCCACAGCGCGACCGTGTCCGGTCGGCCGGCCCGCTGCGGTGCGTAGGAGTCGACCTGGTGCCAGCGACCGTCCTGCAGCGCCACCGCGAAGATGTAGGAGATCGAGTGGTCGAGGGTTTCCCTGCTGGCATGCGGATCCAGCTTCTGTGGATCGTTCGCGCCGGTGCCGATCACGGTGTGGGTGTGATGGCTGGTGCGGATCAGGATCTTCTCGATCCGGGCGTCGTCCTCGACCTGGCCCCGCAACCGGATCGCCAGATCGATCAACGCCTGGGCCTGGTACTCCGCGGAGTACTCCTTGGTGTAGGTCCGCAGGATCGCGTCCCTGGGGGCGCCGGGATCGGGCAGCCGGACGGTGTAGGCCGCATCGGGGCCGTCCAGCAGCCAGGCGATCACGCCGTCCGCGCCCTCGTAGATCGGTGCGGGTGCCCCCTCGCCGCGCAGCGCCCGGTCGAAGGCCTCGATCGCCACCTTGCCGGCGAAGGCCGGGGCGAACGCCTTCCAGCTCGAGATGGCGCCCTTGCGTGACTGCCGGGTCGCGGTGGTGGTGTGCAGGGCCTGCCCGATCGCCTGGTAGGTGACCTCGGTCGGGGCGTCCAGCAGAGTGCCGAGCCCGGCCGCGACCGACGGGCCGAGGTGGGCCACGTGGTCGATCTTGTGGGCGTGCAGGGAGATTCCGGTGGCCAGATCGACCTGCACCTCGTAACCGGTGGCGATCGCCCGGATCAGGTCGGCACCGTCACGGCCGGCGTGCTGGGCGACCGCGAGCAGTGGTGGGATGTTGTCGCCGGGGTGGGCGTATTCGGCGGCCAGATAGGTGTCGTGGAAGTCGAGTTCGCGCACCGCCGTCCCGTTGGCCCAGGCGGCCCACTCGGGTGCGATCCGGGTCCCGACCCGCTGGCCGAACACCGTCGAACCCCGGTGGCCGGACGCCGGCGGATGAGCCAGCGCCTGAGCGCGAGCGGTGGTCACGGGGGAGCGGGTCAGCGAGGCCAGGGCGACCGCAGCGTTGTCGATGATCCGGTTGATCACCATCTCCCGGACGTCGGCGCCGGCCGCGACCCGATCGGCGGCCAAGGTCGCGAGACGCCAGGCCAGTTCGTCCTCCCGAACCAGCGGAACGTCCGACCGTGCGACCCTCACCTCGAACTCGGCCACGACTCCCGATCCCCTCCCGCCGGCAACGCTGTCTCTCGCACTCTAGCCAGGTTGGCGCCCTGGTCTCCGGTCCGGGTGAGTGTGCGAATCTGGTCGGGTCGGCGGCGCCGTCCGGGTCTCGCCCGGACCGTCGACACCGTTCACCGAGCCGCGATCGAGAGGCAAGCCGATGATCTTCATCACCGCCAAGTTCCAGGTCGAGCCCGAGCATGCCGACGACTGGCCGCAGCTCGCCGCCGACTTCACCGCCGCCTGCCGGGCCGAGGACGGCTGCCTGTGGTTCGACTGGTCCCGTTCGGTCGAGGACAGCTGCGAGTACGTCCTGGTCGAGGGTTTCCGCGACGACGAGGCCGGCGCCGCCCACGTCGGATCCGACCACTTCGCCCGGGCCACCCGAGAGCTGCCTCGGTATCTGCAGGCCACACCGAAGATCGTGAGCACCACCGTCGACGGGACGCAGTGGTCGGAGTTGGGGGAGATGGCGGTCGACTGACCGCGGACGGTCCAATCGGCGAGCCTGGGGTCTTGTGACTTACCTCACGGGTGAGGTAAACAGAGGAGCGACCACAGAGTCCTCCGGGATTCAGCTCGCAGGGATCAACTTCAAAGGAGAAGGATCGTGACCACCACCGAGGCTCCGGCCGACATCGACGCCACCGAGAACGTCGCCGAGAACGTCCACGTACCCGACACCCGTCGGCTGGCCCCGGAGGCCGACCCGGCCGAAGCCCCGGAGGTCAAGCCGGGCGACGCGACGCTCTACGAGCGGCTCGGTGGCTGCTACGGCATCGCCGGCGCCGTCGACATCCTGGTCGACCGGCTGTTCCAGAACGTCAAGGTGAACGCCAACGAGATGGTGCACCAGCACCACGGCAACCCGGCGAACGCACCGGGCTACAAATGGCTCGTCACCTCCTGGTCGATCGAGAAGTCCGGCGGCCCGAAGTGCTACATCGGCCACACCATGGACGAGGCGCACGAGCACCTGTCGATCGACACGGCCGGCTTCGACGCGGTCGCCAAGGAGATCGAGGCGACGCTGGACTTCGTCGGTGTGCCCGACAAAGAACTCAGAGAGTTCATGGACATCATCGAGAGCTACCGCTCCAAGGTCGTCCAGGCCTGAGCCTCAGCGGGGCAGCGACACCACGAACCGGCCGCGGGACAGGTCGGCGACCGCGTCGAGGACGACCGGCAGCGGCTCGACCACGATCCGCAGCGAGAGCCGCAGCCCGGCGCGTTGGATCGTCCGCCAGCCCCCGGCCGAGAGCGTCGTCGACACACCGGGGGCGCCGGGCCCGGCGGCGGGATGTAGCCAGACGTTCAGTTGCGGCCTGCGCAGCACGCGGGACACGGTGACCGCAGCGGACCGCTTCCCAGGGCACCGACACATCGCCGCGCGGGGTCCGGAACAGGACGCCGGTCGTCGAGAGGACGACCGGCTCGCTCAGCCGCCGGGTGACGACCCAGATCCAGACGTAGACGGCCAGGTTGATCAGCCCGATCGCCGTGACGGTCAGGGGCGCCGCCACGAAGACGCCGGCCTCGGCGGCGTCGTGCAGGACCAGGACGAAACCGACCACTCCCGCCGCCACGAACATCAGCCAGAGCGCACAGATCACGGTGTACTGCCGGTCGATCTTGGCGCGGTCGAGGTGCGCGACGAACGTGCGCGGGTCACCGGGGCGGTCCATGGGCCGATGATCTCAGGCTCCCGGGCCGAGATCGAACGGCAAAACGGGGTGGAATCTGAACCGGTTCACGATAGATTGGGTAACTAGTTGACCTCGGACGGGCCTCGGCACGGGAATGCCCGGGCCGGCCGCCGGGGTTCACCAGGTATCCCGGCCCCGGGAAAATGTCGGACCCCGCTGCGAGAGTCGAGTCCGACCACCTCATGCACGAACTCCTCAAGGATGCGCGACATGTCTGCCGACGTCTCGGCCGCCCCGACCGACACCCCTGAGCTCGCCGACCCCGCACCCGGGTCCGGTGGGCCGGATCCTGCGGACAGCTTCGACCCGAACCGGTCCGAGCGACCCGGCGAGCTGCTGGATCAGCGAGCCGCCCTGGCCGATCCGGTCCGCAAGCGCGACGGCAGCCTGCGGTTCGGGGCCGCGGCCTCGCTGTGGCGCTTCCGCACCTATCTGCTGCCCTACCGTGGCCGGTTCATCGGCAGCTTCGTCTTCGCCGGGATCGGCGTCGGCGCAGCCATCGTCGTCCCGCTGGTCACCCGGGCCGTGATCGACGGCCCGATCGCCGACTCCGACCGGCAGGGTGTCTACGCCCTCGGCCTGCTGGCGATCGCGCTCGGCGTGGTCGAGGCGATACTGATGTTCGGTCGTCGCTGGATCGTCTCGAAGGCGACGCTGGGCACCGAGTACGACATCCGCTTCGACCTGTACGCGAAGCTGCAGCGGCTGCCGATGCCGTTCCACAACCGCTGGCAGTCGGGGCAGCTGTTGTCGCGGATCATGAACGACCTGTCCACCGTCCGCCGGTTCCTGGGCTTCGGGATGCTGTTCATCCTGGTCAACATCGCCCAGATCATCGTGGTGGTGGCGATCCTGGTCCACCTGTACTGGCCGCTCGGGCTGTTGGTGCTGGCCTCGACGGTGCCGATCATCTGGATCTGCCTGAAGACCCAACGCGAGTACACCCGGCTCTCCCGCCAGGTGCAGGACCAGACCGGTGACGTCGCCTCCTCGGTCGAGGAGAGCGCCCTCGGGCTGCGGGTGATCAAGTCGTTCGGGCGGGCCGGCTACGTGTTCGACACCTTCGACACCAAGAGCACCCGGCTCTACGACACCGCGATGCGTCGGGTCCGGTTGCAGTCGCTGTTCTGGACCTTCCTCGAGGTGATCCCGAACGTCACCCTGATCGTGGTGCTCGCCCTCGGCGCACTCGCCGCCGGGCACCAGCAGATCAGCCTGGGGACGCTGGTCGGCTTCACCACCTTGATGGTCTCCCTGGTCTGGCCGATCGCCTCGCTCGGCTTCCTGCTCTCCAACGCCCAGGAGGCGATGACCGCGGCCGACCGGATCGCGGAGATCTTCGACTCCGAGAACACCATCACCGACGGGCCGCGCGAACTCGGCCAGGTCCGCGGCCTGCTCCGGCTGGAGGGCGTCGCCTTCCGGTTCCCCGACGCCGAGACCGATGTGCTGCACGATCTCGATCTCGAGGTCAGGCCGGGCGAGACGATCGCGCTGGTCGGGGCCACCGGCTCGGGCAAGACGGTCCTCACCGGGCTGATCCCCCGGCTGTTCGACGTGACCGGCGGCCGGATCACCATCGACGGCGTCGACCTGCGTGAGCTGAAGCTCGGTCAGGTCCGGCGTCTGGTGGCGACGGCGTTCGAGGATCCGACCCTGTTCTCGATGTCGGCCCGGGAGAACCTGACCCTCGGCCGGCCGGACGCCACCCCCGAGCAGATCGCCGAAGCGATCGACGTCGCCCAGGCCCACTTCGTCCACGATCTGCCCTGGGGTCTGGACACCCGGATCGGCGAGCAGGGGATGAGCCTGTCGGGCGGTCAGCGGCAGCGGTTGGCGCTGGCCCGGGCGGTGCTGACCCAGCCGTCGGTGCTGGTGCTCGACGACACCCTCTCCGCGCTCGACATCCACACCGAGGCCTTGGTCGAGGCCGCGCTGAAGCGGGTGCTGGCCGGCGTCACCGGCATCGTGGTCGCCCACCGTGCCTCCACCGTGCTGCTGGCCGACCGGGTGGCGCTGCTCTCCGGCGGGACGATCACCCACGTCGGCACCCACGCCGAGCTGATGGCCGACGTCCCCGAGTACCGCGACCTGCTGTCCGCCGAGTACGACGACGCCGGCGACGAGGAGTTCGAGGACGCCGATCGGCGCGAGTTCGACGACGCCGAGTTGGAACGACAAGGGTGCGACCGAGACGCCGCCGACAACGCGGAGTACGAGCGCGTCCAGACGGGAGGATGGCGATGAGCGCCACCACCGAGGCCACCTCGGCCCAGAACGCCAAGAACGGCCGGAACAACAGGTCCGGCCAGAACACCAAGGACGATGCCGGCCTGGACGTCTTCGCCGACTGGCGCGGCGTCGGGGCCGAGGGCGAGACCGACATCGGCCAGCAGGGCTCGGGCTTCCTGCGCCGACGCAGCATGCGGTTGCTGGGTCAGCTGCTCCGCCCGTTCCGTGGGCTGATGGTGCTGGTGGTGGTCGCCGTCCTGATCGAGAACGGGGCCCGGTTGAGCATCCCGTGGCTGGTCAGTCGCGGCATCGACCACGGGGTCAGCCCCATCCTGGCCGGCGCCAGCGCCAAGCCGTTGTTCCAGATCGTCGCGCTGATGCTGTTGGCCGTCGGCGTCCAGGCGATCAGCCGGATCGTCTTCCTGCGGTTGTCCGGCACGATCGGGCAGCGGGTGCTGCTGGAGTTGCGCCGCCGGGTGTTCAGCCATTTCCAGAAGCTGGACGTGGCCTTCCACGACCGCTACACCTCCGGCCGGGTCGTGTCCCGGCTCACCAGCGACATCGACGCCATCTCCGAGCTGCTGGCCAGCGGCTTCGACAGCCTGATCAACGCGGTGCTGACCATGGTCGGCGTCGCGGTACTGATGTTGCTGCTGGACGTGAAGCTCGGGCTGGTCTGCCTGGCCTCGTTCCCGTTCCTGTTCCTGCTGGCCCGCTGGTTCAGCACCAAGTCCTCGCAGACCTACCGCAAGGTGCGGGAGAACTCGGCCCTGGTGATCGTCCAGTTCGTGGAGACGATGACCGGGATCCGCGCGGTCCAGGCCTACCGTCGTGAGCCGCGCAACCAGGAGATCTTCTCCGACGTGGCCGGCCGCTACCGCGACGTCAACACCCGCTCGTTCCGGCTGGTGGCGATCTTCATGCCGGGGATCAAGCTGATCGGCAACCTGACCATCGGCGTCGCCCTGCTCTACGGCGGCTACCGGGCGCTCGAGGGCGATCTCACCATCGGCGTGCTGGCCGCCTTCCTGCTCTATCTGCGGATGTTCTTCGAGCCGATGCAGAACATCAGCCAGTTCTACAACACGTTCCTCTCCGCCTCCTCGGCGCTGGAGAAGCTGTCCGGCGTGCTGGAGCAGCAGGCCTCGGTGCCCGAGCCGGCCGAGCCGACACCGATCGTCCGGGCCCGCGGCGAGGTGCAGTTCGAGCACGTGGCCTTCAGCTACGTCGAGGACCGGCCGGTGCTGCCCGATCTGGAACTGCGGATCCCGCAGGGGCAGACGCTGGCGCTGGTCGGCACCACCGGTGCCGGCAAGACCACGATCGCCAAGCTGATGTCACGCTTCTACGACCCGTCGCAGGGACGGGTGCTGATCGACGGGGTCGATCTGCGGGAGCTGAGCGATGAGGATCTGCGCCGCAACGTGGTGATGGTGACGCAGGAGAACTTCATGTTCGACGGCTCGGTGGCCGACAACATCGCCTTCGGCAAGCCGTCGGCCAGTCGCGCCGAGATCGAACGCGCGGCGGCAGCGGTCGGGGCCGACACCTTCATCGCCGAGATGCCCGAGGGCTACGAGACCGACGTCGGCAAGCGGGGCGACCGGCTGTCGGCCGGCCAGCGGCAGCTGATCGCGTTCGCCCGGGCCTTTCTGGCCGATCCGGCTGTGCTGATCCTGGACGAGGCCACCTCCAGCCTGGACATCCCGAGCGAGCGGCTGGTGCAGCGCGCGCTGAAGACGATCCTGGCCAGCCGGACGGCCGTGATCATCGCCCACCGGCTCAGCACGGTCGAGATCGCCGACCGGGTGCTGGTGCTCGAGCACGGGCAGATCATCGAGGACGGTTCGCCGGCCGAGCTGACCGACAGCGAGGGCGGCCGGTACGCGGCCCTGCACCAGGCCTGGGTCGAGTCCCTGGCCTGACCGGACCGCAGTTAGGGTCGACCGTATCCCGCGGGTGCAGCCGGCATCCGCCCCTCGACGTGAGGACATCTCGTGGCGCTGCGCACCTTCATCCGTAACCTGCCCGGCCGGGCGGCCACCGGCCTGTTCGTCGCCCACTCCGGCTGGCAGAAGTGGAACGGCGACGCCGAGACCGCGGCCGGCGTCCACGGTATGGCCGCCAACGCGTTCCCGGCCTTCAAGGACATGAAGCCGAGCCACCTTCCTGCGGCTGCTCTCGGTCTCCGAGATGGCCACCGGCGCGGCGCTGCTGGTCCCGTTCGTCCCGCGGCTGCTCGCCGGCGCAGCGCTCTCCACCTTCTCCGGGATGTTGCTGGCCGTCTACTGGCGGACGCCCGGGATGCACGAGGAAGGCAGCATCTTCCCCACCCAGCAGGGTCTGGCCGTCAGCAAGGACGTCTGGATGTTCGCCATCGGCTCCGGTCTCGTGCTGGACGCGGTCCTGCCTGCGGAGAAGAAGGACTGAGCCTCACCGGATCCGGGCCCGACCACCCCGCCCCGGCCGCGGAATCAAGCTCCGGCCTCGAGGTCGAGCAGCAGCCGCTTGTTCTCCGGCCCGCCGAGGTAGCCCGACAGACCACCGTCGGAGCGCAGCACCCGGTGGCACGGGACGACCACGGGCAGCGGGTTCGTCGCGCAGGCGCTGCCGACGGCCCGGACGGCCCGCGGGCTGCCGGCGGCCACCGCCACCTCCGTGTAGCTCTCGGTGTGGCCGTAGCCGATGGTGCTCAGGTGTTCGACCACCAGACGGCGGAAGCCCCGGCTCAGGCTGAGGTCCAGCGGCAGTTCGAAGGCCCGTCGCCGGCGCTCGAAGTACTGGTCCAGCTGTCGGGCCGCGTCGTCCAGGCGCCGGGCGTCCGGCAGCACCCGCGGACCGATCTGCTCGGCCAGCCGGGCCAGCACCTGCTCGTGGCCTTCGCGGCCGAAGGCCACCCGGACCAGGCCGCGTTCGGTCGCCGCGAGCAGCAGCGGGCCGAGCGGTGAATCGACCACCCGGTAGCTGAGGTCCAGCAGCCCCTCGGCCTCGGCCCGGCGGCTGAGGTCGGCCTGCAGATCGGCCAGATGCCTGTCGTCCGACGCGTCGTCGTCTCTCGTGTGTCGGCTCATGCCATCGTCTCCTTCTCCTCCGGTGCCGGGTCCGTGTCGGCGCTTCGGCCGCGGCCCGCGGTGCGCTCCTCGGTGCCGCCTTTCGTACGCCGCCTCAGGGCGGCGATCCCGTCCGAGGCGGCCCGCCGGACCGCTTCCGGGCTGCGGCCGGTGCGTTCGGCGATCTCGGCGAACGGTGCGCCCGCCAGATGGTGCTCGACGACGGCCTCCCGCTGCCGGTCGGGCAGGGCCGCGACCGCCGTCCACAGTTCGGTGTCTTTCCAGTCCGGCCAGTCCGGTGGGCCCGGGCCGTCCGCCGCAGCGACGATCGTCGTCGCCCGGTCCGCTGTCCGTCCGGTCGGCTGTCGTCCGGTCCGCTGTCCTCCGGTCGGCTGTCGTCCGGTCCGCTGTCGTCCGGTCCGCAGCCATCGGCCCGGTCAGCGGGTCGTGCGGCACCGGTGCGCGGGCCCGGGCCCGGATCGCGTCGATCACCTTGTTCTTGGCGATCCGGACCAGCCACGCCTCCTGATTGGCCCCCGCCGACAGGTCCGGATAGGCGCGCAGGGCCGAGAGGAAGGTCTCGGACCACGCGTCGTCGGCGTCGATCGGGCCGAGCCCGGCTCGACAGACCCGCAGCACGGTCGCGGCGTGGGACCGCACCACCGCCTCGAACGGCGGCTTGGCCGGAGGTTCTCTGAGGTTTCTCATCACCCGGTAGACGAATCGGCAGCCGGTTTCGTGAGGTCGGCCGGGGAGTTGTTCATCTCGTGGGGTCGAAGCCGGCGACCGCGCCGATCACCACGGTGACCGGCGGCTTCAGCCCGGCCGCCTCCACGGCGGCACTCAGCGCACCCAGCTCGGCCCGCACCGTCCGCATCGACGGCAGCGTGCCGTCGGCGATCGCCGCCGCCGGCGTCTCCGGCGAGCGGCCGGCCTCGATCAGCCGTCCGATGATCGGCGACAGGCTGGCCAGCCCCATCAGCACCACCAGGGTCAACCCGGAGGTGGCGAGCGCCGACCAGTCGACCGTGCTGCGCGGGTCGCCGGGCTCGACGTGGCCGGAGACCACGATGAAGCCCTGGGTCAGGCTGCGGTGGGTCAGCGGGATACCCGCCGCCGCGGGTGCGGCCAGAGCCGAACTGACCCCGGGGATCACCCGGACGGGGATGCCGGCGGCCGCACAGGCCTGCCACTCCTCGCCGCCGCGGCCGAAGACGAAGTTGTCCCCGCCCTTGAACCGCACCACCCGCAGCCCGGCCCGGGCCCGGTCGACCAGCAGCGCGTTGATCGCCTCCTGCGGCGCGAACGCCCCGCGCGGGATCTTGCCCACGTCGATGATCTCGGCCTCCGCCCGGGCCCGACTCAGCACGCTCAGCGGGGCCAGCCGATCACACGCGATCACGTCGGCGCTTTCGATCGCGGCCAGCCCGGCCAGGGTCAGCAGACCGGGATCACCCGGCCCGCCGCCGACCAGGACGACCTCGCCCGGGCCTGATCCGACGCCCGGCGGACGGCCGCCGCCGGCCGGGTCGGCTGCTTCCGGCAACCGGAAGGTGAGCACGCCGGCGGCTGCGGCCAGTCGGTCGAGCCGCTCGGCCTCCTCGCCCGAAGCCACGGCGATCACCAGCAGGGCGGCGGATCCCAGATCGTCCTGGCCGACCGGGCGTTCCCGACGTCGGATCAGGCCACGGTCGGCCAGATCGGCCAACGCGGTGGCCACCGGTTCGGTGCTCGAGATGGTGACGTCCGCGCCCGCCCGGCTCAGCTCGGTGACGACACCGAGCACCCGGGCCGGGCCGCCGGCCACCAGCACCGTGCGTCCGGTGACGTCCAGTCCGCGCCAGGTGCTCACCGGGACATTGTTCCCTCATCGGCTCAACGGACGGGTTCGCGCCCCGTCCGCTGGGCCACGGCGATGCCGGCCACGACCAGGGCCATCCCGACCAGCTGCACCGGGCCGGGCAGCTGGGCGACGAGCACGGCCGAGAAGGCGACCGAGAAGAGCACCTCGGCCAGGCCGACGAAGGAGGCCGCCGCGCCACCCAGCCGGCGGATGCCGATCAGCCCGAGCAGATAGGACACCACGGTCGGGATCAGGATCAACGCCACCAGCGGCAGGACGAACGACACCCTCACGTGGGCCAGCTCGACCCGGCCGACCCGGGTCTGCCACGGCACCAGGCCGGCGGCCGCGGCCAGCAGCACGACGACGGCACCGACGCCCGTCCCGACGGCCACGGTGACCAGCGGCGGTGCGGTGACACCGGAGGTTTCGCCCGTGCCCGTCGGCCCGTCCTCGGCCAACAGGTAGTAGCCGCAGAGGCAGGCCGCGGCACCGAGACCCCAGGCCAGTCCTCGCAGGTCGATGGAGCCGGCGTGCAACACGTCCAGCACCAAGGCCATCCCGATCACCGCCAGTGCGGCCGCGAGCAGGGTCGAGGCCCGCGGCCGGCGCCGGGCCCGGAGGGCATAGATCCCGATCAGCCAGATCGGGGCCGAGAACTCCAGCAGGATGGCCGTCCCGACCGGCAGGAACTGGACGGCGTTGAAGAAGCAGAGCTGGGCGCCGCCGGTGGCGACGATGCCGTAACCGACCAGCCTGGTCACCGATCGCGACGTCGGGCGCCAGCGGCCGCGCGCCGACCAGAAAGCGGGCAGGGCCAGCACCAGGGTGGCGCCGCCGAGGCGCACGGTCACCAGCGCGGCCGGCGACCAGCCGAGATCGAGCAGTGACTTGGCCAGTGAGCCCGAGGCCCCGAACGCCGCCGCCGAGAGCAGCGTCAGCAGCACGCCGGCCGAAACGGCAGACGGCCGCGAGCCCGGTGCGGGCGGTGACGTCGGCGCGCCGGGTCCCGGCGTGGGGCCGGTCGGCAGCAACCGGTCTCTGGTCTGGTCGATCGTGGACATGGCGAGCCTCCCCGGGCGGTGTCGAGGTCAGGAGTTAAACTCTCTTTGGTCATGACGGGACGATCGTGACTCTACGAAATCCTGTGTCAGGAGTCAACGTGGTCTTTGCTGATGACACCGAAGATGCGCTGGTGACCGCCGCCGCGTTGGTCAACACCGCGCTGGACGGGGCGGAGGGCCTGCCCGATCTGGCCGCGCTGGACGGGTTCCTGGCCGGCTACCCGATGACCGGGGACCGCCGCCGGACCAACGCCGAGCTGTTGGCGGTCCGCGAGTTGAGGGACCGGTTACGAGCGGTCTGGGAGAGCGACGACGTCGCCCTGACGGTCGCCATCGTGAACGCGATCCTGGCCGACACCGACGCCCGGCCCTACCTGACCCGGCACGATCCGTACGACTGGCACCTGCACGTCACCGAGGCCCATCAGCCGTTGGCCGACCGGATGGGTGCGGAGGCCGCGATGGGTTTCGTCGACCTGATCCGGGCCGGCGATCTGGAACGGCTGAAGATCTGTGCCGCCGACGACTGCCGGGCCGTGGTGATCGACCTGTCGAAGAACAAGTCCCGCCGCTTCTGCGACACCGGCAACTGCGCCAACCGCGCCCACGTCGCGGCCTATCGGGCGCGCCGGCGGGCCAACGGCTGAATCCGACCCGGCCCGGTTCGAGCCGCCGTCAGTCCTGGTCGGCAGCGAACCGGACACCCAGCTGGGCGCGGATCGCGTCCATCGTCTCCAGGGTGGCGATCGAGGCGGCCAGCGGCCGGACCGGGCTCTCGGTGGCCCCGGCGGCGATCGATCGGGCCGCGGCCGCCGCCTGGTAGAACAGGGCTTCGTGGGCGATCGCCGGCTCCTCCCACCGCAGCCGCTCCGTGTTGTCGGAGCTGCGCAGGGTGAAGCCGCCGGGCTGATAGAACGGGCCGTCGATCTCCAGCGTGGCCTCCGTCCCGGTCACGGCGGCGCGGGTCGGCGTGTTGCCTTCGATGGTGGTGTGCACCACCGCCAGGCGATCACCCGGGCCGCTCAGCAGCGCCGCCGCCTCGACGTTCAGGCCGTCCGCGTTCGCGTGCCCGGTCGCCTGCACCCGCTCGGGCGCACCCAGCACCCAGCCGGAGAAGCTGACCGGGTAGGTGCCGAGATCCAGCATCGGTCCGCCGGCCTGGGCCGGGTCGAAGATCCGGTGGCCGGGCGGGAACCACTCGCCGTGGTCGGCCTGCACCGTCCGGATCTCACCCAGCACACCCGAGTCGATGAGCTGGGCCAGCACGTCGAACTTCGGGGTGAACAGCGTCCACAACGCCTCCATGCAGAAGGTGTGGCCGCGCCGGGCCGCGTCGGCGATCTGCCGGGCCTCGGCGGCGTTCACCCCGAGCGGCTTCTCCACCACGGTGGGCTTTCCGGCGGCCAGGCTGAGCAGGGCGTTCGGCAGGTGGGCCGGATGGGTGGTGCCGATGTAGACCACGTCCAGGTCCGGCGCGGCCACCAGCTCCTCGACGTCTGCGTGGCTGCGGGTCAGCCCGTGCTCGGCGGCGAAGGCGGCCGCACGCTCGGCGTTGCGGGCGGCCACCGCGACCACCTGCTGATCGGTGTGCTGCTGCAGCGCCCGGACGAACCGCTCCGCGATCCAGCCGGTGCCGATCACCCCCCAGCGCAGGGACGGCGCGTCGCGTGGATCGGGCACCCGCGAGCTGGGCAGTGCGGTCGGGAACGGGCTCATCACGCCTCCGTCGTCGGGTCGGTCACCGTGACGAAGCCGCCGCCGGACTCCATCGAGGTGATCACGGCATCGGCGACCGCGTTGGCCCGGACGGCGTCCGCCATGGTCGGCAGCGGCGAGGCGACGCCGGCGGCCAGGGAATCCGACCAGGCTTGCAGTTCCAGTCGGTAGGCCTCGGCGAACCGGGGCCGCCAGTCGGCCCCGAAACCGGTCGTCCGACCGCCGTCGCTCACGCTGCTGACCAGCGCCGGATCACGGAGTTCGACGGCCCCCGTCTCGCCCACCACCTCGCAGCGGATGTCGTAGCCGTAACGGGCGTTGAGGAAGGTCTCGCAGGTGCTGAGCACCCCGTCCGCGGTCCGCAGCAACAGGATCTGCGGGTCCTGCAGCCCTTCGACCAGTCCGCTGCAGCGCGGCGCCTGCCAGCTGACTTCGACCACCGGCGAGTCGAGCAGCCAGGGGACGACGTCCAGCTCGTGGATGGCGGAGTTGGTCACACTCGAGGCGCTGGTGCTGCCGGGGGCCGAGGTCACCCCGCGACTGATGCAGTGGACCAGTAGCGGGGCTCCGTGCACCCCGGACCGGACGGCGTCCCGCAGCCGGCGGTAGGCCGGATCGAAACGCCGCATGAAACCCATCGAGACCAACGGATCCTTGCCGGCACAGGCTTTCCGCTCGTCGGCATAGACCGCGACCGCCTCGGCCAGCGTCGGGGCCAGCGGCTTCTCGCACAGCACCGGGGTGCCGGCGGCCAGGCAGGACCGGACGAGATCGGGGTGGGTGGAATCGGCCGACGCGATCACCACCGCCTCCGAGGCCGCGATCAATTCCTCGGCGTCGGTCGACCAGGCGGCGCCGACCTGCTCGGCCAGTGTCCGGGCCCGCCCGGCGTCCACGTCGACGATCATGCTGACCTCGGCTCCGCGAACCTGCCCCGCCAGCAGCCGGGCGTGGTCCGACCCCATGATCCCGGCACCGATCACTCCGACCCGCGTCATCGCTCTCCCTCGTCCGACGGTTGGCTCGAACCTTAGCCATGACTCACCAGGCGAAGCCGATCAGTTCGGCGAACAGGGCCTCGTCGTCGACCGGCAGCCCGCGGGCGGTGAACCAGCGGGCGACGTTGCGGCAGTCGCGGGCCAGGAACTCCGGCCCGGACGGGTTGGCCACGATGTCGACGACCTGCGGCAGGTCGATCACCACCAGCCGGTCGTCGGCGGCCAGCAGGTTGTAGGCCGACAGGTCACCGTGGGCCAGGCCGAGGCGGGCCAGCCCGGTCATCGCCGTCCGCAGCTGCTCCCAGTAGGAGGCCAGTCGGTCCGGGCCCGGACGGGTCTGAGCCAGTCGCGGGGCACCGGTGCCGTCGGCCACGGTGATGAACTCCAGCAGCAGTTCGGTGCCGTCCAGCTGGACCGGGTAGGGGACGGCGATCCCGTCCGACCAGAGCCGGCTCAAGGTGTCGAACTCGGCAGCCGCCCAGACGCCGGCCTCGACCGCCCGGCCGTGCCGCGAGCGTTTGGCCACCGCCCGCCGGTCGCGGGTGTTCCGCATCCGCCGGTCCTCGGTGTAGACGCTGTCACGGTGGAACTGCCGGTGCTCGGGGCTGCGGTAGCGCTTGGCGGCCAGCACCAGTTCGGTGTCGCCGTCGGCCCGCAGCAGCAGCGACACGTCGGCTTCCTTGCCGCTCTTCAGGGTGCCGAGTTCGGTCTCGGTGGCGCCGCCGGAGGTGATCAGCCAGTCGGGCACCGGCTCGGGGCCGGTGAGCACGCCGATGTCGTCGTAACGAGACCAGCGTTGCCCCGGTTCGAGTCGGACGAAACCGTCCGCGGCGGTCCGGGGTGGGTCGAGAGCTTCTTCGGGTCCGCGGGCCTCAGGAGCCGGCGGGGACGTCCGATCGGACGCAGAGCTGTTCATGGTCGAGTTCTTTCCGGACGAGGATCGGTCGATGGGCACGACCGCGGTAGGTCATGGACATGACGCACCTCCTCGGCTCGGATCTCGTCAGCAGCTGATCGGCA
This sequence comes from uncultured Actinomycetota bacterium, assembly GCA_963740925.1. Lineage (GTDB taxonomy): Bacteria > Actinomycetota > Actinomycetes > Propionibacteriales > Propionibacteriaceae > Microlunatus. The sequence goes on along the minus strand of CAVUFZ010000002.1, from coordinate 434,893 downwards.
CGACCAGCGCTCGAGGGAGAGTCTCGGGCCAGCCGAGCCGATGCGCAACGGAATTTGACCGAGGGGACACCGCGCTCCTACCGTGACTGCGCATATTTGTCAGGACAATTGCGGCGCGGCGATGACCGGGCCGGCGGACGGGGACGGATCGGGATGACGACGGGGAACGAACCGCAGGGCCAGCCCTTCGTGCTGGCCGCGTGCGCCGAGATGCTGTTCACCGATCTGCCGATCCTCGATCGGGTCGCGCGGATCCACGAGCTCGGCTTCGCCGTCGAGATCTGGGACTGGACCAGGCACGACATCGACGCGTTGGCCGCCGCGCCGGCGACGTTCTCCTCCATGACCGGCTACATCAGCGGCGATCTGCTCGATCACGCCGACGAGTTGCTGGCCACCGCGGAGCGGTCGATCCCGGTGGCCGCCGCGCTCGGCATCCCCCGGCTCAACCTGCACGGCACCGGTCTCGACCCGAACGGGCTGCCGGTGCGGCCGACCCGGACGGTGAGCGGCGCGATGTGGCTGACGGCAGCCCGCACCCTGACCCGGCTGGCCGAGTTGGGGGAGCGGAACGGCGTCACGTTCGTGCTGGAGAACCTCAACACGGCCGTCGATCACCCGGGCACGCCGTTCGCCCGGGCTGCGGACACGCTGGCCCTGGTCGAGGCGGTCGACCACCCGAACCTGCGGATGATGCTCGATCTCTACCACGCCCAGATCGGTGAGGGGAACCTGATCGAGTTGCTGCGGCGTTGCGGCGACGCCATCGGTGAGATCCAGGTCGCCGACGTCCCCGGGCGCTGCGAACCCGGCACCGGCGAGATCAACTACCCCGCGGTGGCCCGGGCGCTGTACGAGACCGGCTACCGCGGTCCGGTCGGCCTGGAGGCCTTCGCCGCCGACGGTGACAGCGACCGCGCCCTGGCCCGGTTCCGGTCGGCGTTCACCATCGATCTCTGAGCCCCGTCGGGGCGGTTGCTTGCAGGAGTTAGCAGGACACGCAACCTTTCTGGCTCTGCGCCGAAGGCCCGGGGTACGTTGTCGAGCACGGTCGGCGGCGGGCCACCCATGCCTGCGCGAACCGCGCAGAGCCCCGCGACGAGGCGAGAGGACGCACGCAGATGAGCGAGGTCAGTGGATCACCGGTGGAGGTCGAGCTGATCCAGCTGCTGACGCCCGAGGGTGAGCGGCTCGAGCACGATCGCTACAGCTTCGACGAGGACGACCAGACCATCGCCGGCTACTACCGCGACATGGTGATGGTGCGGCGGATCGACACCGAGGCCACCGCGCTGCAGCGCCAGGGCGAGTTGGGGATCTGGGCGTCCTGCCTCGGCCAGGAGGCCGCCCAGGTCGGATCCGGGCGCGCCCTCGGCGGCCAGGACGTGGTCTTCCCGACCTATCGCGAGCACGGGGTGGCCTGGACCCTCGACCTCGACCCGATCCATCTGCTGGAACTGTTCCGCGGTTGCACCTTGGGCGACTGGGACGTGGCCCAGACCCGGTTCGCGCTCTACACGATCGTGATCGGCGCGCAGACCCTGCACGCCACCGGTTACGCCATGGGGCTGGAGCGCGACGGCCTGGTCGGGCACGCCGATCCGGCCAAGAACGCCGCCGTGATCGGCTATCTCGGCGACGGCGCCACCAGCCAGGGCGACGTCAACGAGGCGTTCGTGTTCGCCTCCTCCTACAACGCCCCGATCGTGTTCTTCTGCCAGAACAACCAGTGGGCGATCAGTGAGCCGATCGAACGGCAGTCGCGGATCCCGCTTTTCCAACGTGCACACGGATTCGGCTTCCCCGGCGTCCGGGTGGACGGCAACGACGTGCTCGCCGTCCGGGCGGTCACCGCGCAGGCGCTGGAGCGGGCGCGCTCCGGTAGCGGCCCGACGTTCATCGAGGCCTACACCTACCGGATGGGCGCGCACACCACCTCTGACGATCCGACCAAGTACCGGATGGCCGACGAACTCGAACACTGGAAGCTGAAGGATCCGATCGCCCGGGTCGAGACCTACCTGCGCCGGAGCGGCAGTGTCGACGACGCTTTCTTCACCGATCTCGTCACCGAGGCCGACGACCTGGCCGCCGACCTGCGCCGGCGCTGCCTGGCCCTGCCCGAGCCGGATCTGGCCGACACCTTCGACCACGTCTACGCCGAGCAGACGCCGCTGCTGATCGATCAGAAGGCCGAGTATCTGCGCTACCGGGACTCCTTCGACACGGCGGAAGGCGGCGTGCGATGACCAAGCTGACGTTGTCCAAGGCGTTGAACGCGGGCCTGCGGCGGGCCCTGGAGGCCGACCCCAAGGTGGTGCTGGCCGGTGAGGACATCGGCAAGCTGGGCGGGGTTTTCCGGGTCACCGAAGGGCTGCAGAAGGATTTCGGCGAGGCGCGGGTGATCGACTCGCCGCTGGCCGAGTCGGGCATCATCGGCACCGCGATCGGGATGGCGTTGCGCGGCTACCGGCCGGTGTGCGAGATCCAGTTCGACGGGTTCGTCTACCCCGCCTTCGACCAGATCGTCAGCCAGGTGGCCAAGATGCGGCTGCGCTCGCACGGCCGGATCGCGATGCCGCTGGTGATCAGGATCCCGTTCGGCGGCGGGATCGGCGCGGTCGAGCACCACAGCGAATCCCCCGAGGCCTACTTCGCCCATACGGCGGGGCTCAAGGTCGTCGCCTGTTCCAACCCGACCGACGGCTACTGGATGATCCAGCAGGCGGTGGCCTCCGACGACCCGGTGGTCTTCTTCGAGCCCAAGCGGCGCTACCACGAGCGGGCCGAGGTGGACGAGGCCGCGAGCCCGCCGCCCCTGCACAGCGCCCGGATCGCCCGTAGCGGCAAGGATCTGACCGTGCTGGCCTACGGGCCGACGGTCAAGGTCTGCCTGGACGCGGCGCTGGCGGCCGAGGAGGAGGGCCGCGATCTCGAGATCATCGATCTGCGCTCGCTGGCCCCGATCGACATGGCCACGGTGACCGAGTCGGTGCAGAAGACGGGGCGGGTGATCGTGGTGCACGAGGCTCCGCTGAATCTCGGCATGGGCGCCGAGCTGGCGGCCCGGATCACCGAGCAGTGCTTCTACTCCCTCGAGGCGCCGGTGCTGCGGGTCGGTGGCTACGACGTGCCGTATCCGCCGAGCCGGACCGAGGACGACTTCCTGCCCGACCTGGACCGGGTGCTGGACATGGTCGACCGCTCGCTCGCCTACTGAGCGGCGAGCCCGACTGATGCTCTGTTATCGAAAGGAACCGAAGGCGTGAAGGACTTCCGGCTGCCGGACCCCGGTGAGGGCCTGGTCGAGGCCGACATCGTCACCTGGCGGGTGGCCGAGGGCGACCAGGTCAAGATCAACGACATCGTGGTCGAGGTCGAGACCAGCAAGTCGCTGGTCGAGTTGCCGATCCCGTTCGCCGGCACGGTGGCCAAACTGCTGGTCGCCGAGGGCGACACCGTCGACGTCGGCGCCCCGATCATCACCATCGACGACGGGTCCGGCCCGCCGCCGGCACCGAAGCAGCCGGAACGGCCGGCCGACGAGCCCGGCGAGCCCGACGCGTCCGACGGGGAGGCCAACCCGAGTGGGCGGGTCGCGGTGCTGGTCGGCTACGGGGCCAAGACCACCGAGGCGAAGCGACGACCGCGCAAGAACGCCGACGTCGAACCCGGCCGGGCCGGGGTCGCCGACTCCTTCGCCACCGATCACGAAGCGAGCTTCCGCGCCGACGAACGGCATCCGCTGAGCCCCGCCAAGTCCGACCCGATCGGCGCCCCGCTGCCCGGGCCGGGGCAACCGTCGACCGATCACCCGGTGCCCGACGTCGCCGCCCGACCGCTGGCCAAGCCGCCGGTGCGCGCCCGGGCCCGGGATCTGGGCGTCGACCTGGCCTCGGTGACCGGCACCGGCGACGGTGGCGTGATCACCCGGGAGGACGTCGAGGCCGCCGCCGCACCCGCGGCACCGGATCTTCCGGTCGCTCAGCCGGCCCCGGTCGCGGCCCGCAGCACCGGCGGCACCGCGTTCTCGGCGCCGTCGGCCGAGCAGCCGGCGAGCCGGCTGGGCGCCGAGCAACGGATCCCGATCAAGGGCGTCCGCAAGTCGACCGCCCAGGCCATGGTCGCCTCCGCGTTCACCGCCCCACACGTCTCGGTCTGGCTCACCTGCGACGTCACCGCGACGATGGAGCTGGTGGCCAGGCTCAAGACCCGGCGCGAGTTCGCCGACGTCCGGGTCTCGCCGCTGCTGTTGATCGCCAAGGCGGTCTGCCTGGCGCTGCCGCGGACCCGGGAACTCAACTCCCGCTGGGATGACGAGGCCCAGGAGATCGTCCAGTTCGGCCAGGTCAACCTCGGGATCGCTGCGGCCACACCTCGTGGTCTGGTGGTCCCCAACATCAAGCGCGCCGACGCGATGAGCCTGTTCGAACTCGCCGGCGCACTGGGCGACCTGGTCTCCACCGCTCGCACCGGCAAGTCGAGCCCGGCCCAGCTGAGCGGCGGCACCTTCAGCATCACCAACGTCGGACCGCTGGGGGTGGACGCCGGCACACCGATCCTCAACCCGGGGGAGGCGGGAATCCTCTGTGTGGGAACGATCGAGCGTCGTCCGTGGGTCGTCGGCACGGGTGCCGAGGAGCGGATCGAGGCACGCTGGGTGACCACGCTGGCGCTGTCCTTCGACCACCGGCTGGCCGACGGTGAGCAGGGTTCCCGTTTCCTGGTGGACGTCGCCGACATCCTCCGTGATCCGGGCCTGGCCCTGCTGCACTGATCGATCCACACCCGAGACGACGGAGACACGCTGATGGCACTGCAGATCATCGGGGCCGGACTGCCCCGAACCGGCACCGCCTCGCTCAAGATGGCCCTGGAACGGCTGCTCGGCGGGCCCTGCTACCACATGCTCGAGTTCTTCGACCACCCCGAGCACGCGCCGACCTGGCGGGACGCGCTGCACGGCGATCTCCCTGACTGGGAACGGTTCCTGGCCGGTTACCGCGCCGGCGTCGATGCTCCGGTCAGCGAGTTCTGGCAGCCGCTGTCGGAGGCCTTCCCGGACGCACCGGTGCTGCTCTCGCGGCGGGCCGACGCCGACGTCTGGTACGCCAGCATGGACAAGACGGTGCTGGCCCAGGCCCGCAAGACGCGCGAAGCGGGACGGATGACCCACGGGGCATCGCCCGCAGACGGCCCCGGCGGCCCCGGCGGTTCGGACGGCCCCGGCGTTCGGACGGCCCCGGCGGTTCGGGCGGTGGCGGGATGCCCGCCTGGATGGCCAGGGCGACCCCGGCGGACCGGGAGGCCTTCGCCGAGGCGATGCAGGCGATGTTCAGCAGCTCGGGCTTCGGCCCGTTGGACGATCCCGAAGCCAGCAAGGCGATCTACGAGCGACGCCTGGTCGACGTCCGGGCGGCGATCCCGGCCGAGCGGCTGGTGGAATGGCAACCCGGCGACGGCTGGGAGCCCTTGTGCACCGCCCTCGGCCTCGACGTCCCGGACGAGCCGTTCCCGCACGAGAACAGCACCAAGCAGTTCATCGCCCGGGCCGAAGGCCACTGAGTCACCGGGCGGAGTCGGACCGGATGGCTCACCCGTCCGGTGTTCTCGGCCATTCGGTCATGGCCAGCACCCGTCATGGCCATCGGGTCATGGCTCACCGGTCGTCCGCAGGACCGTCTCACCGGTGCGGACGCCGCCAACCGCAGCACGAGGATCCGGGCGTCCCGGAAGGTGGCCCGGACGTCGGCAGGCGGGATCTCCAGCGGGGCCAGCCGGCTGCGACGTCACCCCGGAAGCGGTCACCCCGGGAGCGGTCACCCCGGAAGCGACAGTGCCGCTACGCCCGAAGGCGTAGCGGCACCGTGATGCTCACCGCAGAAGTGCTACCGGGTCTCAGAGCGTCGCGGCGTGCGGATCCCAGTCCTCGGGTAGCGCGACCGGACGCTCCATGGTGCTGCTGATCTTCACCGGCTCACCGGAGGTGGCCGACTCGGCGATCGCCTGCATCACGTCGAGCACGTGGAAGGCCTGGGCGGCGGCGCCCCGGTGCGGTCGTCCTTCCCGGATGGCCCGGGCCAGGTCGAGGGCGCCGGTGCCGCGAGAGGACTTCATCTCGGTGGTGGCCACGGTCTCCCAGTCCTCGCTGCCGAGCTTGCGCAGCTTGATCTCGCCGTCGAACATGTTCGGATCCGGAACGGCCAGCGTCCCTTCGGTTCCGTTCACCTCGAACAGGATCCGCTCGGCGGCCGACTCGAAGGACCAGATGTCCATCGAGGAGGCGCCGCTCTCGAAGTACAGGGTCGCGCCGTGGTGGGTCGGGACGGTGACGTCGAACGTCTCGCCCTCCTTCGGTCCCGACCCGATCACGCGCTGATCGCGCGACTTCGACGAGACCGCGAACACCCGGTCCACCGGGCCGAAGAACTGCACCAGCGCGGTCAGGTAGTACGGGCCGATGTCGAACAGCGGCCCGGCACCCTCCTGGAACAGGAAGGCGGGGTTCGGGTGCCAGGCCTCCGGGCCGGGCTGCTGCATCAGCGTCAGCGCCGTCAGCGGGGTGCCGATGTCGCCGCGGTCGATGATCTGCTGGGTGGTCTGCAGGCCGGCGCCGAGGAAGGTGTCGGGCGAACAGCCGATCCGCACTCCGGCCTTCTCGGCGGCGTCCAGCAGCTGGGCGCCGGTGTCGCGGTCCAGGGTCAGCGGCTTCTCGTTCCAGACGTGCTTGCCGGCGGCGATCACCTGGTTGGCCACCTCGGCGTGCGCGTCCGGGGTGGTCAGGTTGATCACCAGCTCGACGTCGTCGTTGTCGAGCACCACCTCGTTGCCGCCGGAGACCGGCACCCCGAACTCCTTGGCCCGGGCGTGCGCCTTCTCTTCGATGATGTCGCTGATCGCCAGCACCTTCACGTCGGGGAAGGAGGACAGGTTCTCCAGGTAGGTGCCGCTGATCACCCCGGCCCCGATGATCGCGACGCCGACCGGCCCCGACTTCCCTGCTGTGGTTGAGGTCTGCTCGGTTGTGCTCGCCGACATCACGCGTCTCCCTCGCTGGATTGACTGTTGGCTTGGCTATTGGCCTGGCTGTTGGCTGGCTGTTGGCCTGGCTGCCGGACCGGCGGTTCGATTCATCGGTCAGGTAGGTGAAGCTCTCTTCGACGGCGACGAACCGGTCGCCCCGGCTGTCGTCCAGTTCGACCACACCGTAGGCCAGGTTCGTGGTCGCGTCGATGTAGTCCCAGACCGGGACGATGCCGGTGCCGATCGCCACCTGCATCTTGTCATCGTCGGATCCGTCGCCGTCCTTGAGGTGCAGGGCGAACACCCGGTCGCCGAGGCGGCGCAGCAACGCAGGGACGTCCGCTCCGCCGACCAGGGCCCAGTAGGTGTCGACCTCGAGTTTGACGGCCGGGTCGAGGGAGTCGGCGAGCACCTCCAGGGCGTGCCGGCCGTCGATCATCGTCGACAACTCGAAGGCGTGGTTGTGGTAGCCGACGCCGAGTCCGTAGCCGGCCGCCTGCTCGGCGATGGCGTTCAGGTCGGCGGCGATGCCGGCGATGTCGTCGGCGCTGTTCCAGCGGTCGTTGTCGATGTGCGGGTCGATCACCGTCTCGATCCCGAGCTCCTTGGCCGCGGCCAGGATCTGGTCCAGATCGTCGGCGCCGACGAGGTGGGCGTGCGTGGTCGGGGCCGACAGCCGGTGGGCGGCCAGGCCGGCGCGCAACGCGTCGAAGTAGTCGGTGAACCCGAACGGTTCGACCAGGGTGTAGCCGGCTGCGGCGACGCGGGCCAGGGTGGCGTCCACGTCCTCGGACAGGGCTTCCCGGACGGAATAGAGCTGGACCGAGAGATTCTCGGTGGTGAGCATGAGCGACTCCTCTGGCGGGTGATGAGCGGTCGGCGAGCGGGCGGTGGCGGTGCGGCACTGTCTGCCACCCCTCGGCCTGCCACCCTTGACGCCGGGAGAAATTCGGCATATCTCTGATCCGGCAGATTACCGAACCGGTTCAGTCCAGTACAGTCCGGCCACTCGGATCGAGCCTCCGAACGAGACGTATCGAAGGACCCGCCCTTGCCCAAGATCACCATCAACGACATCGCCCGCGCCGCCGGCGTGTCCAAGGGTGCGGTCTCCTACGCCCTCAACAACCGTCCCGGCGTCTCGGCGGCGACCCGCGCCCGGATCCTCGGCGTGGCCGACACGATGGGCTGGACGCCGAACCGGACCGCACGACTGTTGTCGGGGTCGCGGACCGAGGCCTACGGGCTGGTGCTGGCCCGCTCGCCCCGGGTGTTGGCCAGTGAGCCGTTCTACATGGAGTTCGTGGCCGGGATCGAGTCGGTGCTGGCCGAACACTCCTCGGCGTTGCTGCTGCAGGTGGTGCCCGACCTGGAGAGCGAACTGGCGATCTATCGCCGCTGGGCCGCAGAACGACGGGTGGACGCGGTGATCGTGGTCGACCTGCGGGTCGACGATCCCAGGATGGGCCTGTTGAAGAAGCTCGGCCTGCCTGCGGCCTGCGTCGGCTCGCCGGTTCACACCGACGGGCTGACCACGGTCTGGATCGACGAGGCCCGGGCGATGACCGATGCGGTGCACTACCTCGCCTCGCTCGGTCACACCCATCTCGGCCGGATCGCCGGGATGGGCAGCCTCGGTCACACCCAGGTCCGCAGCACCGCCTTCAGTGCGGCCAGCCGCGAGCTCGGGTTGCGCACCCGGATCCTGCACACCGACTTCACCGCGGATGCGGGCCGCTCGGCCACCCGGACCCTGATGGCGATGCCGGACCGGCCGACCGCGTTGCTGTTCGACAACGACCTGATGGCCGTCACCAGCCTCGGCGCCCTGGCCGAACTCGGCGTCGACGTGCCCGGCGAGGTGAGCGTGCTGGCCTGGGACGGCTCGCCGCTGTGCGAGATCACCCATCCCCGGCTGTCGGCCATGCACCACGACGTCGTCGCCTTCGGCGCGCACGTGGCCAGCCGGATGGTCGACCTGGTCAACGGCGCGGAGCCCGCCGCGTTCGAGGAGACCACGCCCACGCTGCTGGAGCGCGGCAGCACCGGCCCGCCTCCTCTTCGTCCCTGAGCGGGTAGTGAAGGAGCACTGAGCAGGTCCTGAGCGACACGGCGATAACGATTCGGTGTGCATCCTTGACAACCGAACCGGTTCAGTGATGAGTTATGGCAATTCGTGCGGGGATCGACTCTGGGCGAAACCGCACACCACCACGTATGACGCTTTCGGCGACAGCCGAGTTCAAGGAGGAACGAGCGTGAGCGATGTCAGGGGGCAGTTGCCCACCGACGACGCCGGACAGATCGGCGACCCGACGGATGCCGTGAACGGCCGGCCGGCAGGAGCGCCGGTGTGGGCCACCAGCCGGCGCAGATTCATGACGCTGACCGGTCTGGGGCTGGGAGTGGCCGCGGTCGGCCTGGGTGCCGCCGGTTGTGGCACCGCCCAGACCGGCAACTCTCAAGGTGCGGGCGGCCAGGGCCGGGCGGGCACGTCCGGCGACACCCTGTTCGTCTCCGGCTTCCAGTGGGGGCCGGTGACCAACCTGAACCCGCTCGGGCCGTCCCCGGCCTGGCCGACCGCCGGCGGCCAGAGCCAACTCATCTATGAGACCTTGCTGCGCTTCAACCTGCTCGACGGTTCGCTGGCGGCTGGCCTGGGCAAGGAGTTGCAGACCAAGGACGCCAAGACCCTGGTCGTCCCGTTGCAGAGCGGCACCAAGTGGTCCGACGGCACGGCGCTCACCGCCGAGGACGTCGTCTACACCTTCGAGCTGGCCAAGGACGTCGCGCTCAGCTACAGCAACGTCTGGACCTACCTGGATTCGGTCACCGCCACCGACTCCTCGACCGTCACCTTCGTGGCCAAGACCAACCCGACGAACCTGCTGCCGATCCGCAACGCGATCGCCGGCACCTACATCGTGCCCAAGCACATCTGGTCGCCCAAGGGCAACTCGAAGGTGCTCTCCGACACCAACCTGAAGCCGATCGGCAGTGGTCCTTTCCTGCTGGACAAGGCCGATCAGACCCAGGTGGCGTTGAAGCGGGACGACAACTACTGGGGCAAGTCGGTCTTCGGCACCGCCCCGATGAGCGCGATCAACCACCCGATCTTCGCCAGCAACCAGGACGCCGACCTCAAGCTCGAGGCCGGCCAGATCGACGCCGCGCAGACCTTCACCGCCCAGATCTGGAAGATGTGGGAGGACCAGAAGAAGCCGGTCGGCACCTGGCTGAAGGACAAGCCCTACTACCTGCCGGGCAACATCCCGCTGCTGCAGATCAACACCCTCAAGAAGGGCCTCAGCAACGCCAAGGTGCGCAAGGCGATCGCCTACGCGATCGACACCGCGACCATCGTGGCCACGGCGATGTCGAGCTACTCCGACGTGCCGCAGCCGAGCCTGATCCTGCCCAGCGGTTACGAGTCGAAGTTCTTCGACTCCGCCGCCGCCAAGTCCGACGGCTGGTCCTACGACCCGAAGAAGGCGATCTCCATCCTGGAGGACGACCTGAAGTGCACCAAGGGCTCCGACGGCATCTACTCGCTGCCCGACGGCACCCGGCTCGGCCCGTGGAAGATCATCACCCCGACCGGCTGGACGGACTGGAACACCGCCTGCGAGGTGGCGGCCAAGAGTCTCAAGGCGATCGGGATGGACGTCGAGACCGAGTTCCCGCAGAGCCCGAACGTGACGAACCAGTTGCAGAACGGCAACTTCGACATGGCCTGCTACTCCTACGCCGGCGTCAGCCCGGCCAGCCCGTGGACCCGGTTCCGGGACGCGATGGACAGCCGGGGCATCCCGGGGGCGGGCAAGACCGCCTACTCCAACTGGGGTCGCTTCGACAACTCCGAGGTCGCGGGACTCCTCGACGCGGCCGGCGCGGCCAGCACCGACGCCGAGCGCAAGAGTTCCTACGACAAGTTGGACGCGATCTATCGCGAAGAGGTGCCGCAGGTGCCTCTGATGTACCGCCCGTTGGAGTTCTATGAGTACAACGAGACCAACTGGACGAACTTCCCCGACGAGAAGAACCCCTACGCCCCGCCGATGTGGCAGGGCGCCGGGATCGAGTGGTTGTTCAAGCTGAAGAAGGTCGGCAGCTAGGCCGGTCCGTCGTCGCCGGTCTGAGCCTGTCCGTGCCCCTCACCGGGGCCGGGCAGGCTCGGTCCGTGTCGAGCCTCATCCCTGTCCAGCAACGAATCCGAGCAGTGTCGCTCTCGAGGTGAGCCGTGCAATTCGCGAAATACATCGGCCGGAAGGCCCTCTGGTACATCGGTGCGCTGATCATCGCGCTGCTACTCAACTTCATCCTGCCGCGGCTGGTGCCCGGCAACCCGGTGGACTCGATCGTGTCGATGATGAGCCGGGGCGGCGGCGCCACCGGCGAACAGATGCGCACCGTCTACAACCACTACATGCAGGAGTTCGGCCTCAACGAGCCGCTGTGGCGCCAGTTCCTGCTCTATCTGAGCAACCTCGCCCACGGTGACCTCGGCACCTCCTTCGCCCAGTACCCGGCCTCGGTCAACACGCTGGTCGGCCAGGCGCTGCCGTGGAGTATCGCCATCCAGCTGCCGGCGGTTCTGATCGGCTGGCTGGTGGGGAACCTGCTCGGTGCGGTCGCGGCCTTCCGCGGTGGCTGGTTCGACCGGGGCGCCTTCGTCGGCTCGCTGTTCGCCTCCTCCATGCCGTACTACTGCCTGGCGATCCTGCTGTTGTTCATCGTCGGGGTGAAGATGGGCATCCTGCCGGTCGGTGGCGCCTACTCCTTCGGTCTCAGCCCGGAGGCCAGCTTCAGTTTCTTCGGCGACGCGATCACCTACTGGTGGCTGCCGTTCTGGTCCCTGGTGCTGGTCTTCGTCGGCGGCCAGGCGGTCGGGATGCGCTCGATGGCCATCTACGAGCTCGGCGCCGACTACGTCAACTACGGCCGCGGTCTGGGCCTGCGGGACAGCCGGATCGTCCGCTACATCTTCCGGAACGCGATGCTGCCGCAGATCACCGGACTGGCCCTGTCCATCGGCGGCCTGGTCGGCGGCGCCCTGATCACCGAACTGGTGTTCTCCTACCCGGGGGTGGGGTCGCTGCTGTTCAACGCGATCAGCCAGAACGACTATCCGGTGATCCAGGCCATCACGCTGATCATCACGATCGCGGTGCTGGCGACCAACTTCCTGGTCGAGATCGCCTACGGCCTGATCGATCCCCGGATCCGTGCAGCACAGGCAGGAGAACGCTGATGAAAGCCGTGCAATTCACCTCCCGGTTCTGGCTGGCGGTGGTCCTGATCGGCGTCGTGCTGATCTTCGGGGTCGTCGGCCCGTTCGTGGTCACCACCAATCCGAACGCGGTCATCGGCGGTCTCTACGACAAGCCGACCATGTCGAGCCTGGCCATGTGGCTGGGCACCGACAACGAAGGCCAGAGCGTGTTGTCCAACCTGGTCAACGGGATCCGCACCTCGTTGCTGGTCGGACTGGTCGCCGGCGTCATCGCCACCGGTATCGGCCTGTTGATCGGTCTGGTCGCGGGCTTCCAGGGCGGCACCGTGGACAACATCCTGATGGGGTGCACCAACATCGTGCTGGCCATCCCGTCCATCGTGGTGGTGATCTTGTTGTCGGTGGCCTTCAACGGCCGTTCGCCGTTGATCCTGGCCTTCGTCATCGGGATCACCAGTTGGCCCTGGACGGCCCGCGCGGTGCAGGCCCAGTCGACCAGCATCCGGGTCCGTGAGCACATCGACGTGGCCCGGCTTGTCCGGTGCCCGCTGGATCTCCATCCTGGGCTGGGACATCCTGCCCTACCTGTTGAGCTACGTGGTGATGGCGTTCGTGCTGCAGATCTCCGGGGCGATCCTGACCGAGTCCGCGTTGAGCCTGCTCGGTCTCGGCCCGTCCGGCGAGACCAGTCTGGGCACGATGCTGCACTGGGCGCTGGCCTGGGGCTCGGTCCGGGTCGGTGCCTGGTGGGCGTTCCTGCCGCCGACCATCATGCTGACCCTGGTCGCGTTCTCGCTGCTGCTGCTGCAGTCCAGTCTGGACGAGGTGTTCAACCCGCGGCTGCGTCGCGGCAAGACCCGTCGGCAGCCGAAGGGCCTGCCGGAGAAGAAGAAGGCACCGGCCACGGTCAGCCCGCAGGTGGTGGGCAGTGGTCCGTTGGTCGGGGCTCCGGGACGGACGGCGCGGACGACCGATACGGCAAGAACCGCCGGTGGTGCGAGAACTGCCGGTGCGTCCGGTGAGAGGAGCCAGGCATGAGCCGGCTGTTGGATGCTCGGAACCTGAGCGCCGCCTACAGCACCGGCGGCACCGATGTGGTCGCCGTCGACGACGTCACCGTCCACCTGGACGAGGGCGAGGTGTTGGGCATCGCCGGCGAGTCCGGCTGCGGCAAGTCGACCCTCGGCGCGATCCTGTCGCTGACCACCCGGCCGCCGCTCTACGTGCTGGACGGCACGCTGGAGGTGGACGGTCAGCGCCAGCAACTGGCCGCCGGCAACAAGATCCCGCGGACGTGGCGGGGGTCGGTGGTCTCGCTGCTGCCCCAGGGCGCGATGAACTCCGTCAGCCCGACGCTGCGGATCCGCGATCTGGTCTTCGACGTGATGCGCGCCCACGACGGCAAGATCAAACGCTCCGATGCTCTCGACCGGGCCCGGGACCGGTTGAAGGAACTCGACCTGCCGGTCCGGGCACTCGACGCGTACCCCCACCAGCTCTCCGGCGGCATGAAGCAGCGGGTGGTCACGGTGATCTCGACGCTGCTGAACCCGCGGCTGCTGATCGCCGACGAGCCGACCTCGGCGCTCGACGTCTCGAGTCAGAAGGCGCTGATCGAGATGCTGCTGCAGATGCTGGACCAGAAGATCATGTCCGGGGTCATCTTCATCACCCACGACCTGCCGGTACTGCGGACCGTCTCGACCCGGATCGCGGTGATGTACGCGGGCAAGCTGGCCGAGATCGGGGCCGCCGAGGAGATGGCGGTGAGCCCCAAGCACCCCTACTCGGCCGCCCTGCTCAACTCCGTCCTGGTGCCCGAGCCGGCGTTCCGGAAGAAGCGGGTGCAGGGCATCCCGGGCTCGCCGCCCAATCTGGCCCACCCGCCGTCCGGCTGTCGGTTCCATCCCCGCTGCGGGCTGGCCATGCCCGAGTGCAAGACCGACGAACCGCCGCACGTGGGCGACGAGATGCACTTCTCGAACTGCTTCTGGTCAGCCCAGCACGAAGGACAGGCGGTCGACCCGGCCGACGTCCTGCCCGCCCACATCGAGGATCCGCTCGAACTCGATCCGGCCCGAACCCCCGAAGGAGCGCAGGCGTGACCGCGACCAGCACCGGAGCCGACCAGGGCCAGGCGACCGGATCGGCACTGTTCGAGGCCCACGACGTGTGCAAGACCTTCGGCCACGGCAAGAACACCGTCGAGGCGGTGAAGAACGTCAGTTTCACCCTGCCCAGGGGCGCGATCACCACCATCGTGGGCGAGAGCGGCTCGGGGAAGTCGACGATGGCGCGGATGGTGCTCGGCCTGATGCCGGTGACCAGCGGACGGATCAGCTTCGACGGCCGCGACGTGACCCGGCTGCACGGCCGGGAGAAGACGAACTACTGGCGCGACGTGCAGGCCGTCTTCCAGGATCCGTTCAGCGCGTTCAACCAGTTCTTCACCGTCCGGCGACTGCTCAGCCGCTCGCTACGGCTGTTGGGCACGGCCGAGGTCGGCCAGCAGCGGATGGAGGAGGCGCTGAACCACGTCGGGCTCTCCGGGCCGGACGTGCTCGACCGGTTCCCGCACCAACTCTCCGGCGGTCAGCGGCAGCGGGTGATGATCGCCCGGGCGCTGATGATGCAGCCGACGATGCTGGTGGCCGACGAGGCCACCTCGATGCTGGACGCGTCGCTGCGGGTCAACATCCTGAACGTGCTGACCGATCTGCGCGACCGACTGGGGATGACGATCCTGTTCATCACCCACGACATCGGGCAGGCCTGCTATCTGGCCGACCGGGTGTTGGTGATGGAGAACGGGGTGATGGTCGAGCAGGGCCCGACCGATGAGGTGATCTTCGACCCCCAGCACGAGTACACCCGCAAACTGCTCAGCGACGTGCCGCGTCTGCAGGGCTAAGGTGGAGGTGTTATCGCTGGTCGCCGAAACATTTCTCACCCGGGGTGTCGGCAGGGCCGTGGCGCAGTGAGGCGGAGGGCACCGATGGCGACGATGCGGGACGTGGCCCAGTTGGCCGGCGTCTCGGTCGCGACCGTCTCGCACGTGGTCAACGACACCCGCTGGGTCCGCGAAGAGACCCGGGACCGGGTCCATCAGGCGATCGAGCAGACCGGCTGGCAGCACAACACGCTGGCCCGGTCGCTGGCCCGGGGCAGCGGAACCGCCTCGGTCGGGCTCGCGGTGACCGGGATCTCGAACGAGTATCTGGCCGATCTGCACCAGGCGATCGAGGAGAACCTGAGTGCGCACGGCCTGACCGTGGTGATGAGCGAGACCCGCGACGACTCCGAGCGGGAGGACGCCGCCGTCAGCACCCTGCTCGGCCGGCAGGTCGACGGACTGATCCTGGCCCTCGGCCCGGAACCACACCCCAGGGTGCTGGAGGTGGTCCGCCGGCGCCAGTTCCCGGTGGTGTTGTTGGACCGGGCCTTCGACGCCGAGCGGGACTTCGTCGGATCACAGAACCAGGGCCCGACCGCCGAACTCGTCGGACACCTGATCGGGCACGGCCACACCCGGGTCGGGATGATCGTCGGCCGGCCCGGACTGTCCACCACGATCGAGCGGACCGCCGGTTATCTGCAGGCGCTGGCGACAGCCGGGCTGAAACACGATCCGGCCCTGCTGGTCGACGGCGACTCCAGCGAGGTCGGCGGTGCGGACGCGCTGGCGGCCCTGCTCGCGCTACCCGAGCCGCCGACCGCGATCGTCTCGGCCAGCAACCAGATGACGGCGGGGGCGCTGCGCCGGATCCACCAACTGGGCGTCAAGGTGCCGGAAGAGCTGGCCCTGGGCTCGTTCGACGACTTCCGCTGGGGCGACCTGCTGGACCCGCCGCTGACCGCGGTCGCCCAGCCCTGGGCCGAGATGGGCGCCCGGGCCGCCGACCTGATGGTCCGCCGGATCGCGGACCGGGAGGCCCCGGTCGAGACGCTCCGACTGCCGACCAGGCTGGTGATCCGGCGAACGTGCGGTTGCCCGGCTCAGCGCCGGCCCTAGACCCCGACCACGTCCGCGGCGGGTGCGGCACGCAGCCGACGGTCGGTCGTGACCAGCGGTAGCTGACGGGAGACCGCGAGCTGGACGTAGAGGGCGTCGACGACGACCTCAGCCATGACGGGTGGTCGACTCCTCGCGCGCCTCGTCCAGTGCGGCGAGCGCAGAGTCATGGGACACCGCTGTACTCGAGTCTGGTGGTGTGGTCAGCGTGGCCAGCCAGGCGTCGGTCGACGCTCGGGCGAGGGTTTGTCCTACTGCCTCTTGGGTCACCGCCGAAAGGGGTACTTGTCATTGTTACCGGCGAGTAGCATGATGGTTGTTACTGGTCAGTAACAACGCTGGCCAAGCCGAATTCGCCACCCGGAGACGTGCCTGATGAGCCACTACCAGTCCAATCTGCGCGACATCACCTTCAACCTGTTCGAGGTCTTCGACCGGGGCGAGATCCTCGGCCAGGGTCCGTATCAGGATCTCGACGTCGAGACGGCCGAGGCGATGCTCAGCGAGGTCGACCACCTGGCCCGGACGAAGCTGGCCGAGTCCTTCCAGAGCGCCGACCGGGAGCCGCCGGTCTTCGACCCGGCGACGCACACCGCGCCCCTGCCGGAGGCGTTCAAGAAGTCGTATGCCGCCTACATGGACTCCGACTGGTGGCGGGTCGAGCTGCCCGAGGAGATCGGCGGCCAGCCGACCCCGCCGTCGCTGCAGTGGAGCATCGCCGAGATGGTGCTGGGGGCGAACCCGGCGGTCTACATGTACGCCTCCGGGCCCTCGATGGGCTACGTGATCTGGGCCAGGGGCACCGAGCGGGACCGCAAGATCGGCCAGCACATGGTCGAGCGCGAGTGGGGCAGTTCGATGGTGCTGACCGAGCCGGACGCCGGCTCCGACGTCGGCGCCGGCCGGACCAAGGCCACGCCGCAGCCCGACGGCTCGTGGCACATCGAGGGCGTCAAGCGCTTCATCACCTCCGCCGAGCACGACCTGAGCGAGAACATCGTCCACCTCGTGCTGGCCCGGCCGACCGGCGTCGAGGGCGTCGGCGGGCCCGGCACCAAGGGGCTCAGCCTGTTCGTCGTCCCCAAGTTCGACTTCGACCTGGAGACCGGCGAGCTGACCGGCGAACGCAACGGCGTCTTCGTCACCGGGGTCGAGCACAAGCTGGGGATCAAGGTGTCCAACACCTGCGAGCTGAGTTTCGGCCAGGACGGCGTCCCGGCCAAGGGCTGGCTGCTGGGCGAGGTGCACGACGGCATCAAGCAGATGTTCCAGGTGATCGAACACGCCCGGATGATGGTCGGCACCAAGGCGATCGCCACCCTCTCCACCGGCTACCTGAACGCGCTCGACTACGCCAAGACCCGGGTCCAGGGCCCCGATCTGACCGAGCAGATGAACAAGACCGCGGCACGCGTGCCGATCAGTCACCACCCGGACGTCCGGCGCTCGCTGATGACCCAGAAGTCAGCGGTGGAAGGGATGCGGGCGCTGGTGCTGTTCACCGCGACCGTCCAGGACCAGGTCGCGATCGCCCAGGCGGCCGGCCGGCCGGACGAGGCCGCGCACCGGTTGAACGACCTGCTGCTGCCGATCGTCAAGGGCTACGGTTCGGAGCGCTCCTGGGTGCTGCTGGGCACCGAGTCGTTGCAGACCTTCGGTGGTTCGGGCTTCCTGACCGACTACCCGATCGAGCAGTACCTCCGGGACGCCAAGATCGACACCCTCTACGAGGGCACGACCGCGATCCAGGGCCAGGACCTGTTCTTCCGCAAGATCGTCCGCGATCGCGGCGCCGCACTGGGTGCACTGTCGGCCCAGGTCGAGGCGTTCGCCAGCGGCGAGGCCGGCAACGGCCGGCTGAAGACCGAGCGGGCGCTGCTGGCCCAGGCGCTGGAGGACGTCGGGATGATCGTGGCCACCATGGTCGGCGATCTGCAGTCCTCGATGCCGGACAGCGAGGAGTCCGATCCGCGCAACGTCTACAAGGTCGGCCTGAACACCACCCGGCTGCTGATGGCCCTCGGCGACGTGATCTGCGCCTGGCTGCTGCTGCGCGGGGCCGAGGTCGCCCTGGCCAAGCTGGACGCCGGTGAGCTGTCGGCCAAGGAGCAGGCGTTCTACGAGGGCAAGCTCGCCTCGGCCCGTTGGTTCGCCCAGACCGTGCTGCCCCGGTTGTCGGCCGAGCTGGCGATCGCCGAGGCCACCGACAACGCCGTGATGGACCTCGACATCGCCGCCTTCTGAGCTGCGGTGACCCCTTTCGTCCTCGTCCCGGGGCTCACCACGCGCGCACCCTACGGCGGGTCGGCCGCCCTCGTCTTGCTCAATTCCTGGAGTCGGGCATCGGGCGGCTCCGCCAGTGGTTGTCGCCAGTCCTCCAGGTCGGCACCGTTGACAACGTGGCCTCGCCGACGAGCCGAAGCCGGTCCCCGCTGTATGTCTCGGTTGCGATCGCTTCGTCGGCAACGGCGCTTCTGCTGCGACGCAGCACTCTCGTCCGGCTCGGCTCGAGGCGCTGGTCAGCCCGTAACTCCCCGAGCTCATCGCTGAACAGCTGACCTGGCCAGATCAGCCCGTACTCGCGATCGAGCGGCGACAGGGACTCGCCGAATGCGCCGGGGAGGGGGGTCTAGGGTGCGATCGGCCGGTTCAGGGCAGAGTTGAGGCGGTCACTGAAATCCTCTGAGTCCCTGGTGACGAAGAGTTCGACACGGCCGTCAGAGAAGCGGACCCGCAGTCGGCGCCTGAGGGGACCGCCGAAGATGTTCCACCCGACAGGGGCTACATCAGTGGCGCTGATGTCGGCCCGGTCCCAGCTGCGGGTACGCAGCTTAAGCGCGTGTTCCACCGTGTTGGGTTCGAAGATGAGCCGGCGGTCGGTCAGGGTCAGGGTGCCCCCGCGGCCGACGCGATGCACCCAGTTGCTGCGTTGGCTCAGGACGATCGCCTCACCGGCATCAAGAGGTGGGGCGGGCCAGGCAAGCCCGGCCCGGCTTACGGGGTGGATCGCCATCACCAGGAAGATGATTCCGACGACCAGAAACAGATAGGCCCACCACGTGGCGGGATCTGCCGCAATCTGGGTGATCGAGAACCACAGCTCGAGCGCAGCGATCACCAACAGGAACACTGATCGCCACCACCGGCGCCTGGGCGGAGATTCATCAGCTGCCGACTCGTCGAGGAAACCTCGGGAGTAGGCGGGCCAGCCGAACAGAGCGCGCAGGCTGGATACCACTCCGGCCCCGATGGCACCGCTTATCCACACCCCGATGTCGTCCCCGAGCAGGGATCCGATCTTGGCGAGCGCTACACCAAGAACCACATATAGCGCGACGAGGATCCCGAAGCGCCCCCAGTCCAATCGACGCCTCGGTTTCAGCTGCCCCACGGTCGCAGAATAACTGCCCAGAAGGCTCTTTGTCGGTGATCAGCGAACAAGCGTGGACAGACCCGTCCAGACGTGTCTGCGCGTCCCTGCGTTGCCGGCCCCGGACGTGCTGTTGCCGGGTACGATGGATCGGTGGCCGATCTGTTCAGCGCCGGCATCTGGGTGCTATTCGTACTGGTGGTCGGTGTCGCTGTCGTCGTTGTCCAGGCGTTCCTTGAAGAGGGCGGACTCGGCCGGGTCTTGTCAGCAATCGGCGCGGTGCGCCGTCATAAGCGCCGCGAACAGGATCGGGCCCGGCGTGCGAAGTAGTGACCTGAGCGCTCCGACGGAGCCACCGAAGTCCCACGGCGGAAGTGACAAGCAGTGTCCGGGCCAGGGGCAATCGGAATTGCCTACCTCGTCGGTCGACTTCGCCATCGATTAACTGCGGCTGGCGTATCTCGCGATTGAGCCGAGGTCGTCGGCATCTTCCCCGGCCGGGGACCCATCACCGGCCTCGTCGGCGCAGTCCTCGCCGAGCGGCACGACGTATGGGCCGAAGGCCGGCGCTACCTGGGCCTCGATGTCTTGACCCGCACCAACCCACCACCAGCCAGGAGGAGACCCTGACCACGCGGACACTCAACGGTCCTGAGTGCGTTCAGAACGACCGACTGTCGATGACGCGGACTTTGGTCTGAGGCCGATCCGACCGTCGGGAAGCGACCGGATTGTTCATGGCCGATGGCGCCCGTACGGGCGATGTCCAACCGGAACGACTTCGGTCGACATCAGAGGCTGTCCACCCGGGCAGGTGGTGGCTTCCTTCCACGCCCAGGCCAGACGCCGTTCAGGTGCGGTCGTCGGGTTCGGCTTGGAGCGGGAACATGACCGTGCTGACGATGTGGTTCCGTCTTCCTGGGCGCGGCGGCAGATCGGCGTAGTCGGTGATCACCGATTGGAGTCGGCGGGCGAGTTGGTCTCGGTCGTCGTCGTCGAGGCAGAGCACGGACTGTCGCATCGACACCGCTTCGACGTCGGGGCCGGGCTGGGAGAGGTATCGGACGAGCTCGGCGGTCAACGCGATGCCGAAGGTGGCGGCGAGGGCGCGGATCTCCTCTGGGCTGAGCTCGGAGACGTCCGCGTCGCTCAGCAGTGGACTTCGCCTGGTGAGTTGGAGTGTGCGCTGCACCGCGCCCCGGATCCGTCGCTCGGCGACGACCTGGATGAGGCCGCCGTCGATGAGAGCAGCCAACTGCCGGTAGATCGTGGCGGCCGAGACGTCTGGTAGCCGTCGCGTCAGGTCGTGAGCGGTGAACGGCTGCCGGTCGAGGACCGCGTGCACGATGCGTTGCCGGACGGGATGGAGAAGCAGGTGCGGGGCATCCACCGGCCTATCCTCGCACGCCTGGTAATGTTCTCAAATATGATTTCGATCGCTGAAGGTCTCGTCTCCTCGGAGGACTGGAAACGTGAGTTCGACGAGCTCTGCCGCACCTACGACGTGCCGGGCGCCCAGGTCGGGCTGCTGGCTCTCGGGCCGGACGGGCGCCTCGACCTGCGGACCGCCGAAAGCGGGGTCACGAGCCGGGCCACCGGCGTCGACGTCACTCGGGACACGTTGTTCCAGATCGGTTCCATCACCAAGGTCTGGACGACGACCCTCGTCATGCAGCTGGTCGACGAGGGGCTGGTCGAGCTGGACACCCCTGTGGTCGAGGTGCTGCCAGATTTCACCCTCGCCGACCCCGAGCTGGCCCGTGCGGTCACCGTTCGCCAGCTCCTCGACCACACCAGCGGGATCGACGGCGACCTGTTCATCGACACCGGCGACGGGGACGACTGCCTCACCCGCTTCGTCGCAGAGCTGTCGACCGCGCGCAGCGTGACCCGGCCGGGCGGCCACCTCAGCTACTGCAACGCCGGCTTTGTCGTGGCCGGGCGGATCGTCGAGGTGCTCCGCGGCCAGGTGTGGGACGACGTCGTCGCCGACCGGCTGATCACGCCGCTCGGTCTGCGTCACACCATCACCCGGGCCAAGGACGCACCCCTGTTCCGGACGGCGGTCGGACATCTACGCAGCGACTCCGACGGCCCGGATCTGCGTCCGACGACACAGTGGATGCTTCCCCGCTCGCAGGGTCCGGCCGGGCTTGTCTGCGCCTCGGCTGAGGACCTGCTGTTGTTCGCGGCGGCCCACCTGCGCGACGGTCTCGGCGTCGACGGCACCCGTGTGCTCAGCGCAGCGGCCGCCCGGCTGATGCGCACCCTGCAGGTCGATCTGCACGCCGACTCCAGCACGATCGACGGCTGGGGCCTCGGTTGGTCCCTGGCCCGCTGGGGCGAGGACCTGGCCGCCGCACACGGCGGCGCGACGATCGGTCAGATCGCCGACCTGCAGATCTTCCCCGAACATCAGCTCGCGCTGGTCGTGCTGACGAACTCGCGGGGCGGCTCCGGCCTCATCCCCGCGCTCTACGACCGGCTGGGACCGACGATGGGCCTGACGCCGCCCGGACCGACAGTCGATCCGGCCGACGACGGCGATCTCGCTGACCTGACCGGCACCTGGTCGTCCACCGAGTCGCGCTGGACGATCACCTCGACCCGCGAGGGGACGATGCTGAGGATGACGAGCAACTCGGGCATCACCGGCGAGCCCGACACCCCACCGCAGCGGATCAGGGCTTCCGGACCCGGCCGGTTCCTGGTGGGGATCGACGGCGCAGACATCGAGGTGTCCCACGGGCGGTCCGACGGACAGGAATACCTCTACTACGGCCGACTCCTCCGACGGTCGGTCGGCTGAGGCAGCCGAGGCCACGACGAGCGGGCGCAGACGAACCTGAAGTCAGGCCCACCCGCTAGGTGCTAGGAGCTGCTGGTCACGCGCCGCTGGTGGTCACCTTGCCGCCACGGGGTTGGCGTCAAGGGGCCAGCTGTTCTGGCGCGTCCGGGGACGGGTCCAGGTGCAGGGCGGGCAGCTGACGGCGCCTGATCATCAGTTCGACGACCACGAGGTTCGGGATCCAGGCCAGGAACGGGACGGGGGCGTAGGCGGCGGCGTAGGCCTGCGGGAAGGGGACGCCGAGCAGGAGCTGCGGGATCAGCAGCGCGAGGAGCCAGAAGCGCAGGGTGGGGGCGGCGTAGGTCAGGGCGAAACTGCGCATCATCCAGGCCTGGTGGCTGGCGACGTCACCGCGGCGGATCGCACGATAGGCGGTCAGGGTGACGAGGACCCAGATGACGGCCAGGCTGCCGAAGCCGAAGAAGCCGAGCAGCCCGACCGAGCTGAAGAACGACATGACGAACGCGGCAGCTCCGCCGACCAGACAGGAGGCGATGTAGATCCGGCCGATGGCGTGGTGGACCCGGACGTGGTTGCGCCGGATGGTCCTGGAGAACTGGAAGGGCCCGACGAGCAGGGCGAGGCCCGCGAAGGTGATGTGGGCGTAGAACGCGACCTGTACCGCCAGGGGGCGGGCGGCATAGGTGGAGGCGAGGCCGACGTCGTGGAGAGAGGCCAGGCTGCCGCGGGTGTACTGCAGCGGGAAGTACAGGGCGATTCCGAGCGAGGTCAGCAGCAGGATCGTCCAGTTGAGCCGCGGGAAGCGGATAGCCCGTCGCCGAGAGGTAGAGCCTGGGGTCGACGTCGGGGTCGACATCGTGCTTCTCATGAGTCCTCCTCGCTGGTAGGAGCGGACGCGCCGGCGGCGCACCTGGGTTGCCATCTTCCTCGCCCGGCAGAGGGGCTGATCACACTGATCAGATCTGGCTTCTGGGCCTGGGGTCACGAAGGCGGGACGAGAACGATTGGGTGTGGGCCAGCAGCGGTGGGCTGACCGAGGGCTGATCGGAGGCAAGTATGTCGTGCCTGATGACGAGGGGTTGGCGGCCCGGCGGTGCGGAAGTGTTTCGGGATCGGGCAACCTCAGCCACTTCTGGTGAAATCGGAAGGCGACGGTGACGCGTGACCTGTCGACCTCCTGGACTGGGCTGCTGGACGCCGCCACGGGCAGACTGGGGCGCTGAACTCGTCGTTGAGTTTTGGTGTCGGGAGTGGGTTGGTCCGGCGGCACCGCTTAGCGGGACGGTTCCGCCGGACCGGTCTGGGGTGTCCGGTCAGCTTGGCCGTTGGTCGGGCCCGGCGGTGTCGCAATACGATGTTGTGGCTTGGAACGGTTCGGTCCCGGCCGGGGGTCTGACTTTCGCCTTTCGACGATTGACGGAGAGAGTGCGTCGCTCTGCCTCGGTCAGGCCACCCCAGATCCCGAAGGGTCGCCGAGGGCTGCGGCTGGCCGCAGGAGGTGCGCCGCTTCAAGCCCGGCTCGTTGTAGGCGCCGGTGCTTGAGGGGTGAGGTCTCCGCGCCGAGCGGCATCGCACCCGACGCACCGGGTTCCGCCCAATCCGAAGGCCGTCACCGCGGCGAAACGCTTGCCGACGCCCCCGAATGCGACCTCTGTCCAGACGTTGCTGGGGGCCTTGCGTGAAAGAGGGCGACACAGTGTGTAGAGAGGCAGGATTCTGGCGTTGAAGCCAGCCCGGCAGATCGGCCAACTCATGATGCGCGCCTCAGGCCCGCTTGTCGGCCGCGTTCCCGTTGCGGCGCTCGCTGGGCCCGTGCCCGGTAGGCCTGTTGCTTCGATCCGGACTTGGCGGCTCTCCGGCCGGGTCGGTGCCGTTCGTCAGGTCGGCGGTGATTCTGGCTTAACGTGGTGCGGGGGACGCGTGCGCTTCCACCGCATGGTGTCGGGATGCGCAGACGTCCGGGCTTTCGTACTGGTCGAGGATCGCCTTTGACGTCTCGCCTTTGGTGGTCGGCATCTCGACGCCGACCCGACCGGATGAGTCGGGACTAACTCGCCCCTGGGCCGTCCTGCAGCTGACGTGCGACCAGGGCGGCCGCGTGCAGCCAGGCCCGCTGGGAGGCCGGGCTCAGGTTGGTGTAGCGCAGTTGCATCTCCTTGATCCCGCGGTCGTAGGGGACCTTGCAGATCAGCCGCCGGGGGTGGAACTGGGCGAAGGTGGCCTCGGTCTGCTCGGCCGCGGCCGCCGCCTCGGCGCTCGGATCGTTGATGCTGATGATGATCACCGCCCGGTCGGCGAGCGAGGCACCGCGGGCGTCCCGGTCGCCCAGCTGGGCCAACAGGTGGCGGGCCTGCTCGGCCTTGTCCGGCTCGGGTGTGGTGGCCACGACGATCAGGTCGGAGATGTCGAGCATGTTCAGGTAGCTGTAGGTCGACTCGTCGTTGCCCGAGTCCATGATGGCCAGTCGGTAGTAACGCGAGATCAGCCGGTTCACCGCGTAGAACTCATCGGTGGTCAACCGCTGCTCGGCGGCCAGCAGGGCCGGGTTGGAGCGGAGCACGTCGAACTTGTCGTCGGGCTGGTGGTGGACGTAGCGGGCCAGCTGACCCAGCTGGGCGTTGGTGGCCATCAGCTCGTCCACGTGCGGGATCAGGTCGCGGATCGTGGCCTCGTGCCGCGGATCGCCGACCGTCCTGGAGCCGAGCGTGCCCCGGGTCTCGTTGCCGTCCCAGGCCAGCACCGCGCCCAGGTTCCGGCCGAAGACCGCGCTCAGCAGGGTGCTGGTCGGGGTCTTGTTGGAGCCACCCTTGCCGTTCACCACGGCCACCGTCTGATGACCCGGCCACGGGGTCGAGACCGCCCGCCGGTCGGCGCGGTAGGAGGCCATCGCAGCCTCGTAGGCCGAGGTGTCCGGCGGCGGCGGGGCCTGCCGGAAGCGGCCGAAGAAGCCGCCCTGCGGCGCCGGCGCCTGCGGTGGCACCGGGGCCGCGGAGTCGTTGGCCGGGACGTCGATGTCGTTGGTGGGCAGGAAGGAGACGGCCCGGCGGGGCAGCGCGGGCAGTCCGCCGTCCGACCCCTGCTCCTGAGCGGGGACGGCGCTTCCGTAGGCCGAGGCAGTCTGACCGTAGGCCGGGGCCGGGTCGGCCGCACGCTGCGGGATCAGGACGGGGATCAGAGCGGGGATCGGGGCGCGGGTCGGGATGGCGGGGCGGCCACGGACCGGTCGGTCCTTGCGGCGCCTGGCTCGGCGGCTGCTGGTCGAACCTCTGCTCCGGTGCCGACTCGGGCGAGGCCGCTGAACTCGGCGAGGACGCCGGTTCGTCCGACTCCGGCGGCTGGGCCGGGCCGGGCAGCCGCTGACCGGGGCGACGTCCCGGCGAGGACTGGGCCGACGATTTCGCCGGCGCGGCCTGCTCCTGGTTCTGCGAGGAGTCGGAAGCCGGCCGGGGCTGGCCCTGGGTGATCGAGCCGTCCGGGTGGACCAGGAGATCCCACACGTTGCCGTCGAAGTCGTCGACGTGCATCGCGATCGTCTGATCAGCCGAGGCGGCGGCCGAGATCACCCGGGAGGTCACCTGACGCCGGACCTCGTCGGTGGTCGCCCCGACGATGATCTCCAGTCCGCCGCCGTCGATGGTCAGCTCGGCGTCGGTACGGCGCTGGATGATCGAGGCTGTCATCGCGGGCTGGGGGAGTTCGGACATGGGGCTCCTTGTCGGGCTCGGTCGCGGGACCGGGGCGCCGGCCGGAACTCCGCGCGCGCGGCCGACGGGGCCGACGGTCCCAGAGCCCGAACGCTATCAGCGGGCGCGGTTCACCGGCCAGGTTCGGCGACCCCGGCCGAGGTACTTTTCGACATCTTGATGAACAACAGCGCAAAACCTTGCCTCGGGGTCGTTCGGCAGGAGAGATTGTTCCCTGTCGCCCCGCCGATCCGAACTGGAGCCCTGATGCGCGCTCGTCTTCTCGCTACCTCCCTCACCCTCTCCGCCGGTCTGACCCTGACCGCCGGGTCACTCGGCCTGAGCACCCCGGCTCTCGCTGCGACCCCGCTGAGCATCGCCACCGTCCAGGGCACGGCGAAGTACTCGGCCTACCAGGGCAAGGTGGTCACCCTGGCGCCGTCGGTGGTGACCGCGGTCTACAGCAACGCCGGCTCCGGGCTGCGTGGTTTCGTGATCCAGACCCCGGGCACCGGCGGTCCGGACCGGAACCTGAAGAAGGCCTCCGACGCGATCTTCGTCTACACCGGCAGCAAAGCCTCCGGGGTGGCGATCGGCGAACTGGTCACCGTCAGCGGAACGGTCGATGAGTACCCCGGCAGCACCGACCCGAGCGTGGACAGCCTGACCGAGATCGGCGGCACCGTCACGGTCACCGTCTCCAGCGCCCGGCACGCCGCCGTCCGGCCGGTCACCGGACTCTCCTGGGCCGACACCTACGCGCACCGGGAGAATCTCGAGTCGATGCTGTACCGGACCCCGGAGAAGTTCGTGGTCGCCGACAACTATCCGCTGCTGCACTACGGCGAGCTCGGGCTGGCCGCCGGCGGGGCGCTGCCCGTACAGCCCACCGACGTCGCCCCGTACGGCTCGAAGAAGGCCGAGCGGCAGGCGCGTCTCAACGCGGTGAACAGCGTCTCGCTGGACGACGGCAGCAACCAGTCCTTCTTCGCCAGCAAAGCGAATCCGGCCGGTGGCACCGTGCCCTACCTGACCCCGAGCCACGACGTGAAGGTCGGCGACACGGCCAAGCTGAACGCCCCGGTGATCGTGGACTACCGCAACGGCGGCTGGACGTTCGAGCCCACCCGGCCGGTCGATGCCGGTCACGAGATCGCCACGATCACCGAGAAGGCGCACGAGGCGACGCCGAAGGTGGGCGGCCGGTTGTCGATCGCCTCGTTCAACGTCCTCAACTACTTCCCGACCACCGGGCAAGGGCAACCAGGCTGCACCGGTCGCAATCTGGACACCTCCGGCTCCTACAACGTGACCTACGACTGTGATCTGCGCGGCGCCTGGGACCAGGCGGATTTCCTGCGACAGCAGGCCAAGATCGTCACCGCGATCAACCAGCTCGACGCGTCGGTGACCGGCCTGATGGAGATCGAGAACTCGGCCAAGGTCGGGCAGCCGACCGACAGCGCCGTCCAGACGTTGGTGGCCGCACTGAACCAGGCGGCCGGATTTTCCAAGTGGGCTTGGGTTCCGTCCTCGACGCAGTTGCAGCCGGTCGCCGACCAGGACGTGATCAACAACGCGATCATCTACCAGCCGGCCCGGGCCGCGCTGATCGGGGACGCCTACGCCGACGGCGCCGATGCCAGCGATGACGGCGCGTTCGCCAACGCCCGGACCCCGATCGGCGCCTCGTTCGCACCGCGGGCCGGCGGCGCGGACACCCTGGTCGTGGTGAACCACTTCAAGTCCAAGGGATCGGCCCCGAGCAACGCCGACGACCCGAACGCCGATCACGGCCAGGGTGCCTGGAACGCCCAGCGGGTCGAGCAGGCGAAGGCCTTGCTGGCCTGGGTGCCGACCGTGCAGCGGGCCACCGGCGACCAGGCGGTCGCGTTGATCGGTGACTTCAACTCCTACTCGAACGAAGACCCGCTGCGGACGCTGGCCTCGGCCGGCTACCGCAACGCCGCCGCCGAGACCGACTACTCCTACAGCTATTCCGGTCTGGCCGGCTCGCTCGACCACGTGTTGCTGAACAGGGCCGCAGCGAAGGAGTTGACCAAGAGCGCGGTCTGGAACATCAACTCGATCGAGTCCGACGCGCACGAGTACTCCGAGTACGAGGTGACCGCCCTCGACTACTACACCGCCGATCAGTACCGGGCCAGCGACCACGACCCGGTGATCGTCGGTCTGGACGTGCCGAAGAGCTGATCGCCGAAGATCCACCCAACTTTTCGGTGTCGGCGGGCGTACCTCAGGGCAGACGACTTCGATCGCGGAGTCGATGACCGAGGAGATCCATCATGATCAAGCGCACTCTTTCCCTCGCCCTGGCGGCCGGCTCGCTGGCCGTCGCGGCCGGCGCCACGGCCGCCATGCCCGCCCACGCCGAGACCAACGGCGTCTACCGCGGCACGGTGACGTCGGCCAGCGGTCTGACCGTCCGCTCGATCCCCAGCATCAGCGGAGACACCCGGGGCAGCCTGGGCCGCGGGCAGAGCTTCGACATCCGCTGCAAGGTCCAGGGCCGCTCCGTCGACGGCAACAACCTCTGGTACCTCGTCGACGGCACGTCCACCCATTGGGTGACGGCTCGCTACGTGCGGAACGTCGGCGCTGCGCCGGACTTCTGTGGCACCGCGGTCTACGCCACCGGCCACACCACCGGTTACCTGAACGAGCGGGTGGCGCCGAGCACCAAGGACGCCAAGACCAAGACCTTGGCCCGAGGGGCGACGGTGCGGGCGATCTGTCAGACCACCGGTCCCTACATCGGCACCGACAACCACTGGTACAACCTGACCGACGGCCGCTGGGTCTCGGCCCGCTACGTCACCGGGCTGGACCGGACCCCGTTCAACTGCGCGGTCTGAGCGACTCGCCCAGGACCCGGTCGGCGTGCTGTGAGCTATCGTGCACAGGCACGCCGCCGGCCGGGGCGGGTGCAACTGATCGTGACGAGAGGCAGGCGGGTCCGTGGGTCTGGCGCAGTCGTTCCGACGCCTGATCGGACGGGCCGGTACCGCCGACACCTCTCGTGCACAGGCCCGGGTCGAGGCCGCCGAGCAGCTCGAGGACGAGATCACCGCCCTGGGCGACGACGAGCTGGCCGAGCGGTACGCGATCCTGCGGGAGTTCGTCACCGATGAACTGACCCCGGAAGACCTGAGTGAGCTGATGGCGATCGGACGCTCGGCCGTTCGGCGCACCATCGGTGAACGGGCCTACGACGAGCAGTTGCTCGGGGCGGCCGGACTGCTGGCCGGGCAGGTGGTCGAGATGGCCACCGGCGAGGGCAAGACGATGGTCGGTGCGCTGGCCGCGCTCGGCTTCGTCGTCCGCGGCCGTCGGGTGCAGGTGCTGTCGGTCAACGACTACCTGGCCCGACGCGACGCCGAGTGGATGGGTCCGGTGTTCGAGCTGCTGGGTGTCGACGTCGGCCACGTCACCCAGGCCTCCGGCCCGGAGGAGCGACGCGCCGCCTACGGACGCGACGTCTGTTATGCCGCGGTCAGCGAGGTCGGGTTCGATCTGCTGCGGGACCGGCTGCGGACCGACAACACGACCCGGGTGCTGCCCGAGCTGGACGTGGCGATCATCGACGAGGCCGACGCGGTGATGATCGACGAGGCCAAGGTGCCGCTGGTGCTGGCCGGCAGCGACGACGAGGGTGTCGACGAGTCCGACGCCGCCCGGATCGTGGCCGCCCTCGACCCCGACGTCGACATCGAGCTCGCCCCGGACCGGCGCAGCGCGAACCTCAGTGACGCCGGCCTGAAGCACGTCGAGCAGTTGCTCGAGATCGACAACCTCTACGCCGAGGGCCACGAGACGCTGCTGACCACGATCAACATCGCGCTGCACGCCCGGGTGCTGCTGACCCGCGACATCGACTACCTGGTCACCGACGGGCAGGTGCGGCTGATCGACCTGAACCGGGGCCGGGTCGCCGATCTGCAGCGCTGGCCGGACGGGCTGCACGCGGCGGTCGAGGCCAAGGAGGGGCTGGCCAGCACCGGACGTGGGGTGATCCTGGACTCGATGACCATCCAGTCGTTGATCACCAGCTACCGGTTGGTCTGCGGCATGACGGGCACGGCGGTGGCCGCGGCCGAGCAGCTGCGGGAGTTCTACCAGCTGGAGGTCGGCGTCGTCCCGACCCACCGGCCGACCATCCGTGAGGACGCCGAGGACCGGCTCTACGAAACCCAGGAAGAGAAGGAGGAGGCGCTGATCGCCGAGATCTGCGCCCTGCACGAGACCGGCCGGCCGGTGCTGGTCGGCACCCAGGACGTCGCCGCCTCCGAACGGTTGCACGACCGGTTGGCCGAGGCCGGCGTGACCAGCGCGGTGCTGAACGCCAAGAACGACACCGAGGAGGCCGGGCTGATCGCCGAGGCGGGTCGCGGCAGCGCCGTCACCGTCTCGACCCAGATGGCCGGCCGCGGCGTCGACATCCGGCTCGGTGGGGCCGACGAGGCCGACCGGGAGGCGGTGGCCGCGCTCGGCGGGCTGATGGTGATCGGCACCGGGCGGTATCCGACCCGTCGGTTGGACGACCAGTTACGCGGCCGGGCCGGGCGCCAGGGCGACCCCGGTGGTTCGGTCTTCTTCACCAGCCTGGAGGACGATCCGGAGACCGAGCGGTTCGCCGTCCGCGCCTCGCACGTCGACGAGACCGGTCTGATCGACAGCTCGGCCGCCCGGCAGCAGGTCGAGCACGCCCAGCGGGTCGGCGAGGGTGCGCTGCTGGATCTGCACCGCAACAGCTGGCTCTACAGCCAGCAGCTGCACCACCAGCGGATCGAGGTGCTGGAGTACCGGGATCGCCTGCTGGATGAGGATCTGGCCGCCACCGAACTGGCCGAGGCGGCTCCGGAGCGGTGGGCCGAGCTGGCCGAGGAGGTGCCGGCCGAAGTGCTGGCCGAGGCGGCCCGGACGCTGGCGTTGTTCTCGTTGGACCAGGCCTGGAGTGACCATCTGGCCTTCACCCAGGATCTCCGTGAGGGCATCCACCTGCGGGCCCTCGGCCGGCAGACGCCGCTGCACGCCTTCCACGCCGAGGCCCAGGCCGCCTTCCGGACGGTGCTCAGCTCGGCCCGGGAGGAGGCGGTGGCCGCGTTCGAGAAGGCGGTGATCACCGCGGACGGGCTGGACGAGGAGGCCTCCGACATCCGTCGTCCGTCGGCCACCTGGACCTACCTGGTCGACGACAACCCGTTCGGCACGCCCGAGGACCACCTGCTGCAGGCCTTCGGCAAGCTGGTCCGCAAGGCCACCGGTCGTGATCGTGACGCCGCACCCGTGAGTGATCCGCCCGTGAGTGATTCACCCGGGAGTGATTCACCCGGGACTGAACCGTCACCCCGGACGGAGGCGCCCGAGTCCGCCGGACCCGACTCGGATGCTCCCGACTCGGATGCTCCCGAACCGTCGGCGGCGACCGAAGCGCCCGGGGACGACGACCCGGTTGGGCGCAGCACTGACTGAGCAGCCGGGACCGGATCCCGCGCCCGCCGGCCGTTCCGGCCCGGGCGCAAGCCGGGGTGCAGTGGCCGTGGTGGCGGTCGGCACCTTCCTCTCCCTGGTCGTCTTCACCCTGCCGCTGGCCGACCTGCCGACCCTGGCCCGGGCCCTCGGGGCCGGCCAGAGCGCGCAGGCCTGGATCCTCAGTTCGATGAGCGTCGGGTTGGCCGCCTCGATGTTGCTGGCCGGCGCGTTGGCCGACGACCGGGGCCGTCGCCGGATCTTCGCCGTCGGCACGGTCGTGATGGCGATCGGGTCGCTGGTCTGCGCGGTCGCGTCCGGCCCGGTGGTGTTCGTGGCCGGCCGGATCGTGCAGGGCGTCGGTGGTTCGGCGTTGATCGCCGCCGGGCTCGCCCTGCTCTCGGCCTGGTCGGCCGACGCCGTCCAGCGGTCCCGGGCGACCGCCCTGTGGGGGACCAGTGTCGGTGCGGGGATCGCGGTCGGGCCGGTGCTGGCCGGCGGGATGGACCTGCTCGGCTGGTGGCGCGAGATCTACCTGAGCATCGTGATCGCCTCGACGGTGGTCTTCTTCGTCGTCCGACGGTTGAGCCGGGCCGGCTCGATGCCGGAGTCGCGGACCGATCGTCCGCGTCCGCTCGATCTGCTCGGCGCGATCTTCTTCACCGCGGCCATGACGCTGGTGCTGGTGGGGTTGACCGAGGTCCGGCAACCGGGCGGGCAACTGCTCGCGGTGGTCGTCTTCGTGGCGGCGGCGTTGTCGGCGGTCGCGTTCACGGTGACCGAGCGCCGTCTCGCGCAACCGATGGTCGACTTCGCGGTCTTCGCCGAGCCGCGGTTCGCGGCGGTCTCGCTGGCCGCCGTGATCACCGGCGTCGGGGTGATCGGGCAGATGTCGGTGACCTCGAGTTATCTGGTCAGGGATCTCGGCTTGCTGCCGATCCAGGCCGCCGGGCTGTTGGCGCTCTGGTCGGCCACCAGTGCGGTGACGGCCCTGGCCTCGCGCCGGTTGCCGCCGTTCGCCTCCGGTCCGCGCCAGCTGGTGATCTCCCTGGTCGGGGTGGCGGTCGGGCTGGCTCTGCTGATCGGGGCCAGTCGTCCGGTCGAGCTGGTGGCCGGACTGTTCGTGGCCGGGCTGGCCAGCGGGGTGCTGAACGCCGCCCTCGGCCGCGAGGCCGTGCTGAGCGCCCCGTCGGGACGGGCCGGTCTGGGCAGCGGCGTCAACAACACCGCGCGTTATCTCGGCTCGGCGATCGGGGTCACCATCACCTCGATCCTGGTGCTCGGCGGCGGGGCCGACCGGGCCCGGGCCGAGCACGGCTGGTCGGTGGCCGCCGTGGTGACCACCGCCGTCAGCCTGGCCGGCGCGCTACTGGTCGGGCTGCTGCTACGCCGTCGCTCGATACCACAAGCCGACTGACGGCCCGGTTCGCCGCGGCCCGGTTCGGCCCGGTTCAGCCTGCTTCGGCGATGCGCTTGATCGCCTCGAGGGTCCGGGGGATGCCGTCGTGGGCCTGCCGGGTCCTCTCCTCGATCTCGGCGGCGGCCCGGTCGCCGTACTTGCCTTCGAACATGGCGATCCCCTCGGGCAGGAAGGTCCAGTGCTCGGTCAGCGTCGTCGACGGGGCGTCCGGCCCGACCGGGCCGCTGGTGTCGACCGGGCCGGCCTCGAGGGTGAAGGCCCAGCGGACGAAGGCCCCACCGACGATCCAGGCGAACTCGCGGCCACGATCGGCGGCGACGATCTTCGACCGGGTCTCCCAGCTGCGGCCGGGCACCTCGTTCCGGCCGGTGAACCAGGCGTCGAGCTGACCGGCCTGATTCGGGTCGTCCCACCAGCAGCCCGTGCAGACGGGGCTCCACTCACCCGTCCGGGTGATGTCGCTGACCAGGTCGTAGAGCGCCTCCGGCGTGGCCCGGACCACGGTGGACTCGCGGTGGGTGCGTTCGGTCGTCTCGGTCATCGGGCGCTCACTTCTTCTGTCGCCGGCTGCCACCGTGCCAGTCCTCCTGTTGGCCTGTCTCTCCTTCGGGCACGCCGAACCCGACCAGCTGCGGCCGCTCGCGCAGGCTGCGTTTCAGCTCGGTGAAACCCGGGAACCGGGCCAGGCCGACGACGTGGTCCCACAGCTCGCCGGCGCTCCCCTGCTCGGGCAGTCGGCTGATCACCGGGCCGAAGAAGGCGACGCCTTCCGGCGGATCGAAGTGGATGATCGGGGTGCCGACGTCCTTGCCGGTCAGAGCGAGTGCTTCCTCACCGTCGGCCCGGATCTCGTCGTCGTAGGAGTCGTCGTCGAGCGCCTCGGCCAGGTCGAGCGGCAGTCCGGCGTCCCGCAGGATCGGCTCGACGAAGTCGCGGGTGCCGCGCCGCTCCCGGAGCTGCTGCTCGTCACCGACGTCCGCGGGTGGGGCGGTGTCGAAGATGTGGGCTCCCAACGCGGCCTGCAGTGCGTCGAGCGCTTCCCGGCCGTGCTCGGCGCGGGTCTTCGCGGCCACCCGTAGCAATCTCAGGCCGGCGGTGTGCCCGGCCTCGTACTCCGGCGGGAACTGTGCGTCGTAGTCGACCTCGGAGTTGATCAGCCGCAGCGAGATGAACCGCCAGTCGACACTGAAGCCTCGCTCGGCCTGCACCATCCGGACCCACTTGCTGGTCAGCCAACAGAACGGACAGACGGGGTCGAAGTAGAAGCGGAGTTCGGTGGCAGGCATGTCCTCACCGTAAGCCGCGGCGCTCGTGGCCGGTGCGGCCACCTGGATCCGGATCGGTCGGTCGAGAATCCGCCGGTCGTCGCGTCGGCCGACCGTCGTCCACGCTCAGCGATGCCCGGTGAATGGCGACGCTTCGTCCGTCAATCGCAACGCTGCGCTATCTCAGACTCTCGAGTCTCTGCTGAGCGGCGTCGCGGTCGCGCTCGGCGGCGGCAAGGCGGTGTTCGGCCTGCCGAAGCTGATCCTCCAGTCCGGCCAGGGCGGCGGCGGCCTGCTCCACCTGGGCGGCCAGCTCGTCCCGTTCGGTGGTCGCCGCCTCGGCTGCGGTGCCGGCTTCGTCGGCTCGGACCCGGGCGGCCTCGCGTTCCGCCTTACGGGCCGCCTCGGCGTTACGTTCGGCCTCACGTTTGGCCTCACGTTCGGCCTCGCGTCGGGCCTGCTCGGCCCGGGCCGCCTGGTCTGCTCGGTCTGCTCGGTCTGCTCGGTCTGCGACCTCTCCCTCGTCCGGCTCGGGCGGACGCGCCGCCGACGGCTGCAGATCGGGGCCGGGGACGAACGGGCCGAAGCCGCTGTAGTCCGCGGCCTGGACGAGCGTCCCGGTGCGGACCAGGTCGGCCGTCTGCGGGTCGGCGAGGGCGGCCTGCAGGCTCTGGCTGATCTCGCGCCGGACCGCTTCGGTCGCGGTGGCGTCCTGCTCGGCGGCCAGCGCGACGGCACGTCGGGTCAGCGCCTCGACGACGCGGTGCCGGTCGGTCGACAACCGGCGCAGGTCCGGGCCGGACAGCTCCCGCTGGGCCTGGCGCAGCGCCTCACCGAGATCGAGCAGCCCGGCCACCTGGTCCGGTTCGGCCCGGGCCAGCAGGTTGACCATCCAGGCCGAACGACTGGGCCGGCGCAGCGCGGTGATCGCGACCGCCAGCTCGCGGTCCTTAGCCGCCCTGGCCTGTTTGGCCCGCTCGTTCCGCCGGGCCACGAACTCCTCCGGCGGGCCGGCGTACAGCTCCTGGCTGACCTCGGGCAACGTCAGCGGCTCCGCCATGGACCCATCCTGCCGGAAACCCTGCCTGGGTAGGGGAGTAGACATAGCAGCATGCCTCTGAACGGTGAGTACGAGCCGAGCCCCGAGCAGTGGGTTCGCGACCAGGTCGAGACCTACGAGCGGAGCGGCGGTGCGGAAGCGAACACGCTGGCCGACACCGGAATGCCGGTGGTGATCTTCACCCACCGCGGCGCCAAGTCCGGCAAGATCCGCAAGACGCCGTTGATGAAGGTCGAGGACGACGGCAAGTACCTGATGGTCGCCTCCCAGGGCGGCGCCCCGAAACACCCGCAGTGGTACTTCAACCTCAAGGCCGACCCGGACGCGATCGTCGTCCAGGACGGTCCGGAGCCCTTCGACGGGCACGCCCGCGAGCTCTCCGGCGATGAGCGGGAGAAGTGGTGGGAGCGCGCGGTCGAGGCCTACCCCTCCTACGCCGACTACCAGCGAAAGACCGACCGGCAGATCCCGTTGCTGCTGGTCGAACGCCGCTGACCCCAGCCGGCACCCGCTGATCGATCGGCCTGCTCAGCGGGGGAACTGCCGACGTCCGAGGGCTGGCGCAAAGGGCCGACCGGGGCGCACACTGGAGGGCGCGATCACAGCGGATCGGCCAGCCCGAGCGGGGAGACCTGATGACCTACGTCAAGACCGATCCATCGTCGATGACCCCGGACGAACGTGCCGACTATCAGCGGCGCTCCGGCACCCCGGACGAGCCGACGGCCGACGCCGGTGAGCGGCAGGTGACCGTTCCGGTCACGTTCGACGACAACGAGATCGCCCGGGTCAAGCAGACCTCGAAGGCGGCCGGCGAAGACGTGGCCGCCTTCGTGCACGACGCCGCCCTGCACGAGGCCGACGGCTACACGGACCGCCACACCACCTGATCGCCGCCCGGCGGCGGCGCAATGCCAAGTAGTTGCTTGACATTGCCGGGCCCCACAGCCAGACTCCAAGCATGTCTTTGGCATTGTCTGCACCGGGGCGGATCGGAGCTGTCCTTCGTCACCGGGATCTGCGATGGCTGCTGGGCGCCGGGCTGGTCTCGCAGACCGGGGACTGGATGCTTGCGACCGGCCTCGGCTTCGAGGTCTATGCCCTGACCGGTTCCACCGTGGCCTCGGCGACCGCACTACTGGCGAGCCAGGCGCCGCAGGCCGTGTTCGGTTCGTTCGCCGGGGTGCTGGTCGACCGGTGGGACCGGCGGCGGGTGATGATCGCGATCAACCTGGCGCTGGCCGCCGTGCTGCTGCCGCTGTTCGCCGTCCGGACCCCGTCCCAGGTCTGGATCATCTTTGTCGTGGTGGCCCTGAGCGGCTGCCTCACCCCGTTCTTCGTGGCGGCCGAGGCCACCATGCTGCCGGCCGTGGTCGAGGAGAAGGACCTGATCACCGCCAATGCGGTGAACGCCCAGGTGCGCAACGTCTCGCGCTTGGTCGGCGCGGCTCTGGGCGGGGTTCTGATCGCGGGCGGAAATCTGCTCTGGTTGGCCGTGGCCGATCTGACCACCTTCGTGTTGGCCGCCCTGTGCCTGGCTCTGATCAGGTTTCGTCCGGCGGTGGTCGAGCCGCAGCCCCTCCGGCTGGCCCGCGACTGGGTCGACGGTCTGCGGGTCATCCGACGGAGCCGAGCACTGCTGATCGTGCTGATCTTCTTCGGCGTCACCGGTGTCGGTGAGGCGGTGATGGGAGCTCTGTTCGCGCCCTACGTGAACGGCGTGCTGGGCGGCGGTGGAAGCTCGTTCGGGACGATCATGGCGGCGCAGGCGGTGGGTGGCGTGCTGGGCGGGCTGATCATCACCGCGGTCGGTCATCGTTTCTCGTCAAAAGCTTTGTTCGGTTGGGGTGCGGTGGCCTTCGGGGTCGGGGATCTGGCGCTGTTCCTCTACCCGCTGATCCCTCGACTGGACCACCGGGTGTGGCCCGGGGTCGTGATCATCGCGTTCGTCGGTCTGCCCGGAGCCGCCTTGTTCGCCGGCATGCTGACCATCTTCCAGACGCACACCGAGAACCGCGTTCGGGGTCGGGTCTTCGGAACGCTCACCACGGTCCAGAACGTTGCGATGCTGGCCAGTACCTATGCGGCCGGAGTCCTGGCCGAGCGGTTCGGGGTGGTGGCGGTGATCAGTGTTCAGGGTGCGATCTACCTCATCGTCGGCATCGTTGTCCTGCTCGGCTTACGGCCCGCTGAACCACCACTCGCCGAGGCCGGCCAACCGGGCACCGAGGGGACGGGATTCGACGCCTGGGTTGACAATCCGTTGAATTCGACCAGGCTTCCCAGCATGTCTTCGGCGTCGAACGTGCGGCTGCGAACCGTCACCGATCCGGTGGCCATGCGGGCGTTCGCGCACCCGCTGCGGCTGCAACTGCACAGTCTGGTGGCCCGGGAGGGCTCGCTGACCGCCGCCGACGCAGCTCGCCAACTCGGCATCAGCCACGCGCTGGCCAGTCATCACCTGCGCCAGCTGGCCAAATACGGCTTCGTCGAAGCCGCGGACAGTGACGACAACCGGGCGCGGCCCTGGCGGGTGACAGCCACCTCGCTCGACCTGAAGCCGTCCGAACCCCAGGCGCGCGCCTCGGTCGACACGCTGGATCGCTACTACGCCGAGAAAGCCGTGCAGGATCTGGCCAGCTTCCAGGAGCGTCGTGCCGCCGACGAGGCCAGCGGATGGGAGGACGCGGCGGGGATGCGGACGGCTCTGCTCTACCTCAATCCGGCGGAGCTCAACGAGGTGATGGAAGCCTGGAGCAAGATCGTGATGCCGCTCGCCGACCGCCGTCCGATCGGGCACGCCGATCAGCGACCGGACGACGCCGTCCCGGTCAGCTTTTCCTTGATCGCGGTGCCGATCGAGCGAACCGAGCAAGGCGGCTGAACCCACCCGGCCCGGAAAGCGCCCGGGTCGGTCCACCCGTTGCTCAGAAACCGTAGGCGCCTGATCCCAGATCCTCCAGCAGGGTCGGCCCGGTCGGCGTCCAGCCGAACCGCTCCCGGGTGACGGCGCTCGAGGAGGCCAGGTCGAGACCGAAGAATCTTCCGATCCAGCCGAAATGATCGCCGGCGTCGGCCGGTGCGATCGAGGTGACCGGCACCCCCAGTCCGGCCCCGATCGCCTCGGCGATCTGTCGGGTCGGTACGCCCTCCTCGGCCACGGCGTGCAGGATCGTCCCGGTGTCGCCCTGCTCGAGGCCGATCCGGATCAGCCGGGCGGTGTCGGTGACGTGCGCGGCCGCCCAGCGGTGGTCCCCGTCGCCGATGTAGGCCGAGACCCCGCGCTCGCGGGCGACGCCGACCAGGGCAGCGACGAAGCCGTGGTCGCCGGTGCCGTGCGTGGTCGGAGAGAACCGGGCGATCAGGGTGCGGACACCCTTCTGAGCGAAGTCGAGAGCGAGGTTCTCGCTGCCGCCGCGCATGGATTCCGGACCGACGGCCGGCGAGCGATCCTGCTCGGTCGACGGCCGCCCACGGGTCAGGCCGGCCACCCCGGAGGCGACCATGAACGGCCGGTCAGAGCCGGCCAGCACCTCACCGAGCGCCTGGACCGCGCCGCGCTCTGCGGCGTTGGAGACCTCGGGACGGACGAAATCGTGCTTGTTGGCCAGGTGCAGGACGGCCTCGGCGTCGGCGGCACCGGCGCGGAGGGCGTCCGGATCGTCCAGGTCGCCTCGGTGGACCTCGGCCCCCTTGGCGACCAGTGCGGCGGCCGAGGCGTCGGACCGTGCCAACCCGACGACCTGGTGACCGCCGGCCAGCAGTTCGTCCACGGCGGCGGAGCCGATCCAACCGGAGGCCCCGGTGATGAAGATGCGCATTGGAGTAGAGCCCTTTCTCGAAGACGATGTCAGCGACTGACGTCGGTAACTGACATGACTGTACGCGCGATGTCAGTCGTTGTCATCACTTGGAGCGAAATCCCCTAGACTCCGATGCCATGGTGCGTTGGGAGCCGGGGACGAAGGAACGGCTCCAGGCCGCCGCGCTGGAGCTCTACCTCACCCGGGGTTTCGAGCAGACGACCGTCACCGACATCGCCGAGTCGGTGGGGCTGACCGAGCGGACCTTCTTCCGGCATTTCGGCGACAAGCGTGAGGTGCTCTTCCACGGCCAGGACGTCCTGCAGCGGCATTTCCGCGACGCCGTCGCGGCTGCACCCCAGGACGCCGGGGCCTTCGCGCTGGTCACCGTGGCCGTGGCGGCCTCGGCGGACTACTTCCCGGCCGAGAAGCGTCCGCTCTCCCGGCGGCGCCAGACGGTGATCGCGGCCAACCCGGCGCTGCAGGAGCGAGAGCTGCTGAAGCTCGCCCGGTTGTCGACGACGCTGACCGAGGCCTTGCGCGAACGAGGGGTCGCCGAGCCGACGGCGACCATCGCCGCCGACGCCGCTGTCGCCGTGTTCAGTTCCGCGTTCGCCCGCTGGATCGCGCCCGGCGAAGAGCGCTCTTTCGCCGAGCTCGTCCGCGACAGTCTGCGGGCGTTGACCGAGTTGGCCGGTGCTCCGTCTCGACCGGCCGCTCCCGGCTGCTGAGGGCGCGAGCGTTCAGTGGCCGGGGGACGGCGCCTGCGGGTCCAGCGAGGGCGAACGGCGCCGCAACGGGACCACCATCGGCGTCCCGGTGACCGGATCGGGGATGATCCGGACGTCCAGCCCGAACACCTCGGCCACCACCGGGGCGACCAGCACCTCGGCCGGGGTGCCCTGGGCCACGATCCGGCCCCGGCACATGGCGATCAGATGGTGGGCGTAACGCGCCGCCTGGTTCAGCTCGTGCAACACCATCACGATGGTCCGGCCGGCGTCGGCGTTCAGCTCGGTCAGCAGCTCGAGGACGTCGATGGCGTGGGCCAGATCGAGGGACGCGGTCGGCTCGTCCAGCAGCACGATCTCGGTCTCCTGGGCCAGGCACATCGCGATCCAGACCCGTTGCCGTTGCCCGCCGGAGAGCTCCTGCACCGGTCGACCGACCAGATCGAGGGTGCCGGTCTCGCTCAGCGCCCGGGTCACGGCCTCGTCGTCGAGCTGACTCCAGCGGCGGAACAGACCGTGGCGCGGGTAACGCCCGCGGGCCACCAGATCGCCGACGGTGATGCCCTCGGGGGCGATCGGGCTCTGCGGCAGCATGGCCAGCGTCCGGGCCACCTCGATCGAGCGGATCCGGTGGATGTCGCGGCCACCGAGCTCGACGGTGCCGGCCCGCGGCCGGATCAGTCGGGCCATCGTCTTCAGCAGCGTCGACTTGCCGCAGGCGTTGGCCCCGATGATCGCGGTGATCCGTCCCGCCGGGATCTCCACCTCCAGATCGGCGAAGACGTCCGCGCCGTCGTAGCCCGCAGCCAGTCCACGGGCCGCCAGCGAGAGCCCGGGGGCGGTGGGTACAGGCGCTGGGGTCATCGGGCCCTCCGGGTGAGCAGGAAGATCAGGTAGGGCGCACCGACGATGCCGGTGACCACCCCGACCGGCTGGTT
Source organism: uncultured Actinomycetota bacterium (assembly GCA_963740925.1). Lineage (GTDB taxonomy): Bacteria > Actinomycetota > Actinomycetes > Propionibacteriales > Propionibacteriaceae > Microlunatus. The sequence continues at coordinate 394,056 of CAVUFZ010000002.1, read as the reverse complement.
GGCCAGCAGGGTCTGGGCGATGGTGTCCGAGCCGAGCACCAGCAGCGCACCGACCAGAGCGGCGGTCACCGGCACCACCCCGGGCGTCCGGACCAGCCGCCGGGCCACCGGCGGGGCGACCAGGGCGATGAAGGTGAGCGGTCCGGCGACGGCGACCGCAGCGGCGGCCAGCGCGACCGCGATCAGCACCGCGGTGGCCCGGCTCGCCTCCGGCCGGGTGCCGAGCGAGGTGGCGGTCTCGTCGCCGAACTCCAGCGTGTCGAGCCGGCGCTGGACCAGCGGGATCGCCAGACAGGCCAGAGCACAGACCACGGCCAGCACGCCCAGCTCCGGGGTGGCCACGTCGTTCAGCGACCCGGTGATCCAGATCAGGGCGGTCTCGGCCTCCAGGGCCTGCCGCTGGGTCAGCAGCCATGAACTGCCGGCCACCGCGAGCGCCGCGACGCCGATGCCGACCAGGATCAGCCGGCCGCCGTGGGTCCCCCGACGCCAGGCCAGACCGTAGATCGCGACCGCGGCCAGCAGCGCGGCCGCGCCGGCCCAGCCCGCCACCGCCGGACCGCTCAGCCCGAGGCCGAGGATCGCGAAGGACGCCCCCAGCCCGGCGGAGCCGGTGATGCCGAGGATGTCCGGTGAGGCCAGCGGGTTACGGGTCAGCACCTGGAAGATCGACCCGGAGACGGCCAGCGCGGCCCCGACCAGGACGGCGGCGATCGTCCGCGGCAGCCGGAGACCCTGCAGCACGAAGACCACCGACCGCTTGCCCTGCCCGAACAGGCCGGGGATCAGATCGGACAGCGGGATGGTGAACGTCCCGAAGGCGAGCCGGGCCAGCACGCCGGCGATCAGGACGATCAGCAGCACCGCACAGACGATCGAGCGGCGGCGATAGCGGCGGTGCCGCTCGGCCGCGACCGGGTTGGCCGCCCGCCGGCCGGACGCCCCGGCAGCGGGGTTCGGTCCTGACGGCGATGTGCCGGCGGAGACCGGCGCGCCGTCGAGCGTCCGCCCTCGGGGACGGGAGTGGCACCCGCCGGCCGGGCCTCGGTCCGGAGGCGGTTCACAGGGCGCTGACCTTCCGGCTGCGGGCCAACGCGATGAACACCGGCGCGCCGATCAGGGCGGTGACCACGCCCACCGGAAGCTCACTGGGGTAGGCGATGACCCGGCCGAGGACGTCGGCGACCAGCAGCAGCAGCGGGGCGAGAAGCATCGAGTAGGGCAGGATCCAGCGGAAGTCCGGTCCGGTGATCAGCCGGGCGGCGTGCGGCACGGCCAGCCCGATGAAGGCGATCGGGCCCGGCGATCGCGGTGGCCGCGCCACAGAGCAGGACGACACCGAGCCCGGCGAGCAACTGCGTCCGGCCGACGTGCTGACCGAGCGAGCGGGCGACGTCGTCGCCCATGGTCAGCAGGTTCAGTGACCGGCCGAGGGTCAGCGCGATCACCACACCGACCGCGATGAACGGCAACGTCTGCAGCAGATCCGGGATCTGGCTGCGGGTCAGCGCGCCGACGGTCCAGCGGCGGTAGTCGTCGAAGGCGGTGATGCTGCGCAGCAACAGCAACCCGGTCAGCCCGACCAGCAGTGCGCTGATCGCCGCCCCGGCCAGCACCAGCGACGTCGGTGCGGCGCCGCGCGGGCCGGCCGCGGCGATCAGGTGGACCGCGACGGTGGCGACGGCGGCCCCGGCGAAGGAGAACCAGATGTACTCGCTCGGGCTGGTGGCGCCGAAGGCGACGATGCCGACCACCAGGGCGAACGCGGCCCCGGCGTTCACGCCGAGCAGTCCCGGGTCGGCCAACGGGTTCCGGGTGACGCCCTGCATCACGGTGCCGGCCAGCCCGAGAGCGACCCCGGCGACCAGTCCGATCAGCGTCCGGACGATCCGGGCCCGGACCAGGATCACGTCGTAGTCGCTCAACCGTTGACCGCGGAGGGCGTCGAGGACGCTGGGCAGAGCGATGCTGCGCGAGCCGATGCAGATACTCAACAGGCAACCGGCGAGCACACAGACGAGCAGCACGATCAGCCCGGCGGCGAGCCGGCGCCGGGGTCTGCCGCTGACCGGCGTCGGGGTGGGGAGGGTGGCCGTTGTCACACGATCTCCCCTCGGCTCGGGCTGGACACGGACGTTTCAGCTGAGGTTAGGCTAACCTCATGTCGCATCCCAGTTCCACTCCCGCCGATCGGCCCTCAGGCCGGTCCGCCGGACGGCTCAGCCGGCGTTCGCTGTTGACCGGGGCAGGTGCGCTCGGCGTCCTGGGTGGTCTGGGCGCGCTCAGTGCCTGCGGCTCCGACGACAGCACGGCGACCGGCCCGGCCGCCGGCGGCTCGTCGGCCGGCACCTCGGCGGCCGGGGGCTTTCCGGCCACGGTGCAGACCAAGTTCGGCGCGGTGACCATCGACTCCGCCCCCGAGCGCATCGTCTGCCTCGGCTACACCGACGCCGACTACGCCCTCGCCCTCGGTGTGGTTCCGGTCGGGGTGACCCAGTGGATCCCGCAGTGGAAGCAGGGGGTCGGTTCCTGGGCGACGGACAGGCTCGGCGGCACGACGCCGGCGCTGTTCACCCCGCCCTGGGACTTCGAGAAGATCGCCTCGCTGGCGCCGGACGTCATCTTCAACATCGGGTCGGACGGCAGTGAGGCCGACTACAAGAAGCTGACGGCCATCGCGCCGACCATCGACCCGCCGTCCGGGGCCGGCGCCTACGGCACCCCCTGGGACCAGACGATGACGATGATCGGCACCGGTCTCGGGCAGCAGGCCAAAGCCGAACAGATCGTCGCCCAGACCAGGGCCCTGATCGCCAAGGACGCCGAGGAGAACCCGTCGTTCGCCGGCAAGACGGTCAGCGTGATCGCCCCGTACCAGGGCCAGGTCGGGGTCTACCACTCCTCCGACACCCGGATGCAGCTGATGCGCGGGCTCGGGCTGAAGGCGAACGCCTACGTCGAAGGCCTGGGGACGAAGGACTTCTACTCCTCGGTCTCCAACGAGCAGGTGGACAGGCTGGACGCCGATGTGGTGATCGCCTTCCCCGACACCGGCCAGACCAGGGCCGATCTGCTCGAGGCGGTGCCGGGACTGGCCAGCCTGCAGGCGACCAAGAACGGCGCCCTGATCACCATCAGCGAGCTGGAGCCGTCGATGGCGTTCTCCGGCGGCACCGTGCTCAGCATCCCGCTCGCGCTGCAGACGGTGGTGCCGCCGATGCAGAAGGCGCTGGCGTGAGCGGGGCGGCGCCGACCGGAACGCTGGCCGGGGCGCTCGCCGTGGCCTCGCCCTACCGGTTCTTCGAGGTCAGCATCGCCCGGGTCGAGGAGCTCAGCCCGACGTTCCTCCGGATCACCTTCAGCGGCAGCGATCTGGACCGGTTCGCCGACGTCGGGACCGACCAACGGATCAAGATCATCGTGCCCCTGCCCGGCAGCGGCATCGACCACCTGCCGATGCGTTCGGCCCGTTGGTACGACGACTGGCGGGCCCTGCCCGAGCAGCACCGCAACCCGCTCCGGACGTACACCGTTCGATCGGTTCGAGTCGAACGTCACGAAATCGACGTCGACGTCGTCCGGCACGACGGAGGTCTCGCCTCGGACTGGTTGAGCACCGCCGCGGTGGGTGACGTGACGGCCGTCCTCGGCCCGAACGCCGACCATCCCGGCCCGTACGGCGGTCAGACCTGGAACCCGCCGGCCCCGACCTCACCGGTGCTGGTGGTCGGCGACGAGACGGCCGTCCCGGCGGTGGTCAACATCTGCGCAGCTCTGGCCCCGGACGCGGTCGGCGAGGTGATCCTGGAGGTGCCGCAGCCGGCCGATGTCCAGCAGGTGTCGGTGCCTCCGGGCGTCCGGATCAGCTGGCTGGCCCGGGGTGACAACCCCTACGGGGAAGCGATCCGCGCAGCTGTCGACGAGATCCTGCCGCGGTTGTGCCAGGGCGTCCGGCCCGAGGCCGAACCGAACGACGACCCGGCCGGACCGGACCGATCCGGCGAGGACGAGCTGCTCTGGGAGATCCCGACCGGGGACTCGGCCGATCAGCCGGGCCGTCGGCCCTACGTCTGGGTGGCCGCCGAGACCAGCACGGTCCGGGAGCTGCGCTCGACCTTCCTCGCCGCCGGTGCGCGCCGCTCTGATCTGGCCCTGATGGGCTACTGGCGCCGGGGCCGATCCGAAAGCTGAGGTCGCGACGGAGCGGTCGAGATCGTCCAGACCGGCCAGCTCGACGTCGGGCCAGGCGGCCAGAGTGCAGCCGGCCGCGAGCCGGTGCTGTGCGAGAAGCCGGCGGCGCCACGGGTGGCCGAGGCGTCGCTGATGGTGGCCACCTCCTAACAGGCCGGTCGCCTGGTGATGATCCGCCAGCCCCGGCCCGACTACCGCGAGTTGCACGCCTTCGCCGGCCGGACGGCCACGCCGGAGATCGCCGAGCGGTTGCGGGCCTGGACCGACCTGCCGGCCGAACTCGCCGGCGCCTGACCCGCCACAGCCAGGGCGCGGCGAACTCGTGGATCAGCACCCGGGCCGGCCAAACAGTCGTGGGTCGGGGACGGGCGTCGGCGTCGCTCACCAGAAGGCCGTGCGCGGCTGTGACCGGTCCTCGGTGGCGACGAGGACATCGAGGACGAACTCGGTCAGCTCGCCTCGCAGCGGGGCCGAGTTCGGGTCGTGCCAGAGGTTGACCAGTTCGGCCGGGTCCTGCTGGAGGTCGTAGAGCTCGCCGGTCCGCTCCCGGGCGGAGCTGGGTGGCCCGTGGTGGACGACGATCTTGTGCCGGCCCCGCCGGACCATCGTCGTGTGCACCGGCGGATCGTAGGGGTGGCCGGAGTCGCGGTACTGCGACAGCGCCCAGCCCCGGTGCGCAGCGGGCCGACCGGACGCCAGCGGGAGCAGCGAGATGCCCTGGCTTCTGGGCATGTCGACCCCGGCCACGTCGGTGATGGTCGCGGTGAGGTCGATCCACTCCACCAACTCCTCGACCCGGATGCCGGCCGGGACGTGCCCGGGCCATCGGACCAGCAGTGGCACCCTGATCGCGCAGTCGTACATCATCGGGCCCTTGAGCATCAGCTGGTGATCGCCGAGCATCTCGCCGTGGTCGGAGGTGAAGACCACCATCGTGTCCTGGGCCAGCCCCTGTTCCTCCAGTACGGCGAGGATCCGGCCGACCTCGTCGTCGACCAGGCTGACCATCGCGTAGTAGGCGGCCTTGATCTCCTGCAGTTGGCCGGCGTCGTAGTCCCGGTAGCCCGGCGCGTGGCCGGCGTAGGACTTCTCCGACGCCTCGGTGAAGATCGGCGGTTTGGCGTCCAGTTCGTCCGGCACGGTCTGCGGCCGGGACAGCGCATCGGGCCGGTAGCGGTCCAGGTACTCCTGCGGCGCCCCGAAGGAGTGGTGCGGATCGAAGAAGTTGCTGATCAGGAAGAACGGTGCATCGGTGTCCCGCGCCCGGCTGAGGAAACGGATGGTCTCCTCGCCGACCCAGTGGGAGTAGTGCGCCTCGGTCGGAACGACGTCGACGGGGGATCCGGCCACGCCGGCGGTCTGTCCGACCCCTCGCCCGGGTTCGTCGCGCCGGCGCCCCAGCACCGCCTCGTACACCTCGGGGTGGGCCAGCTCCAGCCAACGGTGGTAGGCGTTCTCCGAACTTCCCGGGTAGGGGTCGTGCGCCCACTGCCAGACCCGGAAGCCCGGTGACTTCTCTTCGACCACGCCGCCCGAGCACGCGGCGAGGTGCCATTTGCCGATCAGGCCGCAGTCGTAACCGCCGTCGGCGAGCACCTCCGGCAGCAGCGGCTCGCCCGGCCGGACGGCGACGCCGTTGGCGTGCAGGCCGTGGCCGGTGAGGTACTGACCACTCATCAACGAGGCCCGCGACGGCGCGCACACCGGCGCCTGCACGTAGGTGTGGGTGAACATCGCGCCCTGTGCCGCCAGCCGGTCGAGATGCGGGGTGTCGATCTCGTCGTTGCCGGCCGCACCGAGGGCGTCGAAGCGCTGCTGGTCGGTGCAGATCAACAGGATGTTGGGACGGTCGTTCACGGACGGGTCACTTTCGGTCGAACGGGTCGTTGAGGTCGAACGGGTCGGGTTCAGGACTTGACGGCACCGGCGATCCCGTCGAAGAAATAGCGTTGCAGGAAGAGGAACAGCGCGACGATGGGGACGAGCGAGATCACCGCGGCCGCCGCCATCCCCGGCCAGTCGACCGAGTTCTCGCCGACGAAGGCCTGCATGCCGACGCTGAGGGTGCGCAGGTCGGGCCGGCTGAGGGTGAACACCAGCGGCAGGAAGAAGGCGTTCCAGACGGCGAGGAAGGTCAGCACGACGACGGTCGCGGTCACCGGCCCGGCCACCGGGAGCATCACTTTGGTGAAGGTGCGAAAGAACCCGGCGCCGTCCACGATCGCGGCCTCCTCGAGCTCGCGCGGGATGCTGCGGAAGAAGCCGATGTAGAGCAGGATCGAGGCGACCTGGCCGCCGCCGGAGAGGGCCAACACCATGCCCGACAGCGAGCTGAGCAGGCCGAGCCGCTGGGTCAGGTCGACGACCGGGATGATGGTGTAGCCCGCCGGCACGAACAGGGTGGCGACCAGCACCCCGAGCACGACCCGGTGCCCGATGAAGCGGAAGCGCGCGAGCACGTAGCCGGCCATCGCACAGCGGGCGACCACGATCACCACGGTCAGGACGGTCACGATGACCGTGTTGAGCAGGTAGCGGGCGAAGCCGGCGTCGACCCACGCGCGGCGGTAGTTCTCCCAGCGGAAGGTCGCCGGCACCAGGTCGAGGCCCGAGGTGAAGACCTCGAGTTGACCCTTGACCGAGGCGGACACGACCCACAGGAACGGGTAGATCCAGGCGATCGCGACGATCAGGAGCACCGCGGCGAGCAGGTGGACCGGGCGTGGTCGCCGCCGTCTGCGGGCCGGCGCGGTCCGGGTGTCCGAACGCGGCGATCGGCTGAGGCCGGCCCGGGACTGAACGGTTGCGGTCATGCGCCGGCCCGCCTGCGCAGGGCGCGAGCGCCCAGCAACTGGATCACGGCGACGATCAGCAGCAACAGGCCGAGCACCACGGCGGCGGCCGAGGCGAACCCCAGCTGCGGCGTCCCGGAACCGAAGGCCCAGCGGTAGATGTACAACTCGATCACCTCGGTCGAATAGAAGGGGCCGCCGCCGGTCATGGTCAGCACCAGGTCGAAGATCTGCAGGTTCTGTTCGATCGTCAGCAGGGTGATCACCACGAAGAACGGGGCGAGCAGCGGGGCGGTGATGTGACGGAAGACCCGGAGCCGGGAGCCGCCGTCGACCTGGGCGGCCTCGATGACGTCCTTGGGGACCGTCTGCAGGGCGGCGAGCCAGTAGATCATCGTGATCCCGACCCATTTCCAGGTGTGCACCACCATCACCGTCGCGAGTGCGGTCGAGGAAGACCCCAGGAAGTCCAGCTGGGTGTCGATGCCGAGCCCTTGCAGCGCGAGCACCACGGGGCCGCTGGCCGGGTCGAAGATGAACTGCATGACGACGCCGATGATCGCCGTCGTCGTCACCACCGGCAGGAAGAACGCCGTCCGGAACAACCGCTGCAGCGGCAGCCGCGGATGGTTCAACGCCAGAGCCAGGGCGAGTCCGAGCAGCACCCGTAGCGGCACGGTCACGACCATGAAGATCAGGGTGAGCCCGAGGGAGTTCCAGAACAGGTCGTCGGCCAGCACGTCACGATAGTTCTGGAGACCGACGAAGGTCTTGTCGGCGCTGAAGCCGTCCCAGGAGAGCAGCGAATACCACCAGCTCGCGACGATCGGCCAGAGGGTGTAGGCGCCGTAGAGGACCACGGTGGGGAGCAGGAAGAGGTAGAGCCAGCGGTCGGACCAGAGCCGACGCCGGATCCCTGCCCGAGCGCCGCGGGCCGGACGGGTGGAGATCGATCCGCTCACGAGTCCGCCGCTTTCTGTCCGTAGTCGGTGCCGGGTCGCCAGTCCTCGAAGACCCAGTCCGCCAGCGATGCCTTCCCGCCGCGGCCCGCGACCACGCCGGCGGCGCGTTCCCGCTCGGTGCTCAGCCGGTCGTTCAGCGTCCGCAGCGTGCCCCTGATGTCGCTGACCTGACCGCTGAAGACGCCCTGGACGATCTCGCCGAGACCCGGGGTGATCGGGGACATCTCGGACAGCACGTCGGCCACCTCGGGGTTACGGGCGACCGGGTTGGGTGCGAGCACCACCTGCCGGGTGAAGATCTCGGCCGCACGTTTGTAGGTGGGATGGGCATCGGAGTCCGCGACGCTGGCGATGTCGAGCGGGATGGCGTCCATGGCTTCGGCCATCTCCTTCTGGATCTCTGCCGTGGCGAACTTCGCGATCAGGGTGGTGGCCGCTTCCGGGTGCCGGGAGCCCGCGGTCAGCCAGAAGGCCTGCCCACCACCCTGCGGAGCTGCGGCGATCACCGTGCCGGGGTCGGCGGCCGGCATCGCGGCGACGCCGAGCTGGTCGGCGAACTCGGGGAAGCTGCTGACGACCACCCCGATGTTGTAGGACCCGTCGAGGAACAGCCCGACCACCCCGGTCGCCCACCGGGCGCGTGCGCTCCGGGCGGTCAGCAGGGAGGACGCGGGGTACAGGCTTCGATCGGCCTTCATCGACAGCAGGAACTCGATCGCGGCCACCACCGCGTCGGAGTCGAGGACGTAGTCCCCCGTGCGCGGGTCGAACAGGGCGGTGCCGTCGGGAACGCCGGCCGACCCGGTCGGTCCGACCGTCATGGCCAGCTGGGTGACCTGGGCCGCCAACCGGTCGGGGAACTGCAACGGCGCCACCCAGCCGAAGACACCGGTGCCGCCGACCCGCGTGACGGCCCGCGAAGCCGCGCGGAAGTCGTCCCAGCTCGCGAGCCCGTTCTCGGGGTCGACCCCCGCCTTCTGGAGCAGGCCGGCGTTGTACCAGGCGAGTGAGTCGTGCTGACGGAACGTCCGCAGCGGCAGCGAGTAGACCTTGTCGTCGAAGACGGAGAAGCCGGGCAGGAGCGAGCCCTCCGGGAGGGCGTCGCGGGCCGACTGCGGCAGGTCGAGGGCACGGAACCAGCCGTCCTCGACGAGCTTCTTGGGCTGTACCGGCACGGCGAGGCTCATCACGTCGGGCAGTTGGCCGCTGGAGTGGGCGAGCTGCTGGGCCTGGCCCATCTTGGAGGGGTCGAAGACGGTGTAGTCCACTGCCAGTCCACCTGCGGACGCGGCGAAACCGGCGAAGAGCCGCTGCTCCATCGCCTTCTGCGGGGCGTACTGATCCCACCAGGTGATGCCGTCGCCGCGCGGGGTCGAGTCTCCGTCCGCGGCCCGGCTGCAACCGACCAGGCCGGCGGCGAGGCCGCCCAGACCCGTGGTCAGGAACACTCGTCGCGTCAGCGCGGTGCCCGGGCCGGTGGCCGGGACTGTGTCTGGACCGGGCATCGTCCTCCTCGTCGATGGACAGCTCAGGACGAGTTTGCAACGTTGCAAGTTTGGTGTCAAGGGATTCCCGGAGGTCCTGGGGCGACGGTTCCGGTTACCGTGAGGGCCATCGTGAACCCGACCAGCAGCACCCGGCAGCACGGAGCGTCCCGGCGGGCGACCGTGAAGGACGTCGCCCTGGCCGCCGGGGTGTCGGCCAGCACGGTGTCGAACGTGCTGCACGACCACCCCAACGTGACGCCGGACAAACGTGAGCGCGTCCTGGCGGCGATAGCGGCCGTCGACTACCGGCCGTCCTCGGCCGGCCGGCAGCTGCGCGGCGGACCGACCAACACGATCGCGCTCGCCATCCCGGATCTGCGGTCGCCGTATTTCGCCGACCTCGCGCACGCCGTCATCGTCGCCGCGCGGCGGCGCGGGCTGACCGTGTTCGTCGACGAGACCGACGGCGCCGCCGACCGGGAGCAGCAGGTGGCGGACGGCTACCCCGACCGGGGCATCGACGGGATCGTGTTCGTCCCGGTCTCCATCACGATGGCGGCCCTGAAGCGGGGGCGTCACGACGTTCCGACCGTGCTGCTCGGAGAGTGGCTGGTCGGCGGGCCCTTCGACCGGGTCGCGATGGACAGCCTGGCCTCGGCCCGCTGTGTCACCGAGCACCTGCTCGGGTTGGGTCGCCGCCGGATCGCCTTCGCGGGGCTCGACCCGAGCGTCCGCAGTGGTCCGCACGCGTTGCGGTTGCAGGGGGTGCGGCACACCCTGCAGGCGCACGGTCTCGACATCCCCGACGATCTCGTGCTCGGGACCGGTGCCGGCGGCCGCGAGGAGGGCCGCGAGATCGCCCGGCTGCTGGCGACCCGCACCGACCGCGTCGACGCCGTCGTCTGCCCGACCGACCTGCTGGCCGTCGGAGTGCTCAGCGGCTTACGGGAGCGCGGCGTCACCGTCCCGGACGAGGTCGCGGTCGCCGCCTGGGACGATTCGGAGGAGGGGTCCTATGCCGAGCCTCCGCTGACCTCGGTCGCCCACGATCTGGGTGGTCTCGCCGAGCACGCACTGGACTTCGTGTTCGAGCGCCGAGCAGGGTTCGACGGCGCCCCCCGCCACTTCGTCGTCGACCATCACCTCGTGACCCGTGGTTCCACCGTCGCCCGGACGCCCGTCGCGTGAACTCGCCGGGCGCGGGACTACCCGGCGGCCGCTGAGGTCAGCCGCAGGATCACCCGGTTGCGCGGTGTGCCGCGGAGCCTGGCGACTAGGACATGTCGTCCATCCACCCCGGCGGCGCCTCGTGGATCACCGGGACGAATTCTGGTTGCAGGTCGAAGGTCAACCCTGGTGTCTCGGCGGTGACGCGCCGCAGACCGAAGGAGAAGTCATCGACGTACTCGACCGCATTGGTGTCGCTGATCCGAAACGGTTGGTCGTGGCCGGGGTAGATGATGTCGGCCATGTCGACCATGCGCTCGACGGAGGCATTGGCCTGCGCCTCATTCCAGAAGACCAGGGCGTTTCGGCGTTGCTGGGCGACCATGGCGTTCTGGATCGAGTCTCCGGTGATGATGGAGGTGCCCTCGCCGGTCCCGACGGTGACGGCAATCGTGCCGGGTGAGTGGCCGGGGACTTCGATGACGTGGACGTCGGTGGCGAGCTCAGCCCCTTCGGTGACGCTCTGGATGTCGTACTGATCCAGCATGGCCTTCGTCCAGGCAGGGGTGGCGAAGTCCTCCCCGTGGGGTTTGGAGATGTAGTTGAGCTCGTTCGGATGGGTCATGATGACCGCCTGATCGAAGTACTGCAGGCACTGGACGTGGTCCCAGTGGGCGTGAGTCAGCAGCAGAACGTCGATGTCGGAGGTACTGAGACCGCGATCGGCCAAGGCTTGTCGAAGCACCACCCCCCGGCCGAAGTGGCCGGTGTCGACCACGATCCGGCGGACGCCCCCGTGCCCGTCCGGCGACTCGATCAGGTTGACGCCACAGAAGGCGATGTCGCCCTGCTTCGACTCGAGCTGGTAGCCCTGGAGAAGGGTATGAACTGTTGCCTGACCACTCATGCCAGTCCTTTCTCACACGACCGTGGCGCCCCTGTGGGCCGCGGGTCAACCTCCTCGTACCCTAGGGCCGACGACGCGGGTGCGGCAGAGGCAGGGGTTCGCCGAGCAACCCCGATGCTCATCGACCCACGGCAAAGGAGCCCCGATGGCCAGTACCCGCATCACCCGGACGCAGCATCGCGGACTGGTCGCCCGGGTCTCGGGTCTCGGCGCACCGGTCTCCTGGAAGGCGATGCTGTGGCTATGGCTGGTCTACGCCATGAACGCCAACATGCGGGCTTGGATCCAAACCGTCCAACCGGCCATCATCCGCGAGTTCGGCATCGGTCCGACCACTATCGGGGTCTTCTCCGGCGTGTTGACGATCCTTCTCGGAGTCGCGGCCGTGCCGGTGTCGCTGTGGTCGGACCGAGGTGGGCATGGTTGGGAAAGAAAGTATCGTCACCTGCCCGTCGTGGCCGCGATGTTGATCTTCTCGCTCCTCACCGGGGTGCACGCGCTGACCACCACGTTCGCTGCGATCTTCGTCTTCCAGGCGATCAAGAACCTCGCCAGTGGAGCCGGCGAACCGATCGCCGTCACCACGGTCGCTGAATGGTGGCCACTGGAACGGCGAGGTTTCGCCCAGGGTCTGCACCACACCGCCTTTCCCTGGGGAACACTGCTGGGTGGAGTCGGCGCATCGTTGGTGATCAGCGTCTTCGGGCCCCAGGGATGGCGCTACGTCTTCTTGATCCTGCCGTTGTTGGTCATCCCGATCTTCATCGGGTATTGGCGTTTTGCTCGACGCGACGCCTACCGGACCTTCGTCGAGGACACGCGCAAGCGGTCCCTCACTCCACCGCTCGGGTCGGCCGATGGTGCCGAAGTTCTCAAGGCCGAACCGGGAGCTGTCCGACGGGCCCTGGCCAACCCCAATGTCCTGCTCTGCGGGATCGCCACCGGGCTGGCCAACGTCGGCTTCATGGGCCTGACCTTCTGGTTGCCGCTCTATCTGTCTTTCGTGGCCGACTACCCGCTCGCCCAGGTCGCCATCTACAGCGTCCTGTTCGCCGTGACCGGCGGCGTCGGGCAGATCCTGTGGGGCTGGGTGTCGGACACCTTCGGCCGCAAATACACTCTCGTGCTGCTGTTCACCTGGCTCGCTATCAGCTTCACCCTCTACCAGTTCGTCGGCACGAGCCTGGCCGTGCTCGTCATCGTCCAGCTGGTCACCGGCCTGGCGATCAACGGCGTGTATCCGGTGATGTACGCCCTGACGTCGGACTCCAGCGAACCCGGTGCGATCGCGATCGGCAACGGGATCAATCTGGCCGGCATGCTCATCGGTGGTTTCGGCGCGATCGTCATGGGCTTTCTGATCAGTCTCGGCGGCGGGTACACCTCTTCGACCGGGTTTCTCTACGGCCTCTATTTCATCGCTGCCGTGAGCCTCGTCACCGCGATCCTGCTGCTGCTCTTCACCCGCGAAAGCACCGGCTGGATGTACTCCAGGGACCGGGCACTGGTCAGCCGCGAGCGGTGCCTTCGCAGCGGGCGTTAGCGCGCTGACCCTCGCCCGGACGCCCGTCGCGTGAGGTCGCCGGGCGCGGGACTACGCGGCGGCCGCTGAGGTCAGCCGCAGGATCACCCGGTTGCGCGGTGTGCCGCGGAGCCTGGCGATCGGCTTCTCCAGGGTGATCAGCAGGAAGAAGAGGAGACCGTACTTCTTCCGCAACGCGGCTTGGGCGTCCGCGTTCTCCGCCGGCGGGCCGGTCACCCGGCCGCGGGCCTGCACCACCGGGGCGTCCGGGATCGGTTCACCCATCCGGCGGCACGGCTGCAGCACCACCCGGTCGTCGCGGCGCAGCCGCTTCACCTTGCCGGTCGCGGTGGTGGTCGTCAGCACCAACTCCGACCCGACCGAGGCGATCCAGACCGGCGTCGAGACCAGTTCGCCGCTCTTGCGATAGGTCCCGAACACCACGAACTGTGCTCGGCCGATCTGGGCCCACTCCTCGCTCGCCTGTCCGCTCATGCCGCTCAATCTACGGCCGGACGCGCCGTTCGCGACCGCCCGCTCAGAGCAGTTTGCGCATGATCATCCGCGGCCGGCCGCCACTGCGTCCGGTGGTCGGCGCCGCCCGTTCGAAGCCGGCCTGCTCGAACAGGGCGACGGTGCCGACGTAACCGGAGATGACGTCCACCCGCTCGCCGTCGGTCTGGACCGGATAGCCCTCGACCACCTCGGCTCCGTGGTCGGCGGCATGCTGCACCGCCCCGTCGAGCAGATCGTGCATCAGGCCGTGGCCCCGGAAGCCGGCCCGGACCACGAAGCAGACCGCGCACCAGGCGTCCCGCTCGTCCAGGATCGGGATCGTCCGGGAGTTCAGCAGCCGTCGGTAGGAGGCCCGCGGTGCGATCGAGCACCAGCCCGCCACCTGGTCGTCGACGTAGGCCAGGACGCCGGGGCCCGGTTCGCCGGCACACTCGTCCCGCATGAATCCGGGCCGGTCGGTGTTGGCGACCCGACTGTCCCGGTAGGCCGTGCACCAACAGCCGCCGGCGCCCGCGGTACGCGGGCCGACCACGGTCGCGAAGTCGTCGAACCGGCCGACCGCCGACCGGATCTCGATCGTCGGCTCGTGCTCGGTCGGGTAGCGCACGCTCACGATCCGGACGCTATCGGTCGCCTCCGCTGATGGCCAGGGCCTCGAGCCAGGGACGCAGTTGGATCATGCGCCGCTCGGTCGCCGGCCCAGCAGGTAGAGCCGTTCGGTCCGGGCCTCGTCCGGTAGCGGGCTGCGGCGGTACCACTCGAGGTCGATCAGGCCGGCCGCTACGGCGGCGGCGATCACCGCATCGGCGTCGTGCAGGCCGAAGGCCAGGTCGGTTTCGGCACCGACGACCACCCCTGGCCGCTGCACCTCGTAGCCGTCCGGGCCGAGGTGGACGGCCAGCGCGAGCAGACCTCCGGGCCGGACCACCCGGGCCAGCGCGCTGATCGTCGGTGCCAGCTCGGAGCCGGCCAGGTGCACCAGGGCGTACCAGGCGGTGACCAGGGCCCAGCCCGGTGCGCGCGGGTCGCCGCCCCGCGGCATCGGCGGCACCGTGAAACTGCCCTGGACGAACGTCAGGTCCGGACGTCGTTCCCGGGCCTGGGTGATCATCGCCGCCGACAGGTCGAGGCCGGTCATCGCCAGCCCCCGGTCGGCGAGACGGGCGGTGATCTGGCCCGGGCCACAACCGACGTCCAGCCCCTGGCCCAGCCCCACCCCTGGTTCTGCCCCTGGTCTGCAAGGCCTTCCCGGGGGTGGGCCTCGTCGGCCACTCGGTCCAGCAGCCACCGGTCGAACGGCTTGCCGTCGAGTTCGCCGTAGAGCGTGTCGGCGTAGGTCTCGGCCAGCCGGTCGTACTCCGCGGCCACCGAACGGTCCCGGGCGGCGGCGCCGGTGGCCAGCAGCTCCTCGGTGTCGGTGCCGGCTCGGGTGTCGGCGCCGGCGGTCTGGGCACGCTCGGCGTCGGCCCGATCACCGAGCAGGTGCAGCCAGCGCGGATCGTGCTGACCGGCCTGGCGTGGCAGCTCCCGGACCAGCGCCGGGTCGGCGGCGGCCATGGCGTGGAGGGCGGTCTCGACGGCGGCCCGGTCCGCGAACGGCTGTAACCGTTCGGTCCGGGTCTTCAGCTCACCGGCCGACTGCGGCCCGCGCAACAACAGGACGGCGATCAGTGCGGCCTGCTCGGCGTCCAGACCCAGCTGCTCCTCCAGCCGCTGGTGGTACTTGACCACCCGGATGCCGGTGATCTTGACGAACCGCACCAGCTCGCGGTCCCGGAGACCGCCGAGGGCGTCGACCAGGGAGGTCTCGTCGTAGTCGGTGACCGGGTCGCGGCTGGTGGCCTGGTTGCTGGCGGTCCGCAACCCGTTCAGTGAGAGCGGATAGCTGTCCGGCACCGTCCGCTGCTTCTCCAGCAGTGATCCCAGGATGCGCTGCTCGATCGGGGTCAGGGGCGGGTCGGGCAGTCCGGGCACCGGCTCAGCCTGCCACGGCGGGCCGGTCGGCGGCGTCCGGCGCTCGAGGTCGTCCGGCCCGGATCTCGCGACTTCGCTCGAAAGTATCGCCGTTGTCGGCCACACTGGTGCGGGTGTGGTGGCGCCGGCGAGACAATCGGTCCGCTTCGGCGGGTCGGCGCCCGAGGTTCCCTCCGGCGACAGCAGGTTCACCTTGCCGCAGGTCCGCAGGTGCGTGCTCGCGCTCCGCGCGACGTTGCACCCGCAACGGCACCACAGGTCGCTCGACGCCACCGCACATCGACCTTCCTCACACCAGCCTGATCGTCACGTGAGCAGGGATCCGGCCGAGCCGATCGCCCGCGCCCTGAGCTGGGGTTTCCTCGCCGCGCCGCAGTGGAACAGAGCGTCGCTGGTCTGGACCGGCGCCGAGGTGCTCGGCCACCGGCACCGTTGGTTGCCGGGCGTCGTCGGCAGCGTCCTGGCCGCCTACCACCGGCCACCGACCGACCGTCCGGACGAGTTGGCGCAGTTCCTGCTGAGGGCGACCCCGATGCCCGAGCTGATCGGCGAGGCGATCGGCAAACGTCGTCCGGTGAGGGTGCAGACCGTGATCACCGTCCCCGGGGCGATGGGGCGACGGCGCTGGCCGGTACCGGCGCTCGACGATCTGGGTGACCTCGCCGCACTGGTGGACGTCCCGCTGGAGCAACTGGACTGGGTCGCCGACCTGAAGGGGCTGCAGCGCCGGACCGCGCCGGGGCCGATGCATCTCTACCGCTACCGCTGGATCAGCCGGCCCGGAGCCGTACCCCGGCTGCTGGAGTCGCCGACCCCGCTGCTCCGGGCGGTGCTGCGGCGGCTGGTGGCGGAGGTGCTGCCATGGGTGCCGGTCCATCCCGCCGCCCACGGTTTCGTCCGGGGTCGGAGCGCGCTGACCAACGCCGCGGTCCATGTCGGTGCGCAGACCCTGGTCTGTTTCGACCTGCGGACGTTCTTCGCCGGGCTGCGGGCGGCTCGGGTCAGCGGCCTGTTCGCCTCGATGGGGTATCCGGAGGCGGTGACGGCGACGCTCACCGGCCTGTGCACCCACCGGACGCCGAACCGGGTGCTCGGCTCGATGCCCGCCGGTGGTGATCCGACGGCGCGGCACCGGCTGCGGGCCGAGTTGCGCACCCGACACCTGCCGCAGGGGGCGCCGACCTCGCCGGGGCTGGCCAATCTGGCCTGCTTCACCCTGGACCGCCGGCTGGCCGACTACGCCGACGCGGCGGGTCTCAGCTACACCCGTTACGCCGACGATCTCGCCTTCTCCGGTGCCGAGGTCGCCGTCGGAGCCTTGTTCCGGACGGTGGCGGCGGTCACCGCGGACGAGGGCTTCACCCTCAACCCGGCCAAGACCAGGGTCCGGTCGGCCCAGCAGCGACAACAGGTCACCGGGGTGGTGGTGAACCGGCAGCTCGGGGTGGCCCGCGAAGACCACGACCGACTGCGCGCGGTGTTGCACGACGCGGCCCGGAACGGCCCCGCGGCCGCCAACCGGGCCGGGCACCCGAACTTCCGGGCCCACCTGGACGGACGGGTGGGTTGGGTCGAGTCGGTGAACCCGGCCCGGGGTGCGCGGCTGCGGGCCCGGTTCGAGGCGATCGTCTGGCCGGCGGAGGACAGCTCGTAGGGCTCGGGACGGTCCTCGGCCAGAGGGGCCCTGACAGAGACCGGCCAGAGGGGCACTGACAGAGACTCCCTCGCCGGCCGTCGATTGCGTACCGTCGAGACGCCGGCCCGCGCAGCGGGCCTGATCCGACACCGAAGAGGTCACCCTGTCCGAACCGAACGCCCCACACGCCCGCATCGTCCTGGCGGTCGCCTCCCTCGGGTTCTTCCTGATCACGTTGGACATCTCGATCGTCAACGTGGCCCTGGCCCGGATCCGGGACGAGCTCGGCGGCGGGGTGACCGGCCAGCAGTGGATCATCGACGGCTACACCCTGTTGTTCGCCGCACTGTTGCTCTTCGCCGGCAACCTGTCGGACCGGATCGGCGCCAAATTCGCTCTGGTGTGGGGAATCGTGGTGTTCGGGCTGGCCTCGGCCGGCTGCGCGGCGGCCCCGACGACCGCGATCCTGATCGCCGCCCGCTGCGTCCAGGGCGTCGGGGCCGCGGTGATGCTGCCCGCCTCGATGGCCCTGGTCCGGGAGGCGTTCCCCGACCCGGCCCGGCGTTCCAGTGCGCTCGGGGTCTGGGCCGTCGGCGGAGCGGTCGCCGCGCTCGTCGGGCAACCACTGGGTGGATTGCTGACCTCCGTCGACTGGCGCTGGGTCTTCACCATCAACCTGCCGGTCTGCGCCGGAATGCTCGCCTTTCTGTTGCTGGTCAGGAAATCACCGACCCGGCCGGCCCGGTTCGACTGGGCCGGCCAGGCCCTCGCGGTGGTCGCGCTGGCCACGTTGGTCTACGGGTTGATCGAGGGCGGGCATCTCGGATTCGGTGAGCCGGCCGTGGTGGCTGCACTGCTGGTGGCGGTCGGCAGTCTGATCGGGTTCGTCGTGGTGCAGGCCCGCGGCCGGCATCCGATGATGCCGTTGTCGTTGTTCGCCAACCACGGCTTCCGGCTGGCCCTACCGGTCGGATTCGCTTTCATGGTGGGGAACTACGGCAACGTGTTCGTCATCAGTCTCTATCTGCAGCAGCGGCTCGGGCTGTCGCCGTTGCACGCCGGGTTGGCGTTCCTGCCGTCGGCGGTGTTCGCCATCGCCGGCAACCTGGCCAGTGGTGTGGTCACCAACCGGTTCGGGGCACGGGTGCCGGTGGTGGCCGGGCTGGTCTCGATGGCCGCCGGCCTGGCGGCCCTGCTGTTCACCGCCTCGGTGGGCAGCGAACTGGTCACCGCGATCTGCCTGATCCCGATCGGCGCCGGTGGATCGCTGGCCATGCCGTCGGTCACCAGCGTCGTGCTGGAAGGCGTTCCGGGTGAACAGGCGGGGACGGCCAGCGCCGTCTTCAACACCTTCCGCCAGGTCGGCGGTGCGGTGGCCATCGCCGTCTTCGGGGCGCTGATCGCCGACCCGGACACCTTCCTGCACGGCCTGCGACTCAGCCTGGGGATCGCCGCCGTCCTGGTGCTGGCGGCGGCGGTGAACAGTGTGCGGATCCGGCCGCGGGCCTGAGCGTCGCGCTCTGCACGTCGCTGTCTGCCGTCCGGCCGTCTCGGTCAGACTGGGCGGATGGAACCGCCCGCAGCCACCGCCGAGGACGTCATCGCCGAGCCCCTGCACCGCCAGTTCGAGACGTTCCTCGACGAGCATCGGGTGATGCTGGGCGAGTGCCTGGACGGGTTGACCGAGGAGCAGGCCCGTCGTCGGCTGGTCCACAGCGACACGACGCTGCTCGGTCTGGTCAAACACGCCACGTTCGTCGAGCAGGTGTGGTTCGACGAGGCCGTCACCGGGCGATCACGGGCGACGATCGGCATCCCGGAGCTTGCCGAGGATTCCCACCTGGTCACGGATTCCGACACCATCGACAGTGTCCGGCGGGCGCACCGGGAGGCGTGCGAGGCGTCCCGGCGGGCGGTGTCGGCGCTGTCCCTGGACGACCTGCTGCCGGGGAATCGTCGCGGTCCGTTGCCGCTGCGCTGGGTCTGTCTGCACGTCCTGCGCGAGCTCGCCCAGCACTGCGGACACGCCGACATCCTGCGCGAACAGATCCTCGCGCCGGCGGCCGGTCGATGACTCCCGGGCGCTACCGGTCGTCCGGCTCGCGCCGGGCGACCACGGCGTAGAGCGGGTCGCCTGAGTAGGTCGCCGGATCGGGCGTCCGCAGACTGATCGCGGGCTCGGCGAACCCGCCGGTCCGGCGGAGGTAGTCCGCGACGATCAGGGTGTGGGCGTGGTCGTCGGTGGCCAGCCAGCCGTGGATCGCCTTGGTCGGGAAGCAGCGGTTGGAGAACGTGAGCACCACCGGAGCCCCCGGTCTCAGCACCCGGGCGCACTCGGCCAGCACCTCGACCGGCCGGGTCAGGTAGTCCACCGAGACGCAGCACAGCACCGCATCGAAGCTCGCGTCGGCGAACGGCAACCTGGGGTCGGCGTTCAGATCCTGCTGCACCCGCTCGGTCGCCATCGGGTTCGCCGCCAGCTCGGCCTCGTTCATGCCGAGTACCACCAGCTCGCCCGGCGGCCGGCGCAGATGCGAGATCCAGGACGACATCAGGTCGAGCACCCGCAGCTGTGACCCGTCCAGGCCCAACTCGGCGTACAGCTCACCGACGGCCGCGATCGCCCCGTCGTCGATGTGGGTCACCAGCCGGGGCGCATCGTAGAAGCCGGCGTCCGGCTGCGGGTCGTCCCGGTCGAAGAACCAGTCCGGGTAGTCGATCGGTTCACTCATCAGAGGCCCAGGATGTCAGAACGGCAACGGCCGCGACCAACCGCGGAGGCAAGGGTTCGCTCTACGGTGGATACAGAAACCGATGTACCGTCGGTTCCATGCGGATCTCGTCCTCGACCGACGCTCTCTCCCGGTTCGGCCACGCCCTGTCCGATCCGACCCGAACGAAAGTGCTGCTCGCGTTGCGGAACGGACCCGCCTATCCCGCCGAGCTGGCCGAGTCGGCTGGGGTCTCCCGGCAGACCATGTCCAATCACCTGACCTGCCTGCGCGGCTGTGGGCTCGTCGTCTCGGTTCCCGAGGGTCGCCGCTCACGCTACGAGCTGACCGACCAGCGCATCGGTCACGCCTTGACCGACCTGCTCGACCTGGTGCTGGTGGTCGACCCGGACTGCTGCGGCGGCGAAGGTGACCCCACCGAAGACGCGGCCGTTTCGCCGGAGGTCGTGGCGGAGATCGTGCCGGAGGTCGTGGCGTGAGCGTCGTGTCGCTGGGTCCGTCCCCGGCCCGACGACAAGTGTTGTCGCGGCGGATCCGTTGGTTCGTGGCGGCGACGATCACCTACAACGTGATCGAGGGCGTGGTCGCACTGTCCGCCGGCGCCGCAGCATCGTCGACGGCGTTGATCGGCTTCGGTCTGGACTCGGTGATCGAAGTGTCCTCAGCAGCGGCGGTCGCCTGGCAGTTCGCCGGCCGCGATCCCGAGGCCCGGGAGAAGATCGCACTGCGGATCATCGCCTTCTCCTTCTTCGGTCTGGCCGCGTTCGTCGGCATCGACGCTCTCCGAGCCCTGCTGAGCGGCGCCGAAGCCGAGCATTCCACGATCGGGCTGATCCTGGCCGCGGTCAGTCTGGCGGTGATGCCGCTGCTGTCCTACGGCCAACGCCGCAGCGGCCGCGAACTCGGCTCACGATCGGCGGTCGCCGACTCCAAGCAGACCCTGCTCTGCACCTACCTGTCCGCCGTCCTGCTGATCGGGTTGGCCCTCAACAGCCTGTTCGGCTGGTCCTGGGCCGACCCCGTCGCGGCCCTCGTGATCGCCGCTGTCGCCATCCGGGAAGGAATCCAGGCCTGGCGAGGAGATGCCTGTTGCAGCCCTCACGTCGCTCCGGCCGAGGACACCGACCAGGACACCGGCGACGGCACGCCGAA
Organism: uncultured Actinomycetota bacterium; assembly: GCA_963740925.1. Classification (GTDB taxonomy): domain Bacteria; phylum Actinomycetota; class Actinomycetes; order Propionibacteriales; family Propionibacteriaceae; genus Microlunatus. The sequence goes on along the minus strand of CAVUFZ010000002.1, from coordinate 373,018 downwards.
TTGTGCCGACCCCTGCTGCTCAGACTGACGGTCTCAGCGGAGGCCCAGAACGTCAGAACCGGCAGAACAGTCAGAACGGCAAAACCGTCAGAACGTCAACGTCAGCAGGAAAGCTGCGCCCCGGACGCCGGCCGGAGGCTCGACGCAACGCAGGTCCCCGCCCAGGGCGCGGGCGTAGCCGCGGGCGATGGCCAGCCCCAGGCCCGAGCCGCCGGTGACGTCCCGCGAGACCGCAGTTTCCTGTCCTGCCGGGGAATCCGGGGCGGGCCGGAACCGGCTCGGGTCCAGTCGTACCAGCCGGTCGAAGATGCGCATCCGGTCCTCGGGGGCGATACCGGGGCCGCTGTCGGTGACCAGAACGCTGATCTGGTGGGGATCCCGCTCCTCGACCCAGCTGGTGATCGTGATCGAGCCGCCCGGCCCGACCGCCCGGACCGCGTTGCCCAGCAGGTTTCCGAGGATCGAACGCAGCTTCTCGGGGTCGCTCTCGATGGTGGCCGGGGCGTCCCGCACGGTGACGGACAGGCTCGGGTGCACCAGGGCCGTCCGCTCGGCCTCGGCGTGCAACAGCGCTCCGAGGTCGACCGGTTGCAGGTCCACCGGGACGCCGGTGTCGAGCCGGGCCGCCGACAGCAGATCCGAGGCCAGGGTGCCGGCCCGCTGCGCCTCCCGGACGAGCAGCACCAACAGTTGCTCGCGCTCGGCCTCGGTGCCGAGATCGCCCTGGTGCAGCAGGGCTTCCGCGGCCGCCTGCACCCCGGCGATCGGCGTCCGCAGTTCGTGCGCGGCATCGCTGAGGAACTGCTGGCTGCGGTCGGCCGCCGTCCGGGCCACACCTTCGGCGTCCCGCGCGTGCTGCTCGGCACCTTCCAGTTCGTCCAACATCTGGTCGACCGCAGTGGCGGCCTGACCGAGCTCGGTGTCCGGCCGGCTGGGCCGCAGCCGTTGCCCACGATGTCCGCCGATCACCTCTCGGGCCAGCGCGGCGAACGCGTCCAGCGGACGCAGCGACAGCCGCAGGACGACGGTGAGCAGGATCGCGCTGAGCAGCAGGGCGGCCAGGCCGGTGATCACCAGCGAGCGGCGCAACGAGGTCTGTGCGTTGTCGGTCAGCGCGGTGTCGACGGCCAGGGTGAGCGTTGCCCCGTCGATCCGACCGCTCCCGGCCAGGATGGTGCGGTTGATCAACGTCTGCTGCTCGCTCGGGGGTGGGGTACCGAAGGTGCGGCCGTCGCTCAGCACCAGGCTGGCCCGCACCCCGCGGGCGTCGATCCGCCGGATCAGTTGCTGCGGCGGAACCCCGGAGCGGGCCAGTTGCCGGGCCAGCTGCACCCGTCCGACCAACAGGTTGTTCGCCGTCCGCTGGGTCTGGGCGGCGAACGTCCGGTCCACGACCAGCCCGAGCCCGGTCAGCACCACGAGCACCACCACGATCACCGCGACCGTCGCCCGCAGGCGCAGCGAGACCGTCCGCAACCGGACCGACCGCGTGGGAGTCGGCTCGGACCCGCTCATGCGCTCTCCGCCAGCCGGTAACCGCGGCCGCGGACGGTGTGGATCAACCGCGGGCCGTGCCGTTCCAGCTTGCGCCGCAGCGACGACACGTGTACCTCGACCACGTTGTCGTCGAAACCCTCATACCCCCAGACGCTGGTCAGGATCTGGGTCTTGCTGACCACCCGGCCGGGACGCGCGGCGAGGTAGGCCAGGATCCGGCGCTCGGTCTCGGTCAGCTCGATCTGTTGCTCGGCCCGCCGGACGTCGGAGGCGTCGTCGGCGACAACGAGATCGCCGACGGCGGTGCTGACCCCGGCGTGTCCGGTCCGGCGCAGGATCGCGGTGATCCGGGCCAGCAGTTCGGCCATCTGGAACGGCTTGATCAGATAGTCGTCCGCCCCTGAGGTGAGCCCCCGGACCCGGTCGGCCATCGCGTCCCGCGCGGTCAGCATCAGCACCGCGGCGCCGCTCCGCTCGCGGACCAGGTTCAACAGCTCGAAGCCGTCGCGGCCGGGCAGCATCACGTCGAGGATGACCAGATCGGGATTGAAACCGGTCAACCGGCTCTCCAGAGACGTTCCGTCCGGGTCGCCCTCGGCGCTGAATCCGTGGCCGCGCAACGCCGTCAGCACCGGCAACCGGATCGCCTCGCTGTCCTCGACCACCAGAATGCGCGAACCAGCCATGGGGTTCATTGTGTCTCGCTGGACGGCATGAGCAGGCGGAGGCCTCAGTGAGTCCTGCCACCGGTCGACGAGGCTCAGGCCCGGATCGATGATGCGCCCGATGTCGCCCAGCTCCGCGCCGACGGGGTCCGAGTCAATGCGTGCCGGTTATCGCCCGAGGTGGGCTTCCAGGGCCTCGACCACCAGGTCGTGTTCGACCTGGTCGCTGACCCCGGAGGCGACGGCGACGCCGACCTGGGTGGCCCCGACGCGGATCGGCACCGCTCCACCGTTGAAGGCGTAGAGCATCGGGTCGACCATCCGGGCGGCGGCGGGGTCGGTGAAGCCGTACGCCTCGAGCTGGGCGGCGACGAACAGGGAAGCCTTGTCGAAGCGGCGGACGACGGCGGCTTTGCGGTTCATCCAGCTGTCGTTGTCGGCGCTGGTGCCGGCGAGGGCCGCTTGGAAGACGAGCTGTTCCCCGAGCCAGACGGAGGTCGAGATCGTCAGGTTCCGTGAGCGGGCGAGTTCGACGATGCGGTAGCCGACGGCCAGGGCGTCGTCGTGGACGAAGCCGGGGAACCGGAGTCGCTGGTCCTGCTCGGCCAGGATGGCAAGCAGGTCGGCAGATGTGTCGATCATCGGTGGGAGTCCTCATCGTGGAGTGCGGCGCGGACGGCGTCCATCGTCGTCGCGAGGGCGATCGAGTCGTCCAGGGAGTGGATCGGTGATTCGCTGCGTCCTTCGGCCAGATAGCCGGCGACGGCGACGGCTTCGTGAGCGAGGCCGGACCGGCCGACGAGGGGGGCCTGATCGTGCCACTCCGTCGTTTCTCCGGCGATGGTGACGCTGAAGCGTCCGGGAAAGACGAAGTGGTCCAGGAACTGGGCGCTGCCGAGGGTGCCGGCCAGCGAGGCGAGACCGCCGGTGGTCGCCAGCATCGTCGAGGTGGCGGTGGCGAGGGCGTTCGAAGCGCCGCTCAACAGGGCAGCCGAATCGAGGTCGATGCCGCCGCGGATCGTGCCACGTGCGGTGACCGAGGTCGGGTGTCCGATCGCGAACTGGGCGAACCACAGCGAGTAGACACCCATGTCCAGCAGGGCGCCGCCACCGAGTGCCGGATCGAGCATTCGGCCGCCGCCCTCGAGGTCGACCTTCCAGCCGACGTCGGCCTGGGCCAGCCGGATCTCACCGAGGTCTCCCTCGGCGATCAGCCGAGCGAGGACGCGGAAGCTCGGCTGGTAGCGGGTCCACATGGCCTCGGTGGCGAACACGCCGTGTTCGCGGGCCGCCTCGCTCACCGACCTGACCTCTGCGGCGCTGAGCCCGAACGGCTTCTCGATCAGGACCGGCGTGCCGGCGTTGATCGCCGCCAGCGCCCCCTCGAGGTGCTGGGCGTGCGGAGTCGCCACATAGACGACGTCGACGCCGGGATCAGCAGCCATGGCGCGGGCGTCGGTGAACGTCTGATCGACACCGTGTGCCCGCCCGAAAGCCTCACCGCGCTCGATGTTCCGGGACGAGACGGCGACCACCCGCTGGGCGGTGTGCTCGTGCAGCGCGTCGGTGAAGTCAGCCGCGATCTGGCCGGTGCCGATCACCCCCCAGCGAAGGCCCGGCGTTCCGGTCAGGGACGGGCCGTCCCCAGCCGGGAACACGAACCCGCTCACGACGCGACCACCCGGCGACTGGATCCCTTCACAGACGTAAATTAGCACGTGCTAAAACTGTTTGCTACGGTGCGGCGATGTTGCCTTCCTCGCTTCCCGAACCGCTGCTGTTCACGGCCGGTCGAGGCGAGCCGGCGCTGCGCTGGGGACTCATCGGTCCGGGCTGGATCGCGGGGGAGTTCGTCACCGCCGTTCAGCGACACACCCGGCAGCGGTTCACCGCGGTCGGCTCCCGGTCGGTGGAACGGGCCGGCGTCTTCGCCGCGCAGCACGGGATCGGTCACGCCGTCGGCTCGGTCGCCGAGCTCGTGGCCCGGCCGGACGTCGACGTCGTCTACATCGCCACCCCACCGGGTGCGCACCTCGCCGACGCTCTGCTGGCCATCGGAGCCGGCAAGCATGTCCTGATCGAGAAGCCGTTCGCCGCCGACGCCGCCGAGGCCAGAGCGATCGCTGCTGCGGCACGGGCGGCCGGTGTCTTGGCGATGGAGGCCATGTGGTCTCGGTATCTGCCGCACATGTCGGTGGTTCGCAGGCTTCTCGACGACGGTGCACTGGGGGAGGTTCACACCGTGTTCGCCGATCACGGTCAGGCCATCCCGGCCGGTCCGGAGCACCGGCTCTATCGGCCCGAGCTCGGCGGTGGAGCACTGCTCGACCTCGGCATCTACCCGGTCCAGCTCGACTCGATGGTGATGGGTGAACCGAGCCGGGTCACCGCCGTCGGTGGGATGACCAGCACCGGGGTCGACGAGTTCTCCACGCTCATCCTGTCTCACGGCGCCTCCCGGCAGTCGACGCTCAGCACGTCGCTCCGGACCAGGACACCCAGCCGGGCGACCATCGCCGGGGACGAGGCCCGCATCGACTTCGACCCGTTCTTCTACAGCCCCGGCGGTTTCGACCTGGCCACCAGCGACCATCTCGGTACGTCTCTGCGCTTCGACGACACCACCGGGCGTGATCAGTTCGCCGGCCTGTCCTGGGAGGCGACCGCACTGGCCGGCTTTGTCGGGGAGGGACGCAACGAGTCGCCGCTGCACACCCTGGATGAGACAGTGTCCATCCTGGCGACCATCGACGAAGCCCGCCATCAGCTCGAGGGGCACTCGGACCTCGGGGGATGAGGACCTTCGGGAGATGAGGACTCGGGGATGAGAAGGACGTCGCGATCGTGACCGCGGAGCGAGCAGCCGGCCGGATGCCGACCATGAGCGACGTGGCCGCCCGCGCCGGCGTTTCGCGGCAACTGGTCTCGATGGTCGTCCGCGGTCTCCCGGGTCCGAGCGCGGCGACCCGACGGCTCGTTCTCGCCGCCGCCGCCGAGCTGGACTTCCGACCCAACGCCTCAGCCCGCCTCCTGCGGCAGAAGCGAACCCGCCTCATCGGCATGCTCATTCACACCACCAACCGGTTCGAGCTCCGAGTGGTCGACCGGATGTTCGAACGGGCAGCCGATGTCGGGTTCGGCGTCGTGCTGGGCCCGGTCAGCGAGCGACGCCCCACCGACGTGGTCCTGTCCCAGCTGCTCGAGCAACGGGTCGAGGCGCTGGCGTGCTTCAACCCCGACCCCGCCTCGTCGGCCCTGCAGCGCGCGCTCGACCTGATGCCCGTCGTCTGGATGGGCGAACGCAGCGACGATCACCGCGCCGATGTGGTCCGTACCGACGACGACACCGGCCTGCAGCTGATCATCGAGCACCTCGCCGGCCTCGGCCACCGGAGGATCGTCTACGCGGGCGGGCTCGGAGGCCGCGCCGGGCCGGACCGCGCCGACGCCTACCGAAGGGCCATGACGGCAGCAGGTCTGGTGGACCAGATCGACGTCGTCGAGGTCGGCTTCGACGAGGCCGACGGCGCCTCCGCTGCAGCCGTGCTGCTCGACCGTGACCGGCTGCCGACCGCCGTGGTCTGTTGCAGTGACCACTGCGCCTCCGGCCTGCACGCCGCTCTCGTCCTCGCCGGGAAGAACGTCCCCGCCGACGTGTCCGTCACCGGCTACGACGACAGCGACGTGGCGTCACTTTCCTTCAACCAACTCACCACCGTTCGTCAGGACATCGATCTCACCGTCGACGCGACGATCGAGGCGATCCTCACCCGACTGGCCGATCCGACGGCAACACCACGCGCCGAACCGACGACGGCTTCCCTGGTACTGCGCAGATCCACCGCTCCACCACCCCCGCAGTAGGGACACCCCAGGCCCCGGACTGCCGCGATGCACCTGTGGTTGCACCCCCGTCCTCGAGCCGAGGCCTTCCCCTTCGACTCACCGCGGTGTCAGCGCCTCATGAACCGCAATAGCTAAGGTGAACGGCATGGACGGTGCGCCGGCTGCGGTGGAGATCGCGCCGCGTCGGGCCCACGTCGTCGGCGGGCTGGTGGCCCGGGCCGTCCCGGCGGTGTTCGGTCTAGTCGTTGCGTTGATCCTGTCGAGCTGGCTGCTCGCCCTGCTCGCCCTGCTGGCGCTGCCGAGCCTGGTGGACGGCGTGCTGAGGTTCCGGGCAACGATCCGACACCCGTGGGCGGTCCGGATCGGGGCCGAGGGCATCGACTGGTCGGGCGGTGCGCACCTCGACTGGAGCGCGATCGCCCAGATCCGGGTCCATCGGCACCGGCGCTGGGAAGTGGTCGTCCGCCTGTTCGGCCAGACCCCGGACGACCACGTCATCCTGCCCAGCTCGGCCCAGCTCAGCTACGCCGGACGGGCCCGCTCGGTGCCGACCGGTCCCGGGCTGCACACCAGCCGACTGGCGGTCGGGCTGGAGGAGATCCTGGCCGCCGTGCGCTGCTTCTCGGTCTCGCCTTCCCCCGTGCATTCCACCACTGCGGCGCCCATCCCCGTCGTCGAACGCTGAGAGACCCGGCGGGCTAGGGTTTCGGCCATGGAGTCGAGGCAGCGCAGGGTGGCGATCATCGGCGCCGGCATGATCGGCGAGGTCCACCGCCGGGCGGCGATCCTGGCCGGGGCACAGGTGGCCGGGGTGATGGCCTCCACCCCCGAACGGTCCCGTGAGGTGGCCGGCCAGTGGGGCGTCGAGGCCTACCCCGATCTGGACGCGGTGGCCGCCGCCGACGTCGAGGTGGTGCACATCTGCACCCCGAACGCCTCTCACGTGCCCTACTCGATCGCCCTGATGGAGGCCGGCAAACACGTCATCTGCGAGAAGCCGCTCGGGGTCGGGTTGGCCGACGCGCAACGGGCCGTCGAGGTGGCCGAGCGGACCGGACGGGTGACCACGATGCCGTTCGCCTACCGGTTCCACCCGATGGCGCGCGAACTGCAGGCCCGGGTGCAGAGTGAGGCGTTCGGTGCGGTCAACCTGATCCACGGCAACTACCTGCAGGACTGGCTGCTCGACCCGATGTCCACCAGTTGGCGGGTCGACCCGGCCGCCGGCGGACCGTCCCGGGCGTTCGGCGACATCGGCTCGCACTGGTGCGATCTGGCCGAATGGGTCACCGGACAACGGATCGAGTCGCTGGTCGCCACCACCTCGATCAGCATCCCGCGCCGGCCGGCGACCTCCACCCGCGCCTTCAGCGCCGCTCATCGTGCGGACGGCGCAGACGCCGATCCCGAGACGGTCGAGGTCAGCACCGAGGACAGCGCGATCGTCATGTTCCGAACCAGGGAAGGGATCGCCGGCTCCACGGTGATCTCCCAGCTCAGCGCCGGCCGGAAGAACCATCTCTGGATCGAGGTGGACGGCCTCGGCCAGAGCGCGGTCTTCGACCAGGAGCAGTCCGAGCAGTTGTGGATCGGATCGGAGGACGGGGCCACCGTGTTGGTCCGCGACCCGACCCGGGGTTCGGCCGAGCAGCGCCGGCTGGCGACCACCCCGGCCGGTCATGCGCAGGGCTACGCCCAGTGCTTCGAGAGCTTCGTGGCCGACAGCTACGCGGCGGTCGACGCCCACGAGAACGGTGGCGACGTTCCGGCCGGGCTGCCCACCTTCGCCGACGGGCTGCGGGCGGCCCAGATCTGCGACGCCATGCTGCGCTCGGCCGGATCCGGCCGGTGGGAGCAGGTCGAGGGCTGAGCGGGCGGCGATGGCGGGGCAGATGAACGGCTGGATCCAGCGCCTCGACCGGCCGGGGCCGGAGGAGGAGGCGGCGGCGCTGTCGCGGCTGGGCGGCAAGGGCGCCTCGCTGCTGCGGCTGACCGGTGCCGGGCTGCCGGTGCCGCCGGGGTTCGTGCTCACCACGCAGGCCTACCTCTCCTTCGTCTCCGCCCACCGGCTGGACGAGACGATCGCGGACGCGCTCGACCGGCACGACCCGGCCCGGGCCTCGGCCGTCATCGCCGAGGCCTTCCTGGCCCGTCCGATGCCCGAGGAGATCGCGACCGCCGTCGACCGGGCCTACCGGGCCCTCGGGCAGCCGCGGGTCGCGGTCAGATCCTCGGCCACCGCCGAGGATCTGCCAGGGCTCTCCTTCGCCGGTCAGCAGGACAGTTTTCTCAACGTGGGTGGACGTCGCGGGCTGATGACCGCCGTGCAGCAGTGCTGGGCCTCGTTGTGGAACGAGCGTGCCATCGGTTACCGGGCCCAGCACGGTGTGGACTCCGGCGGTCTTGCCCTGGCCGTGGTGGTGCAGCGGTTGGCCGAGGCCGATGCCGCCGGGGTGATGTTCACCGCCGACCCGGTCACCGGTGCGGCCGGGGTGATCCAGATCGAGTCGGCCTGGGGTCTGGGGGAGGCGGTGGTCAGCGGCCGGGTGACGCCGGACAGCTTCCGGATCGACGCCGAGGACCACCAGGTGCTGGCCACGACCGTGGCCGAGAAGACGATCATGACCGTCCGGACCAGGAACGGCACCGCCGACCGACCCGTCCCGCTGCTGCGTCGGACCGAACCCTCGCTGAGCGCTGAGCAGGCCACCCGACTGGCCCTGATGGGACGGGTGATCGCCGACCTCTGGGGCTGCGAGATGGACGTCGAGTGGTGCCGGACCGGCGACGAACTGGCGATCGTCCAGGCCCGCCCGATCACCACCGGGGTGCGGATTCCGGACGATCCGTGGAACGACAGCCGCTCGGTCGACTGCCTGTGGACCAGCGGCAACGTCGGCGAGGCGATCCCGGACACGATGACCCCGGCCACCTGGTGCCTGGTCCGGGAGTTCCTGGCCGACGCGATGCCGACGTCGGCCGTGCCGCCGTTCGTGGCGTTCGGCATCGTCGGCGGCCGGCTCTATCTCAACCTGAGCATGGCGGCATCCATCGCCCGTTGCGCCGGGATCGGTGAGCGGCTGTTCCGGGCCCTCACCCGGGAGGTGTTCGGCCGGCTGCCCGACGACCTGACCATCCCGTACCTGAAGCTGCCGCCGACCCGGGTGGCCCGACTGGTCGTCCCGGTCGCGCTGTCGATGACCGTGCACGCGCGCCGCGACGCCCGCCGACTGCCGGACTATCTCGCCGCCCATCCGGCCCGTTGCGCCCAGCTTCGCCGGATGATCGCCGACTGCACCTCGAGCGCCCAGCTCTCCCTGCTGTGGACGCAGATCATCCATCCCGAGTTCGGTGAGGCGACCGCCATGCTGACCGCGGCCACCCGCAGCGACGGCCCGGTGCTGGTCACCATCCGGCGGTCGCTGCACCGGATGATCGGCGAGACCGACACCGATCGGCTGCTGGCCGGGCACAGCGGATCCGACACCGGCGAGCTGGCCAGCCTGGGGCCGTTGGTCGGTCTGGAGCAACTGGCCGACGGCGAGATCGACGCCGACACCTATCGCGAGCGCTGGGGGCACCGCGGCCCGCACGAGTTCGAGATCTCGGTCCCGCGACCGGCCGAAGACCCCGCCTGGCTGGAGAAGACGCTCGAGCAGCAGCAGGCCGGCGACTACTCGGTGAGTGAGCTGCTGCGGCGCCAGGAGCGGACCCGGCAGCAGGCCTGGCTGCGTTTCACCCGCCGCTACCCGCACCGGGTGGCCAACATCGCGGCCAAGGTCGACCGCTGGACCGAGATCTCCCGGCGACGCGAGGAGGCCCGCTCGGAGGTGGTCCGGTTCTTCTGGGTGCTGCGGGAGTTCTGGGTCCGCGCCGGCCAGCTCACCGGCATCGGTGAGCAGGTGTTCAGCTACGACTGGAACGAGGTGATCGACCTGCTGGAAGGGCGTCCGTTGGAGGCCGTCGAGGTGCGGCGCCGGCAGCAGGCCTACGCCGACTACCGTTCGCTGCCGCCCTATCCGGGCATGATCCGTGGGCATTTCGACCCGTTCGCCTGGTCGGACGATCCGCACCGGGCGGCCGGCGTCTACGTCGAGGGAGTGGTGGCCGACTCCTCGACCCGGCAAGAGAAATCAGCCGACGGCGAAGCGATCGTCACCGGTTTCCCGGGCTCGGCCGGCCTGGTCGAGGGGGTGGTCGCCGTGGTCGCCGACACCGGGGACGAGTTCGCCGCCGGCGAGATCCTGGTCACCAGCGTCACGAACGTCGGCTGGACCCCGCTGTTCCCGCGGGCGCGGGCGGTGATCACCGACGTCGGCGCCCCGCTCAGCCACGCGGCCATCGTGGCCCGTGAGCTGGGCATCCCGGCCGTCGTCGGCTGCGGCGATGCGACCACCCGCTTGCACAGTGGTGACCGGGTCCGGGTCGACGGCGCCCGCGGCACGGTCGAACTGCTCTCCCGGGCGGGCGGCTGAGTGCGGTTCGAACTCGATCACGATCCGGTCCGGGCGGCCCGTTCCCTGCTCGGATCGACCCTGCGGCACGAAGCGGTAGCGGTCCGGATCACCGAGGTCGAGGCCTACGACGGTGAGGCCGACGAGGCCTCGCACAGTTTCCGCGGGCCGACGCCACGCAACCAGGTGATGTTCGGCCCGCCCGGCCGGCTCTACGTCTACTTCTCCTACGGCATGCACTTCGCGGCCAACGTGTCCTGCGGGGCCGAGGGCCACGGCGCCGCCGTGCTGCTGCGCGCCGGCGAGGTCGTCGACGGGCTGGACCGGGCCCGCGCGCGCCGGGGGAGCCGGATCGCCGACCGGGACCTCGCCCGGGGCCCCGGCCGGCTGACCCAGGCGCTGGGCATCGACCGTTCGCACGACGGCGTCGACGTGCTGACGGCCGGGGCGATCACGCTCACCCCGGCCGCAGCATCTGTCGGTGCGGTCAGCACCGGTCCCCGGGTCGGTATCAGCCGTTCGGTCGATCTGCCCTGGCGGTTCTGGCTCACCGACGATCGCTACGTCTCCGCCTTCCGTCCCGGCAGCCCGCGCCGAAAGCGCAAACCGGGACCGTCGTAACAGCGACCGCGGGTCATCCGAGCGACCGCGGTCGGCTCAGCTCTTCAACGGCTGCAGGGATCCGAGCAGGGTGGGAATGAACTCCGCGACCGTCGGGTGGATCGGCAGCGCGTCCCGGACGGCGGGGTAGCCGACGCCGGCCTGGATGGCCAGGCCGATCTGCTGGGCCAGTTCGTCGCCGTGCAGACCGAAGAAGGTGGCCCCGAGGATCTCTTCGCTGTCGGCGTCGACCAGGATCCGCATCATGCCGTCGGTCTCGCTGTCCAGGATGGCCTTGCTGACCCCGGACATCGGCAGGTCGGCCTTCAGCACCGAACGTCCGGTCTCCTTGGCCTCGGCCTCGGTCATCCCGACCCGGCCCAGCGGCGGATCGGTGAACATCGCGTAGGCGGTGATCCGGCCGTCCAGGCTGCGGCTCTCGTCCAGCAGGATCTGGGTGTCCTGATAGGCGGTGTGGGTGAACGCGCCGTGGCCGTTGACGTCGCCGAGGGCCCAGACCCCCGGTGCCGAGGTCGCGAACCGGTCATCGATCTTGAGGTAGCCCTTCTCGTCCAGCTCGAGACCGTGATCCTCCCCGAGCAGATCGACGTTCGGGCGGCGTCCGGTCGCGAGCAGCAGGTGGGTCCCCTCGACCACGGTGTCGTCACCGACCTGGACGCGGACGCCCCCGTCGGCAGCCTTGGTCACCGAGGCCGCCTGGCCGTCGGCGATCTGGATCCCCTCGGACTCCAGCAGGTCGCGGACCGAGTTGGAGACGTCCTGGTCCTCCTTCGGCGCGATCCCACCACCGGCGACGATCGTCACCTCGGAGCCGAACCGGGCGAACATCTGGGCGAACTCGCAGCCGATGTAGCTGCCGCCGACGATGATCAGCTTCTCCGGCAGCGCGGTCAGCTGCAACAGCTCGACCTCGGTCAGGTAGTCGACGTCGTCCAGCCCGTCGATCCCCGGCACCACGGCCCGGGCGCCGATGTCGAGGTAGAGCCGCTCGGTGCTCAGCACCCGGTCACCGATGGTCACCTCGTGCGGACCGCTCTGCGAGGTCCGGACGGTGGCCTGCTGATAGATCAACTCGATGTTGTCCTCGTCGGCGAACCCCTGCAGCGACGAGTCGCGCATCGAGTCGATCATCGTGTGCATCCGCTGCATCACGGCCGGGAAGTCGACACTGACCGCACCGGTCTGGACGCCGTAGTCGGCGGCCCGCCGGGCCCGGTGGGCGGCCATGCCGCTGGCTCGCAGGGCCTTCGTCGGCCGGCAGCCGTGGTTGAGGCAGGTGCCGCCCACCTGCGCCATCTCGATCACGGCCACCTTCTTGCCCTGGCCGGCGAGGGAGTAGGCGACGCCCGGTCCGGCCTGGCCGGCGCCGACCACGATCGCGTCGAAGGATTCAGGTGTACTCATCAAGATCTCGTTTCTGGTCCCAAAAGGACCCAATTCGCCGCTTCCGGTGGTGTCACCCGGCTGCGGGGCTTAAGGTCGTGATATGAAAGCCGATCCCTACCAGGTGTTCCTGGCCGCGGTGGCCATCGGCCTGATGATCGGACTCCCTATTCTGCTCCACTTCGCCTTCGAGGCGTTGTGCGGTGGGTGGGAAGAGCGCTTCGCCCGGTGGCGCTTCGAGAAGACGATGAACTGGCGGGCGGGACGCGGTCTGGGCCGGCGCCGGGACGTCCGGGCGCTCCGCCGCCCGAGCGGCGTCCCGATCGAGCAGGTGGCCGCGGACATCCGACGGTTGCGGCTGCTGGTCAGCGTGGAGTCCGAGCGTTCGGCCGTCCAGCAGCTGGGGGCCCGGATGGCCTACGACCAGGTGTTGATCCAGGCCTGCACGATGCTCGGGATCGAGCACGAGCTGACCGACGGCGTGGCCGGGATGGACCGGGAGATCGAACGGCTCCGGGTCGAGGCCGCACTGGAGAACGCGGGCCTGACCCTGACCGACGGCCGCCGCTACGATCAGGCCGCCTGAGTCAGCAGCCCGACCACACTCGGCACCAACAACATCAGCCCGACCACCAGTCCGGCCAGATTGGCCAGCAGGAACAGGGCCGACCACAGCGCGCCGGGCAACCCGGTCAGCCGGTGCAACTGGTCGACGTCGGAGTTCGGCGTCCGGCCACGGCGGCGCTGGGCGATCAGCTCCAGCACCGGCTTCGGGGCCGCGATCAGCAGCAGCCAGGCGATCAGGTAGGAGACCGCCGACTGGACGGTCGCCGGCAGATACCAACTGATCGCCACCATCACCGCGCCCGCACCGATCAGCACCAGGAAGCCGTAGCCGTTGCGGATCTGCAACAGCATCAGCCCGAGCAGCACCACGATCAACCAGAGCAGCCCGAGCGCACGGCCGTGGGCCAGCAACAGGGCGGCGCCGAGCCCGACGATCGCCGGCCCGAGGTAACCGGCGGCCAGGGTGAGGATCATGCCCGGGCCACGGGGTTTCCCTTGTGAGACGGTGAATCCGGAGGTGTCGCGGTTCAGGTTGATGCCCCGCAGCCGGCGTCCGGTCAGCAGCGCGGCCAGCCCGTGCGCTCCCTCGTGGGTGATGGTGACGACGAGCCGGGTGAGCGGCCAGACGCGTCGGATCAGCACGCAGGCCAGGGCGACCAGGGCCAGGCCCAGCACCACCTCCGGGGCCGGCGGTTGCTGAACGGCGGTGGCCCGCCGCCAGATCTCGCGCACCACGTCCACGATCACCAGTGTCGTGGTCGCAGCAAGCCGTCCGGGGTGAATTCGCCGAGTTGTCCACAGATCGTGCGTCGGGGTCTGTCGGACGGGACGGGAAATTTCCTAACGTCTCGGCCATGACCTCACATCGTGCAACCCGCCTGGCCGCACTGCTGATCGGTGCGCTCACCCTGGCCGGTTGCACCGGCTCCGGGTCGAGCCCGGCACCGGTGACGTCCTCGAGGGCCACGCCGGCCGCGGCGGGCGTGGCCCGCCCGATCGACTTCACCGCCCCGAAGGTGGCCGGCGGCAGCGCCGTTCACCCCGACCAGTACCTCGACGCCGTCGCCGCCCGCGGTGCTGCGGTGGTCGCCGTCGGCGTGGACTCCTCCGACAACATCGCCCGGCCGCTGTTCCTGACCAGCACGGACTCCGGTGTGCACTGGAACCGGTCCGGGCCCGGATCGGCCGGTTCACCGGGCCGATCCGACGACGAGTACGCGACCGGGATCGCCACCGGCGCCAAGGGCTTCCTGGCCATGGGCTACGCCGACGACATCCCGCAGCTCTGGCTCAGCGCGACCGGGAAGGACTGGCAGCGCGTCTCCGCTCCGAAGGGAGTCTTCACCGCCGAGGACGACGTCGAGGCCGCGACCTACACCAGCTCGGGTTGGGTCGTCGTCGGCACCCACGACGGCGCCGTCGGCGCCGGTCTCGCCGACGTGATCGTCTGGACCAGCCCGGACCAGCAGAGCTGGACCCGGCACGCTTTGAGCACGTCCGGGGTCCGCTTCCCGGCGGGCACGGCCTCGGTCGCAGACGTGGCCGCCATCGGTCGGACCTGGGTGATCGCCGGTGGGATCGAGGACGACGCCAGTACCCGACAGCCCGACCGGATCGCCGTGTGGCGCAGCACCGACGCCGGGGTGCACTGGACCCAGGCCACCACCGCCGCCGATCTGGGCGGGGACTACCGCGCCTACGCCGACCAGTTGTCGGTCTCCGGTGGCCACTTCGCACTGTTGGCCCAGGGCAGCCTCACCGACGACAAGGGACGTTGGGATGCGGTGCTGTTGACCGGTGACGCCACCGCGGCCCGGTGGAAGAACGGCTCCACCCTCGGTGGGTGGAACACGAAGGCCGACGAATATCCGGCGGGCACGGTCTACACCGGTCGGCAGTGGGTCACCTACGGGTCCGTCGGCCAGAGCCCGTCCGACGCCCGGATCACCGTCGGGTCCAGGCTGGACTCCGGCCGGCCGCTCCCCGGGTCCGGGCTCGGTGGGGTCCGGGACCAGCACGCCAACGGCGCCGCCGTGGTCGGCGGGGACGTGATCGTGGTCGGGTCCAGCGCGGCGAGCGGCTCGGACAGCCCGATGATCTGGCGGGTCAGCGGCAGTGCGGTCAGCCCGGTCGCCGTGCCGGCCGCGGCGACCGCGGGCCGGCCCTGGGTCTCGGTCGGCGGCGTCGTTCAGGACGGCTCGGGTTATCTGGCGGCCGGGACGGCCTCGTCGGAGGCCGTCAGCTGGTCCTCCGGTGACGGCAGGACCTGGCAGGGCGAGGAGTTGCCGGGCCGCTCGGCCGCAGTGGACAGCATCGGGGTGAGCGATCTCGAGGTGACGGGGGACGGGACCGCGCTGATCAGCGGCACGGTGCGCCCGGCCCGGGGCTCCCGGGCGGCGGTCTGGATCAAGAAGCCGACCGACGCGAACTGGCGAGCGGTCACCTCGTCCACCTTCGTCTCACCGGTGAAGGACAACTACGGCTTCTACACCACCTCGGCGCTGGTGGCCGGTCCCGGCGGGATCGTGCTGGCCGGCGCTCACTGGGCCAACGGCCATCAGGACCTCGCCTTCTGGTTCTCCGCTGACGGAACGACCTGGCACCACGGCACGGGCACCACCCAGACCTACGTGTCCGACAGCGACAAGGACAACAACCGGTCGCCCTGGAAAGGTTTCCGGGCTCCCGTCAACGGCTCGATCGGCGTGGACGCGGTGCGGTCGGTCGGGTCGGGCTTCGTCGCCGTCGGCTCGATCACCACGGCCGGTCGTTCCCGGGTCGCGGTCTGGCGCAGCGACGACGGCCTGGTCTGGAGCGACCCGGACGTGCTGGACCAGCCGGACGGCATCTACTCCGCCGGCAACGCCCGGCTGGTGGCGGGCCAGCAACTGGTGCTCACCGCGATCGGCCACCGCACCGCCGGCGACCAGGGCCGGCTGATCTCCTGGGTCTCCTCCACCGGTGGGTTCGGCTGGCAACGGGGAACCCCGGTGGAGGAGCCCTCCGACGTCTTCGACGTGATCAGCGTCCCCGGCGGCTACCTCGCCGCCGGTGAGGTCGGACCGGCCGACAACGAGGACGCCGCCGCCTGGACCAGCCTGGACGGGCAGGCCTGGAAACGGACGTCGCTGTCCCTGCCGCGCGCCACCGGCGACCGGCACCCAGTTCATCAGCAACCTCACCGCCCGTGGTGACCGACTGCTGGTGGTCGCCGACGACACGCCACTCACCGGCGGCGGTTACTACTCGACCTGGGTCGGTCTGCCCAGGCCGTGATCGATCCGACCCAATCCAATCCGACCCGGTCCGACCCGGTCCGGACACCGGAGCCGCTCAGATGTCGCCGGCCGACCACAACACGCTGTTGGCCGCCCCGCCCAGCCGGCCGGCGAAGGCGATCGCCTGCTCGTCGGTCAGCCCGCTGACGTAGTCGATCACTCCGCGGCCGCGGCCCATCCGGGCCAACTCGGCCGGCGACGTCCGCGGCCCCAGCAGTTCGGGGGTGGTCTCGGCGAGACGCTCGTAGCCGAGCCGGGCGGCCTCGACCAGGTCCAGCAGGCGGTGCGGCGCGCGGCCGGCGTCCGTCCGGTCGGAGAGCCAGTCGTCGAAGGCGGTCACCAGCCGGGACAACGTCTCGGCCTGGCCGCGCTGGAACATGGCCAGGTCGGGCCGCTCCAGGATGAAGTAGGAGTGGACGAACTTCAGCACCGACACCGCGTGCCAGGCCTCCGGCAACAGGGTGACGTGGCCGGCCCGGACCGGCGGGTCGGTCAGCACCCGGACGGCGATGATCAACTCGTCGATCCAGTGCGAGGTGAAGCCCGAGACCGCCCGGTCGGCGACCATCGAGCCGTCGTAGGGCTCGGCCAGGACGCCGTCCACGAACTCCGAACCCACCCGCAACACGGCCTCGGTGAACACGTCCTCGTCGAAGATCCAGCCGTCCTTGTCCCGCAACCGGCGGCGCAGCCGCTCCAGCCCGACCCCCGGCATCCGGCGCAGCTCGCGGAGGCGCTGATCGGACAGACCGGCCAGATGCACCCGGGTACCGACCCACTCCCGGAACTCCGGCGCCACCGCCGAGTACTGCAGCACCGTCGAGCGGTGGAAGTCCTCGACGTCGTGCAGGGAGTAGGCGATGTCGTCGGCCAGATCCATCACCGAGCACTCCAGCGTCTGCCGGCCGGGCGGCAGGTTCGGGAAGGCGGCCAACACCTGCTGCATCTCGCCGAGATCGAGGTCGTAGGCGGAGAACTTGCCGGCCCCGGGCGCGTCCCGGCCGTGTCCGGCCCCTCGGGGCGGCTCCGGCCAGTCGGTGGGATGCGGATCGGGCACGGCGAAGCGTCCCCACGGGTACTTGCACACCGCGGCCCGGACGGCCGTCGTCAGGTTGAGTCCCTCGTCGCCCGGGCCCTGCACCTCCAGTTCGGTGATGATCCGGAACGTCTGGGCGTTGCCCTCGAAACCGTCCCGCAGCCCGAACCGCTCCCGGCCGATCCGGTCCAGGATCCGCTCACCGTTGTGGCCGAACGGCGGGTGCCCGAGATCGTGCGCGGCGGCGCCGGCCTGGACGACGACGTGGTCGAGCCCGCCGAGCCGGTCCAGCAGCTCCGGCTCGGTGTGCTGCTTCAACCGGACGGCGATGGCCCGGGCGATCGCGGTCACCTTGATCGAGTGCGACAGCCGGTTGTGCACGACGCCGCCGGTCGCGGTCGAGGTCACCACCTGGGTCACCTCGGCCAACCGGGAGAAGGCGTGGGAGAACCGGATCCGCTCCAGATCGGTGCGGACCGCGGACTCGAAGCCGGGCGCGACCTGCGGGTGCGCGTGCGTCTCACCTCGGGCGCGGCTCAATCGGGGGTCTGCCACCGCTCCAACCTATCCAGGTTCGCCGGGGCCGAGCCTCGGCCAGGGCCAGATCGGCGGTTCAGTAGGGTTCGACCAACGGACCCGACCGGCGCCGCAGGTGCGCGCCGACTCGCAGAGGCGGAGAAGATGACATCACCGGTTGACCCCACCACCACCGAGGCCTGGACGAAGCTGGGCGGCCTGCACGACGGCCTGACCCCCGATCTGCGCGGTTGGTTCGACGCCGATCCGGACCGGGCGAAGACGTTCAGCTTCACCGCGGCCGACCTGTACGTCGACCTGTCGAAGAACCTCCTCGACCCCGAGGTGTTGGCCGCTCTGGTGCAACTGGCCGAGCAGTGCGGTGTGGCCGAGCGCCGGGACGCGATGTTCGCCGGCGAGCACATCAACGTCACCGAGGACCGCGCCGTGTTGCACACCGCGTTGCGCGACCCGGCCGACGCCAGCCTCGAGGTGGACGGCCAGGACGTCGTGGCCGACGTGCACGAGGTGCTGGACAAGATCTACGCCTTCACCGACAAGGTGCGCGGCGGTGAGTGGACCGGGGTCACCGGCAAGCGGATCGAGACCGTGGTCAACATCGGCATCGGCGGCTCCGACCTCGGGCCGGTGATGGTCTATGAGGCCTTACTGCCCTACAAGCAGCAGGGGTTGAGCTGCCGGTTCATCTCCAACATCGATCCCACCGACGTGGCCGAGAAGACCGGTGATCTCGATCCGGAGACGACGCTGTTCATCGTCGCCTCCAAGACGTTCACCACCCTGGAGACGCTGACCAACGCCCGACTCTGCCGGGCCTGGCTGCTGGACGGTCTGCGCGCCGATGGGTCGATCGACGAGAGCGACGAGGCCCGCAAGGACGCCGTGGCCAAGCACTTCGTCGCCGTCTCCACCGCACTGGACAAGGTCGAGGAGTTCGGCATCGACCCGCAGAACGCGTTCGGCTTCTGGGACTGGGTGGGTGGCCGCTACTCGGTGGACTCGGCCATCGGCACCTCGGTCGCCGTCGCCATCGGCAAGGAGAACTTCGCCGATTTCCTGGCCGGCTTCCACGCCGTCGACGAGCACTTCCGCAGCACCCCGCTGGCGCAGAACGTGCCGGCGCTGATGGGTCTGCTGAACGTCTGGTACAACAACTTCTTCGGGGCCGAAACCCACGCCGTGCTGCCCTACGCGCAGTATCTGCACCGGTTCCCGGCCTATCTGCAACAGCTCACGATGGAGTCCAACGGCAAGGGCGTCCGCTGGGACGGCAGCCCGGTCACCACCAACACCGGTGAGGTGTTCTGGGGTGAGCCCGGCACCAACGGCCAGCACGCGTTCTACCAGTTGATCCACCAGGGCACCCGGCTGATCCCGGCCGACTTCATCGCGGTGGCCAACCCGGCCAATCCGCTGGTCGACCGCGACGCCGACGACGCGGACGTGCACGAGTTGTTCCTGGCCAACTTCTTCGCCCAGACGGCCGCCCTGGCCTTCGGCAAGACCGCCGAGGAGGTGCGCGCCGAAGGGACGGCCGAGGCGATCGTCCCGGCCCGGGTGTTCAGTGGCAACCGGCCGACGACCTCGATCATGGCGCCGGCGTTGACCCCGAAGGTGGTCGGTGAGCTGATCGCCCTGTACGAGCACATCGTGTTCACCGAAGGCGCGATCTGGGGCATCGACAGCTTCGACCAGTGGGGGGTCGAGCTGGGCAAGACGCTGGCCAAGGAGTTGACCCCGGCCGTCGGTGGCGACTCCGAGGCGCTGGCCACGCAGGACTCCTCCACCCAGTCGTTGATCAGCTACTACCGCGAGCACCGCTCCTGAGTGGTGCTGCTCATCGCATCTCGGTGCGGTAGCAGCTCGTCCGGTAGGGCAGGCTGACGCGCCCGACGGAGCCGAACTCACGGTGCAGAAAGGATCCGACCTCTGCCCGGACGCGTTGTCGCTCGCTCTCGGAGGCGCTGAGGTAGTAGCTGCGGGTGGTGACGAGAGAGGCGAGGTCGGCGGTCGTCATCGGCGCGGTCCACTCGACCACGGTCGCTTCCAGCGGCCCGAAGCCGTGGCCCGGAACCGGTGCCTGCGAGTCCGGATCGGTGACCTCACCGGCGGTCAGGCTGTGCCAGATGCCGCTGAGCTCGCGGACCCAGTCGACCCGGACGTCCACGAAGTTCCAGACCCAGCCGACCCGCCCGCCGGGGCGGAGGATCCGGCGCAGTTCGGCGAACCCGGCCGTGGGCTCGACCCAGTGCCAGGACTGCGCGAAGGTCGCCAGCGCCACCGAACGCCTCGGTAGGCCGGTGGCCTCGCCGGTCCCGATCCGGCAGCTGAGCCCGGGCAGCCCGGACGAGCTCAACTGAGCCAGCATGTCCGCCGACGGATCGACGGCGGTCACGCGGAAACCCCGCTCCAGCAGGGATCTGGAGAGTTTGCCGGTCCCGGCGCCGAGGTCGGCAACCTCGGCGCCGGGTGCGATGCCGTCGGTCAACCAGTCGAGCGCTGCGCCCGGATAGCCGGGCCGCAGCTGCTCGTAGCCCGCCCCGCCGGCGCCGAAGGCGGCCGAGAGCGTTCGGCGACGGTCAGGTTCCATCCCGCCATGATGGCGGAACGGACCGCTGAGCAGGGCTCAGAGGGTGGCGGTGTCGATCACCGCGCGGTAGCGGACGTCACCGGAGACGACCTTGTCGTAGTAGTCGTCGACCTGGTCGCCCCTGATCACCTCGACGGTGGCGGTGATGTTGTGCTCGGCGCAGAAGTCCAGCATCTCCTGGGTCTCCTCCAGACCGCCGACCATCGAGCCGGCGTAGACCCGACGCATGGTGAGCAGCGAGAACATCGAGAAGTCCTGCTTCTCGCTCGGGGCGCCGACGTTGACCATCGTGCCGCCGCGACCGAGCAGCCCGAAGTACTGGTCCAGGTCGATCCCGGCGCCGACCGTGTTGATGATCAGGTCGAACTCGCCGGCCAGCTTCTCGAACACCGAGCCGTCGGTCTTGGTGGCGTGGTACTCGTCGGCCCCGAACTCGAGCCCGTCGTCCTTTTTGTCCTCGGTGCGGCTGAGCACGTGCACCTCAGCACCCATCGCGTGGGCGATCTTGACCGCGACGTGGCCGAGGCCGCCCATCCCGATCACGCCGACCTTGGTGCCCGGGCCGGCGCCGTAACGCTTCAACGGGGCGTAGGTGGTGATGCCGGCGCAGAGCAGGGGAGCGGTGGCCGACAGCTCGAGCGAGTCCGGGACCTTGACCACGAAGTGCTCGCGGACGACGATGCCCTGGCTGTAGCCGCCCTGGGTCGGGGTGCCGTCGTAGTCCTTGCTGTTGTAGGTCTGCACCACACCTTCGGCGCAGAACTGCTCCTCGCCGTCCTTGCAGGCGGCGCACTTGCCGCAGGAGTTGACGAAACAGCCGACGCCGACGGTGTCGCCGACCTTGAACCGGGTCACCTCGGGACCGATCTCGGCCACCGTGCCGACGATCTCGTGGCCCGGGGTCAGCGGGAAGCTGGCGGTGCCCCACTCCTCCCGGACGGTGTGGATGTCGGAGTGGCAGATGCCGGCGAAGCTGATGTCGATCCGGATGTCGTCGCCGCTCACCTCCCGGCGCTCCAGGGTGGTGGTCTCGAAGGCGGCGCTGGCCTCGGGTGCGGACAGTGCGGTCACGGTGGTCGTCATGATGGGTGGTCCTCTCCTCAGACAGAAAAACAGCAGTGCCCGACCGAAGTCGGGCACTGCTGGTCACAACACCGAGGACACCGGGCTATTCCCGCCCAGGTCCCTGCCCGGGTCCGGCTCGCGGACCCGAGGACTTACAGGTTCGGCCCCTGCGAGCGCAGCTTGTCCACCTCGGACATCGCGGTCCGCAGCTCCGACAACCAGTTCTCGCTGTGCTCGCCGACCAGCCGGACGGCCCAGGAGAGGGCCTCCGAGCGGGAGCGGGCCACGCCGGAGTCGACCAGCGTGTCCAGCACCCGGCGTTCGGGTTGCTGCAGCCTGGTCATCACCGGCACCGAGATGTGGGTGAAGAGGGTCTCGACCTCACCGGCGCGGGCGCCCCAGGAGACCTTGCGGCCGTAACGGCTCTGGGCCTCCTCGGCGATGGTCACCCGCTCGTCGCGGGTGTCGGCCCGGAACCGGCTGATCCGGCCCTCGGCCGCGGCCTGCTCGGCCTTCTCGTCGGCGTCGGCCAGGGTGCCGGAGACGATGATCTCTTCCCGGTCGACGTCCACGCTGACCTCGCTGAACCAGCCTTCGGGCAGCCGGCCCTCGAACCAGGCCTGCGCGTCGTCGGCGGACGGGACGTCGACGTTCTGCCAGCCGCCCGGCCGGCCGAAGCCGCGTCGGCCGCGTCCACCCCGGGGCCCGCCCTCGTCGTCGCCTTCGTCCCGGGGACCACGGCCACGGGGGCCGCTGCCACGGGGTCCACTGCCACGGGGACCGTCACCACGGGGGCCACGGCCTTCGCCACGCGGGCCGCGGCCGCGAGGACCGCGGGGGCCGTCCTCGTCGCCGTCGCCGTCCCACGGGCCGGCGCCGCCCGGGCCACCCGGGCCACCGTGACCGAACGGGCCACGGTGCGGGGGTCCGGCGTGGTGGCGCCGACGCCCTCCCGGCTCGCCGGGTCGGTCTTCTCTGCTCTCGAATGAGTGCGTGTTCATGATGATCTCCTTTCACTTGCTGTCATCACTTACTTACATGATTACACACGTACGCAAGAGTGAGCAAGAGCCGGGTCAGGCCGAGCGCAGGCGAGATGAGGGTCGGTCGATCTGGACCGGCGACCCGTCAGTGTCCGTCAGTGTCCGACGGCGTCGAGGGCGCTGCGGAGGGCGTCGCTGCGCTCACCGGCGCTGGGGTCGCGGCCGGAGAGCAGATCCAGCACGGTCTTGACGCAGGCCGGCTGTTCCCGGATCGCGCCGCGCCGCCAGGACCGACTGCCCGCACGGACGCTGTCGTCGCCGACCCCGACGGCGTCCAGCCCGACCGCGCGGGCCGTGGCCACCGCCCGGGGCAGGTGATAGCTCTGGGTGATCACGGTCAGGGCCCGGGCGCCGAACGTCCGGCCGGCCCGGACGCACGAGTCGTAGGTGTCCAGGCCGCCGCCGTCGGTGACGATCGCCTCGGCCGGCACCCCGCGTCCGATCAGGTAGGTCCGCATCGCCTGCGGCTCGTCGTACTCCGGGGCCTGGTGGTCGCCGGAGACCAGCACGACACCGATCCGGCCGGCAGCGAACAACTGCCGCGCCAGCTCCAGCCGTGCGGCCAGGAACGGCGACGGACGTCCGTCGGCGTAGACCTGGGCCCCCAGCACCAACCCGACCGGCCGGTAGGGCACCTGGTCGGCCGGGTGGACGTGACGCCAGGACCGCAGCCGGACGAAGGTCACCGACCCCAGCACGGCCGCCGCGACCGCCCCTGTCCCGAGTCCCGCGGTCCTGATCAGGGTGACGAGCGGGGCGGGCATCAGCCCGACTGGGCCGGCTCGGTCGCGGTCGACTGCCGGCCGAACGTGATGCCTCTCGCCTCACTGCCGATCAGGGTCAGTACGGCGACGGCGATCAGCACCGGGACGATGGTGGCGGTCAGCGCGAACGGGTAACCGTGCTTGGCGGCCAGGCTCTCCTGGATCGGCAGGTTGAGCGAGGCGAGCAGGTTGCCCAGCTGGTAGGTGACCCCGGGGTAGAAGCCGCGGATCGCGTCCGGGCTCATCTCGGTCAGGTGGGCCGGGATCACGCCCCAGGCACCCTGCACCATCAACTGCATCAGGAACGACCCCAGACACAGGAATCCGACGTGGGTGGAGTAGGCGAACAACGGCACGATCGGCAACCCGAGCACCGCACAGAAGGCGATCGTGTAGCGACGGCCGAATCTCGAGGACAGGGTGCCGAAGAGCAGCCCGCCGCCGATGGCGCCGATGTTGTAGACCACCGCGATCAGGGTGGCCGTGTTGGCGCTCAGCCCGATCCCGCCGCTGGAGGCGTCGGCCTGCAGGAAGGTGGGATAGACGTCCTGGGTGCCGTGGCTCATCCAGTTGAAGGCCGTCATCAAGATCACCAGGTAGATGAAGCGGCGGATCACCTTGCCCTGCAGCAGGATGTCGCGGACCCGGGTCTTGGTCACCAACATGTTCTGCTGCGCGTTCTCCCAGACCTCGGACTCCTTCACCCGGGAGCGGATGATCAGGCTGATCAGCGCCGGGATCACGCTCAGCCCGAACAGCCATCGCCAGGAGAGGCCGAGGCCGCTGTGCACCAGCAGATAGGCCAGCGCGGCGAGCAGGTAGCCGAACGAGTAGCCCTCCTGCAGCAGTCCGGAGAAGAAGCCCCGTCGCTCGGCCGGGATCTTCTCCATCGCCAGCGCCGCGCCGAGACCCCACTCGCCACCCATCCCGATCCCGTAGAGCACCCGCAGGATGACCAACACCGTCAGGTTCGGGGCGAACGCGCAGAGGAAGCCGCAGGCGGAGTAGAAGCAGACGTCGATGATCAGCGGTCGCCGTCGGCCGAACTTGTCGGCCAGCAGGCCGAAGAGCAACGCTCCGACCGGACGCATCACCAGCGTCGCGGTGGTGATGAAGACCACCTCGACCTTCGGCCGGCCGAAGCTCTGGGCGATGTCGGCGTAGACGAAGACCACGATGAAGTAGTCGAACGCGTCCATCGTCCAGCCCAGCTGGGCCGCGATGAAGGAGTTGCGCTGGTCCGGCGTCAACGGGGTACGGCGGCGAGCGGGCGCGGCAGTGGACATCGTGGACCTCTTCTGCACTGGAGAAGGACGCAGCATCGCCGCGTCACGGCGACCTCGGGGTCACCATACTCATGCCGTAGCTATAGAGGAACGGCTATCGAGGAACGGCCGTAGAGGAATGGCTATCGAGGAACGGCTATCCAGGAATGGCTCTGGAGGTGGTGGTCGGCCCACGACCTCAGACGCCGCGGTAGCTGTCCAGCCGGGAACGGTTGCGCAGTGCGGTCACGATCACGAACGCCCCGGTCAGTACCAGCAGGATCCAGCCGAACCGGACCGACAGGGCGACGTTCGCGCTGGTCATGGCGTGGGCGCCGAGGAAGACGAAGACCGGGCCCAGGACGAGCAGGAAGCCGGAGACGAGCAGCGGCCACCAGATGAACTTGTTGATCTCGTTCATGAAGATGCCGAAGACGGTGATGACGGCCACCACCGTCCCGATCTCCTGCATGGTGGATCCCAACTGCAGCAGGGCGATCCCGTGCCCGATGGTGTCGGCGTTGGCCCGGCCCGAGGACGGGAAGTAGCCGATGTCCATCGTGGACAGCATCTTCGTGGTCGGGAACAGCGCGTGCGTCGGCCGGACCTGCTGGGAGGTGAAGTCCAGGTAGGTCACCGTCAGGTAGGGCAGCAACGCGCCGACCACCCCGGCGACGGCGACGATCACCACGGTGACGATCCGGGGCCGGGTGATCGTGTACGCGCGCTGAGCCATGGGCTCATGATGGCAAACCCGGCTGATGGCACACTCGGCCCGTGCCCGAGGGAGACACGGTGTGGTTGTCCTGTCAGCGACTGAACCGCGCTCTGGCCGGTCAACTGCTGACCCGGTGTGAGTTCCGGGTGCCGCAGCTGGCCGAGACCGACCTGACCGGCGTCCGGGTCGATGAGGTGGTCTCCCGCGGCAAGCACCAGCTGTTCCGGTTCGGCAACGGAGCCACTCTGCACACCCACTTCCGGATGGAGGGCAGCTGGCGGATCTATCCGGCCGGCCGGCGTTGGTCGGGTGGGCCGGAGCACGAGATCCGCGCCGTGTTGGCGGTCGAGGGCCTGGACGCCGTCGGCTACCGGTTGCCGGTGGTCGAACTGCTGCCGACCACCGAGGAGGACGAGGTGGTGGGCCATCTGGGACCGGATCTGCTCGGCCCGGACTGGGATCTGGGCGAGGCGCTGCGGCGGATCGGGCTGCACCCCGAGCGCAGCGTCGGTGAGGCCCTGCTGGACCAGCGCAATCTGGCCGGCGTCGGCACCCTCTACCGCTCCGAGGTCCTGTTCCTGCAGGGAATCCACCCACGGACGCCGGTCGGCCGGGTGCGCGACCTGCGCCGGTTGTGCGTCCGGGCCCGGCAGTTGCTGATGGCCAACCGGACCCGCGGGCAGCAGACGTCCACCGGAGATCTGCGCAACGGCCGACAGCACTACGTCTTCGAACGTCCGGGACAACCCTGCCGCCGGTGCAGGACCCCGATCCGGACGGAGGAGTTCGGCCCGGCCGGGCAGGAGCGCCGGAGCTACTGGTGCCCGCACTGTCAGCCGGAGGAGAATCCGGTCGGAGACCTCTTGACGTGTCGAGATTTACACGTCAGTCTTGACATATGAGCACAGACCGTGAGGTGGGGACAGACGCCGGAGCGAGCATTGGCCGGTCGGGGTTGACGGATCGGCGACGCCGATCGAGACCGGGTCGCGGAGGTTCTGAGTCGGGCGTTGGCCGACGGCTACCTCGCGATGGACGAGTTCGACGAGCGGTCGGACCGGTTGCTCCGGGCCCGTACCGCCGGCGAGCTGGCCGTCCTGCAGCAGGATCTACCGGTCACAAGGATCGTGCCGCCGGCGCAGCCCCGGCCGGACGAGATCGCGCGTCCGCACGGATCGGACGTCCGGAACCGACGGTGTGCGGCCGTCGGGCACGGTCTGCCGGCCTACGTCGGCAGCTATCTGGGGACGATGGCGTTGCTGATCGGCATCTGGCTGGTCGTCGGTCTCGCCGCCGGCGCCTGGTATTTCTGGCCGATCTGGCCGATGCTCGGTTGGGGTGTCTGCGTCGCCCGCCGCGCCGTCCCCGGTCTGGCCGGCGGCCACGGTCGAGGCGGTCGCCGGGTCTCTGCTTCCTGATCAGGAACCAGTCGACCTGCGCATCCTGGGTCCGCGCCCTCGGGCTGGGCGATCGGAGTCGGCGCAGAACGCGCGAAGGCCCGGACTCCCGACGGAGTCCGGGCCTTCGGCTACGGCCTGTTGCGCTCAGCCGCGAGAGGTCAGTTCATCTCGTTCGGGTTCGGGCCGATCCGGTTGTCGGCGTTCACCGCGTCGATGGCGGCGACGTCGTCGGAGCTCAGCTCGAAGTCGAAGATGTCGAAGTTCTCCTCGATCCGCGACGGGGTGGTCGACTTCGGGAAGACGATGTGGCCCTTCTGGATGTGCCAGCGCAGGATCACCTGGGCCGCGGTCTTCTCCGACTTGTCGGCGATGCCGGCGATCACGTCGTTCTTGATGTCGTCGGCCTGACCCAGCGGGCTCCAGGCCTCGGTCTTGATCCCGAGGCCCTCGTTCGCCTCGACCAGACCCTTCTGGGTGAACGTCGGGTGCACCTCGACCTGGTTGACCGCCGGGGTGATGCCGGTGGCCTCGATGATCGCGTTCAGGTGGGTGGGCTCGAAGTTGGAGACGCCGATCGACTTGGCCAGACCCTGCTTCTGCAGCTCGACCAGGCCCTTCCAGGTCTCCACGTAGTCCTCGTTCGCCGGCATCGGCCAGTGGATCAGGAAGAGGTCGACGTAGTCGAGACCGAGCTTCTTGATGCTGTCCTTGGCCGCGGCCTGGGAGGCCTCGAAGCCGTGCGCGTCGTTGTTCAGTTTGGTGGTGACCCAGAGGTCGTCCCGGGCGATCCCGGAGTCGGCGATGGCCTGGCCGACGCCCTCCTCGTTGCCGTACATGGCGGCGGTGTCGATGTGGCGGTAGCCCGTCTTGAGGGCCTTGGTCACCGCCGGGACGATGTCGTCGGTCGAGACCTGCCACACGCCGAACCCGAACTGCGGGATCGAGCGGCCGTCGTTGAGCTGAATGTTCGGTACTGAGGTCATGTGAGGCACAAGGCGATCGGGACGAGGAGTATTCCGGTTCGTCCACATGCCGGGCGGTGGGATACTCGTGCACTGTGTCCTCACTGCACGCCACGCTCGCCGAACGGGTCCGCTCCGCCACCGGTATCGATCCCGAACTGAGACCGGCCACCAAACCCCAGTTCGGCCACTTCCAGTCCAACGTCGCGTTGCGGCTGGCCAAGAGCGAGGGACGTCCGCCGCGCGAGCTCGCCCAGGAGATCATCGAGCGGCTCGACGTCGCCGACCTGTGCGAGGCCCCCGACATCGCCGGCCCCGGGTTCATCAACTTCCGGCTGAAGGCCTCGACCCTGGCCGACGGGGTGAGCCGACTGCTCGGCGACGATCGCGACGGCATCGTGGCCACCGACCGACCCCAGCGGGTGGTGATCGACTACTCCCACCCGAACGTGGCCAAGCAGATGCACGTCGGGCACCTGCGAACCACGATCATCGGCGACTGCTTCAACCGGGTGCTGCGCGCGCTCGGGCACACCGTGATCGCCCAGAACCACATCGGCGACTGGGGCACCCAGTTCGGCATGCTGGTCGAGCAGATCCTGCACGAGGGGACGGAGGCCGCGGCGCTGACGCTGCCCGAGGCGGCCGAGCTGTACGCCCGGGCCCAGAACCACTTCCGCTCCGACGAGACCTTCGCCACCGCCGCCCGGGCCCGGGTGGTCGCCCTGCAGAGCGGCGACCCACAGACCCGGGCGATCTGGACCGACCTGATCGACGTCTCGCTGGCCGGTTTCAACACCACCTACGACCGGATGAACGTCCTGCTCACCGACGACGACCTGGCCGGGGAGTCGATCTACAACGACGATCTGCCGGTGGTGGCCGCCGATCTGGAGGCCAAGGGGGTGGCGGTGATCGACGACGGCGCGTTGTGCGTCTTCGTCGAGGGCTACAACGCGCCGATGATCGTGCGGAAGTCCGACGGCGGCTTCGGCTACGACGCGACCGATCTGGCGGCGA
Organism: uncultured Actinomycetota bacterium; assembly: GCA_963740925.1. Lineage (GTDB taxonomy): Bacteria > Actinomycetota > Actinomycetes > Propionibacteriales > Propionibacteriaceae > Microlunatus. Next base: position 344,307 of record CAVUFZ010000002.1, on the reverse strand, counting down.
TCCGGCACCGGGTCACCGACCTGGACGCCGGGCGGATCATCTACGTCACCGACGCCCGGCAGGCCGACCACTTCCAGATGATCTTCGAGGTCTGTCGGCGGGCCGGCTATCTGCCCGCGGACGTCTCGGCCGAGCACGTCGGCTACGGCCTGGTGCTCGGCACCGACGGCAAGCCGTTCAAGACCCGCGAGGGCAAGGCCGTCCCCTTGACGGTGTTGCTGGACGCCGCGGAGGAGCGGGTCTCCCGGCCGGTCGCCCTCGCCGCGGTCAAGTACGCCGACCTGTCCAGCGGCATCAACAAGGACTACGTCTTCGACATCGACCGGATGGTGCAGACCACCGGCAACACCGGGCCCTATCTGCAGTACGCCCACGCCCGGATGTGTCAGGTGTTGCGCAGGGCCGAGGCCGAAGGCATCTCGATCCCGGAGCAGGTGCTGGAGTTGAGCGAGCCGGCGGAGCAGGCGCTGGCGCTGCAGCTGAGCGCCTTCGGCGATGCGGTGGCCGACGTCGCCACGAACCTGCGCCCGCACCGGTTGTGCGCCTACCTCTACGACACCGCGGTCGCCCTCAGCACGTTCTACGAGCAGTGCCCGGTGCTGAAGTCCGAGGGCGAGGTGCGCGCCTCCCGGCTCGCACTCTGTCTGGCCAGCCGGCGGGTGCTGGCCCGCGGCCTCGGTCTGCTCGGGATCCCTGCCCCCGACCGGATGTAGCGCTCAGCAGACCGGTGCCGCCCAGCCCGGTAGCGCTCAGCCCGGTGCGACGTAGTTGAACTTGGGCTTCGTGCTGGTCAGCTGGGTCGGTGCCTCGCCGTGCACGTGCCGGTCGGCGGCGAGCCAGGCCGAGCCGACGATGCCGGCGGTGTTCAACAGCTTGGCCGGCACGATCTCGGAGTTCAGTTTCAGTTCGGGCAGGAACTTCTCGCTCTTCTTGCTGATCCCGCCGCCGACCACGATCAGGTCGGGCCAGAACAGCGCCTCGACCACCTCGAAGTACCGCTGCAGCCGGGGGATGTATTCCTTCCAGGACAGGTCTCCGTCCTCCTTGGCGCTGGAGGCGGCCCGCTTCTCGGCGTCGTGGCCGTCGATCTCCAGGTGGCCCAGCTCGCTGTTGGGGATCAGCACGCCGCGATAGAGCAGCGCGCTGCCGATCCCGGTGCCGAGGGTGGCCATCAGCACCAGACCGGGGTGCCCGGCGGCGGCGCCGTACTGCACCTCGGCGACCCCGGCGGCGTCGGCGTCGTTGACCAGATAGATCGGTCGCTGCAACTCGTCCTCGAAGATCTGGGCCGCGTCGCAGTCGATCCAGGACTTGTCGATGTTGGCCGCCGACCGCGTCCTTCCGTGGGTGACCACGGCGGGGATGTCGATGCCGAGCGGGCCGTCGCCGACCGAGTCGGAGAAGTGGTCGACGATCTCGGCCACCACCTTGGCCACGTTCTGCGGTGTCGACTTCTCCGGGGTGTCGATCCGAAGCCGGTCCGCGGCGAATTCACCGGTGGACAGATCGACCGGTGCGCCCTTGATGCCGCTCCCGCCGATGTCGATACCGAGGACGGGACGATCCGTGCTGGCCTCTTCGCTCATGGCAGCGAGCCTAGGCCTTGGCCGCCTGCTGCGACAGACAGGGCGACCGTCGGGCCGGCGTGCACCGACGGGCGGACCGGGCCACACTGGGGCCATGACCGCCGACCCTGTCATCTCCGAGACCCGGACCATCCCGGCCCCGGCCGCAGCGATCTTCGACCTGTTGGCCGACCCGTCGCGGCACGGGCTGATCGACGGCTCGGGCAGCGTCCGAGGCCCGCTGGACGACGCCCCGGCCCGGCTGACACCGGGGGCGAAGTTCGGCATGAGCATGAAGCTCGGCGCCCCCTACCGGATCCAGAACACGGTGGTCGAGTTCGAGGAGGGCCGCCGGATCGCCTGGCGTCACTTCGGCCGGCACGTCTGGCGCTATCTGCTGGAGCCGATCGACGAGCAGAGCACGAGGGTGACCGAGCAGTTCGACGAGACCCGGGCACCGTTACGGCCGGTCTACGGCCTGATCGGCGCCCGGGACCGGAACCGCCGGTCGATCACGGAAACGCTGCAGCGGTTGGAATCCTGGGCCGTCAACCGGTGAGCTGGGTCCGGGCCCAGGCCACCACGGTGGGGTCGTCGCCGTAGTAGACCGAGTAGTAGCGGCGATAGACCTCGAACCAGGCGAACTCCTCGGCACCGACCTGCTCACGGACGACGTCGGCCAGCCAGCGGGCGTCGGTGGCGACGCCGTCGTAGGGCTCCAGTTCCATCAGGATCACCGCGCCGAAGAGGTCCATCAGCGGATCGGCGACCAGGGTGTGCGGGCTGAAGTCGCCCACCCCCCGGACCACGATCCGGCCGTCCCGTTCGCGTCGGACGTAGGTGTTGCCGGGAAAGAAATCGCCGTGGACCAGTTGGGGCCGGCAGCGCCGGTCGGCGACCGCGTCCACCACCTGGCGGGCCCACGTCTCGGCCTCGGGGAACCCGACATGGTCGATCCGGCCGAGCGCCCGCTGCAGTTGATCATGGAGCAATCCCTGCAGGGACGGGAAATTCTGGGGCCGGTCGCCGAACGGACGGGCGAACTCCGGCCCGGGCGGATCCAGCCGGCGGATCAGACCGGCGGTGTCGAGATAGCTCAGGTAGGCCGTCCGCCGCTCGACCTCGTTCGCGGTCGGCAGCCAGGACGAGAACGAACGTCCCGACATCCGGGTGTCGACGCTGAACACCCGTCCCTCGATCCGGCCGGCGTCGACGATCATCGGCAGCTCCAGCGCCGGCGTGATCGAGCGCAGTTCCGGCTGGCCCTGCCAGTGGGCGTAGGCCGGACGCAGCTGATCGATCATCTGCTGCGGCGACTCGTGGGTTTCGCGGTAGATCCGCAGCACCCGGGCGTCGTCGACGGCGTAGACCCGCGACTCGCCACCGCCGCCGAGGTAGCGGCTCTCGTCCAGCTCGAACCGGGCCAGGACCGGACGATCTGCGGCCGACGCCCGGGTCCGGTAGGGGGAGTCCGACTGCCCGTTGCTGTCGGTGCTTTCCGTGTTACCCGTGCCGTCGACGCCGTCGGTGACCGCGGTGCTGTCCGGGCGGCCGCGGTGCCGGGCGGCCCGGGCCCGGTCCAGCTCCGACAGGGCCAGCGGCCGGCCGTCGGTCTGATCGAGATGATGGGCGACCAGGTTGACCGGGCCCCTCGGGGTGTCGACGTGCACGCTGGCCAACCGCAGCAGGCGTTGCAGCGGCCCCTGCTCCAGCCGCACCGACTGGGCCTTGGCGTGCGGCACGATGTCGGTGCTGCTGACCAGGATGCCGGAGCGGCTGACGATCACGTCGTCGTCCCAGCCGTAGCGGAAGGTCCAGGCGTCGATCGGCCGGATCACCCGGGCCCGGGGCGGCGAGCGGTGCAGGGTGATGGTGTCCAGGTCGAAGCCGGGCAGGATCCGGTCCAGCACCATGGCCAGCTGATCGCGGGTGGCCACCGGCACCAGGATGCTGCTCACGTCGGAGCCGTTCTCGCTGCGCTCCGAGCTCGAGCCGTAGCCGATCACGTCGACGTCGATCCGGTACCAGCCGAGCGGGCGCCACAACAGTGACTGGTTGACCCGCACGCCCTGGATCCGGTCGACCGGGACGGACTGGCTGGTCAGGTTGGTCAGCCCACGACTGATCCGCAGGCCCCGGACGGATTCGGCCAGCGTGTAGTGGAACTGGGCCAGCACCCGGCGACTGACCAGGCCGAAGGCGGCGAAGGCCAGCGGGATCAGCCCGGGCAGGGCGTAGAAGGTGACGCCGAAGCCGAGGGTGACGATCAGGACCACCAGCCAGACGCCGGCCGTGATCAGCAGTTCGCTGGAGAGCAGGAAGGCGCCGACCAGTCGGCCGGGGGCGATGGTGAGGATCGGGTGGTCGGCGCTGCTCAGGTCGGTCAACGCACTGGCGGGCCGGTGTGCGGAGGTATCGCTCAGGCTGGCCTGCTCGCCGTGGGCCCGGGTGAGCAGATAGTGCCGGAACCGGTCGGCCTTGTCCCGCTTGAGGTAGCGCAGCCGGATGCCCCGGTCGCCGGCGCCGGCCTCGATCCGCAGCTCGACCAGACCGAACAGCCGTGCGGCCAGCGGCTGGACCAGATCGACCGACTGGATCCGGGCGAAGGCGAGCCGGCGCGAGTTGCGGAACAGCGCGCCCGTCTCGACCCGGACCTCCTCGTCGTCGATCACGAACTTCGTGAAGTACCAGGAGAAGAACCCGGCCAGGGCCGAGAGCAGCACCAGCCCGAAGACGATCGCCACGATCCAGGCGACGCCGAGGGAGAGCAGGCTGCCGCCGTCGCCGTTGGCGCCCTCCAGCAGCTGGCGACCGAAGACCAGGACGATCGCCACCAGGGCGATGCCGCCGCGGATCAACGGGGTGAGCGGATGCGGACGCTCGGTCGCCTTGACCGGCGGCGCTGCCGCTCTCGGCCCGGGGATCCGGGGGCGACGGCGGGGCCGGCGGGGTGGGCGGGGCCGGCGGGGTCGGGCCGCCGGGGGGAACCGGGGCGCTCATAGGCCGGAGGCGTGCGCCTCGCCGAGCGAGGTGAGCTGGTCGCGCAGCCGGGCGGCCTCCGCCGGCGCCAGCCCGGGGATGGTCGCGTCGGTCGAGGCGCTGGCCGTGATCAACTGCACGGTGGCCAGCCCGAACGCGCGCTCCAGCGGCCCGGAGTGGACGTCGATCAGTTGCATCCGGCCGTAGGGCACGGTGACCAGGCTGCGGAACAGGACGCCGTGGGTGATGAACAGGTCGTCCTCACGTTCGGCGTACCCCCAGGAGCGGAAGGCCCGGCCGATCACCACCCAGCGGATGACCGCGATGACCAGGGCCGCCGCCCAGATCAGACCGGAGACCCACCACAGGCCGCTCAGCAGGCCGACGGCCACCGCGGCCACCGTGAACACGACGGCGATGCCGATCGCCGAGACCAGCCGCTCCAGCGTCCGGAACTTCGGCGAGAGCCGGGCCCAGGTCTGGTCGGGCGGTGCGAAGAGCTCATCCATCGTGGTCGTCCGGGGCAGAGTTCATGGCGGTCTCCATTGTGCAGCACCGGCGACTGCGGGTTTCTGCCCGAGCGTCAGAGGCCGAACGCGCCGAGCAGCCCGTGCTGGCCCCGGGGGCCGCGGACCCTGAGGTCGGAGAGGGTGATCGTCCCGTTGATCAGGATCAGCGGTGAGTTCTCGTCGTACGGGCCGATCCGACGGATGGACCGCTCGCCGAGGTACCTGCCGCTGTTGTCCTGCACGTTCGACCCGGACGGAACCCGCAACCGCAGCGAACTCCCCACCAGCAGCAGGCTCAGGTCGATGATGTGGCCGGGCAACTCGGCCTCGGTCAGATCGAGCTCGACCTTGGCCGCGAAGGCCTCGATCCGCAGCCTGGGTGGGACCACCCAGCGGCCGGAGCGGCGCAGTGTGTCCATCGTGACCCGGATCAGCTGGGTCTCGCTGACCCCGCGTCTGGGCGGCACGGGTCGGGACGCCGACGACGGCGATCCCGGCGGTCTGGGCGCGGGTCCGGGTGCGGCCGAGGGGATCAGATCTGCCGTCAGCGGTGCCAGTGCGCCCAGCGTCCGGGCGGTCAGGGCCGCCTCCACCCGCTCGGAGTGCTCTTCGCCGCTGATCCGACCGGCCGCATAAGCGGTGTCGAGGATCCGGACGACCTGGTCGCGATCGCCGTCGGAGGCCCGGAGCCGACCGTCGGTCACCAGCTCCGCCGCCGGTCGTGACGATCCGACCGACGGTCGTGCCGCTCCAGCCGCCGCTGGTGCCGTTCGGTCCGCAGGTCGCCGCGGTTCCAACCGTCCCCGTCGGCGGACGAACTCGGAACGCGGTCGTCCCGGCGCGGCCGCGGGGTCTGCACCGTGATGCCGCCGAACAGACACAGCCCCTTGATCACCACCACCGGTGCGCCCGGCTCGGCGGGGGCCGACCGGCTGAGGTCGGAACCGCCGAAGACGCCGATGGACTGATCTCGCACCTCGACCCCGGGCGGCACCAGCAGGGTCATCCCACCGAAACACCAGAAGCCGGAGATCTCCACCACCGGAGCCTCGAAGGTGGCGTCCCGCAGATCGAGGTCGACGCCGCCGAACACGGCGAAAGCCTGGGTCTGGCGCCGGATCCGCCACCGGCCGGACCGGGTCGCGCCGGCGAACACCGCGATCAACCGTTCCGGCTCCGGGCTGGCCCCCGTCGTGTCGACCCGGACCGGCGGGTGCGATGCGGAGGTGGGTGCAGCCGTCGGCGGGGGCCCTGCGGGGGCAGGGGCCGGGGGAGTCGTCGGTGCCGCGTAGACGAGGTCGCGGGTCACCGGGATCAGTTCGTCGAAGGTCTTGGCCGACATCGCCTGATCCAGCCGTTCGTCGTGCTCGTCCAGGGTGAGGCGTCCCTCGGCGTAGGCGGCGCCGAGCACGTCGGCCACCTGCTGCCGGTCGGCGTCCGAGGCCCGCATCCCCGGGTTCGCGCCGGCCGTGGTGCGTGGCGGCTCGTTCGCTGAAGTGCTCACCCGGCCACGCTAACCCGCTCGGGGACCGCTCGGCCAGGGTCCGAGGCGATCATTCGGGGAGGGCCCGGGCGGCCTCGGGGAGACCCCCGACCGAGCGAAGGACGAGGGCACCCAGAGGGCACCCAGGTGGTGTCGGCGGTGGCGATCGCAGCGGAGGCAGATCGTGCTGTCGCTGCTCGCCGGCTCGTGGCTGTTCCTGGGCCGCGGGGCGGGTCGAGCCGGTCCCGGCCGGTGCTCAGCCTACGATCACGTCGACCGCGCCGGACATCACGTCGATGGCGTCGGAGAGCGTCCGCTCATCGCCGACGTTGCCCGCGAAGACGACGTACGGGACGCCGGTCGGGCCGCGGTCGACCTCCAGCGGCGAGAACACCGAGACCTGCCCGTCGAGCAGTTGGCCCAGCACCCGGGCCCGCCGGATGCCCATCCCGCGGACGGCCACGTCGTGGCTGGTGATGCCTCCTTTGGCGATCACCCAGGCCGGCTCTTCGCGGACGGCGGCGACGACGTCGGAGAGGGCGCCGGAGACCCGGCGGGCGATGGAGAGGTCGTCCCCGGCTTCGTGGTCGGTGCCCTTGATCACCTCTCGGCTGGTCTGCAGCAGCACGTGGCTGGTGCGCAGCCGGTCCCGGACCTCCCCGGCGACCCGGGCCACCGTCTGGTCGGTGTCGTCCAGCACGTCGCGGACGCCCAGCTCGACCGGGGCCAGGTCGGTCCGGTCGGCGACGACGGCCAACTGCTGGTTGGTCAGCCCGACGTGGGAACCGACGACGATCAGCCCGTGGCCCGTTCCGGCCGCCCCGTCGGGCCAGATCTCGTCGTGCCGCAGCCGGCCCTGATCGCTGACCCCGGCCAGGGCCCGGACGAACGACGGGCCGCTGCGGTGCAGGAACGTCTGCCCGTTCGCTTCGGCCTGTTGCAGGCCGAGGACGGCGACGTCCAGATCGGCGAACTCGACGGCGTTGATCACCACGAAGGTGGCGTCATGGGCTCGCCCGAGGATCTCGGCCACCCGGTCCGGGCCGCCGTCGCGCAGATCGGCCAGGCTCACACTGAGGACGTCCTCGGCCGGGACGGCGCCGCCGGTCTTCTCGGCCACCCACTCCCGCAGATCCGAGGCCCGGTAGCCGAACGCGCTGTCCCGGGCGAACTCGCTCTCGCCGACCGGGATGATCTCGCCGCCGACCCGGGCCCAGTGCACGTCGCCGGCGGTGAACCGGCCGGCCTCCAGAAAGGCGGGGACCAGCAGCACACCGTCCACCCCGGATCCGCGGGCGGTCGCGGTGGCCTCGGCCAGGGCCCTGACCTCGGTCTGCAGATAGCCGCGCAGGGTGGAGTCGCTGCGGCTGACCAGGGTGAGCGGCGCGTCGAGGTGGCCGGTCACGGCGAAGAGGTCGGCCGCCACCTCCCGGTTCAGTCGGTCGGCGTCGGGCTCGGCCAGGCTTCGGCTGTTGGTGAGCACGAAGCAGGTCGAGCCGGGCTCGGCCAGCGCGTCGGCGTACAGCTCGCGGTCCAGGCTGAGTGCGATCTCGACGTCGTGCACACTCTGCGATCCGGTCGGATCGTCGTCCAGCACGGCGATCCGGCGTCCGGTCTCGACGTTGGTCTGCCGGATCCGTTCGCGGGCGCCGTCGATGACCAACGGCGCCGGCGCGGCGTCGAGGATCTCGGCGAAGCTGGTGCCGGGCTCGGTCACGAGATCTGCACACCGCCGTTGATGTCGTAGTTGGCGGCGGTGATGAAGCCCGAATCCGGGCCGAGCAGGAAGGCCATCAACGCGGCCATGTCGTCGGTGCTGCCGATCCGCGGCAGCAGGCCGTCGGCGGCCATCGCCGTCTTGCGTTCGTCGGTCAGGGTGCCGCCCATGATGTCGGTGTCGACCGGTCCGGGCGAGATGCAGTTGACGGTGATGTTGTACTGGCCCATCTCGCGGGCGATCGCGCGGCTGAGGCCGACGATGCCCGCTTTCGCTGCACTGTAAGCGGATTTGGAGAAGGTGCCGCCGCCGCGTTGGGCGCTGACCGAGCTGACGCTGACGATCCGGCCGAGTCGGCGTTCGACCATTCCCGGCAGTACGGCCTGGGTCAGCAGGAAGACGCTGCGCAGGTTGATGTCGATCACCCGGTCCCACTCCTCGACGCTGACCTCGAGGAACGGGGTCGGTGAGCTGATGCCGGCGACGTTGGCCAGCCCGACCAGCGGCGGCAGCTCGGACTCGATCTGCTGCACCACCGCGCGGACCTCGTCCGGATCGCCGACGTCCATCTTGGCCCCGAACGTCTGCACCCCGTACTGCTCGGCGATCTCGTTCGCGTTCCGGTTGGCGCCGTCGGCGTCGATGTCGACCAGCGCGACCGACCAGCCGTCGGCGGCGAGCCGGGCGGCGGTGGTGCGGCCGATGCCGCGTGGTGAGGCGGCCCCGGTGATCAGGGCGGTACGTTCGGTCGGGAAGTCGGTCATGTGAACCATCTTTCACCCGGGCCGGCCGGCCACCGACGCCGGAGGATGCCCGGCGGCGACACGCGTAGTATCGTGACGGCTCGACGCGGCCTGCCTGGGCCGCTCGCGCGGATGTAGTTCAATGGCAGAACATCAGCTTCCCAAGCTGATAGTGCGGGTTCGATTCCCGTCATCCGCTCCCACGGTTCGTTCGGCGCAGGATCAACAGAACTCCGCCTTGGTAACGATCCGGTCGACGTCGGGACAGGTGTCGACGCGGTCGTGTTTCCGGTCATCCGTATCGGCCTTGTTCTGAAGGCTGACAAGGAACGGCCCGACGCCCTGTGGTCGTCCCTCATCGGCCCGACGCCGACCCACGGCGAGCGCGTTCCCCTCGACAGGCTGCAGCCCAACCGAACGCAACCAGGCCAAGGGGGCTCGACGACAAGAGGGTCGAGCGGCAAGCCTGCGATCGTCCCGGCCGGGATGGCCGACGGGCGGGGTCGCGTTAGGGAATACTCCGAGGTCAGCGCCGACCGGGCCACTGCTGGTGGTCGGGCAGGTGGTCAGCGGTACCGAGAGAGCGGCCAGCGAGGAGTGGGATTGACCAGCGAAGGTGACACCGGGGCCGGGCTGTCGGCCGCCCTGGAGTCTCTGCACGCTTCGCTCAGCGCAGCGAGCTTTCCGTTGCCCCTGCCCGACGCAGCCCCGGCCCGGCAGATCGTGGGCGAGGTCAGGCACCAGCTCGACGACTACGTGCTGCCCCGGCTGGCCGCGCTCGACGCACCGTTGCTGGCGGTGGTCGGGGGCTCGACCGGCGCGGGCAAGTCGACGCTGGTCAACTCGCTGCTCGGCCGGGTGGTGTCGCGACCCGGGGTGATCCGGCCCACCACGCGCGGCCCGGTGTTGGTGCACAGCCCGGACGAACGGCGCTGGTTCGCCGGCGACCGGATCATGCCGGACCTGCCGCGGACGACCGGGGGCAGCAGTGACGCACGCGAGCTGCAGCTGGTCTCCGAAGACGGTCTGCCGCCCGGCCTGGCGCTGCTGGACGCGCCGGACATCGACTCGGTGGTGGCCGAGAACCGTGAACTCGCCGCACAGTTGCTGGCCGCCGCCGACCTCTGGCTGTTCGTCACCTCGGCGGCCCGGTACGGCGACGCGGTGCCGTGGCAGTTCCTGCAGGCCGCCTCCGAGCGCAGCGCGGCGGTCGCGGTGGTGCTCGACCGGGTGCCGCCGGCGGCCATGCAGGACGTCCCCGAGCATCTGGCCGAGATGATGAACGAGCGAGGGCTGGGCGCGTCGCCGCTGTTCGTCGTCCCGGAGACGCTGACCGACGACCAGGGCCTGCTGCCGGACGCCGCGGTCGAGCCGTTACGCACCTGGCTGGCCCGGTTGGCCGCCGATTCCGCCGGACGGGCCGCCGTCGTCCGGGCCACCCTCGACGGGGCGGTGGAGTCCGCTGCCCGTCGCTCCCTGGTGGTCGCCGAGGCCGCCGACGCGCAGCTGGAGGCGTTGGCCCAGTTGCGGGTCGAGGTCGAGCAGTCCTACGCCGAGGCCGTCCGGACGGTGTCGGTGCAGACCGCCGACGGTTCGCTGCTGCGCGGTGAGGTGCTCGCCCGCTGGCAGGACTTCGTCGGCACGGGGGAGTTCTTCCGGGCCCTGGAGCAGCGGGTCGGCTGGCTGCGGGATCGGGTCGTCGCCGTGCTGCGGGGCAAGCCGATGCAGGCCAGCGAGGTCAAGGAGGCGGTGGAGACCGGGCTGGAGGCGTTGATCCGGGCCGAGGCGGACGCCGCCGCCGAGCGGGCCGAGAGTTCCTGGCAGGCCCACCTGGGCGGTCGGGCGTTGCTGGATCGCTCGGACGTCGATCTGTCCCGGGCGTCGACGACCTTCGCCGACGCGACCGCTCGGGCCATCCGGGACTGGCAGGGCGACGTCCTGGCCCTGGTCGCCGAGGAGGGGATGGGCAAACGCTCCAAGGCCCGCTTCCTGGCGCTCGGGGTGAACGGTGCCGGGGTGGCGCTGATGATCGTGGCCTTCGCTCACACGGGCGGGCTGGTCGGTGCGGAGATCGGCGTCGCCGGCGGGACGGCCGTGCTCGCCCAACGGGTGCTGGAGGCCGTCTTCGGCGATCAGGCCGTCCGCCGGCTGGCCGAGCAGGCCAAACGCGACCTCGACGACCGGACCCAGGAGTTGTTGTCGGCCGAGTTGGTGCGCTGGTACGACGTGCTGGACGCCGATCCGGTCGACCCCGCATCGGCGGACGACATCCGGAAGGCGGCGGCGGCCGTTCAGCGGGCGCGGTCTGCCGACGGGGCCGTACCGGCCCTGCCGCCGCCGGAGAACGCACTGCCGGCCGGCCAGGAGTCTCCGTCGGCGCTGGCCGGACGCGACCCGTCCCTACCCGTCCTCGAAGGCACGGTCGTGGCGGGAACTGCGGTGGAGGGAACTGCGGTGGAGGGCATCGGCGTCGAGACCGCGGACGTACTGGCCGAAGGTGAGCGGCGATGAGCCCGGTCCGGACCCGGGCTGCCAGCACCGAGCGGCTGGGTGATCGGTTGCGTGCCCTGAGCGAGGCGGCCGAACTGTGCCGCGGCCGGGTCGAGGACGAGGTGGTCGACCGGGCCGAAGCGCTGGTGCGCCGGGCCGACCGACGGCTCGCGCTCTCCGGCGACGCCACCGTGGTGGCCCTGGCCGGTGCCACCGGATCGGGCAAGTCCAGCCTGTTCAACGCACTGGTGGGCGAGACCGTTGCGACCGTGGGCGTCCGTCGGCCGACCACGTCGAAGGCGCTGTCGGCCAGTTGGGGCACCGGCCAGGCCGCCGAGTTGCTCGACTGGCTGGAGGTGCCGCAGCGCTACACGATCCCGATCGATGGGGCCGAGGAGACGACGACGTCCGGGCTGGTGCTGCTCGACCTGCCCGACCACGACTCGGTCGCGCTGGCCCATCGGCAGGAGGCCGAGCGGCTGGTCGAGCTGGTCGACCTGCTGGTCTGGGTGGTCGACCCGCAGAAGTACGCCGACGCGGCCCTGCACGAGCGGTTCCTCGTCCCGCTGGTCCGGCACGCCGACACGATGCTGATGGTGCTGAACCAGGTCGACCGGCTCGGCGAGCGCGAGCGCGAGGCGTGCGTCCGTGACCTGGGTCGGCTGTTGGCCGGTGAGGGGCTGAAGTCGGTGCCCGTCCTGCCGGCGTCGGCGGCCACCGGGGAGGGCCTGGCCGAGCTCCGGCGTCGGCTGGACAAGCTGGCCGCGGGCAAACGCGCGGCGGCGGCGCGGTTGGCCGCCGATCTTGAGGACGTGGCGGCCGAGCTGTCCGTCGCCTGCGGGGTCGGTGCGCGATCGAGCCGTCCGGGCGGGGTGCCGGCCAAGGCCGTCGCCACGATGAACCGCTCGTTGGCCCAGGCCGCCGGGGTCCCGACCGTCACCGACGCGGTGGCCCAGGCCTGGCGGCGCAAGGGCTCGATGGCCACCGGCTGGCCGGTGGTGGCCTGGATCGGCCGGTTCCGGCCGGACCCGCTGCGACGGTTGCATCTGGATCGTTGGCGGGCCAAGGGCCGGCTGGGGCGCGGTTCGTCGGCGCGTCAGTTGGAGACCGGGACGAGCACCGGCCGCACGTCCTTGCCGGCCGCGACCGGGATCCAGACCGCGCGGGTCGGCTCGGCCGTCCGGGCGTTGGCCGACGAGACAGCCGCCGGACTGCCGCGGGGATGGCTGGGATCGGTCAAGACGGCGGCCCGTCGACACAGCGACCGGCTGCCGGATGCCCTGGATCAGGTGATCGCGAACGCCGATCTGGATCTGCACCGACACCGTCGCTGGTGGTCCTTCGTCCGGGTGCTGCAGTGGCTGTTGATCGTCACCGTGCTGGTCGGGGTGGCCTGGCTGAGCTCGGGGGTGTTGTTGGCCTATCTGCAGCTGCCGCCCTTGCCCCGGGTGCGCTGGTACCGATTGCCGGCGCCCACCGTGCTGACCGTCGGCGGGGTGGCGGCCGGGATCGTGCTCGCCGCGCTCAGCCGGATCGGCGTCTCGGTCGGGGCGCGCCGGCGATCCCTGCAGGCCGGCCGGACCCTGCGCGCCGGTGTGCAGAGGGTGAGCGCCGAGTTGGTGGTAGCTCCGGTGACGGAGGAACTCCGGGGTTACGAGCGGGCGGTCGCCGCGCTCGATCGAGCGCGTCGCTGACGCTCGCCTCTTCCTTCACCCGCAGTACCACCAGCGGTGCCATTGAACGATGGATTCCGTCGACCGCATCGGCCGAGCGACGAGGGCCGGTCCACCACATCCAGACGTCTCGCACTACGCCTACCGCGTGATGTGGTCGGCGGAGGACGAGGAGTTCGTGGCGACCTGTGTCGAATTTCCGTCCTTGTCCTGGCTGGAGACCAGCCAGATCGGGGCGCTGGAAGGTATCGAAGCTTTGGTCGGCGACGTCGTCGAGGATCTGGTGGGTGAAGGTGAACCTGTGCCGACCCCGGACGATCCGGCTGGCTGTCTCCGGTCGCGCCTGAGTGAGCGAATTCTGGCGGGAAACCCTGCCGAGCACGGCCTCGAAGATCGCCTGCACTCGGGCGCCGCGTGCGGCGACCCTGACTGCACCTCGTCAGTCCTGAGAAGGAGGGGGCCGATGGACACCGAGAAGCCGGCCGACCGGACCGAGACGACGGGGGAGTTCGTCACCGAGCAGTTCGACTACGACGGTGGACGCTCGGTCACCGTCTACGTGCCACCTGCCCCGCCGGAGGCGATCGTGTTCGCCGCGGACGGCCAGTTGCTGTCGGGGTGGGGTCGGGTGCTGGAGGCGGCGGGCGCCCGGCCGACCATGATCGTCGGCGTTCACCGAACCGACGATCCGGACGAGATGGCGCGAATCGCGGAGTACTCACCGAAGTTCGATCCGCAGGCCTTCGCCGCCCACGAGACGTTCTTCCTCGACGAGGTCGGTCGTTGGGTCGAGTCACGGTTCGGCCTCACCCTGCCGGCCGAGCGCACCGCGGTCTGCGGGGTCTCGGCCGGGGCGGAGCTGGCTTTGGCGATGGGTCTGCGTCACCCGGACCGCTTCGGCACCGTCTTCGCCGCATCCCCCGGCGCCGGCTACCAACCGCCCTCGGAGTGGCCGAGCCCGTTGCCGCGGTTCTATCTCGTCGCCAGCACCGAGGAGCCGTTCTTTCTCGACAACGCAACCCGGTGGGCGGACGCGTTGTGAGTCGTCGGGGCCGACGTGAAATTCGAGCAGCGGGCAGGCGAACACGGTGGTCCGTTCTGGGCGGCGGAGTTCCCGCTGATGGTGGCCTGGGCCCTTGAGCGCTGAGCGGCCCGGGCTGAGCGGCATTAGGCTCATCGCCCGTGAGTGAGAGCTTGTGGTCGGTGGAGGTCGGCGACCTGTTGAGGCGGACCGCTTCGTCGGATCCGACCCCCGGGGGTGGGTCGGTCGCGGCCGTCGCCGGCGCGTTCGGGCTGGGGCTGGTGCAGATGGCGATCGCCGTCACCGACGATCAGGCCTCGGGCCACCAGGGCTTGGCCGAACACGCCCGGCGCGCGCAGGAGTTGCGGGACGAGATCGTGCCGGCCGCGGACGGCGACGTGGCCGACTTCACGGCGCTGATGGCGGCCTACGGGTTGCCGCGCACGGACGAGGAGGCCAAGGACCGGCGCCGCCGGCAGATCGAGCAGGCCACGGTCGAGGCGACCCATCGTCCGTTGGCGTTGGTGGGCGCGCTGGTCGAGTCCGTTCAGCTCTCGCTCGTGGTCGAGCCGCTGGTGAAGAAGACCATCGTCAGTGACGTGCTGGCCGGACGGGATCTGTTGGTCGGCGCGGCCCGGGCGGCGATCCGGACCGTCGACATCAACCTGACCGCCCTCGAACGGTCGTCCTCACCGGCGGCGCCGGATCTCCGGGCCCGCCGGGATCAGCTGGTGGCCGCTCTCGAGGGGCTGTCGTGAGTGCCGTCGTGCTCGACCCGTCGGCGGTTGCGGAGAAGTACCGGGCCGAGGTGCGCCGCGAGGTCGCCGAGCTGGCCGAGGCCGGTCGGACGCCGCGGATCGTCGGGCTGCTGGGCCAGGCCGAGGGGCCGGCCGCGACCTACGCCCGCTACGCCAAGCTGGGGTGCGAGAAGGTCGGCATCGCGATGGACGTCCGCCACGTCACCCCGGATGAGACCGAACGGCTGATCGGCGAGGCCAACCTGGACGAGAGCGTCGACGGGATCTTCCTCTACTACCCGCTCACCGACCGCGCGCACGACCGTTGGTTGCGCGAGTTGGTCGACCCGCGCAAGGACGTCGAGGGCATGCATTCCTTCTGGAGCAGGCTTCTCTACGAGAACCGCCGCTTCCTCGACGACGAGCACCGCCAGCGGGCGATCCTGCCCTGCACCCCGCTGGCCATCCTGAAGATGCTGCAGCAGGCCGGGATGCGCGGCAGCGGCGAGGCGGCGCCGCTGGACGGTGTCACCGCCTGCGTGATCAACCGCAGCGACATCGTCGGCCGGCCGCTCTCGGCGATGCTGGCCAACGACGGCGCCCGCGTCTACTCCCTCGACATCACCGGGACGGTCGTCTTCGAGCCCGCGATCGGACGGCACGCGCACGCGGTCGCCGACAGCGACGTCGACCGGGCCGGGGCGCTGGCCCAGGCCGACGTCGTGATCACCGGGGTGCCGTCGGCCAGCTTCGAGCTGGTCCGGGGCGACGAGATCCGCGACGGCGCCATCTGCGTGAACGTCTCGGAGAAGAAGAACTTCGACGACTCGATCCTGCAGCGCGCCTCGGCGTTCGTCCCGCGGTTGGGTCCGCTGACCGTGGCGATGGCGACCCGGAACCTGGTCCGGCTGGCCTCGATGGGGTTGCGTTGACCCGTTCCCGTTCCCGGTCCCGGCCTCGCCCCGACTAGGGACGAACCGCGGCCAGCCGGGGCGCGAACGCCGCCAGAGCGGGCAACGGTCGGCCGGAGAAGTCGAACACGGTCAGGTTGTCGTTCGGATTGGCCTCCCCCGGCTCCCAACCCACGCCGGGCAGCCATTCCGGCTCCCACCACATGAAGCCGAGACCACGACCGCCGGGCACCTCGGCGAACACCGAACGCAGGGCCCGGAAATAGGCCAGCTGGCCCGCCGGGCTCGCGGGCCACGTGCTGCCGTCGGGTAACTGATCGGCCGAGCTGATCAGGTTTTCCAGGCCGTCGCCGTTGGTCAGCGTCCAGGGGTAGGCCGTCTCGACCACGATCAGACCCTTGTCGTAACGGCCGGCGAGATCGACCAGATTTGCTTGCAGGTCGCTGATCGGGCCGTGCCAGAACGGATAGTAGGACTGACCGATGAGGTCGAACCTCACCCCGTGCTCGACGATGTGGTCATAGAAATAGCGTGATCCGCCGTTGTCGCCGCCGCGGTCGATGTGGACCATGATCCGCGGTCTCGGCCCGCGGGTCCTGGCCTGCCGGGCGCCGGCGATCCCGGCTTTGAGCAGAGTGGTGAAACCGTCCCAGTTCTCGGTCGGGCCGCCGTAGATCTTGCCCAGCGGCCAGAGCATGCCGGCGGTGATCTCGTTCCCGATCTGCACCATCTGCACCGGTACCCCGGCCTCGCTCATCGTCTCCAGCGCGTCCTTGGTGTAGCGGCGGACGGTGTCGGCGAGCTGGGTCAGATCCTGACCGGCCCAGGCGGCCGGGGTGGCCTGGTGCGCCGGGTCGGCCCAGAAGTCGGAGTAGTGCAGGTCGAGCAGCACCTTCATCCCGAGCCGCTTCGCCCGCCGAGCCAGGACGATCGCGTGGGACAAGGTGCTGTAGCCCGACGGCGGATTGACCCAGACCCGGATCCGCTCCCAGTTGGCGCCGGCCTCGGCCAGCACCCGGTCGGCCCGGGCCGGCACTCCGTGGGTCGTCCTGAACCGGACGTGGGCGCGTTCGAGTTGCAGGGTGAAGGACAGGTCGGCACCGCGTACCGCGAGCTGGCTGGCCCTGGCGCCGTGAGTGACCTGAGCCGTCCGGCCGGCCTTGGTCGCCGCGTCGGCGGTGGACGGGATCAGGAGGGCGCCCGGCAGAGCCAGGGCACCGGTCAGGACGGATCGGCGGCTGAGGGGGCCGCCCGACATGGACGAAGTGGTGGTGATCATCGTTGAATCTCCAATCACAGAAGGGGTTGGTGGGGGTGGTGAGGGTCAGCCTTTGACGGCGCCGGCGGCGAGGTCGACCCGCCAGAACCGTTGCAGCAGGAAGAACAGGATGATCAGCGGCATGATCGACAGCAACGCTCCGGTGATCACCAGCGTGTAGAGGGCCGGGCACGGTCGCGCCCTGGTTCAGCAGGCCGCTCAGAGCCCGACGGTGATCGGGAAGAGGTGGTCGTTGCCGAGCATGATGTAGGGCAGCATGAAGTTGTTCCAGATGGCCACGAACTGGAACAGGAACGATGGTGACCAGGCCCGGGCCGCATCATCGGCATCGCGACAGCCGGGCGAAGATGCTGAGCTCGTGGGCGCCCGTCCGACCCGGCCCGCCTCGACCACCTCGGTCGGGCACCGACGGCGGCGGCGTAGATGCGGGCCAGATAGATGCCGTACGGGCTGATGATCTGGGGCAGCAGCACTGCCCAGTAGGTGTTGGTCAGCCCGATCTTGGCCAGCAGGAAGTACTGCGGGATGGCCAGGATCACTCCGGGCACCAGCACCCCGAGCAACAGGACGTTGAACACGACTTTCTTGCCCGGGAAGTCGATACTTGGCCAGCACGTAGCCGGCCAGCGCCGAGACGACGGTGGACAGCACGGCGCCGACCCCGGCGTACAGGGCGGTGTTGGCCATCCAGCGCCAGAACAGACCGCCGCGGTAGTGCGTCAGCTCGACGACGTTGTCCCACAGGTGGGTCGCCGGTGCGCAGGGTGAAGGTGGAGAACAGCTCGGAGCCGTTCTTGGTCGAGGCGGTGCATCACCCAGAGCACCGGCAGCAGGCAGTAGACCGCGCCGAGGATGAGGATCGCCGTGCCCAGTGGGCTGGCCCGGACCTTGTGCCGGTCCTGGTCCCGGCGGCGACCGGACCTGGAGCCGGTCGTGGTCGTGCTCGTGGACACCGATGACGATGAGACGGAGACGGCGGTCATGATCAGTCCTCCTGTCCGAAGGCTCGGCGCTGCACGACCCGCAGGAAGCAGGAACGACAACGCGAAGGTGGCGACCGCGATGATCACCGAGGTGGCGGCGGCCGAGTAGATGTCGTCGCGGATGAACGCGTCCCGGTAGACCTTCATCAACGGCGTCCAGGTCGAGGACAACGAGTTGGTCAGCGGTCTCAGGGTCGATCGGCTCGGCGAAGACCTGCAGGGTGGCGATGATCGAGAACAGCGCGGTCATGATCAACGCGGGCAGCGACGATCGGGATCTTGATGCAGCAGCGCGATCTGGGCCTCGCTGGCGCCGTCGATCCGGGCCGCCTCGTAGATGTCGGACGGGATGGCCCGCAGCGAGGTGTAGATGACGATCATGTTGAAGCCGACCCCACCCCAGATCGCGATGTTGGCGACCGCGAAGATGATCCAGCTCGGGCGCCAGCGGGTTGGGCGCGGTCAACCCGAGGCTGGTGGCCAGGTAACCGGCCGGGCTCACCCCGGGCAGGTACAGGAAGCCCCAGAGCAGCGAGCTGATCACCGCCGGCACCGCGTAGGGCAGGAAGATCACGATCCGGGCGAAGCCGCGGGCCCGGGCCCGGTCGGAGTCGAGCAGCAGCGCGAAGAGCAGCGCGAAGCCCAGCATCAGCGGGATCACGATCAGCCCGTACAGCCACGACCCGGCCGACGCTGGCCAGCAGTTCGGGGTCGGCCAGGGCCCGGGTGTAGTTGCTCAGCCCGGCGAACACCTGGGTCCGGCTGCTTGGGTCCGAGACCGAGGCCCTGGACCACGACCTTCTGCAGGCTGAGGTAGACCGTGTAGAGGATCGGCACCAGCAGAAACGCCACGAACAAGACGATGCCGGGCGCCAGCATGGCGTACGGGGTCAGGACGCGGCGCCGCCAGCGGGCCCCGCGACGCGCTCGCGGCGCGGGGCTGGTGCTGGCGGCACGCTCGGTCGTCTCCGGGGCCGGTGGCCGGGGATGCGGCCGGGGAGGTGGCCGCGGATGCGGCCCGGCCGGTGGTGCCGGCAGCCGATCCGACGGTCGGTTCGGTGATGTCGGTGCTCATGGTCGAGTCGTCCTCACTGGACCGTGAAGCCGGACTGCTTCAGGTTCGCAGACGGTGGTGTCCTGCATCGAGTTCAGGGCCGCGGTGAAGGCGGAGGCCTGCTTGGACTGGGCCGCCTTGCCGAAGGCGTCGTTGTAGGCGCTGTAGGCGACGTTGACGTTCGGGCCGTAGGTGAACGGTGCGGTGCTGGCCGAGGCCTTGGCGGCGACGTCGTAGAAGTCGCTCTGGTTGGACAGGAACGCCGGCGGCTTGGTGAAGCGCGGCGCCTGCTCGGTGACGGCCGGGTAGATGCCGGAGGTCTGGGCCAGGGCCTTGACCGCGGTCGGGGTCGGTGTTCAGCCAGCTGATGAACTGGATCGCCTGCGGCCTTGTGCGTCGATTCGGTGGTGACCGCCGTGGACGATCCGCCCCAGTTGCCGTCGAGGGCGCGGACGCGTCCCACTGCGGCAGCTGGGCGGCCTTCCACTTGCCCTTGGTCTTGGCCGCGTTGCCTTCCAGCACACCCGGTCCCCAGACCGCGCTGAGCCAGCCGACCTGGGTGCCGTTGTTGAGGTCGGCGTTCCACTCCGGGGTGTACATCGGGGTGTTGTCGATCACGCCCTGCTGGACCAGGTTGCCCCAGTAGCCGGCCACCTTCTGGGTCGCCGCGGAGTTGATGTTCGACGCCCCAGGCGTTGCCGTTGATCGACCACCAGGACGCCCCGGCCTGCTGGCTGAGCCCGGCGAACCAGCCGGGGTCGCCGCTGCTGAAGGTGCCGAGGTACTGCTTGGAGTTGGCGGCATGGATCTTCTTGGCCGCCGCCGCGTACTCGTCCCACGTGGTCGGGACGGCGATGCCCAGCTTGGACAGCACGTCGGCCCGGTAGTAGAACATCATCGGCCCGGAGTCCTGCGGGACGGCGTAGACCGCGTCGGTGCCCAGGGTCACCGCGTTCCAGATCGACTTCGGGAAGTCGCCGGTGACGTCGGCGGCGCCGACGTCGGAGATGATCGGCGAGGGCGTTGGCCGAGACCAGGGTCGGGATCTTCTGGTACTCGGCCTGCATGATGTCCGGCGCGCCGCTGCCGGCCTTGATCGCGGTCAGCAGCTTGGTCACCGCGGCGTCGCCGCCGTCCTGCTTGTTCACCGTGACCGTGATGTCGGGGTGGGCCTTGTTCCAGATCGCCACCACCTTGTCCATGTTCGGCGCCCAGGTCCAGTAGGTCAGCTTCACCGGGCCGGCCGCGGCCTGGCTCGCTCCGGTGCCGGGTGTGCCGCCGGACGAGCTGCCGGACGAGCACCCGGCGGCCGCGGTCAGCGCGGCCACCGAGAGCACGGTGGCGGCGATGGTCGCGGTGCGGCGGAAGGGTCTGCGCATGGGTGTGTCTCCTCGTTGAGGTGGCGTCGCGGCGAGTCCGGGATCGGACGTCGGGCAGCCCGAACTTCAGACTGTGCGACTGGGAACGCTCCCAGTATTGGATCAGCCTGAAAGGTCTGTCAAGTGGCTGATTCGGCACTTGAGTGCCAAAACTTCGGTGTGCTATTACTGGGATCGCTCCCAACCAGTTTGATGCACCGCGACCGAGGACGGCCGATGACCAGCACCCACGACCTGATGATCTACGACCCGGTGGCGTCCGCGCCCGCGCCGGAAGTGCGGTTGCGCTGGCCGCGCGCGCAGCGTGGTGATCGGGCGATCCGGTTCGGCGGTGACTACAACCCCGAGCAGTGGCCGACCGAGGTCTGGGCCGAGGACGTCGCCCTGATGCAGCAGGCCGGGGTCAACCTGGTCAGCGTCGGGATCTTCTCCTGGGCGATGCTCGAGCCGCGCGAAGGGGTCTACGACTTCGCCCGTCTCGACCAGATCATGGACCTGCTCGCCGGGGCGGGGATCGACGTGGACCTGGGCACCCCGACCGCGGCACCGCCGGCCTGGTTCTGGCGGGCCTACCCGCAGTCGCACCCGGTGACCCGGGACGGCGTCCGGCTCGGGCCCGGCTCCCGCGGGATGGCTGGCGCCGACCTCGCCGGAGTACCGGCGGGCCGCCACGGCGATCGCCGACCGGCTCGCCGCGCCACTACCGCGGTCATCCGGCGCTGGCCATGTGGCACGTCCACAACGAGTACGGGGCGCCGATCGCTGAGTGACTACTGCCGACAACGCCGTGCCGGCCTTCCGGAACTGGCTGCGGCAGCGCTACCTCGAGCTGGACCGGCTGAACGCGGCCTGGGGCACGGCTTTCTGGGGCCAGACCTACGGCGACTGGGACGAGATCGACCTGCCCCGGCGCTCGGCGTCGGTGACCAACCCGGCGCAGCGGCTCGACTTCGCCCGGTTCACCTAGCGAGGCGCTGTTGGAGTGCTTCCGGGCCGAACGGGACGCGATCCGCGTCCACACCCCGGAGCTGCCGGTGACCACCAACTTCATGGCCACCACCTGCCCGAGCGTCGATCTGTGGGCCTGGGCCGACGAGGTCGACGTGGTGGCCAACGACCACTACCTGGTGGCCGAGCGCCCCGACAACCACATCCTGCTGGCCATGGACGCCGACCTGACCCGGTCGCTGGCCCGGGGCCGGCCGTGGATGTTGATGGAGCACTCCAGCTCGGCGGTCAACTGGCAGCCGCGGAACCTGGCCAAGGGCCCGGGCGAGCTGCGCCGCAACAGCCTCAGCCACCTCGCCCGGGGCGCCGACGCGATCATGTTCTTCCAGTTCCGGGCCTCCCGCTCCGGTGCGGAGAAGTTCCACTCGGCGATGCTGCCGCACGCCGGCACCGACAGCCGGACCTGGCGCGACGTGGTGGCGCTCGGCCACGAGCTGGACGACCTGGCCGCCGTCCGGGGAAGCGCTGTGCCGGCCTCGGTGGCGATCCTGTGGGACTGGGAGTCGTTCTGGGCCCAGGATCTGGACTGGCGCCCCTCGGTCGAGCTCGGTCACCGGGAGCGGATCGTCGCCTACTACACCGCGCTCTGGCGGCGCGGGGTCACCGTCGATTTCGCCCACCCGGGCCAGGACCTCAGCGGCTATCCGCTCGTCCTCGCTCCCAGCCTGTACCTGTGCCGCGCGCAGGCCGGGGCCGAGCTGACCGACTACGTCCGGCGCGGCGGCCGGCTGCTGGTCTCCTACTTCAGCGGGATCGTGGACGAGCACGACGCGGTCCACTCCGGGGGCTATCCCGGCCCGCTGCGCGAGGTGCTCGGGCTGAGCGTCGAGGAGTTCCTGCCCTTCGCCGCCGACGAACGCGCGTCGGTGACCGGGCCGTTGCTGGAGCACCGGCGGCCGGCTTCGGAGCCGGGCTCCGGGTCGCTCTGGGCCGACGCGATCCACCTCGAGGGGGCCGAGCCGGTGGCCACCTTCGCCGACGGACGGGCTGCCGGCGAGCCGGCCGTCACCCGGCACGAGTTCGGCTTCGGCTCGGCCTGGTACGTCGCCACCGACCTCGACGAAGCCAGTCTCGGCGCAGTCGTCGACCGAACCCTGCAGGAGGCGGGAATCGGCGCCGACCTGCTGCCCGACGGGCTGGAACGGGTGGTTCGGCAGGGCCGGGACGCGCGGTTCGAGTTCCTGCTCAACCACGGCGACCGCGACATCACGATGACCGGCGAGGACGGCACGCCGCTGGTGATCACGGCGCACGACACTCTCGTCCGGGAGACCCCGCTCGCCGCCGACGAGGCCTCTCCGGCCTGACCGGAAACCGTGACGCACACCCCGACCGGGCGGACCTCTGGAACAATTTCACCGTGATCGGTTACGGATGGCTCGTCGTCGGTGAACGGAGCCGCCGTGGCCGCGGCTGAACGGCGCCCGACCATCGAGGACGTCGCCACCGAGGCGGGCGTCTCCCGGGGGACGGTGTCGCGGGTGCTCAACGGCGGCCGTTGGGTCAGCGACGACGCCGAGGCAGCGGTCCAGGCGGCGATCAGGAAGACCGGCTACCGGATCAATCCGCACGCCCGCAGCCTGGTCACCAGCCGGACGAAGTCGATCGCCTTCCTGCTCACCGAACCGCAGGAACTGCTGTTCGAGGATCCGAACTTCTCCACCCTGATGCGGACGGCCTCGACCGCGCTGGCCGAGGTCGACTATTCGCTGGTGTTGATCATGGCCTCGACCAAGGACGAGCAGCGCCGGGCGCTCGACTTCGTCTCGGGCGGCCACGTCGACGGGGTGTTGCTGGTCTCGACCCACATCAGCAACCAGGGTCTGGTCGCCGGCATCCACGCCAGCAAGATTCCGGCGGTGGCCTGCGGTGCGCCGTTGGGGTTCGAGAAGAAGATGAGCTGGGTCGGTGCGGACGATCTCGACGGTTCGCAGCGCCTGGTCCGGCATCTGCTGGACCACGGCCGGCGCCGGATCGCCACCATCACCGGGCCGCTGGACACCCCGGGTGGGCGTCAGCGCCTGGCCGGCTACCGCGCCGAGCTGGGCGACCTGCTGGACGAACGGTTGATCATGAACGGCGACTACAGCGCGGCCAGCGGCGCGGCGGCGATGACCGCGCTGCTCGACTCCGGCGTCGAGTTGGACGCCGTGTTCGCCGCCAACGACCGGATGGCCGCCGGGGCGCTCGACGTGCTCACCCGACGCGACGTCGGGGTTCCCGACGACGTCGCCGTCGCCGGTTTCGACGACTCGCCGTTGGCCGGGCGCTGTTCGCCGCCGTTGACCACGATGCGCCAGCCGTTCGGGCGGATCAGCGCCGAGATGGTTCGACTGCTGCTGGCCGAGATCGACGGGGACGGATCGGCGGCGGTCACCGTTCCGACCGAGCTGGTGATCCGGGCCTCGGCCTGATCGCCGCCGCGCCCTCCGTGGGCTCGACCGATGAGCAGCTCCTTCGACACCGGCGATTCGACTTCGGGTGAAGACATCACGGCCACCACGTCGGACGCCGATCCCTAGACTCAGCCGGGTGACGGCGGGGGCGACGACGACGCGGGACCGGCGCGATCGTCGGCGGTCCCGCTCGGACTGGGTCGATCTGTTCGGGCCGCTGGCGGTGCTGTCGATGGTCGCGGTGGTCGGCCTGTGGCTGCTGCGTGGCGGGGCGGTCCGGCTGTTCTTCCCCGGCGCCGGGCTGGACGCGCGGCTCGACTCGTTCGGGCTGTTGACCGGGCTGGTCTCGGCCGACCTGATGCTGCTGCAGGTGTTGCTGTTGGCCCGGATCCCCTGGGTGGAACGGGCCTGGGGCCATGACGTGCTCACCCGCCGGCACCGCTGGTTCGGCTTCGTCTCGTTCTGGTTGATGGGTGCGCACGTGATCGCCTTCGCCGCCGAACGGCTGGTGCGGTTGAACGCGCCGTCGCTGGCCCCGTGGTGGGATCTGTTCGTCCTCAACCGGTGGATGCTGTGGGCCAGCGTGGGCACGCTGTTGATCGTCGTGGTCACGCTGACCTCGATCCGGGTGGCCCGGCGCCGGCTGCGCTACGAGGCCTGGCACCTGATCCACCTCTACGGCTATCTCGGGGTCGGGTTGGCGCTGCCGCACCAGATCATCGACGGCGTCGACTTCCAGTCCAGGATCGCCCGCAGCTACTGGTGGACGGCGTGGGCGCTCACCGCTGCCGCGGTGATCGTGTTCCGGCTGGCGCTGCCGACGTGGCGTTCGCTGCGGCACCGGCTGCGGGTGGTGGAGGTGATCCCGGAGGCCCCCGCAGTGGTCTCGGTCGTGGTCTCCGGCCGCCGGCTGAACCGGTTACCGATCAACTCGGGCCAGTTCTTCGTCTGGCGGTTCCGGGACGGCCCGGGCTGGACCCGCGGCCACCCGTACACGATCTCGGCGGCGCCCACCGACGACCGGCTGCGGATCACCGCCCGCACCGACGGCGACAGCGGCGAGCGCCTGGCCGGGTTGACCCCGGGGACGTCGGCGGTGATCGAGGGCCCGTACGGCACGATGACGGCCGAACGGCGACGCCGGCCCCGGATGCTGATGTGCGCCGCCGGTGTCGGCATCACCCCGATCCGGGCGCTCCTGGAGGAGATCGAGCTGAGCCCGGGGGAGGCGACCCTGATCTACCGGTTCTCCCGACCAGGACAGGGAATCCTGATCGACGAGCTGACCGGGATCGCCGCCCGCAAGGGGGTCGAGTTGATCATGCTGCCGGGACGACGCCGCGCTGACGGCAGCTGGCAGGCCGAGCCCGCGACCGGCCCCGAGCCGGGCCGATCCGACGCCGACGCGCTGCTCGCGCTGGTGCCCGATCTGGTCGAACGCGACATCTACGTGTGCGGTCCGCCGGACTGGATCGCGGCGCTCACCACGGCGGCGCGAGCCTGTGGCGCCGTCCGGGATCAGTTGCACAGTGAGGATTTCGCCTGGTGAGCGAGGAAGGTGCCCGTCGGCGCCGCCTGCTGGTCGGCGTGGTTCTCACCGTGCTGCTGATGGCCGGGCTGATCGCCTTCGAGCTCCTGGTCGCGAGCGGCCAGTCCTGAGTGGTCGGGGCCGAGAGTCGGCGTCAGCGACGCGAGCTCTCCTGCTCCAGCAGGTGGGCGTACTCGCGGTCGAGGTCACGGACGGCCGAGCGGGCGGACAGGGCCTGAGCCAGGCGGCGCAACGGTGCCGTCTCGGGTTGCGTGCCACCGACGGTGGCCAGGAACACCCGGAAGCTCGCGCTGAACACGAACACACCGGCGGCGAGAAGTGCGGCTGCAATGAAAATTGCCATAAAAGAGATTGCCCCAAAGAACGAGAAACGGGTGACGGGCAGATCTCCGGTGATCCGCGCCTGTGACAGACGCGGCAACTGTGGCGCTGGCTCTATTTTGGCATCTCCGACCGGGTCGATCCAAACCCACGGGACCGCCTCGGCCCAGGTGTGATCAACCTCTCCCCAGGCCGGCTCAGGTCGGTCGCGGCCGGTGGAATCCCTGCTCCAGCAGGACGAACGCGGCGTCGATCCGGGCCCCGGCCACGCCGTCGCCCGTGGACACCCGAGGCGAGCGGAGAACGGCGCTGATCACCGCGATCACCGTGTTCGCCAACACCGAGGAGTACAGCTCACGATCGTCCGTGTCCGCCGTCGCGACCTTCGTCACAGGAGTTGTCCGGGCCGCGATGATCCCGGTCAGCTCCTGCTCGATCTCGGCGAACGCCCGCAGCCGGAAGCTCAGCAGCTCGGGCGCGGTGCCGATCTGCTGCGCCAACTGTCGGATCCGCACCAACCGGGCACTCGGTGCGGCCAGCGCGTGCGCGGTCAGCCGCAACGACTCCAGGATCGGCTCGTCGGTCGGTCGGTCGCGCAGTTCGGTCAGCAGCAGCTCGATCTCTTCCCGGTGGCTGGCCACCATGGCTTCCTCTTTGGCCGAGAAGTAGTTGAAGAAGGTGCGGACCGAGACGTCGGCCCGCTCGGCGATCGCCTCCACGGTGACCTTGCCGACGCCGCGTTCGGCGGCCAGCTCGAGGGCGGCGTCGCTGAGGGCGTGCCGGGTCGCGACCTTCTTCTGCTCCCGGACGCCGGCCACTCCCTCACCGTATCGGCCTCGAGCGGGCGGGGCCGACGTTCCGAAAACGTGCAGATCGTGCAACATTGGTGATGACGACAACCGAAACGAGGACCACGATGAGTCAAGCCGTCGACGACCGCACCCGGCCGACACCCCTGTTGTTCCGACGCGACGACGACTTCGCCCCGGTGACCGAGAGCAACGCCCCCCACCGGATCGAGGGACCGTTCGGCGAGCCGGTCTGGTTGGTCTCGGACTGGACCGACGGCCGGGCCGTGCTCAGCGACGCCGAGAACTACAGCCGGGGTCGGGCCGAGTTCGGCGGCATCACCGACGAGGCCGAGCGACGTCGCATCCGGGCCGGCCAACTGCTGGCGATGGACCCGCCGGACCACACCCGGGTGCGCCGGATGGTGACCGGTGAGTTCACCGTGAAGCGGATCCGGAACCTGCAGCCGCGGATCGAGCAGATCGTCGATGAACACCTGGACGCCATGCAGGCCAAGGGATCGCCGGCCGATCTGGTCACCGACTTCGCGCTGGCCGTCCCGTCGCTGGTCATCTGCGAACTGCTCGGCGTCCCCTACGAGGACCGCCACGACTTCCAGGCCCGGGCCGCCCGGACCATCGATTTCACCCTGCCGATGGAGGAGCGCCGCAAGGTCGGCCAGGAGACCCGTGACTACATGCTCGACCTGGTCCGGCGGCACCGGCGAAACCCCGGCGACGACCTGCTCGGCCGGCTGATCAGCAAGCACGGTTCAGGTTCCTCGCCCGACGACCTCGACGACGACGAGCTGGCCGGGCTGGGCAACCTGTTGCTGATCGCCGGCCACGAGACCACCTCGAACATGCTCGCTCTCGGCACCTTGGTGTTGCTGCGTCGCCCGGACCAACTGGCGGTGATCCGCGACCAGCCCGATCGGGTCAGCGACGCGGTCGAGGAGTTGCTGCGCTATCTCAGCGTCGTCCACATGGCGCTGCCCCGGGTCGCGACCGCCGACCTCACGATCGGCGGCACCCGGATCCCCGAGGGTGACCTGGTCGTGGTCTCACTGCCGGGCGCCAACCGCGACCCCGAACTGCTGGACGATCCGGCGCTCGACCTCGGCCGCGATCCGGTCAACCACCTGGCCTTCGGCCACGGCATCCACCACTGCCTCGGGGCGCCGCTGGCCCGGGCCGAGATGCAGATCGCCTTCCCGGCGCTGTTCCGGCGGTTCCCGACGTTGCGGTTGGCCATCGACGACAAGGACGTCGACTTCCGGACCGAGACGTTCATCTACGGGCTGCGGACGCTGCCGGTGGCCTGGGACGAGAATGGCGATCAGAGCGGAACCGAATCTCAGAAGGAGAACGAGCGATGAAGATCGTGGCCAACCGGGACGTGTGCATCGGCTCCGGCAACTGTGTGCTGACCGATCCGGACGTCTTCGACCAGGACGACGACGGACTGGTCCAGGTGGTGGACGACAGCCCCGAGGCGGCCGGCCGTTCGACGGTGGAGGAAGCCGTCCTGCGCTGCCCGTCCCAGGCCCTGAGCCTGACCGACTGAGCCTGACCGACTGAGCCTAACGACGAAGCACCGACTGAGCCCCGTCAGCCCGGACGGCCGGCGACCAGCAGTTCCGCACGCAACGCCAGCGTCTCGGTGCTGGTCACCTCGCTCAGCCGGCTCAGTGCGGCCGCGATCGGACCCGCTCCGACGTCGCGGGCGGCCGCCCGGTCGGCGATCAGTTCGATCAGCAGCCGGGTCGAGCGCTGCATGGCCGCCGAGGTGACGAACCCGGGCAGACAGTCGGCGTTGAGGGCGGCGATCCGGAGGATCAGGTCGTGCCGGCCGCGCAGGTGGGCACGTTCGTGCGCGAGCAGGGCAGCCAGTTGCGGCGGATCGAGTTGCTCCACGACCGACCGGGACAGCAGCACCTCACCGATCACCTCGCGTCCGGGCCGGTGGAACGATCCGGTCCGGCGGAGCGAGCAGGCCAGCCACGACCCACCGGAGACGACGTGCACCGTCAGACCGGCGATGTCGCTGTGGCGGGTGGACGACGCCGACGCCAGCCGGGTGAATCGTCGGCGGGTCCGCCGCTCGAGCACCACCATCGCGGCGACCTTGGTTCCGACCAGACCGAGCACCCCGCCCGACAGGGCCAGCGCCAGCCAGCCCGCCATCATGTGGGCGGTCGGCTCGAGGGTGCCGGTGCGGACCAACTGCCGGTCGTAGCGGAGACGGGCCGAGATCCCGAGGACGACGACCCAGCCGGTCCCGACCACGGCGGCGAGCAGCCCGGTGGTGAACAGCACACACCAGCCGAGCAGGCAGAGTTCGGGACGGTGCACCCGCCACTTCCCGCTTCCCAGCAAGCTGCGGGGCGAGGGTGAACGAGGTCAGCGAGAACGCCAGCAGCAGGCCGGGTGGCAGCAGCGGGTTCACGAGAGCCGTCCGGGCCCGTCGGTCCGGCCGAGCGCCGCCCGCAGCACCGCGGCGTCCTCGTCGTCGAGTTCGCCGGCGAAGCGCAGCAGCGCCGACTGCCGGTCGCGGACGCCACCGAGGGAGGTGAGCATCGCGTCGACCAGTTGCTCCTCACGGCTCGAGGTGGCGCGGTAGCGATAACCGGGTCCGCGATCCCCGCTGCGCTCGACCAGCCCTTTGGCCCGCAGCCGGTCCAACACGGTGAGCACGGTGGTGATGGCCGGCGTCGGCTGGGGGAGGCGATCGACGACCTCCCGCGCGGCGACCGGGCGCTGGTCGTCCTGCCGGAGGGCCTCCAGGATCGCCGCCTCGAGCTGGCCGCGGGCTCGCACCATCGTCCTCCGATCCTGAGCATCTCGTCTTTTCTACGTTGTGTGGAATCCTAGTGCGCCAAGGCCCGATCGCAGCCATCGATCGGGGGGACGAACCGGGCGGAGGTGACGACGGCGTGAGCGACCGGACGCTGCCCAGCACGACCCCGACCCACTCGACGATCCCGACCCCGACGCCGGACCCCCCGACTGGCCCGAGATCCCGAGCAGCCCGTCGGCGCCGGTCCTGATCGCCGGCCTGATCGCGGCCCTGGGGCTGGCCTCCGGTGTGGTCTGGCTGTTCACCCACCCGCAGCTGCCGGGCCGCGAGCTGGCCGATCCGGCCACCGTGGCGCTCGCCGGTGGGCTCTGTCTCACCGCCTCCGTCGCCGCCCTGGTGACCCTCGCCGCGTTGGTGCGCTGCACCTTCCTCTGCCCACGGCCGGAGCGACGTCCCCTGTCCCGGCCGCCGAAGTCGGCCTGGCTGCAGGCCCACCACGCCGCCCTCGTCTGGTTCGCCGCCGCCCTGCTGGCCGTCCCGTTCAACGCGGCCGCCTCGACCGGGGTGCCGATCGGCTACGTGCTGGGCGACCCGTGGTCGTATCTGACCGCCGTGCAGTCCACCCAGGCCTGGTCGGCGACCGCGGCCGGCGCCGGGGTGGTGAGTGTGGTGACGCTGATCAAGCGTCGCTGGCCGAGCGCGGTGGCGATGACGGTGCTGGGCGTCCTGCTGGCGCTGCCGACGGTGGTCACGGCGCAGGTGTCGGTCGGGGTCGACCACGATTTCGCGACCGACGCGGCCACGGTTTTCACGCTGTTCACCGTGATCTGGTTCGCCACTTCCTGGGTGGCTGCCGGGCCGCAGGCGCGCACCGACCCCGCGATCCGGGCGCGGGCCGCGACGATCGCCCGGATCGGCCTGCCGATCGCCCTCGGCTGCCGGATCGGGATCGCTGCCTACGAACTGGCCGGCGGGTCGCCGCTGCGGTCGGCCTACGGGGTGGGTGTTCTGCTGCTCCTCGCCCTGCTGGTCGGGTTCGGCGCGCTGACTGTCCGGCGTCCGGCCAGGACCGCGGGTGGGGTCTCGGGCCGGTTCGACGGCCTCGTCCGCCCGCTCGTCATCCTGGTGCTCGGCGTCCAGGCCACCCTGGTGCTGCTGAACGCGCCCCGCTACACGGCGCCGCAGACCACCACCGAGAACTTCCTCGGCTACGACCTGCCGCGTCCGCCCGAACTGGCCACGATGGCCTCCCCGGGCCGGCCGAACCTGCTGATCACCCTGCTGGCGCTGACGGCGATCGCGCTCTACCTCTGGGGATTCGTCCGGCTGCGGCGACGCGGCGACGACTGGCCGCTGCACCGGCTGCTGCTCTGGACGGCCGGCTGGGTCGTCGTCCTGGGTGTCAGCACCACCCGGCTGTGGATGTACTCCTCGGCCAGTTTCGCCTGGCACATGGCCGCGCACATGAGCCTCAACATGCTGGCCCCGCCGCTGCTGGTTCTCGGCGGGCCGATCACCCTGGCGCTGCGCGCACTCCCGGCCGGACGAGGTGAACTGCCGAGCCTGCGGGAGGCGCTGGCCGCCCTGATCGGGGCCTCGTGGCTGCAGCGGCTGCTCAATCCGCTGCTGATCTGGGTGGTGTTCGTCGGCAGCTTCTATCTGCTCTACTTCACCCCGCTGTTCGGCTACGCGATGCGCTTCCACTGGGCGCACCAGCTGATGACGCTGCACTTCCTGATCATCGGCTGCGAGTTCTACGGCATCGCGATCGGCCTCGACCGTCCGGTCCGCGACGTCCCGCCGGTGGCCCGGCTGGCGGTGATCTTCGCGGCGATGCCGTTCCACGCCTTCTTCGCCGTCGCCGTGCTGGCCGGTGACGGCGACCCGATCGGCGCGCACTACTACCGGTTGCTCGATCTCGGTTGGCTCAACGATCTGGCCGCCCAGCAACGGCTCGGCGGCGAGATCGCCTGGGCCACCGGCGAGTTACCGCTGCTGGTGGTGATCGTGGCCCTGGTCGCGCAGTGGTTCGGCACCGAGCAACGCCTGGCCCGGCGGCGGGACCGGCAGGCCGACCGGGACGGTGAGGCCGAGCTGGGCGCCTACAACGATCTGCTCGCCGAACTCGCCCGCCGTCAGGACGGCCGGCGAGACCACAGTGACGACAACAGCGACAACAGTGACGACAGCCACGACAACAGCGACGACAGCCGCGACAACGACAGGAGCCTGACCCGATGACCGAGCTGGCCACCGCACCGGCGAGCCGCACGTCCGGCCGGATCGAGGTCGCGGTGGGCGGGATGAGCTGCGCGGCCTGCGCGACCCGGATCGAGAAGAAGCTGAACAAGCTGCCCGGCGCGCACGCCGTGGTCAACTTCGCCACCGAGCGGGCGATCGTCACCGGGTTGGCCCCGGACGAGCTGCCGACCGTGGTCTCGACGGTCGAGGCGGCCGGTTACCGCGCGACCCGGGTGAGCGACGAACCCACCGACGAACGGGACGTTCGGCTGCGCGGCCTGCGCCGCCGGATCCTGGTGGCCGCGCTGCTGACCCTGCCGCTGTCCAATCTGACGATCGCGCTGGCCCTGGTGCCGTCGTTGCGGTTCCCGCTGTGGGAATGGCTGTGCGTGCTGATCGCCACGCCGGTGGTCGGCTGGGCCGCCTGGCCGTTCCACCGGGCCACGCTGCGCAACCTGCGGCACCGGGTGGTCAGCATGGACATCCTGGTCTCGCTCGGGGTCGGTGCCGCCTACCTGTGGTCGGTGGTCAGCCTGCTGCTCGGCAGCCCGGCCCGGGCCGGCTACTGGCTGGGCTGGGGGGTCACCCCGGCCGGTGCCGACGCGCTCTACCTGGAGGTCGCCGCCGCCGTCACCACCTTCCTGCTGATCGGCCGCTACTTCGAGACCCGGGCCCGGGGCGCCGCCGGCGACGTGCTGGGTGCGTTGCGGGCACTCGCGCCCACCGACGCCCGGGTCCGCCGGGACGACGGACGCGACGTCACCGTCCCGATCGCCGCACTGTCGATCGGCGACCGGGTGGTCGTCCGGCCGGGGGAGACCATCCCGGCCGACGGGACGATCACCGACGGCCACGCCTCGGTCGACACCTCGAGCATGACCGGCGAGCCGTTGCCCCGCGATCTGACGACCGGCGATCCGGTGCTGGCCGGGACGATCGACCTGGACGGCGTCCTGACGCTCGAGGTGAACCGGATCGGCGTCGACACCCAACTGGAGCAGATGGCCGATCTGGCCGAGGAGGCCCAGGCCCGGAAGGCGCGGGTGCAGCGGTTGGTCGACCGGGTGGTCGGCGTCTTCGTGCCGGCGGTGCTGATCATCGCCGCGCTCACCCTGACCGGCTGGCTGGTCTCCGGTGCGCCCGTCCGGTCGGCGTTCAGCGCGGCCCTCTCGGTGTTGATCATCGCCTGCCCGTGCGCCCTCGGCCTGGCCACGCCGACCGCGCTGATGGTCGGGGTCGGCCGCGCTGCGCAACTGGGCATCGTCGTCAAGGGCCCGGTCGCCTTCGAGGCGAGCGGCGAGATCGACACCGTGGTGCTGGACAAGACGGGCACCCTGACCACCGGCACCCTCCGGTTGGCCGCGGTGACGAGCCTCGCGGACGGCTGGACCACCGACCGGCTGAGCGGGTGGGCGGCCCGGCTCGAACGCGACTCCGAACACCCGGTCGGACGGGCCCTCGCCGCCCCAGATCTCGATGCCCCGGATCTCGATCACCCGGATCCCGATGACGCCAGGAGGCCGGAGGTCTCGGAAGTGGAGATCCACAGCGGACGCGGGATCCGGGCCGAGGCGGACGGGCGCGTCGTCGTCATCGGCAGCCGGGCCTGGGCCGAGGACCTCGGCCTGGCCGGGCTCGACGCCGGGTCCGGGTCAGGGCAGGCGGCCGGGCAGGGAGCAGAGCCGGAAACCTTCGGCAGCAGCGTCTACCTCGGGGTCGACGGGCAGGCGGTGGGCCGGTTCGACCTGGTCGACACGCTCAAGGACTCGGCGGTCGAGGCGGTCGCGGCGCTGCGGGCGGCCGGCCTGCGCACCGTGCTGTTGACCGGGGACGCGGCCGGGCCGGCCCGGACGGTCGGTGACGCCCTCGGCGTCGACGCGGTGATCGCCGAGGTGTTGCCGACCCAGAAGGCGGCGACCCTGGAGCAGTTGCAGGCCGAGGGCCACACGGTGGCGATGGTCGGGGACGGGATCAACGACGCCGCGGCTCTGGCCACCGCCGACCTCGGGTTGGCCGTGCTGAACGGCACCGATCTGGCGTTGCGCTCGGCCGACGTGATCCTGGTCCGGCCCCACCTCGGGGTGATCGCCGACGCGGTCGCCCTGGCGCGCCGGACCCTGCGGACGATCCGGGGCAACCTGATCTGGGCGTTCGGCTACAACGTGGCCGCGATCCCGCTCGCCGCCGCCGGCTGGCTGAACCCGCTGGTCGCCGGGTTCGCGATGTCGTTCTCGTCGCTGTTCGTCGTCGGCAACAGCCTGCGGTTGCGTCACTTCGAGCCGGCCGGGCGGGCCCGCACCGACCGCTGACGGTGCTGCCCCGTGCTTCGACCTGATGCCGCCCCGTGCTTCTACGTGATGCCGTCCGCGCTTCTACGTGATGTAGAGTCCTGCTCGTGCTGACGCCGTTCTGGTCTGTCGTACTGACTGTCGTCTTCGCCGTGACCGGCGGGTACTCGCTGCTGCGCTGGGCACGCCGGCGCGGAGCGCCCCAGCACGCGGGGGAGAGTCTGGTCGATCTCGACCACCTGGTCATGGGCGTGGTCATGGTGGCGATGATCTGGCGACCGTCCGGCGCCACGGTCGGCACCGTCGTCCAGATCGTCGTGTTCGCCCTCTTCGCGGCCGCCTTCGTCGTGCTCCTGGTCAGACGTCTTGTCGGTCACCCCGCCGCTACCGGCCGGAGGGTCGGTGTGGCGACGGCGGGGCTGGCCGCGCACATCGCGACCAATCTCGCCATGGTCTGGATGCTCGCGGTGATGCCGCTGACGATGGGCGGCGCGCGGCGACGGCACGGCGATGGCGGGCATGCCGGGTACGGGGCCCGCCACCGACGGCTCGGGCTCATCGGCGTCCGCACCGGCCTGGACGACCGGCGTCAGCTGGGGCGCGGTGGCCCTGATGGCCGCGGTGGCGATCTGGTGGTCGGTCCGGGCGATCCGGGTCGACCGGGACCGGCCGCACCTGTGCTGTCACGCCGTGATGGGTGCCGGGATGGCGCTGATGCTCGGGGTGAGCGGGTGAGCAGTTGAACGACCGTTGAATGCGGGTGGCGCAGCAGAGCTCGGATTCCGCTCGGACGACCGCTGAGCGAAGCGCGACCCGGCCCACCCTGATCTCCGTCGGCTCCCGCGCTACCCTCCTCCTATCGCTGAGCATCCACCGGCGTCCGAGGTGCGGCGTCAGAACCGGCCGTCCGGAGTCCTACCCCCGGATCGTCCACGAGGGGACGTTCGTCATGAGCCGACACATCCTGGTGGTCGACGACGATGACGCGATCCGCGAGGTCGCAGAACTGACGCTGCAGGTCACGGCCGGCTGGCGGGTTTCCACCGCAGCGTCCGGCGCCGAGGCGCTGGAGGTGGTGCGCACGACCTCACCGGAAGTGATCCTGATGGACGTGATGATGCCGGTGATGGACGGTCTCAGCACGGTGTCGCAGTTGCGGGCCGACCCGGTGACGGCCGAGATCCCGGTGATCATGATGACCGCGAAGAACCTCTCCGCCGACACCCGACCGGACGCTCGGCCTGGCCGGGGTGATCCCCAAACCGTTCGACCCGATGACCCTGGCCGATCAGGTGTCCACGATTCTGGGCTGGACGTCGTGAGCCCGGGCGATCCGGTACCTGACCGGGGCAACGCCGGGCTGACGCAGCGGCTGGCGGAGATCGCTGCGCAGGCCGGGCAGACCAACCGGCGACGGGTCGAGGACCTCGGTGACGCCGTGGACCGCTGGGCCTCGTTGGACACCGACGAACGGACGGCGGCGATCGGCCTCGCCCACGCGCTGGCCGGTTCGGCCGGGACGTTCGGCTACGCGGGCGTCTCGGTCACGGCCCGCGACCTGGAGGCGTGCCTCGCCGCAGGACAGCCGGACCGGGCGTCCGGTCTGATCACCCGGCTCCGCGACGGACTGGCCGCCGAGCCCGAGCCCGAGGTCTGAGCGAGCGGGTCGGACGGATCCTGCGGATCGGGGCCGATCCGGTTCAGCCGACCAGCCCGGACTGGAAGGCGATCACCACCAGTTGCGCCCGGTCCCGGGCGGCCAGTTTGATCATCGCCCGGCTGACGTGGGTGCGGGCGGTCGCCGGGCTGAGCACCAACCGCTCGGCGATCTCGCCGTTGCTCAGGCCTTCACCGACCAGTCCGACCACCTCGCGCTCCCGCTCGGTCAGATCCTTCAGCCGCGGGTGGGTGCGAGCCCGGGTGCCGCCGCTGCCGGCGAACCGTTCGATCACCCGGGTGGTCACCGAGGGCGACAGCAGTGACTCACCGGCGGCCGCGACCCGGATCGCCCGCAGGAACTCGGTCGGCTCACTGTCCTTGATCAGGAACCCGCTCGCCCCGCCGGCCAGGGCCTCGAAGACGTACTCGTCGAGCTCGAAGGTGGTCAGCATCACCACCTTGCTGGCCGACAGCTGCGGGTCGCCCGCGATCTCGCGCAGCGCCTGCAGCCCGTCCTGGCGGGGCATCCTGATGTCCATCAGCACCACGTCGGGCCGGACGCGCCGGGTCAGTTCGACGATCTGGTGGCCGTCCTCGGCCTCGCCGGCCAGGCTCAGGTCGTCCTCGGCCTCGATCAGCGCCCGTAAGCCCATCCGGACCAGCGGTTGGTCGTCGGCGATGGCCACGGTGATCATCTCGGTTGTCCGTTCGCGGGCGATCCCGGCAGCCACGCCCGGACCAGGAAGCCGCCCTCGGGTCGCGGGCCGGCGGTCAGCGATCCGCCGACCGAGCGGGCCCGTTCGGCCATTCCGGCGATGCCCGTCCCGTCGTGCTCGGCCGGCATCCGCACCACCGGTCCGTCGTTGTCGATCATCAGCTGCAGTCGATCCTCGATCCGACGCAGCTCGATCCGACCGTCGGCGTCGCGGGTGTGCCGGGCGATGTTGGTCAGGGCTTCCTGGACGATCCGGTAGCCGGCCAGATCGACCGCCGCCGAGCGCGCACCGAGGTCGCCGGCCCCGATCACCGTGACGTGCCGGCCTCCGGCCTCGAACGCGCCGACCAGCTCGGGCAGCCCGTCCAGACCGGCGGTGGGCCGGTGTTCGGTGTCGTAACTTTCGTCCCGAAAGACAGCCAGGGTGCTGCGTAGCTCGGTCAGGGCGTTCTTGCTGCTGTCCCGGATCGCCTGCAGGGAGACCTGTGCCTGTTCGGGTCTGGTCTCGAGCAGATGCAGAGCGACCCCGGCCTGCATGCTGATCACCGACAGGCTGTGGCCCACCACGTCGTGGACGTCGCGGGCGATCCGCAACCGCTCCTGGTAGGCCGAGCGGCGTAGTTCGAGTTCGCGGGTGCGCTGCTGGGCCTGTTCGCGGGTCCGGCGGATCAGACCGACCAACGCCGGCAGGATCGTCAGCGCGCTGCCGAAGATCAACGCCTGATAGAGATCCGGGTCCGCCAGGCCGAGGCCGGGCCGGCGGACGAAGCCGGACCAGAGGAACGGCAGGAGCAACGCCGTCCACCAGATCCAGCGCCGCGTCGGGCGGGAGCTGGCCAACGCCAGCAGGGTCAACGCCGGAGCCGCCAGCACCGGACCGATCGGGAAGCCGCCGAGCAGGTAGCCGCTGCCGGCCGCGATCGCTACCAGGTAGGCGATCCGCGGGTACTGACGGCGAAACGCCACCGAGGCCGCGAGCAGCACCGCACAGCCGATCAGCAGCGCCCACGAGGTGCTGGACAGCAGGGTCGAGGGGTCCGGCAGTGCGCCGAGACCCCGCTCCGGCGAGCCGAAGCCGCGGCCGTCCCGGCCGAAAGGACGCCCCGAACGGGTTGTCGCGGCCCAGCGGCTCATCACGCCGGCTCCGAGACACAGCAGCCCGATCAGCAGTCCGAGCGGGACGTCGAGCAGCAGTCGGCGCAGCCGTGGCCGGTCGAAGCGCTCCATCCGGCCAGCGTAATCGGGCCGGGCCGCGGCGTCGTCGGTTCGGCGACGTAGCCGGATCAGGCCGGGCTACGCGCTGCGACGTAGCCGAACTGTCGTCGTCCGCCCGATGTCTGTGCAGCCGATCCTCAGCAGAGTTGAGACATGGAACATCTTCACCAGTTCGGCCAGCTGCACGCCGGCCCGTGGGGCGCAGGCGCCCCGCCCTTCATCCCTTTCCTCGGAGGCACCATGTTGCTCGTCCTGCTCCTGCTCGTTCTCGGCGGTTTCTTCCTGGCCCGGACCGGCCGGATCGGCCCGCCGCCGTGGCTGCGCGCCGGTCGCCTCTCACCGGAGTTCGAGGCCCGGAAGATCTTGTCCCAGCGCTTCGCCAACTCCGAGATCGACGGCGACGAGTTCCTCGAGCGCGCCAGCATCCTGAACTGGACGCCGGGGATCGAACCGGCCGGTTCCCCGCGTCAGCGGAAGGGCAAGCGTCGTTGAGTCATCGGCCCAGCTGGGCCCGGGCGGGTCGTCCAGGTCAGCGCGGTCGGCTCCGGGTGACCAGATAGGACGCGTCCTGCGTGACGATCCCGGTCGGCCCGACGGCGGCCCGCAGCGCCTGGCGGTAGGGCAGGTGGGTGTTGAACACCGTCCACAGCTCACCGTCGGGGGCCAGGGTGCGGGCCGCTTCGTCGAACATGGCCAGCGCCGGGGTCGAGTCCTTGGCCGTGCCGACGTGGAACGGCGGATTGCACAGGATCAGCCCGAGACTGTGGTCGGCCACCCCGGCCAGGTCGGCGGCCCGGCGGACGCTGATCCGGTCGTCCAGCCCGTTGGCCTCGGCGGTGGCGCGGGCCGACGAGCAGGCCGCTGCCGACTCGTCCACCCCCAGCACGGAGGCGCTCGGCTGTCGCCGGGCCGCGATCGCAGCCAGGACGCCGGTGCCGCAACCCAGGTCGAGGACGCGGTCGGCCTCCGGCCAGTCGGCACGGGTGGAGAGCAGCAACCGGGTGCCCCGGTCGACCTTCGTCCCGGCGAAGGCGGCACCGTGGGCGCAGACGACCAGGTCGAGCTCGGCGTCCCGCGATCGCTTCGGGTAGTCACGCGAACCCTCCGGGCCGGCCGGCCCGGTGGCCCGCTGCGGGCCGGTGGCGATCAGGGCGCGGTACTTGCCCCGGCCCCGGCTGCCACGGACCGCGCCGAACGAACGGCCCAGCACGTCGTTCATCGACCGGTTCAGGTGCTTGACCCGGCCCAGTCCGATCAGCGTGACACCGGGCGCAGCGTGCGTGGCGACGGTCCGGGCCAGTTCGTCCAGCGCGTCCAGGCTCTTCGGCAGGGTGAACAGCACCAGGTCGGTCCCGGCGGCGACGGCATCGGCGAGATCGACGGCCACGGTGACGTCGGCACGCTCGGCCGGCAGCACCGATCTGACCTGCGCCTCGGCGCCGGCCAGGTCACAGTGCAGCCGGATCGAGGCCGCCGGGAACAGGGCCAGCGTGCCGGCGGTCAGCGCCCCGGTCTCGTCGTCGACCACGCTCACCCGGGTCGGTGGCGCGGCCTCCTCGACGGCCAGATCGAGCAGTAGCTGTTCACCGGTCGTCGGCTGCGGTACGTCCGTTCCCATCGGGCCATTGTCGGTGCCGGCCGCGAATTGCCGGGTTAGGGTTGCCTAACTAGACTCGGTTCCATGTCCCAGCCCACGGGTGACACCCCGCGTCCGTCCCGTCCCCTCCGTTCCGCGACCGTGGTCCGGAGCGAGTGGCTCAGCCCCGGCATGGTCCGGGTCGTCCTGACCGGGCCCGACCTGAGCGAGCTGCCCGAGCTGACGTTCACCGACCACTACCTCAAGCTGCTGTTCCCGCCGGCCGGCGCCGACTACCGCTGGCCGTTCGACGAGGACGAGATCAAGCAGACGCGTCCGCGCGAGCAGTGGCCGACCACCCGGACCTACACGATCCGCTCCTTCGACCGGGAGCGGAACGAGTTGGCCATCGACTTCGTGGTGCACGGATCCGAGGGTCTGGCCGGCCCGTGGGCGGCCGCGGCGAAACCGGGGGACGGTCTCGGCTTCCGCGGACCGGGCGGCGCCTACGCACCCGACCCGGCCGCACCGGCCCAACTGCTGGTCGGCGACGAGGCCGCGATCCCCGCCATCGCGGCGGCGTTGGAACAGACCGCGGCCGACGTGCCGAGCGTGGCCTACCTCGAGGTGGCCGGTCCGGCGGACGAGTTCGCGCTGCCACAGTCGCCGGCGACGACGGTGCACTGGGTGCACCGCGGGCTGCGGCCCTACGGTGAGGCGCTGGTGGAGGCGGTCCGGGCCGCGGAGCTGCCGGCCGGTTGTCAGGCCTTCGTGCACGGCAACGCCGAGATGATCCGCCCGCTGCGCCGCCACCTGTTCGCCGAACGCGGGCTGGACCGCGACCTGGTCTCGATCTCCGGTTATTGGCGCAGCGGTCACACCGAGGATCGCTGGCAGGCCACCAAACGCGACTTCAACCAGGCGATGGAGCAGGAGTTGGCGCAAGCCTGAGACCGGTGCACGGTCTATTCTCAGGCCGTGCACGACCTCGACTACGGCGCGGCCACCGATCGTGGTGTCGTGCGCGCCATCAACGAGGACAGTGTGCTGGCCCGGCCGCCGGTGTTCGTGGTGGCCGACGGGGTCGGTGGCAGCGAGGCCGGTGAGGTGGCCAGCGCGATCGTGGTGGAGGAGTTCGCCCGGCTGACCGACCACTCGCCGATCGATCCGGACGACGTCGGCCGCGCCCTGACCGTGGCCCACGAGCGGGTCTCCGCCATGCACCGCAACCAGGTCTACGGGGCCGGTACCACCGCGGTCGGCGCGGTCGGGATCGCCGACGGCGGCGACGGCTACTGGGTGGTCTTCAACATCGGCGACAGCCGGATCTATCAGCGCAGGACCGACGCCAGCCTGGTCCAGATCAGCGTCGACCACTCCCACGTCCAAGAGTTGGTCGACGCGGGCGTGATCACCAGCGACGAGGCCCGGCGGCATCCGGAACGCAATCTGGTCACCCGGGCCGTCGGTGCCGAGGACGCCTTCGAACCCGACTACTGGGTGTTGCCGATGGTGCCGGGGGAGCGGCTGCTGCTCTGCTCGGACGGCCTGCTCGGTGACTGCGCCATGGACGACATCACCGCTCTGGTGCGTCGCCCCGGGCCGGCGGCGGACGTCGCCGACGACCTGGTGGCGCTGGCGTTGCGCTGCGGGGCCCGCGACAACGTCTCGGCCGTCGTGGTCGATGTGCTCGACAATTCTGTCGAAGACGAGAGATTCGACGCCGAATCGGGGACAATCGATCGGGCCGGGTGACCGGTCGAAGAGCAACCCCACCAGGGTCGATGAGAACGCGAGGACACCGATGACCGAATCGTCCGCTCCGGCTGCGCGTAGCCGCTGGCGGTTGACCTACGTCCCGGGCGACTGGCTGGCCCTGGCCGGCCCCAACGCTGCGGTGGTACTGCAACCGGCCTCGCCGCAGTGGTCGGAGCTGGTCGCCACCATCTGGCAGGACGTGCTGGCCGCCACCTCGATCGACGATCTGCTGGAGCGGATGGCCTCCTTCCGGCTCGAGGGGATGCCGAACTTCGCGGCCTTCTTCTGGGCCGAGGGGGCGCTGCACTCGCTGGTCCGCGGCGGCGTCCAGCTGCTCGACCCGGCCGACGGCACGGTGATCGCCGACGGGGCCCGGATCCGGACCTGGACCGAGAGCGCGCTGGACGGGATCGAGCGGATCGAGGTGCGGGTCGCCCCGCCGAGCGACCAGCGCCGGCTCGAGCTGCCGTTGGTGGTGGGCGTGGCCGGGATCTCGTCGGTGATCGTCGACGTCCGGCCGGAGCGCCAGGTCGAGTTGGGTGGAGTGGTCGACGGCTCTGCCGCGGCCGCGCCGGGCGACGACGCTGCCGGCGGGGCGGCCGAGTCGAGTGATCCGGTGGAGATCGTGCCGGTGGCGGATCCGGCTGACGGCACGGCGGCGGTGTCCGGCGACGTGGACGGTCCGGCGACCGAGTTGTTGATCGACCCGTTCGCCGAGGCCGCTGCCTCGGCTGAGCCCGAGGCGCCCGCGGGGACGGCCCCGGAGGCCGCGCCGGAGGCGGCGGACCCGGCCCAGGACGACGTCGACGAGAGCGAGGACGACTTCGACGAGAGCGAGGACGGCCGGACGTTGTTGGCGCCGAGCCTGCCCGGGGCGCCGCAGATGCGGTCGACGGCACCGGCGAGCCGGGTGGTGGTGGCGTTCCTGACGCCCTCCAGCGGCGGACGGGTCGGTGTGGACCGGCCGATTCTGGTCGGACGGTCGCCGTCGGCCAGTCGGGTGGCGGGCGACCAGTTGCCCCGGTTGCTCACCGTCCCCAGCCCGAGCCACGACATCAGCCGGACCCACCTGCAGGTGCTGCCGGGGGACGACTCGGTGGTGCTGACCGACATGAACTCGACCAACGGCACCGTGCTGATCACCCCCGACGGCCGGCAGTTGACCCTCGAGCCCAGCACGCCGGTCGCGGTCGATTTCGGCAGCGTGATCGATCTCGGGGACGGGGTCACCATCCGGGTGGACGCCCCGGACGGCGTCTAGATGTCGACGACAACCTCTTCGACCGCGGCCGGCCCGCGCTCCGGCACGGGCCTGCCACCGGGCATCCAGCGGGGCGGTCTCGGGCGCCGGTTCCTGGCCCAGGTGATCGACCTGATCGTGCCCGCGGTGCTGATCAACGTCGCGGTGGCGGCGAACCTGATCGCGGTCACGGTGATCTGCGTGCTGGCCGTCGTCGCCTGGGAGATCGTGGTCTGGGCGATGTTCGCCACCCGGGCCGCCGGGCCCGGGATGGCCCTGGTGCAGCTGCAACTGGTCCGGCTGCGCAACGGGCGCCCGATCGGGTGGGGGCGCTATCTGCTGCGCGCCCTGATCCTGCTGGTGCTGACCGCGACCGGGATCGGTCTGCTGGTACTGATCTTCCTGCTGCTCGGCCAACGGCGTCGGCAGGGTCTGCACGATCTCGCTGTCGGGTCGGTGGTGATCGTCGCCCGGCCCCTCGCCACCCGTCGAGCCCCGGAGGCGAGCGCGGTCGGTGCGGAGCCGGATACCGACTGACGAGGCGGACGACGAGGCGGACGAGAAGGTCGGACACATCGTCCTCACCGATCCCGATGATCTCGATCTGCACCCCGAGAACGACGAGTCCGAGGACGCCGACGACTACGACGCCGACGACTACGTGGTCAGCGACGACCGGGTGGCCGAGGAGCCTTCCGAGCCGATCGAACATGTCGAGCCGATCGAACACGTCGAGCCGGTCACCGAGCCGGACGAGGTCACCGACCCCGACGAACCGGTCGAGCCCGACGAACGGCCGAACCCGAAGAAGTCGCCGCAGCTGAAGAAGCCGGCGAGGCGGAGCCGGCCGAGCCCGACGAAGTCGCTGAGCGCGAAGAGGCCGCTGAGCCGGTTGAAGACGGGAGCGACGCCGAGCCTGAGGAGACGGAACCGGCGGAGGTCGAGCCTGAGCCGGCTGAACCGGCGGACGGCGGGGACGCAGGCGCAGACCCGGCCGACGTCCCACCGGACGACACTTCACCGGAGCCGGAGCCGGAGCCGGAGCCGGAGCCGGAGCCGGAGCCGGAGCCGGAGCTGGAGCCGGAGCTGTCCGCCCTGCCTGACGAGTGGTCGGTTGATCCGAACGCCGGCCGGCCGGCCGCTCCGGCCGAGGGATGGCAGGCGGTGTTGGACGGCGACCAGGTCCTCGAGCTGACCGGGCTGATCCTGGTCGGCCGCAACCCCCAGGCCCGTCCGTCCGGGGTCCAGGAGTCGCTGGTCGACGGGCTGAGTGAGGGTCAGGAGCCCCAACTGATCAAGGTCAGCGACCGGGCCCGGACGGTCTCCAAGACCCACCTGGCCATCGGCGTCGACGCCGACGGGCCGTTCGCTGTCGACTGCGAGTCGACCAACGGCTCCGCGATGACCGACATCGACGGCAACTACCGGCTGCTCGGGGCGGGCCAGCAGGTGCGGCTCGACCACGGTGACGTGCTGGCCTTCGGCGACCACCGGATCCAGCTGCGCCGTCCCTGACCAGCGGGCCCACTAGCATCTGAGCCATGCTGCTTTCCGACCGCGACATCCACGCCGAGATCACGTCGGGCCAGATCGCGCTCGAGCCGTTCTCGGCGGACATGGTGCAGCCGGCCAGCGTCGACATCCGGCTCGACCGGTTCTTCCGGGTGTTCGAGAACCACCGCTACCCGAACATCGATCCGGCCGAGGAGCAGCCCGACCTGACCCGGCTGGTCGAGCCCGAGGGTGCCGAGCCGTTCATCCTGCACCCCGGCGAGTTCGTGCTCGGCTCGACCTACGAGGTGATCACCCTCGGCGATTCGATCGCAGCCCGGCTGGAGGGCAAGTCATCGCTCG
Organism: uncultured Actinomycetota bacterium; assembly: GCA_963740925.1. Lineage (GTDB taxonomy): Bacteria > Actinomycetota > Actinomycetes > Propionibacteriales > Propionibacteriaceae > Microlunatus. The sequence continues at coordinate 300,376 of CAVUFZ010000002.1, read as the reverse complement.
GCCGCCTCGGACTGCTGACCCATTCGACCGCGGGCTTCATCGATCCCGGCTTCTCCGGCCACGTCACGTTGGAGTTCTCCAACGTCGCGACGCTGCCGATCAAGCTGTGGCCGGGGATGAAGATCGGCCAGTTCTGCTTCTTCCGGCTGTCCTCGCCGGCCGAGAACCCCTACGGCTCCGCCGGCTACGGCTCGCGCTACCAGGGCCAGCGCGGCCCCACCCCGAGCCGGTCCAGCCTGAACTTCCACCGGATCGAGGTCTGAGGCTCGGTCTAGCGGCCGGTCACCAGCGGCTTCACCTCCTCGCCGAGGAAGCGGACCAGGCCGAGCAGATCGGGCTCGTCCTCGGTCGGCTGGAAGATCAGCGTGGTCACCCCGAGGCCGACCAGGCGCCGGACGTCGGCCGCGATGGTCTCCGCGTCGCCGCCGACGCCGATCCCCGGGGCCGGCTCCTTGCCCCATTTCGGCACCTCCGCCGCGACCCGCTCGGTCGCGTCCGCGCCGGTGGCGACGATCTGGGTGGCCACCACGGCGTGGTCCGGGTCGTCGGTGTGTGCGCGCACCAACGCCACCAGGTCGGTGATCTGCTCGCTGCTCGGCGCGGCCGACAACAGGTTCCCGTCCCCGAGCCGGGCGGCCTGGGCGACGGACTTCGGGCCCTCGCCGCCCAGCATCAGCGGTGGCGGCGGGCTCGGCGGCCAGTCCAGGGCGACCTGATCCAGCTGGACGTACTCGCCCTCGACGCTGACGGTCTCGCCGTCCAACAGCCGGCGCAGCGCGGTCGAGTACTCCTCCATCAGGGTGAGCGGCGACCTGGCCCGGGCGCCGACCTGCGCCATCCACGACTGCACCCCGTGACCGACGCCGGCGATCAGCCGACCCGGGAACTGCCGCTCCAGCGTGGCCAGTTCCATCGCGGTCAGGGCGACGTTGCGCAGCGGGGCCGGCAGCAGCCCGATCCCGACCCTGATCCGGCCGGTCACGGCCAGGGCGACGGCGGCCGAGGCGACCCCGCTCTGCTTGAAGCAGTCCTCCCAGACCCACAACTCGTCCAGCCCGCTCGCCTCGACGGCGCGGGCCAGGTCGGTGAGTCGTTCAGGGGCGATGGTGGGGACGAAGCAGAAGCCCAGCGGCGGTGACGAGTCCATGGGAGTCATCCTGCGCCGGGATCAGTCGGGTTGGCAGACCGGGCACCAGAACAGGTTCCGGGCGACCATCTCGGCCCGCTGGATCTCGGTGCCACAGCGGCGGCAGGGGAGCCCGGCCCGCCGGTAGACGTAGTGCGAGGTGTCGCGGCGGACCCGGCCGGGTGGGCGGTCGTCGGCCTCGGTGGTGACGATCCGGCCGCTCTTCACCCCGGCCCGCATCAGGGTGACCAGATCCGGCCACAGCGACGACCAGTCGTCGGTGGTCAGGCCGGTCCCGGGCCGGAACGGGCTGATCCCGTGCCGGAACAGGATCTCGGCCCGGTAGACGTTGCCGACACCGGCCAGCCGGGTCTGGTCCATCAGTTGCGCACCGAAGGCGACCTTGGAGCGGTGGATCTTCTCGAAGGCGCGCTCGCCGCCGTCGCGGTTGCGACCCAGCGGATCCGGCCCCAGCTTGGCGATCACCGCCTTCATCCCGGACGGGTCGGGCAACACCTCGCAGGTGATCGCCCCGCGCAGGTCGGTCCAGCGGATCTCCTGATCGTCCTCGGCGGTCTCGATCCGCATCCGGAGCGCACCCCGCGGGGCCGGCGGCTCGCTCTTGCCGGCGACGAACTTGCCGTAGAGACCGAGGTGGACGTGGGTGAGCAGCTTGCCGTCGTAGTGCTGGAACAGGTGCTTGCCGTAGGCGGTGACCCTGGTCAGCCGGTGGCCGTCGATCAGCGCCGCGCCCTCGGCGAAGCGCCCCTGCGGGCTCGACACCGCGACGATCCGGTCGCGGAACAACTCGTTCTGGTGGTTGGCCAGCCGGTGCAGGGTGTGACCTTCGGGCATCGACCGAGGCTATCCGCCGGCACGAAATGCCCCTAGGCTCCCCTCATGCCCGGAGTGCGCGGATTCACCGGTTGGTTGGGGATCGTGCTGGGCAGCCCGGACCCGCCGGCGCTGGCCGGGTTCTACCAACGGCTGCTCGGCTGGGAGATCTCGAACAGCTCACCGGACTGGGTGACGATGCTGATCCGGGACCCGCACGGTCACGGAACGTCGTCCAACCTCGCCTTCCAGCTCGAGGAGAGCTACGTGGCGCCGGTCTGGCCGGGCGGCGCCGACACGCAACAGATGCAGTTCCATCTCGACGTCGCCGTCCGCGACGTCGAGGCGGCAGTCTCGGACGCCACCGGGATGGGGGCCACCCTGGCCGAGTTCCAACCACAGCAGGACGTCCGGGTGCTGCTCGACCCCGACGGCCACCCGTTCTGCCTCTACCTGGACGAGGCCGACGGCCAGTCCTGACGCCGGGATCCGGATCGTGCCCGGCCTGCCGTGATCAGCCCTCGCCGCGGCGGACCGATTCCAACAGCAGTTGGGAAACGTCCATCACCTCGACCGATTCGGGTGCGCTGCCGTCGGCCTGTTTGGCGGTCAACCCGTCGGACAACATCACCCGGCAGAAGGGGCACCCGGTGGCGATCGCCGCCGGCTGGTTGTCGACCACGTCCAAGGTGGCCAACGCCTCCTCGGTCCGGTTCAGATTGATCCGGGTGCCGATCTTCTCCTCCATCCACATCCGGGCGCCGCCGGCCCCGCAGCAGAACGATTTCTGCTTGTTACGCGGCATCTCGGTGAACGTGGTCTGGGGCAACGCGCCCAGCAGGTCGCGCGGCGGATCGTAGATCTCGTTGTGCCGGCCGAGATAGCACGGATCGTGATAGGTGATGGTGCGCCCGCCGACCGAACCCGCCGGCGGCGCCACCGGGGTCAGCCGGCCGTCCTTGACCAGGCGGTTCAGCAGCTGGGTGTGGTGGACCACCTCGACCTCCACGCCGACCTGCGGATACTCGTTGCGCAAGGTGTTCAGGCAGTGCGCGCAGCTGGTGACGATCCTGGTCGCCTTGGCCTCGGTCAGGGTGGCCGCGTTCTCCAGCGCCAGCTGCTGGAAGACGAACTCGTTGCCCGCCCGCCGGGCCGGATCGCCGGTGCAGGTCTCGCCGTTGCCCAACACCGCAAAGGAAACGCCGGCGGTGTGCAGCAATTCGGCGACGGCCTGGGTGGTCTTCTTGGCCCGGTCCTCGAACGCGCCGGCACACCCCACCCAGAACAGGTAGTCCACCTCCCTGAGGTCCTCGACCTGATCACCCACCACAGGCACGTCGAAAGGCAACTCCTTGGCCCAGTCCAGCCGGCCCCGAGGGCTCATGTTCCACGGATTCCCCTTGCTCTCCAGGCCTTTGAACAACCCGTTGAGTTCTTTCGGGAACTCCGATTCCATCAACACCTGGTAGCGCCGCATGTCCATGATGTGGTCGACGTGCTCGATGTCGACCGGGCACTGCTGGACGCACGCCCCGCAGCTGGTGCAGGACCACAGCACGTCCGGGTCGACGATGCCGGCCAGGCCGCCGTCGGTGCTGATCGGGCCGACCAGCGGCCGCTCGGCCTCGGCGATCACGTCGGTGGCCAACGATCCGCGCGCCTCTTCGGCGGCCTGCAGGTAAGGGGCCTTGGCGTAGGCGTGATCGCGCAGGCCGGTGATCAACAGCTTGGGCGACAGCGGTTTGTCGGTGTTCCAGGCCGGGCACTGGCTCTGGCAGCGCCCGCATTCGGTGCAGGAGGTGAAGTCGAGCAGGCCCTTCCAGGTGAAGTCCTCGACTTTCGCCACCCCGAGCACGGCGTCCTCGTCCAGGTCGTCCAACTGCTCGAAGTCCAGCGGCTTCCCCCCGACCGTGATCGGGGCCAGCGCGCCGAGTGCCGGCTTGCCCGAGGACTCCCGCTTGAACCAGATGTTGGGCCAGACGGTGAACCGGTGCCAGGCCACGCCCATGGTGCGGTGCAGACCGAGCACGATGAACCACGCCATCGAGATGACGATCTTGATCGCCGCGATCACCACGATCGCCGACTCGAGCCCGGCCGTTCCCAGCCCGGCCGGCAGCAGGAAGTTCGTCAGCGGGAAGTGCACGGCAGACGTCTCGGCGCCCAGCAGTCGGAACTCGGCGGCGCGCAGGAACAGGACGCAGACGACGATGCCCAGGATGGTCAGCTCGACGTAGACCGCCTGCCAGGTGGTGGAGCCGAAGAAACGGGACTGCCGGCCGGAGTTCCGCAACCGGAACCGGACGATCATCAGGAAGACGATCGAGATGCCGCCGAGCCAGGCGATCAGTTCGCTGGCCCATTCGTAGACCACCCAGTGCCCGATCAGGGGCAGTGCGAACGTCGGTGAGAACAGCTGGCCGTAGGCGGTGATCAGGGTGAAGAAGAGCGCCCCGAAGGCGACGAAGACGAACCAGTGGGCGATCCCGATCCGGTTCCACTGCAGCAGCCGGGTGTGGCCGAGGGTCTCGGCCAGCAGGTGCCTCCAGCGCAACGCCGGCCGGTCGCTTCGCCCCGGCGCCGGTCGGCCGAGCTTCACCACGCCCACGATGGAGGCGGCGGCGCGGGCGAACAACGCCACGCCGACGACCGAGACCGCCAGCGCCACCACGATGGCCACGACCTTCATTCCGACTCCCGTCCCTCGAGTCCGATGCGTCGATGTTACTACTCGGTAACTTGGCGATTTTGAAGTTGCGCCAGGGTTTCCGGGCCGCTCGACCCGGAGCGGGTCGTGGAATTGTCCGCCCCGCCCGCTAGGGTCTAACAACGTCGGAAGCCGCATCATCACCGGGTGGTGCCTGTCGGTTCGACCCCGAGACCCCACATCCACAGACGACGCTGCGAGGTTGGCGTGATCGAGTTCGAGTCAGTCAGCAAGACCTACCGGGACGGCACCCAGGCCGTTCAGGATCTCAACCTGCAGATCCCGTCGGACAAGATCACCGTCATCGTCGGCCCGTCCGGGTGCGGCAAGACCACCACGCTGCGGATGCTGAACCGGATGCTGGAGCCCACGTCCGGCCGCATCCTGTGGGACGGCAAGCCGCTGAAGTCCCAGCGCAAGACGACCCTGCGCCGCCAGATGGGTTACGTGATCCAGAACGGCGGTCTGTTCCCGCACCGGACGGTGGTGGAGAACGTGCAGACCGTCCCCGGTCTGCTCGGCTGGGACAAGACCAAGTCCAAGAAGCGCGCCCGCGAGCTGCTCGGCGCGGTCGGGCTCGACCCGAAGCTCAACAACCGTTACCCGGCTCAGTTGTCCGGTGGTCAGCAGCAGCGGGTCGGGGTGGCGCGCGCCCTGGCGGCCGACCCGATCGTGTTGCTGATGGACGAGCCGTTCTCGGCGCTCGATCCGGTCATCCGTAACGACCTGCACGGGCTGCTGCTCAACCTGCAGGGCGAGTTGAGCAAGACCATCGTGATGATCACCCACGACATCGACGAGGCGATCAAGCTGGGCGACCAGGTGGCGATCCTGCGGGTCGGCGGGCAACTGGCCCAGGTCGGCCCGCCTCAGGAGTTGCTGGACAATCCGGCCGACGATTTCGTCAACGGCTTCGTCGGGCGTGACCGCGGCTACCGGGCCCTCTCCTTCGCGCCGGCCGACGGACTGGTGCTGGATCGGGTCAAGGTGGTCCGGGATCCGTCGACGAGCGTCGGCGACGAACCGGTGCTGGTGGTCGACTCCGACGCCAGGCCGGTCGGTTGGATCGACAAGAACCGGCCCGGCCAGGTGCTGCAGTTGGGGGCGACCTTCGATCCGGAGACGGACACCATGCGGGTGGCACTGGACTCCGCGCTCACCTCGCCGGTCGGTCTGGCGGTCGCCGTCTCGCAGGAGACCGGACGTTACGCCGGCACGGTGACCGCCTCGGAGATCCTGGCCCAGGTCACGCAGAAGCGGGCCGACGTCGCCGACGAGATCTCCGGTCGTCAACAGGCCGAGCTGACCGGTGCTGGCGATGCCTCGCCAGAGGCGGCCGCCTCCGATCCGGGCCCTGCGGGGGAAGGCGACTCCGACGACGAGACGGTGAGTCCGTGGGCCGGTCCCGGCCGGACGGACGAGGTGCCCGAGGCGCAGGAGGGCGAGATGACGGGCGAAGAGCAGAACGACCAGGTCGAAGCCGTACCTGATCCCACCACGTCCGGCCCCCAGACGCAGGCCGACGAGCCCCGACCGGCGGACGACGAGACCGCCGATCCGCGCACCGGTGGAAGAGTCGGCCGCCCAGGCCGACGGCCAGCAACAGCAGGCCGCCGAGGAGTTGCTGCGCGAGGACGCGCACGACGGCGGACGGGACCGCGAGGGTGACCCCGCGTGATCGACTGGGACTGGATCGGCCGGAACGTCGGCGATCTCGGCGGTGACGTCGGCCTGCATGTGGTTCTGTCGGCGGTGCCGGTGATCCTCGGGTTCGTGATCGCGTTGCCGATCGGCTTCCTCATCTCCAAGACCGGTCCGGTCGCCAACGGGTTGCTGGCCGTCTGGGGCGTGATCTACTCCATTCCCTCGCTGGCCCTGTTCGTGGTGATCCCCGGGTTGTTCCACATCGGCATCCTCAGCCCGCTGAACGTGGTGATCGCCCTCATCCTCTACGCCGTGGCCCTGCTGGTCCGCAGTGTGGTCGACGGCCTGCGGTCGGTGCCGGACGAGGTTCGGCAGTCCTCGACCGCCGTCGGCTACGGGTCGGTGGCACGGTTGTTCCGGATCGAACTGCCGCTGGCGATGCCGGTGATCTTCGCCGGACTGCGGGTCGTCTCCGTCTCGACCGTGGCCCTGGTCACCGTCGGCGCACTGATCGGGGTCGGTGGCCTCGGCATCCCGATGACCCAGGGATTCATCCAGTCCTTCTACACCCCCGTCATCGTCGCGATCGTGCTGGTGGTGATCCTGGCGCTGCTCTTCGACGGCGCCATCCTGCTGATCCGGCGGGCCGTGCTGCCGTGGACCAGGAAGGGGCAGGCAGCGTGAACTTCTTCAGCTTCCTGACCACCGCCACCAACTGGACCGACAGCGGCGGCATCCTGCAGCGACTGCAGGAGCATCTGGTCTACACCGTGCTGGCCGTGCTGATCGCCGCGGTGATCGCGGTGCCGCTGGGTGTGCTGATCGGGCACACCGGCCGGGGCGAGATCGTCGTCATCGGTCTCAGCAACGGGGCCCGGGCCATCCCCACCCTGGGCTTTCTGATCGTGATGGTCCTGTTGTTGGGGACCGGCCTGCTGCCGAACCTGATCGTGTTGATCGTGCTGGCGCTGCCGCCGATCCTGACCGCCACCGCGGCCGGAGTGGCCGGGGCCGACCGCAATGCGGTCCATGCCGCCCGGGCGCTCGGGATGACCGCCGGCCAGGTGGTCGGCCGGGTCGAGTGGCCGCTCGCTCTGCCCCTGACCGTCTCCGGCATCCGGAGCGCCACCCTGCAGGTGGTGGCCACCGCCACCGTCGCGGCCTACGTCAGCGGTGGCGCGCTGGGCAACCTGATCATCGCCGGCCTCGCGACCGCCAACTATCCCGAGGTCTTCGCCGGTGCGTTGCTGGTGGCGGGGCTGGCCATCGTCCTCGATCTGGTGCTCGCTCTGATCATCCGCCTCGTGCGACGGCGAACGGGTGGTGGTGTGCCGACTGCGGCCGCGGCCGCCTGATCGAACCGTCCTGCCCCGACGACCGACTTTTCTTCACGACCTAGCCTTAACGCTCGACAGCCAGACCTGTCACCCGAACAAGGAGAACTTTCATGTCACTGGACCGACGAGGATTCCTCGGCGCCCTGGCCGGCGGTGCCGGCGTGCTGACCCTGGGGGCCTGCGGCAGCAGCGGTTCCGATCCGCTGGCCGCCTCGCCCGCCGCCACCTCGGCCGCCGGTGGTGCGGGCGCGGTGACCGTGGGCTCGGCCAACTTCACCGAGAACGAGATCCTGGGCCAGATCTACACCCAGGCCCTCAGCGCCAAAGGCGTGAGCGCGAGCGCCGCGAACCCGGTCAGCTCACGTGAGGTCTACGTCAAGGCCCTGCAGGGTGGCAGCCTGTCCGTCGTCCCGGACTACACCGGCAACCTGTTGCTCTACCTCGACCCGAACGCGACCGCCAAGACCGCCTCGGACGTGCTGGCGGCGCTGCCCTCGCAGCTCGGCTCGCTGAAGATCCTCGACGCCTCGCAGGCTGCCGACCAGGACGTCTACGTGGTCACCCAGGCGACCGCGCAGAAGTACGGTCTGAGCACACTGGCCGACCTGAGCAAGGTGCCGGACCTGACCCTCGGCGGCCCGCCGGAGATGCCGTCCCGCGCCTACGGGCCGAAGGGCCTGAAGAAGGACTACGGCGTCACCGTCGCCAACTTCCGCTCCTACTCGGCGCTGCCGGTCAAGGTGGCCGATCTGAAGGCGGGCAAGGTCGACGTGGCCGACTTCTTCACCACCGACAGTGCGATCTCGGCCAACGGGTTCGTCGAGCTGAAGGACCCGAAGAACCTGATCCTGCCCCAGCAGGTGATCCCGCTGGTCACCGCCGCGGTGGCGAACGACCAGACCGCCGTCAGTGCGCTGAACGCGGTCTCGAAGGCACTGACCACCGACGACCTGGTCGCGCTGAACGCCAAGGTCGACAACGACCACATGGACGCCAGCGCCGTGGCCAAGACCTGGTTGCAGAGCAAGTCGCTGATCTGATCGTTCGTCCTGCTGACCGGTGACGGGCCGGCTCCGAGTGCGGAGCCGGCCCGTTGCCCGTTCGGATTCACCTCGGTCGAACGGGGTCAGAATCGCCGATTCCGTCGTACGCTGTCGCCCTCCCCTCCACCACGGAGGCCCGGCGAAGGACGTCCGATGTCAACTCCCCCCAGCGCACACCGCCCCTTCCGTTCCCTCACGGTGCGCTCCGGCGCAGTCCCGATCGGGCGCAGCCCTGCTGACCAGCCTCGGCGTGGTCGCGGCCGGGCTCAGTGCCTCAGTGCTCTCCGCTCAGCCGGCGGCGGCCGTGACTGCCCCCAGCCTGAGTGTGACCAAGGTCGTCACCGGGCTCAGCTTCCCGTGGGATCTCACCTTCGCCGGCTCGACCATGATGTACGACACCCGGGGCGGTGCGCTCTACACCAAGGCCGGTAGTGCGTCCCCGCGACGGGTGACGCTGGCCAAGATGCCGAAACTGTTCGTGGGTTCGGAGAGCGGGATGATGGGCCTGGTCGCCGATCCCGACTTCGCGACCAACAAGTACTTCTACACCTGCCAGTCCGTCGCGACCTCCAGCGGCCGACCGAGCGACATCCGGGTGCTGCGCTGGACGCTGGACAGCGCCACCCACGCCACCGTGAACGCGACGCTGATCAAGGGCCTGCCGATCAGCTCCGGTCGGCACGGTGGGTGCCGGCTGCGGTTCAGCGCCTACAAGTACCTCTACGTCGGCACCGGTGACGCGGCGGTCGGCACGAACCCGCAGAACCTCGACTCCCTCGGCGGCAAGGTCCTCCGGCTGACCCACTCGGGTGCGATCCCGAGTGACAACCCGTTCGTCAAGCGCGGGGGCAACGCCCGCTACATCTGGAACTACGGCCACCGCAACGTCCAGGGTCTCGCCCTGCGGCCCGGCACCGCCGAGCTGTGGTCGGTCGAGCAGGGCACCGACCGGGACGACGAGATCAACGGTGTCGGCAAGGGCGGCAACTACGGCTACAACCCGGTCCCCGGCTACAACGAGTCCGTCTCGATGACCGACACCAAGAAGTACCCGCACGCCGCGAAGTCCCGGTGGAGCTCGGGCTACCCGACGATCGCCACCTCCGGGGCGACCTTCCTCAGCGGCAGCAGCTGGAAGGGCTGGAACAACGCGTTGGCCGTCGGGGTCCTGAAGGGCCAGCAGATCAAGCTGTTCTCGATCAGCTCCAGCGGAGCGGCCAAGCCGTTGGCCACGCTCACCTCGCTGCAGGGGCGGCACCGGATCCGGACCGTCCAGCTCGGTCCGGACGGCGCCCTCTACTTCACCACCTCCGACGGCTCGGGCGACTTCATCGGCAAGATCACCCCGCGCTGACGGTCTTCGGGGCCGGGCTCGCCATCAGCTGACGCAGCGCCAGGAACCGGACCACCGTGGCCAGGGCGTTGGCCAGGATCAGCACCACGATCTCGGCGCCGCGGTGCGGGCCGGAGACCAGGGAGTTCAACAGCCACAGGGATCCACTGGTCAACGCCAGCCCGATCCCGAAGGCGACCAGGCCGCCGGCGTGGTGCTTGAGTGCGTCCTTGCCGCCGTTCACCCCGAACGTCATCTTCCGGTTGGCGGCGGTGTTGGCGACCGCGGTGATCAGCAGCGCGACCAGGTTGGCCACCTGGGCGCCGCTGAACTCGCGCAGCCCCAGATAGATGACGAAGTAGGCGCAGGTGCTGAGCACGCCGATCAACCCGAAGCGGACGAGTTGACCCAGCAGGCCGCCCGGCACCCCGGGCACCGGGGCGGGCAGCGCGCCGGCCGGGCCGGCGATCTGCCTGGGCGCCAGTTCGGCCCGGACCCGGTCCACCGGGATCCGGCCGGTCATCAGGCCGCGGCCGAGCCGGGCGATCCCGCGCAGGTCTTCCCTGGCCGTCCTGACGATGTCCACCCGGCTGTCCGGATCGTCCACCCAGTCCACCGGCACCTCGTGGATCCGCAGACCTGAGCGCTGCGCCAGCACCAGCAGCTCGGTGTCGAAGAACCAGTTGTCGTCCTCGATCAACGGCAGCAACTCGGCCGCCACCTCCCGCCGGACGGCCTTGAATCCGCACTGGGCATCGGAGAACGAGACCGCGAGAGCGCCGTGCAACAACAGGTTGTAGCTGCGTGAGATGAACTCGCGCTTCGGTCCGCGGCTGACCCGGCTGGTGCGGGACAGCCGGGTGCCGATGGCCAGATCGGAGTGGCCGGAGATCAGCGGGGCCACCAGTGGCAGCAACGCGCGCAGATCGGTGGAGAGGTCGACGTCGGTGTAGGCCAGGACGGTCGAGTTCGAGGCCGACCAGGCCTGCTTCAGCGCCCGTCCGCGGCCCTTGGCCTCCAGCCGGACCGCCCGGACGCCGTCGAGCTCGGCGGCCAGCGCGCAGGCCAGCGGCCAGGTGCCGTCGGTGCTCGCGTTGTCGGCGATGGTGACCGTGGCGGTGAACGGGAAGTCGGCGTCCAGGAAGGCCCGGAGCCGGCGGACGGACGGGCCGAGATCGACCTCCTCGTTGTAGACCGGGACCACCAGGTCGATGTCGGCCAGCCGGTTCGGCTGGTGATCGACGACGGTGACGGATTCGGCGGGAACACGCGGCACGTCGAACGGGTGGTCGGTCGGCACGTCGGCAGCGATGGTCATGGTGGTTGATCCTTTTGCGGGAAGGGTGTGTCGGCTTCTGCGAAGACTCTCGGCCCGGCCACTGTGGTGAGCGCCGGACCGCGCTGTGGCGTCGCTGTGAGGTGGCCGCCCCGGTCGGCGGCCCCAGATCTCCGGCGGGTGTCGGAGGCCGCCGCTAGCCTGCGAGCGTGGATCTGGTGGTGGCACGGGAAGGCCCCGAAGCCGTGATCACCGAAGCCGTGATCACCGAGGCCGGGCTGACCGGATCGGGGGAAGGGCCGGCGACCCGTGTCCCCTGGGAGGAGTTGCCCCGGTTCGTCGCCGATCGCGACCGCTCGACACCCCCGCCCCGCTGGGTCTGGGCCGACAGCGCCCGGACCTGTCCGGCCTTGCTGAGCGCCGGCGTCCGGGTCGCTCGGGTGCACGATCTGCGGCTGGCCCACGCGATCCTGACGGGGTCGACCAGCGTCCGGCTGGAGCCCGGTCCCGACCCGGAGGTGCAGGCGCGTTGGCAGACCGGTCCGGGCGAGACCGCCGAGTCGGTCGAGCCGACCCTGCTGGACGAGCTGGGCGGGCCGGGTGAGTTCACCGCGGCCGAGTTGGCCGCCGAGTACGGCTGGCAGCAACGCGCGGTCGACCGGTCCGACCGGCCGGGCCGGCTGCGGTTGCTGTTGGCCGCCGAGTCGGCCGGTGCTCTGGTCGCCGCCGAGATGCGGCACGACGGGCTGCCCTGGGACGAGGCCGTCCACGACGAGACGCTGAGGCAACTGCTCGGGCCCCGGCCCCGGTTCGGCGGTCGGCCGGCGAAGCTGGAGGAGTTGGCCGGCCGGGTCCGGGCGGCGTTGGGCGCACCGACGCTCAACCCCGATTCACCGGTCGAGCTGCTGCAGGCGTTGCACCGGGCCGGCATCGAGGTCACCTCGACGGCACGCTCGGAGTTGGCCGGGCTCGACCACCCGGTGACCGAGCCGTTGCTGGCCTACAAACTGTCGGCCCGGCTGCTCAGCGCCAACGGCTGGGCCTGGATGGAGACCTGGGTCAGCGACGGGCGGTTCCGGCCCGAGTACATCCCGGCCGGGGTGGTGACCGGACGATGGGCCAGCCGGGGCGGTGGTGCGCTGCAGTTGCCGAAGCAGATCCGGCGCGCGGTCCGGGCCGACCCGGGCTGGCGGCTGGTGGTGGCCGACGCCGCCCAACTGGAGCCGCGGGTGCTGTCGGCGATGGCCGCCGACGAGCAGATGGCGGCGGCCAGCCGGGGCGGCGACCTCTACCAGGCGCTGGTCGACCAGGGTGTGGTCGACACCCGGGCCCACGCCAAGGTGGCCATGCTCGGGGCGCTGTACGGGGCGACCACCGGTCAGTCGGGGCAGCTGATGCCGCGGCTGGCCCGGGCCTTCCCGCGGGCGATCGAGGTGGTCGAGGACGCGGCCCGGGCCGGTGAGCGGTTCGAGCAGGTCAGCACCTGGCTCGGCCGGTCGTCGCCGCTCCCGTCGGAATCGTGGCAGCAGACCCGGCAGCGCGCGGGCACCGACGGGGCCGGCCCGGCCGAGACCACGCTGGCCCGGCGGCAGGCCCGGGACTGGGGACGGTTCACCCGCAACTTCGTGGTGCAGGGCTCGGCGGCGGAGTGGGCGTTGTGCTGGATCGCCGGCATCCGCACCCGGCTCCGGGCTCTGGAGGGTGACCACGGACGTCCGCACCTGGTCTACTTCCTGCACGACGAGGTGATCGTGCACACGCCGGCCGAGCTGAGCGGACCGGTCGAGCAGATCGTCCGGGACGCCGCCGCCGACGCCGGCCGGTTGCTGTTCGGTCGGTTCCCGGTCGAGTTCGCCCTCGACCTGGCGACGGTCGACTCCTACGACCAGGCCTGAGACCGGCCGGCGGGTCGAGAGGGGTACTGCCGGTGCCTTCTTCGCAGCCAGGCCCGGACGTAGCCTGCGAAAAGGCCCGGCCGCAGGGTCGGGCGAAGCCCGAAGACTCATGACCCACACAGGAGTACTGATGAAGTCCCACCACCTCGGCGAACTCGAAGTCGGCCGGATCGGCCTCGGCGCGATGGGGATGTCGCAGGGCTACTCGCCGTCCGAGATGGACGACGAGCAGTCGGTCGCGACCATCCACCGCGCCCTCGACCTCGGCGTCACCCTGATCGACACCGCCGAGATCTACGGCCCGTTCGTCAACGAGGAGCTGGTCGGCCGCGCCATCAAGGACCGCCGCGACGAGGTCGTGCTGGCCACCAAGTACGGCATGGTCTCGCACAGTGGCGGCGGTCCGGGGAATCTGGACAGCAGCCCGGCCAACGTCCGGACCGCGGTCGAGGGCTCGCTCAAGCGGCTCGGCACCGACCACATCGACCTGCTCTACCAGCACCGGGTCGACCCGAACACCCCGATCGAGGACACCATCGGCGCCGCAGCCGAACTGGTGAGCGAAGGCAAGGTCCGCTACCTCGGACTGTCCGAGGCCTGGTTGCCGACGATCCGTCGCGCCCACGCCGTCCACCCGATCACCGCGCTGCAGTCGGAGTACTCGCTCTGGACCCGCGATCAGGAGGAGGCGCTGCCGCTGCTGCGCGAGCTCAACATCGGCCTGGTCGCCTACTCTCCGCTCGGCCGCGGCTTCCTGACCGGTTCCATCCGGTCCCTGGACGACCTCGACGAGGACGACTCGCGCCGCACCAACCCGCGTTTCACCGGTGAGAACTTCCAGCGCAACGTCGATCTGGCCGACGAGGTCGGTGCACTGGCCGAGGAGATCGGCGCCACGCCGGCCCAGGTCGCCCTCGCCTGGCTGCTGGCCCAGGGTGAGGACGTCGTCCCGATCCCCGGCACCAAGAAGGTCTCCCGGGTGGAGGAGAACGCCGCCGCCGATGCGCTCGAGTTGAGCACCGAGCAGTTGCAGCGGCTGACCGATCTCACCCCGCCGTCCGGCGGCCACCACAGCGACGACCAGATGACGATGATCGAGCGGTGACCCGCCGCTGAGCCCCGGGAGACGGAGCCGACGTCGGGCCCACGTCGAGCCGACGTCGGGCCCAGGTCGGTCCGCCCGGGCTCAGCTCCCGGCGGTGCTGGCCGCGGCGACCTGCTGTTGCTCGTCCTCCGCGGTCCGCACCGGCGCTGCGTTCCTGGTCAGCGCCGACACGACCAGGGTGACGACGATGTTGGCGATCAGGGCGATCACCCCGACGTTGAGGTGGCCGAGCGAGCTGGGCAGGAACGGCAGCACCTCGCCGACGGTGTAGCCGCCGAGGGTGAGCCAGGCCACGACCGCTGCGCCGACCACGATGCCGGCCCCGGCGCCGTACTTGGTGATCGGGTTGTCCTGGCGGAAGCTCATGATCACCGACGGGAACAGCTGGGTGACGAAGGCGTAGCCGAGCAGCAGCAGGTTGACGATGGCCGAGCCGCCCTGGAAGGCCAGGATCAGGGCGATCGCGGTGATCACCGGGACGCCGATCCGGGCCACGACCCCGATCTGGCGCGAAGCTCGCCTGCGGCTTCAGTTCGGCGAACACGTTCTTGGCCAACATGGTGGCCGAGGTGGTCAACAGCATCGAGCCGGGCACCAGGGCGCAGAACAGGCCGGCGGCGCCGACCAGTCCGACCACGCCGGACGGCAGGGCGTCGCGGGCGACCCGCAGCAAGGACAGATCGCCGTTGCTGAGGCCGGGGACGACGATCAGCGCGGTCAGCCCGGTGAAGATGACGAACAGCAGCACCAGTTGGTAGACCGGCAGGATCATCGAGTTCCGGCGGAAGGTGCGCTCGTCCTTCGACGAATAGGTGGCGCTGAAGTAGTGCGGCCACATGAAGAAGCCGAGCGCGGAGAGCAGCACCGAGGTGATGAACCAGCCGGTGTCGTGGCTGGGTTGGGTCAGCGCCAGGAAGGCGGGTTTGGTCGTCTCCACCCGGTCCAGCAGCGAGCCGATGCTGCCGAAGTAGTGCACCGGCAGGTAGATGCCGAGGAAGACGACCACGATCAGCACCAGGATGTCCTTCACCACGGCGTTCGCGGCCGCGGAGTGGATGCCGGAGATGGCGACGTAGACGGCGAGCGCCACGGCGCCCAGGATGATCGCGGCCGAGCGCGGCACCGCGCCGTAGGAGGTCTCCTCGATGATGATGCCGAGCCCGGTCAGCTGTAGCTCGAGGTAGGGGATCATCGCCACCAGCCCGAGCAGGGTGACGATCAGCGAGAGGTTGCGACTGCCGTACTTCCGGGAGAACCAGTCGGCCTGCGAGACCAGCTTCTCCTTGCTGCCGTAGCGCCAGATGGCCGGGGCGAGCCAGTAGGAGAAGACGTAGGCCAGCGCCCCGTAACAGAGGATGTAGAAGCTGGCGCCGCCGTAGGAGTAGGCGTAGCCGCTGGCCCCGAGGAAGGTGAAGGTGGTGTAGATCTCGCCGGCCAGCAGCAGGAAGACGATGATGCCGCCGAAGCCGCGACCGCCGACACTCCACTGCTCCAGATCCATCTCGCGGCCGCGCCGTGACCACAGGCCGAGCCCGATCGAGGCGGCGAAGAAGACGATCAGGATCGGCAGTGCGGCGCTCACTGCTCAGCCCCCTGCCGCTCGGTCGCCGGGCGTTCCGTCGTGGACCCGCCTCCGCGCTTGTTGATCGGGTCGGTGAAGAAGATGATCGCCATGATCACCGAGGTCAACACCACCCACGCCACGACCCAGAACAGCAGGAACGGCAGCCCGAGGACGATCGGCCGGACCCGGTTCACCGCCGGGATCGCGACCAGCATGCCGAGGAAAGGCAGGACGGCGAGGCCGACGCGTAGATAGCTGCCGGTGGTGCGTCGGGGGCGGGACGAGATCGGGTCGCTCACATGAACTCTTCCTGTCGTGGCGGTGCCCGTCCGGCAGCCCCTCGGAGGTTCACATCAAACCCAGGTCGGCCACTCCGCGTCAACGACTGACGCGAAGTGACACACGATTGTTCGCTGACCGGGTCTGTTCCGCTCTGCCCTCAGGCCTTGGCGGAGTAGTACTTGTCCTGGCACTTGGTCACCGTTCGCGACCCGTACTCACCGACGCAGAGCTGGAACTTCACCGGGGTG
Organism: uncultured Actinomycetota bacterium; assembly: GCA_963740925.1. Classification (GTDB taxonomy): domain Bacteria; phylum Actinomycetota; class Actinomycetes; order Propionibacteriales; family Propionibacteriaceae; genus Microlunatus. Next base: position 283,982 of record CAVUFZ010000002.1, on the reverse strand, counting down.
CCCTCGCGCAGACTGTAGTCACGGTAGACGTACTGTCCGTTGCCGTAGGGGTCCCACAGATCGGAGTGGCGGACCCCGTTGATCCAGATCCGCATCACGGCCGAGCGCCCGTCGGTCCGGGTGTCCTGCAGCTTGAAGGTCTCACCTTCGGCGTAGAAGTAGCCGTAGGCGTTGCAGGTCTTGTACATGCTGTAGATGTGGGCCAGCCAGCACCAAGAGCCGAAGTACTCGTTCGTCTTCGCGCTGCTCGCCGGTGCCGTGGCGCCGAGGCCACCGAGCGCCAGCGCGCTCGACGCCGCCACCCCCACCAGAATCCGACCGATCGACCGGGACTTCGCCATTTCCGCTCCTTGTGCTGGACGACTGTTGGCGCGACCGTAGCGGGGCAGGGGGTCAGCTCAGCTGATCCTCCGACGTCTCGTTCAGCGCCGCCACATCCGGCGGATCCCGGAACCGCCGGAGCGGCTCGGCGGCCTCGGGTCGAACTCCACCGGCCGGGCCGATCCCTGCCCGTCCGAAGCAGTACCCGCTCCGGACGCAGGCGGCATCGGCCCGGTCTGCACCGGCCCGCTTTGTCTCGTCTCGGGCTGTGCTGTCCTGGTGGGCGAGGCGACGGGCAACAGCACGGTGAACCGGGTCCGGCCCGGTCGGCTCTCCAGCCGGACGGAGCCGCCGTGGGCCTCGACCACGGCCGCGACGATGGCCAGGCCGAGACCGGTGCTGCTGACCGGGGTGCCGTTCAGCGACCGGGCCCGGCTGCTGTCGGCGCGGGTGAAGCGCTCGAACACCTTCTGCTGTAACTCCTCGGAGATGCCCGGGCCGTCGTCGGTGACACTGATCGAGGCCTGCTCGGCCCCGGCCGGCCCGGTGAGGCCGACGCCGACCTCCACCCTGGTCCCGGCCGGGGTGTGGGTGCGCGCATTGGCCAGCAGGTTGGTCACCACCTGGTGCAGCCGGTAGCCGTCGCCGAGGGCGACCACCGGTTCGTCCGGGAGGTCGAGGGACCAGCCGTGCTCGTCGTCGGCGGCCCGGGCGTCGCTGACCGCGTCGATCACCAGCTGGGTGAGATCGGTCGGCGCGACGTCGATGTCCCGGCTGGAGTCGAGCCGGGCCAGCAGCAACAGATCCTCGACCAGGCCCGACATCCGCTGCGCCTCGGATTCGACCCGGCTCATCGCGTAGGCGGCGTCCGGGGGCAGTTCGTCCCGTCCGCGCCGGGTCAGTTCGGCGTAGCCGCGGATGGAGGCCAGCGGGTTGCGTAACTCGTGCGAGGCGTCGGCGACGAACTGGCGCACCTTCATCTCGCTGGCCTGCCGGGCGGCCAGCGCACCGTCGACGTTGTTGAGCATGTGGTTGATCGCCTGGCCGACCCGGCCCACCTCGGACGTCGGGTTCGCGTCGGCCTGCGGCACCCGGACGGCCAGGGCGACCTCACCCTGGTCGAGCGGAAGCTGGGACACCTGCTGGGCGATGCCGGCCACCCGGTTGAGCGGTCGCAGGCTGCGGACGACCAGGGTCCGGGCGACCAGCGCCGATCCGCCGATGGCCAGCACCGAGAGGGCGGCCTGGGCGATCAGCAGGGTGAGCAGGGTCTGGTCGATCTGGGCCAGCGGGACACCGGTGACGATCTCGACCTTGAGGACGGCGCCGGTGTAGGGGTTCTGCAGCGAGGCGGTGTAGGAGACGACGCGGTAATGGCCCAGCCCGGCCAGCCTGACCGACGAGGGCCTGGACGTGGGGTCGGCCTGCTCCAGTTCGGTGACCGCGGTCGCGGGCATGGCGTACTGGCGGCGGTTTTCGGCCTGGACCAGGCTGGCCACCGGTGAGCCGGAGGTGTCGTAGACCGCAACGAGGGTGCCGATCACCTGGCCGGGCTGCAACAGGCCGCCGCCGGGATCCTGGCCGAAGCCGTAGTTGTTGCGGATCCGCTGGGTGGAGTTGCTCAGCTGGTGGTCGAGGTTGTTGATCAGCACCTGCCGGGTGGCCAGCAGGGTCGCCCCGCTGAGCAGCAGTGCGGCCACCGCCACCAGCGCGGCCACCCGCAGCACCAGGCGGCGACCCAGCGTCCCCCGACTCAGCGGCCGCGGGGCGGCGGGGATCACGGTGCTGGCGGCCGGACCGGCCAACTCGGGCTCGACCGGTGGGGCGGGGTCCGGCTCGGTCACGGTGTGGCCGGGCGCAGCACGTAACCCGCGCCGCGCATGGTGTGGATCATCGGGGCCCGGTCGGCGTCGATCTTCTTGCGCAGGTAGGAGATGTAGAGCTCGACCACGTTAGCCTGGCCGCCGAAGTCGTAGTTCCAGACCCGGTCCAGGATCTGGGCCTTGGAGAGCACCCGGCGCGGGTTGCGCATCAGATAGCGCAGCAGTTCGAACTCGGTCGCGGTCAGATGGATCTCGTCGCTGCCGCGGAACACCTCGTGGCTGTCCTCGTCCAGGGTCAGATCGCCCACCACCAGGGTCGAGTCGGACGTGTTCTCCATCACCCCGGTCCGCCGCAGCAGCCCCCGCAGCCGGGCGATGACCTCCTCCAGGCTGAACGGTTTGGTGACGTAGTCGTCGCCGCCGGCGGTGAGGCCACCGATCCGGTCCTCCACCCGGTCCCGGGCGGTCAGGAAGATGACCGGCACGTCCGGATCCTCGGTCCGGATCCGGCGCATCACCTCGAGGCCGTCGAAGTCGGGCAACATCATGTCGAGCACGATCGCGTCCGGGCGGACCTCGCGCGCGACCCGGACCGCCTCCGTCCCGGTGGCCGCCGTGCTGACCTGCCAGCCCTCGTAGCGCATCGCCATCGAGAGCAACTCGGTCAGGCTCGCCTCGTCGTCGACGGTCAGCACCCGGATCGGGCTGCCGTCGGCGCGGGTCAGGGTCGGAGCGGCGGAGGCTGCGGGTCGGGACATGCACTCAGCTTGGCATCGCTGAGTGCCTCTCAGTTATGACCCGGCTGTGACTTTCCTGTGAGCCGAGCGCTCAGTCGTCCTCGGCCACGTCGTCGTCGGACTTGTTCCGCCGGAACAGTTGGTCCACCGAGACCCGACCGGCGCCGTAGACGAGCAGCAGCAGAGCCACCGCGGCCAGGGCGCCGTTGTACTCCCAGCCCTCGACCACCCGACCGCCGGCCAGCGTGGTCGGGGTGCGGTGATAGAAGCTGAGGTAGGCGATCGTCAGGCCCTGTTCGATCGCGAACAGCAGGGCGACGATCGGGGTGATCGCCCCCACGATCAGGAAGATGCCACCGACCAGCTCGACGATGATCACCGTCCAGGAGACGTAGACCGGGTGCGGCACCGCGAACAGGTTGAGGAAGTCGACCTGGCTCTGCAGTCCCTGGAGCTGCCAGCGGCGCCAGCCGTTGGCGATCATCAGGACGCCGAACGCGATCCGGACGATCAACAACACCAGATCCCGGATCACCCGGAGAAAACTTGTCATCGACTGTGTGCCACTTCCTGTGTCTGGAACCGGGCCGGCCGAGAAGCAGACCCGGGATCAGGCTATGTAGCCCCGTCGACGATCGCCGTCCACCACGCCGGACGAACGCCGACCGGCCGCCTCCGAACCAGGGTTGAGCGCTGTGCGCTCAAGTCGGTTTGAACCAACTGCCGCGATGGTGCATAGTTGAGTGCAGGTCACTCAGAGGTGAACTTGAGCGGAATACGCTCAAGCGCCCGGCAGTTGTCCTCAGCAGAACACATCGACAATTTTCGGAGGAATCAGACACATGGCTCGTGCAGTCGGTATCGACCTCGGCACGACGAACTCGGTCGTCGCCGTCCTGGAAGGTGGAGAGCCCACCGTCATCCCCAATGCCGAAGGTGCCCGGACCACCCCGTCCGTCGTGGCCTTCGCCAAGGGCGGCGAGGTGCTGGTCGGCGAGGTCGCCAAGCGCCAGGCCGTCACCAACGTCGATCGCACCATCCGCTCGGTCAAGCGCCACATGGGCACCGACTGGAAGACCAAGATCGACGACAAGGACTACCGTCCGCAGCAGATCAGCGCCTTCGTGCTGCAGAAGCTGAAGCGCGACGCCGAGGCCTACCTGGGCGAGCAGGTCACCAACGCCGTGATCACCGTCCCGGCCTACTTCTCCGACGCCGAGCGGCAGGCGACCAAGGAGGCCGGCGAGATCGCCGGGCTGAAGGTCGACCGGATCATCAACGAGCCGACCGCCGCGGCGCTGGCCTACGGCCTGGACAAGGCCGACACCGATCAGACCATCCTGGTCTTCGACCTCGGTGGTGGCACCTTCGACGTCTCCCTGCTCGAGATCGGCGACGGCGTCTTCGAGGTGAAGGCCACCAAGGGTGACAACCGGCTCGGTGGTGACGACTGGGACTCCCGTGTCGTCGACTGGATGGTCAAGCAGTTCAAGAACAAGAACGGGACCGATCTGAGCAAGGACAAGATCGCCCGGCAGCGGCTGCAGGAAGCGGCCGAGAAGGCCAAGATCGAGCTGTCCAGCGCCAGCGAGACCTCGATCAACCTGCCCTACATCACGCTCGGCGAGTCCGGCCCGCTGCACCTGGAGGAGCGGCTGACCCGCTCGGAGTTCCAGCGGCTCACCTCCGATCTGCTCGACCGCTGCCGCACGCCGTTCAACGCGGTGGTCGAGGACGCCAAGATCCCGGTCGGCAAGATCGACCACGTGATCCTGGTCGGCGGTTCGACCCGGATGCCGGCCGTCGTCGACCTGGTCAAGGAGCTGACCGGCGGCAAGGAGCCGAACAAGGGCGTCAACCCCGACGAGGTCGTGGCCCTGGGCGCCAGCCTGCAGGCCGGCGTGCTCAAGGGTGAGGTCAAGGACGTCCTGCTGCTCGACGTCACCCCGTTGTCCCTCGGCATCGAGACCAAGGGCGGCGTGATGACCAAGATCATCGAGCGGAACACCACCATCCCGACCAAGCGCTCGGAGGTGTTCACCACTGCTGATGACAACCAGCCGTCGGTGATGATCCAGGTCTACCAGGGTGAGCGTGATTTCGCCCGGGACAACAAGTCGCTCGGTAACTTCGAGCTGACCGGTCTACCGCCCGCACCGCGCGGGGTGCCGCAGGTCGAGGTCGCCTTCGACATCGACGCCAACGGCATCGTGCACGTGCACGCCAAGGACCTGGCCACCGGCAAGGAGCAGTCGATGACCGTCACCGGCGGATCCGCGCTGGGCAAGGACGACATCGACAAGATGGTCAAGGAGGCCGAGGCCAACGCCGAGGCCGACAAGGCCCGCCGCGAGACCGTCGAGATGCGTAACGAGGCCGACAACCTGGTCTTCCGCACCGAGAAGCTGTTGAGCGAGAACGCCGACAAGATCACCGACGACGTCAGGACGCCGGTCGAGGAGGCCTTGACCGAGGTCAAGACCGCGCTCGAGGGCGAGGACAACGACGCGGTCAAGGCGGCGGTGGAGAAGCTGAACACCACCAGCGCTGCGCTCGGTCAGGCGATGTACGCCGCGGCCCAGGCCCAGCAGCCCAGCGGTGACGGCAGCGAGGGTGCGGCCCCGGGTGAGTCCTCGGGCAGCACCGGCGAATCCGACGACGACGTGGTCGACGCCGAGATCATCGACGAGGACGCCAAGAGTGGTGAGGCCAAGTGAGCGCAGGTCCCCACCAGGACCCTGAGCAGCCGCAGGAGCCGACCGGCCCGACGGTCAACGACCGTCGCCGGATCGACCCGGAGACCGGTGAGGTCCGCCCGACGCAGGAGACTGCGTCGGGCGGCGCCCCCGCCGGCTCGGATGCCTCCGCAGCCGACCCGGGCAGCCCGAGCGCCCCGGCCGATCCGAACCTCGACCAGCAACTGGCGCAGGCGAAGACGGCGCTGGCCGACCGGACCGCGGATCTGCAGCGGCTACAGGCTGAGTACGTCAACTACAAGCGACGGGTCGACCGGGACCGCGACGTCAGCCGGGCCGCCGGGGTCGAGTCGGTGTTGCGCGAGCTGTTGAGCGTGCTCGACAACATCCGTTCGGCTCGTGAGCACGAGCAGATGTCGGCCGGTTTCCGGGCGGTGTCCGAGGAGATCGAACGGGTCACCACCAAAAGTGGCCTGGTCTCGTTCGGTGCCGTCGGCGACGCGTTCGACCCGCACGTCCACGAGGCGCTGATGCACTCGGAGGTCAGCGAGCTGAACGGCGAGCCGATCACCGGCCCGACCTGTGTGGCGATCCTGCAGCCGGGCTACCTGATCAAGGAACGCGTCGTCCGGCCCGCCCGGGTCGCGGTGGCCGAGCCGTCCGGCGAGGCTGCAGCCGCGGAGTCGGCGCCGGCCGGAGAATGACCCCGGCGGGCAAGCTGAAGAGAATGCGTACGACCCGGGAGAGGGGGCGTCGGTGAGCACGAAGGACTGGATCGAGAAGGACTTCTACAAGGTCCTGGGTGTGGCCAGGGACGCCAAACCGGACGAGATCAAGAAGGCCTACCGGAAGCTGGCCCGGGAGAACCATCCCGACGCCAACCCCGGTAACCCCGAGGCCGAACGTCGGTTCAAGGAGGCATCCGAGGCCAACGACGTGTTGTCGAGCGAGTCCAAGCGCAAGGAGTACGACGAGGCGCGACGGCTGTTCGGCAGCGGCGGTTTCCGCTTCCCCGGCGCCGGCGGCGGGTCACGGCCCGGCGGGGGAGCGGCCTCGGCCGAGGACCTGTTCCGGCAGGCGTCCCAGTCCGGCGACGGGTTCGGCGACATCTTCGGCAACCTGTTCGGCGGCGCCACCCGGACCCGGACGTCGTCCTCCCGCGGACCGCGGCGGGGCAGTGACATCGAGGGCGAGTGCACGATCGACTTCGCGGCCGCGGTGAACGGCACCACGGTGCCGATCCAGATGGTCTCGGAGTCGGCCTGCCCGACCTGTCACGGCACCGGGGCGCGGGCCGGGACGGTGCCGCACGTCTGTCCGAAGTGCGACGGCAGCGGGATGCAGACCTCCACCTCGGGTGGGGTGTTCGCCGTCACCGAGCCGTGCACCGAGTGTCGTGGTCGCGGCATGGTGGTGGAGGACCCGTGCCCGGTCTGCTCCGGCTCCGGCCGGGCCCGCTCGACCAAAACGATGCAGGTCCGGATCCCGGCCGGGGTCACCGACGGCCAGCAGATCCGACTGAAGGGGAAGGGCAGCACCGGCGAGAACGGCGGTGCGGCCGGTGACCTCTACGTCGTCGTCCACGTGGCCGGACACGCGGTGTTCGGTCGCAAGGGTGACAACCTGACGCTGACCGCGCCGGTCACCTTCGCCGAGGCCGCACTCGGGGCCGAGATCGACGTGCCGACCCTGGACGGGCCCTCGGTCCGGCTCCGGATCGGCGCCGGGACGCCGAACGGGCGCACCTTCCGGGTCCGCGGCAAGGGTGTGGCCCGGCGTGACGGTAGCCGCGGTGACCTGCTGGTCAGCGTCGAGGTGGTCGTGCCCGACCAGTTGAACGACGAGGCCCGGCAGGCCCTGGACTCCTTCACCCAGGCGGTCGGGTCCAGCAACCCGCGGACGCAACTGTTCGCCAGGGCCGGTCAGGGCGGCGCGGGCTGATGTCGGACTCGCGGCTGCCTCAGCCGGTCGACTTCGACGCCCCGCTGTTCCTGATCTCGGTCGCGGCGCAGTTGGCCGACATGCATCCGCAGACGTTACGGACCTACGACCGGATGGGGCTGGTCTCGCCGCGCCGCTCGTCCGGTCGTGGCCGGCGCTACTCCCGCCGGGACGTCAGCCGGCTGCGGCTGATCCAGCGGCTCAGTCAGGACGAGGGCGTCAACCTCGAAGGCATCCGCCGGGTCCTGGCCATGCAGTCCGAGATCGATGAGCTGCGGGCCCAGGTGAACGACCTGGCCGAGCTGCTCCGGGCCAGCCGCGCCGCCCCGCCGACATCGCGGGTGTTCACCGCCGACCCGGGTGGCGGCGTCCACATCGGCGGTCGGAACCGGACCGTCTGGACTGTCCCGAGAGCCCTGCCCGGCCCGCCGCGCTGACATGTCTGACCCTGATCGTCCAGCTCAGGTGCGATTTCGAAACGCCACCGCACTTCGAGAAGCTGATTCTGTCCCGGATCCAGCCGCGACTACCCGGCCGGATCCGGGACGATATGCCGTGACGCTCGTCCCGGCGGGGCTTGCCCGTGCCACTGTCGACCGCGAGGGCGAGGCCGGTCGTCGCTGGCTCGCGGAACTGCCAGGTCTGGTCGACGATGCCTGCCGGCGCTGGGCCTGCCGGATCGACGGACCCGCCTGGCACGGAGGGGTCGGACTGGTGCTGCCGGTGGTCGGCGACGACGGGCCCGCCGTGCTCAAGATCTCCTTCACCCATCCCGGCAACCTCGGTGAGTCGGTTGGCCTGCGGGCGTTCGACGGTCGGGGCGCCGTTCGCCTCCTCGGTGCGAGCGACGACGGATTCCGTCTGCTGCTGGAGCGCGCCGGCTCAGACACGCTGGCCGCGCTGTCACCCGTCGAGCAGCGGATCGAGGTGGCTGGCGGCCTGGCCCGACGACTCGCTGTCCGTGGACCGGCGGAGTTGACGTCGCTTGCGTCCACCTGTCCGGGCTGGCTCGATCAACTCTCCGAACAGGTGCACGCTCTGCCCGAGGCCCTTCCGGCAGCGGTTGTCGATCGCGCTTGTTCGGTGATCGCCGAACTGGCCGCCGATGAGACTCCGACGATGCTGCACGGCGACCTGCATGCCGGCAACATCCTGAGCGCCGACCGCGAGCCCTGGCTGGTGATCGACCCGAAGGGATGGACCGGCACGGCGGCCTTCGACGCGTTCACCGCTGTGGTCGCCGATCCGGAGGTGCTGCGCACTCCACCGCCGGTGTCCGTGCTGCGCGACCGCATTCGCCGGTTCGCCTCGACCGCCGGCGTGGACGCCGAGCTGGCCTTCGCCTGCACGCAAGCCCGGGCGGTCAGCTCGTATCTGTACCAGATACCGCACGAAGGGGAGTGGTTCACCCTCGACCTGCTGCGCAGGCTGACCGAGTTCTTCGCCTAGATGTGCTGGGGCATCACCAGGTCAGGACCTGAGGCACGGCCAGGTTCGTCAATGCCGAATCAACCGTGACCGGAATCGCTCTTTCCAGAGCCGCCTGGGCGACCAGCAGCCGATCGAACGGGTCACGATGCGTCCAGGCCATCGATCCGGCGAGCAGTGCATGCTCGACAGTGATCGGAAGCAGCGTCGCCCTGTGGTCATCCAGGTGACGCGGCAGGGTGACGACAAGGTCTGGCGCATCAAGCTTTCCGATCCTGATCTTGGTGGCGATTTCCAGTGCCGACGCTGCCGACACCAGAAGTGAGCTCGACCTGGCACCCAATACGGATTGGACTTCAGCAGGGACCCGTTGTGGTTCACTCAGAACCAGGTTGACCAGCTAGCCACTGATGGCGAACGTGAGTTCGGGGGCTGGGCCGAGGATGTTCTTCAGGGTCAGCAGAAGGCTGGGGTCGAAGCGATGCCGGTGCAGCCGGGAGAGTTGTCGGCTCGACACCGTCAGAGTGGAGCCCGGTTCGACCGCGATTCCTTTGCCCAGTGAGGATCGGGCGATCGTCATCAGCTGGGCCTCGGTGATCAGCCCGGCCGAACGCCCGCTGGCGGTGTCGATCAGGGTGCAGATCCGGCGGTCGGACTCCAGGGCGATCGGGGCGAGCCCCTTCTCACTCGAGCTCAGGATGGACCGCTGGGCCGCATGGCTGATCCACAGTTGGCCCCGTTGATCGGTGAGCACCACCGAGCCGATCTCCGCAGCAGCGTCGGGTTTCCCGATCCGTCGTGCGCTGGCCGCCATCCGGGCGATCCGGTCCGGGTCGGCCAACAGGGCGTCCAGCTTGAAGCCGACGGTGGTCTCGTAGTTGCACCGGATCGCCGCGCCCTCTTCCAGCAGGAAGTCGCTGTTGCGTTCCTCTTGGCCGGGGATGGGTTTGATCAACACCATCGGAAGCCCGACCGCCATGCATTCGGAGGAGGAGAGCCCGCCCGGCTTGCCGACGAACAGCGTCGCCACCCGCATCAGATCGGCCATCTCGTCGGTGTAGCCGAGCACCCGGAAGCGCTCCGACCGGCCCGCCACCATCGACTCGATCTCGGCCTTCAGCTGGTGATTCCGGCCGCAGACCACGATCGCCTGGAAGTCCTGCGCCATCGCCGTCGCCTGCCGCACGATGGTGTGGGTGTAGCCACCGCCGGCCGCACCGGCCGAGATCAACAGGATCGGCACGTCCGTCCTCAGCCCGAACCGGTCCAGCACCGCGGTGCGGTCGATCGGATCGGCCAGGATCGGCCGGACCGGGATGCCGGACACGGTCAGCCGGTCGTCCGGGACGCCGGTCTCGACCAACAGCGCCTTCGTCTCCTCCCGGGCTACGAACAGGTGGTTGAAGGTGTTGCTCAGCCAGAGCCCGGCGAAGTCGTAGTCGGTGGTGACCACCTCGAGTCGGGCGTGCAGGTCACCCCGGGTCAACATCAACGACACGAGTCGGGCCGGCAGGAAATGGGTGCAGACGACGATGTCAGGGTTGAACGCCTTGATCGACTTCACCGTGCTGGTGGTGTTGATCCGGTCCCACAGCGAGATCGAACCGCCCAGCTTGAACGGCGGGTTGTTGGCGTCGTAGCCCCAGCCGACCAGCCACGGCACGGCCTCGACCAGCCCGAAGTAGGCGTCGCTGTAGAAGGCGCGGTACAGGTCGGTCCCGGATTCGAGCACGTCCAACGTCCGGACGGCGGCCACGTTGAGCCGATTTCGGAGCCCGGACTCCAGCGCCGCCGCGGCCATGTTGTGGCCCGAGCCGACGCTGGCGGAGAGGATCAGGATCCGACGGTCCATGGCTCATCCTAGAATCTGCACGGATGTCGGCGGGCCGCCGCTGGCCCGGGTGCCGGCTCGTAGGCTCCTCGGGTGACCACACACCGCGCAGTCCAGGTTCCGTCCGCCGGAGCGCCGTTCGTCTTCGACGATGTCGAAACGATCTCCCCGCCCCGGGACCACGTCCGGATCGACGTCGCCGCCTGCGGGGTATGCGGCACTGATCACGCCATCGTCAACGGCGCGTTCCCCGGAATGAGCTGGCCGCTGACCCCGGGTCACGAGGTGGCCGGGACGATCGCCGAGGTGGGCGACGGGGTCGAGCGCCTGGCGGTCGGCGATCGGGTGGCCGTCGGCTGGTTCGGCGGTAACTGTGGTCACTGCCGACCCTGCCGCTCCGGTCTGTTCATCCACTGCGAGAACGGGCAGATCCCGAGTCTGGCCTACCCCGGCGGGTACGCGGAGTCGATCACGGTGCCGGCGAACGCGGCCGCGCTGATCCCCGACGAGCTGAGCTTCGTCGAGGCGGCGCCGATGGGCTGCGCCGGCGTCACCACCTACAACGCCTTACGCCACACGCGCGCGGTCGCCGGTTCGCCGGTCGCGGTGCTGGGCGTCGGCGGTCTCGGGCACCTCGGCGTCCAGTTCGCCCGGGCGATGGGCTTCGAGACGATTGCCGTCGCCCGCGGCACGGACAAGAAGGAGGACGCGCTGAAGCTCGGCGCCCACCACTACGTCGACTCGAACGCCGGTGACGTGGCCGAGGCGCTGCAGGCTCTCGGTGGCGTCGACGTGGTGCTGGCCACCGCCGCCAACGTCGAGGCGATGGCCGCCACCGTCGGAGGTCTCCGGCCGCGTGGTGAGCTGGTGGTGATCGGCGTGACCCCCGACCCGCTGCCGATCAGCCCGATGCAGTTGATCAGCCCGGCGCTGTCGGTCACCGGACACCCGTCGGGCACCGCCGAGGAGGTCGAGGAGACGATGCACTTCGCCGTCCAGACCGGCGTCCGGGCGATCATCGAGGAGCGTCCGCTGGCCGAGGCGGCCGAGGCCTACGCCGCGATGGACGAGGGACGGGCGCGCTACCGGATGGTGCTGACCGTCTGAGCCGGCCGATGCGGCTCAGCGAGGGCGACCGAGGCGGCAGGCTCAGCCGGAACGGCCGGTTCCGGGATTCGCTCTGGCCGGTCGAGGTCGAGCTGACCGACCTCGAGCGGGCACTGCTGCGGACCTGGTGGGTCCGCCCGGCTCGCCATCGTCGTACACGCCGGTGCGGCCTCGATGGTCAGCAGCCAGCGGTACTCGAGGCTGGACCATTCGCTCGGCCTGCTCGCTCTGGTCACCCACTTCAGCCCCGACGATCAGAGGGCCCGAGCCGCTGCGCTGGTGCACGACATCGGCTGTCTCCCGTTCAGCCACACCTTTTGGGCAAGCCCACGGGCGAACGGTGGAGACGGCCGCGGAAACCCTGTCCAGGTTGAGAATGACGGACGGAGTCGTCGCCACCGACCCGCAGACTGCGGCCTACCTGGTCGACCTGATCGTCGGGGAAGCACGCTGGCAGACCTCGGAGCCGAACGTGATCGTCACCGCCGTGCTGAGAGACCTCGCGGATCGCCTCCTCGACGGCTCGACCACGGCTCGGCGCGATCGCATCGCCGCGATGACCGACAGCGACTTCTGGGATCTGTTGTCCGGTGATCCGCAGACCGCCGACACCGCACGGCAGTTGCGCTCCGATTCCACCGCATGGCGGCTCCTCCCCGGCTCCGAGGTCGAGACCCGTCCGGGTGACCTCTACTTTCGTCGTCTCCCGGCTGTATCTGGATCGGCCGTTGGTCAACGGCGACACGGCGACGGTCGACCCCGCTCGGTTCGCTGACCTACCGCAGACTCCCTGGTCGTGCGTCGTCCGCCGACGGGGAGAATGAGACCGTGCCCAGGACAACCAACCCGACCATCGACGACGGGTGGCTCCGCGACCGGGAGCAGCCGGCGTGGGACATCGATGCCGGCCTGACGTTACGTCCCTGGCGTGACGACGATGCGGACGCCGTGCTCGCGGCCTACGCCGATCCGGCGATCGAACGCTGGCATTCCCGCACCCTGCTCGATCGCGACGAGGCCCTTGCGTTGATCACAGGTTGGCGAGACGGTTGGACGGCCGAGACCCAGGCCGGCTGGGCCGTGGTCGACGCCCAGCGTCAGCTGGCCGGACGGGTCGCCATCACCGGCCTGGATCTGTCCCAGGGGTCGGGCGGCATCGCTTACTGGACGACACCGACAGCACGTGGCCGAGGCGTCGCCCCTCGCTCTGTCGAGGCCGTCACGGACTGGGCGTTCCGGACGGCCGGATTCCACCGGCTCCACCTTGCGCACTCGACCCGGAATCCCGCGTCCTGCCGGGTGGCGGTCAAGTCCGGTTTCGTCGCTGAGGGCGTGCAGCGATCGAAGGCACTCCACGCCGACGGGTGGCACGACATGCATCTGCACGCCCGGATCCGCGGCGAGTAGATGACCGATCTCGACCTCGCCGGGCTGCTCGACCAGCGGCTGGCCCAGGCCCGTCACCAGCGGATCGATCTGTTGGCCGCCATCGACGAGACGCGGACGGCGCGCAGTCTCACCTTCACCGACGACGAGCACGACCCCGAGGGGTCGACGGCCTCGCTCGATCAGGCGCGCGACGTCGCACTGCTGGACCGGATCGAGCAGACCATCGTCGAGTTGGTCGCGGCCCGGGAACGTCTGGCGGCCGGGACGTACGGCCGGTGCGAGCGTTGCGGTGAGGCCATCCCGCTCGAGCGTCTGCGGGCGCGCCCGGCATCACGGCGGTGCGTGGGCTGCCGCTGACCAGCAGGATGTCCGGGTGGCTCGGACCGGGCCCGCGGCGTCAAGATGGCTCCTGTCGATCCGGCTCCGGTCGACGCACGTCCGAGCGAAGGGAACGCCATGCCCAGCACGACATCCGGCTTCAGTGCCGCCGAGAAGGACGCGATGAAGGCCCGGGTCGAAGAGCTGCGGTCGTCCGGTCGCGGTGGAGCGAAGAAGGCCGACGAGGCCCAGGCCTGTCTGGACGCGATCGCCGCGATGCCGGACGACGACCGCACCCTGGCCGAACGGGTCCACTCCATCGTGGCCGACGCCGCCCCGGGCCTACGTCCGAAGACCTGGTACGGGATGCCGGCCTACGTCGACGAGGACGCCAAGGTGGTCTGTTTCTTCAAGCCCGCTTCGAAGTTCGGCGCCCGGTACGCCACCCTCGGCTTCAACGACGTGGCCCGGCTCGACGACGGTGATCTGTGGCCGACGGAGTACGCGGTGGTCACCATGTCCACCTCGGTGGCGGCCACGATCGAGAAGCTGGTCGGCAAGGCCGTGGGCGCGAAGAGCTGAATCCCGTTCGCCCGCCGGGTGCTACTGCTGGCTGAGGGCGGCGGGCACGAAGACCCCCACCACGTTGACCAAGCTCCAGAGCGCGACGCCGTAGCCGAGCACGAGGCCGATGATGGCCAGCGTCTGCGCCGCCGCCCGGCCGCGGGCACGGAACAGGGCGACATGACCCGCGCCGACGGCGAAGACGGCGAAGGCCGAGACGCCGAAGCCGACCATGCCGGCGACCCCGACCAGTCCGGCCAGGACCGAGATCACCGCTACGAACCTCGGGTCGTCGAGCGGCGACGCCGGTCGCTCCTCGACCGCCGGCCCGGGGCGGGCCGAGGGTGTCATGCCGACCCGTCGGTGCGGAGCCGGTCGGAGACCTCCACCGGCGTCCGGGTGCGGGCCGACTCGACCGCCGCATAGGTGGTGGCCAGGCTGCCCAGGTTGTTCCGACCGGAGATCTGCGGCTGCCGGCCCTGCTCGACGGCCGTCACGAACTCGGTCAGGCTGCCCGCCCGGTCGGTCCGCTCCACCGTCGGCAGCGTCAGGGTCTCCACCTGCGATCCGCGGCGCACCCGCACCTCGTCGCTCTGCCATCCCAGCGCACCGCTGCCCCGGCTCGTCCACCACACCTCGGCGTCGGCGAAGTCCATCCGCCACTCCCCGGCCCAGGCGGTGGGAACCCCTCGGCTGACCCAGCTGCCGCGGTAGCTGGCCACCAGATCGCTCCCCAACTCGATCAGGCCGGCGCCTTCCGACGGTCCGCTGAACAGCGACCAGGACGGATCCCAGGTGCGCAGGTCGACCCGGCTGATCTCACGGCCGAGCACGGTTCTGAGCAGGTCGAAGTGGTGGATCGACATGTCCACCAGCAACGGCTGATCGAGCTGGTGGTGAGGCGAGGCGACGCCGTCGGCCCCCGACAGTTGCCGGAAGTCGAGCTCGACCGCGTGCAGGTCACCGAAGCGCTGCTCGGCCACGATGGCCTGCACGGCCTGCACGGCCGGGAAGAACCGGTAGTTCTGGCTGACCGCGACGACCAAACCCTTCTCGTCGGCCAGGGCCACCAACTCCTCGGCCTCGGCGACACTCGGTGCGAACGGCTTCTCGATCAGCACGTGCCGGCCGGACTCCAGTGCGGCCTTCGCGGCGGGCACGTGCCCGACCAGGCTCGCCGTCACCAGGACCGCCTCGGGGTCGGCGGCCTCGATCGCCTCCTCCACACTCGGGTAGCAGTTCTCGGCGGTCGTCAGCCCCTCGGCGATCGCCGTGTCCCGGGACGGCCCGAACACGTCGGCCGTCGCGACGACCTCCACCTCGGGCACCTGGGGAATCATCTGCGTGGCCCAGTTGCGCCCGAACCCACCCAGACCGACCTGGACGATCCGCATACGTCTCACACCTCTCGACTGCTCGGTTGCCGGCGTCCGGTCCCGGACGCCCAGACGAGCATTCCATCCGGTCGATCCGGTCGGACGGCGACCGCCTCGGTGAACCCCGCCGGCAGGGACGGCCAGCGCGCGGCGGCCCAGTGTCGCCAACTCGGGGTCAACCGGAGAGCCGGCGTTCTCGCCTCCAGCTCTTTGGCCCGGGTGGTCTTGCCCGCACCAGGCAACCCGACGATCAGGTAGACGGTCATGGCGTCGACGCTAGTGGCGGGCGGGAATACGCCCTTCCGGGTTAAGGTTGAGTCTGGTGGACTCAAGTTCGCCTGGCCTCCTGGTGAAGCCGGACGGATCGTCGAGTTCACCAGACTCACGCCAATCTGAGAGGGTTCATGGAAGCGCAGAAGCTCACCACCAAGAGTCGCGACGCGGTCTCGGCCGCGCTCCGCAACGCGTTGCTGGCCGGCAACCCCACCGCCGAGCCGGCGCACCTGCTGCACGGGCTGCTGGCCGTGCCCGACAACACCGTCGGTCCGCTGCTCAACGCCGTCGGGGCCGATCCGGCCGCGATCGACCGGGCGGCCGAGCAGGCCATCACCACCCTGCCGTCGGCCAAGGGCAGCAACGTCACCCAGCCGACCCTCTCCGGTGCGATGGCCCGGGTGCTGGCCGACGCCGAATCCCGCGCCGAGCGGCTGGGTGACCAGTTCGTGGCCACCGAGCACCTGCTGATCGCCCTGGCCGCGGTCGAGTCCGGCGTCCGGACGATCCTGACCGGCGCCGGAGCGACCACCGAGGCGCTGACCACCGCGTTCAACGCCAGCCGCGGCAGCAAGCGGGTCACCTCGGCCGAGGCCGAGGGCACCGAGACCGCGCTGGACCAGTACGGCGTCGACCTGACCGCGCAGGCCCGCGACGGCAAGCTCGACCCGGTGATCGGCCGGGACACCGAGATCCGCCGGGTCGTCCAGGTGTTGGCCCGCCGGACCAAGAACAACCCGGTGCTGATCGGCGAGCCGGGCGTCGGCAAGACCGCCGTGGTCGAGGGTCTGGCCCAGCGGCTGGTGGCCGGCGACGTCCCGGATTCCCTGAAGGGACGCCGGCTGGTCTCCCTGGATCTGGCCGCCATGGTCGCCGGCGCGAAGTACCGCGGCGAGTTCGAGGAGCGGCTGAAGGCCGTGCTGACCGAGATCCGCGACGCGGCCGGCCAGGTGATCACCTTCATCGACGAGTTGCACACCGTGGTCGGGGCCGGCGCGTCCGGCGAGGGTGCGATGGACGCGGGCAACATGCTGAAGCCGATGCTGGCCCGCGGCGAGCTCCGGCTGATCGGGGCCACCACCCTGGACGAGTACCGCGAGCGGATCGAGAAGGATCCCGCCCTGGAGCGACGGTTCCAGCAGGTGCTGGTCGGCGAGCCGAGCGTGGAGGACACGATCGCCATCCTGCGCGGGCTGCGTGAGCGCTACGAGGCCCACCACAAGGTCGCCATCACCGACGGCGCCCTGGTCGCCGCGGCCAGCCTCTCCCACCGCTACATCACCTCCCGCCAGCTGCCGGACAAGGCGATCGACCTGATCGACGAGGCCGCCTCCCGGCTGCGGATGGAGATCGACTCCTCCCCCGAAGAGATCGACCAGCTGCGCCGGCAGGTCGAGCGGATGCACATGCAGCAGTTCGCGCTGGAGAAGGAGACCGACGCCGGCAGCGCCGAGCGGCTGAACCGGCTGCAGACCGATCTGGCCGACGCCGAGGAAGAGCTGCGTGGGCTGGAAACCCGTTGGCAGGCAGAGAAGCAGGGCCTGAACGAGGTCGGCGAGCTGCGCTCCAGGATCGACGAGCTGCGCACCGAGGCCGACCGGCTGCAACGCGAGGGTGATCTCGGCCGGGCCAGTGAGCTGCTCTACGGCGAGATCCCGAATCTTCAACGCCAGTTGGAGAAAGCGGACGCCGCCGAGCAGACCCAGGCGACCCAGCCGATGGTCAGCGAGGACGTCGGACCCAACGACATCGCCGAGGTGGTGGCCAACTGGACCGGCATCCCGGTGGGCCGGCTGCTGCAGGGCGAGAGCGAGAAGCTGCTCACGATGGAAGACCATCTGGGCCGTCGGCTGATCGGTCAGCGACCGGCCGTCCGGGCGGTCTCGGACGCCGTTCGTCGTTCCAGGGCAGGGATCTCGGATCCGAACCGGCCGACCGGTTCGTTCCTGTTCCTCGGCCCGACCGGCGTCGGCAAGACCGAGTTGGCCAAGAGCCTGGCCGACTTCCTCTTCGATGACGAGCGGGCGATGATCCGGATCGACATGAGCGAGTACTCCGAGAAGCACTCGGTGGCTCGTCTGGTCGGTGCCCCACCCGGATACGTCGGCTACGAGGAGGGCGGCCAGTTGACCGAGGCCGTGCGGCGCCGGCCCTATGCCGTCGTCCTGCTGGACGAGGTCGAGAAGGCCCATCCGGAGGTGTTCGACATCCTGCTGCAGGTGCTGGACGACGGCCGGCTGACCGACGGCCAGGGCCGCACCGTCGACTTCCGCAACGTGTTGATGATCCTGACCTCGAACCTCGGCTCGCAGTACCTGGCCGACCAGACGCTGAACCCGGAGAACAAGCGGGCGGCGGTGATGGGTGTCGTCCGGGGCGCGTTCAAGCCGGAGTTCCTGAACCGGTTGGACGAGGTCGTCCTGTTCGACACGCTGGGCACCGAGGACCTCTCCAGGATCGTCGGGATCAACCTCGGCCGGCTGAACCAGCGACTCGCCGACCGGCGGATCTCGGTCGAGGTCACCGACGCGGCCAGGGACTGGCTCGCCCTGACCGGATTCGACCCGGTCTACGGCGCCCGGCCGCTGCGCCGGCTGATCCAGACCACGATCGAGGACCAGCTGGCTCAGCGGGTGCTCTCCGGCAGGGTCACCGACGGCGACACCGTTCACTTCGACGTGGCCGACGGCAGCGACGGCCTGGCCGTCGTCGAGCAGCCGGTCCCCGCCGAAGGGTGATCCGCCGGATCAGGCGGGTCTGATCAGGCGATGGTGCGGTCGAGCAGCGCGAACAACTCGGTGAAGTGCCGCTCGGCCGCCGCCTCGTCGTAGACGGCGGCGTCACTCATCGAGTAGCCGTGCGCGGCTCCCTTGAAGACGTTCGAGGTGTAGCGCAGCCCGGCCTCGCTCATCGCCTGCTCCAGGGTGGCGATCTGCTCAGCAGTGGCCGAGTGGTCCTGGTCGGCGAAGCCGAAGACGATCTCGGCCTTCAGCTCGCCGGCCCGCAGGTGCGGACTGTCGGGCTCGTCGGTGACCAGGTTGCCGGTGTGCCAGCCGCCCAGCGCGGCGACGCGGTCGGGGTGGTCGGCCGCGATCTGCCAGCCCAGCACCCCGCCCATGCAGTAGCCGGTGACGGCCACGTGACCGGGGCGGACGTCGTCCAGGTCCTGCAGATAGTCCAAATAGGCCCCGCCGGAGGATCTGATCGCCTCCGGGGTCAGAGTGCTGGCCCGGATCGGGCCGAACTTCTCGAAGAACGCCTTGCGGCTCTCGTCGTTGCTGAGGTCGACGGGGCCGAACACCGGCGTCCGGCCGGAGCGGTAGAAGATGTTCGGCGCCAGCACCACGTAGCCCTCGGCGGCAACCCGTTCGGCCATCTCGTAGATCCGGTCCCGCAGGCCGAACGCGTCGCTGATGAACAGCACCGCCGGGAACGGCCCGTCGCCCGTAGGTCGGGCCAGATAGCTGTCGGCCGTCCCGTCCGGGGTCGGAACATCCACCATCTCGCCGAAGCTTCCGCCGCTCATCCGTTGTCCTCGATCCGTCGTCGCATCATTGGGTCAGAGCGAGGTTAGTCGGCGTCGTCATAGGCTGGCCGACGTGGTCGACGCGCCGTCCTATTTCGGAACCACCGGCCCGGTTCGGCTGGTGCGGGACCGGGACCGGCCGTCCGCGTTCATGCTGCGGATCGGTGGGACGGATCAGTCCTACGTCGACCTCGACGACCCGCGCCGGCTCGAATTCGACTACGTGCAACGGATCGCGGCCGGACTGGACGCCTGTGCGCCGGCGGGGGAGCGGCTGACCACGGTGCACATCGGGGGCGCGCTGATGACGCTGCCGCGCTATCTCGCCGCCACCCGGCCCCGGTCGGCCCAGATCGTGCTCGAGCCGGACGTGGAGCTGACCGACTTCGTCCGGGCCCACGTCCCGCTGCCCGACCGCAGCGGGATCAAGGTCCGTCCGGTGGGCGGGGTGGAGGGGATCGCCGCGTTGCGGGACGACTACGCCGACGCGATCGTGCTGGACGCGTTCCACGGCTCGCACGTGCCGGCCGAGCTCACCACGGTCGAGTTCTTCGCCGACGTGGCCCGGGTGCTCAAACCCGGTGGCACCTTCCTGGTCAACGTCACCGACCGAGCGCCCTTCCACTACGCCCGCCGGGTGCTGGCCGGTGTGGTCGACCGGTTCGCCCAGGTGATCTTCAGCGCGGAGCCGTCGACCATGAAGGGCCGCCGCTTCGGCAACGTGGTGCTGGAGGGCAGTGACGTGCCGCTCCCGGTCGACCGGCTGGTCAGGAGTGCGGCCGGTTCGGCCTTCCCCTACCGGGTGCTGTCCGGCAGCCGGGTCCGGGATCTGCTCGCCGGGGCCCGGCCGTTCACCGAGGGCGACACCGCGGTCTCGCCGGAGCCGCCGACCCAGGTGCTCCGGCTCGGCTGAGCCGTCCCTTCGGGATCGGCATTAACCTGGTGGGCGTGAGCAACCCCTACGGCGGCGTTCCCGATCCGCGCCCCCGCCGGGGTCCTGGCGGCTACCCCTATCCGGACCAGTCCTACCCGGGTCAGTCGTACCCAAGCCAGTCGTACCCGAACCAGCCCTACCCGGGTCAGCCCTACCCGGGTCAGCCCTACCCGGGACAGCCGTACCCGGGACAGCCGTACCCAAGCCAGTCGTACCCAGGCCAGCCGGTCCACGGAATCCCGCCCTATCAGAGCGCGCCCTACGCGCCGGGGCGTCCCGGAGCGACCGGACCGGCCCCGGCCCAGCGTCCGGCGGTGATCGGCATCAGCGCCTCGATGACGGTCACGGCCTCGCTGCTCTGGATCGTGTTGCTGATCTTCCTGCTGCTGGTCGCCGCCGCGGCCAAGCAGCAGCTCAGCTACTCCGCCCAGCCCGAGGCGGCGCTCTACCACATCGCCGACGAGTTCCAGGTGGTGATGGGCAACGGGCTGGCCCTGTGGTTGTTCGGGCTCCCGCTGGTCGCGGCGGTCGCCGGGTTCCTGCTGTTGGTGCCGCGGGGCTGGGCCCGGATCGCCTACAGCGCGCTGGGTGCGCTGACCGTCGGCTGGTCCCTGTTCTGGCTGCACGACCGGATCGGGTGGTGGGTCCCGACCGCCTGCTACGTCGCCCTGGCCGTCGGCATCTGCTGGGCCCCGTCGGTGGGCCGGTGGCATGCGGACAGGGCCGCAAGCAGGCCAGGAAAACCCTCCGTCCCCTTGCCAGGACAGGCACAATGAGGCCATGACCAGTCCCCCCAGGACCGAGGCCGAGGCGCATCCGCAGACCGCGCCGGCGAAGCGTGGGTTCAGCCCGCTCAGCCTCGTCGGGCTGCTGCTGTTAGCTGGCCGGCCTCGGCTGCCTCGGTTACGTGGTCTATCAGCTCTTCGGCACCAACGCCGTCTCCAAGCAGGCCTACAGCCAGGAGGTCAGCCAGCTGCACAACCAGTGGCAACAGCCGGCCACGGCAAAGAAGCAGAAGGCTCTCCCGGGCGACGCGATCGCGCTGCTGCGCATCCCCCGTTTCGGCGCTTCCTACGAGGTCCCGGTGCTGGAGGGCACCGACCTCGACACCTTGGCCAAGGGCGTCGGGCACTACCCGAACACCGCCGAGCCGGGCCAGATCGGCAATTTCGCCGTGGCCGGCCACCGGATCACCCACGGGCAGCCGTTCTCCCAGCTGGAGAAGCTGCAGAAGGGCGACACGGTCATCGTCGAGACCCGCACCGCGGTCTACACCTACCAGCTCGACACCGCCCCGAACGCCCTGACGGTGCAGGAGAACGCGAGCTGGGTGCTCGATCCGGTCCCGCACCAGCCGGCGGCCACCCCGACGACGGCGATGATCACCCTGACCACCTGCCAGGATCTGTTCCACTCCCCGGACCGCTCGGTCGGTTTCGGCACCCTGGTCGCCACCCGGGAGAAGTGACCGGCCCGGGCCGAGCCGGGGAGAACGCCGGATAGGTTGACCTCCGTGACCACCGAGGACCGCACCGCACTGATCGAGCAGGTCAAGCGACTGGGGGTGGTGCACGGCAAGGTGACGCTCTCCTCCGGCCGGGAGGCCGACTATTACGTCGACCTGCGCCGGGTCACCCTGGACGGGGCGGCGGCGCCGCTGGTCGGCCGGGTGATGCGCGACCTGGTCGCCGACTGGGACTTCGAGGCGGTCGGCGGGCTGACGCTCGGCGCCGATCCGGTGGCCACCGCGATGCTGCACGCAGCGGCGGCGCAGGGCGAGCGGCTGGACGCGTTCGTCGTCCGCAAGGCGCAGAAGAGCCACGGCATGCAACGCCAGATCGAGGGCACCGAGGTCGCCGGACGCCGGGTGCTCGCCGTCGAGGACACCTCCACCACCGGCGGTTCGGTGTTCACCGCCGTCGAGGCGCTCCGGGCGGCCGGTGCCGAGGTGGTCGGGGTGGCCGTCATCGTCGACCGGGGCACCGGCGCCCGGGAGAAGATCGAGGCCGAGGGCCTGGAGTACCGCTACGCGATCGGCCTGGCCGAACTCGGCCTGAGCTGAGCCGGTGTTACGACTGCGTTCAATTTCCGTCGTTCCGGCCCGATCCCGGCAGCCAGCGTTTACGCTGCGGCCGTGCGCCGATCGATTCTCGCCGTCCTGACCGGCGTGGCCGCCCTGCTCGGGCTGATCGCCGGTCCGGGCACGGTCGTGGCCCGGGCCGCCACCGTGAAACCTGCGGCCGTGTCCCTGAGCTGCCGTCAACAGACGGCCGGGGTGCACCAGCTGACGATGAAGGTCGGCAGCAAGACCCGCTCCTACGTGGTCTACGCACCGGCGAAGTGGTCGGCGGCGCGCAAGACGGCTGTGCTGTACATCCTGCACGGCCAGTACGGGCAGGCGCTGGGCACGATCGAGGGCACCAAGACCAGGTATCAGGCCGACAAGGACGGCTTCCTGTTGGTCGCGCCCCAGGGTGAGGGGGGAGCCAACAGCAACTGGGACTACACCTCGGGCACCGGGGTCGACGGCTCCGACGCCAACTTCCTGCTGCAGTTGCCGGCCCTGATCGCCACCAACTGGTGCATCGACCCGGCCCGGCAGTACATCGCCGGCTACTCCGCCGGTTCGGCGGTCACCCACGTGATGGCCTGCTACGGCGGCTTCCCGTTCGCCGGCTACGCCGGCGCCGCCGCCCAGAACTGGAACTCGGGCTGCACCAACCCCAAGCCGTTCGACTTCCTCTACTTCCACGGCACGGCCGACCCCTACGTCCCGTTCCAGGGCAACGCGCAGATCAACTCGGTCGCCGCGCCGCCTACGGCATGGCCGCGCTCGACCACTGCACGGGCGGTCCGTCGGCCACGAGGCTCGGCACCGACGTCATCCAGTACGACTTCACTTCCTGCGCCGGCGGCGTGCGGCTGCGCTACGACATCCTGCAGGGCGGCGGCCACGTCTGGCCCGGGGCCGACCAGAACGCCGAGCTGGGGCCCAACACCACCACCATCTCGGCCGATCAGGTGATCTCGGAGTTCTGGAACCTGAAGAGCTGAGCCGCACGCCCCGGGCTCCGGCTTCGCTACCCTGAAGCCCATGACCCCAGTCATCGTCGTCCTGATCGTGATCCTGGTGATCGTCGCGGTGCTGGCGATCGTCTTCGGCACCTCCTACAACGGCTTCGTCAAGGGCCGGAACCTGATCCAGGAGTCCTGGCGGCAGATCGACGTCGAGCTGAACCGGCGCTACGAACTGCTGCCCAACCTGATCGAGACCGTCCGGGCCTACGCGGCGCACGAGCGCAACACGCTGGAGGACGTCACCCGGCTGCGGAACCAGGCCCAGTCGCTGAGCCGTTCCGAGGGGGCCGAACCGAGCCAGCAGCGATCCGACATCGAGGGCGAGCTCAGCGGTGCCGTCCGCAACCTGATCGTCAGCGTCGAGGCCTACCCGGAGCTGAAGAGCAACGAGAACTTCCTGGAGTTGCAGCGCCAGCTGGCCGAGACCGAGGACCGGATCGCCAACGGCCGGCGCTACTACAACGCCAACGTCCGCAACTACAACACCAAGGTCGAGAGCCTGCCCAGCAACATCGTGGCGAACATGTTCCACTTCGAGAAGGCGACCTACTTCGAGGTGAACGATCAGGCCGTCCGGCAGGCGCCGGACGTCAACTTCGGCGAGATCGCCTACCGCGGTGAGCAGTCCCAGCAGCAGCCCCAGCAGCAGGGCCAGCAGCAGGGCCAGCTGCCCCAGCACCAGTCCGCGCCGGCGGTGGACTTCGGTCAGCAGCAGTACGGGCAGCAGCAGGGCGAGCCCGAGCAGCGGCAGAACCAGCCGCAGCAGAACCCGAACGAGCCGCCCCGCTCCTGACCGGGGGGACCCCCCGCGCCCGAGCCTTCCGGCGGCATGACAGCGTTGAAACCTGATGGATCGATTCAGGAGGAACGCATGTCAGACATGACCTATCGGCAGCTGGGCAATTCGGGGCTCACCGTCTCGACCGTGGGGATCGGCTGCAACAACTTCGGTGGCCGGATGGCCGACGAGGACGTCCCGCCGGTGGTGGACGCGGCCATCGACGCCGGCATCACGCTGTTCGACACCGCCGACGTCTACGGCAACGCCGGTGGCTCGGAGACGGTACTGGGCAAGGCGTTGGCGGGCAAGCGCGAGAAGGTGGTGCTGGCCACGAAGTTCGGGATGGACATGCAGGGCAGCAACGGCCCCGACTGGGGGGTCCGTGGCTCCCGGCGCTACATCCGGATCGCGGTCGAGAACAGCCTGCGCCGGCTGAACACCGACTGGATCGACCTCTACCAGATGCACGCGCCCGATCCGAACACCCCCATCGAGGAGACGCTGGCCGCACTGCACGAGCTGATCGCCGAGGGGAAGATCCGCTACATCGGCTCGTCCAACTTCGCCGGCTGGCAGGCGATCGACGCCGACTGGACGGCCCGGACCGGCGGTTACGAGCCGTTCATCTCGGCCCAGAACCACTACTCCTGGCTGAGCCGCGAGGTCGAGACCGAGCTGGTGCCGGCGCTGCTGCACACCCAGCAGTCGATGCTGCCCTACTTCCCGCTGGCCAGCGGACTGCTGACCGGCAAGTACCACCGCGGTCAGCAGGCACCCGAGGGCACCCGGCTGGCCAGCATGTCCGACCGGCTCGAGAACGCCGACTTCGACACCATCGAGGCGTTGGAGAAGTTCGCGGCCGAGCGGGGTGTCGACATCCTGGCCGTGGCCATCGGCGGTCTGGCCGCGATGCCGAGCGTCGGTTCGGTGATCGCCGGGGCGACGAAGGTCGAGCAGATCGAATCCAACGTGGCCGCCGGTCTGTGGCAGCCGAGTGAGGACGATCTGGTCGAACTGAGGGAGATCACCGGCTGAGCCGACTCTGAGCGCGTCAACTGATCCGGTGACGCGCCGGCCGGTCTGGCCCGGGCGACCTCGAGCCGGACCGCTGCACATCACGGACGCGTGTGAGCGGCAGAATTCGATACCTGGGCCTGTCACCTCATCAACCGGGTGTCGAGGCGGCCAACTGTCGAGCGGCTTTGAGAGCAGCCTCGACTAGGTCTGGTCCACGCTGGCCCAGGACGGCGCCGATGATCAACTGTGGGCGGCCGTCGACGGACTTTGTCGCTGCGAACACGAAGCATCCACCAGCGGCCTGGTCCGACCCCGTCTTGATGCCTACGAATCCATGTCGGCCGAGTAGATCGTCAGTGTTGTGGACGGTTCCGGCAACCGGGATATCAGCGTCGGGCTGGCGGACCAGCCAGGCAAACGTTGCATTGTGCATAGCAAGCCGAGCGAGCACCACCTGGTCCCGGGCGGTACTGACGCTGCGGGCATCGAAGCCGCTGGCATCGGCGTAGTGCGTCTCGCTGAGTCCCAGACTTCGGGCTCGACCGTTCATCAACCCGACGAAATCTGCCTCAGATCCGGCCACCCGGACGGCGAGGAGGCGGGCCATGTTGTTCGCCGACGGCAACAGCAGGGCCAGCAAGGCCTGACGTTCGTTGATCACCTCCCCGGCCTGCACGTCGACGAGGGACTCGTCTCGTTCCCTGCTGCGTTCGGTCGCCCGGACGTCGGCCGGTCTGATGGTGAGACGGAACCCGTCTTGGTCGGGCGTGATCGGGTCGTGTTCGAGCACGATCAGCGCGGTCATGATCTTGGTGACGCTGGCAATCGGGACGGCGTCTGCACGACCGTGGCTGGACGGGGTGCGGTCGGGCAACAGCAGCGCCGATTGTCCGCCCGACGGCCAGGCAGGTCGATCCGATCCGAAGGGTCGGATTTCGAGAAGGGTGGACAAGGCCTGGCGACCCGAGGTCGCGGCGAGCAAGACGACGGTGATGATCACGGCCAGCAACACAATGACGACGCCGGTACCGGGCCGCGACGGACGGGCGGTCGGTCCGGCTTGGTGGAGAGGATCGGAACGGTGGGAATCGGTCATGCCGATGATCCTTGGTTCCCGGGCGTGAAGGTGCAGTCAGCGACTTCTTTACGGCGTCCTTACACCGGCTCGGCATAGTGTGCATTGCTGACCGGTCGGCCGGTCGCGCTAGAACAAGGGAGTGCCATGAGAGTGCTGGTCGCCGACGACGAGCGGTTGCTGGCGGACACGGTCGCGGTCGGGCTGCGCAGAGCCGGGATGGTCGTCGACGTCTGCTACGACGGCGATGACGCCTACGCCCGTGTTACCGTCAACCGCTACGACGTCGCCGTCCTCGATCGGGACATGCCTGCTCGATCTGGAGACGAGGTGTGCAAGATCATCCTCGAGCACCGGCTCGGGACCCGGGTGTTGATGCTGACTGCGGCGGCCAGCATCCGTGACCGGGTTGACGGGCTCAGTCTCGGCGCTGACGACTACCTGGTAAAGCCCTTCGCCTTCGCCGAGCTGGTGGCACGCATCCATGCCCTGGGGCGCCGGTCAGTCGCCGCAGCACAACCTGTCCTCGACCAGGCGGGGATCGTCCTCGACCCGTCCCGGATGTCGGTTCATCGAGACGGCCGGCTGCTGAGCCTCACACCGAAGGAGTACGCCGTTCTTCACGTCTTGTTGAGGGCCAGAGGTGCGGTGGTCAGCACTGAAGATCTGCTGGAACTCGCTTGGGATGAAAATCTCGATCCTTTCTCCAACGTCGCGCGGGTGACGGTGATGACGCTGCGGCGCAAGCTCGGGTCGCCGCCGGTCATCCGCACGGTCTTGCGCGGCGGCTATCGAATCGAAGACGACCAACCCGAGAACGAGGGGGCGGAAGTCTGATCGTGCTGACCCCGGCCCGACGGATAGCTCTAGTCAGCTGCCTTACTGCTGTCGTGGGCGGACTGTGCGTACTGGCCCAACCGCAGATGGCAGCGACGCTCGCCGCACAGCAGAACCTCTGCCGGAATGGCACCACCGATCCTTCGGCAACCTGGTGCAGGCTCGTCCTCGACTACCCGAACCGCTTGCCAGCAGCAATCATCGCCGCCTCCGTGGTCGTCTTCGTCATTCTTGCCTTCCTGGCCGGGCGCTGGTGCTTGCAGCCCTTTCGGCAACTCGTTGACGTGATCGAGCAGATGGGCCCGACCAACCTCGGCCAGCGGGTTGGGACAGCCGGACGGCCCGACGCTCTGGGCTCTTTGTCGGCAGCGCTGAACGCGCTGATGGACCGCATCGCCGCCGGATATGCCAGCCAACGGCGGTTCGCGGCGAACGCCTCTCACGAGTTGCGGACCCCGTTGGCCGTGCAACGCACCCTCATCGAAGTGGGTCTGAACGCGACGCTGACCGATGATCAGGTCAATCTGCTGACCATGCAGCTGTTGGCGGCGAACCGGCGCAACGAGCAGCTGATCGAGGGTCTACTCACCCTGGCCGAAGCCGAGCAAACCGCGGCCGGCCACACCCCGCAACGACTCGACCACATCACTGAAGAGGTGGTGGAACTGCACCAAAACCGAGCCCGCGCCGCTAACGTCGAGCTCAGCTGTGTCGTGGTCCCCAGCACAGTCCGGGGCGAACGGGTGCTCCTCGAGCGCCTGATCACCAATCTGATCCAGAACGCGATCATCTATAACGTCGACGCCGGGACGGTGGACGTCACGGTCGAGCCTGGGTTGTTATCGGTGATCAACACCGGCCCAGCCATCAGACCGGATGAGGTCGACGGGCTATTCGAACCTTTCCGTCGGAGGGCGGGCGAGCGGTTGTCCTATTCGGACGGCGCTGGCTTGGGGTTGACGATCACCGCCGCGATCACCTCAACCCACGACGCGCGCATCCGGGCCGAGCCCGGACCAAACGGTGGGCTCGCCGTTCGAGTCGAGTTCCCCAGTCGACAGCAGCAGGCAATTTTTTAGGGCCAACTGCTCTGCGCACACTCGTATCCCATCTGGTTGTGGATCAGAGAGCGCCGGCCATGCGCTTCACCATCTCGTTCACCAGCTCGGTGCTGGTGCCGAAGTTGAGGCGTACGTGCCCGGTTCCCGATCGCTGGCCGTAGTTGGTCCCGGGGGCGAGGGCAACCCGGCCTCGTTCGAGGAAGGTGGCGGCTGGATCGTCGCCGAGACCAAGACCGCGGCAGTCGAGCCAGGCGAGGTAGGTGGCCTCTGGAGGCGTCCAACGAATTTGAGGAATGAGTTCGACGAGTAGTCGGGTCAGCAGCGTCCGGTTCGCTTCCAGTTGGGCGAGCACCGCATCAAGCCAGGCGTCGCTTTCGGCGAAGGCGAACCTGGGGTGAGCCGCACCATGATTGAAGACCCTGACGCTATGCCGGTCGAGAACCGGCTGTTCTACGCGTCGCTGCCCGATACGGCCCCGCAGCTGCAGCCGGTCGCGCAGAGAGCGTTGGTTGCTCTCCGGGTCTCTTGAGCGGTCGTCCCGGTGCGCCGACCTATCGCCTGGGCCAGGGTCGCGGTCAGGCGGAGGTGGAGCGCACCGGGGCGGCACCGCGTGAGCTTCGCCGTCGGGCCAGCACGAATTCGATTGCCATCGGAATCAACGAAACCAGCACGATCAGCACCAGCACGGCGTCGATGTGGGTCCGGATGAAGGCGATGCTGCCCAGGTAGTAGCCGAGGATGGTCACCCCCGGCGCCCAGATCAGTCCGCCGATGCCGGTGAACAGGATGAACTTGCGGAAGCTCATCCGGCTGACGCCGGCGCTGAAGGTGACGAAGGTGCGGATGATCGGCACGAACCGGGCCAGGATCAGCGCTCGGTTGCCGTACTTCTCGTAGAAGTCGTGGGTCTTGGTGACGTATTTGGGGTTGAAGATCTTGCCGCGCAGCCCGGGCCGTGGCTGGAACAGCGGCGGCCCGACCAGATAGCCGATCAGATAGCCGCAGGCGTTCCCGGCGATCGCGCAGACGGTGAGTACGGCGCAGACGAAGAACATCGAGTGGTCGATGGTGCCGATGCCGGTGAAGATGCCGACGGTGAACAGCAGCGAGTCGCCGGGCAGGATGGCGAACAGGCCGCACTCGGCGAAGATGATGAAGGCCACACCCCACAGCGCGTAGGGCCCGAACGCCCTGATCATCGTCTCCGGGTCGAGCCAGGACGGCAGCAGCATCGGGACGGCGGTGAGCTGGCCGACCAGCAACGGCAGCAGGGCGTTCATGATGATCGAGGGTACCGTCGCGCAGTGTGAGCGACGATTTCTCACATCCCGTTCTTAGCTCCGACGAGATGGCCCGCGCGAGTGAGCACGGCGTCGGCCCGCACCCCGAGCCGTGGCCGGACGATCCGCGCCTGGATCCGCAGTTGCTGGCCGAGGGCGACCGGCGCAACGTCGTCGACCGCTACCGCTACTGGTCGATGGAGGCGATCGTCGCCGACCTCGACCGTGACCGGCACCCGCTGCGGATCGCCATCCAGAACTGGGAGCACGACTTCAACATCGGCTCGATGGTGCGGACGGCGAACGCGTTCAACGTGGCCGGCGTGCACGTGATCGGACGCCGGCGCTGGAACCGTCGCGGCGCGATGGTGACCGACCGCTACCTCCACGTCCACCACCACCCCGACGTCGCCGACTTCCGCGCCTTCCTGGCCGCACAGGGAAGCCGACCGATCGGGGTGGACAACCTGGAGGGCTCGGTGCCGCTGGAGGGCGCCGAGCTGCCCCGCAACGCCTGCCTGGTCTTCGGCTCCGAGGGTCCGGGGCTGACCGAGGAGATGGTCGCGGCCTGCGAACGGCTGGTCTCCATCACCCAGTACGGCTCGACCCGCTCCATCAACGCCGGCGCCGCCGCCGCGATCGCGATGTACCACTGGGCGCTGCGCTGGGCCTGACCGCACGCGTGCTGGGCGGCCACCCGTTCCGGGTGAGCAGATCGTAACCGTGGCCCCGGTGTCGCGTTCTCATCGTAACCAGCCGGAAACGACAGCTGAGCAAGACTCGACTTCGACGCGACGGCATCTGGGTCCGCCGTCCGAGCGTCGTCCGACTGAGTTCTGCCTTCACCGACGGCGCGGCCGTCCACACCAGCCAGGAGCACATCGTGACCGATCTTCAGACTGCAGGAACCTCCACCACCACCGAGCTCGACGCGCAGATCGCCGAGAACATGGCGAAGTCGATCAAGCCGAGATCCCGCACCCGTCGCTGCCCGCGGGCAGCAACATCTACGGCTCGACCAAGATCTTTCCCGACTACCAGGCCGAGCGACGGCGAGAGCTACTTCACGCTGGTGCACGGCATCGCCCACGAGTCCTCGGTGAGCTTCGTCGCCGTGCTGCAGGCCACCCGGGCGCTGCGCAAGGGCTTCGAGTCCGCGATCTACTTCTACGGCCCCGGCGCCATCAACTGCCTTGCCACCCGCGGCTTCCCGACCACCGGCGACTCCGCCTTCCCCGGCGAGCAGAACATCAACGACTCGCTCGAGACGTTCATCGCCGAGGGCGGCACGGTGTTCTGCTGCCGCTTCGGGCTGGCCCTGCACGGCGGCCGCGAGGAGGATCTGATCGAGGGCGTCATCCCGGCCCACCCGCTCGACGTGCAGGACGCCGTGA
Source organism: uncultured Actinomycetota bacterium (assembly GCA_963740925.1). Classification (GTDB taxonomy): domain Bacteria; phylum Actinomycetota; class Actinomycetes; order Propionibacteriales; family Propionibacteriaceae; genus Microlunatus. Next base: position 253,195 of record CAVUFZ010000002.1, on the reverse strand, counting down.
TCCATTACGCCCGCAAGGGCGCGATCATCAACTCCACCTACAACCTCTGACCGGCGGCGCCGGCAGCATCCCGCCCATGACCATCACGCCCCAGATCCGACACCGGACCACCGATCCGCGGCAGGCGACCCGGGTCGACCTGACCCTGCTCGGGATCCGCAACCGCCGCCCCGGTGAGCCGCGGCGCCGGCGCCGGACCCAGTAACGACGGCCACCTGCTGATCGACGGCCTGAACGCCACGGTGCCGTTGAACCCGAACAGTCCGTACTGGCTGGACGGTGAGGCGATCCTGCTCGACGGCGTCGACACCGGGCTCGACGTCCGCACCGTGGTCGCCGACCACGGTTCTACGACCTGACCACGGCCGAAGGGGTCAGCTACGAGCAGATCGCCCGGTTGCACGGCGCCGACGTGCTGGCCACGACGGTCGTGCAGACCTGCGTCCGCTACGACGAGGCCCAGCGCTGCCGGTTCTGTGCCATCGAGGAGTCGCTTGCGTAGCGGGGCCACGGTGGCGGTGAAGCGACCGGCGGAGCTGGCCGACGTCGCCGAGGCTGCTGTCCGTCTGGACGGCGTCCGGCAGCTGGTGATGACCACCGGCACCTCGGCCGGCAAGGACCGCGGCGCCACCCACCTGGCCCGATGCGTCCGCGCGGTCCGGGCCGCGGCTGCCGGAGTTGCCGATCCAGGTGCAGTGCGAACCGCCCGGGCGACCTGGCCACGATCAGCGAGTTGCGTGCCGCGGGGGCCGACTCGATCGGCATCCATGTCGAGTCCCTCGACGACGACGTGCGCCGCCGCTGGATGCCGGGCAAGGGCACGCGTCCCGCTTGAGCGACTACCGGGCCGCCTGGACCGAAGCGGTGCGCGTGTTCGGCCGCAACCAGGTCTCGACCTATCTGCTGGTCGGGCTCGGGGAACGGCCCGGACGAGCTGGTCGAGGGTGCGGCCCGGCTGATCGATCTCGGTGTCTACCCGTTCGTGGTGCCGTTCCGGCCGATGGCCGGCACCCTCGCCGTCGCCGACGGAGCGACCGCCCCCGACCCGGAGCGTGGTCGGCGATCGTCAGTGCCCGGGTCGCCGCGTTACTTCGCGAGGCCGGGATGCTCAGCACCGGGCAGAAGGCCGGTTGCGCCGCCTGCGGTGCGTGCGGCGTCCTGAAGGCGCAGGGGGCTTGACGGTGAGCGGACCGCTGGCTTTCGACGTCGAGGTGTTGACCCGGGCCGTCCGGCCGGTCCCGCTCGCCTTCACCATCCGGGTGGCGGAGTCGGCCGCCGACCACGCGGCCGCGTTCGCCTTACGGCACAGCGTTTTCGTGGTCGAACAGGGCCTGTTCAGCCGGCACGACCGCGACCACCGGCGACGATGACCCCCGGGCGATCACGCTGGTCGCCGAAGACGCCGGTGCGACCCTGGGTACGGTCCGGCTGGCTCCTGCCCGCTGGCCGTCCGACGGTGAACCCGGACCCGATCTCGGGTGGTGGACCGGCAGCCGGCTCGCCGTCCGGCCGGATGCGCGCACGCAGCGCCTCGGCGTCGGCTCGGCCCTGGTCCGGGCGGCCTGTGCGCACGCGGAATCGCTGGGGGCACTGAGATTCGACGCCTTCGTGCAGGCGCAGAACGCCGCGTTGTTCACCCGGCTGGGCTGGCGCGATCTCGGCGGCGGTCGAAGTGCACGGCGTCCCGCACCGGGCCGTGCACCTGGCCGATCGAGCGGATCCGGCGGCAGGTCGAACGCGACCAAGCGCAGCCTCGGCGCTCTGCTCGCGCCGTTGGCGGCGCAGCCCAACGGACTCGGCGGGGCGGGTTTCGTCGGCGACGACGGCGCTCCGGTGCCCGGCAGCGATCTGCGTGGCTGCGACCGACGCGATCATCCCCTCCATGGTCGAGCGTGATCCCGAGTGGGCCGGCTGGTGCAGCGTGCTGGTGAACCTCAACGACCTGGCGGCGATGGGTGCCGAACCGGTCGCCCTGCTGGACGCCGCTGGCCGCCCGGGACGCCTCCTTCGCCACTCGGGTGATCAACGGTCTGCAGCCGGGCCGCCGCGGCCTGGGACGTCCCCGTCGTCGGCGGACACACCCAGCTCGGCGTGCCTGCGGCGCTGTCGGTGACCGCACTCGGCCGGGCCGAACGCCCCGTCCCCGGTGGTGGCGGACGGCCGGGGCACGAGATTCGCCTCACCGCCGACCTCGGGGGTGACTGGCGGCCCGGGTACCGGGGCCAGCAGTGGGATTCGACCTCCACCCGACGCACCGAGGAGTTGCAGACCCTGCAGCTCGCTACGTGGCCCGGGCGCAGCCTGCCGCGGCCAAGGACGTCAGCATGGCCGGGCTGGCCGGCACGCTGGGCATGCTGGCCGAGGCCGGCGGTTGCGGTGCCGAGCTGGAGGTCGCCGCGGTGCCTCGACCGGCCCCGGCCGCGATGGGGGACTGGCTCACCTGCTTCCCCGGCTTCGCCATGATCACCGCTGAATCTCCGGCCGCGACGGTCGTCGATCCGGGCCCGGCGGTCTCGGCCCGTTGCGGCCGGTTGACCACCGAGCCGGGTGTGACGTTGCGCTGGCCGGACGGCCGGACGCACCCGGGCCGTCGACCCAGGTGACCGGATTAGGAACAGCCCGATGACCAGGAGAACCTCATGACCACGACCATCACCGCCGCCGCAGCGGAATTCGGCCGCGACGTCGACGCAGGCCTACGCCACCATCGGTGTCGTTGATCGACCAGGCCCGCGCGGTCGGAGACCGACCTGTTGGTCTTGCCGGAGGCGAGCCTGGGTGGCTATCTGCCGAGTCTGGGTAACGCCGACGACGACGAGCAGACCAAACAGCGACGCCGGGCCAACCTGCCGCCCGCGTTCGCCGTCGACGGACCGGAGGTGGCCCGAGTCGCGGCGATGGCCGGCGAGATGACGGTGCTGTTCGGGCTCTGCGAGGCGGCCGAGGTCGACGGCCGAGAGGTCCGCTTCAACACCGCGGTGGCGGTGACCGGCGACGGCGTGCTGGCCCGGCACCGCAAGGTCCACCAGCCGCTGGGGGAGAACCTCAGCTACGAGGCCGAGCGACTGCTTCGCGCGCCTTCGATTCACCGATCGGCCGGATGGGCATGCTGATCTGCTATGACAAGGCCTTCCCGGAGGCGTCCCGGACCCTGGCCCTGGACGGCGCCGAGGTCGATCGCGGCGCTGTCGGCCTGGCCGGGCGCACGGACGGCGACGGTGGCCGACCTCGAGCAGGACCGCTGGAAGAAGCGCTTCGACCTCTACGACTGCGCCCGAGCCCTGGACAACCAGGTCTTCTGGGCCTCGTCCAACCAGTCCGGGACCTTCGGATCGCTGCGCTTCGTGGCCAACGCCAAGGTCGTCGGACCAGGCGGCGACGTGCTGGCTGCGACCGGGCTCCGGTCCGGGCTGGCGACCGCGACCGTCGACATCAAGGCGACGCTGGCCGAACACCGCGGCGGCATGTACCAGCTCCGGGACCGGCGTCCGGGTGCCTATCGACTCGAGACGGTCCTCGGCAACTACCGCCCGGAGCCCTCCTTTGCCTGAGGTGTACCGCCACCAGGTGGTGATCGTCGGGGCGGGCCAGGCCGGGCTGTCGGCCAGTTGGTACCTGACCGCAGGCGGGTGTCGACCACGTCGTGCTGGAACGTGACGACCGATCGGTCACGACTGGCGCGACCGGCGCTGGGACAACTTCACCCTGGTGACCCCGAACTGGCAGTGCCGGTTGCCGGGATTCTCCTACCAGGGCGACGATCCCGACGGCTTCATGCGCCGGGACGAGGTGTACGGGTTCGTCCGCGACTACGCGGTCAGTCTTCGACGCGCCGGTACGCGAGCACGTCAGCCGTCACGTCGGTGCAACCGAGCCCGGACGGCGGGTTTCACCGTCGCGGTGCAGCCCGCAGACGGCGAGGCCTATCTGGTCGACGGCGCGAGCGGTGATCGCGGCCGTCGGCGGCTATCACCGGCCGACGGTCCCGGCGCTCAGCCGAACGGATCCCCGACGACATCGCGCAGTTGCACTCCTCGGCACTACCGCCGCGCGGAAGCAGCTCGGCCGACGGGGCGGTGATCGTGGTCGGCTCCGGGCAGTCCGGGGCGCAGATCGCCGAGGATCTGCACCTGCGACGGGCGCGCAGGTGCACCTGGTGACCGGTTCGGCCCCCCGGGTGCGCCCGGTTCTACCGCGGCCGGGACTGCGTCGGCCTGGCTGGCGGACATGGGCACCTACGACGTCCCGATCGAGGAGCACCCCGGGTGGGCTCGCGGCGCGGGAGAAGACGAACCACTACGTCACCGGGCGGGACGGCGGCCACGACATCGACCTGCGCCGGCTTCGCGCTGGAGGGGATGCGGCTCTACGGCCGGCTGACCGACGTCCAGCCGCGCGGCAGTTCGGCGGTGCTCACCGTCGCTCCGACCTGAGCGCCAACCTCGACCGGGCCGACGCGGTCAGCGAGAGCATCAAGGACGGCATCGACGCCTACATCGCCCGGCACGGGCATCGAGGCGCCGACCGAGGAGCGCGTACGTGCCGGTCTGGCGTGCCGGCCGCCGAGCCGACCGACCCTCGATCTGCGGCCGAGCGGGATCGCGCACGGTCGTCTGGGCCACCGGGTTCCGCACCGACTTCCGCTGGCTGCAGGCGCCGCGTCTTCGACGGCGAGGGATTGCCCTGCCACCGCCGCGGCGTCAGCCCCGGTGCCCGGGCTGTACTTCCTCGGGTCTGCCCTGGTTGCACACCTGGGGTTCGGGCCGGTTCGCCGGGGTGGCCCGGGACGCCGAGTACGTCGTCGACGCAGCTCGTCGGCGCAGCTCGGTCGATCGCGCGTGGCCTGACCGCGAGCCGCATGTCACCGGTGACTCGTGAGGATCGGCGCGGTCGCGGCGCACTTCGGCCGCGACGTCGACCGCGCACGCTGGCCAAGGTCATCGGCATCGATCGACCAGCGCCCGACGCGACGGGGTCGATCTGCTGGTGCTGCCCGGCGCGACGCCTCGGCGGCTACATCGGCGACCTGCGCCACCCGGAGCCGCGACGAGCTGCCGCCGGCGCTCGCCGCTGGACGGGCCCGAGATCGCCGCGATCGTCGCGGCTGGCCGGTGACGCTGATGGTCTGCGTCGGGTTCTGCGAGCTGGACGGACGGGCCAGCGGTACAACGCGGCGGTCGTGCCTGAGCGGCGACGGCGTCCTCGGCCGCCACCGCAAGGTGCACCAGCCGGCCGGGGAGTACCTTGGCCTACGCCGCCGGGGACTCGGTTCGCGGCCTTCGACACCCCGGTCGGCCGGCTGGGCATGCTGATCGACTACGACAAGACGTTCCCGGAGTCGGCCCGCACCCTGGCCGCTCGACGGCGCCGACGATCATCGCCGCGCTGTCGGCGTGGCCGGCCAGCGTCACCGACCGGGCGTCGCGGCTGGCCGCAGGACCGGCAGTCGCGGCTGTTCGACCTCTACGACGCGGCCCGCGCCGCCGAGAACCAGGTGGTGCTCGTCTCGTCGAACCAGACCGGGGTGCATGGGCGGGCTGCGGTTCCTCGGCCAGGCCAAGGTCGTCGGCCCGGGCGGCGACGTGCTGGCCAAGACCTGGTCCAAGGGCGGGCTGGCCGTGGCCGACGTCGACGTCGAGGCCGAGGTCGACTCGGGCCCGGAGAGGTGCTGCACCACCTGGCCGAGCGACGCGCCGACGCCTACCGGACGGTCGGCGCACCGGCGAGGCCGGACGCGATGCGGATCGCGCTGCTGACCTATTCGACCAAGCCGCGCGGCGGCGTGGTGCACACGCTGGCCCTGGCCGAGGCGCTGGCGCGGGCCGGGCGTCGAGGTCGACGGTGTGGACGCTCGGCCGCGGCGGCGACGCGGGCTTCTTCCGCGCCGGTCGACCCGCGGGTCGCGGTGCGGCTGGTCCCGTTCCCCGACCGTCGAGGACGAGAGCGGTCGGCGACGCGGATCCTGCGGTCGATCGACGTGCTGCGGCGCGGCCTTCACGCCCGGCGGCGTACGACATCGTGCACGCCCAGGACTGCATCAGCGCCAACGCCGTGCGGACGGCTGCATCCGGACCATCCACCACCTCGACCACGTTCACCACGCCCGGAGCTCGCGGCCTGCCACGAGCGGGCGATCGTCGAGCCGTACGCCCACATCTGCGTCTCGGCCGCGGTCGCCGCCGAGGTCGCGCGCCGGCTGGGGATCGACGCCGACGGTCATCCCGCAACGGGGTCGACGCGCGCGCGGTTCGCGGCGGCCGCCGCCGACCCGGCGCCGACCGCGGCGTGGCGTGGGCAGCTCGGGCGGTACGTGCTGGCGGTCGGCGGCATCGAGCCGCGCAAGGGCACTATCGACCTGCGTCGAGGCCTATCGCCTGGCTGCGGCCGACGACCCCGACGTCCGCCTGGTGCATCGCCGGCGGCGAGACGCTGTTCGACTACCGCGACTACCGGGCCGAGTTCGACGCGCGATCGCCGCCGAGCTGCGGCGTCGAGCCGGTCGTGCTCGGTCCGGTCGACCACGACGAGCTGCCCGGCGCTGGTGGCCGCGGCGTCGGCCGTTCGGCTTCCGTCTCGACCAAGGAGGGCTTCGGGCTGGCCGCGATGGAGGCGCTCGCCGCCGGCGTCGCCGGTCGTCGTCCGGGACCTGCCGGTGCTGCCGCGAGGTCTTCGGCGACCATGTCCGCTACGGCGGTTCGGTGGCCGAGATCGCGGCTGCACTGGAGGAAGCGCTGACCGGGCCGCCCCCGCCGGGCGGTGCCGTCTTCGCCGCCTCGCACAGCTGGACGGCAGCCGCGCAGGCCCATCTGGACTTCTATCGGGCCCAGTTGCAACCCTCAGCCCTCAGCTCTCGTGCAGCAGTGCCTCGGTGATCGCGGGGCCCTCCCGACGCAGCCAGTCGCGTCGCCGCCTGATCACCTCGCCGACGCCGTCGTCCCACATCCGGGCCCAGCCGCCGCCGAGGTGCCGGGCGCGGTGCTGCATCAACAGCCAACTGCGATCCGCCATGATCAAGGCCGAGCCGACCAGGTCGGCCCGCGCACTCGCACCGAGCCCGTAGGCGTCGGCGAAGACCCGGCAGCGACGGGGTACGTCCAGCCCGGCCAGCCGCGGGTCGCGGTCGACCGGATCCGTCAGTGGCGCCCACCAGATCAGGGCGTTGATCACCTCGGCCAGCCGCGAGCACGGCTTGAGCAGGTCGAAGTCGATCAGCGCGATCGCCTCGCCGGCGGGGGAGAAGACCACGTTCTCCGGCGTCACGTCCTGGTGGCCGAGCACCTCCGTCGGCTCGTCCGGCAGCGGCGGTAACCCGATGTCCGGGATGCCCCGGTCGGGCCGGATCCCTGCCGGCAGGACGATTCCGGCCACCGCGTCGTCGTAGCGGCGCAGCAACCGCGCCACCGAGACCAGCCGAGCCTCGTCGCCGATCCAGTCCGGCGGGGGTCGACCGGCGACCTCACCCTCGACGAAGGTGAGTACCTCCCGTCCGGCCCGGTCGAGACCGAGAAAACGCGGCGCGCCGGCGAAGCCGACGTCGACCAGGTGCTCCAGCACCGCGTGCACGGCGGCGCTGTTCGGCCCCGGTGGACGGCGGACGGTCGATCCGATCCGCACCACTCCCTCGGTGACGTCGCCGCCCAGCAGCGGTACCTCCGGCTCGTCCGAGGGCTCCCGGATCGCGCTGACCACGGTGGCCTCCCGGTCGTCGTCGTGGGCGACGGTGGCGATCAGCCCGGCCGACCGGGCAGCGGCGGCCGAGGCCCCGGCCATCGACGCGCCGCATTCGATCAGCAACGACCCGCCCGGCCGCAACCAGGTCGTCGCGTCGGCGAGGATCCGGCGGTGGACGTCCAGACCGTCCTCCCCGCCGTCCAGCGCCTGCCGCGGTTCGTGGTCGCGGGCCTCACTCGGCATCATGATCAGTTCGGCCGTCGGCACGTACGGGGCGTTGACCACGATCAGGTCCAACGTTCCGGCCAGCTCGTCCGGCACGGCCTCGAACAGGTCGCCGAGGAACACCCGAGCGCCGCCCAGATTGCTCCGGGCACAGGAGACGGCGACCGGGTCGACGTCGCCGGCCAGCACCCGCAACCCCGGCACCCGGGCGGCCAGCGCGGCCCCGAGCGCGCCGACACCGCAGCACAGATCCAGCACCAGATCGCCGGGCCGGGCCAACCGGGCCGCCCGCTCCACCAGGAACACGCTGCGCTGTCGGGGCACGAAGACCCCGGCCTCCACCCGCAGCCGCAGACCGTCGAACTCGACCCAGCCGAGGATCACCTCCAGCGGCTCACCGGCCACCCGCCGTCGGACCAGTCCGGCCAGCCGTTCGGCGTCGACCGGACTGCCGGCCGCCGCCGTCAGCAGCCGGGCCTCGTCCTCGGCGAAGACGCACCCCGCGTCCCTCAGGATCTCGACGATCTCGTCCGGGGTGTCGCCCATTGTTGCTGGCTCCGTCATACTGGTATGAACTGGTCTGGCCGGACGTCCGTCGTCCCGGCTCACGATAACGAGATCAGTCCCGCTGGACACAAAGGAGTCGCCCGTGCCCGAGAAGCTGCGCGCGGACGCCCCGGACCAGGTCGAGGACTTCCGGCTGGAACCCGACCTGACCTCCCACCTGAGCCCGATCGGGCCGTCCACCACCAAACGGGCCCAGGTCCGCGAGGTACTGGAACGGATGATCGCCGGCGAGCTGCATCCCGGTGACGCGATCCCGTCCGAACGGACCCTGGTCGAGCGGCTCGGCGTCAGCCGGGTGACGATCCGGCAGGCGATCGCCGATCTGGTCGACAACGGGGCGCTGGAGCGGGTGCACGGCAAGGGCACCTACGTCACCGGGCCCCAGGTCGACTCCCGGCTGCACCTGACGTCCTTCTCCCGCGAGATGCGCGACCGGGGTCTGATCCCGTCCACGGTGGTGCTGTCGGCCCACGAGCTGAGCGCCGACGACGACGTGGCGTTCTCGTTGCGGATCCGCCCGGGCCGGCCGGTCGTCCGGGTGGAACGGCTGCGGACGGCGGACGGCACCCCGATGGCCTACGAGGTCGGCATCTATCCCTCCCAGCTGTTCCCGGGGCTGCTCGGACGCGAGCTCGGGGCGCTCTACGACGTGTTCGCCGCCGAGTACGGGGTGGTGGTGACCGCTGGCGAGCAGACCGTACGGGCCGACGCCGCGGACGCCCACCAGGCCCGGATCCTCGGCATCGCCAAGCGGGCGCCGCTGCTGGTGCAGGAACGCGTGACCTACGCCGGCGACCGGGTGGTCGAGCTGTCCACCTCGGCCTACCGCGCCGACCGCTACCGGATCCACATGGCGATCACGCCGCGCGGCGCCCGGGAGAACTGATGAGCACCTTCGACCCCGGCGTCGACGGTCCGGGCCGGCCGGCCCCGATCGCCGAACTGGTGGCGTTCTACGACGACGGCCCGACCCGGTCGAGAATCGCGCGCTACAAGGGTTTTCTGCGATCCCGGCTGATCGGTCTCGGCATCACGGTGGTGTTGCTCGTGGTGATCGGCATCTGGCAGCACCGCAACCTGGCCAGTGCCGCGGGGATCACGATCTACGCGCTGGTCGTGGCGGTCGCGGTGGCCACGGTGGTCCTCACCTATCTGCTCTACCGCCGTTCGTTACGGCCGCTGGCCACCCTCGGGCAGGGCGTCGCACTCCGGATCGACCGGCACGGGGTGGAGCTGGCCGGTCAGGGTGTCGGCTGGGCCGAGGTGGCCGAACTGGCCGTCCGCCGCTCCGGCTGGGGTTTCAGCCCCGACTTCGAACTCCTCCGTCGTGACCAGACGTCGCTCCGGTTGCCGTTGGACCAGATCGGCGCCCTGCCGGCCACCGTCGACACCGCCGCCCGGGCCTACTCCGGCGGCCGGCACGGGGTCGACCTGAACGCCCTCGACAACTGATCCGGACCTGATCGACAGCCGAACGTCCGAGGTCGGGCCCGGCCGGGTCTGCGAGACTGAGCCGGAAGAGGACAGCACGCCAACTGCGCACGACGACACCCACGAGAGGGAACGATCCATGCCCATTGCGACCCCCGAGGTCTACGCCCAGATGATCGACGCGGCGAAGAAGGGATCCTTCGCCTACCCGGCGATCAACGTCAGTTCGTCCCAGACGCTGAACGCGGCGATCCAGGGCTTCGCCGAGGCCGAGTCCGACGGCATCGTCCAGGTCTCCACCGGTGGCGGCGAGTACGCCTCCGGCCCCAAGATCAAGAACATGGTCACCGGGGCGGTGGCGCTGGCCGCCTACGCCCACGAGGTGGCCAAGAACTTCGGCGTCAACATCGCCCTGCACACCGACCACTGCCCCAAGGAGAAGCTGGACAGCTACGTCCGGCCGCTGCTCGACATCTCCGCCCAGCGGGTGAAGAACGGCGAGAACCCGCTGTTCCAGTCCCACATGTGGGACGGCTCCGCGGTGCCGGTGGAGGAGAACCTGCAGATCGCTCAAGAGCTGCTGGAGAAGACCTCCGCGGCCAAGATCATCCTGGAGATCGAGGTCGGTGTCGTCGGCGGCGAGGAGGACGGCGTCAGCCACGAGATCAACGACAAGCTCTACACCACCGTCGAGGACGGCCTGCGCACCGTGGAGGTGCTCGGCTCCGGTGAGAACGGCCGCTACATCACCGCGCTGACCTTCGGCAACGTGCACGGGGTCTACAAGCCCGGCTCGGTCAAGCTGCGGCCCGAGGTGCTCAAGGACATCCAGGCCCAGGTCGGGGAGAAGATCGGGAAGCAGAACCCGTTCGATCTGGTCTTCCACGGCGGCTCGGGTTCCACCCTGGAAGAGATCCAGGCCGCCGTCGACTACGGCGTGATCAAGATGAACATCGACACCGACACCCAGTACGCCTTCACCCGGCCGGCGGCCGGCTTCATGTTCGCCAACTACGACGGCGTGCTGAAGATCGACGACGAGGTCGGCAACAAGAAGGCCTACGACCCCCGCGCCTGGGGCAAGGTGGCCGAGGACGGGATGGCCAAGCGGGTCGTCGAGGCCTGCGAGAACCTGCGCAGCACCGGGACCTCGCTGGGCAAGTGACCCCGTCCGGCCAGCCTTCCCGCCACGCGGGCGACGGCGTCTTCAGTCGGGTCTGGACCGAGACCGAGATCGTCGCCGAGAACCTGCGTGGCGACGATCTCGGCGACGTCCTGCGCCAGGACCGGCACCGTCTCGGCCTGGTGGGTGGTGCCGCGCAGCGACACCGAGGCCCTGCAGCAGTTGGCCACGTTGTTCGACCTGGACGAGGTGGCCGTCCACGACGTCACCGCCGACGACCGGCGGATCGTCTACCGCGAGCTGGACGGGGTTTCGCTGCTGACCACCCGGACGGCCCGGCTGGTCGAGGTGGAGTCCCAACCCTCACTGGAGCTGCGCACGGTCGCGTTGCTGGTCTCGGACCGGGTGCTGGTCGTGGTGGCCGACGACCAGGCCGGGGCCGAGGTGGCCGGAGCGCTGACCGGTCCGCATCCGCGCGTCCGTCACATCGGGGCCGAACAGGCCGCACAACTGGTGCTGCACCACATCGTCCGCGGGCACGCCGAGGTGGTCGGTGCGATCGAGGAGCGGGCCGACGACCTGGCCGAGTCGATGTTCGACGAGCAGGTGCTCTCCCGGGCCGGCAAGCAGCAGATCTTCTCGTTGCGGCGAGCCGTCTCCGAGCTGCGTCGGATCAGCGAGCCGATGCGCGAACAGCTGCAGTCCCTGGCCGACGACGCCACCGGTCCCGACAGCAGGATCGGCTCCGGGAAGGACAAGCACGGACGGACGCGGCAGTGGCAGCTGGTGCTCGGCCACCAGGACCGGGTCGCGGACTCCGTCGACGCGCTGGCCGACAGCCTCGGCACGCTGTTCGACACCAGCCTGAGCCTGGACGACGAGCGGATGAACGCGACGATGAAGAAGTTGACCGGATGGGCGGCGATCATCGCCGCGCCGACGCTGGTCAGCGGCTTCGTGGGCATGAACGTGCCGTTCTGGCTGAACGGGACCCGGACCGGATTCTGGGTCTACCTGATCGTGATGGTGGTCGCGGTGGTGGTGTTGTTCACCGTGATGAAACGCAAGAACTGGATCTGAGGAGACGACTGATGAGTGAGACCCACGACAACCTGCTGGCCGCACCGGCCGGCACGGCCGAGACCCGGCTGCCGCTCGACCCGGCCGCGGCCGAGGCGGTCGCCGCCGGCGAGGACGGTCTGCTGCAGGTGCTGGCCGACCATCCGTCCTCCAGCCTGCTCTGGGCCGAGCTGGCCGAGGGCGCGCTGGGCGCCGACTCCCTCGAGGGCACCCTGGCCGCCTACGCCTACGCCCGGACGGGCTATCACCGCGGGCTGGACGCGCTGCGCCGGTCCGGCTGGCGCGGGGCCGGGCCGATCCCGTGGGAACACGAACCGAACCGGGGCTTCCTGCGGGCGCTGTGGGCCCTGGCCGTCGCGGCGCAACGGATCGGCGAGACCGATGAGTACGAGCGCTGCGCGCAGTTCCTCCGGGACTCCTCGGGCACCGCCTACGACGCACTGAACGCTGGGCGCTGAGCGGCCCGGTCCGGTAGGGTGCGGTAGTAAGAGTCCGGTCCCCCGCGTGTGCGGGCCGGGCTTCGCTGCTGTGAGAGGACGGCTGAGATGCCGGGAATCGTTGTCATGGGCGCCCAGTGGGGCGACGAGGGCAAAGGCAAAGCGATCGACCAGCTGGGCGACCGGGTCGACTACTGCATCCGTTACTCCGGCGGCAACAACGCCGGGCACACCGTGGTGGTCAACGGTGAGAAGCACGTCATGCACCTGCTGCCGTCGGGGGTGCTGAACCCGAACCTGGTGCCGGTGCTGGGCAACGGCGTGGTGATCGACCTCGACGTCCTGTTCGAGGAGATCTCGACGCTGCGCGACCGCGGCGGCCCGGACGTCGAGCAGACGATGAAGATCTCCACCAACGCGCACGTGATCACCAGCTACCACCAGGTGATCGACAAGGTGACCGAGCGGTTCCTGGGCAAGAACCGGATCGGCACCACCGGCCGGGGGGTCGGCCCGACCTACTCCGACAAGGTGAACCGGATCGGCATCCGGATGCAGGACCTGCTGGACGAGCCGATCCTGCGGGCCAAGGTCGAGGCGGCGGTCGAGCAGAAGAACCAGCTGCTGGTCAAGGTCTACAACCGGCGCGCGGTCGACCCCGAGCAGGTCGCGGATCATCTGCTCTCCTTCACCGACCGGATCGCGCCGATGCTGGCCGACGTGCCGCGGCTGTTGAACGACGCCCTGGACGCAGACGAACTGCTGCTGTTCGAGGGGGCGCAGGCCCACCACCTCGACGTCGACCACGGGACGTATCCGTACGTGACCTCGTCCAACCCGACCGCGGCCGGCGCGGGCGTCGGCTCCGGGGTCGGCCCGACCCGGCTGAACCGGGTGGTCGGGGTGGCCAAGGCCTACACCACCCGGGTCGGAGAGGGCCCGATGCCGACCGAGCTGCTGAACGCCGACGGCGACAAGCTGCGCGAGGACGGCGCTGAGTACGGCGCGACCACCGGCCGGCCGCGTCGCTGCGGTTGGTTCGATGCGCTGGTGGTGGAGAGCGCGGCCACCGTGAACGGCTTCACCGATCTGTTCCTGACCAAGCTGGACACCCTGACGGGTTGGGAGAAGCTGCCGGTCTGCGTCGGCTATCAGGTCGATCGACCCGCACCGACGTGATGCCGGCGACCATGCGCGAGTTCGCCGCGGCCACGCCGATCTACGAAGAGCTCGACGGCTGGGAGGACGACATCAGCGGCGCCCGGAAGCTCGCCGACCTGCCCAAGACCGCCCGGCTCTACGTCGAGCGGCTGGAGGAGCTGTGCCGGGTCCGGGTCTCCGGGATCGGGGTCGGCCAGGGTCGCGAGCAAGTGATCATGGTCAACGACCTGCTCTGAGGCTCAGGCCCGATCGGCTCGGTCCAGGCCGAGCCGGTAGGCCTCGGTGGCCCCGGTCACGATCCAGCGGGAATCGTCGGTCGGGTAGGCGCGGGTGGTGAAGGTCTGGCCGTCGGCGCCGAACCCTTCGACCACGCTGCCGTCGACGAGCACCCGGGTGGCGGCGAACGCGCCGTCCCCGATCACCGGCTGGTCGTCGTCGCCCGTTCGCAGGTGCAGCGTGACCGGGCCGTCGCCGAGCACCTCGAAGGCCCGGGCGTCGGTGCCGCCGGCACCCAGGGTCGCGGGTTCGATCGGGTCTCGGCGCAGTCCGAGCAGTTCGCCGGCCGGCCGGGCGTCGAGCACCCCGTCGACCAGGGTGAGTTCGCGCGGGAAGGTCAGCGAACCGGCCCAGCCGGCGGCGGCCACCTCGGCGTCGCTTCGATCCGACTCCCAGGCCCAGCCCCAGCACAACACCCGGCCGGGTTCGACCAACACCTGCGGGGCGTAGAACGTCGGGCCCAGATCGAGGGTGCCGGCGGATTCGGCCACGAACCGCAGGCCGCCGGCCGGTTCTTCGGTCTCGATCAGGTCGCCGACCAGGTAGCGCACACCCGACAGGACCCCCTCGCCGCGGCGGACGGCCCGCCAGAGCGAGATCAGCAGCACCCAGCGGCCGTCCAGTTCGAACAGGTTCGGGCATTCCCAGATGTTCGCGGCCGCGGCGACGCCGGCGACCGGGTCGTCGTCGGTGAGCAGCGCGCCGAGCGGGGTCCAGGCGGTCAGGTCGTCGGCGTCGTAGAGCAGCAGTTGCGGGCGGCCGTCGACGTCCGGGACGCCGGCGCCCTGGATGACGTAGCGGTGCCGGCCGCGCGAGCCGGTGTGGCTGAAGACGAACGGGTCGCGGACCTCCTCGATGCCCGGATCGGCCGGCCCCTCGATCACCGGTGGGCCCTGGGTCCAGCTGGTCAGGCCGGTGCCGGGAACCGCGCGGGCCAAGGTCGCCCAGGCCTCACCGGGGCCGGTGGGGACCGCGGTGTAGACGGCGGTCGGCACCTCCGTCTCGCCGCTCGCATCGACGGTGACGCAACCCGACCAGCAACCCGCGGCGTCGATCTCGCCGGGCCGCGGTCGCAGCGCCACCGGCTCGTCGCGCCAGTGCAACAGATCCGCCGAGCTGGCGTGGCCCCAGGCGATCGAGCCGTGGACGGGCGCGTCCGGGTTGTACTGGAAGAAGACGTGGTAGCGGCCGTCGACGCGGCAGAGACCGTTCGGGTCGTTCAGCCAGCCCTGGGCCGGGCGTCCGTGCAGTGAGGGAAAGGTCGGATCGTCGTTGCCCTGCGCCATCGTGTCGTCGTTCTCCTGGATCGGCTAGGGGGTGGCCTCGAGGGTGGCCGCCGGAAATGTCGCTCCCGACGCTTTCACGTAGCCCTGGGCCTGCGACGGGCCGGGGTACTACCGTGAGTTCATGCTGTCCCCCTGGCCGAGCGGTCGGGCTGATCACGGTCGGGGTGGTGCTGATCCAGCGGGCCCGGAACAGGGATTGACCCTAGAATCTCCGGCGTGACCGACACGACCAGAAGCACCGACCCCGGCTTGGTGGTGCTGGTGATCGGCACCGGTGGCCGTGAGCACGCCCTGGCCCGGGCCATCGCGGCCGACCCCGGCGTCGCCCAGGTGCACGCCGCCCCGGGCAATCCGGGGATCGCCGCCGTGGCCACCCTGCACCAGGTCGACCCGATGGACGGCACCGCGGTCGCCGGGTTGGCCACGGGGTTGGCCGCCGATCTGGTGGTGATCGGGCCGGAGGCGCCGCTGGTGGCCGGCATCGCCGACACCGTCCGCGCGGCCGGGATCGCCTGCTTCGGCCCGTCGGCGCAGGCCGCCCGGCTGGAGGGCAGCAAGACCTTCGCCAAGGAGGTGATGGCGGCCGCCGGGGTGCCGACCGCGGCCTGGCGTCGTTGCCTCGGCGCCGAGCAGGCCGCAGTGGCGCTGGACGGGTTCGGCCCGCCGTACGTGGTGAAGGACGACGGACTGGCGGCCGGCAAGGGGGTCGTGGTGACCGACGACCGGGCCGCCGCGTTGGCCCACGTCGAGGCGTGCGCCGGGCCGGTGGTGATCGAGGAGTTCCTGGACGGGCCCGAGGTGAGCCTGTTCGCGATCACCGACGGGACGAGCGTCCGGGCGCTGCAACCGGCACAGGACTTCAAGCGGATCTTCGACGGCGACCGCGGGCCGAACACCGGCGGGATGGGGGCCTACACGCCGTTGCCGTGGGCGCCGGACGGTCTGGTCGAGGAGGTGCTGACCACCGTCGTCCAGCCGACGGTCGATCTGCTCCGTGAACGCGGCACCCCGTTCGTCGGCCTGGTCTACGCCGGGTTGGCCTGCACGTCCCGCGGGCTGCGGGTGGTGGAGTTCAACGCCCGGTTCGGTGACCCGGAGACCCAGGCTCTGCTGGCCCTGTTGGAAACCCCGCTCGGCACCCTCTTGCACCGTGCGGCCACCGGCCGGCTGGCGCAGACGCCGCCGCTGGTCTGGCGGGACGGGTCCGCCGTTGCGGTGGTGCTGGCCTCGGCCGGCTATCCCGGCCCGAACCGCACCGGCGACGAGATCACCGGCGCCGACGGCGAGGACGAGCACAGCCACGTGATCCAGGCCGGCACCGCCCTGCACGACGGTCAGCTGGTCAGTGCCGGCGGACGGGTGCTGGCCGCCGTCGGCGTCGGCGCCGACGCCGACGAGGCCCGGCAGGCGGCCTATCGGCGACTGGCCCGGATCGGTCTGGCCGGTGGTCAGTTCCGCACCGACATCGCCGCGCCGAAGTAGGCTCGTCCCGGTTCCTCCGTCGTGGGAGATCAACCCTTTTCTGCCCGTTTCCCTGCCCAGCTTGGAGTTTCGCCATGATCGCCAACGTGTTGGCCAACCGCTACGCCTCGGCGGCGATGCGCGAGCTCTGGTCGGCCGAGCACAAGATCGTTCTGGAGCGACGGCTCTGGCTGGCCGTGTTGGCGGCCCAGCGTGACCTCGGTGTCGACTTCGGCGGTGACGATCCACAGGCCGTGATCGAGGCCTACGAGGCGGTCGTCGAGCAGGTCGATCTGGCCGGGATCGCTGCCAGGGAACGGATCACCCGCCACGACGTCAAGGCGCGGATCGAGGAGTTCAACGCACTGGCCGGTTTCGAGCACGTGCACAAGGGGATGACCAGCCGCGATCTGACCGAGAACGTGGAGCAACTGCAGATCGTCTCCGGGCTGAAGATCGTCCGCGATCGGCTGGTCACCACGATCGTCGAACTGGCCCGGCTGGCCGGTGAGTACGCCGAACGCGCGATGGCCGGCCGCTCGCACAACGTCGCCGCCCAGATCACCACGCTGGGCAAGCGGTTCGCCACCGCCGCCGACGAGGCGCTGGTGGCGTTGGAACGGATCACCCAGCTGATCGAGCGCTACCCGTTGCGGGGGATCAAGGGCCCGGTCGGCACCAGCCAGGACATGTTGGATCTGCTCGACGGCGACGCCACCAAGCTGGCCCTGCTGGAGCAGCGGATCGCTGAGCACCTCGGCATCACCCGGGTGCTCACCTCGACCGGCCAGGTGTATCCGCGCTCGCTCGACTACGACGTGATGACGGCGCTGGCCCAGGCCGCGGCGGCACCGTCGAACATGGCCACCAGCATCCGGTTGATGGCCGGGGCCGAGCTGGTGACCGAAGGGTTCGCGCCCGGTCAGGTCGGTTCGTCGGCGATGCCGCACAAGATGAACACCCGCTCCTGCGAACGGGTCAACGGGTTGGCGGTGGTGGTCCGCGGCAACGTCGCCATGATCGGCGAACTGGCCGGCGACCAGTGGAACGAGGGCGACGTCTCGGACTCGGTGGTCCGTCGGGTCGCCCTGCCGGACGCTTTCTTCGCCCTGGACGGATTGTTCGAGACCTTCCTGACCGTGCTGGCCGACTTCGGCGCCTTCCCGGCGGTGATCGAGGCCGAACTGCGCCGCTATCTTCCGTTCCTGACCACGACCAAGATCCTGATGGCCGCCGTCCGGCACGGGGTCGGCCGGGAGAGTGCGCACGAGGCGATCAAGGAACACGCGGTCGGCGTCGCGCTGGGGATGCGGGAGAGCGGACGCTCCGACAACGACCTGCTCGACCGGTTGTCCGACGACCCCCGGCTCGGGCTGACCCGCGACGATCTCGACGCAGCGCTGGCCGAGCCGCTCAGCCTGGCCGGTAACGCGCTGGCCCAGATCGGCGACATCGTCGAGCGGGCCGAGGAGTTGTCGCAGCTGTTCCCGGAGGCCGCCGGCTACGTCCCCGGCGAGATCCTCTGACGTCGCGTCCGGCCCGCAGCCGCCCGGTTGCTCAACCGGTCAGACCGTTGGCGTAGGCCCAGGCGACCAGGGCGGCCCGGTCGCGGCAGTGGGTCTTGGCCAGGATGTGGTTCACGTGGGTCTTGATCGTGGCCATGCTGACGACCAGTTCCCGGGCCAGCTGGGCGTTGGATCGACCGGTGGCGATCAGCCGCACCACCTCGACCTCGCGCTCGGTCAGGCCGAGGTCGTCGGCAGCCGGACCCGGCGTCGCGGTCGGGCGCCGGGCCAGCAACGCCTGCAGGGCTCGCCCGTCGAGCAGCGACCGACCTTGGGCGGCCGCGATCACCGCGGCGACGATGACGTCGGGATCGGCGTCCTTGTTGAGGAACCCGACCGCGCCGGCGTCGAGCGCCTCGACCACGGTCGCGTCGTCGTCGTAGGTGGTCAGGGCGATGGCCACGGTCGGCGCTTTCATGATCATCAGCCGGCGGATGCCCTCCACCCCGCCGATCCCGGGCATCCGCAGGTCGGTCAGCCACACCTCCGGGGCCAGTTCGGTGACCAGCTCCAGCGCCGACTCTGCCGCCGCGGCCACGCCGACCACCTCGATCGTGTCGGACATGCCCAGCATCGAGCGCAGGCCCTCGCGGACGACGGTCTGGTCATCGGAGATCACCAGCCGGACCCGGGTGCTCATCGGGGCCGCCTCATGATCGATCCGGCCAGGTCAGCCGCAGGACGAACCCGGCCGGTTCGGCACCCCATCGGACCGAGCCGCCCTCGACGCCGGCCCGCCCGGCCAGCCCGGTCAGGCCGCGCCCGCTGCCGGGATGTCCGCGGTCGACGAAGGACGCGGGGTCGCCGACCGAGGTGACGGCCACCCCGCCGGCGGCGTACGTCAGTCGGATCGGCGCTCCGACGGCGTGTCGGATGGAGTTGGTCAGGCCCTCCTGGACGGTCGAACGGGCGAGCTCGATCCAGGCCGCCGGGACGAGCTCGGGATCGCCGCCGACGTCGACCTGTACGCCTGCTCCGGTGACCATCGGCTGGATCGTGCGGGCGTGCCAGTCGAGCCAGCTCTCGGGGCGGCTGTCGGGGCGGCTTTCGGGCCGGCTGTCGGGGGAGAACCGGTCCGGGTCGCGATCGAGGGTGGCCACCGCCCGGCGGGCCCCGGCCAGACCGTCTTTGGCCAGATCCGTCGCGGTGTTCAGCAGATCCATCAGCTCGGGCGACCCACCCTCGTGCCCGGCCCGGACGGTGGTGGTCTGCAGCGTGACGATCAACCCGGACAGGGTGTGGGCGAGAACGTCGTGCACCTGTGCGGCGACTTCCCGCCGCCGCTCGGCTGCACGGACGGACGCCCGTTCCTGTTCGATGACCTCCTCCTGGGCGGCGGCCAGCTCGGCGGCCTCCCGGCGACGGATCCGCCAGATGATCCAGGCCACGGCGGCGACCGCCGCACCGAGGGTGAGGGCCAGCAGGCCCGGGCTGTGGCTGGACAGCCAGGTCTGCACGGCGATGGTGGTCAACGGCACGACGGTCAACGGAGCCAGCCAGCGGATCGGTAGCGCGCTGCGCGCCAGCGCCACCAGGCCGATGTAGGGCACCCACACCAGGCCGGCCTGGCCGAACAACAAGGGGATCGCACTGGTGCCGAGGGCGAGTGTCGCCACGGACAGCAGGACCGGGCCCCATCTCGGTCCGCCGCGGCTGACCGCGCCGTTGAGGGCAGCGGCCGCAGCCGCCAGTGCCGCCAGGTCGGCGGACAGGATCCGCCACAGGGCCAGCGGCGGGACCGCGTTCCATTCGGTGACGGTGGCCGCGCCGGTGATGACCAGGATGACCGCCGCACCGCCGGCGCGCCCGATCCACTGTTCGCCGGGAGTGGCCGCGATGTCTCGGTCGGTCAGGCTCACCGGGTCACGGTAGCCCCGCCCTCGGGTTCGGTCGGGGACTCAGCAGTGCAGATCAACCCGACCTCAACCCGAGGGTTGATCCCCCCGGAGGTGATGCGCGACAGCCTGGAGGACATGAACACACATGAGATCTTCCTGATCGGTCTGGTCGCCCTCGCCGTCGTCGCCGTGGTGGCCCGCCAACTCCACGCCCGTCCGGTCCGCCAGGACTACCGCCGCCCGATGATCATGGGCGCAGCCGGGGTGGCCCTGGTCGGGTCGGAGTTGCTGCGGGGGATGGCGGTGACCGGACTCGACGTGCTGAGCATCGGTCTCGGTCTGCTGCTCGCCTGCGCGGTCGCCTGGCCGTTGGCCCGGACGCGCCGGGTCTTCGTCCGCGACGGTCGGCTGATGTGCCGCGGCACCTGGGGCACCGTCGTGGTGTGGGTCGGTTTCCTCGCGCTGAGGCTGGCCGAGACCACCTTCGTGCCGGTCCTCTTCGGCCGCGGGCTGCACGCGATGACGCCGCTGGCCGGGTACACCTCGTTGCTGGTCGTCGCGATCGCCCTGGGTCTGGAGACCCGGTTCACCCTGCGTCGTCCTGACGTCCGTGACGCTCGGCTCGGCGCCGCCGGACAGGCCGAGGTCGAGCGGGAGCGGGTGTCGGTCCGCTGAGACGAGGCGCGGGCGGGTGACCGCGCTACCAGGGCCCGCTGCCGGCGTCCGCGTCCGCCGCACCGGTCGGGATCGGGCGCTCACTCGTCCGGTTGGTCGGCCATCGGGACGATCCGGACGTGCAGGTCAGGGTCGGTGAAACCGGTGTCGAAAGGAAACATCGGCCGGCTGATCCGGTGGTGGCCGAGCCGCAGCAGATCCTGGTCGACGCTACCGGGGGTGAGGGCGAGCATCCAGTCGGCGGCGATCGCGTACAGCTCGGGTTCGAGGTAACCGATCTTGACGATCACGATGTCGGCCCCCGGCGCGTCCAGGCCGTTGCGTTCGAAGTCGACCATCCGGTGGTACGGCTTGCGGTTCCGGGTGATGAGCACCGACAGGTCGCCGACGGCGAGCACCACCTCGACGTCGGCCTCGGGGTCGCCGGTGGCGATGTGGGCCACCACACCGTGTACCGGGACGGGTCCGCGTGGACCCGGATCGATGACGCCGCCCACCTCGACGTCGACCTCCGCCCCGACGCCCGCGGCCACGCAGGCGTCCACGGCCTGCCGGTCGTGCACCGAGGCGAAGATCACCGATTTCCCGCCGGCGGTGATCCGGGGGTCGGCGATCAGTTCACCCAGCGTCCAGCTGACGTCGCCGGTACCGCCGGCGGTCGGGTTGTCGCCGGAATCCGAGATCAGGTAGGGATGTACGTCACTGGACAGGGCCGCGTCCAGCACCTCGGCCAGGGTGCCGGTCGGTGCGACGAAGGCGAAATCGTCCCGAGCCCGCCAGACCGCCTGGGCCAGCCGGGAGGCCTCGCGGGTGATCACCGTCTCGTCGTCGCCGGTGACCATCACCACGCAGCAGTTGCGGGGCTCGTCACCCCAGGCGTAGCCGATCCAGATGCCGGCGTCGAGCACACCGTCGAGAGCCTCGATCTGCGGCACCCGGGCGTACAGCGAGGTCGCGGGCTCGAGCCGGGTGCTGGTCTTCTCCCCGGGCAGCAGGATCGGAACGGGCACCCACGCCTTCAGCGGCCGTCGCCGGGCCGGGTCGAGTGTGAGCCGGTCGAGCAGGTTCCGGACCGCGCGCTCCTTGGTCTCGAGTGCGTCTTCGTGCGGGGCCATCCGGTAGCAGGTGAGGAGATCCAGGGCGTGCGCGAGCCGTCGGGAGACGTTGCCGTGCAGGTCCATCCCGGTGCTGATCAAGGTCTCCGGACCGACCAGGGCGCGGACGGCGACCGCCAGATCGCCTTCGGCGTCGTCCATCCCGATCACGTTCATCGCCCCGTGCAGATCCAGCACCACGCCGTCCAGCGGCCCGTCCTCGGCCAGGCTGGCGCGGAGGCCGGCCAGGATCTCGGTCTTCAGCGTCGCGTAGTCCTCGGCCGGCACCGGGGCGCCCGGGATCGCCCGCCCGGTGAGGATCGGCACCCAGCGGGCGGCCTCGGCCAGCGACCCGCCGTCGGCCAGGAACGGCCGCTCCTGCAACACCTCCCGGCCCCGCTTGGGCCGGAAGTCGGCGATCCGGGTCGCCCCGGGGTTGAAGGTCGAGGCTTCCAGCGACAGACCGCAGACGGCGACCCGGGGCAGGGTGGGTGTGGACATGACGCCCATGATCGCCAAGAGACATTTGTGCCGAGCGCTTGACACAATTGAGTACTGAAGACAGCATGGCTTTGTGCCAAGACCCTGGCACAAAACCGTGAAGACAGGTGATCATGATGGCCTCTGGACTCTTCGCCCTGATCGGACTGCTCGCCCTGGGCATCACCGTGACGGTGGTGCTGCTTCGTGGCCCGGCCGACCGACCGGTCGACCTGCCGCACGACCATCCCGGGCTGGCGAGACTGCGCCGGGTGGGTCTGGCCAGTCGCGGCATCGGGATGGCCGCGGGCGTCGCGTTGCTCGTCGTCCTCGGTCAACTCGACCGGCTCGGTCAGATCCTCGTCCTGGTCCCGGCCGTGTTCGCCGTCGTCCAGCTGATCGGGGTCTGGGTGGCCGAGGTGATGACCCGCCGGGACGCCCGTCAGCCCGGCTCGGCGGCAGTCGAAGTGCGTCGCGTCCGCGATTACCTACCGCGGCCGTTGGCCGTGACGTCGGTGGCAAGTGCTGTCGTGCTGGCCGGCGTGATCGCGTTCACATCATCGGTGGCCAGTGCGGACGATCTGGGACGGGCGGGCCGGTCGATGGCCTACCGATGCCGGAACGCCACGGTGTGCGACGACGGCTCCTTCGGCCCATGGCCCGGCTCGTTCTACACCGTCCCGGCGATGATCGGGCTGGTCCTCGCGCTGGCCCTGACGGCCGCCGCTTTGACTGCTGCGGTGCGCCGTCCGCGCAACGGGGGCGAGCCGATCGTCGCGGCCGTCGACGACGCGATCCGGCGCCAGTCCATCTCGACGGCGGTCGCCTCGGCGCTGCTGGCCTCGGCCGGCACTCTGGCCGGGCTCGGGTTGAGCGCCGGCTCCGGGCTGCTCGAGCACGCCGCGGAGGGCCCGGACTGGTTCGTTCCGGTCGGTGTCCTGCTGACCTTCGCCGGCCTGCTCGGTCTGGCCGGCCTCTGCTGGTCCGTGGCTGCTCTGCTGCGCCCGTTGTTGCGTCCGCTGCCGGGCCCGACAGCGGCACCGACCAGGTTTCCGGCCAGAGCCGTCCGCTCCGGCCTGGACGACCGGCCGTGACCCTCCTCCTGCGGATCGCCGGGGACGACCCGACCCCGCCCTACGAGCAACTACGCCATCAGTTGGCCTCGCTGATCGGTGCCGGCGAGTTGGTTCTGCGGAGCACGCTTGCCGCCGGTGCGACAGCTGGCGGGCGACCTCGGCGTGGCCGTCGGCACGGTCGCCCGGGCCTACCGCGAGCTGGAGGTGGCGGGGCTGGTCCGGTCCCGGCGCGGCGGCGGCACGACGGTGGCCAACCCGGCCGCGACCATCGGCTCCGGCCGACCGCGGACGCCGGGTGACCGCTCGCTGCTGGACGCCGTCCGCTCGGCCCGGCTACTCGGTGCGACCGATCGCGAGATCACCGACGCTCTGCAGTCGGCCCTGCGCGATCACCGGCCCAGCTGACCGACGACGAGGACGACACGCCGGTCTGTGCTGCGGCCGCGCCGTGAACGGTTGACCACCGCCGACACGCGGGCCTACGGTCGAGAAACTGTGCGTCGCTATCTGCTGCTGGCCTCGGCCGAGTTCCGCAGACAGAGCACCTACCGACTGGCCCTGGTCGCCGGCATCTTCACCAACACCGTCTTCGGTTTCCTGCGGATCAGTGCGTTGTTCGCCGCGGTCCGAGGTGGCGGCGGCTCGATCGCCGGCTACGACTTCGCCCAGGCCTCCACCTACGTCTGGCTCGGGCAGGCGTTCATGGCGCCGGTCTACATGTTCTTGTGGGAGGACATCGCCGTGCGGGTCCGGACCGGTGAGGTGGCGATCGATCTGGCCAGGCCGATCGACCTCCAGTTCTCCTACTGGGCCAGGGATCTGGGCCGGGCGGCCCTGCAGTTCCTGACCAGAGGCATCCCGATCCTGGTGCTCGGCGGGTTGCTCGTCGGGCTGACGGTGCCGGCCAGCGTCTCGTCCTACCCGCTCGGTCTGCTCAGCCTGCTGCTCGGCATCTCGATCAGCTTCGTCTGCCGGTTCGGGATGAACCTGATCGCGTTCTGGACGATCGACGCCCGTGGATTCCTGGTGCTGTACGGATTCGTGATGAACGTCCTCAGCGGCTTCTTCCTGCCGGTGGCGATCTTCCCGGACTGGCTACGGATGATCGCGGTGGTCTCGCCGTTCCCGGCCATGTTCCAGACGCCGATCGACGTCAGCTCCGGCCGGGTCGTCGATCTGGCCGCGCTGTCGGCCATCGGGGTCCAGGTCGCCTGGCTGGCCGGTCTGTTGGTGCTGACCAGAGTGATCATGGTCCGGGCCGGGCGCCGTCTGGTCGTGCAGGGTGGCTGAGGCGGTGCAGGGTGCGGGTGGCTGCGGAGCTGACCGCGCGGCAGGCGGTCTGGGCGCTGTTGGCCTCCCGGATCCGTTCCCAGTTGAGCTACCGGTCGAGCTTCGTCACGAACTTCGCCGGCGCGTTCATCCTGGGCATCGTCGAGTTCAGCGAGATCTACATCCTGCTGCACAATTCTCCGACGCTGGGCGGTCTGAACCTGTTACAGGCGGCGCTGGTCTTCGCGCTGGCCAACGTCGGGTTCGCCCTGGCCGACCTGGTCGTCGGTCAGGTCGACTCGATCCCGCAGCACGTCCGGCTCGGCACGCTGGAGGCCTTCCTGGTCCGCCCGATGCCGTTGTTGCTGCAGTTGGTCACCGCGGACTTCCAGTTGCGTCGGCTGGGACGGGCCGTGTTCGCGATCCTGGTGCTGGTGGTGGTGTTGATCAAGCTCGATCTGGCGCCGACACCGGGCCGGATCTACCTGTTGGTCCTCACCCCGATCCTGGGGGCGGTCATCTACGGCGGCTTGTTCGTGCTGGCCGGCGGGGTGCAGTTCTTCCTGATCGACGGATCGGAGTTCACCAACTCCTTCGTCTACGGCGGCGGCTACGCCGGGCAGCTGCCGGGCAGCGTGTTGTTGGTGCCGTTGCGGGTGGCGTTCACGTTCGTGTTCCCGGCGACCGTCACCTCCTATCTGCCGAGCTTGGTGGTTCTCGGGTTGCCCGGACCCGCGTTCGCCCCGGCCTGGCTGGGCTGGTGCGCGCCGGTCTTCGCGCTGTGGAGCTGCCTGCTCGGCTGGTCGGCCTGGCGGATCGGCGTCCGGCACTACGTCGGGGCGGGAGGCTGAGGATGGACGAGCCCGAGCAGATCATCGTGATGGAGCACCTGCGGCGCGAGTTCGTGGTCCGGGCCAAGGGGCGCGGGCTCACCCGGAACCGGACCGTGGTGGCCGCGGTGGACGACATCAGCGCCGTCGTCCACGCCGGCGAGGCCTGCGGATACATCGGGGCCAACGGCGCGGGCAAGTCGACCACGATCAAGATGCTGACCGGCATCCTGGTGCCGACCGGCGGACGGCTCCGGACCTGCGGGCTCGAGCCGGTGCCGCAGCGCAAGGAACTGGCCCGGCACGTCGGGGTGGTGTTCGGTCAGCGCAGCCAGCTCTGGTGGGATCTCCCGCTGCGGGATTCGTTCGACATCCTGGCCGCCGTGCACCGGATCCCTGCACCCAGCGCCAGGCCGAGGATCGATGAACTGGTCGAAGGCCTCGAACTGCAGACGCTGCTGTCGACCCCGGTCCGCCAGCTGTCACTGGGCGAGCGGATGCGCGGTGAGGTGGCGGCGGCGCTGGTGCACCGGCCCCGGCTGCTCGTCCTGGACGAACCGACCATCGGCCTGGACATGATCAGCAAGGAGCGGCTGCGGCAGTTCCTGGTCGCCGAGCGGCGTGAACGCGGCACCACCCTGCTGCTGACCACCCACGACATGGGCGACATCGAACGGCTCTGCGACCGGGTGCTCGTCGTCGACCACGGGAGGATCGCCTACGACGGTGCACTCGCCGAGCTGGCTCGACGGACCTCGATGGAGCGGGTCCTGATCGTCGACCTGGCCGAACCGCAGCCGCCGCTGCAACTGGCCGGCGCCCGGCACGTGCTGAGCGAGCTGGACGGACTGCGCCAGCAGTTCGCCTTCTCACCACTTCAGACCACCGCGGCCGCCGTGCTCGCCGAGGTCACCGGGCTGACCGAGATCCGGGATCTCCGGCTGACCGAACCGGCGATCGAGGACATCGTCCGGACCCTCTACTCCGGTCGCTGAGGTCCGCGCCGGCAGGGTGCAGGTCGGGGCGTGCTGACGCTCAGCGCGCAGCGAGCTCGGTTGGATGACGTGTCCGCGCGCAACCTCCCCGGCTCGACTTTCCCGTCCTCCCTTTCCGGTTCGACCTTTCCCGATCCACCTCATCTCGCGGAGGCAGCACGTGCGAAGTCACTGCGTCTGTGAAAGCAGGGGGCAGCGGGGAGGCTCCCGGGCCGGGCGGAGCGTCCGTTCTCGGGTGTTGAACTCTGTCTTCCTCTCTCGACCTGCTCCGATCCGCTCACGGAGGCTGCGGCGCCGAGCTCGCGTACCGGTGGCCCGTGGGTGTCGTGATCACCACCTTGTGTCGCTTCGGCTCCTTCGTCCCCTTCCTGGCCGACTTCGCTGAGGCCCCTTCCGCCGGTCCGACCAGGTCGACCCTCCAGCCCGGCATCTCCCGGACGTAGTTCCCGCGGGCACAGACCGCGCGTCCGTTGTCGGCCGTCGTCGGGCCACCGTCGCGAAAGGACCGGATGTGGTCCACCTGGCGGATCGGGGCATCGCAGAACGGATCACGACAATGTCGGTCCCGTAGCCGGATGAACTCCCCGAGCCAGCCGTCGAACCGTCGGCGGTGCGAATCGCCACCGACGATGACCACATCACCCGCAGCCGGCGCGGTGAACAGCCGCCGCCACAACCGCCGGCCGCGGGAGGTGGCGATCAGTTCGCGGGCGAGTGTGGCCGGAATGGGTCCGAACCCGGCGATCTCGGCCGGCCGCGCGCAGCCCGGATCCAGCAGGGTGTCCACCCCGATCAGGACGCTGACGTCCAGGGCGACATCGTCGGCGGAGGCCTGACCGGTGACCCGTTCGACCAGGGTGTCGGCCATGATCTGACCTCGCGTCCGGCCGTCGCCGCGACCCACCAACTCGTCGGCCCGGCGCGTCAGCGCGGCCCAGCAGGCGACGCCCTGTTCCACCGGCAAGCAGCCGGAGAGCACCGACATCGTGTCGGGAGCGGGCCTCAACGTGACCCGGCGCTGGCTGCGTTCCGTCCTGGCGCGTTCGACCGCGGCCCGCGGATCAGCCGTGTAGGCGAGCCGACGGGCGGCGGCACCGGCCTGCCGAACCGACATCGACGGCAGTTCGGCCACGAGTTCGTCGTCGATCCGCCCCCGGTTCTCACGGTCCAGATGATCGGTGGCGGTGGCCACCGACTGAGCGGCGCGGTCGCCGATCCGCCCGGCGGCCAGCAGCGCGTGCGTCCGCGGCAGATCGATGACCAGGCCGCGAGCCACACCCAACCGGCGCGAACCCTCGCTCGGCGAGATGCCGCAGGCCAGGGCGATCTGGTCGGCGATACCCCGTCCGAGGATCCGCGGATCGACGTCCAGTTCGCGTTGGGCTTCGACCTGGGAACGCCCGAAGGCGACCATCTCGACGTACTGGGCGGCCGCCGCGGCCGATCGCACCCGCTCCAGTGCGGCGATCCGGTCGATCCGGCTGCGGTCGTCGGGCGCCTCTCCGGACGCTCCGAGCCGCTCGACGAAGGACTCGATCAGCCCGGCCATGGCGTCCGCCGCGTCGCCGTGTTCGGACGCCACTGGTCCGAGCTGGCGGTCGACGTAAGGTCCCATGCCTCAGACCGTAGGGACCCCCTCTGACAAAAACGCTCAGAGGTTCGAATTCAGCCTTCCTGGGGGATCAGCACCCAGCCCAGGATGTAGATCACGAACTGCGGGCCGGGGAGCAGGCAGCTGAGCACGAAGATCAGCCGGACCACGTTCGAGGAGAGGCCGAAGCGACGTCCGAGGGCCGAGCAGACGCCGGCGATCATCTTGTCGTTCCGGGGGCGGGCGAGGGTGCTCATGGTTGTCCTTTCACAGCTTCCGGCAGGTCCGGTGAATCCACTGTGCCGCAGGCCCGGGGTCGCCGAAAGGCCAGGCCGGCCCGGCCAGGGAATCCTCAGGGGCTACTCCGGGGCGGCCACCTACGTCCCAAGTCGTTAGGCTCGAAGCTCACGTCAGCCCGCAGGAGGACCCGCCATGACCGACGCCGTCTACGCCGAGCAGCTCCGTCTGCCGCTACTGCACCGGGGCAAGGTGCGGGAGTTGTACGCACTCGACGACGACCGGCTGCTGATGGTGGCCAGTGACGCCATCTCGGCGTTCGATCACGTGCTCACCCCGACCATCCCCGACAAGGGCGCGATCCTGACCCAGTTGTCGTTGTGGTGGTTCGACCAGTTGAGGGATCTGGTGCCGCAGCACGTGATCAGCACCGATGTGCCCACCGCCGTCGCGGGTCGGGCCGTGGTCTGCGAACAGTTGGAGATGGTGCCGCTGGAGTGCGTGGCCCGCGGTTACCTGACCGGTTCGGGATGGTTGGAATACCGATCCAGCGGCACCGTCTGCGGGATCGAGCTGCCGGCCGGGCTGCAGGACGGCTCCCGGCTGCCCGAGCCGATCTTCACCCCGGCCACCAAGGCGCCGATGGGCGAGCACGACGAGAACATCGATTTCGCGACCGCCGCCGAGGTCGTCGGTGCCGAGCTCGCCGGTCACCTCCGCGATCTGACCCTGGCCGTCTACGGGCGGGCTGAGCGGATTGCGCGCGAGCGGGGGATCGTGCTGGCTGACACGAAATTCGAGTTCGGGCTACGCGCCGACGGCACCGTCGTGTTGGCCGATGAGGTGCTGACCCCCGATTCGTCCCGTTTCTGGGACGTCGAGCACTGGACGCCGGGGAGCACTGTCGCTTCGTTCGACAAGCAGTTCGTGCGGGATTGGCTGATCGGTGAGTCGGGTTGGGACCGGCACGGTGAGGCGCCGCCGCCCCCGCTGCCGGGTGCGATCGTCGAGGCCACCCGCTCCCGTTACGCCGAGGCGTTCCTGAGGCTGACCGGAGCCGCGTTCGATTCCAGGACGGCTTCGCTGGCTGGCGTTCGGTAGGTGCCTCGATAGAGTTGGGCTCATGGCTCGAGTAGTGGTCGACGTGATGCCCAAGCCGGAGATCCTGGACCCGCAGGGAAAGGCGGTGACCGGGGCCCTGCAGCGGTTGGGGTTCGAGGGCTTGTCGGTGCGCCAGGGCAAGCGGTTCGAGGTCGAACTCGAGGGCGAGGCCACCGCCGAGCGGCTGGACGAGATCCGCCGGGCCGCCGAGACCCTGCTGGCCAACACGGTGATCGAGAGCTTCGACGTGCGGGTGGACGCGCCGTGAGCCCGAAGATCGGCGTCGTCACCTTCCCCGGTTCGCTGGACGACCAGGACGCCTTGCGCGCCGTTCGGATCGCCGGAGCCGAACCGGTGTCGTTGTGGCACGGTAGTGACGATCTGGCCGGGGTGTCCGCGGTGATCCTGCCCGGCGGTTTCTCCTACGGCGACTATCTGCGCTGCGGTGCGATCTCCCGGTTCGCCCCGATCATGTCCGAGGTGATCACCGCGGCGAATGCAGGAATGCCGGTGCTCGGGATCTGCAACGGTTTCCAGATCCTCTGCGAAGCGCAGCTGCTGCCGGGCGCCCTGATCGGCAACGACAGCAGGACGTTCGTCTGCCGCGACCAGCGCCTGCGGGTGGAGTCGGCCGACACCACCTGGACCTCGGCGTTCAGCGCCGGCCAGGAGATCACCATCGTGCTCAAGAACGGCGAAGGCCACTACGTCGCCGATCAGGAGACCCTGGACCGGTTGGAGGGGGACAACCGGGTCGTCTTCCGTTATCTGGAACGGAATCCGAACGGTTCTTATCGTGACATCGCCGGGATCTGCAACGAGCGCGGCAATGTCGTCGGTCTGATGCCGCACCCCGAACACAACGTCGACCCGCTGACCGGGCCCAGCGTCGACGGTCTGCCCTTCTTCGCCAGTGCCGTCAACCATCTGCAGGCCCTGGCCGCGTGAGGGCCGTCGCCTGACCGCGGCCGGCTGATCGCTGATGCCTCGCCGTCTTTTCCGTTGGCCGCTACGACCGGTCACCACCTTGCTGATCGTGGTGGCGTTGGCGGTCTTCGCCGGGCTGCGGGTGCTGGCCGGGGTGCCGGAAACGCCGACCCCGACGTCGATCTTCACCACGCACGTGGTGGTGGTCGGGGTGGCGGGGAAGACGGCGCCGGACGCAACCGACGCGGCGGTGATCAGTCGGCACGCCGGCGACGTCCAGGCGGCGGCGATGTCCGCCCGGGCGCGTTACGTCGGGGCCTGTGCCGCCGCCGGTTGGACGACCCTGGGTGCGGGACGGCGGGCCGCCGTCGATGACCTCTGTGACCCCCAGGTGCGGAACGGTCGGGTGGCCGATTGGAGCGGACGTCTGGCCGCCGCGTCGGCGCGCAACGGTGATGCCCGGTTGGGCACGCTGGCGGCCTCGACCCGAGGTTGTGTGCAGGCCGTCGGTCCGGGAGCGGCGATCGCGGCGGCCACCCCGGACGGGGCAGTGGCCGAGTACGAAAGCGCGACATCCTTTGTCGACAACGGATTTCCGCTCACCTGCCCCGTCACGTTGGTGGATCCGGGATCGTCTGCCGACCAGGTGATCACGGCGTTGGCCCAGCGCAGTGACGTGACGACGATCGTCACCGGTATCGGGCCCGCCGCCGGTTCGTCGGACCCCTCGTTGCAACTGGTCTATCGGATCGGGACGACGTTTCCGGGGTTCCTGACCAGTGACAGCACCCGTCGCTCGGGCATCGTCACGCTCAACGACCTCACCGCGAGCCTGATCGAGTTCGGCAACGGTGGCGTGGTGCCGGACGGTGTGGACGGCGCGGTGCTGAGTGTGGATCAGCGTCCGGTGAGCGTTTCGGCGGTGAACGACCAGCTGGCTGCCGTCCGGGCGCTCTCTGATGCGGTGGTGGCGGGCTATCTGCTGAACGGTCTGATCGGCCTGGTGATCGCGGTCGGGATCGCGGTCTTCGCGGTGCGCCGACGCTGGTCGCTCGTGCGGGTGGGCGCGGCGATCGCGACGGTTTGGTTGGCCTGCATGATGTTGCCGGGATCCGTGCCGTGGCAGCGAACCAGCCATCCGGCGTTGTGGTTGACGATCGCCTGCGTGGCTTGGCTGGCCGTGCTGACCACGGTGTCGTTGCTGATCGCGCGGCGGGCCAGGATTCCGGTGGCCGTCACCGGGGCGGCGTTGACGGCAGTCGCGTTCACCGTCGACGCAGCGCTCGGCGGGGTGATGGAGCCGGGGTCGATGCTCAACTCCCGGCCGATCTACGGGCTGCGTTGGTACGGCTTCGGCAACGTGACGTTCGCCGCCTACGCCTCCGCCGCCTTGCTGGTGGCCGGCTACGTCGCGCACCGGTTCACCTCGACCGGTCGTCGCAGAGCCGCGGTCGTCGCGGTGCTGGTGATCGGTTTCGGGGTGATCATCTGCGAGGGCTGGCCCAGCATGGGCACCGACTTCGGCGGTGTGATCGCGTTGACGCCGGGGGTGTTGTGGCTGGCGCTGGTGACCTCCGGGATCCGGGTGACCTGGTGGAGGCTGCTGGCGATCGGCGCCGGAGCCGTGCTGCTGATCGGTGCGATCTCGGTGCTGGACTGGCTGCGCGGGGCGGGGCACCGCAGCCACCTCGGGAACTTCGTGCAGCGGGTGGTCGACGGCGACGCCACGGACGTGGTGGTGCGCAAGGCCGTCGCCTCGGTGCAGACCATCGTGAGCCCGCTGGGGATCGGCTCGATCGTCATCGGTGCGGTGATGTGGGTGGTGATCTTCCGGTTCGCGCTGCCGCGGATCTCGGCCGAGCGGTACTCGGGGCTGCGCAACGTGATGATCGCGGTGCTCGCGACGGCCGTGCTGGGGACGGTGCTGAACGACGGCGGGGCGAGCGTGTGGCTGACCGGGACGGCCGCGGCGGTGGCGGCCGTCGGTGCGCTGCTGGTGGACGAGCAGGTCCCCGGGCTGGCGCTGCCGGAGCTCGGTCCGGTGTCTCGATCCTCTGATCCGCAGGCGAGGCGGAACCGGCGGTCAGGATCGCCGGCCAGCCGTCCCGCGCCCGATCCGTTCGGTCGACGCTCGAGCTGACGAGTTGTCCACAGGGTTTCTTGCGGACCCGGTTCAGGTCGGCGGAATTTGTTAGGTTTGGCCCTTCGTCGTCGGAGGGGGAGACGGGTGCTGAAGCGTTCCCGTGGTCGGCTGCTGCCGTTGGTCGGGCTGTTGGTGGCCGCGTCGGCCTGCACACCGTCGGGTGAGACGGCTCCGACGGTGACGCCGACGCCGAGCCCGACTTACAGCTGTACGGCGCTGCCGAGTACGACGCGGTGCACGCCGGAGGTGGCTGCGTCGCAGAAGGCGCTGGATGCCGAGTTTGAGGCTGCAGAAGGCTTCTTATCGTGCCTTTATCGCTGAGATAAACCGAGTCGCGTTGGCGCTGGCGGGACGAAGATCGCAACAGCCCGGCCATGAAAAAGTACGCGGCTGGACCTTATCTTCGAGCGTAGTCTAGCTGACTTGACAATTGAAGCCAAGAACAACTTTCGATGTCAAGGCGGATCTTAAGATTCGTCGATCTGACACCTGAGCCCGGCTTGCATCGGGCTGGTGCTCCAGACTGACGAACTAGCTCTACGCTTCTGTAATGATGGACGCGGCAGTTACGATCTACGATTCCGATAGCGAAAAAGTTGGAACTGGCCAGCTCGTGTCGGGGTATCTTTATGCACGGGAAGTCGACGGTAACTGGAAGATTTGGGATTCTAATTCAAGCCAGGTTTCAAAATGTCTAAGCTGAGAATGTCTGGCGATCGTCGCGTCGTATTGGGGACGTGCTCTTTGATCCTAGCTACCGCAGCATGGGCTGCCCCAACGCCGCCGCCATCTCCCTCGCATCTCTCGCCGTACTAGTAATGGCAACACGGTCACACGTCAAGGCTCAGCCAACGGACAGTAGTTACGGTGGCGTAGTTGGGCTTGCGGCTGCTCGAAATAGCATCAACTGAGAAGCATCCCCGAAGACAGAAGCGTCCGCTCTTCGCTCGATAGCACTGCAGTCGCCCCGCAAGTCGCAGGTGCAGTTGGATCAGGAGTTCAACCCTGCGCGCCGATCAGACCAATCAGGTGAATTGGAATCGTTATGTGAGTGCCGGTGAGGCTTATGATCAGCATGTCCGTGACGGGGATTGTGGGGGTCTGACCGAGACTGCGGTGAAGGCTGCGATGTGTACGGCTCCGACGGCTCCGGTGCGGGTGAAGGGGCGTCCGGGGATGCTCTCGGTGGCGAATCCGGCGCAGGGTGGGGCGGCTCCGGTGGTGCCGCAGTACACGCCGCAGGAGGCGGCGCAGATTGCGGTGGCGCGGTTGAAGGTTCCGACGGTGAAGCCGGGGATCAGTCCGGCGCCGGATCTGAATGAGTGGAAGATGGCGGTGGTGGGTTATCCGTTGTGGCTGTATGCCGATGGGGCGACGCATGTGGGTCCGGTGACGGATGTGGTGGGTGATCTGTCGGTGTCGTTGGAGGCGAGTCTGGGCAGTGTCAGCTATGCGATGGGTGATGGTCAGACGAAGGTGTGTTCGGGTGCGGGGACGAAGTGGACGGAGGCGGTGAAGGCGGGGACGCCGTCGCCGGATTGTGGGTATGCGTATCAGAAGGCGTCGTTGCCGGAGGGGAAGTACACGGTGACGGCGACGGCGACGTGGTCGGTGACGTGGCAGATCAACGGTGAGACTGGTGTGTTGCCGATCACGACGTCGTCGTCGGTGCAGTTGCCGGTGGGTGAGTTGCAGGCGATCATCGTCGCCGACCACCACTGAGCCCGACCACCACTGAGCCCGACCGCTCGGTCCTGCGGCCCTGACCAGGTAGCGTTCTGGCCGTGGCTGACACCGTGCACGACGCCGCCCAGACGCCCGACACCGACCAGCCGTGGGCTGCGCTCGGCCTGAAGTCCGCCGAGTACGACCGCATCCGCGAGATCCTGGACCGGCGTCCGACCTCGGCCGAGCTGGCGATGTACTCGGTGATGTGGTCCGAGCACTGCTCCTACAAGTCCTCGAAGATCCACCTGCGCAAGTTCGGTGAACTCACCCAGGAGACGCCGACCGGCAAGCTGCTGGCCGGCATCGGTGAGAACGCCGGCGTGATCGATGTGGGCCAGGGCTGGGCCGTCACCTTCAAGATCGAGTCGCACAACCACCCGAGTTACGTCGAGCCCTACCAGGGCGCAGCCACCGGCGTCGGCGGCATCGTCCGCGACATCCTGGCCATGGGCGCGCGCCCGATCGGGGTCATGGACCCGTTGCGGTTCGGGCCCCTGGACGCGCCGGACACGGCCCGGGTGCTGCCCGGCGTGGTCGCCGGCGTCGGCGGCTACGGCAACTGCCTCGGGCTGCCGAACATCGGCGGCGAGGTCGTCTTCGACCCGACCTATGCCGGCAACCCGTTGGTCAACGCCCTCTGCGTCGGCAAGCTGCGGCACGAGGATCTGCACCTGGCCAAGGCCACCGGCGTCGGCAACAAGGTCATCTTGTACGGCGCGGCCACCGGAGGCGACGGGATCGGCGGCGCCTCCATCCTCGCCTCGGAGACCTTCGACGCCACGAAGCCGTCCAAGCGGCCGGCGGTGCAGGTCGGCGATCCGTTCATGGAGAAGCTGCTGATCGAGTGCACGCTCGAGCTGTTCGCGGCCAAGGTGATCACCGGCATCCAGGACTTCGGCGCAGCCGGGATCTCGTGCGCCACCTCAGAACTGGCGGCGGCCGGCGACGGCGGGATGCACGTCGACCTCGATCTCGTCCCGCTGCGCGATCCGACCCTCGCGCCGGAAGAGATCTTGATGAGCGAGTCGCAGGAGCGGATGATGGCCGTCGTCGAACCCGACGACGTCGAGCAGTTCATGGCCATCTGCGCCAGATGGGACGTGCTGGCCGCCGTGGTCGGTGAGGTCACCGACGGTGACCGGCTGATCATCGACTGGCACGGCGAGACCGTCGTCGACGTCGATCCGCGCACGGTCGCGCACGACGGTCCGGTCTACGAACGTCCCTACGCCCGGCCGGGCTGGCAGGACGACGTCCAGGCCGGCAGCCCCGACGGGCTCCGTCGGCCCAGCGACGCCGACGAACTGCGCGACGAGGTGCTGCGGGTGATCAGCTCGCCCAACCTGTGCGACAAGTCCTGGATCACCGACCAGTACGACCGTTACGTCCGCGGCAACTCCGTGCTGGCCCAGCCCGAGGACTCCGGCATGCTGCGGATCGACGAGGGCACCCAACTCGGCATCGCCCTGGCCACCGACTGCAACGGCCGGTTCGCCTACCTCGACCCGTACGCCGGTGCGCAACTGGCGTTGGCCGAGAGCTACCGCAACGTGGCCGTCAGCGGAGCCCGTCCGGTCGCCGTCAGCGACTGCCTGAACTTCGGCTCGCCGGAGGATCCGGCGGTGATGTGGCAGTTCACCGAGGCGATCCGCGGCCTGGTCGACGGGTGCCAGGCCCTCGGCACCCCGGTCACCGGTGGCAACGTGAGCTTCTACAACCAGACCGGGACGACGGCCATCCTGCCGACCCCCGTGGTCGGCACCCTCGGGGTGATCGACGACGTCAGCACCCGGACGCCGATGGGTTTCGTCGACCCGGACGACGTGATCGTGCTGCTCGGCGAGACCAGGGAAGAACTGGCCGGCTCGGCCTGGGCGCAGGTCGTCCACGACCATCTGGGCGGACTCCCGCCCGCGGTCGACTTCGATCACGAGCAGCGACTGGCCGAGGTGATGATCACCGCGTCCCGCTCGAGAATGGTCTCCAGCGCCCACGATCTCTCCGACGGCGGACTGGTCGCCGCCCTCAGCGAGTCCTGCCTGCGCCACGATCTCGGAGCCGAGATCACGCTGCCGGACGGCCTCGACCCGTTCGTCGCGCTCTTCTCCGAGAGCACCGGTCGGGTCCTGGTGTCACTACCCGACGACGGGGTGGCCGCGTTGAGCGAACTGTGCCGCACGCACGACGTCCCGATGGTCCGGCTCGGCACGGTCGGCGACCCGGCCGGGGCCGTACGGGTGTCCGGCCAGTTCGAGATCGACCTCAGTGAGCTGCGCCAGCGGTGGCAGCAGACCATCCCGGCGGCCCTGGCCGGTTGATCACCCGGCGGCGGTCGCGCTAGGCTCCCCGGGAACGACAGGGGAGCGCCGTGGGGCGCTGAGAGTGCGCACCAGCGCAGACCCTCGAACCTGATCCGGTTGACACCGGCGTAGGGAGTCGGGATCTCGAACCGGTCCATCCGGATGGGCCGATTTCCCTTCCTGAGCACAGGAAGGACCGTTCATGAGTCGAATTCAGCACGAGTCGTCCGCCACCTCGGCGGCACCGGATCGGGGCGCCGCGCCGATCCGTAAGACCGCGAAATGGCGCACGGTCGATCTGATCACCACGGTGATGATCGGCGTCGCGTTCGGGGTGATCTTCCTCGGCTGGGCCCAGGTCACCAACGTCACCGGACCGATCTTCACCGCCCTGCCACCGCTCAGCGGTCTGTTGAACGCGATCTTCTGGCTGCCGGCTGTGGTGGCGATGGTGATCATCCGACGCCCGGGGGCGGCCCTGTTGGCCGAGCTGATCGCGGCCTTCGTCGAACCGTTGTTCGGCAGCCAGTGGGGGTTGTCGACGCTGGTCTCCGGGCTGCTGCAGGGAGTGGGGGTCGAGTTGGGCTTCCTGATCTTCGCCTACCGCCGCTTCGGGGCCTGGCCGGCGGTGATCGGCGGGATCCTGGCCGGGCTGTTCGAGACGCCGTACGACTGGGGCAGCTACTACACCGAATGGGCAGCCGGATACGCCGGGATCTACGGGGTCGCGCAGGCGGTCTCGGGTGCCTTCCTGGCCGGTCTGCTCGGTCTCGGGCTGGCCAGGGCGCTGGCCGCGACCGGGGCGCTGGCCCCGTTCCCGATCGCGCGTGAGCGGGCCGAGGCACGCAGGATCTGATGATCGAGACACCGCCGGGGCTCGGGACGGCGGACGCCGATCTCGTCCTGGACCGGTTGACCTGGCGTCCCTACGGCCGGCACGAGCCGACCGTCCGGGACGTCACGCTCACCCTGCGGGCCGGCGAGCGGGTGCTGCTCGCCGGCGCCAGCGGATCGGGCAAGTCCACCCTGTTGCGGGCGATGGCGGGTCTGCTGGACGACAGTCTGGGTGAGCAGAGCGGCGAGCTGCGCCTCGGTGGCCATCAGCCGCAGGACGAGGCCGGTTCGTTCGGGTTGTTGCTGCAGGATCCGACCCACTCGCTGGTCGCCGAGTTCGCCGGCCGGGACGCCGCTTTCGGTCCGGAGAACCGTGCGTTGCCGCGGGGTCAGATCCAGGCTGCGGTCTCGGAATCCCTGGCCCAGGTGGGATTCCCCTACTCCGCCGACCGGTCGACGTTCGCCCTCTCCGGTGGCGAGATGCAGCGGCTGGCTCTCGGCGGATCGCTCGCCTCGAGCCCGAGTTGGCTGCTGCTGGACGAACCGACCGCCATGCTCGACCCGTCCTCGGCGTCGCAGGTCCGGGAGGCGGTGGCCGGCGTGGTCGACCGGTCGAAGCTCGGCCTGATCGTGGTCGAGCACCGGTTGGCGGGCTGGGTCGAGATCTGCGACCGGCTGATCGTGCTGGCCGACGACGGCTCGGTGCTGGCCGACGGCCCGACCTCGGCGGTCCTGCGGGAGCGTGCAGCCGAACTGGCCGAGGCCGGGATCTGGGTGCCCGAGGCCCCCACGCCCGAGGTGGCTCAGCTGCGCTGGCCCGAGCTCGGACGAGCCCCGGAGCAGGCGGTCGGCACCCCACAGTTGACGATCACCGACCTGGACGTCCACGACCCGTCAGGTCGGCCGCTGGTGCAGGGATTGTCGCTGTCGTTGGGATCCGGCGAAGCAGCGGCCGTGTTCGGCCCGAGCGGCAGCGGCAAATCGACCCTGCTGCGGACGGTCGCCGGGCTGCAGCCGCCGACCCGGGGTTCCGTTACCACCGGGGGATCCGGCGACCGCGCCGCCCAGCTCGGCTGGGTGCCTCAGCACAGCGAGCAGGTGATCACCCGGCGGACGGTGCGGGACGAGGTCGTGGCCACCAGCCGGGTCGTGTTCGCCGACCAGCCGGACCGGCTCGCGGCGGCCGAGCGCAGAGCCGACCTGGTGCTGGCCACCCTCGGGTTGGCCGGGCTCACCGAGGCAGATCCCTATCAGCTCTCCGGCGGCGAACAACGCCGCCTCGCCCTGGCCACCGCCGTCGTGCACGCGCCGGGGCTGTTGCTGCTGGACGAGCCGACCGTCGGGCAGGACCGGCAGACCTGGGCCGCGGTCCGGGCCGTGATCGAGGCCGTCCGCGCCGAAGGGACGGCGGTGCTGGTCAGCACCCACGACCAGCTGCTGACCGGCGGCGTCGATCGGGTGCTGCGACTGGGGCAGCCTGAGTCGGGCGTCGACCCCAGGGCCGAGACTCCCGACGGGCAAGGACATCCGCCGGATTTCACCATCCGGCCGGTCCGCACCCCGGACGCACCGCTGGTGGCCCGCTGCAACCCGCTCGCACTGTTGCTGATCGGCGTCGGGGCCGCGGTCGGGTCGTTCTTCGTCCGGGACTGGCTGGTCGGGCTGATCACGCTGCTGTTCGGGCTCGCCCTGTCGCCGTTGGCCGTCCGCAAGGTCCGGCCGGCCCTGCTCCGGCTGATCCCGGTCGGGCTGGCCGCGTTGACCGTCGGCTGGTCGACCCTGCTCTTCAGCAGCGCCGGCTGGTTCGCCGCGGCGGCAGTCCCGGTGGCCGTCCGGGAGGTGTTGCGGATCGGCTGCCTGGTCGTCCCCGGGGCCCTGCTGCTGGGCGCGTTGGAGCCGAGCGAGCTGGGGGACGCGCTCGCCCAGCGTCTGCACGCGCCGCACCGGGTGGTCGCGGCGGCCACCTCGGCGCTGTTGCGGCTCGAGCAGTTGCGGTCCCAGTGGCGCAGCCTGGACGAAGTCCGCAGGCTTCGTGGTCTGGCCCCCGGCCGGTCGCCGGCGGCCCGGGTGCGCTACCTGGCCTCGCTGAGCGTCGCGCTGCTGGTCTGGATGTTCCGCTCGGCCCAGCAGATGGCCGTCTCGATGGACGCCCGCGGCTTCGCCGGCGCCACCGTGCGGACCTTCGCACTCGATTCGCCCTGGCGCCGCCGGGACTGGCTCTGCTGTCTGGTCGCGGTGATCTTCCTGTTCGTGCCGATCGTGCTGGGACGCGTGCTCTGAAAGCCCCGCTATAGAGTCGGTCCGGTGACCACAGACGCGAGCAACACCGATCTGTCCGCTGCCGTCCAGGCCGAGTTGCCGGGCGTCCTCGAGGATCTGAAGGCCCTGGTGCGGATCGAGTCGGTCAGCGCCGACCCGGACCGGCTCGACCAGGTGCAGCGAACCGCCGAGGAGGTGGCCCGGCTGATCCGGGAGACCGGCTGCGAGGACGTGTCGGTGGTCAGCGCCGGCGGCAAACCGGCCGTGATCGCCCGATTCCCTGCCCCGGCAGGAAAGCCGACCGTCTGCCTGTACGCCCATCACGACGTCCAGCCCGAGGGCGATCCGACCATCTGGACCAGTGCGCCGTTCGAGCCCACCGAGCGGGACGGGCGGCTGTTCGGCCGCGGCGCCGGCGACGACAAGGGTGGCATCGCCGTCCATCTGGCCGCCCTGCGCGCGTTCGGTGGCCAGCCACCGGTCGGGGTGACGCTGTTCATCGAAGGCGAGGAGGAGATCGGTTCACCGAGCCTGCACCGCCTGCTGGAGGAGCATCGCGACACCCTCGCCTCCGACGTGTTCGTGATCGCCGACTCCGGCAACTGGGCGGTCGGCCAGCCGGCGTTCACCACCACGCTGCGAGGGCTGGCCGAGGTCTACGTCGAGGTCCGGACCCTCGATCACGCCCTGCACTCCGGCCAGTTCGGCGGCGTCGCACCGGACGCGCTCACCGCCATCTGCCGGCTGTTGGCCACGCTGCACGACGAGCAGGGCAACGTCGCCGTCGAGGGGTTGCACGCCGAGGCCGGCCCCGAGCTGGAGTATCCGGACCAGCGATTGGCCGACGAGTCCGGCATCCTCGACGGGGTCGACTACCTCGGTGCCGGGACGGTGGTCGAGCGGCTGTGGACGAAACCGGCCATCGCCGTGATCGCCCTCGACGCCACACCGGTCGCGAAAGCGTCCAACACCCTGGCCCCGTCGGCCAAGGCGAAGCTCAGCATCCGGCTCGCACCGGGTGACGACTCGGCCCGGGCCACCCAGTGCGTGATCGATCACCTCGAGGCGCACGCCCCGTGGGGTGCGCAGGTGATCGCCGAGGCCGGTGAGAACGGCGAACCGTCCCGGGTGCCGTTCGAGGGGCCGCACGCCGAGGCAGCCCGGTCGGCCTTCGCCGAGGCCTGGGGAGTCGATCCGGTCTTCGTCGGGCAGGGCGGGTCGATCCCGATGGTGGCCGACTTCCAGCAGGCATTCCCCGAGGCGACCGTGCTGGTGACCGCCGTCTGCGATCCCGACTCCCGGATGCACGGAGCGAACGAATCCCTGCACCTGGACGATTTCGCCAAGGCCTGCCGGGCCGAGGCGTTGCTGCTGGCTGGGCTCGCCGGCTAGACCTCGGCCGTCAGCGCACGGTCAGCCCTTGACCGCCCCGGAGGTCAATCCCTTGACGTAGAAGCGTTGCAGGGTGACGTAGAGGATCACGCAGGGGATCATCGCGACCACGGCACCGGCGGCCAGCACGCCGTAGTCGACCTGGCCGTAGGTTCCCTGCTGCAGGTTGGTCAGGGTGACCGGCAAGGTGAACTTGTCCGGATCGGTGATGAACGTCAGTGCACCCAGCAGTTCGGTCCAGGAGACCAGGAACGCATACAGCGCGGTGGTGGCCGCACCCGGCATCACCAGCGGCCACAGCACCGAGAACAGGGTGCGCATCGTGCCCGCCCCGTCGACGTGTCCGGAGTCTTCGAGTTCACTCGGGACGGACTCGAAGGCGTTGCGCATCACGAAGATGCCGAACGGCAGATTCACCGTGGTGTAGAAGAGGATCAGGCCGATCCGGCTGTCGGTCAGCCGCATCGAGTTGAGCTCCAGATACAGCGGGGTCAGGATCGCCTGGAACGGCACCATCATGGTCAACACGATCAGCGCGAACAGCACGTTGTTGACCCGGAAGCGGAACTTGGCGAACCCGTAGCCGGCGAACAGGGCGATCGCCGCGGTCAGCACGCCGGTGCTGAGCGAGACGACCAGGCTGTTCAGCACCGAGCGCCCGAGCGTCCCGTTCGCCAGACCGGCGAAGTTGGCCAGACTGAAACGGAAGAAGGTGGAGCCGTCCGGCGCCGCGCTGATCACGTCCGAGGGTTGGAGCGAGCGGAGCAGCGCGAACAGCAACGGCACGGCGAACACCAACAGGGCAAGGATTCCGCCGGCCAGGTAGAGCCACCGCTTGAGATGCCCGTCGCGCTCGATCCCGGTCCAGGGTGTCGTCGGGGCCGAGTGGCCCGCCGCCGAGGAGGTGATGGCCGCCATGATCAGTCCCTCTCCTTGAGCAGCCAGAACTGGGCTGCGGTGACCAGGCCGATGATCACGACCAGCAGCAGCGACATCGCGGTCGCCGCCCCCAACTGCAACTGCACGAACGCCTTCTTGTAGATCCCCATCACCACGGTGGTGGTCGACGAGCCGGGCCCGCCCTGGGTCAGGATGAAGAACTGGGTGAAGGCCAGGAACGACCCGATCACCGAGATGATCACGGCGAGCGCGATCGTCCGGCGCAACATCGGCAGGGTGACGAAACGCTCGGTCTTCCACCAGCTGGCGCCGTCCAGTTCGGCGGATTCGTAGACGTCGTTGGAGATCGACTGCATCCCCGACATCAACAACACCATGGTCAGCCCGGAGACACCCCAGATCACCAGCACGCAGATCAGTCCGGTGGCCTGCGGGCCGTCGACCAGCCACGCGGTCGACCCGTCGGTGATGCCGAGACCTTTCAACACGACGTTCACCGCGCCGCTGTCCGGTTGGGCCTCCAACACCATCAGGAAGCTCAGGGTGGCCAACCCGACCACGTAGGGCAGGAAGAACACCGTCCGCAGGATCTTCACCCCACGCCGGTTCGAGCGGATCATCACCGCCAGTACGTAGCCCAGCACCAGGATCGGACCGGTGACGATGAACGTGTACAGCAGCGTGTAGAGGATCGACCGGCCGAACGCCGGATCGGTGAGTGCCGAGGCGTAGTTCTGCAGACCGATGAAGCGATAGTTCCCGATCAACGGGAAGTTGGTCAGCGAGATCCCGATCGCCACCACCAGGGGCGCGAAGACGAACACCAGCACGAAAAGCACCGCCGGCAACACCAGCAGCACGCCCGCCCGGGGTGGATGGGTCAGCGACGTCGTCCGGGTCCGAGGTGCCTGCGTCGACGGCTCCAGGGTCGCGGCCGCTCCGGTCGAGGTCGTGGTCGCCGCGCTCATGCCTGGGTCTGCTTCAGCAGTCGGTCGAACGTGGTCTGTGCCTCAGCCATGGCCGCCTCGGTCTGTTGTTGGAAGGCCGCCCGGCGCAACATCTTCAGCCACGGGCCGTCCGTCTGGTTGTAGAGCAGGTTGTAGGCCAGCGTCACCGGGGCGTAGCCCTTGTCGATGTCGACGATGGTGGGGACCGCGAACGGATATTTCGACCGGAAGTCGTCGGTGGCCGCATCGGAGCGGATCGGGGTGTAGCCGCCCTCGGGGAAGCGGACCTGTTGCTGCACGCTGACGCAGTACTTCGCGAACTGCCACGCAGCAGAGGGATTCCCGGCCCCGTTCAGCAGGCACAGGTTGTCGCCGCCGTCGAAGAACGAGCGGCCCCCGGTCGGCCCCGGAATGAGGACGATCTTCGACTTGGCCAGCATCTCCTTGCTGGCGGTGGGCACCACCACGCCGTAGGAGGCGGGGAAGATCCCGATGGTGCCGGCCAGGTAGTCGGCGTTCCAGGTGGACGCGTCGTCGGAGTACGAGCCGGGCGGCACCAGCTTCTTCGTCCACAGCGTCTGCAGGAAGTTCAGGGTCTGCCGCACCGCGGCGTTGCCCTCGACGTTGCCGGTCTGGTTGCCGATCTCGCCCTTGATCAGGTCGGTGCCGGCGGCCCAGATGTGCGGCTGGGCGGTGAATCCCCAGGCTCCGGGGTTGTTGGCCGGA
Organism: uncultured Actinomycetota bacterium; assembly: GCA_963740925.1. GTDB lineage: Bacteria > Actinomycetota > Actinomycetes > Propionibacteriales > Propionibacteriaceae > Microlunatus. Next base: position 209,570 of record CAVUFZ010000002.1, on the reverse strand, counting down.
TAGGTCCAGCCGTAGATGTCGTCGCCGAGAGCGGAGATCCTCGTCGCCGCCTCCAGCAGGCCGTCGAAGTCCTGGGTGTGCTGATCCAGGTCGAGGCCGGCGCGCTCGAACAGGTCGGTGTTGCAGAACAGGACGGAGTTGTCGGCCAGGAAGGGAACCGCGTAGTTGCGGCCGTCCCGGGTGGCCAGGGCGAGGTGCCGCGGACTGAGGTTGTCGTAGCCGGGCAGTTCTCTGATCAGATCGGTCAGGTCGGCGAACGCGCCGTGGTAGGCGAACAGGGTCGAGTTGATGTCGTCGAAGTCGACCAGATCGGGCACCCGGCCGCCCCGGATCGCGGTGGCCAGCTTGGTCACGAACTGGGTGTCCGGGACGGGGATGACCCGCACCGTGATCTGCGACTGGGACCGGTTGAACGTGTCCGCCATGAACTGCGTCCCGGTCTGGGTGGCGGCCCGGCACCAGATGTCGACGCTGCCGGACGCGTCGGTGCCGAACCCGGCGGCCGCGGTGTCGACCGGGGCCAGCGCCCCGCCACAACCGGTGAGCAGGCCGGACAGGCCGACGCCGCCGGCCAGGGCGCCCCCGGCCTTCAGCAGATCTCGGCGGCTGAGGGTCATCACGCCACCGGTAGCCAGACGCGCATCGCCTGCGGTCCCCGGTTGGCCCAGACGTGGTAGGGGATGGCGGTCAGGTCGTCGACGGTGATCGTCGACACGCCGCCGAGCAGATCGGGTCGTCGCTCGACCGTCAGCCGTGGCTTCGCGGCGATCGTGACGTCGTCGATGATCACGCCGTCCGGCTGGTCGGACTGCTCCAGCGCATAGACCAACGGGCCCCGCTGTAGTGCGAGACAGCCGCGGACGGCGTCCACCCGGGGATGGGCTGCGCTCAGCTTCGGGGTCATCGGCAGCACCAGCTGCACGCTGTCGCCGGTCCGCCAGACGCGCTCGGTGGTGGCGTAGGCGCCCGCCTCGACCGGACGTCCGTCCAGGGTCGCGCCCTCGGCCCAGGCCGGCACCCGCAGGCTCAGCTCGACCGCCTCGTCCGGCGCTGCGGTCACCGTCAGGGTGACGGTCTCGTCCCAGGGGTAGTCGGTGGTGACCTCCAAGCCGAGTCCGCTGGCCGGGTCGGTGATCGTTCCCGGTGCGTACTGGTGCACCTGGAGGCCGGTGCCGGAGCCGGTGGCCAGATAGCCGCTGAACGAGGCGAAGGTGCGCATCACGTTCGGTGGGCAGCAGGCGCAGCTGAACCAGCCCCGCCGACCGTGCGCCGGGCTGCGGTTCTCGTCGGCGTGTGCACCCGTCCGCAACTGCAGCGGGTTGACGTAGAAGTACTCGGTGCCGGCCAGCGAGACCCCGGCCAGGAAGCCGTTGTAGAGCATCAGTTCGACCTGATCGGCGTACTTCGCCTCGCCGGTGGCCAGCAGCATCCGCCAGGCCCACTGGACCCCGCCGATCGCCGCGCACGTCTCGGCGTAACCACGATCGGCCGGCAACTCGTACGGATCACCGAACGCCTCGCCCTCCCAGCGTGATCCGAGCCCGCCGGTCAGGTACTGCTTGCCCTCGACCATGGCGGCGTACTGCACGGCGAGCGCAGCCAACAGCTCGGTGTCCCCGGTCTCTGCGGCCACGTCGGCGGCACCGGCGGCCAGGTAGACGGCCCGGACGGCGTGGCCTTCGACGGTGGTCTGCTCGCGCACCGGGACCCGGTCGGAGAAGTAGGTCGGCTCGACGTCGTGGGTCTCCAGCAGGCCGCGGCCGCGGGCGTCGACGAAGTAGCTCGCGAGTTCGAGATAGCTCCGGTTGCCGGTCTCGCGGTACAGCTCGACCAGACCCATCTCGACCACCGGGTGCCCGTCGACGAAGTCGTACTGCCCTTCACCGGTGCCGAAGGTGGCGACCAGGTGATCGGCCAGCCGGACCGCCACGTCGAGCAACTCGGTTCGCCCGGCCGCCCGGTTCAGCGCCACCGCAGCCTGGAACAGGTGGCCGGCGCAGTAGAGCTCGTGGCTCCACTCGAGCTTCTGGTAGCGCGCCTGCTCCCGCAGCTGGACGACGGAGTCGAGATAGCCGTCGGAGGCCTGCGCGGCGGCCAGCAGCTCGGTGATCTCCAGCACCTCGGCCAACAGCTGCTCGTCCCGGCTCCGGCCGTACTCCCAGGCCGCGGCCTCGAGCCACTTGTGGACGTCGGAGTCGGCGAAGATCGGGCCGACCGCCTCACCCTCGGCCTGGCCGGCGGCGGCCTCGAGGTTGTGGATGTTCCTGGCCTCCCGCAACTGCTTCAGGCCGCTGGGGATCGCGGCGGCGGCGTTGGCCTCGGCCCGGTCGTGCCAGAGGCCGCCGGTGACGGTGACGTCGCTGGGCGAGAGCGGCCGCAGCTTCACCTGGGCGTCGGCGGTGGGTGCGGCGGGGCCGTGCGTGGTCATGTCATCACTCCGTTGGGATCAGCTGTTGGAAAACTAGGAAACGCGTTTTCCTCAGGTTAGGCCCGCTCCGAGCGGACCGTCAAGGGATGAGCCGGCACGACTCGGAAACCCCTATGATCGGCGGCACCAGCAGCCGAGGAGAAGGGGGCGGGATGACGGGTCGACCGGTGCGGATCACCGACGTCGCCACGCTGGCCGGCGTCTCGCCCGGCACGGTCTCCAAGGCGCTCAACAACACCGGGGCGTTGCGGGACAGCACCCGGGAGCGGGTCCGGGCCGCCGCCGACCGGCTGGGCTTCGTGCCCGATCCGGACGCCCGCTGGCTGTCGGCCCGACGCACCTACACCGTCGGTCTGCTCAGCGCCGACTCGGCCGGCCGGTTCTCCATCCCGGTGATGCTCGGGGCCGAGAACGCCCTGGCTGCGGGCCGGATGTCGGCCCTGCTGGCCACCAGCCGGCACGACCCCGTCCGCGAGGCGTTCCTGCTGGATTCACTCGTCGCGCGTCGGGTGGACGGCATCATCGTCACCGGCCGGACGACCGATCCGCGGCCGCCGATCCGGATCGACATCCCCACCGTGTACGCGTTCTCGCCGTCGGCCGAGGCGAGCGACGCCTCGGTGATGCCGGACGACGAGCACGGTGCCCGGTCGGTGATCGACCACCTGTTGGCCACCGGTCGGCGCCGGATCGCCCACGTCGGCGGCCGGGCCGACCAGCACAGTTCCACCGCCCGGGCCGAGGCCACCGAACAGGCGCTGGGCGAGGCCGGGCTGCGATTGGCCGCACCGACCCTGTTCGGCGAGTGGAGCGAGAGCTGGGGGCGGCGGGCGGTCGACCTGTTGCTGCGCGAGGCCGACCTCGCCGACCCGGACGCCGACCTCGGCCTGGACGCCATCACGTGCAGCAGTGACCAACTGGCCCGTGGTGCCTGCGACCGGCTGCGCGAACTGGGCATCGACGTCCCCGGCCGGCTGGCGGTGACGGGCTTCGACGACTGGGACGTGATGGCCCTGGCCAGCCGGCCACCACTGACCACCGTCGACCTGCGGCTGGAGGATCTCGGCCGGCGGGCCGCCGAGCTACTGCTCGACGCCATCGACGGCCGTCCCCATCACGGGGTCGAACGCCGCCCGACGCGACTGGTGACCCGGGAGTCCACCGGCTAGCTGCGGGCCGGGCCACGATCAGCCCCGGCCCAGCAGTTCGAGCGCCGCCTCCCGGGCCGCCCGCCAGGCCCGGTGCAGCGGGTTGATCAACTGTTGGTGCCCGGCGCCGTCGATGGTCACCAACTCGGCCGACCGACCGGCGGCCCGGGCCGCCTCCAGATACCGCGTCGACTGGTTCATCGGCACCACGTCGTCGGCGGTGCCGTGGACGCAGACGCACGGCACATCGGGCAGCCAGGCGAGCGGTGACGCGGCGGCGTAGACGTCGCCGATCGTGGCCGGATCGCCGCCCAGGAAGGATTGCACCGCACCACCGCCCAGGTTCTCGACCGCAGCCTGCTCGAGGTCGAGGACGCCCGCCTGGCTGACGAAGCCGCTCAACGCCACCGCCGGCCGAGCCCCGGGCAGATCGGCCGGGAACAGCGGCCGCGCCGCCAACCAGCCGGCCAGGTGCCCGCCGGCCGAGTGCCCGATCGCCACCACCCGATCCAGGTCCAGCCGCCCTGGCGGAACCGTCCGACGACCAGAACCGGCCGAGCCCGCCAACAGGTCGACCGCCGCGGCCACGTCCAGGCAGGTCTCCGGCCAGCCACCACCGCCCGCTCGCGGGCTCGGACCGACCCGGCGGTACTCGACGTTCAGCGTCGCGATCCCGCGCCGGGTCAGGTCCAGCGCCGGCAGCAGGCCGAGCGATCGTCCGTACCGGGTCCGCCAGAAACCGCCGTGCACGATCACCGCGACCGGCACCCGGCCCGAGCCGCGCGGCAGCCGCAACTCCGCGAACTGGCTCGGGTGCGGGCCGTAGCGCAGCTTCACCGAGTGCTCGTCTCGGCTCGGATCAGGTCGCCGGACTCGATCTCGTTGGCCCGGGCGAAGCGGGCGGTGAGCGCGAACAGGGCGGCGCCCAGCAGTGCCCCCACGGCCAGTGCGTACAGCCCGGCGTTGCCGCCGACCGTCCGGTTGAAGTAGTCGCGCATGTTCGGGGCCAGGAAGCCGCCGAGGTTGCCCAGCGCGTTGATCAGGCCGATCCCCGCCGCCGCGGCGTAGCCGGTCATGTACTCCGTGGGCAGCGTCCAGAAGATCGGTTGGGCGGCGACGAAGCCGATCGCGGCCAGCGACAGGCCGGCCACGGCCAACACCGGCGACCCGCTGAGCAGACCGGAGAGCGCGATCCCGATCGTGGTCAGCACCAGCAGCAGTGATCCGATCAGCCGGTGCCGTCGGGTCCTGTCCGCGATGCCGGGGATGAACACCACCGACAGCGTGCCGAACACCCAGGGGATCGCGGTGACCAGAGCGGCTGCGAAGCCGAGCTTCTGGCCGGTGATCGCGGTCACCTGGGTGGGCAGGAAGAACGTCACGCCGTAGACGGCGATCTGGATGCAGAAGTAGATCAGCGCGAAGTACCAGACCCGCCAGCTGCGGAGCGCCGCCAGCACCTTGCCCGGCCCGGCGCCTTCGCTCTTGGCGGTGTCCTCGCGTTCCAGGGTGGCCACCAACGCGTCCCGCTGGTCCGGCTGCAGCCACCCGGCCGCGGCGGGCCGTTCGGTCAGTACGAACAGCGAGACGATCCCGACCGCCACGGCCAACAGGCCCTCCACCGCGAACATCCAGTGGATGCCGATCTGGCCGAGCACACCGTCGAGTTGCAGCAGGCTGCCCGACAGCGGGTTGCCCAGCGCCCCGGCCAGCGGGATGCCCATGTAGAAGATGCCGCGGGCCCGGTTCAGGTGCCGGGCCGGGATCCAGTAGGTGAGGAACAAGATGATGCCGGGGAAGAACCCGGCCTCGGTCAGACCGAGCAGGAATCGCAACAGGTAGAACGATCTCGGGCCCTGGACGAAGACGAAGCAGCCGGCCACGATGCCCCAGGTGATCATGATCCGGGCCAGCCAGACCCGGGCGCCGACCCGGTGCAGGATCAGGTTGCTCGGCACCTCGAAGACGGCGTAGCCGACGAAGAACAGGCCGGCCCCGAAGGCGTACGCGCCCGAGCTGATGGCGAAGTTCGTCTCGAACTCGCCCTGGGCGAAGGAGACGTTGCTGCGGTCCAGGAACGCGATCACGTACATCAGCAGCAGGAACGGCAACAGCCGCCGGAAGACGTGCCGGGTGGCGCTCTCGGTGAGCGCGTACTCGTCGCGTTCGTTCTGTGTGGCTTCGGCAGACATCGTCGTCTCCTGAGGATCATCGAGCTCGTTCGGCGGCAGCTCACCGCTGCTCGGCACGCTATCCTGAGGCGGTGCCTCGCGGAGACGGTCTACTGACCGCTGACCTCGATCCTCAGGACCGCGGACCCCAGGACGCCTGTGGTGTGTTCGGGGTCTGGGCGCCGGGTGAGGAGGTGGGCAAGCTCACCTATTTCGGTCTCTACGCACTGCAGCACCGCGGTCAGGAGTCGGCCGGTGTCGCCGTGAGCAACGGCACCCAGATCATGGTCTACAAGGAGATGGGCCTGGTCTCGCAGGTCTTCGACGAGGCGGCGCTGAACTCGCTCCGCGGTCACCTGGCCATCGGCCACACCCGCTACTCCACCACCGGCGCCAGCATGTGGGCCAACGCCCAGCCGACCTTCCGGCCGACCGCCTCCGGTGGGCTCGCGCTCGGCCACAACGGCAACCTGACCAACACCGACGAGCTGGAGACCTGGCTGGCCGACCGGGATCAGGACGGTCAGTCGCTGATGCCGGGTGAGCTCAGCCGCGAGCGCGCCACCAACGACACCGCCCTGGTCACCGCCCTGTTGTCCACCTACGCCGACCGCAGCATCGAGGAGGCGGCCGCCGAGGTGTTGCCGCACCTGCGCGGGGCGTTCTGCCTGGTCTTCATGGACGAGGAGACCCTCTACGCCGCCCGCGATCCCCAGGGCATCCACCCGCTGGTGCTCGGCCGCCTCGAGCGGGGCTGGGTGGTGGCCAGCGAGACCGCGGCGCTGGACATCGTCGGCGCCTCCTACGTCCGGGAGGTCGAGCCGGGCGAGTTGCTGGTGATCGACGCCTCGGGTCTGCGCAGCCGTCGGTTCGCCCCGGCCGCGCCCAAGGGCTGCATCTTCGAGTTCGTCTACCTGGCCCGGCCGGACACCACGATCAGCGAACGCCGGGTGCACTCGGTCCGGACCGAGATCGGACGCACCCTGGCCCGTGAGCATCCGGTCGAGGCCGACCTGGTGATCCCGGTGCCCGAATCGGGGACGCCGGCCGCGATCGGTTACGCCGAGGCCTCCGGCATCCCCTACGGCCAGGGTCTGGTCAAGAACTCCTACGTCGGCCGGACGTTCATCCAGCCCAGCCAGACCATCCGCCAACTGGGGATCCGGCTGAAGCTGAACCCGTTGCGGGACGTGATCGCCGGCAAGCGGCTGGTGGTGGTCGACGACTCCATCGTCCGCGGCAACACCCAGCGGGCGTTGGTCCGGATGCTGCGCGAAGCCGGCGCCCTGGAGGTGCACGTTCGGATCAGTTCACCGCCGGTGAAGTGGCCCTGCTTCTATGGTCTCGACTTCGCCAGCCGGGCCGAGCTGATCGCCACCGGGCTGAACGACGACGAGATCTGCCGCTCCATCGGGGCCGACAGCCTCGGCTACGTCTCGCTCGACGGGCTGGTCGCCGCCACCGAGGTGCCCAAGCCCGACCTGTGCCGGGCCTGCTTCGACGGTGTCTATCCGGTGCAGTTGCCGCTGGGGGCCAGGATCAACAAGCACCTGCCCGACGACAACTCCCGGAACGACATGGACGGCTTGAACACGGTGGTCGCCGGCCTCGGTGCGGGCGACGCCCTCTCTCGTCCCTGACCTGCTGCAGGCCACGGAAAGCCGACCCTCCGACGTCTTCCGGTGGGTCGGTTCCTACCCTCAACACATGATCTTCACCGACCGCGTCCTGACCTGCCTGGACGGATCCTTCCGGCGTCTCAAGTGTCCCGGAGTCGATGCGCCGGCCGCGCAACGCGACCCGGCGGTGATCGAGACGGTCTCGCGGATGCTGGGCGAGATCGAGCGGCGCGGACTGGATGCGGTGCGGGACTACGCCCGCTCCCTGGACGGCTGGGACGATGCCCCGTTCGATCTGGACCCGACCTGGGTGGCCGCCAGTGGGGACCGGTTGACGCCGGAGTTGCGGGCCGCCATCGAGACCGGCTCGGAACAGACCCGCGCCTTCGCCCGGGAGCAGCGTCGCCGGCTCACCGACTTCGAGGTCGAGCTACAACCGGGGGTGCGGACGGGGGTGCGCTACGTCCCGGTCGCCCGAGTCGGCGCCTACCTGCCCGCGGGCCGGTTCCCGCTGACCGCGAGCGCGTTCATGACCGTCGGGGTGGCCAAAGAGGCCGGCGTGGGATCCGTGCTGGCCTGCACCCCGCCGCAACCCGACGGGTCGGCGAACGCGGCCGTCGTCTACGCCGCCCACCTCTCCGGCGTCGATCGGGTGTTCGTCATCGGGGGAGTGCAGGCGCTGGCGGCGATGGCGTTCGGGCTGCTCGACGGCGAGCCCGCCGACATGCTGGTGGGCGCCGGTAACGCCTTCGTGGCCGAGGCGAAGCGGCAGCTGTACGGGCGGTGCGCCATCGACCTGCCGGCCGGGCCCTCCGAGGTCGCGGTGATCGCCGACGAGACCGCCGACCCCGAACTCGTCGCCGCAGACCTGCTCGGGCAGGCCGAGCACGGCATCAACTCCCCGGCCGCCCTGGTCACCACCTCCGAGGAGTTGGCGCGCTCCGTCCTGGCCGCGGTCGACCGGCAGTTGGAGACCCTGGCCACCGCCGACATCGCCGGCCGGGCCTGGCACGACTACGGCTCGGTCACCGTCGCCGCCGACCCGGAGACCGCGATCGCCCTGATGGACGACCTGGCCCCCGAACACCTGGAGGTGATCACCGCCGACGACGACTTCTACCATCAGCGGCTCCGCAACTACGGCTCGTTGTTCCTCGGCCCGTGGAGCACCGTCGCCTATTCCGACAAGGGCATGGCCGGCACCAACCACGTGCTGCCCACCGCCGGCGGCGCCAAGCACAGTGCCGGACTGTCGGTGTCCCGGTTCCTGAAAGCCCTGACCTTCCAGTCCGTCGCGGAATCCGCGACCCCACGTCTGGCCCGTCCGGTGCAGACCATCTCCGACTCCGAAGGGATGGCCGCCCACAGCGCCACCGCCACCCTCCGCCTCGACCGGGCCCGAACCGGCGCCGGAACCGGCGCCGAGACCGGTGCCGAGACCCGTGCCTGACCTCGATCGGTCGGTGCGCGTCCGCTGCCACGAGCTGGGCCCGGCCATCGGCGACCTCGAACGCAACTGCGGACTGATCGAGGACGCCATCCGCGACGCGATGGCCGCCGACGTCGAGCTGCTCGTGCTGCCGGAACTGGCGACCAGCGGCTACCACCTGACCGCCGAGGAAGGGCGCCGCTGCGGGCTCGCAGCCGGGAGCGACGTCTTCGACCGCTGGGCTCGGATGCTGAGCCCGGGCGCCGTTCTCGTGGTCGGCTTCTGTGAGGTCGACGGCGCCGACCTCTACAACAGTGCCGCCGTGATCGACCACACCGGCGTCCTCGACAGCTACCGCAAGACCCACCTGTGGGACACCGAGAAGACCGTCTTCACCCCCGGCTCAGCGGCTCCGACCGTCGTCGACACCAGCGCCGGCCGGCTGGGCGTCCTGATCTGTTACGACCTGGAGTTCCCCGAGATGCCCCGGCACCTCGCCCTGGCCGGGGCCGAACTCATCGCCGTCCCCACCAACTGGCCCCACGGTGACTGGCCCGACGGCGAACACCCGGCCGAGGTGATCCAGGCCATGGCCGCAGCCCGGGCCTCCGGCGTGGCGATCGCCTGCTGCGACCGCCGCCGAGACGAGCGCGGCACGACCTGGACCGAAGGCACCGGCATCGTCGGGACCGACGGCTGGCTACGCGGTGCCAAGACCGATCTCGGGATCCTCGACGTCACCGTCGATCTGGCCGCTGCCCGCCATGCCATCAGCCCCCGCAACCACGTCCACGCCGACCGCCGGCCCGACCTCTACGGCTGAGAAGCGCGCAGACCTCACGGCTCCGGCGGCACTAGTCTGGTCCGGTGAACCAGGCAGCCCCCGTCCCATCGGCCTACGCCGCGGCCGGCGTCGACATCGAGGCCGGTGACCGGGCCGTCGAGCTGATGAAGCAGTGGGTGGCCAAGACCGCCCGGCCCGAGGTGATCGGCGGCATCGGCGGCTTCGCCGGGCTGTTCGACGCGGCCGCGTTGAAGAACTACGACCATCCCGTGCTGGCCACCTCGACCGACGGTGTCGGCACCAAGGTGGCGATCGCGCAGGCGATGGACGTCCACGACACGATCGGCTTCGACCTGATCGGGATGCTGGTCGACGACCTCGTGGTCTGCGGCGCCGAGCCGCTCTGGGTGACCGACTACATCGCCTGCGGCCGGGTCGACCCGGAGCGGATCGCCGCCGTGGTGAAGGGCATCGCCGAGGCCTGTGTCGCCGCCGGCTGCGCGTTGCTGGGCGGGGAGACCGCCGAGCACCCCGGGCTGCTGGAGCCGGAGGAGTACGACGTGGCCGGGGCCACCACCGGGGTGGTCGAGGCCGACCGGCTGCTCGGCCCGGACCGGATCCGGACCGGCGACGTCGCGGTGGCGATGGGCTCCTCGGGTCTGCACTCCAACGGCTACTCGCTGGTCCGCCAGGTGCTGTTGACGCAGGCCGGCTGGGCCCTGGACCGTCACGTCGACGAACTCGGCCGGACGCTCGGTGAGGAACTGCTGACCCCGACCCGGGTCTACGCGAAGGACTGCCTGGCCCTGATCGAGGGCGTCGAGGTGCACGCGATGAGCCACATCACCGGCGGCGGCCTGGCCAACAACCTGGCCCGGGTACTGCCGAACGGGGTGCAGGCACGGGTGGACCGGGCCAGCTGGACGCCCGCCCCGATCTTCTCGCTGGTCCGGTCGGTCGGCGCCATCAGCCGAGCCGATCTGGAGGCCACCCTGAACCAGGGGGTCGGGATGGTGGCGTTGGTGCCGCCGGACCAGGCCGACGCGGCCGTCAGGCTGCTGAACGACCGTTCGGTCCCGGCCTGGGTCTGCGGCGAGATCGGCGACGGAACCCCTGGTCAGCCCGGGTCCGTCCAGCTCGTGAACGCCCATCTCGAAGGCTGAACAGAACGGGCCCGGGGTCCGCAACGGCGGGGACAGTTTGCACACGGGTGGGCATTGGGTAGCCTGTGCCTCACGACATTGACCAACCTGAGCCCGCGGTTCTGACCGCCGGCATATGAGTGCGAGGGGGTCGACCCTATGGGGCGCGGCCGTGCGAAGGCAAAGCAGACGAAGGTAGCCCGGGAGTTGAAGTACCGGACCTTCGAGACCGACTTCTCGTCCTTGCAGGACGAGTTGCGCGGTGACGATCATTCCCATCAGGTGCCGGACGCCTATGCGGATCTTGCCGAACAGTACGACGACAACGACGACCAGGACTCCTCCGACGAGGAGTCCGGCGGCGGTTATGAGGACCTTCGCAAGTCCGGTTGAGCGTCCACGCGCGTCACGCTTCCTGAGGGGCCTTCGGGCATCTGGGAAGCTTGGTGCGTGAGTGACTGGTCTGCCGATCTGCTGCCCGGCTACGAACGCCGGACGATCGCTCTGCCGGAGGCGGAGCCGGTCGCCGGCGAGCCGGAGGACACCGAGGTGTGCGCCACGCTGGTCCGGCGGATCACCGATCGGCCCCAACGGCGGGCGGCGCTCTACCTGCACGGCTGGAACGACTACTTCTTCCAGACCCATGTGGGTGACCACTTCGCGAGCCAGGGCTACGACTTCTACGCCCTCGATCTGCGCCGCTACGGTCGCAGCCTGCGCGAAGGCCAGCTGAACGGCTTCATCACCGACCTGGCCGAATACGACGCCGAACTCGACGCTGCCCTGGCGCTGATCGGCGTCGACCACGACGAGACCGTGCTGGTCGGTCACTCCACCGGCGGCCTGATCGCCGCTCTCTACGCCGCCGACCACCCCGAGGCCAGCATCGGGTTGATCCTCAACTCACCCTGGCTCGATCTGCAGGGGTCGGCCATGATCCGCGCGGTCGGCACTCCTGTGGTCGACGCGCTCGGCGGCCGGATGGCCACCGCGGCGATCCGGCTGCCCGATCCCGGGCTGTACGGCCGGGTGCTGCAGCTCAGCAGCGGTGGCGAGTGGGAGTTCGACACCGCACTCAAGGCCCATCCCGGCCCGCCGGTCCGGGTGGGCTGGATCCGGGCCATCCGGCACGGCCACCAACGGGTCGCCCGGGGTCTGGGCATCACCGCCCCGGTGCTGGTGATGGCGGCCGGACGGACGTTGTTCCGGCGTCGCTGGGACGAGGAGTTGCGCCGTGCCGACAGCGTCCTGGACGTCGAACAGATCGCGGCCCGGGCCGGCAGCCTCGGTCGGCACGTCACCATCGCCCGGTTCGACGGCGGGATTCACGACCTGTTCCTGTCCTCCCCGGAGGTTCGCCGGGAGGTGTTCGCCGAGGTCAGCCGGTGGACGGCCTGCTATCTGCCCTCCGGTCGGCCGTCCTCCACCGAAGCGGAGACCGCCCTGCCCTTTCGCACAATTGGTCGGCACTGATTGAATGAGCCTGTGACCGAGATGCCTCATGTCGTTGTTGTCGGTGCCGGGTTCGGTGGCGTGGCCGCCACCCGAGAGCTGTCCAAGCTCGGGTTCCGTGTGACCGTGATCGACCAGCACCCCTACAACACGTTCCAACCGTTGCTCTACCAGGTGGCGACCGGGGGCCTGAACGCCGGCGACATCACCTACTCGCTGCGCTTCCTCAGCTCGCGCAGCAAGGCGCGGTTCCGCCGGGCGCGGGTGACCGACATCGATCACGACGCCAAGGAGCTGACCTGCCACGACGGCGTCAAGGTCAGCTACGACTACCTGATCATCGGCACCGGCATCACCACGAACCACTTCGGCATCCCGGGCGCGGCCGAGTACACGATGAGCATGTACACCCGGGCCGAGGCGCTGAAGGTCCGCGACACCATCTTCGGTGGTCTGGAGAATATCGCGGCCACGGCCCACCCCGGCACCGGCGGCTTCACCGTCGTCGTGGTCGGCGGCGGTCCGACCGGGGTCGAGATGGCCGGTTCGCTGGCCGAGCTGAAAGAGCTGGCGATCCCGAGCTCGTACCCCGAGCTGGACCAGAAGAAGGTGCACGTGGTCCTGGTCGAGATGGCCAACGCGCTGCTGCTGCCGTTCGACGAGAAGCTGCAGCGCTACACCCTGAGCGAGTTGGTCAAGCGCGGCGTGGACGTCCGGCTCCGCACGGCCCTGTCGGAGGTCCACCCCGACCACGTCGTGTTCAAGGACGGGAACCGCCTCGACGTGGACCTGGTGATCTGGGCCGCGGGGGTGTCCGGTGACGCGCAACTGCGCTCCTGGGGCGTGCCGATCGGCCGCGGTGGCCGGATCGAGACCGAGAGCGACTGCCGGGTCAAGGGCTACGACCACGTCTTCGCGATCGGCGACGCCTCACTGATCACCGACAATCCGCTGCCGCAGCTGGCTCAGCCGGCCATCCAGCAGGGCAAGTTCGTCGCGCACCAGATCGGCAAGCTGGTCAACGGCGAGCCCACCGAGACCTTCGCCTACCACGACAAGGGCACGATGGCCACGATCGGCAACCGGGCCGCCGTGCTGCAACTGCCGAACGGCTTCAAGATGACCGGGACGTTCGCCTGGCTGGGCTGGATCATCCTGCACATCGCGTTTCTGCTCAGCAACCGCAACCGGGTGCAGACCCTGATCAGCTTGGCCTCGCGCTACGCCACCTGGCCGCGGAAGGCCGGCGCCATCGTCGGCGACCTGGCCGACACCCCGTCGGCACGGGTGAAGAAGAGCGAGCAGACCCCAGAGGTCACGCAGGCCTGAACACCCTCAGAACGCAGACAGTGCCCCGAGCTCCGGCTCGGGGCACTGTCTGCGTTGAGGGAGATTGCGTTGTCGGACGGCCGGACTCAGGCCAGGATGCCGCGTAACAGCGAGTCGCCGGAGTAGGTCTCCGTGCCGTCCTCGGGGTCGCAGGAGACGTCGACCAGCCGGAAATGGTCCAGATCGATGTTCAGCGGCAGCTCGAACGTGCTGAGCCCGTCCCGCAGAACGCCCACGGCGACCATCGACTCCTTCTGCTTCCCGGCGCCGGTCTCGGCGTCCGGCTGCCGCAGCCAGACCCGGGTGGTGCCGTTCTGGACGGACGGGCCGGCCACAGTGACCTCGAGGCGACGATGTCCGTGCTGATCGATCTCGACCACTGCCCAGCCGCTCCAGAGCGGCCATTCGGGTTGCGGTCTCAGGATCGCGCGGGAAGCGACGACGTGCCGACTGCCGAGCGTCTCGGCCCGGTCGACGTCGTCCAGTACGGGTTCGTGGTGGTCGAGCCGGCCCTCCGGCCGGTCCCGGACGATCTCGGCCGGCAGCCCGATCTCGGCGGCGACCTGCTGCCACACCCGCGGATGCGGCTGGTCCAGCCGGGACCAGGTCACGTGTCGGGCGAGTTCCACCGCGGCCGACATGTCGGCGAGTTCGCGGCGACAGTCCGGGCAGCCGTCGAGGTGCTCGACCTCGGCCGGGGTCGCGGATTGCTCGCCGACGGCCAGCAGGGCCAGGACGTCAGTCGTCAGATGCATCGGTCTTGGCCTCCAATCCGCGTTTGAGTTTGATGAGGCTGCGCCGGATATGGCTCTTTACGGTTCCGGGCGGCATCCGGAGGCGCTCAGCGATCTGCGCGTGCGTGAGATCTTCGTAAAAGGCCATTCGGAGCACCAGCCGCGGTGTATCGGCCAGGTTGGCCATCTCGTCGGCGATCAGCAGCCGGTCGGCCAGTCGGCCGGTCTCGCTCTCCACCACCGCGTTGTCGGTGTTGGCCACGAGCTGGTCGCGGATCTTCCGGTCCCGGGTGCGCTTGCCGTAGGCGTCGGCGATCTTGTTCCGGGTGATCCCGATCAACCAGGTGGGGAGTTTGGCCCGCGTCGGGTCGTAGCGCTCCCGGCCCTGCCAGGCTGCGACGAACACCCGCTGGGTGACGTCCTCGGCTTCGGTGACGTCCCCGAGAGATCGCAGAGCGACGCTGTAGACGAGGGGGGCCCAGCGTGCGTAGACCGCAGCGAGGGCGTCTTCAGTTCCCGTGACGAATTTTTCGACGGCCGCGTCCGCGGCGTCGTCTCGTCGTGTGTTCACGTGATAATCGCTCCAAGTTCCCGGGGCTGGGCCCGAGCGTACTGGACCGGTCTGGACGAGCTGTGGCCAGGGGCGGGGTCGAACCGCCGACCTTTCACTTTTCAGGCGAACGCTGCTACCAGCTGAGCTACCTGGCCGTACCGCACCGCCGGCTGCTCCTCGCAACCGAGGTGCGACCTCGACGGGACTCGAACCCGCGACCTCCGCCGTGACAGGGCGGCGCGCTAACCAACTGCGCCACGAGGCCTTGTCGGTGGCCGGACCGTGATCCGTACCGCCTGGACAAGCATCGAGCGTTGCAGTCGAGGATCAGACCAGCTGGTCCTTCTCTCCAACGCCCGGAAGAGCATAACGCAGACCGACGGTCGGCCGAAAATCGAATCCGCGCGCACCCGGTGGACCGCCCCAGCGCCACCGGACGGCCCGGGCCTGACACCCGGGCCGTCATCCTGTCCACGGAGAAGGAGCTGGCCCGGGGATCAGTTGCCGCTGCGCTCGACGGAGGCAGGTTCCCGGCCCCCACGCAGGTCGGTGTTCAGGGCATCGATGCTGTCGATCTCACCCCTGCTCAGGGTGAATCCGAACACGTCGAAGTTCTCGCGGATCCGCTTGGCATGCCATGACTTCGGTATGGCCGACCGACCGCTGTCCAGGTGCCACCGCAGCATGGCCTGCGCCGGGGTCACCCCGTGCGTCTCGGCGATCGCTCGGATCACCCCGTCCTCGAGCGGGCTGGTCCGGTCCCCGGCAGCGGGGTTCCAGCTGAGGACGCCTCCGATGGGGGACCACGCCTGGGTGATCGTCCCCGTGGCCCGGTGCGCCGTCTGGAGACTCGGCTGGGAGAAGTAGGGATGGAGTTCGACCTGATTGACTGCGGGGACGACGTCGGTGGCCGCCGCGAGGTCGCTCAGGTGCTGCTCGGAGAAGTTGCAGACTCCGATCGCACGGACCCGGTTGTCTGCGAGCAGGTTCTGCATCGCCTGGTAGGCGGCGATGGTCGCCTCGAAGTCCGTCGGCAACGGCTGGTGCAAGAGGTACAGGTCGACGTAGTCGGTGTCCAGCTTTTCCAGGCTGGTCTCGAAGGCCCGAAGCGCGCTGTCGTAGCCGTAGTCGTCGACCCAGAGCTTCGTGGTGAGGAAAACGTCATCCCGCGCAACGCCCGAACTCTGCAAGCCGGCCGCGACCTCTGCCTCGTTGCCGTAAGCCGACGCTGTGTCGATGAGCCGATATCCCGTGCGCAGTGCTGTTTCCACGGCGTCGACGGCTCGACCGGCCGATCCGTCCACCGACCCGACCCCCAGGCCGAGTGCGGGCATCTGCATGCCGTTGTCGAGTTCTACGGTGTCCATTCACGTGCTCCTTCTGATCTGTGACAGGTCAGCCTTCCGGCTGCTCGAGTGTGACGAAGTCCATCTCCTGGAAGTCGGTCACCTCGTGGTTCCAGCGTTCGGCGACGAACGCGACATGGGTGGGGTGGTCGTTGTAGGCCTGATAGGCGGTGTCGTCGGCGAACCGCATCGTGAACGAGTAGGAGAACGTGCTCTTGGGGCTGACCTGTCGGAGTTGTTCGAAGTCCTCGACACCTGGGATCGAGGCCAAGGTCAGGGCGGCGTCGAGGAAATCGTGTTCGGCGGCGGATCCCTTCGGGTGGCCGAGGCTGAAGGCAACCGTGTGCCTGATCGTCGTGGTCATGATCTGACGGTACTGCTCTGGCGACTGCCCACCGGGTGGCCTAACTGTCTGCGGGGGAACGGCGGAGGGTGAGGAGCGCGGTGCCGGTTGCGACCAAAACCAGGGCTTCGTAGCCCAGAGCGATGGTGGTCGGGGTCATCAAGGTGGCCAGCAGCCCGGCGCGATCGCCCGGTGCGGCCGGTCCGAGCACCGCTCGCATCCCGCCGGCGTTGGCGCTGCCCATGGCGATGCCGGCGCAGGCGCTGGCGGCCAGGAACCGCCGATCTGGCCGGCGTACAGGCTGGTCAGGATCGCGGCGGTGGCGACGATGAAGTCGGGCGTCAAACGGCTGAGATTCTCCGCGTGAGGAGGATCTGGGCAGTTCGAGACCCTGCGGTGGTTGTCGTGGCCTGCCAACGAAAGGCACCCGCGTGCGTCCCTCCCGCGCCCCTGATCACGGTTCGGTGCTACTCGGCATCTTTCCAGACCAGTCGGCCGTGTTCGCTCGGACAGTCACTGCCTGGGCACGGCGTGAATCCACTCCAAAGCTCGTCGGGTGTTGGCGAGGTAGGGCTCGGGGACCGTCGGTAGTCGTTCGGCGATGGTGTCGCGGTCGACGAGGCCGGCGTCGAGCAGGGCTCGGGTGAAGTTGAGGTCCTTCTCGCGGTAGGCGCACAGCTTGGCGACGCAGAGATCCACAGGGTTGACGCACCAACCGGTGAACTGAGGCTGACCGGAGGGTGCGGCGGTGTTGGCGTTGGAGACGCGGACGAGTCGGTCGTGCCAGCCGTCGGGGAGGGCTGAGGTGGTGAGGTCGACGCCGTCGATGCTGTAGCCGTGGAGCTCCTCGAAGGGAGAGAACTCGCCGGCGACACCTTCGATCAGATCGGCGAGCCTCGCGGTTTCGTCGTTGTCGTCGGCGATGGGGAGGATGTCGACCTCGGCGGACATGGTCGCCTCGTCGGGGAGGTCGGATTCGAACCAGGTACCCAGAACGGCTTGGGATCCGACGACGATGACAGCGGGCTGGCCAATGATTTGGCAGGCGGTTCGGATGGCGTGTTCGAGCTGCTCGCGGCGCATCAGGCAGCCTGCTGCACCGATTGCAGGATGCGGCGGCGCTCCTCGTCGGGCAGCAGCCCGCTGAAGGGAGACACCTCGCGCATCTCGATGGACTCGCGGCCCAGCCCGGTGAGGACGCGGTGCAGCCCGGGGAGGTCGCCATGGTCGACGAGCTGGTGCCAGCGGTCGAGGTTGCGTAGGTGTGGTTGGCCGGCGATCTGCCGGCGCCGCTGGTGCAGGTTGCGGTCGATGGTCGGCCGCCACTGCTCGAACGAATTCCGATTCAGTGATCGGGACAGCTCGCGATGCAGCAGCCAGGAGCGGTGTTCGGAGCGCGTCAGCTCGGGCGTGACCGGACGTCGCACGACTTCGAGGCGGAATCCCATACAGCCGAGCAGGCGGTCCAGCTGCTCGTCGCTGAGGTCGACCTTGCCGGACAGGAACTGGCTGATGCTCGGCTGCCGGACCCCGCTGATGAGGGACAGCTCGGATTGGGTGGTGCCGGTGTCGTGCATCACCTGGCGCAGCACATCACCTCTCGACATACCCGGACTATAGCATTTGATGCTATGGCACGAGTCAGTCCCAAGCGTCAAATTTCCGAGCCCACCTGCGAAGTCACACATTTCGGCCGCGAACGACTCGCCGAGCCCCTTCGAGGGCGTACTTCGAGGCCGCGTACAGCCCGGCCGTCGCGAAGCTGACCAGGCCGCCGAAGCTCGAGGTGAGCAGCACGTGCCCGGCGCCCTGCGAGCGCAGCAGGGGAGCGACCGCCTGCAACAGCCACACGTTCCCGAGCAGCTTCACCTCGAGCTGTCGCCGGACGGCTGACTCGCTGGTCTCCTCCACTGCGCCGAACACCCCGAAGCCGGCGTTGCCCACGATGACGTCGATCCGGCCGAAGTGCTCCACCGCCTGGCCGACGACGTCGAACACCGCCGTGCGTTCGGTGACGTCGAGGTCGAGGGCCAACCCTCGCTCGGGGTACTGGGCGACCAGGTCGGCCAGGGTGTCGGCGTCACGAGCCGTGACGACGACCCGGTCGCCCCGCGCGAGCGCGGCTTCGGCCCACGGCCGACCGAAGCCTCGGGACGCACCGGTCACGAACCAGACCTTCGTCGCTTCCCCTGCCGCTGATGACGTCATGGCCGTCCTCCTTCGTCGGTGCCCGCGACCCGTGCCGCCGGCTGCTTCCAGTGCAGCGCTTCTCGTCTGCAGGTGTGAGTCCCGACGAGAGGGGGCCTCGCAGAACTCCCTGGGACCGTCGTCGGGGCCGTACGTTGGGAGGCGTGGACCGGCGCGAGGAGATACGGGAGTTCCTGATCACCCGACGCGCGCGGCGGACGCCCGAGGCCGCGGGGCTACCCACTCCGGTCGGCCCTCGGCGGGTGCCGGGACTGCGGCGGGAGGAGGCGGCCGCGCTCGCCGGCGTCAGCGTGGACTACTACGTCCGGCTCGAGCGGGGCAACGCCACGCGGGCGTCTCGGATTCCGTGCTCAACGGGCTGAGCCGAGCGCTCGACCTCGACCAGGCCGAACGCCAGCACCTGAGCGACCTGATGCGCGGCGCGTCCGTCCTCGCTCGACCCCGACGGCGAGCGTCCAGGCGCGCCCCGGCCAGCGTGCAGCGGGTGCTGGACCAGCTGGGCCATGCCCCCGCCTTCGTCAGCAACTCCCGGCTCGACCTGGTGGCGACCAACCGGCTCTGCGCCGCCCTCTACGCCGACCTCGATGATCATTCCGGTGCCGCGGTGAACCTCGCTCGCTACACCTTTCTCGACCCGCGCGCGACGGACTTCTACCCCGACTGGGATGCGGTGGCCGAGATGACCGTCGCCCTGCTGCGCTCGTCGGCCGGCCACGACCCGCTCGACCGGGAGCTGACCGAGCTCGTCGGTGAGCTCGCCACCCGCAGTGAGGCCTTCCGCACCCGCTGGGCCGCGCAGGACGTCCGGCTGCACACCTCCGGCCGCAAACGCATCCACCACCCGCTCGTCGGCGACTTGGACCTCACCTTCGACTCCATGACGCTCGCCGCCGACCCCACCCTGACGATCACCGTCTACACCGCCGAACCGCAGACGCCCACCGACGACGCGCTGCGCCTCCTGGCCAGCTGGACCGCCGGTACCGAGCAGCAGCCGAACGTCCGGCAGGCAAGCGGAGCCTGACGCACGCGACTGACGCTGGATCCCTTACGGGCTGAGGAAATCGGCGAAGAGCGACAGCAGGACGTCGGGTCGGTCCAGCGGGACGAGGTGCCCGCAGTCGGGCACCAGTTCACCGCGCAGGTCCGTGCAGATCCGGCTCAGCTGTCCGTGCAGGGCGCCGCCGACCGGCTGTGCCCCGATCGCCAAGGTCGGGACTTCCAGCCGGTGTTCGGCGACCAGCCGGCTCAGCTGGGCGGCGCTGGTGGGCATCGCGCGGTAGTGCTCGAACCCGCACCGCAGGGACTCCTCGCCGGTGTAGGCGGCGACGAACCGGTCGCGTACTCCGTGATCGATGCCACGGCCGTCGTGGGTGCCCGTGCGGTAGAAGAAGTCGAGGTAGTCGCCCTCGTGGCCGACGAGCACGGACTCCGCGAACCCCGGCAGCGCGTGGAAGCCGAACCACCACGGCGGTCCGCCGGCGAAGAACGACTCCGCGCCGGGCAGGGTGCCGAGGGTGCCCTCCATCAGCACCAGTCGACGCACCAGGTCCGGCCGCCGGACGGCCAGGGCGAAGGCTGCCGGGACGCCGGCGTCGATGGCGGCCACGTCGGCGGGCTGTGCGGCGGACGTGCCCACACTGCCTCGAGCACTGCCTCGAGCACGGCCTCGAGGTCGGCGCTGAGCGAGAGCGCGTCGTACCCCGCTTCTGCCCGGCTGCTGCCACCCGTACCGCGCAGGTCGAGGGCGATCACCTGGTGGGTCGCCGAGAGTGGCCCGACCATCGCCGACCACAGGTCGCGGGTGTGCGGGAAACCGTGCACCAGCAGCAATGGCGGCCCGTCGCCCCACACCTCTGTCTCGAGTTCGGCGTCCCGCACGCGAACGTGGCGCACCTCGCCGGCGCGGTGCTGAATCGGGTGAAGCACTTCGGTCACGTCTCTACTCCTGGTCACTGTTGGTTACCGTGACCGTATGAGCAGGCGTCCCTCTACGGAAGACGGCACTTCGCCGGTCCCTGGTCACCTCGGGGTGACCGTGGGGGCTCGCGGTGACCTCTTCGACCCGCAGTGCCCGACCCGATCGCTGCTCGACCGGATCGGTACCAAGTGGGTGGTGATGATCATGGCGGTGCTGTCGGACCACGGGGCCGAGTTGAGGTTCGCCGAGCTGGTCCGGCGCGCCCCCGGCATCTCGCGGAAGATGCTGTCGCAGACGCTCGCCGGCCTGGTGGCCGACGGGTTGGTCAGCCGCCGGGTCGAGAGCACCGTGCCGCCCGCCGTCCATTACGGCCTCACCGACCTCGGCCGGTCGTTGGCCGAGGTGCTGGCCCACGTCCGCAACTGGGCGGAGACCCACATGCTCGAGATCGACCGACATCGGGGGCATCACTCTGCAGACCGGGTCTGAGGAACGACTGGTCAGCGGTCGTCGGCAGCAGCAGTTACGTCGTGCGGTGTTGCGGCGATGTCGGCCGGGGATGCATCGTCATCGGGCTGACTAGATCAAGGATGTCGGTGGACAGCGACAACTGGAAGGGGTGGTCTTCTGAGTTGGTGAGGACGACGACAGCGACACCGGTCGCTGGATCCCAGACAAGATCGCAGAGGAACCCGAACCCGCCGCCGCCGTGGTTGCGGACCAGTCGACCGTTTCGTCGGCTGGTGTGGATGCCGAGGCCGTAGCCGACTTGTTGATCAGGGTCGGCGCCCACCAGGTGGTACATCTGCTCGAGCCGCTCGGGTGCGAGCACGCCGCTCCCGGAGTTCAGATGGAATGCGGCGTAACGCAGGACGTCGTCGACGCTGGCGTAGCCGCCGGCGGCGCCGATCATCGGAACCCTCAGAGCAGGCGGCCCGGTCTCGACGTGTCCGGTCGCCCTGTCGGGCTCAGCGGCGATCCGGGCGGGGTCGAAGGTGGTGCGCCGCAGATCGAGAGGGCCGAGCAGCACCCGGTCGAGGTAGGCGGGAAAGGCTAGCCCGCTCATGCGTTGCAGCACCCAAGCGGCAAGGTCGATGCCGAGGTTGGAGTAGGCGTACCTTTCGCCGACGCGGAACTGGAGAGCGGTGTCGCTGATGCTGGCGCAGTGGTCGTCGAACGAGTCGTCGTCACCGTTGAAGTTCGATCCGCGCGGTGCTTCGTGGACCAGCCCGGTGCGATGGGAGAGTAGGTGACGCAGGGTGATCTGGGACTGCGGCTCAGGTTCCCAGTCGCTGTGGACGGTGAACTCCGGCAGGTACGTCGTCACCGCAGCGTCGAGGTCGACCAGCCCGTCAGCGACGGCGCACATCACTGCTGTCGCGGTGTACATCTTCGAGATCGACTGCAGGCTGAAGATCGTTTCGGGCGACACAGGATGTCCGCCGTCCCGTGCGGTGGTGCCGAAGCCGGCCGACCAGATCGGGCCGGCCCGGTCGGCGATCCCGACCGCCAAGCCGGGCACTCTGTGCCGAGGCAGCAGCCCCTCGACTTCGTCGCCGACCCAGTCCTGAACCGCGGGCAAACTCTCTGTCACCCGACTCACACTCTCACAAGGATCGGGAGACCTCGTCCGGTCAGAAACCTCGTCCGGTCAGAAACCTCGTCCGGTCAGAAACATTGCTCCGTGCCGGCGGTGCCCACTGAGGACCCTTCAACGTCTGGGTCCAGACGTCTGATCGCCGTCGACGACCCGGACGTGGTGCAGACCCGGAGCATGCTGATCGTGACGCCTGCGCAACGGTCGCCGGCAACGACCGCGTTCGTGACTGCGGTCAAGCGTGCGGCGCTGAAGCTCTCGCCGACTTCTGGTCTGACGCCCGACGCAGCGCGGTAGCCCCGGTGCCACCGCTTCGCGGGTCCAGGGCACTACAGCCGCTTCGCGGACATGATGCTCTGACGGTCCGTCTGCACGACGCCGTGAGCGCCACGACCCTGCCACCGACAGCGCTGATCGGTCGCCGTCGGGTCAGCTGGGTTCGGCCGGGGTCTGGGGGAGCTCGGGGACGACGACGGTGCTGGAAGGAAGGACGCTCAACAGCCCGGCCAGCGTCTGCTCACGGGTTCGGGTGTCGTCGGGGTCCCGGTCCACCAGGTGGAAGAGGTCGAGTGTCAGACCCGCCGTCACCCGGACCGCCAGCTCATTCGGGCTCCGGTCCATCCGTTCGGCGATCGCCGTCTCGAGATCCTCCCGGAGCGTCCGGACCCGGTCCCACAGCCTCGCCCGGGCAACCGGGGCCGTGTCCACCAGCCGACGCATCTCCGCGATCCGGGGGCCGGCCCCGTCGAACGCGGCGGCGGCCGCCAGCAACGCCGCAGCCAGGGACTGGGCAAGCGGCTCGTCGGCGGGCCGGCTGCGCAGGTGCGGTGCGAGGTTGATCGCCTCGACCAGCGGGTCGAGCAGCAGCTGGTCCTTGGTGGAGAAGTAGCGGTAGAGGGTCGTGGTGCCGACCTCGGCGGCCTCGGCGATCTGCTCCATGGTCGTCTCGTCGAAACCGTCACGCAGGAACAGCTCGAGGGCGACGTCGGTCATCCGTTGCCGCGTCCGGATGGCCTTGAGCTCACGAAGTCCCATGCCCCCAGGCTAGTGTTCACTTCCGATCGGATGTCACTACCACTATTGACCAGGATCTGGCCGGACGATAAAGTGGTAGTCACTACCGATTCGCGGGTGCGGATCGGGAGTTCCGACACGAAGAGGTGGCCACCGTCTTGACCCAGCTGTCGATCTCGTCCTACAGCCTCCGCGAGCAGCTAGGCCCGATCTCGATCGCGTTCACCGACGGGAACGGCGACGAGCAGACGTACGCCCAGGACTTCCCGAAGCTGCTCGACATCATCGAGTTCCCGGCCCGGGCCGCCCGCACGTACGCCGTCGCCGGCGTCGAGGCGGTCGCGTTCCAGTTCACCGGTCTCGATGACGAGCGGCTGGACGCCTTCGCAGCCGAAGCGCGCGACGCCGGCCTCGCTCTGGTGAACGTGGCGGTGGACGTCGGTGACCTCGCCCAGACCGATCCGGCCCGGCTCGCGGCCGACGTGGCCGAGCTGAAGCGGTGGATCGCCCGCTGCGCCGGCCTCGGGTTCCGGTTCGTCAGGGTCAACGCCGGCTCGCCGTTCAGCGCGCAGCACGACGAGGTACCCCCTCCTCACCTGATCGACGCCCTGACCGAGCTGGGCGCCTTCGCGACCGAGCGAGGCATCCGGCTCCTGGTGGAGAACCACGGCGGGCCGTCCAGTGACCCGGTCTGGATGAACGCGCTCCTCGACGGTGTCGGGCCGGACGGCCCCGGGCTGCTGCTGGATCTCGGCAACTTCGACGCGCTGCTGCAGCCGCTGATGGCGGCGCTCTTCGCCGAGCCCGTGACGGCACCGGCCGACCCGTTCGCGGGTCTGGACCTGACCTCCCTCTACGACGGCATCGACGCTCTGGCGGCGCGTGCCGAGCTGGTGCACGTCAAGGCCCACCACGTCGGACAGGACGGGACGGTGGGCCCGATCGACCTGCGGAGGGCGCTCGGCATCCTCGACCGGCACGGCTACCACGGCCCGCTGACGATCGAGTACGAGGGCACCGGCGGCGACCCGTGGGTCCACACGGGCCACGTCGTCGCTCTGACCTCGACCGCCATCCCCGCTTCCTGACCCCCAGCTCCCTGCTTCCCTGACCCCGAACCAGAACGGACGACCTGACATGGACCAGCGCGAGACGTACGACGTCGTGATCGTGGGCTCCGGCCCCGCCGGAGCCACCTACGCCCGCACCATCGGCGAGGCTGCGCCGCACGCCCGCGTGCTGATGGTCGAGGTCGGACCGGTCGTGCCCGGCTCGCGGGGTGATCACACCCAGAATCTGACCGACGAGGAGCGGACGGCGGCGCAGCTGCTCACCCAGGGACCGGACGCCGGGGTGGTGCGCGCCCAGGCCCTGTCCGACATCGCGCCGGGCATCGACCCGAGCCTGGAGTTCCGGCAGACGATCCTGCCGGGATTGTTCTTCGTCAACCCCCGGCCCGAGCTCGAGCCGGGGGAGGTCGGTCTGCCCGCGGCCAGCATGGCCAGCGGCGTCGGCGGGATGGGCATCCACTGGGGGACCTCGAGCCCGCGGCCGCAGGGGTCCGAACGCATCCCCTTCATCGACGCTGACGACATGGACAATGCGCTCGATCGGGCCGAGGAGCTGCTCGGCGCGACCACCCATCCGATCCCGGGTCGGGGGCTGCCCGAGGCGCTGCGCGCCGCGGTCGCCGAGGTGCTCGACGGCCCGGGCCTGAACTCCACCGGCTTCATGCCGACCTCCACCCGGTGGGAGGACGGCTCGCTCCGGTTCGCCGGGACCGGCGCGATCCTGGGCGAGCTCGAGCGCGACGTCCCGGGCTTCGAGCTCCGCTCCGAGACGCTGGCCGAGCGGGTGCTGGTCGAGGACGGCGTCGCGGTCGGGGCGCGACTGCGTGATCGCCGGTCGGACACCACGTACGAGGTGCGGGCCGCGCACGTCATCGTCTGCGCCGACGGTCTGCGGACACCGCAGGTGCTCTTCGCGTCCGGCATCCGCCCGCCGGCCCTCGGTCACTACCTGAACGAGCACTTCCAGATGGCGAACTTCCTGACGTTGTCCGACGAGTTCGACCCGCAGCAGTTCGAGCGTGACCCGAAGAACGTGATGAGCCTCATCACGCCGTTCTCCGACGCCCGCCCACTGCAGATGGGCGTCATCCCGCTGGCCAACTCCGCCTTCAAGATGTCGATGGGCGGGGGACCGGGCGCCGAGGACCTGTCGACGTCGCGGCTGGCCGTCACCGCCTGCTACGCCGCCAAGGACATCCAGTACTCCGACGCCGTCGAGTTCAGCGAGACCGAGGTCGACTTCTACGGCATGCCGCGGATGCACATCCGCTACTCCCGCACCGACGCGGACCTCGCCGTCATCGAGCAGATGCGGCAGGCGTCGGTGGCGGTCGCCGATCGTCTGGGCACCGCCGCGGAGGGACCCGAGCTGGCCGCCGGCGGCTCCTCTCTGCACTACCAGGGCACCGTCCGGATGGGTCCGGCCGACGACGGGACCTCGGTCTGCAGCCCCGACCTGGAGGTCTGGGGTGTCAAGAAGCTGTACGTCGGCGGCAACGGCGTCATCCCCACCGCCACCGCGTCGAACCCGACCCTGACCACCGTCGCCCTGGCCTGGCGGGCCGCGACCCGTCTCGCCGCGTCTCTGGCTGACGCATCCGCCGACCAGGCGGGCATCTCCGTCTGACCCGGCTTCGGCTGGCCGCGCAGGGCCTACGGGCGTCGCCTCTCAGTGGACCTGCTGCTCCCGGTCCGATGCGTCGGCCGTGCTGATCCGTTCTGGTGACTCGGCCGCTGGATCGGCATGGCCGTCAATCGGGCGGGTCCGGTTGCTCGGGTGGCTCGAGCCGGTCAGGGGGTCGAAGGTCGACGGGTCCTGCACGTCCCAGGTGCTGATCATGATCCGGTGGTGGAGGATCGGTCGCTGCTGCGGGTCGATCCAGCGGGGCGGCACCCAGACCGGCAGGCCGTCGGTGGTGATGATGCACTGCCAGCCCCGCTGGGCGAAGTGGCGGTGGTGGTAGCTGCAGAGCAGGGTCAGGTTGGCGACAAGGAGGCGAACCCTGCGATGGGCCAGGTCACCGGCCCACCGGATCGCGCTAACCGCTTATTATGTAGATAATGGTTAGAGCGACGTTAGCGCGGAACGCGGTACGCGAGGCGCAAGGTAGAGCGAGGGGATTGACGTGCAGGCGGAGAAGTTGTTGCTGGCGGTGCTGAACAGTGCGCCCGTCATCGACGGGAGTCCGACCGACCAGCTGGACG
Source organism: uncultured Actinomycetota bacterium (assembly GCA_963740925.1). Lineage (GTDB taxonomy): Bacteria > Actinomycetota > Actinomycetes > Propionibacteriales > Propionibacteriaceae > Microlunatus. The sequence goes on along the minus strand of CAVUFZ010000002.1, from coordinate 183,077 downwards.
GTGTTTCCGGTGCCCGCTTCGCACGACTGTGGGGCGGCTCGGGATCGGCCGCCGAAGTCGAACGGCTCCGGCAGACGCGGTCCGCGCTGCACGCGATCGTTCGCGGCGACAGCGACCAGCGTTCCGGCGCGCTCGACCAGCTCACCGCGGTGCTCCACGCTGCCGAGCACACGGCGACGGTGACGCCGGTCGGCGTCAGCTGGGAGGTCGGCGCCCCGGCTGATGACCGGCTCGCGGTTCGCACCGTGCTGGCCTGGTCGGAGATCGTCGAGCGGTTCCCCGGGCGGCTGCGGGCCTGCGCCAACCACGAGTGCAACCTGTTTCTTCTCGACCACAGCCGTCCCGGCACGGCGAAGTGGTGCTCGATGGCGGCGTGTGGCAACCGGATGAAAGCGCGGGCGCACGCAGACCGCGCGCGCACGAGCTGAGCAGCACCAGAGCCGGCAGTGGGTCGAGCCGGGGGATCGTGCTAGGTTCGCCTAACCAGTAAAACTCTATTAAGGGGTTAGGCGATGAACCGGGTCCACCACCGCACCGTGACTGTCGAGGAGCACACGATCTTCTACCGGGAGGCAGGCTCGGCGACCGCGCCCGTACTGCTCCTCCTGCACGGCTACCCGACGAGTTCGCACATGTTCCGACACCTGATTCCCGCCCTGGCCGACACCTACCACGTGATCGCACCGGACCACGTCGGGTTCGGCCGCTCCTCGGCGCCGTCGATCGAGGACTTCGACTACACCTTCGACGCCCTGACCCGGGTCACGTCGGCGCTGCTGGACGTCCTCGGTGTCACCCGCTACACGGTGTACACGCAGGACTACGGCGCCCCCATCGCCTGGCGCCTGGCTCTGGCCCGGCCGGAGTCGATCGAAGGCGTGATCTCGCAGAACGGCAACGCCTACGAGGAGGGTTTCGTCGAAGAGTTCTGGGCCCCGATCTGGGCCTACGGTGCCGATCCCACACCGGCGAACGAGGAGGCGCTCCGGCCGGCTCTCGGACGGGCGGCGGTCGAATGGCAGTACCTGCACGGTGTTCCCGATCCCACCACCGTCGACCCCGACGCCTGGGAGCACGATCTGGCGTTGCTCGCCCGGCCCGGGGTCGACGCCGCCCAGCTCGCTCTGTTCGGTGACTACCAGACGAACCGTTCGCTGTACCCGGCGATCCAGCAGTGGTTCCGCTCCTCAGGAGTGCCGATCCTCGCGGTCTGGGGAAGGAACGACGAGATCTTCGGTCCGGCCGGAGCGCGCGCCTTCCGCGCCGACGCACCGCAGGCGACCGTCGAGCTGCTGGACGGTGGCCACTTCCTGCTGGAATCCCGTCTCAGCGAGGTCGCGGACAGCATCATCGCGTGGCGGAGCCGGTTCTGGAGGTCCTCAGAGGCTCGGTGACCGGGCTCAGCCAGGGTGGCGTCGAAGCCAACCGAGTCGAAGCCGCCTCGACCGCGTACCCCCAACGGGATTCGAACCCGCGTTGCCGCCTTGAAAGGGCGAAGTCCTAGGCCGCTAGACGATGGGGACCTGACTGCGAACGATGATAGGGCGCGCGGCCGAGGACGCTCAAACCGGATCCCGCCGGTCAGACCGGCCGGCTCCGGTCAGCCTGCTCGCCCGGCCCGTGATCGTGTGGCCCGTGCTCGGTTGGCCCGCTGTCAGTAGACCGTGATGTGGACGTGGTTCTTGTGGTTGGCCGAATCGCTGCCCCGGTCGGCCATGTAGCGCCAGCCCTCCGCGTCGCGCTGGATGTTCCAGATGTGCTGGTCGTAGATGACGTACTGGATGCCGAGGGCCTTCGCGTTGGCCCGGGCCCAGTTGGCCACCTGCAGGCCGTAGGCGTGAGCGGCAGCGGAGGTGTAGTTGCTGTAGGGCAGCATCAGGTCGAGCGCGTGTCCGCTCGGATGGTCGGGGATCGAGTCGGGCCGGACGCCGTAGTAGGTCTTGATCGCGGGGAAGGCGGTCAGTGCGGCGCGGTGGACCTTGATCGCGTTGGGCTTCAGACCCTTCTCCACGGTGTAGCTCGCCGTGCTGGTCGAACCGGTGCTGGTCGAACCGGTGCCGGTCGAGCCGGTGCTGCCGGTCGAACCGGTCGGTTTCGCCGTCGACAGGTACTGCGCGGTGACCCAGCGGACCGCGCCGTTGTAGACGATCTGGGCCCGGCCGTTGCTCTGGACGCCGGTGATCGAGAGCTTGGTGCCGCGGGCCGCCGTCCCGATCAGGGTGTAGCTGGCCGCCGCGGAGCTGCGGATGTTGAGCAGCGTGGTCGCGTACCGGCTGCCGGTGACCTTGGGCAGGCTGCCCGTGCTGGGCTGGGTGACCGCGCTGTTGGCCAGGTACTGCGCGGTGACCCAGCGGACCGCGCCGGCGTAGACGATCTGGGCGCGGCCGTTCTGCACTGCGCCGGTGACCGACAGCTTGGTGCCCTTGGCCACCTCGCCGAGGTCGGTGAAGTCGCTGCCCGAACTGCTGCGGATCATCAGGGTCGTGGTCGCCACCCGGGTCCCGGTGACCCGAGGAAGTCCACTGGCCGTGCCGGTGAGGTACTTCGCGCTCACCCAGGCCCGCTCGCCGCCGTAGACGATCTCGGCGTAGCCGCCCGAGCTGCGGCCGGTCAGGCCGACCTTCTGTCCGGACGAGACGTAGCCGATCACCGCGGCGGACAGGCTCGCGCTCGCGCGGACGTTCAGCAGGGTGGTTGCGGTCTTCGTTCCGGTGGTCTGGATGGTCGGGGGCGCTGCGGGCAGGTCGTTCTTGCTCATCGAGAGGTAGCGACTGGCGACGTAGGCCGAGGAGCCGTTGAAGCGCACCTTGACCCAGCCGTTCTGCGCCGACGCCAGCCGGGTGAGGGACTGGCCGCGGTAGAGGCCGCCGACGATCCGGTAGCCGGTGCCCGGCCCGGAGCGGATGTTGACGGCGGTGATCGCGGTGGCCGAATCGGCCGCGGCCAGCCCGATGCCGCCGATCCCGGTGACGATGCCGGCGGTGGTGACAGCGGCGACGGCCACGCCGAGGACCTGTCGGGAACGGTTCATCTGGAGATCCTTCGGGGGAGTCGGGGCGGCGCTTCGGGAGTCACAGCAACCTCAGAATTCCCAGGAGCCTAAGCATTTCTCAGGCGTCTTCGCAACGGTTGAGTAGAGATCGAGGGCTGATGGCAACTCGACACGCCGTTGACACCGCAGTAATTTCACGACTGTCATTCGGGATTCGGTGGGCTGAATATGCTCAGGCGGTGGCGATGCACCTCGATCCGGAACACTTCGACGCCGAGGTCGGCCGAGCGCTGGACACGATCCCCCGCGAGCTGGCCGACATGATCGAGAACTGTGTGGTCCTGGTCGAGGACCGCCCCGCCGACGACAACCCGAATCTGCTCGGGCTGTACGAGGGGATCCCGCTGACCGAGCGCGACACCAGCTACGCCGGGGCGCTACCGGACCGGATCCTGATCTTTCGCGAACCGTTGCTGAACCACTGCGACTCGGTCGAGCAACTGCACCGACAGATCCACGTCACCGTGGTGCACGAGATCGCCCACTTCTTCGGCATCGACGACGAACGGCTGGACGAGCTGGGTTACGCCTGAGCAACTCAGGGCGCGGCGACGAGCTCGAGCAGGGTGTAGCCGGCCGCACCGAGAGCGGTGAGGACGATCAACGCGGTGGTCGCTGCGTAGACCCGGGCGTCCGGCAGCCGCCCCCGGGCGAACAGGGCCGCGTTCGAGCGGTGGTACCGGATCCGGCTCAGCACCAGCATCGCTGCGGTGATAGCGATCGCGAGAGCGGCCAGGACGATGCCGAGCACGGTCGAGTGCCGCGCGATCAGCTTGCCGACGACCAGGCTGGCGGCCAGGCCGGAGAGTGCGGTGCGCTGCCAGGCGAGCCGGGTCCGCTCGGGCTGGGCGCCCGGATCCCACGGGGCTCGCGAGCCGGGTCCCGCCGCGCTCATCGGTCGATCACGACGGCGTTCACACCGAGGACGATGGCGATCACCCCGAAGACGATCAGGACGACCACCAGCACCGGCAGCAACGGGGTGCCGGGCAGCGGCCGGTTCAGCCGCATCGCCCGCTCGTTCCGGGCCCAGTTGATCAGGGCCCCGACGCCGGAGAGCAGACCGCAGGCGCTCAGCAGCACCGAGCCGACGACGATCACCACCGATCGACGTTCGGTGACCTCGCCGTAGGCGGTCAGGGCCACCCCGCCGGCGATCAGGGCCAGGGCCGTCCGGACCCAGGCCAGGAAGGTCCGCTCGTTGGCGAAGCTGAACCGCGGGTCCGGCTCGTCGCCGATGCCGTAGACCGACCGCGGCCAGCGTGGGTCCGAGTCGGGTTCGGGTTCCGGCTGGGGAGCTGGCTCGTCTCGGCTCACCTGGTGATGCTAACGGGACGGACGTCCGGCGACCGGTCCCGCCGGTTCTTCTCGTGGCGGGGGCCGACCTGGCCCAGCACCACGGCGGTCAGCACCAGCGCGGCCCCGAACAGCTGCCAGCCGTTGAGCCGTTGGTTCAGCACCACCCAGCCGAGCGCAGCGGCCACCACCGGGTTCAGCAGGCCGAGGAACATCACCGCGCTCGGCGCCAGCCGCCCCAGCGCCCAGAACCAGATGCCGTAGGCGGTGATGCCGCTCAGCACGGCCAGATAGACGAAGCCGCCGATCTCCTTACCGGTCAGGGATTGCGGCAGACCCTCGAAGATCAGGGTGAAGGGGAGCAGGGTGATCCCGCCGAGCAGGAACGTCCAGCCGGTGAAGGCGATCGAGGTGAAGCCGGGCGGGCGCCCCCACCGTTTGGTCAGCACGGCGGCCACCGACAACATCAGCACGCAGCAGATCATGGCCAGCAGGCCCCAGCCGTTCAGCCGGGCCGCCGAGCTGAGCACCAGCAGGGCGACTCCGCAGATCCCCAGCAGCCCGGCGACCACCTGGACGGCCCGGATCCTGTTCTGCAGCAGGAAGATCGACAGCACGGCGGTGGCGATCGGGCCGAGCGAGTTGATCACCGAGGCCACCCCGCCGGGCAACAGATAGGCCGCGACGAACAGCAACGGGAAGAAGGCCGAGGAGTAGAGCACCGACAAGATCACGAACCGTAGCCACCAGTCGCGGGGCGGCGGCTTCGAGCCGATGATCAACACCAGCCCGGTGGGCAGGCTACGGCCCAGGGCGATCAGCAACGGCCGTCCCGGCGGCAGGAAGTTCGTGGTGAGCAGATAGGTGGTGCCGAACAGGACCGGGGTGATCGCGGCCAGGGCGACCGTGCCGAGACGCCGCTCGCTCACGACTCCTCCCTCGGTGCGGGTTCTGCGCCGGCGGGACCGGAGGCGGCGTTCCGGGTGGCCGGGCCGATCAGGTGGCTGGCCCGGGCCGAGCTGACCCATCGTTCGCAGGCACCGAGCTCGGCGCCGGTGACGTAGCCGGCCTGCAGGTCGGCGCGACCGATCAGCCGGGCCATCGTGGCCGTGCAGATGGCGTCGACCGGTTTCGGATCCTTGCTCAGCACCACCAGGATCTTCATCTTCTGCTGGATCCGGTTGACCTCCAGGGTCTCCAGCACCTGCGGGTCGACGGCCGGGGCGACGATCACCAGTGCGGTGTCGCTGAGCACCGCTTTCTCCAACAGGGCGAGGATCTCGCGCAATGAGGTGACCGGCTCGGCGCAGGCCAACACCCGCGGCGAGTCGAGGACGGCCCAGCCCGGCTCGGGGTCGGTGACGAAGTCCTTCGAGGCGTAACCGACCTTCACCGTGACGGTGTCCGACTGCTCCAGCGCAGCGCTCAGCTTCGATCGCTCGCCCCGGTCGAGAACGGTGGACGGGGTGGCCGGCGGACGTCGCGCCTGCAGTTCGGAGAGATAGCTGGGAGGGGCCGCCGCGGTGCCCGCGAAGCTGGGGATGGACCGGTCCGGTGCCGAGGTCAGTTCGGCCACCTGGCGGCGGTGCCGGGCCCGGTCGTGCAGCGCGCCGAAGACGATCGCACCCAGCCCGACGGCGCAGACCGCGATCAGTCCGATCAGCCAGGCGTCCACGTCGTCCAGCGTGCCACACCTGAGCCGTCGGAGAACCGGAGCGAGAGGCCGCTCCTAAACTGAGGTGATGACGCCGCACGAATCGAATGTCGATCGGCAGATCAGGGAGGCCCGGGAAGCGGGCCACTTCGACAACCTGCCGGGTGCCGGTAAACCTCTGCCCGGGTTGGGCCGGCGACACGATCCGAACTGGTGGGTCCGCCAGTGGGTCGAGCGTGAGGACATCTCCGGGATGTTGCCGCCCGCACTGGCGCTGGCCCGGGCGGTCGAGGAGTTGCCGGATCTGGTGGCGGGGGAGCGGTCGGAGCGACGGGTCCGGGAGATCGTCGCGGCCCTGAACGCCCAGATCCGCGCCGAACGGCTGCGCGGGGCCGACGGGCCGCCGGTCTTCGTCCGGACCCAGGACGTCGAGCGGGTCGTCCGCGAATGGCGTGAGGGCCGGACGCGTGCGGGTCAGCCTTCAGCCGACTGAGGTCTCCAACTCCAGCCAGGCGGCACGACGTTCCGCCTGAGCCCGGGGGTCGGCCACCGGGACGGCGGCCAACAGCCGTTGGGTATAGGGCTCGGCCGGATGCTGCAACACCTGCCGGGTGGGGCCCTGCTCGACGATCCGGCCGTCCTGCATCACGATCACCCGAGAGGTCAGCTCGCTGACCACGGCCAGGTCGTGGCTGATGAACAGGCAGGCGAAACCGAGTTCGGACTGGAGTTTTCTCAACAGCACCAGGATCTGCTCCTGCACCGAGACGTCCAGCGCGCTGGTCGGCTCGTCGGCGATCAGCAGTTCCGGCTCGGTCGAGAGGGCCCGGGCGATCGCCACCCGCTGGCGTTGACCGCCGGAGAGCTCGTGCGGCAACCGCTCGGCCAGCGACCGGTCCAGGCGGACGGCGTCCAGCAGTTCGTCCACCCGGGCCCGGCGGCCGTTCTGGTCGAGCTCGGTGTGCAGCCGCAGCGGGTCGGCGATGCTGCGTCCGATGGTGTGGCGGGGGTTCAGGCTGCTGGCCGGGTCCTGGAAGACCAGGCCGAGCCGGGAGCGGACCCGGCGCAGTGCGGAGCCGCGAGCGCGGCTGAGGTCGACGCCGGCCAGTTCGGCGTAGCCGGAGCCGAGTGGCACCAGACCGCTGAGCGTCCGGCCGACGGTGGATTTGCCCGAGCCGGATTCGCCGACCAGTCCGACGAACTCGCCCGGTTCGATCCGCAGGCTGACGTGGTCGACGGCGTGCACGGCCTCGGGGCCACGGCCGAACACCACATCGGCGTCGACCAGTTCGGCTGCCGCCTTCGGCCGGTCGCCGTCGGAGCCGTCGGGCCCGGCATCCCGGGCGGTGGCCGCGTCCAGTTCGGGCACGGCGGCCAGCAGCTCCCGGGTGTAGTCCTCTTTCGGGTGGGCGAACAGTTCGCTGCTCGGCGCCCGTTCGATGATCGATCCCTGCCGCATCACCGCCACGTCGTCGGCCAGATCGGCCACCACGCCCATGTCGTGGGTGATCAGCAGCACCGCGGTGCCGAGCCGGTCCTTGAGGTCGCGGAGCAACTCGAGGATGCCGGCCTGCACGGTCACGTCCAGCGCGGTGGTCGGTTCGTCGGCGATGATGATCTCGGGGTCGTTGCTGATCGCCATCGCGATCATCGCCCGCTGCAGTTGGCCCCCGGAGGTCTCGTGCGGGTAGGCCGCCGCGATCCGTGCCGGGTTCTGCACCTGGACCGACTCCAGCAGTTCGAACGCCCGTCGGCGTCGGGTGGCGGCACCGAGCTCGGGGTGGTGGGCCCAGATCGCCTCCTCCAGTTGGTGGCCGATCGTGAACACCGGGTTCAGTGCTCCGGCCGGCTCCTGGAAGATGGTGGCGATCGCCTGCCCGCGCACGGACCGCAGCCGCTCCGCCGAAGCGCCCAGCAACTCCTCGTCGCCGAGGGTGACCCGGCCCGAGACCGACGCACTGGGCGGCAACAGCCCGAGAAGGGACATGGCCGTCACACTCTTGCCCGAGCCGGATTCACCGACCAGGGCCAGAACCCTGCCCCGGTAGAGATCGAAGTCGATGCCGTGGACGATCTCGGTCGGCTCACTCCGCCGGCCCCGGCCCAGGTCGGCACCGCGGAACGCGATCCGCAGATCGCGCACCGCCAGCGCCGTTTCTGCCGTTGCTGCTGCCGGGGACGGCGGAGAAGCCTGCTCGCTCACTGGCTCAGGCTCACCCTCAGATAGTTCGGATACGCCGGGAACTCGCCGATGAAGAAGTTCTGCACCTTCGATCCGTGCAGGAAGGAGTTCTTGGCGTAACTCAGCGGCACCACCGGGGCGTCGGCCATGATCGTCTTGTCGGCCTGGGCCCACAACGCCTCGGCGTCGGCCGGGGTGTCGGCCTCGGTGGCCTGCCTGATCAACGATCCACTTCGCGTTGTCGTAGCGCGAGGTGTTGTAGCCGCCACCACCGATCTGGCTGGAGTCGAACAGCGGCTGGATGTTGCCGTTCGCACTCGGGAAGTCCGGCTGCCAGCTGCCGAGGTACATGTCGTAGTCACCGTTGCCCTGGGTGACCAGATCGGCGACCGCGTTGGCGTCCAACGGCCGCAGGGTGATCTTCACGTTCACCTTGGCGTAGGCCTGCTGGATGGCCTGGGCCTGGGCCAGCGCGATCGGCTGGTTGGAGGTGACCAGGGTGAAGCTCAGGTCGTCGGCGTGGCCGGCGTCGCTGAGCAGTTGCTTGGCCTTGGTCACGTTGCCGCTGGTGCCGGCCGGGTACAGATCGTAGGCCTGGCGACCCTCGATGCCGGGGGTGATCAACGTGGTCGCCGGGTCACCCGTCTTCGTGCCGCCGGAGGCGGTGATGAACGCGTTCCGGTCGATCGCGTAGTTCAGCGCCTGCCGGATCTCCTTGTTCTTCAGGTTTCCCCGCTGGGTGTTCAGCGACAGGAAGTTCAGCGCGCCGTCGCCGGAGGTGACCAGCCGGTTGCCGACCTGCGGGTTGCCGGCGGCCTGGGCGAGCTGGGCGGCCGGGACGAAATCGGCACCGAAGCTGGTCTGGGCCGAGCCGCTGTCACTGATCAACGCCTGGGCCTGGACGGTCTCGTCCTGGCTCATCTTGAAGGTGATCGTGTTCGGGCCGGCGGTACGGGCCGGGTCGGTGGCCTGATCCCAGTTCGGGTTCCGCGACATGACCAGCGAGACGCCCTGCTGCAGCGAGTCGATCTTGTACGGGCCGGAGGCAGCAGGGTCGTTGCCGTAGGTCGCCGGGTTCGTGTCCTTGGCCTTCGGCACCGGGGCGAACGCACCCATCGAGACGATCCAGGGCCAGTCGGCGTAGGGGGCGTTCAGGTGGAAGATGATCGTCTTGTTGTCCGGGGTCTCGATCGAGGAGAGCTGCTTGCCGTCGTAGGGGCCGCGGTAGTCCGAACCGCCCACCAGCAACGCCTTGTGATAGCTCAGCCCACCGGAGAGCTGGGCGGCGAAGGACCGCTCGACGCCGTACTTGATGTCCTGGCTGGTGATGGCGGTGCCGTCGTCGTACTTCAGCCCGTCCTTCAGCGTGTAGGTCCAGGTCTTGCCGTTGTCGCTGGAGCGTCCGGTGTCGGTGGCCAGATCCGGGATCGGCTTGGTGGTCTCGGTCGGGCTGGTCTGCCAGGACGTCAGCCGGCGCAGCACCAGGCCCAGGCTGGTGATGGCCAGCGACTGGCTCTTGGCCGGGTCGAAGTTGATCGTGGTCTGCGAGGTCAGGATGGTCAGATCGCCACCCTTGGTCGCCGCCGTGGTCTGGGTGTTCGAGGACTGGCCCGGGTTGGCGTTGCACGCCGAGACCAGCAACAGCCCGGCCGCCAGCACGAGAGCCAACCCCCGGCGTGCGCCGCGCGCGCCGAAGGGTCGAGGCGCCCTGAGTCGGTCGAAGGGCTTGGTCATAGAAGTTCCTTTCACTGCAGTGAGAATCGAGGGCCGGGCCCGGTCACCGGGCACCGGTCTTCACCCGCGGGTCGAGCAGGCCGTAGCTGATGTCGACCACGAAGTTGGCCACGATGATCAAGAAGGCCGAGAACAAGGTGACGCCCACCAGCACCGGTAGGTCGAGGTTGCCGACGGCGTCCAGCAGCAGCGCACCGAGGCCCTGCATGGCGAACACCTTCTCGGTCAACACCACACCGCCCAGCAGTGTTCCGAGGTCGAGCCCGAACACCGTGGCCACCGGGATCAGCACGTTGCGCAGGGCGTGCCGGCCGATCACCCGCCGCTCGGCCAGGCCCTTGGCCCGGGCCGTGCGGATGTAGTCCTCACCCAGGACGTCGAGCATCTGGCCGCGGGTCAGCCGGGTGTAGATCGCGGCGTTCAGCAGGGCCAGCACGATCCAGGGCAGCACCAGGTGCCAGAGCCAGTCGACCGGGCTCTCGGTCAACGGCACGTAGCCGCCGATCGGCACCACGTTCAGGGTGAAACCGAACAGCAGGATCCCCAGCAGCCCGACCAGGTAGGCCGGTGCCGAGACGCCGGCGACCGACAGGGTGGTCAGGCCGCGGTCGATCAACGTCCCCCGCTTCAGGGCGGAGGCGACACCGGTGCCGACCCCGAGGATCAGCCACAGGACCGCTGCCCCGAGGGCGATCGAGAAGGTGACCGGCGCCCGTTCCAGGATCAGCTGGGTGACCGGCTCGTTCAGTCGGAACGAATAGCCGAAGCAGGGCGCGGAGCACTGGATCGCGGTGGCGCCGGTGCCGAACGTCCGGCCGCCGACCAGGCCGCCGAGGAAGCTGAGGAACTGCGACCACCACGGCTTGTCGTAGCCCATGAACGCCTCGGCCTGGGCCAACCGGGCCGGCGTGCAGGGGCGGCCGCAGGACAGTTGCGCGGGGTTGGCGGGAAGCAGGTAGAAGATCAGGTAGCTGATCAGGGCGATGATCAACAACACGACGATCATGCCGAGCAGCCGGCCACCGATGAAGCGGGCCAGTCTCATAGCGCACCGGCCGATCGCGGGTCCAGGACGTCACGGAGGCCGTCGCCGAACAGGTTGAAGGCCATCGTGATGACGAAGAGTGCGGCACCGGGGAAGATCAGGAACATCGGGTCGATCGAGATCCAGTTGATCGCCTCACCGATCGAGCGTCCCCAGGCCGGCGTGGGTGGCGGCACCCCGACCCCGAGGAACGACAACGCCGCCTCGGTGCCGATCTTGCCGGGGATGGAGATGGTGGCGAAGACGATGATGGTGGCGGTCAGGTTGGGCAGCAGCTCGGAGAAGACGATGTGCGCGGCGCCGGCGCCGGAGGCCTGCGCGGCGATCACGTAGTTGCGCTCCTTCAGCGTCAGGGTCTGCCCGCGGACGACCCGGGCGATCGACGGCCAGCCGAAGAAGCCGATCACCAACACGATCAACGCCGACTTGGGGAACCAGGCCGGGGCGATGGCGCCGAGGGCGATGATGAAGATCAGCGAGGGGAAGCCGAAGATCACGTCGGTGGCCCGGCTGATCAGCCGGTCGGTCCAGCCGCCGAAGTAGCCGGCGACGACCCCGATCAGCACGCCCAGCGCGACCGAGACGATGGTCGCGGTGATGCCGACCAGCAACGAGGTGCGGGCGCCGTAGGTGACCACGGCGAACAGATCACGGCCGGTGCCCGGCTCGACCCCGAACCAGTGGTCGGCGCTGATCCCGCCGCCGGAACCGAGCGGTGCGGTGTTCGGCCCGAGAGCGTCCAGGTCGTAGTCGTAGGGGTTGTGGCCCGAGATCTTGGTGATCAGCGGTGCGAACAGGGCGACCAGCACGAACGCCACGATGATCAGGGCGCCGACCACCGCGGCCCGGTCGTGCCGCAGCCGCGACCAGACGCCGGCGCGGCCGCCTCGCGGGTCGACCGAGGCGTCACTCACCACGGGTGACGTCACAGCGGGTCCTTCCGATCAGCGCTCCGGTTGGCGAACCTGAGGTGCAACCGTCCGTCGCGGGCAATCATTCCCCGCGGCGACTTCATCTGCGGGCTCAGGTCAGCGGACGAAGACGAGACCGGCGATCGCGGCGTTGGCCAGGTTGGCCAGGGTGGCGGCCAGCAGGGCGCGGAGCCCGACCCGGGCGACGAAACCGCGGATCTGGGCGCGCAGACTGCCGAGCGCGCCGATGGCGATGGCGATCGAGCCGAAGTTGGCGAAGCCGGCCAGGGCGAAGGTGACGACGACCACGGTGACGGGTGCGTAGCTGGAGACCTGGGCGCCGAACTCGCCGTAGGCCACGAACTCGTTCAGCACGGTCTTGATGCCGATGAACTGGCCGGCGTTCACCGCGTCGTGCCAGGGGACGCCGAGCAGCCAGGCGATCGGGGCCATCACGTAGCCGAGCAGTTGCTGGAAGGTCAGGCCCTGCACGCCGAACCAACCGGCGATGCCGCCGATGATGCCGTTGGCGAGTGCGATCAGGGCCACGAAGGCGATCAGCAGGGCGGCGATCGAGACCGCGACCTTGCCGCCGGCCAGTGCGCCCCGGGCGATGGCGTCCAGCACGTTGGCCGACTCGGTGTCGCGGATCTCGCGGACGTCGAAGTCGTCGTCGGCGGCGGCCCGGGTCGCCTCGGCCTTGCTGATCCGCTCGGTGGTGATCCTGGCGGCCACGGTCTGCTGGGCGTCGTCCTGCTGTCCGTCCTGTCCGTCCGTTCTCGGCCTCGGGGCCCGGTTCGGCGACCTCGACCGGCTCCCGGACGGTGTCGGGCCAGATGATCTTGGCCATCACCAGCGACGCGGGCGCGTTCATCACGGTTGCGGCGAGCAGATAGGGCAGCGGTGCGCCGAGCAGTGAGTAGCCGACCAGGGTGGAGCCGGAGGCGGCGGTGAGACCGGCGACGATGATGGTGAACGTCTGCGCCGCGTTCAGCTTCTTCAGGTACGGGCTGATCAGCAGCGGGGCCTCGGACAGGCCGAGGAAGACCACGACCGCGGCGTACATCGACTCGACCTTGGTGACCTTGACCAGCTTGCCGATGGCGCCGCCGATGTAGTGGGTGGCGAACTGGATCACCCGTAGGTAGAGCAGCAGGTAGATCAGCGCACCGAGGAAGACGATCACCGGCAGCACCTGCAGGGCGAAGGCCACCCCGTTGGGTGCGCCGACCTGCATCAGGGGACCGAAGACGAAGTCGCTGCCTTCGCTGGTGTAGCCGATCAGGGTCTCCACCCGGGCCGACAGCCAGTTGAGGACGGTCTTGCCCGGGGACGTCCGCAGCACCAGGAAGGCGAAGACGATCTGCAGGGCCAACGCGACCAGTACCGTCCGCCAGCGGATGCCGCGCCGATCGCGTGAGGCCAGGAAGGCGATCGCCAACATCAGGATGAGGCCGAGAACACCACGCAGTGCTTCCATGGCGGAAACCTAGTAGAGGACCTCTGCCACCGGTGTGACCGGCTCGGGTGCGGGCTTGCCGAGCATCTGCCGGAGGTCGATCTCGATGGTGCGGGTGATGGCCGTCATCGGGACGTCGAACAGGTTGTCGGCGAACGGCTCGGCCAGTTGGTCGGCGATCTTGACCGCCATCAGGAACATCAGGCCGACCAGACCGGAGCCGATCGGCGTCGCCCAGCCCAGGTCGGCGACCACGGCGAACGGCAGGATCAGGCAGAAGACGCGGGAGAAGAAGCGCGGCATGAAGCGGTACTGCACCGGCAGCGGGGTCTTCTTGATCCGCTCCAGGCCGCCCTGGGCGTCGGAGAGCACGGTCAGGGTGCCCTCCAGTTCGAGCCGGGAGAACTCACCGATCAGGCCGCCGCGGTGAGCCCGGCTGATCGTGAGATCGGTCCGCAACAGGATCGCGTTGGCCGAGTTCGCGGCTTCGCTGATCACGGTGTAGTCCTCGGCGCCGAGATGGCGTCCGCACTCTTCGGGCAGTGGCTGGCCGCGCAGTTCGGCCCGCAGGGTGTGGACGTAGGCGATCTGGTTGTGGACCAGTTGCTCGCTGATCCGGGCCGCGTCGGGGTGGACGTCGGGATCGATCAACGCCAGCGACTGCCGGGCCAGGCTGCGGGAGGAGTTGACCACCTGACCCCAGAGCGTCCGGGCCTCCCACCAACGGGCGTAGGCCGCGTTCACCGTGAAGCCGATGAAGAGCGCGATGGCGGTGCCGAAGAGCGTGAACTGGATGTTCACGCCTTCGAAATGCGTTTGCTCGTTGAAGTACAGGACGGTGACGGCGATGTCCCAGACCAACAGCAACAGCACGGGGACGATCAGTCCACGCCAGGCCCGGACGTTCCTGGGGAGGTCGGAGACGATCACAGCAGACTCCTTGCACGGCGTCGAGGGGCTCGCCGGTCCGTGCTGCGGTGCCGCGGATCGGGAGTCCCTCCACTATGCCGGAGGGGCACAACCGGACGGAACTTCACACCGGGCCGGTCGTCCGGCCCGGTGTGACGTGTCTCAGTCGGACTTCGCCATCGCCCGTTCGAACTGGGTCACCAGATGATCAGGTCCGGTGATGTCGACCTTGGCCGCGCTCCGGCGGCCGCTGACGTAGAGGGCCAGCTCGACCGGATCGCCGGTGACGGTGACGCCGGCGCCCTTCTTGACCACGCGGTGCCGCCCGTCCGGGGTGGCCAGGTGGACCCCGCCGGGGGCCGCGCTCAGACCGGACCGGGCCAGCAGGGCGAGCTGACCCCAGATGGCGTTCTGCTGGCCGAGCGGGACGTTGCGGGGCTCGGCCGGCTGATCGCCGCCGCGGCGGATGTCCTCGTGATGGATCGTGTACTCGGCCAGGTTGATCTTCTCCGCGGCCCAGCTCATCGGCGACCACTTGGGTGCGCCGGCGGCGAAGCGGTCGATCAGCGCCTCGAATCCGCCCGGAGCCTCGGTGCCCTTGACCAGCTCGGTCAGGCTCGGCTCCTGGCCGGGCGGCTTGCGGGCGGCGGCGTCCTTGACCATGGCCAGCGGCATCTGTTCGCGGGCGACGAGGTGGGCCAGCAGCCGGCGGACGTCCCAGCCCTCGTCCAGCGTCGGCGCCTTCGGATCGCTCGCTCGTAGCGTGGTGATCAGCGCCTGCTGCTCGTTCTTGACCCAGCCCATCGGTGTCCTCCTGCCGTCGCGCCGTGTCTCGGCTCGTGCCGTCCTAGCCTAGGGCGGTGCCGGAAGGGCGATCCACCGGTCAGCCGGTACGGTGGTGCCGCCGGTCGTGACCGCCGGGCCTCTAGCTCAATTGGCAGAGCAGCGGACTTTTAATCCGCGGGTTGTGGGTTCGAGTCCCACGGGGCCCACCAAACACCTAGTCAAAGCGGCTTCGATCCGTTGATTGGGGTCCCGATGCTGTCACAGGGGACGAATGCGGGGACGAATGCGTCACGGAACCTCGGTGTCCGGGGTGGTCGGCCCCACCCCTTGGTGAGCAGCATCGCAGCACGCCCCTGTGAAGCGCAGGCCTTGCTGGCCGCGTTGCAGCAGCGCTTTGTGGCCGCTGGTCATGCTGTTGGCCTCCATACGCCTCTGGGTCGGCGCTTACTGTTCTGCGCCTCGGTCCGGTCCACCCCAAGTGGACAGGCAGAACGCGTGCCCGGCGGGGTCGGCGAAGACCGTGCAGTGATCATTCGGCTGGAAGTTGTACCTCGTCGCGCCAGCGGCCAGCACTCGCGCTTCGCTGTCCAGTCGGTCTTCGACGTAGAAGTCCAGGTGCAGCTGGATCGAGGCAGCGGGATCAGGCCAGCGGGGTGGCTGGTAGTTGGGCACGGTCTGGAACTCGAGGCGCCCGCCGGGCACCTCGATGCTGGCCCAGGAGTCGTCAGCGAAGCGCACGGTCCCGCCGGTGATGTCGACATAGAAGGCAGCCAGTCGGCGAGCGTCCGGGCAGTCCAACGTCACCCCGCTGAGCGTGATCGCGTCAGACATCTTCTGTCCTCTTGCTGTCGACGGAGGAGCTCGTGTGGGCCGCGAGGTCCTGATACGCCGGAAGGAGCTCCGCCCAGCGGGCCTGCGCGTCGCAGGGGCCGCGGTCCTCGAGGTGCGCGGCGAGGTCCTCGAGGTGGACCTGGAGCCCGGCCCCGTAGGCAGCACGCTGGTCCAGGGGCATGCCCCGCTCTTTGATCACCAAGACGGCATGGTCACCATCGGCGGTCAGCATGGCCTCCATCTCGTGCTCCTCCTCCTCGCCGGTTTCCGTGGTCAGCACCACGAGCCGCCGTGGAGGCTCGCACGCGACCACCCGGCCCGTGCCCACCCACCCGCTGGCGAAAAACCTCGCGTGGAACTGCCCGCCGATCCACAAGTCGCCCTCGACCTCACCTAGCCAGCGGGCGAGTCGGCCGGGCTCGGTGAGGGCGGACCACAGGTCGTCGATGTCGGTGTCGAATCGGTCCTCCACATGCACGACGCCCGTGCCCTTGCGGGTGCCTAGGCGGCCCATGACACGGCCGCTCCCACCTGCTCCAACGGTCATGTCGTGCTCCTTCGCTCGCGCTTGCCTCGGGCCACCTCTGTGTGCAGGGCGTCCAACCGGTGCTCCCACAACGGCCGGTACCGGTCCAGCCACCCGTCGATCTCGGCCAGCGGCTCGGCGCGAAGCTGGTAGATGCGCCGCTGTGACTCCTGGTGGACATCGACCAGGCCAGCCTCGCGCAGCACCTTCAGGTGCCGCGACACCCCCGGCCGCGCGATCGGCAAGAGCGTGGCCAACTCACCGGCCGTTGCCGGGCCGGCTGCCAGGGCATCCAGCAGGGTCCGCCGGCCGTCGTCCGTCAGTGCACGCAGGACCGCTTCCATACCGGTTAGCGTACCAGTAGTGTTACGTAGCCGCTCAGGTACAAATCTGCCCATGGCAGTACTGCCGCAGGGTCCTGAGGGGCACGGGTAGTTCACGATCGGTCCGCGACGCGCCGATCGGCTGGTTGATTCTCTACCCGGGCGGTGGTCGACCACGGCGCCTCCATCTGGTCGATGTGGCCGCCCGAGCGCGGCTGGCGTAGCTAGAGCGGAAGCCGCTCTATACCGGAGGGGTACACGCCATAGATGTACGGCCCAGGCTCGCTCGTGGCGCGCTCAATGGCGCCGAGATTGCTGACAAAACGGGCCACTAGGTCGATTGCGAGAAGGTCGGCGCGTGGCACACAGAACAGCGGAGCCTCGTACTTGATGACCGTCGCACGCTCGATGTCGTTGCGGCGAATGGCTGCGTCTTTGTGGAAGCCGACCCACCCACGCTCGGCCACCAACCGGATCCAATCCGGGTCCGCAGTCAGCTGACCTAAGGCCTCGCCGTAGTGCTCGCGCATCGTGGTGAGCTGGAAGCCAGCGGCCCGAAGGAGGTTCGGTACCTGCACGGCTCCGAGGCTGCGGTCGATGAAGACGTGGGGCAGCACGAGGAGCTAGGCGCTCAGGCGCTGAGATCGAGAGCGTCGTCAAGCTCGGTTACGGGGACGCCGTAGTCGAGGGAAACGTTCTCGAAGCTCTCGCCGGCCCGCAGCGGTCCGATGGCGTCTGCCACCCGCACGCCGCTGTTCCCGAAGACTGGTTGACCGTAGCCACGATGAACCGCACCGGCGTGTCCGGAGACCTTGGTGTGTCCAGGCGAGCTGCTGTGTGCGATGTTCGGAAACAGGCCAAGAACTGCACTTGTACCGGTCCCGCCCGACAATGGCCCTGACCAACCGCGGGCCGAGAAGGGTGAGGGCCACTACCGGCCGGTCAACGTTGCCGTCAGGCCGTGGCTTTCCCCTCCGCAGCCTGGAAGGCATCTCACACGGCGGACGGCACGCGTCCCCGCGGGCTGACCTGGTACCCGTTCTCACCTGCCCGGGCGCGGATCGCCGCCGGCTGGGACGGGTCGGTTCTGGCCGGCTTCCGGTTTGATGCCTCTGCTGTCGGCTGGCTGACGTTGCCTCGTCGCCCGGTGCCGCCGACACGGCGGGCAGCACCAACCCAGCCGGACAGAGCACCGCGCAACTGGGTTGCGTGGTCCGAAGTCAGATCGATTTCCCACCCGGCGCCGTCCAACCGGAACTCGACGGTCTCATCGGCGGCCGAGCCGTCGATGTCGTCTTCCAGGACAATCTCCACACGCTGAGCCATGAGGTGGAGCCTATCGATGGGCAGCACCGGCAGGGTCCTGTGTGAAGGGCTCATCCAGCGGTGGGTACAGCCCCGACCTGGTGGGATACGCCAACCGTTTGCTGGATTATTCCAACACGCACGTAAGGAAGGACACCGCCAAGGTGCTCCGCAACCTCCCGGCGCACCTGACCGTCACCGCAACAACAGCCGGACACCGATGGGATTTCCATCCGGTGCACCGTCTGCGGTCAACGAATCTCACTCTGGTCCACGCCGCGCAGCAGTACCGACCACGCCAAGGATCTGGCCCGGTTCGCCACCAGACACCAGCACTGAGCACGATCTCGACGAAGGAGGGCATCACGATGGGCAGCTACGAATTCACTGCGGTACTCGACCGCAGTGTCGCCACCGACGCCGACCACGACCGCATCTACCAAGCAGGCCTGGACGACACCACCCCCCGAAGGTGACCGGCTCCACGTCCACCGCCGAGCCGACACCCTGATCGCTGCCATCAGCCTGTGACTGTCTCACGCGCGTCGGGCACCGGCATGGCGCTCATCGTGTGCCCTCGGCGACCGACCTCAGGATCCAGGTCCGGAACTCGACAGCGAAGTGCTCGAGGTGCTGCTCGACCGCGGCCGGGGCGCAGGTCGCGGGCAGCGTCACCGAGAGCCGCAGGGCGAACCCGTCGGCCTCCTCTTCGAAGGTGTTGGCGATCGAGCCGATCACGGTCCCGTCGGCGAGCAGCATGTGGGACCGGCGCGTGGCCGCGCCCGGGCTGGCGGACCCCGACCCCGACACGTTGTCGTCCCAGGGGCGCATGAAGAACGAGCACACGTGGGTGTCAAGGGTCTCCACGATGTTTACGAGCTGCCCGGGCTCGGTATGGATCGCGTAGTGCTCGGGGTGGCCGGCGACCATGACGTCCTCGCGCGCGAACGCGGCGCCGAGCCATCTCCCGAACCCGGCGGCGCTGATCCCGTGAGCCCGCAGGACGGTCGTCCCGTTCGCCTCCGCCCCACCCGAACGTGCGAGGTGGTCGCGCAGGAAGACCTCGCCCTCGGCGATCTCGTCTGCGAGTAGCGCCAACAGCGTCTCGCGACCGAGCCGGCGCTTAAGTAGCTCGAGGGCACGCCGCGCGGAGAACAGCTCGAAGCCGTCGATGGTCACGTCGCTGTCTTCGCCGGCGAGACGGACGGAAGCGACGGTGCTCATCGGGCCGTGCTCATCGGCGGGCGGACGGGAAGCTGCAGGTACGACGCGTGCTCGCCGCCGGTGTGCACGACGTGGGTGCCGGAGTTCGCCCCGACGTACTCGCGGATGCCGGGCATCAGGGTGCCGAGGAGGTTGCGGGAGCTGACGACGAAGCGGAGCTGCTCGCCGGGATGGAAACGCAGCCCGACCGGGAAGAGGTCAATATCGACCTCGGCCACCTCGCCTGGGCTCAGCTTCTCGACCCGGTCGAAAGTGTGCGCCGGGACGTCGTCGGTCGTCAGGGCCGCGTCGAGGTGCCGCGCGGAGACGCGGAGCCGTCCGTCGGAACCCTTGTAGCGCAGGATCGTCGCGCCGTGGTCGGTGAGGTCGTGGGCGCGAGCCGTCTGGTTCGCGACGGTGAAGGCCTGCAGGGGGGTGCCCCACCGGTCGAGCTTCTGCACGAGCACGAAGAGGTCCAGGTCGTCGGCCCCGCGGGCCTCGACGAACAGGTGCGCGGTGGGGTAGCCGACGAGGACGGTCTCCTGCTCGAAGCGGGTGAGGAAGGACACCGCCTCCGGGCTTGCGCCCACGACGTACGTGGCCTCCGCCGCGCCGTACGGAGACGCTGGCGTCAGGGCCCGGGTCGCCGCGTCGAGGTAGAACCGCGTCGCCGTCGTCCCGGCCGGTGGAAAGCTGTCGGCCGCCACGGCCACCTCGTCGCCGCCGGCGAGGTCAAGCACCGCGTAGCGCACGCGCGGCGTCGTCTCCCAGCCGTTGTCGACGCCCTTCACGTAGTGGTCGAAGAACCGACGCAGGTCCTCGACGTTGGCCTCGTCGTAGTAGTCGGGCCACTCCTGGGTGTTGTGCACCCGCAGCCACTTCTCGGTCGTGGCCATGCGCCGCCAGGCACGGAACGTGCCGGCGGTGTGCAGGGTGTTGGAGTAGCTGGCGACGACGTACGCCGGGACGGTGATCTTGTCGAAGTCCGGGATCTTCTGCTCCCACAGCTCGTCCACCAGCGGGTGGGCCTCGACCTCGGCCAGAACGTCCTCCTTGCGGTGGCGGCCGAAGAAGCTGCCCTCCTGCAGCTGGGCCGCGAAGCCGGTGTCGGGCATCCCGCCGCGCATCACGAGATCGCGGTAGACGTCGCTGACGCCCTCCCACGGGTTGATCGCGACGAGGTGCGGAGGCTGCTCGGCCGCCGTGAACCACTGGGCGACGGCGAGGTAGGACGTCCCGCTCATGGCGACCTTGCCGTCGCACCACGGCTGCTCGGCGAGCCACTCCACGACGTCGTGGCAGTCGCGGCCTTCCTGACGGTCCCACAGGACGCTGTCGCCCTCGGAGTCAACGACCCCGCGAACGTCGACGTTGCAGATCGCGTAACCGTGGGCGCACCAGTACGCGGGGTCCGGCGCCTCGAACTTCTCGAGCCCCGACACCGTGTCGTTCGCCAGCCCCACGAGTGCGAACACACCCATCACGCTGACCGAGGTGCCCTGGCCCTTGCCGTACGGGCTCCAGGCCACGACCACCGGAACGGGATCGCTCTTCGCCGGCCGGAACACGTCGACGTGGATCGTCGTACCGTCCCGCAGCTGCACCGCCACGTCCTTGTCCAAGACCACGTCGACCGGCAGCGCCTTGAAGGGAGGAGCGACGCGAAAGCCCGCCTCGAGCACGCGGGTGCCCGGTTCGAAGGACGTCAGGACTCCAGTGCGCGCCGCGGGCAGCGGGCCCGAGTCGACGTACAGCCTTCGGTCGGTCTGCTGGTCCGTCACCGCGTCCTCCTCCGTGCAAAAGCCCCACCCTGGGCACCTCACCGACGTGAGCGTACGGCGAATTGTGGGTGATCTCAACGCCTGTTGAGAAAGTCGCTCGGCCGATAGGTTTGGTCTGTGAGCGACCAGGAGCAGCCGCCCCCGGCCCCCCGGGTCGGGCGGCGGCCGGGCGGCGCGAGCACCCGGACGACTGTTCTCGCCGCCGCTCGCGCACGGTTCGCCGAGGACGGATTCGCGGCCACCACAATCCGACGCGTGGCAGCCGACGCGGAGGTCGACCCCTCCCAGGTCATGCAGTTCTTCGGCTCGAAGGACGAACTCTTCGCCGCGGTCATGGCCGTGCCCGCGTCCGCGCTGCGTCGCTTCGATACCGCGTTCGAAGGACCGGCTGAGTACCTCGGCGAACGGGTCGCCCGGGCTTTCCTCGAAGCATGGGAAGCGCCGGACGGAAAATCGGAACCCCTCATGGCGATGCTGCGCGGCGCGGTGGTCAACCAGCAGGCCGCCGAGCAGCTCCGCGACTTCATCCAGGCCCGCCTCGAGCACGGCGCGGCCGGGGCAAACAGCCAGGACCGGGCGCTTCGCGCAGGATTGGCCGCGACGATGCTCGTTGGCGTTGTAGTTGGTCGCCGAGTCCTCGGCGTCCCTACGCTTGTCGCCGCCGACCACGATGCGCTTGTGGCAATTGCCGGGCCGGCGATCCAGTCAATCCTCGTGGACTAGTTACAGAGGCGCCGCTGATCCCGACTGTTTATTAAGCAGGGACCGCATCGTCGGAGTGCTCATGAGCTGCAAGACGAGTAGTGACCGAAGGCAGCCGTTCCGGTAACCGACCGTCTTAGGGGCGCCCTTGGATGGAGCACGCCGAAAGTCCCGCAAGTCAGGCCGCCATGTCCGGAGACTCTGGGGGTATTGATCAGCTAGCGAATGAACCGCCCAGCGAGTCAAGCCGTCCCTTCGGCGCTTGGTGGATTGGCCTCGCACCCGGTCGCCCCACAGTGGCAAGCTGGTCGAATGTCCGAGGTTTCGGTCGTCACGCTCTCCGATGGCGTCGTCGTCCTCCGGCCGTGGTCGAGAGACGACGCCCGGTTCATGGCAGAGGCGTACGCCGACCCGGCGATCCAGCGCTACAACGGTGGCCACGACCGGTGTGGACACCCGTTTCCGCCGATGTCGATCACGGACGCCGAGACCGTCATCGACCGGTTCGGAGCGCAGTGGAGAACTTTTGCCAGGACGGGGACACCTCGAGTCGTCTTCGCGGTCCAGGACGCGGGATCCGGCGAGTTGATCGGCGGCTGTGGCGTCGACGACTGGACCATCGGAGGACGTAGCCCAATTCGGCTACTGGATCGCACCGAGTGCGAGAGGACGCGGCTACGCGACGCGTGCAGCCGTACTCCTCACCCGCTGGCTGTTCGACAAGGGAGCGGCTCGCGTCTTCTTGACGGTCGTCGCAGGCAACGCGGGTTCTGCCGCCGTGGCTCGAGGTGCCGGGTTCACCTACGAGGGAACGATGCGTGCACACAGCATCTGGCAGGGCCAGCGCTATGACGTGATGTTGTTCGCTGCGTTGCCGCTCGAGTGGCGGGGGCCGAGGAAGGCGGCCAACGATGCTGATTCGGCCACTGCGTCACAGCTCGTCGGCCGGGTCCGGTCGGAAGTGGGGCTGCGGAGGTCGTCCCTCGGGAGGCAGTGACCCGGGTGCTGGTTCTGCAACTGGTCGCCGGTGACAATGGCCCGATGATCAGCAGCGATCGGAACCGCCGTGGCCAGCGGCGTGCCGTGGTGGCCGACCTGATCGTTATCCAGCAGATCGAGCGGCGGGCGGGAGAGGTCTTCCGCACCGTGGGGATGGCCCAGATCGCCGACGACGAGCCCGTCACGGCCGCCGACTTCGCTCCTTTCCTGCGGACGGACGGTGCCTGGGTCGCCCTCGATGATCATGACCAGGTGATCGGGTATCTGCTGGTCGAGCAGCTCGACGAGGCGGCGCACATCGAGCAGGTGACGGTGCACCCGGCGGCGGCGCGGCACGGGATCGGGGCGGGTCTGATCGACAGAGCCGGCGCGTGGGCGGCCGGCCGCGGCCTCGGTTCGCTGACCCTGACCACCTTCTCCGAGGTCGGGTGGAATGCGCCCTACTATCTCCGCCTCGGGTTCACCATCATCGAGCCGGCGGAGCAGGGGCCGGCGTTGGCCCGGCGGGTGGCCGACGAAGCGGCCGGCGGTCTGGCCCGTTGGCCGCGGGTGGCGATGAGACGTCCGGTCTGAGCACGGACTCGATGGCCGCCGCGACGGCCAGCAGCTCTGCATCCTGCCCACGCCGTCCGGCCAGTTGCACGCCGATCGGCATCCCGTCCCTGTCCTGCCCGGCGGGCAGCACGATCGCCGGTTGGCCGGTGAGGTTGGCCGCCATCGAGAAGAGTCCCTCGATCTCACCGAGCGGTGAATCCAACACCGGAGTGGTGTCCGGGGCCACGAACGGCACCGCCGGCCCGAACAGGGCGTCGACCCCGGACAGCAAGGCCTCGGCCGCGGGCAACAGCTCGTTTCGTCGGTCCAGTGCGGCCCGGTAGTCGGCCTCGGTCACCGTCGAGCCGAGACGTAGCAGGCGATCGGTGTCCGGGCCGAACCAGCTCGGGTCGGCGGCCAGCGGCCCGAGCTCGCGCCAGGCCTCGAACAAGATGATCGGATCGAAGAGCGCATGCAGCGCCCGCAGCGGACGGACGTCGACGTCGACCAGGGTCACGCCGGCCTCGGCCAGCCGGCCCAGCGCGGCCTCGGTCACGGCTCGGACGTCGGGTTGCAGCCGCTCGTCACCCACCTCCGCGCGCAGCACGCCGAGCCGCAGCTGCTCCGGCTCCGCTGCCCTGAGCGACGACAGACCGCCGATCACCGACATCACCCGCGTCGCCGTGTCCACATCGGCGGCCAGGACGCCGACATGGTCGAGTGAGGGGGCCAGACCCTGCACGCCGTCGACCGGAACCAGGCCGTAGCTCGGCTTGAGGCCGACGCATCCGCAGTAGGACGCGGGGATCCGGATCGAGCCACCGGTGTCCGTACCGAGCGCGGCCGGGCAGACGCCCGACGCGACCAGAGCCGCGGAGCCACCACTGGAGCCGCCGGCCGTCCGGCTCGGGTCGGCCGGGTTGCGGGCCTCGGGTAGATCGGGGTGTTGTGCACCCGCTGCGTACTCCAGCATCGCCGCGGTGGCGAACACGTCGGCCGCGGCCGCTCGCAGTCGGGCGATCACCGCCGCGTCGCCGGCGGCGGGCGGTCCGGACATCGCCCGCGGGTTCCCGCAGCCGCGCACCACCCCGGCGACGTCGATCATGTCCTTGACGGCGACCGGAACGCCGAGCAGTGGCCCGGTCGCCGCCCGCGGTGGATCCGGCAGCGCCCGCACCACGGCGTCCAGCTTCCGCCCGGTGGTCTCGAGGTCTCGATAGGCCCGGGCGAGTCGATCGGAGGCGATGGAGCTCACCGCCGAAGCATGTCACCCGAGGCGGGGCATC
Organism: uncultured Actinomycetota bacterium; assembly: GCA_963740925.1. Classification (GTDB taxonomy): domain Bacteria; phylum Actinomycetota; class Actinomycetes; order Propionibacteriales; family Propionibacteriaceae; genus Microlunatus. The sequence continues at coordinate 158,559 of CAVUFZ010000002.1, read as the reverse complement.
CCGCGTGGTTTAGACCACGGTGCTCAGCTGATACCGACCCGTTACACGAAGGTCACGCGCGACTGGCATAACTGGGCCTAGCTTGATCCTGCCGCGGTGAACGCATCGCGAGCCCGGCCCGATCCCATTGTCTCGGAGGCCCTTGTGCGTAAGCGTTTCACCGTTCTGCTCGCCGCCCTCGTCCTCGCCCTGGCCGCTGCCTGCGCCGACAACGGATCCACCTCGACCAGCACCGGCAGTGCCTCGACCGGCGGTGATCTGACCATCGTCCGGGCCCAGGATTCGACCTCGATGGACAACACCACGGTGTTCAGCAACGCCTCGATCTGGGTCTTCCAGCAGATCTTCGAGTCGCTCTACGAGGTCACCCCGGACGGCAAGGGCGTGCAGCCACTGCTGGCCACCGGCTACACCCTCTCCAGCGACAAGCTGACCTGGACGTTCAAGCTGAAGCAGGGGGTCAAGTTCAGCTCCGGTCAGGCGATGACGTCGGCCGACGTGAAGTTCTCGCTGGACAAGGCGCGAGCCACCAAGGGCGGCTGGGAGTTCCTGGACGTCGCCATCAACTCGGTCACCGCGCCGGACCCCAGCACGGTGGTGGTCAAGACCAAATACCCCTGGGCGCCGCTGCTGGCCGACCTGGCCAACTTCAGCAACGGCATCGTGCCGAACAACTACGGCGGCAAGACCCACGACGAGTTCTACCAGGCCCCGGTGGGCACCGGTCCCGTTCGTCTGGGATCACTGGACCAAGGGCAGTGAGCTCAAGCTGGTCAAGAATCCGACCTACTGGGACGCCGGCAAGCCGGCCCTGGACAGCGTCACCTGGAAGGTCGTCCCGGACGACAACTCCCGCAACCTCCAACTGCAGGGCGGCCAGGCGCAGATCAACGAGAACCCGCCGTTCTCCAGCGTCCAGCAGTTGCAGGGACAACCCGGCGTCAAGGTGACCTTGTTCCCGAGCACCCGGACCGACTACATCCTGATGAACGAGAACGTCAAGCCCTACGACGATGTGCACGTCCGGCGCGCGATCTCCTACGCCATCGACCGGGCGGCGTTGGTGAAAACGCTGTTGTTCGGCAACGGCACCCCGGCGAACTCGTTCCTGATGCCGAACGTGCCCTACTACGACAAGACCACCCCGGGCATCGCCTACGACATGGCCCAGGCCAAGGCGGAGATGGCGAAGTCCTCGGTGCCCAACGGCTTCACCACGACCTATCTGCAGTCCTCCGGCGACAGCACCGATGCGGGCATCTCGCAGATCCTGCAAGCGTCGTTGAAAGAACTCGGGATCACGATGAAGATCCAGCCGGCCGATCCGAGCGCCGTCCACGACGACCAGGAGTCGCAGAAGTACGAGATCAGCCACTCCTACTGGACGATGGACATCGCCGATCCCGACGAGCTGGTCACGTTCGCTGTCGACCCGGCCGCCGGCAGCAAGTCCTTCTACACCAGCTACAACAACGCCGACGTGGTCAAGGCCTCCCGTCAGGCCGAGAAGACCTTCGACACGACGGCCCGTCAGACCCTCTACACCACGATCCAGAAGCAGTCGGCTGACGACGCCTTCCTGGCCTTCCTCTACTACTCACCGTTCAGTTACTCCTACAGCACCAAGGTGGCCGGGTTCCAGGTCTATCCGACCGGCAACTACCACCTGGAAGACGTGAGCCTGAACAAGTGATCACCCGATGAAGTTCCTGCGTTACCTGCTGCGACGGGTGATCGCGCTGATCCCGGTGCTGTTCGGCATCAGCATCATCGTGTTCTTCCTGATCCATCTGGTCCCCGGCGATCCGGCCCGGACGTTGCTCGGCGTCCGGGCCACCGATCAGGCTGTCGCCGCGCTGCACCAGAAGTTCGGGCTGGACCAGCCGCTCTGGCGCCAGTACCTGGACTTCCTGGGTCGGCTGTTCCACGGCGATCTGGGTCAGTCGATCGTCTACCAGAGCGACGTCAGCTCACTGATCGCCGCCCGGGTCGCGCCCACCGTCTGGCTGCTGGTGGCGGCCACCCTGCTGGCGTTGCTGATCAGCATCCCGCTGTCGGTCCTGGCCGCGACCCACCGTGGTCGCTGGATCGACCAGGTCGTCCGCGCCGTGCCGCTGCTCGGTCTGGGGATGCCCACGTTCTGGGTCGGCATCATGTTGGTGCTGCTGCTGGCCCTGAAGGTGCACGCGTTCCCCGTCTCGGGTTTCGGTGAGACGCCCGTCCAGCATCTGAGTTCGATCGTGCTGCCCGGACTGACCGTCGCCTTTGCCCTGAGCCCGATCCTGATCCGCAGCCTGCGGACGTCGATGATCGGCGTGCTGGACAGCGATTACGTGGTGACGGCGCGGGCCAAGGGTCTGAACCCGCGCCGGATCATCCTGGCCCACACCCTGCGTAACGCGTCGGTCTCCTCGATCACCGTGCTCGGGGTGAACATCGCCTATCTGGTCGGCAGCACCCTCGTCGTCGAACGGGTCTTCGCGCTGCCCGGGCTGGGCACGATGATGCTGGACGCGATCTTCAATCGGGACTTCCCGGTCGTCCAGGGTGTGACGTTGGTCTTCGCGATCATGGTGGTGCTGATCAACCTGGCCACCGACCTCGCCCACGCCGGCCTCGATCCGCGGGTGGAGCTGGCGTGAGCGCCGTCCCGGCCGCGACCGCCGGCCCACGCAGTCGCCGGTGGGCCCGGATCGGTCCGCTGCGGCTCAACCCGACCCTGATCGCCGGGTTGGTGTTGCTCGCCCTGATCGTGGTCGTCGCCCTGGCCGCGCCGCTGTTGACCCGGTGGGACCCGACCGGCCAGGATCTGACCGCCTCCTTGGTGCCGCCCGGCTCAGGTCACCTGCTCGGCACCGATCAACTCGGCCGGGACGTCTTCACCCGGCTGATCTACGGCGCCCGGGTCGACCTGCGGGTCGGGGCGCTGGCCGTCCTGTTCCCCTTCCTGATCGGGGCGACGCTCGGTTTGTTGGCCGGCTGGTTCGGCGGCTGGTTCGACCTGATCCTGATGCGGATCGTCGACATGGTCGTCGCGTTCCCGTTCTTCGTGTTGATCATCGCGTTGGTCTTCGTGCTCGGTCCGGGAACGTCCAGCATCTACATTGCGATCACCCTTGTCGGCTGGGTCGCCTACGCCCGGATCGTGCGCAGTGAGGTCCTGGTGGCCAAGGAGCAGGAGTGGGCGCTGGCCGCGCGGGCCAGCGGACTGCCGACCTATCGCATCCTGCTGCGGCACGTGGTACCCAACGTGTTGTTGCAGGCGTTCGTGTTCTCGATGAGCGATATCGTCTTGTCGATCCTGGCCATCGTCACCTTGGGTTACCTCGGGCTGGGCGTGCCGCCGCCGACGCCGGATTGGGGTTCGATGATCCAGGAGGGGCAGGGTTTCATCTTCACCAAGTGGTACCTGACTGTGGTGCCCGGTCTGGCCGTGGTGATCACCGGGCTGTCGCTGGCCCTGATCGCCGACGGTTTCGTCCAACGCAGCGGACGGCGGTGACCATGAGCAGTGATCAGGCGGAGCGACGTCCGCTCCTCGAGCTGCACGACGTCGATGTCGAGATCCCCTTGCCTGACGGCGTTCTGCACGCTGTCCGGGGGGTCTCGCTGACGGCCTACCCGGGTCAGTCGGTCGGCCTGGTCGGTGAATCGGGTTCGGGCAAGAGCCTGACCCTGCGGGCGGCGATGGACCTGCTGCCGGCGCCGGCCCGGATCACCGGTGGGTCGGTCCTCGTCGACGGCGTCGACGTGACCGGGTGGTCCCCGGCGCGGCGCCGGACGCAGCTCTCGTCGGTGCTGGCGATGATCTTCCAGGACTCCCTGACGGCCCTGAACCCGACGATGCGGATCGGTGACCAGGTGGCCGAGGTGCCTCGCCGGCGGCTCGGTCTGGATCGTGGCCGGGCCCGGCAGCGCTCCCTGGAACTGCTGGACCAGGTCGGCATCCGTGATCCCGAGCGCCGGTACCGGGCCTTTCCGCACGAACTCTCCGGCGGTATGCGGCAGCGGGTCTGCATCGCGATCGCCTTGTCGGCCGAGCCCAGGATGATCCTGGCCGACGAGCCGACGACGGCCCTGGACGTGACGATCCAGGCCCAGGTGCTGGGTGTCCTGGCCGAGCTCAAGCGGGAACGAGATCTCGGCCTGATCCTGGTCAGTCACGATCTCGCGGTGGTCAGTGGCGTGTGTGGCGAGCTGAACGTGATGTACGCGGGGCGGATCGTCGAGCACGGTTCCACCGAGACCCTGCTGAGTTCACCCCGGCACCCTTACACCGCGGCCCTGCTGCGCTCGGTGCCCGACCCGGATCAGCCGGTCCACCGGTTGGTGAGCATTCCCGGCCTGCCGCCGGATCTGCTGCAGCCGATCACCGGCTGTGCGTTCAGCCCGCGCTGCCCGGCGCGGATCGAGATCTGTGACACCGAGCGGCCGCCGCTGGAACACACCGGCCCGGCGCGGCCGGATCCTCATCTCAGTGCTTGTTGGCGCAGTGAACAGGCCGAGGAATGGACGCCGGAACCCGGTGACGAGATCGCGTTGGAGATGTCGCAGTGAACGACGTGCGACCGGCCGCGGGCGAGGTGCTGGGCGCTGAGGCGTTGGTGCAGCATTTCCGTGGCCGGGCGGGCCCGTTGTCCGGGCTGGGCGGCGGAGCGCCGAACGTCGTCCGGGCGGTCAACGGGGTCGACCTCACGGTCTCCACCGGGGAGACCCTCGGTCTGGTCGGAGAGTCCGGCTGCGGCAAGTCCACCCTGAGTCGGTGCCTGGCCGGCCTCCATGCGCCGACGTCCGGGGTGGTTCGCTACGCCGGCGAGGCGCTGGGTCGGACGCCGACCCGGCGCCAGCGACGGCTGGTGCAGATGGTGTTCCAGGACCCGTTCAGTTCCCTCAACCCGCGGATGAACGTCGGCCAGACACTGGCGGAGGTGCTCCGCTATCACCAGGTGGTGCCGCGATCGGCGGTGCCGGATCGGGTGCGTGAGCTGATCGATCTGGTCGGCCTGCCGCGGCGTGCGGTCGATCAGTTCCCGGCCTCGTTCTCGGGCGGGCAACGCCAGCGGATCGGGATCGCCCGGGCGCTGGCGTTGGAGCCGAAGGTGTTGATCGCCGACGAACCCGTCTCGGCCCTGGACGTCTCGGTGCAGGCGAACGTGATCAACCTGCTGCTCGACCTCAAGCAGAGCCTCGGCCTGTCGATGCTGTTCGTCTCCCACAACATGGCCGTGGTGCGTCAGGTCAGTGACCGGATGGCGGTGATGCACGAGGGGGTCCTGGTCGAGGAAGGCCCCGCCGAGCAGGTGTTCGGCGATCCGCAGCACGATTACACCAAGCTGTTGCTCTCCTCGGTGCCCCGGCTGACCACCCGGTCGATCCCGGCTGCGGGGGTCGAACGGCGGTGAGCGGTCCGGTCATCATCGGCTCGGAGCGCAGCGAGGTCGGCCTGCCGTCGGGGATGGCGATCCTGCGCGACGGCGGCTCGGCCCTGGACGCGGTCGAGGCCGCCATGCGGGCCTGCGAGGACAACCTCGCCGATCATTACGTCGGCACCGGCGGTCTGCCGAACGCTCGCGGCGTGGTCGAACTGGACGCCTCCATCATGATCGGCTCCAGCAGGGCTTTTGCTGCGGTGGCGGCGATGCAGGGCTATCCGAACCCGATCTCGGTGGCCCGGGCCGTGCTGGAACGGCTGCCGCAGCACTGCGTCCTGGTCGGCGACGGCGCCGCCACCTTCGCCGCCGAGTGCGGCTTCGAACCTGCAGAGCTGCTGACCCCGGAAGCCGGGCGGATGTTCGTCGAAGCGCTGCGTGCTACCGGAGAGAACGTCGAAGGCGAACGGGCGGAGGGATCCGCGGGCGATCGGGCCTACCGGGCCGCGGCGCTCGAGTTGGTTCGCCGGTTCGCCCCGCACGACGGTCCGTGGGGCACCATCAACATCATTGCGCTGGACGATACCGGCGAACTGGTGACCGGCGTCTCGACCAGTGGTTACCCGTGGAAGTATCCCGGCCGGGTCGGCGATTCCGCGCTACCCGGGGCCGGGATCTGGTGCGATCTGCGGTTCGGGGCGGCGGCCTGCACCGGACGGGGCGAGCTCAGCATGCGGGCCGGGACAGCCCGCTCCGTGGTCGAATCCCTCGGCCGCGACGTGCCGCTGGAGCAGGCCTGCGGCGAGGCGTTGGCCGACGCGGCGACCCTGCCCGACGACTTCCGGACAGAGCTGCGGGTGCTGGCCCTCACCCCGGACGGCCGGCACGGCGGCGCCGCCGGCCAGCCCGGATCCACCTACGCCGTGATGACCCGTGAGCATGATCAACCCGAGATCCGAATGAGGAGCGTGCCGTGAAGTTGTTCTTGTCCTCCGACATGGAGGGCACCGCCGGTGTCGTCGACTGGGACCAGTGCCGAGGCCCTGGCCCGGAGTACCAGTACTACCGCCGGTTGCTGCAGGACGAGGTGAACGCGGCGATCGCCGGCGCGCTGGCCGCCGGGGTGACCGAAGTGGTGGTGAACGACTCGCATTCGACCATGCAGAATCTGCGTCCGGACGAACTGCTGGGCGACGCCCGTTACCTGTCGGGCAAGCACAAGCCGATGTACATGATGCAGGGCCTGGACGAGACCTTCGACGCGATCTTCTTCGTCAGCTATCACGGCTCGATGGCCAGCGAGGCCTCCACGCTCTCCCACACCTACAACCCGCGGGCGATCTCGAAGGTGCGGCTGAACGGCGTCGAGGTGGGGGAGTCCGGCATCAACGCGCTGGTCGCCCTCGGTTACGGGGTGCCCGTGGTGTTGGTCACCGGCGACGACACCACCGCGCAGGAGGCGACGGCGATCTGCCCCGGGATCACCACCGCGGTGGTGAAGCACTCGGTCAGCCGGTTCGCCGCCGAGTCACTGCATCCCCGGCAGGCGGTCGAGATGATCAGCCAGGCGGCCACCGCCGCGATCAACGGTCTCGACCAGGCCCGGCCGCCGGCGATCGAGCTGCCGGCCACGTTGGAGATCTCCTTCCAGACCGGGGACATGGCCGACATGGCGAGCTGGGTCAAAGGGGTCGAACGGGTGGCGTCACGGACCGTCCAGGTCAGCGACGACGACCCGATCCGGCTGTTCCGGACGTTCATCACCGTCGTCCTGTTGACCCGGGCCATCGTCGAGTGAGCAGCACTGTGAGTGCGGAATCGAGCACCGAATGATGCTGGACGGCAGGGTCGCGGTGATCACCGGTGCGGCCGGTGGGATCGGTGCCGCGACGGCCCTGGCGGTGGCTGCGGCGGGCGCCCGGGTGGTGGTGGCCGACGTCAAGGACGGTACCGAGACCGTCGAGGCGATCACCGCCGCCGACGGCGAGGCGGCTCAGATCCGCTGCGACGTGGCCGATCCGGAGCAGGTGGAGGCGATGGTCGCGTTCGCCGTCGATCGGTTCGGGGCGGTCGACATCCTGGTCAACGACGCCGGCATCTCGGGTGGTTCGGGCCCGGCCCACGAGACCGAAGTCGCAGCGTGGCTGCGAACGATCGCGGTGAACCTGACCGGGACGTTCCTCTGCGTCCGTGCGGCGATGCCGCATCTGATCGCCTCCGGACGCGGTCGGGTGGTGAACGTCGCCTCCACCTACGGCCTGATCGGGGCGCCGCTGGCGCCGGCCTATTGCGCGTCCAAGGGCGGCATCGTCAACCTGACCCGTCAGCTCGCCGTCGATTACAGCCCACACGGCGTCCGGGTGAACGCGATCTGCCCCGGCTACATCGACACCGACATGGGTGGTCACCGGGAGAGCCTGGGCCCGGAGGGCCGAGCTCAGGCGAACGCCCGCCGGGACGCCGCCGCCGCGCTGCAACCGATCGGCCGGCAGGCTCACGCCGACGAGGTGGCCCGGGTCGCGGTCTTCCTGGCCGGGGACGACTCGTCGTTCATGACGGGCTCGATCGTCACCGTCGACGGCGGCTGCACCTCGACCTTCCGGCACCCGTGAGACCGCGCCGCTCGGCCGGCGAACTCGCCGACGCGGTCGCGGTGGTGACCGGCACAGCTCAGGGCATCGGTGCCGAGATCGCGGACGACCTCACCGAGGCGGGCGCGGTGGTGCACCGGGTGGACAAGGACGAGGTCGACCTCAGCGATTCCACCGCGACCGACGCCTTCTTCGCCGGGATCGGCCCCGTGCAGATTCTGGTGAACGTGGCGGGCGGCGTGGTCCATCAGACCCACACCCCGATCGACGAACTGAGCGACGAGGCCTGGGACGCCGTCGTGGACGCGAATCTGCGGACGGCGTTCGTCTGCTCCCGCGCTGCGGCGCGGACCATGAAACCCGCCGGCTACGGTCGGATCGTCACCATCTCCTCCGGCGCCGGCCGCAGCGTCAGCCTGACCGGCATCCAGGCCTACACCGCGGCCAAAGCGGCTCAGATCGGGTTGACCCGGCAGCTGGCGACGGAGCTGGGCCGCTCCGGGATCACCGTGAACTGCATCGCCCCCGGCTTCGTCCTGTCCAACCCGGCCAGCCAGGCCCAGTGGGATTCCTACGGCCCCGACGGCCAGCGCGAACTCCTCGGCTCGATCGCCGTCGGACGGGTGGGGACTCCGGCCGACATCGCCCGTGGCGTCCGCTTCTTCATCTCCCCCGACGCCGATTGGGTCAGCGGCCAGGTGCTGTCGATCGACGGCGGCCATTCGATGTTCTGAGAGAGACGCCATGAACGAAGCCGTGAACAAAGCCGAAACCGAACCCGAAACCGACGTCGCAGACGAACGGCTGGTCGAGCTCGGTGAGCGGTATTTCTTTGCCCAGCACAGCTTCGACCCGCTGAACGCCACGCTGCTCGGGCTGGAGGAGTTCGAGCGGCTGCTGCCTGATCCGAGTGCGTCGGCGGGCCGGACGGCGAGCGAAACGTTCGTCGCGATCGGCCGAGAGCTCGACCAGATCGAGACGGACTCACTCGCGCCGGACGACCAGCTCGACCACGCGGTGCTGGAGGCGCTGACCCGTGGCGCCGCGAGCGAGGCCCGGCACCAACTCTGGGCGGCCAACGCCTCGGCCAAGGGCTACGTGAACCCGCAGGGGCTGGTCTTCCAGGCGATCCCCACGATGAGCGTGGCCGAACCCGAGCAGCGCGCTGCCTATCTCGAACGACTGGCCGGGCTCGGGGACTTCTTCGACGCGTTGGGTCGGCGTTACCGGCAGGAAGCGGCGGCCGGCCGTCGGTCCACCGTCCGCGGGCTCCGGCAGGCCATCGCCCAGCTGGCCGGCCAGCTGGACACGGCACCGGGCGACGCGGCCCTGCTGAAGCCGGCTCGTACGGCGACCGGGACCGTGGGAGCCGATCTTCGCCAGCGCGCGGAACGACTGGTCGGAGGCTCGGTGCGGCCGGCGATCGCCCGACTGCTCGACCTGCAGACCGAGCTGCTGTCCGGGGCCCGGCCCGACGACCAGGTAGGGATCCGCTTCGTGCCGGGCGGCGAGGAGGGCTACCAGGCTGCGCTCGACCGCAACACGACCCTTCGTCTCGACCCCGAGCAGATCCACGCGATCGGCCTGGAGGAGCTGGCCGCGCTCGACCGGCAGTGGCGTGAGGTCGGCCGGTCGGCACTGGGTGAGGAGGACCGCGAGATCATCGCCGCGCGGCTGCGATCCGAACCAGGGCTGCGATTCGGCAGCAGAGCCGAGATCCTCCAGGCCGCCCGGACGGCTCTGGACCGGGCCAGGGCCGAGCAGCCCCGCTTCTTCCCCGACCTGCCGATCTCGGACTGCGTGATCGAGGAGATCGGCCCGGCCGAGGCCGAGGACGCGGCGCTGGCCTACTACCGCCCGCCGGCGGTGGACGGCAGCCGCCCGGGCGCCTACTGCCTGCTGACCACCGAGCCGGAGACCCGATTCCGGTACGAGTCGGAGTGCCTGGCCTTCCATGAGTCGATCCCCGGACACCACCTGCAGCTGGCCACCGCCCAGCTGCTCGACATCCCGCGTTATCGCCGCCATCTCGACGTCGAGGCGTGCAGTTTCAACGAGGGCTGGGGCCTCTACTGCGAACAGCTGGCCGACGAGATCGGCCTCTACTCCGGCGAGCTCGACAAGCTCGGGATGCTCTCTCACGCGGCACTGCGGGCTTGCCGGTTGGTCGTCGACACCGGTCTGCACCACTACGGCTGGTCGCGTCAACGCGCGGTCGAGTTCATGTGGCAGCACACCGCGACGACCCGGGCGAATGTGGTCAGTGAGGTCGATCGCTACATCGCCTGGCCCGGTCAGGCCGTCTCCTACCTGATCGGCAAGCGGGAGATCCTTCGCCTCCGGACGAAGGCTCGAGCCGCGCTCGGCGCTCGGTTCGACCTGCGCGAGTTCCACACCACCGTCCTGGGTCAGGGCGCGGTGCCGCTGCCGGTGCTCGGCACCCAGGTCGACCGCTGGGTCAGCGGATCCGGGGCAGGATTCACGGCCGGGCTCGGGGCCGGTGCAGAGAGAAACGGACCGCGATGAGATTCGTCATCGTCGGCGCGGGTGCGATCGGCGGCACCCTGGGTGCTCATCTGGTCAGATCCGGCCACGATGTCCTGCTCTGCGACGCCGACCCGGACCACGTCGCGGCGATCAACGCCGACGGGCTGCGGATCAGCGGCCCGGTGAACGAGTTCAGCGTGGACGTTCCGGCGGTCGTACCGGCCGGGTTGGCCGGTGCGGCCCCGGCCGGCATCCAGCACGCCATCGTCGCCGTCAAGAGCCAACACACGGCGTCGGCAGCCGCACTGCTGGCCGGTCGGCTCAGCGACGACGGCGAGGTGCTGACCGTCCAGAACGGGTTGACCGCTCGCGACCTGGTGGATGTGGTCGGACGACGACGGGTGCTGGCCGGCTTCGTGAACTTCGGCGCCGACCTGGTCGGGCCCGGCCACGTGCTGCAGGGCAACGTGGCCACTTTCCGCGTCGGTGAGCTCGACCCGGGTCGGATCACCGATCGCGTCCGCGCTCTCGCCGCGGCCCTGCCGTACGCCGAGCCGACCGACAACGTGCTCGGTTTCCTGTGGGGCAAAGAAATCTACGGCGCGATGCTCTGGGCCGGCGCCACCTCGGACCTGACCATCGCCGAGACCCTGGAGCGGCCCGCGTACCGACCACTGATGGTGGCGCTGGCCCGCGAGGTGCTGGCTCAGGCGCCGGTGCCGGTGGAGAGCTTCGACGGCTTCGATCCCGCTGATCTGGAGGGATCGCTGGACCGGTTGGCCGCCTTCAACCGGTCCAGCGCCAAGTCCTACAGCGGCATCTACCGTGATCTCGCCGTCCGGCACCGCCGCACCGAGATCGAGGCCACCCTGCGTGACATCGACGGTCCGATCTTCCGGCGGGTGGCCGACGTCATTCGCGACATCGAGCAGGGACGCCGGGTCTGCTCGGTGCAGAACCTGGACGAGCTGGCCGCGACGGTGGCGGGCTGACCCCGCCGCGGCCCCTGCTTCAGGTGTCGGGTCAGACGCCCAGGGCCCGGCCGGCTTCGCGGGCCGAAGCCAGTGCGCCCTGGTGCAGTTCGGCGGCCTGATCGGTGAAGGCGTCCATCGCCGGGTTGACCCCGACCAGGGTGAACTCGCGCTCGACCACGGTGAGGTCGGCGCCCCAGACGTCGGCCAGGATGCGCTTCAGGTAGGCCGTCGAGTGGTCCCAGCCTTCGCGCGGCGTGCCGGCCCCGTAGGCCCCGCCCCGGACGGTGGCCAGGACGATCTTCTTGCCGGGGAGCAGCGGCGGTGCGCCGGCGCCGGCGCGCGGGTCGGCGATGATCAGGTCGATCCAGGTCTTCAGGTGCTGGGAGACGCCGAAGTTGTAGAGCGGGGCGGCGATCAGGATCGCGTCGGCCTCGAGCAGCTCATCGACCAGCGTGGCGGCCAGCTTGACCGCGGCCTGCTGCTCGGCGCTCCGGTCGGCTTCGGGGACGAAGTTGGCGGTGACCGCATTGCCCCACGCGTCCGACGGCAGGGGGTCGATCCCGATGTGGCGGCGCTCGATCCGGTCATCGGGATGGCCGGCGAGCCACTCGGCCTCCACGATGTCGGCGATCTCACGGCTGGCGGAACCTTCGACGCGGATGCTGGCGTCGAGACGGAACAAGGTCATGGCAGAAACTCCTCAGTAGGTGGACGGACCCTCATCACTTCAACCTTGAACTGATGGCACGAGCATATCACTTCATCCTTGAACTCAACACCGCTAGGCTGGGGTGATGAGCCCGGTCGACGACGAGCCACATTGGCTCTCCCCGGTCGAGCAGGAGGCCTGGTTGGCTGCGGTCGGGATGGCGTTCGTGATGCCGGCCGAGCTGGACGCGCAACTGCAGCGGGAGTCCCAGCTGCACCTGTTCGAGTATCTGGTGCTCAGTCGACTGTCGATGGCCGCTGGCCGCACGCTGCGAATGAGCGAACTCGCCGGGCTGACCAACGGATCCCTGTCCCGGTTGTCGAACGTGGCCAAGCGGATGGAGGGCCGGGGCTGGATCCGTCGCGAGCCTGACCCGGCAGACGGTCGTTTCACCCGTGCCGTGCTGACCGACGCCGGATGGGGTCAGGTCGTGGCTGCCGCCCCAGGCCACGTGGCGGCCGTCCGGCGGGTCTTGATCGACGTCCTGGCCCCGGAGCAACTCGATCAGCTCGGTCGGATCGGCCGCGCGGTGAGCGAGGCACGTCAGGCCCGGGGCTGCCCGGACCCGACCCGGGACGACCCCGGGGTGGCTTGACCCGAAGACGGTGCGCGTTCGGCGAGGCCCTTTCCGGGGTCAGCGCTTCTCGCAGGCCACGCCGTCGTTGTCGCGGTCGAGGTCGTACTCACCGGTCTTGGTGTTCCGGGGGCCGTCGTTGGCCTGGTAGAGCGCCTTGTCGACCTTGAAGTTGGTGACCGGCTTGCTGCTGCTGTGGTCCTTGGCCCCGGGCTTACCGACCCCGTGCGGGTAGACCTTGTTGAGGGCGGTGCAGTTCTTGAAGTGCACGACCTTGGTCGCCGCGTCGGCGTGGCTCGTCGCCATCGGCGAGACGGTCAGGGCGGTCGTGACAGCGGCGGTGGTCAGGAAGGCGAGCAGGGGGGATGGGCGGCGCACGGCAGGTCTCCTCGGTCGTCGCTGCACGAGCGTGCAGGCAGCCGGAATTTTTGCACACTCTGGGCCAATTGGCTGCCGAATCGGTCAACTAGGGTTCGGGGAGAACCACAGCCTCGAAGCAAGGAGAGATCATGGCCGGAGACGCCGATGCCGCCCGCGAGTGGGAGGACGCCCGGCAGCGGGTCACAGCGTTGCTGCAGGCAGCCGACGCCGATCAGTTGAGCAGCCGGGTGCCGGCCTGCCCGGACTGGACCGTCCACCAACTGCTGAGCCACATGGTCGGTCTGGACGCCGACGTACTGGCCGACGACGAGGATCCGGGCCACAGCCCGGAATGGACCCAGCGGCAGGTGGACGCCCGCAACGAGGTCTCCACCGAACAGGTGTTGGCCGAGTGGGCCGAACTGGCGCCCGCGCTGGCGACCAGGATTGCCGACACCGACCCGCGTCCGCTGGGCGACGTGATCATCCACGAGCAGGATCTGCGCGGCGCCCTCGACGCGCCCGGCGCCCAGGACACCGCCGGCCTGGCCTCCATCCGGGACGCGATGGCGCAGCGGTTCGCCGACAGCCTGGGCGACCTGGCACCGGTGCGGTTCGAGTCCGGAGACTTCAGCTGGAGCTCCGGCGACGGTGAGCCTGGCGTGGTGCTGGCCGCCGGTGGCTTTGACGCCTTCCGCGCGTTCACCAGCCGGCGAAGTGCGGCCGAGTTACGCTCGTGGGTGACTTCCGGTGACGTCGAGCCCTACCTGCCGGTCTTCGGCGGGCTGGGCGACCTGCCCAGTGAGGCCCTGCCGGGCGAATCGCTGCCTCAGTGAGCCGGCCGTTCCCGCCGTTGTTGGCGGTCCGCGCGCTCTTCCGCGCCCTCGGTCTGCACCCCGAGGACAAGGACGCCACCGAGATCGAGCTGACCGGCCGGGCCCTGGTCGTGGCCACCAACCGGGGCGTCCTCGACGTCGGCAAGGCGACCGGAGTGTTCGCCAGCGAACTGACCACCGCCTACTACGCCTTCCTCGACGCCGGTCTGCAGGTGGACGTGGCCAGCCCGGCCGGCGGGATGATCCCGTTCGATCCGCTGTCGATGTGGGGCATCATCCGCACCCCGAGCGACGACCGGCTGCTCGACGACGACACGCTGCGGGCCAAGATCAGCGGGTCGCTGGCCGTCGGCGATCTGGACACCGATGACTACGACCTGATCTATCTGGCCGGCGGCTGGGGCGCGGCCTGGGACTTCGGCACGTCCGAGGCGCTGGCCGCGACCATCACCAGGGCGGCCGCCGCCGACACGGTGATCGGCGGGGTCTGTCACGGGCCGCTCGGCCTGATCAACGCGACCCGCCCGGACGGTCGTGGGCTGATCCAGGACCGACCGGTCACCGGGGCCAGCAACCGCCAGATCAAGGAGCTGGGGATCGGCAACACCCCGCAGCATCCGGAGACCGAGCTGCGCTCGCACGGCGGGCACTATGAGAAGAAGAAGGCGATCTCGGACATCCTGGCCAACCACTGGGTGGTCGACGGCAACCTGGTCACCGGCCAGAACCAGAACGCCGGGCCGATGGTCGCCCGGGAGATGCTCACCCTGGTGGCCCGCCGGCGTTCCCAGGCGCAGTGAACCCGGAGCGCTCCGAGGATGGGCACTATCATTCGGCGGGTGTCCGAGCATTCTGACGAAGTGAGCGCACCGGACGGCGGTGTCCTGGTCGCGATCCCGGCGTTCGGCCTGCCCCGGCTGACCGATCAGGTGCTGGCCGATCTGCTCCGCGATCCGCTACCGACCCGGACCCGGATCGTGGTCGTCGACAACGGTGGCGACTACGAGCCGGCGGTGGCCGACGACCGGGTCGAGCTCTACCGTCCGGGGTCGAATCTGCGCTGGATCGGTGCCACCAACTGGGCGTTGCGGACCGGCCTGGACGAAGGACGGGGCGTCGTCGCCGTCCTCAACAACGACACCCGGTTGTCGCGTCACTTCCTCACCGGGCTGACCGAACCGTTCTGTGGTTCGGATTCCGGCGATGTCGCGCTGGTCGCCGCCTGCTACGACGACTTCTGGCTGCACCAGCGGGCCAGCGCGATTCCGGAGCGGGCCGAGGACTACGAGCCCAACGACCACGAACGCGAGGTCGGCTTCTGCGACGGCACCGCGCTGGCCTTCTCGGTGCCACGGATCGCCGAGATCGGCGTGCTGGACGTCGACACCTTCCCCGAGCACGGCTACGGCGCCGACATCGACCTCGCGTTGCGCGCCCACGACGCCGGGCTGCGCTGCCTGGTCACCGAGCGGGCTTTCGTCGCCCACCTGCGCCGGCAGACGATGACCCACATCGGCCGGACCGGGGAACAGAACCGGGCCGAGATCCTGACCGGACTGAACGCGAAGTGGGGCGACAGTTGGCGGGCCCGGGTCGGTCTCGGGCCGGGCTCGTTCCCCGCCCACAACACCGGCAGCGCCGCCGACTGGTATCTGTGAGCCGCGCGGTGGAGACGCAGCCGTGACCGGTCGGATCATCTACGCCAGCTTCGCCACCCTGCGGCACAGCGGTGGCGTTTTCGTCGGCACCCAGCACGTCCAACTGCTGCGGGCCGCCGGGCGGGAGGCCTGGATGTGGCTGCCGGAGCAGGGAAACCGGACCGACTGGATCGATCCGGACGTCCCCGTGGTCGGTGGACCGACGCTGCCGATCGAGGCCGACGACATCCTGGTCGTGCCCGAGGCGCCGATCGTGCCCGGACTCGATCCGGCGCCCGGCGCGCGCAAGGTGATCTTCAACCAGAACCACTTCTACACCTTCGCCGCGGCGACGCCCGCGCAGCAACTTCTCTACCCCGGTTGGGATCCGGCGCCTGCGGTCTGGACGGTCTCGGCCGAGAGCCGCGATCTGTTGACCGCGCTGCACCCGTCACTACCGATCAGTCTGATCCCCAATCTGATCGACGGTGACCTGTTCGCCCCGCAGCAGCAGGATCGGCCGCGGGTGACGTGGTTCCCCCGCAAACGCCCGCGGGAGGCGAGCCTGCTGCGCACCCTGTTGGGCAGCGACGAGCGGCTGGCCGGGGTCGAGCTGCGCGAGTTGGTCGACACTCCACGCCCGGAGGTGGTGGCTGCGCTGGGTGCGACGACGGTGTTCGTCTCGCTCGGTCACAGCGAGAGCTACGGGCTGCCGGTGGGGGAGGCCTTGGCGTCCGGCTGTCTGGTCACCGGCTACGACGGCGGGGGCGGGCACGAGCTGTTCGAGGCGCCCGGCGCCTGGCGGGTGCCCGAGCAACGACCACTGCTGTTGCGGGACAGCGTGGTCGATCTGATCCGGCGGGCACCGGAGCTGACCGAGGTCCGGGAAACCAGCCGGGCCTGGGTTCTCGAGCGGTTCAGCCCCGGGCGGACGGCGGCAGCTCTACTCGCGGCCGTGAGCGAAGTCGAGTCACGCCCGGGGGCGGCGAGCACGGCGACCCATCCGGCGACCTGGCTGGACGTCCTCGGCCCGAACTTCACCGCCTTCGCCTGAGCCCGACCCCGGAGGGCGGGCACGGACCGAGGAGTCTCAGTAGGCTCCGGTCACCACGTTGATCAGGTCCTCGCCGGCCACGTAGCGCCGCAACTGGTCGTTCACCAGCGCGAACGCCCGTGCACTGGAGGCCTTGATGTGGCCGGCCGCGTGCGGGGTGATGATCACGTTCGGCGCGCTCCACAACGGATGCCCCTCCGGCAGCGGCTCGGGCTCCATCACGTCCAGTCCGGCGCGCAGCCGACCCGAGGTCAGCTCGGCCAGCAGGGCGTCGGTGTCGACGATCTTCCCGCGGGCGACGTTGATCAGCAGCGCGTCGTCCGGCATCGCGGCCAGGAAGTCGGCGTCGACCATGCCTTCGGTCTGGTCGGTCAGCGGCAGGGTCAGCACCACGATGTCGGCCTGCGGCAGCAGGTCGGGCAGTTCGTCGGTGGCGTGCACGCCGTCACGGGCCGAGTGGGCGACCATGATCGGCTCGGATCCGAAGCCCTGCAGGCGTTTCGCGGTCTGCTCGCCGAGATCGCCGGCGCCGACGATGATCACCTTCTTGTCGACCAGATCGTCGGCTTCCGCGTCCTCCCACGCGCCGCGGCTCTGGGCGTCGAAGAAGTGCGGCAACCGTCGCTGCGAAGCGAGGATCAGGGCCAGCACGAGTTCGGCGACCGCCGGGCCGTGGACCCCACGCGCGTCGCAGAGCTGGACCCCGTCCGGGATCGAATCGACCACGTCCTCGACCCCGGCGCTCAGCAGCTGCATCACCTTGACGTTCGGCATCGCCGTGAACTTCCGGTCCAGATCGGAGGAGTCCTCGACCTGGGGCACCCAGAACTCGGTCTGCTCCAGGCCTTCGGGGTGGTCGTCCTCGCCGTTCCAGGCCACCACCTTGACCCCGTCCGGGACTTCGCCGAGGGTCGAGATCGCATTGTCGTCGGGCACACACACCACAGTCATGACACCCAATTTAGCGAGCCCGGCTCAGGACGAGACGGCGGCCTCCCCGCGATCGGCGAAGACCGGACCGGCCGCGGACGGGGTGACGTCGAAGTCGAAGATGGCGGTCGGCAGATAGAGCGAACAACAGGCGTTGGGGATGTCCACCACGCCACTGATCCGGCCCTCGATCGGCGCCGATCCCAACAGCAGATAGGCCTGTGGCCCGGTGTAGCCGAACTTCATCAGGTAGTCGATCGCGTTGTTGCACGCGTTCTGGTAGGCCAGGGTCGCGTCCAGATAGCGATTGGTGTCGGTGGCGTGGTCGACGGAGATGCCGATGAAGCTGATGAACTCGCTGTAGCGGGGTTCCACGTTCCCCGGCATGAAGATCGGGTTGGTGCTGACCCCGTAGGTCTCCATCCCGCCCTTGATCAGATCGACCTGGAAGTCGATGAATCCGCCCATCTCGATCGCGCCGCAGAAGGTGATCTCGCCGTCGCCCTGGCTGAAGTGCAGGTCGCCGCCGGAGAACAGCGCACCGGGCACGTGCACCGGATAGAACACCCGCGAGCCGCGGCTGAAGTTCTTGATGTCGTGGTTGCCGCCGTTCTCCCGCGCGGGGACGGTGCGGGCACCGTCGGCGCTGATCGCGGCCAACGTGTCGCCGGTGGCGGTGCCGCCGAGCACACCGTCGGCCAGCGGTGGCAGGGCCAGTTCCGGCACCCGGTCCGGATCGGTGGCGATCAGCGCCCGTTCGCGTGCGTTCCAGCGGGCCAGCAGCTCGGGAGACGGGGCGGTACCGAACAGGCCGGGATGGGTGAGGCCGGTGTAGCGGACACCAGGGATGTGCCGCGAGGTCGCCACCTGACCGTTGAAGTCCCAGATCGCCTTGTAGGCATCAGGAAACCGCTCGGTCAGGAAGCCGCCGCCGTTGACTTTGGCGAAGATGCCGGTGTAACCCCAGCCCTGGCCGGCGTGCTCGCCGGTCTGCTGCGGGACGGGGCCCAGATCGAGGATGTCGATCACCAGCAGATCGCCCGGTTCGGCGCCTTCCACGGCGATCGGCCCGCTCAACATGTGCGCCACACTCAGATCGACGTCGCGGACGTCGTTGGCCGAGTCGTTGTTGCCGATCTGGTTGTCGGTCCATTCCTTGCACTCGACCCGGATGCTCTGGCCCGGCTTGACGCTGACCGCGGCCGGGATGTCGGGATGCCACCGGTTGTGACCGGGCACCACTTGATCGCGCATCGACTTGGACTGGTCGACCTCGAAGACGACATCGGGCACGAGAACTCCTGGGTTGGTGATGGGATCGGTGGGCGGACTGCTCGGGCGTGCGGTGATCGGGGGTCAGGGGCGGGGAAGCTTCGCCTGGCGAGGATTCCGCGTCGGTGCCGCCACCGTCCGGGCGGGCGGCACCCGGCTCACGACGGCCGGCTCGTGAGCGCTGCGCTCGGCCCGGTCGCGCATCGTGCGCTGTGCCGAGGTTCGAGCCAACCCGGCGCTGGCGGTGATGATCCGTCCGGCGGCCGATCCGCAGGTCGGGCAGGGCCTCGGTTCGGCCGAACGGGCCATCGGCACCAGCTGCTCGAACGGACCGCAAGCCTGACAACGAAAACCGTAGGTGGGCAACGGCAACTCCTTCCCCGGCGGATGTTTGTGACGCTAGGGAGACCTCTACATCCCGGTCAAGACGTCCGGGCCGATGCGAGCAGATAGCAACACAGCCGAAACGTGGCCGAAACGGTGCTGGTGTTCGGTAGCGGTTGCATTGCGGTGTACCCGACCGCACGCCTCCGCCCTGCCCCCCGCCGACCCGATGCGAGGATCCGAGATGACCCAGGACACCACCAGCCCCCCGCTGAGCGACGATTCGACAGCGATCCCGGAAGATCACGCCGTCGCGACCAAGGAGACGCTGGAGGACTTCACCCTTCGGTTCGCGCCGCGGCACTACCGCAAGTGGACGACCGGGGTGGTGGCGGTCTCCGCCTTGGGCGGTATCGCCTATCTCGCCGACTTCGCTATCGGGGCGAACATCGGGATCTCCTACGGCACCACGAACGCGCTGTGGGGGATCGCCGTCTTCACCGTGGTGATCTTCCTGACCGGCTTCCCGCTGGCCTACTACGCCGCGCGTTACAACCTCGACCTGGACCTGATCACCCGCGGCAGCGGCTTCGGCTACTACGGCTCGATCGTCAGCAACGTCATCTTCGCCACGTTCACCTTCATCTTCTTCGCCCTCGAGGGTTCGATCATGGCCCAGGGCCTCAACCTGGGCCTCGGCGTCCCGCTCTGGGCGGGCTACGCCGTCTCGACGTTGGTGATCTTCCCGCTGGTCATCTACGGCATGAAGGTGCTCAGCAAGCTGCAGCTGTGGACGACCCCGCTCTGGTTGATCCTGATGGTGATCCCGTTCGTCTACCTGCTGATCAGCCACCCCAGCTCGGTCAACACGTTCTTCGCCTACCGCGGCGAGGACGGCAGTGGCGCCCCGAGCCTCGGTTCGGTGATGTTGGCCGCCGGCGTCTGCCTGTCGCTGATCGCCCAGATCGCCGAGCAGATCGACTACCTGCGCTTCATGCCGGCCCGCACGCCGGAGAACTCACGCAAGTGGTGGCGGGCGATGATCATCGCCGGACCGGGCTGGGTGATCTTCGGTGCGATCAAGCAGATCATCGGCATGTTCCTCGCCGTCTACATCATCGCCAACGTGGCCGACGGTGCGACGGTGGCCAACCAGCCCGTGCACCAGTTCCTGGAGATCTACCGCGACATCATGCCGGCGCCGGTCGCCCTGGCCCTGGCGGTGATCCTGGTGGTGATCAGCCAGGTCAAGATCAACGTCACGAACGCCTACTCCGGTTCGCTGGCCTGGACCAACAGCTTCACCCGGATCACCAAGCGCTACCCCGGCCGGATCGTCTTCCTGGCCGTGAACCTGCTGATCGCACTGGTGCTGATGGAGGCGGACATGTTCAGCTTCCTGAACACCATCCTCGGCTTCTACGCCAACTGCGGGATGGCCTGGGTGGTCACGGTGGCCAGTGACATCACCTTCAACAAGTTCTTGTTGAAGTTGTCGCCGATGAAGCCGGAGTTCCGTCGCGGCATGCTCTACGCCGTCAACCCGGTCGGCTTCGGCTCCATGATCATCTCGGCCGGGCTGTCGATCATCGTCTTCTTCGGCGGCTTCGGTGCGGGCTTGCAGCCGTTCTCACCGTTGGTGGCGATCGTGCTGGCCCTGGTGCTGCCGCCGGTGATCGCACTGATCACCCGGGGTCGGTTCTACCTGCGCCGCTCGGTGCCGGGTCAGCCGACGGTCAGCGACGACGGCCTCGAGCTGGACATGTACGACGCAGAAGGCAACCCGTCGGATCTGATGCTCACCTGCCACGTCTGCCGGCAGGACTACGAGCGGCCCGACATGGCCAGGTGCGCCACCCATGACGCCAACGTCTGTTCGCTCTGTCTGAGCACCGACAAGGTCGGCGATCACGTGTTGCCGGCCCAGCCGGCTGTCGCCTGACGCGCTGCGCCGGGCCGGGCCGGCCAAGCAGGGCCCAGCCAACTAAATAGAGTAAACAAGATTTGGTGCTTCCCATGATCGGGTGAAGCCCCGTCGCCTCGGGCCGGATTGGACCGGACGGGAACAGTCATGAAGCGCCGGCGGCCCGCCGGAACGAGACAAAATCACCCCACTCGCCGGGCTCGGCGAGCGGATGCTCGTCGTAGGCGGCGTACCGCGCCGGCACGGTGATGATCGCGCCAGGTCATCGAACGACGCAGCGACTCCGACCCTTCAGCCATGGCTGCAGGGTCGGAGTCGGAACGCGAACGTAGGGACCTGACTACGGCTTGAGCAGCACCTTGACCGCGGTCCGCTCGTCCATCGCGGTGTAGCCGTCGGCGGCCTGCTCCAGCGGCAGGGTCAGATCGAACACCTTGCCCGGCTGGATCTTGCCCGACAGCACGTCCGGCAGCAGTTCGGGGATGTAGGCCCGGGCCGGAGCCACCCCGCCGGCGACGTTGATGTTGCCGCCGAACATCTGCCCGATCGGCAACTCCGCACCGCCGCTGGGCACGCCGACGTAGCCGACCTGACCACCGGGGCGGACCGAGCCGAGCGCCTGCTCCATCGACTCCTTGGTGCCGACGCACTCCAGCACACAGTCCGGGCCGATCCCGTCGAACAGCTTGTGGACGGCCTCGACACCCTCGTCCCCGCGCTCTTCGATGATGTCGGTGGCGCCGAACTCCTTGCCGATCTTCTGCCGCGACTCGTGCCGGGAGAACAACACGATCCGCTCCGCGCCGAGCCGCTTGCTGGCCAGCACGCCGCAGAGCCCGACGGCGCCGTCGCCGACCACGGCCACGGTCTTGCCCGGGCCGACCCCGGCCGAGACGGCAGCATGGTGCCCGGTGCTCATCACGTCGGAGAGAGCCAGCAACGACGGGATCAGCTCGTCGTCCGGCTGCTCGTCGGTGGCGACCAGGGTGCCGTCGGCCCAGGGCACCCGGATCAACGAGCTCTGACCGCCGCTGACCGCGATGCCGTCCTCGTCGTCGGCCCCCCAGGCCGCGCCGTGCAGGCAGGAGGTCTGGATGCCGTTGCGGCAGTTGGGGCAGGTGCCGTCGCTGATCACGAACGGGGCGATCACGAACTGGCCGACCTCGATGTCGCTGACGTCGTCGCCGACGGCCTCGACCACGCCGACGAACTCGTGGCCGATCTGGTGGGTCTGCTTGGTCTTCTGCACGCCACGGTAGGGCCACAGGTCCGAGCCGCAGATGCACGATGCGGTGACGCGAACCAGGGCGTCGGTGGGCTTTTCGATCTTCGGGTCATCGACCTCGGTGCTCTCGATCTCACCGGGTCCGTGAATAAGGGTTGCTCGCATGAATTCGATGCTACGGACCCCGTCCCAGGACCCTGCGAGCGACTGCCCGGCCGAATGTCCGGTCATCCGTCTCGTCAACCGCTTTGTCAACCGCCTCGTCAACTGTGCAGGAATGTCCGAGCCGACCATTAAGCTCAGCCTGACGGCATCCGCCGAAGGCTGCTGTCAGTGCCGCGGGTGCGCCGGCCGGAAGGAGTCCTGATGGAATCGATGCCCTGGTGGGGGTGGGTGATCATCGCGGTCGCGGTGATCATCGTGATCATCGTCGTGGTGTTGGTGATCCAATGGCGGCGCCGTCGCGGCGGCGTCGTGATGAACGTCAAGGGCCGCTCGGGCGGCTCGAAGTCGGGAGGCGGGGCATGAGCAGACTGATGCGGACGAGCGAGATCGCCAAGCGCCCGGTGGTGACGATGGCCGGCGAGGACGTGGCCCAGATCAAGGACGTCATCCACACCTCCGGGCAGGGCGCGGTCGGCGGCTTCACGCTGGCCGGTCGCAGCATCTTCTCCGGCCCGATGGACCGGGCCCTGCCCTGGGCCTCGGTCGCCGCGCTCGGATCGGACGCGGTGATGATCAAGGACGAAGAAGCATTGCAACCGCTGCAGCAGGTGATCGAATCCAGCCGCAAGGCGGCCGGCGGGGCCGGCGGTGACGTGCTCGGCTCGCAGGTGCTCACCGACACCGGCACCGATCTGGGCACCGTGGTGGACGTGATCGTCGAGGTCGCGCTCGACGACGACGGTCCGGGCGAGTGCGATGTGGTGGGTTATGAGATCGAGGCCTCCGAGGCGCTCGGTACCAAGGGCACCAAACTGCTGATCCCGTTGCCCGACACGATGGCTGCCTCCGGTCAGCACCTGATCGTCCCGGCCGGCGCCAAGGACTTCGTCCGCGACGACCTGGCCGGCTTCGGCGCTGCGGTCGCGGAGTTCCGGACCCAACTGGGAGGCAAGAACTGATGCTGTTCTCCGAGGCGAAGAAGCACAAGGTGGTCAACACCGTCGACGCGACCACGGTGGGCAAGGTGCGGGCCTTCGTGATCGACCCGGCCAAGGCGGCGGTGGTGGCGCTGGTGCTGTCCAAGACCGACGGGGGTGACACCCTGCGCTGGGCGGACCTGACCGCCTTCGGGGCGGACGCCGTGACCGTGGACGGCAAGGACAAGCTGAAGGAAGCCGACGAGCAGATCGCCACCCTGTCGGACAAGAAGTACCGGATCCACAAGAAGCTGGTGCTGAACGTCGAGGGTGACGCGTTGGGCGAGGTCAAGGACGTCGAGTTCGACGCCGAGACCGGTCAACTGATCAGCCTCAAGCTGGACAACGGCAACAGCGCGAACGGGCATCTGGTCGGGCTCGGGTCCTACGCCGTCGTGGTAGAGGTGTCCTGAACGCGCGCCTCCTCCGCCGAGCGCGATCCTTCCTCGCCGACGCGGTTCGGACCAAGCTCTGGCCGTTGCCGACGGCGGGGGTGCTGATCGCGTTGCTGGCGGCGGTCGGACTGACACATCTCGACGCACAGATCGACAGCTCGCTGCCGGTGTTCTTCTCCACCATCATCTTCAACGGTGACGCCAGCGCCAGCCGATCGGTCCTCAGCTCGGTGGCCACGGCGCTGATGACGGTCACCTCGCTGACCTTCTCGCTCACGGTGGTGACGCTGCAGTTGGCCAGTAGCCAGTTCTCGCCCCGGCTGCTGCGGACGTTCACCCGCGACCGGTTCGTCCAGGTGACGCTGGCGATCTTCCTGGGCACGTTCACCTTCGCCCTGACCGTGCTCCGATCCACGCGGAGCGGCCAGGGCGACACCGAGATCGACTTCATCCCGAGGATCTCGGTCACCGTCACCTATCTGTTGACCATCGCCAGCGTGGTCTGCCTGGTGCTCTTCCTGGCTCACCTGGCCGAAGAGATCCGGGTCGAGACGATGATGCGGACGGTGCACTCCGAGGCGAGCGGCACCGTGCAGAGTGTGCTGACCGAGGCCGAGACCGCAAGCGAGCACGTCGATGCTCCGGACGGGGACCGATCGGTCCTGACCGCGGACAAGTCCGGGTTCATCGTCGGGGTCGTCTTCGAGTCACTGAGCAAATCCGCGGCGAAGCACCACGCGGTGATCATGATCGAACCGTCGGTCGGCAGTTCGGTGATCAAGGGCACGCCGATCGGGATCGCCTGGGCCGATCATCCCGACGGCCCGTCCGGTCGACCACTGGACACCGAGGTGATCGAGCAGTTGCAGGAGGCGGTGGACGAGCACGTCCGGATCAGCTTCGAACGCAACTCCGTCGACGACGTCTCCTACGGGCTTCGGCAGCTGACCGACATCGCCGCCAAGGCGCTGTCACCCGGCATCAACGATCCGACGACCGCGACCCATACGCTCGGTCACAGCTCGGCCCTGGTCTGCCAACTGGCCCGGCTGCCGCTGGGTGACGAGCTGATCCGCGACGGCGACGGCACCGTCCGGGTGATCCTGCGCCGGCCCGATCTGGCCGACGTGCTGGAGTTGGCCATCGACCAGCCGCGTCGCTACGGCAAGGAGGAGCCGCAGGTGGTGCAGCGGTTGTTCCAGCTGCTGCGTGAGGTGGCCTGGATCGTCTCCAGCGACATCCAGCGCGCGGCTGTCCGGCGCGAACTGGAACGCACCCGGCTGGCCCTGGTCGACGTGTCCGTGGACGACGTGTTGCGGGAGCGGTACAGCGTCTGGCACGACGAGGTCGAATCGGCGCTGGCCGGCACCTGGTCCTAGGTCGGCTGCCGGTTACCGACCCGCTCAGTTGGCCGAGGTGTTGTGCTCGGGTAGTTCCGGAACGGAGTCGCCGACCGGCTCGGGGCAGGTCTCGAACAACTCGGTCAGCTGTTCCATCCGGTCCGAGCCGGCCAGGATCAGCAGTTGGTCACCGGCCTGCAATCGCGTCTCGCCGTTCAGCTGGACCAGATCGTTGTCCCTGACCAGCAGGCTGATCCAGGCGTCCTCACCCAGCTCGTCCAACTCGGCCACCGTCCGGCCCTCGGCCGGCGAATCCACTGCCACGGTGAAGTCGGCGGCGCCGTTGGGCTCGTCCCGCAGCCGGACGCCGAGTGCCCACGGCTGCGGTTCGATCTGGTTGACCGGCAGCTTCAGCCAGGTGGCCACCGACCCGGTGAGGCTGCCCTGCACCACCACCGAGAACACCACCACGACCACGACGATCCCGTAGAGCCGTTCGGCCCCCGGCACGTCTGCGGCCCGCAGAAACTCACCGAGCAGGATCGGGACCGCGCCCTTCAGCCCGGAGAACAGCACGAAGATGCGTTCGTTGCGTCGCAGCCGGGCCGGGATCAGGCACAACCCGACCAGGACCGGTCGGATCACGAAGGCCAGTACGGCCCCCAGGATCAGCCCGGGTAGCCAGACGTCCCTGCTGAGGATCTCGTCCACGTTCACGGTCAGGCCGAGGGCGATGAAGACCACGATCTCGCCCAGACTGCCCAGCGCGTCGTGGAACCGCTCGGTCTCGCGCTTGTAGGGCCCGCGGGCGTCGCCGACGACGATGCCGGCCACGAAGACGGCCAGAAAGCCCGAGCCGTGGGCGAAGGTCGCGACGCCGTAGAGGATGAAGATGCAGGCCAGGGTGCGCAGCGGATAGAGCGCCTCGCTGGGCAGCGGCACCTTGCGGATGAACACGACCAACAGCCGGCCGCCGACGACGCCGATCGCGGCGCCGATCACCATCTGCAACACGAAGGTCAGCCCGATCTGGGCGACCGCGGATCCGGTCAGGCCGCCGGCCGCGATCAGTGCACGTCATCAAGGCGATGCCGACCGGGTCGTTGGCCCCGGATTCACCTTCGAGGATGGATCCGCTGCGGCCCTCGATCTCGCGGTTGCCGAGCACCGAGAAGACCACCGCCGGGTCGGTCGGAGCCACCGCGGTGGCCACCAGCAGCGCCAGGAACCAGCTCAGCCCGAACGCGTAGTGCATCAGCACCGCGCCGCCGGCCGCGGTCAGGAAGGTGCCGAGCACGCCGACCAGACTGATCGGCAGCGCGGCCTCGCGGAACCGGCGCCAGCCGATCCCGATCCCGCCGGAGAAGAGGATGCAGACCAGGGCGACGGTCACCACCCGCTCCACGGTCTGTTCCGGCGGCGAGGTCAGCCCCGGGATCAGCTTGACCAGGATCGCCGCGGCCACCAGCATCAGCGCCGGCACCGGGACCTTGATCCTCTCGGTCAGCCGGTTGGACAAGATGGCCAGCAGACCCGCGACGGCGGCGAAGGCCAGCAGCAAACCGAACTGCTCGTTGGCAGACATATGAGAGGCACTCCGCAGGTGATCAGGGAACAGGGTCGGCGAATCGGTTGCCGACCAGACTTCCCGGCACTCCTTCGCTGATCCTAATGGCCACCGACGATTGCTGAAACCGGCCGACAGTGATGATGCCTGCCGATCAGGACCGATCGAGCGCGAACTCCGCCCCGAGATCGGCGGCCGCGCTGCCGCCGACCCAGACGTCGAAGGTGGACGCCTCCAGCACCCAGTCCTTGACCGCGGCGTTCCAGTAGCGCAGTTCGGCCTCACCCAGGCGGAAACGGACCGTCTCACTCTGCCCGGGCGCCAGGCTGAGCCGGTGGAACCCCTTCAGTTCGCGGACCGGACGTGACGCCGTTCCGTAGCGCTGGTGCAGATACAGCTGGACGACGTCCTCGGCCGGACGGTCGCCGTCGTTGCTCACCCGGACCGAGACGGTGATCTGCTCACCGCCACCGACCGTGCCACCCTCGACCTGCAGGTCGGAGTAGCGGACGGGGGAGTAGCTGAGGCCGTGGCCGAACGGGAACAGCGGGGTGCTGTGTTCGTCCCAGTAGCGCTCGCCCAGCTTCTCCGGCTGATGGGATCGGGTGTGGCTGTAGATCATCGGCACCTGGCCGACCGTGCGCGGCCAACTGAACGGCAGCTTGCCGCCGGGGGCGACGTCGCCGAGCAGCAGGTTGGCCACCGCGGCGCCGCCCTGGCTGCCGGGATACCAGATGTCCAGGATGGCCGGCACGTGCTCTGCGGCCCAGCGCAGGTCGAGCGGCCGGCCGTTCATGATCAACAACACCACCGGCGTCCCGGTCGCGACCACCGCCTCCAGCAGCTCCTGTTGACGTCCGGGTAGCTCCAGGGAGGACCGCGAGGCCGACTCGCCGATCATGTTCTGCCACTCGCCGAGCACCAGGACGGCGACGTCGGCCCCGGCGGCCAGCTCGACCGCACGGGCCAGCTCGGCGTCGTCGTCGAAGTCGGCCGGGTCCTCGGGGGTGTTGCCGGGGAACATGTCGAACATCGAGGGGAACGTCCGTTGCGCCGGCCGGACCCCGGGGGCGTGCTCGACCCGGACGCCGTCGCCCAGCCTGGCCCGCAGGCCGGCCAGCACGGTCACCGTCTCGTCCAGATCGAAGTCGAAGACCCAGGGGCCGATGGTGTCGCGCGGCGAGTCGGCCAGCGGACCGAGCACGGCCACCGAGGACAGAGTGCCGGCCTGCAGCGGCAGCAGTTCGTTCTCGTTGCGGAGCAGTACGGCGGCGCGTTCGGCGGCGATCCGGGCCGTCTCGCGGTGGGCCGGGTCGGCCAGCACCGCGGCCGCGCGATCCGTGTCGACGTAGGGATCCTCGAACAGGCCCAGCTTGAACTTGGCGGTCAGGATCCGGCGGACACTCTCGTCCAGCTCGGCCTCGTCGAGCAGGCCGCGCTCCACCGCCCCGGGCAGGTGGGCGTAGGCGGGATCGGCGACGGCCATCTCCAGATCGAGCCCACTGCGCAGTGCCCGGACCCCGGCGTCGGTCTGGTCGGCGGCGAAGTGGTGGGTGAGGAGATCGTTCACGGCCTGGGCGTCGCTGACCACGAAGCCGTCGAAACCCCAGGTCTCCCGCAGCACCTCCTGCAGCAGCCACCGGTTGCCGGTGGCCGGGACGCCGTTCAGGTCCATGTAGGCGGTCATGATGTTGCCGGCCCCGGCGGCGACCGCGGCGGCGAACGGCGGCAGATAGACGTTCCACAACTCGGAGTCGGACAGGTTCACCTCGTCGTAGTCGCGCCCGCCGAGGGCGGCGCCGTAGCCGGCGAGGTGCTTCGGCCCGGAGATGACGTGCTCCGGCGTCCCCAGTTCGGGGCCCTGGAAGCCGCGGACCTGGGCGGCGGCGACGGCCGCGCCGAGGTAGGGATCCTCACCGGCGCCCTCGATCATCCGGCCCCAGCGTGGATCGCGGGCGATGTCGACCATCGGCGCGAAGGCCCAGTGGATGCCGACAGCCCGGGCCTCTCGGGCGGCCATCGCCTGCCCGGCCTCGATCGTCGCCGGATCCCAGGAGGCGGCCATGGCGATCGGCACCGGGAGGATCGTCCGCAGGCCGTGGATCAGGTCGAAACCGAACAGGGCCGGGATGCCGAGCCGGTGTCCCTCGACGGCCAGTCGCTGCAGCCGGTTGATCTCGGCCGGATCGGTGACGAACAGCATCGAGCTGACCTCGCCCCGGCCGAGTGCCGCCTCGACCAGTGAGGAGGCCGACGGACTCGATGCTTCGCCCTGGTCGTGAATCGGGTCGGCGTTCGGGCCTGCGCTGTCGGGGAAATAGAAGTACTGGGTCAGCTGACCGGCCTTCTCGGCCACCGTCAACCGGCTCAGCAGTTCCTCCACCCGGGCGCCGATCTGCTCGTCGTCGAGCCCACTCATGGCTGTCTCCTCGGTTCGTTCGATCTCGATGGTTCAGATAACACCTGCATCCGACGGAGGTCAGCCACCGGGTCGCAACCAGCGTCGCCAGATCGGCAGGCCGATCGCGATGGCGATCGCGGAGACGAACCCGATCGAGGACGCCGGTGCGACCAGCAGGAGTCGGCCGCCGAGCAGGGCTCCGACGCCGATACCGACGTTGAAGACCGAGTTGTGCACGGCCGACGACGTGGCCGGATGGCTGGCGGCGGCGGTGATCACCGCGGTCTGGATGTAGGCCGTCAGGGTGCCGGCGACGAGTCCCCAACAGATCACCACCACGGTTCCGGCGACCACCGAATGCGGCACCAGGGCCAGCGCGACGAAGACGGCCACCAGCAGGACGAGTTCGGCCGGCAGCACGGTCCTCAGCCCCCGGTCGGCCAGCCGGCCGAAGGCGAACAGGCTGACCAGCGCGGACACACCGTAGACCAGCAGCCCGACCCCGACGTCGTCGATCCGGTAGCCGAACTCGAGCAGGATGGGGGAGAGGTAGGTGTAACTGGCGAACACGCCGGCCACCGTCAGCAGCGTCGCCAACTCGAGCCAGCGGAAGGGACGCCGAGCGAGCACCTCGCGCAACTGATGGCCACCACCGACCTCAGAGCCGGCCATCGTGGGCAGTCGCCAGCGGATCAGAACGACCAGGACGGCGCAGATCGCCGCCACCACGCCGAACGTGGTGCGCCAGCCGAAGGCGGTGCCGAGCAGGGTGCCCAGTGGGACCCCGATCCCGAGGGCCAGGCCGTTGCCGGCGCCGACGGTGGCCAACGCCGTCCCGAGTCGTTGCGCCGGCACGAGTGGGGTGACGTAGCCGAACAGGATGGAGAAGAAGAGTGCGTGGGCCAGGCCGCCGACCAGCCGGGCCACCGCCGCGACCGAATAGGCCCCGGTGAGTATCAGGGCCAGATTGCTCAGGCCGTAGACGCCGACCAGCACCATCAGCAGCGGTCGACGCGGCAGCCGCGAGGTCCACGCGTTCAACGGCACCGAGGCGATCACCACCGCGGCGGCGTAGACCGAGACCAGCCAGCCGATCCGGGTCTCGGACACGCCGTAGTCGCGGGCCATCACCGGTAGCAGCCCGATCGGCAGCGTCTCGGTGGCGACCGCGACGAACCCCGTGCCGGCCAGCAGGATCAGTGATCCCCACGGCAGGGCACGGGGTGCGGCGTCGGTCAGCTGATCCCGTTGTCGTTGAAGTACTTCACGCTGGTCTCGACGCCTTCGAAGATGTCGCCCTTGTAGTGATCGAACTCGATCACCGCGTACTGGGTGGACGGGGCCGCGGCCAGGTAGTCCAGCAACGGCACCTCGCCCTGGCCGGCCGGACGCTGGTCCAGCGAGTCCGGCGGGACAGGACCGGCGCCGGGACGGAACGGGTTCTCCCCGATGATGCCGTCCTTGACGTGCAACGCCTTGACGCGATCCCCGAGCCGGCCGAGCAGGGCGGTGACGTCCTGCTTCCCGGTGGCGGCCCAGTAGAGGTCGATCTCCAGGACGACCTCGTCGTCCAGCTGGTCGACGAACCACTCGAAGGCGGACTGCGCACCGAAGTCGGCGACGAACTCCTGGGAGTGGTTGTGGTAGCCCACGACCAGACCGTGATCGGCCGCGGCCTTGGCGGCCTGGTTCAGTTTGGTGGCCGTGGCTCGCACCTCGTCCTGGTCGACCCAGCGGTCGGCGACGACGAACGGATCGATCACGATGTCCAGGCCCAAGGTCTTGGCCGCGCCGAAGACGGTGTCCAGGCTGGGTGCAGGTGAACCGTCACCACCCTGGTCGGAGAGCATCGGTGCGTGGCCGGTCTTGGCCACCAGGTTGTTGGCGGCGAACGCCTCGGCCAGCGCGTCCGGCTGCCGGACGAAATCGAAAGCCTCGACCTGGCGCAGGCCCATGGCCGAGAGCTTGGCCAGGGTGCCGTTGAGGTCGGTGCCCAGTGGCTCGCGAACGGAGTAGAGCTGGACGGAGAGTGCGGGCTGAGTCATCGGTGAGCAGATCCTCTCGGGGTCGGACGGTGAATGACCAGACACTAGCACAAACCGACACTTGTGTCGGTTTTGGATTCCGGCCATGATGGACCCGATGACAGCCCGGGCGAAGGACGATGGTGGATCGGCAACCGAACCTGCGTCCGACCCCGGTGCCGTCGCCGGTTACGCCAAGGGGATCGCCCGTCGGGCGGCGATCATCGAGACGGCCACCGGATTGTTCGGACGCAACGGGTTCCGGGGCGCGACGATGGTCCAGATCGCCGAGGCGTGCGGCATCTCCCGGGCCGGCCTGCTGCACCACTTCCCGACCAAGGAGGGCCTGCTGCTGGCCGTGCTGCGGGAGCGGGACCGGCGCGACCACGCGCGACTGGCCCCGAGAGGCGACGGACCCGGCCGGGATGCCCTGGCCCAGTTGAACGATCTGGTCGCCCTGGTGGAGCACAACGCCACCATCCCGGCCATCGTCAATCTGTTCGCCGTCCTGTCCGCGGAGGCGGGTGACCCCGGTCATCCGGCCCACGAGTTCTTCGTCCGTCGCTACGCGGCCTCCCGGGCCAATTTCGAGCACACCCTGGTGTTGGCCCGGGAGCGCGGGATTCTGTTGCCTGCGGTCGATCCGGTGGTACTGGCCGTCGAACTGGTCGCCCTGATGGACGGGCTGCAGGTGCAGTGGCTGATGGATCCCGACGGGATCGACATGGCCGCCGTCGTTCGGTCTCGAATCGAGAGTTTTCTGACCGTGCCGTTGACCGGCCGTTGACCCCCGGGTAACGGCGGAGCCGACGCCTCAGCAGTCGGCGCAGGTGCCGAAGATCTCCAGGTCGTGGGCGATGTCGCGGAACCCGTGCCCGGCGGCGACGGCGCTGGCCCACTTCTCGACGGTCGGGCCGAGCACCTCGACCGTGCGGCCGCAGTTACGGCAGACCAGGTGGTGATGGTGCCCGGTCGAGCAGCGCCGGTAGGCCGCCTCGCCGCCGTTGATCCTGATCATGTCCAACTCACCGGAGTCGACCATCAACTGCAGTGTCCGGTAGACGGTACTGAGCCCGATGGACTCGCCGTGGGCGCGCAGGTCGTCGTGGATGTGTTGAGCGGTACGGAAGTCGGACTGGTCGGTGAGGATCTCGGTGACGGCTGTCCGCTGTCGGGTCCGGCGAGGTGCGGTGCCGGACTCGGCGGTCGGAACGGATTGACCCGACACCACCGTCCACCTCCTGGAAGTTCACCCACCTGCTGGAGGTGAACTGTAGCGCGACCGCCCCATTCTGCAATTGAGACTCATTGTCATGTAGAGTTCGGCAACGTGCTGAGAACGCGAAGCGGGCAGCTGGCCCGGAGCTGGATGATCGGGCTGCTGGTGATGACGGTCGGTGCCCTGGTCGCGGCCTGCGGTCCGGAGCCGACCGGTGGCGACACGGGATCACCGTCGCCGAACCCGAACGGGGCCGGCGTGATCAACGTCGTCGCCTCCACCGACGTCTATGGCGACATCGCCTCGGTGATCGGCGGCTCGAAGGTCGCCGTGACCTCGATCATCGACGACCCGTCGAAGGATCCGCACGACTACCAGGCCGACGCCCAGAACCAGTTGGCGATCAGTAGGGCTCAGGTGGTGATCGAGAACGGCGGCGGCTACGACGACTTCGTCGACACCATGATCAAGGCGAAGCCGGTCCCGGGTCGCACGGTGCTGAACGCGGCCACCATCTCGGGCTACAACCAGAACCCGGCGGACGGGGAGTTCAACGAGCACCTCTGGTACGACTTCCCGACCGTCAGCAAGGTCGCCGGACAGATCGTCGCCTCGCTTTCGGCCCTCCAGCCGGCCGACGCGCACACCTTCGCCACCAACGGCGAGGACTTCATCGACTCGGTCAGCAAGCTCGAGGACACCGAGGCTGCGCTGAAGAAGAAGTACAACGGGGTCGGGGCGGCGATCACCGAGCCCGTCCCGCTCTACCTGCTGACCGCCTGCGGGCTGGTCGACAAGACCCCGGAGGCGTTCAGTGAGGCCGTCGAGAACGGCACCGACGCGGCGCCGGCCGTGCTCAGCCAGACCCTCGGGCTGTTCAGCAGCGCGTCGGTGGCGGTGCTGGTCTACAACGAACAGACCTCCGGTCCGCAGACCGATCAGGTGCTCGAGGCCGCCGACCGGGCAAGCATCCCGAAGGTCGGGGTGACCGAGACGCTGCCCGAGGGGAAGACCTATCTGAGCTGGATGAGCGCCAACCTCGCCGCCGTCCGACAGGCGCTCGGCGGATGAGCAGAGCGCAGGTTGCGACTCGCCCGGATGTCTCGACCCGTGCCGTGGTGGAGATCCGGGACGCCACACTGGCCTTCGGCGACCGGACGCTGTGGCGGGATCTGACGCTGAGCATCGGCTCCGGGGAACTGGTCGCGGTGCTCGGGGCCAACGGCTCGGGCAAGACCAGCCTGTTGCGGGCGATCCTCGGCCTACAGCCGCTGACCAGTGGTGAGATCCTGCTCGACGGCAGCCAGGTCCGTCGCGGGGATCGCCGGATCGGCTACCTGCCGCAGCAACGCCCGAGCGAGGACGGGGCTCTGGTCAGAGGCGTGGATCTGGTCTCGTTCGGTCTGGCCGGTCATCGCTGGGGTGTGCCGCTACCCAACCGGGAACGACGCGCGGCCGTCGCAGCGGCGATCGCTTCGGTGGGCGCGGAATCCTTTGCCGGCAAGCCGATCGGGGTACTTTCCGGTGGCGAGCAGCAACGCCTGCGGGTGGCCCAGGCGTTGGTCGGCTCACCCGAGCTGCTGCTGTGCGACGAGCCGCTCGCGGCGCTGGACCTGAGCCAGCAACGGGTGGTCAGCGAGCTGATCGACGCCAGCCGTCGGCGGAGCGGCTGCGGTGTGCTGTTCATCACCCACGACGTGAACCCGGTGCTCGATCTGGTCGACCGGGTCGTCTATCTGGCGGGCGGCCAGGTCCGGATCGGCACGGTGGACGAGATCTTCACCACCGAGGTGCTCAGCGACCTCTACCGGACGCCGGTGGAGGTGATCCGCGCCCGCGGCCGGATCATCGTGGTCGGGGCGACCGCACGTTCGGGCGAGGACCAGATCCACCACGACATCCACGCCGATGCGTCCCACCATGAGTGAGGCCGGACATGAGTGAGGCCGGACATGAGTGAGGCCGGACATGAGTGAGATCTGGCAGCAGCTGTTCGACTTCACCGACTACGGCGCCCTGCTGCAGCTGGTGCAGAACTCGATCATCGCCGGCGCCGTGCTCGGCCTGGTCGGCGGTCTGATCGGTGTCTTCGTCATCTCCCGCGACATGGCGTTCGCGGTGCACGGCATCAGCGAGCTGTCCTTCGCCGGCGCCTCGATCGGACTGCTGCTCGGGATCGGGGTGGTCGCGGGCTCGCTGATCGGATCCCTGGTCGCGGCCCTGCTGATCGGCATCCTGGGGGCGAGGGCACGTAGTCGGAACTCGATCATCGCCGTCCTGATGCCGTTCGGGCTCGGTCTGGGCATTCTCGCCCTGAGCCTGTATTCCGGCCGCTCGGCCAACAAGTTCGGGTTGCTGACCGGCCAGATCGTCGCCGTCGACAACCCGCGGCTGGTCTCGCTGCTGGTGATCAGCGCGGTGGTGATCGCCGGTCTGTTGATCGTCTGGCGGCCGTTGACGTTCAACAGCGTCGACTCCGAGGTGGCGACCGCCCGCGGGGTGCCGAACCTCGGCCTGAGCATCTACTTCATGGTGCTGCTCGGGCTGGCCACTGCGGTCTCGGTGCAGATCGTCGGGGCACTGCTGGTGCTCTCGATCCTGGTCACCCCGGCGGCGGCCGCCCGGCAGGTCTCGGCCTCGCCGGTGCTGGTGCCGCTGCTGTCGACGGTGTTCGCCGTGGTCTCGATGGTCGGCGGCATCATGCTCGCGCTCGGCGGCTCGGTGCCGATCAGCCCGTTCGTGACCACGATCTCGTTCCTGATCTTCCTCAGCTGCCGGATCGTGGGACGGCGGGTGCTGCCGAGTCGATAGATTGGCCCGGCCATGACTTTCGATCTGCCCACCGTGGGCTTCACCAGCACTGCGGCCTTGGTCGTCGTCCAGGTCCTGCTGTTGTTGATCGCGCTGGCGATCATCCCGCACAACCGGCGCCCGTCCTCGGCCCTGGCCTGGCTGATCCTGATCTTCGCGTTGCCGGTGGTCGGCATCGTGTTGTTCGCCCTGATCGGCAGCCCCAAGCTGCCCCGGGTCCGACGCGAGCACCAGCGGGCCATCGACCAGCAGATCCGTGAGGCGACCCGGTCGATCGAGCCGATCCAGCGCGACACCGACACCCCGGACTGGTTGCCCGGCGTGGTCTCGCTGAACCGCAGCCTGGGCGCCATGCCCTTGTTGGAGGGCAATGCGGTCACCCTGCTCCCGCATTTCGAGGAGCAGCTGGCGGCGTTGATCGAGGCGATCGATCGCGCCGAGCACCATCTGCACGTCGAGTTCTACATCCTCAGCCTGGACGACACCACCCGGCCCTTCTTCGACGCCCTGACCCGGGCGAAGGGACGGGGCGTGGAGGTCCGGGTGTTGCTCGACCACATGGGATCGCGCGGCTACCCGGGTTACAAGCGGGCTCGGCGGGCCCTCGACGACGCCGGCATCAGCTGGCACCTGATGCTGCCCGTGCTGCCACTCAAGGGCCGCTACCAGCGACCGGATCTGCGCAATCACCGCAAACTGATGGTGGTCGACGGCGAGATCGGTTTCGTCGGCTCGCTGAACCTGATCGACCCGAGCTACCAGAAGCGGAAGAACCGGCGCCGCGGGTTGGCCTGGCGCGACCTGCTGGCCCGCTGCGAAGGGCCGATCGTGCACGAGGTGGACGCCTTGTTCGTCACCGACTGGTTCTCCGAGACCGGCGACCTGATCACGACGCCACGCGAGGTGCGCCGAGAACTGCCTCAGTCCGGCCCGGTGCTCTCGCAGATCGCACCCAGTGGTCCGGGATTCGAGCTGGAGAACAACCTGATGCTGTTCAACTCGCTGCTCTACTACGCCGAGCGCCGGATCAGCATCACCAGCCCGTACTTCGTGCCGGACGAGTCGCTCAACTCCGCGATCATCACCGCGGCCCGGCGTGGGGTGGCGGTGGAGTTGTTCGTGGGCGAGATCGGCGACCAGTTCGGGGTCTTCCACGCCCAGCACTCCTACTACCAGAGTCTGCTGCAGGCAGGGGTGCGGATCTGGCTCTACCCGAAACCCGCCATCCTGCACGCCAAGCACGTCTCGGTCGACGACCTCGTCACCGTGGTCGGCTCGTCCAACATGGACATCCGCTCGTTCAACCTCGACCTCGAGCTCTCCTTGTTCAGTTGCGATCGCGGGCTCGCCGACCAGATGCGGTCGATCGAGGACGAGTACCGCTCGATGGCCCACGAGCTGACCATGGACGTCTGGGAGGAGCGCAGCCGCTGGCACCGGCTGAAGGACAACGTGATGCGGCTGACCTCAGCGGTGCAGTAGAGCCGGCCCACCGTTCGGGCTACTGCTCCGGCCGGTGCCAGACCCAGTCGCGGATCTCCGGCATGTCCTCCAGGTGGTCACGGACGTAGTCGTGGTGGCGGTCGAGCTGGGCCCGGCACCAGTCCAGCAGAGCCGCTGAGCCGCTCGGTGCCCGGCGCGCGTTGTGGATGGCGTCCATCACCAGGTGGTAGCGCGAGGCCCGGTTGAGCACCGTCATGTCGAACGGCGTCGTGGTCGTGCCCTGCTCGGAGAAGCCCCGGACGTGGAACCGGTCGGCGTCCGGCCGGCCGTGCACCAGTTGATGCACGGCGCCGTGATAGCCGTGGAAGCCGAACACGACGTCCACCTCGTCGGTGAACAGCTCCCGGAAGTAGGTCTCCGACATCCCGTGCGGATGATCGCTCGGCCGGATCATCGTCATCAGATCGACGACGTTGACCACCCGGGTTCTCAACTGGGGCAGGCGTTCCCGCAGGATCTGGGCCGCGGCCACCGTTTCCATCGTGAGCACGTCACCGGCACAGGCCAGCACCACGTCCGGGTTGCCGGAGCCGTCGTCGGTGCCGGCCCAGGGCCAGATCCCGGCGCCGGCGGTGCAGTGCTCGACCGCCTCGTCGATGCTCAGCCACTGCGGTTGCGGCTGTTTGTCGATCACGATCAGGTTGACGTACGAGCGTGAGCGCAGACAGTGGTCGGCCACCGACAGCAGGCAGTTGGCGTCCGGCGGCAGATAGATCCGGGAGACGTAGTCGCGCTGGTTCAACGCGACCTGGATCAGACCCGGGCCCTGGTGGGAGAAGCCGTTGTGGTCGTTGCGCCAGCAGGTCGAGGTCAGCAGCAGGTTCAGACTCGGCACCTTGGCCCGCCAGTCGAGCTTGGCGCCCTCCTCCAGCCACTTGCTGTGCTGGATGGTCTGCGAGGCCGACACCATCGCGAACGCCTCGTAGCTGGCGAACATGCCGTGCCGGCCGGTCAGCGTGTAGCCCTCCAGCCAGCCGTGACAGTTGTGCTCGCTCAACACCTCCATCACCCGGCCGTCGACCGACAACGAGACGTCCTCGGGCCCGACCTGCTCGGCGAACGTCCGGTCGCTGACGTCGAACACGGCGCCGAGCCGGTTGCTGTTCGTCTCGTCGGGACAGAAGAGCCGGAACCGGTCGGGGTTGTCGCGATAGACCTGGGCCAGCAGCTCTCCCAACCGGCGGGTCGACTCCGCCTCGGGATCGGCGTCGATGTCGATCGCGAAGTCGCGGAAGTCCGGTAGTGCGAGATCCTCGGTGAGCAGTCCGCCGTTGGCGTGCGGGGAGGCGCTCATCTGCTGCTCGCGCGGCGGGTTGGCGGCCAGGACCGACTCGACCGGGTGCCCGTCGTCGTCGAACAGCTCCTCCGGTCGGTAGGAGCGCATCCACTCTTCCAGCATCTTCAGGTGTTCGGGGTTGTCCTTGACCCCGGACAACGGCACCTGGTGGGCCCGGAAGGTGCCCTCGATCTGGACGCCGTCGACCTCGTCCGGCCCGGTCCAGCCCTTCGGGCTGCGGAAGACGATCATCGGCCAGCGGGGACGTTCGGTCTGCTCACCGGCCTCGCGGATCTGCTGCTGGATCTCGGTGATCCGGGTGTAGGCGTATTCCAGGGTGGCGGCGAAGCGCTGGTGCATGCCGGGCAGGTCGTCCCCGGTCACCTCCAGCACCTGGTAGCCGTGCCCCTCGAGCATCGAGCGCACCTCGTGGGCGGGTTGCCGCCCGAGCACCGTCGGGCCGCTGATCTTGGCCCCGTTCAGGTGCAGGATCGGCAGCACGGCCCCGTCCCGGGCCGCGTTCAGGAACGAGATGCCTTTCCAACTGCCCTCCAGCGGGCCGGTCTCGGCCTCACCGTCGCCGACCACCGCGATCGCGACCAGATCGGGGTTGTCGAACACGGCGCCGAAGGCGTGCACCAGGACGTAACCCAGCTCGCCGCCCTCGTGGATGGAGCCGGGCGTGGTGACCGAGACGTGGCTGGGAATGCCGCCGGGGGTGGAGAACTGGCGGAACAACCGGTGCATTCCCTCCCCGTCCTGGGTCACGGCCGGGTAGACGTCGGTGTAGCTGCCCTCCAGCCAACTGCTGGCCACCAGCGCCGGGCCGCCGTGGCCGGGGCCGGCCAGGTAGATCATCGGTCGGCCGGTGTTGCGGATCAGCCGGTTGGTGTGGGCGTAGATGAACGACAGGCCCGGGCTGGTGCCCCAGTGGCCGAGCAGCCGCGGTTTGATCTGCTCGGCGGTCAGCGGCTCACGGAGCAGCGGGTTGGCCCGCAGATAGATCTGCCCGACGGTGAGGTAGTTCGCCGCCCGCCACCAGGCGTCGATGATCGTCAGCTCACGATCATCCAGCGGGGTCTGGTTCGCGAGGTCGGCCGAGGCGGAGGCTTCGGACTGGGTAGCCGTCATGCAAGGGCACCGATCGTGGGTAGGTCACTGCGGTCGGTCCGACGCTAGTCGGTCACCCTGGCCGAAACCAGGGTGGTCACCCAGAGTTCGCTTCGGGTCGGGGCGTCGGCTCAGGCAGGATCCGCGCGACCACGCTGAACTCCGCATCCGGTTCGCTGACGGCTCCCTCGATCGCGACCGCCAGCCCGGCTCGTTCGCTGAGGTCCCGGAAGCCGCTGGGGGCGTACCAGTGCAGGGTCCAGTCGCGGTCGATGGTCTCGACCGGACGGCCGGGCTGCAGCCGCTGGTAGCGGACCGAGGTGGTCCGGGTCCGCGACTCGACGTCGTAGGTCTCGGCGAGCGCGGTGTAGCGCAGCACGGTGCCGTCCGGACCGACCGCCTCTCGAGCTACGCCGAGCTCGTCGGCCGGGGTGCGATCCGGTATCCACAACGGAATCAGTGCAGCGCCGCCCGCGCTCAGGTGGTCACGGATCGAGCGGAGGGTGCGTTCGGCCGCCTGGTCGTCCGGCAGCAGATTGAACGTCGGACCGGCCAGATAGATCGAGGCGAACCGTCGACCGAAATCCAACTGCTCCATCCGTTGCTAGTGCAGCACGACGTCCATCCCTCGCCGGACGGCGTTCGCCCGGCACCGGTCGAGCATGTCCTCCGACGAGTCCACGCCTTCGGCCGCAAGCCCGGCGCCGACCAGGCTGAGGAGCGGCTCGCCGTCGCCGCAACCGAGTTCGAGCGCCGGTTCGCCCGTGCGGCGGACGAACTGGGCATACCGTTCCGCTTCGAAGCTGCTCGACTTGAGCTGGGCGTAGGCGTCGGCGACGAATCCGGTGTAGAAGTCCGCTGCGTCCACACGCCGCAAGCTAGTCCATGTCGTGGCGGCACCGGCGGCATCGATACCTTGTTCGGTGCCGTTTCCCGACGAGCTGAGACGGGACGGGGTTTCGGTCGTGCTCGCTCAGGCTGATGATCAGGCTGAACGGCCGCAGCCGGCCAGCTGTCGGATCGGTCAGCAGACCTGAACGCCGAACGGCTCGATCATCCGCTCGGCTCAGCGCAGTTCAGGCGTTGAACCCGGAGGTTTCGAGACCTGGTCATCCTCTTCGGCCAGGTCACCGTGACCGGAGAGGACGATCGCACCTGCGACGGCCAGCACGAAGCCGCCGACGGCGGCCCAGCCCCAGCCCGGACGCGGATGATCGCCGAGGGCGGCGAGGCCGACCAGCGCCGGGGCCACCGTCTCCATGATCACCAGCGGTGCGGTGGCCTGGGTGACGCTGCCCCGCTGGAGGGCGGTGGAGTAGGTGAGTTGCGCGACCGCCGCCGCGACCACCAGACCGTAGCTGGCCGGATCGGTCAGGACGCCGTGCACGGTCAGCGGCGCCTGGATCATCCGGGCGGCGACAGAGGTGGCGCCGAAGGCGAGTCCGGCCAGCGCACCGAGTCCGGCGGCGCCGGCGGGCCCTTGCAGTCGGGCCAGGGGAAAGGCGAGCCCGGCCAGCACGACCGCGGCGACGAGGAGCCCCCAGTGCGCCGGCGGTGCGACCCCGCCGGCCCGTTCATCGGCTGCGGAGGCGCCGACCAGGATCAACCCGACGACCACCACCGCGACGCCGACCCGGTCCAGCCCGGAGAACCTCATCCCGAGGAAGATCGCCCCGAGGACGGCGGTGATGGCCAGGAAACTGGCCACGATGGCCTGCACCGCGAACAGCGGCAGGCTGCGCAGTGCGACCAACGAGAACAGGAAGGCGAGCCCGTCCAGGCTGACGCCGAGCAGGTAGCGCCAGGACCGGACCAGTCGCAGCATCAGTCGCGGATCCAGGCCGGCGGACCGTTCGGTCTGGCGCGCGGCCAGGGCCTGCAGGACGGAGGCGACGCCGTAACAGACGGCGGCGGCGAACGCCCCGAGCAAGCCGATCACCATCGTCGGAGCCTAACCGCGGTGGGCCGAGCTCGTGATTGCATGGCTCGATGGGCGACGAACCCGAGCGGAGCGACGACGGTCGCTATGTGCTGATCAAGGGGCGGCGCTGGCGGGCCACCGATCCGTCCGTTCCCGACGACGTGGCGGCCCGGCTGCGGTCTGAGCTGATGAGCGCCCGGCGTGCGGTGGGCGCCGGCCTCCGGGCCGAGGACGAGACCGCCGTCCGAGCGGCCCGGGCCCGGGTGCAGGCGACGAAGGTCGCCCTCGGTGAACGGGGCGAGCCGTGGTGGGAGCAGACCGAAGCCGAGCGTCGGGCCCGCTGGCAGTCCTGGCTGGACGAGCAGACCGGCGACTGACCCCGCGCGCGGGCCCGGCCGGCGAGCGTGCCGCCGGCCGGGTCACCGACTGTTTCGCCGACTCCCTCGCCGACTACTTCGACGAGTTCGCGGCGCGACGCTTGTTGAAGATGTCGAAGGCGACGGCCAGCAACAAGACGAATCCCTTGATGAAGGACTGCACCTCGCTACCCAGGCCCAGCAACGACATCCCGTTGTTCAGCACGCCCATGATCAGACCGCCGATCATGGCGCCGGTGATGGTGCCGATGCCACCGGTGACCGCGGCGCCACCGATGAAGGCCGCGGCGATCGCGTCCAGTTCGAAGCCCGTCCCGGCGCCCGGCAACGCCGAGTTGCTGCGGGCGGTGAAGGCGATACCGGCGACAGCGGCCAGCACCCCCATGTTGACGAACAGCAGGAAGTCGACCTTCTTGGTGTCGACCCCCGAAAGCTGGGCGGCGTGGAGGTTGCCACCCCGGGCGTAGACGTGCCGGCCGAAGACGAACCGGTGCATCACGGTGCTGTAGATCAGGACGAGAGCCGCCAGGATGACGAGCACGATCGGCGTTCCGCGGTAGCTGGCCAGCACGAAGGTGACAGCCATGATGAAGACCGCGATGAACGCGATCTTGACCAGGAACCAGGTGCGGGGCTCGTCCTCCAGGTCCATCTTGACCCGGGCTCGCCGTTCCCGCACCTGCTGGGCCACCAGGCCGACGGTGGCGAGCACGCCCAGGATCAGGGTCAGCGGCTCGAAGACCGACTGGCCGTTGGTGAGGTCGGGCAGGAAGCCGGTGCCGATGTCGACGTAGGCCGAGGGGAACGGGGTGATCGGCACGTTGTGCAGGACCATCTGGGTCAGGCCGCGGAAGGTGAGCATGCCGGCCAGGGTGACGATGAACGCCGGGATGCCGATGTAGGCCACCCAGAAGCCCTGCCAGGCGCCGATCAGTGCGCCGACGACGAGCGAGGCGATCACCCCCAGCCACCACGGCCAACCCCAGTTGACGATGAAGATGCCGCTCATCGCGCCGACGAAGGCGACGACAGAGCCCACCGAGAGATCGATGTGGCCGGCGATGATGATCATCACCATGCCGATGGCGAGGATCAGGATGTAGGCGTTCTGGCCGATGATCGAGGTGACGTTCCGCGGCGTGAGCAGGGTTCCGCCGGTCAGGGCCTGGAACAGGATGACGATGGCGATCAGGGCGATGAAGATGCCGATCTGTCGCAACCGGCTGGCCAGGAAGGCCCCGGCCCCCTCCCGGGTCTCGTCCCGAGGTGGCGGAGCGACCTGATTCGGACCGGTCGTCGTAGTGGTGGTGGCCATCGTGGTCAGTCCTTGTCCTTCGTCATGTACTGCATCAACTGTTCGGGGTGAGCCTCGTGCACGTCGACCTCGCCGGTGATCCGGCCGGCGGCGAGGGCGTAGATCCGGTCACAGATACCGAGCAGCTCGGGTAGTTCGGAGGAGATGACGATGATCGCCTTCCCCTCGGCGGCGAGCTGATTGATGATCGTGTAGATCTCGTATTTCGCCCCGACGTCGATCCCGCGGGTCGGTTCGTCGAGGATGAGGACGTCCGGGTCGGCGAACATCCACTTGCTGAGGACGACTTTCTGCTGGTTCCCACCGGAGAGCTTGCCGGTGATCACGCCGACGTTGGGCGCCTTGATCCGCATGCTCCGGCGGAAGTCGTTGGCCACCGTCTGCTCCCGGTTGGCGTCGACCACACCCCAGTGGGCGAGTTTGCCCAGCGCCGATCCGGAGATGTTGCGCTTGATGTCGTCGATCAGGTTGAGGCCGTAACGCTTGCGGTCCTCGGTGGCGTAGGCGATTCCCGCCCGGATGGCGTCCTGGACGGTCTTGAGCTGGATCCGGTGGCCGTTCTTGTACAGGTTGCCGGTGATGTTGTGACCGTAGGAGCGGCCGAAGACGCTCATGGCCAACTCGGTCCGGCCGGCGCCCATCAGGCCGGCGATCCCGACGACCTCTCCGGCCCGCACCATCAGGTTGGCCTTGTCGACGACCAGTCGGCTGTGCTCCAACGGATGCTGAACACTCCAGTCCTCGATCCGCAGCACCTCCGCACCGATCTCTGCGACCCGTTCCGGATACCGGCTGGCCAGGTCACGGCCGACCATGCCCCGGATGATCCGGTCCTCGGAGACCTCGTCGGC
The DNA here is from genome assembly GCA_963740925.1 of uncultured Actinomycetota bacterium. Classification (GTDB taxonomy): domain Bacteria; phylum Actinomycetota; class Actinomycetes; order Propionibacteriales; family Propionibacteriaceae; genus Microlunatus. The sequence goes on along the minus strand of CAVUFZ010000002.1, from coordinate 115,041 downwards.
CCGAAGGTCGAGGGTCTCGATCGTCTGCCCGTCCCGGATGACCGTCACCCGGTCGGCGATCGCCTTGATCTCGTTCAGCTTGTGACTGATGATGATGCAGGTGATGCCTTCCTGGCGGAGGTCTCGCAGCAGGTCCAGCAGATGGGCCGAATCCTCGTCGTTCAACGCCGCGGTCGGCTCGTCCAGGATCAGCAGCGACACGTTCTTGGCCAGGGCTTTGGCGATCTCGACCAGCTGTTGCTTGCCGACGCCGATATCGGTGATCTTGGTCACCGGGTTCTCTCTCAGACCCACCCGCTGCAGGAGCTTGGCGGCCTCGAGGTTGGTGGCGTTCCAGTCGATCATGCCGAACGAGCGTCGTTCGTTGCCCAGGAAGATGTTCTCGGCAATCGAGAGGTAGGGGCTGAGGGCCAGTTCCTGGTGGATGATCACCACGCCGGACTTCTCGGAGTCCCGGATGCCGGAGAACTGCGCCGGGTGGCCGTCGAGCAGGATCTTGCCTTCGTAGCTGCCGTGCGGGTAGACCCCGGAGAGCACCTTCATCAGGGTCGACTTGCCTGCGCCGTTCTCGCCACAGATGGCGTGCACCTCGCCGCGATCCACGCTGAGGTTGACGTTCTGCAGGGCTTTGACGCCGGGAAAAGTCTTGGTGATATCGACCATCTCGAGGATGGAGTCAGCCATCGGGTTGCACCTTTGCACTCATCGGTTGGAGATCCGGCCGTCGGGGGCCGGTGCCAGCACGGGGCCCCGTGGCGGACGGGGCCCCCGTGCCGGGATCAGGCGCCGGCCTCGACGCTCGCCTTGGTGTAGTAACCGCTGTCGACGACCACGTCGATCAGGTTGTTCTTCGTCACGATCACCGACTGGTGCAGATACGCCGGGACGACCTTGATCTTGTTGTTGTAGGTCGTCGTGTCGTTGGTCTGCGGAGTGCGGCCGTTGAGCAGGTCGTCGACCATGGTGGCCGCGGTGTTGCCGAGTTTCCGCGTGTCCTTGAAGATCGTCGAATACTGCACGCCGTCCAGGATCAGCTTGTCCGACGGCTTCTCCGCGTCCTGGCCGGTGACGACCGGGTTGGCGATACCGGCGGCCTTGGTCGCGTTCAGGATGCCACGGGACAGGCCGTCGTAGGGGCTGAGGACACCGTTCAGCTTCTTGCCGTCGTAGAACCCGTTCAGCAGGGTCTCCATCCGCGACTGCGCGGTGGCGAGCTCCCACTGCTGGATCGCGATCTGCTGGAACGAGGTCTGGCCGGAGACCACCTTGAGGGTGCCGTCGGAAATGTAGGGCTTCAGCACGCTCATCGACCCGTTGTAGAAGAAGGTCGCGTTGTTGTCGTCGGGGCTACCGGCGAACAGCTCGACGTTGAACGGGCCCTTCTTGCCGGTCTTGTTGCCGCTCGAATCCAGGATGCCCAGCCCGGTCAGCAGCGAGGTGGCCTGCTGGACGCCGACCTTCTGGTTGTCGAACGTCACGTAGTAGTCGACGTTCGGCGAACCGTTGATCAAGCGGTCGTAGGCGATCACCTTGACGTTGTCCTGCCCGGCATCAGCCAGCTGTTGGGTCAGCGCAGTGCCGTCGATCGAGGCCACGATCAGCGCTTTCGCGCCGTTGTTCAGCATCGACTCGATCTGCTGCTGCTGCTGCGGGACCTGGTCGTTGCCGTACTGCAGATCGACCTTGTAGCCCATCGCCTCGAGCTTGGCCTTGACGTTGTTGCCGTCGTCGATCCAGCGCTCGGAGGTTTTGGTGGGCATCGCGACACCGATCAGTGCGCCCTTGTTGCTCCCGGCCGCCGGCGTATCGCCGGCGGACACCCCGGCTCGACCGCCGCCGCCGCAGCCGGCCAGGCCGACGCCGGCCGCCGCCGCCAACGACGTGGTGATGAATGCTCTTCTCTTCACTGATCCTCCTTGATCGAGCGCCCCGGGCATCTCCCGTAGCGCCGGCGCTGTGCCAACGGGTTTCGAACGAGCGGGCCGACCCACCCCTGCGTACTCAGCAGGCGGGTCGCCGACGGGCAAGGTTGGTGGCAGCAGGCCTCAGCTCGTGGCCACGCTGTCCGCAGCGTTTTGTGAGGGTTAACATTGCAGTGTCGACAGCACTTGTCAAGCTCGGAGTGCGGACCGCGGCCCGTCCTCGGCCCCAAGCGGCAGAACCGTGATATCACAGGGATCTGTCGGGTGGGCGGCACCGTGGTGTTCGAGCTGCTGGCGCTTGCTGGTCTGATGTTTGCGATCACAGGCGCGGTCCGGTGACGGACGCTACGCGTTCACCCGTGGTCGAAGCGGAGATCGTCGTCCGTCATCGGGTCGTCACCGGAGTGAAGGGGGACATCATGTCGGGTGGGAACGAGCCACGGATCGCGTCCCCCACGATCTTCGACGTGGCCAAGCTGGCCGACGTCTCGCACCAGACCGTCTCCCGGGTGCTGAACGATCATCCGAATGTCCGGCCGGCCACGCAGGCCAGGGTGCGCCAGGCGATCGAGCAGTTGCGTTATCGACCGAACCTGGCGGCCCGGGCGATGGGAGGTCGCAAGTCCCGCAACCTCGGGCTGATCACGGCCGGTTCACCCGACTACGGCCCGTCCAGCACCGTTCTGGGCCTGCTCGCAGCCGCTCGTACGCAGCACTACACGGTGTCGCTGGCGACGGCGGTCGACACCGAACCGGAGTCGGTCCGGGCCGCGGTGAATCTCGTCCTGGGTCAACACGTCGACGCCATCGTGTTGGTGGCATCGCGGCGGCAGAACCTGGATGCCGTCGCCGGTCTGGATCTGCAGATCCCTCTCGTCATCGTCGAATCCAGCGGGCGGACGGCGCAGTCGCTGTCCATCGACCAGTACACCGGGGCGAAGACGGCCACCGAGCACCTGATCGGTCTCGGCCACCGCTCCATCGTCCATCTCGCGGGGCCGGGCGACGCGATGGACGCGACCGAACGGCTGCGGGGTTGGCGGGACACCATGAGCGTCCACGGCTTGGTGGCCCCGCCCGCCCCCGAAGGTGATTGGACGCCGGCCAGCGGATACCAGCTCGGGCAGAGGCTGCTGGCTGATGGCCGCACCTTCAGTGCCGTCTTCGTTGCCAACGATCAGATGGCTCTCGGACTGATCCACGCACTCGACGACCGACGCTGTCACGTGCCGGAGGACGTCAGCATCATCGGCTTCGACGACATCCCGGAGGCCGAACACTTCTCACCGCCGCTGACCACCATGCGGCAGGACTTCCGTCAGCTGGGCGGCAGCGTGATGGCCGTCGTCATCGCGGCGATCGAGGAGCAGCCGCAGCTGCCGACACAGGCTCTCACCCCGCAGTTGATCACCCGGGAGTCGACCGCACTCTGCCGCACGGACCGGAGCCGATAACTGAAGCCGGTAGACCGAAGCCGATCGGTCGGGGCCGGCTGACCGGAGCCCGTACCTCTGGTCACCCTCGTCGTGGTGGCCTCAGTGACGCTCGGCCAGCCAGATCGCGCTGGAGCCGGCGATCCGGGTCGGCACCGGGCGTTCGGACCGATCCGAGCCGTCGGTGGAATCGAGGATCAGCAGCAGGCCGTCGAGTTCGGCGCGCAGCCCGTCGGGCAGCGTCACGGCATCCTGAGCGGCGTTCAGCACGCAGGTCAGCCGACCCGTCTGCCAGCCGATCAGGTCGGGGCCGAACCGGCCGGCGGTGAACTCGGCCGCGTCGGACTGTTCGGGTTGGTCGACGTCCTCGCCCAGCCAGCGCAGCCGATCGGCGTCACCGACCAGATCTCGGCGCAGCTGAAGTGCCCGGCGGTACAGCGCCAGGGTCGAGGTGGCTTCGGCGTCCTCGGCGGCGACGGTCGAGCTGCGCCAGTGGTCGGGTTGCGGCAGCCAGGGCGTGGCTTCCTCGCCCGCCAGCGCGGGTGGCACGAACGCGTACGGCGCGGCCTCGCCGGCCCAGGGCAGGGGGACCCGGCAGCCGTCGCGGCCCGGGTCGGTGTGGCCGGACTGCTCCCAGGTCGGATCCTGACGGATCGAACCCGGGATGTCCTCCACCTCCTCCAGGCCCAGCTCGTCGCCCTGGAACAGGTAGACGCTGCCGGGCGTGGCCAGGATCAACAACGCGGCCGCTCGGGCCCGGGCCAGACCGAGGGCGAGGTCGGGCTCTTCGCCGGGCCAGCGCAGCCGGTCCCAGGTGCTGTCCCGCGGCCGGTTCGGCTGGCTGCGGGCGTACCGGGTCCGCTGCCGGACGGTGTCGTGGTTGGACAGCACCCAGACCGGCGGAGCGCCGACCAGGTTGGCCGCCCGCGGTGATTCGCTCAGTGCGCGGTGCAGCAGATCGGCGGTGAACGGTGCCTCGATCAGCGCCGCATCGAAGGCGGTGTGCAACTCGTCGGGCCGCAGGTAGCGGGCCAGCCGCTCCGGATCCTTGAACCACGCCTCGGCCACGAAGATCTTGCCCGGGTCGTAGGAGTCGGCGACCCGACGCCAGCGGCGGTAGACGTCGTGGATCTCCGGCTGATCCCAGGCGGGGTGGAAATCGCCGGCCTCGGGTGTGCCCAGGTCGGGCAGGCCCTTGGCCTTGATCAGGCCGTTGGCGCAGTCGATCCGGAACCCGTCCAGGCCGCGGTCGAACCAGAACCGCAGCGTTTCCTCGTAGTCCTCGGCCACAGCGGGGTGCCGCCAGTCCAGATCGGGTTGGGCTGCGGAGAACATGTGCAGATACCAGTCGCCCGGGGTGCCGTCGGCGTCGGTGGTGCGGGTCCAGGCCGGTCCGCCGAACCCGGACGTCCAGTTGTTCGGCGGCTCGTCGCCGTTCTCGCCCCTGCCCGGCCGGAAGAAGTACCACCGGCGGGCTTCGGCGTCGCCGGCCAGCGCCGCCTGGAACTGAGGTGCGGCCGAGCTGGAGTGGTTGGGCACGATGTCGAGCAGCACCCGCAGACCGAGCCGGTGGGCGTCGGCCAGCAGTTCCTCGGCGTCCTCGACGGTGCCGAACAGCGGGTCGACCCCGCGTGGATCGGCGACGTCGTAACCGGCGTCGACCATCGGCGAGGGGTACCACGGGCTGATCCAGATCGCGTCCGCCCCGAGCGAGGCGATGTGGTCGAGCCGGGCCCGCAGGCCGGTCAGATCGCCGACGCCGTCGCCGTCCCCGTCGGCATAGCTGCGCAGGTAGACCTGGTAGACGACCGCGGTCCGCCACCAGCCGGAATCGCTGTGCGTACCGGAAAGCTCAGGAGAAAGCTCAGAGGACATCAGCGCACGGCTCCACTCGCCCGACCATGATCAGACTCTCTCACGAGCCGCCCGCGGTGCCGCTCAGCGGGACGCCGGAGACGGCGCTGATGTGGTGGGCCAGCGCCGGTGCGTACTGCTTCTCCCGGGCGGTGTAGTAGGGGTAGTGCAGGGCGTAGTCGTCGCTGCCGAAGGCTCCGCCGTGGGTCTCCGTGCCGCCGACGAACGTCCACATCATGTCTCCGGCGATGGCCGGTTTGCCCTCGACCTTGGCGTACCACTGGTCGATGTCGGAGCGGGTCCACGGGTACTCGCCCAGCACGAACACCTTGCCGGCCGACTGGGCCGCGGCGACGTCCTGGTCCAGCTGGCCGGCCAAGGTCATGATCGGCGCCGGTCGGTAGCCGGAGTCCTGGGCGTAGTAGTGGGCCCCGAGGATGTCGACGTCGGCGGCGTGCAGCCCGGGCTGATCGGACACCGCCAGACCGGTCGCCGCCGAGCCGTCGGCGACGAGCTTGTTCGGGGCCACCTTCTTCAGGTGTGCGGCCACGGCTTCGGTCCACTCCGGGTAGTCCTTGGCCGAATAGATCTCGTTCCCGGTCTCCAGGATCGCGATGGTCGGATCGTCGGCGTAGGTGAGCCCGGTGTAGGGGTTCTTGTGGGTCATCAGGGCGTCGATGTAGTCGAAGAACAGTCGGCGGATGCGCAGGCAGGCGGTCGAATTCTGGAAGAACTGGTTCTCCGCACCGGCAGCCTTCTCGGCGCCGTTCGCGTCGAACAGGTGTTCCGGGGCCGGCACGTCGCTGAGGCCCGAGCTGTTCTGCTGGTAGGCCCAGTGGACGAAGACGCCCTTGCCGCCGTGGTAGTAGTTGTACATGTCGGTCAGCGGCACCATCAACACGATGTTCTGCTTCTTGGCCTGGGAGATCGCGTAGTCGGCACTGTCGAGGTTGGCGCCGTTGAAGGCGCCCGGTGAGGTCTCGAAGCTCTTCGCGGTGCCGGCGCTGATCCCGATCGTGTGGCAGCGGACCAGGTTCGCCCCCATCGCGCGCATCCCGGCGAAGGCCTGGGCCAGTTCACAGTGACCCGGTAACACCGGACGGCCGGAACCGTCCCGGACGTTGTCGTTCAGCCCGACCCAGTAGGCGTTCACACCGGAGAGCCGGCGGCGCTTGCCGTTGAACAGCAAGCGGGTGCCGGACCGGGTCAGGATCGGTGTGGTCGACGTCGTGGCCCGGGTCGGCAGGCCGGCTGCGTCCAGGCCTGGTGCCTCCAGACCCAGGGCCGCCAGACCGACGGCTCCGGCCAGCTGCCCGAACCTGCGGCGGGTGATATCCGAGTTGCTTCGGTTCCTCATTTGATGGCTCCTCTCAGGACGCCGGACATGACCCATCGCTGGGCGACCAGATAGCCGATCAGGCTCGGCGCCATCGCCATCAGATAGGACGCGAACGACACGTTGTAGTTGCTGCTGAACTGGGACTGCAGCAGGTTCTGGACCACCGGCAGCGTCTGCTGCAGCGGGTTCGCGGTGATCAGTGACGGCATCATGAAGTCGTTCCAGGACAAGAGGAACGCGAAGATGCCCACGGTCGCGTTCATCGGGCCGAGGAGCGGCAGGATGATCCGGCCGAACACGGTCCAGGTCGAGCAGCCGTCGATCCGGGCGCTCTCCTCCAACTCGATCGGGATCGAGCGCAGGAAGGCCGAGTAGAGCAGCACGTTGAACGACAGGCCGAACAGGACGTGCAGGATGGCCACGCCCCACGGGTTGTCCAGGCCGAGGACGGCGGTGATCTTGATCTGGGGCAGGGCGATCACCGGGAACGGGATGAACATCGCCGCCAGCAGATAGAAGTAGGAGTAGCGGAACAGCCGCCGGTGCCAGTTCCGCACCACGGCGTAGGCCACCATCGAGCTGAGCAGCAACTGACCGGCCACCGCGATCACCGAGATCACCGAGGACCACAGGAGAGCGTGCGGGAAGTGCACGATCCGCCAGGCGTCGGCGAAGTTCTGCCAGCGGATGGTCGACGGCAGCGACAACCCGGTGCCGCTGGCCGCCTCGGCCGCGGTCTTCAAGGCCATCGTGACGGTGAAGTAGAGCGGGATCAGCACGGTCAGCGAGGCGATGATCAACAGCACCGTGACCACCCAGTTGGTGCCGAACAGTCGGTGCCCCGGACGGCCGCGTCGGCCGGTCGGCCCGGAATCCTTGCCGGTGCTGAGATCGCGGGCGTTCTCGAGGGTGGTCACAGGGTCACCCCGCGGGTCCGGATCAGTCGTAACTGGGCGATGGAGAACAGCACGGCGACCAGGAAGAAGATGAACGCGTTCGCCATCTGGTAGGCGTAGTCGCCGTTGGTGAAGCCGGTGAAGATGGTCATCGCGACGGTCATGGTCGAGGTGCCCGGGCCGCCGTCGGTCAGGGCCACCACGATCTCGTAGGCGTTCAGGAAGCCACGGAAGCCGAGGATGGTGTTGATCACCAGATAGCCCGCGACCAGGGGCAGGGTGAGGAAACGGAACCGTCGCCAGCCACTGGCCCCGTCCAACTCGCCGGCCTCGTAGACGTCCTCGGGGATGGCCAGCAGACCGGCCAGGTAGATGATGATCGCCCCCGGAGCGCCCTGCCAGATGCTGACCAGCACGATGGCCACGAACGCCCCGCCCGGCGTGGTCAGGACACTGGTCTGCAACGGCCCCAAGCCCACGGCGGTGGCGATCGACGGCAGCGAGGTCGAGAACAGGTAGTTGAAGACGTAGGCGATCACCAGGCCCGAGATCACCATCGGGATGAAGAAGATGCCCCGCAACGCCAGCTTGAACTTGATCCGTGAGGCCAGTCCGAGGGCGATCCCCAGGGCCACCACGTTCACCAGCACGGTGGTGACGAGGGCGAAGGCGAGAGTGAAGCCGTAGGAGGTGCGGATGTTCGGGTCGGAGAAGAGCGCGGCGTAGTTGGTGAGACCGATGAAGTGGAAGCTGCCGTAGCCGACGAAGTCGGTGAAGCTGTAGCCGAAACCCAGCACCGCCGGGACGATGATGAAGCCGGTGAAGATCACCAGCACCGGCAGCAGCATCACGTAGTAGGCGCCGCTACCCCCGTGCCGTGGTCGAGGCTGCTCGGTCGTCGGATCGGGTGGGTCGGTCGTTTTCCCTGCCGTGGTGGTGATCTCGGCCTTGGTCGAGGTGATGGCCATCGGTCTCTTCTCTCAGCAGTGAGGTGGGGCGGTGTGAGGTGGGGGACGGTGTGAGGTGGACGGGGACCTCAGGCCGCGGTGCGTTTGGCCAGCCGGGCCCAGTCGCTGTCCAGTTCGTGCAGGAAGGCCTCGGCGTTGCCGTCGATGAAGAAGCCCTGGATGTAGTTGCGGGAGGGGATGATCAACGGGATGTAGCTACCGGCGCCCTGGTAGAACCTGCCGGCACTGACGTAGCTCTGCAGCCCGGCGAGTCGCGGATCCTGCACGTCGGGGGCGTCCTTCAACGGCGAGAAGGCCAGATTGTCCTGGTTGTACTTGTTGATCACCGCGGGCTGGAACAGGTAGGACAGCAGGGTCTCGGCGGCCGCACCTTTGCCGGTGGAGACCGGTATCCAGCAGGCGAGGTCGAGATTGACCCGGACCAGGGTGTCGTCCGGGTCGTCGGTCACCGGCAGCGGGAAGGTCCGGATGTCGAATTTCGGGTCGAGTTTGTCGATCCCGCTGAACGCCCACGGCCCCTGGAAGTACATCGCGACCTTGCCCGCGGCGAAGGCGGCGTTGCCGTCGTCGTAGTCCCGGCTGGCGGCGTCCTGGTTGAGGTACTGCCGCAGTTGGAGCATCTTCTGGGTGGCGGGCCCGAAGGTGTTGCTGAACGAGTTCGACGAACTGGGGGAGAAGTCGGCCCCTTCGGCCTTCAGGGCGGTGAAGAACTTCGCCGAGTCGACCAGCCCGCCGGCCACATAGTCGAACAGCCCTTGCTGGACGGTCCAGGTGTCCTGGTAGGTGGCGTAGATCGGGGTGATGCCGTCGGCGGCCTGGAAGGTCTTGCAGGCCTCGATCAGCTCCGACCAGGTGGTCGGCACGTCGACGTGGTAGCGGTCGAACAGGTCGGCGTTGTAGATCACCCCGGCCGCGGTGACCGAGTAGGGCAGCACGCTGGTCTGGCCCCGGTAGGAGCCGTACTGGCTGGCCAACTCCTTGATGTCATCCCGGACCCGGGCGGCCTCGGGCAGCCCGCCGAGGTCACGGAGCACGCCGCGGGTGATGAACAGGGCGGTCTGCAGATCGAAGTTGTCACAGTCCAGATCGGGTGGATTGCCCCGGACGAAGCCGGCGACCAGGTTCGAGGTCGCGTCGTGGCTGGCGGTCACCGTCTGCTGGGCGGCGTTGAAATCGGCGATGAGTTGGTCGAAGTAGGGAACGGTCTCGGGTTTGACCGACTCGAACCGGATCGTGTCATCGCCGCTGCCCGAGCCACAGGCACTCAGCACCGATCCACCGGCGGTGACGGCCCCCAGAGCGCCGGCGGACCGGAGCAGCGTCCGGCGGGAGACTCGCGACGGTGTCTCCGGCCGTGCTGCCCCGGACTGGTGGTGGATCATCGTGTGCCCTCCCGGCGTCGTTGCTGAGGGTTCAACCTTTACTCGCTTCGGTCGACATTTGTCAGATCCTCACTCGGACAGGAGTCCGAGTGTCCACATGTCGAGACCAGCGTCACGAGCCGGTAACGGCGGCCGCCGCCGACGGCCGGCCGACGGGGGTCCGCCATGATGTCGGCATGAGACAGACCGACCTGGACGACCTCGACAGCGCGCCCGTCGACCGGCTGACCACAGCCGGCGTCCAGCTGGTGCTGGGCACGATGGTCAACGCGGCCGGACTGACCCTGGCCAAGAGCGCACCGGTCGCGCGGGTGCTCGACTTCGCCCGGTCGGGGATGGGGTCGGCACCGGTCTGGGACGTGTTCGCCGTCGACGGCGCAATCGCCTTCACCGACCGGATCAGCGCGGTCGGTGACCGGCGGCTGCGGATCGACCTGGACGCGCTCCGGGTGCTTCCCGGCTTCGACGGCGGCGAGAGGGCGCGGGCCTGGGCGCCGACCGATCTCTACGAACAGGACGGATCGCGGGCTTCCACCTGCAGCCGCGGATCTCTTCGTGGGTTGGAAGACCGACTGGCCGCCGCCGGTCTGGGTGCGATGATCGGCCACGAACTGGAGTTCGTCCTGGTCGAGCCCGACGGTTCGGCGCTGCCGGTGCCCTCGGCCGTCCCCTACGGACTGACCGCCCTGCTCGACCGGGGCGCCTGGCTGGAGGACCTGGTCGGGTTGGCCGCCGACGCCGGTATCGCCCTGGAGCAGGTGCACGCCGAGTACGGCCCGAACCAGTTCGAGCTGTCGCTGCCCCCGGCCGCCCCGGTGGCGGCCGCCGACGCGGTCGTGGCGACCAAGATCATCATCGGGTTGGCCGCCCGACGACACGGTCTGCGGGCCTCGTTCTCGCCGTCCCCGTTCCCCGGACTGGTCGGCAACGGCGCCCACCAGCACCTCTCCTTGCGCCGGGGTGGAACGGCGCTCTTCGGTACGGGCGGCTCGGAGGGTCCGTACGGGATGAGCACCGACGGTGCGGCGGCGATCGGTGGGCTGTTGGCGGGGCTGCCGGAGATCCAGGGCATCCTCGGCGGTTCGATCCTCTCCGGTGCCCGGCTGGCTCCGGGGGCCTGGGCCGGCGCGACCCGCTGCTGGGGCCGGGAGAACCGGGAGGCGGCGCTGCGCTATCTGGACGCCGGACCGGCCAATCCGCACGGGGCGAACGTCGAGGTGAAGATCGTCGACGGGTCGGCCAACCCCTATCTGGCCTCGGCCGCGATCCTGGCGCTGGCCCTGGACGGGATCGAACGCGGCGTCTCGCTGCCGCCGGAGGTGCCGGACGATCCGAGCAAGCTGGACGCAGCCGAACTCACCGCACGGGGGATCGAGACCCTGCCCACCGATCCGGCGGTGGTGATCGACGCGTTGGACGCCTCCACCAGGGTCCGGGCCATGCTCGGCGACGATCTGGTGGACGCATCCGTCGCCGTCCGTCGGCACGAGCAGCAGAGCTACGCCGACGCCTCCGCCGACGACCGGGCGTCGGCGCTGCGGCTGACCTGGTCGATCTGATCGATGACATCGTGACCGGTTCGCTCACTGAGGTCATCGAGAACCTGCCGCTGGTCGACCACCACGTTCACGGCGCCTGGAGCAGCGACGGGGACGAGATCCGGTTCGGCAACGCCCTGAACGAGGCCGACACCGAACCGCTCACCGACCCGGCCGACAGCGGGGACAGCCAGCTCGGGTTCGCCATCCGGCGCTGGTGCGCGCCGCTGCTCGACCTGCCACCGCACGTGCCGATGGCCGACTACCTGACCCGGCGCGCCGATCTGGGCGAGCGTGAGGTGGCCCGGCGGTTCCTGACCGGCGCCGGGGTGAGCGACTGGTTGGTCGACACCGGCTTCGGCTCCGGCGAACTGCTGGGCCCGGCGCCGATGGCGCAGGTGAGTGGCCGGGCCGCCGAGATCATCCGGCTGGAGACGGTGGCCGAGACCGTGATCTCCGGCCTGGGCGATCCCGCTCACTACCCCGACGCGTTCCGCGAAGCGCTGACCCGGGCGGTCGGATCGAGCAGCGACGGATCGAGCAGCGGTGTCCCGGTCGTGGGCGCCAAGAGCGTGCTCGCCTACCGCGCCGGTTTCGACGTCGACCTGTCGTTGCCCGGTGATCGTGAGGTCGCCGACGCCGCTCGCCGTTGGACCGAGGCAACCGGCTCAGGAACACCGCGACTGACCGACCCGAGACTGATCGCCTTCGGCATCCACCAGGCGCTCCGGATAAAACTTCCCTTACAGTTCCACGTCGGCTTCGGCGACCGTGACCTCGACCTGGAGCGGGTGAACCCCCTGCTGTTGAAGGGGTTTCTGGCCAGTCCGGAGGCCGCGCAGGCGCCGATCCTGTTGCTGCACTGCTACCCCTACGAACGCGAGGCCGGCTATCTCGCGCAGGCGTTCGCCCAGGTCCACCTCGACGTCGGCCTGGCCGTCCACTTCCTCGGTGCCCGGTCCAGCGCTCTGGTAGCGCGCAGTCTGGAACTGGCCCCGTTCACCAAGGTGCTCTACTCATCCGACGCCGCCGGCCCGGCCGAGTTCCACTACCTCGGCGCCCGGCTCTGGCGGAACGCCGTCAGCCGGGTCGTCGGCGGCTGGGTGAGCTCCGGGGACTGGCCCGAATCGGACGCTCGGCGGGTGATCGGTCTGATCGGCGCCGGGAACGCCCGCCGGGTCTACGGACTGGACTGATCGACTCGGCCTGGCCCCGAGGACGGACCCGGGATCAGCCGGCGGCGGCGCGCAGCTTCGCCAGCAGCGGTTCGGCCACCTGCTCGAGGAAGGCGTCCTGGCTGGCGTCGCCGATCTGGATCAGGGCGATGTCGCTGAAACCCGCCTCCCAGTAGGGCTTGACCGTCTCGACGATCGCGTCCAGATCCGGTCCGCAGGCGATCGAATCGGCGACGTCCTCGGGTCGGACGAACTGGGCGGCGGCCTGGAATCCTGCCGTGGTGGGGAGATCGGCGTTCACGCTCCAGCCGAAGCCGAACCACTTGAACTGCTCGTGCGCCCGCTCCAGCGCCGCGTCGGGGTCGGGATCCCAACAGATCGGGATCTGTCCGATCGTGCGGCTTTCGGTGTCAATGCCGGCCGAGCGCCTGGCCTCCGCCCAACCCTGCACCAGTTCGGCCTTCGGTTCGACGGCGACCAGGTGATGACCGAGCGGGGCGAAGCGGTGGACCGACTTGTCACCCGATACAGCCAGGGCGAGCGGCACCGGCTGATCGGGCAGGTCCCAGATCCGGGCGGAATCGACCCGGAAGTACTCGCCGTCGTAGGTGACCAGGCCGCCGGCGTGCAGGGCGCTGATCACCTCGACGGCCTCGCCGAACATCTCCTGGCGCTGGTCCAACGGCGGCCAGCCGCGGCCGGTGATGTGCTCGTTCAGCGCCTCGCCGCTGCCCAGACCGAGGGTGAAACGGCCCTCGGAGAGCAGCTGCATCGTGGCCGCCTTCTGCGCCACCACCGCCGGGTGATACCGCCCGGTCGGGCAGGTGACGTAGGTCATCAGCTCGACCCGTTCGGTGACCGCCGCCACCGCCCCGAGCACCGACCAGGCGTAGGGCGCATGGCCCTGGGCCGCCAGCCAGGGCGAATAGTGATCGCTGGACACTTCGAAGTCGAAACCGGCCTGTTCGGCCGCAGCGGCATAGCGGACGAGCTCGCGCGGGCCGGACTGTTCGGTCATCAGGGTGTAGCCGAAACGGGTCATGGTGAAAGCCTAGGCTCGACGGCCGAGCCGGCCCCGTCGAGGCCAGATTTCCGAGCCCTGATAGGAAAGACGCACCCGATCAGATGAGGAGCAGACGATGAGCACAGTGGCGTTTCTGGTGGCCGGCGAAGGCATCGAGAAGGTCGAGTTGACCGAGCCGTGGACCGCGGTGATCGACGAAGGGCATCAGGCGGTTCTGGTCAGTCCGGAGTCCGGCGAGGTCAAGCTGTTCGACCATCTGACCGAGGCCGGAACGCAGTCCGTCGACAAGACGGTGGCCGAGGTCGGGGTCGGCGATTTCGATGCTCTGGTGCTGCCGGGTGGGGTGGCCAACCCGGACGCGCTCCGCCTGGACGAGGCGGCCGTGGCCTTCGTGAAGGAGTTCGTCGAATCAGGCAAGACGGTGGCCGCCATCTGTCACGCGCCGTGGACGCTGGTTGAGGCCGACGTGCTTCAGGGCCGGCATCTGACGTCCTGGCCCAGCCTCAAGACCGACATCCGCAACGCGGGCGGCGTCTGGAGCGACACCGAACTGGTCAAGGACCACAACCTGATCACCAGCCGCAATCCGGACGACCTGCCGGCGTTCATCGGCGCCCTGACCGACGCGTTGGCCGGGCAGAGCGCCGAGAAGTAGAAAGCCTCAGAGGCTGGGTCAGCCCTCGATCAAGCCGAGCTGCTTCATGATGCCCAGCTCATCGCTGCTGCCGAAGCGCTCGACCATCTTGGCGTCCTCGAACCGGCTGATCTGCATGCCGCGGACCTGGATCTTCTTGCCGGTGGGCTCGTGGCCCTGGAATTCGCCGTCATTGGTCCCGGTGAGGGTGTAGGCGAAGGCGACGCTGTCGTCGTCGGCCACCAGGTGCTCGACCTGGATCGCCATGTCGGGGAAGGCCGTCCGCATGGTGGAGAAGAAGTCCTTGAAGCCCTGCGGGCCACGGCCCTGATCCGGTGCCGGATCGCGGTCGACGCAGTCGTCGGCGACCAGGTCGTCGAACGCGTCGAAGTTGCCGGTGTTGACGGCCTCGCCGAACGCTTCCTGAGCCCGGATGTTGCGGTCACGGGTGGTGAACGGGGTGGTGCTGTCGCTCATGGATCTCCTCGGTCTTGTCGGTCACGAACTTGTCGTCATGAATTCTTCTGATCGAGATGAAGCTTCGATCGTCCATTGGTGACAACGACACCGAGGCGTCGGTATTCCCCGCCTGCTGTCCTGGCGGTGATCGCTCGTGGTGGGATGGTGCACCATGGCGCCACAGAAGCCGAAAGACCTGCCGACCACCTATCCGCCGCACGCGCTGCGTGAGTACGCGTTGCTGGCCGACGGCTGCCGGGGCGCGCTGATCGGGCCCCGCGGCGACATCAGCTGGCTGTGCGCGCCGGGCTGGGACTCACCCGCGGTGATCAGCCACCTGATCGGCGGCGACGGCATCTACGCCCTCACCCCGACCGACACCTACGTCTGGGGCGGCTCGTACGAGGAGGGCAGCCTGGTCTGGCGGAGTCGTTGGGTGACGCCCACTTCGATCATCGAATCCCGGGAGGCGCTGGCCTTCCCCGGCGATCCGCACCGACTGGTGCTGCTGCGCCGGATCGAGGCCGGCGATCAGCCGATCGAGTTGGACGCGGTGCTCCGGTTGTGTGGGGATTTCGGTCAGACGCCGATGGACCGGCCGCACCAGGACGGCGAGGGCCGTTGGGAATGCCGGGTCGGCGGCCTCTACGTCCGCTGGAGCGGCGCCCCCGACGCCCGGTGGGAGGAGCACGCGCTGCGCGGCCGGTTCACGCTCGAGGCCGGCCGGCATCACGACGTGATCCTGGAGATCGGTGATCGACCGCTGCCCGAGCCGCCGAGCGCCGCCGAGGCCTGGGCGGCCACCCAGAACGCCTGGCAGAAAGCGATTCCGGACTTCAGCCGGACCGCGGCCCCGCGGGATGCGACCCTCTCCTACGCGACGCTACGCGGGCTGACGACCCCGGGCGGCGGCATGGTCGCGGCCGCCACGCTCGGCCTGCCGGAGCGGGCCGAGGCGGGCAAGAACTACGACTACCGCTACGCCTGGATCCGCGACCAGGCCTACGCCGGCCTGGCCTGCGCGGTGGACCAGCCGTACGAGCTGCTGGACGACGCGATCTCCTTCACCACCGCCCGGCTGCTGGAGCACGGTGAGGCGATCTCGCCCGGCTACCGGGTCGACGGCAGCGAGATCCCGAAGGAGAGCGACATCGGCCTGGCCGGCTATCCCGGGGGCCGCAACGTGGCCGGCAACTGGGTCCGGCAGCAGTTCCAACTCGACTCGCTCGGGGAGATGCTGCAGTTGCTGGCCGCCGGGGCCCGGTTCGACCGACTGGACACGGATCAGGAGAACGCCATCTCGATGGCGATCACGGTGATCGAGAAGAAGTGGAACGAGCCCGATGCCGGGATCTGGGAGCTGAACAACGCCTGGTGGACCCAGTCCCGGCTGAGCGTGGTCGCAGGTCTGCGCGCCATCGCTCACCAGCTTCCCGGTGGTCAGGCGGCGAAGGCGGCGTCCCTGGCCGACGCCGTCCTGGCCGAGACCTCGCGCCGCTGCCTGGCCCACGACGGCTCCTGGCAGCGCAGCCCCGGGCATCCGGGCGTGGACGCATCCCTGGTCTTGGCCCCGGTCCGCGGCGGGCTGGCGGCCGACGACCCGCGGACGCTGGCCACGCTGGCCCGGGTCGAGGCCGATCTGGTCGAGGACAGTCACGTCTACCGCTATCTGGGCGACGACCGTCCACTGGGAGAGGCCGAGGGATCGTTCACCCTGTGCGGGTTCATGCTCAGCCTGGCCCAACTGCAACAGGGCCAGTTGACCAAGGCCTATCGCTACTTCGACCGCTCCCGCACCCTCGGCGGCCCGCCCGGGTTGCTCACCGAGGAGTACGACGTCCAGCAGCGCCAGCTGCGGGGCAACATGCCGCAGGCCTTCGTCCACGCCATGTTGCTCGAGTGCAGCCAGCGGCTGCCGGCGGTCTGAGCGGGTCGGCGGCGCCCTTCGGCGAAGGCGCGACCTCGCTCAGAGGGTGACTTCGTGGGCCGAGGTGGAGACGTTCACCACCTCGAACCGCAACGCCAGCCGGCGCAGGTCGACGTCCAGGCTGCGGCAGAAGTCGCCGACCACCCGGTCCTGGATCTGTGCGATCAGCTGTTGCAGCTCGGCCCGGTCGCTGGCGGTCACCTTGATCGCCAGCTCGGGTGCGGAGGCCGTTCCGCGGACCACCGCGGTGGCGCGGTGCACCCCGGTCAGGCCCTCGATCTGTTTCTCGACGGCGTCGCTCAGGACGTCGGGCGCGCACCGGGTCAGACCCGTGTTGGCGTCGTCGTGCAGCCGGAACGGCTTCGCGGCGTTGGTCCGCGGCAGCTGGGCGATCAGCCACGCCAGTCCGAGCAGGGCCAGCACCACCCCGGCGACACCGATCACCACGATCAGCCAGGTCAGGGACAACGCCGATGCGGTGCGGGAGCCGAAGAAGTGGGTATCGGCGCCGGGCAGCGGCAGCGAGAGGCGGACCTGGTCGAGCAACCGGGCCGCGGCGCCGGTGGAGATCAGCGCACCGGCCAGGCCGGCCAGGAAGACGATCAGGCCGATCACGATCAGCCAGCCCCGGTTGAGGGCGGCAGCGGTCTGGCGCATCAGATCTCCTTCGTCCGCACGGATGCGGTGATCCGGGGGACCGGGCTGAGACCGGTCGCATCGAGGGTTTGGCCGACTCTCGTCGATCACGCGGGCGCGGATCTCCTCGGTCTGTTCCGACGGGCTGAGGATCGACAGCCGGACCCGGCGGCCGGTGGCCGTGGTGGAGACCCGCTCCACGCCGTCCACGCTGTCGGCCTGGGCCGCCGCCAGCCGGGCGACCGCACGGCGCGAGATCACGTAGTCCGTCTCGGCGATCCGCGGCTGCCCGGGGGGCGTCAGTCGGGCGGTGGTGGCGTGGCCGGGTTTGAGACCGGCGATCACCATGATCAGTCCGAGGACGCCGATCACCACGGTGGCGGTGATCATGATCGCCGAGCTCCAGGTCAGGCCGGCCAGGGCCGTGGCCGAGGTCGTCACGACCCCCGGCCAGGAACCGTTGATCAGCCGGACGAACACACTGATGACGGCCAGCACACCGGCTGCGCAGATGATCGCGGCCACGATGACGGCCGGGACGATCCGGCTCGGACGATGTCGGAGGCGCTTCGAGCGCTGGTCGCTCCGGCTCATCGCAATATCCCTTCGTCCTGCGTCGGATCGGTCAGGACCACGGTGGCGACGTCGACGTCGACGCGGTGCACGACGACACCGGTCAGTTCCTGCACCCGCCGGCTGACCCGCTCACGGACCTGTTGCGTGGTCTGTCGGATCGACCTGCCCCAGGGCACCGAGACGGCGATGAAGAGGTTGGCCGTGGTCTCCCGCAGCTCCACCTCGACTTTGGGCCGGGCACTGAGGTCGCTGTGCTGGCCGATCCCGAGCAGCCCGCCGCTCCGACCGCCGGCGCTGGCGACCTCGCTGGCCGACTGCGCGGCGATCTTGCCGATGGCCTGCTCCGAGATCGTCAGCTTTCCCCTGGTGTGCGGGGCAGCGGCGTCCGGGGGAGCCGAGGTCGGCGCAGCCTCGGGCTCGGTGAGGGTCATCGGCGGTCGGTTGCGCGGCCGATCAGGGCCTGCAGATCGATCTTGCCGTCCATGATCATCCCGACCACGAGGCCGATCGCGCCGAACAGCAGCACGATGACGAACGAGCCGAACGATCCGAAGGCGGCAGTGAGGCCGAGGACGAGCCCGACGAACAGGGCGATGGTGGTGCGGGACATGGGCGGATGCCTTTCGGTGAAAACAGTCCTGGAAGAGGTGGCCGAGACGATCGAACAGGTCGACGGCCGGAACAGGGGTCGGAGGAGCCGCGCGGGCACCGGTGTGGTGCCCGCGCGGTCCTCACTTCAGCACGCTGCGGTTCAGCGCAGGTCGTCCGACGACGACGACGAAGGTGCGCTGTCGTCGTCGTCGTCCTCTTCCGGCAGGTGGACGTCGGTGATGGCCACATCGACCGAGACGACGCTCAGGCCGGTGCCGTACTCCACGGCGCGGATGACGTTCTCCCGGATCTGCTCGGAGACGTCGACGATGGAAACGCCGTACTCGACCACGATGGAGACGTCGATCGCGGTCTCGCGCTCGCCCTTCTCGATGCTGACGCCACCGGTGACGTTGTTGCGCTGGTCGCCGGTCACCCGGTTGGCCAGGTTGCCGATGGCGCGACGGGCCGCGTTGCCCATGGCGTGCACGCCGGACACCTCGCGGGCGGCGATGCCGGCGATCTTGGCCACGACCTGGTCGGCGACGGAGGTGTCGCCGTGCTCGGTGTGCAGCGCATCCAGTTCCTTGGGTGCGTTCTGCTCATCAGCCTTCTGGTCGGCGCGCCGGTCGTGGGCGTCGTTGGCCTTCTGCTCTTCGCTGGTGGCCGGCAGGGTGCTGGACTCGGACATGCGGTGTTCTCCTTCGTGGGTGAAAAGCTTCTTCACCTGATCAGACGCCAACCGGCCCGGTTCGTCACGAAGAAACTTCAACCAGTTTTCTCGGCTGGATCGGCGGCGCTCAGGTGGCCGAGACGGTCCCGGTGATCAGCAGGACACCGATGACCAGGGCCACCGCGATGCGGTAGCCGACGAAGACGACGATCGAGTGCCGGGCCACGATCCGCAGCAACCAGGCGATCGCGGCGTAGCCGACGACGAAGCTGATCACCGTGGCGACCAGGGTGGGCAGCCAGCCGACACCGGCCGAGATGTCGCCGGCGCTGGTCGCCGCCTCGAACGCGCCGGCGGCCAGCAGCGCGGGAATGGCCAGGAAGAACGAGATCCGGGTCGCGGCCACCCGGTCCAGACCCCGGAACAGGCCGGCGCTGATGGTCGCGCCGGAGCGGGAGACGCCGGGGGCGAGGGCCAGACACTGGATGATGCCGATGGTCACGGCGTCGAGCAGCTTCAGCTGCCCTTCACCGCGGTTCTTCCGTCCCACCCGTTCGGCCAGCACCATCACCACGCTCCAGACGATCAGGCCGCCGACGACCACCCACAGGCTGCGCAGCGGACCGGCGATCAGATGCCGTGCCGCCAGGCCGACGATGCCGATCGGGACCGAGCCGACGATGACGTACCAGGCGAGCCTGTAGTCGGGGTCGGTGCGGGCACTCGCCGAGCGCAGTCCGCGGAACCAGGCCAGCGCCAGCCGGACGATGTCGGCACGGAAGTAGACCACCGAGGCGATGATGGCGCCGACCTGGATGATCGCGGTGAACGCGGTCACGCCGGGGTCGTTGACCTGCAGCCCGAGCAGCTTCTCCACGATGGTCAGGTGGCCCGTGCTGGAGACCGGCAGAAACTCGGTGATTCCCTCGACGATCCCCAGCAGCACCGCGTACAACAGATTCATCACAGGTGAGAGTGTGTCATCGTCGGACTGTGGATCAGCCCAGGCCGACGGCCCCTCCGGAACGCCGTCGTCGGTTGGCGGCACCCGGGATCGGCATCGGGGTCGGCACCGGAGTGGCGGCTCTGGCCTTCATGGCCAGGCTCGTCCCGGTGCTGCACGGTGGTGGTCTGCGCGGCTACGGCAACTACGACGACGGGGTCTACTTCGCGGCCGGAACGGGCCTCGCGGAGGGACGGCTGCCCTACCGCGATTTCCTTCTCCTGCACCCGCCCGGCGTCGCGATCCTGCTGGCGCCCTTCGGCTGGCTGGCCCGGTCGGTCGGTGATCCGACCGCCTTCGCGGTGGGCCGGGTGTCGTTCATGGTGCTCGGCGCGGCGAGCGCGGTGCTGGTCCTGGCCGTCTTGTGGCGGCGGGGCCGTTTCGGTGCGGTGATCGGCTCGGTCGGCTACGCCGTGTTCTATCCCGCGGTCTACGGCGAGCACAGCACCCTGTTGGAGGCGCCGCAGAATCTGGTGCTGCTGGCCGCGTTGGCGATCATCGTCCGGACCCGGCGTCGGGCCAGGACGTGGCCGTTCCTGGCCGCCGGCTTCCTGCTCGGGCTCTCGCCCTGCATCAAGATCTGGGGCGTACTGCCGGTGCTGGTGGTCGTGGTCTGGGTGGGGCTCGGTCGCGGCCGCCGGCCACTGGGGCGGTTGCTGGTCGGTGGTGTCGTCGCCGGGCTGGTGGTGCTCGGTCCGTTCTTCGCCGCGGCACCCGGGCAGATGTGGAACCAGGTCGTGCTCGCCCAGGCAGGCCGGATGCCGACCGTTGCGGCCCGTGACGACCGGCTGAACGCGATGACCGGCCTCGACCTGTTCCTCGGCTCCCGGCCGTCGGCCGATCCGGCACCGGCCGGCTGGACGCCGCTGCTGATCGCGGTGTGTGTGGGCTGGCTGATCGTGCTGGCGTTGGCGGTTCTGCGGCGCGACGCGATCGTCTTCGCCGTCCTGCACCTGGCGCTGGTCGCCTTCCTGTTGATCGAGCCCACCTGGTTCATGCACTACGCGGCGTTCGTGGCGCCGACGGCCGCGCTGTGCCTCGGCTCGGCCGTTCTCACCCTGAGCCGATGGGGTCGTGCACTCCCGTTGCTGCGGCTCGGGCTGGCCGGGCTGGCGCTGGCCGGGGTGCTGGCCACGGCGTCCCCGTTACTGCGGGCCGACACCGGTCTCGGGCGGCTCTACCCCAGCGACCGGGTGGCCGTCGAACTGGCCACCGACGGGTGCGTCACCACCGACGATCCGGCGAACCTCATCCTGTCCGACGTCCTCGGTCGCAACCTGGGCCGGCACTGTCGGCTGGTCGTCGATCTGCAGGGCTACAGCAACGCCCAGCCGGTGGACGGGGAGCAGGTCCCGCGGCCCCAGAACGACGCCTTCCAGGCCACCGCCCTGGACTATCTGGGCTCCGGCTCGCGAGCGGTGATCAGTCGGCTCGGGCCGAGGGCGTTCACCGACGAGACGATCGACGTCATCCGCAGTTGGCCGGTCCGGGCCCGGATCGGCAATCTGGTGGTGCGGGCCCCGGCGGCTCGCTGATCGTCCACGGTCGATCGGGTCAACCATCCGTCTCGGGGAATCGTCGCGTCGCCAGAATCATCACGTCGATGGACCCAGGATGCAGACCGGTGTCGATCAGGGTCGTCCGGACGCGCTGTTCGACCTCTTCGGCGGTGGACCGGGCAGGCCGGTCGAGGTTGACGATCAGGTCGATCCTGACGTCGACCGTTCCCGCGAGCTGGCGCACGCTGATCCCGTCGGCCGCGGCCCGTCGCACCGTACGGTCGCCGATCTGGTCCCCCGTGGCGATGTCCAGGACCGCGGCCGGCACGACCCCGTCGCCCAGTCGGCGCAGCGCGTTGTTCAGCGTCGGTTCCAGCCGGATCACGCCCGGAGTGGCCAGAATCGTCTCGGCCAGTCGGTCGAGCAGAACCGGGACCGACTCGGCCCGCGGTGTCTCAGGCTGCGTCATGGAGATCCTGCACCTCCACGTCCACGGCAGCGACGATGATGCCGATCTCGCCGGAGACCGCGGCCATGGCCCGGGCCCGGAACTCGGCGATCAACGCCGGTACGGAAGAGGTCTCGCTGACGCTCACGGTGACCCGGGCCCTGATCGTCGACGGACGACCGGGATCGGTCCGGGTCGGGGCGCCGTCCGGCTCGGTGACTTCGATGAAACAGCGCCGCGTCTCCAGGCCGGCGATCTGGTCACCGGCGTGCCGGATGGCCTCGGCGATGGACTGTTCGCTGATGGTCAGACTCGGGTCGGTCCGGTCCGCTCCGGGCTGGCCCGCTCCGGCGTGAGGCCGGGGCTGGTGCAGGGGAATCCGCCGGCCTCGGCGCATCTCCGCCCGGGCGATGGTCAGGATCGCCGTCAACCGGGCCGGATTCAGCTGCAGGGTGGGATCGGCAGCATCCTCGGCCCTGATCTGGTCGGTCGCCTCACTCAGCGTGCGCAGGCTGGACCGGGCGGCCTGGCAATAGGGGCACTGTTGTTCGTGCGTGTCGGCCGGTTCGTCGGCGCGGTCGAAGACATCGTCGAGGATCCGTCCGCACGCCAGCCGTTCCACCTCGGCCGAGGTCGGGCCGGCATCAGAGGCTTTGGTGTGGGGGGTGTTCACCGCCATGGCGCCATCCTTACTGCTAGGGATTTCTTGGCTCGGGCGAGTCGCCCGCGTACGGTACTCACCGGTGTTCCGGTCGCTTGGGCGATCTCGACGTAGTCCAGGCCATGCAGGTTCCGCAGCACCCAGCAGGCCCGTTGGTCGGCGGGTAGCTCGGCCAAAGCCGCGTCGAGGCTGGCCTGTTGGGCCGAGCCCTCGGCGGACAGTTCGGGACCGCTGCCGTCCCGCCGGGCCTCGGCGTGGTCGTGCTCCTCGAACTGTTCCCCGGTGCCGTCGGTCAGGTCGGTCCGCTTCCGTGTCCTGGACCGCAGCACCTGCAGACAGCCACGGGTGGCGATCTGATAGATCCAGCCGTGGAAGGCGTTCGGATCGGTCAGCGTGGGCAGTCGACGCCACATCAGCACGAACGTGTCCTGGACGACGTCCTCGGCCTCACCGCGGTCGTGCAGCATCCGGTAGGCCAGGCGGAGCAACTCCGCCTGGTACAAGCTCATCAGCTTCTCGAAGGCTGCGGTGTCGCCGTCCTGGGCTCGGGCCACGGTGGTGGCCTCACTCAACGCCCGCGACGACGGGCCGACCTCTGCCACCCGTTCGGCCTCGATGGTGGCCTCGGTCATCGATCCATCCGGTGGCCGATCAGCTTGGCTGCGGCGTTGAGGATCAGGTTGAACGGGAACGGCGCGTACGTCGACTTCGCCTCGATCTGGTTGACCACCCGGCGGGCGGTCCCGCTTGTGCTGCCCGGGCCAGAAATGTTGGCCGCCTCGGAAGCGGTGTGTGCCGTCCGAGAGCCATCAGGACTCCGGCCCTGGGCCTTCTTGGTGCTGCGACTGGTTCGGTAGAGGTAGACGGCGGCTGCCGCTGCGGCGCCGATGACGAGGGTGCGAGCTTTCATGAGTGCAGAGGCCCTTTCGGAGGGATCGGGTCCGGTGTCGGACGATCGGGACGGGAAACAGGAACAGAGTCAGGACTGGCTGGAGGGATGGCCGTGTCCGCCGGGGAGAATCTTGTCGATCGCGTGCACGGCCGGGTTGTTCGCGATGCCGACATCGACGACGACTTCTTCTCTCGAGCCGGTGATGAAGGCATAGCTGGCGCCGGCGATGACGGCTCCGAGGATCGGGGCCACGATGAACAACCAGACCTGGCTGAGGGCGGCCGGACCGGCGAACCAGGCGACTCCGATGGAGCGGGCGGGGTTCACCGAGGTGTTGGTGACCGGGATGCTGATCAGGTGGATCAGGGTCAGGGCGAGACCGATGGCGATCGGGGCGAACCCCTTGGGCGCCCGGTTGTCCGTGGCACCCAGGATCACGTAGACAAATCCGGCGGTGCAGACGATCTCCACCAGCAGTGCTGCGCCGAGACCGTAGTGGCCGGGTGAGTGGGCGCCGTAGCCGTTGGAGGCGAATCCGGTCGCTCGGACTGCGGCCGCGCTGGTTCCGGCCTTGCCGGAGGCGATCACGAACAGCACCGCACCGGCCAGGGAGGCCGAGATGAGCTGGGTGAGGATGTAGGGGCCGACGTGGCGCCATTCGAAGCGTCGGGCCACGGCCAGTCCGATGGTCACGGCCGGGTTGAAATGGCCGCCGGAGACGTGGCCGAAGGCGAACGCGCCGGTGAGCACACTCAGCCCGAATGCGAGCGCGACCCCGACGAAACCGATGCCGAGTTGGACCCGGTCGGCGGTCAGGAACTCCGCGGCCAGGACGGCCGCCCCGCAGCCACCGAAAACCAGTCCGAAGGTGCCGAGGAACTCAGCCCCCAGCCGGGCCGACAGCGGCGGCCTCGGCGCAGATTCCTCCGACCGGCTGGGTTGCTCCGATGCGGCTTTGACCCGGACCGCGGTCATCAGGAAGCCGTCCGGCTGCACATCGTCGTTCCCACAGGTTCTCCTCTGACTGACATCGCTGTCCGAGCCGATGGTGGATCTGATGGCGGATGGTCGATACCCAACTTGAGATGCCGGGCGCCATCACCTTGTCACCTCTGGCACCTGTGAGGTAGGTCACTCCGTCTGTTCTCGATCGAGTGTGACATCTCGAGCTGGGCGGTCTCTTACCTGGTGTACGGGCCTTCCCGTAGACCAAATCCTGATCGTCCCCTGTCTCAAGGAGAACCAGATGTCCACCGACACATTGCCGTCCACCACCGAGGAGTCCAAGGCCCAGGAGGCCAAGGCCCAGGCTGACGCGGAGAAGAACACCGAAGAGCCCAAGCAGCTCGACGACCTGCACACCGAGCACGGCGACACCACGATCGCCGACACCGTGGTCGAGAAGATCGCCGGAATCGCCGTTCGTGAGATCTCCGGCGTCTACGCCATGGGCAGCGCCGCCGGCCGCGCGATCAGCGGCCTGACGTCTCGCGTCTCGGGTAAGTCCAACGTCTCCAGCGGGGTGAAGATCGAAAAGGGCGAGTACCAGACCGCCGTCGACGTCGCCGTGGTGGTCGAGTACGGCGTTTCGATCGCCGAGGTCAGCGAGAACATCCGCCAGAACGTGATCGACAAGGTCGAGTACGCCACCGGCCTGGAGGTCGTCTCTGTCGACGTCGAGATCAGCGATGTCCACCTGCCCGAGGACGACTCCGACGACGACCAGTCGAGCAGCTCCTCGAGCAGCAGCGACCTCAAGTAGTTCCCGATCTGCCCCATCCCACCGGGGCAATCGGCCTTCTCCCGCCGTCACCCCCCGAGCCGGTGGGAGAAGGCACCCATCATCAGCACCGGGCCGTTGCCGAGAAAGAAGATATTTGTCATGTCCACTTCCCAGTTCGCGATCTTCGTCGGGCTCGTCCTCGGCAGCGTTGCCGTCTTCGGCGGGTTCGGCTCCTTCGTCATCGTCTTGTTGTTCGCCGCCGTGGCCTGGGTGATCGGACGGGTCGTGGAGGGCAAGCTCGACCTGCGTTCCCTCATCGGCCAGGGCACGAGCAAGAGCTGAGGATGACCACTGTGCAGTCCAACCCGACTCAGGCGCGCCGGGCCGGCCCGACCGGTCCGTCGTCTGCCGCTACCCCGAACCGGCTGGCCGCCGACGTCTTCGTCTGAGGACCGACGTTCCCGGCCGGATCGCCGCGGTAAGACCACGCTGTCGAAGACGGTGGTGGAAAAGATCGCCGCTCAGGCGGCCAGTGAGGTAGCGATGGCCGGCGGGACCAGCGGTGGCTTCCTCGGCATCGGCACCCACACCGACCTGTCGGCCCGGCCGAAGGTGGAGGTCGAGCTGTACGGCAAGTCCGCGACAGTCGCACTCGATCTCTCGATCGCTTACCCGACGCCGATCCGGCCGGCCACCGACCGGGTCCGACACCACTTGATCGAACGGGTGCAGGCGCTGGCCGGGGTGGAGGTCACCCGGGTCGACATCACCGTCACCGCCTTCCACGCCGACACCGAAGACGAAACAGGAGAACTCCGATGAGCCGCAGTGATGCCCGCTCGGACTCGCTGCGCCACCGCCCGGCGCGCATCGTTCCCGCCTCCATCGTCGCCGTCGTTCTGCTCGCCCTGGGCGTCGGTCTGGTCTGGGTCAGCGTGCTGAAGCTGAGCAACGGCTCCTGGCCGGCCTTCCTCGGCACGGTGGACCAGTTCCTGGCGGGTCTGACCTGGGGTGCGGCGATCGCCCTGGCCATCACCATCGCCGTCGCCGTGGTCGGCCTGATCCTGTTGATCGCGGCCATCAAACCCGGAACGCCGAACGCGATGCTGCTGAAGGACCAGACGGGCGCCAACCCGAACGACGGGGCGGCGAAGACCGAGTTCGTCATGACCCGTCGGGCGGTCGCCAAGATCGCCACCGCTACGGCGACTCTGATCGACGGCGTCGATTCCGTCTCCACGACCGCCAGCGCCCATCGGGTCACCGTCAGCGTCAAGACCCCGTCGGAACAGACCGCTGAACTCGATCAGAGTGTCACCCAACGGGTCTCCCAGGCTCTGGATGCCGCCGGTTTGTCCCCGATGCCGCGCGTCCGGGCCAAGGTCAAGACCACCGCACTGTGATCATCCACCTCTGGCCCAGCCAGTTCCCCAAGCCCGCCACCGGCAGAAGAGTTGACCAACCATGAGACAAACATTCAGTGGTGCGAACCGCGGCTGGCTGGCCTTCATCGGCCTCGTCCTGCTGATCGCGGGACTGTTGGGGATCCTGATCAGCACCGGCCTCTTTCTCCGCCTGGCCACGGCCGTGGGGCTCGACTTCGACCGGCCCGCACCGACCAGTCACATCATCGGATCCGCAACCACGTCCTTCTTCGCCATGACGGTGGTCGTCGTCGGCGTCCTGATCGTGGGGGTCATCCTCGGTGTCCTCGGGTTGGTCTGGCTGCTGGCCCAGATCCCCCGGACCAACGAGGCGAAGCCGTTCCGGATGCACGACGACGCCGTCCTCGGATTGACCGTCGTCGAACCCTCGGTGTTGACCGGGGCGGTCGAGAACGACGTCGAAACCCTCGACGGCGTCAACGACGCCTCCGCCGTGCTGCGCGGGACCGCCGCACAGCCCGAGCTGACGATCAAACTCAGCGCCAACGACCGCACCGACATTCAACGGCTGCTGCACCAGATCCGGACCCAGATCGCGGGGAACCTGGCCACCGCGATGGAGGTTCCGCTGCGCCGGCTGGCCGTCCAGGTCGACATCACCAATGTCAAACAGACCTCCGACAACGTCACCCTCTGACGACATGTCCACCGGACCCGAGCAGGACGTCACGACCGCCCAGAACGCCCAAGGCGAGCCGGTGACGATGATCCGCTCTGAGGAACAACTGCAGGTCGGCACCCGGCTGGTCGAGACCGGCCACGTCCGGCTGGTCAAACGGATCGTCACCGAGGACGTGACGATCACCGTTCCGGTCTCCCGGGAGGAAGTGTTCCTGGAGCGGACCCCGATCGAGGACGGCGACTCCGCTGACTTCGAGGAGGGGGCCGAGCTGACCGAACACACCTGGGAGCTCGTCCTTGCCGCTGAACGAGTCGTCGTGACCAAGGTGAGCGTCCCGGTCGAACGGGTCCGGATGACCACCCGCATCCTCACCGAGGACCAAACGGTCACCGATACCGTCCGCAAGGAACACTTCGACTTCACCGAGCAGACCGACGACCCTCAGCCCAGCTGACCACCGGTCGACATCGACACTTCCGATTCCGACCCAAATGATCGACCCGTTCCCACCCACCTGAAGGAGATCGAAATGGACATCAACGACAAGATCGAGAACGCAGCCGACGACGCAGCCGGCAAAGCCAAGGACGTCGCCGGCGACGTCACCGGCGACCGCAGCCTGCAGGCCGAAGGCAAGATCGACCAGGCCTCGGCAGATCTGAAGCAGGGCGCGCAGAACGCCGCGGACACCGCAGCCGACCTGGCCGACACCGCCACCAGCAGCCGCGGCCCGATCCACCTGCTGCATTCGGTGGGCGCGAAGAGCGAGTGGGCCTACATCGCCGGGTTCGCCTCGATCGGCATCTCGTTGACCAGCTGGTTCCTCAGCCGCAAGAAGGTCGGCGACAGCAAAGCTCAGTCCGATCGCTGGGGCATCTTCATCGGGCACTGGGCGCCCACCTTCATGGCTCTCGGTGTCGCCCTGAAGCTCGAGGAACGCTGAAGTCGGCGACTTGCGGATTCGTCGCGATGAGCATCACCCTCGAGCAGGCCCGCCAGCTCGTCGAACATCAGACCCGGGTCCTCGACGACACGGCCGAGCCGGTCGGGACACTCGCCCAGATCTACGTCGACGAAGACACCGAAGAGCCGCTGTGGGCTGCGGTGGTCTTCGAGCAGCCCTCGACGGTGGAAACGGTGGTGCCGATTCTCGACGCGTCGATCACCGACGGCGACCTGGTCACCCGCTATCCGCGGTCGGTGATCGAAACCGCCCCCAAGGTCACGGCCGGCGACGAGCTGCCGTGGGTCGAGGAAGAACGACTCCGAGCCCACTACGACGCCTACGCACCGGTCGGTGACCAGACCGCCGTCATCGCCGTCACTGATCTCCCTGCCGCACCCTAGGTGAACTCGTCCGACGGGGTTTGTCGTTGCGGCGGATTGGTTTCCCGGTTCACGGAGACTGGCCGCCGAACGGTGTGAGTGGCGGCTGGCATCCCAACAGTCTTGAGCTGCTGGCATGCGGTCGGCGATGGTGGTGGAGGCGTTTCGCGTCGGCTTCCAGCGCACGGCCCAGCGTGTCTGAGCTGTGCGCTTCGGGTTGAGACTCCGGTCACCAAGTGTGGGTCGTCATCGCCGACTGCTCGTTCGGGACGCGGCCTCGGGCCTGGACCGTACGGTCGGTGATCCGGGCGACGGTGTCCTTGTTGCGACCCTCGACGGCGTCCGTGTCGTAGCCGAGGTGGTCGGCGATCTCTTCCGCGAACGCGGCTTCGATCACGGTCTTGGTCATCGCCTCGACCAGCCCGTCCGATCCGGTCGGCGCGGTCCCCGCGGCCCGAGCCCGGTGAACCGGGTCTCAGACCGCGGCCAGCTCGGCTGGACTCAGTTCTTTCCTCTTCAGCGCCTCCGGCTCGAGCCGGTTCTGGCGGTGGTCTCACGCTCATCGATGTGTCGGGCATGGTGACACCTCCTGCCCGTCAAAGCGGTGAGGCTACTGACAGTGTTCCTGCGGCAGTGTCAGGTCACGCGATTGGCTGGTGACGGGGCTGTTCCGCAGCAGGGTCGGCCCCGCGCAAGCGTCTGCGGGTGGCCAGCACGTGTTCGACCACCTGGTGGCCGTTCTCGAGTTGAGCGACGATGGCGTCGTCGAAATCTTGGTCGCGTGCGGTTTCGCTGAGCCGGCTGAGTTGGTCGCGGAGTGGTTGTTCGTGTTCACTTCGGGCCCGCCAGGCGACGTCTCGGAGCAGTTCGTACAGGCTGATCAACACCTGGGAGTCGGCTTCGCCGTAGGACCGGGGTTGAGTCATCGCCAGATTCAGGAAGTGAGCGAACTCGGGCCGGTTGATGATGGCTCGAACGGTGTCATCGTCATCACGCAGGACGAGCGGGCCGAGCTGATGGTCGGCGATCTCGGCCACCAGAGCGGCGATGTGTCCGATGGCGTGGATCCCGGTTGTCGGGTCATTGATGCCGGGTGAGAGTGCTTTGTTGGCTACGTCGACGAGCTGGCGAAGACCGTAGCCGATGTCCTGGGCTGCGGTGCGTTCCTGGCCGAAATGAATCGACTTGCGCAGTGCCTTGATGAACTTTTCTCGCACCTGGGCCGAGGGAGACTGTTCGGCCGGCGACCAGATCGAGGCCAGCGGGGTCCCGGCGACGACGAATTCGCCCGGGAAACGGTTGACCGCGATCTGCAGACCAGCGGTCTGTGCATCCCCGATCAGTTCCTCCTGGTCGATACGGAGCAGAAATCCGCTCCGCCAGGCCCAGACCGTTTCCGCTTCGTCGGGTGCTTGTTCGTCGGCGGCACTGTCGGGATCGGCGGCGTCGTAAGGCTGCAGGTTGTTGGCCAGTGTCTCGGTGGCGTCTTCGTGAACGGCGTGCAGCATCGTCTCCACCCGGATCTGGCGAGTCAGATGGGCCAAAAACAACACCAGGGCGACGATGCTGGCGATGGCCAGCAGGAACGACAGACTGACCGCGATGCGCGGGACAAAGGCCTCACCGCCGGTATCACCGGACCGGACCAGACGTAGGACGGTCATCGAGTAGGTGAAGGCGGCCAAGAAGATGGCCAGAGTGATCTGGACGAAGATGTCCTGGGTGAACGTGCGGAGGAGTCGCGGCGAGAACTGGCTGCTGGCCAGCTGCAGCGTCACGACGGTGAGAGAGAAGGTCAGCGAGGTGACGGTGATCAGTGACCCGGCCACCGCGCTCAACACGGTCCGCGCAGCCCCGCCGTCACCGCCGAACGCGACCGCGTCCAGCCACCCCGGCAGATGGGCATCCACGGCCATGTCCAGGTGGGGGATCAACACACCGGTCACTGCGGCCACGACCACTCCGAGAATCGGGAGCGGCCACAACTGGGTGCGGACCGCGTCGTGGACCGAGCGCAGCGCACTACGGGCAGTGAGCTTCATGATCTGTGTCCTGACCTCGATGTCTGAGCCGGAGGCGGTCTGAGGCGGACACCGTTCCGATGAGATTGTGAACCTAGCAGCATTGGACGTCACTGATCAGTGCACGAGGGCCCGCCGCGGCGCAGATGCGTCGAGGGCTCGACCACCGCCCGCACCTCGAAGATGATCGAGGCGCGGTCCGGCTCGGCTTCAGCGTCCGGCAGTGGACAGGTCGAGATCAGCCCGGTCGACACGACGGTGGTAGGCCATCCCGGCGAGTCCACCGAGCAGCGCTCCGACAAGGGCGACGACGACCACGATCACGGCCGTGATGATGCCGGTGGTGGTCAAATTGCCCTCGTTGAGGGGGACCCGCGGGAAGCCGTTCAGGTTGGCCAGCACGTTGTAACGGGCCCCGGCGATGAGGGTCAGCACAGCGACCACGACGGCGGCGATGATGGACCACAGCCACACGCCCAAGCCCTGGCGCAGGCCGTTGAACCGGGCCATCCGGCCGGCGACGTAGCCGCCGGCGAGGTAGGACACGAAGACGATCACCAACAGGATGATTGCTCCGACCAGGCCTATCGTGCGCAGGTCACCGCCCGACTGAGCGGTGACCTGCCCGGCGGTGACGTTCTGGCTCAGACCGAAGGCGGCGCCGGCCGCAGCAAGTAGTGCAGCCAGCAGGACGCCGGTGCCGGAGGCGGTCAGCCAGCCGAAGAAGCAACTGCCGAACTTCATCCCGCCGAAACGCTCCTTCTGCGCATGCACGACCTCGCGCGTCGTCGGCACGGCCCCGGTAGGTGGCGTCGACGCGCCGCGATCGGCGGCCGTGTGGTCGGAATCGACGGGGGTGTTGTGGCGATCGGACGGGTTGATGGCGCTGCTCACGATGAAACTCCTGGGGAAGTCGAGATGGGTCCGGCCCAGAGGACAGGAAAGAAAGGGCTGCGTGTGGTGCGGACAGAACTTTGCACAGAACTGCGGTTGTCCCGCTCGAGTTGTTGCACCGCGGGATGATCGGGCGGCCCGCCTGCACCGACTCCTCGCGGCGTCGGTGCAGGCGGGCACCAAGGATGGTCTCAGCGGTCGGTACGGTCCACGTCGTCCGGGTGCACCATCTCGATGTTCTCCTTGCGGACGTCCTCGGACACCTCGGCGTCTTCGGTCTTCGTCTCGGTGCCGAGCTTCACCCGCTCCACCCCGACGACCTCCTTCTCCACCACCGGAACTTCTTCGTGGAGGACGACCTCGTGCTCCTCTTCGCTGATCTCGGCGCCGGACTCGGCTGCGCCCCGGTTCTCGTCGGTGATCGGCTCACGCTCGAGCGTCACCTCTTCGTGGCTGACCGGAACGGTCTGGGTGACGGTCTCGGTGGTGACGAACTTCCGCAGGCGCGCTCGACCCGATTCCTGAGTGCGGGTGCCGACGTTGAGCCGCTCCTCCGACCGGGTCATGGCGTCGTCGGTGGTCGGACCGGAGCGGTCCTGGCCGACCGTAGCGTCCGAGAGATCCCGTCGGTCGTCCCCTGCCTCGGACGCATCGCCGGCGTCGGCCGGCACGTCGTCGTTGGCGTACTGAGGTTCGTTCACCTGGTCGCGCCCGTCGGAGGTCTCGTTTCCAGCGGTCTGTTGGTACGAAGCGTCCTCGACGTCCGTGGCCTGGCCGGTGGCGACCGGTGCGGCCAACTGGGCAGAGTCGTCCTCGTTGCCACGGGTGGTCGTGTCGTTGCCCCTGTCGGCCACGCCGCTGGTGGAGTCGTCGAGCCCGTAGTAGCGGTAGAGCTCGGTTTCCTCCTGCGGCGAGAGATCGCCGTCGGGGTCGATCCTGGGTGCGTTCTTCACCATGTCCTCATCGAAGGCGACGTAGACGTCGTCACCGTCGACACGGGCGCCCTCCAGCGGCACGAAGCTCTCCGAGCTGCCGAAGAGGCCGGTCTTGGCGGTGACCCAGGTCGGCTCACCGGACTGGTCGTCGAGGTAGACCTGGCCGATCGAACCGATCTTGTTGGAGTCTTGGCTGTACACCTTGCCGGTGAGCTGCTCGGCCTGCTGGGTGGTGATCGTCATGGATGCTCCTGTGCTGTGAGAGTTGCGCACCCGAGGCCCGGGTGCAGGATCGAACCTGACCGGCCGGGTCGCGTACACCGGCTCCACTAGGTAAGAGAGCGTTCTACTTCGGTCCATCACACCTGTAGGCTGTGACCTGAATCACATTACGGTCCGCGTCCGATCTGGTTGCCGGTCGCTGACGGCCGGGCGAGGCCCGGACTAACCTCACGGCATGTCCGCCGAGGTCGATACGGTGCTGCACTTCTCCGAGGATCCGGCCATCACGGAGTTTCGTCCCGCATGTCGCCGAGACCGCCACCGACCAGCGGACCGCCTTCGTCTGGGCCGTTCCGATCGAGCGGGCCCTGGACTACTGGTTCCCACGGCAGTGTCCGCGGGGAATGGCCTGGGTCGAAGCCGACACGGAGGAGCCGGATCGTCTTTCCCTGCTGGGACCGACAGCCCGGCGGGTTCACCTGATCGAGTACGGCTGGCTCCGCCGACTGCTGAGCGTCGAGTTGTACGTCTATCACTTACCGGCGGCAAACTTCCGACCGTACGGAACCGGCTCCGTCTCCGCACGCGGTTGTCGCCCGACATCCGGTCACGCCGCTCGGACCGCCCGAACCCGTCGGCGATCTGCCCGAACTCCACCGGCGGGCGGGTATCGAACTGCGCTGTGTCGACTCGATCTGGCCGCTGGTGGCGGCTGGTGATCGAGAGCAGCCTGGGATTCAGCGGTATCCGGCTGCACAACGCCGTCGACGCAGGGACGTAACCCGCTTCGTGCCGTGCAGGGTCACCGCCCCCGGGACGGCGAGCGTGACCGACATGAGCCCCGGGACGAACGTCGGCGCCCCCTCGGTCTGTCTCGACTACCTGGCCGGCTTCTCCCGCGGTTCCGCGGTCTGCCAGCTCGACCCGGGTGATTCCTTCTCCGCCGAGGTGCCGGCCGCTCAGGCCGGTGCAATCAGTGAACAGCTCCGCCGTCCCGCGGTCGTGGTCGCGGCCACCGGTGACATCCCGATCCTGGGCGCGGACTACCACTTCCGTGGCGGCTGCAAAGAGATCCGATCCGGGCCGAGCGCCGCATCGGGTCCATCGTCGACCACCTCACATCAACGCGTCCTGGTCGGCCTCAGCACCCCGGTCGGTTGTGCCGATCTCGGCTGGTGAACGTCAGGAGCCGCTGTCGGTCTCCGGTGTCCGCACCACCGTCCGGCCGACGTGGGTCAATTCGGTCCAGGAGGCGATGATCCGTTTGCTGGCCGGGGTGAAAGCGTTGTACTGCGGAGTGTTCAGCCGGCTCAGAACGGTGATCGAGCCGGAGCCGAGGTAGGTCAGCGCCTCCCGTTGCCAAGCAGGGTTGGCTTTCCGGCCGATCTCACGTCCGTCGACCTTGAGGTCGTAGGCGTAGCCACCGAGGTCGATCACCACCGGGCAACCGCGATCGAGGTTGCGGCCCAGCACGTCCAACTCGATCAGGTTGGTCGGGTCGTCGCTCGTGACACAGCCGTCGGTCCGGGCGGCCACCGCCAGCGCCGCCTGAGGAAACCGGGCGTTGAGATGAAGACTGCCCAGGGGGACGGCGTAGCCGACCAGCACCACCACGAACAGCGCGGGCACCACCCATCGCACCGGCCGCCATCGCCACAGCCGGGACGTCAGCTCACCGACGACCGCGCCGACCAGCAGGGCCAGTGGTGCCGAGACGAGCGCCGCGTAGTGCTGGAACCAGGCCGGCGTGCTCACCAGTAGCGCCGTCCCGCCGGCCAGCAGGACCACGAAGATCCGGGCCCAGGGCACGGTCAGGCCGAGAGCGATCACCGCGACCAGACCCACCACCGCGACGATCAGTGGCGCCGGGGTCGGGTGGAACGCGTCGTAGCGCTGCAGTCCGGCCACGGCCATCAGTCTGGTGGCCGGACCGAACGAGGCGTCGGCCCGGCCGAGCTGGTCCAGCACCAGCATCCGCCACATCGGGGCCGGGCCGTGCAGGAAGAACGGCAGGTAGGCACCCAGTCCGCTGACGGCGACCCCGACCACCGTCTGAACGGTTCGGCGCCAACCCGAGCTCACCCCCACCCAGCCCAGCACGATGACCACGATGAGCACGCCCCAGATCTTCAGATCCGGCAGCAGCCCGAGCAGCAGCCCTGCGCCGAGCCAGGGCCACGGCCGGCGCCAACTGCGATCACTCCGGGCCGTCCCGGCGGTCGCCCTGGTCAGGACCAGCAAGGCCAGTAACAGGGCCAGCGTCTGCGGCGCCTCGAGCACGGTGAGGCGCTCCACGAACACGGCCGGGTAGAAGAAGGCGTAGAACCCGCCGCCGGCGATCGCGCCGAACCGCGTCCGGGGCCAGAGGATCGTCACCACCAGCGCAGCGCTGACCGCGCCCAGGCCCATCCAGCACAACCGGGCGACGGCGAACGCGTCCGGCTCGCCGATCAGCCCCGCCAGGCCGGCGAACGGACTCAGTGCGAGCGCGATCCCGGGCGGGTGCAGGAGCAGGAAGTCCCGATAGGGCAGTCGGCCGTGGACCAGGGCGATCGACGCGGCGAAGTAGACCCCGTCGTCGTAGTTGCCGTAGCCGTACAGACCGGCGCTGCGCAGCACCGTGAACAGCCGCACGGCGAAAGTGACTGCGCCGACACCGAGACAGGCTGCGATCAGCCCGGCCCGCGCGAGGGACGGCTTCGGGACGGCTGAACTCACGCCATGACTGTAGGAGGACTGCCGAGAGCTGAGAAAACTGAGAGTTCTCACAGGGACGACCGTCTCGTCACCTGGAGGACACCTCGGCTCACTAGACCTCACGTCATCCGGGCGAAAAGCGCCCGCGGTGATCTCGGGAGGCGTCGTGTTTCGTTCTCGGTTACGTCGGATGTCGATCATGGCCGGAGCGTTCGGCCTGGTGCTGGCCGGGCTGTTCGGGTCGGGTTCGCCGGTGGCGGCTGCACCCACCGCGGCGGCCTACACCCCACCCAAGGTCGGCCACGTCTGGACGATCATCCTGGAGAACAAGTCCTACGAGGCCACGTTCACCGGGCTGAACCAGAACAGCTATCTGTGGAAGACGTTGCCCAGCTACGGCGAACTGCTGCGTCAGTACTACGGCACCGGTCACTTCTCCCTGGACAACTACGTCAGCCTGGTCGCCGGCCAGTCACCGGCCCCGGACAACCAGGCCGACTGCCCGCAGTACAAGAACGTCGCGCCGGGCTTCGCCGCCCCCGACGGCCAGACCTACGCCAGCACCGGCTGCGTCTACCCCAAGCAGACCAAGACCTTCTTCAACCAGTTGAGCGCCAACGGCGTCAGCTGGAAGGCCTACATGCAGGACATGGGCAACGACCCGACCCGCGAGGATCCCTACCAGTGCGGGATTCCCGGCAGCCCGAACGGTGGTGGGGTGGTGGATCCCGGCGGCGCCACCGCCACCGACCAGTACGTGCCCAAGCACAACCCGACGGCGTGGTTCCATTCCCTGATCGACTCCAAGAAGCTCTGCCAGAACGTGGTCCCGCTCGACGGTTACCCGGCGACCAAGGGTCACGCGGCGATCAGTTCACTGGCCCAGGATCTGAAGTCGGTCAAGACCACCCCGAAGTTCTCCTGGATCACGCCGAACAACTGCTCCGACGCCCACGACGCCACCTGTAAAGGTGACAACCTCTCCGGTGACCCGGACAACCACCAGGGCGGGCTCTACGCTTCCGACAAGTTCCTGGAGAAGTGGATCCCCCAGATCATGGCGTCGCCCGCCTTCCAGAAGGACGGCGAGATCCAGGTCATCTTCGACGAGGCGTTCCCGCCCTACAAGATGTACGGC
This sequence comes from uncultured Actinomycetota bacterium, assembly GCA_963740925.1. GTDB lineage: Bacteria > Actinomycetota > Actinomycetes > Propionibacteriales > Propionibacteriaceae > Microlunatus. The sequence goes on along the minus strand of CAVUFZ010000002.1, from coordinate 78,488 downwards.
AACTCGACCGCCGACTTCGACTACGCCGCCGACGCCAAGTACGGAACGGATTCCGCGACCGGCGGCTCGACCCAGGCGCTGGCCAACACCGCCCAGTCGGTGGTCGCCTGCTGCAACGAGCTGCCCGGCCCGAACACCACCCAGCCCGGCGACCAGGCGTTCAACCAGGACACCACACCGGGCGGCGGCATCACCGGAGCGGTGTTCATCAGCCGGTTCATCACCCCGGGCTCGATCAGCGACCAGCCCTACAACCACTACAGCTGGTTGCGCAGCATGGAAGACCTCTACGGCATCACGAGCGGCGGCACCGACGGGGCCGGCCACCTGGGCTACGCCGGCATGGACGGACTGCGACCGTTCGGCCCGGACATCTACAACAACGCCGGCGGCCGGGCCATGCGTCCGGCGGCGTCCGGCAGCGAAGTCTTCCCGGCCAGCGCGCAGCTCAGCAAAGCGGTCGCCCCGCGGGTCTACGTCCGGCCCGTTCCGGTGAAGCGATGAAGATGGCGACGAGCGAGCGCGGTCCGGGCACCCGGTTCGGGTTCAACCGGGCCAGATGGGGCAGCTTCACGCTCGCCGTCGCCGTCACCGGCGCAGCACTGGCCGGGGTGGCCGGCTGCACCGGCTCGGGCGCGACCCATCCCGCCCCCACCGCGGCGAGCTCCGCTGTCGAACCGGATCCGTCCGCGGTGGTCGCCTCACTCGGCGCGGTTCCGGTCCCGCCCAGTAGCGCGCCGGAACCGACGCCGAGTGCCTCGGCAGGACACCCGGCGTTGTCGGCGGTCGGTGGGCCGATCGCGATGTCCCTGGGCCAGGAGGGCAAGGCGCTGGTCACCGTCCTCGGGCCGACGCAGGCGACGGACGGCCAATCCGACGGCCCGGCGAGCAGGACCCGGGCCTATCTGAGGCTCCGGGTCGCCCAGACCCAGGGCAGCGCCACCATCGCGAGCTCGGAGCTGACCTCGCGGGACGAGACCGGTCGCTCGATCGCGTTGAAAACCGACGGCCCGAGGACGATCACCACCCACAGTGGGAAGACGTCCACGCTCACAGTGGTCGGTACCTTCGAGAGCGGCGCCGCCCAGGTCACCTGGCGTCATCACGGCCGGGTGCTGGCGGTCTGGACGTTCAACGTCGAGCTGGACTGAGCGCGGATCCCCGACCGGGGGAGCGGGACGAACACGTGGGACGGCAGCAGCGAACAGGTTCCGCTCTGCTCAACAGCAATCCGCCTATAGTGCCGACATGCTTGTAGACCACGCAAGGCCGCCGTCCGGTGCGGGTCTGTCCGACTTGTCGGGCGAGCCTGTCCGGACGGTGCCCAACGTGGTGACCGTGGCAAGAACGGTGGCCGGGGTCAGCCTGGCCGTCGCGGCTCTGCTGACGGGTTCGATCGCGCTGATCATCGTCGGCTACGCCGCCTACTGGGTGGGTGACATGGCTGACGGCTGGCTGGCCCGGCGCCTCGATCAGGAAACCCGCCGCGGAGCCGTCCTGGACATCCTCTGCGACCGGCTGTGCACGATCGGCCTCGGTGTGGCCATCATCGTCCACCTGTCCTGGACGCGGCCGGCGGTGGCCGTCTTCCTGGCCCAGTTCGTCTGCGTCGACACCGTGCTCTCACTGTTGTTCCTGCGCTGGCCGCTGCTCAGCCCCAACTACTTCTATCTGGTCGACCGGGTGCTCTACCGGTGGAACTGGTCTCCGGTGGCCAAGGCGGTCAACACCTCCAGCGTCATCCTGGTCACCGTCATCACCCATTCGGGCGTGGCCGGGATGATCGTGGCGACGATCGTGCTGGTGGCCAAGATCGTCAGCCTGATCCGCGGGGTCGGGCTGGTGCGTTCGTCACCGAGCGTTCCCGGCCGACGAGTGCTGCAGCTTCCCGGCGTGGCTGATTCGGCGAGCGTGCGACCCGGCAACTGATGAGCTGGCTGCAGGCCGGGGCGATCGCGCTGGCCTTCCTCTGGGGGCTCGGCTCGGCGCTGATCCCCGTGCTGAACGCCGAGGCGTACGTGATCGCAGGCCAGGCGGCAGCCAGCCCGTCCACCGGGGTCTTCATCGCCGTCGCGGTCGCCGCCGGTCAGACGCTCGGGAAGATCGTCCTCTTCCTCGGGGCCCGCCGGGGCAAGGAGGCGGCCTCACGTCGCCGGCGGAAGGAGCCTCGGCCGCGACGCGAGCCGCGCTCGCGATGGGGCGTGTGGGTGGCCTCACTCCGGCAGCGGTTCGCGGTGATGTCGACGAAGCTGCTCGAGCTCGTGGGCTCGCCGCGCTGGGGAATTCCGACCGTCGCGCTCGCGGCCTCGGTCGGCCTCCCGCCGATGTACGCGGTCGCTCTGGTCGCCGGGGCGAGCAGGATGCGCACCGTAACGTTCGTCGTGGTCGTCTGGCTGGGCCGGACGTTACGGTTCGTGCTCATCGCCAAGGGGGTCTCGATCGGGCTGACCCATCTGTTCTGATGGCTCACCCCGTCGGTTCGGTGTGGCTCTCGGACCGGCCACCGGGCAGGTCGGCAGTGATCAACTCCTGGGTCGGATTGGTCGACGATGATGACGATTCGGATACATTCATGATCGAATATAATCGATGGTCACAAACCGGAAACATTGACCGTTTGACAATCCGATTCCCTTACTGGGCACGAATCATGGGCAGATCTCCACCACGGAGATCCCTTCGAAATCAACGTCCTCGAGAGGACTGATCCCATGATCATCAATCGTCGTTCCACCAAGATCGCCCTGGCCTCCGTCGCCATCCTCGGCTCGCTCAGCATGGCGGCCTGCGGCACCGACAGCACCACGGCCGACAGCCAGGCCGGCACCTCGGCCCCGGCCACCTCGGCCGCCGCGCCGGCCAGCTCGGCCGCCTCGCCCAGCAGCAGCACCTCCGCCTCCTCGACGACCGACGCCAGCCAGCCGTTCGGCGCCGCTTGCGCGAACGTCCCGACCACGGGCAAGGGCTCGTTCGACGGCATGAGCCAGGATCCGGTGGCCACCGCGGCCAGCAACAACCCGGCGCTCTCCACCCTGGTCACCGCGGTCGGCAAGGCCAAGCTCGGCGACACGTTGAACAACGCCAAGGACATCACCGTCTTCGCCCCGGACAACGACGCCTTCAAGGCGTTGCCGACCAAGACCCTGAACGCTGCGCTGGCCGATCCGAACGGCCTGCTGACCGACGTGCTCACCATGCACGTCGTCTCCGGCCGGCTCAGCCCGGACGAGTTGGCCGGCACCCACCAGACCCTGAACAAGGACCAGAAGATCACCATCACCGGCTCCGGTACGAACTTCACGGTCGACGGCAACGCCATGGTCGTCTGCGGCAACGTGCAGACCGCCAACGCCACGGTCTACATCATCGACCACGTGCTGCTGCCGAAGTCCTGAGCAGGGCAATCCGCTCGGGTCACGGAAACGAACTCATGACTGTTCATCCGATCTCCGGATCCCGATCTCCCCGCACCGCCCCCAGCGGTGCGGGGATTTTGGGTAACGAAGAACTCGCGGCGTTGGTGTCGGCTTCGGCCGACGGCGACTCCGACGCCTTCGCCGTGCTCTACGACGCCACCAGCGCTCGCATCTACGGGGTGGTCCTGCGGGTCCTGCGCTCGCCCGACCACGCCGTCGAGGTGACCCAGGAGGTGTACGTGGAGGTCTGGCGACAGGCGGCCCGTTACCAGCCGAAGCGTGGCTCGGTCTTCGGGTGGATGACCACGATGGCCCACCGACGGGCCGTCGACCGGGTTCGTTCGGTCAGCAGTGACGCTGCCCGTGACGATCGCTACGCCCACGAGAGTGCCGCCCCCGAGGTGGACCGGGTGTGGGAAGGCGTCGAGCAGAACCTCGACGTCGAACGCGTCCGCCGTGCTCTCCAATCCCTCTCCGCACCGCAGCGGGAAGCCATCCAGCTGAGCTACTTCGGCGGGTACAGCCAGGCACAGATCGCCGATCGGCTCGACCTGCCGCTCGGCACCGTCAAGACCAGGATCCGGGACGGATTGATCAAGTTGAGAGACACGATGGGAGTGGGGCATGTCTAGCGCACACGCGAGTCTGGGCGCCTACGCCCTGGACGCCCTCGACGACGGCGAAGCGCTGGACGTCGAACACCATCTGGCCGAATGCGAGGCCTGCCGGCGCGAGTTCGACGTGTTCGGTGAGACCGCCGCCGAGCTGACCCGACTGGTCGCCTCCGCCCCGCCCGCGGCCGTTCGCAGCTCGGTGCTCCGCTCGATCGACCGGATCCGGCCGCTGCCACCGCAGACCGAGGCGGAGAAGAGTGCAGCAGCCGGAAACGACTCAGCCGGCCGCCGCGCGGTCTCGGTCCCCGCCCGGCCAGCCCGGCCGGTCAGCCGCTGGCTCGTCGGTCTGGTCGCCGCGTCGCTGTTCGCCGCCGTCGGTGCGGGAGGATGGGCTGTGCACTCCCGACAGCAAGTCCTCGCCGGTCGTCAGGCCCAGGTCCAGGCAGGCCGGCAGGCCGACCTCACCCGGACCGAGACCGCGATCCTGCAGGCCCCGGACGCCGCCGTCTACCCGGCCCGGTTGCAGGACGGCAGCACCGTCTCCTACCTGGTGGCCAGGAGCCAGAACGCGGCCATGCTGATCAGCGGCGGGCTCGGCGATCCGGGACCGGGTCGCAGCTACCAGTTGTGGACGTTGACCCGGGGCAGCGACGGTGAGGTCCGTTACGTGCCCGACCACACCTTCACCGGCGGACGGGACCAGCGGGTGATCGTGACCGGTGACGTCACCGCCGCGGTCGGCGTGGCCGTCACCGTGGAGCCGGCGGGCGGCTCGCTGCAACCGACCGAAGAGCCCGACGCCCGGGCGACGTTCTGATGAGCCGGCCTCGAGCCTGGCTCCGCGCACTGGCCGGCCTGGTCGCGGCCCTGGTCGCCGTCGGCGTCGGGCACGGCCTCGCCGCCTTCGTCGACCCGGCAGCATCCCCGCTGCTCGCGGTCGGTGGGACGGTGATCAATCTGACCCCGACATCGGTCAAGACCGCCGCGGTCAGCGCCCTGGGCACCAACGACAAGCCGGTGCTCATCACCGGCGTGGCGGTGATCCTCGCGGTGTTCGCCGTCGTCCTCGGGCTGATCGCCTGGCGGCACCGGATGATCGCCCTGGCCGGCATCGGCCTGCTCGGGGTCGCCGGCCTGGCCGCCTCGCTGAGCAACGGCGGTTCACCCGCCGACGGGTTGCCGTCGATCGCCGCCGGTGTGGTCGGCATGATCACCATGTACGTGCTGAGCCGGTTGGGCACCGGGCCCGGAAACCCCGCCACAGTTGAGAACTCGGCGGATGACACGGCTGAGAACACGGCGGAGAACTCGGCGGACGAGCCGGCCGAGGACTCGGGCGGGAAGCCGGCGACGCCCAGCCGACGGGGCCTGCTGATCGGTCTCGGGGTGGGCGCGGTCGTCGCGGCCGCCGGCGGGGTGACCGGAGTGCTGGTCGGCCGCAGCCGGGCGGCGATGGAGGCGGCCCGGCAGCGGCTCGGGCTGCCCAGACCGACCTCGCCCGCATCGGCCATCCCGGCCGGGGCCCAGGTCTCGGGTGACACGCCGTTCGTCACCGACATCGACGATTTCTATCGGGTCGACATCGCTCTCACCACGCCGCAGGTCGGCGTCGACGACTGGACGCTGACCATCGACGGCATGGTCGATCAGCCGCTGACCCTCAGCTACGACGACCTGCTGGCGATGCCGATGATCGAGCGCAACATCACCTTGACCTGCGTCTCCAACGAGGTCGGTGGCCCCTACGTCAGCACCGCGAAGTGGCTGGGCGTCCCGTTCAGCGAGATCATCAAGCGGGTCGGCGTCCAGGACGGGGTCGATCAGGTCTACTCCTACTCCAGCGACAGCGGCTACACCTGCTCGACGCCCTACCAGGCGGTCAGCGACGGCCGGGACGCGATGATCGTCGTCGGCATGAACGACGAGGTGCTGCCGGCCAAGAACGGCTTCCCGGCCCGGATGCTGGTCCCCGGGCTGTTCGGTTTCGTCTCCGGCACCAAATGGCTGAAGCGGCTGGAGTTCACCACCTACGCCAAGCGTGAGGCCTACTGGACCGAACGCGGCTGGGCCACCGACGCACCGATCCTGCTGCAGAGCCGGATCGATGTCCCCGATTCGCTCGGCACCGTCACCAAGGCCAAGCCGATGCTCGCCGGCGTCGCCTGGGAGCAGCACGTCGGCATCGCCAAGGTCGAGGTGCAGATCGACGACGGCCCGTGGCAGGAAGCCAGTCTGGCCACCGACGCCGGGGTCGACCTCTGGCGGCAGTGGTCGCTGAAGTACGACGGCCCGAGCGGACGGCACACCGCCCAGGTCCGGGCCACCTCGACCACCGGGCAGGTCCAGCCACAGAACCGGACGAAGGTGTTCCCCTCCGGCGCGACCGGTTGGCACCAGATCGTTTTCAACGTCGAGTGAGCCGCGAGTAGCGTCGGGCCGGTGAGCACGACCTACTCCAGCAGCGATCTCACCCGCCCGACCCGCTACCCCGACCGGGTCGGCTACGACCGGGACGCGGTGCACGCCGTCCTGGGCGAGGGCGTGGTGGCCCACGTCGGATTCGTGGTCGACGGTGCGCCGGTGGTGCTGCCGCAGCTGTACGCGCGGGTCGAGGAAACGCTGTACCTGCACGGATCCACCGGGGCCCGGGCGTTACGGCTGGCCCGCGACGACGGTCTCGACGTCTGCGTCACCGTCACCCTGGTCGACGGTCTGGTGCTGGCCCGGTCGGCCTTCCACCACTCGATCAACTACCGCTCGGTGGTGGTGCACGGCCGCGCCCGGCTGATCACCGACACCGAGGAGAAGCAGGCCGCGTTGACCGCACTGGTCGACGCCGTCGTGCCCGGTCGTTCCGACCACGTCCGCGGGCCGTCCCGGCGCGAGCTGGCCGCGACCTCGGTGCTCGCGCTGGAGCTGGGGCAGTGCTCGCTCAAACTGCGCAGCGGGCCGCCGAAGGACGACGAGGACGATCTCGACTCGCCCTACTGGGCGGGGGTGCTGCCGCTGGCCGGCCTGGTGCCCGGGGTTCCGCAGCCCGCCCCGGACCTACAGCCGGGGATCGAGGTGCCCGACCACGTGGCCGGGTGGCGCCGCTCAGCCCAGCAGGGCCCGGCCTAGCCGGACGCCGGAGACGAAGGCCGCCTCCACGTTGGGCTTGGCCGCCCAGCCGTCCCCGCAGGCGGCCAGACCGTCGTCGGTCAGCAGATAGGGCTCGTCCCGGGGTTCGACCGGGCGGGCGAAACTCCAACGCTGGACGGCCGTCACGTCGGGTTCGTCCTCGATACCGAGAGTGCGGCGGAGGTGCTCCAGCATCGGTCCAGCCGCCGATTGCGGATCCTCCAGCCGCGGCCGGGCGAAGTCGGTGGTGGAGTGCGCGACCAGCACCGGCGCCCGGTCGCCCCGGCGCAGTCCGTCGTCGGCGATCCAGGCCAGCACCTCGTCGTCGTTGACGAAGGCGCCGTCGCGGTCCGGCCAGCTCCGTCGCGGCCAGATCGCGGTCAGAACCAGCACCGGCTCGAACCCGAGGCCGAGTTTCTCCTGGTGGCGCGCCAGTCCCGGCCCGAGCAGCCGCTGCGCCTGCGGATCCGGCATCGCCAGCACCACGGTCTCGGCGGTCTCGTCCAGGTCGTCGCCGCTGACCCGCAGCCCGGCCCCGTCGGTGTCGACACTCCCGACCCGAACACCCGAGCGGACGTCCAAGCCGGCGGCGAGATCGGCCACCAGTCCACGCAGCCCGGCCTGGGCGGCCCAGCGCATCGGGCCCGACTTCGTCTCTTCGCCGTCCGGGCCGATCGCGCTGAAGGTGTCGGTCCACGGCCGGGCCAGGCCTCGGGTGTGCCAGTCCTCGACCACTCGCTCGAAGGCGGGATCGGAGACGGTGAAATACGACCCGCCGGTGTCGACCGGGCGTTGCGGATGGCCGCCGAGGTCGTAGTCGCGTTCGCCCAGCCGGCCGCCGAGGCGACGTCCCCGGTCGAGCAGTCGCACGGCGGCCCCACCGTCGGCCAGCGTCCGGGCGCACGCCACCCCGGCGATGCCGCCGCCGACGACGATGATCATGGTCGTCGTTCCTCGGGTCACGTCCCCGATCCTGCCATCGTGGGTCCGGCAACGACGATCACGGTGGCGCCCGCGGCGACCGGGACGGGGTCGTCCATCGCCATCAGCGCCGCGCCGGCCTGCTCGAGCCCGATCACCGGCCCGATCAGCCGCTCCGGCCGCAACCGGCCCGAGGCCACCAATTCGATCATCGCCGGGTAGTCGGCGGCGGCCATGCCGTGGCTGCCCTGCACCCGCAGTTCGTGGGCGATCACCAACTCCCACGGCAGTGCAGCGCTCGCGTCGGCGCCGAGCATCAGCCCGGCCTGCACGTGCAGGCCGCGCCGGCGCAGGCTGCGGACGCTGTCGGCGGCGGTGCGGGCCGAGCCGAGCGCATCCAGGCTCAGCCGGGCGCCCCCGTCGGTCAGCTGGCGGATCGCGGCCACCGCGCCGTCCGGCTCGAGTGCGGTCTGCGCACCCAGCTCGAGGGCCCGCCGGCGGGCCGCCGGTGACGGGTCGACGGCCACCACCCGGGCGCCCAGCGCGGTGCCGATCAGCACCGCGGACAGACCCAGCCCGCCGCAGCCGAAGACGGCCAGCCAGTCCCCGGAGTCGAGGCTGCCGTGGCCGGTCAACGCCCGGAAGGCGGTGGCGAACCGGCAGCCCAGTGCGGCGGCGGCGGTGAACGTCGACCGTGTCCGGCAGCCGGACCAGATTGGTGCCGGCCGCCCGCACCACCACCTGCTCGGCGAACGAGCCCGGGTGGGTGAAGCCGGGCTGGGTCTGGTCCGGACAGACCTGCGCCTGCCCGGCCGCACATTCAGAACAGCGGCCGCAGCCGTTGACGAACGGTGCCGTCACCCGGTCGCCGACCCGGAAGCCCGATGCCGCGGGGACATCGGGGCCGAGCGCGGCGATCGTCCCGGCGAACTCGTGCCCGGGGATGTGGGGCAGCGGCACCGTCTCGTGGCCACGCCAGGCGTGCCAGTCCGAACGACAGACGCCGGTGGCCCCGACGTCGACCACCGCCCCGTCCGGCGGACAGGGCGGTGGCGAGACGTCGGTCAGCCGAGGTTCGGCACCGACCGCGTCGTAGACGACGGCACGCACAGGGTCAGGACCGGCTGGCCTTCACCCGGGTGTAGATGAGCAGGACGATGATCGCCCCGATGATCGAGCCGATGATGCCGGCCGGCTGGAAGAAGCCACTGCTGGCGTCCTTGTGGAAGATCAGGTAGCCCAGGAAGCCGCCGACGAACGATCCGATGATGCCCAGCAGGATCGTCATCGGGATCGACATGCTCTGCTTGCCCGGCACCAACAGCCGGGCCAGTGCGCCGGCGATCAAGCCGATCACGATCAGGCTGATGATCAAGCCCAGAATTCCCATGAGACCTCTTTCTGATAGTGCTGCCCTGTGCAGCGGATTCTTACAGTATGCAGTTCATCACCCCCAGGGCTGTGCTGGTACACCCCTGAGGGGGTAATTTCTTTTCCGTGCCGTCCTCCCCACACCAGGCGATCACCGTCGCCCTGATCGACGACTACGACGTCGTGCTGATGGGGGTGGCCAACATCCTGGACCAGTACCGCGAGCGGGTGGTGATCGCCGAGATCGACACCAACGAGCCGTTGCAGGACGCGGTGGACATCGCGCTCTACGACTCGTTCGCCCAGAGTGAGGCCGACGGTGACCACCTGACGACGTTGGTGGCCAGCCCACACGCCCGGAAGGTCGTCGTCTTCACCTGGAACTTCGACGCCGAACTGGTGGAGGACGCGCGGCGCAAAGGGGCCCGAGGTTATCTCTCCAAGGCGCTCCCGGCCCGCGAACTGGTGGCTGCCCTGGAGGCGATCCACGCCGGCGAGGTGGTGATCAGTGAACCGCCCGGACGGGCGCGGGCGGCCACCGGACTGGACTGGCCCGGGCGGGCCGAGGGCCTGACCGACCGGGAATCGGAGATCCTGGCCCTGATCACCCAGGGCCGCAGCAACGCCGAGATCGCGGCCCTGACCTTCCTCAGCCCGAACACGATCAAGTCCTACATCCGCGCCGTCTACCGCAAGATCGAGGCCGAGAGCCGGACCCAGGCCGTGCTCTGGGGCGTCCACCACGGCTTCCTGCCCGATCACCGCCGGATCGACCACTGGCGCGGCGGGCCCTAGATGTACTGACCACCTGGAGCGCGCCACCCGATCCCGGCGGGGCCTGCGGTCTCCCGGTCAGGTGCGCTGCATGGTGATGGCCACGTTGGGCAGGGTGATCACAGCCTGATCGCCACTGCAGGTCGCCGTCCCGGTCGTGTTCAATGGGACGATCTGCTCCGACAGCTGCTTCAGTGTCAGCTTGCGGTTGACGAAACCGCCCTTGATCGTGGCCGTCCCGTTGGCGTCCTTGACCGCCAGCTTCAACGCCGAGGCGTCGCCGCTGTAGTCGCCGGTGATGGTGCCGGCGATGGTCAGTTTGGCGCTGGCCGGGCCGATCTTCGTCGTCACCGGCGCCTTGCCGTCGGACTGCAGCGTCCAGACGCCGTCGGTGAAGCTCATCATCACGTCGCCGCCGACCCCGGAGCCGAGCTGGGAGGCCGAGCCCTCGCCTCTCAGGGCGGTGATCGTGTACGCACCGCTCGGGCACTGGGTCGCGCTCGGGCTGGACGATGGGGTCGTGGTGGTGGGCGCGGTCTCGGTGGACGGGGCCGAGCCGGCCACCGGTGCGGAGCTGCTCGGGCTCGGTTGGCTCGCCGGTTCGGTGCCGCAACCGGCCAGGGCGAGTCCGGCCAACGCGGTCGTCACCGCCGCCACGGTCAGGGGTCGGACGGCTGTCTTGGTGATACGCACGTTGTCTGCTCCTGAGATCGGCTGAGCACCCAGACTAGGTGCACCGGCTGAAGAACGCCCTTCACTCGGCCGGTCGCCAGCCGAACAAGAATTCCGTCACCTTCTGCGCCGGCATCTCACACGGACGCAGCAGCAGCCCGCCCGAGGTGCGGTAGAGGTTCGCGCTGATCACGTCCGTGCCGCCCAGCTCTTCGGCGTAGACGCTGAGACTGCGTCCGTCGACGTGGTCGCGCCGGGTCAGGCCGTAGCGCCGGCCCCTGAACTCGACCGCCGACCAGCCGACCGGGACGCGGTCCACGTCGCCGGGCGGCAAGGGCTGCGTCCGCAGTTCCGTGTCCTCCCCGGGGTCCCCGGATTCCATCCACCCAGCGTGCCAGGTCAGGGGCCGGGCTTGGCCGACCTGCCTAGATTGGCGCCCGTGATCGTGCGCTGGGTGGTGGCCGCCGTCGCGGCGCTGGTCCTGGTGATCACCCCGGTGGCGTGGCGGTTGCGCCCGGTCGATGCGGTGGACGTCCCGGTGACCCGCTTGGCCGCGATGATGCAGGCGTCCTGGCAGGTCGGCTGGTCGGGCGTGATCGAGAGCGCCGGCACCGTGCAGATCCCGCAGAACGACTCCTTCGCCACCCTGGCCCAACTGCTCGGCCAGGAGAACGAGCTGCGGGTCTGGTGGCGGGCGCCGGACGACTACCGCGTCGACCGGGTCCGCGACGCCGGCGAGACCGATCTGATCCGGCACCACGACACCCAGATCAGCTGGATCTTCGAGTCCCAGACCGCCACGATCTCGCCGACCTCGAGCGTCCGCCTGCCCAACAGCTACGACGTGCTGCCGCCGGTGCTGGCCCGGCAGTTGTTGCAGGGCGCCCGAGTCGACGAGCTGTCCGCGTTGCCGGCGGCCCGGATCGCCGGGGTGGACGCCGCCGGCCTCCGGCTCACCCCCGGCGACGACGACACCTCGCTGGGCCGGATCGATCTCTGGGCCGATCCCCGCACCGGACTGCCGTTGCGGGTCGAGCTGTACGGCCGCGGAGCCGCCAAACCGGCGCTCAGCACCACCTTCAGCGAGGTCGACCCGACCCGGCCGGACGCCCGGAGCACCGCCTTCGTACCGAACCCGGAGATGACCATCAACTACGACCAGTCGGTCGACGTGGCCGCTGCGGCGAACGCCTTCGCGCCGGTCGACCTGCCACCCACCCTGGCCGGGCTGAGCACCCGTGACGGCACCGACCCCGGCGCCGTCGGGATCTACGGCCACGGCCCGACCACCCTGATCGTGGTGCCGTTGCGGGGCTCGGTCGCCGGGCCGCTGCGACGTCAGTTCGCGGCCAGCGCGGCCGCGAAACAGAGCAGCCTCGGCACCTCGCTGGCCGTCGGTCCGGTGAGCGTGTTGCTGAGCGCCCGGTCATCGCAGAGCCGGGGCCCGGGCCGCAGCTTCTTGATGACGGGCACCGTCACCCCGGAGGTGTTGCGGCAGGCCGCGAGCGAGCTGTCAGGGAGCCGGACATGATCACCACCCGTGAGCTGACCAAGCGCTACGGCGAGTTGCGCGCCGTCGACAGCATCGATCTCGACGTCCGCGACGGCGACGTCTACGGCTTCCTCGGCGCCAACGGATCGGGCAAGACCACGACGGTGCGGATGCTGCTCGGCCTGGTGTTGCCGACGTCCGGGTCGATCTCGGTGCTGGGGGAGTCGATGCCGGCCGCCCGGCGCGAGGTGCTGCCCCGGATCGGGGCGCTGATCGAGGGCCCGGGGGCGTATCCGCACCTGTCCGGTCGGGCCAACCTGTCGCTGCTGGACGCCAGCGGTGCGGACCGGCTGCGCCGGGGTGAGCGGCGCCGCCGGATCGGTGAAGTGCTGGAGGAGGTCGGGTTGAACCCCGGCGACCGGCGTCCGACGAAGGCCTACTCGCTCGGGATGCGGCAGCGGCTCGGTCTGGCCGCCGCGCTGCTGCGCAGGCCGCAGCTGTTGATCCTGGACGAGCCGACCAACGGCCTCGACCCCCAGGGCATCCAGGAGATCCGGGAGTTGCTGCTGCGGCTGAACGCCGCCGGCACCACGATCTTCCTGTCCTCCCACCTGTTGGCCGAGATCGAGCAGATGTGCACCCGGATCGGTGTCCTCGACCGGGGCCGGCTGGTGCTGCAGGACCAGCTGAGCGAGCTGGTGCAGCCGACCGGCCTGATCGAGATCCGGACACCGGACGCGTTCGAGGCGGCCGAGCTGCTCGGCGACCGGGTCCGGTCGGTCCGGGGCGACCGGCTGCTGGTGAGCGCGGTCGATTCGGCCGAGCTGAACGCCTATCTGGTCGGTCGGGGCGTCCGGGTCAGCGAGGTCGGGCCGCACCGGCGCGAGCTGGAGCAGATCGTGCTGGAGGCGGGGATGGCCGCGCACACCGATCGTCCGAGCGAGCAGCAGCTCCGGCAACCGGAACGGCTGAGCTCGTGATCGCGGTCGAGTTGAGCAAGATGGTCCGGCGGCCCCGCACCTGGCTGATCATCGCCATGCTGGTCGCCCTGCCCACGTTGGTGGCGATCCTGCTGGCCGTCACCGATCTGGCGCCCGGCCCGGGTGACGGCCCGCCGTTCCTGTCGGCCGTGCTGGGCAACGGGCAGCTCTTCCCGCTGGCCGCGCTCGGGGTGGTGTTGCCGTTGTTCCTGCCGATCGCGGTCGCCGTCCTCGGCGGTGACGCGGTGGCCGGTGAGTCCCAGACCGGGACGCTGCGCTATCTGCTCGCCCGGCCGGTGGGACGGCTGAATCTGCTGTTGTCGAAGCTGGTCACGGTGGTGGCGTTCGTGCTGCTCGCGGTGCTGGTGGTGAGCGTGGTGACCGCGGTCGAAGGCCAGCTGCTGCTGGGGAAAGCGCCCGCCGGGGCGGGGACGGTCGGGCTCAGTGGCCAGACCCTGACCACCCAGCAGCTGGTCGGACGGACGGCGCTGGCCCTGGCCTACGTGGTGATCTGCATGCTCGGTGTCGCCGCGATCGCGCTGTTCTTCTCCACCCTGACCGACTCCTCCATCGGGGCCGCGCTCGGCACCATCGGGGTGTTGGTCGCCTCGACCGTGCTGCTCGGTCTGGACGCCGCCTCGGCCCTGCACCCGTATCTGCCGACCCGCTACTGGTTGTCGTTCGTCGACCTGTTCCGCGACCCGATCCGCTGGGACAACGTCGTCCGCGGGGTGCTCGTCCAGCTCGGCTATCTGGTCGTCTTCACCCTGGCGGCCTGGGCCAGCTTCGCCAGCAAGGACATCAAGGACTAGCGCCGATCCAGCACCAGGCCCGGCTCAGCAACGGACGCCGGCAGGCACGGTGGGCGCAGCGACGCCGAGCACCGACCCGATCGCGGCCACGGTGACCGGGTCGTCGGGCAGATCGCCGTGGCCCGGCGTCGTACCGGGGCAGACGTCCTGGATCACGATGTTCAGCGCACCGTCCAGGGCCGCGGAGGTGACCGGGGTGACGACCGCGTCGGAGGTCGAACGGATCGTCGCCCACTCCGGTCCGGCCGGGGTCTCGTCGCCGGCGTTCAGCGTCCGCAGCACCTCGCTGCCGGGCACCAGCTGCTGACAGGCGGTGGGGCAGCCGCCGCCGATCTCCGCCCCGAGGGCGGCCTGGGAGGTGCCGTGCTGCGGTGAGCCGAGGGTCAGGATCCGGCGGGCCTGGCCGTCGCCACCGTGGTCGCGGGCCCAGAGCCGGACGACCACCCCGCCGGCGGAGTAGCCGATCACGTCGACCGACGGCGCACCCGAGGAGGCCAGCTCGTCGTCGACCACCCGGGCCAGCGCGGCCGCCTGGGCGTCCAGATCGCCCGTCCCGTCGCCCACCTCCGGCACCACCACCGCCGTCCGGCCGGAGGAGCGGACCGCGGTCGCCAGTGCCTGCAGCGAATCACCGTTACCGCCGTAGCCGGGCACCAGCAGCACCGGCCCGGGCTGGTCCTGCGGCACCGGGGTCACGCTGCGGGAGCGCACCACCAGCACGGCCGCGATCACCACGATCAGCACCAGGACGCCGATCCCGACACCCAGCACCAGCCGGCGTCGCTGGGGTGACAGCGCGTCCAACACCATGGCTCACCCCCGTCCGAAGTTCTGTGATCTGTCGTCCATGGTGGGCCGGCAGGCAAATCCCGGCTGCCCGTCAACCCGACCAGGGGGCAGGACGGTGGCGATCACCGTCGCGGCGGGGGTGACGTTCGGTGCGGGCCAGGTGCAGGATGTGGTCGACGACCTCGCGAACAGGTCGGGTGGCGTCGATGCTCACGCCGTCTGCCGGCAGTCCTTCGCCGGTCCGGTGCATCCGCAGCACCAGCGCACGCTCGTCGCCGCTGTGGCCGAACTCGTCGGCGGGCCGGGCGTCCAGGCGCCGGTGGAGGGTGTGCAGATCCACCTCCAGCACGAACACGGCATCGAAGAGATCGAGGAACACGGCGGAGTTCCGCGATCCGCCGCAGAAGAACGTGAGGGGATGAGTGGTGTCCGCCACGGCCGACCGCACCAGCGCAACGTCCCAGATCCAGTGGTCGTGCCGTTGCTGCGACGACCATTCCGCGCGCGGGCCCTCGAGCACCTCCCCGGTGACCGGATCGCCGTGCCGGGCGAGCACCCGGTCCCCGTGGACGACGTCGTGACCTCGTCGCTCGAGCTCTTCGGCCACGGTGGTCTTGCCCGCGCCGGAGACGCCCTCGATCAGATAGTTGCGAACACCCACGCTCGAAGACGGTAGTTCAGCTCGCGGACCCCGGCACCGAATATCTCTCCGTGAGGGCGGGGCGGTGACTCAGCCGAGATTCTGTGCCAGGAAGTCGGTGATTACCGGCACCGTCAGCTCCGGGCGCTCCAGCTGCGGCAGATGGCCCGCGTGTTCGATCAGGGTGAACTCGGCGCCGGGGATCGCCGCAGCGTAGGACCGGCCGTAGCCGGGGGTGAAGATGCCGTCGCTGTCACCCCAGATCACCAGCGTCGGGACGGCGATCGAGCTGAGCCGGCCGAGCAGGGTGGGGTCGGACATCACCCCACCGTGGGTCAGGTCGCTCATGGTGGCCAGGTTTCCTTGCTGGACGGCGATCTCGTCCGCCGTCATGGTGGCGGGGTCGCGGTAGAACTTCGCGGAGTCGTAGAAGCTGTACTCGGCGACGCCGTGCGCGTCCAGACCGTAGAAGTCGCGGATCGGCTCGTCGGGCACCTCGACGCCGGCGGCGTCGACCAGCACCACGGTGGCGATCCGGTGGTCCCGGGCGGCGTCCTGAACGGCCATCTCGGCGGCCAGCCAGCCACCGATGGACGACCCGACAACGCTCACTGCGGACTCGCCGCGCTCGGCCAGCAGATCCAGGTAGCAGGTGGCCAGGGTCGGGATGTCGTCGATGCCGGCCCGGCGTGCGGTGCCGTCCCAGCCCGGGTGGGTCGGGGTCAGCACGTGGTGGTCGGCGGCCATCTCAGCCGCCAGTCCTCGGACGGTCGCCGGGCCGCCGCCACCGTGCAACACCATGATCGTCGCGCCCTCGCCGGCCTCGTCCGGACGGAGTCGTTCTTCAGTGTGTGCAGTCATCGTTCGCTCCTCGGTCTTGTATCAACTAGTTGATATCAAGATATTGATATAAGGAGGTTTCGTCAAGTAGGGTGCGTGGCGTGGTGAGCAACCAGGCCCTGGGACGTGCGGTGAAGCAGGCGCAGTGGCGTCATCACCGCACGATCGATGCCCGGCTGAGCGAGATCGGCTCGACCATCGCCCAGCTGGACGCGCTCCGTGCGATCGACCGCACCCCGGGTGCCTCGGCCCACGAACTGGCCGAGCTGACCTTCCAGAGCGACCAGGCCTTCGGCACCCTGGCCCAACGACTGCTGGCCCAGGGACTGATCGAACGCAGTCCGGGCCGCGGCCGCCGGTTGGAGCACCGGCTGACCCGGGCCGGGCGCACCGTGCTGAACAAGGGCCTGAAGATCGCCGACGGTGTCTTCGCCGAGACCTTCGACGGCCTGAGCGAGCGCGACCGGGATCGACTGCTCATCCTGCTGGAACGCGTCGGCGGCCCGCCGAGCCTGCAGTTGTGACCGTCAGCCTTGGGCTCCAGGACGAATCGCCGGGCCGGGTCGGCCGGCGGGTGACCTCAGTCGAGGTGCGGCTGGCCGGTCGAGGCGGTGGTGCCGCCGTCCACGGCCAGGGTGGTGCCGGTGATGTAACCGGCGTCCCGGCTGGCCAGGAACAGCACGGCCGGCGCGATGTCGTCCGGGGTGCCGGGCCGGCCGAGCGCGACCCGGTTGGTGAACCGGGCCAGCGTGTCCTCGTCGGCCGCGACGTCCTCGGTGATCGGGGTGACGGTGAAGGCCGGGGCGACCGAGTTCAGCCGGACGCCGGTGGGGCCGTAGTCCAGCGCCAGGGACTGGACGAGGTTCATGATCAACGCCTTGGTCGCGTTGTAGGCCGACTGGCCCCAGTCGCCGCGCAGCCCGGAGACCGAACCGACCACGACGACACTGCCCTTGGTCTTCTCCAGCTCGGGCAGCACCCGCTGGGTCAGGCCGACGAAGGCGTCCACGTTGGTGGTCCGGATGCTCGTCCACTCCTCGGTGCTCAGCTCGGTGAACGGCTTGGCGATGAACTGGGCGGCGTTGTTGACGAAGGTGTCCAGCCGGCCGAACCGGTCGACCACCTGGGCGACGACGTCGGCGTACGAGCTCGGATCGGTCAGGTCGGCGCCGATGGCCAGCGTCTTCTCGGCGTCGTAACCCTCGAGGGTCTCGTCCAGCTTCTCGGTCCGGCGGCCGACGATCGCCACCGAGGCGCCGTTGTCCAGGAAGGCCCGGGCGATGGCCTGGCCGATGCCGCTGCCGGCTCCGGTGATCAGCACGATCTGGTCGGCGACGTCGTAGCGGTTCGCAGTCATGCTCTGGCCAACCGCACCCTCGGCCCGGGCATTCCCGCCCGGCTAACCTCGCAGTCATGACATCGCGATCGGTCTTGTTCATCGGCGGCACCGGCATCATCAGCTCGGCCTGCACCGCCCGGGCGCTCAAGCTGGGCTGGCAGGTGACGGTGCTGAACCGCGGCCGGTCCGAGGCCCGTCCGCCGGCCGACGGGATCGAACAGCTGCACGCCGACCTGAGTGACGTGGCGGCGGTCAGGGAGGCGATCGGCGGTCGCGAGTTCGACGTGGTCGCCGACTTCTTCGCCTTCACCCCCGACCAGGTGCAGCAACGCCTCGACCTGCTGTCCGGACGGATGGGGCAGTACGTCTACATCAGCTCGGCCTCGGCCTACCAGACCCCGCCGGCCCGGCTGCCGGTGCTGGAGTCGACCCCGCTGCGCAACCCGCACTGGCAGTACTCACGGGACAAGATCGCCTGCGAGGACCTGCTGGTGAACGCCTACCGCGAGAGCGGGGTGCCGATGACGATCGTCCGGCCCTCGCACACCTACGACAAGACCCTGCTGCCCTTCGACGGCGGCTGGACGGTGGTGGACCGGATGCGCCGTGGCGCCCCGGTGGTCGTGCACGGCGACGGCGCCTCGCTGTGGACGCTGACCCATCACGTCGACTTCGCCAAGGGCTTCGTCGGTCTGCTCGGTCATCCGGCGGCGATCGGTGACAGCTTTCACATCACCGGTGACGAGTGGTTGACCTGGGACGCCATCTTCGCCACCGTGGCCCGGGCGGCAGGGGTGGAGCCGACCCTGGTGCACGTGCCCTCGGACGCGATCGCCGCCGTGGACGCCGAGTGGGGCGCCGGCCTGCTCGGGGACAAGACGCACTCGTTGGTCTTCGACAACTCCAAGCTCCGCTCACTGGTGCCCGACTACGTGGCCACCATCCCGTTCGCCGTCGGGGCCGCCGAGATCATGGACTGGTACGACGCGGACCCCGCCCGGCAGCAGGTCGACAGCGCGATGGACGCCACCATGGAGGCCCTGGTCGAGCGCTGGCAGGTCTGAGACCCCTCAGAAGAGCGCCTCGGCTGTCGGCGACCCCGGCCCCGGAGCGGTCGCCGGCTGCGCCGAAGCCGCCCGCGGGGCCGCGACCCGGTCGCCTCGCCCGAACCGGACCGGGCCGCCACCGCCGTCTCGGCGAAGGCCGTGTCTGACCAGCAGCGGGGCCACCCGGCGGGCCAGATCGGCGGTGTAGGAGCGGGCGGCGTAGGCGCCGTCGCGGTACAACTCGGCGTACTGGCCGACCCGGTCGGGATGGTGCTCGCTGAGGTAGCGCCAGAACCACTCGCGGGCGCCGGTCCGCAGGTGCAGGGCCATCACCGAGGCTCCGGTCGCGCCGGCGGCGGCGATCTCGCCCAGGATCCGGTCCAGATCGGCGTCGCTGTCGGTGATGAAGGGCAGCACCGGGGCCACCAGCACCTGGCAGGGCAGACCGGCGGCCCGGATCGCCCGGACCAGCTCGAGCCGGGCTCGTGGGCTCGGCGCCCCCGGTTCCAGGGTGGCGTGCACTCGCTCGTCGGCCAGGGCGATCGAGACCGCCATCGAGACGTCCGTCCGCTCCCGGGCCGCGGTCAGCAGCGGCAGGTCCCGGCGGGCCAGCGTCCCCTTGGTCAGGATCGAGAACGGCGTCCGTGAGTCGGCGAGCGCGGTGATGATCTGCGGCATCAGCCGGTAGCGACCCTCGGCCCGCTGGTAGGGGTCGGTGTTCGTGCCCAGCGCGACCGGCTGGTGCCGCCAGGACGACCGGGCGAGCTCCCGGGTCAGCACCTCGGCGATGTTGATCTTGACGATGATCTGGGCGTCGAAATCGGCGCCGGCGTCCAGGTCGAGGTAGGTGTGGGTCTGCCGGGCGAAGCAGTAGACGCAGCCGTGGCTGCAGCCGCGGTAGGGGTTGATGGTCCAGTCGAACGGCACCCCGGAGGCGCTCGGCACCTTGTTCAGCGCCGACCTGGCCAGCACCTCGTGGAAGGTGATCCCGGCGAACTCGGGCGTCCGGACCGTCCGGACCAGCGACTGCAGCCGGTCCAGCCCGGGCAGTGCGGTCGGATCCGCGCTACCCGTGATCTCCTGTCCGGCCCAGCGCACGATCTATTCAAACACATGATCGAATCGTTGCCAAGACCGGGACGGTCTACCTGAGGTCGACCCGCGGCATCGCCAGTTCGCTGCCGGCCGGCCGGCCGAGCAGAGCGGCGACCTGGGCCAACGGCCGGGCCAGCTCGCCGAGTTCGGCCAGACCCATCCGCCCCAGATCGAGCGATCCAGACCGGACGACCAGACCGGACGAGGCCAGACCGGACGAGGCCAGCGCCCGGGGGTCCTCGCTGTTCTTGGCCCGGCCCAACCGGGCCAGCGCGGGCACGTGCACGCTGCGGGTGACCGGTGCGTCCTCGGCCAGCCCGGCCCGCTCCCGGGCGATCCGGACGGCGTCCCGCAACCCGCCCAGCTCGTCCACCAGTCCGGCGCCGACGCCGTCCCGACCGGTCCAGACCCGCCCGCCGGCGACGGCCTCGATCTCGGCCACCTCACGTCGGCGACCGGCGGCCACCTTGGCCACGAAATCGTCGTAGATCGCGTCGATCAGCGCCGTCAGCCGTTCCCGCTGGACGTCGGTGAAACCCCGGCGGGACGAGAACATCAGTGACTGTCCGCCCTGCTCGATCCGGCCGGTGTTCACCCCGGCCCGTTCCAGCAGCTCGGCCAGCACCAGCTTCCCGCCGAACACGCCGATCGAGCCGGTCAGCGTCGCCGGTTCGGCCACGATCACGTCCGCCGGGCAGGAGATGTAGTAGCCGCCGGACGCCGCCGCGGCCCCCATCGAGACCACCACCGGCTTGCCCGCGTCCCGGACCCGGCACACCTCGCGCCAGATCACCTCCGAGGCGATCGCGGAACCGCCGGGGGAGTCGACGGCCAGCACCAGCCCCTTGGCCTGGTCGTCCTCCAGCACACCGCGCAGTTGCGCCGCCACCGTGTCGCTGCCGGTCTGGCGTCCGTTCAGCCCGCGTCGGCTGCGCCCGCCGGCGATTCCACCGCGCACCTCCACCAGCCCCAGGTGCGGGCGGCGATGATCCGGTCGGTGCAGCCGGTCCGACAGGCCCCGTCGGGGCTGCCAGCGGTCCGCGAACAGCAACGGTGCCGGTTCGCCTCCCCGCCCTCCGAGCTGTCCCGGTCGCGGACCGCCGCGTACACCTCGTCCCGGTAACCGAGTCGGTCCACCAGCCCGGCCTCGCGGGCTTCGGTCGCGGTCATCGGAGCGAGCTCGATCAGCGCCCGCACCCGATCCGCGTTCAATGACCGGCCGGCCGCGATCGCCGCCACCGCATCGTCGAAGACCGAGCCGCTGAGCCGGGTCAGCGCCTCCCGGTGTGGCTCGCTGTAGTCGCTGCGCAGCAACTGGTCCGGGGCGTTCTTGTAGTCCTTGCGCTGTTCGAACTGCGGTTCGATCCCGATCCGGTCCAAGGCCCCACGCAGGAAGGTGGTCTCCACCCCGACACCCAGGGCGCCGAGTTCGCCGCCGGGCAGCAGCCAGACCTGGTCGAACGCGCTGGCCAGTACGTAGCTGTTCAGCGCCGAGCCGCCCTCACCGAAGCTCTCCGCCCAGGCCACCGTCGGTTTGCCGCTCGCCGCGAAGGCCAGGACGCCGTCCCGCAACTCCTGCATCAGCGCCCAGCCCAGACCACCGCCGACCTTGGCGACCAGGCCGCCCACCCGGTCGTCCGAGCCGGCCTCGTGCAACGCTCGCAGGGTCGGCCGGAGCAGCCGCCGGCCGCGGTTGCGCAACCGGTCGATCGGGTCGGAGAGGTCGGGATCGGCCGGCGCCTCGGTCAGGTCGAGTTCCAGCACGGTCGGCGTCCTGCGGCCCGGCAGCGAGATCATGGGATCCACGGTAGGCCGCGGCGAAACCTGGTCGTCATCGAACTGACCGGATGGACCTGATCAAACCCTGGCCGAGGGATTCGATCCGTGGTGACGATCGCGAAGTGAGATCCCCCTCCGCCTCATCACCCTGTCCGCAGCTGTCTGGTGGCCACCGCCGCCGCGCTCAGTACAGCGCCGACGATCGCCTCGGCCCGAGCGCTCGGCCCGACCGCGCCACCGCACCCTCGGGATCGGGCCCGGCGAGCGGGCACGTCCCGATCTGGTGGCCGAGCCCGAACGTGACCGTGCACGGCGTTCAGCCTTCCAAGGCCGTCCTCGGCGGCGCCAGCCCGAGTGCCGACGCGGTGGCCGGTAGGTGGTTGGCGGCGTTACAAGGCCACCAACGAAACCGGCGCCGTGGTGGGGAAGTCGTCGACCACCGGCACCGTCGGCTGAGTCCGCCGACAGGACCCGGGTAGGGCCCGGAATCGGCTCGGACGGGCGGCGTAGCGTCGTCTCTGTGACGATTTCACCAGACACCTTCACCCTCGCCGGCCACCAGGTCCACCGGGTCGGCTTCGGCGCCATGCAGCTGCCCGGCCCGGGCGTGATGGGCCCGCCGCGCGACCACGACGCCGCGATCGCCGTTCTGCGCCGGGCGGTCGAACTCGGCGTGAACCACATCGACACCGCGCAGTTCTACGGCCCGGACGTCGCCAATGAACTGATCCGTGAAGCCCTGCACCCGTACTCCGAGGAGCTGGTGCTGGTCAGCAAGGTCGGCACCAACCGGAACGAGGCCGGGGACTGGCTGCCCGCTCAGGAGCCGGCCCAACTGCGGGCCAGCGTCGAGGACAACCTGCGCTCCCTCGGCGTGGATCGGCTCGGTGCGGTGAACCTGCGCCGGATGGACGAACACGACGGCATCCCCGACGTCGACCTGGACGCTCAGCTGGCCGAGATGGCCAAGGTGCGCGACGAAGGCCTGATCGAGGGCGTCGGCATCTCCACCGCCGGGTTGGACAAGGTCAGGCAGGCCCACGAGAGCATCGGGTTGGTCTGCGTCCAGAACGCGTTCAGCCTGGTCGACCAGTCCGACCGGCCGGTGCTCGACTACTGCCAGGCCAACGACATCGCCTACGTGCCGTACTTCCCGCTCGGTTCGGCGTTCCCCGGGATGCCCAAGGTGACCGAACAGCAGTCGGTGATCGACGTGGCGCAGCGGCTGGGGGTTTCGCCGGCCCAGGTCGGACTGGCCTGGCTGCTGGCCCAGGCGCCGAACGTGCTGCTGATCCCGGGCACCTCCTCGGTGGCGCACCTGGAGCAGAACCTGGCCTGCGCCGAGATCGAGCTGGGCGAGGACGACCTGGCCGCGCTGAACGGCTGAGACCGGACCGAGGCTGAGGGGGCCGCGCGGCGCTGGGGGCTCAGCGTCGCTCGGTCTCCCACCACGGCCGCGATCCGCTCCCGGGCTCCTCGCGCTCCAACCGGTCCAACCGAGCGTCCAGGTCGGCGGTCTTGACTCGCTCCGAGCGGAACCACTCGACGAAGACGGCGATCACGAACGGCAGGCTGACCAGCTCGGCCAGGGTGAACAGCAGCCCGCCGGCGACCTGCTGGTCGAGTCGCAGGCTCGGCCCCCAGCTGCGCGGCTGCCGGGCGTACCAGCCGGCGGCCAGCAGCGGCCGGCTGAACAGGATCAGCAGGCCCGGGATCGAGTCGAACAGCCCGTCCACGAAGACCAGCAGCACCCGGACGCCCGGGGTCGCCCAGCGGGGCAGTAGTTCCTGTGAGGTCAGCATCGGCAGCACGAACAGCAGCCCGGTGACCAGCAGTTGAAGGTGCATCAGCTGCCAGATCGGCTGGTGGGCCAGGGCGGTCCTGAAGTAGCCGGTGAAGTAGATCGACAGTTCCGAGGAGAGCACCGCGGCCGAGCTGACCAGGGGATAGGTCCAGAACCGTAGCGCCCGGCTGCCCAGCACGACGTCCAGCCGACGCAGTCCGGAGCCGGCGAGACAAATCCGGGCCAGCCCGATCGGATCCCCCAGCGCCAGACCCAGCGGGGCGATCAGGTCCAGCATGATGTTGGCGCAGGTGGCCGGCCAGAACAGCACCTTCGCGTAGACCGCGAACATCGACATGGTGGCCAGGACGATCGCGCCCAGCCCGACCAGGACGAACAAGCCGAGGCGGAGCAGCGGCCAGTCGATTCCCCGCCGCCGCGCCCGGACGACACCACCGAGGTAGAGCAGACCGGCGACCAGGACGAAGGCCAGCGCGAACGGGTCGAGGGTCCAGCTGGTCAGCGCCGTCCGGGCGGTCAGCCGGGGGAGCACGTCGTTCACCGGATCTCGACCATCGAGTTCGTCGGTCGGCGTCTACTCATCGTCGGACTGCTCCCGCCCGACGGCCAGCTCCACCGACTGCACCGCGACGTAGACCGCCCCGGCCACGAACGGGACCAGGATCCAGGACGCGTCCGCCCCGAGCAGTTCACTGAGCCCGATGGCCGCACCGATCGCCGCCCCGACGGCCAGGAAGTCGGTCGCCGTGCCGACCAGCGTGGCCCGGCTGCCTTCGGAGTTCTGGTCGCCGCCCCGCAACAGCAGCACGACCACGACGTTCAGGATCGAGAACGCGGCCACGGCGGCCACGGCGAACAGGAACAGGTTCGCCATGCTCGGCGACGGGTGGGCGACATCGATCACCCCGAAACTGACGGTGATGGTGATCGAGAAGCCGAAAGCCTGGGCGTTGCCGCTGACCGAGGTGGCCAACCCCTGTTTGAGCCGGGCCGACGCCGGTTCCCGGCTGCCTCGCGTCATGGCCCCGACCCTAGACGGCCACTCCAGCGGCGAAAACTAGACTCAGGACCCGTGCTCAGCATCGCCGAGATCGAAGCCGCCGCCGACCGGATCTCCCGTGTCGCCGTCCGGACGCCCCTGCTGCCCAGCCCCGAGCTGGACGCTCTCACCGGCGGCCGGGTGCTGCTCAAGGCCGAGGTGCTGCAGCGGACGGGCTCGTTCAAGTTCCGCGGCGCCTACAACCTGATCTCGTCCCTCGACCAGAGCGACCGGGGACGTGGGGTGGTCGCGTTCTCCTCCGGCAACCACGCCCAGGGGGTGGCCTGCGCCGCCGCGCTGCTCGGCTGGCCGGCGACGATCGTGATGCCGTCGGACGCCCCGGCCCTGAAACGGCAGCGGACGATCGACTACGGCGCCGAGGTGATCGGCTACGACCGGTTGACCGAGAGCCGCGAAGAGATCGCCGCCGAGTTGGCCGGCCGGACCGGGGCCGTCGTCGTCCCGCCCTACGACCATCCGATGATCATGGCCGGCCAGGGGACCGCCGGGCTGGAGATCGCCGTCCAGGCCGCCGAGGCCGGACTGAGCCCGGACGTCGTCCTGGTGCCGTGCGGCGGCGGCGGGCTGACCGCCGGTATCGCCACCGCGCTGTCCGACCGGTGCCCGGCTGCGGTGGTGCACCCGGTCGAGCCGAGCTCGTGCGACGACACCGCCCGCTCCCTCGCCGCCGGGCGCCGGCTCGCCAATCCGGCCGGCGCCGACACCATCTGCGATGCGTTGAGGGCGCCGACCCCGGGCGAGCTCACCTTCGCGGTGAACCGACGGCTGGCCGGCCCCGGGCTCCGCGTCGGCGACGACCAGGTTCGGGACGCGATGCGGTGGGCCTCGGTCAACCTCAAGCTGGTGGTCGAGCCCGGCGGTGCGGTCGCCCTGGCAGCGGTGCTGTCGGGGCTGCTGTCGGGGGTGGCCGGCGAGCGGCTGGAGCTGTCCGGCCGGACGACCGTGATCGTCCTGTCCGGCGGTAACACCGACCCCGCCTGAGCTGACCTCACACCCGGCCGGCGAGGCCACGGTGGGCCTTGCACCTGGTCCTGCCGGGACCGTCAACCGGCCAGCGACAACCCGTGGGTGAAGTGCAACGGATGGCTCAGGCACAGTCGCTGCGCCGAGGCCAAAGCGCCGTCGACGATCGAGTCGTCGCCGTCGCGCAGCAGCGTGATCTGCAGGGACTCCTTCGGTGCGGTCGAGACCCCGACCTCGAACCGGGACCGGATCGCCGGCTCCAGATACGCGCCCAAGGCGCCGAGATAGCCGCCGATCAGCACCTGGTCGGGGTTGACCATGGTGTGGACACCGTCGATCAGCGCGCCGAGCGCGTCACCAGCCGCGGTCAGCGTATCCAGCACCTGGTCATTCCCGCCGTCGGCGGCCACCACCAGTTCGCGCACGACCCGGTCCGGTTCCCTGGAAGCCATCTTGTCGGCCAGATCGGCGTCGAAGAGACCACTGTGGGCGAGCATCCTGCCCAGTTCGGCCCGGGTGGCCAGGCAGCCGCGCCGGCCGCACCAGCAGCTGATCCCGCTGCGATCGATGGACCAGTGGCCGAACTCACCAGCGGCACCGTGCGAGCCGCGCAGCAACTGACCGCGGGTCAGGATGGCGCCGCCGATGCCCCGACTGCCGCCGATGTAGACGCTGACCCCCTCTGCCCCGGCCGCATCGCGGGAATCTCCGTGCTGGTGGGTGGAGCACACCGAGAGTGCGGCGAAGTTGCAGTCGTTGTCGATCCCCACCGCGACCTCGGTGCCGGCCAGTTCGCTCACCAGCTCGCGTAGGTCCTCACCCAGGGCGACGCGTTCCAGGTCGAGCTGGCAGGACAACATCACCCAGCCGTCACTGCGCCGGATCGCCCCCGGCAGCCCGACCTCCATCGCGATCAACTGGCTGCCGGTCGGACGGGCGGCGAGCAAGCCCGACAACACGCTGCGGACGATGGGCCGCAGCTCCGCCGGGTCGGGCACCGGGGCCTCCTGACGGTTCACCTCCCGCCCGTCCAGAGTGGCCAGCTTGGCGCGGACGACATTCTCCTCGAGCTGCAGACCGCCGACCAGCCAGTGGCCGGCGTCCAGTTGCACCTCGCGCAGCGGCCGGCCGGCGGACTGGGTGCGGACCGGGTCGGACTCGCTGACCAGCCGGCGGCCGCGGAGTTCACCGATCAGCTCGCTCATGGTCGAGATCCCCAGACCGCACTCGGCGGCGATCAGGGCGCGACTGCTCGGGCCGTGGCTGCGCAGGAAGCCCAGGATCTGGGCCAGATGTCGTTCACGCATGTTCGTGTTGTGCGGGCACTCCAACTCGAGTGCGCCGAGCTGGCGGACCTGCAGGGTCGGGATTGATGACACGTCGTTCTTCTATCTGCTCGTCGTCGCGCTCAACTGGTCGAGCACGACAGCGTTGATCTGTTCGGCGTAGCGGCGGTGAGAATAGCGATCGGCCAGTTCCTCGGCGTCGGCGACCGCGCGGTCCCGGTAGGCGGTCCAGTCCTCGGCGACGGCGACGACGGCGTCGGCAATCGCTCCGGGGTCCGAGGATGGCACCCGGATCGCCGAGGACACACCGGCGGCTGCTTCGCGCAATCCGGTGAGATCACTGACGACCAACGGCCGAGCCGCCAGTCCGGCTTCGACGGCGACGTTGCCGAAGCCCTCGTCGGAGGTGGAGGGCACGAGGACGATGTCGCAGGCCTGCGTGGCCGGCCAGCGGTCGTCGGTGAAACCGGCGAAGGTGATCCGGTCACCGGTGCCGGCGCGTTCGATGTCGTCCCGCAGTTGCCGCTCGAACCACTCGTAGCCCGCGAACACCGCCCCGACCAGGGTCAGGGACGCCTCGACGCCGCGATCGCGCAGCAGCGCCACCGCCTCGACCGCCATGTCCGGGCCCTTGCGGGCCGAGAGCCGGCCGACGTAGAGCAGCCGGATCGGTGCCTCCAACGACGGCCGGGCCGGCGTCACCGAGGGCGGTCCGGCGACCGCGTTGAAGACGACGACCGCTCGACGGCGCAGGACTGGGATCGCCGTAGCCAGCACGCTCAGGCTGAACTCGCTGTTCGCGATGACCTGGCTGGTCAGCAGCAACGGGGCGGCCAGCGCCACCCGTACCGGCCGGGCCGCACTGGACTCGCCCTCGTGGACGTGGCAGACCGACGGGATCCGACGGGCTCTCGCCAGGGCGAACCAGAGCGGGGCGGTGATGGTGTTGACCAGCACCAGGTCCGGCTGGACGTCGCGCAGCAACCTGACGCCCGGGCCGACGGCCCGGACGGCCTCGACGGCCAGCCGGACCAGGCCGGCCGGTTTCAGCGCGCTCTTGCGGATGATGGCGGTCGGTGTGGTCACCACCTCGGCGCCCGCCCGGCGGGCCCGATCCACCAGTGGTCCGGGGCCTGGGACGGTCAGCACCACCCGA
The DNA here is from genome assembly GCA_963740925.1 of uncultured Actinomycetota bacterium. Lineage (GTDB taxonomy): Bacteria > Actinomycetota > Actinomycetes > Propionibacteriales > Propionibacteriaceae > Microlunatus. The sequence continues at coordinate 50,519 of CAVUFZ010000002.1, read as the reverse complement.
TGGTCAGCCTCGACCAACGCGGCGATCGTCTCCAGCACCATCCGGTCCGAGCCGTAGAGGTCAGCGCCCGGGTTGGCGATCAGGACGGTTCGACGTCCCCGAGGTCGAGACGCCGACCGACGGGGTGTCACGCGTACGCACCCCAGTACTGGTCGACCAGCGACCGGGTACTGGCGATGTTGCGACGACTCGAGGCGCCGAAGACGATCGATTCGATGTTGGGTTGCGAGCAGACCCACTCGAGTGCCTCGTCGGCCGGGATGGCGCCGGAGGCGAAGACCGACATGGCGACCGCACGGAACGGACGCTCGGTGAGCGCCTTCTGGTAGCCGTCGATCCCGCCGGACATCCGGAACCCGAGCTTGTTGATGTTGGAGCAGACGATCGGGTTCTCCACCCCGACCCGATCCAGGGTGTCCAGCAGCATCGGCAGGTTCATCGTGATGAAGCCGGCTTCGGCGTCGTACTTCTTCTTCACGTGCTCGGCGAAGATGGTGAAGGCCTCGTCGAAGTGCAACCCGAGCAGCAGGTCGGTGACGACGTTCTGCAGCCAGATGACCGGGGTGTTGAGCCCCTTGAACATCTTCATCTCCGAGTCCACCAGCAGGGTGACCAGGCCCTCGATGTCCTTGCGGGCCAGCGACGAGGTGCCCCGCACCGCCGCGTCCAGCACGCCGGTGTCCGGGGTGAAGCGCCGCAGCGCGCCGACCATGCCGTGTTCGGTGACGGCGTTGGCGTACTTGTGGGCGTACGGCATGCACGGGAACCAGTTCATCTGCTCGAACCGGTGCGGGTGGGATCTGGCGTGGTCGCAGATCTCGGCCACCCGGTCGTGGGTGGTGCACATGAAGGTCCGAACGTCCTCGTCGTAGGCGTCGTCGAGGACGCCCATGATCGACTCGGCGTCCTGGAACCGCATCTGCTGCGCCCTGGCCTTCTCCTCCGACATGTGGTTCACGCCGAAGAACTGATTGTCGCCGAACAACAGTCGGTCCATCAGCGCTGCTCCCTCATCACATTCGATTGGTCTGGTGTCGTGAAAATTTCTACTGTGACATCTGGTCCAACTGGTCTATCGAAGCACATTCGGAGCCGTGGTCGTAAAAGTCGGCCAGGACGGCGCGATCCGGGCATGTCGCAGGTTCAGAGGCCGAACCGGCTGCGCAGCCGGCGCGCCAGCAGGGCCAGCGGGCGGCGCTGCGCCCGGGTCGGCAGGGCTGCCGTGCCCGGGACGGGCGTGCCGGCGAAATCGGTGGTGCGTCCGCCGGCGGCGTCGGACTGCATGATCTCGATGCACCGGTCGGTGACCACGGCCGAGGCGAAGTCGTTCTCGCCCTCGGTCTTCTCGGCCGCCACCCGTCGGACGAAGTGGTCCAGCTCTGCGCTGTACTCCTCGCCGCGGAGGTAGAAGTCCACCGGTTCGGTCAGTTCGGTGGTGTATTTCACGTTCCAGCCGTTGCGGTAGCCCTCGGGGACCGGCGCCTCGTCGCGGAGATAGACCTGGCATTCCTGCCGGTCGGCGAAGATCCGGCCCCGGGTGCCCCACAGGGTCAGCCGGGTGGTCATCTTGCGAACTGATTCGTCCGACCAGTTGACCGACACCTGAGCCGTGGTCCCGCCCGGGTAGTACATGGTCGAGGAGACCTCGTCGTCGATCTCGCGGGAGAAGATCTTGTTCAACACGGTGCCGCCGACCCCGAGGGGTTCGCCGAGGAACCAGTTGACCAGGTTGATCGGGTGGGCGGCGTAGTCGTAGAGACAGCCGCCACCCTCGGCGGACTTGCTCCGCCAGGTGCCGCCCTGGGGCCGCAGTACCACCGGGCCGTACGCCTCGGCCAGAACGTGGGTGACCTCGCCGATCGCCTTCAGCTCCAGCAGTCGCTTCACCTCGGAGAAGGCGCCGACGAACCGGTTGTGGTAGCCGACCTGGGTGACGAGGTTCTTCCGGGCCGCCTCGGCGGCCAGTTCGGCGCCCTCGCCGGTGTCGAGGGTGAACGGCTTCTCACAGAAGACGTGGATCCCGCGCTCGACCGCGGCTCGCACCATCGGTGCGTGCAGCCTGGACGGGGTGGCCACCACCAGGGCGTCCGGACGGGTCTGATCGAGCATCGTGGCCAGGTCGGTGTAGGTCGACACCCCGGTGTACTTGGTCAACACCCCCAGCACGTAGCTGCTGGCGTCGCAGACGCCGACCAGGTCGACGTCGGGGTTGGCGCCCAGGATGGACTGATGGGAAAGGCCCATCTTGCCCAGGCCGACGATGGCGACTCTGATCATGACTGGCTCCCATTCGGGGTCAGGACGCGTGCTGGCCTAACGGTGCGTTCGGATTGCCGGGCCACCAGCGTCTCGTACTGGGCCGCGATGTGCTCCCAGGTGAATTCGGCGCCGTGACGGGTGCGGCTTGCCCGGCTCAGCTGTGAAAGCCGGGTGTCGTCGTTCAGGATCTCGTCCAACCGGGTGGAGACATCGGCCGCAGAGGTGAAATAGACGCCCGCCTCGCCGGCCACCCAACGGTTGTAGGCGTTGTCGTGGGCCAGCACCGGATTGCCGGCGGCCATCGCCTCGACCAACGAAGGGTTGGTGCCGCCGACTGTGTGGCCGTGCAGATACATCCGGGAGTGGAAACGCAGCGCGGCGACCTGGTCGGGATCGTAGATCGAGCCGGGGAAGACGACCTCGTCACTGGCCGCCGCCAGCACCGCACGGTGGTAGGGATCGACGTCCGGCTCGTACTTGCCCAACACCACCAGCTGGACGCCGCGGCGACGGGCCGAGAATCCCTGCACCAGCGGCAGGATCGAGTTCTCGGGGATGGAGCGGCAGATCAGGGTGAGATAACGACCGGGGGTCAGGCCCAGCGCCGTCACCGGTTCCGTCGGCGCGGACGCGACGGCGTCGGCACCGTAGGGGATCATCGTGATCTTGCGTGCGGGTGCCTTGCGCCGCAGATAGACCTCGATCTCGGGGTGGTCGGCGATCAGCTCCTGGCCCACCACACAAGCGATCCGCTCGTTGACGTAGAGGATCGCCTGGCGCAGCGGGCCCCAGCGCTTGCGGGACCATTCGATCCCGTCCATGTTGATCACCAGGCCGATCCGCTTCAGCCGCTGGATCAGGTTGAAGACCGCGGTGTTGTAGCCGAAGGTGAGGCAGACGTCGCGATGTCGTACCGCGTGCCGGATCGAGAGCAGGTCGAACTTCGAGGTGCCCCGCCAGCCCGGGGTGTCGACGGGGATGTTGACCCGCTGCAGTCCGCGCCATTCGTCGGTGGTGATCGGCCCGCGGCCCTCGACCTGGCAGTAGACGACCACCCGCCAGCCTGCGGCGGCCAGATGGAGACCGACGTTCTCGGCCGCGGTCTCGAAACCGCCGTAGGCCGCGGGAACCCCGTGGGTTCCGAGAATCCTGACCGTGCGGGCCACAGCGAGGTCTCCTGAACAGATAGAGGGGGTAGACAGATGATGAACGGCTGAATCGGTTGAGAAGGTTCCACCGTATCGCAACGGGGATCATCGGCGCTGGTCATCAGCCCTGGTCATCAGCCCCGGTCATCAGCCCCGGTCATCAGCCCTGGTCGTCGGGTTTTGAGGATCACCTACCCGATCGACCCGCCGGATCCGAACAAGAGACCGTCGAGGTTTGGCGCGCACTGCGTCACAGAACTAGCCTGATGGTTTGCCGAACACCCCCGGGGTGCGGCAGCCGGGGACCAACTTGGGGAGCAGGACATGATCAGCGGGTACCTGTCCGCGTCGTTCGATCTTTTGGACATCGAGGATCTGGACGTCATCGACCAAGCGCTGGCGCAGTGCGAGCGACTGACCGTCGGAGTCTTCTCCGACGCCGCCGTGCAGAGCCTGCGCGGCCTCGATCCGGTGCTCGGAGCCGCAGAGAGGGCCGAACTGGTGCGCCACGTCCGCGGCGTCGATGACGTCGTCCTGCACGACGGGTTCCCGACTGCTGCCCCGTCCGGTCGGCTGATCGTCTTCACGGTGGCGGATTCGGCTTATCCGGAAGCGGTTCCGACAGCTGCTGTGCCGCTCACGCCGAGGCGCCGGACCGCGAGCCTGAGCCTGCAACGCAACGCCGTCGGGGAGGCGGTGGCGTGAGCGACACCGGGATCGCCGCATCGCTGGCCCGGTTGCGCAACGCGCAGAAGAGCTCCAAGGGAGCACCGATCTACTCTCTGGTGGTGAACCGTCCGCTGGGACGGTTGTTCGCCGCCGTCGCCTTCCAGGCCCGGATGACCCCGAACCAGGTGACGGCGGTCAGCGCGGTCTTCACCTTCGCCGGGATCATCGTGTTGATGGTCGCTCCTCCGGGCCTGGCCGTCGGCATCGTGGTCGCCCTGGCGCTGGTGATCGGCTACGCCCTCGACTCCGCCGACGGCCAGTTGGCCCGGTTGCGCGGTGGCGGCAGTGTGGCCGGCGAATGGCTCGACCACGTGATCGACTCGATCAAGACGGTGGTGCTGCACCTCGCGGTGATGATCACCTTCTACCTCCACGTGGCGCTGCCCTCGCGGGGGCTGCTGCTGATCCCGCTGGTCTTCACCGTCGTCTCGGCGGTGCACTTCTTCGGCATGATCCTGACCGAGCAGTTGACCCGGGCGAAACGGATCTCGGCGGGCCTTCCGCCCAGCCCCGGCAGCAGCACGCCGAGATGGTTCGCGCTGGCCAAGCTGCCCACCGACTACGGCTTCCTGTGTCTGTCCTTCGTGTTGCTCGGAGCGCCGCTGGTCTTCGGCGGGCTGTACACGCTGCTGGCCCTGGCCAGCCTGGGTTATCTGGTGCTGATCCTGCGCAAGTGGTACCGCGAGATGGTGGCCCTGAACGCGCTCGAGGCATCGGTATGAGCGACGGTAGGAGCGACGGTATGAGCGGGAGTGACGGCCGCCACGCCGGGGCTGACGAAGTCAGGGTCGGCTACGTGCCCGGCGCCTGGGACATGTTCCACGTCGGCCACCTCAACATCCTGCTCCGAGCCCGTGAGTTCTGCGACAGACTCATCGTCGGTGTGGTCACCGACGAGGCGCTCTTCGCGGCCAAGGGGAAGCAGCCGGTGGTGCCGCTGGAGGAGCGGATGGACATCGTCCGGGCGATGCGGATGGTCGACGATGTCGTGGTCGACTACTCCTCGGACAAGGTCGAAGTCTGGCGTCGGGTCGGCTTCGACATTCTGTTCAAGGGCGACGACTGGCTGAACACCCCCAAGGGCGACAAGTTGGTCGCCGACATGGCCGGGGTGGGTGTCGAGGTGCACTTCTTCCCCTACACCCGGCACACCTCGAGCACCTTGTTGCGATCCGAGCTGAATTCTCGGCAACAGGGCTGACGGTGTCGACGCAGGTCACCGTCGCGGTGCCGACTTTTCAACGCAGCAGAGAATTGGCGGCCCTGTTGCCACTGGTCACCGCACAGCTGGACGACCTGCGGCAGGGTGACCTGCACGAGGTCGACACCGAACTGCTGGTCATCGACAACGACCCGGCCCGCAGTGCGGAGCAGGCGGTGCAACTGCCCGGCGTGCGCTACGTCGTCGAGCCCACTCCGGGGGTGGTCGCCGTTCGCAACCGCGCCCTGGACGAGACGGCCGGCCGGGAGCTGCTGGTGTTCCTCGACGACGACCAACGACCCGAGCCGGGCTGGCTCGCCGCGCTGCTCGGCCACTGGGCCCAGGCGCCTTCCGGCCGACGGCCTGGCGCGGTCGCGGGCCCCGTCCGTTCGGTGCTGCCGGCCGACGCCGATCCGTGGATCCGCGACGGCGGCTTCTTCGACCGCGCCTACCGGGCCCGGTTACGGACGGGCGAGGTGATCGCCGAGGTGGCGACCACCAACCTGCTGCTGGATCTCCATCAGGTAAGGGATCTGGGTCTTCGGTTCGACCCGGGCCTCGGCTTGTCCGGCGGCGAGGATTCGCTGTTCACCCGCGGCCTGACCGCCGGCGGCGCCGAGATCCACTGGTGCGCCGAGGCGGCCGTGACCGAGCCGGTGCCGGCCGGACGGCTGACCCGGCGCTGGGTCTGCCGCCGGGCCCTCAGCAGTGGCAACACCACGGCCCGGATCGGGTTGATGTTGAGCCCCGCCGGTCGCCGGCCGCTCCTCCGGGCACAGTTCGCGGCCCGCGGTCTGATCCGGACGATCGGCGGTGCCGCCGGCTGGCTGCTCGGCTCGGCTCGGCGTTCACCCGGCCGGCAGGGCCGCTCAGCCCGCACCACCTACCGGGGCCTCGGACTGCTGCTCGGCGCGATGGATCTGAGCTATCTGGAGTACAGCCGTTCGGGCAGCCGGCTGCGCCGGATCCCCCTCGCCTAGGCCACTTCTCACCCCGTCGTCCACGTCGCACCCCCTCGTCCACTTCGCACCCCCTCGTCCACTTCGCACCCCCTCGTCCACTTCGCACCCCCTCGTCCACTTCGCACCCTCTTGTCCACTTCGCACGTGCTGCAACGCGTGCGAAGTGGACAAAAGGGTGCGAAGTGACGCCCGGGGAGGGGTGACGGGCTCCACGTACGGCGAACGTGGGCCACCTCAGCGGGCAGTGGCGACGGGGACGAACGCGGGGGACATCGGGTCAGGCGCCGACGGCTCTGCGGTAGGCGCCCAGATGCGCCGGGCCGGCGTGGCTCCAGTCCCGCGCGGAGAGGTCCGGCCGGCCGTCGAGACCGCGCACGGCGGCCAGCGCACGCGCCAGGTCGTCCGCAGTGAGCTCGCCGGTGAAGACCTGCACCCAGCCCGGGCCCACCTCCGCAGCCAGATCGGTGTTGATCGAGTTGTCCGGCACCAGCACCGGCCGGTCCAGTGACAGGCTGGCCAGTGCGCCGCCGGAGTTGTGCATGAACCGGTAGGGCAGCACCACCAGCTCCGACGAGCTCAGCACCGCCGCGAACCTTTCTTCGGGCAGGAATTCCAGTTCACAGGAGATCCTGGGGTCCTCGGCCAGCTCGGTGATCGTCTGTGCCAACTCCGACGACGACGGCCGGCCGGCCACCTGCAACGACACCTCCGGGTCGGCCGGCAGCTCGGCGAACGCCGACACCAACGTCTCCACCCCCTTGTAGCGCCGGATCAGGCCGGCGTAGCCGTAACGACCCGGGACGGCCGGGGGGTGCGGGAAGCGGGCGTACCAGTCCCGGTAGTGGCCGTGCGGGATCAGCACCGACGCCTGGCCAGGCGGCAGCTCGGTGCGGTCATTCAGCCGGATCCGCACCCGGGTCAACCGGTCGACCCAGGCCAGCAGCCGATATTCGTGCCAGGCCAGCCCACTCGGCCGCTCGACGTTGTGCACCGTGCGAACGATCGGCGTCCGGGTGATCGTCAGCCGAAGCAAGAATGTCACCAGCAGCACCTGGCGGATCAGTGTGCGGACCCGGCCGGAGCCGTGCAGCAGGATCTCGGGCCAGTGGACGTGAAAGGCGTCGAACCGGCCGATCAGCGCGAGCCGGTAGCTGAAGTCGAGCAGGTGCAGACCGTCGGTCGCGCGCAGTCGATCGCGAAGCATGACCAGATACGGATTCGTGGTCGGGCGGACGCCGGGCAGCGAGTGCAGGACGGTGAGCGGCTCAGACACCCGCCCATCACAACACGGACGAGGGGACCGGGCGCACCAATCCGCGAGTAGGACCGGCTACGAAGAAAAGCCGACGTCGTAAGGACGCTGCCACGAGCACGGGGTCCGGAATGCTACCGAATCCACAGTCTGTCTTTGGCTTGCCTTAAGTCTTCTGCCTTATCATTTTTCCATCGTTGTGCGGGCCGGGGGGTACCGCGGGGCCTCGATGGGGATCTGGCCACACCGTTTCTTAGGGGATTCAGTACCATGCACGGTTCTTCGCCGCTTCGTCGCGCGCTGTCCGCATCCGCCGCCCTCGCGGTCGCCGTCACCACGGTGAGCCTCGGGCTGGGGGTGTCCAGCGCCTCCGCCGACACCACCGCGGGCGCCACCGCCAGCACCAGTGTCGGCCCGGTGGTCGACCGGACGGCCAAGACCGTCACCTCGGCACCGCTGCCCACCGCGCAGATCAACGGCATCGTCTGGTCCCAAGCCACGATCGGCAACACGGTCTACGTCGGCGGCCAGTTCACCAAGGCCCGGCCGGCCGGTTCCGCGGTCGGCAGCAACGAGACCGTCCGCAACAACGCCCTCTCCTACGACATCACCACCGGCAACCTGAACACCGGCTTCGACCCGAACGTGAACGGCCAGATCAAGGCGGTCGCGGTCTCCCCGGACAAGAGCCGGGTCTACATCGGCGGCGACTTCACCACGGCCGGCGGCGTCACCGAGAACCGGATCGCCGCGGTCGACCCGAGCACCGGCGCGGTGATCAGCTCCTTCAACGCCGGCACCAACGCCACGGTCAACGCGATCGTGGCCACCAACAGCACCGTCTACGTCGGCGGCTACTTCAGCAACGCCAACGGGGTCGGTCGGACCAGGCTGGCCGCCTTCAGCGCCGCCACCGGCGCGCTGACCAGTTGGGCCCCCACCGCGGACGACGACATCGACGCGATCGCGCTCACCCCGGACAACTCCAAGGTGATCATCGGTGGCAAGTTCCAGAACGTCAGCGGCTCGGCCCAGCAGGGCGTCACCGCGCTGGACGCCAGCACCGGCGCCCTGCTGCCGTGGGCGGCCAACCAGACCGTCAAGCTCGGCAACACCCAGTCCGGCGTGTTCAGCCTCAACGTGGACAACGACACCGTCTACGGCTCGTCGTTCAACTACGGCACCGGCAACTTCGAGGGCATCTTCGCCATGCGCCCCACCGACGGCTCGCTCGTCTGGTTGGGCGACTGCCACGGCGACACCTACGCCAGCTACAGCATGAACGACGTGGTCTACAGCGCCGGTCACGCCCACAACTGCTCCAACATCTCCGGCTTCCCCGAGAACACCCCGCGCTGGGCCTGGCGCTCGATGGCCTTCACCAAGGCGGCCACCCAGACCGTGCAGCCCAACAGCCAGTTCGGCGACGGGTACGGGAACTTCGCCGGCCAGCCCGCGCCGTCCACCGTCTACTGGTTCCCGCAGTTCACCATCGGTACGATCACCAACCAGGACCAGGCCGTCTGGAGCATGACCGGCAACGGCACCTACCTCTCGGCCGGCGGTGAGTTCCCCTCCATCAACGGCAAGGCCCAGCAGGGCCTGGTGCGGTTCGCACTGCCCACGGTGGCCAGCACCAAGACCTCCGGCCCTACCCAGCTCGGCGGCGTCACCAACCCGACGGTGACCGCCCTGGGCAACAACGCCGTCCGGGTCAACTGGAAGGCCAACTGGGACCGCGACGACCGGTTCCTCACCTACAAGCTCTACCGCTCGGACAAGTCGAGCACCCCGCTGGACACCCGGACCGTGCAGTCGACCTTCTGGCAGCTGCCGGCCCAGGGCTTCACCGATTCCAGTGTGCAGCCGGGTCAGACCTACCGGTACCGCATCGTCGTCTCCGACCCGGACGGGAACGGCACGATGAGTGACTACGTCTCGGTCACCGTGCCGACGACCGGCTCGTTCAGCGCCTACGCCCAGGCCGTGGTCAACGACGGTGCCACCAGCTTCTACCGGCTCGACGACGCCCAGAACTCGACCCTGGCCGATCTGCTCGGGGCCAACAACCTGAGCACCGGCTCCAACCTGAGCCCCAACACCGACGGCGCCATCACCGGCGACTCCGACGGCTCGGCCAACCTGAACTACGCCAGCGGCACGGTGCAGACGAAGTCGAGTGTGGCCCCGAACACCTTCACCGCCGAGACCTGGATGCGCACCACCAGCACCGCCGGCGGCAAGATCCTGGGCTTCGGCGACTCCGCCAACGGCAACAACTCCACCAGCTACGACCGTCAGGTCTATCTCGACGACGCCGGTCACCTGACCTTCGGGGTCTATCCGGGTGCGGTCCGCAGCATGACCAGCGCCGACACCTTCAACGACGGCCAGTGGCACCACGTGGTCGCCGAGCTCTCGCCCGCCGGGATGGCGCTCTTCGTCGACGGCATCCAGCAGGGTTTCGACGCCGGCACCACCACCGGGCAGTCCTACACCGGCTACTGGCATCTCGGCTATGACAACCTGAGCGGCTGGCCGAACGCCGGCGACACCACGAACTTCAAGGGCGATTTGGACGAGACCGCGTTCTACCCGACCGCGCTCACCGTCGCCCAGATCCGTGATCACTACACCAAGAGCGGCCGCAGCGTCGATATCCAGAGCCAGCCGGCGGACAGCTACGGCGCGGGCGTCTACAACGACAACCCGACCCTGTACTGGCGGCTGAACGACACCTCCGGCCCGTCGATCAAGGATGCCGGGGTCAACCGGCAGCCTGGCGTCGCTGCCGGCGGCGTGACCTACGGCGCGGCCAGCCCGGTCAGCGGCTCGACCGGCACCGCCGTCGGCTTCAACGGCTCGGATGCGACCATCGCTTCGGTGAAGGCCGCGGCTGCGCCGAGCGTCTACTCCGAGGAGTTGTGGTTCAACACCACCACCACCTCGGGTGGCAAGCTGATCGGCTACGGCGACCAGCAGAGCGGCTACTCCGGCAACTACGACCGGCACGTCTACATGGAGAACTCCGGTCAGCTGACCTTCGGCACCTGGACCGGCCAGACCAACCTGGCCACCTCACCGGCCAGCTACAACGACGGCAAGTGGCACCAGATGGTGGCCACCCAGGGCAGCGACGGGATGAAGCTCTACCTCGACGGTGTCCTGGTCGCGACCAACGCCCAGACCCAGGCCCAGGGCTACAACGGCTACTGGCGAGTCGGCGGGGACAGCGACTGGGGTGGCGACAGCGCCTTCTTCAAGGGCTCGATCGACGAGGTCGCGGTCTATCCGAACGTGCTCACCCCGACGCAGGTGAAGAACCACTACGCCGCCTCGTCCGCGGCCACCAATGCGGCCCCGACCGCGTCGTTCACCTCTTCCTGCCAGAGCGGTTCCTGCGCGTTCGACGGTTCGGCCAGCAGTGACTCCGACGGCACGATCGCGTCCTACGCCTGGGACTTCGGCGACAACAGCACGGGCACGGGCGCCGGCATCAACCACCGTTACGCGGCGTCCGGCACCTACACCGTCACGTTGACCGTCACCGACAACGGCGGCGCGAAGAGCACCGCGACCAAGACGGTCACGGTCGCAGTGGACGTCCCGCCGACCGCAGCGTTCAGCACCAACTGCACCGCGCTGGACTGCGTGTTCGACGGCTCGACCAGCACGGACTCCGACGGCACGATCGCCTCGTATGCCTGGGACTTCGGCGACAACACCAGCGGTACCGGCGCCAACCCGAGGCACAGCTACGCGGCGGCCGGAACCTACGCGGTCGTGCTGACCGTGGCCGACAACGGCAACGCGACGAACTCGGTGACGAAGTCGGTGACGGTGACCGCGCCGCCGAAGCAGAACGTGGCTCCGACGGCGTCGTTCACCTCGACGGCGGCTGATCTGAAGGCGTCCTTCGACGGTTCGACCAGCACGGATTCCGACGGCACGGTCGCCTCCTATGGCTGGGACTTCGGTGACACCGGTGCGAACTCGACCGGCACCGGCAAGACGACGACCCACACCTATGCCGCGGCCGGTACGTACACCGTGAAGTTGACGGTGACCGACGATCAGGGTGCGACGAACTCGGTGACGAAGTCGGTGACGGTGACTGCGCCGCCGAAGCAGAACGTGGCTCCGACGGCGTCATTCACCTCGTCGGCGGCTGATCTGAAGGCGTCCTTCGACGGTTCGGCCAGCACGGATTCTGACGGGACGGTCGCCTCCTATGGCTGGGACTTCGGTGACACCGGTGCGAATTCGACCGGCACCGGCAAGACGACGACCCACACCTATGCCGCGGCCGGTACGTACACCGTGAAGTTGACGGTGACCGACGATCAGGGTGCGGCGAACTCGGTGACGAAGTCGGTCACGGTGACCGCGCCGGCATCCTCCAGCACGGTCGCCGCCGACACGTTCAGCCGCAACACCAGCTCCGGCTGGGGTGCGGCCGAGACCGGCGGCAACTGGGTGCTCAGCGGGGGCAACGCCAACTTCGCCACCGCCGACGGTGTCGGCACGATGAAGTTGGGCACCAACTCCACCCTCACCGCTGCGCTGGACTCGGCCACTGCCGGCGACACCGTCGTCACGCTCGACTCCAGTCTGGACAAGGTGCCCAACGGCTCCGGCGTCGTGGTCAAGCTGCTGGCCCGGAAGTCGGGCAACACCTTCTACGCACTCAAGGTGATTTACCGCGCCGACGGCACGCTGCACCTGGCCGAGGGCTACACCATCAACAACACCGAGACGGTGATCAAGGAGGTCGCGGTCAGCAACCTCACCTACGCCCCCGGCACGAAGCTGCGGGCCAAGTTCACCGTGACCGGCAACTCACCGGCCACCCTGACCGGCAAGATCTGGGCGGTCGGCACGACCGAGCCCGCGGCCAACCAGATCAGCGTCACCACCTCCGGCTCCGGGGTCGGTGCGACCGGCGGTGTCGGGATCCGGGCCGGCGCCACCAGCAACGTGACCACCGTTCCGGTGACGCTGTCGCTGGACAACTTCGCCGCGATCAAGCCGTGACACGTCAGAATGGATGGGTGCGTCCTCCCATCACCCAGGCGATCCGGCTAACGGCGGCCGGCGCGGCACTCGTCGCGCTGGCCGGCGTGGCCGGCTGCTCCTCCGATCAGTCGACCGGTCAGCCCACGGCTCCCGCCACCACGTCGACCGCCGGCACGGCCCCGTCGACCAGCACCACCTCCCCAGCCGGCACGGCGTCCTCGGCCGCCACCTCGTCGTCGGCCGAGGGGACCCCCTCGACCAGCGCGGCACCGTCCTCGACCGGGACGTCCTCCGCCGCCGGCCGAACGAGTACCCCCCGCGCCGGGTCGACGGCCTCCACGGTGCCGAGCCGGACCCAGCAGACCAACAAGCCCACCAAGACGCTGATCGACGCGAAATCGACGGTGGCCCCGAAACTGACGGCCGAGCTGACCTCGCTCCGCTCGGCCCAGGTCGATTCGACCAACCCGGGCGAGGTGTCGGGCAACGCGGTGATCCTCGGCATCCGGGTGGTCAACGGCACCGGTTCGTCGGTCGATCTGGGCAACGTGGTGGTCACCATCGCCGGGGCCAACGGCAATCCGGGCACCGAGATCACCACCGACCCCGCCAAGCCGCTGAGCGGCGACCTGGCCGCCGGCAGGACGGCGACCGGAACCTACGTGTTCGTCGTCGCCAAGGGCCAACGCAACCCGGTGACGGTGAACGTCACCCTTTCGGCCGGCACTGCGGTCGCCGTCTTCCGCGGTGACGCCGGCTGAGCCCCGGCCCACGGTCGTGGTGGTCAATTACGGCTCCCACGCCCTGCTCCGGGCCAACCTCGCCACGCTGCCCGGCCCGCTGATCGTCGTCGACAACTTCTCCACCGACACCGAACGGTCCGCCGTCACCGAGCTCTGCGACGACCGCTCCTGGACCCTGCTCCCGCAGCCCGACAACCGCGGTTTCGCCGCGGCCGTCAACGCCGGGGTCGCCGCGGCCGAGCAGGCCGGCGCCACCGAGGTCGTGCTGATCAACCCCGACGCCGTCGTCCCGGCCGACGTCCTGGACGCGCTCGGTCGGCAGCTGCGGGACGAACCGATGACCCTGGTCTCGCCCCGGATCGTCAACTCGGCCGGCGCATCGTACTTCCACGGCAGCCGGGTGGTACTCGGCTCCGGCCGGATGCGCTCCCGGCCCCGGCCCGGACCGGACACACCGGCCGTGCTCTACCCGGAGTCCGAGGCCGGCCTGCGGGACTGGATCTCCGGCGCCTGCATGGCGTTCAGCGTCGCGCTCTGGCGCGCCGCCGGCGGCTGGGACGAGCGCTACTTCCTCTACTGGGAGGACGTCGACTTCAGCCAACGCTGTGTCACCGCGGGCGGGCGGCTCTGCGTCCGCAACGACCTGCTGGTCGTGCACGACGAGGGCGGCACCCACGGCGAACAGCTGACACGGGTGAAATCGAACGTCTACTACTACTTCAACTGCCGCAACCGGCTGCTCTACGCCCGGTTCCACCTGGGCCGGGGCGACCGGTGGCGGTGGGCGCTGCGGACGCCGGCCGAGAGCGTCCAGATCCTGCTCCGGGGTGGTAAGCGGCAGATCCTCACCTCACCGGGCACGTTGTGGTCGGCGGTCCGTGGCTCTCTCGCCGGGATCGGCCGACTGGCGGGCCCGGCGCCCCAGACCCGCCGGTAACCTGCGGTCCGGCGCCAGCGCGATCATCCCCAGGCCGAGGGTCAGGGTCATGATCGGGACGGCCGAGAACTGCGGGCTGAAGAACAGGTTCCAGCCGGTGTAGCAGGTGAAGAAGGCGACCAGCCCGGAGACCTCCCGCCGGTGGATGGAGAAGGCCAGGTTGCGGGCGGCCAGCACCGCCATCACCAGCAGGAACACCAGGCCGAGAACGCCGGCGCGGGCCCAGAGATCCCCGACGGTGGAGTGCAGTTCGACGTGGCCGCCGAACATGTAGTTGCTGACGTAGTTGTTCTCGGGGTCGTAGTTGATGGCGATCATCCCGGTCTTGGCTGCGGCGATGTCGCTGACGTTGGGCCCGACCCCGAAGCCGAAGCCGGCGAAGTCGTGGCGCATCAGGGCCAGCGTCGCCGCGATCTCAGGCCGGCCGCCGAGGATCAGCGAGCCGGCCTCGGCGATCTGCTGCTCGCTGCGTTGTTGGGCATCGGTACCGAAGTAGCCGTCGACCAACAGGCTGGTGGCCAGGTTGTAGACGGCCGCGGCGACGGCCAGGCCGATCACCACCGTCCAGACCCAGGAGGCCTGTCGGCCCATCCGCGCCGGCCGCAGCTGCCAGAGGATGAGGACGGCGGCGAGGGCGAAGGTGCCGAACAGCGAGCGCGAGTCGTGGGTGGCCGAGATGCCGCCCAGCACGATCAGGGCGACCAGGGGCCAGCGCCCGCGTCGGGACTCGTCGGTGAGCGCCAGCACGATCACCGTGACCGGGATGGCCAGGGCGAATTTCCACAGGTTGTCGCTGCCGAGCCCGCTCTGCAGCTGTCGGACCGCAACACCGAGGCCGAAGAAGATCGCCACCGCTCGGCGGCTCATGATCGTCCGGCCCCACAGCATCACCCCGACGCCGACCAGCAGCACCAGGACCAGCCCGCCGTCGGCCAGGAACTGGTCGGTGCCGACACTGCGGCCGGAGCGGCCGGCCAGTCCGGCGAGAACCGTGCCGCCCACCAGGGCGAGGACGCCGGCCAGCATGAACGCGACCCCGCCACCGAAACGCCGGAGCCGGCCGACCCAGACCGGAATCAGCGCCAGTCCGAGCAGCACGCCGTAGCTGGTCTGGTAGTGGAAGATGCCGCGCCAGCCGAGCGCGGCCAGGGTGATTCCGCAGACGACCTGTTCCAGCTAACAGCCAACCGGTCGGGTCGGATTCCGTCGCACCGGATTCCGTTGCACCGGATTCCGTCGCAGCGGGCTTCGTCGCAGCGGGCTTCGTCACACCGTGCCTCAGCAGCAGAGGGTTCATCGGGCGGCACCGTCGTGCAGCAGCCAGTCGTCGGCCGCCCGGCGGCCGTCGATGTCCGGCAGGTCGAAACCGACCGAGGCGTCCAGACTGCTCACGATCGCCCCGGCCAGCACCTCGGTCGGGACGTCCGGTGCGAGCACCTGCTGCCCGTGGCTCGCCAGCCACTCGGCCAGCCCGGTCTGGTCGCTGGTCACGATCTGGGTGCCGTGGGCCAGCCCCTCGACGATCGGCAACCCGACCTGCTCGCGCCAGTGCGGCGTCGGCTGGGAGAACAGCACCAGCGTGTGCGCGGTCCGGAGCCGGTAGTGGACCTCCGGCCGCGGCGGGTCGATCACCAGCTCGGCGCCTTCCGGCAGCCGGTCGCGGATCTCGTCCTCCAGGTCGCCTTTGCCCACCAGCAGCAGGCGCGCCGACGGTCGGGTAGCGATCACTGTCGGCCAGGCGTCCAGCAGGGCCAGTACTCCTTTACGCCGGTGCAGTGCGCCCAGATACAGCACGAGGTCGGGCCGGCGGGGGAGCGGCGGGCAATCGCACGCCGTCGGCAGCGCCGAGAAGGTCTGCTGTTGCGTCCGCGCCAGCGAACGGCCGAGCCGGTCCGCGTACAGGGCGGCCGCTCCGTCGGTGCCGTAGGCGATCCGGTCCAACCGGGCCGTGATCAGCCGGCTGAGCAGACGTTCGCCGCCGCGCCGGAACCGAGAGCGGAGCCTTGGCGGCCGGACGGCGAACGGATCCCGGTTCTCGATCGCGTAGGCCCCGATCCGGGTGTGCCGGCGGTGCAGCAGGTCCGCGAGCCGAGCGGCCGCGACCGCGACCGCGGCCCGCAGCAGCCCGGAGGTCTGCAGCGGCTCGTTGATCTCCAGTGCGGCCGGCGGCCGGCGCAGCAGGGCCAGTGCCAGGCCCGCCGGACCGCAGCGGTGCAGGTCGAGGCCGGCGGCCAAGGTGTCGTCGAAGTCATAGCGCCGGCCGCCGTAGAAGATCGAGGCCGGACGGAAATCGTGCGCGCGCTCCAGATGCGCGGTCCGCAGCACCTGATAGCTGCGGGCCCGGTCGTACCGGATCCGTGAAGTCTGCACATCCGTAGTTTAGGAACAATCCTCCTCTAGGATCGGCGAATGGATCTACGCGGCTACCTCGATGCGTTACGCAAGAGCTGGCTGTGGATCGTCGGTCTGGCCGTGCTCGGCGGCGCGCTGGCCTACGGTGCCTACGCGCTGACCCCGCCCAGCTACGCCGACACCGTCACCTTCTACGTCTCCACCCCGGTCAGCCAGGACCAGAACGCCCAGTCGGCCGGGCAGTTCGCCCAGAACCGGGTCACCTCCTACGTCGAGCTGCTGCAGAGTGACCGGCTGGCCCAGAGTGTCGCCCAGGAGACCGGGCTGAGCCAGGGTGAGGTCGCCGGCACGATCAGCGCGACCGCCGAGGCGAGCACCGTCCTGGTGACCGCGACGGTCACCGACACCTCGGCGGAGTTGACCACCAAGGTCGCCAACGGCCTCGCGGTGGCCTTCCCGAGGCTGGTCGACGAACTCGACAACGCCGGCCGCACGACCGACGTGGTCACCGTCAGCGTCACCTCCGGACCGAACCCGTCGAACGGTCCCGTCGCCCCGCAGCTGACCCTGTACGGTGCGGCCGGGGTCGGCGGCGGGCTGATCGTGGGCGTGATCATCGCCGTGTTGCGAGCCCTGCTGGATCAGAGTGTCCGGACCGGGGCGGGCGCCGCCGAGTTGGTCGGCGCGCCGTTGATCGGCTCGGTCGTCGCCGACGCCTCGAGCCGGCGGAACCCGCTCACGGTGGGGGAGGCCGCATCCTCGGTCCGGGCCGAGGAGTACCGACAGGTCCGGACCGCGCTGCGCTTCATCGAGGCGGCCGAACGGGCGGACGTGGTGCTGGTCACTTCGTCCCTGCCGCAGGAGGGCAAGTCGGTCACTGCGGTCAACCTGGCCATCAGCCTGGCCGAGGACGGACAGCAGGTGCTGCTCGTCGATGGCGATCTGCGGCGACCGTCGGCGGCGAAGCTGCTCGGACTGGAACAGCACACCGGGGTGACCAACGTGCTGATCGACCAGGTCGACCTGGACGGTGCGATCCAGCAGTGGCGGACAACCAACCTGCACTTCCTGGCCAGTGGCCAGATCCCGCCGAACCCGAGCGAACTGCTCGGCGGCACCCGGATGGCGGCGCTGATGGAACAACTGCGCGGTCGCTACGACAAGATCGTGATCGACTCCCCGCCGGTCCTGCCGGTCGCGGATGCGGCGGTGATGTCGGCACTGGTGGACGGGATCGTCTTCGTGGTCCGCTACGGCAAGACGCCACGTCCGACGGTCCGGGCGGCCGCCACCTCCTTGGAGGATGTCGGCGGCCGACTGATCGGCACCGTGGTGAACATGGTCAGGGAGCCCCGGGGCCGTAAGCGGGAGTACAGCTACGCCGCCCGCCCCGGTCGGCCCAGCTTCTCCGCGGCGAAGTCCGCAGCCGCGGTCGGCGCCAAGCCCACGGCCGACCAGGCCGACCAGGCCGACCAGGACGAATGACCCCAGCCGGGTCGCCCGGGTCGACGGGGCTGTCGGTGCTGGTGGTTTGCACCGCGAACCAGTGCCGCTCGCCGCTGGCCGAGTTCGCGCTGCGTCGGGCTGCGGCGGGCGCCGGACTCGGCTGGACGGTCTCCTCGGCCGGCACCCGGGCGGTGTCCGGTCGCGGTCCCGATCGGCAGGTGAGCCGGATCCTTACCGACCAGGGCGTCGACCTGACCGGCTGGCGTTCCCGCCGGGTGGACGCCGAGTCGATCGAGCAGAGCGACCTGATCCTGGTGATGAGCGAGCATCACCGTGCCGACATCGGCATGCTGGTTCCATCGGCCCTGCCCCGGACCTGGTTGCTGCTCGAGTACGCCGCCCGGGCCCGGGGCTCCGACCTCGACTCGGGGACGTCCGATTCGTTCGAGGTAGCCGATCCGGTCGGACGATCCCGCCGAGCCTTCCTGCGTTGTGCCCGCCAACTCGAGTCGGCTGCCGCCGACATCGTCTCCGGCCGGCCGCCTCGGCGCTGAGGAGAGGTCGGAGCCGGCAGAAGCCAGGAGCGGACGTAGAGGTCAGCGGAAGTCGGCCACGTGGTCCCGGGCCCACTCGGAGAACGTGAGGGCCGGACGTCCGACCACGTCGGGGACGGCGTCAGAGGCCAGTTCGGCCGGCGGTGGCTCGACATTGCCGCGGCCGGACAGCAGCAGGTCGACGATCGGCGGCGGGAGCACGGCCAGTTGCTCACTCCGATAGGTCTGGACGTCGATCTCCTCGCACCGGACCTCCTCACCCAGCGCGTCGGCGATTGCGGCGACCTGCGCACGGGTCGAGGAGAGCCCGGCGCCCAGAACGGCGTGGGTGGCGCCGATGTGGCTGTCGTCGAGCAGCGAGGCCAGCGCGACGTCTGCGATGTCGCGTTCGTGCACCATCGAGGTGGTGGCCTCGGGGAAAGCGGTGCGCAGTACCCGCTCGGTCCGGATCGTCTGCCAGCGCAGGGCATTCGTGGCGAAGTAGGCCGGGCGCACGAACGTCCGGTCGATGCCGGCGTCGCCGAGAGCGCGCTCGACCGCGAGATGGCGGGCGGCGATCGGGCTGGCCGCGGCCTCCGGTTCGATCACCGAGGCCGAGGACAGCAGCACGACATGACGCACGCCCGCCCCGAGAGCTGCCTCGGCGAACGCGCCGGCCGTCTCGGATTCGGCGTAGAGGAACACCTTGTCCACCCCCGCCAGGGCTGGGGCCAGGGTGGCTCGATCGGCCAGATCCATCCGGACCGCGTCCACCCCGGCCGGAAAATCCTCCGGTTGCGGACGGCGGCTGGAGACCCGTACCGGGACCCCGGCGGCCAGCAATCCGGCCAGCACCAACCGACCGACCTGTCCGCGGGCGCCGGTCACCAGCACCGGCCTCCGAGCGCCGTCAGTCATCGCGGCCGGTCTCGCCGTCATCTGCACCCGCACCCCGCAGCGCATAGGTCAGGATCGCGTTGCCCGCGCCGGTCTGCCGGGCGCTCAGCAGGCGCAGCCGGGTCGTCGGCACAGCGTCGAACAACCGGCGTCCCTCACCGGCCAGCACCGGGTGGGTGGTCAGGGTCAGCTCGTCGATCACGCCGCCGAGGAAGAGCGACCGGACCGTCTCGATGCCACCGACCACGGCGATGTCACCGCCGGCGGTCTCCCGCAGCGCGGAGACGAACTCGACCGGGTCACCGTCGACCACCGTGCTATTCCAGCCCAGGTCGCCCGACAGCGTCGAGCTGACGACGTGCTTGGGCACCGGGTTGATGAACTGGGCGAACGGGTCCTCGGCCTGCGGCCAGTAGTCCGACCACTCCTGCCACAGCTGCCGGCCGATCACCACCTCCGTGACCGGGCCGAGCACCTCACCCATCAGCTGACCCTCTTCGGGCCCGAAGGCGTCGAACTGCCAGAGGTTCGGGCTCTCGACGACACCGTCGAGCGAGTGGAACAGGTGCGCCGTCACTGTGCGGGGCATGATCGTCCTCTTTTGTTTTTTGCGGCGGCTCGAAGCTCCTGGCCGGAGGCGGTCGGCCGACGATGAGCCATAATGAAAGCAGAGGTGGCAATCCCTGAACAGGTGGGCGCCGAATCCTCCGGTGGCGGTGTAATCTCGACACCGATCGCCGGGGAAGGAACCTGATGCCGAGGCTCGCGCTGCTCTCCCGACTTCGGTCGGGTGGCCAGTCCGGCACCGCGAAATCGGTCGGACGCAGCGCCCTGACCCGGATGACGATCCTGCCCATCAGCGCGATCCTGGGCATCGTCTCCACCCGGCTGATCGTCGAGAACTTCGGCCCAGCGGCCTACGCCCAGTACGGCTTGCTGATCGGCATCGCGGGGTTGCTCCCGTTCGCCGACCTCGGCATCTCGGCGGCGGTGATGAACGCGGTCGGCCAGTCCGAGGATCCGCATGCGGACCCGAACGTCCGGGCGGTGCTGATCTCCTCCATCCGGATCGCCACCTCCTCGGCCTTCGTGGTCGCCTTCGTCAGCATCGGGATCAGCCTGCTCGGTGCCTGGCCGACCCTGCTGGGCCAGGGCTTGATCCCGGGCCAGGGCTCGATCGCCGCCGCCGTCTGTCTGATCCTGATCGGCTTCGGGATCCCGTTCGGCATCGGCCAGCGCATCCTCAGCGCCACCGGCAAGAACCACGTCACCATCTTGCTGATGGGTCTGCAGACCCCGGTAGTGCTGCTGACCGTGCTGGCCATGGTCCTCTTCGACCTGCCCGGCGGCCCCTTCCTGGCCGTGGTGCCCTACCTGGTCACCCTGGTGCTCTCGATCGGCTGCGCGGTGGTTGCCGGCCGCAAGCTCTCGCCACAGCTCGGCGAGTCGGTCCGGGACGCCCTGCACTTCCGGACGGTGCGCGGCGGCCGGGTCTTCGACGTCGCCTGGCCGATGCTGATCCAGATGATCGCGCTGCCGGTGGCGATGCAGACCGACCGGCTGATCCTGAGCCATGTCGCCACGGTCGACGCGTTGGCCCAGTACAACCTGGCCTTCCAGATGTACAACCCGGTCTGGCAGGTGACGAACGCGGCCGGTGTCGCGCTGTGGCCGATCTTCGCCAAGGCCCGCGCCACCAACGACACCTCGCAGTCGCCGACCCGGATCGCCCTCGCCTTCGGTGGTGTCGGCCTGTTCTGTTGCATCTGCATCTCGATCGTGGCCCGGCCGCTGGCCCACCTCGCCTCGGACGGCCAGATCAGCGTCAGCCTGCTGATGATGCTCTCCTTCTCGCTGCTGATGATCTGCCAGGCCGCGAAGTACCCGCTGGGCATGTACATGACGGACGCCCGCGGCCTGCGCTTCCAGGCCTACGCGATCGTCGCGATGGTCCCGGTCAACCTCGGCCTCTCCTGGCTGCTGGCGCTCTGGCTGGGTGCTCCCGGGCCGGTGATCGGCTCGTTCGTCGGCGTGCTGAGCTGCCAGGTGGTGGCCAACCTGTTCTACGTCCGGCGCGACCTCCGGCGGCGGGCCGCACTGCAGCCCGAGCCCGCTCCCGAACCCGCACCGGTGCAGGGCTGAGTTCGGTGCGGATCACCGTGGCCCTGCCGGCCGGACGCGGGGTCGGCTGGTGGGCCGAGCGGAATGCGGCCAGCCCCGTCCCCGGCCGGTGGCCCTACGGCCTGGACGCCCTGCGCGACGGCTCCGCCGAGGTGGACACCGTCGAGGTCGAGCCCCTCGGGCGGCTCACCCGGCAACTGAGTCTGCGGACCGGACGTCCGCCCCGGGCGGCCGCCGCCGACAAGAGCGGGTCCGGTGAGGAGAGCGTGGCGATCTGCTGGGACGAGTCACTCGCCCCGGCCCTGCTGCACCGGGTTCGCGCTCAGCGACGCTACGCCGGCGTGATCTGGGCCACCGACCAGGTCGGCGCCCAGGGGGAGACCCCGCAGACCCGGCTGATCGGTGCAGCGTTACGGCGCCTGGACGGACTGTGGGTGCTCAGCCGGCCGCAGGCCCAGGCCGTCCGCGACTGGCTCGGCGCCGACTGCCCGCCGGTGCACGTGCTGACGTTCGGGGTCGATCCGGGCTTCTACCGAGCTAGGCCGTACCCAATCCGAGAAGAGGGTGCGGCGCCGAAGCTGGTCAGCATCGGCGGTGACCGCGACCGTGATCCGCAGACCCTGTTCGCCGCGCTCGAACTCGTGCTGGCCGAGCGGCCGGAACTCGAGGTGCTGGTGCAGACCAAGACCGGGTCGCCGGCCCCGGCCGGGGTCCGGACCGAGACGTTCGTCCCGCACGATCAGGTCCGCCGGCTCTACGCGGAGGCCTCCGTGGTCGCCTTGGCCACCCGGGACAATCTGCACGGGTCGGGGATGACGGTCGGTCTGGAGGCGATGTCGGTCGGCCGGCCGGTGGTGGCCACCGGCACCCCGGGGATGGAGGACTACATCGCCGACGGCGAGACCGGCCATCTCGTGCCGGTCGGCGACTCGGAGGCGATGGCGGCCCGGATCCTCGGGCTGCTGGCCGATCCGGTCACCGCGGCCGCGATGGGCGAGGCCGGCCGGTCGGCCGTGGCGCAGCGCTACACCACCGCGGCCATGTGTGCCCAGCTGCGCGAAATCGTCGCCGGTTCGGGTGCGCTGTAGGCCCATCAGGCGTTGACCTCGGCCTGCGGTGCCGGTGGGTCTCGGCGCTCCAGGCCCGGGGCAGCTCGGCCGGGCCTGGTTGGCCCGTAAGACCTTCTGCTGCGCAGCGGTGGAGGAAGGCAACCCCCTGACCAATCCTCGGGCCGCCCGCCCGGTCGGCTGCCTCGCTCTTCCCGGACGCCGGACGCCCATGGGTTGGCGCGTCGGCTGATGGTCGCTGGACTGTAAGACAACTCATGGCTGAGATCGCGTCGATGATCGAGGTATCTGACACGGGTTTCTGACACGAGACCGTTGGGCGTGTCGGCGTGGGGAGGTTGATGTAAAGAAAACGACCGGTTGCTGACAACCGCCCGTGTCCGTATGGCGACCATCCTACGGCACGCGATCACACCTAACTCGTATTGCAGCGCGCGCGGGCTCAGGCGCCGGCGCCGCCGTCCACGGGGACGATCGCGCCGGTGACCATGGAGGCCCGGTCGCTGAGCAGCCAGGCTGCGACTTCGGCGACCTCGCGCGGTTCGGCCATTCTCCCGAGCGGGATGGAGGCGGTGGCCTGGTCTTTGATCCCGGGTGTCGCGACCTCCCATGCCTCGATCATCTCCGTGGTCGTGCCGCCGGGGGTGATGGCGTTGACCCGGATTCGGTCACGGGCCCAGGTCACCGCGGCGGTCTCGGTGATGCTGTTGAGGGCCCGCTTCATCGCCCCGTACGCGGGCAGCGCCGGGTTGGCGCGGCGGCTCCCGATACTCGAGGTGTTGACGATCGCGCCTTGGCCCGTTCGGCGCATCAGCGCGGCCTGCGCGTTCATTGCGGTCCAGTGGGCACGGAAGTTGACGTTGAACTGCTCATCGACGTCGTCGTCGCTGGTGGTGTCGAGCGGTCCGGGCTGCTGCATGGCCGCCCCGTTGTTGAAGGCGCCGTCCAGGCGTCCGTGGAGCTGCTCGACATGGTCCACCGCCGCGCGGATGCTCGCGCGGTCGGCAAGGTCGAGCGTGACGGCGTCCGCCGTCCCGCCCGCGGCCCGGACGTCGGCCACAACACGGTCAAGGGCCTCGGTGCTGCGTGCGGCCAGGACGACGGCAGCACCCTCGCGGGCAAAGAGGTGGGCGGCGGCGGCACCGATACCGCGGCTGGCGCCGGTGATGAGGACGACCTTCCCGGTAAGAAGGCCGACGGGGACAGGGCTGATCGAAGTGGTCATACGGTCAGCGTGGTCCGTGCCCGAACCGGGAGCCAGGCACAGGCTGTACCAGGCTGGGCGCGCGCGCCCAGGGCCGCGAGGCGCGCAGACTGAAGAGGTGGACAAGAAGGAGTTGGGCGCGTTCCTGCGCAGCCGCCGCGAGCGGCTTCAGCCGGCGGACGTGGGACTGCCGTCAGGCGCACGGCGTCGCACTCCGGGTCTACGACGCGAAGAGGTCGCGGTGCTCGCCTACATCTCCATCGAGTACTACCTGCGTCTGGAGCAAGGCCGTGCGCCCCGACCGTCGGGTGAAGTCCTGGCGGGAATCGCCCGTGCGCTCCGACTCACCGACGCCGAGTCCGCCCACCTCCATCTGCTGGCCGGCACCGCGCCAAGCCGCGCCGGCCTGCACCGTCGCGATGTGCGCCCGAGCATTCTCGCGCTCATGGAACGGCTCCCGAAGACCGCCGCATTCGTGATGTCGGCAGCCTTCGAGGTGCTGGCCTGGAACGACCTCGCCGCCGTACTGATGGAAGACTTCACACCCCTCACCCCCTCGGAGCGAAACCTCGCCCGCCGGGCCTTCCTCTCCCCGCCGGGCACGTCCCACCTCTACGGGGTCTCCGACCTCGCCGACTTCCGTCATAGCGCGGTCGCCGGGCTCCGCACCACCCTCGCCCGCTACCCTCACGACCCCGACGTGACCGGCCTCCTCGACGAGCTCCGCGCGGGCAGCACGGATTTCGCCCGGCTCTGGGAGCGGCACGATGTGCAGGCGGCACCCATGCTGACCAAAACCTTCGACCACCCGGTCGTCGGAGCGCTTACCGTCGACTGCGACGCCCTCGATCTCGTTGAGCAGGACCAGCACCTCGTCCTCTACAGCGCGCCGCGCGGGTCGTCCGCGGCCGACACCCTCGCCCTCCTCGACGTGCTCGGCGCCCAAGCCTTCATGAGTGGCTGATCGCCTCTCACGGAGGGGCGTCGTGAGCCACGCATGACAAGTTCGCACGGGGCACATGAAGAGGCCGGGCGGGCCGACGCCGCACCAAGCTATCCAGCGGGGCAAGTACCAAACCCCCCAACCAGCACCCGATGGTCACCAGAAAGTTGACCCGCCAGCGGGCCCACCCGCCCGCAAGGTCTCACGTAAGAAAAACGACCGGATTCTGACAGCCGCAGGTGCCTGTCGACCGTCCGATCACCGGGCTTTGTCTCGGGCGGGTCCGACGGTGTTCGCCCTGAGCGGCAACCAAGCGCGGGAACGGCGGACCGGGGTATCGACGTAGGACAGACAACTTACGGCGATGGGCGCGATGGGTTGCTCCAGGCTGACCGCCGCCATGTTGCTGCACCGTCAGGGCCCCGATCCAGGCGCTCGACCTGTCCTGCTGCGCCGAGGCCGGCAGACGGAGAACGACACCGTCCCGGGAAGTCGACGCACGCCCTTAAGACTTGAAGAATCCAAGATTTTGTCTTGACCAAAAATGAGTTAGTCTCAAGTCATGGCACGGGAGCGAGGGCTGCGGGAGCGGAAGAAGGCGCAGACGCGCGAGCGGATCGCCGACGTCGCCGCGGCTCTGTTCGCCGAGCATGGGTATGAGGCGGTCTCGGTCGTCGAGGTGGCTCGAGCGGCGGACCTGTCCGACCAGACGGTCTACAACTACTTCCCCGCGAAGCAGGACCTGGTGCTAGACCGCACCGAGCAGTTCATCGAGCTGTACCGAAGCGCCGTCGAGGACCGGCCCGAGGGGCAGAGCCCGGCGGACGCGCTCCGGCCGCTCGTAGCCGCGGACATCGACCGGTACCGGCACGCCGACCCTCGATTGGCCCGTGGTGAGTTCCCCGCCCAGTGTGTCGCCAGCCCGGTTCTGCGCCGATTCGCCCTCGAGTTCCGTGAGCAGCAGACCGAGACGGTCGCGGCCGCCATCACGCAGACGGCGACCGCCATCGAGCCTCTCGTCGCGCACGCGCACGCCGCAGCGCTGATCGCTGTCGTCCAGGCGCTCACCGACCGGATCGGCAGGGATCTGCTCGCCGGCCCGCCGACCGAGGAGCGCGTCGCCGAGCTGCACCGCGCCGCGACCACCGCGCTCGACGACCTCGACCGCGCCTACCGCACCACCACCGCCACCGCCACCGCCTCGTCTCAAGGAGTCATCTCATGAAGAACACCCGCGTCCTCATCTCCGGCGCCAGCATCGCCGGCCCCGCCCTCGCCTTCTGGCTGCACCGCGCCGGCTTCGACGTCACTGTCGTGGAGAAGGCGCACGGCATCCGCCCCGGCGGTCAGGCCGTCGACTTCAAGGGCGAGACCCATATGACCGTCCTCGAACGGATGGGCATCCTGGACGCGGTCAAGCAGGCCAGCGTCGCCGAAGGTGACGGCCGGCTCGTCAACGCGGCCGGCCGGACCGTCGGGATCATCCCCGGCGCCTTCGCCGGCGGCGAGATCAACATTCCCCGCGGCGACCTCGCCGGCATCCTCTACAGCCTCACCGCCGACACCTGCGAGTACGTCTTCGACGACTCCATCAGCTCAATCATCCAGACCGACGACGGCGTGGACGTCACCTTCGACCACGGCGCCCCGAGGACCTTTGACCTCGTCGTCGGCGCCGACGGCATACACTCCAACGTCCGCCGCCTCACCTTCGGCCCAGAAGCCGACTACGTCCGCCACCTCGGCCACTACTACGTCCTCGCAAACCTCGGCATCGACTCCGATGACGTCATGTACAACGAGCCCGGCCGCATGGCCAGCCTCGGCGGCATCAAGGCCCCCGCCTTCTTCGTGTTTGCCTCAACTCCCTTACCCCCCGCCCGCGACGACGTCGCCGTGCAGAAGCAGCAGGTCGTCGACGCCTACCGCGGCGCCTCCTGGCGGGTACCCGAGTTGATGGCGAAGGTCCCGGCTTCGACCGACTTCTACCTGGACTCGGTCAGCCGCGCCACCCTCGACCACTACAGCCGCGGTCGCGTCGTGCTCCTCGGCGACGCCGCCTATGGCAACACCCTCGGCGGGTTCGGCACCGGCCTCGCCATCGTCGGCGCCTACGTCCTGGCCGGCGAACTCGCCCGTGCCGGCGGCGACCACACCGTCGGCTACGCCCGCTACGAGGAGAAGTACCGCGGCTACGCCTCCATCTCCCAGAAGGTCAACGCCGGAGCCCTCCTCGCCCCCCGCACCAGGGTCGGCATCATCGCCCGGAACCTGCTCTTCACCGCACTCAAGGCCTTCAGCCCCCTCATGAAGGCCTTCACCCGCCCAGCCAAGAACATCACCCTCGAGGACTACCCGACCCCCGCCCACACCTAAGGCCCCACCCAACGAAGGATTAACAGCCAGGGCTTGAGACGAATCGCAGTTCCCCTGTCGGCCGGACACCTTGATCGGGTTCTCGCCCGACAACCCCTTACGGTGATCGTCGGGCCCTACGCCGTCATCACCACCGTCGTGCTGACTGCGGCAGGCGGCCAGAGCTGGGCCTGGCCCTGGGTGATGTCCGCGCTGCCCGCCTGGCTCGGGGGTGCAGCCGGACTCGTCCCGCTGGCCAGCACAGTCGCCGTCCAACCGCTCGATGAACGGGGCGGGCTCACCCCCGGCCGGCCAGTCAAGATCTACGCCTGCCTGGTGCTCATCTTTCTGACCGGCGTCCCCGCACTGACCCTTCCCCTCGCGGGTACCTTGCTCCGCCACGGGTGGGGGGCTGGCTCGGCGTCCTGGTCGGCTGTGGGAGCGGGGTCACGCTCGCGCTTACGCTCCGCGGGCTCGGCACACGGCGACTCCTTTCGCGCGAATTGGACATCTTCCAGAAATTGATGAACGCCACCAGCCCGACCCAAGACAGTTTCCTCGAGAGGAACACTCTCATCGCTCGACAAATGCCTCGAGGTGAGCGGTCAGACGGTGCTAACTTCCGCCGATGCACGACGACGAGTTCCTCAACTACGTCGGAGCCCGTCTGGCGGCGCTACCGGGCGTCGAAGCCGTGACGCTGGGCGGATCGCGAGTCGAGGGCACGAGCCGACCCGACAGCGACTGGGACTTCTCCCTCTACTACCGCGGCCACTTCGAGCCTCAGACGCTGCGCGACGTGGGCTGGCCCGGCCAGGTCGCCGAGCTCGGCGGCTGGGCGGCCCCGAACGTCGTCGGTTCGGTCTTCAACGGCGGGGCATGGCTCGACATCGACGGCCGCCGCACCGACGTGCACTACCGCGACCTCGACGTCGTCGACCGGGTAATCGCCGCCGCTCACGAGGGCAGCTTCGAGATCGAACCGCTCTGGTTCCACCTCGCGGGCCTTCCGTCGTACCTGGTGCTCGCTGAACTCGCGACGAACCAGGTGCTTGTCGGTGAGCCACCCGAAGTCACCTATCCGCTTGCCCTGCAGGAGCAGGCCCCCATCCGGTGGTGGGAACAGGCCGAGGCCGAGTTCGACTACGCCCGCCGCTACCACGCGACAGCAGGTCGATTGACCCAGTGCGTCGGCCTGGTAGCCCGGGCCGCGTCATGCGCAGCGCATGCGGTACTTGCAGCCAGAGCCCAGTGGGTCACGAACGAGAAGCAGCTGCTCGTGCGCGCCGAGCTCGACGCGGTCGATCAGATCCTTGCCACGGCGCAGCCAGACCCCGCAGTGCTGCACGACACCGTTGACAGGGTGCGGGCCACGTGCTCAGCCGTACTTCAGGACGCCATCGGGAAGCCATCACCTCCTCGCAGCCTGACGTAGCCCCCGAACTGGAGCGCTCGAGGCCACGTCTAGGCACCCGCGTCGAGTACGCCTAGCCGCGGGCGCCCGCGGTGGCCCGAGCCGGCCCCCGACGGAGAACGACCAGCGATCGGAGATGGCGACCTGGCACGGCGATTCGCCTCGGGGTGAGAACTTCAGCACGTGCGGGCCGGGACGCACGCGTGGATCAGTGGCGTGGATGCCGGCCAGCCTCTGCTCGGCGTGCTGGTCGCCCGCGTCAGCACGAAGGACCAAATCTGCTAGTTGATCGCCCAGGTCCACGTCGAGGTCCTGGCCGGGCATCGCCATGGCACCCCAGAAGTCCCAGAGAAGGAGACTCGACCAGGTCATGACCTGGAACGTCGTGCGGGTGTCGCGCTTCGTCGGGCAGCGCCTCGCAGAACGGCTCGCCGAGCACGGTCTGAACCCGATCCACTTCGGCGTCCTCGCCTACCTCGCCATCGATCCCGAGATGACCCAGGCCGACCTGACCCGCGCCGTCCTGGTCCGCCCGCAGAGCATCGCTCCGCTCCTCGACCGGCTCGAGGACCAACAGCTCATCCGCCGCACCGGCCACCGGGCACGCGGGCGACGCAACCCCGTCCAGATCACCGACGACGGGCGCCGGACCCTTGACGCCGTCTGGGCTGTCGCACTGTCCACGAACGACCTCACCGACGCCGGGCTCACGAACGACGAGAGCCTCGAGCTCAACCGGCTCCTACTCAAGATCATCAACGCCACTCAGCAGGTCAAGCTCGACGGTTTCTACGAGTAGCGCTGACCCAGCTCTCGCATGACGGTCCCCTTACCGTGACCGATGTGGGGCTGCCCGCAGCAGCGTCAGGGTCCCGTGTCAGAAAGTGATCACGATTTTCTACAGCTGTCAGGTTGGCATGGGTTTCCGACTGTCCGGCCGGGCTGATGGCTCGATGTCAAAGAAACGACCGGATTCTGACAGCCGCAGTTGTCCGTAGGCCGTCCGATCACCCGGGCTTTTTTCTCGGGCGGGTCCGACGGGAATCGCGCTGAGCGGCAACCAAGCGCGGGAACGGCGGACCGGGGTATCGACGTAGGCCAGACGACTTACGGTGACGGGCGCGATGGGTTGCTCCAGGCTGACCGCCGCCATGTTGCTGCACCGTCAGGGCCTCGACCCCGGGCGCTCGACCTGTCTCGCTGCGCCGAGGGCGGCAGACGTAGAACGGCACCATCCCCGGGAAATCGATGCATGCTTCAAGACTTGAACGGTCCAAGATTTTTGTTCCACCCAAATATACTGCTTCAGTAGACAACCATCCTGCGGAGCACGTTGATCGATGCGACGGCATCTTTCCGGTCAAAACTCGCCCGCGTGGTCGGCTGCCCATACGTCGAACGCAATGGCTTGCCGGCCGAGGACCCGGCTCACGGTGGCGGTGGCCGGCGAGTTCCCGGCGGCCGCGTCGTCGAGGAACTGCAGCACCGCCTCGGCCTCCGTCGACGGCATCACTCGTGCGAACCGCGACGATGCCTCGTCGCGCGACAGCTCGGTGACGGCGATGTCTTTGCCCGTGGCGGCGGCGATCGCACGAACCTGGTCTCGCTGGCTGAGCCGCTCCGAACCGGTCAACAGCTCACTCACCTCCGCTGAGTCGTCGCCGCTGAGTACTGCGACGGCAACCGCGGCGATGTCTCGCTCGTGGACGGGCGCGGTCAACGCCTCCGGCTTATACAGCGCGACCGACCGGTCGACGTTGATCGACCACGCCCAGGCGAGTGCATTCGTCGCGAGCACGAGCGGTCGGATCGGGACCACGCTGAGCCCCGATCCGGCGAATGCTTCTTCGACCTCGCGGTGTTCCTCGGTGATCGCGTTGCCTGCCGAGCTCGGATGAATGACGCTGCCCGAGGACATCAAGACGATCCTGGCGACACCGGCAACCCTCGCCGCCTCGATGACGCCGTCGACGCCCTCATGGTTCGCGTAAAGGAACACCTGACTGATGCCCTCGAATGCTGGCCCGAGACTAGCCTCGTCGGTGAGGTCGGCCTTGACCACGTCAAGTCCGTCGGGGAACTGACCGGATTGGGGCTGGCGAGCTGACACCCGCACGGGCGGCACCGTTCCAACAGACCGGTGAGGACGAACTTGCCGACGCTGCCGTGCGCACCCATAACGAGTGTGGGCAGAGGTAGGGGTTGTGTCATGATCCGACTCCAATGCACGTCTCGACAGCTTCTTCGACACCGGCCGGGAGCACCAACGGCACATCACTTCCGACTCTGAGCCCGGCTACCGCTCGCACACCTGAGCTCGGCAGACCTCGAACCATTCCGTTCGGGGCAGCGGACGGGACAGCTGCTGCAGGTCTAGGGCGGCGGGATCGGCAATCCGATCATCGTCGACCCCGACGGCAACAAGATCGCCCTGCGGAACCCCGCGTACTGAACACCTGGCCTGGATCTGCGCCAGGCCTGGCCGAATGCGTCCGCATCCGCCCATGGCGGTGATGTTGGCTCATCGGCAGACGAGGCTGTTCCGCTGCTTGGGTGGACCGGGTCATACGCGGGCAGATTGTTCACATTGCCCTTGGGATCATCCGGCCACCGCAGTGGCTCCGTCCACCGGCTGCGTGCAGGTCCGAAGGTAGACCCGGAGGGTGCCATCGTCCGCACAGGACCAGAACACCGTCCTCGACCCGGGCCCGGGCGTCGGCCCCGCATCATCACGGCAGTTTCTGTTCGCGGGCGCCTCTTTGGTGCCAAACTGCTCGGGTGAGGAGCGCAGTGGCGGGTTTCCTGGCGGGTGCCGTGGCGTTGTCTGCGCTGGCCGGATGCTCCAGCGCTGATGATCTCGTCATTCAGCGGGCCGGCGGGTCGGTGATGATGGCCTCGGCCAAGGAGCCGAACGCCTTCAAACTCGCCATTGTGAGCGGCACGATGACTCGCACCGCGAGCGGCTGTCTCGCCATCAGCACGCAGGGCGTGGCCACGCCATTGGTGTTCCCCCACGAAAGCACGATCGGTAGCGACGGCCGCAGCGCCGACATTCCTGAGGTGGGCGTTGTGCACCTCGGAGATGAGGTGAGTCATGACGGGGGCACAGGATCGTGGGAGACGTGGAGCGGTGTCCCCGACGAATGCCGTTCCGGCAGTGCTGTCGCCGTGTGGAACTGACCAGCGATGGCGTCGGCCGACGAGGGCGTTCCGTCTCAGTACGCTCCGCGCTTGGCCAGGACGGCGAACACCGTCTTCCACAGGATGTGCAGATCGAAGGTCAGCGACCAGTTCTCCACATACCGCAGATCCAGCCGGACGGTCTCTTCCCAGCTCAGCAGGGAACGTCCGCTGACCTGCCACAGCCCGGTCAGGCCGGGCGTGACCAGCAACCGCCGGCGGGCGTCGGCACCGTAGGCGTCCACCTCGGACTGCAGCGGCGGCCGCGGCCCGACCAAGGACATCGAACCGCCGAGCACGTTGAACAGCTGAGGCAACTCGTCCAGGCTGAACTTCCGCAGCATCCGTCCGATCCGGGTGATCCGGGGGTCCGTGGTCAGCTTGAACAGCGGCCCGGCACCCTCGTTGCGTTCGACCAGTGCGGCCAGCCGCTGCTCGGCGTCGACGCACATCGAGCGGAACTTGATCATGGTGAAGGTGCGCCCGTCCAGGCCCACCCGGGTCTGCCGGAAAAGAACGGGCCCGCCGTCCTCGAGCTTGATCGCCAGCGCGATCACCAGCAACAGCGGCGAGATGACGATCAACCCGAGCCCGGTCAGGATGACGTCGGACAGTCGCTTGCAGACCCGCCGCCAGCCGGAGAAATGCGGCTGTTCGACGTGCAGCAGCGGCAGCCCGACGTAGGGCCGGATGTGCATCCGCGGTCCGGCCACCTCGACCAGGCCGGGGTGCACGAGCAGCTCGACGTCCGCGCCCTCGAGCGCCCAGGACAGCTCTCGCAGGTAGCTCTGTCGGGTTGCATCGCCACCGGTGACGGCGACCGCGTCGGCGTCGAACTCGTCGATCGCGGCGACCACGTGATCCAGGTCGCCCAGCACCGGCAGGTTCATGGTCGCGGCGTCGTCCATCTCGGCCCGCGGAACGCAGACCCCGACCACCTGCATGCCGAGGTGCGGCTCCTGGGCCAGCACGGCACACAGATCGCCGGTGGCCCAGGCGCTGCCGACCACGACGACCTTGCGGGAGTTGCTGCCACCCTGTTGCACCCGGTGCAGTCGTTTGCGGGAGACGTAGCGAACCCCCAGGCTGGCCAGCATTGCGACGGGGGCGGCCAGCACGATCAGCCGCAGCAGGGGATGCAGGTCGAACAGGCCGCTCGGGAAGGCGCCGAGCACCACCACGATCACCAGCGCCCGCAGAACGGCACGCATGTCGTCGCCACCGACCCCGACGTTGCGCCGGTCGTAGCCGTGGGCCGCGGCGACCGCGACCGGCCAGAGCACGCCACCGGTCCCCATCAGAACGAGGTTCAGAGCGAAACTCAGATTGAGGGCGTAGGGCACCTGGGTGCCGAGAGCGACGGCGACCATTCCGACCAACACATCCGACACCACGGTCGCCGCCACATATCGTCGGCTCCATGACCCGAAGGTGTTCCGGTCGACGGTGCTGGGCCGAGGGGCTCGAACCGGGGTCTGGACGGACGCGTCGTCGACCTCGTCACGTACCAGTTCTGGCTCACCGGCGAGCGGAAACGCTCGATCCAGTCTCGGCATGCTGAAATCCCCCCGGATTTACCCTGACGAGCGTGCGGACACGATCGCCGAAGATGGCGCGGGGGAGTGGTGTTTCTGAGCATGGTCGAGCAAAGACGATGAGCCGGTCAGCCCGAACCGGCACAACGCAGACAATGGATTTCAGTTCCCCCGCGGACTGAGCTCCCACCTTAGCGGCGCATCCGGTCATCTGCAGCCTCGAGCTCATGACCCCGATGGTCTTCGATCTCTGGCCAGGCCTGGACAAACTGCACTGCGTGAGGCCCCGAAACGCCTTCTTCATAAGGGGTTCGGAGTGACCCGGCCGGCGGATGGGTCGAGCGTCGCCCAGGATCACCGAAGGCGGACCCTGAAGGTGATTTGGCCCACACTCAGCGTTTTCTTCGTCGCCGGAACTCGTCTGAGGAAGGTGCGGTGTCGGTTTCGCGACGGATTGCGGCATTTCGGCACGTCGTAATCTGGGCGCCATGGTGCGGGTTGTGGTGGCTGACGACGATCCCCTGGTGCGCATGCTGCTGCGCGGCATGCTCGACGACGACCGGGTCGAGCTGGTGGCCGAGGCCGATGACGGGGCCGGGCTGCTCGACGCGGTCGAGCGGTCCTCGCCGGAGGTCGTACTGCTCGATCTCTCGATGCCCGACCGGGACGGACTGAGCGTCATCCGCGAGCTCGGCACCCGTCCTGACCCGCCGGCGGTGCTGGTACTCACCAACTTCGAGTCCGAGGCAGAGATCGCCGAGGCCAGGGCGGCAGGGGCGGTCGGTGAGGTGATGAAGTCGGCCCGGCGCTCCGATCTGTTGGCGGCGATCGAGGACGCCCTCCTGCGCTGATCGGCCGCGCGCCTAGGCTCAGCAGCTATGGCGTTGATGGATCTGGACCTGGAAGCCCTGCAGCAGTACCGGCCGGAGGTGGCCGAGCCGGACGACTTCGACGACTTCTGGTCCGAGACCCTGGCCGAGACCGATGCCCGTGATCTCGACCCGGTCTTCGAGCCGGTCGACAACCGGCTGGCGTTGATCGACAGCTATGACGTCCGGTTCACCGGCTTCGGCGGCACCCGCGTCCGGGCCTGGCTGCACGTGCCGGCCGGCACGTCGGCGACCCTGTCCACGACCGACCCCTCTGCTGGGTTGCCGTGCGTCGTGCAGTACCTCGGCTACTCCGGTGGCCGCGGGATGCCGTACGCCAACACGATCTACGCGGCCGCCGGCTACGCCCACCTGATCATGGACACCCGTGGTCAGGGCTGGAGCGGCGGTGGGCCCGACCCGACACCGGACGACGCCCCCGAGGCGGGAACGCATCACAGCCCGGGATTCATGACGGCCGGCATCACCGATCCGCACACCTATTACTACCGCCGGGTCTACGCCGACGCCGTCCGAGCGCTCCGGGCGGCCGGTGCGAGCCCGCTGGTGGACGCGGGCCGGATCGCGGTCACCGGCGCCAGCCAGGGCGGAGGGCTGTCGATCGCCGCGGCCGGGCTGGCCCCGCTGGCCGGCATCGACTTGGTCGGCTGCGCGCCGGACGTGCCCTTTCTGTCCCACTTCTCCCGTGCGGTCGCACTGACCGACCGGCAGCCCTACAACGAGATCACCACCTTCCTGGCCGGCTGGCGTGATCAGGTCCCGGCGGCGACCCGCACCCTCTCCTACATGGACGGGGTGAACCTGGCCAAGCGAGCGATGGCGCCGGCGTTGTTCTCGGTCGCCCTGATGGACCCGGTCTGCCCGCCGAGCACCGTCTTCGCGGCCTACCACGCCTACGGCTCGACCGTCGGCGCGGCTGTCGGCGACCAACCCGACAAGCACATCGCCGTCTACACCCACAACGCGCACGAGGGCGGCGACGACTACCAGCTCGGCGCCCGGTTGGCCTGGCTCGCCGAACACCTCTGAGTCGTTCTCGGCGCTCGATTTCGCTTGAGCCGAGCGGTGAGTGCGGGTTCGGTTGTGGTCGGCGTCGTTCTCAGTCGCGGACGGCGACGAACAGGTCACGCCGGATCGAGGCGTCGACACGGTGCGCGAGTTGGAGGTACGGCCCGGAGGCGAGCGGCCGCAGGCCGGCCGCCTGAGCCACGCCGTCGAGCTCTTCCCGGCCCAACCCGAGGGTGTTCCAGCTCAACGCCAGCGCACCACCGTGTTTGAGCTGGCCGGCCCAGCCGCCGATCGCCTCCTCCAGCAGGGTGGCGGTCGAGCGCTTGTTCCCGCCCGGCTGGCGACCGGAGCTCGGGCCGGGGCCGCGGCCGGTGTGCACGATCCCGTACGGGGCATCGGTGACCACCAGGTCGAAGCGGCGTTTGCCGAAGAGGGCGGCCGAGTCGCGCGTGTCGCCGGAGAAGACGGTGAGGGTGGAACGGCGGTCCGAGTCGGCGGTGCCGACGGTGGCGTCCAGCCGGCGTCCGATGCTGCGTCCCTCCCGCTTCACCGGGGTCAGCTCACAACTGTGCTTGAGCCGTTTGCGCCGCAGATAGGTCTTCAGAAAGGCCGCGTAGGCCTCGATCGCCTTCAGGTCGGTGTCGACCCCGGCCACGTCGAAGCCGAGGGTCAGGCCGAGACTCAGAGTGGTGCCGCGCCCGCACATCGGGTCCAGCAGCGACGGGGCGTGCCCGCCGGCCTGTGCACTCGTGCCGTTCAGCCGGGGGGCGGAGGCCGTAGCGACGTTGATCATCAGCCGGGTGAACTGCTCGTTGGTCTTGCCCGGGTACTTCGGGATGGTGACCAGGTCGTCGTCCAGCCGGTCGTGCACGGGACGCCGGACCGGGCGCAGCACGTCCCCCTCCCGGGCGAAGACCGCCCAGCAGGCCGAAGCCCGGCCCAGGACCGCGGCCACGTCGTGCTCGGGTTGCCCGGATTCGACGGCCAGATACCAGACCCCGGCCAGCTCGACCGGCTCCACCGAATCGATCACCCCCTGGCCGAGGATCATCAGCTCGGCCACCGAGAGGTCGACGGCGCGGTCGGTGTAGACCCGGTTCGCCGACGGGGCCAGCAGGACGAGGTAGCTCACCGCAGGCTGATCGTCAGATCGGTGATGACGCCCTCGGACGGCAGCGTCAGCATGTCGACGATCAGTTGGCCCACCGTGCCCACCTGCAGGAAGGCGGCCGGGTTGTAGTCGGCCCCGTCGGCCGCCTGCAGTTCGGCCTGCATGTCGGTGGCCACCCGTCCCGGGTAGATGCTGCTCACCCGGACGTCGGGCTCCTCCAGCCGGAGCGAGTCGGCGTATCCGCGCAGAGCGAACTTGCTGGCCGCATAGCTGCCGAAGGCGGGCCGCCCGGCCAGGCCGGAGCCTGAGTTGACGTAGACCAGGGTGCCGCCGGTGGCCCGCAGCGCGGGCAGGAACACCTGGTCCAAGGCCGCCACCGCGGTCACGTTCAGGGCGAACTGCTCGGTCAGGTCGGCGGTCGTGGTCTCAGCCAGCCCGCCGGGGCGGGCGATCCCGGCACTGTGCACCAGCCCGTCCAGCTCGGGCAGGCTCGCCACCAGGTCACCCAGCTGCCCGGCGACCCGGTCCGGGTGGGCCAGGTCGGCCACGCCGTGGCCGGTCAGCCTGGCGAGGACGTCGGGATCCTCGGCGCGGACGACGCCGTAGACCTGGTGCCCGAGCAGCCTGAGCCGGCGGGCGACCTCGGCCCCGATACCCCGGGAGACCCCGGTGAGCAGATACCTCAGTGTTCGAGCTCCTGGGCGCGGACGAAACTGGCCCGGACCTCGGCCTCGGCGTCCTCGACCCCGGTCCAGGACGCCCCCTCGACCGACTTGCCGGGCTCCAGATCCTTGTAGACGGTGAAGAAGTGCTCGATCTCGAGCAGCAGATAGGGCCGGACGTCGCTGACGTCGGAGACGTGGTCGCGACGGGTGTCGCCGGCCGGGACACAGAGCACCTTGTCGTCGCCGCCCGCCTCGTCGGTCATCCGGAACATGGCGACGGCGCGGCACTTGATCAGGCAACCCGGGAAGGTCGGTTCGGAGACCAGCACCAGTGCGTCCAGCGGATCGCCGTCCTGGCCCAGGGTGCCCTCGATGAAGCCGTAGTCGGCCGGGTAGGAGGTCGAGGTGAACAGCGTCCGGTCCAGCCGGATCCGGCCGGTCTCATGATCGACCTCGTACTTGTTCTTCTGACCCTTGGGGATCTCGACCGTGACGTCGAAGGTCAGCCCGCTGATCGGTTTGTTCGGCTCCGACGGTGCGCCGACGTTGGGAAGTGCCACGGTGGGTCCTCTCTATGATGGCTGGAATCGCCACGCCGACCTTATCGGATCAGGTTCGGTGCGGGCTCGATGAGGATCAACCGGGCGACCGGGGTAGGAGACGGGAGGAGCGAGACGATGAGGTCACTTCGCCGGGTCGGTCTCGGCCTCGGCATCATCGTGCTGGCCAGCCTGCTCGCCGTCGGCGTGCTGACCGGGGTGCTGGGCCACGGGGTGAACCGGGCGCTGCAGGCGGCCGGATTGCAGACCCCCGGGCCGACCGGATCGCCCGGCACGTTCACGCCCACCGCCACCTCGACCGCGTCGGCCACCGCCACGACACCGGCTGCGACACCGGTTGCGACACCGGCGACCATGAGCCCGGTGCTGGCCCCCGTGACCACCGAGGCCGAAGTCTCCAGGACCGCGCTCGCCACCCGGATCAACAACGTCTCCGGTTCCGGCTTCACGGCCGAGATCGGGATCGCCGTCGGACCGGTCGAGGGGGAGGGTGCGGCCGGGGCGGGTTCACTGCTCTACAGCCGCAACGCCGGCACGGGTTTCACCCCGGCCTCCACCAACAAGCTGCTGACCGCGACCACCGCGCTCAGCCTGCTCGGGCCCGACCACCGGTTCACCACCAGGGTGGTCAGCGGCGCGACCGGCCGGATCGTCCTGGTCGGCGGCGGTGATCCGTACCTGTCGGCGACCACGGTCACCAGCAGCTACCCGGTTCGGCCGTCGCTGCAACAACTGGCCGCCGCCACGGCCACGAAACTCAAGGCCCAGGGACGCACCAGCGTCACCCTCGGCTACGACACCTCGCTGTTCACCGGTCCGTCCTGGAGCCCGCAATGGCCGGAGAAGTACCGCGATCAGGTGAGCCCGGTCAGCTCGCTCTGGGTGAACGAGGGCCGGGACAGCCCCTACGAGACCGGGCCGCGGGTCGCGAACGCACCGCGGGTGGCGGCCGAGGCGTTCGCCGCACAGCTGAAGAAGAAGGGCATCACCGTCACGTCCGTGTCCTCGGCCACCGCGGGTTCGACGGCCACCACGCTGGCCAGCCTGTCCTCGTTGCCGCTGAACCTGATCGTCGAACGACTGCTGATGCTCAGCGACAACGACGCGGCCGAGGTGGTGCTGCGGCAGGCGGCGATCGCGGCCGGGCAACCGGCCTCGTTCACCGGCGGGGTCAAGGCGGTGCAGTCACAACTGTCCCAGCTCGGTCTGGCCGACAAGGCAATCAGCACCGACGACGGCAGCGGCCTGAGCCGGGCCACCCGCGTCCCACCGCAGACGCTGGTCGAGCTGGTGGCCCTGGCCGCCGCCGACGACCACCCGGAGTTGCGGCCGGTGCTGACCGGGATGCCGATCGCCGGCGCCGCGGGCAGTCTGAGCGCGAAGTTCACCACCACCGGTACCACCGCGGCCCGCGGGCTGGCCCGGGCCAAGACCGGCACTCTGAGCCAGGTGCACGCGTTGGCCGGCTACGTCCGGACCCCGGAGGGCACCACCCTGGCCTTCGACGTGGTGGTCAACGACGCCAGCAACGACTACCTGGCCGAGCTCTACCTGGAGCGGGTGGTCGGCGCGATCTCGGGTTGCGGTTGCAGCGGTTGAGTCCCCGCCCTGCGCCGCCCGCCCTGCCGATCAGCCGGGACAGGTCAGGCTGTCGACTCCGCCAGCAGCCCGACCAG
The DNA here is from genome assembly GCA_963740925.1 of uncultured Actinomycetota bacterium. Classification (GTDB taxonomy): domain Bacteria; phylum Actinomycetota; class Actinomycetes; order Propionibacteriales; family Propionibacteriaceae; genus Microlunatus. Next base: position 11,315 of record CAVUFZ010000002.1, on the reverse strand, counting down.
ATGGCGGGCGATCGGCATCGCCGAGGTGGCCGCCGGCGACGGAGCGTTCATCACGTGCACGGTCCTGGGCGTCTGCTCGATCCGGAAGTCGTGCAGCAGCGTCCCGTCCCGCAGCACGGCCTGGGCCCGGATCCCCGCCTCCCGCGGTTTCAGATCGGCCGAACGCAGCGCCGGGCAGTACTTCTGGACCTCGCGCAGATAGCCGATCTTGACCGCCGAGTTGTACATCTCCCGAGCGCCCGTCCGCAGGTAGTGCCGGGCGACCTTCCAGATGCCGGGGAAGGTCGCCAGCTCACGGACGTCGGCCAGGTTCACCGAGCCCTTGCGATACCCCTCCCGGGCCAGCCCGAGGACGGCGTTCGGGCCGACGGTCAGCTCGCCGCCGATGGTCGGGCTGAGGTGCACGCCCAGAAAGGGCAGGGTCGGATCCGGCACCGGATAGATCAGGTGGGAGACCAGCTGCCGTTTGGCCGGGGTGACCGTGTAGTACTCACCGCGGAACGGCACGATCGCCACGTCGGTGTCCAACCCGGCCAGCCGGGCCATCCGGTCGGCCTGCAGGCCGGCGCAGAAGACGACCCGGCCCGCCCGGACGCTCCGGCCCGGGCCGGACAGCAGGACGGCGTCGTCGCGTTCGTCGACCGAGGTGATCGTGAGCCCGTAGACGATCTGACCGCCGGCCCGGACGAAGTCGGTGACCATCGCGTCGCTCACCCGGCGGTAGTCGATGATCGCGGTCTCCTTCACCAGCAGCGCGCCGAGGCCGGAGACCTCCGGTTCCAGTTCGGCCAGCCCGGCCCGGTCGAGCTCGGTGACGCTCAACCCGTTTCGACCGGCCCGCTCGCCCAGAGCTCGCATCCGGCTCAGTTCGAGGTCGTCGGTGGCGACCAGCAACTTGCCGCACTCGTCGTAGGGGATGGCGTGTTCGGTGGCGAAGGCCTTGGTCTCGGCCAGCCCCTGACGGCAGAACTCGGCCTTCAGGCTGCCCGGCGCGTAGTAGATGCCGGAATGGATGACGCCGCTGTTGTGCCCGGTCTGGTGCAGCCCGACCCGTTGCTCCTTCTCGACCAGCACCACCCGCTCGCCCGGTCGTCGCCGCAGCGCTTCGAGTGCGGTCGCGACGCCGACGATGCCGGCACCGACCACCACCAGGTCGGCCTGCAGGTCGGAGGCGTCGACGGACGGGGTATCGGGCATCGGTTCTTCCTTCAGGCGAGCGGAACCTGGATCGTAGCGACCGCGGTCTGCTTGGTGTAGTCCTTCGTGCCGTCGGAAACGGCGGTGAGCAGTTCGTACTTGAACGAGAAGGTCAGGCTGGTGGCACCCTCGTCGACCGTCGGCACGGTGAACACCTGTTCGTAGGTGTAGGGAAAGCTCACCAGATAGCCCGGATTGATGTTGGCGGTGTCGGTCAGGTTGGACGGCCCGGCGATCGGCCCGGTGTCGTCGGAAGGGGTGATCGTGCAGGTCACCCGGGAGAGATAGACCCTGGTCTTGGGCGAGGCGTTGTCCATCGCCGACAGGGTGACGTCGACCTGCTTGGTGGCGCTCGGCGTCCACTTCTCGGTGGGCAGGGTGGTGGCGTAGGTGGCGTTCACACTCAGGTTGCCGGCCGGGAAGGTCTGAGCCGCCTTCCCGCTCTTCAGGTCGTTCCGGACGGTTGTCGAGGTGCTCGTCCCGGCGGGGACGGTCGTCTTCTGTGGGGCAACGGACGCCGGGGTGGCCCCGGTCGCCGGGCCGACGTCCGTCCGGGCCCCGGTGCCACAGGCCGCGAGCGCGCACAGCAGACCGACAGTGACGACGGTGCTCGCCCTTCGCCCGCCCAGGCCGTAGCGCCGGCCGGAGAGCCGGGTCGACCCGACCTGCCCGTTGGTCTCGATCACGAAAATTCACCTTAGGCACACCTCGCCGTTTCCGCAGGTAAACGCGGAAATCGCGTCCGTGACCGGGTGGAAGTTTCACCGCCCGGACGAATTCAGGAAACTTTCCCTCTCCGGTACCCACCGGGTTCAAAATCGTGGATGATGTGTGGGCGTTGCCGTTGAAGGGAACGGTTGCGGGGCTTGGGAGGCTTCGTGATCGCGACGGCGACAGCTGATCCGTTGTCCGCAGGGGCCGGGTCGGGGGATCAAGCGAGATGGGAACGATGGCGACCAACGACGCCGATGTATTCGTGCACGCCTTGGGCGTGTGCGAGAGCGACTCCGTCGGCAGTGGCACCCGGGTCTGGGCGTTCGCCCACGTGCTGAAGGGTGCCGTGATCGGCTCGGACTGCAACGTCTGCGACGGCGCCTACATCGAGACCGGCGCAGTCGTCGGCAACCGGGTGACCGTGAAGAACCAGGTGATGATCTTCGAAGGGGTCACCGTCGAGGACGACGTGTTCCTCGGTCCCGGTGTGACCTTCACCAACGACCTGACACCGCGGGCCGCGATCAAGCGGCACGGCGACGCGCTGTTGCCGACCCTGGTCCGGGCCGGGGCGACCCTGGGCGCCCGGGTGACCGTGGTCTGCGGTGTGACCATCGGTGCGGCCGCCTTCGCGGGGGCCGGCGCGGTGATCACCCGCGAACAGCGCGATCAGCACGGTGAGGACGGCCAGTCGGCGCGCGGGCAGGGCGCGCTGCACAGCCGGAGTCGGAGTTGCCTCGGTCGACGACAGAGCGGTCATTATCAGCGGGCTCCCTTTTTGGCCAGGACGGCAAAGGCGGTCTTCCACAAGATGAGGAGATCCAGGGTGAAGCGACCAGTTCTCCACGTAGCGCAGGTCGAGGCGGACCGACTCGTCCCAGGTCAGGTCGGAGCGGCCGCTGACCTGCCACAGACCGGTCAGGCCGGGCGTGACCAGCGAGCCGGCGGACGGCTCCTGCCGTATGGCGGCGATCTCGGAGCCAGCTGCGGCCGCGGACCGACCAGCGACATCGAGCCCCCGAGCACGTTGAACAGCTGTGGCAGCTCGTCCAGGGAGAAGTCGCGCAGGAACTGCCCGATCCGGGTGACCCGCGGGTCGCGCGCCAGCTTGAACAGCACGCCGTGGCCCTCGTTGACGGCCATCAGGTCGGCCTTGCGGGCCTCGGCGTCGACCACCATCGAGCGGAACTTCAGCATGGTGAACGGCCGGCCGTCGCGCCCGACCCGGGTCTGGCGGAACAGCACCGGACCGCCGTCGCTGAGCTTGACCGCGAGCGCGATCGCGGCCAGCAACGGGGAGATCAGCAGCACGCCGACGAAGGTCAGTCCGACGTCGGTGACCCGCTTGATCACCTTGCGCCAGCCGGTGAACCGGGGCTGCTCGACGTGCACCAGCGGGAAGCCGAGGACGGGCCGGATGTGCATCCGCGGTCCGGCCACCTCGACCAGGCCCGGGTCGACCAGCATCTCGACGCCGACGCCTTCCAGGGACCAGGCGATCTTGCGCAGGTAGCTGTGCCGGGTGGCGTCGTCGCTGGTGACCGCGACGGCGTCGCAGCCGAACTCGCGGGCAGCGACACTGAGGTATTCCAGATCGCCGAGCACCGGGACACCCAGCTCGCCGGCGGTGGCGACCTCGTCCGGCGGCAGGCAGGCGCCGACGACCCTCATCCCGAAGTGAGCTTCGTGCTGCAGCCGGTCGGTCAGGTCGCGGACGGAGGCGGACCCGCCGGCCACGATCACCCGGCGCAGGTTGCGGCCGCGGCGCTGGGACAGGTGCAGGTGCTTTCGCAGCAGGTACCGCGCGGCCATGCTGTAGAGCACGGCGCAGGGGGCAGCGAGGACGACGAGTAACAGGGCGGTGTGCTGGCCGGTGAGCTCTGCCGCGAACGCTCCGAGGACGACCAGCCCGATCGCCGCGCGGAGCGGGGCCCGCAGTTCTTCGCCACCGACGCCGACGTGGGAGGTCTGGTAACCCCGGGCGACGGCGACGGCCAGCGGCCAGACGGCCGTCCCGATCAGGCAGGCCAGCAGCCAGGCCAGATGCTGGGTGCGCAGGGTGGAACTGAACGCGGAGGGGGTCGCCACAGCCAGGAAGCCGAGCACCGCGTCCGCGAGCACGGCACGGAACACGTAGCGACGGCTCCAGACGCCGACTCGTGATGGTGACCCACGAGGAGGAGGTGGCCCGACATTGTGCGCGGGTGGTGCGGTTCCGGGACGGGCTCGTGCTGAGCGACGAGCGTAAGGCGTAGGTTGACGCCGCTCGTTCCCTCTGCGGCCCCGTAGTCGCGGGATGCCCTCGTGCGGGCACGCCCCGCGACTACGAGGCCCGAGAGGGAACGAGGTGCTTCCGGCCATTGGGGTAAGTTCCGCCCATGTTACTGGAAGGGCGGGTCGTGATCGTGACGGGCGGGGCGCGGGGGATTGGGCGGGACGTCTGCCGGGTGTTGGCGAGGCAGGGCGCGCGGGTGGTGGTGAACTACTCCGCGAGCAAGGAGCGGGCGGAGGCGGTGGTGGCGGAGATCGCCGCCGAGGGGGGCATGGCGACGGCGTTCGGGGCGGACGTTCGGGAGCTTTCTGGATACGAGGCGCTCGTGGCCCACGCGCGGGAGGCGCACGGCGGGCTGGACGCGGTGGTGAACAACGCCATCGCGGGGAAGCAGGACGGGGCGTTCGAGGAGGCGACGGACGCGGACTTTGAGGCGGCGTTCGACTTTGGTGCCGGGCGGTGGCGAACTCGGTTCGGGCGGCGATGCCCGCCTTCACCGAGCGCGGCGGGGGGAGGATCGTGAACGTGGTGACGGAGCTTTGGAACATGGCCCCCGCCGGTTGGAGCGTGTACCTCGCGGGCAAGGGGGCGATGGTCGGGATGTCGCGGTCGCTGGCCGCCGAGCTGGGGCCGCAGGGGGTGACCGTGAACATGGTCGCGCCGGGGTGGATGGCGACGGACAAGGTGGACACGTCGAGCGAGGGCTCGCGCGGCTTCGCCGCCTCCCTGCCCCTGCGGCGGCACGGCGGGAGGCGAGGAGATCGGGCACGCCTGCGCGTTCTTCCTCAGCGAACTCGCGACCTACGTGACCGGTGCCTACCTGCCGGTCACGGGCGGGCGGGTGACGCAGATGGGAGCGTGAGGATGTGAGCGATGGGGTGGGAGCGCATGCGTCCCCAACCACCTTCCACGCCCCAGGCTCACAATAAACCCTATGAGACCGCTCGGGATCGGCATCGTTGGCGCGGGAAGCATCGGGATTCGGGGAGCGCTGGCGCACCTCGCGCTGCCCGATATCCAGGACAAGGCTCGGGCGGACGGCGGTGTGCGACCCGGTCCCGGGACGCGCGGAGGCGGCGGCGCGGAAGTACGGGGCGGGCCGGCTCCTATGAGACGTTGGAAGAGCTGCTCGGCGACCCGAGCGTCGACGCGGTGACGATCTGCTCGCCCATCGGGCTGCACTTCGAGCAGGGCCTGGCGGCGATCGAGGCGGGCAAGCACGTCCACTTCAACAAGACGATGACCACGACCGCCGCCGAGGCGCTCGACCTCATCGCGCGGGCGAAGGAGCAGGGCGTTAAGATCGTCGCGAGCCCCGGCCAGATGCTGCGCCCGGTCAACAAGGTCATCCGGGAGCTGGTCCAGGACGGCGGCTGGGCGAGCTTTCGTGGGCGGTGGCGGGCGCGGCGTTCGGCACGTACCACGAGACGAGGACCTGCGGAAGGGCGACGACGTGCTGAGCAACGTCAACCCGGCCTGGTACTGGCGCAAGCCCGGCGGCGGGCCGCTGTACGACATGACGGTCTACGCCCTCCACACCCTTACCGGCATCCTCGGCCCGGCCCGGCGGGTGACCGCGATGTCGGGAGTCCGCATCCCCGAGCGCGAGTGGCGGGGCGAGAGCTACCCCGGCGACGCCGACGACAACACCGGCATCCTGCTCGACTTCGGCGGCGGCGTCTTCGCCTTCGCCCACGGCACGGTGGCGGGCACGGTCAGCGGCTTCGGCCAGCCGAGCTTCTTCGGGACGAAGGGCAGCGTCGTCGGCACCGACCTCAACGGCAAGAGCCTCGTCCCCGAGGGCGAGCCGTTCTACGGCCCCTACGCCGTGGGCGAGCACGCGGAGATCGGGGAGGGCCACGTCTTCCAAGACCTGATGAGCCTCGTGGACTGGGTTCGCGAGGGCACGCCCTCGGTCGCGACGGCGGAGCACGCGGCGCACGTGGTCGAGATCATCGAGGCGGCCTACCGGGCGGCGGAGACGGGGGTTACGCAGGAGCTGAGGACGACGTTCTAGGCGATCCGCTTGCGGCAGTTGGTGTCGATGGGGCCAGGCACGAAGCCGAGCTTGCGGTTGATGGCGAGCATCGCCGCGTTGTCCTCGTGGTTCTCCGTCTCGATCGCCTCTAGGCCTTCCGCCTTCGCAACCCCTAGCGACCAAACTTTGAGGGCCGTCGCGATACCCCGCCCTTGCCAGTCGGGGTGGACGCCGGTAAAGCCCCACTCAAGGCCCGTGACCACGCCCACCCACGCCTGGCCCGACGCGGCGAGGAAGACGTGGCCAGGGTTTCTCCCAACCGTCTCACGCTCCCAATCTTCAAAGGCGGGCGGCGCATAGGACCCAAGATCGCGGAAGGGTTGGACCGACCGGGCGGCGCACTCCACTCGAAAAGCCGTCTCGCTCGTTCCGGCCTCCGCGAACGTGAAGAGTCGAATGCCTTGGGCCTCCACCCTCCGGAGGGCCGCCCCGAATCGACGAGGTTCGAAGTCGGCGAGCGCGAGGCGGGAGGACAGGTACCGCTCGAACGGCTCGAACCCACTGCGGAGGAGGAATTCGCCCAGCCGCACGTCCGTGGAGACGTAGGACGCCGCCAACTCGCGCTTGCCGCGCGCGAGGGCGAAGCGCGTCGCCCGGTCGAGCAGCGCTTCCGGCCACCCGTCCTCCCACTGCGCCGCCCCGAAGGATCGTCTCGCACCGGCCCGGGGTCCTCGCGCCCGGTCAACGACCTGAAGATGGCCGACGAGCGATGCCCTCCTGGCGCGACGGCGACGAGGTGGAGGGAGGGATGCCGCTCGTGCCACCAGCGGACCACCGGGCCGCCGAACCCTGCCAACCCGGCTTGGTCGTCCTCCTCAAAGGCGCGCAAGACGACGCCGGGCTCCATACTGGGATTATGGAACCGCTTCTCGCGCCCGGAAGAACGCTCGGCATCGTCGGCGCGGGGGTGATGGGGACGACCATCGCGCGGGGCCTCTTGGACGCCGGATTGGTGACCCGCCGCCAGCTCTGGGCGGGCGCGAAAACCCAGGCCACCTGCGAAGAGGTCGCGCGCGACCTCGAGATCGAAACCGCCACCGACTACGGCGCCTTCGTCGCCGACGCGGGGATCGTCGTCCTCTGCGTGAAGCCGAAGCAGGCGGCGGGGGTGGTCGAGCGGTTGGAGGGGTTGCGGCCCGACGCGCTGGTGGTGTCGATCATGGCGGGCGTGACGACGGAGCGGATCCAATCGTTGCTGGAGGGCGACAACCCGGTGGTGCGGGCGATGACGAACACGCCCTGCGTCGTGGGGCAGGGCATGACGGCGGTGTGCGGGGGGCGTACCGCGACGCCGGAGCACGTCGAGCTTGCCAAGAGGATGTTCTCGGCGGTGGGGCGGTGCGTGGCGACGGACGAGGCGTACTTCAACGCTATCACCGCGATCAGCGGGAGCGGCCCGGCCTACGTCTATCTCATCCTGGAGGCCCTCGCCGACGCGGGCGTGAACGTCGGCCTTCCCCGCGATCTCGCCTTGGAGCTCGTCGCCCAGACGATGCTCGGGGCGACCAAGATGGTCCAGGAGACGGGCCGCCATCCCGCCGCCCTTCGCGACGACGTGACCACGCCCGCCGGTGCACCATCGGCGGGCTGATGGTGATGGAGGACGGCAAGATCCGCTCGGTCCTGAACCGCACCATCGAGGAGTCGACCCGGATCGTCGGTACCCTAGGGAAGTCATGAACCTGCTCGAGATCGAAGACCATTACGGGGCGCACAACTACAAGCCGCTGCCCGTCGTGGTGCGGGAGGCCGAGGGCGTCTGGGTGACCGACGTGGACGGCAAGCGATACCTCGACTGCCTCAGCGCCTACTCGGCGGTCAACCAGGGGCACTGCCACCCGCGCTTGGTCGCGGCGCTTGTCGAGCAGGCGAAGAAGTCACCCTGACCTCGCGGGCGTTCCACAACGACCAGCTTCCCCTTTTCTGCAAGGAGCTGGCCGAGGCGTGCGGCATGGAGGCGGTTCTGCCGATGAACACCGGGGCCGAGGCGGTCGAGACGGCGCTGAAGATGGCCCGCCGCTGGGGCTACGAGCGCAAGGGGATCGCGCAGGACCAGGCGGAGATCGTCGTCTGCGCGGACAACTTCCACGGCCGGACGATCTCCATCGTCTCGTTCTCCACCGACGACGGCTACCGCCGGGACTTCGGCCCCTTCACGCCGGGCTTCCGCGTCGTGCCCTTCGGCGACCTCGATGCGTTAGAGAGGCCATCGGCCCGAACACCTGCGGCGTTCCTGGTCGAGCCGATCCAGTGCGAGGCGGGCATCCTCATCCCGCCGACGGCTTCCTTCGCGAGGCTTCCGAGACTTTGCCGGGAGAACGGCGTCCTGTTCATGGCCGACGAGATCCAGACCGGCCTCGGGCGCACCGGCGCGTGGCTCGCCTGCGACCACGAGGGGGTCAAGCCCGACGTTCTGATCCTCGGCAAGGCGCTCTCGGGCGGCTTCTACCCGGTGTCGGCGGTCCTGCGCCGGCGCGAGGTGATGGACGTCTTCACGCCGGGCTCGCACGGCTCGACCTACGGCGGCAACCCTCTGGGCTGCGCGGTCGCGCGGGCGGCGCTGGCGGTGGCGCGGGACGAACGGCTGGCGGAGCGTTCGGCGAGCTCGGGGCTTGGTTGCTTGGAGAGTTGAAGGGTGCCTGAAGCACCAGGACATCGTGGAGATCCGAGGGCGGGGGCTCCTCGTGGGGATCGAGATGCGCGTCAGGGCGCGGCCCTTCTGCGAGGCGCTGAAGGAGCTTGGGATGCTCTGCAAGGAGACGCACGACACGACGATCCGACTGGCCCCGCCGCTTGGTGATCGAGCGGGAAGCGTTGGAGTGGGCGGTGGCGCGGCTGCGTCCGTTATCGGATAGCTGAGGGCGTCTCCCCTCTGCGCCCTCAGCGTCTAATAAAATAGGGTAAAGCCCACTCGGCAAGGTCTGCTGAAGCCGCAAGCTCCGTGGCGGTGCGCCTGAAAGCCGCAAGAGGCTCTCGACCGGCTCGGCGACGAGGATCTCGACTGGGCTCCGCGCGAGGGGATGCGGACGATCCGGGGCCAACTTCTGGAGATCGCGAACAAGGAGGTCGAGGCCCTGGGCTGGGTCGCGACCGGCGCCTGGCCGGACGATCTGGATGCGATCCGCGCCGAGACGTTCGCCCTTATCGACTCCCTCGACGATGGGGGACTTCGCCGGCCTATCCCGAATCCTGAAGGCTGGTGGGAGGCGCTGCGGCTCCCGGAGTGCCCCTTCGACGAGATCCTGCGGAACGTCGCCACCCACGAGGGGCACCTACAACGGGCAGATCTTCGCGCCTACCTGGGGACGCGGGGCCAAAATCCACACGCATGGTGATGATTTCGACCCGAACATCCGCGAGAGACGGCGGTCGTAGCCCGCAAGGCCCAGGGCCTCACAGGACACACCATGTACTTCTCGGTCGACAACTTATCAACCACATCCCCGACGACGAGCCGGACCCGAAGGCCGCAAACGCCCTTCAGGAGGGCGTCGGCGGGCAGTTCGGGGAGATGCGCACGATGATGCAGTACCTCTTCCAGAGCTTCAACTTCCGGGGCGACGCCAAGCCCTACCGCGACCTGATCCACGGCGTCGCCGTCGAGGAGATCTCGCACCTCGAGTTTATCACCACCACCGTCTCGCGCCTGCTCGACGGCTCGCCCCGCTACCAGGGCAAGACCGGCGACGTCGCGGCGGCGGGCGGCACGACGCCGCTGGAGGTTGCGCTAAACGGCGGCAACCAGCACCACTTCATCGTCGGCGCCGAGTCCGCGCTCCCCGTCGACGCGGCGGGCAACCCTTGGTCGGGCTCTACGTCAACGCCAGCGGCAACCTGACCCTCGACCTGCTGAACAACCTCATGCTGGAGTCCACGGGCCGCCTCCAGAAGTGCCGCATCTACGAGATGTCGGACAACAAGACCCTCGGGCGACGGTCTCGTACCTCATCGTGCGCGACCACGGGCACGAGCTGGTGTTCGCCAAGGCGCTGGAGACAGCTTGGCGTCGACTGGGCGAAGACCCTGCCGATCCCCAACTTCGACGCGACGCAGTACCCCGAGGTCAAGGAGCTGATGGACCAGGGCCTCCATCTGCGCCAGCACCACTTCCACCTCGACGGCTCGGAGATGTCGAAGATCTTCAACGGGCTCCTCGCCCGCGAACGACGGATCGGAGGTCCAGACCCAGAACGAGGCTCCCGAGGGCGCGCCGAACCCGCTCGCCCCCGAGCGCGTCGAGGAGTTCTCCCCCGGCCTTACGCCCGAGATGAAGAGGCTCGTCGAGGAGACGTTCCAGATCTAGCGATATCCTCTTGCAGACAGGCGTGATGAATCACGCCGCTGCAGTTGGCTTTGAGTACATTCATTTAACCCTATGCCCCTCTCTCGCCTCCGTCGTCTTTCTCGCCCTCCTCGCCCAGGACAAGACCGCAACCTACGGGAGGTCCAACGCCCAGATCCTCGGCGATGGGGCGAAGCGGTGGTACGACCTCTACACGACGAGGGGGGGTGGGGAGTCAACGGCGAGCATGTCGAGCGCGGAGGCGCTCTACGGCGAGGCGCTGGCCTGGCGGAACGACAAGTTCGGAAAGGCGAGGATCGGGCGGTTGAGGAAGCTTTTACAGGACGCGAAGAACGACGCGGTCGGGGTTGGCTACCGCGATCACCGGCGGAGGGACGATGTGGAACATCATCGGCGCCTCGCTCTACGCGGACGCGGAGGATACCTTTACGTGGTCCTCGCTAAGAAGGGGAAGGCGCCGAAGCGGCGGGTCTCGGACGTGGAGAAGGCTTACGCGCGGCTACGGGCGGCGTTCCGGAAATCGGATTCGGGGTTGCCCGAGTTCCAGAAAGAGGGACCCGCCGCCCTCGTGCGGCTGCGGCGCGACCTCGACGGCGCGATCGCGAGGCGACGCGCCAGCCGCGCAAAGGATCGGACGCGCTTCTCGACTTCTGCGTGAAGGCAATGAAGGCGGGAGAGGGGTAGGTCTTTAAGGAAGGCTAGCCTTCCTTAAAGACCTAGGCGCCGGGACGCCCGCCGGGGAGGACCGGCCCCGGGGACGCCCTGCGCTCTGTCCCTAGCCGTCCGGCGGG
>CAVUFZ010000001.1:0-122602 GCA_963740925.1 uncultured Actinomycetota bacterium | reverse complement strand
CCAGCCCATTCGGGTTGGCGGTGTCACTGCTCGACCACGCGGGCGAGGTTCCAGATCGTTCGGTAGGCAGTCCCGGAGTCACTACTGGTCGTCACTCGTTCACGTCGGTATAGGGAGCCGCGCCGAAAGGGTCTGACCTTCCTCGCGTAGTCGCTGTGCGCCTGCCGTACTCGTGGTGGCCGTTGGCTGTTGCTGCTCCAGCTGGTGCCGGGCGTGAGAGGAGGATGCGGCGTCCCACTGGTCGCTTGGTGTGACCGAGTGCTATAAGACAGTGACGCACGAAGTTGTAAGAAGAGGCTGACAGATTCTGGAAAACGGCGATTTGGTCGTCGACGGAATGGTCCGAGCACCGGTTGGGTGGTGTGGTGAGGGTCACGTGCGACTTGAGCCAACGAACAGGCTCGATTCGGCGATCGCGGGATCTTCGCGGGATCCGTGCCCCGACATACTGAAAGTACTGTCACCGGTGACTAATGTTTGTGCTTGTCAGGTGGTTGTAGGGCGGGCGGGGCTCGAACCCGCGACCCAGGGATTATGAGTCCCCTGCTCTGACCGGCTGAGCTACCGCCCCCTACAGGCGGGGCGAGTCTAGCGACGCCGGGTGTTTTCGGCGAGCAGAGCGGCAACGCGAGGAGCCGACGCTCAGAGCTGGGCCCCGGCGCGTTCTGCTCGCCGGATCGACCCGGTTGACGGCTCGGTCCGCGGATCCGGTCGGCCGGCGGTGACGGCGCCCACGATCAGCACGGCCAGCCCGAGCGCGGGGGTGACCGCAGCCAGCAGATTCTGACTCCAGGTGTAAGTCAGTTCGATGTCGCCGCCGCGGGGCAGCGTCTTGAACGGCGCCGCGATCACCCAGCCGACGAAGACGAACCCGACGATCCGGAGCGTCCGGGACCAATGCGGCTGCAGCAGCACCAGCCCCAGCGGCACCACCCAGACGAAGTGATGGGACCAGGAGACCGGCGAGGCCAGCAGGGTCGCCAACCCGCCCAGGGTCACGCCGAGTGCGGTCTCGCCGCGACGCAACCGCCGCCAGGCGGCCCAGATCCCGAGAACGGCGACCACCCCACAGGCGGCCAGGCCGGTCAGCGTGCTCACCCGTCCCAGCCCGAAGCAGCGCAACCAGGCGCCGAGTACCGACTGGTTGGTGGTGTAGATGATGCTGTGCCCGAGCCCGGTGTCGCCGTGGGCGAGCCGGGTCCAGTAGCCGAGCGAGACGCCGGGGACGACCGCCGCGGTGACCAGGGTGGCGACCAGGAAGCCGGCCAGGACGCCGACCGCCGCACGTCGTCGGCCGGCCGCGGCCAGCACCAGGAAGAACAGGCCCGGGGTGAGCTTGATCGCCGCCGCCAGCCCGGTCAGGACACCGGCGAGCCGTCTCGGCCGCGCCGGCATGTCGGCCGGGCCCGCGCCGTCGGCCCGAACCACTCCGTCGGCCCGGACCACCCCGTCGACCGGTGTCGCCGGGCCGTCCGCCGCCGGGACGAGGTCGACCACCACCAGGGCGACCAGGAAGATGCCGACCTGACCGAAGGCGATCGTCTGGTTGACCGGCTCGACGAACCAGATCACCGCCGTGCCCAGCAGACTCAGCGCCCAGCCGTGCACCCCGAACCGGCGGATGATCACCAGCAGCGCCGCCACGTTGGCCAGGGTCCAGCCGATCTCCACCAGGGCCGCCGGCAGCAGGCTCAGCGGGACCGCGATCAGGGCCGCGAAGGGCGGATAGAGGAAGGGCAGCGAGTCGGGCAGGTGGTAGATGTCGGCACCGTTCAGCAGCGCCGCGCCGGCCCGCCGGTAGACGCCCAGGTCGGTCATCACCGGACGCCACGGCAGCGCGGTGCCACCGAAGGCGGTCGCCGCCACATAGAGCGCGACGATGCCCGGCAGGATCCCGACGGCCAGCCCGTGCAACAGCCGGACGATCGGCGCCGACGGCGAACGCTGCGACGACTGCTCCGGTCGCACCGACGGTTCAGGCACCGAAGTCCGTCAGCCAGCCGAAGATCGTCTCACCGACCGCCGAGTCGTCGTGGTCGCCGATCCGCGTCCCGACGCCGTCCAGCGTCGGGTGGGCGCCGGCCATCACGTAGGGACGTCCGACCCAGCGCAGCATCTCCAGATCGTTGGGCATGTCGCCGAAGGCGGCCACCTCGGCGGGTTCGATCCCGGCCCGGTCGCAGTAGCGCCGCAGCATCGAGGCCTTGGTGACCCCGGTGGCGCTGACCTCGACCAGGCCCTGCCCGACGATCGCCGAGTGCGTCACCGTCATCGCCGCACCGACGACGGCGCTGACCCGGGCGGCGAGCTCGTCCGGTTCGAGGCTCGGGTGCTGGACCAGAAGTTTGACGAAGTCACCGGAGCGGACCAGATCCTCGGCCCGGCCGCGGCTGACCCAGGCCGCATCACCGGCGTCCAGCCGATGGGCCAGGACGTAGTGGTCGTCGTAGCCCACCGTCTCACCGGACTCGACCCCGAACGCGGCCTCCGGCAGGGCGGCCCGGATCCGGGCGACGGCGTCGGCCGCCACCGCGACCTCGATCAGCTGGGCGTCGACGATGCCGGGCAGGGCGGCGTCGTAGAGGACGGCTCCATTGCTGGCGATCACCAGCGGTTGGGCGACTCCGAGGTCGGCCACCACGTCGAGCCAGCGGGTCGGCCGTCCGGTCGCGAAGAGGGTCGGGATACCGGCCTCGGCGGCGGCCCGGACCGCCTCGGCGTTACGGGCGCTGACCGTCCCGTCGGAGGAGAGGAAGGTGCCGTCGAGATCGGAGACGATCAGCCGGGGCGGGCCGGGACGCAACGGTGGGTCGAGCGGGAGGTCGTCGACGCGCATCTCAGAGCTTCGAGCCCGGGGACTGGCTGGCCCCGGCCGTCCCGGACTCGGTCGGGGTCGGTTGACCCGGGCCGGACTGGGTGCCGCTGGGGCTCGGCGAGTTCGACGGCGAGCCCGACATCGACGGGCTGCCCGAGGCACCCGACGGCGACGGCGAGCCGGACTGGGACGGTGAGCCGGACTGCGACGGCGACCCCGACTGCGGGGAGGGCGAGCCGGACTGCGGTGAGGGCGATCCCGACTGCGGCGAGGACGAACTCGACTGCGGCGGCGGGCTGCCCGATCCGCCCGTCGGGGTCGGCGGGGCCTGCGGCGGCATGTTGTGGAAGATCAGGATCGCGATCAGCACCGCCAGCGCGCCGAGCAGCAGCATCAACAGCCAGGAGACCAGGATCGTCCGCCAGCCGGCGCGGTCGTAGCGGCCGGGCCAGGGCAGCGGCCACAGCCGAGCCAGACCGGGTTTGAAGCGGTCGAGCCAGTAGTGCCGGTAGTCCGGTCCGGACGGACGGCCCAGTGGCGCGAGCTCGGCGAGCTGGACCTCGTTCAGCACCCGGAGTGCCTCGTCGGCCGCCTGCGGGGAGCCGTCGTAGGCCAGCGCCACCCACGGCGCCGCCTGCTGGTCGTCCGGAGCCACCGGGTCGTCGTCCTCGGGCCGGAACCGCTTGGCGAACTTGCCCTCGTGCTGGCCCTGCCCGCCCCGGGCGAGCACGGTGTCGATGTACATGGCGTTGACCACGCCGGCCAGCCGGTCCCGGGCCGCCGCGTCGGCCGCCGCCCCCTCCGACAGCAGGATCAACATCGCCGGGGTGCCGTCCGCATCGTGGGCGGTGTAGGCGACGCCGGAGTTGGTGGCGTGCAGCCGGGCGTCGATCCAGAAGTCGCCGACCTTCGGTGAGTCCTCGGGTAACAGGGCGCTCAGCGGGACGTCGCCGAACGGGTTGCCGCCCCAGCCGACGTCGCCGTCGGAGGGGCCGGCGTCCGGACGGCTGGCCGCGAACGACGAGTAGTCGAAGGAGCCGGACCCGGACCGGTCCGCGTCGGGGGTGGGGGAGTCGCTGTCAGAGCGGTCGTCACCGGGCTCCGGGGTCGGTCGCCCCTCCGGTGGATCTGCGTTCGACATCGCTCCCCATCTGGTTCCGGCCCGGCTCGTTTCGCCGTCGGTCGTTCCTCCGGTCCGTCCAGACCGTGGCGGACCGCAGGGACCATTGTGCACGGGTCGCGTACGGGGGAGCGGATTTGTGGTCCGCAGCAATGATGGAATGGTCTGCGAGAATGAGGCGGCCTCAGCTGAGGCCGTAGCGCAGCCACGCCGACCAGCCCCGCCGGCCGAACCCAACCGGCCATCCCGACGGGGTCGAGTGATGAACCACAGGAGTCCGAGTGAGCAACCCGAACCCGAACGGACCGTCGGGCGACTACCGCGACCAGTCACATCCTGGTGGTGGCTATCCCGGGCAGCACGCCGACGGTCAGGCCGGCCGGCCCGCCGGCCCGACGGGCCAGTACGGCCCCCAGGGTCAGCAGGGTCAGCAGGGCCAGCGTCCGGGCGGCGGCGGGGCCAATCAGGAGGCCTCCCGGCTGCTCGGTGACGCGATCGCTCAGGTGCAGCGGGTCATCGTCGGCCAGGAGCACATGGTCGAGCAGCTGATGGTCGCGCTGCTGGCCAAGGGCCACTGCCTGCTCGAGGGTGTCCCCGGTGTGGCCAAGACGCTGGCCGTCCGCAGCTTCGCCACCGTCGTCGGCGGCTCGTTCTCCCGGGTGCAGTTCACCCCCGATCTGGTGCCCTCCGACATCGTCGGCACCCGGATCTACCGCTCCAGCCAGGAGAAGTTCGACATCGAGCTCGGCCCGGTCTTCGTCAACTTCGTGTTGGCCGACGAGATCAACCGGGCCCCGGCCAAGGTGCAGTCGGCGATGCTCGAGCTGATGGCCGAGAAGCAGGTCTCGATCGGCGGCCACACCTATCCCTCACCGACGCCCTTCATCGTGATCGCCACCCAGAACCCGGTCGAGTCCGAGGGTGTCTACCCGTTGCCCGAGGCCCAGCGCGACCGCTTCCTGCTCAAGGTGGACGTTCCCTACCCGCGCGGCAACGAAGAGTTCGAGATCCTGCGCCGGATGAGCGTCGACCCGCCGCAGGCCACCCCGGTGCTCAACCCGGAGATGATCCTGCAGCTGCAGCGCCGGACCGGTGAGGTGTTCGTCCACAACCTGGTCGCGGAGTACATCGTCCGGCTGGTACTGGCCACCCGGACGCCGGCCGAGTTCAACATGCCCGACCTGACCTCGGTGATCCAGATCGGCTGCAGCCCGCGCGCCACCCTCGGCCTGGTCGCGGCCTCCCGCGCGCTGGCCCTGATCCACGGCCGCGACTACGTGCTGCCGACCGACGTGCAGGCCGTGGCCAAGGACGTGATGAGTCACCGGCTGACGCTCGGCTTCGATGCCGTCGCCGACAACATCTCCCCGGCCCAGGTGGTCGAGCGGATCGTCGCCATGGTGCCGCCGCCCACACCGGTCTGGAACCAGCGTCAGGGCGGGGGCCAGCAGAACCCGGCGATGCAGCGTCCGGGCCAGATGCAGGGCCAGATGCAGGGCCAGCCCCAGGGCGCGATGCCGCGCCAGTCCGACTTCCGCTGAGGTAGAGCCCTTGTCCTACCCACCAGGCCCGCCCGGCTCGTACCCGCCGCCCGGTTCTTACCCGCCGCCGAGCGGTGGCCCGGGCCCGTACCCGCCGCCGTCCGGCCAGAGCTTTGCGCCGCCGACCGGTGCGCCCGCCTTCGCCAAGCCGGACGCCGGCGCCGCGCAGTCGGTGCTGGCCACGCCCACCAAGGCCACCATCCCGCTGCAGAAGCTCGCCCCCGAGGCCGCGCTGCGCCGGCTCGAGCTGACCATCGTCCGTCGGTTGGAGGGCTACCTCCAAGGCGACCACCTCGGCCTGCTGCCCGGCCCCGGCACCGACTCCAACGACGCCCGCGTCTACCGCCCCGGCGAGGACGACGTCCGCAAGATCGACTGGGCGGTCACGGCCCGGACGGTGACCCCGCACGTCCGCGACACGATGGCCGACCGCGAACTGGAGGTCTGGGCGCTGCTGGACGTCACCCCGAGCATGAACTGGGGCACCGAGGGTGTGACCAAACGCGACCTCGGCATCGCCGCCGTCGCCACCATCGGCTTCCTCAGCCAGAAGATGGGTGACCGGTTCGGCGGCTACGTGATGCGCCCGGACGCGTTGCGCCGGCTGCCCGCGCGTTCCGGCCGGTCCGCGCTGTACGGGCTGTTGCGCAAGATGCTGGAAGAGCCGTTCGTGCCCGACCACGCCACCGGCTCCCTCGACCTGCCCGGCGCGATCGACCAACTGTCGAGGACCCAGCGCCGTCGCGGCCTGCGGGTCGTGGTCAGCGACTTCCTCACCCCGGGTGACCACGAACTCGACCCGAACGTCGAACCGCCGTGGGAGCGCTCGATGCGTCGGCTCGCGGTCCGCAACCAGGTGCTGGCGATCGAGGTTGTCGACACCCGCGAGATCGAGTTCCCCAACGTCGGCGAGATGCTGATCCGCGACCCGGAGACCAACTTCCAGCGCTACATCAACACCTCGGACGCGAACGCCCGGGCCCGGATGGACGCGGCCAGTGCCGCCCAACGGGAACGAATCCGGATCTCGTTACGTCGAGCAGGTGTCGGGCACATCCAGTTGCGGACCGATCGTGACTGGGTCCAGGACATCGCCCGGTTCGTGCTGGCCTACCGACGGGTCGCCTTGATGCTGCACGCACCGCCCCAAGGAGTCGCCAAGTGATCGCGCTGGACATCCTGCCGAGCGATTTCGCCTCGCCGGCCCGGTTGTTCATCCTGATCGCGATCCCGTTCCTGGTCGCGGTCTACGTGCTGGCCAACCGGCGTAAGAACAAGCGCGGGATGCGGTTCACCAACACCTCGATGCTCGAGGTGATCGTGCCCAAGCAGTCCCAGTGGCGCCGGCACCTGTCGGTGGCGCTGGCCCTGCTGAGTCTGGGCACCCTGACGATGGCTTTCGCCCGGCCGGAGGCGACGATCCAGGTGGCCCGCGAGCGGGCGACGGTGGTGCTGGTGATCGACGCGTCCCGCTCGATGACCGCCACCGACGTGAAACCCAACCGGCTGGCCGCGGCCAAGACGGCCGCCGAGAACTTCGTCACCGACCTGCCCGAGAAGTACAACGTCTCGGTCGTCTCGATGGCCGGCAACGTCTCGATCCTGGTGCCGCCGACCCAGCAGCACCAGACCGTGAGCCGGGCGATCGAGACCATCCAGCCGCAGGACTCGACCGCGATCGGCGAGGGCATCATCACCGCCCTCCGGGCTGTCGACCAGGCGCCGCGGGACCCCTCGGACCCCGATTCGACCGCCCCGGCGGCGATCGTGCTGCTCAGCGACGGCGAGAACACCACCGGTCGGGCACCGGCGCAGGCGGCGGCCCAGGCGGCCCAGCGCAAGGTCCCCGTCTACACGATCGCCTACGGCACGCAGAACGGCTTCGTCGATCTGGAGGGCCAGCGTTACGCCGTCCCCCCGAACCAGCAGCAACTCCAGGAGATCGCCCAGCTGACCCAGGCCAAGTTCTTCGCCGCGGCCTCGGCCGACGAGCTGAAGACCGTCTACCAGAACATCGGCTCCGCCGTCGGCTACGAGCCGTCGAAGGCCGAGGTGACTTCCCGGTTCGCCCTCTACGGGTTCGCGTTCGCGGTGCTGGCCGCGATCGGGGCCGTGACCCTGGCTGCGAGGTGGCCGTGATGGTGATGTCGACGTTGATTCCGATGCCGATGCTGGTGCCGATGTTGTCGTTCCTGGCCCCGCGCTGGCTGTGGCTGCTGGCCTTCGTGCCCGTGCTGGTGGTGCTCTACGTCGCGCTGCTGCGGCGCAAGGCCAACCGGAACAAGCAGTTCGGACGCACGATGCTCGACTTCGTCATCCCGAAAGAGGCCAACTGGCGTCGGCACGTCGCGGTGGCGTTCTCGCTGCTCAGCCTGATCTCGCTGACCCTGGCCATCGCCAAGCCGAAAGACACCGTGCTGGTCCCGCGGGAGCGGGCGACCATCGTGGTGACCATCGACGTCTCCAACTCGATGGCCGCCACCGACGTCGAGCCGAACCGGCTGGAGGCGGCCAAGAGCGCCGCCCAGGCGTTCGTCAACTCGCTGCCGGTCAAGTACAACGTCTCGATCGTCGAGTTCGCGGCCACCGCCAGCGTGCTGTTGCCGCCCAGCCTGGACCGCGGCGCCGCCGACGCGGCGATCCAGGGGATGGAACTCGAACCGTCCACGGCGATCGGTGAGGGTATCTACACCTCGCTGGCCGCCCTGGCCCAGGCGCCGCCCGACCCGGACGACCCGACCAGCAAGCCGCCGGGCCGGATCGTGCTGTTGAGTGACGGCAAGACCCAGGTCGGCCGGTCGGCCGCGGACGCCGCCAGGCAGGCGAAATCCGACGGCGTGCCCGTTTACACCATCGCCTACGGCACCCAGAACGGCTACATCGAGATCCAGGGCACCCGGCAGCCGGTGCCGGTCGATCGCGAGGAGCTGGCCAACGTGGCCAAGATCTCCGGCGGGCAGGCCTACACCGCCGAGTCCGCCGGGCAGCTGAAGGAGGTCTACGACGACATCGGCTCCTCGGTCGGCAAGGACAAGGTCGACAAGGAGGTCAGCTCCCGCTACGCCGGCTTCGGGTTGATCTTCGCGATCCTGGCCGCACTCGGTCTGATCTCCCTCGGTGCCCGCTGGCCGTGAGCGACCCTGCTGCCACACCGTCCGGAACGACCGGGACGTCTGAGCTGGGCGCACGGCTGGCCGAGGTCCGGTCCCGGATCGACGCCGCCTGTGCCGCTGCCGGCCGTCGGCCAGAGGAGGTCCGGTTGTTGCCGGTCTCCAAGACCCACCCGGGTTCGCTCCTACGCGAGGCCTATCTGGCCGGGGTCCGCGTCTTCGGTGAGAACAAGGTGCAGGAGGCGGGCGCCAAGGCCGACGAGCTGGCCGATCTGGCCGACGTCGGCTGGGCGATGATCGGTCACCTGCAGACCAACAAGGCCAAGGACGTCGCGGCGTTCGCCACCGAGTTCCATGCCCTGGACAGCCTCAAACTGGCCCGGACGCTGGACCGGCGGTTGGCCGGTCTGGACCGGACGCTGGACGTGTTCGTCCAGGTCAACACCTCCGCTGAGGAGTCCAAGTCCGGACTCGGCCCGGACGATGTCCTGCCGCTGGTACGCGAGCTGGCCGGCTGCGAACGGCTGCGGTTGCGCGGGCTGATGACGCTAGCCGCCAACAGTGACGATCCCGAGCGGGTCGCCGACTGCTTCCGGCTGCTGGCCCGCTGCCGGGACCAGATCCTCGAGGACGACCGTTGCCCGGATGACGCCGGGGAGTTGTCGATGGGCATGTCGGGCGACTTCGAGTCGGCCATCGCCCACGGCGCCACCACCGTCCGGGTCGGGACGGCGATCTTCGGCTCCCGGCCGCCGGCCTGATCGGAGCGGCCTCGGTTTGCCGCGGTCGGTAGCCGGAGTAAGGGTCGCCACCCCTGAACCGCTCAGAGCGTGACCCCGATCACTCAGCTCATTCTTCTCCGGTCGAATCCAGACTGGCCCTCTTCACCCGGGTGATCGAGGAGCCATGACGCAACGGATTTCGGCCGACCACGGCGTGCTCGCGAGCCGCGACGCCGAGCACGTCGTGCGGACAACGCGTCCGTTTCGTCCGCTCCTCCTGGGTCTGGTCGTCGGGGCTCTGGCCACCTTCGTCGTCCTGGTCTGCGTGCTCTGGCCGCACCGAAGCCAACCTCCGGTCTTAGATCTCGTCGTCGGCGGTTGGGTCCAGGCGCACCGGATGACCGGGCTGACGACGCTCGCCCGACTCCTGACGTGGTCGGGGTCGGCTCCGGTCGTCGTCGCTGCGGCGTCGCTGGGCGCCGGGTGGCTGTGGCGGTTCCGTCGCCAGGGGCAGCTTGCGGCGATCTATCTGGTGGCTCTGGCCGTCACGGCCGGTGCGGTGGTCCTGATCAAGATCGTGGTGGCGCGACGACGTCCCGACACCGCGACCCTGCTGGGTTCGCCGGCCCTGGACTACTCCTTCCCCTCGGGTCACACGACCGACAGTGCGGTCACCTACGTGCTGTTCGCGGTCGTCGCGGGGCTGACCATGTCCCGCGGGCGGCGACTGCTCACCGCCCTGCTCACCGCCCTGCTGGTCGGGCTGGCCGTCGGTGTCGGACTGAGTCGGGTCTATCTCGGCTATCACTTCCTCACCGACGTGATCGGTGGTTGGCTCTTCGCCACCGCGGTCATCGCCACGACCGCGCTGGTGCTCTCGAGCTGGTGGGTCCGGTCCGCCCGCGAAGCCGCCTCGCGGGCGGATGTCGTTCTCCGGCAGCAGAGACCCGAGATCCGGCTCGGCCGCTCGCCCTCACCCCACGGGCCACGGACGGCGGGTCGGATCCCGTGAAGATCGTGTTCATCACCGAGACCTGGCGACCTCACATCGACGGCGTGATCACCCGGCTGGAGGCCACCGTCGCCGAACTACGGGCCCGCGGTCACGACGTCGTGGTGATCGCGCCCACCCGCGGTGCGGACATCGCCGGGGTCCGTCAGGAGGTGATCCGGCACGCGCTGATCCCGATCATCGACCGCTCGCGGCCGTGGGGTCTGCCGGACCGGCGGATCACGGCTCTGGTCGAGGCCTTCGATCCCGACATCGTCCACCTGGTCAGTCCGGTGCTGATGGGCGCGGTGGCGGCGCGACGCTTGTCCGGTCGCTACCCCGTGGTCGCCAGCTTCCACACCGATATCGCCGCCTACGCCGGCCGGTACGGGCTCGCGTTGCTCCGACCGGTCCTCAGCCGGCTGGTGCGGCGGACCTACCAGAACGCCGATCTCAGGCTCGCCACCTCACCGACCGGCCGCCGACGGCTGGCCGACGTGGGCGTCGACGCCGCGTCCGTCCTGCTCTGGCCACCCGCGGTCGCCGACACGTTCGCGGCGGGCTCGACCGAACGGACCCAAGGCCGTCCGCCCGAGACCACGCTTCCGGCGAGGCGGGCAGCTCAGATCTCGGTCGTCTCGGTCGGCCGGCTGGCCCGGGAGAAAGGGTGCGATCGGCTGGCCCCGGCGGCCGGGCTGGAGCCGCCGACCGACCCGGGCTGGAGGCTCACCTTCATCGGTGACGGCCCTGATCGTGGCCGTCTGCAGCGACTGTTCGCCGGTACGCCGGTGCACTTCGCGGGCGCCCTGCACGGCCCGGCTCTGGTCGAGGCCTATCGGCGGGCCGACGTGATCGTCTTCACCTCCACCACAGACACGGTCGGCCTGGTGCTGTTGGAGGCGATGGCTCTGCGACGCCCGATCGTCGCCGTCGACACCCCGGCCAGCCGGGACGCCCTCGCCGACTACCCGCGGGCGGTCTTCCTGCCTGTCGACAGCCCGCCGGAGCACTGGGGCCAGGCGTTCGCCCGGGCCGCGGCCATCCCTGCGCTGTGCGACCTCAGCGCAACGAGCTGGCGGCCGCCCCTGTCCTGGAGCCAGGCGACCGATCGCCTGCTCCTGGCCTACGACAGGGCTGAGGTGACGGCGGGTCGTCGGCCACGGGGTCGGTCGCCGCAGCAGGACCGGGCCGCCGCCTGGGCCGAGCGGACCCCGGACCGGCTGCTCTCATGAGCAGGCGTCCTCGTCCGCCGAGCAGGACCGTCCACCACCCGGGCGACGCGATGGAGTCGGATCGTGATCGGTGCCGCGGCTGCTCTCGTGCTGGCCCTCCCCGGCTGCAGCACGGGTCCGCAGCGGCACCCCGAGGCGGCCGGGGCCGGACAGCCACCGGCTGCCCGGGTGACCAAGCTCCTCGTCGTGGTGATGGAAAACCATTCCCTGCCACAGATGCGCTCAGCCATGCCCTACACCTTCGCCCAGGCGCAGAGGTACGGGTACGCCACCGACTACCGGGCGATCCGTCATCCGTCGCTGCCGAACTACCTCGCGATGGTCAGCGGCGGTACCCGGGCCGTGACCGACGATCATGCCCCGTCCGTTCACCGGCTGAGTGGACCGACCGTCTTCGCGCAGGCGATCCGGGCCGGTCGATCGGCCCGGGTCTACGCCGAGGGCATGCCCGGTAACTGCTCGGTTCACGACGGCGGGAACCGATACGCGGTCCGGCACAACCCCTGGGCCTACTTCACCGACGAGCGGCAGCTGTGCCGGCACGATGACGTACCGATCAGCCGTCTCGGCGCCGACGTGAGGAACGGGTCCCTACCGAATGCCGGTCTGATCATCCCCGACACCTGCCACGACGCCCACGACTGCGGACTGGGCACCGCCGACGCCTGGTTCGCGACCACGATGCAGCAGATCTACGCCGGGAAGGACTGGAAGTCCGGCCAGCTGGCGGTCGTCCTGACCGCCGACGAGGACGACCGGCACTCCGACAACCGGGTGCTCACGGTCGTGATGTATCCCGGCGAGCAGCACCGGGTGGTGACCAGCAGGCTCACCCACTACTCGCTGACCGGTCTCTACGACGACGTCCTCGGGGTGCCCCGGCTCACCGCAGCGCCGTCGATGGCCGCGGCTTTTCAGCTGCCCGTCGGCTGAGGCCACGGAATGCCTCACAGCTTCCGGACCAGCGGCAACCTCACCTCGAACCGACACCCCTCGTCCGGTCCGTCGGCGACCTCGATCGTTCCGTGATGGGCCGCGACGATCCGTCGGCTGATGGCCAACCCCAGCCCGCGGCCGCCGCCCTTGACGCTGCGGCTCTCGTCCAACCGGACGAATCGTTCGAAGACGCGCTCCCGGTCGGCAGGGGGGATCGGGGGACCGTCGTTCTCCACGCTCAGCACCGCCACGCCGGCGGACCGGTCCGTGCTCAGCGAGACCCCGATCGTGGACCGGGCGTGGCGCTCGGCGTTGTCGAGCAGGTTCCGGAGCACCTGGATCAGGCGGCGGTCGTCGCCGGTGATCTGTACCGGCTGGAACGTGAGTCGGACCTGGTGCCCGCTGGTGGCCCGCAGCCGACGGACCTCCTGCTCGATCAGGTCGTCCAGGTCGACGTCGCCCCAGGAGGTGATCAGCCGGTCGGAGTCGGCGCGGGCGAGCGTCATCAGGTCCTCGACCAGACCGCCCATGCGCTGCACCTCGGCCCCGATCAGCGCGATCAGCTCGTCCCGCTCGGCCGGATCGGCGTCGGCTGCCACGTCCAGCGCGGCGGTCACCGCAGCCAGCGGGCTGCGGAGTTCGTGGCTGGCGTCGGAGACGAAGGAGCGTTGCGCGGTGTCGGCAGCCTCCAACCGGGCCAGCATCATGTTCATGGTGGTCGCCAGCGCTGCGATCTCGTCCGTCGTCTGCGGGATCGTCACCCGGGCGGACAGCCGTTGCGGCCCGATTGCGGCGACGGTGCGCCGGATCTGCTCGACCGGCCGCAGGGTGCGGCCGACCAGGATCCAGACCGCACCCGCCACCGCGATCAGAAGCACCGGTGTCGCACCCAGGATGAACAGGGCGACGGTCTGGATGGTCTGTCGCTGCACGTCGACCGGCACCGCAACCTGGATCGTGAAGAGCTGGCCCGAACTCCGGATCCCGCGGGCCACGACGATCCAGTCGCCCGGCGTGCCGAGCGTGTCCAGATCGACCGCCGCGGAGATGGTCGACCCGTCGGCCGGCTGCTGCGCCGACAGTGGCACCTCGGCGACCAGCGGGCTGGAGGACGCTACGATCCGCCGGCGGGAGTCGAGCACCTGGACGAACTCTCCACTGCGGGTCTCCGCGCGCAGCAGCTGACCGGTCGCGGCGATCCCGTCTTCGCCGACGGAAGCCCCCACCTCAGCGGCACGGCTGGTCGCGGTCGAGGTCGCGCCCGCCCGCAGGTTCACCTGGAGCAGTCCGACCAGGAGGCCGCCGCCGACCAGTAACCCGGCCAGCACGACCAGCACCGCGATCCACACCAGTCGCGCCCGGACGCTCGCCGCCGATCGCGTCCGAGACCGCCCGATCGCAGCGAGCACCCGGCGTCGCACCGGCTGCACCAGGGTCATGCCGTCCTCCCGATCAGTTGTCCTCGGCCGCGTCTCGATGTCCGGCGGAAGGCCGGTTCAGGAGACAGCATCGCGCCGAACGGCTCGCCCGACCACCGCCTGATCCGCCGGCTGTGCCGAATCACAGTGTCCGGCGGAGATGATGGCGTGACCGACCCGACCGACCCGAACCGAGGACGTGACCGTGAGAACCCTGCTGGTCGAGGACGAGCAACTGCTCGGCAGCTCGATCAAGACCGGACTGAGCGACGAGGGCTTCGTCGTCGACTGGGTGACCGACGGGATGAGCGGGCTGTGGGCCGCGACCGAGAACAGCTACGACGTGATCGTGCTGGACATCATGGTGCCCCGGCTGAACGGCTACAAGCTGCTGGAGACCCTGCGGGCCAGGGAGATCTGGACCCCGGTGCTGATGCTGACCGCCAAGAGCGGCGAGTACGACCAGACCGACGCGTTCGAGCTCGGCGCGGACGACTACCTGATCAAGCCGTTCCACCTGATCGTGTTGGCCGCCCATCTGCGAGCCCTGATCCGACGTGGTGCGCCGGCCCGGCCGACCACCCTGAAGGTCGGCACCCTCACCCTCGACCCGGCGAAACGCAAGGTCGCCCGCGGTGAGACGCCGATCCGGCTGACGGCGCGCGAGTTCGGTCTGTTGCTGTACCTGATGCGCAACACCGGCGACGTGCTGAGCAAGCCCGACATCCTGGACAACGTGTGGGATCCGGCCTACGAGGGCGGCGACAACGTGGTCGAGGTCTACATCGGCTATCTGCGACGCAAGATCGACCAACCGTTCGGGCTCAGCACGTTGCAGAACGTGCGCGGGATGGGCTACCGACTCGTCGCCGATGACGAGGCCACCACCGAGGAGAATCCGCGCAGCTGAGGGTCGAGAACTCACCCGACCCACCACGGAGTCCGGACGACCCCGCTGCAGGCCGGGATGTCGCTTCGACCCGGCAGCAACCGTCCGCTCGGTCTCAGCCGGCCTGGTCGAGGTTCTCGATCCGGATCGGGGACAGGTCGTCGGCCGGGGTGAAACCGAAGACGCGACCGAGGAAGTAGAGGCTCGACTCCAGACTGTGGCGGACGTTCTCGGGCCGGCGGAAGCCGTGGCCCTCGCCGTCGTACATGATCAGGGCGACCGGCAGCCCCTGCTCGCGGGCCGCCTCGGCGAACAGCTCGGCCTGGTTCGGCGGCACCACCTTGTCGTCGCGGCCCTGCAGCAGCAGGATCGGCGCGCTCAGGGAGTCGAGGTGGTAGATCGGTGACCGCTCGTGGTAGGTGTCGACCTGCTCCGGGTAGGGCCCGACCATGCTGTCGAGGTAGCGGGACTCGAACTTGTGCGAGTCCCGGGCCAGGATCTCCAGGTCGCCGACGCCGAAGAAGCTGATGCCGGCGGTGAACACGTCGGTCGCGGTCAGCGCCCGCAGCGTGGTGTAACCCCCGGCGCTGCCGCCGCGGACGGCGAGCCGGGCCCGATCGGCGCGGCCCTGGTCGACCATGGCCAGCGCCCCGTCGGCGCAGTCGGTCACGTCGACCAGACCCCAGCGACCCCTCAGCCGCTCCCGGTAGGGACGACCGTAACCGGTACTGCCGCCGTAGTTGACGTCCAGGACGGCGAACCCGCGCGAGGTCCAGTACTGGACGCTGAGGTTGAACGCCGGGGTCGAGGCCGAGGTGGGTCCGCCGTGCGAGACGGTGATCAGCGGCGGGCGTTCGTCCGCCTCGGCCGGGGTGAAGCCGGGATTGGTCGGCGGATAGAACCAGGCGTGCACCGTTCCGTCCGGGCCGTCCCACCCGACCGGTTCGGCCCGGGAGACCAGCTCCGGGTCCAGCGAGAGATCGGCACTGCGGGCCAGGGTCCGCCAGTTCGGCCCGGAGCCGGACGGATCGGTGGTCGCGTCGGTGGCCCGCGCGGAAGGCTGGGCCGGCGCGTCGGGCCAGCGTGGTCAGGGCCAGCGTGCGGGGTGCGTCGGCGAAGCCGAGACCGGCCACCAGCGATACCCCGTCGCTGTGCAGCGAGCCGACGCTGACCGCGTCGGTCTCGATCTCTGCCAGTTGCCGGGTGCCGACCTCCAGGACGCCGAGGTGGTCGACGTTGTCGACCGACCAAGAGCAGACCAGCCGGTCGTCGTCCAGGATCAGGTACGGGTGGCCGCCCAGCACCCAGGCCGGCGGTGCGAACTCGGCCGCGGCCGGGTGCAGCGGTTCCGCGTTCTCACCCTCCGCTCCGGCCCGGAGCCGGTACAGGTTCCACCAGTCGCTCCGGTCGGAGACGAAGACCAGATCGCCGGCCGGCGTCCAACCCGGGTAGCCACAGGACTCGGCCTCGCCGCCGGCGACCTGCCGGACGTCGTCCGGGCCGGTGCCGTTCTCGGCCAGGGTGCCGTTCTCGGCCAGGGTGCCGTTCTCGTCCAGGGTGCCGGTCATCAACCGGGTGCCGTCCCACGGCATCGAAGGGTGGTCCCACTCGATCCAGGCCAGCCGGCCGTCGCCGGAGAGGGCGGGATCGGCGTAGAAGTCGGCACCGGAGCAGAGCACGACCCCGCCGTCGGCGGTGCGCGGATCGGCCGGGTCGAGGCTCAGGGCGACCACGGTGTTGACGACCTCACTCGGCCGACCGTCCGCTGCTCGGTGATCCTCCCGGACGGCGAGCACCAGCCCGTCCGGCCAGCCGGGGAGACCCTTCTTCCCGGCCGGGCCGTGCGGGCCGGCGCTCAGGTGCAGAGCGAGCGCGGCGAAGCGCAGCCCGGGCTCGTCCGGGCTCAGCGCGACCGGCCGGGCCTCGGGGTCGCCGAGATCGAGGCTGAACAACCGGTTGGTGGCGAAGTCGGAGAAGACGAGCAGATCGCCGGCCACCGCCCAGGCGCCCCCGCCGTACTCGTGCACCCGGGTCCGGACCGAGTAGGGGTCGCCGACGATCTCGACCGGTGCTGCGTCCCCGTCCTGCCTGAGCAGGCTGATCTGGCCGCCGCGCTCCGGTCCGGACGCGGCCCAGATCACCCGGTCGCCGTGCACCACCGCCGAACCGAGCCCGGTCGACCGGGCCGTGATCAACTCCGCCGTGATCGGCGATGTCCAGGAGCCGTACGGGGCAGGCGTGGCGCTCATGTCCCCAACGTAACGCCGGACCCCGACAGTCCCGCTCCGGTTTTCCTCGACGGGCCTTCGCGCTCGGCCCGGCGGGCGACCCGGCAGCCGGAATCTGCCCCTGGTGCGGATGGTACGGATGGGGCAGAATGGAGCCGACGCAGTGCGGAACGTCCATGTCGAGGATGTCGGGGAAGGCAGACCTCGAGCCTGGGAGGACCGCATGACCGTCAACCGCACGACTGCACACCGGTCGCCTTCGACCGGCACGACGCGGGGTGTCCTGTACATCCACTCGTCGCCGTCGGCGCTGTGCCCGCACATCGAGTGGGCCGCGGCCGGCGTCTTCGGCCTGCCCGTTCGACTGGAGTGGACCACCCAGCCGGTCGAGCGCGCCTGCTACCGGGCCGAGTACTCCTGGTCCGGCCCGGTCGGCACCGGGGCCAAGCTGGCCAGCGCGCTCAAGGGCTGGCAACGGCTCCGGTTCGAGGTGACCGAGGAGGCGACCCACGGCTCCGAGGCCGAGCGGTACTCCTACACCCCGGCCCTCGGCATCCACCGGGCCAGCACCGGTCTGCACGGCGACATCATGATCTCCGAGGACCGGCTGAAGAAGGCCGTGATCACCGACGCCCTCGGCGGCACCGACATCTACGCCGCGATCGAGGAGTTGCTCGGCACCCGGTGGGACGCCGAACTCGAGCCGTTCCGGCACGCGGGCGAGGGCGCTCCCGTCCGCTGGCTGCACGACGTCGGCTGAGGTTCCGTAGGGTCGGGGACATGTTCTCCACCCGTCCCGAACTCGCCGGCACCTTCGGCATGGTCGCCAGCACCCACTGGCTGGCCAGCCAGGCCGGGATGGCCGTGCTCGAGGAGGGCGGCAACGCCTTCGACGCGGCGGTGGCCACCGGCTTCGTGCTGCAGGTGGTCGAGCCGCACCTGAACGGCCCCGGCGGCGACGCGACCCTGATCCTGCGGCCGGCCGGGCAACAGCCGGTGGTGCTGTGCGGGCAGGGGACCGCCCCGGCCGACGCCACCATCGAGCACTACCGCGGCGAGGGACTGGACGTGGTTCCCGGCACCGGTCTGCTGGCCGCAGCCGTCCCCGGTGCCACCCCGGCCTGGCTGGTCCTGCTGCGTGATCACGGCAGCCTCGAACCCGAGCGGGTGCTGCGGTTCGCCGTCGACTACGCCGAGCACGGCGCACCGGTGCTGGACCGGGTGGTGACCACGATCGAGGCGATGACCGACCACTTCAGCGAACACTGGCCCACCTCGGCGGCGACCTGGCTGCCCGCACCGCAGCGGGGCGGTCTGCTCCGGCGGCCCGAGCTGGCCGCGACGTACCGACGGCTGCTGGCCGAGGCGATCGGCCCGAGCAGGGAGGCCCGGTGCGAGGCGATGCTGAAGGCCTGGCGGGAGGGGTTCGTGGCCGAGGCGATCGACGCCTACGCCGCCACCCCGGTCCGCGATTCCTCCGGCGCCGATCACGCCGGGGTGATCACGGGCGCGGACCTCAGCCGGGACGAGCCCGGGTACGAGCCGCCCGCCAGTACCGAGTGGCGCGGCCACCAGATCTTCAAGGCCGGCTTCTGGAGCCAGGGGCCGGTCTTCCTGCAGACGCTGGCCCTGCTCGATCCGCTGCTGCCGGCACAGTTCAGCGCCGAGGACGGCGAGCCGGTACTGGACGCCGACACGCTGCACCGGGTGATGGAGGCGCTCAAGCTGACCATGGCCGATCGGGACGCCTGGTACGGCGACGGCCCGGACGCGGTCGACCCGGGCACGCTGCTCGCCGAACTGCTCGACCCCGGCTACCTGGAGCGGCGTCGGGCGCTGATCGGGGCGGAGGCCTCGGGTGAGCTGAGGCCGGGGCAGCCGGGGCAGCCGGGGGGCCGGACGCCGAGGCTGGCCCCGCAGATCCGCAGCGCCGACGACCGGCGGCCGGACGAACACGACCAGAGCCGGCCCGCCGGCGCCGGCGAGCCCACCGTGCTGCGGTCGGCGGCCCGGACCGAGCCGACCGGACCGGCCCGCGGTGACACCTGCCATCTGGACATCGCCGACCGGTGGGGCAACGTCATCACCGCCACCCCGAGCGGCGGCTGGCTGCAGTCCTCACCGACCGTCCCCGGGCTCGGCTTCTGTCTCGGCACCCGGTTGCAGATGACCTGGCTCGAGCCGGGGCTGCCGTCCTCCCTGGTCCCGGGCCGCCGGCCGCGGACGACGTTGAGCCCGTCCCTGGCCGTCGGCGCCGACGGTCGCACCACGGCGTTCGGTACGCCCGGCGGTGACCAGCAGGACCAGTGGCCGTTGGTGTTCTGGCTGGCCCACACCCTCGGCGGACTCGATCTGCAGCAGGCGATCGACCACCCCAGCCTCAACACGACGGCCATGGTCAGTTCGTTCGAGCCGCGGATCTGGGTGCCGGCTGGGGTCGAGATCGAGAGCCGCTACGGCGCCTCGACGATCGACGGACTGCGGGCCCGCGGCCACCGGGTCACCGAATCCGGGCCGTGGAGTCTGGGCCGGATCTGCGCGGTCAGCCACGATCCCGGATCCGGTCTGCTGCGGGGTGCGGCCAACCCGCGCGGGATGCAGGGTTACGCCGTCGGCCGCTGAACCGGCGTCAGTCCTGCTTCTCGAGCTTCCGCAGGGCCGAGCCCTTGTGGGCGGCCTTCGACCCCGTCTTCTCGCTCTTGACGATGTAGGCTGGGTCGTCGTCGCTGGCGGTAAACTTCTGCTTCGCCAGGTGGAAGTCCTCGGTCCTGACCTCCTCGATCACACCCTGGGTGCGGCCCTGCTCGGTGGACCAACTGACCCGGTCGCCGACGTCCATGCTCATCTCCTCTTCTTCGGCCCGGGCGGGCCGCCGTCGGAGGTTTCGGGCGGGCGGACGAGCTCGGATGCAGCGGCCGGTCGGTCCCCGCACGGACCAGGAGCCTGCTGCAGAGCGACTCGTCGTCCGGGCGGAGACCGACGACCGCTGGCGGTTCGAGCCGACCCCTGCTGCGCAGTCTGCCCGATCCGCGGGCGCCGCGGGGCCGATCCGCTCAGATCGTCTCGTCCGGTTTCTCCGACCGGTCAGGCGGTGGCGTGGGCGTTGGTGAAGACGACCGCGACGTTGTGCCCGCCGAAGCCGAAGGAGTTATTGATCGCGGCCAGATCACCGGCCGGCAGCTCGCGGACGCTGGTGGCCACGTCGATGCCGAGGTCCGGTTCGGGATTCTCCAGGTTGATCGTCGGCGGCACCGTGCGGTCCCGCAGGGCCAGGATCGTGGCCATCGACTCCAGCGCACCGGCGCCACCCAGCAGGTGCCCGGTCATCGACTTGGTCGCGGTCACCACCGCCGAGGAGTTCTCACCGAGCGCCTCGGTGATCGAGCGTGCCTCGCCCAGGTCGCCGGCCGGGGTGGAGGTGGCGTGGGCGTTGACGTGGGCGATGTCGGCCGGGCCCAGCCCGGCCTCGGTCATCGCCAGCCGCATCGCCCGGGCCTGGGAGGTGCCGGCCGGATCGGGCTGGACGATGTCGAACGCGTCCGCGGTCACCCCACAGCCGGCCAGCTCGGCGTAGATCCGGGCGCCCCGGGCCTGCGCGTGCTCGAGCGTCTCCAGCACCAGGATCACCGCACCCTCACCGAGGACGAAGCCGTCCCGGTCGACGTCCCAGGGCCGGCTGGCCCGGGTCGGGTCGTCGTTGCGCCGGCTCATCGCCTGCATCTGACTGAACGCGTTCACCGTGAACGGGTGGATCACCGCCTCGGTGCCGCCGACCACGACCACGTCGGCCCGGCCGAGCTCGATCATGTCCCGGCCGTCGCTGATCGCCTCGTTGCTGGAGGCGCAGGCCGAGACCGGGGTGTGGACGACCGAACGGGCGCCGAGCTTCAACCCGATGTTGGCCGCCGAGGCGTTGGCCATCAGCATCGGCACGGTCAGCGGGCTGACCCGGCGCGGGCCTCGTTCCTTGTGGATGTCCCACTGGCCGAGCAGGGTCTGCATGCCGCCGATCCCGGTCGCGACCGAGACCCCGAGGCGTTCCCGGTCGACCGGGTTCTCCTCGTCCAGACCGAAACCGGCATCGGCCCAGGCCTCGGCCATGGCGACCATCGACAACTGGGCCGAACGGTCCAGCCGGCGGGCCTGGATGCGGTCCAGCACCTCGCTCGGCTCGACCGCGACCTTGGCCGCGATCCGGCAGGCCAACTCGGTGGCCCACTCCTCGGTCAGCGCGCTGACCCCGGATCGACCCGCCAGCATCGCCTGCCAGGTGCTGGCGACGTCCCCGCCGAGCGGGGTGGTGGCGCCGAGTCCGGTGACGACGACGGTGCTGCGGGTCATAGTGGCCTGTTCCTCTTGCCTAGGACGCAGTCCTGTTCAGGACGCGGCGCGTTCGATGTAGGCCACGGCGTCGCCCACGGTCTTGAGGTTCTTGGCCTCTTCGTCGGGGATGCTGACGCCGAACTTCTCCTCGGCGGCGTAGATGATCTCGACCATCGACAGCGAGTCGACGTCGAGGTCGTCGGCGAAGGACTTGTCCAGGGCGACGTCGGAGGCGGGCACGCCGGCGACCTCGTTGACGATGTCGGCCAGGTCGGTGCGGATCTCTTCGGTGGTGGGCATTGCGGTGGTTCTCCTCAGGTTGTCGACCGGCGGGCGCCGATCGGTTCGGATCTTGACAAAAGCTGGGTGAATCGAAACGAAAGCCGGTCAGGCCAGATGTCGACCGACGAAGTCGCGGGCCTCGTCCAGTTGGTCGGGGGTGTTCAGGGCCAACAACTCGACCCCCTTCAGGTTGCGCTTGGCGATACCGGTCAGCGTCCCGGCCGGCGGCAGCTCCAGCAGGCCGGTCACGCCGAGCTCGCGGATGGTGTCCAGGCACAGATCCCAGCGGACCGGCGAGGCGACCTGCGCCACCAGCCGGCGCAGCACCTCGGCCCCGTCGGCCACGGCCCGGCCGTCGGCGTTGGAGAGCAGCGTGGTCTGCGGGTCGCGGGGCTCGATCGCCCGGGCCAGGCCGGCCAGTCGGTCCACCGCCGGGGCCATGTGCTCGGTGTGGAAGGCCCCGGCGACGCTGAGCGGGATCAGCCGGGTCCGGGCCGGCGGGTGCTCGGCCAGGGCAGCCAGTTGCTCGGTCGTCCCGGCGGCGACGATCTGACCGGGGCCGTTGTGATTGGCCGCGGTCAGACCCTGCGCGGCCACCGCAGCCAGCACCTCTTCGGGTTGCCCGCCGACCAGGGCGGTCATCGAGGTCGGCCGGACGCTGCTGGCCCGGGCCATCGCGTTGCCCCGTTCGCGGACGAACACCATCGCCTGCTCGGCGCTGAGCACGCCGAGTGCACCGGCCACGGTGATCTCACCGACCGAGTGACCGGCGACCACACCGGCTGAGTCGAGCGACGCCCCACCGGCCGGACCGGCGAACAGTTCCGCGGCGGCCAGCAGTCCGGCGGCGACCAGCAGCGGTTGGGCCACGGCGGTGTCCCGGATCGTCTCGGCGTCGGCCTCGGTGCCGTAGTGGACCAGATCGAGCCCGGCCACCGCGGACAGCCAGGCCAACCGGTCGGCCGCGGTCGGCTCACTCAGCCACGGGGTCAGGAACCCCGGGCTCTGGGCACCCTGACCGGGTGCGACGACTGCCAGCACGGCTTCACTCTTCCTGACCTGGGGGTGAACGCCGCATGGCGACACGACGAATCTGTGGGTGCGAACTTGTCAGAACCCTACAAATGCCCTCCGGCGGACCCGTTGCCGACTATCCGCCCCCGTGGTGGCGTCGGGCGCCACCTCAGGCCGGCGTGGGCGTGATCAGTCGTCCCAGTGTCAGGGCCAGCCGCAGCGCGTAGGCGTCCCGGGCGTCGGTCGGGCTGTAGCCGCTCACCTCGGCGATCCGGCGCAACCGGTAGCGGACGGTGTTGGGGTGCACGAACAGCGCCCGGGCGGTGCCCTCCACCGAGGCGCCCGAGTCGAAGAAGGCGACCAGGGTGTCGACCAGATCGACCCCGGAACCGACCAGTGGGGCGTAGAGGTCGTGGGCCAGCGAACGCCGGGCGTGGCCGTCGCCGGAGAGTGCCCGCTCGGGCAGCAGATCCTGGGCGCCGACCGGTCGGGGCGCCTCCGGCCAGGCGGCGGCCGCGCGGAATCCGCTGACCGCGGCCCGGGTGCTGATCCCGGCGTCGGTCAGGTCGTGCCCGGGTGGCCCGACCACCACCGGTCCGGGCCCGAAGTCGTCCACGAACCGCCGGACCAGCTGTAGTGCCCGCTCGTCGTCGGTCAGCCGGTCCCCGCCCAGCAGCAGCACCAGCCGGTCGCCCTGGACGGCACCGAGCAGGTCGACCCCGGCGATGGCCGCCGTGTGCCGGATCGACTCGATCGCCGCCGCCGCCTCACCCGGCGGGGCCGGGCCGACCACCACCACGACCGCCGCCGACGTCCGCCAGCCCAGGGTGGACGCGCGGGACAGCACCGTCTCGTCGGTCTCGCCGCGCAGTACGGCGTCCACCACCAGTGCCTCCAGCCGGGCGTCCCAGGCGCCGCGGAGTTCGGCGGCCCGGGCGTAGACCTCGGCGGCGGAGAAGGCGACTTCGCGGCTGTAGGCGACGATGGCCGGCTGCAGGTAGGGGCGGTCGTTCTTCGGCATCAGCTCGTCGATCTGGTCCTCGACCACCTCGACCGTGGTCCGCACCAGTTCGACGGTCTGGAGGAGCGAGATCCGCCGGGCCAGTTCCCGCGGCGCCGAGCCGAAGACGTCGGCCGTGCTCGGCCGGGTCGGGTCGGGCTCGGAGAACCAGCGGACGAAACCGTCGATGCCGGCCTGGGCGACCAGCGTGATCCAGGAGCGGTGCCGCGGCTCCAGCCGGGAGAACCACTCGTGCCGGACGTCCATCTCGGCGATCGTGGCCGTGGCCATCTGACCGGTGACCCCGGTGAGTCGTTTGGCGATGGTGGCCCGGACCTTCGGCGGGGGTTGCAGCGATCTGCTGATCCCGCGCGAGGTGGCCGCCACACCGGTCAGCGTAGTGCTGGGCCTGCTGCGGGATCGATCCCGGCCGGGGCCGGTCACCCGGTCCCTAAGCTGTCCGGATGCAGTTGCACCGGATCGGGGCCGAGACCACGCCGTCGCCGGTCGAGTCGTTGCGCGAGATCGGTTTCTGGCTGGAGCGTTCCCGGGCCGACACCCACCGGGTCAAGGCCTACCGGAAGGCCGCGGACGTGGTCGAGCAGCTCGGTGCGGACGAGTTCGGTGCGCATCTGAGCTCGGGGGACTGGAGCGGCCTGACCGGGATCGGCCCGAAGACGGCGGCCGTCATCGCCCAGGCCGGGGCCGGCCGGGTGCCGGACTACCTGCAGCAGCTGCGGGACGAGGCGGTGCCGCTGACCGAAGGGGGCGGCAGCGTCCGGGCGGCGGTCCGGGGCGACCTGCACACCCATTCGACCTGGTCCGACGGCGGCAGCCCGCTGGCCGAGATGATGACCACCGCCCGCGATCTGGGCCACGAGTACTGCGTCATCACCGACCACTCACCCCGACTGACGGTGGCCCACGGGCTGAGCGCGCAGCGGCTCCGCGAGCAGCAGGCCGCCACCGCCGAGCTGGCCGCGGAGCTGGCGCCGTTCCGGGTGCTGCAGGGGATCGAGGTCGACATCCTCGACGACGGTGGGCTCGATCAGGAGGAGGGCCTGCTGGCCGAGCTGGACGTGGTGGTGGCCAGCGTGCACTCCAAGCTGCGGGCCGATTCGGAGACCATGACGCACCGGATGGTGGGGGCGATCGCCAACCCGCGGGTGAACGTCCTCGGCCACTGCACCGGGCGACTGATCACCGGCGGCCGCGGCACCCGGCCCGAATCGAGTTTCGATCCCGAGGTCGTCTTCGAGGCCTGCCGGCAGTTCGACACGGCGGTCGAGATCAACTCCCGGCCCGAGCGCCGCGACCCGCCCACCCGGCTGTTGCGGCTGGCCGACGAGATGGGCTGTCTGTTCTCGATCGACACCGACGCCCACGCCCCGGGCCAGCTCGACTTCCTCGCCTACGGCTGTGAGCGGGCCGAGGCCCTCGGGATCGATCCGGAGCGGATCGTCAACACCTGGCCGGTGCAGAAGCTGCTCGACTGGTGCCGTCGCTGATTCTCCGGGCCCGGCCCGGTCCGGCCCGATCCGGCCTGACCCGGTCACGATCCAGGCCCAGCCGGTCGATCCGGCCCAGCCGGGCCGACCTCCCGGGGATTTCCTGCCGATCCGCAACCGATACCCGCCCCGGATCGCAATGCACCCGCAATATCGACGAGATTGCCGACGAGATTGCGGACGAGATTGCAACAGTCAGGTTGCCGCGGGGCGCTCGGACTTCCACCTCCGCGGTCCCTCTGGCAGGCTGGCGCACGCAAGGCTTGGCTCAGCACCTGCCGGTGGGTGCTGACGGGCTGGTTCGAGAAGGGGAGGCGTTCGTGAGTTCGACGGCAGGACCCGAGGAGGCAGGTTCCTCGGCCAAGTTCGGCTTGAAGCCTGGGCTCGTCGTCCAGGAACTGGGCTGGGACGAGGACGCGGACGACCAGATCCGGGTCGAGGTCGAGGACAGCATCGACGGCGAACTGATCGAGGAGGCCGTGGAGGCGGTCGACGTGGTGCTGCTGTGGTGGCGCGACGGCGACGGCGATCTGGTGGACGGCCTGGTCGACGCCCTGACCGACCTCAGTGACGCCGGCTACATCTGGCTGCTGACCCCCAAGGTGGGCCGGACCGGTTTCGTGGACGCCGCCGACGTGGCCGAGGGGGCGGTGGTGGCCGGAATGACCGTCACCAGCACGATCCCGGCCTCGGGGGACTGGTCGGCCAGCAAACTGGTGCCGCCGAAAGCCTCACGTCGCTAGCACCGGGCCCGGCCCGGGCGTCGAGAGCGCAGTACCGCCGTTCGAGTTGAGCGTCGGCGATGCGGTACCGCCGTTCGAGTTGAGCGATACCCACGGCGCGACGGTCAGCTCGGCCGATTTCGCCGGCCGGCCGATAGCGGTCTTCTTCTTCCCCTATGCCTTCACCGGCGTCTGTACCGGTGAACTCCACGCACTGGCCGACCAGCACCCGGCGATCGCCGCCCGCGCCGAACTGGTGGCGATCAGTACCGACACCCGCTACGCCCTCCGGGTCTTCGCCGAGCAGGAGGGGCTGCCCTTTCCGCTGCTCAGCGACTTCTGGCCGCACGGCGCTGTCGCGCAGGCGTGGGGCTGCTTCGACCCCGCGCGCGGCTGCGCCGAACGACTGACCGTGCTGTCGGACGCCGAGCACCGGGTCGCCTGGACCGACCGCTCCGAGCTGGGGGAACCCCGGGACACCGATCGACTGCTGGACGCGGTCCGGCACCTCTGAGCCACGCGTCCCGGCGGGCCTCACCGGTCACCCGTTCCGGCCCGCCGGATCGGTTAGGGTGAGGCCGCTCGCTCCGCCCGACTCCGGTCGGGCCGCCCGGGCGCATAGCTCAGTTGGTTAGAGCACCTGCCTTACAAGCAGGTGGTCGGGGGTTCGAGTCCCTCTGCGCCCACCCTCACCCGGCCCCCGAGATCCAGCTCGAGGCGGCAGGCGACCCGAGTCCGTCCCGGTCAGTAGTCCTGCGGGTCGTTCTGCTGCGTCGGGCTGTCCGAGCTGTGGTCGAAGCCGGCGTCGACGTCCGCGGCGTGGGAGTCGGGGACGGTCTCGTCGGCCGATTCGTCGACGTCCGGCCGGGGGTTGCGACCCTGCGCCGCGTCCACGTCCGCGTCGTGGGACGACTCGCCGCCCAGGCCGAAGGAACTCTCGTCCGGTTGTCCGGTGGTCTCGCTCATGGCTGTCTCCTCACGTCCGGCCGGCAACGGCGCCGGCGATGGACGCCAGTATCCCGCCCGGAGGAAACCTCGGTCACCGGGGCCGCGGCCGGCGGTGGCGGGGCCGGCGGCGGTGGCGGGGGAGGATCGGCACCAGTTCAGGGTTGTCACCGATTTTTTTGTCGGCGGCGGTCATTACCATGGTCGGCATGCCGAACGACGAAGTCGCCGTCCTGCGTGAGGCGTTGTCCAACCACCGCGCCATGCTGACCGGCGCGCTGTCCAGCAACGAGGACCTCGACATCGGCCGGGCCTTCCAGATCCACGCCGAGATGACCAAGATCATCAACCACTGGGACGACTTCACCGCCCACGAGCAGCGCGAAGTCGTCGCCACCGTGCAGTACGTGATCGACAGTGACGACGACGTGAACGACCTGACCAGTCCGGACGGGTTCGTCGACGACGCGGCCAAGGTGGACGAACTCCGACATCTGCTCGGCTACCTCTGAGCCGCATCCGGGCACGCTCCGACCACGAGCCGAGTTCGGTCATCAGCCCCACGTTCAAACTCCTGCTGGGCCTGTTGATCGGCCTGGCCGGCCTGATCGCCATGGCCCGGCTGATCGGCGGAGCGTTCGGCGGGGGACCGCACCTGGTCGTCTGGGCGGTGACGGCGGTGGTGATGCTCGGCTGGGTCGGCTACGCGGGCTGGCGGGCCCGGCGCAGCAACCTGACCGGACGCCCCGCTCTGGTCGTCCTGCTACTGGGCCTGGCCGGATCGGTGCTCGGTTGGCTGTTCGTCGGCGGCGCCGTGGCCGCCCTGGCCTGCTCGCTGGCCGGATTCGCCGTGATCTGGTGGCACGACCGTCCGGTCCGTACCCGGCTGCCGATCAGTTTCCGGGACTCCTGAGGGCCCCACCTCGAGCGGTCACCGTCCGAAACGCTCGTCGCCCAGCGCCAGGGCCGCGGCGCCGAGAATGCCCGCGTTGTCCAGCTCGGCCGGTCTGATCTCCAGCTCCCGGACGAACGGCAGCACGGCGAAATCACGCAGATGCCGGCGCAGCGGATCGAAGATCACCGCACCGGCTCTGGCCACCCCGCCCCCCAGGACGAAGGTGCGGACGTCGAGGTTGGTCGCGGTCGAGGCGATCCCGGCCGCCAGCGCCCGCATCCCGTCGTCGATCACCGCGATCGCCATCGGATGGCCGTCCCGGGCGGACTCGGTCAGCGCCTGCGCGTCCTCACCGCCGGTCCAGCCGCGCGCCTGCGCGGCGGCGACCAGGGCCGGGCCGCGGGCGTACATCTCGACGCAGCCGTGGCCGCCGCAGACGCACTTCTCGCCCCAGGCGTCCACGCTGATGTGACCGAGGTGGACGCTGTTGCCGGTCAGCCCGGTGAACAACCGGTCCTCGATCACCGCGCCGCCGCCGACCCCGGTGGAGAGCACCATCCCGACCATCGACGCCCAGTCCCGGCCGGCGCCGAGCCAGTGCTCGCCGAGGGCGAAGCAGTGCCCGTCGCCGGCCAGGGACACGATCACGTCCGCCTCCCGGCCCGAGCCCTGAGCCGAGCCCTGAACCGAACCCTCGACCGCCTGCGCGACCACCGTCCGGACCCGTTCCACGATCGGGAACTCCCGCCAGGCGCCGATGTTCACCGGCGAGACCGTGCCGGTCGGCCCGTCGATCGGGCCGGCCGAGCCGATACCCACCCGGACCGGGCCGCTCCAGCCCCGGCCGTCCCCGACCCGGCCCGCGACCACCCGTCCGATCACCTCGGCGGCCGGACCGAAGACGGCCTCGGCATCGTCGCCGGGGGTCGTCGGCGCCTGGTCCTCGGTCAGGATCCGTCCCTGGGCGTCGATCAGGGCGACCGCGATCTTGGTGCCGCCGATGTCGATCGCCACCACCGGGTCGTTCCCCTGCTCGTCCACCGTTGCTCCCTCTCCTCGGTCCACGTGTTCTGCACCTTCGCGGTCGCAGCCGTGGTCGCTGCCACGCCCGCGTGAGCCTAGGAGATCCGCGGCGGGCCGCCGGAGAGGGCCCGATTGCGTAGAGTGGATTCTCGTGGCTACCGACTTCTCCGCGATCTGGGCCGACCTCAACCAGGCCCTGTCCTCGATCGAGGCGGTGATCGATCCCGAGGCCAAGCGTCGCGCGATCGCCGAGCTCGAGCAGGAGGTGGCCCGGCCCGACCTCTGGGACGACCAGGAGAACGCCCAGCAGGTGACCGGCCGGTTGTCCCATCTGCAGGGCGAGTTGGAACGGCTGACGAGTCTGCGCACCCGGTTGGACGACGTCGCCGTGCTGGTCGAGCTGGCCCAGGACGAGGCCGACCCGGAGACGCTGGAAGAGGCCGAGCGCGAGATGTCCAGCCTGCGCCGCTCCATCGACACCCTCGAGGTCCGGACGCTGTTGTCCGGTGAGTACGACCCGCGCGAGGCGCTGGTGACGATCCGCTCCGAGGCCGGCGGGGTGGACGCCGCCGACTTCGCCGCGAAGCTGCTGCGGATGTATCTGCGCTGGGCCGAGCGGCACGGTTTCTCCACCGAGGTCTACGACGTCTCCTACGCCGAGGAGGCCGGCATCAAGTCGGCCACCTTCACCGTCCGCGCCCCGTTCGCCTACGGCACCCTCTCGGTCGAGCAGGGCACCCACCGGCTGGTCCGGATCTCGCCGTTCGACAACCAGGGACGTCGCCAGACCTCGTTCGCCGGGGTGGAGGTGCTGCCGGTGACCGAGGCGACCGATCACATCGACATCCCCGAGGGTGATCTGCGGATCGACGTCTTCCGCTCCTCCGGTCCGGGCGGGCAGAGCGTGAACACCACCGACTCCGCGGTCCGGATCACCCACCTGCCGACCGGCATCGTGGTGTCGTGCCAGAACGAGAAGTCCCAGCTGCAGAACAAGGCGGCCGCCCTGCGGGTGCTGCAGTCCCGGTTGCTGGAGAAGGCGCGGGTCGACCGCGAGGAGGAGATGAACGCGCTGCGCGGCGACGGCGGCAACTCCTGGGGTGCGCAGATGCGTTCCTACGTGCTGCATCCCTATCAGATGGTCAAGGATCTGCGGACCGACTTCGAGACCTCCAGCCCCGATGCCGTCTTCGACGGCGAGATCGACGGCTTCCTCGACTCCGGGATCCGCTGGCGCAAGACCAACGAACTCGCCGCCTGATCCGCCCGGCGGGCCGTTCCGGTCGGTGCCGCCGGCCGGCCGGCCGGACCCACCTCGAAACGGCCCGGTACAGCGGCGACGCGCTGGACGCCACGAATGGACCTCGGCGCAGAGTCGCTCGCCTACACTCGTCGTGGCCGTAACCGGCGCGCCCGCGCCTGCCTTCGTCGTCTACCCCGGCCCACCGACACCGTGATCCGATTCGAGAACGTCTCCAAGGTCTATCAGGGCCAGCGCCGCGCCGCGCTGGCCAACGTCGACGTCGAGGTGGACAAGGGCGAGTTCGTCTTCCTGGTCGGGGCTTCCGGTTCGGGCAAGTCGACCTTCCTGCG
This sequence comes from uncultured Actinomycetota bacterium, assembly GCA_963740925.1. Taxonomy (GTDB): domain Bacteria; phylum Actinomycetota; class Actinomycetes; order Propionibacteriales; family Propionibacteriaceae; genus Microlunatus. The sequence goes on along the minus strand of CAVUFZ010000001.1, from coordinate 92,295 downwards.
GTTGATCCTGCGCGAACTGCGCAGCTCGCGGGGCAAGGTGTTCGTGGCCGGTCGCGACCTGTCCAAGCTGCACAGCTGGAAGGTGCCGGTGATGCGCCGCCAGATCGGCACCGTCTTCCAGGACTTCCGACTGCTGCCCAACAAGACCGTGCACGAGAACGTCGCGTTCGCCCTGCAGGTGATCGGCAAGTCCAACACCACGATCCGGCGGGTGGTGCCCGAGGTGCTCGATCTGGTCGGCCTGGACGGCAAGGGCGACCGCCGCCCGGACGAGCTGTCCGGCGGTGAGCAGCAGCGGGTGGCGATCGCCCGCGCATTCGTCAACCGGCCCAAGATCCTGATCGCCGACGAGCCGACCGGCAACCTGGACCCGGCCACCAGCGTCGGGATCATGAAGTTGCTGGACCGGATCAACCGGGCCGACACCACCGTGCTGATGGCCACCCACGACTCCACCATCGTCGACCAGATGCGTAAGCGGGTGATCGAGCTGGACGACGGCGAGGTGGTCCGCGACCAGAGCCGCGGCGTCTACGGCTACCAGACGTGACCGGCTTGAGCAGGGAACGATCCCCCCTGAACCCCCCGCACGGATCGATTTGTTCGCCAGATGAGTTCGAGGTTCGCTGATGCGTCTACGTCATATCTTCGCCGAGGCCGGGGCGGGTCTGCGCCGCAACCTGACCATGACCCTGGCCGTGATGGTCACCATGTGGGTCTCGTTGTCGCTGTTCGGCACCGGCATCCTGGCCCAGCAGGAGGTCGACCTGGTCAAGGGCAAGTGGTACGACAAGATCGAGGTCACCGTCTTCCTCTGCTCGAAGGTCACCCAGGGTGACAACTGCGATCCGGGCGCGGACGTCACCGACGCCCAGAAGGTCGCCATCCGCAACGCGTTGCAGACCAACCCCGAGGTGGCGCTGGTCGATTTCGAGTCCAAGCACGAGGCCTACCTGGAGTTCCAGAAGGCCTACGAGGGCAATCCGCTGCAGGGGTCGCTGACCGAGGACCAGATGCAGGAGTCGTTCCGGGTCAAGCTGAAGAACCCCGAGCAGTACGAGGGGGTGGTCAGTGCCGTCGGCGGGCTGCCCGGGGTCCAGACCGTGCAGGATCTGCGCAAGTTCCTCGACCCCTTCTTCAGCTGGGTGAACCTGCTGCAGCGGGGGACGATCATCGCCTCGCTGCTGTTGCTGGCCGCGGCCGCACTGCAGATCGGCAACACCATCCGGCTGGCCGCGTTCGCCCGAAGACGCGAGATCGGCATCATGCGACTCGTCGGGGCCAGCAACTTCTACATCACGCTGCCGTTCCTGCTCGAGTCGGTGATCTCGGCTCTGGTCGGCGTCGGCCTGGCCTGCGGCACGCTGGCGGCCGGGGTCTACTTCATCATCATCCGCAAGGCCCGGTTGTCGATCCAGTCGATCGGCTGGATCGGTTGGCACCAGGCCGGACTGGCCATGGCCGCGGTCGCGATCGTCGGCCTGTTGCTGGCCGTCGTCCCCACCCTGATCACCACCCGAAAGTACCTCCGTGTATGAGGTAGCCGACTCGAGATAGGGGACAGCTGTGCCGGATCTTCCCTGCGCCGAAGGCGCTCCGGACACCAGCAAGACCGTGATCGTCAGCGAGGCCGCACGTTCCGCCACCGCCCACCGGCCGCGACCGGTTCGGCTGGCGGAGCGGGCCTTTCGTGCGCCGGTCTGGCGTTACGCCGTGGCAGGGGTGCTCAGCACCGCGATCTGCTGCAGTATGGCCGCACCCTCCGTTCGCGCCGACGGCCTGGACGATCAGAAGAAAGAACTGCAGGCCCGGATCAGCCAGACCGAGCGGGACCTGGACGAGTCCAGTACGGGCCTGGTCGCGGCCCAGGTCGCGCTGCAGCGCGCCCAGGCTGCGCTGGCCACGGCCCAGGCGACGCTGGCTGGCGACCACCACGGCGGCCGCCGCCGCCGCGAAGGCCGACCAGGCCGCGGCGACGAAACTGAAGAACCAGCAGGCGGCCCTGACTGCGGCGAACAGTGCCGTGGCCACAGGGAAGATCGCGGTCGAGACCCAACGTCGCCAGGTGGCGCTGATGGTCAGTGACCAGTACCAGAAGCAGACCAATCTGGCCCCGTTCGCGCTGTTGGCCTCCAGCAGTTCGATCGGCGATTTCCAGTCCCGGGTGCAGTTGTCGACCACCATGCTGGACACCTCTCAGTCCGCCTTCGAGGACCTGACGAAGCTGCAGGCCCGGTTGGTGGCCGATCAGGCCGAGCAGGCGAGGCTGGAGAAAGAGGTCGCCCGGTCCAGGGCCGACGCCGCGGTGGTGCTGAAGACGAAACAGACCCTGCAGCGGCAGGCGGCCACCCAGGCGGCCGGCGTCGCCACTCTGGTGGCTCAACGCACCACCGCCCAGACCGCGGCGAGCAAGGCCGTGGCTGCGGACCGGGCGCAGGCGGCGGGTCTGGCCCGGCAGGAAGCCGACGTCGAGCACCGGATCCAGGTCCGGATCGCACAGGCCAAGGCCGAGGCGGCCCGCAAGGCTGCGGCCGAACGGGCTCGCAGGGCTGCTGCCGCCCGGAAGGCGGCCGCGGCCCGGAAGGCCGCCGCGGCGGCGAGATCGGCGGCAGCCCGGAAGGCGGCACTCCGGGCGGCCCAGCAGGCGGATCAGCAGGCGGCGTCCGTGGCGTCCGCGGGCGCCCGCAGCGCGGCGGCCTCCACCTCGTCCCATCACGGCTTCATCTATCCGGTGAACGCGCCGATCACCTCGCCGTACGGGATGCGGTTCCACCCGATCCTGCACGTCCGGAAGTTGCACGACGGCACCGACTTCGGCGCCTCCTGCGGCGCTCCGATCAAGGCTGCCTACGCCGGCACGGTGGAGGAGCGCTACTTCAACACCGGCTACGGCAACCGGCTGATCATCGACCACGGCGAGGTGGACGGGCACTACGTCAGCACCGCCTACAACCACGCCGTCCGCTACGTCGTCGGCGTCGGCCAGCACGTGAGCCAGGGCCAGACCATCGGTTACGTCGGGCAGACCGGCTACGCCACCGGCTGCCATCTGCACCTGATGGTCTACGAGGACGGCGCCATGATCGACCCGATGACCTGGTACTGATCCGGACCGTTCGACCAACCGGCTTGCCCGCATCCGGGACAATGGTCGATATGGCTGCGACGAAGACGAAGACGAAGGCCCGGGTCAACGCCGACGGACGCTCGATCGTGGCCCAGAACCGTAAGGCCCGGCACGACTACAGCATCGGCGACACCTACGAGGCCGGGTTGGCGTTGACCGGCACCGAGGTGAAGTCGCTGCGGGAGGGGCGGGCCTCGCTGACCGACGCGTTCGCCACCGTGGACGAGGGCGAGGTCTGGCTGCGTCAGGCCCACATCCCCGAGTACAGCCACGGCACCTGGACCAACCACACCGCCCGCCGGACCCGGAAGCTGCTGTTGAACCGGCGCGAGATCTCCCGGATCGAACGCGATCTGGCCTCCACCGGCACCACCCTGATCCCGTTGTCGATCTATTTCCTGAACGGCTACGCCAAGGTCGAACTCGGCGTCGGGACCGGCAAACGCGAGTACGACAAGCGCCAGACGATCGCCAAGCGGGACGCCACCCGGGAGGCCCAGCGGGCCCTCGCGGCCCGGAACAGGGGAGAACGCGGATGACGAAGGCGATCGTTCGAGCCTCCGGCCCCGGTGGCTCGCGTCCGGGCCGCCTCGGCCGACATTGTGGCCGCCTTCTGGCTGGCGACGCCGTGGTGCTCGGCACCGTGGTCCTTGGCTCGCCGCAGCGCCTTCGCCGCCGAGCGATCAGATCCACAGCTACGACATCGATTACACGATGCAGACATCCGGCGTCCTGCAGGTCAAGGAGACCATCGACTACCAGTTCGGCGACAACTCCGGCCGGCACGGGATCACGCACACGTCGATCACCCGGGAGCCGGACACCGGAGCCAACGACGACATGGACATCGTCTACGGAATCGACAACTTCCAGGTCACCAGTCCCGGACCGGCGTCAACACCGACGTACACAGACGAGCAGCACCGAGACCGATGGCGGCCGGAAAGTCGCGACGAATTACCGGATCGGGAGCGGAAGCCAGACCGTCTCGGCGCCTGACCCGCGACCTACGTCCTGAGCTACGACGTCACCGGCGCGATGCGCAGCTTCTCGGGCTACGACGAGTTCATCTGGGATGCGACCGGCTTCGACAACCCTTTGGTGCGGCAATGTCTCCGCGACCGCCACCGTGCCGGGCGGCGCCTTGGCGGCCCGGTGCTTGTGGGCGAGCCCAGCACCTCCAGCACACCGGCTGTGGCACGGCCACGGTGACCGACGGCGAAGCGAGGTTCGCCGCGTCGAGCATTCCCGCCGGTTCACGGTGCGACCGTCGACGTCCAGATCCAGTCCGGTCTGATCGCCGACAACACCCCCACGTTGGTGCCGAGCGCCTCCGCATTGACCGCGAGCCAGAAGGCCGGTATCGGCGTCGTGGGCGGTCTGGGAGCACTCAGCCTGATCGGATCGCCGGTCGTCGGCGTCCTCTGGTGGCGCAAGCGAGGTCGGGACCTGCGCTTTCTCGACGTGCCGCCCGGAACTGTCGCCGGGCCGGGTGCGCGGGTCGGCTACAGCCCGCGCGGGATGGAGATCCCGGTGGCCTTCAGTCCGCCGCAGGGACATCTCCATCGCCGAGGCAGGGCTGTTGGTCGACGGTCAGGTCGACACCCGGGAGACCGCGGCGACCCTGGTCGATCTCGCCGTCCGCGGGGTGATCCGGATCGATGACCTCGGCCGGGGCGAGTACGGCGCTCAACTACTCACCGACGACGTCTCCCGTACCGCTGCGCACGAGAAGCTGCTGCTCGACGGCATCTTCAAGGGTGCTGAGCCGGGCACGGCCAAGCGGCTCTCGGACCGAGGGGCCCTGGCGCAGCGGGCACACGCAACTGGCGGAGCGGGTTCGCGACGACGTCACCGAGCGAGGCTGGTTCAGCGACGTTCCGAAGTCGACCGCGGCCAAGAGTTTCGGTGTGGCCGGGTTCGTGATCGCGGCCTTCATTCTGTGGCACATCAGACCCGCCCTGGTGCTGCTGTTGCTGCTCGCAGTGCCGGTGGTCATCACCGTCTGGGTGGTGCGCCGGAAGCTGCAGCGGGGCCAGCGGACGCCGGTGGGACGGGCGGTCTGTGATCAGGTGGACGGTTTCAAGAAGTATCTCGCCACCGCCGAGGCCGACAACTGCGCTTCGAGGAGGGCGAGGACATCTTCAGCAAGTATCTGCCCTGGGCGATTGCTTTCGACCTCGCCGACCGGTGGTCGAAGATCTGTGGTCGAGTTGGTCGAGATGGGCCGGATCCCCGACGTCCGAGCCTTACTGGTACGGCGGAACCGGCATGTTCAACATGACCGCCTTCAACTCGGGTCTGCTGGTCGGCAGCCTGAGTAACGCGGCCACGCCGCTACCGCCCAGCGGCGGTGGCGGTTTCGGCGGTCGAGTGGTTTCGGCGGCAGCGGTTTCGGCAGCGGGGGCAGTGGTTTCGGCGGCGGCGGCGGCGGGTTTGCCGGCGGTGGCGGCGGAGGTGGCGGCACCGGCTCGTGGCTGACGAGCTGGCACCGCCGCCTGCCTGCGGGCCAGAGGAGCGGGCTCAGCTGACGCCGAGCAGGTCCACCACGAAGATCAGTGTCTCGCCCGGCTTGATCACGCCGCCGGCACCGCGGTCGCCGTAGCCCAGCTGCGGCGGGATGATCAGCTGCCGGCGGCCGCCGACCTTCATCCCGGCCACACCCTGGTCCCAGCCCTGGATGACCCGGCCGGCGCCGAGCGGGAAGTCCAGTGGTTGACCCCGGTTGTAGGAGGCGTCGAACTCCTCGCCGGTGCTGTAGGCCACACCGACGTAGTGCACCGACACCTGGCTGCCGGGGGTGGCTTCGTCACCGTCGCCTTCGGTCACGTCGGTGATGACGAGTTCGGTGGGCGGGGGACCGCCCGGGAAGTCGATTTCAGGCTTTTCACTCATCGTCCGACCCTAGCGATGGGGTCCGGACCGGAACGGATGGGGAGGTGTTCAGGGACACCGGGGTCGGGAGGGTCGAGCCTGATGGCTGCGGACCTCCGGCCGGGAAGTCTTGATCTCATGAACGCCACTGATCATCCCTACGGTGAGGACCGGTCCGGCTACGGACACCCCGGAGACGGACACCCCGGAGTCGAGTGAGAACCCGGTCACGGCCGAGCAGCGCGACCGGGCCGAACGCCGGTTGCAGCGAGGCCCACGCGGACGGCCGGATCACCGAGGCCGAATTCGAGGACCGGATCACCCGGGTGCTCTCGGCCGGCAACCATGGCGAGTTGGACGCCGCGTCGGGCGGCCTGACCGAGCCGCGTCCCTTCCGGCCGCAGGGCCCTCGTCCGGCTACCGGTCCGGGTATCGGTCCGGCTATCCGTCCGACTGTTCGCCGGGCGGGTTGAATCACCGGGAGGGGGCGTATCCGGTTCGGGCCGAGGGGACCACGACCGGGCACGGGCTCACTTCTCGGGCCTGTCCACCTGGATCTTCGGCCCGGGCCTGGTCTACCTGTTCTCCGCTCCGGGCACCCGGACCCGGCGTGAGGCGGCGAAGGCGTTCGACTTCCAGCTGCTCGCCGGGCTGATCGGGGTCGTCGGTGCGATCCTGTCGGCGATGGCCCCTTGGGACATCCTCGACTTCCTGAGCCCGCTGCTGTTCGTCGGCGGGCTGGTGCTGACCGTGGTCGGCGGGGCCAAGGCCGCCCAGGGCGCCGACTGGCGCAATCCCGTCACCTCGGCGATCAAGCTCGGCGTGCTCCCCGAGCGCTGACGGCGCGACCTCCCGCCCCACTTCGCACGCTTTCGTCCACTTCGCACGTGTTGCAGCGCGTGCGAGGTGGACGTAAGGGGTGCGAGGTGGACGTAGGGGTGCGAGGTGAGCGGGAGCGCGGGAGCCATCGCGTATCGACGGGCATCATCCGCTCACGCGAGCTCGCCGTCCGTGGCCCGGTGCTGGCCGCCCAGCGTGTCACTTCGCACGCTTTCGTCCACTTCGCACGTGTTACAGCGCGTGCGAGGTGGACGTAGAGGTGCGAAGTGGACGTAAGGGTGCGAGGTGGACGTAAGGGTGCGAGGTGGACGTAAGGGTGCGAGGTGGACGTAAGGGTGCGAGGTGGACGAAAGGGTGCGAGGTGGACGTAAGGCGTGCGAGGTGGACGTAGCCGTGCGAAGTGGGGCGGACGGGTCGAAATCCGGTGGCGGATCCCCGCCGGGGGGATACACTCGTGAACCGCGGCAACGCGCCGGGCGGAATGAACTTCCGGCCGATCACGTTGTGGCGGGTACAACTCAACAGGGGGTGATCGGTTTCGACTCGGGACGGTAGTCCCAGGAGAAGCGGGCCGAGAATCCAAGGTCAACTCGTTAATGTTCCTTGGAAACCAATAAGTGCCAACTCTAAGCGCACTGACTTCGCTCTCGCTGCCTGAGCAGTGATCGAAGGGTCAGACCGGGAGCGTCTCCGTCCCGGACCCTGGCCTCATTAAGGAGACTCACCTGTCAGGGTTGGCCGCTGGGCCTGACGGGGACATTTTCGGCGGCTGGGCTTGTCTGCAACTTGTCAGCGAGAGTGCAGGAGCCGAGTAGAACACCTAGCTGACTGCGCCCGGAGAAGACCTGGTTCGTCGCTCGAGGACGCGGGTTCGATTCCCGCCACCTCCACCCCAACGCAGACCCCGGATCCTGAGTGAGGATCCGGGGTTTTTGCGTGTCGTCGGTGCTGACCCTCGTGATCGTCCCGGATCCAGCCGCGACTACGCGGCCGGATCAGGGACGTTGTCGCGATGCCGGCCCTTAGTTGAAGGTGAACAGGTTGGAGCGCAGCCCGTAGGCGCTCTGGAAGGTCCGCCCGCCGACGCTGAGGGTCTTCTTACTGCCCACGATGGTGATGCTGAGCACCCGGCCGCCCCAGGCGCCGCCGCCGTCGCGCTTGGTCACCTGGACCGAGGTGACCGTGCCGACGCTCGGCCAGTGCCGTTGCACGCTGGCCGCGCTGACCCTCAGGCTCCAGGCGTTCTTGGTGACGACACCGTCGTAGGGGTCGGTCCGGGCCTTCAGGTAGGGCCGCCCGCCGTCGATCTCGTAGCCGCCGTTGGAGGCGGCGAACTGGGTGAAGCAGATGTAGCCGCCCCAGGTCAGGATCGTGCGTGCGGTGGCTGCGACCGCGGCGTTGCCGCCACTGGTCTCGTTGACGGTGCGCCGGCCGCGGCTGGTCGAGGCGTAGGGGTGGTACACCTGGCAGTTCGTGGTGTCGCAGATGTCGTAGCCGGTGCCGGCCGCGGCGTCGTGCTGCAGCCGGGCGGCGTAGCTGCGAGCGGCGACGGCCTGGGACCGGACGGCGTCGGCCGGCCAGGAGGTCGGCATCTCCGAGGGCACTACGCCCTTCAGGTAGTCCTCCATCGCGACGGTGTTGACCGTCTTGCCGCCGGTACCGGACTTGGCCTGGGACAGGCTGCCCCGGTACTCCCGGGTGACACCGCCGGGCATGATCACCTTCATCACCCGGGCGGTGTTCGAGGCGGTCCAGGTGCTGGTGCCCAGCGTGGTCGGTTGCACCTTCCAGGCCCCGGACGGGCTGAGATAGGTCAGCTTGTAGCCACTGCCCGAGCGGCTGATCCGCCAGGAGCGGTAGGTCGAGCCGGTGGGCAGCAGGTAGCTGTGGCCGGCGGCGTCGCCGACCCGGAGCCCCGGGGTGGGAACGAGGCGCAGCACGTTGTCGGCGTCGGCGGTGACCCAGACCCTGATGTCGGCGCCGGCGGGCTGGCTGCTGAGTGTCGTCCCGGCGTAGTAGAAGGCGAGGATCTGCTGCCAGCTCAGCCCCTTCCGGGCTGCCCCGTACGCGCCGTACTGGCTCATCCCGATGCCGTGACCGAAGCCTTGGCCGCGCACGGTGAAACTGCCGCCGACGGCCTTCACCGCCGGCTCGGCGCTCGCCGTCGGCGCCGAGACCACGGTCGGCACCGCGAGTGCCAGCACGGCGCTCAGCCCCGCGATCACCCGCTGCGGGCGTCGACGGAGCCGACCGGGAGCGTCCCGGTCGGGACCGTCGGTGCGGGTGCCGGTGCTGGTGCCGGTGCGCGTGTCGGTGCTGGTGTCGGTGCGGGCGTCGCCCTCGACGCGGGTGAGGCGGGGGAGGTCGGGAGCGTCCGGGGTGGGGGGCATGGCGATCCGTTCGATCAGGGGGAGGTTCTCCGCGGGCTGATACCAACGGAGCTGGCCGTATCTTCACTGACGTCAAGCGCGACACGCAAGAGCAAGGTGAGATTTTTGTGAAAGATGTGGTCTGTCGGGGCCCTGTCATGCCTCTGCCGACCGCTGACCTGCCGTGAGAAGATCAGCCCGTGAACGCCGTGCCCTCTGTGTCCTACTCGATCACCGTCCGGCTGGAGGTCCCGGCCGGCGGCTCACAGGTCGGCAAGCTGACCTCGGCCGTGGAGCAGGCGGGCGGGGCCATCACCGCCCTCGACGTCACCGCATCCGGCCACGAGCGGCTCCGGATCGACGTCACCTGCGCCGCCCGGGACACCGAGCACGCCGACCGGCTGGTCGAGGCGATGCGCTCGGTCGAGGGCGTCACCATCGGCCGGGTCAGCGACCGGACCTTCCTGATGCACCTGGGCGGCAAGATCCAGATGGGGACCAAGCACCCGATCCGGAACCGCGACGACCTGTCGATGATCTACACCCCCGGGGTGGCGCGGGTCTGCCTGGCCATCGCCAAGAATCCCGAGGACGCCCGGCGGCTGACCATCAAGCGCAACTCGATCGCGGTGATCACCGACGGTTCGGCCGTCCTCGGGCTGGGCAACATCGGCCCGGCGGCCGCACTGCCGGTGATGGAGGGCAAGGCGGCGCTGTTCAAGCGGTTCGCCGAGATCGACGCCTGGCCGCTGTGCCTGGACACCCAGGACACCGAGCAGATCATCGCCGTCGCGAAGGCGGTGGCCCCCGGGTTCGCCGGGATCAACCTCGAGGACATCTCGGCGCCGCGTTGCTTCGAGGTCGAGGCCCGGCTGCGGGCCGAGCTCGACATCCCGGTCTTCCACGACGATCAGCACGGGACGGCCATCGTCGTCCTGGCCGCCCTGATCAATGCGCTGCGGGTGGTGGGCAAGAAGATCGCCGACATCCGGATCGTCGTCTCCGGCGCGGGCGCGGCCGGCACCGCGATCATCAAGCTGCTGCTGGCCGCCGGAGCCAGGCAGGTCGTGGTCTCCGACGTCGAGGGTGTCGTGCACCGCAGCCGCGCCGGCCTGTCCGGCGAACTGCTCTGGGTGGCCGAGAACACCAACGCCGACGGTCTGCAGGGCACGCTGAAGGAGATCATCGTCGGCGCGGACGTGTTCGTCGGCGTCTCGGCGCCCAACCTGCTCGACGGCAACGACATCGCCAAGATGGCTGACCAGGCGATCGTGTTCGCCCTGGCCAACCCCGATCCCGAGATCGACCCGGCCGAGGCGATGGAGCACGCGGCCGTGGTGGCGACCGGTCGTTCGGACTTCCCCAATCAGATCAACAACGTGCTGGCCTTCCCGGGTGTCTTCCGCGGCCTGCTGGACGCCCAGTCCAACGAGATCACCCAGCCCATGCTGCTGGCCGCGGCCCGGGCGCTGGCCTCGGTGGTCCGCGACGACGAACTGAACGCCGCCTACATCACCCCGAGCGTCTTCAACGCCGACGTGCACCAGACGGTGGCCAAGGCGGTCCGGCTGGCCGCGGGCGGGCCGGAAGAGCTGCCGACCGAGACCGAGGTGGCCATCTGAGCGGCCGATCCCGCCGCCCGGTCTGGTGGGTGCTCGGTCTGCTGGCGTTCGTGGTCCAACTGATCGCGGTCTACCTGCCGCGCGAGCCGTCCCTGCCCTCGGGAGTGATCGGGTTGGACAAGCTGGGGCACGCCTCGATCTTCGCCGCCCCGGTCTTCTGTCTGCTGCTGGCCAGCCGTGGCCCCGGGGGCCGGCTCGGCCGGCCCGCGGTCTGGGTGGTGCCGGTGGTCTTCGCCGCGCACGCCGTGCTCAGCGAGGTGATCCAGTCGGTTCTGCTGCCCGGCCGGGACGGGGATCTGTTCGACGCCCTGGCCGACTGGATCGGCATCGCGCTGGGGTTGCTGTTGGCCCGGGTCGTGTCCGGCCTCGTCACCTCGTCCCGGTCGTCGCGGGTCTGAGGGCTGGACGTGAGGGAGCGGGAGCCGAGGTCCGGCGATCTGCTGGTGGCGAGCGTGCTGCTCGGCGACGGCGTGTTCAACTCCTCGGTGGTGCTGGTCCTGGACGCCGACTCCGACGGCGCACTGGGGGTGATCGTGAACGAGATCTCCCAGACCCCGTTGGAATCGGTGTTGCCGCAGTGGCTGCCGATCGTCTCCGGTCCACGGTTCCTGTTCCACGGCGGACCGGTCTCGCCGAACGGCGCGATCTGCCTGGCCAGCGTGGCCGAGGGGAGTGAGGAGCCGCCCGGCTGGCGGCGGATGTTCGGCTCGGTGGGGCTGCTGCACCTGGACACCCCGACCGAGATCGTCCAGGGTGCCTACCGGGATCTGAGGATCTTCGCCGGTTACGCCGGCTGGGCCTCCGGTCAGCTGGAGGACGAGATCAACGAGGGCATGTGGCACCTGGTCCGCTCCGAACACGACGACATCTTCGGCGACCAGCCGCTCGGGTTGTGGCGCTCGGTGCTGCGCCGTCAGCGTGGGCCGCTCGCCCTGTTCTCGACCTGGACCGAGGACCCCGACCTCAACTGAGTCCGACCTCCGAATCAACCCGGCTCGGACCCGGCTCAGGCCCGCCTCAGAGCCGGCCGGACTTCTTCAGTGACAGGTAGCGGTCGGCCAGATCGGGGGCGATCCGGTCCGGCGGCGCCTCGACCACCCCGACCCCGATCCGCTGCAGTTCGCGGGTGAGCGAGTGGCGAGCGGCCCGTTCGACCTCGGCCGCGGCGGCGGCGTAGACCGCTGCCGCGTCCTCACGGCCGGCGGCCAGGTCGTCGGCCCGGGCGTCGGAGACGGCGGCGATCAAGACCTGGTGCCGTTTCAGCACCGGACCCAGCAGCGGCACCAGCCCTTCGGTCAGCGGGGCCGCCTCGAGACCGGTCAGGATCACCACCAGCGACCGTTGACCGGTGCGGGCCAGTATCTCGGTGACCAGCAGCCGGTGATCGGTCTCGGCCAGCAGCGGTTCGACGTCGGCCATCGCCTGGACGAAGGAGGCGAGGACGTCGCCGGCCGACGTCCGCGCCACCGAAGCCCGCACCCTGCGGTCGGCGACCAGCAGGTCGACCCGGTCGCCGGCCCGGGAGGCCAGCGCGGCGAGCAGCAGCGCGGCGTCCATCGCGTGGTCCAGCCGCGGCTGATCGCCCACCCGACCGGCCGAGGTCCGGCCCGAGTCGATCACGATCAGCAGATGCCGGTCGCGTTCCGGTCGCCAGGTCTTCACCACCACCGTCCCGCCGCGGGCGGTGCCGCGCCAGTCGATCGAGCGGACGTCGTCGCCCGGGACGTACTCGCGCAGGCTGTCGAACTCCGAGCCGTCGCCGCGCTGCAGGATCACCGAGCGTCCGTCGAGTTCGCGCAGCCGGGTCAGCCGGCTGGGCAGGTGCTTGCGGCTGTCGAACGGCGGCAGCACCCGGACCGTCCATGGCGCCGCGATCGCGGCCTGCCGGCCGGCCACCCCGAACGGGCCGAGACACCGGATCACCACCGGCCCGGCGTGCCGGTCGCCGCGCCGGGTCGGGAGCAGGGTGCAGGTCAGGCGGCGGCGTTGCCGGGCCGGCAGGTCCAGGCTCTGGACGCCGTCCCGGGCTCCGGCCGAGGGGATCCAGGCGTTGCGGACCTGGCCGTGCACCGGCCGCGATCCGGGGTTGGTCAACAGCAGCGTGGTGACGGCCTGCTCGCCCAGCCGGATCGAGGTCTCGCCGCCACGGCTGGCCCGGAGGCGTTTCGGGACCGCACAGCGCAGCACGTCGACGGCGATCAGGCCGGCCAGGAGCACGGTCGCGATCAGCACCGCCCACCACGAACGGACCGCCAGCACCACCAGCAGAGCGATGCCGGCGCCGATCGCCGCCCGTCGGCTCAGGATCATCCGGACCCCGCCGCAGAGCCGGAGGCGATCGCCGGAGTCATCGCCGGAGTCGTCGCCGGAGTCATCGGGGGACCGGGACGCTGCCCAGCACCGACTCGATCACCGCGTCCGCACTGACCCCTTCCAGCTCGGCCTCGGGCCGCAGCGCGATCCGGTGCCGCAGGGTCGGGAAGGCCAACACCTTGACGTCGTCGGGGGAGACGTAGCTCCGGCCGGACAACCAGGCCCACGCCTTGGCGGTGTTCAGCAGCGCGGTCGCGCCACGGGGGGAGACCCCGAGCTGCAGCGACGGCGAACTGCGGGTGGCGCGGACGACGTCGACGATGTAGGCCAGCACCTGCGGATGCACCAGCACGCTCGACAGCGCATCCCGGGCGGCCCGTAGATCCTCCGGTCCGGCCACCGGCCGGAGTCCGGCGGCGACCAGGTCGCGTGGGTCGAAGCCCCGGGCGTGCCGCTGCAGCACCTCGATCTCGGCGCCGCGTTCGGGCAGCTCGATCCGCACCTTCATCAGGAACCGGTCGAGTTGGGCCTCGGGTAACGGGTAGGTGCCCTCGTACTCGACCGGGTTCTGGGTGGCGGCGACGATGAAGGGGTCGGGTAGCGGCCGGGGCCGGCCGTCTATCGTGACCTGGCGTTCCTCCATCGCCTCCAGCAGTGCCGCCTGGGTCTTCGGCGGGGTCCGGTTGATCTCGTCGGCCAGCAGCAGGTTGGTGAAGACCGGCCCTTCGCGGAAGGTGAACTCCGAGTTGCGGGCGTCGTAGGTCAACGAGCCGGTGATGTCGCCCGGCATCAGGTCGGGGGTGAACTGCACCCGCCGGGTCTCGATCGCCGTGGCCTGGGCGAAGGCCCGGACCAGCAGTGTCTTCGCGGTGCCGGGGACACCCTCGAGCAGGACGTGGCCGCGGCAGATCAGGGCGATCACCAGCGAGGTCACCGCCGATTCCTGTCCGACCACCGCCTTGCCGACCTCGTGTCGCAGTGCGTTCAGGGCCTCGCGGGCGTCCGGCGCCGGGGCCGGTCCGGTCTGCGTGCCGGTCCGGGTGCCGGCCGGGTAGCCGCCGCCCCGGTACGCCTCGTCGGTACGGCCCTCCCGGGCGTGCTTCTGGTCGGCGTAGTTATCGTCCGCGTAGTTCTCGTCGGCGTAGCGCTGGTAGGGCGACTGCGGCGGATCGGGCCGGTTCGGATGGGATGAGCTCACAGCTGTTGGGCCTCCTGCTCGAGACGGTCGAGGTCGTGGGCGAGTTGGACGAGGTGGTCGTCGTCGAGTGGTGCAGGTCCGTTCAACCAGGCCTGCACCTGACGCGGGTCGCGTCCGGTCCGGGCGGCCACCGCGGCCGCGAGGGCGGCCGTGTCGGTGCTGCCGGAGATCTCCTGGCCGGCCTGGCCGAAGCGCGGGCCGAGCCGGCGGCGGACGCCGGCCCGCAGTGCCTCGGCGGCCCGGTCCCGTGCCGACAGCCGGTGGTAGAGCCGGCCGTGGCCTTCCAGGGTCTCGGCGGCCCGGACGACCACGGGCAGCTTCTCCACGATCACCGGTCCGAACCGGCGGCCACGCCAGAGCCCGAGCACGGCCACGCCGAGAACGGCCTGGACGCCGGCCGCCGTCCACCAGCCGGGTAGCAACCGTGAGCCGGACGCACCCGGGTCGGACTGTGTCCGGCTCATCAGCCAGATCACCCGGCCCCGGGAGCCGAGGAGCCCGGTGGCGAAGGCCGCGTCGCCCTGCTGGGCCAGGGTTTCGTTCCGCGGCGGCGCACCCCACACGATGATCGGAGTCCCGTCCACCTCGACCCGTGTCTCGGTGAACCCACCGGCCGCCGTCGGGTAGCAGCCGGTCGCTCCGGGCAGGGTGTAGGCCAGCGCGTGGTCCGGCAGGTTGATCGCACCGGCCCGCAGCGCCACCGGGTCGGTGCAGCCGGGTTGTAGCAAGGTGTCAGGCACCGAACGGACCGCATCGGGCCCGGCGTTCAGCCCGAGTCCGGTCAGGGTGTCGCGGTCGGGTCGGATCAACACCACCGGCCCCGGACCGGCCCCGATCAGCTGACGCAGCTGCGTCGGGCTCAACCGCTCGGGATGGACGACCACCACGGTGGCGCCCTGGGTTCCGGCCTGGGTTCCGGCCCGGGTGGCGGCGTCGACGGCTGCACCCGCGTCCTCGGTCCGGGTCAGCTCGACCCCCTGGTCGCGAAGCAACTGGGTCACCGCGGCCGCGCCGGAACGCGTCACCGAGGACGGATCGTCGGCCTGCTGCGCTCCGAGCGTCGAGGTCAGCGTCCCGGCCGCCAGCAGGATCAGCAGCACGACCGCCGCGATCACCAGCAGCCAGCGGAGCCAGCGCCGCCGCCACCACCCGGACGCCCGGGATCGAACCGGGCCCGGCGCGGCTCCGGTCACCGCCGGTGGGGTTTCGACGGCGCCGGTCGCCGAGTCGGGGTGCGAAAGCCGGACGTTGCTCATCGTCGTCCGCCGCCCCGACCGGAGGCCACCAACTGTTCGGCGCCGTCGCCGGCATCGCTGAGGTCGACGTGGCGGGCGGCCTCGGTCAGCTCGTCGTCGAGACGACACATCTGCTGGTACGCCTCCTGATCGGCGGTCCGGTCGCCGTACCAGGTGTCGCCGAACACGCCCGCCGACTCGTCCAGGGCGGCCCGGTGATCGCCCAGGACGACCGCGGCGACCGAGGCCACCTCACGGGCGGTCCGGGCCGGCCGCGGGTCCAGGATCGTCGCCGTCTCCAGCTCGCGGACCAGGGCCCGGAACCGGTCGCCGACCGCGGTCCGGAAATCGCCGGCCCCCGCCGCGGCCGCGGCGCTGTCCCGGTAGCTCGAGGGCGCGCGGGTCGGGTCCAGCTCGATCTCGGAGTCGGTGCGCCGGCGGCGCAACCGGGGCAGCCCGACCCGCCAGAGGATCACCGCGATCGCGAGCACCAGCAACACCGCCACCACGATCACCAGGGGGCCGCCGCCCGAGCCCGGCGTCCCGTTCAGCAGCAGCCGTCCGATCAGCTCGCCGACCCGGTCCAGCAGCCGGTACAGCCAGTCGGGCAACCCGCCGTACTTCGCCTTGGCCAGCTCGGCCTCGGCCAACCGCTGAGCCTGCTCGCGGGTCAGGGTCACCGGCACGTCCAGCGGGACCAGCCGGAGCAGCGGCAGTGAGCCGGGCGGGCCGGGCATCAGGGTCGGCTCCGGGTTGGGTCCGAGTGGGGCGGGTTGAGTGGCGCCGGTTCGAGGGGGCGGGTTCGAATGGGGCGGGTAGACACCGTCGGATCGGGTAGCCGGCATCGGACCGGCATCGGTGGCGCGGCGGGCTGCGGCACCGGCACGCAGTCGAAGCGCAACGCCAGATCCAGGCCCTCCCGTCGCATCCGCAGATCGAGGTAGAGCAGGGTCTGGACGGCGGAGGTGAACGCGACCACCGCCGACAGGGCGATCACCGCGGCGAGGGCGATGCTGCCGCCGATCGCCCAGGGATTTCTCGTCAGCTGCTCGGCCTGGGCGCCCAGGGTGGTGGCGAAGAGGTAGACACAGAGGTAGAGGCCGGTGGCCAGCACCCCGACGACGACGTAGGAGACGCCGAAGGCCCCGGCGAAGATGGCCAGCACCCGGCCGGCGCCCCGCAGCCCGATCAGCTTCAGTGATCGTTCGAACGCGGTCAGCGGGTTCGTCGGTTTGGCCGGTTTGCCGATCCAGCCCGGCGCTCGGGCGGTCTCGTTGGCCAGTGCGGGCACGGTCAGGGAGAGGTAGCCGTAACCGAGGGCCTGGACGGCGAAGCTGATCACCGTGGCGGCGATGTAGCCGACGACCGCGCCGGTGTCGCCGAAGGCCAGACCGGCCAGGAGCACGGCGTAGTAGAGGACGCCGACGACGGTCTGCAGCGCCGAGATGGCGACGTACTGCAGGCCGGTCAGGCCCAGCATCGGGCCCAGGATCGGTAGTGCCGAACGCCAGCTGAGCGTGCCGGCCGGGGCGAATCCCTCGCCGAGCGCGGTCTGCAGGGTGCTGCGCGAGAGCAGGGCCGTGACCCAGACCAGGCTCAGCACCAGCAGCAGCAGACCGACCAGGCCGACGATGATCACGCCGGCGATCTGGATCCCCTGCACCGTAGTGTTGCCCAGAACGAACCAGACCCCGACCCCGACCAGCATCCAGACGGCGGCGCCGCCGGCGATCACCAGCGGCAGGCCGATCATCTGCCGGGCGTTGCGTTGCATCACCAGGAAGGCCGCGTCCAGGATCTCGCCGACGGTCAACGGACGCAGCGGGATGATCGCGGTCTGCGCGGCGTCCAGCACGACCGGTCGTGACCGGCCGCCCGTCGGATGCCCGGCCGGCCCGGGCGAGCGCGAACACCATCGGCACAGTGTGTCATCCGGCGTCACCGGGTGCGATGGATCGGCCGGGCCGGGTGAGGCGCATTCTCGACCCGGACCCGCGAAGCGCCTGAGCACGCCCGCGGAAGTCACGGCCGGTTTCGGAATCGAGATTAGGATGGGAAGACGACGGGGTCGTCGGGTGACTACCCGGTCGTGCACACAGGGTGTCGGGGGACGATCAGAGCGAGGGAGACTCAGTGGCGGAGTCGAGCGATACGGATTCGGTACGGGCCGGGGCCGACCTGGCGGCGGACGCAAAGATGAAAAGTGCGCACCTGGGCCGTGTCCTGGTCGTCGACGACGACGCGGCTCTGGCCGAGATGCTTTCTATCGTGTTGCGCAACGAGGGTTTCGAATCGATCTGGTGCGGCCACGGGGACAAGGCCTTCGACGCGTTCAAGGACTCCAAGCCCGATCTGATCCTGCTCGACCTGATGCTGCCCGGCCGCGACGGCGTCGACGTCTGCCGCGACATCCGGGCCGAGTCCGGGGTGCCGATCGTGATGTTGACCGCGAAGTCCGACACGATCGACGTGGTCGCCGGGCTGGAGGCCGGGGCGGACGACTACGTGGCCAAGCCCTTCAAGGCCAAGGAGCTGCTGGCGCGGATCAAGACCCGGTTGCGGCGGCTGCCGGAGGAGAACGACCTGGAACGACTGCCGATCGGCGATCTGGTGATCAGCGTGGACGGTCACTCGGTCAAGCGCGGCAACACCCAGATCCAGCTGACACCGCTCGAGTTCGATCTGCTGTTGGCGCTGGCGCGCCGGCCCTGGCAGGTGTTCAGCCGGGAGGTGCTGCTGGAGCAGGTCTGGGGCTACCGGCACGCGGCCGACACCCGGCTGGTCAACGTCCACGTCCAGCGGCTCCGCTCCAAGATCGAACGCGATCCCGAACACCCCGAGATCGTCGTCACGGTGCGTGGGATCGGCTACAAGGCGGGCGAGGTCCCCGCTCGGTGAGATCGTGTGCGCCCCACTGAGACCTCCGCCGGGACGGCGGTCCAGACGGTGACCGCGACCAACCGGACGAGCGACCGGACGACCGACCGGACGAGCGACGCGGAGGCCCCGGTCAATGCAACGTCGCTACCGTCCGAGGTCGGCACCGCACCGGCGTCGACGAGCGTCTCGGTGAACCCGGGGTCACCGGTCGCCGCTCTGGCGTCGGCGTTGCCCGGGGCAGGAGTCCGGCGGCGCTGGTGGCGGGCTCCGCTGGACCTGTGGCTGAGCTCCCTCCCGCTGCGGGTGATCTCGAGTGTCTTCGTGGCCTCGGTCGTCGTGTTGGTGCTGGGCGGTGTGCTGTTGATGCAGCAGGCCTCGGCCGGCGTCCTCACCGCCAAGGACCGGGCGGCGACGGCGCAGGTCACCCAGGCCGTCGCCACCGCGCAGGCCCGGCTGGACAGCCTCGACTACACCAACGACACCAACATCAACGAGGTGCTGCGCCAGGTGCTGGACCAGATCTCCAGCCGCAGCGGCTCCGACTCGCAGTACCAGGTCATCCTGGACACCCAGGTCGGGGTGCTGAAGTCGTCCTACGAGGTCTCCGAATCCAGCGTCCCGACTGATCTGCGCGCCAGCGTGGGGGCCGACAACCAGCTGTGGAAGGCCCCGACGGAGGTCGTCACCGACGGTCAACTCTCCCAACCCGGCGTCGCCTTCGGCACCGTGCTCACGGTTTCCGACACCGACAGCTATCCCGTCTTCTTCATCTTCCCGCTCACCCAGGAAGCCGACACGCTGGCTTTCCTGCAGCGGGCGGTGTTCAGCACCGGGGCGTTGCTGATCTTGTTGTTGACCCTGATCGCCGCACTGGTCAGCCGTCAGGTGGTGTCGCCGGTCCGGGCCGCCCGCCGGGCCGCGGAACGGTTGGCGTTGGGCAACCTGGACGACCGGATGACCGTTCGCGGCACCGACGACCTGGCCCGGCTCGCAGTCTCGATGAACAACATGGCTTCGGAGCTGCAGAAGCAGATCTCCCAGCTGGAGGAGTTGTCCGCGGTGCAGCAGCGCTTCGTCTCCGACGTCTCGCACGAGCTGCGCACACCGTTGACCACGGTCCGGATGGCCGCCGAGGTGCTGTTCGAGGCCCGGGCGGACTTCGATCCGCTGGAGGCCCGTTCGGCCGAGCTGATGCAGGAAGAACTGGACCGGTTCGAGGCCCTGCTGGCCGATCTGCTGGAGATCTCCCGCTTCGACGCCGGTGCCGCGGTGCTGACCACCGAGCAGGTCGACGTCCTGGAGCTGGTGACCAAGGTCGTCCACGACCACCGTTCGCTGGCCGCCAAGTTCGGCGCCGAGGTGAAGGTGCACGCGCTCTCGGTGTGTCCGGCCGAGGTCGACCCCCGCCGGATCGTCCGGGTGCTGCGGAACCTGCTGACCAACGCGATCGAACACAGTGAGGGCAAGCCGATCGACATCTTCGTCGAGACCGACGGTGACGCGGTCTCGGTCGCCGTCCGTGATCACGGCGTCGGCTTCCAGGCCGTCCAGGCCAAGCAGGTGTTCCTGCGGTTCTGGCGGGCCGATCCGGCCCGGGCGCGGGTGGTCGGCGGCAGCGGCCTCGGGCTGGCGATCTCGATGGAGGACGCCCGGCTGCACGGCGGCTGGCTGAACGCGTGGGGACGTCCGAGCCAGGGCGCCCAGTTCCGGCTGACGCTGCCGTGCCGGGCCGGCGCGGTGCTGGAGCAGTCCCCGTTGCCGCTGGTGCCCCGCGACCTGTTCGGTGCCGCTCCGGACGACTCGGCGGTGGTCGCCTCGACCCCGGCGATCGTGGCGGACCCGGTGGCGACCGCAGGGCAGGAGGCGATCCGATGAGTCACGCCAGAGCTGTACAGGGACGGGGACCGGCCCGGTTGCTGCTGAGCATGATCCTGCTCGTCCCGCTGCTGGCCGGCTGTGTGTCGATCCCCACCAGCGGCCGGGCCGAACAGGTGCGCCAGATGGGTCAGGTCTCGGAGAACCGCAGCGAGGTGGTGCCCAAGCCGCCCGTGGTCGACGCGGCCCCGAGGCTGATCGTCGAGGGGTTCCTGTTGGCCATGACCCGCTACGAGCCGAACTACGCGGTGGCCCGGCAGTATCTGAGCTCGAACCGCCGGGAGAGCTGGCGACCCGACGACAAGGTGACCATCTTCACCGATCGCAAGCTCACCACCACCGCCACCACGGCGACTCTGGCCGCGACCCGGACCGGCGTCCTCGGCCCGGACGGCGCCTACGCCGCGGACCGCGGCGCACTGGCCCAGGACTTCGACATGGTGAAGGAGAACGGGCAGTGGCGGATCGGCAACCCGCCGGACGGGCTGCTGATCTCCGAGGACAGCTTCAACGGCTCCTACACCCCGTTCGACCTCTACTTCTTCGACCCGACGTTCACCACCTTGGTGCCCGATCCGATCTATCTGCCCAGTGAGGGCCGGATCGAGGCCTCCCTGGTGCAGGCGCTGATCAACGGGCCGTCCTCGGGGCTGAAACCGGCCGTCACGACGGCCTTCCCGCCCAAGACGTCGCTGAACACCAACTCGGTGCCGGTGGTGAACGGGTTGGCCCAGATCGCGTTCAGCCCCTCGGTGCTGGCGCTCAACGACGATCAGCGCAGCAACCTGGTCGCCCAGTTGAGCTGGACCCTGCGACAGGACGAGGCCGGGGGGATCCGCGGACTGCAGATCACCGTCGACAACGCGCCGTTCTCGACCAGGGACCAGGTCAGTGAGAACAACCAGACCTACGTCCCGATCGACGTCGGGGACGAGAAGGGTCCGATCGCGCCGCAGACCGCGAGTCTGCTGATCGGCGTGTCCGGTCAGAACGTGGTCACGGTCGACGACTCCGACCTGACCCCGGATCTTCGACCCCTCCCGGGGCCACTGGGGCGTGGCGGCTACGCGGTCGACAGCCTGGCCATCTCCGACTCGGCCCAGACCGTGGCCGCGGTTACCGACGGTGGGACGCTGCTGCGGCGCGGCCCGGTCGCCAACACCGACCCGACGGTGGTGCTCCGCGACGTCGGCGGGTTGTTGCGGCCGCAGTTCACCCGCTACGACGAGTTGTGGGACATCGGCGTCCGGGACGGGCGCCAGACGATCTTCATGATCAGGGACGACAAGGTGGTGACCGCCCAGCCCGACTGGTTGGCCTCGATGCAGGTCTCGGCCTTCCGGATCTCCCCGGACGGCTCCCGGATGGCGGTGATCGGCCGGCCCTCGGGCCAGGGCTCGTCCGCTCAGGTGCTCGGCTTGGTCACCCTGACCCGCGGTGACCGGTTGAGCGTCGGCTAACTTCCGTCAGATCCAGCTGGCCGACGCGGCCCTGGAGCCGCTGACCGAACTCGCCGACCTCGGCTGGATCGCCCCGACCGAGCTGATGGTGCTGGCCTCCACCGGTGGCGGTGCGGCCGTCCAGCCCTACGGGGTCGAGCAGGACGGCTCCCAGATCGGCCGGATCGGCAGCTCGGACGACTGGCAGGCCACCTCGTTGGCCACCCAGGTCGACTCCGCCGGCGCCTACCACGCCGTGGTCGCCGGTCAGGGCAGCCGGACCTGGCAGTACCGCAGCGGGGACGTCTGGCCCGGGTTCGCCGACAAGCTGCGGCTGCCCGCCTACCCCGGCTGACCTCCCTGCTTCGTCCACTTCGCACGGTCACGTCCACTTCGCACGGTTACGTCCACTTCGCACGGTCACGTCCACTTCGCACGGTGACGTCCACTTCGCACGGTGACGTCCACTTCGCACGGTGACGTCCACTTCGCACGGTCACGTCCACTTCGCACGGGCTGCAACCCGTGCGAAGTGGACAAAAGCGTGCGAAGTGGCGGCGGGAGGTGGTCGGCGGGCGGTCGACGCTCGGACGGGTGCCGGGTGCTCGGGTGACGGGTGCACGGGTGCGGGTCGGGGCCGGGGTCGGCGGGGGTCTCCCAAGTTGTCCACAGATCGCGACCGGACGGGCTCCGGCCGGCCCTCGGTGACGCCACAGTGGAGGCGTGACCAGAGCGACCACGCAGTCCCGTAGCGGCTCCGCATCCGCCTCGACCCGTTCGGTCGGGCGCCTGCGCACAGGCCTGGACGACTGGCTGGGTGCGGCCGGGGATCTGCTGCTCGGCACCAGCTGCCTGGCCTGTGGGCAGCCGAGCATCGGGGTCTGCCGCGACTGCCGCGCCGCGGTGGTTCAGCGTCACGCCGCGATCGTGTCGCCCGAGCCCCCGGGAGACGCCCCGTTGACCGCCACGGCCAGCGAGTACGACCCGATCCTGCGGAAGCTGATCACCGCCCACAAGGACCGGCAGGCCTGGCTGCTCAGCGGATTCCTCGGCGAGCGGCTGGCCCAGGCCGTCCAGCAGTTGCTGGCCGAGCTGGCCGAACTGGACGCCGATGCCTCCGATGCCCTGCACCGGGCCGGCGGACGCCTGGTGCTGGTGCCCGTACCCTCCACCGCGGCCGCCGTCCGGCGCCGCGGCCGCGACGCAACCCTGGCCATCGCCCGAGCGGCGGCCTCCCGGCTCGAGCTGGACTGCGGCGTCGCCCCGTGCCTGCGACCGGTCCGGGCGATGGCCGACCAGAGCGGACTGAACGCGATCGAGCGGCAGCGGAACCTGGCCGGGGCCCTGGCCGTGCGATCCCGCCGGGCGGCGGCGGTGCGCTCCTCGGGTGCGGTCGTAGTGATCGTCGACGATCTGACCACCACCGGCTCGACCCTGACGGAGGCGGCGCGGGCACTGGAGGCCGGCGACATCCCGGTGATCGGTGCGGCCGTGGTGGCCGCCACCGTCCGTCGGGCCGGCTGAACCGGATCGACCAGCCGCAGCCGGACCGACCAGCCGCATCCGGGCCGATCAACCGCATCCGGGCCGATCAACCGCAGCCGGGCCGACCGGGTCCGGACCCGTGGTGCAGCTGTGAACTCCCCGTGGATCTGGGCAAACCGGCCGGCCACTCTGGTCAAGGACGGGGGCGGGGGCTAACGTCAGTTCATGGAACGCCACCCGCGATCCCGGCCCCCCGAGTGGGTGCTCGAACAGTGCGCGGGAACATCTGGCGGACCAGCTCGCACCACGAATCCCGGAGCCCTCGGCGTCCGGCATTTCGTCGTGCCTGCCCGATGACGCGCCGAGTCGAGGCGCCGATGAAGGAGGTCAAGATGGATGTTGTCGTGAAGAGCCGGCACTGCTCGCTGCCGGAGGAGTTCCGCTCGTCGGTGGAGGAGAAACTCACCCGGCTGGAGAAACTCAACGACCGGGTGATCCGGGTCGAGGTCGAGGTCTCGACGGAGAAGAACAAGCGACAACACGACCATGCGAGCCGGGTGGAGATCACGTTGATGGGCAAGGGTCCGGTGGTCCGGGCCGAGGCGGCCGCCGAGGACAAGACGGGCGCCTTCGACCTGGCCTTGGACAAGCTGATGGCCCAGCTGCGCCGGACCGCCGACCGACGCCGGGTGCACCACGGCAACCGGCGTCCCCGCTCGCTGTCCGAGGCCACCGCCACCGTGCCCGACGACACCGCCTCGTTGTCCGAGGAGACGCCCGAGGACTCCGACCACTACCAGATCGCGGGGATGGACGTGCAGGGCGACGGCCCGCTGGTGGTACGGGAGAAGACCCACCAGGCCGCTCCGATGAGCTTGGAGCAGGCGCTGGACGAGATGGAGCTGGTCGGCCACGACTTCTTCCTCTTCGTCGAGGTCGACAGCGGTTGTCCCAGCGTCGTCTACCGCCGCCACGGCTACGACTACGGCGTGATCCGGCTCGAGAACGCGATGGAGTTGGCGCACACCTGAGCGAGGTCCGGTCGGCGCGGCCACCCACTCCACCGCCCGGCTCCACCGCCCGACTCCGCCGCCCCACTGCGCCGCCCCACTGCACCGCCCCACCCGGCGTCTCTAGGGTGGGGCGGTGGCCACCACCGAGCTCCCTGGCGCCCCGGGCCGACGGCAGAAACCGCGGGAGAAACTGACCCGCTCACAGGCCCGCCGGGTGGTGCTGGCTGCCCAGGGGCTGGGCCGCCGGCCCGAGCGTGCCGTCGGGATTCGCGACGTGCAACGGGTGATCGACGACCTCGGCCAGTTCCAGATCGACTCGATCAACATCGTCGCCCGGGCCCATTACCTCCCGCTCTACTCCCGGCTCGGCGACTACGACCCCGCACTGCTGGACCGGGCGGCCGGCCGAGCGCCACGACGCGTGTTCGAGTACTGGGGCCACGCCGCGAGCCTGATCGACGTCCGGCTGCAGCCGGCGCTGCGGACCAGGATGCAGGGCTGGGCCGAGCGGGACATGTGGGGCTCGATGGCCCGGATCAAGGAGGAGAAGCCCGAACTGGTCGAGTGGGTGCTGGCCGAACTGGACCGGCGTGGACCGACCAGCGCCCGCGAGCTGGACGCCGAGCTCGGCGCGGTCGAACGCCGCCGTGATCACTGGGGTTGGAACTGGTCGGAGGTCAAGACGGCCTGCGAGTGGCTGTTCTTCACCGGTGCCATCACCGCCGCCCGGCGCAACGCCTCGTTCGAGCGGCTCTACGACCTGCCCGAGCGGGTGCTGCCGGCCGCTGTCGTCGCCGAGCCGACACCGGACGAGCCGGCGGCCATGCGGACCCTCGTCCGGCGTGCCGCCGCGGCCCTCGGGGTCGCCACCGAGCCTTGCCTGCGGGACTACTTCCGCACCTCCGGGGTGCGGACCCGGCAGGCGGTGGCCGAGTTGGTGGACAGCGGCGAACTGCTGCCGGTCCGGGTGCAGGGCTGGGAGGCCCAGCCGACCTATCTGTGGCACCGGGCGAGCGTCCCCCGGCAGGGACGGGTACGGGCCCTGGTCAGCCCGTTCGACTCGGTGATGTTCGAACGCGACCGGCTGGAGGCACTGTTCGACTTCTTCTACCGGATCGAGATCTACGTCCCGGCGGCCAGGCGGATCCACGGCTACTACGTCTACCCGTTCCTGCTGGGCGAGGACTTCGTCGCCCGGGTCGACCTCAAGGCCGACCGCCGGGCCGGTGTGCTGCGGGTCAACGGGGCCTGGGCCGAGCGGCGGGGCGGCCCGCACCCGGCCGGCGAGGTGGTGAGCGCGCTGGCCGAGGAGTTGCGGCTGATGGCCGGGTGGCTGGGCCTGGCCGAGGTCGCGGTGGTGGCCAACGGAGATCTGGCCGCAGACCTTGCTCGCGAGATCGGGGACCAGCCCGGGGTCGAACCGGCCCGTTTGCGCTCCTGAGGTCGCCTCGGCCGGGTCGGCACTACCATGGGCAGCGATCAACCAGCGTCTAGTGCACAGGAGCGTTCGATCCCCGTGGCCATTATGGACAGATTGCTCCGCGTCGGTGAGGGCAAGCTTCTCCGTCAGCTCAAGAGCGTCGCCGATCAGGTGAACGCGATCGAGGAGGACTTCGTCGCGATGAGCGACGAGGAACTGCAGGCTCAGACCGCCGACTTCAAGGAGCGGGTCGAGAAGGGCGAGACCCTCGACCAACTGTTGCCGGAGGCCTTCGCCACCGTCCGCGAGGCCACCAAGCGGGTGCTCGGCAAGCGGCACTACGACGTCCAGATCATGGGCGGCGCGGCGCTGCACCGGTGCAACATCGCCGAGATGAAGACCGGTGAGGGCAAGACCCAGGTCGCCCTGCTGCCGGCCTATCTGAACGCGCTCAACGGCAACGGCGTCCACGTCGTCACGGTCAACGACTACCTGGCCCGGTTCCAGTCCGAGCAGATGGGCCGGGTCTACCACTTCCTCGGGCTCGAGGTCGGCGCCATCCTCTCCGACATGACACCGGCGGAGCGCCGCAAGGCCTACGCCGCCGACGTCACCTACGGCACCAACAACGAGTTCGGCTTCGACTACCTGCGCGACAACATGGCGCTGTCGCTGGACGAGTGCGTCCAGCGCGGGCACCACTACGCGATCGTGGACGAGGTCGACTCGATCCTGGTCGACGAGGCCCGGACGCCGCTGATCATCTCCGGCCCGGCCGAGGACACCCAGCAGTGGTATCCGGTCTTCGCCAAGCTGGTCCAGCGGCTCAAGCGCGACGTCGACTACGAGGTGGACGAGAAGAAGAAGACCGTGGCCATCCTGGAGCCCGGCATCGACCGGGTCGAGGACCGGCTCGGGATGGGGAACCTCTACGAGTCGGCCAACACCCCGCTGATCAGCTACCTGAACAACGCGATCAAGGCCAAGGAGCTGTTCGCCAAGGACAAGGACTACGTCCTCATCGACGGCGAGGTGCTGATCGTCGACGAGCACACCGGCCGGACCCTGCACGGACGCCGTTACAACGAGGGTCTGCACCAGGCGCTGGAGGCCAAGGAGAAGGTCGAGATCAAGGACGAGTACCAGACCCTCGCCACGATCACCCTGCAGAACTTCTTCCGGATGTACGACAAGCTCGCCGGGATGACCGGTACCGCGCTCACCGAGGCGGCCGAGTTCCAGAAGATCTACGGCCTCGGGGTGGTGCCGATCCCCACCAACAAGGAGATGATCCGCGCGGACCGCCGGGATCTGATCTACCGCACCGAGCAGGCCAAGTTCGCCGCCATCGTGGAGGACGTCGCCGAGCGGCACGAGAAGGGCCAGCCGGTGCTGATCGGCACCGCCAGCGTGGCCAAGAGCGAGGCGATCTCCGGGTTGCTGAAGAAGGCCGGCGTCGCGCACGAGGTGTTGAACGCCAAGCAGCACGAGCGGGAGGCGGCGATCGTGGCGATGGCCGGCCGCAAGGGCGCCGTCACCGTGGCCACGAACATGGCCGGCCGCGGCACCGACATCATGCTCGGCGGCAGCGCGGAGTTCATGGCCGATGCGCAACTGCACGCCCAGGGCATCGATCCGATCGAGCACTCCGAGGAGTACGAGAAGCTGTTCCCGGAGGTGCTGGCCGAGCTGGAGAAGAAGGTCGAGGCCGAGCACGTGGAGGTCACCGACGCCGGCGGGCTCTACGTCGTCGGCTCCGAGCGGCACGAATCGCGCCGGATCGACAACCAGTTGCGCGGTCGTTCCGGTCGTCAGGGCGACCCGGGGGAGAGCCGGTTCTACCTGAGCCTCGGCGACGACCTGATGCGGCTGTTCAAGTCCGACATCGTGGAGTGGGTGCTGCAGGCGCTGCGGGTGCCTGATGACCAGCCGATCGAGAACAAGCGGGTCAGCTCGTCCATCGCCAGTGCCCAGTCCCAGGTCGAGGCGCAGAACTTCGAGACCCGGAAGAACATCCTCAAGTACGACGATGTGATGAACCGGCAGCGTCATGCGGTCTACGGCGACCGCCGCAAGGTGCTGGAGGGGGCCGACGTCGAGCAGCAGCTGCGGGACGCGGTCGATCGGGTGGTCGAGCAGGGCGTGCTGTCCAACACCGAGGGCTTCAGCGAGGACTGGGATCTGGAGCAGCTCTGGACCCAGATGAGGACGCTCTACCCGGTGGGGCTCAGCCTGGCCGAGTACGAGGGCCGCGACGACATCGACCGCACCGAGTTGGTCGACGATTTCAAGGCCGACGCGCAGAGCGCCTACGACGGTCGCGAAGGCACGCTCGGTGAGGCCACCATGCGTGAGCTCGAGCGTCGGGTGATGCTGACCGTGCTGGATCGCAAGTGGCGTGAGCACCTCTACGAGATGGACTACCTGCGCGAGGGCATCGGACTGCGCGCCATGGCCCAGAAGGATCCGTTGGTGGAGTACCAGCGCGAGGGCGGGGAGATGTTCAACCAGATGATGGAGGCCTTCACCGAAGAGGTGGTCGGCTTCGTCTTCAACATCGAGGTCGAGATCCCCAAGGGCCAGGTCGGTGTCGTCGCCGGGGCGAACGGCCAGGCCCTCACCGTCGGGGCCGGCGGGAAGGCCGAGTCCACGAACGGCTCGAGTGCCGAGGACCGGGTGCTGGTCGAGTCGGGGCCGGATCTGGACGACGGCGGGGTGGAGATCACCCGCGTCGACACCGACGGGGTCCCGGTCGATCCGAGCAGTGACGGCGCTGACGGGGCCGACGGGGCCGACGGGGCCGCAGGATGACGCCGCAGGCACGGACGACACGGCAGACGAGCGCGAGTCGGTGGCGGTCGGGGCGGGTGCGCCGCTGAACGCCAAGGGCCTCAGCTCGAAGCGTCAGCGCCAACGCTCCTACTCTGCCCCCGGCGAGGACGGCACCGCCGGCGTGACGTCGGAGCAGGCAACGGAGACCGACGAGTACGCCGGGGTCGGCCGCAACGCCGTCTGCCCGTGCGGGTCGGGCAAGAAGTTCAAGATGTGCCACGGACGGCCCGGCGTCAGCTGAGTCCGGCGGGTCCTCCCGCATGGCCCGTAAGGATCGAGGGACCACGCGGGGCAGGCCGGACCGCGGACAGGCTAGACCGGTGGCGGGGTCTGCGGTCCGAAATCGACCGCCGTGCACAGCCACCGTTCGGCCCGGGCCTCGAGCCGGAAGGCCAGGGCCGAGCAGCGCTCGCCCCGGATGACCGCCGAGACCTCCACGATGTCGTGTGTCGGCTGCTGGACCCGCACCGAGCCCACAGGACGCCGGTAGCGCTCGGGGCGGATGGGCGGCCCGGCGGTCAGGCGAGTTCTGTGAATAGCGCGGCGAAGACTGAGTGCGCAGTTGCCGGGAGCGCAACACCACGCTGGCCAGTACGCTCTCCTCGGTCCACCGGGCCAGTTGGCCGACGGGCCGCCGACCCTGAGTCACCTCGACGATGAGTCGAGCCAGCCAGGTGCTCCACGCCTGGGGATCCGGCTGCCCGACCGCGCGGCCGGCCGGATCAGCCGGATCGGCCGTGAGCCCGTCCGGCTGTAGTTCGTCGGCCTCGTCGAACGGGATCAGGTCGGCATCGGTCTCGGCTGAGGGAAGCGGCTCCGGGCCGAACGGGTCGGGTGGAGGGTCCGGGGACAGGTCGGGCCGGGGCCGGTCGCGCCCTCCGGCGGGCCACTCGGGGCCGGCCGGCGTCGGTGCCCACGGCAACTCCGGCTGAGCCGTCCGTGCCTCACCGTGGGCGGGCCCCGCGTTCCAGTCCACGGCCGGTGGCGACAACCGGGGCACCGGCCGGATGCTCAGCAGCGTCCCCGGCCGGCGCGGTCGGATCGGGCCGGCCCCGGACGACCTGGCGGACAGCTCGTCGCAGAGGTCGAGGTGGGTACTGCCGGCGATCTCGGTGGTCATGGTCTCTCCCGGGTTTCGACGACGACCGCATCACTCGGCCGCCGGCTGGGTGGGCTGATTCTCACTGTGCAGCCTGACGTGCCCCCCTGACACAACTGGTCGGTGAATCTGTGGACAACATCGCCGGCCGGCGGCCGGTCAGTGGTCGGTTCGGACTCGGGGGCGAGGCGTGAAGCGAGCGAAGCCGTCGGTGCGGGCCCGGAGTAGCCTGACGCGCATGCCGACCCGCCTGACCCCGTTGGAGGTCTCGACCCTGGCGTTGGACACGGCTCACACCCCGGCCCAGGTCGGCACCCTGGACATCTTCGACGCGGGCCCGGACGGCTTCGACTACGAGCGGCTGATCGCGCTGATCGCCGAGCGGATCGGTTCGCTGCCGCGGTACCGGCAACGGATCCAGCCCGTCCCGGCGCGGCTGGCCGGTCCGGTCTGGGTCGACGACGAGGACTTCGACCTCACCTTCCACGTCCGGCGTTCGGCGGTGCCCCGGCCCGGCACCCGCGAGCAGCTGCTGCAGTTCGTCGGCCGGGTGATGGCCCGCCGGCTGGACCGGTCGCGGCCGTTGTGGGAGCTCTACCTGATCGAGGGTCTGGACGAGAACCGGTTCGCGCTGCTCAGCAAGTCCCACCAGACACTGGTGGACGGGATCGACACCGTCGAGATCAACCAGGTGCTGCTGGACGACAGCCACCAGCCGACGCTGCCCGCGGACGCGAGCTGGCAGCCGCGCCGGACGCCGTCCGCGCTCGAACTGTTCGCCGGTGCAGTCCGGGACGGGATCGCCGACCCGGCCAGTGCCATCGGCAACGCCCAGCAGACCGTGACCGGTGCGTTGGGGGTGGCGGTGGCCGTCGGTGAGGCGGTCGGCGGGGTGCCGGGTGCGCTCGGCGAGATCGCCCAGACCGCGTTGTTGCGCAGCCGACCGCCGGAGGGTCCACTGACCGGCCCGGTCTCCGAGCAGCGCCGCTACGCCACCGTGTCGGCCGAGCTGGCCTCGTTCAAGGCGATCCGGGCCGAACACGACCACACCGTCAACGACGTCGTCCTGGCCGTGATCGCCGGCGGTCTGCGGACCTGGCTGCTGACCCGGGGCGAAGCGGTCCCGGCCGGCGCCCGACTGACCGCGCTGGTGCCGATGAGCGTGACCGAGGCCGACGGTGAACCGACACCGATGGGCAGCCGGGTCGCGCCCTATCTGATGAACCTGCCCCTGGGTGAGCCGAATCCGTTGATGCGCCTGCACCAGGTGGGCTACGCGACCCAGGCCCACAAGGACACCGGCCGGGCGGTGGGGGCCAGGACGATCTCCGATCTGGCCGGGTTCGCCCCCACCACCCTGCATGCGCTCGGCGTCCGGGTCTCCGGGGAGTTGGCCCGGCGCCAGCACGACCTGTTGATCACCAATGCCCCCGGGCCGCAGTTGCCGTTGTACGCCGCCGGTTCGCCGATGGTGGCGAGTTATCCGGTGGTGCCGTTGGAGCCCGGTCACCGGTTGGCCATCGGGGTCACCTCCTACAACGGCAAGGTGTATCTGGGTCTGAACGCCGACCGCGACTCGATCCGTGACCTGGACGTTCTGGCCCAGTGCATCCGGGACGCGCTGGACGAGCTGTTGGACACGGTGGCCCGGGCGATCGCGAACCGACAACCGACCAGAAAGGCCACCCCGGCGGCCAAAGCGGCGGCCAAGAAGGCGGCGGCCAAACGCAGTGCCGCGGCCAAGCGGGCGGCGGCGAAACGGGCCGCGGTGAAGAAGGCGCTGGTCGAGCAGGCCACGGCGGGCCAGTCGACGACAAAGAAGTCGACAGCAAAGAAATCGGTCACGAAGAAAGCCGCGACGAAGAAGACCACGCGAACCCGAAAGGCCTCCGACTCATGATGGTCTTCCTCCCGGTAGCACGTTCTGCCGTGGTCGGCCTGCGGACCGGTGCGGGGACGATCGACGCAGGCTGTGCGGCGACCCCTGCCCTCTCATCGGCCCATGCTTTCGACTCCTCGATGGACGAGGACGCCAACTTCCAGGCCCAGACGTACGCCATGGTCTCCGGTCTGATCGGACACCTCTGGCCGGACGGCTCCCGGGTGGTGCTGGCCGCCGACATCCCTGCCGCCCACGTCGCACCGGCAGCGGACACCGGGTTCGGCACGGTCGCTGTCTCCCGCTTCGAGTGGGCCTGGGTGCAGGCCGTGTTCTCCGACGGGGCCGAGCCGGACGACGAGACGATCGCCCTGGTCCGGGCCGCCGACGCTGCGGTGGAAGGACTGTCGATGGCGGCGGCCGTTCGGGCCGACGAGGTGCAACGCCTGGTCGACGAGGCCGACCTGCTCTGGCATCTGCCCGACGAAACCTGGTAGCGGCGCCGGGACTGAGGCAGAATCAGGCCATGCCTCGTTCGATCTGGAAGGGCGCGATCTCCTTCGGTCTGGTCACGATCCCGGTCAAGCTGTACTCGGCGACCGAGGAGAAGGACGTCACCTTCCGGCAGGTGCACCCCGAGGACGGCGGCCGGATCAAGTACCGGCGGGTCTGCGAGAAGTGCGAGCGCGAGATCCCGTTCGGCGAGATCGGCAAGGGTTACGAACTCCCCGACGGCCGGATGGTCATCCTGGAGAAGGAGGACTTCGACGCGCTGCCGCTGACCACCACCAAGTCGGTCGAGGTGGTGCAGTTCGTCGGCGAGGACGAGGTCGATCCGACCTATTTCGCCAAGACCTACTTCCTGGAGGCCGAGGGCCCCGGGACCAAACCGTACGTGCTGCTCCGCGACGCCTTGATCAAGACCGAACGGTGCGCGGTGGTCAAGGTGGCGCTGCGCTCACGGGAAGCCCTGGCCCTGGTCCGGCCCAAGGACGGGGTGCTGCTGATGCACACGATGCTCTGGCCGGACGAGCTGCGCGACGGCACGTTCGCCGCCCCGGCGGCCGAGGTGACGGTCTCCGAGGCCGAGGTGACGATGGCCCAGTCCTTCATCGAGGCACTGACCAGCGAATTCGACCCCGACCAGTTCCACGACTCCTACCGGGAGGCGCTGGAGGAGGTGGTCCGGTCCAAGGCCGACGGCGTCGAGATCGAGGCGCCGGCCGAACCGGAGAGCGAGGCCGAGGTCGTCGACCTGGTCGCCGCCCTTCGCGCCTCGGTCGCCGCGGCCAAGAAGCGGCGCGAGCAGACCGAGGGCCGCCAGGCCGTCTGAGCGGCCCGGCCGCCACCTTCAGCGCTCGACCTGAGCCGGACCAGGCGCGCCACGGCGGGTAACGTCGCGACCGTGGATGCCGTCACCGTCGTACCCCGCCCCAGCAACGAACCGGTCCGGAGCTACCCCCCGGGCAGCGCGGACCGGGACCGGCTGGTGGCGCGGCTGAGCGAACTGGCCGACGCCGATCCGGTCGAGTTGACCGCCACCATCGGCGGGGAGAAACGACCCGCCGGCGGGCCCGCGTTCGAGGTCACCATGCCCTCGGACCACGCGCACGTCCTCGGCCGGAGCGCCCACGCCAGCGGCCGGGACACCGCCGACGCGATCGCAGCGGCCGGTGCGGCGGCTCCGGACTGGGCCCGGATGAGCTTCGACGACCGGGCGGCGATCTTTCTTCGGGCCGCCGACCTGCTGTCCGGCCCGTGGCGTGACACGCTGAACGCCGCCACCATGCTCGGCCAGGGAAAGACCGTGCAGCAGGCCGAGATCGACTCGGCGTGCGAGTTCATCGACTTCCTGCGTTTCAACGTCGCTTTCGCCCGCGAGATCCACGCCCAGCAGCCGACGTCCTCGGCCGGTGTCTGGAACCGGGTGGACTACCGTCCGCTCGAGGGGTTCGTCTACGCGATCACCCCGTTCAACTTCACCGCGATCTCGGGCAACCTGCCCTCGGCGCCGGCGCTGATGGGCAACACGGTGATCTGGAAACCGAGCCCGACCCAGCAGTTCGCCGCCCACTTCACGATGGAACTGTTCGAGGCCGCCGGGTTGCCGCCCGGGGTGATCAACCTGTTGCCCGGCGACGGCCGGGAACTGTCCGAGGTGGCACTGGCCGACCCGGCACTGGCCGGGATCCACTTCACCGGATCGACCGCCACGTTCAAGAAGCTGTGGCAGGGCGTCGGGTCGAATCTCGACCGCTACCGCGGCTATCCGCGGATCGTGGGGGAGACCGGTGGCAAGGACTTCGTGCTGGCCCATCCCAGCGCTGATCCCGAGATCCTCACCACAGCGCTGATCCGGGGGGCCTTCGAGTACTCCGGCCAGAAGTGCTCGGCCGCCTCCCGGGCCTACATCGCCCGCAGCGTGTGGGACCGGATGAGCGACGACCTGATCGAGCGGACGGCGGCGTTGGCCGTCGGCGACGTGCGGGACCTGTCGAACTTCACCTCGGCGGTGATCGACAAGCGGGCCTTCGACAAGCACCGGGATCTGTTCGAACGAATCCGGCACGGGGCCGGTGACGCCGAGATCCTGGTCGGCGGCTCCACCGACGACAGCCGGGGATGGAATGTCGCGCCGACGATCATCACCGCTGCCGATCTCGGCCACGAGATCTTCGCCACCGAGTACTTCGGGCCGATCCTCGGCGTGCACGTCTACGACGACGCCGACTACGAGACCGTGCTGGACGGCATCGACACCTCCTCGCCGTACGCGCTCACCGGTGCGGTGATCGCCGACGACCGGGCCGCCGCGGCTGCGGCCTCGGAACGGCTGCGGTTCGCGGCCGGCAACTTCTACCTCAACGACAAGCCGACGGGTGCCGTGGTCGGGCAGCAACCGTTCGGTGGGGCCCGGGCGTCGGGCACGAACGACAAGGCGGGGTCGATCTGGAACCTGATCCGGTGGGCCAGTCCGCGGGCGATCAAGGAGACATTCGTGCCCGATCTGGATCACCGGTATCCGCACATGGGGTGATGGTGCGCCCTGTGTTCGGTGTGGTGGTGAGGTCGGGCGTCGCCCGGGAGTGGCCGAGGCGGATGCCGGCGAAGAGACAGGCGGAGCCGAAGACGGTCAGTTCCAGCCAGCCGGTGGGTGCGGTGAGGAACCTCGGGAGCATTGCCGACAGCTCGCCGGGAACAGCGGGCCGGCGTCGGAGAGTGCTGCGGAGAACAGGTCGGGTCGGACGCGGGCCGAGTCGATCCCGGCAAGCAACAGCCAGCTCACGACGGCGACCACCAGTACGGAGGTCAGGGTCACCGGGAGGGTCGGCCGCATCGATGGGGTCAGTGGTTCTGGAGCCAGTCGTCGCCGACCTGTTGCTGGGTGCGGAAGCCGGCGAGGACGGCAGGGGCGGCGGACTGCTCGAGCTTCTTGCCGAGCAGTGGCACGTTGACCTTGAGTTCGCCGGTGAGGACGAGGACGGAGCCGGGGCCACCGGCGTAGAGCTGGTAGGTGCCGTTGAGGGTGACGGGCTGACCGGGGACGCTCATGTCGACGGCGCCGGTGCGGGACTGGTCGTCGTTGGCGCCGGCCCAGTCGACCTTCTCGACCACGGTGAGGGTCGAGCCGACGAACTTCTTGGCCGAGTCGGGTGCCGGCAGCTTCCGGTTCGAGACGGTGGTGGTGCCGTCGACGGTGGCGGAGAACTCCAGCGACTCACACGCCCGGCACACCTCCTCGAGGTAGCCCTGGTCGGTGAGCATGGTGAAGACCTGATCGGGATCGGCGGCGAATTCGATACGGGACTCGATGTTCATCCGCCCATCATGGCCGACGGCCGGTGGAGATGACCCCGCCGGTCCTCCGACGCGCCGGACGGCGGCTGTAGCCTCGAAGGTGCGGTCGGCGACGACGCCGGTCGGGGTGACCAGGTCGGACCGACCGGATCGGATGACAGAGGTGGGCGTGGCAGACGTCGAGGCGGGCAGGCTCGAACGAGCCGGTTCCGAGGCTCAGAAGGCGAAGAAGATCCGAGCGATCGCGGCCAGTGGCGCCTCCATCGCCCGCGAGGTCGGGCAGGATCCCCAGGTGGTCGCGACCTTCCTCGACCACTACTTCCGCCACGTCGACGCCGACGACATCGACGAGCGCAGCGCGGAGAGTCTGCTCGGGCTGGTCGAATCGCACTTCAAGCTGGCCCTCGAACGCCGCCCCGGCGAGCCCACGGTCTCGGTCTTCGACCCGGCCGGGACGGGAAACCGCTGGAGCGCGGACGGCGCGACCGTCGTCCAGATCGTCACCGACGACCACCCGTTCCTGGTCGACTCGGTGACGATGGAGTTGACCCGGCACGGCTGGAGCCTGAACGAGGTGTTCCACCCCCAGTTCTTCGTCCACCGCGATGAGTCGGGCCGGTTGACCCAGGTGCTGACCAGCTCCGAGGCCGAACGCGATCCGCGGGTGATCGCGGAATCCTGGATGCACCTCGAGGTCACGCCCCCGATCAGTGACGAACCGTGGGACGAACTCGTCCGGAGCATCGAGACCGGTCTGCGCGAGGTGTTGTCCGGGGTCGCGGAGTCGGTGGCCGACTGGGACGCGATGCGCCGGCGCGCGCTGGACACGGTGGAGGAACTCGGCGCCACCGAGCCGCCGGCCGGCTCTGGTCAGGTCGATGCGGCCCAGGTCGATGCGGCCCGGGAACTCCTGCGCTGGTTGAGTGATGACCACTTCACCTTCCTGGGCTACCGCGAGTACGACGTCCGTCCCGCCGCCGACGGCGAACCGGCCACCATGTCGCCGCGGTCCGGCACCGGCCTGGGCATCCTTCGCCCGGACGAGGCGGCAGCTGCGGCGTTCGACGCGGTACCACTCTCCGAGAACGAATCACCCGAGGTGGAATCGACGCCGCTGCTGGTGATCACCAAGGACGACGAGCGCTCGCGGGTGCACCGGCCGAGCTATCTGGACTACATCGGCGTCCGACAGTTCGACGCCTCGGGTCGGGTCTGCGGCGAGCGCAGATTCCTCGGGCTGCTGGCCTCAAGCGCCTATTCGGAGTCGGTGAGCCGGATCCCGGTGGTGCGGGCCAAGGCCAGGGAGATCCTGAAGCGGTCCGGCTACGCCCCCGAGAGCCACGGCGGCAAGTCGATCACCGACGTCCTCGACAACTATCCGCGCGACGAGCTGTTCCAGGCCTCCGTCGATGAGTTGTTCCCGGTCGTCGACAAGATCGCCCATCTCAAGGAGCGCCGCCAGGTGCGCTTCTTCGCCCGGCGGGATCCCTATGGTCGTTACGTTTCTGCCCTGGTGTTCCTGCCCCGGGACCGTTACACGACCACGGTCCGCACCGCGATGGAAGCCATTCTCTCCGAGACCTTCGCCGCCACCTCGGTCGAGGTCACGGCCCTGCTCTCGGAGTCGGTGCTGGCCCGGCTGCACTTCGTTCTGAGGCTGGATCCGGAGGCCGCGCCACCGCGGGCCGGTGAGGTCGACGTAGCCGGACTCGAGCACCGGTTGAGCGAGGCCAGCCAGACCTGGGACGACCGGTTCAGCGCCGAGATGTCCGCCCAGCAAAGGAAAACCGGCTCTGCGACCGGTCGGATCCAGCCGCAGACCGGCGGTGAGCTGGTCCGGTTGATGCACGCCCTGCCGGAGGGCTACAAGGAGGACTACACACCCCGGCAGGCGTTGAGCGATCTCGAGGCGCTGGCCTCACTACGGGCGGGCAGCGAGATGGAACTCGCGCTCTATCGGCCCGATGACCCCACCGACGAGGCCGATCTGCGGCTGAAGATCTTCCGCCGGGAGGCCTCGCTGTCGCTGTCGGTGGTGTTGCCGCACCTGTCGCTGCTCGGGGTCGACGTGATCGACGAACGTCCCTACGAACTGCACTTCGGGGCGCATTCCGCGGACGGGTCGACCGAGGCTGAGACCACCGGTCCCCGGGCCTTCGTCTACGACTTCGGCCTGCGCGTCACCGGTGGCACCGAGGCCGTCGGATCGCGCTGGACGCCGCAGGTGCGCCAGCAGTTCATGGCCGCCTTCCGTGCCTCGTACGACAATCGCTGCGAATCCGACGCCTACAACCGGCTGGTGCTGGCCGCCGGGCTGGACTGGCGTCAGGCCAGTCTGCTGCGGGCCGTCGGGCACTACCTGCGCCAGGCCGGGAACAGCTACAGCCAGACCTATATCGCCACCGCACTGAGCAGCAACGTGGACATCACCACGTTGTTGATCAAGCTGTTCGAGACCAAGTTCGACCCGGACGCCGAGGTCGAGATCGAGCGTCGTCAACGAGCCGGTCAAAGACCTCACGGCGAGAATCCAGAGTGCGCTGGACGACGTGGCCAGTCTCGATCACGACCGGATCATCCGCTCGGTCCTGGCCGTGCTGAACGCCGCCGTCCGGACGAACTACTACCAGTCCGGATCCGCCGCGATCGCGCTGAAGTTGTTGCCACGCAAGATTCCCGGGCTGCCCGAGCCGCGGCCGGCCTTCGAGATCTGGGTCGACTCCCCGCAGGTGGAGGGCGTTCACCTCCGCTTCGGCAGCGTCGCCCGGGGCGGCCTGCGTTGGTCGGACCGGGCCGAGGACTTCCGGACCGAGATCCTCGGTCTGGTGAAGGCCCAGATGGTGAAGAACACCGTGATCGTGCCGGTCGGAGCCAAGGGCGGCTTCTACGGCAAGCGGCTGCCCGATCCGAGCGTCGACCGGGACGCCTGGCTCAGGGCGGGAATCGGCTGCTACCGGCTGTTCATCTCCGCCCTGCTCGACGTGACCGACAACCTCCGCGACGGTGCAATCGTCCCGCCGGAGCAGGTGGTCCGCTACGACGAGGACGACCCCTACCTGGTGGTGGCCGCCGACAAGGGCACCGCGACCTTCTCCGACATCGCCAACTCCCTCGCGGTGGAGAAGAGCTTCTGGCTCGGTGACGCGTTCGCCTCCGGCGGCTCCGCGGGCTATGACCACAAGGCGATGGGCATCACCGCCCGCGGCGCCTGGGAGTCGGTGATCAGGCACTTCCGCGAACTCGGCGTGGACTGCCAGACCACCGACTTCAGCTGTGTCGGCGTCGGCGACATGAGTGGTGACGTCTTCGGCAACGGAATGCTGCTGAGCAAGCACATCCGGTTGGTGGCGGCCTTCGATCACCGACACGTCTTCCTCGACCCGAACCCCGATCCCGCCACGAGTTGGGCCGAGCGGGACCGGATGTTCGCGCTGCCGCGGTCGAGTTGGGCCGACTACGACACCGCGTTGATCTCCGAGGGTGGCGGCGTTTTCGCACGCACGCTGAAGTCGATCCCGGTCGGCGCGGCGGTCCGCGACGTCCTCGGGCTGGCCGACGGCGTGACCGCGCTGGCGCCGAACGAGCTGATCACCGCGATCCTGAAGGCGCCGGTGGATCTGTTGTGGAACGGGGGGATCGGCACCTACGTCAAGGCGGCCTCGGAGTCCAACGCCGAGGCGGGCGACAAGGCCAACGACCCGGTCCGGGTGAACGGCGCCGACCTCCGGGCGCGCTGCGTGGGTGAGGGCGGCAACCTCGGCCTGACCCAGCTCGGCCGGATCGACTACGCGGCCGCCGGTGGCCTGATCAACACCGACTTCATCGACAACTCCGCCGGGGTCGACACCTCCGACCACGAGGTGAACATCAAGATCCTGCTCGCCCCCGAGGTGGCCGCGGGCCGGCTCGATCCGGACGACCGGAACACTCTGCTGGCCTCGATGACCGACGAGGTGGCTGCGCTGGTGCTGGCCAACAACACCGAGCAGAACCTGGCCCTGGCCAACAGCGCCTTCCAGGCCCCGTCGATGGCCGGGGTGCACGAGGACTGGATGCACCGGTTGGAGGAGCGGGGCCTGCTCGACCGGACGATCGAGTTCCTGCCCGGTTCCGAGGAGACGGCCCGGCGCCGCGAGCGGGGGGAGGGGTTGCGTTCGCCCGAGCTGTGCACCCTGCTCGCCTACACCAAGATCGCCCTGGAACGGGAGATCCTGAGCTCCGACCTACCGGACGATCCGGCGCTGCATCCGTTGCTGATCGACTACTTCCCGCCCGAGCTGCAGCAGCGCTACGCCGAGCAGATGGACCACCACCGGCTGCACCGCGAGATCATCACCACGGTCGCGGTGAACGACTTCGTCAACCAGTCCGGGATCACCTGCTTCCACCGGCTGTCCGGCGAGACCGGGGCCGGGGCGGCCGACCTGATCCGGGCCCAGATCAGCGCCCGGTCGATCTTCGGCGCCGAACCGCTGGAGGCGTCCCTCGCCGCCCTGGACCACCAGGTCGACGCGGCAGTTCTGACCGCCCTGCGGATGGAGCTGCGGACGCTGGTCGAGCGCGCCACCCGGTGGCTGGTCAACAACCGCCGGCTGCCGATCGACATCGCCGCCGCCGTGGCGGCGTTCGCCGACGGGGTGACCCAGGTCCGCCACGCCTTGCCCGATCTGGCCTCCGGCCGGGACGCGGAGGCGATCGCGGGCACGGTCGAGCGCTCGACCGAGGCAGGGGTGCCGGCCGACGTGGCCGAAGCCATCGCCGTGCTGCCCCTGGCCTACGCGGCCCTGACCGTGGTCCAGACGGCCAACCGGGACGAGCTCGACCCGGTCGATGTGGCCCGGGTGCACTACCCGCTCGCCCAGCGCCTCGGTCTGGACCGGCTGCTGGCCCGGATCGTCGAGCTACCCCGCGACGACCGTTGGCAGACGATGGCCCGGGCCGCGCTCCGGGACGATCTGCACGCCGTCCACGCCCGGCTCACCGCCGAGGTGTTACGCGGCCACGAGCCCGCCGGGACGCTGGATCCGGCCGGCGCTCAGCAGCTGATCGAGGCCTGGGCCGAAGGCGTGTCGCCGATCGAGCAGTCGGTGGCCACGCTGGCCTCGATCTGCGACGGTGACCCGGATCTGGCCCGGATGTCGGTCGGTCTGCAGATCGTCCGCAGTCTTCTTCCCACCGACGCCTGACCCCCGAGGTCCTGACACCGCGGGCGCCTGACCCCGAGCGCCTGACACCGCGGGCGCCTGCGCCCGCCGTCGTCGGCCACACCGAGCCTGCCGCAGAGGTGTCTTCGGCGGGACAGCAGAATGGGCCCATGCGGATCGACCTGCACACCCATTCGGCCGTCTCCGACGGCACCGACAGCCCGACCGACCTCGTCCGGGCCGCGGCCCGATCCGGCCTGTCGGTGGTGGCGCTGACCGACCATGACACCTACGACGGGTTGGACGAGGCCCAGGCCGCCGGGCGTGAGGTCGGGCTCCAGGTCGTCCGCGGCCTGGAGCTGTCCTGTGGGCAGCACGGCCGGAGCATCCACCTGCTCGGCTACGGTCCGGACGAGACGGATCCGGACCTGAACGCCGAGCTGGCCGAGGTCCGCCGGGGCCGCAGCGGCCGGGTGGAGCGGGTGCTCGAACTGCTGGCCGAGAACGGCGCCCCGATCACCATGGAGGCAGTGATGGCCCAGGTCGGCGACAGCCCGTCCGTCGGCCGTCCGCACATCGCCGACGCGCTGATCGAGGCCGGCCACGTGAAGGACCGGACCGAGGCCTTCGACCGGTTCCTGGCCGAGGGCGGTCCGGCCCACGTGCACCGCTACGCGGTCGAGATCGGACGCGGCATCGACCTGATCAAGGCGGCCGGCGGGGTCGCCGTGATCGCTCACCCCTGGGGCCGCGGACGGCAGCAGGACCTGCCCGCCGACGAGCTGGAACGGCTGGTCGCCGAGCACGGCCTGGACGGTTTCGAGGTCGATCACCAGGACCACGACACCGCGACCCGGGCCGAGCTCCGCGCCCTCGGCTCCCGGCTCGGCATCCTGATGACCGGTTCCAGCGACTACCACGGGACGGGCAAGGTCAACCACGATCTCGGCTGCAACGAGACCGATCCGCTGACCTTCGATGCGCTGCAGCATCTGCTGCGCGAGCGACGCGGGGCGCAGGCCGACTCCGCGCTCGGGGCGCCGACCGGACGTGTGGGTCCGACCGAGGATTAAACTCGTCCGCGATGAGCAAGCACCCGGTGGAGTATCAGATCGAGCGTGTCCGCTTCGGTCGGCACCTGTCGCGCGGCGCGGTGCGCCGGCTGCTGACCGATCAGGCCGAGTACGGCGGCTGGGAGCTGCAGAGGTTGCGCCGGTACTCCGACGGCAGCCGTGAGGTCTGGATCCGGCGCAAGATCATCAAGGTGATGTCCACCCTCGACGTCTGAGTTCGGTCAGGCCCTGGTTCTGCGGGCCGGGATCGGGCCACCGGAGACGTCGTCCAGGGCGGCGGCGATCTCGGCCGGCAGGGTGAGGGGCTCGGCGTCCAGGGCTGGTTGCAGTTGGGCGACGGTGCGGGCGCCGAGCAGGGGAGCGGTCACCCCGGGGGCGTCCCGGACCCAGAGCAGAGCGACCTGCAGCGGGGTCAGGTCGAGACCGGCGGCGGCCTTGGCCACGGCCTCGACCACCGCGCGCGAGCGGGTCTCCAGGTAGGGCTCGACGAACCAGCCGAAGTGCGCGCTGGCCCCACGGGAGCCGCGTGGCATACCGCGCCGGTACTGCCCGGTCAGCACCCCGCGACCGAGTGGCGACCAGGGGAAGAAGCCGAGCCCGAGCGCCCGGACGGCGGGCAGTACCTCCACCTCGGCCCGGCGGGCCAGCAGCGAGTACTCGACCTGGGCGCTGCTGATCGCGACCCGGCCCGGCACCGCCCGCTGCCAGGTCACGGCCTGCGCGGTCTGCCAGCCGACGAAATTGGAGACCCCGACGTAGCGGGCCCGGCCGGAGGTGACCGCATAGTCCAACGTGGACAGGGTTTCCTCGATCGGCGTGCCACCCCAGGCGTGGATCTGCCAGACGTCGACGTAGTCGGTGCCGAGCCGGCGCAAGGAGCCCTCCAGGTCGCGGAGCAGGGCCCGGCGGGAGGTGTCGACGATCCGGCGGCCGTCGCGGATCACGAACCCGGCCTTGGTCGCGATCACCACGTCCTCG
The DNA here is from genome assembly GCA_963740925.1 of uncultured Actinomycetota bacterium. Classification (GTDB taxonomy): domain Bacteria; phylum Actinomycetota; class Actinomycetes; order Propionibacteriales; family Propionibacteriaceae; genus Microlunatus. The sequence continues at coordinate 49,802 of CAVUFZ010000001.1, read as the reverse complement.
CGTCGGCTGACCTGTCCGACCAGCCGGCCGACCATCCGCTCGGCCTCACCGGCGGCGTAGGCGGCCGCGGTGTCGATCAACGTCCCGCCGGCGGTGCAGAACGAGTCCAGCACCCGGGCGGCGTCCTCGGTGGTGGTGTCGCGGCCCCAGGTCATCGTGCCCAGCCCGAGCCGGGAGACATTCAGCCCGCTCTCGCCGACACGCCGGGTTTCCATGGCCAGAACCCTAACCGGAGCAGGCCGTCGGCGGGGTCGGGCGCGGGCGTGGGGTCGTGGGGTCGGGCATAGGGTCGGTCGGATGAAGCTCGGGTTGAATCTGGGATACATGGTCGGCTCGGACGATCCGACCGCGCAGCTCCGGCTGGCCCAGCGGGCCGAGCAACTCGGTTTCGACAGCGTCTGGGCCGCCGAGGCCTACGGTTCGGACAGCCCGACGGTGCTGGCCTGGCTGGCCGGGCAGACCCACCGGATCGCTCTCGGCGCGGCGGTGATGCAGATCCCGGCCCGGACGCCGGCGATGACGGCGATGACCGCGGCCAGTCTGGATCTGTTGACCGGCGGCCGGTTCAGGCTCGGGTTGGGCGTCTCCGGCCCGCAGGTCTCCGAGGGCTGGCACGGCACCCGGTTCAACGCCCCGCTCGGCCGGACCCGGGAGTACGTCGAGATCGTCCGGCAGGCGTTCGGGCGTAAGACGGTGACCTACGACGGAAAGCACTACCAGCTGCCGTTGCCGGACGGGCCGGGCAAACCGCTGAAGCTGACCATCGCGCCGGCCGGTGACGAGATCGCGATCTACCTGGCCGCGGTCGGGCCGAAGAACGTCGAGCTGGCCGGCGAGATCGCGGACGGCTGGCTGGCCGTCTTCTACGCCCCCGGCCACGCCGAGGAACAGTTCACCCGTCTCCGGGCCGGCCGGGCCAGAAACCCTGCTAGGCAGGGAAACACCGCAGCAGAGCTGGACAGTTTCGACGTGGTGGCCACGGTGCCGCTGGTGGTCGGCGACGACCCGCAACGCTGCGCCGAGCCGGTCCGTCGCTACGCCGCCCTCTACGTCGGCGGGATGGGCAGCCGGGAGCAGAACTTCTACAACGCCCTCGCCGGCCGGATGGGGTTCGAGGCCGAGGCGGCGCAGGTGCAGGATCTGTTCCTGACCGGACGTCAGCGCGAGGCGGCCGCCGCGGTGCCCTACGACTTCATCGATCAGACCTCGTTGCTCGGCGACGTGGAACGGTTGACCGAGCGGCTGCGGCTGCTGGCCGACTCCGGGGTCACCACCTGCGCCGTCACTCCCTACGGCCGGACGGTGGAGGAGAAGCTGGACGCACTCACGGTGCTGGCCGGGGCGTATGAGCAGGCGAGCGTCGGATGAGGGCCCGACCACCGTTCCCACGATGACGATCCATTCCGAGCACCCGTTCGTCGAGCCGCCGGCGGGGCGCAATCCGTTACGGCGGCTGCGGGGCCGACTGCCGGCTCCGGTCACCGTCTGGGCCGGCGGCGACGGCACCGGCCGATCCGGGTTGACGGTGTCGTCGGTGCTGGTGGCCGACGGCGATCCGGGTGAGGTGTTGGGCCTGATCGACGCCGACTCCGACTTCGCCGACCGGTTGGGGCCGGGCGTTCCGGTTGCGGTCAGCCTGCTCGGCCAGGCCCACCGCCACGTCGCGGACGTGTTCGCCGGGTTGGCCCCGTCGCCGGGCGGGATGTTCCGGACCGGTCGCTGGAGCGCGACCGGATGGGGCCCGGTGCTCGCCGACGCGCCCGGCTGGATCGGCGCCCGGCTGGTCGCCGACGAACCCGACCACGCCGGCTGGGCGCTGTTGGTCCGGGCCCGGATCGAACACGTCGAGCTGCCCGAGGTCCGAGATGACCCGCTGGCCTACCTGCGCGGTCGGTACGGATCGGTCTCGGACTGATTTCTCGACAACGTCCCGGATCCGACCGCGTAGTCGCGGCCGGATCCGGGACGATGATCGGGTCTGCGTCGCGGTCCCGGGTACTGTCGTCCTGCTGAGAATTCTGATCCCGAAGGGAAGCGCGTGACCACTGTTCTGCTGGTCCGGCACGGCCGGACCACGGCGAACGCGACCGGCGTCCTGGCCGGTCGCAGCCCCGGGGTCGAGCTGGACGAGGTCGGGAGCAAGCAGGCCGCCGACGCGGGCGGCCGGATCGCCCCGCTCCCGGTCCGGGCCATCGTCAGTTCGCCGCTGCGTCGGTGCCGACAGACCGCCCAGGCGATCGGGAAGGCCCGGACCGAGCCCTGCCCGAGCAGCGTCGACAAGGGTCTGATCGAGGCCGGTTACGGCGACTGGACCGGCAAGGCGCTCAAGGACCTCAGCAAGGACCCGCTCTGGAAGACGGTGCAGAGCCAGCCCTCCGCGGTCCGGTTCCCCAACGGCGAGTCGATGACGGAGATGTCGGCCCGGGCGGTCAGCGCCGTGCACGCCCAGAACGCGAGGCTGAGCGCCGAACACGGCCCGGACGCGCTCTGGGTCGCGGTCAGTCACGGCGACGTGATCAAGGCGATCCTGGCCGACGCCCTCGGGATGCATCTGGACGCCTTCCAGCGGATCATGGTCGACCCGGCCTCGATCTCGGTGATCAACTACACGGCCAGCCGGCCCTACGTGATCCGGATGAACTCGGTCAGCGCGGACCTCGCGGCACTGCTGGCCGCACCGGCCAAGAAGGGCCGGGCCCGGAAGAAGCCGGCCGGGGCCGACGACGCGGCGGTCGGTGGCGGCCTCGGCGCCCAGGCCTGATCGGCCGTCCGGTCCTGTCCACCAGCCCGCCCGGTCCTGTCCACCAGCACGCCCGGCCCCGTCCCACCAGCACGATCGGCGCTGAGCCGACCGGCACGAGCGACCGGCCCCGCCGGGGCGGGCATAGGCTGAAGGTATGGCAATTCTCGTTCACCGTTACGACGCCCCGGACCGGTTCGTGGCCGGCACCGTCGGCACTCCCGGCGAGCGGACGTTCTTCCTGCAGGCCCGCGAGGGCAACCGGATCACCAGTGTGGTGGTGGAGAAGCAGCAGGTCTCGGTGCTGGCCGAGCACATGGAACGGGTGCTGGAGGAGGTGCTGCGGCGCAGCAACGGCGCCGTCGACGTCCCGCCCGCGGCCCGACGCTCCAACGACGTCTCTCCGCTGGACGCCCCGATCACCGAGGAGTTCCGGGTCGGCACCATGACCATCGCCTGGGACCCGAACATCGACCGGGTCGTGGTCGAGCTGTTCTCCAATGTCGACGCAGAAGAGAGCGAGGCCCTGGAGGGACCGGAGCCCAGCGTGGCCGAGGAGGTCGAGGTGGAGGCCGACGAGGTGATCGTGGTCAAGATCACCGCCGCCTACGCCCGGGAGTTCGTGGCCCGGGCCACCGCCCTGGTGGCGGCCGGTCGGCCGCCGTGCCCGTTCTGTCTGCAGCCGATCGACGCCGAAGGCCACATCTGCCCGCGGGCCAACGGCTACCGCCGGCCGTTGTTCTGAGCGGGAGGTTCTCTGATGGGCACGGTTCTCCCGGGTGGGCACGGTTCTCTCGTGGACACAGTTCTTCCGGACACAGTTCTTTCGGACACAGTTCTTTGAGCGCAGCCAGATCCTCGAGCGCGGGTCGTCCTGACCTCGGGCCGGACGAGTTGCACCCGGCCCTGGTCACCGAGATCTCCGACGGCGAACTGGAGATCACCGGGCGGCTGATGCAGGCCTCCAACGCCACCTTCGTCGGCACCCTGACCTGTGCCGACCACGAGGTGCAGGTGGTCTACAAACCCACCCGGGGCGAACGCCCGCTCTGGGACTTTCCCACCGCCACGTTGGCCTTCCGGGAGGTCGCGGCCTACGAGATCTCGCGGCTCGGCGGCTTCGACGTGGTCCCGGTGACCGTGTTGGCCGACGGCCCGGCCGGGCAGGGGTCACTCCAGGTCTGGGTCGAGGAGGACGTCGACGAGCGCCATCCGCTGGTCGACCTGATCCCCAGCCGGAAACTGCCGAAGGAGGGCTACTTCGACGTCGTGGACGGCCTGGATGCCTACGACAGTTCGGTTTCGGTGGTGCACGCCGACCATCCGCTGTTGCGCCGGATGGCCGTCTTCGACGCCCTGGTGAACAACGCCGACCGCAAGGGCGGCCACATCATCGGCAGCCTGGGCCGGGTGTTCGGCGTCGACCACGGGATCAGCTTCCACACCGAGGACAAGCTCCGCACCATCCTGTGGGGCTGGGCGGGCACGCCGCTGACCACCATGGACATCGCCGGCATCGAGGTGGTCCGCGACGGCGCGATCGACGTCCTGGCCCCGTTGCTGGCCGAGGACGAGATCGAGGCGCTGCTGCTGCGGGCCGAGGGCCTGCTGGCCGCGGGTGAACTGCCGTATCCGACCGGCGGCTGGCCGAAGATCCCCTGGCCGCCGTTCTGAAACGCCCCTCTAGGCTGTCCGGGTGCAAGCTTGGAGATCACCGCATCTGCCCCGTGTCCCCGCCCCGGCGGGCGACCTCTGGCCCGAACTCCAGGTGCTGGACACCGCGTCCCGGAGTCTTCGGCCGGCCACCCCGGTGCAGGGCGGGCGGGCCAGGATGTACGTCTGCGGCATCACCCCCTACGACGCGACCCATCTCGGTCACGCCAACACCTATCTGACCTTCGACCTGCTGAACCGCGCCTGGCGCGACCGCGGCCTGGAGGTGGACTACGTCCAGAACGTCACCGACGTGGACGATCCGCTGCTGGAACGGGCGAACGAGACCGGGGTGGAGTGGACGGCGCTGGCCGAGCAGCAGGTCGACCTGTTCCGGACCGACATGGCCGCGTTGAACGTGATCCCGCCCGAGCACTACCTCGGCGCCGTCGAGTCGATCCCGCTGGTGATCGACCTGATCGCCGAGTTGCAGTCCCGGGACGCCGTCTACACCGTGCCGGGGGAGTTCCCCGACCTGTACTTCCGGGTCGGCCGGGACGCGGACTTCTTCTCCCTCAGCCATCTCGACGCCGGCTCGGCCCGCGCGGTCTTCGCCGAACGCGGCGGCGACCCGGACCGCCCCGGTAAGGAGGACCCGCTGGACTGCCTGGTCTGGCGGGCCGAACGCGAGGGGGAGCCGGCCTGGGAGAGTCCGTTCGGCCGCGGTCGTCCCGGCTGGCACATCGAGTGCACCGCGATCGCGCTGAGCCTGATCGGCAGCGACTTCGACGTCCAGGGCGGGGGCAGCGACCTGGTCTTCCCCCACCACGAGATGTGTGCCGCCGGCGCCCGGGTGGCCACCGGCGCGCCGTTCGCGGAGAGCTACGTCCACGCCGGCATGGTCGGCCTGGACGGGGAGAAGATGAGCAAGTCCAAGGGCAACCTGGTGCTGGTCTCCAAACTGCGCGAGTCCGGGGTGGATCCGATGGCGATCCGGCTGGCCCTGCTGGCCAACCGCTACGCCGAGGACTGGAGCTGGACCGACGAGCTGCTGCACAGCGCCGAGGCCCGGTTGAGCCGCTGGCGGGACGCGATCCGGCTGGAGTCGGCGCTGGCCGCCGACGAGGTGATCGGCCAGATCCGGGCCGCCCTGGCCCACGACCTCGACGCCCCGACCGCCTTGGCCGCGGTCGACGCCTGGGCCGGTGCCTCGCTGGCCGTCGACGGCGACGACGCGATGGCCCCGGAGCAGATCGCCCTCGCCCTCGACGCCCTGCTCGGCGTCCGGCCCTGAGCCGGAGTTGGCGTCGTCCGGGCCGGGTGGAACACTTGGGCCGACGAGTCAACGTACTCGCGCGTGTTCCGGGGTCGGTGTAATTCCGAGCCGGCGGTGACAGTCCGCGACCCGTGACGGCCAGAGTTCGACCGGCCGGAGCGGTTGATGTGGTGAAACTCCACGACCGACGGTGAGAGTCCGGATGGGAGGAACACGGGAAGCGTCCGACCGCGCCCGACGACGGGTGCTGCGGTGACGTCTTCTCGACCCCGGCACCGGCGCGATCTGGGCAAGGTGGATGAGGGTGGAAGATGAGTTTCTCCGAGCTGTTGGTGCAGGCGCTGAACGCGAAGATCGACGTCGGTCCCGGCCTCTACTGGCGTGAGATCGTCGGCAACGTCTTCGGGCTGGCCAGTGCGGTGCTCGGGATGCGCCGCCGGGTCTCGGCCTGGCCGATCGGCATCGTCGGCAACGTGGTGCTGTTCACCGTCTTCCTGGGCGGCTCGCTGGGTCCGGCCTTCGACGGCTCGGACCGGCTGAACCTGTGGGGCCAGGCCGGCCGGCAGGTGTTCTTCCTGCTGGTCAGCGTCTACGGCTGGGTCCGCTGGTCCCGGTTCCGGCACAGCAGCGGCGACGGGGCCGGGGTGGCGCCGCGCTGGGCCGGTCGCGGGCAACGGCTGCAGTTGCTGGTGGCCGCGGTGGTGCTCTGGGTGGCGTTCTACTTCGTTCTCGGCGCCCTGCACTCCTACGGACCGGCCTCCGACGCCTGGATCCTGACCGGCTCCATCCTGGCCACCTACGCGATGGCCCGCGGCTGGGTCGAGTTCTGGCTGATCTGGATCGCCGTCGACGCGGTCGGGGTGCCGCTGCTGTTCGTGGCCCACTACTGGCCGTCGGCCATCATGTACATCGTCTACGGCGCGTTCTGCGTGGTCGGCCTGATCTCGTGGGCCCGGCTGGAGCGGGCCGGGCGACAGGCCCCGCCGGTGACCGCCGCCAGCCCGGTGATCGAGTCGGTCGGCTGATCCTGATCCGGGCGAGCTGAGCGGGGCGGTTGCTCGTCTACCCTGTGCCGGTGACCACGAAGACGTTCGAAGGCCTGTTCGCCGAACTGAGTGAGAAGGCGCGGACCCGGCCGGCCGGCTCGGGCACCGTGGCCCGGCTGGACGCGGGCGTCCACGAGATCGGCAAGAAGGTCGTCGAGGAGGCCGCCGAGGTCTGGATGGCGGCCGAGCACGAGGGCAACGAGCGGACCGCGGAAGAGATCTCCCAACTGCTCTACCACCTGCAGGTGTTGATGGTCTCCCTCGATCTCAGCCTGGACGACGTGTACGCCCACCTCTGAGCCCACCTGTCGGCCCGCACACCACCAGCGCCCGCTCTGGGTAGATTGGCCCGGTGACCTCCGAGCGCCGTGCCCTGAAGATCGCCGTCCCGAACAAGGGGGCGTTGTCGGAGCCGGCGGCCGAGATCCTGCGTGAGGCCGGCTACGCCCAGCGGACCGACAGCAAGGAACTGATCCGGATGGACGAGGCCAACGGGGTCGAGTTCTTCTATCTGCGTCCGCGCGACATCGCCGTCTACGTCGGCGAGGGCACCCTCGACGTCGGCATCACCGGTCGGGACATGCTGATCGACAGCGGTGCCGCCGCCGACGAACGACTCTCGCTCGGCTTCGGGGCCAGCCGGTTCCGGTTCGCCGCCCCGGTCGGCTCCGAGATGACCGAGCAGCGCCTGGACGGGCTGCGACTGGCCACCTCCTACCCGGGTCTGGTGCACAAGTACCTGGCCGACAAGGGGATCACGCCGCGGCTGATCAAGCTGGACGGTGCGGTGGAGACCGCGATCCGGCTCGGGGTGGCCGATGCGATCGCCGACGTGGTCGAGACCGGGACGACGCTGCGGCAGGCCGGGCTGGAGCTGTTCGGCGAGCCGATCCTGACCTCGGAGGCGATCCTGATCCGGCGGGAGAACAGTGCGGACCCGGCCGGACTGGAGCAGCTGATCCGACGGCTGAACGGCGTCCTGGTCGCCCGGACCTACGTGATGATGGACTACGACGTGCACGCCGATCACCTGGACGGGGCCTGCGCGATCACCCCCGGATTCGAGGCGCCGACCGTCTCGTCGCTGTCCCAGCCCGGGTGGCACGCCGTCCGGGCGATGGTGCCGCGGAAGGCGGCCCAGCAGATCATGGACGATCTCTGGGAGGTCGGCGCCCGGGCCATCCTGGTCACCGACATCGCCGCCTGCCGCTTGTGATCGGGAGCCCCCGAACCGGCACCGGGCGCCGATGAACTCCGCTGCGAGTGAACTCGCTGCGAGGAACTTCGCTCCGACGAATTCCAGTCCGACGACTTCCGCTCCGACGAGCCCACGCCGGTGACGGCCGAGCCGGTGAACGAGCCGCAGGTCCGTTGTTTCCCGCGCTCGGTCGCGCTGATCTCGATCGTCGTGGTGGCGGGCCTGGTGGCGTTCAGCCTGGTGATGTGGTTCGCGTTGCCGCAGAGTCTGCGCTCGACCTTCACCGCCTTCCAGATCATCACCTTGGTGATCGTGCTGATCGTCGTGGTGGTGCTGCTGGCCGCGACGTCGGCCAGCCTGGTCGCCGCCGACGCCGGCGGACTCCGGATCCGCAACGGCTTCCGCAGCTACTCCTACGACTGGGCCGAGGTGCGCCGGATCGACTTCGGGCCCGGTGATCCGTGGGCGTTCGTCCGGCTGCCGCCGGACGCCGATCACCCCGAGGGCCTCCGACGGCTGATGCTGGGGATCCAGCGCAGCGACGGTCTGCGGGCCGAACGGGCCGTCGAAGGTCTCCGGGCTCTGCACCGGGCGGCCGGCCGGCGCTGAGTCGGGCCTGCGTCGCCGGCGTGAGTCGCCGGATGTGCGTCGCCGGCGTCGATCAACGCCTCAGACGACCGACGCCTCAGACGACCGGCCTCAGTCGATCCCGCGGGACTTCAGCAGCGCCTCGATCTCGTCCAGCTCCGGATCCACCGCCGCTGACCGGCGTCCGGGTGTCTTCGGCCGCGACGAGGACTTCCCGGTGGGAATCGCCTTCTTCGCGGAGGCCGTCGTCGCGTCCGCGCCGTCGGCCGGCAGCGCCCGGGGAGCCGAGTGCCGCACGATCAGGCCACCGACCACCCAGAGCACGACGCAGACCGCGAGCAGACTGAGCCCGAGCCAGACCGTGGGGGAGAACACGACCCGGGCCGCCCAGCCGACGATCGCGACGACCGCGTCCCAGACCAGCCGGAGCAGACCGGTGAAGTAGAGGGCCACCGGCGCCAGGGCCAGTCCGACCCCCTGCACCCCGCGGCCCCGGCGGCCACCCCGGAAGGCCAACACGGCGATCAGCAGGCCGACCACGCTCAGGGCGACGCACAGCGGTAGCAGGACGGTGTCGGCGGCAGGCATGTCTCCAGCCTAGGTCTGGCCGGTGCCGGGTCGACCCCGACGAGGGGACTCTCAGGCCCCGGTCCGGGTGCCCGGGTCGCTCTCTGGGGGGTCGCCCTGAGCCGCTCGGGTACTACTGTGCCTGCCCAGAGGCGGCACGGCTGCTGCCTGGGGTTGGTCGCGGCATGACGGCGGTGCGCTGACGGGCAGGGAGACGGGCGAGCGATGGCGAGACGGACCGGCGAGGAGACCAGGAAGCTGTTGCTGCAGACGGCAGCCGAGATGCTGTTGGCCAGGGGCATCGTGGCCGGTGTCGCCCACATCCGGCTGCAGGACGTGGTCCGCAGGGCGAGGCTGACCACCGGGGCGGCCTACCGGCTCTGGCCCAACCAGGACGACTTCCACCGCGATCTGGCCCTCGAGGTGATCCGGATGCGGGACGAGGCCCCCGCGGTGGAGTTGCAGCAACTGTTCGACGACCCCGAGCTGGCCGGGATCGGCTGGGACGAGGTGATCCGGCTCGCCTCGGCGGCCCATCTGCGCTCGCTCCGGCCGCGCGGTACCCGGGAGGACCGGCTGTTCCTGACCGCGCTCGCGCTGCGGGCCGCCGCCGGCAGCCAGCAGGATCTGGCCCGGGCCGGCGCGGATCGGCACCGCCAGTCCGAGGCGGACTACGAGGAGGGGTACGCGATGCTGATGCGGGCCCACGGCTACCGGATGCGGTCGCCGCTGCGGCTGGCCGACTTCACCGCGGCGATGGCTGCGTTGGCCGAGGGGTTCGCCATCCAGTCGGTGGAGGGGATCCCGCATCCGAGCTTCGGGCCCGATCCCGGACCGGGGCCGGACGGGGTGTGGGCCGGACGCGTGCGGGCCGGAGGGGACAGGATCGGCGGCGATCGACCTGGGTGGCCGGCGGTGGACCCTGATGGGGCTGGCCGTCCGGGCCCTGGTCGAGGGATTCATGGTCAGGGACGAACCGGCCGAGGAGACCGAGCGCTGACGGCATCGTCGGCGTATCGTGTCCGGCCGTGCCTGGACCCGCCTCACCACCTGGACCCGCCTCGCCGGACCCGCCTCACCCGGACCCGCCTCACCCGGACCCGCCTCACCCGGACCCGCCTCACCCGGACCCGCCTCACCCGGAGCCGGGCCGGATCTGCGCTCGTTGACCACCAGTGCCTTCCCGGCCGACGACGGACTGGCCCGGCCGGCGACCCGGCGGGCGTTGGCCGAGGGTCTGCGCCCGGGCGACCAGACGGGTTATCTGCGGGCCGTCGCGGCCCTGTGTGCCGACCGACTGCTGGTGCCGGTGGTGGCCACCCGGGTCGGGGAATCCGCGATCACCGGCAGCGACAAGGAGGCCGAGATGGCGGTCGTGCTGCTGCAGGCCGCGGACGGACGACGGGCGATGCTGGCCTTCACCGGGACCGACTCACTGGCCGCCTGGGACGCCACCGCCCGGCCGGTGCCGGTGACCCTCGACCTGGCCGCACAGTCCGCTGTCGCCGACGGAGCCGCCGCCCTGCTGATCGATCTCGCCGGTCCGCACCCGCTGGTCATCGACGGCGAGGTGCTGTCCGGGCTGGCCCAGGGCCGCCGGCTGCTCGAACTCGACGACGGCGGCTTCGGCTGGGCTGTCGTCGACAAAGCCGAGGCAGAGCCGGATCCGCGTGTCGGGGCCGGGGCCGGGGCCGACCACGTTCCGGCCACGTTCGGAACAGGCGCCGGACGAGGCGCCGGACAAAGCCCCGGAATAGGCGCCGCCGGCCCGGGCGTTGTCCAGCTGTCGGATCCTCAGGATTGTCCACCCGCGCGGGTGGACTGGTAACATCTGGTCCGACCGATCCGGCTCCGGCTGGATCTGCGAAGTGGAGACCCGATCTCCCACCCGTGCAACGTCCGGACCTCGGTCCGGAATTGATCGCCGGGTTGGTCCCGATTCGGACGGAGGAGTTCCGTCCGGCGGTGCGTCGTTCCCGGCGTCCGTATCGGTGGTCACGGGTCTTCGCGTTCGCGAGGGCCCGTTCTGCGTTTTCGGGCCGTCGGCGGACGCGGGCCGAGCAGATCCCGGTGGTGCCGGCCCGATCACCCCATCACCCACATCTTGGAGGACATATCAGCACCGAACCGCGTATCAACGATCGCATTCGCATCCCCGAGGTCCGACTGGTCGGCCCCGCCGGGGAGCAGGTCGGGATCGTGCGGATCGAGGACGCCCTGCGTCTGGCCCGCGAGTCCGAGCTCGACCTGGTGGAGGTGGCCCCGATGGCCCGTCCGCCGGTGGCGAAGCTGATGGACTACGGCAAGTTCAAGTACGAGAACGCCCAGAAGGCCCGCGAGTCCCGTCGTAATCAGACGAACACCATCATCAAGGAGATGAAGCTTCGTCCGAAGATCGACGCCCACGACTACGCGACCAAGAAGGGCCACGTCGTCCGCTTCCTCAAAGAGGGCGACAAGGTCAAGATCACCATCATGTTCCGCGGTCGGGAGCAGTCCCGGCCCGAACTCGGCTACAACCTGCTGAAGCGGTTGGCCGGCGACGTCGAGGAGTTCGGCTTCGTCGAGTCCTCGGCCAAGCTGGACGGCCGGAACATGCTGATGGTGCTCGGGCCGCACAAGAAGAAGACCGAGGCTCGCGCCGAGGCCAAAGCCCGCAAGGGTGGCGAGCCCGAGGCGCCCGAGCTGGACGAGGACGGTCGCCTCAAGCCGCTCGAACGTGAGCAGCGCGACTCGCTGGCCGGCTTCGACCCGAACCAGATCTGATCTCTGCCTGACCCGGCCGGGGCAGGTCGATGCACGAGGCCGCGTTGCACCCAACGCGGTCCGGAACCGATGTAAGGAGCGGCACTTCCATGCCGAAGATGAAGACGCACTCCGGTGCCAAGAAGCGATTCAAGATCACCGGATCGGGCAAGGTGATGCACCGCAAGGCCGGCAAGATGCACCTGAACGAGCACAAGTCGTCGCGTCGTACCCGGCGCCTGATGGGCGACCAGGTGCTGGCCCCGGGCGACGCCGCCAAGGCCAAGAAGCTGCTCGGCCACTGAGCCTGAGCGCCCGCATCCACCCCACCCGCGCCCACCGGGCGCGCTGAAACACTGAGCAAGGAGAAGCACCATGGCACGCGTCAAGCGTTCGGTGAACGCCCACAAGAAGCGCCGCGAGATCCTCGAGCAGGCCTCCGGCTACCGGGGCCAGCGGTCCCGGCTGTACCGCAAGGCCAAAGAGCAGGTCACCCACTCGCTGGTCTACGCCTACCGTGACCGTCGCGCCCGCAAGGGCGACTTCCGCAAGCTGTGGATCCAGCGGATCAACGCGGCCGCCCGGGCGGAGGGGATGACCTACAACCGGTTCATCTCCGGCCTGCACAACGCCGGCGTCGAGGTCGACCGCAAGATCCTGGCCGAGCTGGCCGTCAGCGACGCCCCGGCGTTCTCCGCCCTGGTCCAGGTGGCCAAGGACAACCAGCCCGCCCCGGCCGCGGCCTGACGTCCTGTCCCTGACCGACGAGCACCACCCCGAGCCGACCGGGCTCCGTTCTGCCTCGCAGAACCAGCTCCGGTCGGCTCGAGCTCTGCTCCGGGCCAAAGAGCGACGCGAGCGCGGGCTGTTCCTGGCCGAGGGGCCGCAGGCGGTCCGTGAGGCCCTGGCCGTCCCCGGTTGCGTCCGTTCGGTGTTCGCCACCGCCGAGGCCGCGGCGCGACACCCGGCCCTGACCGGGTCGGCGCTTCGGGTGCAGCCGGATCAACTGCGCGCTCTGAGCGACACCGTCAGCCCCCAGGGCCTGGTCGCGGTCTGCGGGCTGGTCGACCGGCCGCTGGAGTCGGTGTTCGGCTCAGGTCGGACGCCGAGGTTGGTGGCGGTCTGCGCCGAGATCCGCGACCCGGGCAACGCCGGCACGGTGATCCGCTGCGCCGACGCCGCCGGGGCCGACGCGGTGATCTTCGGCACCGACTCGGTCGACGTCCACAACCCGAAGACGGTGCGGGCCAGCGCGGGCAGTCTGTTCCATCTGCCGGTGGTGGTCGGGGTCGAGGTGTCGGCGGCGTTGACGGCCTGCCGATCGGCCGGGCTGCAGATCCTGGCCACGTCCGGTGCGGCCGAGACCGATCTGGCCGAGCTGGACGCCGCCGGCCGGCTCGCGCCGCCGACGGCCTGGTTGTTCGGCAACGAGGCCCGCGGACTGGACGAGACCCAGGCCGGGTTGGCCGACCAGGCCGTCTCGATCCCGGTCTACGGCCGGGCGGAGAGCCTGAACCTGAGCACCGCAGCCGCCGTCTGCCTCTACGCCAGCGCTTTCGCCCGGCGCCGCTGAACCAGGTCGGGTCGGCGGCCGGCACCGTTCGACCGACGAAACCCGGTCGTCCCGGCCGGTCGGTCGTTCCTACACTGTCCGTGCCCGACGATCCGCCGAGCTCCGATCACCGCGGAGCGGGCGATCCGCGTCGCCGGGTCCGCCGTCATCCATCTCGAGGGGAGCCCATGTCCGCACCGCTGGACGCCGAGCAGGTCGAGGCGATGGTGGCTGCCGCGACCGCCGCCTTCGCGGCCGCGACCACCGTGGCCGAGCTGAAGGCCGCCCGGATCGAGCACACCGGCGAGCACGCACCGCTGGCCCTGGCCAACCGGGGGATCGGCTCGTTGTCCCCGGCCGAGCGCAAGGACGCCGGGATGCGGATCGGCAAGGCCCGCGGCCGGGTCAACGCGGCCCTGGCGGACCGGGACGCCGAGATCTCGGCCGCCGAGCTGACCCGGCGGCTGGCCGACGAACGCGTCGACGTCACGCTGCCGGTCGCCCTGGCCCCGGTCGGCGCCCAGCACCCGGTGACCGCGCTGATGGACCTGATGAACGACGTGTTCGTGGCGATGGGCTGGGAGATCGCCGAGGGCCCGGAGCTGGAGGCCGAGTGGCTCAACTTCGATGCCCTGAACTTCGTCCCCGACCATCCGGCCCGGACCATGCAGGACACGTTGTTCATCGCCCCGGCCGAGCGGAACCTGGTGCTGCGTACCCACACCTCGCCGGTCCAGATCCGCTCGCTGCTCGACCGGGAGCTGCCGGTCTACGTGGTCTGCCCGGGCCGGGTCTACCGGGCCGATGAGTACGACGCGACCCACCTGCCGGTCTTCCACCAGATCGAAGGTCTGGCCGTCGACCGGGGGATCACCTTCGGCCACCTGCGCGGGACGTTGGAGCACTTCGCCCGGCAGATGTTCGGGCCGGAGACGCTGTTGCGCTGGCGTCCGTCCTACTTCCCGTTCACCGAGCCGTCGGCCGAGGTCGACCTGCAGTGCTTCGTCTGCCGGGGCACCTCCGTCGGCGACCCCGACCACCCCTGCCGGACCTGCCGGAGCGAGGGCTGGATCGAGTGGGGCGGCTGCGGCATCGTCAACCCGCGCGTGCTGGCGGCGGCCGGAGTCGACACTCGCGTCTACTCCGGGTTCGCCTTCGGGATGGGTGTCGACCGGACCCTGATGTTCCGTAACAACGCCGAGGACATGCGCGACATGATCCAGGGCGACGTCCGCTTCTCCCGCTCACTCGTTGGAGGTGCCCGATGAGAGTTCCGCTGTCGTGGTTGCGCGAACTAACCCCGGCCCCGGGCTCGGCCCGTGAGGTCGGCGAGGCGCTGGTCCGGGTCGGGCTGGAGGTGGAGACGGTCGAGCGGGCCGGCGCCGACGTCACCGGACCGCTGGTGATCGGCCGGGTGCTGGACTTCGTCGCCGAGCCGCAGAAGAACGGCAAGACGATCCGCTGGTGCCGGGTCGACGTCGGCGAGCACAACCCGGAGGGCGAGGACCACCGCGGCATCGTCTGCGGTGCCGCGAACTTCGAGCCCGGCGACCTGGTCGTGGTCGCCCTGGACGGCGCCGTGCTGCCCGGCGATTTCCGGATCGCCGCCCGCAAGACCTACGGCCACATCTCGGACGGGATGATCTGCGCCTCCGACGAGATCGGCCTCGGTGGCGACCACTCCGGCATCATGGTGCTGACCCACGACCCGGACGCCGCTGCACTGCGGCCGGGCCAGGACGCCCGTGGGGTGCTGAGCCTCGACGACGACGTCCTCGACATCGCGGTGACGCCTGATCGCGGCTACTGCTGGTCGGTCCGCGGGATCGCCCGCGAAGCCGCACTGGCCACCGGCACCACCTTCACCGACCCGGTCGACCGGCCGATGCCGGCCCCGAGCGAGGACGGCCATCCGGTCCGGCTCGAGTCGGCCGCCTGCCCGGTCTTCACCGCGCTGAGCGTGGACGGCATCGACCCGGCCCGGCCGAGTCCGCGCTGGCTGACCCGACGACTGCAACTGGCCGGGATGCGGCCGATCTCACTGGCCGTCGACGTCACCAACTACGTGATGCTCGAGACCGGTCAGCCGCTGCACGCCTACGACGCCGAGCTGTTGGCCGGCCCGATCGTCGTCCGGCAGGCGACGCCGGGGGAGAAGCTGACCACCCTGGACGACGTCGCCCGCACCCTGGACGGCGCCGATCTGGTGATCGCCGACGACTCCGGCCCGATCGGTCTGGCCGGGGTGATGGGGGGCGCGACCACCGAGTTGCGTCCGACCTCGGCGGCAGTGGTGATCGAGTCGGCGAATTTCGACGCGATGACCATCGCCCGCACGTCACGCCGGCACAAGCTGTCCTCGGAGGCGTCCCGGCGCTACGAGCGTGGCGTCGACCCGGCGGCCGGCTACGCCGCAGCCCACCGGGCCGCCCGGCTGCTGGTCGAGCTGGGTGGGGGTCGGCTGAGCCCGGCGGAGACGGTCGCCGGCGCCGTCCCGGCCGTCCCGACCCGGCAGATCGACGTCGCCCTGCCCGGCCGCGTGATGGGGGCACCGATCGGGCGGGACTTCGTGCTGAGCGCCCTCGCCGGGGTCGGGGTCCAGGTCGCCGATGCCGCTGCAGATACCGGTGGCCATACCGATGCGGATACCGATGGCCACACCGATGCAGAGGGCGGGGACGCCGGTCGGCTGACGCTGACGCCGCCGAGCTGGCGACCGGATCTACGCGACCCCTACGACTACGTCGAAGAGGTCGGCCGGCTCTACGGCTACGAACGGGTCGAGCCGGTGGTCCCGCCGGCGCCGGTCGGTCGGGGGCTGAGCCGCTCCCAGCGCGGCCGGCGGCAGGTCAATGCGGCTCTGGCCGCGGCCGGCTTCGTCGAGATCTTGTCCTTCCCGTTCCTGGATCTGCGCGATCTGGATCGACTCGGGCTGCCCGAGGGCGATCGCCGACGGGGTTACCAGCGGATCGCCAACCCGATCTCGGAGACCCAGCCCGCCATGCGGACCAGTTTGTTGCCGGGTCTGTTCGCGGCGGTGACGACCAACACCAGCCGCAGTAACGACGACCTCGCGCTGTACGAAGCCGGTGCGGTCTTCCTGGCCGGGAGCGCAACAGACCGGGAACCGGGGCAGGGGTCGGACCAGGACTCGGGTCAGCCGGGCAGGGTGGCGCCCCGGCCCGGGGTGACGAGCCGGCCGAGCGAGGCCGAGTTGGCGGCGATGGACGCCGCGACCGGTGACCAGCCACGCCAGTTGGCGGTGGTGCTGACCGGGTCCTGGCGACCCGCAGGCTGGACCGGTGCGGCCGAGCCGGCCGGCTGGGCGCAGGCGATCGCGTTCGCCCGGACCGCCGCCGGGGCCCTCGGCACACAGCTGGTCGTGACCGCGGCCGAGCGGGCCCCGTGGCACCCGGGACGGTGCGCGGCGATCGCGGTGATGACGGACCGGGGTGAGCCGATGCCGATCGGCCATGCCGGCGAGCTGCACCCCAGCGTGATCGCCGCCTTCGGGCTGCCCGAGCGCACCGCCGCCGCCGAAGTCGATCTGGACGCCCTGATCACGGCGGCGCCCGGGCGGGGAGAGGTGGCCCCGATCTCGGCCCACCCGGTGATCAAGGAGGACGTGGCCCTGATCGTGGACGAGACCGTCCCGGCCGGCGAGGTCGAGCAGGCGCTGCGCGAGGGGGCCGGGCCGCTGCTCGAGTCGATCCGGCTGTTCGACGTGTTCACCGGTCCGCAGATCGGGGCCGGGAAGAGGTCGCTGGCCTACAACCTGCGCTTCCGCGCCTTCGACCGGACCCTGACCGACGCGGAGTCCGCGGCCGGGCGGGACGCCGCGGTCGCCCGTGCGGCCGAGCTGGTGGGTGCCGTCCAGCGGTCCTGAGCTCGGCCTGGCGGCCGGTCGGCGCCGAGGCTTGGCAATCGGGTGTGTCCGTGATCTACTTCTGCGCAGCTGAGCTTTTCTCATAGTCGACTGAGGCCAGCTGACGGAGATCAAGTCGCCCCGCGTGCGTGCGGCCACCTCGCTGTCGAGCGTCCGGCAGTCCCGGACGGATCCTCCGCCCGAGCCGGCCGCTCTCGTCGCCGCCTCGATCCCCTACCCGTCCCCCCGACCCGTCGACGTCGCTCCAGCGATCCAGGTACTGCACTCCGTCAGGTTCTCGCCCGTGTTCTGGGCGTGTCCCGGCGCTGAGCCGCACCCCTGATCTGCGGTTCGCAACCCGACACCCCCGCCCCGCTCCCGAGACCACGTCCGGGTAGCGCCGACCACCTGAGGTGATCGAGTGAGCGTTCTGGCCCCGCCGCGGCAAGCGGCCCCGTCCGGTGACCGACCGGCGGCCATCCCCACCGGTCGGCGCTCGGTCCGACACCGGCTGGGATCCAGGCGGCCGACCCGGTCCGACCCGTCAGCTCTGCTGCCGACCGCACCGGACGACACCGAGAAGACCATGTACCTCGGCGCCCAGTGGCGCTGGGTCACCCCGCTGAGTTTCGTCGGCTATCTGCTGATCGTCGCCAGCATCGCCTTCTTCGTCTACCGCAATCCGTGGGGCTGGTTCCTGACCATTCCGATCGCGATCACCACGATCGGGACCCTGGTCTCGCTGTTCACCTCGTCCCGGCCACGCCGGGACAGCCTGGCCGACCATCAGCGCCGGGTCCAGACCTGGGCTCCGGCACTCACCCCGAGCGTCGACGTGTTCCTGCCCTCGGCCGGTGAGGATCTCGAGGTGTTGGCCAACACCTACGCCCACGTCGCGAACCTCAGCTGGGACGGCGAGCTGAACGTCTACGTGCTGGATGATTCCGCCCGGCCCGGTGTGGCCGAGCTGGCCGCCGCGCACGGCTTCCACTACCGCTCCCGGCCCGACCGCGGCCACTTCAAGAAGGCCGGCAATCTGCGCTACGGCTTCGGCGAGTCCGGTGGGGACTACATCCTGGTGCTGGACGCCGACTTCGTCCCGCGGCCGGACGCGCTGCGCGAACTGGCGCCCTACTTCGACGAGCCGGACGTCGCCATCGTCCAGTCGCCGCAGTTCTTCGACGTGGACGCCCGGATGAACTGGCTGCAGCGGGCCGCCGGCGCCACCCAGATCCTGTTCTACCGCTGGGTGCAGCCTTCCCGGGACCGCAAGAACGCCGCGATCTGCGTCGGCACCAGCGCGCTGTACCGCCGCTCGGCGCTGAACGAGTCCGGCGGCTACGCCCTGATCGGACACAGCGAGGACGTGCACACCGGGGTGAACCTGATGAAGGTCGGCTACCGGATCCGCTACGTGCCGGTCGTCGTCACCAAGGGTCTGTGCCCCGACGCGCTGGATCAGTTCTTCACCCAGCAGTACCGCTGGTGCACCGGCTCGATGAGCCTGCTGTTCTCCCGCGGGTTCCATCAGATCAAACTGACCCGGGCGCAGCGGCTGTGTTACTGGTCGGGGTTCCTCTACTACGTCACCACCGCGGTGAACGTGTTCACCATGGCCCTGCCCGGCCTGTTGATGGTCTGGTTCGTCCCCGGCGGGATCACCCCGGCCAACTACGTGTTCGTGGCGATGGCCATGGTGACCCGGCAGACCGTGGTGCCGTTCATCACGCTGCAGTCGGAATCGATGATGGGGCTGACCCGGATTCAGATGACCTACTCGTTCTGCCACGCGCTGGCCCTGTTCGACGTGCTGCGCGGGCGGACCGACGCCTGGGTGGCGACCGGGGCCAAGACCCGCTCGCGCACCTCGGTCCGGGTGCAGCGGCTGATCCGGGTCTGGTGTATCGGAGTCCAGGTGCTGATGTGGATCGGGATCGCCCTGCACGCCCCGACCTACGGCCTCTCGCACTGGTGGCTGACCATCGTCTTCACCCTGACCAACCTCTACCTGGTCTACCCGTTGGTCCTGGGCCGTTCCGGCGTCCCGGTGTTGGCCGACCTGTTCGGGCGGCTCGGCCGGCTCGCCCGGCTCGACCGGCTCGGCCGAGCAGGGGCCCGCCGAGGGCTGGCTGCGGTTCCCGCGGGGTCGCAGCCGATGATCGGCTCAGAAGCCGACCGGAGAACCGAGTCCGGACTGGAGGCGGCCCGATGACCACACTCCTCGAACTGCCGGCGCCGCTGCGCGCCGAGTCGCCGTCGATCGAGTCGCCGTCGATCGAGCCGCCGGTGGGCGGATCTAACGGGCCGGGCGCGCCGACCGAACCGCGGGGCCAGCACCGGCTCCGGGCCGTGCTCGCCACCCGCTGGCCCTGGCTGGGTCTGATTGCGGTCGGTCAGATCGTCCTGACCCGGGTCACGGACAATCTGCCGGACGCCTTCCAGGACGAAGGCCTCTACGTCTACATGGGGCACCGGGTGCTCAGCCAGTTGACGGGCGGGGCGCCGTTGATCGAGTATCCGGGCTCCTACTTCTCCGGGGCACCTGACTTCTATCCCGTCCTGGCCGCACTGGCCGACGGCCTCGGCGGCCTGCAGGCCGCACGCGACCTCAGCTTGGCGATGGTGATCGTCACCATGATCGCCGTGGACGGCATCGCCCGGAATCTCTTCGGCCGGCTGGCCGGCGTGCTCGCGGCCGCGTCCTTCGCGGTGTGCGGCTCGGTCATCTTCTTGTCCCAGTGGGCCACCTTCGACGCGCTGGCCATGATGATGGCCGCGCTCGCAGCCTGGCTGGCCGTGGTGAGCACCAAACGGGACGGGCTGCTGATGGCCCCGGTGGTCGGTCTGCTGCTCTTCGGCGCTGCCTACGCCAAGTACGCCGGTGCGGTCTTCATCCCGATCGTGGCCGGCCTGGCGGTGGCCACCGGCTGGAGCACCTACGGCTGGCGGATCGTGCGGCGAGCTCTCTTCATGGTGGTGACCACCGTGGTCGTGTTCCTGTTCGTCGTGCTGCTGTGGAACCGCGAACTGTTGGCCGGACTTCGCCAGACCACGACCGACAGGTCGATCCTGCACCACGCGTCCTCGACCGACCTGAGCGTCGACGTGCTGACCTGGATCGGACCCTGGCTCGGGCTGGCCGCGATCGGTGGCCTGGTGCGGCTGATCCGTCCGGGCTCGTCCGGACGCGTCACCATGGTGCTCGTGGTCGGCGTACTGCTGGTCGGTTCGGTGCTCGCCCCGGCTCAACAGGTCCATCTCGGCGAGTTCACCTCGCTGAACAAGCACGTCGCGTTCGGCATCGTGTTCGCCTCCGTGCTGATCGGCGATCTGGCGGCCCGGATGGCCCGGCTCAGGTGGACGCTCGTGCTGGCCCCGTTGACCATCGGCGCCCTGCTCGTCTACGGGCTGCATTTCGGCAGCTGGTTCCGTACCGGCTATTCCGACGACACCGCTCTGCAGGCGGTACTCAAGACGGCGGCGGCGGCCAACCCTGGCCAGCCGATCCTGGGTGAACAACCGGCCGCGCAACGCTACGAGTTGATGGATCAGACGGCGCCGGGCCAGTGGTACGACACCTGGGAGCTGCGCTACCGGGGGCTGACGGGTTCCGAGGCCTACACCCAGGCGGTCAACGACCACTACTTCGGGGTGATCTACCTCGATCTGTCGACGACGAACTCCAAAGCGATCTTCGCCGCCCTCAACGCGGCACCGGTCGGTGAGCGCTACTACCACCTGGAAGCGATCGTGCCCGGCTATCTGCACGGGGACAAGACCGGCTCCTGGCTCGTCTGGGCGCCGCAGAAAGTCCGCTACACCTCGATCCCGGGTTCGGGCCAGCACTAGGGTCAGGTCGGCCGACGTGTTCTGGAGCTGAGCGCCCCGGCGACGCCCCGACGGTGAACGGCTTGCCCGACTGAGCGGGCACTGCTGACCCAGGCTCGAGATCCGAACGGCAACAGGAAGGCGGCCTCCGCACCATCGGTGCGGAGGCCGTCTTTCATTCCCGAAGCTGGCCTACCGAGGAAATCGCCGGTCGTCCGGGCAGATCGATGTTCCTCAGCTCTTGGCGAGGGAGAAGAAGGTGGCCCGGGAGTTCGGGAAGACCGAGCCGGGGGCGGTCAGGTTGTGCTTCACGGTGGCCGAGTCGGCGCTGTTGAAGTAGGTGGCCCAGGCCACGTTGTTGGCCGGTGTGGTGACGAAGGCGTAGATCCCGCGGACGTAGATGGTGTCGTCGCCACCGGCGTGACCGTCGGCCCGCCAGGCCAGACCCCACTCCGAGAGCGCGAACGGCCTGGATTGCTTTCGGGCGAAGCCGGCCCAGAAGTTCAGCCCGCGCGGACCCGACAGGGCGTAGTTCCAGGCGTCGGTCCGGGCTGCTGTGGTCTGGGCTCCGGCCGGGGTGGCGTAGCCGCGGTAGTTGTAGTTGTACAGATCGACCCCGACGTCGTCGACGTAGGCCGAGCCCGGGTAGAACAGGGTCCCGTCGGCGACGTTGTCGCCGCCGTTGACCGTCCAGTCGAACCGGAAGTTCTTGCTGATCGACCGCATCGTGGTGACCAGCTGCCGAAAGCAGCCGATGTAGTTACTCGCTTGACCAACCGCCGACCAGCGGTACCAGTTCCCGTTCATCTCCCAGCCGGGACGTAGGATCGCGTCCCCCCGGCCGGCTGCGGCGAGCTGCCCGGCGATGGTCCGCCAGGTCGTGTTGTAGGCGCCGGTGGCGCAGGCGGCGAGACTGGCGTCCCCGGTCCGGGGGAGCATCGGTATCGACAACTCGAGCGAATAGCGACGGTCGCGGTGTGCGTCGATCAGCCAGCTCGCGCTGGTCATCGCCTTCCAGGTCTCGTCGGGCAGGAAGTCCAGTACTCCGCCGATCTTGATCTTGGAGGTGGCGGCGAACGAGTCCGCCCCGGCGACGCTCTTCTTACCGGGCCCGGAGTACAGACCCCAGGTGAGATTGGCCGCGCCGGCCGCGGGGGCCGCGCCGCAGGCCCCGACCATCACCACGGCTGCGCACACGGCTGCGCCCGCTGCCCGGCTCATCGATCGTTTCTGCCGGGGGGGCCGGCCGCGTCGGCGGGGTCGGAAAGATACAGGGTTCGGGTGTTCGTCGGATCGGATGTCGATCATGGTCACAACCTCGGGATGGGGGGGCGGGAGGGATGTGCGGTGCGGGTACGCAGAGGAACTGCGTCGCGCACGATCAGATCCTAAGTCATTGCGCCGGCTGTTGGGTGACGACGAGATTAAGGTCCACTTCCGGTCCGGACGTAGAGATGGCGGGGGCGTCGAGCCGGCCGTCCTCGATCAGCCGACTGACCGCCTGGCGGGCGGCGGCCAGGGACGAGTAGCGAGGCCGGTAGCCGAGCAGCCGGCGGCCCTTCTCGATACTGCCGACGTGGCTGCGGCTGAGGTGTTGCCAACTCGCGTCGGCCTGGTCGGAATCACAACCGGCGCGGAACTCGGGCCAGCTGACGCTCTGCAGGTCGGCCTCCCGGCCGAACCAGCCGGCTGCAGCCTGGGCGTACCCGCGGACGGTCAGAGCCTGCTCGCTGAGGGCGTGGAAGGCCTGGCCGATGCTGTCCTGCGGCTGCGCGATCGCCAACTCGAACAGCTGGGCGACGTCGTCGGCGTGCACGTGGTGCATCGTCTCGCTGCCCTCGCCGGGGATCGACAACCGGTCGCCGCGGGCCAGTCGCTGCCAGACCGTGGGGTCGAGGTTCCCGACCGGGTTGATCACCGGCCAGCCGGGCCCGCTGATGTGGCCGGGATGGATGACCGAGGTGGCCAGGCCGCCGGCGGCCGTCTCGGCCAGCAGCAGCTCTTCGATCGCCGCCTTCTGAACCCCGTAGTCACCGAACGGGAACTTCGGGTCGTCCTCGTGGATCGGCAGCCGGGTGCTCAGCCCGTGCACCCAGATCGTGCCGCAGTGCACCAGCAGTCCGGTTCGGCCCCGGAGCGCTTCGACCAGGGTGGCGGCCGAGGTCGGGGTGAAGCAGATCAGGTCGATCACCGCCTCCGCCTCGAGGGCGGCGATCCGGTCGCCGAACGAACCGTCGGCCTCGGCCTCGTCCCGGTCGATCAGCACTCGCTCGGCCTGCTCCCAGGCCTCGTCCGGGTGGTAGGGCCGAGCAGTTCCCCGGCTGATCGCCACCACCTGATGGCCGGCCCGGACGAGCCGGGGGACGAGGTAGCTGCCGACATGTCCGGTCGATCCGATCACTGCGATCCGCATGACTCCGACGCTACCGGGTGGCCTGCGCCGGTCCGCCGGTCAGCCCGGCCACGCCGGAGAATTGAGCACTGAATTACGCCGAGCCCTGAAATTGTCGGCCGTCCTCGTTAGAATTTTGTCCGGGTCGGAGCGCTGGGGAGCCCCGATCACCGTCCAGCAGACGGCAGCGGACGGCCGCGCGACGGCCGGTTCGCCTCGGTCAGCGCTTCGTGTCGCTGACGGTTCGCATCCAAAGCTTGTTCACTCCACAGCTTGTTCACTGCACAGCTTGTTCACTCCACAGGGGGAGGGGTTTCGTGGTCGCCTTCGACTCGCCACCGACGCTGCCTGCGTCCTCGGCGCGGCGACCGGAGCCGCGCTGGCAACGGCGGCTGGCCTCCCGGCTGGTGGTGACCGACCTGCTGGTGCTGATCTGGGCGATCCTCGGGGCCGCCTACCTGACCGTCCGGCTCGAGCAGCCGGTCGACGGTGCCGTCTTCGGCTGGGTGAGCCTGAACTACGTCGCGGTCTGCCTCGGTGTGCTGGCCGTCTGGATGGCGGCGCTGGCCGCGGTCGGCTCGCGGCGGCCGCGTTCGATCGGGACCGGGACGCTGGAGTTCAAGGCGCTGGCGCAGTCCACCCTGGTCGTGCTGTTCGTGATCTGCCTGCTGGTGTTCGTCCTCAAGATCGACGTCTCGCGCGCGTTCGTGCTGGTGGTGCTGCCGCTGGGGCTGGTCGCGCTGATGGTGGGCCGGGTGCTCTGGCGCCAATGGCTGCGCTTGCACCGGCAGCGGGGAGCGATGTCGTCCCGGGTGCTGCTGGTCGGCTCCGGCCACAACGCGGCCCGGCTGGCCAGTGAACTGCGCACCCACAGTGCGGCCGGCTACCACGTGGTCGGCGCGCTGCTGACCGATCAGACCTCGACCGAGGCATCGTTGACCGGTCTACCGGTGTTCCGCTCGATCGACCAGCTGCTCAGTGCCGTGGTCGATTGCGGGGCCGACACGGTCTTCGTCACCGACGGGCACAATCTGCCGCCGGCCAAGCTGCGGGAGCTGAGCTGGAGCCTCGAACCCGGACGCCAGCACCTGGTGATGGCCCCCAGCCTGACCGACATCGCCGGACCGCGGGTGCACGCCCGTCCGGTGGCCGGGCTGCCGCTCGTCCACGTCGAGACGCCCCGCTACGAGGGGGCCGACCAGTTCGTCAAGCGGGCCTTCGACATCTGTGTGTCCGCCGGCATCCTGCTGGTGTTGTCGGTGCCGCTGTTGGTCGTGATGGCGCTGATCAAGATCACCTCACCCGGGCCGTTGTTCTTCTCCCACGAGCGGATCGGCAAGAACGGGGAGCCGTTCCGGATGCTGAAGTTCCGTTCGATGATCGCCGACGCCGACGCCGGACTGGCCGAGTTGCTGGCCCGCCAGGGCACCGCCGACACCCCGTTGTTCAAGATCGAGAACGACCCGCGGATCACCCCGATCGGCCGTTACCTGCGCCGTTACTCCGTGGACGAGATCCCGCAGCTGCTGAACGTCGTAGCCGGCCGGATGAGCCTGGTCGGGCCCCGGCCGCAGGTCCAGCGCGAGGTCCAGCTCTACGACCACGCCGCCGCCCGGCGGCTGTTCGTCAAGCCGGGGATGACCGGGTTGTGGCAGGTCAGCGGCCGGTCGAACCTGAACTGGGAGGAGAGCGTCCGGCTCGACCTGTTCTACGTCGAGAACTGGTCGCTGAGTGCCGATCTCGCGATCATGGTCAAGACCGTCCGGGCTGTGCTGGCCAAGGACGGCGCCGTCTGATGGCTGGCCCCTTTCGACCTCCCGGGATCGCCTGATGGCCGGGGTGCTGGTGCACGAGTGGATCGCCCAGTCCGGCGGCTCGGAGAACGTGCTGCAGGCGATGAGCGAGGTGTTCCCCGACGCCGACATCGTCTGCCTGTGGAACGACTCGGTCGGACGCTTCGATCCGCAGCGGCTGCGGGAGACCTGGCTGGCCCGCTCCCCGCTCCGGCGCAGCAAGGCGGCGGCGATGCCGTTCATGCTGCCGACCTGGCAGGCCCGCCGCGATCACGACTACGACTGGGCGCTGATCAGTTCTCACCTGTTCGCCCATCACGCCCGGTTCCGGCCGGAGCGACCGGACTTTCGCCGTTTCGTCTACGTCCACACCCCGGCCCGCTACATCTGGGCACCCGAGATGGACGGCCGTGGTCAGGGCCGGGCCGCCCGGGCGGTCGGGCGGCTGCTGAAGCCGATCGACGCTCACCAGGCCCGACGTCCGGCCCGGTGGGCGGCCAACAGCGCGTTCGTCCGGCAGCGGATGCACACCACCTGGGGGGTGGAGTCGGAGGTCATCCACCCGCCGGTCGAGGTGAGCGCCATCCAGGCGGTGCCGGACTGGGGCCGTGAACTGGACGGCGCCGAGGCCGACCGGCTGGCCGAGGTCTCGGCCGCGGTCGGCGACGGCTTCGTGCTCGGCGCGTCCCGCTTCATCCCCTACAAGCGACTCGATCTGGTGATCCGGGCCGGCGAGCTGGCCGACCGGCCGGTGGTGCTGGCCGGCCGGGGCCCGGAGGAGGAGTCGCTGCGCCGGGTCGCGGCCACGGCGCGGGTACCGGTGCACTTCGTCGACCATCCGTCCACCGCACTGCTGCGGGCGATCTACCAGCGGGCCGGGCTGTTCGTCTTCCCGGCGGTGGAGGACTTCGGGATCATGCCGGTGGAGGCGATGGCCGCCGGCGCCCCGGTGCTGGCCCAGGCGGTCGGCGGCACCGCCGAGAGCGTGCAGCCGGGCCGGACCGGGGCGCTCAGCCGGTTCGAGTCGAGCGACGAGATCCGCGCCGGCATCACCACCGCCCTGGGCACCCGGCGCGAGGACCGACTGGACCGGGCCCGGGATTTCTCCGCCGAGAGGTTTGCCACCCGGCTCAGCGAATGGATGGAGCTGTGAGGATTCGACGCCCGGCGGGTCGGCGGCGGAGCCGGCGGGCCGAGATCCGGGTGAACCAGAGCTACCGGGGCCAACGGGTCACCGGCCAGCAGCGTTACGCCGCCGAGATCGGCGACCGGCTGCTCGCCGGCCCGGGTTTCAGCCCGGTCGCCCCGGGCGGGTTCTGGGGGGCCGACACCAAGCGGACCTGGGCCTGGTTGCAGTTCGTCCTGCCCTGGCGGCTGGGGCGGGACCTGCTGGTCTCGATGACCTCACGGGCACCGCTGTGGCGGCGCCGGCACGTCCTGGTCGTCCACGATCTGTTCGTGCTGACCAATCCCGAGTGGTTCTCGGCGTCCTATCACCGCACCCACGCGCCGCTGTTACGGGCCCAACTGCGCAGTGCCGCCGCGGTGGTCGCGGTCAGCCGGCCGACCGCGGACCAACTGGCCCGGTTCCATCCCGGCCCGATCGTGGTCGCGCCGAACGCCCCGAGCGCGGTGTTCGCGCCGTCCGGGTCGACGGGTCCGGAGCTGGCGAACCTGTCCGGACTGGAGGGGCTGCGGCCGGGGGAGTACCTGCTGGCGGTCGGGAACCAGGAGCCGCGCAAGAACCTGGCCCGGTTGGCCCAGGCCTACGGCCGACTCGACCCCGGCGTGCGGGCCGCGCACCCGCTGGTCGTGGTCGGCGCCGGCAACGCGATCTACCAGTCCGAGCGGATCGACTGGCCGGAGGGGACGCTGCTGGCCGGCTACGTCACCGATCCCGAACTGGCCGTGCTCTACCGGCACGCCCGGGCGCTGGTGCTGGTCAGCCTGGCCGAGGGCTTCGGCCTGCCGCTGATCGAGGCGGCGGCGGCCGGCACCCGACAGCTGGTCCTCTCCGACCTCGAGGTGTTCCGCTGGATCTGCGGCGACGAGGCGCACTACGTCGACCCGCTGGATCCGGCCTCGATCGCCGACGGGCTGCGGGCGGCGCTGACCGAGCCGCGACACCAGCAGATCGAGCTCGGCCGGTTCGACTGGGACGCCAGCGCTGAGACGATCCGGGCCGTCTGCCTCGAACTGGCCGCGCGATGAGCGGCCGGGAAGCGAACGACGGGGTAGTGAACGGCGGGGAAGTGAACGGCGGGGCCAGGATCGCGGTGGTGCTCGCCTCCGCCGGCCGGCCCGAACTGCTGGCCCAGGCGGTCCGCAGCTGCGCCGGCCAGCAGGGCGTCGACTTCACCGGGGTGATCTCGGTGCCGGACCAGGCCAGCCTGCCCGGCGACGGGACCGAACCGGGTCTCCTGGACGGCTGGCGGATCGCCGTCGGGACCCGCGGGCTGGCCGCCCAGCGCAACGCCGGGATGGCGCAGGCGCCGGAGGCCGACGTCTTCGCGTTCTTCGACGACGACGCGCTGCTGCGCCCGGACTACCTGGCCCGGGCGGTCTCCTTCCTGGACGGCCACCCCGGCGTGGTGGCGTTGACCGGACGGGTCCTGTTGGACGGCGCGACCCGCGGTGAGATCTCGGTCGAGCGGTCGGCGGCGGCGCTCGCCGGGTCCGGACCGGGCGCCGCATCCGGACGGCCCTCCGGACCGGCGCCGCATCCGGGGCCGACGCTCCGACCTGGGCCGGGACCCACGAGCTGTACGGCTGCAACTTCGTCGTCCGGGCCGGGATCGCCCGGGCCGAGGGCTTCGACCCGAGGTTGCCGCTCTACTCCTGGCTGGAGGATCACGACTTCGCCCGGCGCTGCCTGCGGCACGGCACCCTGGCCCGGGTCGAGGACTGCGTGATCGTCCACCGCGGCGCGGCCTCGGGCGGGCGGCAGGCGCACGGTCGGCTCGGCTACTCCCAGGTGATGAACCCGGTCTATCTGTGGCGCAAGGGCAGCTTCCCGGTCTGGCTGGCGCTGCAGCAGATCGGCCGGCCGCTGGCCAAGAACGTGCTGCTCGCCCTGGTCGGTCCGCACCGGCAGTGGCGGCGGCAGCGGTTGCTCGGCAACCTCCGGGCCGCCGCCGACGCCGCCCGCGGCCGGATCACCCCGGAGCGGATCGTGTCGCTGTGAGCAGCACGGTGCACTCCGCCGAGCCGGCGACCAGCGCCCGCCGGGCGATCCTGATGATGGCGGCGACCAGCTTCCTGGTGCCGGCGGCCGGGGTCGTCACCGCGCCGATCCTGTCCCGGGCGCTGGACCCCGAGGGCCGCGGGCAGCTGGCCGCCGCGCTGGCCCCGGCAAGCCTGATGCTGGCCATCGCCACCCTGGGCCTGCCCGATGCGCTGACCTTCTACCTGGCCAAGCACCGGCACCTGACCCGACCCGCGCTGCTGCGGGCGGGACTGGCCACGTTCACCCTCGGTGTCGTCTGCGTCGGCCTGATCTGGGCCTTCCTGCCCTTCCTGCAGGCCGGCGACCCGGGTCTGGGCCGGTTGATCCTGCTGGCCGCCGTGCTGGCGATCCCCGGCCTGGTCCAGGGCGCCTTCCGGGGAGCGGCCACCGGACTGCAGATGTGGAACCACGCGGCGGTCGAACGGGTGCTCAGCACCGGGCTCCGGCTGGTCGGGCTCCTGCTGCTCTGGCTCGGCGGACAGCTGACCGTGCTGAGCGCCCTGCTGGTCAGCGCGATCGGTCCGCTGGTCGCCGCCCTGGTCTATCTGCCGCTGCTCTGGCGGACCCGCAACGATCCGACGCCGCCGGCCGCGACCGGGACCGCGGACCGCGACCGGACCGAATTCAAGCCGCCGGCCGCGGCCGGGACCGAGTTCGAGCCCGCGACGGCGACCGAGGCGCCGGGGTTCGGGGCGATCGTCCGGTTCGGGTTGGAGATCTGGATCGGCAGTGTGGCGGTGATGGCGTTGGCCCGCTCGGCGGCGCTGGTGATGGTGCCGCTGTCGGACGAACGTGCGCTCGGTCTGTACGCGGTGGCCACCACGATCTCCGACATCCCGCTGGTGGTGGCGCTGACCGTCCAGGGCACCCTGTTCGGGGTCAACAGCGCCGACGCCGACGTCTCCCGGGTGACCGCCACCAGCCGGCTCACGCTGCTGGTCGGCGGGCTCGGCTGCCTGGTCATCGGGGCCACCCTGCCGCTGTGGATCACACCCCTGTTCGGTGCCGGGTTCGGTGCGGCCACCGTCCCCAGCGTGTTGTGCCTGCTCTCCTCGCTGTTGTCCATCCCCGGGCTGATGGCGGCCTCGGGGATCAGCGCCGCCGGCCGGCCCGGGCTGCGCAGCGCGGGCCTGGCCGGAGCCCTGGTGATCAACATCCTCGCGCTGGTGCTGCTGGTGCCGGCCTTCGGCGCGGTCGGGGCCGGATTGGCCAGCATCGCGACCGATGCCCTGATGACGGCCTACATGATCATCGTCGGGGCCCGGGTGATGGGGGTCGCCCGGAGTGAGTTCGTCCGGATCCGCGGCGCCGACGTGGTCCGGGTCTGGACCGAAAGCCTGCGGGTCGCCCGCGGGCTGGCCGCGCGGGTCACCCGCCGGCCGCAGGCCACCGGCGACGGAGACCACAGCTGATGAGGATCGTCCACCTGCTCAAGCACGGCGCCGAGGCCAACGGGCACGTCCACCTGGCCGTCGATCTGGCTTGCGCCCAGGCCGACGCCGGTCACCAGGTCTGGTTCGTCCAGTCGTGGGGCTCCTACTCCGACGTGCTGGCCGAACACGGGGTGCAGGTGGTCCGGGTACCCGAACCGACCGGGGTGGCCGGGGCGTTGCGTTCGCTGACCGCGCTGGTCCGGCTGTTGCGGCGGGTGCGTCCGGATCTGACCCACGCCCACATGATGTCCTCCGCGGCGCTCGGTTGGCTGGCCGGACGGCTGACCTCGACCCCGATGCTGACCACCGTGCACAACTCCTTCGACCGGCATGCGGTGCTGATGCGGCTGGGCGCGGTGGTGGTCGCGGTCAGCGAGGCCGACCGTCGGCTGCTGGTCGACCAGGGCTTCTCCCGGCGGCGCACCGTGGTGGTGCTGAACGGTGCTTCGGAGTCGCCGCGCGAGCGTTGGGTGCCGACCGAGCCCGGGAACCCCGAGCCGGAGCCGCTGCGGCCGTCGGTGATGACGTTGTCGGGCCTGCACGGTCGAAAGGGCATCCACGACGTGCTGCAGGCTTTCGCCCTGCTGCAGCGGGAGTTCGCGGACTGGCATCTCAACATCGTCGGCTCCGGCCCGGAGCGGGAGCCGCTGGAGCAGTTGGCCGCCGAGCTCGGACTGCAGGGCCGGGCGCACTTCCTGGGCGGGTCACGCGATCCGGCCCACCTGCTGACCCGGACCGAGGTCTTCGTCTCCGCCTCGACGGCCGAGCCGTTCGGGCTGGTCGTGGCCGAGGCCAGGGCCGCCGGGACGGCCGTGGTCGCGACCTCGGTGGGCGGGGTGCCCGAGGTGCTGGACGACGGCCGCGCCGGCATCCTGGTGCCACCGGAAGACCCGCCCGCGCTGGCGGCGGCGCTGCGCTCGCTGATGGCCGACGACGGTCTCCGCGCCCGATGGGCCGAGCGGGCGCGTCACGGCGCCGAGTACTTCTCGGTGGCCCGGATGGCCCGCGACTACGAGCAGGTCTACCGGCGGCTGCTGACCGGTGATCTGTCCCGGCGTGCCGCCGACTCCGGCCCGGCCCGCGTCGCCCGGACGTGGCGGCGGCTGCGCTGGAGTGCGGTGGAGGTGGCGAAGGCGCAACTGCGGGCACGCTGGAAGGCCGGACAGGTCGAGCCGACCACCGTCCGTCCGGGCCTGCGGGCAGCCCGGCACATCGTGGTGCTGGTGGTCTTCGACGAGGCCGAGCGGTTGCCCTACCTGCTGGAGCACTACCGCGAGCTCGGGTTCGAGCATTTCTGCGTGATCGACAACGAGTCCACCGACGGCCTGCGGGCGTTGCTGGAGCCGCACCGCGACGTCTCGGTCTTCACCGCCCGCGGGTCCTACCGGGACGCCCGGTTCGGCCTGGACTGGGTGAACCAGGTGCTGAACTCCCACGCCCGCGGCAAGTGGGTGCTGCACGTCGACGCCGACGAGTTGCTGGTGCTGGGCGGCGAGGGTGGCCGGATCCGGACGCTGACCGAGCGGCTGGAGGCGGCCGGCCGGGACAGTGCCCACACGATGATGCTGGACATGTACAGCGACCGGCCCAGCCGGGAGAACGTCTGCCCGCCCGGCGTCGACCCGCGGACGGTCTGCCCGCTCTTCGACGCCGTCGGCTACCAGACCGAGTACGTCGACTTCACCGGGACGACCTGGATCAAGGGTGGCGTCCGGTCCCGGATGTTCTTCGAGGACCCGCAGCAGGGGCCGGCGCTGAACAAGACCGCTCTGGTCCGCTGGCGCCGTGGGTACGCCTTCGTCAAGAGTGCCCACGAGTTGGCGCCGGCGACGGTGAACGGTGACGGACCGCGTCGTCTGGCCGAGCTCGACGGGGTCTTGTTGCACTTCAAGTTCTTGTCCCCGTTCTGGGGGAAGGTCGCCCAGGAGGCCGACCGCCAGCAGCACACCGCCGAGTACGGCACCTATCTGGACGAGGACGAGTCCTTCGTCGGCGAGCCGACCCGGGAGCTGACCGGCTGGCGACAACTGGTCGAAGCCGGCCTGCTGGCCCCGCTCGATCCGGCCGAACAGGGACCGGCCGAACAGGGACCGGCTCGGACAGGGACCGGTCGGACAGGGACCGGTCGGACAGGACCGGTCGGAGAGCTGAGCTCTAGAGTCCCCGGCCGGTCAGCGCGATCTGGCGCCGGGAGGGCGGTGGCGGGGTGTTCGCGACCAACTGGGCCAGCAGCACCAGCAGGCCGTGTGCCCGCTGCCGGGCGGTGTTCAGATCCCGGGCCCGGAGCGCCTGCACGATCCGGACCGCGCAGCGCGCCGAGCGGCGGGCCTGGGCCAGTCGCCAGCCGCGCCGGATGATCCGCCGTTGCTCCGCTGTGTTCTCGGTACTGCGGAAGCTGTCGCGGCGCATCCGGTCGCTGTAGAACCAGAAGTCGCTGCGGTCGGAGGTGGCCTGGGCCGAGTGCTGCCGGTAGCTGGCCACCCGGCGGTCCACCAGGGCGAACGGCCCGCGGCGGACGGCCCGGATCAGGTAGTCCTGGTCTTCGCACTGGGTCAGCCGGGGATCGAAGAGCCCGACCGCATCGACCACCGCGCGCCGGAACAGGATCACCGCCGGCGGCCACATCGGGTTGTGCGTCGTCACCTCGGCGAACCCGACGTCGGCCCCGGCCGGCACCGGCGTGGTCAGCACCCGGCTGATCCGGCGCCGGTGTCGTTGCCGATCCGAGTGCCGTTCGGCGGTCGGGCCCAGTCCGAGCTCGGCCCCGTGCTCGTCGATGTACTCCGCGATCCCGAACGCGCCGGCCAGTTCGGTCCGATCCTCCAGCGCGGCCGAGAGCACGGCGAACGCGTCCGGCTCCAGTAGGTCGTCGGCGTCCAGGAAGGACACGAACCCCGAAGGCGGCAGCGCCTCGATCCCGGTGTTCCGGGCCCGGGAGACACCGGCGTTGGCCTGCCGGAGCAGCCGGATCCTGGGGTCGGCGGCGGCGAACCGCTCGACCACCTCGGCGGTCGCGTCCCGGCTGCCGTCGTCCACCACGGTGCAGTGCCAGTCCGGCTCGGTCTGGGCCTGCAGTGACTCCAGCGTCAGAGCGAGGAAGTCGGCGGCGTTGTACGCGGCGACCACCACCGCGACCGTCACCGGCCCGGCTCCCGCGTCGGCTCGCTTCGTCACCGGCTGGTCGCTCAGTCCCATTGCGGTGCGACCAGTTCGGCCCGGCGTTCGGCGCTGCGCTCCAGCAACTCCACCGTGCGGTTGTTGGTGTCGGCGCGCACCTGGGTCAGCACGAATCCGGCCGGGACGACGTCGAGATTACGCAGCGCGATCAGCGCGGCGGTCAGGTCGCGGCCGTGGGTCCGGCCCTCGGTCACGGTGACGATGGTGTCGGTGGCCAGCCGGGAGGCGATCGAGGCGTCGGCGAAACCGAGCACCGGTGGCGCGTGCAGGACGACCGCCTCGTGCCCGGCGCTCAGGGTGGCCAGCGCGTCCGACATCTCGGTCGACTCCAGCGCTTCGGCCGGCCCGCGGTCGCTGCGACCGGCGGTGATCACCTCCAGCCGCTCGATCCCGGACCGGCCCACCACCTCGCTCAGGCCGGCGCGGCCGTCCAGGTGCTCGCCCAGCCCGATGTCCTCTCGCCCGGCGGATTGAGCGGCGGCGAAGAGCTGGTTCAGCGGTGCCCGGCGGAAGTCCAGATCGACCAGGACCACCTTCCGCCCGCTCTGCGCGATCGAGACCGCCAGGTTGGCCGCGACGAAGGCGCCGTCGTGTTCGTCCGCGGCCGGCGCCACCAACAGCACCCGGCGCCCGGTCGCGGCCAGGGAGAGATTGGTGCGCAAGGTGCGGAAGGCCTCGGCCGAGGGGCTGGCCGGCTGGTCGCGGATCACCAACCGCCGGTCGGCGTGCCGGATCCGGGGCACCGAGGCCAGCAGCGGGATCTCGTCGGCCTCGGGCAGGTCGTCCAGACGTCGGATCCGGTTGTCCAGCGACTGCCGGGTGATGGTGCCGGTGACGCCCAACAGCAGCCCGACGAGCACCCCGATGGCCAGACTCCGCTTGACGTTCGGGCTCACCGCCTGGTCGGGCCGGACGGCGTTGGTCACCGGCTCCAGCCTGACCAGGGGGCTCGAGCCGGAGGTCGCCTCCAGGGAGGGAATGACCTGTGCCGCCGAGTTGGCGACCACGTTGGCGATGGTGGCCACCCGGTTCTGGTCCCCGCCGGTCACGGTGATGTCGATCAGGGCGGTGTCGGTGCGGACGGAGGCGGTGACCATCGAGCTCAGGTCGTCCGTGCTGACCCGTGGGCTCAGCGACTCCGAGACCAGTCCGAGGACGGCCCCGCTCTGAATGATCTGGGCGTAGCCGGCGGACGCGTTCACGGCGAACGAGGTCCCGTTCTGCAGGTCCGAGATCGAACGGGGTGCACTGGCCGTGACGTAGACCGAGGCCGTCGCCTGGTACTCCCGCGGGGCGAGCCCGATGTAGGCCAGCGTCAGCAGGATCACCCCGACGGTGACGACGACGATCGTGATCCATCCCTGCCGCAGCATCCGGAGGTAGTCACGGATCTCCATCAGTTCTCTTCCGCTCGGTCGGTGTTCGGTCGGTGCTTACAGGGTTTGGTCGGTGTTCACAGGGCTCGGTCATCGTAAAGGAGAGGGCCGACAGAAAAGCCGGATCCGAGGACTCATACCCAGACCCGGACGTCGTCGACGAACAGGGCGCCCCGGCCGCGGACCGGGCCCAGTCCGACCGGCCAGCCGCCGCCCAGGGCCAGATCGACCAGGAAGAACAACGGGACCCCACCGCCCGGCACCTGGTCGGCGGTGGCTACCACCGTGTCGTCGATGCTGAACACGATCTGGGTGGGGGAGACCGACACCCGGTAGGTGTGCCACTGCGCCGATGCTCGGACCGAGTCGAACCGGACGCCGCACTGGACCCGGCCGGCGTCCTGGCCGTCGCGGTAGCTGTGGGTGGCCTGACAACCGCCGGTCGGGTCGTGGCCGTAGAGC
This sequence comes from uncultured Actinomycetota bacterium, assembly GCA_963740925.1. Lineage (GTDB taxonomy): Bacteria > Actinomycetota > Actinomycetes > Propionibacteriales > Propionibacteriaceae > Microlunatus. The sequence goes on along the minus strand of CAVUFZ010000001.1, from coordinate 14,885 downwards.
TCGACCGCGTCCACCTCGGCCACGGTCGGTTGGGCCGAGACCAGGTTGGCGGTGGGCAGCATCCAGAAGGCGGGCCAGGTGCCGGGGGCGGAGCTGGTCAGCATCCGCGCCTCGAACGTGCCGTACTGGGCGGCGAATCCGGCCCCGCCCGGCCGGGCCGAGGCGACCAGACCGGCCACCGAACCCGATCCGGACGCGCCGGAGCCGGTGCCCGAGCCGCCGGCGCTGGCGATCACCTGGGCCGGGTCCGTGCCGTCGGCGTCGGAGCCGTCCGGCCGCGCCAACAGTCGCAACGACTGTCCGTCGACGCTGCGGTAGACGTCCGGATCGAGGGACGGGTTGGCGAAACCCGCGTCGCCGAAACTCTCGGTGCCGGTCGTGTTCGGCTTGCCCGCCGTGTAGACGGCTCCCCCTGATCCGGTGGATGAGCCCGATCCGGAGCCGATGGCGGCGTCGGTGCCGGTGGCCAGCGGGACGGGTGAGGCGAAATCCTCGGCATAGATCAGGGTCTGCCCGCGGTGGTCTGCTCCCCGCTCGGACGTCTGGTCGGCCCCTGATCGGCCCCCTGATCGGGCGTCGGGCCGCTCGGCGAACCCGACCGGTGATCGAGGGTGAGCCGGACGTCGGCGGCGGCACGGCCCGATCCGGTGGCCTCGATCGCCACCGTGAGCGGGCCGGCGCCCATCGAGCTCAGGTCGAGGTCGAGAGTGGCGAGGCCGTCCCGGACGCCGCCGGCGGCGGCACTGGCCCGGACGGTCGGCCCGTCGGCCTGCCCCGCGACGCCGGGCCACGGGGTGGCACTGACGGCGTCGTATCCGGCTCCGAGTCGAAGGCGCAGCGACACCCGGTCGCCGACCGCGGCCCCGAGCAGCGGGCACAGCACGGTGACCGGGTTGTCGGCCCCGACGTCGTCCGCGCCGGCGCAGGTCGTCTCGGGGTCGTCCGTGGCCGGGGTGCTGCTCGACCACACCGCCGATCCGGTGGTCGGCGTGGCGCCGGCGGCACCGGCGAGGTCGGTCGGCGCGGCCGGGGTCGATCCGCGCCGGTAGACCTGCCATTCGGCCAGCGACGCCGTACCCGTGCGGTCACCGGTGGTCCCGGCCCCGCCCGGGGCGCCGACCGAATCGATGGTCAGCCGCACCCCGGTCACCACCCTCGGCAGGAAGCCGACGATGGTCGGCCGGCCCGGTTGCGGGCTGACCCCGCCGAGCGGGATCGTCTCGCTCACCCCCGACGTGTCGTCGAGGGTGAGATGGGCCGACCTGACGTACCCGCCGTCCGGACCGGCGGCGCCGACGAGTTCGATCGAGGCGATCTCCTGTGGTGAGGACCAGTGGTACTCGGCCCAGGCGCCGGTCGGTGTGCCCGGGGTCCACGCTGCTCCGGTGGCCCCGGCAGCGTCACCGTCGGCCAGGGCCTGAGCGTCGCCGGCGCCCGGGGCCGTCGTCACCGCGGCACCGGGAGCCAGGTTGCCGCCCGATGTTGTGGTGCCGACCCGCTGGTCGCGGGGGCCGAGTCGAGCGATCGAGATCGAGGTCAGCGCGAGTCTGCGGGTACCGGCGGCGAAGCCCGAGACGGTGAACCGGACCCAGCGCACCGAGCGCGGCTGGAAGGACAGCCGGGTGACCGCCGTTTCCGCCGACAGCGGCATCGCCAGCCGGGAGCCGTCGCTGAACTCGAGGAACCCGGTCGTCACGCCGGGGGCCGTGATCGCCGGCCGGGTGACCTGCAGGGTGCCTACCCGTTGCTCCCCGGACCAGTCGAAACGCACCCAGGCGCCGGCCCGCACCGAGGCCGCCGCCCAGCCGGTGGCGCCGGTGGATCCGGCCCGGCCGCCGGCGAGGTTGTTCGGATCCGTACCGGGCAGGGTCGAACTGGCCGTGACGGTGGCCGAGTCGCTCAGGTCGGCCCGTCCCGTCCAGCTGCGGTAGAGCACGGCGACCGCGGCCACCAGCACGAGCACCAGCACACCGACGACCAGCAGCCGAGCCGGTCGGTACCGGTAGCGCCGGACGTCCGATCCGGGTCCGCCCCTCATCGCGTCCGCCCGCCCCGGACCGGCACGTCAGCCGCGTGCAGTCGTCCCGGCGGTGCCGGCCTGGACTCCCGTCGCAGCGCCGCGTGGGAGAGCAGCCCGAGAGCGATCCAGAGCACCCCGCTGGTGTCGGAGAGATCCGGACCGGCGATCACCTTGGCCACCAGCAGCGTGGTCAGGGCCCAGACCACCGGCCGGTAGGCCCGGACCCGGCCGCCGCGCCGGATCAGCGTGACCACGGCCGCCACGAACAGCACGGTCCCGATCAGCCCGGTGGTGCTCATCAGGTTCGCCACGAAGGAGGACGCCCGGTTCGAGCCGAGACCGACCCCGTAGCCGAAGGTGTCGATGAACAGCCGGTAGGAGATGTCGTCGAAACTGGAGCGGTCTCCGTACGAGCTGGAGTTCACCTTCTGGCTGACCGTCTGCTGGACGAAGTCGGCCAGCAACGGCAGCCCGAACAGCGCGATCAGCACGGTCAGCGAGATCAGCAGCTGGGCCAGCACGCTGACCGCGGCCCGCCGGGTCAGGAACCGGGCCAGCCCGGCCAACACCGCCAGCATCGCGGTGGCCACGCCGGCGACCACGAAGGTCGCCGAGGTGGAGATGACCCCGAGGTAGATCGCGATCGCCGCCACCAGCAGGGTGCCGACCCGGCGCAGGCCCCGGACCTGGAGCGAGCGCGGCAGCATGTAGGCCACGGTGACCAGGCAGGAGCCGGCGAGTCCGGCCGGTTCGGAGAGGATGCCGCGGAAACGTTGGACGTTGTTCGGCGCGGTCTCGATGTAGTTGAAGACCGGCGAGTTGTCGAAGAACCCGTCCGGAAAGGGCAGCCCGGCCAACTGGTGCAGATAACGCCAGGCCGACAACACGGTCGTCGCGCCGGCGGCCAGGCCGATCACCTCCGGCCGGGCGGACGGGCTCCGGGCCAGGAAGGCGACCGTGGCCACGCCGAGCACCAGATAGATCAGTTGGGCCCCGTTCGAACTGCTGAACCCGCCGCTGGTCAACGTGGTGTAGCCGGTGGCCGCGTGCACCGCGATCCCGCCGAACAGGGTGGACGCCGTCAGGGTCACCACGCTCGCCCAGATCGCGAACGCCACCAGCAGGCCGACCCCCGGCGACGGCCGGTCGGTCTCGAACCGGGCCAGACCGGAGTGCGGCCGGGTGCCGAGCAACCTCAGCGCCACCCCGGCCAGGGAACCGAGGGCGACAGCGTAGAAGGTCGGCACGGCGGTGCCACCGGCCACGAAGGCCGAACCGGCCGCCGTCGCCCCGCCGAGCGCGAGGGCGACGCCGTAACCGCGGGGTCCGACGACACCGAGCACGACCACCGCGAACGTGGTCAGGGTCAGGGTGGTCATGGGGTCACCATCCCGGCCCGCTCAACCGCTCCGGCCGTAGCGGCGGGTGACCAGCGGCCGGGCCAGTCGCTGCGGCGCCACCAGCGTGGCCAGACACCAGGCCGTGATCAGCAACCGCTTGGCGGCGGACTCGGGTCCGGGGTGCAGCGGCGCCCGCAGTACGTCGGCGAGCAGTCGCCGCCGGCCGTCCCCGGGCAGTGGGCTCGGCCCATCGCCGAGGCGGGCGTTCGCCACCCGGAACTGCAGCAGCTCGCGGCTGCGGAACAGGGCCGCGTCCCGGGCGGCCGGTGCGTCCGCTGCGGAGGCGTCCCCACCGGAGGGGGCGACGGAAGAGGCGACGGAGGAAAAGCTGCCACCGGAGGAGAGGGCGTAGCGCCAGCGGTCCCGGGCCCGGGCGATCTCGCGGGCGAACCGGTCCGGTCGGGCCACCAGGGCTGAGTCGTTGTCGTCGTGGCGCCGGTAGCCGATCAGTACTGCGGGCACGGCGATCACGTCGCCGTGCAGTGGGGCAGCGGCCAGCAACGCCGAGTCGAGGAATTCACCGGCTTCCGGGCCGACCGGACAGATCCGGTCCAGGAACCAGCGCGCGTAGACGTTCCCGGATCCGGGCGGGGTGGGGTAGGCCGAGGTCCGGGACAACCACTCGCGCAGTCGTTCGGCATCCGGCACCGGGCGGTAGTCCGGGAACGGCTGCCCGATCGGCTCACCGGTGGCGTCGATGCGTTGCATCTGGAACTGCACCTTGCTCACCTCGGGTGTCCACACCTCGACCAGGGCTGCGGGCAGTCCGGACGGCAGCACGTCATCGGCGTCCAGGAACAGCACCGCATCGCCGGTGCTGAGCGCGAACCCGTGGTTCGCCGCCGTTCGCTGGCCGGCGTTCTCGGCGAAAACGGCCCGGATCCGTTCGCCGTAGCCCCCGATCACCTCGGCACTGTGGTCGGTGGAGCCGTCGTCGACGACGATCACCTCGACCTCCAGGCCGGTGCCGCGGAGGTCGAGATCCAGCGCGCTGTCGATCGCCGCCGGCACGAACCGGGCGTAGTTGTAGTTGGCGATGACCACGCTCAGCCGCATGAACCTGTCTCTCGTGACGACGGTGGCAGGGCCAACACTCTACGGGGCGGAAGTCGTCGCGTCCGGCGATCTCCGACCTGGTCAGACGATAAGAGTTCTTTCTCACATATCCGGCACATCGGCCTGATCTGACCTAGGATCGGGCCCAGACCTGGATTCGTAGATGGGGATCACAATCCGGTCGGACGCTCGGCGCCGAATTGCCGAACGTACGGGGAGCTTCGAAATCTATCGGGGGATGGATTCATGTTGTCTGGGCATATCTCTGCCTTTTTCGTGGTCTGGGCCATCGTGGGGTTGGCTTCTCTGATCATGGGTGTGGTGGCCGTTCGTCGGGCCGGCAAGCGGCTGCGGGCGACGCCCGAGCCGGCCTGCTTCGACACCGCGCTGTCCGACGCCGCGCCGGAACTGGTGTCGTCCTCGCGCTGAGCCCGTGATGCTGTTCTGCATATTCATGCAGACTATGGCATGATTATGGGATGAGCAGCGACGGTCCGATCAGAGTTGCCGTAGCCGGAGCCACCGGCTACGCCGGCGGTGAACTCCTGCGTCTGTTATTGGGCCATCCAGGGGTCGAGATCGGCACGGTCAGTGCCGCCGCGAGCGCCGGCAGCCTGCTCGGTGAACACCACCCGCACCTGGTGCCGTTGGCCGAGCGGATCGTCGCCGCCACCTCGGCTGAGTCGCTGGCCGGCCACGACGTCGTCTTTCTGGCGCTGCCGCACGGCGCCTCGGGCGACATCGCCGCCGGTCTCGGCCCGGACGTGCTGGTGATCGACTGCGGCGCCGACCACCGGCTGTCGGATCCGGAAGCATGGGCCTCCTACTACGGCAGTCCCTACGCCGGCTGCTGGCCCTACGGGCTGCCTGAGCTGCCCGGCCTGCGGGCCGCGTTGGCGCAGAGCCGGCGGATCGCCGTCCCCGGCTGCTACCCGACCAGCATCACCCTGGCGTTGCTGCCCGCCCTGGTCGAGGGCCTGATCACCGGCCACGACGTGGTCGCCGTCGCGGCCAGCGGCCCGTCCGGGGCCGGTAAGAGCCTGAAACCGCACCTGCTGGGGGCCGAGCTGATGGGGTCGGCCAGTGCCTACGGGGTCGGCGGCGGCCACCGGCACACGCCCGAGTTGTTGCAGAACTTCGCCGGTCTCGGGGCGCAGCAGCCGTCAGTGTCTTTCACCCCGGTGCTGGTCCCGATGGCCCGGGGCATCCTGGCCACCTGCACCGCGCCGCTGGCCGATCCCGCGCTCACCGCGGACGAAGCCCGGATCGCGTACCAGAAGGTGTTCGACGACGAGCCGTTCGTCCATCTGTTGGCGCCGGGGCAGTGGCCGCAGACCCAGGCGGTGACCGGCAGCAACGCCGTCCACGTCCAGGTCACCGTCGACCGGGCCGCCGGCCGGCTGGTGGCGGTGGCCGCGATCGACAACCTGACCAAGGGCACCGCGGGCGGGGCGATCCAGTGCATGAACCTGGCGCTCGGGCTGGACGAGGTCGCCGGACTGAGCACGGTCGGGGTGGCACCGTGAGCAGCGCCGAAGAACCGGCCGTGCGCTGGGAACTCAGCCGGCACCCCTCCGTGCTGGGGATGGCTCAGCTGGAACCGGACGCCGAGGTGCCGGACTGGGTCCTGCACGGCGAGGTGGTGGCGTTCAGCAGTGTCCAGCGGACGGCGGAGGAGCTGACGCTGATCTGCGGCTGGACCGACATCCCCGGCGGGATCACCGCCGTCGGTCCGTTCACCGCGTTCAGCATCGACGGACCGTTGGACCACTCGTTGATCGGGGTCCTCGCCGGGCTGCTCGCCCCGCTGGCCGGTGCCGACATCTCGGTCCTGGCCGAATCCACCTACAACACCGACTGGGTTCTGGTGCCGACCGATCAGGCCGCTGAGGCGGTCCGGGTCTGGACCTCCTCCGGGCACACCGTCTCGGTGGTGGGGCCGGAGAGCTCCGGCTCGGAGCCCTCGACCACCGAGGCGGAGCCCGCCGGGTCGACGGCCCAGGACGGAGTGTCGGCATGAGTGTCACCGAAGCGGCCGGGTTCAGCGCCGGCGGGGTGACGGCCGGGTTGAAACCCTCGGGCCGGCCCGATCTCGCCCTGGTCCGCAATCTGGGCCCGGACTTCCATGCCGCCGCGGTCTTCACCGGCAACCGGGTCAAGGCGGCCCCGGTGCTGTGGTCCCAGCAGGTGCTGGCCGACCGGCGGCTGCAGGCGGTCATCCTCAACTCCGGCGGGGCCAACGCCTGCACCGGACCGGACGGGTTCGCCGACACCCACACGACCGCAGAGCTGGTCGCGGCACAGCTCGGTATCGGGGCGATCGACGTGGCCGTCTGTTCGACCGGGTTGATCGGCGTCCGGTTGCCGATGGACTCGCTCACCGCCGCCGTCCCCGGCCTGGTGGCCGGCTGCGACCCCGCCGGCGGCGGCGCGGCGGCGGAGGCGATCATGACCACCGACACCGTCGCCAAACAGGCGCGCCGGTCCGGCGAGGGGTGGACGGTCGGTGGGATGGCCAAAGGTGCGGCGATGCTCGCACCGGGGTTGGCCACGATGCTCGTGGTGATCACCACGGACGCCGTCGTGAGCCCGGAATCCCTGCCCGCACAGCTTTCCGAGGCCTGCCGGACCACCTTCGACCGGCTGGACAGTGACGGCTGCATGTCCACCAACGACACGGTGATCCTGATGTCCAGCGGGGCCTCCGGCGTCGAGCCCGAGCCGGCGGAGTTCAGTGCGGCGCTGACCGAGGTCTGCGCCGATCTCGCCGGGCAACTGCTGGCCGACTGCGAGGGTGCCTCGCACCAGATCACCATCACCGTCGCCGGTGCGGCCAGCGAGGACGATGCGGTCACCGTCGCCCGGAGCATCGCCCGGAACAATCTCTTCAAGTGTGCGGTCTTCGGCCGGGATCCGAACTGGGGCAGGGTTCTGGCGGCGATCGGGACCACCGATGCGGCCTTCGAGCCGGACCGGCTGGACGTCGCCTTCAACGGCGTCCGGGTCTGCATCGCCGGTTCCGTCGGTGAGCCGCGCGAGCTGGTCGACCTGTCCGGGCCGGCGGTCTCGGTCGAGGTGGATCTGCACGCCGGCGGCGAATCCGCACAGATCTGGACCACCGATCTGACCTACGACTACGTCCGGGAGAACGCGGAGTACTCGACATGATGCCGGTCCGGTCGGGTCACGTACTCCTGCTGGGAAGAAGGGGCGAGTCATGATCATCCGGCCTCGGGGCGGCCCGGGAATCGGGCAGTTGTCCTTGGTCGAGAAGGCCTCCATCCTGACCGAGACCCTGCCCTGGTTGGAGACCTACGCCGACAAGACGGTGGTGATCAAGTACGGCGGCAACGCGATGATCGACGAAGAGCTGAAGCGCGCCTTCGCCCAGGACATCGTGTTCATGAAGCGGTGTGGGCTGCACCCGGTCGTCGTCCACGGCGGCGGCCCACAGATCTCCTCGATGCTGAAGCGCCTCGACATCCACTCCGAGTTCCGCGGTGGCCTGCGGGTCACCACCCCGGAGGCGATGGAGATCGTCCGGATGGTGATGGTCGGGCAGGTGGGACGCGAACTGGTCGGGCTGATCAACACCAACAGCACCGTCGCGGTCGGCATGTCCGGTGAGGACGGTGGGCTGTTCACCGCCGAGAAGCGCACCGCGTTGGTCGACGGCGAGCAGGTCGACCTGGGGCTGGTCGGTGACGTGACCACGGTCCGGACCGAGGCGATCGAGGGCCTGATCAACGCCGGCCGGGTGCCGGTGGTCGCCGGGATCGCCCCGGACGTCAACGGGGTGGTGCACAACATCAACGCCGACAGCGCCGCAGCCGCGCTGGCGGTAGCGCTCGGCGCCGAGCGGCTGGTGGTACTGACCGACGTCGAAGGTCTCTACGCCGATTGGCCGAACAGCACCGACGTGATCAAGGAACTGCCCGCCTCGCAACTGCGGGAACTGATGCCCACGCTGTCCTCGGGGATGGCGCCGAAGATGGAGGCCTGCCTACGGGCGGTCGAGGGCGGGCTGACCAGGGCCACGGTGACCGACGGCCGGGTGCCGCATTCGTTGCTGTTGGAGATCTTCACCAACGCCGGCCTCGGCACGATGGTCACCCAGGACGGCCTGGTCCGGCTCGGCAGCCGCGTTTTCCGTGCCGACGAAGGGATCCCGCCGCACGAGTACGCCAACGGCGCCTTCGACGTCCCCGCAGAAGGGCAGCAGGCCCAGGAGCAGGAAACCCCACCCGAAGTCCGACCAGAAAGCGGTGACGCCGGATGACCGTCCTCAGCACCGAGCAGAACACGGCCCGCGAGCTGGCCGGAACCGTGGCCACGCTGGACAGCTACGACCAGGTGCTGATGCGCACCTTCGGTACCCCCAAGCGGGTCCTGGTCCGGGGCGAGGGCTGCTACGTCTGGGACAGCGACGGGCGGCGCTACCTCGATCTGCTCGCCGGTATCGCGGTGAACTCGCTCGGCCACGCCCATCCCACCGTGCTGGCCGCCATCACCGGCCAGATCTCCACCCTGGGTCACGTCTCGAACTTCTTCGCCACGCCGGCGCAGGTCGCACTGGCCGAACGGCTGGCCCGGCTGGTGACGGCCGGAGCCGACGCCGGAGCCGACACGGACCCACGCCGGATCCGGTGACGGGACCGGTCGGAGCGGCTCGGTCGAGGCCAGGGTGTTCTTCACCAACTCCGGTACCGAGGCCAACGAGGCCGCGTTCAAGCTGACCCGGCGGACCGGCCGGACCAAGATCATCAGCACCGTGGGCGCCTTCCACGGCCGCAGCATCGGTGCTCTGGCGATCACCCACAACCCGGCCTACCGGGAGCCGTTCGAGCCGCTGCCCGGCGAGGTCGAGTTCGTCCCCTACGGCGATGCCGACGCGCTCGCCGCCGCCGTGGACGACACGGTGGCGGCGGTGGTGCTGGAACCCATCCAGGGCGAGAACGGGATCATCGTGCCGCCGCCGGGCTATCTGGCCCGGGCCCGCGAGATCACGACCGCGCACGGCGCGCTGTTGTGGATCGATGAGGTGCAGACCGGGATCGGACGCTGCGGTGAGTGGTTGGTGCACACCGCCGACGGCGTCCTGGCCGACGTGGTCACCGTGGCCAAGGGCCTGGGCAACGGGTTTCCGGTGGGCGCCTGCCTGGCCACCGGGGCCGCGGCCGACCTGCTCGGACCCGGCTCGCACGGGTCCACCTTCGGTGGCAATCCGGTGGCCTCGATCGCCGGGTTGGCCGTGCTGAACGTGATCGAGCGCGACGGCCTGCTGCAGAACGCGCGCAGTCAGGGCGACCGGTTGGCCGCCGGCGTCGAGGCACTCGGTCACCCGCTGATCGATCACGTCCGCGGTCGCGGCCTGCTGCGCGGCATCGTCCTGACCGAGCCGGTCGCGGCGGCGGTCAGCGACGCGGCACTGGCCGCCGGGTTCATCGTCAACGCCCCGCGGCCGACCGTGCTGCGGATCGCGCCCCCGTTGGTGATCACCGCCGAACAGATCGACACCTTCGTCGCCGCGCTGCCCGGACTGATCGACACCGCGACGCGCGCCGCCGAAGAGGCCCGGCCATGACGTTGCGGCACTTCCTGGCCGATGACGACCTGAGCCCGGCCGAGCAGGCCGAGGTGCTGGCCCTGGCCGATGCGCTCAAGGCCGAGCCGTTCTCCCGCCCGGTGTTGGCCGGCCCACGCAGCGTCGGGATCATCTTCGACAAGCCGACCCTGCGGACCCAGGCGTCCTTCTGTGCCGGTGTGGCCGAACTGGGCGGCTTCCCGATGCTGGTCGACGGCCGGCTGGCCGGCATCGGCAGCCGCGAGTCGGTGGCCGACAGCGCCCGGATCCTCGGTCGGCAGACCGCGGCCGTGGTGTGGCGCACCTTCGCCCAGACCGACCTGGAGGAGTTCGCGGCCCACGCCGGGGTGCCGGTGGTCAACGCGTTGACCGACGAGTTCCACCCCTGCCAGATCCTGGCCGATCTACAGACCGTCCGCGAGCACCTGGGCCGCCTTGCCGGGTTGACGCTGTCCTACTTCGGCGACGGCGCGAACAACATGGCCCAGTCCTATCTGCTCGGCTGCGCCACGGCCGGGATGCACGTCCGGATCGCCGCCCCAGCAGGATTCTGGCCCGATCCGGCGGTGGTGGCCCGGGCCGAGGCGATCGCGGCCGGGACCGGCGGTTCGGTGCGGGTGGGGGATGATCCGCAGGCCGCTGCCGCCGGCGCGGACGTGCTGGCCACCGACACCTGGATCTCGATGGGCCAGGAGAACGACGGGTTGGATCGCAGCGAGGTCTTCGCGCCGTTCCAGGTCAACGCCGAGGCGCTGGCCCTGGCCGGTGAGGCGGCGATCGTGCTGCACTGCCTGCCGGCCTACCGCGGCAAAGAGATCACCGCCGAGGTACTGGACTCGCCGCGAGCGGTGATCTGGGACGAGGCCGAGAACCGCCGCCATGTGCAGAAGGCCGTCCTGGTCTGGCTGCTGCAGCAGACCGCCGGAACGGGCGCACGATGAGAACCGCCTCGACGGAGCCGGGGCCCACCGCGGTGCCGCCGACCAAGCGGGCCCGGCACGCCACCATCATCGCGCTGCTCAACCGGCAGCCGGTCCGTTCCCAGATCGAGTTGGCCGAACTGCTGTCCGAACAGGGGTTCGCGGTCACCCAGGGGACGCTGTCCCGCGACCTGGTCGAGGTCGGTGCGCTCCGGGTGCGGGGCGCCGACGGTCATCTCGTCTACGCGGTCCCGGGCGAGGGCGGCGACCGCCGGCCGGTGGTCGGGGAGTCCGCGGCGTTCGAGTCCCGGTTGTCCCGGCTCTGCAGCGAGGTGCTGGTCTCGGCCGAGTCGTCGGCGAATCTGGTCGTGCTGCGGACACCGCCCGGCGCCGCCCAGTACTTCGCCTCGGCGATCGACCGGGTCGGCTGGACGTCCATCCTCGGCACCATCGCCGGCGACGACACCATCCTGATCATCAGCCGCGACCCGGCCGGCGGCCCCCGACTGGCGGCCGACTTCCTGGCGATGACCGCCCAGCACGAGACCGCCCAGCACGAGACCGCCCAGCACGAGACCGCCCAGCACCAGACCGCCCAGCACCAGACCGACCGTCCCGACCCTTCCGGAGCATCCGCGTGAGCCCGTCCGATCCGCACCCCGACAGTCGTCCCGGCACCGATACCGGCACCGATCCGGCGACCCCGGCCGGCCAGCTCTGGGGCGGCCGGTTCGCCGGCTCGGCCGCCGAGGCGATGGCCGCTCTCAGCCGCTCGACCCATTTCGACTGGCGGCTGGCCCCCTACGACCTGGCCGGATCCCGCGCCCACGCGAGCGCGTTGTTGCGCGCCGGGCTGCTGACCGAGGACGAGCACGGCGCCATGCTGGAGGGCCTGGCCGAGCTCGGCCGACGGGTCGCTGACGGACGGTTCGTCCCCGGGCCGAACGACGAGGACGTCCACGGCACCCTCGAGCGGGGGCTGAACGCGTTGCTCGGCCGTGAGCTCGGGGGCCGGCTCCGGGCCGGACGCTCCCGCAACGACCAGATCGCCACCATGATCAGGCTGTTCCTGATCGACGCCACGGCCGCGGTCGGGGAGCAGCTGCTGGGCGTCGTCGACGCCCTGGCCGGGCAGGCCGAGAGCCATCTCGGGGTGATCATGCCCGGCCGTACCCATCTGCAGCACGCCCAGCCGGTCCTGCTGTCGCACCATCTGCTCGCCCACGCCTGGCCGCTGGTGCGCGATCTGGAGCGGTTCCGGGATCTGCGTCGCCGGCTGGCCTGGTCGCCGTACGGTTCGGCCGCTCTCGCCGGCACCTCGCTCGGGCTGGATCCCGAGGCGGTCGCCGCCGACCTCGGTTTCGCCGGCAGTGTGGCCAACTCCATCGACGGGACGTCCTCGCGTGATCTGGTCGCCGAGGCCGCCTACGTGCTGGCCCAGGTCGGCATCGATCTGTCCCGGCTCAGTGAGGACGTGATCTTGTGGTGCACCCACGAGTTCGGCTACGCCACGCTGGCCGACGCCTGGTCCACCGGTTCGTCGATCATGCCGCAGAAGAAGAACCCCGACGTGGCCGAGCTGACCCGGGGCAAGGCCGGCCGGCTGGTCGGCAACCTGGCCGGTCTGCTGACCACGCTGAAGGGCCTTCCGCTGGCCTACAACCGCGATCTGCAGGAGGACAAGGAGCCGGTGCTGGACTCGGTCGACCAGCTGCTGCTGCTGCTTCCGGCCGTGACCGGCCTGGTGGCGACCCTGACCTTCCACCCCGACCGGATGGCGGCCCAGGCCGATCGCGGTTTCGCGCTGGCCACCGACGTCGCCGACTGGCTGGTCCGGCAGCGGGTCCCGTTCGCCGAGGCGCACGAGATCTCCGGCGCCTGCGTCCGCTTCTGCGAGGCCGCCGGGATCGACCTGCCCGAGCTCACCGTGGATCAACTCGGCGAGATCGACCCGCGGCTGACTTCGGATCTCCTCACCCGGCTCAGCGCCGAAGGTTCGGTCGCGGCCCGTGACGGCCGGGGTGGTACCGCGCCGGTCAGGGTGCGGGAGCAACTGACCGAGTTGCGGTCGGTCGCCGCCGGCTTCCGCTGACCGCCGACGGACTCCGGCCCGGCCCGAAAACCCGGGCTGGACGCTGCCGTCGCGCCGTTAGGGTGGAGCGGTGTCCGAGGTGCTGACAGAACTGAAATGGCGCGGCCTGATGGCCGAGTCGACCGACGAGCAGGCGTTGGCCGCCCATCTGGAGGCAGGGCCGGTCACCTTCTACGTCGGCTTCGACCCGAGTGCTCCCTCGCTGCACTTCGGCAACCTCGTCCAGCTGATGGTGGCCCGGATCCTGCAACGTGCCGGTCACCGGCCGCTGCTGCTGGTCGGCGGTTCCACCGGCCTGATCGGTGACCCGAAAGAGGGCGGCGAGCGCAGCCTCAACTCCTACGACGTGGTGGCCGGCTGGGTGCAGCGCATCCGCGATCAGGTGTCGAACTTCGTCGACTTCGAGGGTGCGGCGGCCGCCCGGCTCGTCAACAACCTCGACTGGACCGGTCCGATGCCGGTGCTGGACTTCCTCCGCGATGTCGGCAAGCACTTCCCGGTGAACCGGATGCTGGCCCGGGACGTGGTCCGCAACCGGTTGGAGGCGGGGATCTCGTTCACCGAGTTCAGCTACGTCTTGTTGCAATCGATGGACTACCTCGAGCTCAACCGTCGCTACGGGTGCACGCTGCAGTTCGGTGGCTCCGACCAGTGGGGGAACATCACCGCCGGCGTCGAGTTGATCCGGCGTGCGGAGCAGCGCCAGGTGCACGCTCTGGCCACGCCGCTGCTGACCAAGGCCGACGGGACGAAGTTCGGCAAGACCGAGGGCGGTGCCGTCTGGCTGGATGCGCAGATGACGAGCCCGTTCGCCTTCCACCAGTACTTCCTGAACGCCGAGGACGCGAAGGTCGTCGACTACCTCAAGGTGTTCAGCGATCGGTCCAGGGAAGAGATCGAGGCGCTGGCCAGGCAGACGCTCGAGCGGCCGCAACTGAGGGCGGCTCAGCATGCCCTGGCCGACGACGTGACCACGCTGGTCCACTCCGAGGCCGACACCAGGGCTGCCGACGCCGCGGCCCAGGCCCTGTTCGGCCGCGGTGAGCTGTCCGAGCTCTCGGCCGAGACATTGGCGGCGGTGGCCACCGAGGTCGGGGTGGTTGACGTGCCCGCGGCCGACGCCGAGGGAAGGGCACCCGGCGTGGTCGATCTGTTGGCGGCGACCGGGGTGGTGGGTAGCCGGTCGGCCGCGCGGCGAGCGATCAGCGAGGGAGGGGCCTACCTCAACAACACCCGCATCACCGATGCCGAGGCGACCGTGGGTACGTCGCAGTTGCTGGCCGGGCAGTACGTGGTGCTCCGCCGGGGTAAGCGGACGGTGGGCGCGGCCCGGGTGGGGCATGCCTGAGCCGCTCGAGTTCCTGGCCGCGTCTTCTCCGCGACGGGTTGAGGTCGACCGGCGATGGGGCCGGCCGAGGGGGCCGGATCGGGCTCGAAGCACCGTTGCCGGTCGGTGTGACGACCGACACGTCACCGCGATTTGACCTGCTCGTGACCCCCACGTAATGTTCTACATGCCGCAGGGGAGCGGGACGCGACGGGGAAGCCCGGAGCGGCCGGCCCAGAGCGGAACCCACTCAGCAAAATGACAGTGGATCAACTGTGCTCACCAACGTGACCAGCAAAGATCCACGGCCTAGCTGCGCGGTGGGACTGGCTCAGAAGCCCGGGTTTGACTCGGGGGGATGCAGACAGTAATGTAGGACGAGTTGCCCCAAGCGGAATCGCAAGCTGATCCGCACGGTGTGCGCCCGAAACTTGAGAACTCAACAGCGTGCTAAAAGTCAATGCCAATTATGCACAACAAACCCCG